>CAWDHN010000010.1:0-1422925 GCA_963802145.1 uncultured Rikenellaceae bacterium
ATGACATATACCGACCTGTTAGAGGCAGTGCTGTTTACTTGATTAACCTTTCAACGATTTCTTTAACCGAAATAGCAGTGTCACTATACTCCAGAGCTTCTTTTTCATCAGGGATATAAAAGTCGTCAGGATATCTTATACTAACTCCGAAATCTGTAAGGCTTTTAAAATCTATCTGAAAAGCTTCTTTATCAATTTTCTGACATTCAAGAAGGAGAAAGTCAAGATCATGTGTTCTTGGAAAGTCTACATCATGATAAGCCAGGTATGCCTTAAGGAACTTCTCTGATGCTTGCTGAGCATGAAAGCAGATACTGCTAGTGTCAATATTCAGCACCTGCATTCACAAGGCTTTTAATTACGGCAATGTCCTCATTTGCCCTGAATAGCCAATTCTTGATATATTCAGCCTTGTCCTTGGTCATAGCAGAATTGCATCATTGAGAATATTCTTAATAATGTGACCAGGCAATTTTCTCTTCTTCTTAACCTCTTTTTTACTTTGAATTAGGATATTGATCTGATCCCCGCTTTGAGGAGCTCTTTTCTGATATTTGTTTTAAGGGGCAGTTTCTGCTTGGGAGACAGATCTAAGGAAGTAACTACAAGAACATCAAAATCACTGTCAGAGGCAGCTTCTCTTCTTGCGCGAGAACCGAATAGCATTACTTCAGCATCAGGCAAAAATTTGCATGCAGTTGCTTTAATAAGTTCTAGTATCTCACGATTTGTCTCCATCAAGTACAAAGATATCAAATAAGTAATCACCGTGAAATCATCATATTGTCATTTCTGTTTGCGCATTGCCTCTAACGTTCGGCGGTATGTGGCGTTGGCGCAGAGTCGCGGTGGCGCGTGTTTTTGCACTCGTGGTGCGATGCAGGGTTATGCGGTTATTAGTTTATTCTCGCGTTGGCAAAAACCGTGACACCAGGAGGGAGTCCCCGGCGGGAGCCGGGGCGGGCCGCACCGCTGACCACTTAACGGTCCTCTTTAGCCAGAAAGTTCTCGCGGTGCGGGAAGCCAATGACATATACCGACCTGTTAGCGTGTCGTGCATTTTATTATTGTTCAAAGCACATTGGCAGCCATAGCTCAAAGTGATGTCTTCCAAAGTAAGTTTTAACATGAGGAATTAATTACTCACTCTGGAATCTTCTTTTTTATTTACGTAAACGTCTTTGTAAACATAGAATGATGACGTATCACTGCTATAGACATAGATTCTTCCGAAAATACTGTTATGTCCGTGATGCAGTCTAAGGTTATTCAAACTAATCACGGGGCTTTTTGAGGAAAAGCTAGTATCAATGTCGTCAAACTCTAATTCAGTATCTGGTTTACCAAAGGTTATTTCATACTTATCTACCGATTTTTCAACTGTATGGATATGCAGCTGAAGCGAATAATTTGAACTGCTCAATGTATCTTCTCCAATAAGAATTGCGTAATGACTTAAATCAGTTTGAATTTCGTCGCCTTTCCAAACCAAGGCACCAATTGGATAAATAGTATCATTTAAAACGACATGAAATAACTGCTTGAAATACTTCTCGTCATTTGACTCTAAACCCTCAGAATAGAGGATTTCATTATTATTCACGAAATATGACTCCCTTATTAGCCTTCCGATAGTATCAAATTGTCGGTAAATACCTTCAGGGTGTCCATTAAGGAATCTGCCCTTATCTGACAATCTGCCTGTTTTGTAATACATGTAAAAATCACCATCTAATTCTCCATCTTTAACATAGAAACTACATTGTTTTTCTCCTGTTAGATGAAAATCATTCTGATAATAGTTTAAGGTGTCTTTTTTATTAGGAAACGTTAGCCTACTCTTAAGCTCACCACTATCATAGAAGTACTCTTTCTCCCTTTCGGTACTGCACCGCACACTTAAAATCACTAGGATTATGAATAATAGACCACCTTTCATTTTCACTTCAACTATTTATTAATTTCTGGCTTTACTGCCATAAATATTGCATTTATGAGGCTGTGGCAATGCATGCACGCTAACGTTCGGCGGTATGTGGCGTTGGCGCAGAGTCGCGGTGGCGCGTGTTTTTGCACTCGTGGTGCGATGCAGGATTATGATGTTGTTTTGTTTATTGTCGCGTTGGCAAAAACCGTGACACCAGGAGGGAGTCCCCGGCGGGAGCCGGGGCAGGCCGCACCGCCGACCACTTAGCGATCCTCTTGAGCCAGAAAGTTCTCGCGGTGCGGAAAGCCAATGACATATACCGACCTGTTAGCCACAGTTTTATTACTTGATTGACGTAATAAGTTCTTTATACCATCCGGCAGCACAACCATTTATTATCTCATAATACGTTACCCTATAGTTTCCAAACTCTTGCGGTCCCTCATTTTCAAGTACGATATCACTCTGAATAACACTTCTGGCAAATGTTATTAATGTTGAGTCTTTTAGAAAGACTGAGTGCATTTCATAATCCCATGGAAAACCAGGCTCATTACTTTCTTTCTTCTCTGCAATTTTGTATAAGGAAGAACCATTTATAGGATTACTTATGGTTCTATAGAACATCTCAGTCTTATAAGATAATCTCAACGAATCTGAATCTACAAAAGGATGTTTGCTTTTCTTGAGAATAATCTCCCATTCTAAGTTTTGGGATAATTGGATAGTGTCAATGAGAAATAAATCATAATCTCTTGTAAAATCATTTATAGAGTAACGTTTTATTGTTGAATCAAACAGTTGTCTAGATAAAGTCATTAGGTTCTCGTTGGCTATAAACGAGTTAAGGTATACGGAATCGGTTACAAGTCTAAAATTTTCAAGAATAATGCTATCGGAAATTTCAAACCTATACATAACTGGCTTGAAAAGGTAACCATCATAAGGTTTGTTTTTATCGTACAGGACATACGAAATGAATGCCAGAGATACGATACAAAGTAGAATCGCAAGTGTTCTGTTCATGAGGGAATTATCTAAAATTGTGGCTAACGTTCGGCGGTATGTGCAGTTGCCGCAGCATCGCGGTGGCATGAGTTTTTGCAGGTATACTGCGCAGTAGGAGAGCGAATTTTATTACTTATTTCTCGCGGTGGCAAAAACCGTGACACCAGCAGGGGGACCCCGGCGGGAGCCGGGGCGGGCCGTTGCGCCAGCCACAAAACCGCCTCTTTAGTTACTCAATTGTCGCGCCACGGAGCGGCAATTGCATATACCGACCTGTTAGCCACAGTTTATTTATTCTGCGTTATCAATCTGTATTCTGTAATAATATGATTACCCTTGAGAAATAGAGAAGTCCATTGAGTTTGGTTCTTATCTATACTTTCTTCTGTTTCTTGATGCACAAATATGCCGTTGTTTGTTAGCAACGAGAATTGAATAATACCAGAATCTGGCAAGGCAAAATTATCTGTTCTATTGGTTTCGGATAATATTTCCTGAGCACTTACTATCATCTCTTTTGCAAGACTTTGTATGGCAGAATATGCAAATCCTCCTATAAACATCTGACCTGATTTTATGTACACACTGGCATCACCTGTTGAAAAGACAACTATTGTTGCAACATTGGTCTTTATAGGCCAATCAATTATAACTCCGTAGACTGTGGTGTTAACAAGAGGTAGATTCATTTCAAGATCAACTGGAGTAACCTTGAAGGCCATATTGCGGTATTCTTCATAAGGATTTCTATCTGCAGGTGTTTTATTTAATTGTTGCTGACCAAGCGTGACATGTGACAGGATAATGAGCAGGGTAATCGTTAACAAATGTTTTGTGTCCATATGCTATAAATTGTGGCTAACGTTCGGCGGTATGTGGCGTTGGCGCAGAGTCGCGGTGGCGCGCGTTTTTGCACTCGTGGTGCGATGTAGTGATATGAAGTTGTTTTGTTTATTCTCGCGTTGGCAAAAACCGTGACACCAGGAGGGAGTCCCCGGCGGGAGCCGGGGCAGGCCGCACCGCCGACCACTTAACGTTCATCTTTAGCCAGAAAGTTCTCGCGGTGCGGAGCGCCAATGACATATACCGACCTGTTATGCGTAGTTGACTTACTACTCAATTATGCTAAGCCATTTATCTGTAAGAACCCACTTAGCTTCCTTCCAACGTAATACGCAAGTGAATTGCCTCCCACAACCAGCTCCACAATCCTCCCAATACTGTATAAAAACAGTTTTCATATCTGATGAGAAGATGGGGACATGGAATTGATAAACGTGACTGGATTCAGGTAGAAACTTATTACAGATTGAATCAGCGATTGTATACCTGTTAAATGTGTTTGATTGTTTGCTCAGGAATATTGAATCGGATTTCCGTATCTCCTTATTTTGAGGGTCAAATTTCAAAAGAACTTCATCATAATAGAACCCATCAGGAGGCGGGGGGATCCACAGACTATCAACAAAATGAGGATTATAAAACTTAATATTCTTGAACTCATTTAATAATTCATTATCATAGGATAGCGAATCCAGTTCAATTATTGCCGCTATGACTTGATTCACTATATGATTACTAGGCAAATGGGGTTCACTTATAGTAGTGTTCTTTAGGTTTGAACAAGCAAACAAGATAAAAAGGGCGATGAGTAGGAGAGGTTTCACTTTCATCTGTTTTGCGGGATTACATTCATCAGTGACAGTCAATTGCGCATAACGTTCGGCGGTATGTGCAGTTGCCGCAGCATCGCGGTGGCATGAGTTTTTGCAGGTATACTGCGCAGTAGGAGAGCGAATTTTATTACTTATTTCTCGCGGTGGCAAAAACCGTGACACCAGCAGGGGGACCCCGGCGGGAGCCGGGGCGGGCCGTGGCGCCAGCCACAAAACCGCCTCTTTAGTTACTCAATTGTCGCGCCACGGAGCGGCAATTGCATATACCGACCTGTTAGCCACAGTTTATTTATTCTGAGTTATCAATCTGTATTCTGTAATAATCTGATTACCCTTGAGAAATAGAGAAGTCCATTGAGTTTGGTTCTTATCTATACTTTCTTCTGTTTCTTGATGCACAAATATGCCGTTGTTTGTTAGCAACGAGAATTGAATAATACCAGAATCTGGCAAGGCAAAATTATCTGTTCTATTGGTTTCGGATAATATTTCCTGAGCACTTACTATCATCTCTTTTGCAAGACTTTGTATGGCAGAATATGCAAATCCTCCTATAAACATCTGACCTGATTTTATGTACACACTGGCATCACCTGTTGAAAAGACAACTATTGTTGCAACATTGGTCTTTATAGGCCAATCAATTATAACTCCGTAGACTGTGGTGTTAACAAGAGGTAGATTCATTTCAAGATCAACTGGAGTAACCTTGAAGGCCATATTGCGGTATTCTTCATAAGGATTTCTATCTGCAGGTGTTTTATTTAATTGTTGCTGACCAAGCGTGACATGTGACAGGATAATGAGCAGGGTAATCGTTAACAAATGTTTTGTGTCCATATGCTATAAATTGTGGCTAACGTTCGGCGGTATGTGGCGTTGGCGCAGAGTCGCGGTGGCGCGTGTTTTTGCACTCGTGGTGCGATGCAGGGTTATGCGGTTATTACTTTATTCTCGCGTTGGCAAAAACCGTGACACCAGGAGGGAGTCCCCGGCGGGAGCCGGGGCAGGCCGCACCGCCGACTACTTAACGGTCCTCTTTAGCCAGAAAGTTCTCGCGGTGCGGAAAAGCCAATGACATATACCGACCTGTTATGGCCAGTTTATTTATTAAACTGATAATCTGTATCGAGTAGGATTGATTTTAAGGTATCCTGTTCAAATTTGTAGTAATGCCAGATTCCCATTAGGCCTGATTCTATTTCAACTACTTTGATTTTGGGGAAATCAACCGGGTTTATTGAAAATAGACTATCAATGAATGCAGCTTTTGTCATCCCAACCTGAAATCCATTTACAAATTCTACTTCTGGATCAAGTATTTTGCCAGATACAATCTCTATTGTTTTATTATCCGGATCAGACAGGACTTTAATCTTGCTGTCTTTGTATGTAAGGTTGTACAATACTCTTAAATCGAGTAGAGTGTCATTATAAGGATATTGCTGTTCAACCCCAAGAATGAATGACTTCAGAGAATTGTTGAATTCTTCAATTGAAAAGTATTTGCCAAAAGGATAATAAGCAAATTGGTTTGTTGTGACTATGTTGAGTGTGTCCCACTTCAACTCTGTGGATATTACTTCTTTGTCATAGGAGAAATAGACTAAACTATCAGTAACGATAACCTTTTCTGGGACTGAGTTCTTCCCTGGCCTGGAACTGCATCCAAAACTGATTATTAGGCACGAAGGATAATAGGATCTGTTTTCTCATATAATTTCAAAGTTGGTGGGGTGTTCTGAAATTGGCCATAACGTTCGGCGGTATGGGTCTGTTGCCGTAGCATCGCGGTGGCATGGGTTTTTGCCCTCGAGCTAGAGTTTAGTGACCCCATATTGAGTCAAGATGCAGCCAGACGCGGCGAGCAGGGATTAATTTTATGGTACATTTTTCTGAGCGGCTGGCGGATTAATGACTGTGCAAAAACCATGACACCATGAAGGGAGTCCCCCGGCGGTGCCGGGGGCAGCCCGGCCAGCTTAGCTTTCGGAAGGAGGTTTCAATTATCATTGGATGTGCTGGCCGGAAGGCAATGACCTATACCGACCTGTTAGGCATTGGCGGATTAATTGATTCACTAGGGAAGTATGTAGATGCTCATTGGTGTATGGTTACTTGGTTTTAAACTTTTGTCTGAATGCCAGTTACACTCGTTATACAGGTGAAAGGCTTAATTTCACTTTACGAATGGTCCAGATTATTGGTTTACTTCAGAAAAGTCCATTCAGGAAAACTACCGCTTGTGCCTAACGTTCGGCGGTATGTGGCGTTGGCGCAGAGTCGCGGTGGCGCGTGTTTTTGCACTCGTGGTGCGATGCAGGAATATTATGTTGTTTTGTTTATTATCGCGTTGGCAAAAACCGTGACACCAGGAGGGGGTCCCCGGCGGCAGCCGGGGCAGGCCGCACCGCCGACCACTTAACGGTCCTCTTTAGCCAGAAGGTTCTCGCGGTGCGGAAAAGCCAATGACATATACCGACCTGTTATGCCGTCGTGCACATTAAGTTTATGACTCGGAATTAGCCCAGTCTGTTTGGTTAAGTGCCATGTTCAATAGTGTTATAAGACTTTAGATCAATTCCTCTATGGCATTTATAATCTCTTTGTCTGTTGTTCCTTCTCCATATCCGAGGATTACCTCTCTAATAATCCTGTTTTTATCGAGGATGAAAAATGCTGGCACTGCAGTGACCTGATAGCTGTTTTTTATTTCTTCTGTTGATATTAAGTATTTGTAATTCAGTTTATTCTTGTCAACATAACTTTTAATGTAGTCAATGTCACTGCTCCAAGTTTCTATGCTTATGATTTCAAAATCATTAATCGAATAGTCTTCTACTAGCTGTTTTGTAAATGGGAGTGAGGCATGACATGGTCCACAACCAATCCCTGTGAACTTAATAAGTAAAATTTTGCTCTTGAGGTCTCTTAATGATATTGATTTATTATTCACATCTTTAAGCGTCCAATCAGGGGCTGTTTTACCCACCATATCTGTTTTTTGTTTTATTTGTTGACCTACAATAGAATAGTCAGGTGGAAAATAATCTGAAGCTGCAAAATCCTCTACATTACCTATATTAAATTCAGTGTTTTTGTTGATAAGCCAGGATGTTTCATGAGGGACTGTTCTTTTATAACGAAAGGGCAGATAATTAGACTTATTTATCCAAATTTCATAGCTGGAAAATGCGTCCTCACTGGCAAGATATGGGTTATCCATAACGTAGCCCTTTCCAATAAATTCAACGACTCTATTAGGAATATAAATACTGAATTTAATAGAATCACCGAAATCTTCTATTTCAGTTAATGTGCTGTCTTTTGTTTCCAGAGCGTATTTTATTATACTTTTTGTATAGTTGAAGAATGGCGTTTGCATAGGTCTGAACGGGAGCTGATTATTTTGAAAGCTGTCAATCCGAATAGTATTTGGATCCCAATCCATAAATATCTGAGCATTTCCATCATATGCGAGGCCATATTTTGATTCTCCATACTGGTATATCCTTGAGAAACTAGAACCAATAAACGTATCAATCGGATTAAAGTATTCTTCTGTATATAGAGTAGCAAGTAAGGTATCTTTCCTGCCTAAAGGAATTCCGCCAGAAGTTGAAGAATATCTTGCAGATTTTATTTGTTCAAGATTGTATAGAACTTTTCTCAGGAAATCATTTTTATTTATTTCCCTTCTACATCCACTGATCAGCATTACAGACATAAATAGAACTAATATGGGAATAATAGGATGAAGCCTTTTTTTCATGATTTTTTCAGTTAATTCTAATTGCTAATCAGTTTCTGCTTTTAGATCTTATTGATGGAGATACCCTTTTGGGGCTGTTTGGTGTTATGACGGTTCAGGCTATAGGAAATGACAAGAAGTAGGTATGTTTGTGCATGCGGCATAACGTTCGGCGGTATGTGCAGTTGGCGCAGCTTCGTGGTGGCACGTGTTTTTGCACTCGTGGTGCGGTGTAGGGTTATGATGGTTATTACTTAATTCTCGCGTTGGCAAAAACCGTGACACCAAGAGGGAGTCCCCGGCGGGAGCCGGGGCGGCCTGCACCGCCATTGAAGTTCTTTCATTTTGACCAGAAAGTTCTCGCGGTGCAGAAGCCAATGGCATATACCGACCTGTTACCACCAGTTTTTATTCTATTACTTTCATTTGTATTGTTGTTCCATCGGGAAGATCTTTAATCTTGAGGTGGATTTCACCGCAGAGTTCATAATGTTCATATATATCAAGGGGATACATATTCTTATTATCATAATGACCACCAAATATTGGCAATAGAGTATAACCAAATACTTCATTGGATTTTAATCTATACTTTGATTCCAGGTTATCTATTAAATGTGGTAATAGAACTTCTTTTATGACATCTTCATTCAGTTTTCTATTGAAAAAATCCGAAAAGTTATTAGAGATTAATTTAGTGTTTCCATTACCTACATCTAAGAACCACAATTTATTATCTGAATCTTTCAATAGTAGATCTCCTGCTTTTGTAAGAGATAAAATAGACATATCTCCAACTAGCCAACGCCATTCCTTTAGGATTCTTTGGGAATCAAGATTTTCAGTATTTATTAAATAGTTATTGATGTGCATTTGACTTAAAATTGGTGGTAACGTTCGGCGGTATGTGACGTTGCCGCGGAGTCGCGGTGGCATGAGTTTTTGCAATAAAGTAAAAGGCTCAAATTATTCATTTTGACGCAAGATGTAGCCTGGCGCGGCAAGCAGGATCGAACATTAGAGCACTTATCATCTGAGTCGCTGGCGGATAGGAGAGAATGCAAAAACCATGACACCAGCGGGGGGTCCCCGGCGTCAGCCGGGGCGGGCCGAACCGCCGTCCACCCAGCGATCATCTTTAGCCAGAAGACTCTCGCGGTACGGAGCGGGAATGGCATATACCGACTTGTTAGGTACTGTAGCGGCTTTTTAAGTTGAGTTGGAACAGAAGAGATCTCACTAGAGCATTGTTGAACAGGTTTCCTTGTCTACTCACCTAGCCGCTACACATCCGTTGAAGCGGAGGAGTGCAGCTGAGTTGGGGTGATTCGCGAGTCGTGCTAGAATGGTTCTTTATGTTTTCTTAGTACCGAACAAGTTAGGTTACGGCGGGTTGGCGAGTCTCTTCGCAGCGAGAGGAAATGTTGGCCCCCCAATTTAGTCATTAGAGCACTTAACCCTTTAAATATCATTTGGCCGCTATTGTACCTAACGTTCGGCGGTATGGGTCTGTTGCCTTGTGTCGCGGTGGCCTTGGTTTTTGCCATCGAGATTGACGACCACAGAATTTCATTTTGATCACAGAATATTCAGGTAATGCAAAAACCATGACACCATTGCGGGAGCACCCCGGTGGTGCCGGGGCAGCCCGGCCAGCTAAGTTGACAGAACGAAGTTTTAATTATCATAAGTCGTGCTGGCCGGAAGGCAATGACCTATACCGACCTGTTATGCGCTGGCTATTTGGTTGGTTTATCCTTTGAAGATAGATTGACATTTACATACCCCTGACAACAACAGCATAATTTGCATTCTTCCATAGTTTTAAAGGGGGCAGGTATTCCGCCAGAGGAATAGGATATTGACTTACATTTCTTTTCAATAGGGTCAAAATAGAAACCATGTCTTAGGTCCCTGTAATTTCCTGATGTTGGTATTATTTTACATTCTTCACATTGGTTACACTCTTCGTAATTGCATATATTAAGCGCATTTGGATCTGAAATCACTTTTATAGTTCCACATCCTTCAAGAGCAAGTATGAATCCAAGACTTAACAGCCCAATGAGTTTAAGAGCTTTCATAATATTCTAAGTGACATTAGCTTGCGCATAACGTTCGGCGGTATGTGGCGTTGGCGCAGAGTCGCGGTGGCGCGTGTTTTTGCACTCGTGGTGCGATGCAGGATTATGCGGTTATTACTTTATTCTCGCGTTGGCAAAAACCGTGACGCCAGGCGGGAGCCCCCGGCGGGAGCCGGGGCAGGCCGCACCGCTTACCACTTAACGATCCACTTTAGCCAGAAGGTTCTCGCGGTGCGGAGCGCCAATGACATATACCGACCTGTTGTGTGATCGTGCTTTATTTTCTTAAAAATGGAATTCTGGGATAATAGAAAGTTTTTCTACCATCCTTAAGCAGGTATGCGTTTATTAATATTAGTGATAAATTATACATGTACATTACTCCATAAAGCATTAGGTTTATTACTAGTGGTTTACTGATCCTTAAGGCACTTAAACCTCCATATGAGGTCCATCCATGGACCATATAGATCACAACTCCGATAAAAATAATAAAGAGAAGAATAGTCCATGTGATCTGAAAGTTTAAGATGTCTTTTGCAGTCTCGTTTATGCCTCTGATTTTATCTTTCTTTGAAACCCATATTATCAAAGGAATTAAAATTCCCAAGAGAGGGAATATGATGAAACCTAGAGCCGATAAATTTAAGCTTACTAAAAATCCAGTATCCTCCTTTACAACCCAATCGCTTATTTCATCGGGAGAAACATCCAAACTGTATGCTAATCTTTTAAGAGAATCTCCCCTTGGTTCAGTTTCTCCATTTTCAATTCTTTGGATTGTACGTAAACTTAATCCTGTTTCTTCGGCTAAGTCTTCTTGAGAAAAGCCCTTTCTGTTTCTTAGGATTTTAATCCTTTGTGCCAATTCGTTGTTCTTCATTTTCTTGGATTGAGATGCAGAGCTAAGGTATGATGTTGATCATTTACTCCGTACGTCATCTTCAAGTCATATTTACGTCATTAATGTCGAAATGGTCATTTTTGGGGTGAAGCATGGCACACAACGTTTGGCGGTATGTGGCGTTGCCGTCCGCCTCGCGGTGGCATGTGTTTTTGCTATAATGTAAGTGTAACGAATCTATCATTTTAATTCTTTATACAGCCTGGCGCGGCGAGCAGGATCAAACATCCGATAGGTTGAGCCTTTGAGCGGCTGGCGGATAGGTGAGGATGCAAAAACCATGACACCAGCAGGGAGTCCCCGGCGACAGCCGGGGCGGCCTGTGCCGCACGACCTCTTAACGGCCTTCTTTACCAGAAAGTTCTCGCGGCACAGAAGGCAATGACATATACCGGCCTGTTAGGTAACGTGCTGTTCTACTTTTCTTTGTTCTTCCAATTCCACCACTTCAATAGGGCAGGATCATGGATTTTATTTTCAGCATAATAGACTGCACATCTGAATGTGTACAGAACACATGGATCTATTTTTGTTTTGTATTCTGAGCACAAATCATTGTATAGGGTTTCTGGATCTTGACCTACCAAATCTTTGACATTGTGAATTCCAAGTATGTGCAGATCCTCGGCTATACTTTTACCTACCCCAGGAACAGATAATAGGCTATTGGGATTGTTTATTTTCTTGGCCACTATCGTTTAATCATTGATGTTTACACAATTATCCCGCATGTTACCTAACGTTCGGCGGTATGTGGCGTTGGCGCAGAGTCGCGGTGGCGCGCGTTTTTGCACTCGTGGTGCGATGCAGGGTTGTGATGGTTATTACTTTATTCTCGCGTTGGCAAAAACCGTGACACCAGGAGGGAGTCCCCGGCGGGAGCCGGGGCGGCCTGCACCGCCATTGAAGTTCTTTCATTTTGACCAGAAGATTCTCGCGGTGCAGAAGCCAATTGCATATACCGACCTGTTAGCATTAGGCCTTATTCTAGAACCTGATACAATTCCTCAAACCTTAGTTTTTCTCCCGTGAGAATGACTCTGTAAGTGATGCTCCAGCTTCCACGACGTACTGTGATAATAGCTTTTTGATGATCCTTTATGTAGATATCATTGTCTATTATCATACTTGGCTTGTTATCTAGATTTTCATTTTTAAGCCTGAGAATTGTTTTCTTCAAAGAATCACTATTTGAAATCAATTGCTCAATGCTGGTGAATTTAGTGGACAATTCATTTACATAAGTTTCAGGCACTTCATGAAAAATATTAGCAGTGTCTATGTTATATTCTCTTAAAAAGCTAGGATTTACTTTGTTTAAAACCTTAAAGGAAGTTGGATCAAGATAAAGCATTGATTCGTAATCAAGTTTTCCATAATATATTGATCTATTGCCATTCTGCTTAAGATCATTCAATATGGTTGAGTAATCATTAAGGTTTAGATAGCCCACTCTTAATGGTTGACTGCATGAATAAAAACTCAAGAGTAAGCCACAAGCGATTAGTGATAATTTTTCTAGCGTATACATAGGCTTAATGCTAACGTTCGGCGGTATGTGGCGTTGGCGCAGAGTCGCGGTGGCGCGTGTTTTTGCACTCGTGGTGCGTTGCAGGGATATGATGTTGTTTGTTTATTCTCGCGTTGGCAAAAACCGTGACACCTGGGGGAGCGCCCCGCGGGAGCGGGGCCGGCCGGCTGGTTTTTGCCCGGCGGCTTTTGCCGCTAAGCCGGGTCGATAAAGCACCAACTGGTTTTGGTGTGCCAGTCTGGCGGACCGGCGCGCAAAAACCAGACGAAGCCAATGACATATACCGACCTGTTAGCGTACGTAATTTGCTATTATTTGCCTACCATAATTAAGCTTACCCGCTTCAACTAATTTAAAGAATCCTCTCTCTATATCAACAGCAATACGTTTATCATCAAGCTGGTTGGCTATAAAACCGCAGAGTTCACACCATTTCCTATAATATTCTTGGGATACATTGGTAATTCTAATACCTGTATCTTTTTCAGCACAATATGGTATTTTGGATAAGGGATTGTCAGGATTTATAGGATCCTTTAATTCCATTATTTTTTTATCAAGAACTACATTTTTGGTTGGATCAAGAAACATTAATATTTTACTTATGAATGAAAAGCCTGAGAACTGTGGCATTCCAATATTTTTTATATTTATTGGATTAGCTGCGTTATTTTTTAAGAGTATTTTAAACGATTGGAGTTGAAATTCAGTGACCTTATCTCTGAATAATTTAATTCGAGTTTCTCCATACCCAATACGGTAGTACCCCCAATAAAGCACATTTGATAATCCATCACGAATTTGACTGTAATTCTCACTACGCAGTTGATTACGGATATGTCCCTCTAGACTTCTATAGTTGTCAAATACAATTTCATTATTGTCGTTGAAATTGAAAAGCCTGCTAGGAAAATCATATTTTGGGAATTCAATTATCATATTGTCAATCTATTATGTACGCTAACTTGTTTATATGTGTACTAAAGGTAGGCATATTTGGGTGATTTTGGAGTTATTGTGGAGGCTGGAGTGATTGATATATGCCTCGCGGGTGTCACTGGGTCGGAAATTAAGCTTAATAAACGCGCCAGGAGAACAATTAAATCACGGAAGAATAATTAAATCATTAGAAAATACGGCAGAATGATAAAACATCATAGGCTCATAATAACTCAAGTACTACCAGGTAAGCACAATGATCAGAGGCTATAGAATCCTGTATGACCTCCCTGGAAATGACCCGCCACCTCCCGGCCGGCCGAAACATGACATAATCTATCTTCCTGACCGGATCGCCTGACGGATAGGTGGGAACAGGTGCACCCTTGTCGTATGAACTACTCCAAACCTCCTCTAACAGACCGATGGGAACGCTACCTGGAACGGCATTAAGATCTCCGGCCAGAATCGAAGGGTAACGACCCCGGGTGAAGACTTCATTTATCATTTTAACCTGTAATATCCTGTCGGTGTCATCACCGGTGTGATCAAGATGGGTACCTATAAATGCAATGGTATCACCCGAGGGTAAAACCGTTACAACCTCCACCGCCGCCCGGGGCTCACGACCTCCAGTATACGGGAGAGGGACATTCCTTGTCGTTACAAAACTGTATTTAGACAGAACCGCTTCACCATACTCGCCACCATCATAAGGCATCGCCCTGGCAAAAAGAGGAGCCATCTTTAACCTCCACCCTAACTCAGTGGCTAAATCGTACCCCTTTGCCCTCCTGGTGAGAAAATCAACCTCCTGGAGTGCAACCAGATCAGGATCAGCATCATGAATAACTTCCGCAATGTAATCGAGATCAAAATCACCATGCATTGTCGCTCCGTGGTAAATATTGAAAGTGAGCACCCTCAATATCCTTAAGCTGTCAGTTACTTCCTGTGACCAGCCTGGAGTACTGATCAGTAACAGAACCAGAAAAATATGATACTTAAGTTTCACTCTATGATTGTGTTAGGTGTTGACCTGTGTAATTATTCAAAATATTGTGATTATCACTGGCGTGCGGTTTGCCTCGGGTCTTGTTCCGAAACCGGATTTGAGTGGGATTGGTTTGAGTTTGCCCGGCTCCGCAAGTTCTGATCCGATGCAATATGATCCAATCTGCAATTATTTGTTCCAATCCCGCCCGATCTCAGACAGTCCCGTCTGGTCCTGACCCGTCTAATCTGTCCTATTCGGTTCTACACTGGACGAGTTGTCCTTTCATTTTCCTTATGTTCTCCAGTCAAATTACCCTCTCACTAATTCCCGGCTATTTATTATATATTGCCTGCAGACGGACTAAATGATCAAAACTGCACCGGTGTTTCGCTGATCGCTCCCTACCTTATGAAAATAAATAAGATAACCTGGAAAGTTGCCAGCCCAGCCAATGCCAGAAATCCTGATTTAACCCATCCGAACCGCTGCACCTTCCTGATGCCAATTGTGAACAGGTACATGAACCATAAAAAGTATATGGAGTAAAGGGTCAGTAACAGATACCTCCAGAAGGTGGGCTCATTCAGCAACTTCTCATATTCCCTCATGTCAATGATCCCCAGAGTAGAAAGGACTGCATCTGTCAGATCATGGAGCATCGAACTCCATGTTGCAATCCCGATACCAAAACCGATCACTGCCAGAATATTCTCAAAAGAACCGGCTCCGTTTAAAAGCCTCGAGATAAAAAAAACAGTGCATGATGCCCCCAGCCAGGCCATGTAATATGCAGGTAAAGTAAGGTAAATGTCATACCTGAAGTATTCCTCCGCCGGAATTGAAAGCCAGGGCTTAAAAGTCGAAGGGGAACCCCCGGCATTCCACGCCATGATGTAAAAGAGTGTGTACCCGATGATAGGCACAAGGAGCGCAAAAAATCCAAACCTTAAGGTGCTTCTTCTGTCAATGATCAGGTCAAATGTACTGTCAGGCCTGATGAACATCCTGAGATAGAGGGGGAAGAACCGTTCGCTGCGAGTTTCCATCAGTTTTCAGAGCTTATGGAAGGATAATACTTTTATGTTGTGTTATCTTATCTTCTTAAGGTTTGCTGTAAGCCTGGTTTGTTGCTGCCGGAATGATCAGAAAGATCTCCGATAAGACCTGTTCCGAATATTATATGCAAGAAATTTTTTGCTTGCGAATATTCCGGGAGTTCTGTTATGGGCCCTAAAAATGTCACTTCAACCCGGACATGCAACATGCTTAAAATATATGGTTTATAATTACCGTCATGTATGTTCTATTGACTATCAGATTAGATCCGAAACGAATTCCGAACCGATCAATAATTGGGGTTCCGTTGCACATGCCATTTAGATCTTCAAAGTAGTACCGATGCGATTTTCACTGAGATCATTAAAAGAGCGCCGGCAAGCATCGCATATTGAGCATCAAAACGGGTATGGATTGATATATTTAGAGATCGTCAAAGGGGGTGCGGATCTTCTGAATGCTCTTCTCGGTGACATGTGTGTAAATCTCTGTCGTCTTGCTGCTCTTGTGTCCCAGCAACTCCTGAATGTACCGCAAATCCGTACCTGCCTCAAGCAGATGCGTGGCATAGGAGTGACGCAAACCGTGAAGAGTGATCTTCTTCTTTATTCCTGCCTTCTGACATGCCATCCTGAAAACTTTCTCCACGCTCGTCGCACTGTACCGGTCACCCTGATGCTGCCCCTCAAAAAGATAAAGAACAGGACGATAACGCTCCAGATAGGTGTCTATCATCCCAACCAATTTGCCTGAGACCGGCACAACCCGATCCTTGAAGCCTTTCGCCTGCCTGACAGTCAATAGCATCCGGTCACGATCAATATCTTCCGGCTCAAGCATGATGACCTCGCTGCGCCGAAGCCCGCACCCGTAAATCAAACTTAACAGTAACCTGTGCTTTTCAGACGTCGGAGCCGAAAGAATCCTTTTTACTTCCTCCTTGCTCAGTACATTGGGAAGCTTATGACGGGCCCGGGGACGGGTGAAAGTGCCCGGATCTATCCGTTCCCGGCATATCTCCCTGTAAAATTTCTTTACAGCGCTGATAAGCTGATTCTGATATGAATAGCTAAGTCCACGTGGCAGGATGTATTCATTTACCATCCTCACCAGGTCATTCGCATCACATTCATGAGCCTCCTTCGGAGAGACGAACTTCAGAAATGTTTCCATCATTGAGGTATAAGTCCTGACCGTGTTGAACGGATACCTATGCGAATCCAGCCAATCGTGAAACCTGTTTATGTCAGCCTCTGCAATCGGGCTCAGCCGAACAGTCTGACCTGGTTCCTGCTTAGTCCCGGGAGACTCATTCCCCTGGTGGGATGACGGAGGCGGATAATACTGCTTCCTTACAAACTTCTTCTGTTCCCTGTCGTTCCTGATGTCTCTTATCTTTCCGGCAAGATCCTGCCTTCTGAGAGATGAGTAATCAATGAAAGCATAGCGACTGAGAGACTCCAGAAGGATTTTCTCCAAATTCTCAACCTCGGCTATATGCCAGCACTGAAGCCGGACACTCCACCTGGCATCTGGTAACTTCTTTACCAGATCAACCAACTCCCTGTCATAAGGGAACTTGAGGGCAACACGAATTCCACTGTCGTGCAACACCCTCTCGACAATTACGGTGATCATAATATGCAGCGATATTTTTGGGGTTTGATGAAATCATTTGTCCATGAAACCTGTTCCCGGGGTAGGAGGGTTTGCTCTGCGAGCTGAAATGTTTTGTGACCTGGAGGCGTTAACGAACGAGGCAACTGAGGCATGAAGGTCTGAATGCCAAAAGGTCTGATCTGCAAGCCGAAGCTTTTTCTGACCTGGGAGGCTTTAACGAACGAGGCAACTGAGGCATGAAGGTCTGAAGGTCACAAGGTCTGATCTGCGAGATGTAGTTTTCTGAGACCCGGTAGGCTTTAACGAAGGAGGTATTGGAGGCATGAAGAACTGATAGTCACAACGTCTGGTCTTCAAGCCGAAGCTTTCTGCGAGTTCCTTCTTAGTATGATAAAGAATTAAGCTTTACCCAAGGAGGTTAGAGTGGCCTGAATGCATGAAGTCTGTGCCTTCCATTTCCGCCAGCCTTCGGAGAAAACTTTACCGGTGCAGGCATCTGGCAGCAACGGAAAGACTGAAGATTCCTCGCCTGGCAAAAGTCCTGATTAAATGAAGTCAAGGTTGATCAAATCAAATTAGATCGTTGTCTGCAAGTGCAACCCTGGTATGTTGGTTTAATTCGCAGAAGCGCTTTAAGAGCGAACCTGCTGAATGGTTTGGATTTGCAGAAGCCCTCCAGAAGCGAATCTGCCTGATGGCCTGAGTTCGCAGCAACTCATTCAGGTTCGTAATGAACCCGAATCACTTTCACGTAACGTCTCAGATGAACCATCTCTCAGGGATTCGGAATCTGACTCCCGCATGGTACCGGAATTGCCGTCACGCATGTTCTCAGACGGACTCTCACGCATTGCCTCAGCATCGCTGCCCCTCTGGGTTTCCGAGTTGCCTTCACGCATGCTCCCGGAATCACCACCGCGCATATCTTCGGAATCACTTTCTCTTAATGATTCAGCATCTGCTATCTTATTCACGGGAATCGGTTATTGGTTATTTCCTGAACACTTTCAGTGCCTGCCACCGGCTGTGGATGCAACAATGGCAGCCGTCACACTTGTAACAATTGCCGCATGTACCTGTCTGATAGTCTGCGATACGACATCAGAAACAGGACTGTCACTGAGCATCTTCTTCAAATTTTCCCTTATCTGCTTTAATTCATCACGGTCAGTAGAGAGAATCCTTTGCATCCTGCAAGCCTTTACCAGGCCTGCAAGAGCCGCATTGTCAGAAGATGAGCCCCTGTATGCAAGTATCTCGTTCCTGAGCTGGCGGATCAGGTTGCTCCGGGTGTAGCTCTCAATGAGGTACGATTTCCTGTAGGGGATAAAACCAAGGAACTTCTTCTCCTCAATCCTTACTATTCGTTTGTCTGCCAGACCTTTTAATATCTGCCGTTTGTATTTTCCGTAGCGTCTCCCCAGCCTTCTGATCCAGTAATCAACCCTGCGCGGCTTAACTGACTGCGACATAAGTGCGGAGACATCACTGACGACCGGGTCTGCCGACACCCTGGCTGGCTTCAGAATCAATCTCCTGTCAACCATATCAACGCGGTCTTCAAGTGTAAGATCAAGCAGAATTGCCCCGGCAATACCGTATTGAAGGTAAATATGCTGGATCAGAAACCTCCCTCTCTCGGGATGATGAGCGAGCAGGAGGAATTTCTCTGCAGTGTTAAAGTTCTTTTCAGCCATATAGTTTTTTATTTCAGGTCAGGGCCCTGTAGTGTTTCACAATTGCGGCAGTAACCGTTAATATTCTGGTCTCCGGGCAGATTCCCACAAAAGCTTTGAACCGGGTACCTTTATATCCAAAGTTACTTAATCAACGCGGATATTGCTTCATCAACCGAACTCAAAAAGCAGACGGTTTTTCCTTTGTTGCTCTCTCGTATGAAATCGCGCCAGCTTCGGCTGGTCAGGTGCGAAAAGTCTCCAACAATGGCCAGCCTCATCCTGTAGTTAGAGAACTTCTGAAGGATCTCACCGGCTACACCCGTATGCAGGTCGAAGAATTCACCACTGAGGGAGCCGGCATGAATGATCAGCCTCGAGCATCCGGTATAGCTTACATCTCCGATTAAGTCAAGCATATCTTCTGCAGATGTGATGGTTACTGTGTCCGGCTTCAGTTCAGCGATGGGGACAGATGTACCGGTATTATGATAGAAGATCATTATGTGAGCTGATGTTATTAGTGTCTCTGTTTGCAGTTTGCAAATCACCCGGGAACTGAAGACTGCCACCCGGATGAACTTCCTGGCCAGGATCTGGCCGGATTGTGGCGTACGACCAACTGCCGGTTCTCTTCGTCGGGGTGCTTCACTATGGGGCGCACAACCAACTGCCGGCCCTCCTCGTGGGGTTCTCCACTATGGAACGCACAACCAGTTGCCGGTTCTCTTAGTCGGGGTGCTTCACTATGGGGCGCACAACCAACTGCCGGCCCTCCTCGTGGGGTTCTCCACTATGGGACGCACAACCAGTTGCCGGCCTCTTCGTCGGGGGGAATCACTATCTGAGGTCCGGGTTCAGAGAGACCTGGTGACCGGGATCTGGTCTCTCAGGCCGCGCCGCTGACTGGTGCCCCGATTCTTTTCTTCCATATGGCGAAGCCTCACTCTGAGAATTGAATTTCATATTGTTAGATGGCATGAAGGTCTATGAATTATCGCCGGCAGGTCGGTATAGGCATAATACTTCGTTTGGTCAGTCACACTGAAAGCTCTTCAGAAAGTTGATTTTTAACGACTTTCACGGACTGACAGAAGATGAAATAAAATGCAAACATGGAAATTTACAGAATCTTTAGGATTTCTCCAAGAAAACAGCGCTAAATGTCCATGAAATAGCATCCGGAGGCAAAAAAGTCTGGTAATATTAATGAAATCGCATCCGACACACACCGGAGCCGGGAGGGGAAAGTAAGGTTGAAATGAAGTGAGAAAGTCATCCTCCTGTGTCCATGATGGCGGAAAATCAACAGGAGTGTCAGGCGCAGTCTGTGTGAATTACCGTGAGAGAATCACAACCCGGAGAACGGCAGACCGGAT
Source organism: uncultured Rikenellaceae bacterium (assembly GCA_963802145.1). Taxonomy (GTDB): domain Bacteria; phylum Bacteroidota; class Bacteroidia; order Bacteroidales; family VadinHA17; genus SR-FBR-E99. The sequence goes on from CAWDHN010000010.1 coordinate 20,549, forward strand.
GGTATACCTGGAATTATGGTAACGGGGTTGACAGGCAAGTAAAAAGCCTGGTCCGGTGACCCTGATATACCAAAATCTGCATAAGTGTCAGGCGCAGTCTGTGTGAATTACCGTGAGAGAATCACAACCCGGAGAACGGCAGACCGGATGGTATACCTGGAATTATGGTAACGGGGTTGACAGGCAAGTAAAAAGCCTGGTCCGGTGACCCTGATATACCAAAATCTGCATGAGTGTCAGGCGCAGTCTGTGTGAATTACCGTGAGAGAATCACAACCCGGAGAACCTGCTTCTGGATACTATCAAAGAGAACAAGGGTTAGCAGGAGTGAGTGGTGATGTAAAATTAACTTCCCGGGACCGGGCTTTTATCTCCATCAGTGATTCAAAAAAAAGAGGGCTGCACCAGTATTCCGGGACAACCTATTCAGTATTCTGAAACTTTTAGATACTGTTCCATCCACGCAGGTAGGGACATCAGGCGATAAAACAACCTACCGGGTTTTGTCGCATTGAAGAGCTATCCTGGCGATGCAGGAGGGGGCATCATGCGAGAAGATGGCATTTTATACTTCATGGCTTGATAGCACTATACCAGCAAGGCAGGAGGGGGCATCATGCGAGAAGATGGCATTTTATACTTCATGGCTTGATAGCACTATACCAGCAAGGCAGGAGGGGGCATCATGCGAGAAGATGGCATTTTATACTTCATGGCTTGATAGCACTATACCAGCAAGGCAGGAGGGGGCATCATGCGAGAAGACGGCATTTTATACTTTATGACTTGATAGCACTATACCAGCAAGGCAGGAGGGGGCATCATGCGAGAAGACGGCATTTTATACTTTATGGCTTGATAGCACTATCCCAACAAGGCAGGGAGGTATCATGCGAGCAAACAGCATTCCATATTTTCCCGCTTTTGAAACCTGAATGAGCAGGTGATAGCCGGAATCATTCTGGCAACCTGCCTTCCAAACATCTCGCCTTTAAAACTATACCAGTCCTGCGAATCCCATGAATGCCAGCGCAAGAATACCTGCAGTGACCAGCGCTATCGGCGCTCCTTTCATACCGTTTGGCACATCGGCCAGCTCAAGCTGCTCACGGATGCCTGCCAGTATCACCAGCGCTAACCCGAAACCTATGGCCGTCGCTGCTCCGTATACTATACCCTCGGCAAGATTATAGTCCTTCTTGATCACAAGAATGGCCACGCCAAGGACGGCGCAGTTTGTGGTGATGAGCGGCAGGAAAATCCCCAGAGCCTGGTACAGCGGCTGACTGATCTTCTTAAGAATGATCTCAACCATCTGCACGAGTGCAGCAATCACCAGAATGTAGGCGATGGTCTGCATGAAACCCAACCCCAGGGGAATCAGTACGTAAGTGTAGATGAGATATGTAACCATCGTGGCAAGCACCATAACGAATGTAACGGCACCTGCCATGCCAACCGATGTGCTCACCTTATTTGATACACCAAGAAACGGACAGACGCCAAGAAACTGAGCAAGGACGACGTTGTTTACAAGGATTGCCGAAATAATAAGAAGTATGTATTCCATGACTTTCCCCCCTATGCTTTATTGATCCTGTTTACCACGGCTATCAGATACCCCAGGGCAATGAATGCGCCCGGGGCAAGAATAAATACCAGAATGCCGTCACCGGAGATGAACTTGAACCCTGCAATTGCACCACCGCCAAGTATCTCCCTGATCGCACCCAACACCCCCAGTGCCGCCGTGAAACCAAACCCCATCCCGGCACCGTCAACAACAGATGACCAGACACTGTTCTTGCTGGCAAAAGCCTCGGCCCGGCCCAGCACTATACAGTTAACCACAATCAGCGGAATAAATATTCCCAGTGTCTCATAGAGCGACGGGACATATGCCTGCATCACGAGGTCGACAATCGTCACGAAGGTGGCAATCACAACAATAAATGCGGGGATACGCACCTTGTCGGGAATAACATTCTTCATTAAGGAGATCACGGTGTTCGAACCCAGCAGAACGAACGTTGTGGCCAGCCCCATGCCAATCCCGTTGACCATCGACGAGGTGGTGGCCAGCGTAGGACATGCGCCGAGGATCATCACCAGGATGGGATTCTCCTTTAAAAAACCTTTGGTAAAATTCTGCAACTGATTCATTTCAGACCTCCCTTTTCAATTGTATTGTAAGCCCTCTGAACACCTTCACAAAAGGCCCTCGAACTGATGGTGGCAGCAGTGATGGCATCAACCGGTCCACCGTCCTTTTTCACCTTAAGCGCGAACTCGGCAGGATTCTTTCCTTTGAACTGATCCTTGAACTCGGGCTTCTCAGGTGTGCCGTCAGGCACCATCTTCGTTCCAAGGCCCGGAGTCTCCTTGTGCTCAAGGACATTGATGTTGTAAATCGCCCCGTCAGGGGTGAAGCCTACCATGAAACCAATGTAACCGCTGAAACCGTTGTTGGTGTAGGATTTGACGGCATAGCCGACAACCTCATCACCGTTCCTGGCGGGATAAACCTCCAGTGAGTCTCCTTCACCTGTGGGGAGCATGAACATCTCGTCATTGGGATTATTGGTGAATTCCGGAACGACCATCTTAATGGCATCCAGCTTCTTGTTCAGCATCGAGATCTCGATCGGCGCCTTCGTCATCTCATAAACGAAACCGAGGGCTGCCGAGGCTCCTACCGATATCAGCGTCAGCGAGAGAACCATATTCCTCAGTGATGATTGCATCTTAGCCATGCTTCACCTCCTTCCCGAACCTGGGCGGTTTAATGTACATATTCAACAATGGTACGAAAGCATTCATTATCAGAATGGCGAAGGAAACACCCTCGGGATATGCACCCCATGTTCGTATCAACACTGTAATGACTCCTATGCCGATACCGTATATGATCATCCCCTTATGCGTCATCGGAGATGTTACATAGTCCGTTGCCATAAATATTGCCCCGAGCATAATGCCTCCTGTCAGGAGATGAAAACCGGGATCGGCAAATTTTGTCGGGTCAGCCAGCCAGAGGATACCGGTGAAGAGTGCCACTGTCAGAAGTACCGAAACGGGAATGTGCCATGTAATGATCTTCCTCCAGATCATGTAGATGCCCCCGATGATGAGAGCCAGTGCGGCTATCTCACCCATCGAGCCTCCCATATATCCGTAGAAGAGCTGCATGTGCGAGGGGACCTTCTCCATCAGCGCTGCCACCGTCTCTCCGTTCTTGATGCCTTCACTCATTATACCGAGGGGAGTGGCGCCTGTGACGGCATCGAGATATCCGGTCTTAAATCCTGACGGTACCGGCCAGCTGGTCATCTGCACCGGGAACGATATTAAAAGAAAAACCCTTCCCACCAGTGCCGGGTTGAACGGATTACTGCCCAGCCCTCCGAAGGTCATCTTGGCAACACCGATAGAAATGACCGCCCCGATGATAATAATATATACCGGCAGGTTCGACGGCACGTTGAAGGCAAGCAGCAGTCCGGTGACAACTGCAGAGCCGTCTGTGATAGAAGGTTTTGTCTTCAGGATGTACTTCTGTATCAGGTACTCCACCGCGACGCATGAGAGCACCGAGGTGAGGGTCACTATTATCGCCCCCATCCCGAAGTAGTATATTGACGCTGCCAGCGCCGGGGCAAGGGCGATCACCACGCCGTACATCAGCTTGCGCGTAGTCTCAGGACTCTGCTGATGCGGTGATGGGGAGACATTGAGGATGTTATTCATATCGCTTCTGTGCTATTTCGTAATACGTTCGCGTGCCATGCGGATCACTGTCGATTTGCCCAGCCTGATGTAGTCAAGCAACGGCCTCTTCGCCGGACAGGTATAGGCACATGCACCGCACTCCATGCAGTCGGTGATCTTCTCTGCCTCGGCCTTCTCCCACATTGCCTTTTCAGACACCACGGAGATCAGCCACGGCTCAAGGCCCATGGCACATGCCGATGAGCACTTGCCGCACCTGATGCATGGAAGAACCTCGGCGCGCCTTGAGACACCGGAGGGAAAGAGGATAATGCCCGAGGTGCCCTTGGTAACCGGAACGTCAGTCATCGCCAGCGCCTTGCCCATCATGGGCCCACCGTTGACCACCTTGCCGGTGTCATCCGGCATGCCGCCTGCAGCCTCAATTAGTGACGTTACAGGTGTTCCAATGCGTACCCGGAAGTTGCCGGGATTCTTTACTGATTTACCGGTCACCGTCACCACTCTCTCCATCAGCGGCTTGTTCTTCTGAACGGCCTCATAGACCGCAAAGGCGGTTCCTACATTCTGAACCACAACCCCTACATCTACCGGTAGCCCTCCCGAGGGAACTTCACGCCCGGTACAGGCCTTTATCAGTTGCTTCTCACCTCCCTGCGGGTACTTGACCTTAAGTGGCTGTATGGTTATCCCCTTGAAATCCTTTGCCAGCTCCGTCAGGTGACTGATCGCATCTGGCTTGTTGGCTTCGATGCCAACCACAACCGTCTCAACACCCAGCGCCTTCATTATTATTGCAGCCCCCGTCAGCACTTCAGCTCCCTTCTCAAGCATCAGCCTGTGATCAGAGGTGAGATACGGTTCACACTCCACTCCGTTGATGATGAGCATGTCACACTTCTTTCCGGCCGGAACGGTCATCTTGATGTGTGTCGGGAAGGTGGCGCCACCGAGCCCGACAAGGCCGCACTGCTGGCACCGCTCGATGATCTGCTCGCGGGTCATGGTGATCTCCTGCACCAGCGCTGCGGAGCGGTCAATGGTCTCAACCCATTCATCCCCCTCGACATCAATGACCATCGCCGTCTGCTTGTAGCCCGTTGTGTCAACCACGGTGTCAATCTTGCTGACTTTGCCCGAGACGGGAGAGTGGATATTGGCGGAGACAAATCCTTTCGCCTGCGCAATGATCTGTCCGGCCTTTACGGCTGCGCCCTTTTCCACCGTAGGTGTTGCGGGTGCACCGATATGCTGCGAGACGGGAACAGTCACCTGCGGAGGCAGGGGAAGGACAACTATCGGCTTGTCAGCCGTCAGCTTGTTCTCAGGCGGATGGATGCCGCCCTTCGGGAATGTCTTGAACACGTTTCTGTGAGTTTATCTTGTTAATCAATTGTCAGTTTGATACATTTCCGCCGGTTTTGTCCCGGCTTTTCTCAGTTTATCTCAACTTCTATCAGTTTTCTATCAGTTTATCTCAGCTTCTATCAGTTTGCCTCAGCCTCTTTCGGTTCGGGGTTGATTCTGCCGGTACTTTCCTGTTTCTCTCAGTTCGTTCCTGCTTCAGCAGGTTCGGCTGGCTTCACCTCCCTCACCGGGAAACCGATCTCCAGGATGGCTCCTGTGGGGCACTCTGGCTCGCACTTGCGGCAGAGCTTGCACTTGTAGGAGTCGATGAAGGCGAGGTTGTCAACCATGGTGATGGCATCATAGGGGCAAACCTTGACGCACTTGCCGCACCCGATGCAAGCCACCTTACAGGCTTTCCGTGCGGGACCGCCCTTATCCTTGTTGACGCACGAGATAAATATCTTGCGGTCTTTCTTGTTGCGTTTGCGAAGCTCAATAATATTGCGCGGACAGGCCTTCACGCATGCGCCACAGGCCACACACTTGTCGTCAAGGATCACCGGAAGTTCGGTCAGCGGATCCATATACATGGCATCGAACTTGCATGCCACAACACAGTCGCCGCAACCGAGGCACCCGAACTGGCAACCCGTGGTACCGCCGTAAAGCGAATGTGCCACCCGGCAGCTGACGGCTCCGTCATAATAAGAAGTACGCACTGCATTATCGGGCGATCCGTTACAGCGAACCACTGCTACCTTAGGTTCCACCGCCAGAGCCTGACGGCCAAGGATGGCAGCGGCCTTGCTCATGGTGTCAGCACCGCCCACGGGACAGTTTAGTCCCTCAAAGGAGGTCGATTTCACAAGCGTCTCCGCAAAGGCCCGGCAGCCGGTGTAGCCGCATCCGCCGCAGTTGGCGCCGGGAAGGACCTCATTAACCAGATCGATGCGCGGGTCTTCAATAACCTTGAACTTCTGCGCCACAAAATAGAGTATCACCGCGGCAAGCAGCCCCAGTGCACTCAACATTGCGATCGTCAATAAAACAGTGGAACTCATCTGTCAGACCTTTATTTTGAATTCAAATTTTTCTCCAATTTTGCTTCTCAGCAGCCAGATGGCCAGATAGTAAAGGCCAAGAGCTGCGAATGACAACAGCGCTGAGGCCAGTTCACCGGCTCCGGCAACTGTCGTTATTACAAATGCCGCAATAAGCACAATAAAGGGAATGATATATCCTATCGCCAGTGCACGGAAACCCTGCGACAGCTGCATTACCACCGTGACATGGTCGCCGGGATTGAGAGCGGCCTCGCTCTTCACCGTGATGACCCTGGTGTCACTCTTGCCGGCAGAACATACTGACTTTGCATGACAGCCTGAGCAGGCCTCGGCTGTTATGATCTCGACATCGGCAGTACCGTTGCCCGGTGCCCTCAAAACCAGTCCTTCGTGTGTGATTGTCTCTCCCTGCGGCATCAAAAAAATCTTGCAGGGGCAATTTTAACGAATTACAGGGAATTAATAAAGGACAATAGTCATTATTTTGTCAGCTTATCTCGCTCCACGAATACTTCTTCCCGAACAGCTTGTGAAGCGTCGCCTTGAGCACCTGGTTCTCCGGACGGGCCAGCTCAGGGTCATCACCAAGGATCTCCCCGGCACGCGAACGAGCGAGGTTGAGTATCTGCCCGTCCTTGCCCAGATCGGCGATCTTCAGGTCAAAGGCCATGCCGCTCTGCTGCGTCCCCTCAAGGTCACCCGGCCCGCGCATGCGCAGGTCAGCCTCGGCGATCTCAAAGCCGTCATTTGTCGCTATCATGGTGTTTATGCGCTCCGAGGCCTCTGTTGACCGCTTGTGCGAGGTCATCAGAATGCAGTACGACTGGTCGGCGCCGCGGCCCACCCGCCCGCGAAGCTGGTGCAACTGCGAGAGTCCGAACCGCTCCGCGCTCTCAATCACCATCACACTGGCGTTCGGAATGTCAACTCCTACCTCGATGACAGTGGTGGCAACCATTATCTGCGCCTGGCCGCGGCGGAACAGGTTCATTGATATCTCCTTGTCCTTCGATGTCATCCTGCCATGCACAACACTTATGCAGTACTGCGGCGGCGGGAAGGCACGGGCCATGCTCTCCAGTCCATCTTCAAGATCCTTATAATCAAGTGTTTCTGATTCCCTGATCAGCGGGTAAACGACATATATCTGCCTCCCGTCCTCAATCTGCCTGCGCATAAACCCGAAAACCTTCTCGCGCTCGGCATCGGTGAAGCTCATAGTCTTTATCGGCTTGCGTCCCGGCGGCATCTCGTCTATCACCGAGACATCAAGATCGCCGTAGAGCGTCATTGCCAGGGTGCGGGGTATTGGCGTTGCCGTCATCACGAGCACGTGAGGCGGACAGTCGCTCTTCTGCCAGAGCTTCGCCCGCTGCGCCACACCAAACCGGTGCTGCTCGTCAATGATCACCAGCCCCAGGTTATTGTACTTCACATTCTCCTCTATCAGCGCATGCGTCCCTATCAGAATGGTTATGCTACCGTCAAGCAATCCCTTTTCTATCCTCGTCCGCTCACTCCGCTTTGTCGAGCCTGTCAGCAGTGCCACCCCGGCATTGACACCCTCCACAAACCGGCTTATTGAATTAAAATGCTGAATGGCAAGCACCTCCGTCGGCGCCATCAGACAGCTCTGAAACCCGTTGTCGGCACCTATGAGCATGCTCATAAGCGCAACCATCGTCTTCCCGCTCCCCACATCGCCCTGCAGCAGCCTGTTCATCTGGTGGCCGCTGCCAAGGTCGCTCCTGATTTCACGTATGACCCTCTTCTGTGCCTCAGTCAGCGTAAAAGGCAGGTTGTTGGCGTAAAACGAATTGAGCCTCTCACCAACCACGGAGAAGAGGAACCCGCGCGTGTTCTTCGTCCGGCTTCCCTTGTACCTCAGCAGGTTGAGCTGGATATAAAAGAGCTCCTCGAACTTGAGCCTGAAACGGGCATTCTCGATGTCTGTGTTCGAATCCGGAAAATGGATGCGAAAAAGCGCATCGGAGAGACTCATAAGTTTCATCTGCCTCGTTATGGAGTCGGGAAGTGTCTCCGCAACGCGAAGTGAGGGCTGCGAGAAAGCTGTGGCCATCAGCTTTGCAATAGCCTTCGAATGAAGGAAGTGGTCCTTCATCTTCTCCGTCGTGCTGTACTGCGCCTCGAGCGCCGAGGAGACCCTCGATTCACGCTTCTCAACCTCTTCCACTTCAGGATGGACTATGTTGAAGGCACCGCTGAAGAGTGTCGGCTTGCCGAAAATAATATACTCCTTTTCAATCTTATAGGTGTTCAGGACCCATTTATGACCCTTGAACCAGACCAGCCGGACCATCCCGGTATCATCATAGAAATCAGCAGTAAGACGCGAGCCCCTGCCACCACCCTCGGTTGAAAAACGCCGGATCTTCCCCCTGATCTGAACATACTGCATGTCGGTCTCAAGCTCTCTCACCTTGTAGAAGCGGGTCTTGTCAACATACTTGTATGGGAAGTAATAGATTAGATCCCTGAATGTATGGATTTCTGCCTCCGCTTCAAGCAGCTCGGCTCTCTTCGGGCCCACTCCGGGGAGGAATTTTATCTCACTGTCAAGCAGTTCAGACATCTGGAAATGCGAAAAAGATACTCACCGAAAATAGTTAAATTTCCGGTATAAATCTTAAGTAAGCTGTGCCCGCGGGTAAATTCGCCTGCATAAATCATGGTGATTTTCCGTAAGTTTGGGCTGCTTTCAAATGCATTGCCTTAAGAAATGAACCTCTATCCCGCAAAAGCCTTTCTCAGGCACCTGCTGACTGCCAGAAGCACGGCAGGACACGGGGTGCACAGTCCGTTTGTATTTGACTTCCTGACAAGGGTTGTAAAGGGCAAAGGTGACCCGCAGATTATTTTCGAGGTTGAGAGGCTGCGGATGGAGATGCTCGTTGACAGGCGTACTGTCAGGGTCACTGACCTAGGCGCGGGGTCAGCTGTTCATAAGGGGGAGGAGCGGAGGGTTTCCGAAATTGCTGCCACCGCTGCATTGCCGGCGCGGCAGGCGGCGCTGCTTTCTCGGATAGCGGGGAGCCTGCGGGATAGATCACAGCGTATGGCAGAAACCATGGTAAAATCAGGTACGGCCAACGGGCACCACGACATGTACAGGATGCCCCCGCCATTGCCCGCCATGGACCACGAGGAAGCCGGGCAGGAGACATGGACAAAGGCCCCCGGGACAGGCGGCCAGGGGATAATCCTGGAGCTGGGAACTTCACTGGGGATAAGCACACTGGCACTGGCACTGGCAGCACCGGAGAGACGGGTGGTGACGGTGGAGGGATGCCCGGCGCTGGCCGCAATAGCACGCGAAAACCTCCGCAATCACGGCGCCGCCAACGCAGAGGTGCTGAACATGGAGTTCAGCTCTGCACTCGACCTGCTGAGGAAGGAGGGAACAGAGGTCTCTCTGGCATTCATCGACGGTAACCATCGGGGCGAAGCCCTGAAACAATATGTCCGGACCATCAGGGCAATGGGAGAGGAGATGATTATCGTGGCGGATGATATTCACATGAACCGCGAGATGTATAGCGCATGGTGTTCGCTGGTTGTCCCGCCCGCCCCGGCAGCCCCGCAGCCAGCCGCACGGCAGCCCCGGCAGCCACAGCAGCCCCACCGCCCCGGCAGTCCCGACAGCACGCAGCCACAGCAGCTCCACCAGCCCCGCCAGCCCCGGCAGCCCCGCTAGCCCCGCCCGCCCCGGCAGCCACAGCAGCCCGCCAGCCACGGCAGCCCGCCCGCCACAGCAGTCCGCCCGCCCCGGCAGCTCCGCCCGCCCAACCAGCCCCGCCGCCACTCCCGCAAATCCCGACAACCTCGCCGCCCCAGCATGCTCCGCCACCTTCGCCAATAGCCCCGGCATCGCTTGAGACATTCCGCTTCGGAGTGCTCTTCTGCCTCCGAAGCCTGACACCGGGACGATACCGAATTTGGCATTAACAAAAAATAACAGGATCATAACATATTAATAGAGTAATTTCAACTAATTTCGGGACTTTAACTAAAAAGGCATGGATAAGGTCATAGAGATTAAGGAGATCGTAAAGAATTACCAGGTAGGCTCAGTAATAGTCAGGGCTCTCCGCTCTGTTTCTGTCAACATAGACAGAAATGAGTATGTTGCAATCATGGGTCCATCTGGATCAGGCAAATCAACCCTTATGAATATCCTCGGTTGCCTTGATACCCCAACAAAAGGACAGTATGTTCTCAACGGAACCGACGTCAGCAAGATGGAGGATGACAGACTCGCCGAGATACGCAACAAGGAGATCGGTTTCGTCTTTCAGACATTCAACCTCCTTCCAAGATATACTGCCCTCGAAAATGTGACACTGCCACTGATATATGCGGGAGTGCCCCGCCACGAGAGGGAGGAACACGCGAAAAAAGTACTTGACCTGGTAGGCCTGGCCGACAGGATGACACATAAGCCCAATGAACTTTCAGGTGGCCAGCGCCAGAGGGTGGCCATCGCCAGGGCTATGGTAAACGACCCCTCGATAATCCTTGCCGATGAGCCGACAGGTAACCTCGACAGCAAGACCTCTTATGACATCATGGGACTGCTTGACAAAATCCACGAAGACGGCAATACCGTCATCGTCGTGACCCACGAAGAGGATATAGCCCGCCATGCCCACCGCATTATCAAACTGATGGACGGTGAGGTGTCGGCAGATTATATCAATGAGAACCGCATAGAGGTAAGAAAGAAATAAAAAGTGATTCTTCACTCCCTGGGATGAAGATATATACCAAAACCGGCGACAGGGGAGAGACGTCAGTCATCGGCGGCATGAGACTCCCGAAGCACCACCCGCGTATAGAAGCATACGGTACGGTCGATGAACTTATTGCCTGGATTGGCCTGCTGCGGGCTGCAGAACAGTCATGCGTCACCAGGGAAGAACTGATCACCATACAGTCGGTCCTGATGTCATGCTGCACCGTCATCGCTACCCACCCCACAGCAAAAGTTCCCGAAGGCATCACCATAGATGACACTTCGGAACTTGAAAAGTCAATAGACAGAATGGAGGCCAGCCTTCCAAAACTGACCTCCTTCGTCCTTCCCGGCGGCCACCCCGCAGCGGCCCAGTGCAATATCGCACGTTGTGTCTGCCGGCGTGCGGAACGCGCGCTTCTTCGCCTCAATGAAGCCGAAAAAACCGACCCGGATGTGCTGAAATACCTTAACCGCCTGTCAGATTACCTGTTCGTGCTGACCCGGTGCCTGACCTATGAGTCTGGCACAGAGGAGATTAAATGGCAGCCGAATAAAAAGTCAAAATAATCTGCATATTAATTACCCTCCCTCTTTTTTTATTCTAAATAATTTTATATTTGCGGACTTTAAGAAGGGTAATGTTTTAACTTTCTCAGAAATGTATTGGACACTTGAATTAGCATCAAAACTTGAAGACGCTCCCTGGCCAGCAACCAAGGACGAGCTCATTGATTATGCCATACGGTCAGGTGCCCCTATGGAAGTCATAGAAAACCTGCAGGAAATTGAAGATGAAGGTGATATTTACGAGAGTATTGAAGATATCTGGCCTGATTATCCCTCAAAAGATGATTTTTTCTTTAATGAGGACGAGTATTAAAATCATTTTCAACTACAGTAAACTAAAAAAGCCTGGTGTTTTTCCAACTCCGGGCTTTTTGTTTGACGGGCAGGAGGTCTGTTATGTAAGATCAATCCGGATCAATGAGCTCGGTTGGCTTCCTCATCTCATCAGGTTCTTTCAGTTCACGCGGTTCCGTCAACTCAAAAGGATTTTTTTCATCCGGCATAGCCACTGTCTGCCTGACCGGCCGTAAATCGGGATGCCACCTGTAGCCGTCAAGCCTTCTGTCTGTTTCAGGTTTGATCAACGGAGGATCGAGTACCCCGTCAGGACTCTGGTTCTGGTATATCTCCGCAATCTTGCCATTCTCAAGGAATATCTCAATAGTTGCGCTCCTCGCCCGGTTAACCCCCACCAGTGCATTGCCGTCAACCACATAATAGATAGCCTCCCCGTTGCCGGTGACCTTTATCCTGTGCAGCTTGTTTTCAAGAAAGTAGCCTGACAGGTTCTTCCCGCTTATCTGGTCATACCTGGCCGTGTCTACCTCACTTACCACGAACGCATTATTGTACAGCTCCATGTGATCGGCCTTCGAGTCCTTAGTAAAGAGCGCGATGGAGTCGGCGGTCAGCTGGTTCTCACGCGACCAGACGATCGGATCCCTGTATAACCTGATCACTGAATCCTGGAATGAATATGACAGTGAGTCACACAGTCCCTGCATCTCACGACTGAAAATGGTGCATCCGTAGAAGGCTTTGAGGAGCCTGTGGTTTATGCCTGCCGTATCAGCCACAGGTATGGCCCTGAGTGTGTCGGCCCTGAGTGTCAGAGTGTCATCATCGGAGAAGAGGGTGAACCAGGGAGAGCCGGTAAGCAGAAACCGCTCGGGCCGCTTTACATACCATGCATATTCCCCGCCGCAGACAATATTGTCGGTGGTGTCGGTGATAGTCACCCTGCCAAATCCTTCACCCTCGCCGCTCTTTTCATCATACCAGAGCGTGTCGCCGGTGATGCGCTGCTCGCGGTTGTCAAGCACCGCATTCTTCATCAGCTGGGAGATGTCATTGCGCGTATCGCTCCAGCCGTTCTCGCAGTAGAGATAGATGCTGTCGCCAACCGCCTCTGTCGGGCCTGCGAACCAGACAATTTCATCGGAGGTGTTATAGCGCATGGTGTCGGCACGCATCACGTAATCAGGATTGACTATCCTTACGCTGTCGCGGAAGTGCAGCATCTTCTGGTTTGCATAATAGATACCGACTATGCTTGTCAGAGTGTTGTCACCGTTAAGGATCCGTCCTCCGTTGTCATAAATGGCTACCTGTGTGTTGACGTCATAGTCTACCTTTTCGGTGAAAAGCCGCATCTCGTTATCAGCGAGCACCACGCTGTCAGTCATCACAGCCTTCCCGGTATCGCCGTTGTAGGTAAGGTACTGCCCCCATATATGTATGGTGTCACCCTGCCAGATATGGATCCTGCTGAATGCGAAGACCTGGTTCGTATCGTCATAATACCAGGCGCTGTCACAATCCATTAACAGATCATTGTGCTTCAGGCTGACATTTCCGTTCAGCCTGTTGCTCGAACGGCCACTGGTACGGTCAAACCGCATGGAGTCTGAATGAAGTATTTCCACCTTGCGGCGGACAGTGGTTTGCTGCGCAGCGGCCTCACGGGGCAGGAGCACAACAGCCGCCGGGAGAATGAGATATGCCGCGAGAAGAAAAAAGAGACGCGGGAGTAGTATCTTTTCTATTCGAACCATCCGGAATAGTGGAACTTGCAGTCACGGAAATCATCGCTCACACGAATGTATGTCCTTTTGATCTTTTCAGCGATCCAGTCCTGGTATGTCTTGTTCTGCTTGTCCCTCAGCGCTGCCTCGGAAAGGTAATTGTAATCCTCTTTCATGTTCACCCTGTGTGGCGCGATCTCATCGTCAAGCCGTATGATGCAATAGATGTTGTTGCCCTTGGGATCTGTTGTCCGGAAGGGTTCGGAGATATCTCCCAGTTTCATATTACGCACCACCAGGTTGACCTCTCTTGACAACTCGTCAAGGGTCATCCAGGTGACACGTTCTGAAGGGTTCGCAGAGACCATCTTGCCGCCGTTGGCCCGGGTGGCTTTATCTGACGAATACCTCATTGCTGCCTGCTGGAATGTGAGACTGTCGGTTCGAATCATGGTGGCGATGCTGTCAAGCTTAAGTATTGCCCACTCAGTCTGCTCGGACGAAAGCTTAGGCCTCATGAGGATATGGCGTGAATTTACCATCTCACCCTTCCTGTCGATAAGCTGGATGATGTGAAATCCGAATTCAGTCTCAACTATCTTGGAGACCACATCCTTCTTCAGCGCCCAGGCTGCCTCTGCATACGGTTTAGCCAGTTCACCCCTGGTGGTATACCCCGTCTCACCGCCCTTGGGCGCTGTTCCCGGATCCTCAGAATAGAGAATTGCGAGCGTGCTGAAGCTCTCTCCATTGATGATGCGGCTGCGGAGCTCAAGCAACCGCTGGCGCACCTCGGCCTTGCTGGCTTCCATGTCCGGTGGCTCAACGGTGATGATGCTGAGCTGCACCTTCCTGGGTACCAGCGGAAGCGAGTCTTTCGGGATGGTGTTAAAGTATTTCTTTATCTCATCGGGAGTGACCGTAATATCCTGCGCTATCGTTCCCTGGGTCTCCTGCACGATATACTGGTTGGTGAGCATCTCCCGGAGATCCTTCCTGATCTCGGCCATGCTCTTGTTGAAGTATGTCTCCAGCGCCTGCTCCGAGCCTGCACGCCTTATATATTCAGTGAGCCTGCTGTTGAGGTCTGCCTCCACATTCTCCGGAGACACCTCGATGGAGTCGATCCGTGCCTGGTCAAGAAAGAGCTTCTGTATCATCTGGTCTTCAAAGACACGGCACCGCAGCTCTTCGACGGGCGTAGGATCTCTTTCGGCCTTAAGCTGTACCACCTGCCCCTCGACATCAGAGAGGTAGATCACCTCATTACCCACCACGGCCACGATGGATTCAACAATCTGCTGCCCTGACAGAGTCTGTCCGGCAAGAATCGTCAGTGCACATATAATACCAAATCTCAGTTTCATTCTTTTCTCCCTCTTCTAATAGACCTTCAGGGTGCTGTTCCTGACCGCCTCGTTGTAAATACCGTCTTCAAGCTTTTGCAGGAAGTCATTCCTGCGGTTATTCAAAATAATCGTCTTCACCTGCCCCCGTATGTATTCGAAGGGTGCAACGCTGTTTCGCAGCTTGTATTCCCTGATGGCCACAAAATATACGAACTGGTCATCCTTAAGCTCCACGCCACTGTTCCTCGCCAGCCACTGCTCCTGGTTGGCAGATTCGAGAGGCACCTCAAGCAGCAGTTGTGTGAAGGGTATCCATTCGTCATCGTAATCATCAAACCGAAGTGCGTACTGGTAGCACAGATCCTCAAGTGTATTCATGTCCGCCGACTCTGATGACCTGTAGAGCTGCCTTATCTTCTCAATATCCGGCATTGTTGCCGGCACCTTGATAAACAGTGCCCTTACCAGGTTTGAGGTAAGGGTGAAGGTACTCAGGTTGCTTACATAGTAATCCTGCAACTCGTTGTCAGTAACCATGGTATCGAGTTTCTGGATAATCATCTGCTGCTGGTACTGGTAGATGAGCAGATTGTTCCTCATCTCGTTGAGCTGCCTGTTAACCTCGGCCTTGTATTCTGGGGTCAGGTTCTCCTCGGCCCTGAGGGCAAGAAGCTCCTTCCTCGACCACTGGCGGATGAAGCTGTGCACCGCCGAAATACTGTCAGTCTCACTCATCCCATTCACCACAAGCCCCGGAGGTATCTGGTCAAGGTAAAGCGTTCTCTCTCCGGCACGGGCCACGGCAATACGGTCAGGCTCCTTCACGGTGGTGTTGCATGAGACTGCGAGCATGAGAAAAAAAGCTATGGTAAGCCGGAGCATCATTAGTACTCGTTTATTTTGCGGCTGTAGTTCGGCGCCTCACGCGTGATGGTCACATCATGAGGATGGCTCTCTATGACGCCTGCACTGGTAACCCTGACAAAACGCCCCTCCCTCTTGAGGGCTGATATGTCACGTGCGCCGCAGTAACCCATGCCTGAACGGAGTCCGCCAAGGAACTGGTAGATCACCTCATTCAGCGTGCCCTTATAGGGAACGCGTGCCGTAATTCCTTCGGGAACAAGCTTGTGGATGTCATCCTCCATGTCCTGGAAGTACCTGTCCTTGGAACCCATCTGCATGGCCTCCACAGAGCCCATGCCGCGGTATGTCTTGAACTTTCTGCCGTTGTAGATTATTGTTTCACCGGGTGACTCCTCCACGCCGGCAAAGAGCGATCCTGCCATCACGCAGTCAGCCCCTGCCGCAATCGCTTTGACAATATCGCCCGAATAGCGGATACCTCCGTCAGCTATGACGGGTACACCGCTGCCATCAATGGCCCTTGCGACATTGTATATGGCAGAGAGCTGCGGTACGCCTACGCCTGCGACAACCCTGGTGGTGCATATCGAACCGGGACCTATCCCTACCTTCACTGCATCGGCGCCTTCGTCGACAAGCATCCTGGCGGCCTCGGCCGTGCCAATGTTACCTACCACAACCTCTGTTCCGGGGAAGATCTTCTTTATCTCCCTGAGTATCTCCATCACACTCTTGGTGTGGCCATGCGCCGTGTCAATGGCGATGGCGTCAACTCCTGCCCCAACCAGCGCTTCAACCCTCGACAGGGTGTTGGGGGCAATTCCCACAGCGGCGGCAACCCTCAGACGTCCCTTCTCATCCTTGCAGGCATTGGGCCTGTCCTTCGCCTTGGTGATGTCCTTGTATGTCACCAGCCCCTTCAGCCTCCCCTTGTCGTCAACAATGGGAAGCTTTTCGATTTTGTGTATCTGCAGGATCTCCGCAGCAGCAGCCAGGTCTGTCTGATGACTGAGGGTGATAAGCTTCGACTGGGGGGTCATTATCTCGCTGATCCTTCTCGAATAGTCCGTCTCAAAACGCAGATCCCTGTTCGTTACAATACCCACCAGCGCGCCGTCATCATTGATAACAGGTATGCCGCCTATCTTGAACTCCTTCATCAGCGCCAGGGCATCAGCCACGGTGGCGTTGTCATTTATGGTCACCGGATCAAAGATCATAACACTCTCGGCACGTTTGACCTTTCGTACCTGGGCGGCCTGCTGGCCTATCGACATATTCTTGTGAATGACACCTATGCCTCCTTCACGGGCAATGGCTATCGCAAGCTCGGCATCGGTGACTGTGTCCATGGCTGCCGAGACAATGGGAGTATTGATGATTACATTGCGGGTGAACTTCGATCTCAGATCAACGTCGCGGGGCAGGACTTCCGAATAGGCCGGAAGAAGAAGCACGTCATCGAAGGTCAGACCTTCGAAAAGCAGTTTATCTCCAGAGAATGACATCGGGCAAGGTTTATTTGGGGCGAAAATTACAAAAAAATGACATGCACCGGCACATCTTAAATGTCAATAAAAGGTTAAAAATGAGATTGAGTTATTAAATTTGTATTAATCAGGCTGCATGACAATGTTACCGGACATTTACAGGGAGACGCTTGCGCGTTACTGGGGCTTCACCTCATTCAGGCCGCTGCAGGAGGATATCATTGATGCGGTGGTCTCGGGAAATGATGTGATTGGCCTCCTGCCTACCGGCGGGGGCAAGTCGGTCACCTACCAGGTGCCGCCTGTGGCCACCGAAGGGCTCTGTCTTGTCATTACGCCCCTGATAGCCCTCATGAAGGACCAGGTTACACGCCTGAAGTCGATGAATATCAAGGCTATGGCTATCCACAGCGGACTGACGCGCGAAGAGGTGGAGATATCACTCGACAACTGCCTCTATGGCGACTACCGCCTGCTGTATGTCAGTCCCGAACGGCTGCAGACACCTCTCTTCAGGGCACGCCTCCCGAGATTCAACTTCACCCTTGTGGCCGTTGATGAGGCTCACTGTATATCACAGTGGGGTTATGATTTCAGGCCGTCATACCTCCATATAGCCGAGATAAGAGACATACTGGGCGAAAAGGTGCCGTTCCTCGCACTGACGGCGACAGCTACACCGCAGGTTGTGAAAGACATCGTCTCAAGACTGAAACTGAAGAACCCGAAGATACTGCAGACCAGCTTCAGGAGACCCAATATCACATATGTGGTGAGGGAGGTGGAAGACAAAAGCGCCTACGTGCTTCGCAGTCTCATTAAGGAGAGGGGCAGCGGCATCATTTACGTCAACAGCAGGAAAAGATCGAAGGAGGTGGCCGAGATGCTTGTGGCAAATGATATCCGCGCCGATTTCTATCACGCCGGCCTCCCACAGGAGATGCGTGACAGGAAGCAGATTGCCTGGAGTACGGGAGAGGTACGCGTCATTGTCGCTACCAACGCCTTCGGCATGGGAATAGATAAGGCCGATGTGAGGTTCGTGATACACTGGGACTGCCCCGATTCGGTCGAAGCCTATTACCAGGAGTCAGGCAGGGCAGGACGCGACGGCCAGCCGTCGTTCGCCGTGCTCCTCTGGTCACAGGATGAGAAGAGGAGGCTGGCCGACTCAGTTAGATTGAAATTCCCCCCTGTTGAAAAAATAAAGGATGTATACGAAGCCATCGGCAACTTCTACCAGCTCCCCGTGGGATCAGGCAAAAACAGCGTGCATGATTTCGATCTCTGGAAATTCGTGACCGCCTTCAGATTCTCAGTTACAGAGACATACAACAGCCTTAACTTCCTGCAGAAGGAGGGTTACCTCGAATTTACGGATGAAATTAATAACCCTTCAAGAATTCATTTTGTGGTGAGCCGTGATGACCTCTACAAGTTCCAGGTGGCAAACGAGGAGTACGACAGGTTCATTAAACTCCTGCTGCGTACCTACAGCGGCATGTTCTCCGAGTTTGTCCCTATAAACGAGGAGTCACTCGCCGCCAGGTCAGGGATGACCCGCGAAGCTATCTACCAGTACCTGCTGAGACTCACATCCCAGGGGATAATCCACTTTATCCCCGGCAAAAAGAGCCCCCTGGTCATCTTCACCGAAGAGAGGCTCGACCGCAGCCACCTTGTAATTTCCCCTGACCTCTACCTGAAGGTGAAGGAAAATTATATCGAACGGGTGGCGAAGGTCACAGAATATGCCGAAAACAAAACTCGCTGCAGGTCGGCATTCCTGACAGGCTATTTCGGCGAGGAGAACGGCCGTTGCGGACTCTGCGACACCTGCCAGGAGAGAAATGAACTGGATCTCAGCAAATATGAATTCGACCTGATCATCGATAAAATAAAGGAGCTCGTTGGTGAAAGCCCCATGAGACCCGAAGAGCTTGCCTCAGCCATGGAGTTTCCTCCTGAGAAAAGCGCAAGGGTGATCCGCTGGCTCCTTGACCATGAAAAACTTCATTATGACTCTGACCATAAACTCTCCTGGAGTCACTGACGGATCGCCTTATTCCGGCACTTCCTTATTGCTGATCTGAAACCTGCATGGTTAATAAACATCACAGATAAATTACTCACCAGGCATGCGGGTTCTCAGGCTGCGCGGAACTAGCCACCGGGCCATAAAAAAATAAATTAAGTCGGATGAAATGCCTACTTTTGTCGATTATTTGTAACGAATGGAAAAAGAGGAAAAAATAATATACTCCCGCCAGGTGGTAGAGTTCGCCGCTTCGGCAAACGAATACTGCAAATACCTCGAGGGGACAAAGGATATAAATGGTATTGAGATACTTAAGGTAATGCAGCGCCTCCTGCCGTTCATCTATCTGAGGGCGTCACTGCTCCCGATGCTTGAACCTCTGCTGGAGGAGGGCAGTGAAAAGAGCGTGACGGAATTTGACTGGACAAGAATGCATGATAACCTTCTGGCAAAAATGGGAAACAATGATCCCTTTCCCGTCATCGTATCAGCCGGTGATCCGGCTGACGGACTCTATACCGGAAGCATTGCCGAGAGCCTCTCAGATATCTACCAGGATCTGAAAAACTTCATAACAGGCTATAAAAGCGGTAATGATGAGGTGATGAATGACGCTGTTTGGGAGGTACTGATGAATTTCGAAGAGTTCTGGGGCAAGAAACTGCTGAATGCCCTCTCAGCCATCCATTCAGTGCTCTATTCCGAGGCAGAGGAAAAGGAACAAAATGAACAGCCGGGTGATGACGAAACAATATAATGAAAGTGTCACGGACGATGAACTGAGAAAACTGCCGGTTCTTCAGTTTAATGGCAGGGTGACCCTCGTTGACAGCATGCAGAAGTTCCACCGGGTGATTGGTGACATCGGCAAGCCGGCGATACTGGGATTTGATACAGAGACACGGCCCTCTTTCAAAAAGGGAAACAGGTATAAGGTATCACTGCTGCAACTGTCCGACGACACGCGGGCATGGCTCTTCAGACTCAACATGATAGGATTGCCTCCGGAACTGACAGCCCTGCTGGCTGATAAAGATATCATAAAGACAGGGGTGGCCATTCATGACGATATAAAGGCACTTCGCTCCCTGGCATCCTTTGAACCGAGAGGGTTTGTAGACCTGCAGACCGTGGTTGCGGCACGGGGTTTCAAACAGCTGGGACTGAAAAAGCTCTCGGCAATAATTCTCGGGTATTCGATCTCCAAATCACAGCAGACTTCCAACTGGGAAGCAGTGGAGCTAACAGAACCACAACAGCTTTACGCAGCGACAGACGCCTGGGTATGCAGACGCATATACCTGGCGCTCAACGGAAAAGAAAGCCACCAACAGCAACAAAACGATGCCAGCACGGATAATCCTTAAAAAAGGAAAAGACCAGTCGGTAAGACGATACCATCCGTGGATCTTCTCCGGAGCCATTGACTCAAGGAAAGGATCACCGGCCGAGGGTGACACCGTGGAGGTCTATGCTTCTGACGACACTTACCTGGCTACCGGACACTGGTCGCCGGGATCGATAGCAGTAAGGATATTCTCCTTCACACGATGCGAGCCCGACAGGGAATTCTACCGGAAAAAACTCGCTGATGCATTGCAATACCGGATTAATACCGGGATTGCCGGCAGCGATGAGACGGACGTATGGAGACTGGTACATGGCGAGGGCGATGGCCTGCCCGGACTGATAATCGATATTTACGGCAGCGTGGCCGTGATCCAGGCGCATACTGCCGGATTCTGGCATCTGCGTGAGATGATAGCCGGTTTGTTGCCGGAAATTACAAACGGCCTTGTTAAATCGGTTTACAATAAGAGCGAGGGCACAGTGCCCTTTATGGCCAGACTGGAACCTGTCAACGGGTACCTGACCGGAGAGAATGCCGGCAGCAGTGCCATAGTGAAGGAGAACGGATTTAAATTCAGGGTCAACTGGGAAAAGGGACAGAAGACGGGTTTTTTCATCGACCAGCGCGATAACCGCAGCCTGCTGCGCCAGTACAGCCAGGGAAGAAATGTCCTCAATATGTTCGGATACACCGGCGGCTTCTCAGTCTATGCAATGAGCAACGCTGCCCTGGTTCATACAGTTGACAGCTCGGCCACGGCCACGAAAATGGCTGATGAAAACGTCAGCCTGAACTTCGGCGATGATACCCGACACAAATCTTTTGCAACGGACGCCTTCAGCTTCCTGGCGGAAATGAAGCACGAATATGACCTCATGGTGCTCGATCCCCCGGCCTTCGCAAAGCACCAGACTGCCCTTGATAAGGCCCTGCAGGGATACAGAAGGCTGAATGCCATTGCATTACAGAAAATAAAACCGGGTGGCATACTCTTTACATACTCCTGTTCGCAGGTGGTAAGCCGTGACGACTTCAGGCGCTCGGTCTTTGTCGCCGCAGCCAACACCGGACGTAACGTGAGGATAATCCACCAGACAGGACAGCCAGCCGACCACCCGGTGAATATCTACCACCCCGAGAGCGAATACCTCAAGGGACTGGTACTCTATGTCGAATAGCCATTATGGATCCTGCAGCACATATAAAGATAATTGCACAGAAGCTCCGGCTGCACGACTGGCAGGTGGAAAACACCCTGCGTCTCCTCGACGACGGAGCTACCATACCCTTTATCAGCCGCTACCGCAAGGAGGTCACCGGCAGCCTCAATGAGGTTCAGCTCGCGGAGATCCGCGACGAGTACGAGAGACTGAGGGAGCTCGACAAGAGGAGGGAGGCGATAATCAAATCGGTCGAAGAGCAGGAGAAGATGACACCGGAACTGCTGGCGAAGATCAATGCTGCCCTCACACTGTCGCAGCTCGAGGATCTCTACCTGCCCTACAGGCCTAAGAGAAAGACACGTGCCTCGGTGGCCCGCGAAAAGGGCCTCGAGCCTCTGTCGATGTGGCTGCTTGAGCAATTGCCCGGAGACCCGCAGCTGGAAGCGGAAAAATACCTGGGTGATCTGGTGGAGAACACCGATGCAGCCCTGGCAGGAGCATGCGATATCATCGCCGAGATGGTCAGCGAGAATGAGCTGGTGCGCGGCTCCCTGAGAAGACTGTATGAACGTGATGCCGTCATCACCTCCAAAGGGGTGAAAGGAAAGGAAGAGGAAGGGAACAAGTTCAGAGACTACTTCGACTGGTCAGAGCCCCTGCGCCGCTGTCCCTCACACAGGCTGCTGGCAATGCGCCGCGGTGAGGAGGAGGGCTTCCTGAAACTTACGATAATGTCTGCTGAGGATGAGGCTAAACAGACGGTGGAGAAGGTGTTCGTCAGGTCAAACAATGCTGCCGCCCGCCTGGTGCGGGAGGCTGTCGCCGACAGCTGGAGCCGCCTGCTGGCGCCATCCATGGAGACTGAGTTCAGAAAATCATCAAAGGAAAAGGCTGACGAGGAGGCGATACGCGTCTTCGCCGACAACCTGCGGCAGTTGCTGCTCTCTCCGCCTCTGGGCGAGAAGAGCGTCCTTGCCCTCGACCCGGGTTTCCGCACAGGCTGTAAAATAGTATGCCTCGACAGGCAGGGGGCGATGCTGCACAATGACGTGATCTACCCCCACCCGCCACAGAACGAGACAGCTCGCAGCGTCAGCAAAATGCTCTCGCTGATCGATAAGTTCAGCGTGGAGGCCATTGCAATCGGCAATGGCACTGCCAGCCGCGAGACGGAGGAGTTTATCAGGCAGTACCTGTCGCCTGACTCGCCAGTAAAAATATACGTGGTCAGCGAAGCGGGCGCATCAGTCTATTCAGCGTCAAAGACAGCCCGTGATGAGTTCCCCGATCATGACGTCACGGTGCGCGGCGCCGTCTCCATCGGCCGCCGCCTAATGGACCCGCTGGCGGAGCTTGTGAAGATAGACCCGAAATCTATTGGCGTAGGACAGTACCAGCATGATGTCGACCAGACAAGACTGCAGACCAGCCTCGACGAGGTGGTGATGTCATGCGTCAACGCCGTGGGAGTGGAGGTGAACACCGCCAGCCCGCACCTTCTGACATACGTCTCCGGACTGGGACCGAAGCTCGCACAGAACATCGTGGACCATCGTACGGAGAACGGTCCTTTCCGGTCACGTGCCGGACTGATGAAGGTGAAACGGATGGGTGACAAGGCATATGAACAGGCTGCAGGGTTCCTCAGGATAAGGAACGCAGCCAACCCGCTCGATGCCTCGGCAGTGCACCCTGAGAGCTATCACATCGTTGAAAGGATGGCAAAGGATGCAGGATGTACTGTAGCTGATCTGATAGGCGATGAGGCAAGGCGAAAGTCAATAAATATCGAAAGGTACGTCACCCCTGAGGCGGGACTGCCAACACTTAAGGATATAATGCTGGAACTGGCAAAACCGGGCCGCGATCCGCGGTCGTCGATACAGGAGTTCAGCTTTGCGGATATACACTCGCTCGAGGATGTGAAGGAGGGAATGGTTGTGCCGGGCATTGTAACAAATATCACTAAATTCGGTGCTTTTGTTGATATAGGGGTCAAGCAGGATGGACTCGTTCATGTCTCCCAGATGGCAGACCGCTATGTCGACGACCCGTCAAAGGTGGTAAAACTGCACCAGCAACTCATGGTGAAGGTTGTGAGTGTTGACCTGGAACGTAAACGGATTCAGCTGTCGATGAAAGGAGTCGGCAGTCCACAGTCGGCAGCCGGCAGTCAAAATCAGTCGGCAGCCGGCAGTCGAAAATCAGTCGGCAGTAGCCAGTAAGCCAGTCGAAAATCAGCCGGCAATCACTTAAGTCACTCATTTACTGAAGACTGAAGACTGAGAGACTGAAGACTGAGGACGAGACTCAAAAATTGCGCGTAGCGCATAAAGTATTGTAGGATAGATGATTACGATTAATTTCTTTGCTCCGTAGGAGATAAAGTATTGTAGAACAATGACATATAATTTTGGCTCTATTCCCCGTAGGGGATATAGTATTGTAGCATAGGCAATTACGTCTTTATTCTTTGGCCGTAGGCCATAAAGTATTGTAGAACAATGACATATAATAAAAACCCATTCTCCGTAGGAGATAAAGTATTGTAGAACGACATATTAACTATTAATAAACTTTTATGAAAAAGACCATTCTCCTCCTCTCCGCCGCCACCATGGTTCTCATGCTGGCATCATGCGGCAAAAAACCCCAGCCCCCCGTGGCTGAGAAAATCCCGTTCGTCGTTGAAAGCAACGGCAACGAACGCGTCGACGATTACTTCTGGATGCGCCTCAGCGATGAACAGAAGAACGCTGAAACGCCTGACTCACAGACTGTAAAGGTGGTTGCCTACCTGAATGCAGAGAATGACTACGCCGACGCTATGATGAAACATACCGAAGCCTTTCAGCTGCAGCTCTTTGAAGAGATAAAGGGACGCATAAAGGAAGACGATGAGTCAGTTCCTTACCTCGATAACGGCTACTGGTATCATACCAAATACTTCGAGGGCAAAGAGTACCCCGTAATGTACAGAAGAAAGGAGGGTACCGAAACACCCGAGGTGATGCTTGATGTCAACACCCTTGCTGAAGGACACGATTTCACAAGTGTCGGGGGAGGCGCCGTCTCTCCTGATAATCACCTGCTGGCCTATGGCGTTGACCACGTCAGCCGCAGACAGTATACCATCTTTGTAAAGGACCTGAATACCGGTGAACTCCTCCCTGACGAGATAGTCAACACCACCAGCCAGGGAGTGTGGGCAACCGACAACAAGACCCTCTTCTATGTAAAAAAGGATCCCGAGACACTGAGGGCAGCCGTTATCATGAAGCATGTTCTCGGTACACCGGTCTCCGAAGACAAGATCGTCTATGATGAGACTGATGAGACATTCTCAGTCTACCTGGGCAAGACAAAGAGCAAAAAATATATAACCATCACCTCAGGCCAGACACTCACCACCGAGGTTCGCCTTATTGAGGCCGATAAACCTGATGGCAAAGTGACGGTATTCGAGCCCCGCTCTGTTGACCGTATCTACTCCGTGGAACACCTTAACGGCCAGTTTTACATAATGACCAACGCTGACGGTGCAAAGAATTTCAAACTGATGAAATGCGCTGACAATAAGATTGGTAAGAATAACTGGACAGAGGTCATACCCCACCGGACGGATGTGCTTCTGGAAAACTTTGAGATATTTGATAATTACCTCGTTGCCGAAGAGAGGATCAAGGGGCTCACCAACCTCCGCATCATCGGTCTCACTGACGGATCAGAGCATTTCCTTGATTTCGGCGAGGAGACTTACACTGCAGGTATCAGCATCAATCCAAACGCCGCCACAACCCTTCTCCGTTACAGCTACTCATCACTGACCACCCCTAATTCGGTCTTCGATTATGACATGACTGCAAAGACGAAGGTTCTGCTGAAGCAGGACAGTGTGCTTGGCGGGTTTGACAGCAATAACTATGAGTCGAAGCGCCTCTGGGCAAAAGCCGCTGACGGAACCATGGTCCCGATATCACTTGTCTACCGCAAGGGATTTGTGCAGGATGGCACAGCCCCGATGCTGCTCTATTCATACGGTTCGTACGGAAGCTCAACCAATCCTTCTTTCCGCTCATCCGTCATCAGCCTTCTTGACCGTGGCTTTGTATATGCCCTTGCCCATATCAGGGGAGGAAGCGAGATGGGTCGTCAGTGGTATGAAGACGGCAAGCTGCTGAAGAAGATCAACACTTTCACCGACTTCAACGACTGTGCACGCTTTCTGATCAATGAGAAGTACACTTCGGCTGAACACCTCTATGCCCAGGGCGGCAGCGCCGGAGGACTACTTATGGGCGCAATCGTCAACATTGAACCGCAGCTCTACAACGGAATCATCGCACAGGTGCCCTTCGTCGATGTCGTGAGTACCATGCTTGATGCCACCATCCCCCTGACAACCTTTGAATGGGATGAATGGGGCGATCCGCGCAAGCAGGAGTACTATGACTATATGCTCTCATATTCACCCTATGACCAGGTGAAGGAGCAGGAGTATCCCAACATGCTTGTAACAACGGGCTACTGGGATTCACAGGTGCAGTACTGGGAGCCGGCCAAGTGGGTAGCCAAACTCCGCGACAAGAAAACCGACGACAACATCCTCATCATGGATGTCAATATGACCGCAGGCCACGGTGGCGCTTCAGGCCGCTTCGAGCGCCTCAAGACCGTTGCCCTGGAATATGCATTCATACTTGATCTCGAGGGAAAGGCAAAATAATCACTGTCCCGCATCCCGCCAGTCCGGCGGCGAGGTCAGCCCGGTGCTGCCAGCCTGTTAACCACAAGGCGGCAGACACAATCCGGAGGTGTCTGACGGCATCTGCGGTAAAATAAAGAGAGTCCCGCAATTTTGCGGGACTCTGCTGTAATTAACAGAATTGAAAAACTTATTGGTTCATAACCGGTCCTCCCAGTCAGACTCCCAAGACTGGCTTCGGAGTTCGGATACCGAAGATAGACATCGGAGTTAAGATACCGAAGACAAACTCCGGAGTTCAGATAACCAGGGTTAATCCGGTCTTCAGAAGCCGTAAGGCGACCTTTGCTGTGTCGACTTCATCTCAGGTTTGCGGGGCACAAGGTTATCGTCCATGGCTGCGTTCCATGCAAACCACGCAGTTATAATCGCATTGTGCCTCAGATCGGGAAGGAGCAGACGCTCCCACGTGTCGGCAAGGGTGTGGTAACCACGACCGTATTCGATCTCATCCTGGATGAACTGGAATCCCGGCAGTCCCGCTCCGTCAAAGCTCTGATGGTCAGTGCCTCCGGTATTGCGTATGGCAATCGTGTTGAACCCCATGTCCTCCATAGGCTCCATCCACTCCTCGAAGAGGGGACGCACAAGGTTGTTCTCCTGGAGGTAGATCCCCCGGTAGCGGCCTGTTCCGTTATCCATGTTGAAATAGACCGAGAACTTGTCGTAACCAGGCTTCTTTTCATTCTTCTCCCTGTCAAACAGGTATTGTGAGACATAACCCCTCGATCCGAGCAGACCGGCTTCTTCGCCTCCCCAGAGAGCAATGCGTATCGTACGCCTTGGCTTCACATCCAGAGCCTTGAGGATCCTGAGGGCCTCCATCATAACTATGCAGCCCGAAGCGTTGTCCGCAGCACCCGTACCGCCATGCCATGAGTCGATATGAGCACCCAGCAGCACAACCTGGTCCTTGAGTTTGGGATCGGTGCCCGGAATCTCGGCAATGACATTATAGACACTCTTGCCCGGAGTAAAGTCAGTCTTTATCTCAGCCTCAACCTCAACCTTCTCTCCGCGTTTAAGCATCCGCTCCATACGGCCGTAAGGCTCCATGGGGATGTTTATCTCAGAAACCGGGGGTTGTCCTTTGCCGTCAAACGAGGCACCTGACGAACGCGGTATGTTGAAAGCATTGCCCTGGCTGATGATCATCAAGACCTCCTCGGTGCGCAGGAACTCGGTGATCTTGCTGCGCAACTCGCGCATAGCCATGTAGTCGCCCATCACCCTGCGCGAAGGAGCACCCCCGGCAGAGACCATGGAAATTTTTTCCAGATCCTCATCCGTGAGCCTTTTGGCAAGAGGCTCGAAGCTGACCTCATACTGGGTGGCTGAAGGCGTCATTATTATCTTACCCTTGAGTTTGCCGCGATACTGCTCAATGTCCTCGATCTTCTTTATGTCGACAAGGATGACTTCGCCCTTTATCAGCCCATTGGTACCTGAGGTCCAGGCTACCGGAGTGACAGAGAAATTATTGTAATAGGGTGCGGTCATGGCGGCATAGGCCTTTGAATAATCCCAGCCGCCGCGGCTGAACTCACTCACCGTCTCAATGCGCACGTTGGTGAGACCGTATTCCGAGAGCTTCGCCCTGGCGATCTCATTGGCACGGTCAAGGCCCGGCGAACCCGTGAGACGGGGGCCGGCGAGATCGGTCATGATGTAGGCAAGATTTTCAATATCAGAGTTTCGTTGTCCTTCCTGCCTGATCTTGTAAACCATCTGCAGGTCTACGGCCACCTCCTGTGAGGAGACCGGCATTATCATTGCAAAGAGGAGTGCGGTGATAAGCGCAATCCTTGCGGTAGTGAAAGGGTTTCTCATTTTTTTTGTATTAAGCGGAATAAATATAGGGTCATATATTTTATGCCCGTGATGCATTAACATTAATTAACTTTACTTTTGCGCTGAGAAGAGCATTACATGATCTATCCCGACACATACGAACTCAAAATAGGATTTGACCGCATCAGGGAGTATCTGAACTCCGGCTGCCTCAGCCCGGCCGGCGTGCGCAGGGTGGAAGCCATGAAGGTCTCCTTCTCGGCGGAAGAGGTGAGAAGACGACTCTCACTGACGGAGGAGTTCCAGCAGATCCTTTCCTATGGCGAGCAATTCCCGTCGGATAACTATAACGACCCGCATGTCATGCTGGAAAAGCTCCGCATCGAGGGTACCTTCCCGGAGCTGGAAGAGGTAGTGGCGCTGAGGGGTTCACTTGACACCATAAGACGTATCATCGGCTTCTTCAAAAACAGGAAGGACGGCCGGTACCCGATGCTCTCCGCCATGGCCGGTGCCGTGGTTTATTATCCCTTTATTGTCGAGGCTATTGACCGTATTATAGATAAGGAGGGCAAGGTGCGCGACAGCGCTTCGCCGGCTCTTAAAAATATCCGTGCCGACCTGGCCTCAAAGAGCCTTGCGGCTGTCAGGAAGCTTCACTCCGTCCTCCGGCAGGCACAGGCAGACGGCATCGTTGACCGTGACATCACGGTTGCAGTGCGCAACGGCAGGGGAGTGATACCCGTCAGTGCCTCCAACAAAAGGGGGATAAAGGGCTTTGTGCACGATGAGTCAGCCACGGGCAAGACCGTTTATATTGAGCCGGCCGATGTGGTGGAGCTGAACAACGAGATCACCGAGCTCGAACACCAGGAGAAGCGCGAGATAGTGCGTATCCTGACTGCACTGGCAGACACCCTCAGACCCTATATCGATGACCTGGAGGGGAATTTCGAATTTCTTGCGGAGATAGACTTCATCAGGACCAAGGCACTGTTCGGCGTCAGGCTGCGCTGCATTAAGCCACCGGTGGCCGGCACACCTCATATAAGGTGGGTCAACGCCCGCCATCCGCTGCTGACACTCTCCTTCGCCCGCACTGCCGGCAGGGAGGTGGTGCCACTGACAATAACCATCGACGGCAGAGACCGCATACTGGTCATCTCAGGACCGAATGCCGGTGGCAAATCGGTATGCCTTAAGACGGTGGCACTGATCCAGTACATGCTTCAGTGCGGCATGACAATCCCGGCCGGTGAAGGCACCGAGACCGGTATCTTCGGCAGGTTCTTCATCGACATAGGCGACGAGCAGAGTATAGAGAACGACCTCAGCACCTACAGTTCTCACCTCATCAACATGAAGCAGATGCTTAAGCACGCCGACAAAAGCTCGCTGGTGATGATAGACGAGTTCGGCACCGGCACGGAGCCTGTCATCGGCGGCGCCCTCGCCGAAGCCATCCTGGCCGAGCTTAACGGCCGCGGCGTATGGGGCGTCATCACCACTCACTATACCAACCTGAAGCACTTTGCCACCTCACAGGAGGGCATCGTCAACGGTGCCATGGCCTTCGATAACCAGCTGATGCAGCCACTCTTCAGGCTCGACCAGGGCAAACCGGGCAGCTCATTCGCCTTCGAGATAGCAAAGAAGATCGGACTGCCCAATGAGATACTCACTGACGCCGCCGCCAGGGCAGGAGAGGGGAATGTCGATTTTGACCGTAACCTCAGGGAGATTGCACGCGACAAACGCTACTGGGAGAAGAAGCGCGAGGCGGTACGCCGCCATGAGAAGAGGCTCGAGGAGCTGATAACGACATACGAGACACAGCTGGGCGACATCAAGACGCAGAAGAAGGAGATCATCGGGCAGGCCAAAAGCAAAGCCGAGGAGTTGCTCCGCGATACCAACAGGATGATCGAGAACACCATCCGCACAATACGCGAGGCACAGGCTGAAAAGGAGACAACAAAGGAGGTGCGGGAGGAACTCGACTCCTTCCGCGAACAGATGGCCGTGGAAGAGAAGCACCATGAGGTGCATGTGCCAGGGCCTCCTGCGCTGGATACACCCGCCGCAAGCATAGTGAAACGCATAGCGAAGAAGAAGGAGCCGGAACCGGTGGTAAAAAAGAAACCGGGAAAACTGAAACCGGGAGACTATGTTAAGATCACCGGCACGGACACCGTGGGGGAGGTGACGGAGATAAGGGGAAAAAAGATACAGATAGTCTCCGGCAGCCTGAAAATGAGCGTCGATATTGACAGGACCGAGCCGGTCGATGCCTCCGCCTATCTTAAGGAAATGTCAAAGAACAAGCCTCAGCAGAAGGTTGACTGGTCGCAAACCAGCCGGAGGAACCAGTTCCATCCTGAGATCGATGTCAGGGGCATGCGCACCGAAGAGGCCCTGCTGGTAGTACAGGAGTTCATTGACACGGCCATGATGATACAGTACAGGAATCTTCGCATTCTGCACGGCAAGGGCAATGGAATTCTGAGGCAGATGATACGACAATACCTCCAGTCTACCGGAGCTGTGAAGAGCGCCATGGATGAACATGTTGAAAGGGGAGGAGCGGGAATTACACTGGTGGAGCTCGACTTGTAGGAGCCGGTAAGGTTCAACATAAGCCACTTCAGGATGGCCCCCGACGAGTCCGGTGTTAATGTTGTAAATCATATAATCTGCCCGGCTAAATGTATAGATTTGCATAACGAAATACCTGAACCATGAAGAAACTGATACCTCTTTTTTCCTGTCTTATGATGCTGCTGACGATGCCGGCTGAAGGGCAGACCAATGATTTCTATGACGATGCACCCACTCTAAAATTAAAGGGCACCACCAAAATCCTTGTCACAGGGGAGATCGGGAAGGAGATGACCATTGACATCACCCGCCTGCCGAAACACAGCATGACCGTCAAGGAGACTACCCTCACGGACGGAAAAGTCGGCTTTACCGGGGCATACCGGTATGACGGATACTCGCTCTATGACATCCTCGACAGGGTGGTTCTGAAAAAGAAGAATGAAGCTGAATTTCCACCTATAATTGACCTCTATGTTGAGATCACAAATGACAGGGGAGAGACCGTGATCTTCTCCTGGGGAGAGATCTACTACCCGGTTAACCGGCACCGGCTCATGATTGCCACCTCGGTTGCACGCATAGTGCCCTCGAAGGCAAAGGACCTCTGGCCGTTGCCAGCTGAGACGAAGATCGTGGCAGGCAATGATCTGGTCACATCGCGCAACATCAGCAACCCGGTGAAGATCACATTGAAGTCGCTTGACAGCAAATATCCCATCAACAAGGGCATGACCCCTCTTTACTCAGAGACAATGAAGATCTGCGTTAACGGAAAGCAGCGGGCGATTATGACTGAACTACCCGAAGAGATGGACGGCGAGACATATCAGACCGTATTCTACGGCCGCGGGATGGGCATTCATGGCACTACACCCTTTACCGGTGGGATGGTTCATGAGTTGCTTAAGGATTACTACAGGTTCACCCCTGAGGTGTTGCAGAGGGGAATGGTTGTTATTGCAGGTTTGGACGGATACCGTGCCGCCTTCACCCTGAGCGAGATAGTGAACCGCAATGACCAGCAGGAACTGCTCATAATTGATCAGGACAACTATGAGGGTGCAGGCCGGTTCTCACTCTTTCCCGCCGGCGACTTCTTCTCTGACCGCGCCATCAAGGCCATAATGGAGATAGATTTGCTTCTACCGAAGGCCGGATCACCGTGGGCCATCGTTGTCCACGGCGGCGCCGGTACCATCACCCGTGCCCGCATGACACCTGAGGTTGAAGCCCAATACCGTGCCATGATGAAGGCTGCCATTGATACCGGCGCAGCCATCCTGGCTTCCGGCGGCTCGGCCCTCGACGCGGTTGAACGTACCATCAGGCTCATGGAGGACTCCCCGCTCTTCAATGCCGGCAAGGGCGCCGTTTTCACCCATGAGGGCCGCAATGAACTCGACGCCTCGATCATGGATGGCAGTAACCTCGCCGCCGGCGCCGTGGCAGGCGTCACCGACATAAGAAACCCGATCACCGCAGCTCGCACCGTGATGGAGAAATCGCCTCACGTGATGCTCACCGGCAAAGGTGCCTCAGAGTTTGCCGCTGAGAAGGGACTGGAGATAGTAGACCCGTCATATTTCCGCGATGAGAGGAGGTACAATGAGCTGCAACGTGCACTGGACAACGACAAGCATGGCACCGTGGGCTGCGTGGTACTGGATATGAACGGCGACCTGGCTGCAGGAACATCAACCGGGGGCATGACCAACAAGCGCTACAACCGCGTCGGCGATGCCCCGGTGATAGGAGCAGGGACCTATGCCAGCAACGCCACCTGTGCAGTCTCCGCCACCGGCCACGGCGAGTTCTTCATAAGGTATACGGTGGCACATGATATATCGGCGCTGATGGAATACAGGGGACTGACCCTCGACGAAGCTGCCAGGGAGGTGATACATGGTAAGCTGGCCCGGGTTGGCGGAACAGGCGGTGTGGTTGCAGTGGACCGGAAAGGGAACGTTGCCATGCCGTTCAATACCGAGGGGATGTACCGCGGGTACAAAACATCAGGAGGAGCCAGCGGAGTGTTCATCTTCTCAGACGAGCCGGATAAGCTGACCCCGTAGAAAGACAAGCCTTCAGCTGTTCATCCGCCAGATATCCGAAGAAACTGTAAGGAGCCCAATACCCGGGTGGGACGATATATCTGCAAAAAAAAACGCGGCGCTCTGTCCGGGGCGCCGCGTGCATTGATAATATAGTCCAAATCGTCTAAAAGAGCCTTACTGATCCGTAGGAGGCGTTTACCGTCACCGAGGCGGTGGGATTGCTGCACTTGCCTACCTTGCCGGCAAGCTCGGTGGAGGTGTTCCCTACGATCCGCCTGTCAGGCGAGAAATTGACATCATCAACCTTGACACTTCCGTATGAGCTGTTGGCATCAAGCCTGTAGCATGCCTCCGGGTCTATACCCAGCTTCACCGCGCAGTAACCTGCCTTGACGGTTACCTTTTCAAAACCGGCAGGTATCCTGTCAACGGAGAGATTGCCGTATTTTGTCTCCACCTCCAGCTTCTTGTTCACTTTTTTGAAGTTGAGATCGGTGTAGCCACCGACCATAACAATGTTATTGGCATTGCCAACGACATATCCGTCGTACTTGCTGTCAGCCACCAGCGAACTCACCTCGGTCACAGAAACCTTTGAATACTTGCTGTCTACCAGCAGGGCTGTGGCTGACTCCACACTGAACATCCCGCAGTAACGGACGTTGATCTCAGCCCAGCCGAGCTCGTCCACGGATGCCTTCCCGTATGCAAGGATGATTGTGTTGAGGGGTTTGACATTACCCCTGCTGAGCTTGTTGACAGTGAGGTCGCCGTACTTGACATTCAGGCTGGTGTGCCCTGATACCTCATCTATCACGGTGTTGCCGTACTTGTTATCTACTTTGAGATTGATATTGGCGGGCATCCTGATATTATAGTTGATGCTGAAGTTGTTGTTCGAGCCTTTCCAGCTGGTTGATGAGAAATCATTGCTGAATATCGTCTCCGCCGTCAGGTTGCCGCCCTCTTCAGTGAATTTGACG
This sequence comes from uncultured Rikenellaceae bacterium, assembly GCA_963802145.1. Classification (GTDB taxonomy): domain Bacteria; phylum Bacteroidota; class Bacteroidia; order Bacteroidales; family VadinHA17; genus SR-FBR-E99. The sequence continues at coordinate 54,491 of CAWDHN010000010.1, forward strand.
GTGATCATCTCAAGCAGTTTCTTTGCCCTGTCGGGTGACGAGTGCTCAACTTTGACGGTCACATCAACGACGATTTTATTCTGGTCCCATGTCTCTGTAACTACCGCCCCGAACTTATTCATTATGCTGAGGGTGGAGTTATCGGTTGGGACCATCTCCCTGTGAAATTCCTTCTTTACCTCTTCTGCAGAGGCTGTAAGGGTGACTGCGCACAGCAATGCTGCGAACAATGACACCCTGCGGTTAGATAACGACTTTTTCATGGCTGACTGGATTTTCGGTTTCTGCTTTTATCTGTCTGAGCTGTTCAAGTATATAGCTCATCACGTCTAACTTGGTTTGGTAATGCTTAATCATCGCATCGATGATGCGCTGGTCATTGGGATTGGCCTTCAGTTCCTTCTGCAGTTCCACATAGACCGAATCCATTGACGCCATCTCACTCAGTAGGGCTTCCTTCTGCTCGGGATTCGCCAGATCGAGTGATGTAAACTCATTTTCCATGAAGCTTACCTGCGTGACGTAGTAATTCTCAACCTCGCGGTATTCCGGAGAAACCTCACTGAGTGTCATCGTCTTCTTCAGGTTCGGTCTGACGAAGTGGTCAAAGGTCCAGAGTGATGAGAGTGTCACCAGCAGGGTCACAACGGCAGCCTTGAGCAGGTACGGAAGAATGCTCCGCTTGGCTTTGCCGGCATGAAGCCTGGTGGCAAGCTTAAAGCTGAATCTCTCGAAGTGGCCGTCTGACGGCTCCCTGCCGTCAAATTCCCCTCTTCCTCTTTTGATTATTTCTTCAAGTGTATTCATTATGCGTAGTTTTTTTTGTTCTTAAGTTCACTCACCAGCTTCTGCTTTGCCCTCGACAGTTGTGACCGCGAAGTGCTGCTTGAAATGTTGAGCATCTCAGCAATCTCGTCGTGGTCATAACCCTCGATGAGATAGAGAGAGAGTATCACGCGGTATCCTTCCGGCAGCCTTTCAATGGCAGCCTTCACCTCTTCAACCTTAGTCTCCAGTTCCTCCCTGTAGGCAGCGTCATCACTGCTGTCGTCACGGATCCCGGCGTGATTTTCAATGTCTTCAAAGATCGCTTTCCTCTTTCCCAGGACGTCAAGTGATCTGTTGACCACTATTTTCTTCAGCCATGCACCGAAGCTGACTGTACCCGAGTAGGTGTTTATCTTTTCGAAAGCCGAGAGGAACGCTTCCTGCATTACATCTTCAGCTTCCATGTCATCATTCACTATACGCAGGCTTGTGTTGAACATAGCCTTGTAGTAAAGCTTGTAAACCTGGAACTGAGCCTTCTGGTCTCCTGCCCGACATCCGTCGATCAGGTCCTGATGGATGTTCCTGAATGCTGCTTCAACATTTTCCATCTTTATTGCAAGATCTGATTTAAGTATGTTTGACGCTGCACCCACCTGTTTGAACTCTTCAATTCAATGACGATAGCTGCATGCGAATGCTGCATCCAAGGTAAAAAAAAGCTGTAAGAGGATAAAAAATATTTTCAGCCCTGACCTACGGTTCCTGAAACATAGTCAAGCTCAGACCCGAAGAGGCTGTGAGGAATGGAATAAACAAGCAGCAGGATGACGGCTGCGGCAATGGTGTAACCGGGTTTTTCGCGTTTCCTGTTCATAATCACTGCCAGTATCCAGGCAGCAACAGCTATAAGGGTTTTGTTGTCGGTAAGATCCCATCCGAAAGGAACGCCGGTCCAGAACTCGCCGAAGGCATATTTCTGCACTACCGGTCCGAGGATCATTCCACCGGCCAGCAGCAGCCACAGTGCCCACTGTCCGTACCGCTTCTGGGCAGGACGCCCGAAGGAAGCAGTCAGTCCTGCAAGGTTTGAGAGGAGCATTGCAAAGAACATTATCAGTATGTGTGGTATCATCACAAGAGCAGGCACATTGCCCTTGAACCTGATGACCACCGGCTGTTCCCTTGCCACATCAGCACTGCCACCTGAGGGAGTCTTAAGGCTGACAAAATATTCCAGTTTGCCGGCGGCAGGCTGGGAGGGAAGTCCGCCCGCAAGAACGGTTCCGTCATGTACCATCGGCTCGGCAGTCCACTCTTCATTCATCCTGAACCTCTTGTAATAAAGCACACCTTCAACATCAGAAGGTACTTCCAGCTTTATCATGCAGGGGTGGGTGTTGGTCTGGCTTCTCTTAAGGCTTAACGGGTATTCAGTGCCATCAAGCACCACCTCAGCCCTTTTGGGGTATGTTGGCCCTGTCATCCTTTGATACATTGCAGCGGCAACTGTTATGAGCAGGGCTATGGTCCAGAAAAGAAAATTTTTCATATTGACTGTAGACGATAATGTTTATAACTGAATAATCAGCAATTCCCGCTTGCCGTCGCGCATGACCTCAACATTGACTACCTGTCCGGCCTTCAGCTGGCCAAGCCTGAACATGTAATCCTCGATGTTATTAACTGGTTTGTTGTCAATCGACACAATGATGTCACCCTTGACCATTCCGCCAAGTGCTGCCGGCTTGCCCGGCGTGACAAAATCAGCCCTGAGTCCGTTCTTAACATTTCCTGCGAAATCGGGCATGATGCCAAAGGTTACGCCACGACGGCGGCTCATTGACTGTGCAGGCCCCTTTGGCCCTGCCTCGGTGAAGGTCAGCCTCACAGGTTCATTGGCGGCGGAGCTTACAACATCGTACAGAAGGTCACCTATCCTTACCATGCCGTCATAATTGAGCTTGTCAGGTGTGTCCATCGGAGTGTGATAGTCGAGATGAGCCCCGGTAGTGAAGACAAGCACCGGAATGTCCTTCCCGTAAAACGAGGAGTGGTCCGAGGGGCCGTAGCCCTCTTCGGTGAAACTGAGGCTGAGGAGGGTGGTGTCATTGAATGAGGTGACAGCATCACGAAGCCCTGTCGCCGTTCCGACGCCCCCTACCTGGAGTCCGTTACCCTCTCGCAGCCGGCCGACCATGTCAAGGTTGACCATGAGGTTGACCTTGGAGGGATCAACGCTCATATTCTCTGCAAAGTACTTGGAGCCCAGAAGACCCATCTCCTCACCGGAGAATGCAACAAAAACGATGTTCCGTGCATGTCCATCCCTGCCGGCGGCAAGCCTCTCCGCCAGCTCAATCATCAGGGCCACCCCTGAAGCGTTATCATCTGCGCCGTAATGGACGGCGATGGTATCCGGTGTTCTGCTCGATGAGCCGGGTCCGCCCATCCCAAGGTGGTCATAGTGTGCACCAACAATAACATATTCACCTGCAAGGGTTGAACCTTCGAGCATCATTGCCACGTTTGAAGTGACAGCCTCCTTTGCAATCACCTCTGCCTCTGCATCAGCATTCGACATGGTGATGAAACTGCCTGTTGCTGTCATGGCAGCTGCCCTCTCTTCAGCCTCTTTCACCGTTGTTCCAGAAGTTTTGAGTATGGAATCAGCCACACTTCTCTTTATCTGAAGCACTGGTATCCCTGCCCTCCCTTCGCCGCGTGCGGGCTTGTCAAGGTTGTCCGAAGGATCCCACTTTTCGCCAGAGACAAGCAGTACCCCGGCTGCCCCGTTCTCCCTGGCATTCAGAACTTTCATCCGGTCTGAGCCCAGGTCGGCATAAGCGGCTGCGGCAGGGTTTGATTCAGGATAACCCCTGAGCATCAGCACCCATTTGCCTTTGATGTCAACATCCTTGAAATCATTCCATTGCAAAGAGTCGTTCGAAGACATGAAACCGTATCCGCAATAGGCGACAGGGGCCTTGAGAACGGTGTTTGAGGTGAGGGCCAGGGGTGCAAAGTCAGTGTCTCTGAGGTATTCGGTTCCGTTGATGATGAGCCTGTTTCTTTCACCAGTCTCAACAGCCACATTCACCCTGAAGGGTTGAAACCCGGTGCCGGTGAACGGAGTCAGCCCGGCTTTGATGAACTCATCTCTGATAAAAAGTGCCGCCAGCGAATCTCCGCCTGTGCCCGTTCCCCTGCCTGAAAACTCGTCCGAAGCCAGTCGCCCTGCAATCTGAGTGAGCTCAGCGGGAGTGATGGCTGCCTGCCGCCTGGTGCCGGCGCAGGAGTTCAGGGCAATTATGACCAGTAATATGAAAAGTAATCTCATAATTCAGTGTTAGTGCCGGCAAAAATAACAATCTTTTGCAATCAGGGCAGTATGATAAATGCAATGCCCCCTCAGGAGTGCATGGACCCTATTCGAACTGCAGCAAGGCCTTTTTGATGATGGAGATCGCGTCGCGCAACTGCTCCTCGGTGATTACGAGGGGCGGAGCGAACCGTATTATGTGGCCGTGTGTCGGTTTTGCCAGGACCCCCAGCTCCATCATTGCCAGGCATACATCCCATGCCTCCTTGCCGTTTTTGGGCCTGACCACTATGGCGTTCAGAAGTCCTTTGCCCCTTACCAGTTCTACCATATCCGATTTAAATGAGCTAAGCTCATCACGGAAAATTTTCCCGAGTCTCTCGGCCTTTTCAGCAAGCTTCTCTTCCCTGATAACTTCCAGTGCAGCTATCGCCACTTTACCTGCCAGGGGGTTTCCGCCAAAGGTAGAACCGTGTTCACCAGGCTTGATGGTCATCATGATGTAATCATCAGCCAGAACGGCGGAGACGGGCATGGCACCTCCGGAGAGGGCTTTGCCCAGTATGAGGATGTCAGGTCTGACGCCCTCATGCTCGCATGCCAGGAGCTTGCCGGTGCGGGCTATACCCGTCTGTACCTCATCGGCAATGAAGAGGACATTATGCTTTTTACAGAGGTCATATGCCTTTTTGATATACCCCTCATCAGGTACAAAGACACCGGCTTCGCCCTGTATCGGCTCTACCAGGAATCCTGCCACGTCAGGGTCGGTAAGAGCCAGTTCGAGTGCCGGGAGGTTATTGTAGGGGATTGTTATGAACCCCGGGGTAAACGGGCCATAGTCCTTGCGGGCATCCGGGTCGGTTGACATGGAGACGATGGTGATGGTCCGGCCATGGAAATTGCCTTCGCAGACAATGATCTTCGCCTGGTTTTCCCTGACCCCTTTTTTCAGGTAGGCCCACTTGCGGCACAGCTTCAGGGCCGTCTCGTCAGCCTCGGCGCCGGTGTTCATTGGCAGAACCTTGTCGTAACCGAAATATTTTGTAACGTACTCCTCATACTCACCCAGGACCGAGTTGAAGAAAGCCCTCGAGGTAAGCGTCAGCTTCTGAGCCTGTTCAACCAGTGCTGCCGTTATCTTAGGATGGCAGTGACCCTGGTTTACGGCCGAATATGCCGAGAGGAAATCATAATACCGTTTTCCCTCTACATCCCAGACAAAAGGCCCCTGGCCCCTGTCAAGCACCACGGGCAGCGGGTGATAGTTATGCGCTCCGTATTTCTCTTCTCTTTCGATGTATTCATGAGGTTTCATAGCTTATATCTTTTATTTGTTATCAGCGGGAGGCAATGTTACGAACCTTTTTCGACAAAAAGAAAGGAAAGAATCATGATTCTTCACCCAGAAGATCCGGTCTTTTTTCCCTTGTATTGCGTACCGATTGTTCGAAACGCCATTTTTCAATTTCAGGGGTATTGCCGCCAATCAGGATGTCCGGAACCTTCCATCCCATGAACTCTGCCGGCCTGGTATACACAGGGGGTGCCAGCAGGTTGTCCTGGAATGAGTCGGAGAGGGCCGATCCGGCATCAGAGATGGCTCCGGGCAGCAGCCTTACAATGGCATCAGTGATCACCGCCGCCGGCAGCTCACCCCCGGTAAGTACATAGTCGCCGATGGAGATCTCACGGGTGATAAGATGGTCTCTGATGCGCTGATCTATACCTTTGTAGTGACCCGCAAGGATGATAATATTCTCCTTCATCGACAGCTCGTTGGCGAGGGGCTGAGTAAAGCGGGCCCCGTCGGGAGAGGTGTAGATGATTTCGTCATACCTGCGCAGGGAGGAGAGGTGAGTTATACAATTGTAAACGGGTTCGATCATCATCACCATGCCCGCCCCGCCACCGAACTGGTAATCATCTACGTTTTTATGTTTGTCACTTGAATAATCACGCAGGTTTATGATGTTGATTTCCACAATGCCCTTTGCCCTGGCTCTTTTGATGATCGACTCATCAAATGAGCTCCTCAGAAGCTCGGGCAAGACTGTTATTATCTCTATCCTCATGAAATTCCTGTTTGGTAAATCTAATACAGTTTTTTTGTATATTTGGAAACGACAAGTGTAATTTATCCATAAATTAAATTTAGTAACATGGGAAAATTTGTTATCTCGAAAAGAAAAAACGGTGAGTTTCAGTTCAACCTTCTTGCCGGCAATGGCCAGGTGATTCTGGCAAGCGAAGGCTATGCATCAAAACCGTCATGCGTGAACGGCGTAAAGTCAGTCATGAAGAACGCAGCCGATGTCAAGAGGTTTGAGCCGAAAGTGGCAAAGAATGGCAAATTCTATTTCACACTGAAGGCTACCAACGGCCAGGTAATTGGCAAGAGCGAGATGTATGAAGCTCAAGCCAGCTGTGACAATGGAATCGCTTCGGTGAAGAAGAATGCACCGGGTGCAACCATTGATGACCAGACGAAGCTTTAATCCTTATTTTCTTTCGTAGACTATCTTACCGTCAACGATTGTATAATCTGCTTTTACAGACATAATCATCTCCTCAGTGATGTTGAATATATCTTCTGAGAGGATGGTTATGTCTGCTAAATAGCCCTGCTTCAGCATCCCCTTCCTCTCCTCCATGAACTGTGCATACGCACTGCCCAGAGTATAGTATTCAACAGCCTTTTCCATCGTTATCTTCTCCATCGGAAACCAGCCTTCGCCCTCTTCCCCCTTGCGGTCCTTGCGGGTGACAGAAGCATAAAGTCCTTCCATGGGGTTCAGCGGCTCAACTGAATAGTCGGTTCCGAATGCCAGCGCTGCGCCGCTGTCGGCGAGGCTCTTCCAGGCATAAGCCCAGCGACTGCGCTCTGTGCCGATACGCTTCTCCGCGAACCGCTTGTCAGTGATGCAGTGTGTCGGCTGCATCGAGGCGATCACTCCCAGTCCGGCAAAACGGGGGATATCGTCTTCTATCAGTATCTGGGCATGTTCCGACCGGTGACGGCTGTCGCGGACACCATTGATATCATGCGCCTTTTCGTATGCATTCAGGATCCAGTTGTTGGCTTTCGGTCCTATGGCATGAATCCCTATCTGAAATCCGCGGCTGTCTGCTGCCAGTACCCTTTTCTCAAGCTCTTCGTAGCTTATCTGAGGCAGACCGATTTTGTCAGGCTCGTCGTTGAAAGGCTCGAACATCATCGCCGTGGCTGAACCAAGGGTCCCGTCCATGAAGTCCTTCAGGTAACCGAACCTGATCCAGTCGCCGGTGCCGGGATACCTCTTTCTCAGCTCTTCGTACCTGTCAAGCCCGGAGGGGTCGGCGGTCAGCTCACCCCCGATGTCTATCCGGCAGGTGAGGAGCCCCGCCGCCATAATCGTATCATACATCCTGAAGTCGGCGCTGCCGGGTATCTGTATGCTTGTGATACCGTACTCCGCTGCCTGACGCAGGGCAGTAAGATATCCGCGCCACTCTCTTTCACTCTCCTCGGCAGGAGTCAGTTCAAGCTCTTTAGCACCTGTCCTTATCAGTGACATGGCGCTCTCCTTGAGTATGCCCGTAGGCTCGCCGGTGACCGGATCATGCATTATCTCACCTCCGAAGGGGTCAGGAGTGCTCCTCGTGATGCCTGAGTTCCTCAGTACATAGCTGTTGACAAGGACACTGTGCCCGTCGGTGCGGCGCAGTACCACCGGGTTATCGGGCGAGACGGCGTCGATCAGCTCCCTGGTGGGCCATTCGCGCGTGGTGAACATCTCATGCTCCCAGTGGCCTCCGTAAATGAGCTCCCCCTTCTGCAGACGAGAAACCTGCTCCTTAACCCTCTCTGTTATTACGGCCGGATCGGTTACATACCTCAGTTCAATAAAGTCCGGATCAACCGGACCGAAGTGGGCGTGTGCGTCATTGAAGCCGGGGATGACGGTTCTGCCGGTAGCATCAATCACCTTGGTGGATGCCTGATCAATGAGCCTGCTGATCTGCTTTTCGCTGCCCACGGCAATGATCCTGTTGCCCTTGACGGCAACAGCCCCGGCATATGGATTTAAAGAGTCGGCAGTGAACACCCTGCCACCTGTAATAACCATGTCAGCCTTTTCCTTAGTCGAACAGCCTGCGGCAACCAGTAAAGAGAGTACCATAACTGATATTATTCCTTGTTTCATCGCAATGATTTTTCAAAACCCGTGCAAGATAAAGAAATTGACATTATTTTAGTTGCCCAATTACCTATGTTTTAAAACTCCAACATTTGAAACAATGAAAACAAAAACAATCCCTCCGGGTTACCTGTTCTCAAAGAGCTATTCCAATTATGTGTTCATCCTGCTGTTCCTCCTGTATCTGTTTGATTATGCCGACAGAATGGTTGTCAACTCGATGTTTTCCTACATTCAGCATGATCTGGGTATCAATGACTTCCAGTCGGGATGGCTTGTCTCAGTCATTTATCTCACAATAGGCCTTCTGACCTTTCCTGTTTCCCTGGTGATAGACCGCTGGAGCAGGACCAAGACCATCGGTATTATGGCGATAGTATGGAGTCTGGCCACTCTTCTCTGTGCCTTTACGGGAAACTACGTGCAATTGTTTATGGCGCGTATCCTGATAGGTTTCGGTGAAGCAGGGTACGCTCCGGGCGGCAGCGCACTCATCTCAGGCATGTATCCGATAGAGAGGCGATCAAGAATGATGGGATTGTGGAACGCCTCCATACCGCTGGGCTCTGCCATCGGTGTCACAATGGGAGGCATTATTGCCAGCACATGGGGCTGGAAGCATGCCTTTGGCATTGTTGCGGTGCCAGGACTGATAATTGCCATCCTGTTCCTGTTCGTTAAAGACTACAAAACAGTAGACCTCTCCAGGGTAGACAAGAGCGATAATAAAATCAAGATGGAACGGAAAGACATGATAAAGGAATTCCTGAAGAAACCCTCTGTGATCTATACCTACTTCGGTATGACAGCCATTGTCTTTGTGACCACGGCAATGATCGTATGGCTTCCGAAGTTCTTTGAGATCTCCAACGGGATGGATCCCAAGAAGGCCGGTACCCTCGCAGGAGCTGTAATGATGCTGGCACTGATAGGGGCCCCCATGGGCGGATTTATAATAGACCGCTGGAGGAAGACCGAGAAGAGGGCCAGGATGCTGTTCCCGGCAATAACGACATTCATCTCCGCCATACTGCTCTTTCTTTCATTTTATGTATTTAAAGGCACGGTACAGCTAATCACCCTGTTTGTGTTCGGGATCTTCATCATGCTGTTCATTTCAGGTGCCGCTGCCGTAACACAGGATGTTATCCATCCGGGCCTCAGGGCTACCTCTTACGCAATTGCTGTCCTTGTCCAGAACCTTCTGGGGTCTTTCACGGCACCCATTGTTCTCGGGAGGATCTCAGACCTCACAAATATTCAGACAGCTATGAGCATCCTTCCTTTCTCACTGTTGATCGGGGCGCTACTGTTCCTCATCGGATCAAGGTATTATATTTCCGATATGGAGAAGGTTGATTCTATCAGGCTCGAGGCAAGGTAGATGAAGATTGCATTGCTTGGTTATGGCCGCATGGGCCAAGAGATTGAATCGGTCGCTCTTGCCGGCGGACATGAAATTGTTGTCAGAACAGATATCAGCAGCCGGGAGCTGTTCAACTCCCTGACTGCCTCAGCCTGTGACGTTGCAATGGAGTTCACCGGGCCTGAAGCTGCTGCCGATACCATCCTCAGTGCCCTCTCTTACGGGGTGCCTGTTGTTTCAGGCTCAACCGGCTGGCTTTCAAGATATGACGAGGTGGTCCGTTACTGCCTGGAGCATGGGGGAGCATTCATCCATTCATCAAACTACAGCATCGGCGTCAATGTCCTGTTCAGGCTTAATTCCGAACTGGCACGGATTATGAGGGGTAAGCCGGGTTACAGTGTTGGCATAGAAGAGGTACACCATACTGCAAAACTCGACGCTCCCAGTGGTACGGCAATAACTCTTGCCGGACAGATCACAGGGCAGCAAAGCGGCTACAACGGGTGGATCAGTGCGGAGGATGGTCCGGAACAGGGGAAAATCCCCATTGTCTCAGTAAGGGAAGGCGCAGTGGCGGGGATTCATGAGGTGAGGTGGAGCTCCGGGGAGGATATTATCTCCCTGAGGCATGAGGCACTGAATCGCCGGGGTTTTGCGGCAGGTGCCTTGCTTGCGGCAGGTTTCATCTCCACCCGCAAAGGCGTTTATACCATGGCAGATGTTTTAAATTTATTATAGTAGATTTGCAGCGAAAATTAGGAATGATGAAAGAGCTCTTAAATAACAAATTCTTCAGATTCGGAGTTGTAGCCGTACTTTTCATTCTGTGGGTAATATGGATAGGCAACTTCCTGTTGCTTCTCGGCCTGCCGGTTCTCTTTGACATTTATGTAACCAAAAAGGTCAACTGGGCCTTCTGGAAGAAGCGGTACGGCAAGAACAGCACGGTCATCGAATGGCTCGATGCTCTCATCTTTGCAGTCATCGCAGTAACCCTGATCAACATATTTCTCTTTCAGAATTACCGGATCCCCACTCCTTCAATGGAGAAGACGCTGCTGGTGGGTGATCATCTTGCCGTCAGCAAGGTCGCCTATGGCCCCCGCATGCCGAACACCCCGATAGCTTTTCCCTTCACCCAGCATACCCTGCCGCTGACAGGGGGGAAGGGTAAGTCATGGTCTGACCTGGTACACTGGAAATACAAGCGCCTCAAGGGCTTCGGTCATGTGAAGAACAATGATGTGGTGGTGTTCAACTTCCCGGCAGGAGACACAGTGTGCCTCGAGAACCAGGTAGTGAGCTATTATGAGATAGTGAGGGAGCGGGCCGAAATGATGACGGCCGAGGATATCAGGGGCAACAGGAAGCTGAAGACCAAAGAGGAGTACAACGCCCTCGCAAGGCAGATGGTATGGGATGAATATACCGTGATATACCGGCCTGTTGACCGCCGCGACAACTACGTGAAGCGTTGCGTGGCCATTCCGGGTGACAGCCTTCAGATAAAAAGGGGACAGCTCTTCGTTAATGGCAAGGCAGTTGAGGAGTACGAGACGCAGCAGACATCATACTATGTCCGTACCAACGGAACCCGTATCAATCCAAAGGCTTTCGAGAGAATGGACATTTCAAAGTCGGACCAGTCTATGATGCTTTCAGGCACGGTATACAAACTGCCTCTTACGCAAGAGAATGCCCGTGTTATTTCGGGCTTTGCCAATGTCACCGGCATTGAGGCCGATTACATGAGACCTGGCGAATATGCATCATATATCTTCCCGCATGACCCTCAGTACAGGTGGAACGAGGATAACTTCGGACCGCTCTGGATACCTGAAAAAGGAACCACGGTGAATATTGACATGACAAACATCAGCCTGTACACTTCTATTATAGATATATACGAGGAGAACGACCTTGAGATTCGTGACACCGTGATTTATATCAATGGCCAGCCTGCCGACAGCTATACCTTTAAAATGGACTATTACTGGATGATGGGAGACAACAGGCATGCCTCCTCCGACTCACGCTTCTGGGGGTTCGTCCCCGAGGATCACATTGTTGGCAGGCCTGTACTCGTATGGCTCTCCATCAACAAGGAGGCAGATGGATTCAGGAAGGTAAGGTTCAACAGGTTCTTCAAGGGAGCCAAGCATTAATAATTGGCGATTTAAGATTTGCGATTGTCGATTTAAATCCAGCCATTCGCAAATCGCAAATCGCAAATCGACAATAAAAAAGCGGGTTTTGCCCGCTTTTTTTTATTCTTTCACTTTATCCACTATCGCCTTGAAGGCTTCGGGGTGGTTCATTGCAAGATCGGCAAGGGTCTTGCGGTTAAGGGATATACCCTTCTTCTCAAGTCCTCCGATAAACTGGGAATAACTCATTCCGTGAAGGCGTACGCCGGCGTTGATCCTCTGGATCCACAGCGCCCTGAACTGTCCCTTCTTGTCCTTGCGGTCACGGTAGGCATAGCCCAGACCCTTCTCAAGTACGTTCTTGGCAACGGTGTATACGTTGGAAGTGCTGCCGAAGTACCCTTTGGTCTGCTTTAAAATCTTTTTTCTTCTTGCCCTTGATGCTGGTGCGTTTGTTGCTCTTGGCATTTCTTTTCTCTTTTTCGGATGTAAGCGCCTCTTAAGGTCTTTTAAGCTTCACACCCAGGTTAATAATTCAATTGATTATCACTCTGACAGGTCGTAATTATTACTTCAGACCGAGCATAAGTTTAACATTCTTCTCATCTGTCTTGTCCACGAGGCCGCCGTATGTAAGATTCCTCTTACGCTTGGTCGACTTCTTGGTAAGGATGTGACTCTTGAATGCATGCTTACGCTTGATCTTACCTGTACCGGTCAAAGAAAATCTCTTCTTTGCACCCGGATTTACTTTAATTTTTGGCATGTTATATATATGTGTATAAAAAATTATTACTTCTTTTTCTTCGGAGAGAGGATGATAATCATTCTCTTTCCTTCCAGTCTCGGGGTCTGGTCAACCTTGCCATACTCATCAAGGTCACCTACAAAACGGGCCAGCAGTTTTTCGCCCTGGTCCTTGAAGAGTATCGATCTTCCCTTGAAGAACACGTACGCCCTTACCTTGGCACCTTCCTCGAGGAAATTGATTGCATGCTTCAGCTTGAAGTTGTAATCATGATCATCAGTGTTGGGGCCGAAACGTATCTCCTTCACCACAATCTTGGCTGCATTTGCCTTGATCTCCTTCTGTTTCTTCTTCTGCTGGTAGAGAAACTTCTGATAATCAACGATCTTACAAACGGGCGGGTCAGCGTTGGGAGATATCTCAACAAGATCGAGTTCCATCTCGTCAGCGAGACTCAGTGCCTCACCGATGCTTAAAACCCTCGGTTCAATGTTTTCACCCACAACCCTTACTGTTCTGGCTGTGATCCTGTTGTTAATCCGGTGTTCCGGTTCGGGTTTTCTTCCCGGCCTGGGCCTGGAAAAGATCGGTCCTGCTATGGTTTTGTCCTCCAGTTAAATTAATACTATGTTTAAAATCAATCTCTTACGTTAACAATTTCTTTCGAAATTTCCTCTTTGACAAGGCTGATGAAATCAGCAGGTTTCATAACTCCCTTATCGCCTTCACCCTGCCTTCTGACAGAAACTGTTCCGGCTTCAACCTCTTTTTCACCTATCACAAGAAGGTAGGGAATCCTCTTTAACTCATTATCCCTTATCTTCTTACCGATCTTTTCGCTCCTGTCGTCAATCAGGGTGCGAATATCGGAATTATTAAGGAGATTTGAAATAGTTTTTGCATAATCATTGAATTTTTCGCTGATGGGCAACACCACGGCCTGATCAGGTGTGAGCCAGAGCGGGAATTTGCCTGCCGTATTTTCAATGAGTACCGCAACGAATCTTTCCATTGAACCGAAGATTGCCCTGTGTATCATCACGGGCTGATGCTTCTGGTTATCACTGCCGTTATAGTAAAGCTCAAACCTCTCCGGCAGGTTGTAGTCGACCTGGATGGTTCCCAGCTGCCACTTGCGCCCGATGGCGTCCCTCACCATGAAGTCGAGCTTGGGCCCGTAGAACGCTGCCTCACCGATGGCTATGGTTGTGAGAAGGTTCTTCTCTCCGGCAGCCTCGATGATGGCCTGCTCAGCCTTCTCCCAGTTCTCGTCGGAGCCAATGTACTTCTCCTTATTGGATGGGTCCCTGAGTGATATCTGTGCCGTGAACTCATTGAATCCGGCAATTTTGAAAATGTACTGAACGAGGTCGATGATGCTTTTGAACTCCTCCTTCAACTGGTCTGGACGGCAGAAATGGTGAGCGTCATCCTGCGTGAAGCTGCGTACCCTGGTCAGTCCGTGAAGCTCGCCGCTCTGTTCATACCGGTATACGGTGCCGAACTCTGCCATCCTCACCGGCAGATCCCTGTAGGAGTGGGGTGTGGCGTTGAATATCTCACAGTGGTGCGGACAGTTCATAGGCTTGAGCATGAAGACCTCACCCTCCTGTGGAGTGGTTATAGGCCTGAAGGAGTCGGCTCCGTATTTTTCAAAGTGACCGGAGGTCTTGTAGAGATCAACATTACCTATATGCGGGGTCGAAACCATGGCATAACCCCTCTCCTTCAGCACCCTGGTCATAAAATCGATGAGTCTCTGCTTCATATCAGCCCCTTTGGGGAGCCACAGCGGCAGACCCATGCCAACCCTGGGCGAGAATGCAAACAGATCAAGTTCCTTTCCTATGCGGCGGTGGTCACGCTTGCGGGCCTCCTCAATCATCACCATGTATTCGTCAAGCAGCTTCTGCTTCGGGAAGGTGATACCGTAGATGCGCGTCATCATCCGGCGCTTCTCGTCGCCACGCCAGTAGGCGCCTGCAAGGCTGAGAACCTTTATTGCCTTGATCGATGAAGTATCCGGCAGGTGCGGCCCGCGGCAGAGATCGGTGAAGTTACCCTGCCGGTAGAGTGTGATGGTACCGTCTTCAAGCTCCGAGATAAGCTCGGTCTTGTACTCGTCGCCCTTTTCAGTAAAAAGGTCCATAGCCTCCTTCTTGCTGACCTCGGAACGGATAATAGGACTGTTCCTTGCAGCCAGTTCCTTCATCTTCTCCTCCACGTGGGGAAGGTCGGCGTCAGTTATCACTTTACCCTCACCGGGATCGACATCATAATAGAACCCGTTCTCAATTGCCGGCCCGATGCCGAACTTGATCCCCGGCCAGAGCGCCTCAAGCGCCTCAGCCATCAGGTGAGCTGACGAGTGCCAGAAGGCATGCTTTGCCTCAGCATCATCCCACTTGTGGAGCCGAAGGGTGGCGTCTGCCACCAGTGGACGCGAGAGATCCCATAACTCACCGTTGACCGTAGCCGCATAGACCTCGGCAGCCAGCCCCTGGCTTATTGACCTCGCAATATCATAACTGCTGACCCCCTTACTGAACTCTCTGACAGAGCCGTCGGGAAATGTGATCCTGATCATATACGTAATTTTAAATAGTTCGCAAAGATAGTATTTTTTTTGACACGACCGGGTGCAGGAAATGAAGCTGCAACCGGCTCCATTTCTTTAAAATATTTAATGGCACAGATTTTGAATTTAATGAAACAGCACTAACAACGGCAGTCATGAAAAGATTATTAATCTCAACGGTAGCAGCAGCAGCAATAATGCTCAGCTCATGCGATGTCAAGCCCGATGCTTACTTCTTTACTGATAAGATTGAGGCTGAGATAGGAGAGGAGATCATCTTCTTCAACGGATCGCATAACGCAATTGATTATGAATGGGATTTCGGCGACGGCACATGGTCTGACGCCTATGAGCCCATTCACTCTTACTCAGCCTCAGGCATCTTTACGGTGATCCTCAGCGCTTACTCGAAGTCAGGTTATGTAGACAGGTCCTATCTCGATATTGAGGTGCAGTCGCCAACAATGCTTGAGGTCGAGGTGCTTGAATGGTACGATGAGTACCCGGTGCAGGGGGCCAGTGTGATACTGTACCCCACGGAACTCGACTGGGACAATGAAACCAACGCAATTGTCGAAGGGTTTACCAATGCCTCGGGCAAAGTCGTTTTCACCAACCTGGAACCCAGGGTCTATTATGTGGACGTATGGCATGAGACGCACAACAACTACATTCTCAGGTATGAAGAGAATGGGGTGCAATGGATAAGAACCGACCCGCTGCTCAAAAACGAACTGAACCAGTTCATAGCATGGGTAGATTATACCGGTACGAAGAGTGCAGGCGCAAAACGCGACAGGAGCCAGCTTACGCCCCTTAAGGCAAGAACCACTCCGGCCAGCAAGAAGAAGTAATCTGACAGAAACACAAAAAATTTTGACCATCTGCTCCATTTAATAAATTTCGCTAAGTTTGTGAGTTCACTAACCTAATCGGAATAACCAAATGGAGACAAAATTTGCCCTTGCCGGGATAGACTATCTGATAATGATAGTCTATTTCGTTTTTGTACTGGGTATCGGGTGGGCCCTTAAAAAATACATGAAGAACGCCACTGCCTTCCTTGAGGCGGGAAGATCTATCCCCGCATGGGTGGCAGGACTGGCATTCATCTCCACCAACCTGGGCGCCCTCGAGGTGATGGGCATGACAGGATCCGGCCTCAAGTACGGGATGCTCACCACCCATTTCTACTGGATAGGTGCCATACCTGCTATGGTCTTCCTGGCCCTTTTCATGATGCGGTTTTATTATGGTTCCAAAGCCCGTTCAGTACCTGAGTATCTAAAGCTTCGTTTCAACGAGAAGACACGCGGACTGAACGCCATACTCTTTGCAGTCATGACCGTCCTGGCGTCGGGTATCTCAATGTACGCCCTGGCTATCCTGCTTGAGAATGTGCTCGGGTGGAACTTCAACGTATCGCTCCTGGCTTCGGCAGCAATAGTACTTGCCTACACCTACCTCGGAGGACTCTCTTCCGCCATCTACAACGAAGTGCTTCAGTTCTTCATAATAATCATCGGCCTCCTGCCAATGGCTATCCTCGTGATGAAGGACGTTGGAGGATGGGACGGCATGCAGGCCAGCCTGGCACCCATAGTGGAGGGTAAGGGATTTGCTGCAGACACCTGGACAACAACGTGGAAGTATACTGCCACCGAAACGGGAAACCCACTCGGGGTGGCATGGTACGGCATCTTTGCCGGACTGGGATTTGTGCTTTCATTTGGTTACTGGTGCACAAACTTCCTGATCGTTCAGCGTGCCATGGCAGCCGAATCAATGACCGCGGCACGCAAGGTGCCCCTCATCGGCGCCATTCCCAAAATGTTCATCCCCTTCCTGATTATCGTCCCCGGCATTGCAGCCCTGGTTTTGCTCAATGATCCGCTTAAAGGATTCGCACTGCCACTGAATGACGCCGGACAGCCTATCTATGACTACACCATCATAATGCTGCTCAAGCAGTATCTGCCTGCAGGGGTCCTTGGCCTCGGCGTAACGGCACTCCTGGCATCATTCATGTCAGGGATGGCAGGAAATGTCTCGGCATTCAATACCGTCTGGACCTATGACATCTACCAGAGCTACATCCGTCCCGCAACAGGGAACAAGGATGTTGATGACAGGCATTACCTCAAGGTGGGCAAGATGGCGACGGTCTTTGGAGTGATTGTCTCCATTGCGGCGGCTTATATTGCGAGTAAGTTCGGTAATATCATGGACTTCCTCCAGACGATCTTCTCGATGATCAATGCACCCCTCTTCGCCGTAATATTCCTGGGTATGTTCTGGAAACGGTCGACGGGCAACGCGGCATTCACAGGCCTGCTGGCAGGATTCCTGGTAGCACTCCTGCACCATGGACTTACAGTGCCTGAGGGAGCAACCACCCTTGTCAAGGGCGGCTGGCTCGGCGTGATACATACCTACCCGGTTGAGATGGCTCAGAACTTCTGGACGGCGATAATCGCCTTTACCACCTCAACGCTCCTTACCGTGGTGATCTCATTGCTATCGAAACGCACAAAGACAGATGCAGAACTTGATGGCCTGGTCTACTCCATGACCAAGAAACTTGATGACAGCGGGGTGATATGGTACAGCAGACCATGGTTCCTTGCCCTTATCGTAGGAATCATTATGATTGTGCTCTCAATTTTGTTCTGGTAACCTTAAAAAACTAAGATCATGTTGGATATAAGATTTCCGATTGGACTGATGTTCTCGATATTCGGACTGATAATAACGGTTTACGGCCTGGCAACGATGGGTGATGTGATGTACGCCCGTTCGCTTAACCTGAATGTTAACCTGATATCTGGTATTTGTACACTGCTGTTCGGGCTTGTCATGCTCTTCCTCTCCGACCCGGTGAAAAAGCTGCTTAAGAAAAAAAGCTGAAACAACGATATGAAAAAAGCTGCCCCGGGCAGCTTTTTTCATATTTGCGATTTGCGATTTGCGATTTGCGATTTGCGAATCGCGTGATTAAATCTGCAATTTGAGATGTAGGTATTCGTTTAATCGACAATTGCAATTCGCAATTCGCAAATCCCACCTTTGATATTTAAATTCGACAATCGCAAATCGCAAATCGCAAATCCCGATCACTCCAGGTCATCCGAAAACACCGACCCCGGAAGTGCCCGCATGTTATAACGCATCGCCATCACCTCTCCATAAGCGCCTGCCGACCGTATGGCAATAAGATCACCACGCCTGGTCTCAGGCATCGCAATGAATTTCCCGAAGAGGTCAGTGGTCTCGCAGATCGGGCCGGCTACTGTGTATTTCTTTAAGGGAAGCGCCGAAGTAAGATTATCTATGCGGTGATATGCATGGTAAAGCGCAGGCCTCAGCAGGTCGGTCATGCCTGCATCGAGGATCAGGAAAGTCTCATTGACACCCGGCTTGACATAGAGCACCTTCGATATCAGCGACCCGCATCCGGCTGTCAGTGACCTTCCGAGCTCGAAGGAGATGGTGCTGCGTATCTTCCTGTCAAGATGACCGCGGAAAATGTCAAAATAATCTGCAAACGGAGGGAAACGGTCCGGATCATCATAGCTGATCCCAAGGCCTCCGCCCACGTTGATGTCGTCAGGCTCAAGACCCCTGTCGGTCAGCCATTGCCATATCTCGTTAACCCTGGAGCATAGATTGCGGTATACGTGAAGGTCGGTGATCTGTGACCCGATGTGGAAATGAATGCCCCTGTATTCAATGTTTGGGAGCTCCGCGAAGAGAGCTGTAACCTTTTCAAGCTCGGCTATCCTTATGCCGAATTTGTTCTCATCGGTGCCGGTGGTGATGTGCCGGATGGTGTGCGCCTCCACATTGGGATTGATACGCAGGGCTACGGCAGCCTTCCTGCCCATCCTGCCTGCAATCTCATTGATGACTTCAAGCTCCGCAGAGGATTCCACGTTGAAGCACTTGATGCCAAGGTTCAGGGCGGTCTCTATCTCCCTGTCACTCTTCCCCACACCTGCGAAGACCGTTTCAGCTGCGGGAAAACCGCAACTCACTGCAAGATCGATCTCGTTGCCGCTGACGCAGTCGGCCCCTAATCCGTACCCGGCAATGATCTTCAAGATCACGGGATTAAAGTTGGCCTTGACGGCAAAGTGCACGCTGAATCCCCTGTTGGAAGCCTCTCCGGCCGCCACTGAGAGCGTCTCGCGCAATACATCAAGATCATAATAGTAAAACGGAGTCTCGTGTCTCCTCAGCCGTTCTGTTAATTCATTCGTGAACATTATTTCCCGGGAAAAAGTTTTGCACTTAGTGACCTGAGGGCTACCATCTTGTCACTCGTATTGATGAGTATTGATACACTGTTTTCACTGCCTCCGTATGAGATCATCTTGACGGGAATCTCATTCAGGGCTTCGAATATCTCTGGCGCTGACCCGACCCTGCCCGGACGGAAGTCGCCCACAACGCAGATAATCGTCTGCTCATTTTCAACCTCCACAACACCTATCGAGCCAAGGGTCTTCACAATGTCATCAAGATACGTTGGATCATCAATTGTCAGTGAAACAGATACTTCTGAGGTGGTGATCATGTCAATGGGGGTCTTGAAGGCTTCGAAAGCCTCGAAGATGCGCCTCATGAAACCGTATGCCATCAGCATCCTGTCAGACCGGATCCGCAGAGCGATGATACCGTCTTTGGCTGCCACAGCCTTGTAATCTTCAAAAGTCGAGGAGGATGTGATCAGAGTGCCTTCATCGGATGGTTCCATCGTATTCTTGAGCCTGACGGGGATGTTTTTGAGGCGGGCGGGATTGATGCTTGAAGGGTGAAGTATCTTGGCGCCGAAGTAGGCAAGCTCAGCGGCTTCACCAAAGGAGAGATTCCTGATGACGCTGGTATTCTCCACAAACCTCGGGTCATTGTTATGCAGGCCGCTTATGTCTGTCCATATCTGCACCTCCTGCGCCCCGATGGCTGCTCCTATGATGGTGGCACTGTAGTCACTTCCCCCGCGTCGCAGGTTGTCAGTCTCACCGTATACGTTCCGGCAGATGAATCCCTGGGTGATGATGATCTTTTCATCGTTAACCGCTGACAGCTCACGCTTCAGGTTCTCCCTGATATAGAAATAGTCCGGCTCGCCATCCTTGTCGATCCTCATGAAATTAAGGGCGGGAAGCAGGAGGGAGGGAATCCCTGTCTCAGCAAGAAGGAAATGGAGCAGGGCCGTGGATATCAACTCACCACGGGCCAGGATGCGCTTCTCATTGTGACGACTGAACTCACGCGTAAAAAGTGTAATTATATAGTTGAAATGTTCATCTGTCAGGTCATGCGCCCTCTCGGCCCAGGTGGAGGAGGCGAACAACTCATCAGCTACCTGGTGGTACTGTTTGCGCAGCAACTCGCTCTTCCTGCCTGCCTCGTTCCTGTCGCCGGCTGAAAACAGGTCGGATATTTCCACCAGTGCATTGGTGGTTCCTGCCATGGCTGACAGAACGACAATCTTAAGTTCACCGTCGCTGATCAGCGGGACCAGCGCCCTGAAGCGATCTGGACTGCCCACTGATGTGCCCCCGAATTTATAGACCTTCATTTAACCTTTTATCTGCATGACGCCGCCGATGAGGCAAGCACACCGTATTTTGGGGATCAAATATATACAAAAGTGAAATCTGTAATTAAAATTTTTTCTCTTTTCGGCAAAGAGACTGATGGATTAAAAAAAATCTTTATTTTTGCACCCGCTATTATTCAAGTAGCCCAGATGGCGAAATTGGTAGACGCGCTAGTTTCAGGGACTAGTGTCAGTAATGATGTGCAGGTTCGAGTCCTGTTCTGGGCACCACCAAAAGGCAGGAGCGAAGAGCCCCGGGAAAGAGTATAAAATGCTCAATGACCAAAGGTTCCTTCTCCATGCCGGACCGCCCAGGTGGTGAAATTGGTAGACACGCCAGCTTGAGGGGCTGGTGCTCGCAAGGGTGTGCAAGTTCGAGTCTTGTCCTGGGCACAAAAAAAACCGCGTCACAGCGGTTTTTTTTATTTGCGAATTGCGATTTGCGAATTGCGATTTGCGAATTGCGAATGGTGATCTGCGAAGGGTCAATTGCAAATTGAGAATGGCGGCTGCGAATGCCGGTTTCTGATATACCCCAATCGAAAATCGAAAATCGAAAATCGCAAATTTTCTTACTCTATTATTGAATCATAGGTCGCCTGCAGTATCCTTCCCCGAATTGAGAGATCGGAGATCCTGCTGTTATTGCGGGTAGGGTAGACCCTGTTGCTCAAAAATACGTATGATATCTCAGCCTCCGGATCAACCCAGATGAAGGTACCGGTAAAGCCCGAGTGACCGAAACTGGATGGAGAGGCAGACGGACACGGGTATGCCTCTTCCGGCGGAATGGTGTCGTTACCCAGCAAAGGCTTGTCAAACCCCAGCGCCCTCCGGTTCTCATTCTCGGGAAACTGCACCCTGGTGTACTCACTAAGCACCTCCCTGCTGAGGACCCTCACCCCGCCGTACTCACCTCCCCTGCGGTACATCTCGACCAGCTTCAGAAGGTCATTGCCCGTGGCGAAGAGCCCTGCATGACCCGATACGCCTCCCAGCATTGCCGTGCCTTCGTCATGCACCGTTCCCCTTAACAGCTGCCTGCGGAAGAGGGAATCATATTCCGTTGGTACAATGCGCTCTTTAGGATATTTTTCAAGCGGATTGTAGGTGATGTTAAACGCCCCAATGGGACGATACAGGTTCGCGGGGGCAAACCTGTCGATAGTTGTATCTGCCAGACTCTCAACTATCTCAGCTGCAAGAATGAAGGTCAGGTCAGAATAGACATACTTCTTCGGACCTTTGGGACTGTCCCGTATCTCACGGAACATCTCCTTGAGATAGTGCCTGTTCATATAAAGAGAGTCGGTAACCGGCAGGGCAAATTTCCTGTTCCCGACATCGCTGAATACACCGCGCCTGAAGGTGCTGTCTTCTTCAATGGTATACCTCCAGAACGGTATCCATGACCGTAAACCTGACTGATGGGCTAGCATGTCACGCAGAACCAAGTCACCCTTGTCGGAGAACCTGTACCAGGGCAGGTAATGCCCAAGGGTATTGTCCGGATCGAATAAACCTCTGTCATCAAGCACCATCAGAGAAGGCGTTCCGGCCGATACCTTTGTCACCGAAGCCAGATCCCACAGGTCGTGTTCCGATACTGCCTCGGTGCTGTCGTAAAGGTGAAAGCCATAGCACCTGTTCAGCACTACAATACCCTTGCGGGCGATGAGAACGTGGCATCCGGGGTAGGCCAGCGTATCGAGACCCTCCTGCACAATCGAGTCAACCTTGCTGATAAGTCTTTCAGAGGAGAGGCCAGCGTTCTCAGGGAAGCCGAACTGGAGCCTGATGCCTCCGGGTGTCTTGATGCCGTAACCTTCATGATAAGTGTCATTGATGGTAACCGGCAGCCGTCCGCTGGCACCCAGTGCTCCGAAGAGCACCTGCACTGACGTCTGATGGGTGTAATTGTTATCCTGGTAGGCAACCAGCAAGGCAGTGGGTTTGACTGTCATGTCGAGCCTGTCGATCCCGTATGGATTACCGAACCATATGACTGCCGACCTCTGAAGCTCAGCAATCTGCCTGAAGACCGAGTTAAGCTGAGGCGTCACTCCGTATGCCCCTGCAGGTTTCTGTTCAAGCGCACAGAAACCTGCAATGACCACATCATAGTCCTTCAGCTTCGAGAGTACAAACCGGGCTCCCTGTTCATTGTTCGGATCAATAAAGTAATGATCAGCGTTGGTATACCTGTCGGTCATCCTCTGGAACTCGGTCATCGCCAGCCGGTTGACCGAGACGGTGGCAATCCGTATCCTGTCAAGGCGCCCCAGGGGTAACAGGTTTTCATTGTTCTCGATAAGGGTCATGGCGCCGGCGTAGAGATCTCTTATCAGCGCCGGATGAGCTGATGCAGGTATAACATTGTTGTCAGTTGCTTCACCGGCCGCTGCATCATAGCGGCTCTCAAGCCACAGCTTGGCTGCCAGCAGCTTCCGGCATCTCGAGGTGATCTCTTCCACAGCCAGCTCTCCCCGCTCGACCCGGCGGGCTATCTCGTCAATGGCACGCAAAGGATCGGTGGAGTATTCAATTATGTCATTACCGGCCTTCAGTGCTTCAGCATCGGCAATCCCCGAAGGGTATGTCAGCGTGGCTCCTGCCATGTTCATTGCATCGGTAAGGATCAGTCCCCTGAAACCGGCCTCCTCCTTCAGCATTCCCGTGATCACCTTCCGTGAGAAGGTAGCCGGCAAACGAGGTGTGCCATCCAGTCCGGGCACGTTTATATGCGCGGTCATCACGGCGCCGATGCCTGCATCAATAAGATGCCTGAAAGGCACCAGTTCCACACTGTCGAAGCGACGGCGATCACCCCTGATGACGGGCAGTCCCGTGTGCGAGTCGACATCGGTGTCACCGTGACCCGGGAAGTGCTTGGCGCAGGCCATAACGCCGTTGTCCTGAAGCCCTTTCATGTACATCACGGCTTTGGCAGAGACCTTGGCGGGGTCTTCGCCGAACGACCGGTAGTTTATGACCGGATTAAGAGGATTGTTGTTCACATCGGCCACGGGAGCCAGGTTGACGTTGACGCCAAGGTCACGGCACTGCCATGCCACAGCGGCACCCATCCTGTAGATGAGCGAATCATCCTGCAGCGCACCGAGAGTCATCTGGTAAGGAAAATCCTCGATCTCCCTGAGCCGCATACCGGTACCCCATTCGGCATCCTGTGCAATAACGAGAGGAATCTTCGAAAGTTTCTTTATTCGCCCGGTGAATTCAACCTGCCTGTCACGCGTGCCTTCAAAGAAAATCACACCTCCTATACCATGCTTTGACACAAGATCCTCTACCTGCCTGATATTATCGCCCTTCTCTGAGGCCCATGCGGGCACCCAGATCAGCTGGGCAATCATCTCCCTAACGGTCAGAGTCTTAATTATGCTGTCAACCCTCGGGTCATCAATGTATTTTTGCCAGGGTATATCTCCCCCATTCGACTGGCCGCCTACGGGCGAAGGAAAAATCAGAGCCAGAGCCATGAGAACAGGAAACCATATATTTTTCATCGGTTGCGTGAATTTGGAAGAAATCAAAAATAGCACTTTTCTTTATCATTAATTCCACAGGTTGATTACTTCCAATTTGTTATTTTTACGAAGATAAAAAATCTGATATGGCAGCAACAAAGAGTTCCGGCAAGAGCGCCGGCAGCAAGTCAGCGCGTCTGATGTCACTCGACGTATTCAGGGGAATGACGGTGGTATTCATGATTATCGTCAACACTCCGGGTACCTGGAGTCATGTTTATGCACCCCTGAGACATGCCGCATGGCATGGATGCACACCCACTGACCTGGTCTTCCCTTCATTTCTCTTCATCTCCGGTGTGGCGATGTGGTATTCACTCAGGAAATACAACTTCGAATTTTCAGCCGGATCGCTGTTCCGGATACTCAGGAGGGTTGCGCTGATATTTGCTGTCGGGCTGTTCCTGACAATCTTTCCGCGCTTTGTCCGTGATTACGACACACTGCGCATTATGGGCGTACTGCAGAGGATAGCACTGGCCTGGGGCCTGGGAGCAGTATTGGTGCTGCTGGTAAAAAAGAACTATGTATGGATAGCAACTGCCGTACTCCTGTTTGGATACTGGGCCCTGATGTATTTTCTGGGCGGTAGTGACCCATATTCGCTCGAGGGCAATTTCGCCCGGACAGTTGACCTGGCCGTATTAGGTGAGAACCATCTCTACAAGGGGTTCGGAATACCTTTCGATCCGGAGGGCCTCCTCAGCACCCTGCCTGCAACGGCGACGGTCCTGATTGGCTTTATGGTCGGCAACCTTATAAGCAAAATGGGCACTTCATGGAAGACTGTCGGATGGCTCGCTGTTGCAGGAGCCCTGCTCATTGGTGCCGGACTGCTCTGGGGAGAGTTCTTCCCGATTAACAAGCCCATCTGGACCAGCTCCTATGTTCTCTATGCCGGCGGTATTGCGATGGTGATACTGGCCTTGCTCTTCATGATTGTAGATATCTGGAACCTGAGGGGATGGACGGGCTTCTTCAATACATTCGGCACAAATGCACTCTTTACATACGTGCTTGCCGGTATACTGACCAAAACCCTGCTGTCAATCAAGATCGGTGAGGTCTCACTTTATAACTGGATTTTCACCCATCTCTGCAGTCCGCTCTTCAAGGAGCAGAAACTGGCGAGTCTCCTTTTTCCGATAATGCTCGTGATGGTAGTCTGGGCACTAGGCTATATACTTTACCGGAAGAAAATCATTATCCGGCTCTGAAATGGACATAAGGACAACAGTTGAAAATGCCTTCCTGAAATGGAAAGGCTCAGCACCCGAGATGATAACCCGCCTTCCGCAGTCGGGCTCAGACAGGGTTTACTTCAGGCTCCTCTACCCTGAAGGACAGGTAATAGGGGCCTACAACCCGGGCCGCGAAGAGAACGATGCCTTTGTCGGTTTCTCAAACCACTTCAGGTCGAAGCAGCTGCCTGTGCCGGAAATATATGTCTATTACCCTGATGAGAAGGTTTATTTCCTTGAGGACCTGGGTGATATCAACCTTTTTACCTGGCTCGCCCGACGCTCCGACGAGGAGAGATTCAACGAGGAGACGGAAGCGCTGTTCCTGACCATCGCTGCTGACCTGGTGAGAATCCAGACGGAAGGAATCGTGGGTCTCGATCTCTCACTCTGTTATCCCCACCGCAGTTTCGACCGTCAGAGCATCGTATGGGACTTGAATTACTATAAGTATATGTTCCTCAAGCTTATAGCTGCACCATTCAATGAGACAAGGCTGGAGCGCGATTTTGAAACGCTGACCCGCTTTCTCCTGGACGCAGGCCAGGAATATTTTCTCTTCCGCGATTTCCAGACGGCCAATATCATGCTGAAGGATGGAAAGCCGTGGTATATTGACTACCAGGGAGGCAGGCTTGGTGCTCCGCATTATGACATTGCCTCACTTGTGTATGACGCCAAGGCCTACATCCCGGCCGGCATCAGGCAAAAAACCCTTGACCGTCACCTGGATCTCTTCTCCGCTGCAACGGGAAAGTCAAGGGAGTCACTTCAGAGATATTCGGGAGCATTCACCCTCATCAGGCTCATGCAGGCCCTGGGAGCCTTTGGATTCAGGGGATTGCACGAGAACAAACCCACATTCACTGAGAGCATCGTTCCGGCCGTTGAACTCATGAACGGACTGCTGGAAAGCGATGCCCTGCAGATCGATCTTCCCGAACTGAAAAAGGCCTCTGAGGCAGTGCCGTTACAGCGTAAATACCGGATTCTGTCGCACTACCAGGACCTGGTGAAAATCCACCTGGAGAGCTTTTCGTATGTCAGGGGGAAAACAATCAATTACGACAACGGCAGTGGTTATGTCTTCGATTGCAGGGGTCTGCGCAACCCCGCCACGGTGACAGAGCTTAACGAGCTCACCGGACTGGATCCTGAGGTGGTGGAGTTCTTCGGCAATGATGATGAGGCCGTCGCATTCGTTGGCGATTGCACGAACATCATACGCAACTCGCTTCCCATGATGAGAAGAAAAGGGATCCTTGACTTAAACGCCGCCTTCGGGTGCGTGGGCGGACGCCACCGCTCAGTGTGGTGTGCGGTCAGGGTTGCTTCAATGCTTGAATCGATGCCCGGAGTAACAGTGACTATCACTCATACAGCCCTCAGTCAATGAAAGCGATGATCTTTGCGGCCGGCCTGGGCACCAGACTCGGTGAAATAAGCAGGGAAAAGCCGAAAGCACTGGTCGATGTCAACGGTAAGACCGCTCTCCGCCTGGCGGCAGAGAAACTTGCTGCTGCAGGGTTTGATGACCTGATAGTTAACATACATCATCACCCTGCCCTCATGAAAGAGGAGATAGAGAAGCTCCGGAGCGATGGGCACCGTATAACGGTATCAGATGAGACTGCAGAACTCCTCGATACGGGAGGAGGTCTTGTGAATGCACGCCACTTCTTTTCTTCCGAACCGTTTGTTTGCTATAATGTAGACATATTCACTGATCTGGACATCAGTGATTTATATAATAAGCACCTTGCCTCCGGGGCAATGGCAACCCTGGCTGTCAGACACAGGCCGGGGAACAGGTTCTACCTTGTTGATAAATCCGGCAGGATACGTGGCTGGCGCAACATTGCAACAAAGGAGGAGATAATAACCGTTAACAGCAGCAAGGGCCTTGAAGAGATTGCCTTCTCCGGTATTCATGTCCTCTCCCCGGAAATATTTGACCACATGCCTGCCGGTATATATACAATGACATCAATCTACCTTCTGCTGGCCGGCAAACACAGGATAATGACCTATCTCCATGATGAGGGATACTGGTTCGATTGCGGTACTCCGCAAAACCTGGAAAAAATCAGACAGCACCTTAAATAAGCAGGTCTGACAATTATTAGAATGATCTGAGGTTGATGCTTGTCATTAGGGCAGATCCTCCGGAACCGGTTACATCATCTTCTTCTTTCTGAGGAATAGCACCCCTAAAAAGGATAATATCAACGAACCGCCCAGGATGAACCAGAATGCTATCTTGTTATTTTCAAGCATATTGGGAACATTCATGCCATAGAAGCTTGCTACCAGCGTCGGAACCATCAGCACGATCGTAATAATCGTCAGAGACTTCATCACGATGCTGAGGTTATTTGATATGACGGAAGCAAACGCATCCATCATTCCGCTCTGTATGTCGCTGTATATCTTGGCCATCTCAATAGCCTGCCGGTTTTCAATCGTCGCCTCCTCAAGCAGATCGGACGAAAACTCGTAGTCGCGTATCCACTTTGAGTTCTTGAGCTTGAGCATCATCATCTCATTTGACCGGAGAGAGGTGGTGAAATAAACCAGGCATTTCTCCATCTTCAGCAGCCGGTGCAGCTCCTGGTTGCGGGTCGACTTCTCAAGGTCCTGCTCAATCATCGCCGTCTGGTTGTTGATCTGCTTCAGATACCTGTGGTAAAACATCGTCGTGCGCAGGAACAGATGGAGTATCAGGTCGATCTTTGTCTCAATGGTGATACCCTTGCCGCTGCGACTGAAGAAATCATCAAGCACCTCATTGTTCCTGTGACAGATGATCACAAGGCTGTTCTTATCCAGTACAAGCCCCAGCGGAATTGTCGTGAAAGGGAAAACCGTTCGACTGGTTCTGATAGGGGATACGGTAAATCATCAGCAACACATCTTCTTCTATCTCCATCCTCGACCTCTCGTCAACGTCAAGAACATCAGCGAGAAAGTCATCAGGCACCTTGAGAGTGGTCTTGAGTATTCCTATCTCCGATGGCGTCGGATCAGTGACGTTGACAATGCAGCCCTTTTCAAAAGAATTTAACGGAAGGAGACCGTTCGGGATCATCTGCCAGTAAGTTATCATTCTAATACCTCCTCTTTTTTATTCCACAGAGGTATCTGTCGCCAACTTACCTCAGCGGAACGAATTTAAAACAACGGCTCGCGTGATAATCGTCCATAAAAGACAATTGTATTGATACGACTGCAAAAATATAACTTTTATGGGAACCGCATCTGACCGCTGAAAAAAATGTCTAAAAAAATTACCTTTGCATATAACCTTAAGAAAACACTGATGGGAAAAGTGCTTGTAGTAGGTGCCGGCGGAGTCGGTACCGTGGCGGTGACCAAGATGGCTCAGCTGCCTGATCTCTTTACGGAAATAATGCTTGCAAGCCGCACAAAGTCGAAGTGCGATGCCATAGCTGACCGCATAGGGGGCAACAGGGTGCAGACGGCCAGGGTCGATGCAGACAATCCTGCCGAGATGGCTTCGCTTATAAGGTCGTTCGGGCCCGACCTGGTGGTGAATCTGGCGCTCCCGTACCAGGACCTTCACATAATGGATGCCTGCCTCGAAACAGGGGTGGCATACCTTGACACTGCCAACTATGAACCCCCTGAAGAGGCAAAATATGAATATTCATGGCAGTGGGCTTACCACGACCGTTACCGTGAAGCGGGACTGACGGCTATCCTCGGTTGCGGATTCGACCCCGGCGTGACAGGAGTCTTTACGGCTTACGCCGCCAAACACCATTTTGGAGAGATACACTATCTCGATATTGTCGACTGCAATGCAGGCGACCACGGCAAGCCTTTCGCAACCAACTTCAATCCCGAGATAAACATCAGGGAGGTGACGCAGAAGGGGAAATACTGGGAGAACGGCAGGTGGATCTACACCGAGCCTCATGAGATACACAAACCTCTGACCTACCCCGGAATAGGGCCCAAAGAGTCATATCTCATCTATCATGAGGAGCTGGAGTCTCTTGTCAGAAACTTCCCTTCAATAAAGCGGGCACGCTTCTGGATGACGTTCGGGCAGGAATATCTTACCCACCTGAGGGTAATACAGAATATAGGGATGGCTCGCATTGACCCGGTTATGTATAATGGTGTGGAGATCATACCTATCCAGTTTCTCAAGGAGGTGCTGCCCAATCCTGGCGACCTTGGCGAGAATTACAAGGGCTGGACCTCAATAGGATGCCGGATCAGAGGCATCGACAAGGAGGGAAAGGAGCGCACTTACTATATCTGGAACAACTGCAGCCATGAGGAAGCCTACCGCGAGACCGGGACGCAGGCCGTGAGCTATACCACCGGCGTGCCGGCGGCAACGGGAGCCATGATGTACCTGAAGGGCCTCTGGAAGAAACCGGGTGTCTGGAATGTGGAACAGTTTGACCCTGATCCCTTCCTTGCTGAGCTGGGCAGGAACGGACTGCCATGGCATGAGAAGTTTGACATTGACCTGGAGCTCTGATATGATAGATTACCGGAAGGTCCCGTCACCATGCTATGTGATCGACGAAGAGCGGCTGCGGCGTAACCTGGAGCTGATAAAACATGTCTCCCGGGCCTCGGGTGCCGAGATAATACTGGCATTCAAGGGCTTTGCCATGTGGTCTGTCTTTCCCATAGTGCGCGAATATGTATCCGGAGCCGCTGCCAGCTCGATACACGAAGCCCGTCTCTGCTTCGAGGAGATGGGAGCACCGGCACATACCTACGCACCGGCATTTCGCAGGGAGGAATTCGGGATGATACTGCGCTACAGCTCCCATATCACCTTCAACTCGCTGGCACAGTATGAGAAGTTCGCCCCGGTGCTGAAGAGGGAGGGGAAACATATTTCTCCGGGACTGCGCATCAACCCGGAATATTCGGAGATAGCCCATGGAATCTATAACCCCTGTTCACCGGGGTCGCGCCTGGGCGTAACCGCCCCTGAGCTCGCAGGCGGGCTGCCCGAAGGGGTGGAGGGTCTCCATTTTCATGTGTTGTTCGAGTCTGACTCCTACACCCTGGAGAAGGTGCTTGCCGTGGTGGAGGAGAGGTTCGGTCATCTGCTGCCGAAGCTGAAGTGGCTGAACCTGGGAGGGGGGCACCTGATGACGCGCAAGGATTACAATACTGATCATCTGATCAGTCTGTTGCGCAGGTTCAGGGAGAAACACAACATTCACCTGATACTTGAGCCGGGAAGCGCCTTTGCCTGGGAGACCGGAGAGCTGGTTGCCACCGTGGAGGATATAGTGGTGCGTGACGGCATCAAAACAGCCCTGCTCGACGTCTCCTTCACCGCACACATGCCCGACTGCCTCGAGATGCCGTATAAACCGGTAATCATGGGAGCTTTTGATCCGGTTGAGGGTAAACCGACATACCGCATGGGGGGAAACTCATGCCTCTCTGGTGACTTCATGGGCGACTGGTCGTTTCACCGTGAACTGAAGCCCGGAGACCGGATCATCTTCTGGGATATGATCCATTACACCATGGTCAAGACCACCACCTTCAACGGTGTGCCGCATCCGTCTATCGGCATATGGACTGCCGACCAGAAGTTCAGGCTGGTAAGGGAATTTGAGTACGAAGACTATCAGGAACAGGCTCTCCTGAGCAGTCGGCAGTCCTCAGTCGGCATGGTAGGAATTTTCGATTTCAGATTTTCGATTGTCGATTTATTCAAAATTCTTAAATCGCAAATTTGAGCCTGCGACGGAGGAGCAGGATCAATCCCGGACACGCAGTGTCGGGACGCAAATCGCAAATCCTTTACAGATTTCACTTTCAGACTTTCGACTTTACAGACTTCTATTTGTGAATGACCCCTGACCCCAGCAGCTCCTCGCCGTCATACCAGGCGGCGAACTGCCCCGGGGTGACGCCCCGCTGCTGCCGGTCGAAAATAATATAGTAACCCTCTTCACGTGCAAAAAGACGGGCATGCTGCAACGGCTGCCGGTACCGGATCCTTACCTCGTAATCACGCGACTCCCCCGGCGCCATGGCCAGGTCACTCCTGATCCAGTGCACCTCCTGCGCCCTGATGAACAAACCCTTGCGGTAGAGACCCTCATGCATCTCTCCCTCACCGACATATACCAGGTTATTAAGCGTATCTGTGCTTATAACGAACAACGGCTCCCTGTACCCTCCCAGGTTCAGTCCCTTGCGCTGCCCGACAGTGTAAAAGTGCGCTCCGTTGTGCACGCCGGCCGTCACTCCGTCGCCGGGACCCATCTCGTGCGGTGCCGCCATGAGGGCCAGCTCCTCTGAAGCGACGTTGTAATCCGGCACTCCGTCAGGCCATATCCTGAACCGGTGATCACGTGACACGTTGATGATCCTCCCTTTTTTGGCCTCGAGCTGCTGCTGAAGGAAGACGGGGAGGTCGACCTTGCCTACAAAACAGATGCCCTGCGAATCCTTCCGGTCTGCTGTGGCCAGGCCCAGGTCGACGGCTATCTTACGCACATCGGGCTTGGTGAGGTGACCAACGGGGAAGAGTACATTGTCAAGCTGCCTCTGGCCCACCTGGCATAGAAAATAACTCTGGTCCTTGTTGCGGTCAATACCTGCAAGAAGCCTGTTCATCCGCCCGCCGGCCGTCTCCGCCACCTCCGTCCTGCAATAATGCCCTGTGGCAACGTAATCAGCTCCGTGCTTCAGCGCCTCGCGAACGAATGAATCAAACTTGATCTCACGGTTGCACAGCACATCGGGATTAGGTGTGCGACCAAGCGCATATTCACTGAACATGTAGTCGACAACCCTCGTCCGGTACTCCGCGCTCAGGTCGGTGGTACGCAGTTTAATCTTAAGCTTGCGCGCCACCATCTCCGCAAAGGTTACATCCTCGTCGTACGGACACTCACCCTTGAGCAACCCGCGGCTGTCGTGCCAGTTGATCATGAAGATCCCCTCCACCTCATAACCCTGTTCCTTCAGGAGCCATGCGGCGACACTGGAGTCAACACCTCCCGACAGCCCGACTGCAACCTTCTTTTTCACGCCGCAAAGGTAGCTCTTTAACTCAATATGTTGAAAACTACTTCGGACATCCCTCTCTTCATGGCTCTTTTTTTACTATTTTTCAATCGATGAACGCTCCTGGTAAGTTATTGAAATACAGTGCATCGGCGGGGTCGGGAAAGACTCATGCCCTGACCGGCTTCTACCTGTCACGCGTACTGCTTGACCCGGGAGCATACCGCAGGATACTGGCCGTCACCTTTACCAACAGTGCCGCCGCCGAGATGAAGAGCCGCATCCTCAAACGGTTGAACGCTCTCGGCAGCGACGGTGCGGCAGGAGACAGGGAGAGGGATGAGTTTGTGTCCTACCTCTGTAAGTTCTTTCCGGATCTCTATCCCGACAGGCAGAGGGCACTGGTGACGGTGAGGAGGAACGCTCCCCTGGCCCTTGACAACATCCTTCAGGACTACTCGCGGTTTACTGTAGGCACCATCGATTCATTTTTCCAGAGAGTGATACGCGCTTTTGCGCGTGAGATAGACATTCCGGCCGGCTATGAGATCGAGCTTGAACATGAAGCCCTCCTCTCTGACGCCGTTGACAGCCTCCTGTCAGCCGTGGCGACGGACAGCAGGCTGCTTGAATGGATATCGTCCTACGTGGCTTCGCGCCTCGATGACAATAAGGGCTGGGATATACGCCGCGAGATCATGGATGTGGCAGCACAGATCTTCAGGGAGAACTTCAGGCAGCTGAGCACGGATGACAGGAAGAAAATCGGTGATTATGAGGTGCTTAGCGATTATTCCTCCAGAATATTTGCAATTAAAAAGGGATTCGAATCTGAGCTTCAGCGACTGGCGGTGACCGGGGTGGAGATCTATTCGGGATGCGGCCTCTCACCGGAGGATTTCCTTTCAAAAAGCAGGGGAGGAGTGGGCGAGAGCCTGAGAAAATACGCCAGGGGAGAGACAAAGCCCCCCAACGCCACCTGGAACAAGGCCGCAGCAGAAGGGAGATACCACGCAGCCAGTGCCCCTCCGGCAGTGGCCGGTGCATTTGAGGATGCCATCAGCAGGGGGCTGACAGATGCGGTCAGGGCTATTACAGACCTGTTTGATAAGCGCTACAGCCTGTATGTCTCGGCACTGGCACAGGTAAGAACCATACATGTCATCGGCATCCTCGGGGCCATAAGCGAAAGGGTGCGCGACCTGGCACATGAGCAGAACCTCTTTCTCCTCTCAGACTCGGGTGAGCTGATAAACAAGCTGATAGCTGATGATGACACCCCGTTTATCTATGAAAAGATAGGGGCCGTCTATGACCATTACATTATTGACGAGTTCCAGGATACCTCCCGGATACAGTGGAACAACTTCAGGCCCCTGATCTCGGAGACACTCTCGCGCGGCAAAGACAATCTCGTGGTGGGCGACGTCAAGCAATCGATCTACCGCTGGCGCAACAGCGACTGGAGGATAATCCATACGGAGGCGGCCGATGCCTTCGGAGATGAGGCGGTGAGGACGATACGGCTGAGCACCAACTTCCGCAGCCGGTTAAACATCATCAGGTTCAATAACCGGTTGTTTGATCCGGGCGCCATCCCGGCAAAATGCGATGAGAAGCTTGATTTTGACAGGCTGAGGATCAGCGACGTCTACTCCGGGTCGGTGCAGGAGGGCACCCCCGGCAAACCGGGTGGTTATGTACGTGTCGCACTCTACGATAAAGGCGGGGATGAGGGGTGGAAAGAGAGGGTGCTGCAGGACCTCCCTTCAGTTATTGAGAAGATTCAGGATGGTGGTTACAGGGCAGAAGACATACTCTTCCTCTGCCGCACCAACGAGGAGGGCAAGAGCATCATCAGCCGTATCCTTGAGCACAGCGCTGCTATGCACGCCTGAGCAACGCGACAGGTATAATTATGAGATCACCTCAGGCGAGTCTCTCTTTCTGGAACGCAATCCGGCCGTCACGCTGATACTATCGTGCCTGAGGTATCTTGCTGACCCTGTAAGCCGCATCAACCGCAGCCTGATGGTCAGGTCTTACGTGCTTGCTACGGGAGGAGACGAAGATCTGATCTATGCCGCCGACACTGCCGATGATGCTGACAACCCCCTCCCCGCAGGCTGGGAGCACGACCTGGAATCGTTCAGGAACGCATCGCTCTTCACCGCCACGGAAAACATGATACGCCATTTCAGCCTGGGCCGCCACCCTGAGAATGTGGCCTATATAAGCTCGTTCCAGGATGTGGTACTGTCCTATTCCGGCCGCTACAGCTCGGATATCTCATCGTTTGTGGCATGGTGGGACAGTGACGGATGCAAGAGCACCCTCAGCCAGTCCGACCGTCAGGATGCCATGAGGGTGATGACCATACACAAGGCCAAAGGCCTGCAGAGCAAGGTGGTGATAGCGCCGTTTGCCGACTGGGACTTCTCAAAGCATGGCTTCAGCCGTCCTCTGCTCTGGGTGACCGACGTGCCTGCCCCGTTTGCACCCATGCCTGTGGTACTTCCCGAGCTCAGCAGCCGCCTTGACAATTCGCTCTTTGCAGATGAGGCCGGGATGGAGAAGGCATCCGACTGGCTTGATGGTGTCAACCTTCTCTATGTAGCCTTCACCCGGGCCGTTGACGCCCTTTATGTCATGGCTCCCGGGATACCAAACCCCACTGCCGGCGGTGGCAGTGCGGGGAGCCTCATCAATGAGGCCCTGAAGAGCCTTCCGGATGACTTCATATGGACGGAGGGTGACACCCTGAGGTATGTCGAATGCGGTGAACTGCCTCCCGCAGTGAGAGAGGAGCGCGAGCCCCAGCTGGAGATGGAACAGTACACCGTCTCAGAGGCGCGTGGTGCCCTGCGACTGAGGACGGGCGGCGCCCTCCCCCTTGACGAGATGAAGCTTGGGGAGCCGGGAGGCCGCGCCTACGGGATCATGATGCACGAGCTCCTCAGCAGGGTGAAGACAACCGCTGATATCGACGCTGCCGTTGAGTTTGCCTGCAGCAGCGGCCTCCTTCCCTTAGAGGGGCGGGAGATGGTCGCCTCACGCCTCCATGCCATGCTCTCCTCTGACAAAGTGCGGGAGTGGTTTGACGGCACCTGCACCGTAATGACGGAGGCGACCATCATCCTGCCCTCGGGCGCCGCCCGCCGCCCTGACAGGGTGATGATACGAGACAGCTCCGTAATAGTGGTCGATTACAAGTTCGGGGAGCCCTCACCGCGACACCGGCAGCAGGCGGCCTCATACCGTGAGCTGCTGAGGCAGATGGGCTACACCGGCGTGAATTCGTGGCTGTGGTATGTGGAAAAGGATACAGTGGAGGAGGTATGACGGAAGAGATGAAATACGCCTGGGGCACGCCACGGAGATACAATTCGTACGCCGACTGGTTTGGCAGCCTCTTCGGCAAAAGGGTGCAGAAGGTGAGCATCAACGCCGGGTTCACCTGCCCCAACCGCGATGGAACCCTGGGATACGGAGGATGCACCTACTGCAACAACGAAGCCTTCATCCCGGCATACTGCACCCCGGAGAGGAGCGTGAGCGAACAGATTGAACAGGGAATAGCATTCCACCGCAGACGTTACCGGCGTGCCGACAGCTATCTTGCATATTTCCAGGCTTATACCAACACATACGCAGATACGGAGAGACTGATGGCCCTCTATGACCAGGCTCTGAACCACCCCGACGTGGCAGGAATCGTCATTGGCACGCGTCCCGACTGCGTCACCGGCGAGCTGCTTGACAGGCTTGCAGTGATGGCACGCGATTATTTTGTGATGGTTGAATATGGCATCGAGTCGGTCAGTGATGAGACCCTGAAACGGATCAACAGAGGCCATGACTTTAGCCTCGGCGGTGAGAGCGGTGGAGGAGACGGCTGCAAGGGGCATGAATACCGGCGCCCACCTTATCTTCGGCCTCCCCGGAGAGAGCCGTACGCAGATAACGGAGAGTGCCCGTGTGATCTCCGCACTGCCGCTTTCATCACTGAAGATAAGACAGCTGCAACTGGTGAAAGGAACACAGATGGCCGCAGAATACAGGAATAACCCCGGTGACTTTGACCTCTATACGCTGGAGGAGTACCTCGATCTTGTCATCTCGTTCTGCGAGAGGTTAAGTCCCTCAATAATGATCGACCGCATCAGCGGCGAGGCCCCTCCGCGACTGCTTGATGACCCGCGCGAATGGCACATGCGCAGTAACGAGATATTCAGGCTCTTTGAACTGCGCCTGGAGGAGCGTGGCACATGGCAGGGCAGACTTTACGAAAACAGGTGACGATGGATTTCCTTGAGAGAGTGGCATATAAACTCCGTGAGCATCACGGCGAATCGATGGAGAGACAGATCGTGGTCCTCCCCAGCCGCAGGGCAGGCCTATATCTCGCCCGTGCCCTCGCCCGCCTGAGCGACAAGCCCCAGTGGTCACCACGGATGCTCACCGTCAGCGAACTGTTCCGTTCATTCACCGCACTCACCCCGGCAGACACCGAGACCCTGATATTCGAGCTGTACGGCGTTTATAGGAAACGATTCGGTGAGGAGATGAGCTTTGACGATTTCTGGGCATGGGGAGAGGTGATAATCAATGACTTCAATGATATCGACCTCTACATGGCTGATGCCGGAAAGCTCTATGGCAACATTACGGACCTGAAGGAGATAGATGCAAAATTCGGGGGACTGACCGACGAGCAGACAGAGATCATACGAAGCTTCTGGAAATCATTCAATCCGGGCGCAACGGATAGCGAGGCACGCGCAAAGTTCCAGTCGGTCTGGCAGAAGCTCGCGCCGCTGTACAACGACTTCAGGGAGGTGATGCGGCAACGGAGACAGGCTGGTGACGGAATGCTGTGCCGCGATGTGGCAGAGAGAGCGGCGGCAGGCACTCTCAAACCTGAAGAGGGGGTGACATGGCACTTAGTAGGGCTTAATGCGCTTAATAACTGTGAGAAGGTCCTTTTCAGGTACCTGAAGAGTCTCGGCCAGGCCAGATTCTACTGGGATGATGCCCATTTCTTCATGCAGGACCCCGATCATAAGGCATCCGTTTTCATGAGAGAGAACAGGAAGATGTTCGGCAATGAGCTCGATCTGCCACAGCGGGAGGAACCGGGGTCTCCCCGGGGCGAATGGCATATAATTGACACCCCCTCCGATACAGCCCAGGCAAGGATGGTATCACAGCTGCTGGAGGGACATGGCATCATTGACGGGGTAGACCTGACCGCGACTGCCATAATCCTGGCTGATGAAAAGCTACTGATGCCGGTGCTGACATCGCTGCCGCCGTCGGTTGAGGATGTGAACGTGACAATGGGCCACCCGTTCCGCTTCACCTCACTCTACTCTTTCCTGAAACAGCTGATGTCTCTCATAAGATCGGCAAGAGTGAGCAACGGCGTGACCTCATTCAGGAGCGATGATGTAATTGCTTTGCTCCGGCACCAGTATTTCAGGCTGCTCGCCGGAAGCAGGGGAGATAAGGTGATCTCGGATATCGTCTCCGGAAATATGATCAGGGTGAGTGAGACAATGCTCACCGCCGCACTACCGCTTAAAAAGCTCTTCACCGTACCGGCAACCGGGCCGGATTTTTCCGAACACCTCACCGGAGTGATGCAGATGATCGAAGCGGCAACATACGATGCCGGGGATGAGGGAATGACGCTGAGCACCGATCGCGAGTACCTCCGTATGGCCATGAGCCAGACGGTAAGGCTGGCAAACCTTATCAGGATACACAATCTTGAGCTGAAGACAGAGACATGTATCAGGCTTATTGACAGGGTCTTCAGGAAACTGATCGTCCCATTCTCCGGTGAACCCCTGAAGGGGATCCAGATTATGGGTGTGCTCGAGACACGCGCTTTGGAATTCAAAAACATCATCTTCCTTTCGCTCAACGAGGGCATTTTCCCGGGGATGTCATATGACAACACATATATTCCATATAACATCCGCAGGGCCTTCGGGTTACCCACGGTGAACGAGCATGAATCAATATACTCCTATTATTTTTTCAGGCTTCTCAGGAAGCCAGCCAGGGGCTGGTTCATGTATAACTCCACGGCGCAGGGACTGACCTCCGGAGAGATGAGCCGCTACCTGGTGCGCATGAGCTACAGTCCGCTCTTCAACCCTCAACACCGGACGGTGCACATAAGCGTGGGTCGAAGCAGGATGATCTCCGAAAGACTCACAAAGAGACCCGGACACAACAGGGCTCTGCTCAGCACCTACGGTACCGGAGCCGGAGAAGAAGGCGCCAGGTATCTGTCTCCCAGTGCGGTGAACACATGGGTCAACTGCCGCATGCGCTTCTACTACAGGTACGTCTGTCGTATGCCTGAGGAGGAGATGCTCGAGAAGGATATCGACCAGCGCAGGTTCGGTAACATAATGCATGATGCACTGCAGATGATCTACGGGCCCCTGAAGGGAGTTCCGGAGGCAGGAGCACTGATCGGCAGGATCGCATCAGACCGCGGACTGATCAGGAACACAATAATCGCTTCCGCCATGGAGGAGATGAAATGGGACCGCGAGACGCTCATGGCCGGCAAGGGGGTCATCATCATTGACGTGCTTGAGAGATACCTTACGGAGCTGCTCAGGTATGACGCGGAAGAGAGCCACCTGACTCTCCTGAACCTCGAAGATGACTTCTCAGCCATACGCACCGTCAGCACCGGCGCGGGTGAGGTGCAGATAAGGATAGGAGGAAGGGCTGACAGGATTGATATGACGCAGGGAGCGGTAAGGGTGGTCGACTACAAGACCGGATCACCGAAGAAGGAGACGGTGACGCCCGAAGATCTCTTTGACGAGGAGAAGGAGAAGAGGAATGACGCGTACCTCCAGGCACTGCTCTATTGCACCCTCATTCGCGACAGCCATCCCGGCAGGCTCGTGCTGCCGGCAATATACTGGGTGCAGCAGCTGTCATCGCGGGATTTCACACCCTACGCTCCTGTGGCAGGACTGGATGGCCCTGGCGCCGACAGGGAGGCATGGAACAGGTTCCTGAACACCTTCTCGGCAGAACTCGGCAACACTCTGAACCGCATATTCTCGGATAATGAGGATTATGTCATGACCCGCTTTGAACGGCGGTGCACCTATTGCCCTTACAGGGTGCTGTGCAGGAGGTAGATATTAGGCAGTAGAGGGGCGAGCGGAAAGCAATGACCCGGTGGGTCATTGCCGCGAGCAGCCAGATTGAAGGGGAGGATCAATAGGCAGTAGGCAATAGTAAATCTGTAAATCATTGAATAACAGAGAACTAAAGACTTTCGACTATAGACAGTGATACTTTATCCTCTCCGAGGAATAGACATGTTATATAAACGATTGTTCTACAGTACTTTATGCGCTACGCGCAATTTACCACTACTGCCTACTGCCTATTGCCTGACTGATAAACCCTACTTCTCCATCAGCCGCTGCAGGGCGGCCATCTTGATTGCAGTCACTGCCGCTTCGTCGCCCTTGTTGCCATGCACGCCGCCGGCCCTCTCGAGCGCCTGCTGCAGGGTGAGGGTTGTCAGCACCCCGAAGACAAAAGGAATATTATAGTCAAGATTGAGCTGCGTTATACCCTGTGTCACTCCCTGGCAGATATATGTGAAATGAGGGGTCTCGCCCTGTATAACACAACCGAGGCAGATGACGCCGTCAAGATCTTCATACTCGGCCATCCACTGGCCGGCGAGGGTGATCTCAAAGGTTCCGGGTACATGCCTGACAACTATGTCGTCATCGGTGACGCCGTGACGCAAAAGTGTTTTCAGGGCTCCGTTGAGAAGGGCATGGGTGACCTCACTGTTCCAGTCGGCAACGACGATACCGAACCTCATGCCTGAAGCATCAGGAACACGTGAGATATCGTAGTCCGAGAGATCGCGGGTAGCCACCTGTCAGTCGATCTGCAGTTTTACCCTGGCAATGTATTTGTCGATGCTCCTGCCTTCGTTGCTCTCGGCATACTTGTCCTGTATCCTTTCATAGAGCTTCAGGGCTTCAGCATAGTTGCCTTCGGTTTCATGAAGCATGCCCGCTTTCATGAGATAGATGGGGGTATGGAATGAGTTTTCAGCCATCTCCGCGGCCTCCAGGTAATACTTTATCCCTGCTTCTGAATCACCCAGCTCAACTTTCGCATCCCCGATGAGTCCTTTGGCCTGCGGTGCAAGTATCTCGTCATCAAGGGAGTATTTGTTCAGGTAGTCTATGGCCTCTTCAAACTGTCCCAGATGGATCATGCACGCTCCTGCATAGAAGTTGGCAAGCTTGCCTGATTTGGTTCCCTTGTATTCTTTTGCTATATCGATAAAGCCCAGGTTATTGCCATCACCGTTAAGAGCCAGATTGAGTGAGTCTTCGGAGAAATACTGCTCGGCCATGTACATCTGGCTCAGAGCCTCGTTGTTCTGCTTCTGGGTATACATCCTCAGCAGCCAGAAAACTCCCACCAGTACAACGGCGCCAATAAGCACATATAATAGCGGTCTGTAATTCTGTTCAAGAAACTGTTCTGTTTTATTCAGTGTCTGCTCAACGTTTTCGATTCCCTTTCCGGTCTCTTTTTTCTTGCTCATATCAAAGTTCTCTGTTACAGGTCAAAAAATAACTTCGCAAAAGTAGTATTTATAGTCTTATTTAAAAATAAATGACTTAAAAAAATAGCGGCCTCTCACTACCCCTCCTCAGTGACGCAGGGAGGTTTGCCGCAGCCGTTTCTTTTCTTAACTTTGGGCCTCGGACAACAGTACAGAGTAATCATGCATCTTGCCAGGATAGAGCTGACCAACTTCAAGAACTATGAAGAGGTGGCCCTCGATTTTTCTCCCGGGTTTAACTGCTTTGTGGGAAATAACGGCGTTGGCAAGACAAACATCCTCGATGCTGTTCATTACCTGTCGCTTACCAAGAGCTTCTTCAATAACTCCGATACTCTCAGCATCAGGCATGGGGAGGATTTTTTCATCCTGAAGGGACTCTTTGACAGGGATGGTGAGAGTGATGAGCTCTTCTGTGCCTTTCAGAAACAGAAGCAGAAGGTCTTCCGCCTCAATGGCAAGGAGTACCAGCGGATGTCAGACCATGTGGGCAGGTATCCGGTTGTGATGCTTTCACCTGCTGACAGCACCCTCATTGCAGGCGGCAGCGAGGAGCGACGCCGTTTCCTCAACAAGATCATAAGCCAGTATGACCCTGCCTACCTTGAGGCGCACATGCGTTACAACAAGGTCCTGACGCAGAGAAACAGCGTGCTGCGCGAGGGCGGCCCTGATGCCGGAAGCATGCTTGAGATCTATGATGAACAGATGACTGCGGAGGCTGAGGTGATTTATGAAGCACGGAGAATGCTCACGGAGAACCTTGTTCCCCTGTTTTCATCTTACTATGAAAAGATATCCTCAAGCGCCGAAGAGGTCGGATTAAGATACCGCTCACACCTTGGAAACGGTGATTTCATGCAGCAACTGACGGATGCCAGGAGCAGGGATCATGCAATGCAGTATTCAACCATTGGAATCCATCGTGACGACCTGGTCTTCAGCATAGACGGTCATGCCGCAAAGACCACCGCCAGCCAGGGGCAACAGAAATCGTTCATCGTTGCACTCAAGCTTGCGAAGTTCGGACTGATAACCAGGATGAACGGATTTGCCCCGGCACTGCTGCTTGACGATATCTTTGACAAGTTCGACCAGAAAAGGGTTGAGGAGATCATTAACCTGGTGGGATCAGGTGAATTCGGACAGGTCTTTATCACTGATACTCAGCAGGACCGGATCCACCGCATCCTGGATAATGCCGGACACAATTTCCGGCTCTACCGCATCGGCCGCAATGGCATTGAAGAGGAGATCACCAACGGATTGAAATAGCACCGGCACCATGCGCAGGAACAAGACCATAACAATAGGGGAGGCGCTGGCTGATCTTATCCGGGAATATAAACTGGCCCCCAAACTGCAGGAAGCTTCAGTGATAAACATATGGGAGGAGCTGACGGGGAAGGTGATTGCCGCCCGCACTAAAAAGATCTACATAAAGGATGGTGTTATGCATATCTACCTCACCTCACCCGTGGTCAGGAACGAGTTGATGATGCTCCGCGAATCCCTGCGAAGCCAGGTCAACTCAAAGGCAGGCTCCGAAGTGGTCAGGGAGATAGTGATTCACTGATCAGTCAGCAATGTATTTATGATCCCTGATGATGATCCTCCTGGTGTGCCCCTTGGAGGTGACAAAGTGATAATCCTTGCCATAACAGCCCAGCGTGGCATTAGTATCTGTCAATGAGATTGATATCTCTGCCTCCGGGTCGTTATGAATGAGCGCATCAGCCATCAGGAAAGCCTTTTCAGCACCGTCACCGCGCCCGAAATTCCATACCTCATCGGGCTGGGCCATCCTGCCGGAATCATATATTGACTTGTTCTTCAGCTTCCCTATGATGTCATATACCTCATCCGCCGTTCTTCCTGAAAGCGGTTCATGACATACCGGATTCCTTTCCACGGCTGCCTTGATGAAGGGCCTCCAGTCGGTATTCGTCATGTAACGGTAGGCATAGAGTGAGAGCAGCGCCATCTCCGAAGTGGCTGAGAGCTCCATGATCTTCTTTATGATATCTTCACGGCTGTCAGTGATACGGATATCGGGATGGACTTCAGCCACAAAGTCCCTCTCCGCAGAGGGAAGCTTTGGTTCGGTGACCGTGAATTCCCTGATATCGTTGAACATTCTCTCTACACAATCATCGTGTTCTGTCGGGAAGAGTTTTATGAATTCAGATTTAAGAAAATTAATATCAGAGTCCTTGTGTTTCTTGAGGAAGAACTCAACGTCATTCAGCATGATCTTTCCCGGAACGGGATCAGGGAAAAACTCCTCATTGTCAACCTCGGCCAGGAGCTTTTCACGGGTCTCCTCATTCATGCTTGCCTTCGATGAGTGCTCGTATTCAAAGAGCTTCTCGAGTGTGATGTAATGGCTGCTGCCGGTACGGTTGTAATGGTACTGGAAGAGGCATTTATATTCCGACTTGAACCTAAGGAAGTTAATGAAGATCCCCGGAGTAACCGTAGTCCTCACAAAACTCTTCAGCTTCTCCGCGAAGTGCAGGTAGGCATCCCTGTCTATGGTTGCCCTTTCATAGACAGAGTGGATATGACCAGTTATATGCGACACAATCGTCACCTTCTCATTCTCCAGGGCTCTTCTTGCCTTTTCTGAAAGTGAGGTGCCATTGAACCACATGTTTTTGGTCATTATCCGGCGGTTGTTGGTGAGCAGTCCGTCTTTTTCATCGATATAATTCTGCGAATGGAGCGGGGTGGCCATCATGAATATCTTTTCAAGAGGCACCTCTCCGACGATGAACATTGCCGCGGCATAGAGTGCTGCCAGGCTGACGCACTCACCGGCGCCGGTGGTGAAATGCTCCCTGTGCCTGAAGGCGGTCATTGCCTCCACTGTCTCGGTCTTCCAGTAGGGGATGGTTGACGAATTGTACTTGTCAAGTCCGAAGTGCCGCCTAATGTCAATGCTGAAATAATACCTGTCTCCCTCGTAACCGAAGAGCGCATTGGATTGCTTTAGCAGTTCAGTATCAAAGAAGCTGCTGAACCGCGCCGTCTCCTTTTCCTTATCGGTCAGACCCCATGTCTCAAGGTCGAGGTTAAATATGTAATTGTCAATGATATACTGCTTGATGCGATTGGCCTTGCTGATGAAGTTCTTCCTGTGCATGTCACTGAACCACGGATCATCACGCCACCTCCATATGACCGGAGACATGATATTGGCAAGCACCAGCGGGTAAAAGAGATCCGGGAAGATAAAAATCTCCATGTCGGAGAGCGTATAGGCTGAGGAGTATTTTTCGAGCGTCTTCTTATCGGAAAAATCGGGGGAAATCCTGGATGTCATCTGAATTTTTTAACAAAACACTGCAATCATCTAATTGTTTTCCGTCAGAAGATTTCAATTGCGGAGAAGAAGAAACCAGCTTCCCTGAGTGCATTCTCCGGAGAATCCGAGCCGTGGACCGCGTTCTTCTGAACGGTGGTGCCAAACTCAGCCCTGATGGTTCCACTGTCTGCTTTTGCCGGATCGGTGGCGCCTATCACCCTGCGAAACTCTTCGACGGCGTTTTCGTGCCTCAACACCATCACAACAACGGGTCCTGACGACATGAATTCAACCAGCCCGGGGTAAAAGGGCCTTTCACGGTGCACGGCATAAAATTCCTCCGCCTGCTGCCGGCTGATATACAGCATCCTGA
Organism: uncultured Rikenellaceae bacterium; assembly: GCA_963802145.1. Taxonomy (GTDB): domain Bacteria; phylum Bacteroidota; class Bacteroidia; order Bacteroidales; family VadinHA17; genus SR-FBR-E99. The sequence goes on from CAWDHN010000010.1 coordinate 99,348, forward strand.
GAGCTGCTAATTCAAATCCTGCTTCCGTGATCCGTGCAAGGATCTTTCCGGCATCACCCCTGCCCATGGCATCAGGCTTGATAATCGAAAACGTGATGTTGTTTTGCATAACTTAGTGAAAATCGGGTTATTTGGTCTGATTTTTTATAAACCTGTTATTTTTCTTACCTTTGACGCCTTTAAATACTACCACTGTGCCGGAGTTCGGTAAATATACAAAAGAATTAAAGAAGCTCATTGAAGAGGCAAATCATATTCTTCTGATCTGCCACATCAATCCTGACGGCGATGCCGTGGGGGCAATGCTGGCGCTCAGGAGATGGATCATCTCCCAGGGAAAAGATGCCGGAATGATCTCCCCGAATGCTCTTCAGCAGTTCCTGCTATGGATGAATGATGTTGACCGGATTGTCGACTTTCATCATAACATCGAGAAGGGAACCAAACTGATCAGTGAGGCTGACCTGATTATCATGGTCGATTTCAATTCGACCTCCAGGATGGGTAAGGCGGAACAACACATTCTCGCCTCCGGGGCGCACAAGGTGATGATAGACCACCATCCCGACCCCGGTAAGTTTGCTGATCTGATTATCTCAGACGTCAGCAGGAGTTCGACATCTGAACTTGTCTATTTCCTTGTCAATGGCATGGAAGGAGAGGAGTTTAACGACAGTGAGTTTATCACCGCGGTATATGTGGGCATTATCACCGACACGGGCAATTTCGAGCACGGATACTATACCGGCGACACCATGCGCACGGTGGGTCACCTGCTGGATATGGGAGTGGACAAGGAAAAGGTCTTTAACCACATCTTCAGCAACTTCTCACCTGACAGGATTCGTCTTAAGGGCTTCGCACTGCACAGCCGCATGGTCGTGCACCCGGAGCTGCATACGGCCTATATCTGGCTTACGAAGGAAGACCTGGAGAGGTTCAGCCATGTCAAGGGTGACACCGAAGGGTTTGCCAATGTGCTTCTCACCATGAAGGGAGTCGTACTTTCGGTGCTCTTCATAGAACGAACCGGCTTCGTAAAGATGTCGCTGCGCTCCAAGGGGAGCTTCAATGCAAATGTCCTTTCGAGACAGTGCTTCAACGGGGGCGGTCACCGCAATGCAGCCGGAGGTGAGATGAAGGGCACCATACATGATGTGGTCCAGCACTTTGAGAATACTCTTCCATCATACAGGAAAGAGCTGGAAGAGGCGGCAGCAGATATGATGCAATGAAACTGTTTATACCAATACTGATACTCCTTCTCTTTTCAGGCTGCCAGAACAAGCCTGACAGCAGGAGCTCGTCACAAACCCGTACGGAAGCCGAGCTTATTGACCTCAATAAGTCCCTTATAACACAGGACCGGGCTGTCATAGCGGATTACATAGGCAAGAGTGACCGCACCTTCAGCGAGACCAATACCGGGCTCTGGTACAGCGTTCTTTCCGAAGGGAAAGGTGATACGGTTAATACCGGCGACGATGTGACCTATGATTACGAGTGCACCCTCCTTAACGGAACCATGTGCTACAGCGGATCCCAGACCATCAGGGTGGGATACGCGCAAGCCGAAAGCGGAGTGACTGAAGGACTTAAGCTGATGCAGGAGGGAAGTGACTATCTGTTCATTATACCGCCATACCTTGCCTACGGACACACAGGTGACGGTGACAGGATCCCCGGTAGGGCGATACTGGTCTACAGAATCAGAATTAAAGATATCAGTTAGTTTGGAACGATATTTGAGGAGAAAGGGGAAATGATAAGTAAAACCATGAGAAGAACCACCATTGCGGCTGCGCTGACCGCACTTGTTATAGTTATTGTATCGTGCAATCCTGCAAAGAAATACGAGGAAGAGGAGAAGGATCGCATTGCTGACTATGTTGCCAAGAATAATATTACCGTAAATCCCGATGCGGACGGACTCTATTATATCGAGATAGAACCGGGAACGGGAGATCTTATCAAAACAGGAGACTCAGTAGGGGTTTATTATACCCTTATGTTCCTGAGCGGTGAGGTAAAACAATCCAATGTTGAGGAAGATACGCCTTACAGGTTCAGGGTTGGTTCATACGAACTTATTGAGGGGTGGTCATTGGGCCTTGTGAAGATGAAGCTGGGAACCAAAGCCCAGCTGCTGATGCCTTCGAGCATTGCCTACGGAAGCATGGGTTACGGTTACTACGATTACTACGGAAACTATTATACCGTCATACCGGGATATACCCCGTTGATCTTTGATCTTGAGGTTGTGGAGCTGGTCAGGGCAAAAAAATAGTCCGGACCTGCCCCGGCATGCCCGCGGGTAACCATGGGGTGATAAGGCTTGCCCGGCTTGCACGGGCACAGACCCGGCTTACCCGCGAAGAGACCCAACCTTCCCCGGGTAACTATTTGATAATTACCGAATCTATCGTCAGATCGATCTTTTTGAGCGTCGCGGCATACTCTTTCCACGCTCCTTCCATAAACCCGTCAATAAGCTTCTCGGCCTCCTCCAGGGCAGCAACAGCATCTGTCATTCCCTTTTCCTCCTGCTGTGAAGGCACCCCGGAAGCCATCAGGAGTGAGCGGTAACCGTTAATGCGCGACACCAGTCCGTCCTGCCTTCTGCCAAAAACATCATCCATCCCTGCAAGCTCTTCCTTTACCGTTTTCTGTATTGCTGTCATCGCTTCTGCGAATCCTGGATTACGGGCGATAAGCTCTTCGCTCTTCGCAAGGCTCTCTCTCACATTACCTATGTATTTGAGTTTTTCGTTGAGCGCATTGATGCGGACACCGAATGCTTCAGCTCTCTCAAGATTTTTCACCAGAGCATCGGTGTCCGGGGCAGCCATCCTGGGGTCAGCGCTTACCTTCACCCTTGTCTCTGCACTGTCAGCGTCCTTTTTCAGGGTAACCGTATAGGTTCCGGGTATCACCGGGGCGCCGTAGTTTCTGTAATACCTGGCCCTGGGATCCTGCGTCTGCTGACCGGAAGGGTATGTTGCCTGGGGGAGGGGATTGCGGTCAAGACGCCATGCAACGCGGTTAAATCCCTTCGTCGCATCCCATTCGGTTGACTTCACCAGCTTCCCGGTGGCATCCTTTATCTCCACGGCGACTTTACCGGGCTCAGCGGTGTAATATGATACCAATGCCCCGGGTTCACGGTTTTCACCACGGTACATGGCATCACCGAAGAAGTAATACCCCGGGAGGTTTTTGGCGGATACCATCCATGCCTCCGGTATTTCAAAGGCAGTAAGGCTGCTGTTCAGAAGCTTTTTGCCCGTGGCTGCCAGGGCGCGCAGGGGACGGATGTCATCGAGCACCCAGATGCCACGGCCGAAGGTGCCTATGACAAGGTCATGCTCGCGGGGATGTATCACCATGTCATAAGTGGAAACGGTGGGATAACCGCCGGTCCACCTGTTCCATGAATCACCTCCGTCAAATGAGACATAAAGGCCGTATTCCGTTCCGGCAAACATCAGTCCGGGCTCTACCGGATCCTGCGCGAAACAGAGAACATAACCCCAAACATCAGTGTCATCAATGATGCGCTGCCAGCTCCTCCCGAGGTCCTTCGTGCGGTAGAGGTACGCGGCATTGTCACCCTGCCTGTAGTCGTTCACCACGGCAAAGGCCTCCTCCGGGTCATGGGCTGAAGCGGTTATCTGCGGCACCCACGCATTGCGCGGCATACCCTTGATCTTCAGCGCTGTGTTCTCCCAGCTCTGCCCGCCGTCCCTGGTGACCTGGACCATGCCGTCATCGGTGCCGGCCCATATGATGCCCTCCTTAACCGGGCTTGGCGAGATGGTGATCACGGTGCAGTGGTTCTCCGCTCCCGTGGCCTCACGGGTGAGACCTCCGCTCTCATCCTGCTTCTGTTTTTCGGGGTCATTGGTGGTGAGATCCGGAGAGATCTTCGTCCATGTGTCACCCCGGTCGGTGCTCTTATGAACATACTGGCTGCCGAAGTAAATGGTGTTGTTGTCAAAGGGATCCTGAGCCAGGGCGGAGTTCCAGTTGAACCGGAGCTTCTCGTCGCCGTCGGCTGCTGGCTTTATGCTTTTGTTCCAGCCTGTGGTGACATCAAACCTGCGCAGCGAGCCTCCCTGCGACTGTGCATAACAGTAGCGGCTGTCGCCCGGGACAGACATGGCGTCAAAGCCGTCGCCCCCCATGAGGAACTCAAACATCTCATTGATTATGGGTCCGTTATACCATGTGTAGGCAGGCCCTCTCCATGACCCGTTGTCCTGCAGTCCGCCATAGATATTGTAAGGCAAATCGTTGTCGACATTTATATGGTAAAACTGTCCCAGGGGCAGGTTCTCGATATGGCGCCATGTAGCACCTTTGTCGTATGTGATGCCCATGCCTCCGTCATTGCCGTCGAGCATGCGGTCAGGATTGAGAGGGTCGATGTACCATGCATGATGATCGAGATGAACTGACTCTGCCGTTCGCTTGTCGAAGGTAAGTGCTCCGTCCTCGCTCACGTTGACGCCCGAGAAGAGAGTGTAGACACGGTTCTCATTCTGCGGATCGACATAGATCTCAGCATAGTAGAACGGCCTTGAACCGATGTTCTTTTCGCCCCGCTTCTCCCAGGTGAGACCTCCGTCAGTGGAGCGGTAAATGGCCGAGGTCTGTGATTCAACATATGCATAGACGTAGTCCGGCTCGGATGCTGCGATGGCAAGTCCCATGCGCCCCTTCTCCTCAGGAAGACCTGTGGTGATCTCCGTGAAGGTCTCCCCGCCGTCACGGGTGAGCCATAGTCCTGACCCCCCGGATGATGACCGGAAGGACCAGGGCCAGCGCTGATGATCCCACATGGCAACAAAGATCTTGCCCGGGTTCGACGGATCCATGACCATGTCAGCCACTCCCGAGGTCTCATTGGTGAACAGGATCCTGCTCCATGTGAGGCCCCCGTCAGTGGAGCGGTAGAGCCCCCTCTCGGTGTGCGGTGCCCAGGGATTGCCGATGGCGCCGGCATATATTATGTCAGGATTGACGGGATCGACTATAATCCTGTGAATATACCTGGTGAGCTCAAGACCCATGCATTTCCATGACCTGCCGCCGTCAGTGCTTTTGTAGATTCCGTAACCGCCGGTGACACTGTTGCGGGGATTGCCTTCACCTGTGCCCGCCCAGATGATGTCAGGCCTCAGCGGATCGATCGCCAGGGCTCCTATCGAGGCCACGGCCTCATTGTCAAAGATGGGGGTGAAGGTGGTACCTGCGTTGACCGTCTTCCAGAGACCGCCGGAGGCCGTACCGACATAAAAGACATTCTCGTTTCTCGGGTCAACGGCGAAGGCAGTTACCCTGCCGCTCATTCCGCCCGGGCCTATATTCCTTGGTGTGATACCGCTGAAGAGTGTCATGTCAGTCTTCTGCCCGGCCAGCAAAGCTGTAAGCATTATCAGTACAGCAGATGCAAATAATCTTTGGATCATAGCGATTGGATTTAACGCTTACAATTTAGCCAATTAATCCAATCGGAAGCGATAACCTGAGTGTGTTTTACAATATCCCCGCTGTCAGGCCAGGATAAGATAAACGGCGGGCCTTTTGTCCAGGATGGGAACGCCTCTGCTCCAGCCCGCAATGGTCTTTGTTCTTATCTCCTCGCTGTCAAGGTTAATGTCTGCAGCAATGCAGAGACGGGTTGTGGCCTTGCAGACGTTAAGGATGTCTTCCAGCATCTTCCCGTTCCTGAACGGCGTCTCCATGAAGATCTGCGTCTGGCCTCCTGCCGATCTTTTCTCAAGCTCCCTTATTGCTCTCTGCCTCCCGGGCCCATCAACAGGCAGGTAACCGTGAAAGGCAAACGACTGCCCGTTGAGGCCTGAGGCTACAAGTGCAAGCATCACCGACGAGGGTCCGGTGAGCGGAATAACCCTTATATCCCTGCGGTGCGCCTCCGCAGCGACAATATTACCCGGATCGGCCAGCCCGGGCATACCGGCTTCACTCATAACTCCTGCATCAGCGCCTGAAGCAACCCTGGAGAAGAGTTCGTCCAGCCCGGCAGGGTCAGAGTGCTTCCCGAGAGGGAAAAAGAGTGTCTCATCGAGTGGAAACTCCCTGTCAATACTTCTGAGATACCTGCGGGCGCTCCTCAGATCCTCAACGGCAAAGAGCCTCAGGGAGACCGTAATCTCCCTCGTGCCGCGCGGTATGACAAGAGTGTGGTCGGTGTTGCCGAGCGTGACAGGTATCATATAAATATTTCCACTCATCTTCTGCACTTTATGACAGAGTAAAGATATTGAATTAGCCGCGAAGGAGCTAAAGTGATCCCTGATATTGTTCTTCTCTCATTTTCGGGCTATGTTTGTAAATCGAAAATGAGACAGTGAAAATCACTTTTCTGGGAACCGGAACCTCGCAGGGCGTGCCTGTAATTGCCTGTGAATGCGCTACATGCCTGTCTGAAGATATCAGGGACAAGAGACTGAGGGCCTCCCTTCTCATCGAGACTGCTGCCAATACCATCGTGATTGATGCCGGACCCGACTTCAGGCAACAGATGCTGACTGCACGGGTAAAGAAGCTTGATGCCATACTGCTGACACATGAACACAAGGACCATATTGCCGGTATGGATGACCTGCGGGCGTTCAACTACAAGAGCCAGGCCGCAATAGACATTTATGCGGAGGAGAGGGTACAGGGCGCCGTCAGAAAAGAGTATGCCTACGTCTTCTCGGAGAACCATTACCCGGGTGTACCCAAAATGAAGCTGCATAATATCGAAAAGTATAACATCGATATCAACGGAGACATATTTATTCCCCTGCGAATCTTCCACTACCGCCTCCCGATACTGGGATTCAGGATCGGAGATATGGCCTATATCACCGACGCCAATTATATCCCGGAAGAGACGAGGGAACAACTGATAGGAGTGAAGTATTTGGTTATCAATGCACTGAGAAAAGAGAAGCATATCTCTCACTTCAGTCTGGGTGAAGCCCTGGAACTTATACAGGAGGTATCGCCGCGAAAGGCCTACATAACTCATATAGGCCATCAGATGGGAAAACATGCGGAGGTTAACCGGGAATTGCCGGTGAATGTCACGCTGGCATGGGACGGCCTGGAGGTGGCCTGCGAAGATTAATCTATTTTTTCTTGAACTTGTAGAGCTTCTTCTGGTATTGCTTGGAGAAGAAGTATTTGTTGCGCCCCAGCTGCGATGTGTCTATATAGGAGTTCTTCCGGCTGGCCTGGTATGGGTTCTTTTTAGAGGATGCACAACCGGGCATAACCATTATTGCCGATAAGATTAGTATTATGAATGTTATGCCTTTGCAGTTAACTCTTTTCATCAGTTCTGTCTCAACTAATTCCTAAAAATAGTAATTTATTTGCAAGCATGGCCACAGTGTTAAACAATCTCTCTAAAATAGCTCATTCACTGTATCTTTCCTTTTTATTTTCAGATACAATATCTTAAATTGCACTCCCGTACAGGCGGTAAGCTCAATATCTGATTAAACTCATATGTGCAGGTTAAAGTTTCGGTTTTTCATCTTTTTTTTCATCCTTCTGCTTCCGGCTTCGGGTCAGTCGCTTGAAAACCTCGGAATTGTAAGGGAAAATGGAGCCGCTGCGGTCTCTCTTGTCCTTGATGACAGCACCATGGTCGACCTTGATGCACCGAGACCTCTCTTCAGCTTCAGGCTTGACGGGGTATACTGTGAGTCTGATGATGTACCTGCCGGTCTCACCGGCAGTCGTTTCGTCATGATATACCCGGGTGGGGCGGAGGCAGCATTCACGCCCCGCGGGGGCTCTCATCCGGGACTAATGGCTGCCCTGGTGTTCCGCAATAACTGGACTGATACCATTACCATCAGTGATGTGGTGCCATTCGGAGAAAAGGGCAACAGCGCCTTTATAACCGGCTCCGGACCGCGGAATCTTGCCAGGGCAAACCTCTTCCTTCCCGGAAAGAGCCCGGTACGGGTCATCCTGCCTGACAATGCCTGGGAGATGGGATTCGCCACGTTCGAGGCAGGAGAGGGCCTGTCAGTAAGTGCAATAGCCCGGCGTGACCGGACTGATAACGGCACCTTGAGAAGATATGAGACGATACTGCCTCCCGGAGCCTCAGTCACCTACCATATCTGGGCTGACATCTTTCGTGGATCATGGCAGGACGGAATGAAACTCATGTTCGCTGAACGGTACCTGTATGACCTCGACAGTTTTGACGACACGCTTTACCGGCGTGATGACCTGAAGTGGATACGCAACAGCTACCTGATGATACTGCAGATGGCCTGGGACAGGGAGTACTATGACCGCTTTACGGGAGAATCAGGCTTTGGCGACTTCCTTGCACGGTACAACAGCCTCTTCGGCAATGTGGATGTCTACGGCATCTGGCCAACATGGCCAAGGCTTGGTATCGATGAAAGGAACCAGTGGGATCTCTACCGTGATCTTCCCGGCGGGACTGAAGGACTGAAACGTATGAGCCGGCAGGCGAAGGCGAATGACTGCCGCTTCTTCATTGCATATAATCCATGGGACAAGAGCACCAGGGAAGAGGACCATCTCAGGGGAATGGCAGAGATGATTGCAGCAACGGATGCCGACGGTGTGGTGCTTGACACGGAGGGGCGTTCATCTGCTGAGCTTCAGAACAGTGCTGATACTGTGCGCAAAGGTGTTGTGATGTACTCCGAAGGCATGCCGGTTGTCAGGGATATGCCAGGCATCCTTGCTGCCCGTGTGCATAATGCACTCTTTCTCAGTCCGGAACTGAACCTGAACAAGCTCATAAGGCCTGATTTTGCCATCTTCCGGGTTGCAGACGTGGGTGAAGATATTCTGCACCGCGAGATATCAGTGGCCTTCTTCAACGGCTACGGCACTGAACTCAATATGTTCAGGCCGGGCGGACGGGGTGAAGAGTATCAGGCTGACCTGAAGTACCTTGCAGCAACGACATATATCCTCAGAAGGAACAGCGACGCTTTCCTTGATACCGGCTGGACTCCCCTAATCAGGAGCGAGGCCGACAGAGTATATGTCAACAGGTGGAATGCCGGAGCCAAAACCATCTTTACGGTTTTGAATATGGATCACCGGGGGTATGAGGGTCCGCTCTTCAGCGTTGGCGACAGCGACGGCAGGCACCTCGTCTCGCTCCGGAGGCATGAAGAGATAAAGCCGTCGGTCATTAACGGAGAGCTGATGGCATCCGTACAGACCCCCGGATGGAGCCAGTCAGACAACGGTACCAGGCGTGAGAGCTCAATCGACTGCATAGCACTTCTGCCGTCGCTGATAAGGGCTGAGATAAGGGGAGACAGGCTTCACCTGGAATCCCTGAATGACGGAATCCTGCTGATAAGCACGGGAGATCCGGGTTACGGCAAAAAGCCTCTGACCATTGCCTCGCCGGCCGATACACTTTTTTTAGTCGATGACCTCTTTGGCATTGAGGGAGAAAAAATAGTGATCGAGCTTATTGACAATAAGGGGATATTGCTCGACGAGAGAGTGATCAGGCCTGAAAAGGGAGTGCCATGGATCGTGTCAGAGACAAAAAGGACAGCTCCATCAGGTGTGACACCTGAGGGGATGGTGCTGGTGCCCGCAGCCACCATTACTTACAAGCTTGGCGCATCCGATGAATTTGTTGCCTATCCGTCGGCCGGAAGAGATATTACCACATCACTGGACAGCTTCCTGATAGACAGGCATCCCGTTACAAACGAAGGATATCTGAAGTTTATCAGGGAGACAAGATATATACCGGCTGACACCTCCAACTATCTGAAGCACTGGGAGAGAGGCATGCCCGTAAGCGGCCAGGAACGCTATCCCGTTGTTTATGTCAGCCTCGAAGATGCCAGGGCTTATGCCCGATGGGCCGGCAAACGGCTGCCGACGGAGGCTGAGTGGCAGCTGGCAGCACAGGGAACCGACGGTCGCGAGTGGCCGTGGGGCAATGAGTTCCATGCCACCAAATGCAACAACGGCTTTGGCCGTGCCACTCCAGTTGACGCCTTCCCAAAGGGAGAGAGTCCCTACGGAGTGGCGGACCTTGTGGGAAATGTGTGGCAGATGACCGGCGACGTCTACAGCAACGGAGCATATTACTTTAATATCATCAGGGGAGGCAGCTATTTCAGGCCGGAATCGAGCTGGTGGTATGTGCAGGGAGGCCCGCAGCCACTGACAATGACACAGATGCAGCTCCTCGTGTCACCGGGCTATGACCGCAGCGCCACAGTCGGGTTCAGGTGTGTCAGGGATCTGTAATCAGGCAACAGAGGAATTTTCGATTTAAGATTTTCGATTGTCGATGTGATCAAAATTCGCAAATCGCGAATCGCAAATCCTTTCGATTGTTGATGTGATCAAAATTCGCAAATCGCAAATCGCAAATCCATTCGATTTAATCGCAAATCGCAAATCGCAAATCCTTTTGACTTTACATACTTTCGACTTTCCTGGCCCCATCACCGATGCCCGGCAGGTAGAAGTCAGCCGTAAGACCTGTTCGGGCATGGTAGATCTCACCCAGTTTCTTCATGAAATTATCAGCATGTACTGCCTCAACTATTGAGACCGTACATCCGCCGAATCCTGCGCCGGTCATCCTGGTTCCGACAACTCCGGGGAGCTTGCGGCCCTCATATACCAGTGTGTCAAGCTCAATGCCCGTAACCTCATAATCATTGCAGAGTGAGTCGTGCGACTCGTTCATCAGCCTTCCCAGAAGTTCTATATCATTCTCTTCCAGGGCTTTGATGGCACCCAGCGTCCTGTCGTTCTCCGTGATGACATGCTTCGCCCTTTTCCTGACCACCGGATCAGGTATGTATTCATCAACCATCCATAGGTCTCTGACAGTCAGCTGGCTGAGGTTCCTTACCGGATGAGTGTCAGAGATAAGCTCCACTGCCTTCTCGCACTCCGCGCGCCGCTCGTTGTACTTTGAGTCAGTGAGCCCCCTGCGCTTGTTGGTGTTGGTTATGATCAGCCTCCTTTCACCCAGGTTGACAGGTGCATACCTGTACTCGAGAGTGTCGCAATTGAGGTTGATGGCATGGTCCTTTTTGCCGAAGCCGACTGCAAACTGGTCCATGATACCGCAGTTCATTCCCACGAAGCCGTTCTCAGCCTTCTGGCCCATCTTCACCATCTCCATCATCTCCAGTCCTGCCCCGGTAAGCTCATTGACCGCCACCGCAGTCACCATCTCAATGGATGCCGAGGAGGAGAGCCCGGCGCCGTTCGGGATATCACCGTAGAAGAGCATCTCCATGCCCCTGACGTGAATGCCCTTGCGTGCAAACTCATTGATGACACCTACTGGATAGTTGGTCCAGCTTTTGGGTATTGGCAGATAGTTCAGCACTATCGGCACCACAATCTCACCAGGGAAATTGAGACTGTTAAGCACTATATCCACCCGGTCGGTCCGGCGGACCAGAAGGGAAGTCCCTACATCGAGGGCGCAGGGGAACACATACCCTCCGTTGTAGTCGGTATGCTCACCTATCAGGTTTACCCTGCCGGGAGAATAAAAAAGGACAGGCTCATTTGCCCTGTCCCCGTATAGTTTAAAGAATTCTTCGAGAAGATAGTTCTGAAGGTCTTTCATACTTTGAGCTTTTTCTCTATTTCCAGTATCTGGTTCCTGAAATGACGGTCGGTGTCAATGAGGTTGTTGACGGTCTTGCATGCGTGCAAAACGGTGGCGTGATCCTTTCCGCCGATTGACGAGCCTATGCTTGCCAGAGAAGCCTTGGTAAGGCTCTTCGAGAAATACATCGATACCTGCCTGGCCTGCACTATCTCCCTCTTGCGGGTCTTGCCCTGCATGAGGTCAACGGGGATCTTGTAGTACTCGCATACCACCTTCTGAATATAATCTATGGTTACCTCCCTGCGCTGGGTGTTGACCAGCCTGTCAACCATCTGGCGGGCAAGTTCAAGTGTCACCTCCTTGCGGTTGAGGGTCGACTGCGCATAGAGTGATATAAGGCCCGATTCAAGCTCCCTGATATTCGAGGAGATATTCTCTGCCAGGAACTCAAAAATCTCGTCAGGCAGCTCAATGCCGTCATTATAGGCCTTCTTCCTTAGGATGGCCAGCCTCGTCTCGAAGTCAGGCTTCTGCAGGTCTGCAAGCAGGCCCCACTTGAAACGTGAAAGGAGACGCTGCTCCATGCCCTGCAACTCCACCGGAGGCTTGTCACATGTGAGGATGAGCTGCTTTCCCGACTGGTGAAGGTGGTTGAATATGTGGAAGAAGGTATCCTGCGTCTTCTCCTTTCCGGCAAACTCATGAACGTCATCAATGATGAGCACGTCAATCATCTGGTAGAAGTGGAGGAAATCATTCTTGTTATTGTTCCGGATCGATTCTACAAACTGCGTCTGGAACTTGTTGGCATTGACATACAGTACGGTCTTGTCAGGAAACTTCTCCTTGACGAGGATCCCTATGGCCTGAACGAGATGGGTCTTCCCAAGCCCCGAATCACCATAGACCATCAGGGGATTGAAGGCAGTGCCTCCGGGATTGTTTCCCACGGCAATGCCGGCAGAACGGGCCAGACGATTGCATTCACCCTCAATGAAGTTGGCGAATGAGTAATCCGGATTGAGTCTCGGATCAAAGTGAAGCTTCTTGATGCCCGGTATGATGAAGGGATTCCTTATGGCAGGCTGAGTTGCCTCGAAAGGGACCTGCATCGGCTTGTTCTGAAGGTCTGTCTTATTCCTGGAAGGATACCTCACCGTGTAGGGCTTCCCATTGGTGTAGCCCGAGTTCTCCATTATGATGTTATACTCAAGCTTGGCTTCGTTGCCTATCTCACGCCTCAGTGTCTTGCGGAGGATGTCAATGTACTGCTCTTCAAGGTATTCGTAAAAGAATGGACTGGGTACCTGTATTGTCAGAATGTTTTTTTCGAGCCTCAGGGGAACGATAGGCTCAAACCAGGTTTTAAAACTGGCCGAAGGAATTATGTCACGAATTATTTCCAGACAGTTATTCCAAACCTCATCGTGTGACTTGTTCATTCAAATGGTAATTATAAAATCGAATCTATTTTCAGGTGCTGAAACCCGGGACAATATTTGTAAAAAAAAAGTTAAAAAAAAAAATTTTTTTCTCTTGACTTTCCCATTTATTCTTTACTGATATGAGCATCAGGTCCTTATACCCGAAAATGTTCGTCAAAAAAAATAAAGCACATATTATCAGTACGTTACATCAAAGATCGTGGATCACAACAGGTTATATCAAAGAGGATAGCAGGGTCTTTTTATACCTGTTGCAGGAAGCCCCGAAGAGAGGGTCTGCAACGGCATGATTCAATAATGTTTAGCACTTTTTGAACAAATCACTCGGCCTTTTTGCCAAAAAGGGAGAAGTGGACATATTTTTTAGGATTATCCTTCATATCCTGCAGCAAAAGGTCAAGATTGTAGAGAGTATTGTTCAGGTTTATGTAGAGACTGTCGTTTGTTACCAGTTTTCCGGCCGACCCTTCGCCCTTGCTTATGCCTTTGACAATCTCATCAAGGCTGGCAAGTGATGAACGCAGCGAACCGAGTGTAGTGCCGAGATCTGCAGAGGCCACGGCGTCAGAGATCTCTTCTATGTTTTTCAGGGTCGAATCCAGTGAGGAACTGTTTGCGGAGAGCATCGCCGTGAAGACCTTCAGGTCATCGATGGCACCCATCAGCTCATCCTTTTCATTATCTGAGATCTCCTTGAGGCTGGCTGTTATGTCGCTTACATTTGATACTGCCGACTGAATATCGCTTGTCAGCGCGGGAGTAAAGAGATCATTGAGCGCCGAAACTACCGAATCAAGCTTGATGATCATATCGGTAATGTTTCCCTCCAGAGGGGATAGGGTTGCGCTCAGCCTGTCAATTATCGATGTGGCAACGTAACCGTTCAGAGTGTCATGGTTATGGCACATCTCGCTGCTTTCACCCATGCGGAGTACGATCTTCATCCCGGCAATCAGCGTTGCCGTTGTGATCTCTGCCTTCGTATCTTTCGGAACCATGAAGTTCCTGTCAACCGACAGTGATACAAGTATCAGTCCCGATCCGTCATTGATGAGCCTGATATCCTGAACCACCCCGGCATGGTATCCGTTGATCTCCACCGGGCTTGACTCGGTGAGTCCTGCAATGTTATCGTAGACAATATGATAGGTGTCGGTACTGGTAAAGAGAGCGGTGCCTTTGAGAAAGTTGAACAGGAGAATGAATGCGCCGATGGTTATGACCGCCACGGCTCCTACTTTGACCTCATGAGATATCTTCATAGAGCTTTTACTTTTGTTTTTTTGCATTGATGGCCTCCGCGAGAGGCATTGTCTTTCCGTTTCTTACGGCAATCACGAAGGCATCCGGAAATCCCAGGACAAGGGTTCTCCTGTACTTTATCGCATCATCATAAACGGGGAATTTACCGGCAGCGTACTTAACCCGGTCCCCTTCTTCAATTTTCGTTACTGTCTCAATATTCTTCAGCTGGTTCTTGTCCATCTCCCTGTCGCGTGGCATGGCAGCTATCTGCACCATGAAAAATATGTCGTCTGCCGATGAAGCGGGGGTTGCCTCTCTCTCCTTCACCGGAGGGTTGAGCGGAACCTCTGATGCTGCCTGTGGCACTGCGGTCACCGGAGCCGGTTCATTTTCCGCCGTGGCGGCTACTGTGCCTTTGGCTTCAGCCGACTGGCTTCCGGAGCTTTCTGCAACCGGCCTGACGGCGGTGTCAGGACTGACCTCCGGCTCGGCCGCCACCTCAACATAATTGCCGGGTTTCATTCCCGAACGGCTGTCGATTACCTGCTTGTAATCCCTGAATGCCCTGTAAATAGCTGAGGCGAGGTAATCCTGCCCCTGCTCTGACAGCAGAAACTTTTCCTCTTCGGGATTGGAGACAAAACCGAGTTCTACAAGGACTGAGGGCATGGTAGCCCGCCACAGAACCACGAAACCTGCCTGCCTGACACCCCTGTCCTTTCTGCCGACCCTCTCCCTGAACTGGTTCTGTACCAGGGTGGCGAACTCGGTGCTCTGCTTGAGGTAGGTGTTCTGCATCAGCGAAAAGATTATGTAAGACTCTGCAGAGGTTGGGTCGAACCCTTCATATTTCGTCTGGTAATCCTTTTCAAAGGTGATCACGGAGTTCTCCTTCATTGCCACCTGCAGGTTGGCTTCATCCATCGTCTGTCCGAGCACATATGTCTCAGCACCTGAGAAACGCTTGTCAGGAACAGCATTGGAGTGAATCGATATAAAGAGGTCAGCCTTGTTCCTGTTGGCAACTTCAGCCCTCTCGTCAAGCCCTGGATATGTATCGTCTGTCCTGGTATATATCACCTTCACATCCTTCAGATTATCGCTGATATATTTGCCGGTCTTGAGGGCGACTGCCAGGTTGATATTTTTCTCTTTTGCCCTTGAACCCACGGCTCCAGGGTCTCTTCCGCCATGTCCGGCATCGATCACCACCACCCATTCATTCTCTGCCGGAACCGGTTGCGACCACAGGGTTACTGGCATGGTAATTGTTGCCAGTGAAAAGGCGCCTGCCAGAATATATTTTAACCCTCGTATTTTGGTAATATGCCGCATTACTGCTTTGCGAATTTTAATTAGTTTTGTCGCTGGCATGCCTGATATGCACAACAACTACGCAAAAATAACATTTAACTTGCATTTTCACGCACAAAGATTGTTTGTGACAATTTTCATGCCGCTTCTCTTCACCTCGGCACTGTGGGCCCAGGAGCCGATCAGCCCTGTCACCGTTCCGGCCACCTTGCCCGACTCTCTCCGGCTTCCTGAAGAGGAGCCTGTCAACTTACCATCTTTCATATCAGACACCCTCGATACCGGCGAATCTGCCTTCTTGCAGGATACTGCGGGGATGAAGGCTCCCATGACCATCTCTGAAGATGCTGTGGACGAACCCATCGTCTACAATGCGGAGGGTTACATGAAGACCGACCTCAGGACCAAAAAGGTGAGCCTGGTACAGAATGCAAAGGTCACCTATGGTTCAATTGAACTGACGGCTGACTCCATCGTTCTTGACATGGAGACAGGCTCAGTCTACGCCACGGGCAGGATAGACTCTACGGGCAAGATGGCGGGAAAGCCCGTTTACAAGGACGGCTCGGAGGAGTTCGAGTCGAAGGAGATCACCTACAACTTCAAATCGAAAAAGGGAATAATCAGCAACGTAACCACCGAACAGGAGGGAGGTTTCCTACAGAGTCTTACCACAAAGAGGCATGAGGATGGCACGCTCCATGTCAACCGGAGCAAGTTCACCACCTGTGATGCCGAAGAACCCCACTTCTATCTCGCCCTGCCCAGGGCCAAGGTCTATCCCGGTGAAAAGATAGTATCCGGGCCGGCCTATATGGTGGTGGCTGACATACCGCTCCCTCTCATTCTTCCGTTTGGATTCTTCCCGGTGCAGCAGCGGAGAGCCTCGGGCATCGTGATGCCCAGGTACGGAGAGGAGGCACGGAGGGGATACTTCCTTTCAAACGGCGGTTATTATTTCGCCCTGAATGACTATTTCGATCTCAAGCTCACGGGCACAATCTATACCAACGGAACCTGGATGGCCGATGCCGGCACCTCATACAGGCTCAGATACCGTTTCTCCGGGTCATTCGGCTTCAGCTATGCCAATAACATCACCAGCTACAAGGGGCTGCCTGATTACGCCCAGTCAACCAACTACCGGCTCAACTGGTCACACTCCCAGGACGCCAAGGCAAGCCCTGGTTCACGCTTTTCAGCCAGCGTCAACATGAGCTCCAGCGGCTATGACAGGGAGAACAGCTATAATGTCGCCGACCATGTAACCACCACAAGACAATCGAGCGTCAGCTACTCAAGGAACTGGGCAGGAACACCTTTCAGCTTCTCCACAAGCCTTAACCAGTCGCAGAACGTGGAGAACAAGACAATAATGCTTAACCTGCCCAAAGCCAGCCTGACAGTGGCCCGCATCTACCCTTTCAAGCCCAAAACGGTGGTGGGCAAGGCGAGATGGTACCATGACATCACCACACAGTATACCGCATCTGTTGACAATAAGATTGATACCTACGACAGCCTCTTTTTTACCAGCGCTATGTGGAAGAACATGAAGAACGGGTTCAAACATGAGGTACCCCTGAGCCTGCAGATTCGTCCCTTCAATAACTTCTCCATCTCACCTGCACTGCGCTATACCGGGGTGCTCTACACCCAGCAGATCGAAAAGAGATGGGATCCTGACTATTACGACGAGACAAAGGGCAAGGTCATCCCATCGGTAGTCAATGATACGATCAGAGGATTAACCTACGGACAGGCACTCGTGCCATCGATAA
Source organism: uncultured Rikenellaceae bacterium (assembly GCA_963802145.1). GTDB lineage: Bacteria > Bacteroidota > Bacteroidia > Bacteroidales > VadinHA17 > SR-FBR-E99. The sequence continues at coordinate 116,765 of CAWDHN010000010.1, forward strand.
GCGCATCGTTTAACCCATCGCTGTACGGTACCTTCCAGTTTACCAAAAAAGGGTCCAAGGTTGAGTCTATAAGGCATGTGATGAAGCCTTCGGTAGGATTCTCCTATTCGCCTGAATCCGAAAAGCTGTCGAGTGACATGTACAAGACCGTCCAGTATGACACCCTGGGAAATACAAAAGAGTATTCGATTTATGAAGGGAGCATTTACGGCACTCCCTCGGCAGGGATGCGGTCGGGAACAGTGACATTCGGACTTTCCAATATTGTTGAGGCAAAGGTGTTTGCAAAAAACGACACGACGGGCAAACCAAAAAAGATAAAGCTGATAGAAAGCCTCTCACTGAATACATCCTATAACATTTTTTCTGACTCGCTGAACTGGACTCCTGTGGACATGTCGTTCCGCACAACCCTTGCCGAGAACATCAACTTCCAGGCCAGCAGTACCTTCAATCCATACGCAATCGACGATGACGGAAGGACTATCTCGCAATCAGCAATTAGCCAGGGCCAGGGTCTGGCCAGGATGACAAGGCTCAACATGAGTCTCGACTTTGACCTGGGACAGCTGCTCAGGGGAAAGGAGAGAGGCAGTCAGCAACAGGCCGGAGGAATGGGACAACAGGGGGCAGGCAGTACCCCCGGTGCCATGGGTCAGGATGGTGCTGGTCCGACGGGCAATCTGCCCCTGTCGAAAAGTAACATCGATGAGTACGGTTATGTGATGTTTGACGTACCATGGTCACTCAGGTTGGCCTATAACTTCAACTACAGCAAACCCAGCTTCGAAACGAATATAACTCAGACAATGACGCTGGCGGGTGATGTAAGGCTTACCCCGAAGACGGCGATAACCTATAACACGGGTTATGATTTCAAGCAGAGTGAGATCACCATGACAAGGGTCGGCATCTCGCGCGACCTGCACTGCTGGGAGATGAGCTTTTCATGGATTCCCGTCGGTTACATGAGGAGCTGGAACTTCACCATCAGGGCTAAGGCAAGCATGCTTCAGGATCTTAAATACGAAAGGCGCAAGGATTACCATGAGAATTACTAACGAAATAAAATCATCAGGCATGAAAAGAATTATCAGCACAACTGCCGCTCCGGCGGCCATTGGTCCCTACAGCCAGGCCGTGGAAGCCAACGGCACGCTTTACATCTCCGGACAGGTACCCATCGACCCCGCCACCGGAAAGCTCGTTGAGGGAGGCATAACCGAACAGGCCACCCAGGCCCTGAAGAACATAAAAGCCATACTGATTGCAGCCGGATATACGCTTAATGACGTTGTTAAATCAACCTGCCTGCTATCTGACATGTCGGATTTCAAGGCCATGAACGAAGTCTACGCGCAGTTCTATACCTCTGAACAGCCTGCCAGGGCCGCCTTTGCCGTCAAGGGCCTGCCGCTGGGTGCTCTTATCGAAATAGAGACAGTGGCAGTAAAATAGCAAAGGCCGGTCTGAGACCAGCCTCTGCAATATTCTTTGAGCGGATTAACTATCCGTCTATTCGGCGATGACTTCGAAGTCGATATCTACCCTGACGTCGCGGTGAAGCTTCACCACGGCCTTGTAGTTGCCAACCTCCTTGATGGTTTCTTCGCCAAGGATGATGTTCTTGCGGTCAATCTCAAATCCTTTTTCATTCAGGGCTTCAGCCAGCTGAATGGTATTGACCGAACCGAAGATCTTTCCGGCCGAGCTAACCTTGGCACCGATCACCAGCTTGAGTGCGGCGAGTTTGGCAGCAAGCTTCTCAGCTTCTTTCTTTATCTTCTCTTCCTTGTGAGCCCTCTGCTTCAGGTTCTCATTGTGAATCTTGACGGCAGAGCCGGTAGCCTGAACCGCATATCCCTTGGGAATGAGGTAATTCCTCGCGTAACCGGTCTTAACGGTAAGAATATCGTTTTTCAGACCGAGTTTCTCCATATCCTGCGTGAGAATAATTTTCATGTCTCTTCCTCCTTTACTTTAACAGGTCAGCAACATATGGAAGCATAGCCAGGTGACGTGCACGCTTGATGGCTTTCGACACTCTCCTCTGATACTTGAGCGACGTGCCGGTGATGCGGCGCGGCAGGATCTTGCCCTGCTCATTGAGAAACTTCTTGAGGAACTCGGGATCCTTGTAGTCAATATACTTGATCTTGTTCTTCTTGAACCTGCAGTATTTCTTCTTCTTGATCTCTACTGTCGGCGGTGTCAGGTACCTTATTTCTGAATTGTTCTGAGCCATGATTATTCCTCCCTGACTTTTTCGGTTTCTTTCATTCTTCTCTTCTTCTCAGCATACTCTACAGCATACTTTTCCATATGGAAGGTCAGGAAACGGATGATCCTCTCATCCCTTCTGTACTGCACTTCTAATTTTTCTATCAACTCGCCAGGCCCCCTGAACTCGATCAGGTAATAAAAACCTGTCGACTTTTTCTGGATGGGATAAGCGAGTTTCTTCAGACCCCAGTTCTCTTCATGAATGATCTCACCTTCGTTGTCAGTGATGATCTTCTTGAATTTCTGAACCGCTTCCTTCATCTGATTTTCAGACAAAACGGGAGTTGCAATGAAAACGGTTTCGTACTGATTCAACATCTCTTTTTTGGTTTATAATTGTGTTAATAATTCGGGTTGCAAAAGTAAGACAATAAATCTTAAAAAAAAATATTCCCGCAACTATTTGATTATATTTGTGACTGATAAACCAGACAGACTGCTGATACCCGCTATGGATAACTTCATTGTATCTGCCAGAAAATACAGGCCTGCCACATTCGACATGGTTGTGGGGCAGGATACCATAACCACTACTCTTAAGAACGCAATAAAGAACAATTTTCTTGCACAGGCATATCTTTTTTGTGGTCCGCGGGGGGTGGGAAAGACAACATGCGCAAGGATTTTTGCCAGGACAATAAACTGTTCCAGTCCCGGTCCTGATGGCGAAGCTTGCGACAAGTGCGAGTCATGCACCTCATTCAACTCACAGGCATCATTCAACATACACGAGCTCGACGCGGCATCGAACAACAGTGTTGATGACATCCGCAACCTGACTGACCAGGTCAGGATTCCCCCTCAGGTCGGGAAGTTCAGCGTCTACATAATAGATGAGGTCCACATGCTGTCGGCGCAGGCTTTCAACGCCTTCCTGAAGACTCTTGAAGAGCCCCCGTCACATGCCATCTTCATCCTTGCCACCACAGAGAAGCACAAGATAATACCCACGATCCTTTCACGCTGCCAGATATTCGATTTCAACCGCATAAACGTTGACGACATCGTCCAGCGACTGAGCTGGGTGGCCGGCAACGAGGGAGTCAAGGCCGAGCATGAGGCACTCCATGTAATAGCCAACAAGGCCGACGGCGCCATGCGCGACGCACTCTCCATCTTCGACCAGATAGTGAGCTTCAGCGGAAAGAACATCACATATTCGGATGTCATCGCCAACCTCAACGTGCTCGACTACGAGTACTATTTCAGGATTACCTCTGCAGCCATGGGGGGCGATGTGACATCGGTGCTGCTGACCTACAACGAGATACTGAACAAGGGCTTTGACGGGTACAACTTCATGGCCGGACTGAACAATCATCTCAGGGACCTGCTTGTGAGTCGTGATGAGGCTACGGTGAAGCTGCTTGAGACCTCGCCGTCGATCCGGCAGCGTTACCGTGAACAGGCCGTCAGTGCTCCGCTGACATTCATCTACGATTCGCTCGACATAGGGTCACAATGCATGCTTAACTTCCGCTCCAGCAAGAACCAGCGACTGCATGTGGAACTTGCACTGCTGCGTATGTGCAACCTCTCAGAAGCGAGGGAAGCGGCGGAGCCAAAAAAAAAAGCTGACAGGGAACCCGGAGCCGGAGAACCGGAAATAAAGCTGTCATCCCCTTCACCGGCAGCAGCGGCGGCAACGGCGGCAACCGTCGTGCAGCCCGGACCTGCTGCCGCGCCCCCGAAAGGTGCCCCCGCGGCTGATGACGGGAAGAAGGTGTCAATAAAGAACCTTGTCTCAGGCACCCGCCAGACGGAAAGCGTTGTCAGCGAGCCTCTTCCTGACACCCCCGGAGCCATCGAAACACGCGAGTTCACACCTGAGGAACTGAAAGAGGCCTGGAACCTTTTTGCCGCCGAAGTCAAAGAAGCCAGCCCCAGGATATCGGTAACACTCTCCTCCGTTTCTCCGGTGCTCCTTCCTGATAAGACAATAGTACTAAAACTTGACAATTCGACCCTGAAGGAGACATTCGATCATAACTTCAGGGCAAGACTGGAGAACCATCTCCGCATATCACTGCACAACAGCTCGGTCAGGCTGCAGACAACCGTTGAAGCTACAGAGAGAGGGGAGATACTATACTCATCCGAACAGAAGTTCAACCACCTGGCCACGAAAAACCCCTCCCTGAAGGAGCTGAAGAAGACATTTAACCTCGACTTTGATTAGACCATTGATCAAAAACCGGTGAGCGGCATTAAGCAAATAAAAGAGACTGGCAGAAACCTGTCTCAGGACCATGATGCCACGGCCGCTGCCGGTCAGGCATATGCCACGGCAGGGGCCATTGCACATGACCTGAATACAATTCTGACAACCATCTACGGCTACAGCGAGCTGGCACTCGAATCTCTTGATGAGAGTTCAGATGCGGGAAGAAACGTACGCAGGATCATTGAGGCTGCCCACAGGGCCAGGACGCTGACCGGACAGCTGCTCGACCTCAGTCGCAGGTCAGCCCCGGAAAAGGTCTCCGTAAACCTGAGTGAGGCCATATCGGAGACACTTGACTTTGTCATGCCGTCAGTACGGAATAACATATCAGTAATCCGGCAAATGAACGCTCCGGACCTCATTGTTGAAGCAGTGCCGGAACAGCTCTTCCGGCTCTTTCTGAATATTGCCGTTAACGCCCTTCAGTCAATGGAGGATTCCGGTGGAATCCTGACGGTCACACTCGATAATTCAGATAAGGAGAATGGTGGAGAGGTCGGAGCAGGAAGAAGCCATGCCCTGATTCGCTTTGAAGATACGGGAAAAGGGATGGATGCAGAAACCACTTCAAGGATGTTTGAACCCTACTTTACTTCAGGCAAAAAGGGAGCCGGAACAGGTCTCGGGATGACCATCGTACAGGATATAGTCACTGAAATGGAAGGTACCCTGAAGGTCAGTTCGGAAAAGGGCAGAGGCACCGTCATCGATCTGCTGTTGCCGGTCGCAATGTTTGGCTCTCTCCCTTAAAAAGCTTACCTTCGGAACCCGATAGAGTGAAATAATGAGGATATGGCAGGAGTAATGATAGTAGAGGATGATGCTGCACTGCGCGAGATATTGAGGGATTCCCTCGAGAAACGCAAGTACACCGTCATCACGGCAGCCGACGGGAGGGAGGCTCTGGCCAAATTCCGTCCCTCGGTGGTTGACCTGGTGATCACTGACCTCCTGATGCCGGAAGAGGATGGGCTGATGGTGATAATGAAGATCAGGGAGATAAAGCCTTCCACCCGCCTGATAGCCATCAGCGGAGGAGGCAAGGCAGGTCCGGGAAGCTACCTGCTCATGGCAAGCAAACTGGGAGCAGACCACGTCTTCTCAAAGCCGTTCCTTCCCTCAGAACTGGTGCAGAAAGTAAAGGAATTGCTGGGATAAACATTATCACTCCCCGATTGTTACTGAAGAAAAAATGAACCATTAAATATTCAATAATATGCTAACAAAGAAAGTTGAAGAGATCTGCAACAGGCAGATCGAAAGAGAAGGTTACTCATCAAACCTCTACCTGGCCATGGCCTCATGGGCAGAGAACAAGGGCATGTCCGGCATCGCCGCATGGCTCTATGCACAGGCAGATGAAGAGAGAATGCACATGCTCAAATTCATCAAATTCGTGAATGAACGCGGCGGTGTCGCATCCATACCCGCATTCAAGCAGCCTCCGGTGAAATACAAGGGCATTCATGAGATGTTCAAGGAGGTGCTCAAGCACGAACAGTTCATCACCGCCAGCATAAATGAGGTTCTGGCTGCCTCAATCGCGGAGAACGATTATGCCACAACCAACTGGATACAGTGGTTTGTCGGGGAACAGGTGGAAGAGGAGATCAGCGTACAGCTTATCCTTGACAAACTGGCACTGGCTGGTGAACAGGGACTCTATTTCCTTGACCGTGACATAATGCAGCTCAGGGGTGCCAAATAACATCTGATCAATCCGTCATATCAGGCGGAAATAAATTACAGGCCGGGGAGCTGATCTGCCCCGGCTTTGTTATTTCATACCGCGGTTAAGGCAGGCAGCAGGTCGGATCCCGGAAACCTACCGCGTAGCGGTTAAAGCATGGCAGGAAATCGGACCCGACCCCGCTTCGTTTACCGCGTAGCGGTTGAAGTATTGTAGCAAACGTAACCAGCCCCTCTGTTTTACCGCGTAGCGGTTCCAGTTTTGTATGCCGGCAAGAGCCTCCGAACCGGAAAAAATAGTACTTTTGCGGATGTTTTTAAAAAAGACAGTAAATGAGCATTGTCAGTAAAGTCCTGGGAGTATTCCTGGGCAACAAGGAAGAACGTGACCTGAAGGAGATCGATCCGTTTGTGGGGAAGATAGGGAAGGAAAGCGCCCTCGTTACTTCACTGTCAAATGACGCCCTGCGCGAAAGGACAGCCGAGCTGAGAAAGGAGATCAGTGAGCATATCACCGAAGAGAACAAACAGATACTTCAACTCAGGACCGAGGCGGAGAACGAGGAGGATGTCAATCGCAAGGAGGACCTTTACAACCAGATAGACAAGATAGACAAGCTGATACTCGAAAAGATCGAGAGCAAGCTCGATGAGCTTCTGCCCGTGGCCTTTGCCATAGTCAAGGAGACAGCACGCCGCTTCAAGGAGAACGAGGTGCTTGAGGTCACAGCACGCGACTGGGACCGTGATCTCGCAGCCTCAAGACCTTCCATCACCGTGGAGGGCGACAAGGCTTACTGGAAGAACCGCTGGATGGCAGGAGGGAACGAGATAGTATGGGATATGGTTCACTATGACGTTCAGCTTATCGGCGGCGTGGCCCTGCACAAGGGGAAAATATCAGAGATGGCCACCGGCGAGGGCAAGACCCTCGTGGCCACCCTTCCTGTCTTCCTCAATGCACTCGCAGGACGCGGTGTGCATATAGTAACCGTCAACGACTACCTCTCCAAGCGCGACTCCGAGTGGATGGGACCGCTCTATGAGTTCCACGGACTGACAGTCGACTGCATTGACAAGCACGAACCCAACTCGAATTCACGGCGCAAGGCATATAATTCCGACATCACCTTCGGCACCAACAACGAATTCGGATTTGACTACCTCCGTGACAACATGGCCATCAACCCGGAGGACCTTGTTCAGAGAAAACATCACTATGCCATCGTCGACGAGGTCGACTCCGTACTCATAGATGACGCAAGGACACCCCTCATCATCTCAGGCCCCACAGCCAAAAGCGATACCCTGCAGTTCGACGAGTACAAAATCAAGGTCGAAAAGCTCGTCAGTGCACAGAGAAAACTTGTGACGCAGCTGCTTGCCGACTCCAAGAAGCTGATAAACGACGGCGACAACGAGAAGGGCGGACTCCTGCTGCTGAGAGCCTATAAGGGTCTGCCTAAGAACAGCGCTCTTATTAAGTATCTCAGCGAAGAGGGAGTGCGCTCTCTCCTCCTGAAGACAGAGAATTTCTATATGCAGAATAACTCCAAGGAGATGCCCAAGGTAACCGAGGAGCTATATTTTGTGATAGATGAAAAGGCGAACTCAATTGAATTGTCCGAGAAGGGACATGACCTTATATCCAGCTCCGTGGAGGACACAAGCTTCTTCGTCCTTCCAGATGTGGGCAGCATGATCGCCGACATAGAGAAGACCGTTAAGGACGAGACCGAGAGGATAAGGGCCAAGGATGAGCTGCTGCAGGACTTCGCGGTGAAGTCGGAGCGGGTACATACAATGACCCAGTTGCTGAAAGCCTACACCCTGTTCGAGAAGGATGTGGAGTATGTGCTGATGGATAACAAGGTCAAGATCGTCGATGAGCAGACGGGCCGTATCCTGGAGGGACGACGCTATTCCGACGGTCTCCACCAGGCCATCGAAGCAAAGGAGAACGTGAAGGTGGAGGCATCAACGCAGACCTATGCCACCATCACCCTGCAGAACTACTTCAGGATGTATCACAAGCTGGCAGGCATGACGGGAACAGCCATAACCGAAGCCGGTGAGTTCTGGAATATCTACAAGCTTGATGTTGTGGTCATACCCACCAATGTAAAGGTTGTCAGGGATGACCATGAAGACCTCGTCTATAAAACCAAGCGCGAGAAGTACAACGCCGTAATAGACGAGATAGTCAAGCTCAACAAGGCGGGGAGACCCGTACTCGTGGGTACCACCTCCGTAGAGATCTCCGAACTGCTCAGTCGTATGCTGAAGATGAAGGGACTGAAGCACAACGTGCTCAATGCCAAGCTACACCAGCGTGAGGCTGACATCGTGCTCGAGGCAGGAAAGACGGGAACGGTGACCATAGCCACCAACATGGCAGGCCGTGGTACCGACATCAAGCTGACGCCGGAGGTACGCAAGGCAGGCGGACTGGCTATCATCGGAACGGAAAGACATGAGTCGCGGCGCGTCGACAGACAGCTGAGAGGTCGCGCAGGACGACAGGGAGACCCCGGTTCGTCACAGTTCTTCGTATCACTCGAGGATGACCTCATGCGCCTCTTCGGATCGGAGAGGATCTCAGGCATCATGGACAAGCTGGGGCTCAAGGACGGGGAGATGATACAGCATCCCATGATCACCAAATCCATAGAGAGAGCCCAGAAGAAGGTGGAAGAGAACAACTTCGGCATAAGAAAGAGGCTGCTCGAGTATGACGATGTGATGAACTCACAGAGAGAGGTCATCTACAGCAAGCGCCGCCACGCCCTCCTGGGCGAGCGACTGAGCGTCGACATAGCCAACATGATGTATGATGCCACCGAAAATATCGTCACCACAAACAAGGAGACAGGCGATTTTGATGAGTTCCAGTTCTCTCTGATAAGGTCACTGTCAGTAGACTCACCTGTCTCGAAAACCGAGTTCAGCAAAAACAATGAGGCAGAGGTCATCGATGTCGTTTATGCAAAGGTGCTGGATGCCTACCGTCGCAAGAGCGAGGTGATAGCCTCTACAGCCCTCCCGGTGCTTAAGGATGTATATGAGAGGATGTCAGCTACTTACGAGAACGTGGTTGTCCCTATCTCAGATGGTGTCAGAACCTATAATGTTGTTACAAACCTCAAGGCAGCCGTTGAGAGCTCCGGAAAGGAGCTGCTGCGGTCATTTGAGAAGACATCAGTGCTGGCTACCATTGATGATGCATGGAGGGAACATCTGAGGGAGATGGATGACCTTAAACAATCAGTGCAGAACGCCAGTTACGAACAGAAAGACCCGCTGCTCATTTATAAATTCGAGTCGTTTGAGCTCTTTAAGACAATGGTCAACAAGGTGAACCATGATGTTGTCAGTCTCCTGATGAAGGGTACCATACCGGCAACGTCACCTGACAACGTAAGGGAGGCCCAGCGACGCAGGCAGGCAGACATGAGCAGGCTGAAGACCCAGAAGAGTGATTTTGACGGCTATCGTCCTGGTGGCGGAGGTTCGCCGGAGCCGAAACAGCAGCAGACTGCCCCCATAAGGGTCGACAAGAAGGTAGGCAGGAATGACCCGTGCCCTTGCGGCAGTGGCAAGAAATTCAAGCATTGTCATGGACAGAACATCGGCGATGCTGCCGGTGCCTGATCCAAAGCAAATGCCGGTGGCGTAGGAGCCAGCGCCAGAGCAAATGTCACCGGTGACTTATTCACAACAAGAACCGCCGGCATCTGAGCCAGAGCAAATGTCACCGGTGACTTATTCACAACAAGAACCGCCGGCATCCGACATAAAGAAATGACTAATTCTTTCTGACCGCCTCAACTGCCCTGGCAATCCTGCCCTGCAATGACCTGCTCACCGGGACGAGAGGCAAACGGAGATAATTCTGGCAAAGGTTCAGATGGTTCATTACTGCCTTTATGCCTCCGGGATTGCCTTCGGCAAAGAGGATCTCGGTCAGTTCGAGGAATCTGAGCTGTATCTCCCTGGCGGCCTTAAAGTTACTCTTAAGAGCCTGCTGAACCATCTCAGAGCACTCAGCCGGGAAAGCGTTTGCCAGTACGGATATCACACCTGCTCCTCCGGCAGCTGCAAACGGAAGAATGTCCATATCATTACCGGAAATTACCAGGAACTCTTCGGGCTTGTCCCTTATGATCTTCATCAGATTCTCAAAATTGCCTGAGCTCTCCTTTATGCCTATGATGTTTTCGCAGTCCCTGGCAAGCTGCAGGCATGTTTCAGGCAGAAGATTGCTGGCGGTGCGCGCTGGCACGTTGTAAAGGATGACAGGTACGGGAGAGGCCAGTGAGACCTGCCTGAAATGCTGATAGAGCCCCTTCTGACAGGGTTTGTTGTAGTATGGTGCCACGGACAGAATGGCATCAACTCCATCCAGGTCCGCCTCCCTTATGCAACTGACAACCTCCGAGGTATTGTTTCCTCCGATCCCAAGAACAACCGGCACCCTCTTGCCGATGATCTCAACTGAATATGATGTAACGGCACTCTTTTCATCCTGTCTGAGTGTTGATGCTTCCCCCGTGGTGCCAAGCAGGACTATATAACTGACACCTCCTGAGACCAGGTGCTCCAGTATTCTCCCCATTGCGGCGAAGTCAATGCTCAGATCACTCTTGAATGGTGTGATTACCGCCACACCAGTCCCTTTGAATTTCTTCATAATGAATTGATTACCCTGTTTTTTAGTGTTTTTAGGCCCTGTTCTCCGGACTGCTGATCATTGAAAGATAATGCATCGTCTGGTCAATGAAGAACTCAATGCTGAAAGGCTTTTGGGTTTTTATCATCAGGTCATAGGGAGTCTTCGCCGGCTCTTCCGTCACGTCAGGTCCCACCTTCATGGGCGCTGCCGAGAGCGCCACCAGGCAGCTGAGCTGGAAGACCGACGATGGATTAATATCTATGACAAGATCGAAATTCCGTGCAATGAACTTTTTCGCATCTTCCGATACTGGGAACAAGGCCCAGTTGAGGTCCGTCCTCCGTATAAACTTCATATAGGTAAGTCCGGTAAGCCTGTCAGGAACGCTCTTGCCCGGTATCCAGGCCATCACCTCCACGCTCTTGCCCATCTCTGACAACTGCCTGTTGAGCGCTGTCAGATGCTTAAAATCGTTCTCAAATGACGCATCCCACAGTATCCCTACATTTTTTACCCTCCCCAGATCAAAGTCATGCTGCATCCTCCTCACGGCTGACAGGCGCCTGCGAAGCATATACCTGCCTGCCTTTGATCTGAGATTGGTGAAAAGTTCCATAAGAATACAAACCTATATTATTTTTGGTTTACCTTGGTTAAGGAGGCGATTATTCTTTTATCAATTTGATGAACTCCTCCTCGGTCAGTATCGGAATACCCATCTCTGTTGCTTTCGCCCGCTTGGAGGGCCCCATGTCATTCCCTGCGACGATGAAGGAGGTGCTGCCCGACACGGACCCTGTGGCCCTGCCGCCGGCAGCTTCAATGGCGGCTTTTATCCCTTCACGGCTAAAGCCCGCAAAGGTACCGCTTACCACAATGTTCCTGCCTGCGAGCGGACCCCCTGCATTCGGTTGCCGGACTGGCCCCTCAAAGCTCATGCCCGCAGCCCGCAGACGTCTGATAATCTCCATGTTCTCACCGTCGGAGAAGTACTCCCTGACGCTGGCGCTGATCCTGGGGCCTATCTCAGGCAGCTCTGAAAGCTGCTCTTCAGTAGCAGCCATAAGGGAGTCGATGTCGGGAAAGCCTGCTGCAAGGGTTTTAGCAACCGTCTCACCCACATGTCTTATCCCCAGGGCAAACAGTTTCCTGTGCCAGGGTGCCAGGAGGGAGGAGGAGAGGCCTGCCAGTATATTGGATGCCGACTTGTTGCCCAGCCGCTCCAGCGAAGCAAGCTGCTCATGTTTCAGATCGTACAGGTCAGCAATATTCCTTATCAGGCCGTTCGTCCAGAGCAGCTCCACGGTCTCCTCACCCAATCCCTCAATATCCATGGCCTTCCGTGATACAAAATGAATGATGCGCCGGGTTATCTGGGGGGGACAGTGCAGGTAATTGGGACAGTAATGGTTTGCCTCACCCTCGGTTCGCACCAGCGGGGTACCGCACTCAGGACAATCAGCGGGGAAGGTGATTGCTTCCGCACCCGGCTTCCGGCTCCCGGTATCCACCTCCACTATCTTAGGGATAATCTCGCCTCCCTTTTCAATGATGACAGTGTCACCGTGATGAAGCCCCAGCAGGTCTATCTGGTCACTGTTGTGAAGTGACGCACGCTTGACCGTTGTACCGGCAAGGAGCACAGGCCTGAGGTTGGCAACGGGAGTGACATTGCCCGTTCTTCCTACCTGGTAGTCGACAGAGAGAAGCTCGGTGACCGCCTGTTCTGCGGCGTACTTGTAGGCCATTGCCCAGCGGGGCGACTTTGCGGTGCTGCCAAGAAGCTGCTGCGCCTCCAGGGAGTTGACCTTAATAACCACTCCGTCAGTGTCATAGGGCAACTTCTTCCGCTCATTCTCCCATGCTGAGATAAAACTGATAACCTCATCCATACCCCTGCACAGCTGAATTATATCAGGAGTGCGGAACCCCCACCTGCGGGCAGCTGTGATATTGTCATAGTGGTTATCTGCAGGCAGCTGATCACCCAGCAGGTAATAAAGGAAACAGTCGAGCGGTCGTGAGGCTACAATGCGCGGGTCAAGCAGTTTCAGCGTCCCGGCTGCCGCGTTGCGCGGGTTGGCAAAGAGAGGCTCACCCCTGGCCTGACGGGCAGCGTTCATCTCGTCAAACCCCTTTCGGGGCAGGTATATCTCCCCGCGTACCACGAAGGAGGAGGGTATCCCATCAGCCACTTATCCTGACAGGAATGCTCCTGATGGTTCTCACATTCACTGTGACATCATCACCCACCATGCCGTCGCCCCTGGTGACTGCCCTGACAAGCATCCCGTTCTCGTAGGTTATGCTTATCGATACGCCGTCATACTTAAGCTCACAGACATAATCAGGCTCGTATCCAAGTGTCTTCCTGACCCTCTCGCCAAATTCAGACACCTCTTCAGCACTGTAGGTGTTGCCAAGTGACAGCATCGGCCAGGTGTGCTCCGCCTGAATGAACTCCTCGGTGAGATCGCTCCCTACTCTCCTGGTTGGGGAATCGGGGGTGGCCAGTTCCGGATAATTCTTCTCTAAAGTCTCAAGCTCGTTAAGCAGGATATCAAATTCGAAATCAGAAATAACAGGCTGATTAAGAACGTAATATCTATGGTTATGTTCATTGATTGTTCTCCTGAGATCCTCAGCCCTTTTTTTTGCATCAGCAAGCTTCATAGACACTGTCCGTCAACCATTAAATGATGAAAATCAACTCCAGACCCCGGGTATTGAGGTGCCGCATGTACACCTGCCGTTACTGATCTTATTGGTCATTATCCTGTAGCCGCTCCTCTCTACAACCTTCTGTTTGCAGGAGGGGCAAAGGGTGTCGTCAATACCCGCTCCGGGCAGGTTACCCAGATAGACATACTTCAATCCTTCCTCGCGGGCTATCTCTGCTGCCTTGTTCAGAATGCCTGCAGGGGTCGGAGGCAGGTGTTCCAGCTTGTATTGGGGCTGGAACCGGCTGAAGTGCAGCGGGGTATCCCTGAAACCGTTATTTGCAAGCCAGCTGCACATCTGCCTGATCTCATCCGGCTTGTCGGTGTATCCCGGAACTACCAGGTTCGTGATCTCGAGCCACACACCCTCGTCACGGTAGATCTTCAGAGCCTCCAGCACAGGCTGCAGCTTTGCTCCCGTGAGCTTGAGGCAGGTGCTTTCATTGAACGACTTGAGATCGATGTTTGCGCCGTCGATATACCTGCACAGCTGTTTCAGGGGCTCCCTGTTTATGTATCCGTTTGAGACCATGATGTTCTTTATCCCGGCCTGATGTGCCAGCTTAGAGGTCTCATAAACGTATTCGTAGAAGGTTACAGGTTCAGAGTAGGTATAGGCTATTGATCTGCAACTGGCCGCAATGGCCCTCTCGACAACATCCTCCGGTGGCATGTCGAAGTTTCTGGTCTTGTCCGGAGATGTTTGCGAGATAGTCCAGTTCTGGCAGTTGAGGCATGCCAGGTTGCATCCTGCCGTTGCTATGGAGAAAGCCGCAGATCCCGGCAGGAAATGTAACAGAGGTTTCTTTTCAACGGGGTCGATGTTTGCTGCACAGGGATTGCCAAAGGCCATGGTGTAGAGCTTTGACTTTCTGACAATCCTGTTCCGGCAGTCGCTCAGCTCCCCCTCTTTAAGGGTACATTCATTGGGGCAGATCATGCATACGACGCCGCGGGCACTCTCTTCCTGGAACATAGCCAGCCTCTCTCCCGTGGCGGGTCTCATGGCCCCAAGCTGAAGTGGTGTCATCATGCCTGCCGCAACTGCAAGCGATCCCTGCCTGGCAAATACTCTCCTTGATATCTTCTTTCCCCTGTTTTCCAACGATATACGTATAGAGATGGCGGTCTGTAAAACTAATGCTTAATCGTCACCGATGCAACAATCCCTGACACTAAAATCAATCCTGCAAGAACAAAACATGCAATTTCGGTTCCCGCCAGGGGTACCAGCAGGGTGGATACCGTCAGATAGCCAAGGGCCGATCCCGCCAGGTCAGAGGCGTATACCGACCCTGTGGATGACCGGGACCCGGCTGTGAGAATCCTGTAGATTGCGCCGGTGATGAAGCCTGCCGCCGGAACCGCAATGAACATGACTGTCAGCACCGGGCCGGGGGTGGCTGTGACCAGTGAAGGAGCAAGAAGCCCGGTGAGAGTGTAGAGTGCAGCCAGAAGCAACACACAGACGGTCAATGTCTTCAGAGCAAGGGTTTCTCCCCATGCAGCTCCGGCAGCCAGCCCTGCCATAAGTAGTGTAAGAATAACTGCGGAGAGGATATAAATGTTCCCTACAGCCATCTGCAGGATGAATATCATTATCATTCCGAAACCGGCAAGCCCGGCAGATGAGGTAAACATCATCACCCCGCCTTTGCCTGCAAAAAGGAATGGTATGATCACAAGCACGGTCAGGAGGGCAATTATTCCTCCTTTCATACCCATCTTCTCGAGAGAGAGGATGTTTGCAAACAGAGATGAAACAGGCCGCAGGGCTGTGTTCATCCCTGCATCCCGGTCAATCTGCGAAAGCACCTGTTCCCGCTTGGCTCGTATCTCATTGTCATCAAGATAATCACTGTTGACATAGCTGGTCTTAATGTCTCTGCTGTCAGCCAGTCGTGCCACGGCCGAGGTCAGCGGAACGTCCGAAGCCACGACATACAGTGAGGAGCCGGGAATTATTGATATGTGCCTGAAGACATCGGCGAGAGCGTTATATAAAGGCGAAAATCCCTTCCGGTAGCTCTCAGGCGCATAATTGTAATAAGGCATCGGGGTGCACATGAATATCCCGTCGGCCGACAGGTGCTCCCTGACCAGCCGGAAATACTCTGCGGTATAGAACCTGGTGACTGACAGCGTTGAAGGAGGGGGAATAAGCTGTAACACGGCATCCCATGTCTCTCCGTCGTTTCTCATGAAGGAGATAGGGTCACTGCTGACCACGGTCACTTTCATTGTGCCGCAGACAGTGTCACGGGCTCCTCCGGCAGCTATTATGCCGGGATCGGGCTCCAGGTATACCAGCTCCCTGATATCATGCTTTAGCAACTCCTCAAGATGTCTTGTGAGTCCACCGGAGATCAGCATGACCTTCTCATAGCTCTTTCTCTGAAGCAGGGCGTAATGGATATTCTCCTCGGCTGTGATCACGTCATCACCGAAGAGGAGAGGCCTGTGATCATAAAAGACAGTCCGCTCACCGCCATAGGAGCCGGTAGTGATGTTCCCGAAGGGCGTATCGATGCTCTTCTCCGCCTTTACTCCGCGGAGCAGCATGCTTCTGACCGGTAAATCGGGCCGGGCAATCATGGTCAGCACTCCCAGCGGGATCAGTGCTGCCAGTGCCGTTCTCCTGAGCCACACAGGGTACCCGAGAAACCAGATGACAAATACCCCGGAGAGCACCACGATCATGAGATACAGCTGGTAGTTGGGTATGTGGATGGAAACAGTAAGGGCTGTCACTATTCCCGCCACTGCAGAGCCTGCCGTCTCCACGCCAAAGCTGTTTCCCGGCTTCGATAACCCGGTGGCATGCCTCATGCCGGAAATCCTTACGAATATCAGCGATGAGATGAAGGTCACCGGCGCCACACTGACGGTTAGTATAACCAGTATCTGAAAAAACTCCGGTGTCACGCCCTGACTCAGAATGATGGTGTTCATCAGCACGAAGCAGAGTGGTGCCAGCACTGTTCCCGCCATCAGCGTCCAGATCATCCTTCTCATGTCCGTTATGCCGGACCTTCTGCCTGTTATCGCACCCGCCGCAGCGATTATGAGCCAGATCCACAGGTACAACCCTGCCGATGCCTCCGTACCGCCTCCCAGGATGACGGCTTCGCGCATAAGGATGAACTGTGACGATGAGCTGACAAACCCGATGAGCAGGAGCAGGGGCACGGCGTGGCTGACCCCTGGCGGAACGGCCTCCCGGCCCTGCTCAGCCATGACGCCGTTACTGCGGTGCCTGCCACTGCCGAAATAATATCCGAGATGCCATGTAAGGTGAATGACAGACGCGAAGGCCATCGCTATGCCGGTCTCCACGTGCCAGTGCAGGAGCTTCCCGGCCAGGGGGATGTCCCACCTGTAAGTGATCTTCAGAGCCATAAAGAGGCCAAACAGGGCGGTTACCAGGAAGGAGCCAAGCAGTATCCAGTTCCAGAAGCGGCGGTGTGACTGCCTGCCGGTGAAGCCTGCAGTCGAGAGGTAAAGGGAGAAGAGGTAGATAACCAGTATGGTCACTCCTATGGGAAGGACATGATAGGTCATTGCTCCTCCTGGTCGCCGAAAACATAGGCTTCATAGACAAAGATCTCCGTATCCCTGGCTTTCCATCCGTCCCATCCTATGCCGGCCTTGTCGCGGGCACAGTAACCGAGGAACTGTTCAACGCTCCACCCTCTCTCTTCCGCAACCTGTGGGAGGAGGGTACCAGACCTGTAGCCTTTCTTCAGGTAGATGCCGTGTTTGCCGATCTTTATCTCACTCGTTTCATTGATTTTTTTCATGGGCCCCAATACCGATATCTCCAGGTTGATGGCCGGATATTCTGCTGATGTCAGGTCAGGGAACCTGGGGTCTCCGAACGCCGCCTCAAGCGCCATATCGCCAATGACCTTCCAGAGGGGCTCCGTCGATGTGAAACGGCCGATACATCCTCTCAGGTCACCATCCTTTGTTATTGTCACAAATGCTCCCAGGGGCTCCCTGAGGTGCGCTGTAAGCCTGGCAGGAGCAACGGCTGCAGGGCTGGTGCCTTTCAGCCTGGCAGAGATGGCCTCCCGTGCTATGCCCAGTAGCGTCTTTCGCTCTTCTGCGGTAAGTGAGAATGCCGCTGCGGCGCTGGCCTTCTTATCATCAGCTGCTTTGTTTTCCACCACAATGGCGTTGTAACCGACAACTTCATCCCTGCCTCCGCGCGGAGAGTCACCCGAGTTGGTGTAACCGACATTGCGGATGACCAGCCCGTCGCTGTTATCCGCGAGGTAGAGCAGGACAAGTCCTGCAGGCCATCCGCACATGGCAGTGGCAAGGTTCTCCGTGCCTGACGCTTCGATGCTCCTGATGGTCTTCAGGAAACTGTCGGGGTCACCCTTTAGAATGGCATCGCTGGCAAGCTTATCCACCCGGCAGGCATCTTCATAGGAGGGATAATGCGAGAAATCGCTGCTGATGATAAACAGGTTACGGTCGTTGAACCATGGCTGGAGTCCGGAGGCAATGGCCTTGAGGACATTTGTGTTCCGTGTACCTATGAGGATGGGAATGACAGCGGGAGCGTTTTTGAAATGATACTGAATAAATGGCAGTTGCACTTCGAGTGAGTGCTCGGGACCATGCGCCTCATCCTTTTCAATGAACCACTTGTTGGTCGCCTTGAGCTTCTCACCCAGCTCCCTGTTTACCTTCAGCGTTCCCATGGGGGTGACCAGGTTTCCGGAGGCGAACACGGCAGCGCCCTCAAAGGCATACCTGTGACTTACCCCTATAAGAAAGATATTGTCGTAGAGGGCATCGGCAGGTACGGCAGCAAAACCTGCGGCAGCAGTGCTGCCTGAATAAACATAACCTGCATGCGGTACAATAAGGGCCCTGACCTGCGCACCTGGCAGCGGTTCATCCGCTGCGGCAAAGTAGCCTGCAACCTCACTCCGGAGCCTGTCACTCCCTGAAGGGTAGAAGCTGCCCGCCACAGCAGGCTGCCTGTCACGCCCGCCTCCTTGTCCGAATATGTTCATAAGCGGAATTATTAACATTACCAGGATGAGACTAACCGTTTTCATAAAACAGCTGATACCACCTGTAAAGTTAAAACAAAAACCGAAAAAAAAGAGGATGATTATCTCAGATCAGAACGATATTTTCCTTGAGAGTATTGCCGTCATCATCAATGCCATACAGCCTGATACCCACGCTGCATGTTGCATCGGCGGTGACATCCAGGAACGGAGATAAGGATTCCCTTACATCTTCCTCACCCATTGAGTCATACTCCTCGATATCGAAGTAAAGATGCACAAAGAGTATATGATCGCTCTTCTTGATCTTCGTCAGCACCTTCAATATCTTCCCCATCCATATGACTGACGAGGTATTGAAATAATCAACGTTGAACTTCAGGTTTGTGCTTTCTGCCGGATTCTTGGCATATTCAGATGCCCATTTGTAGAGTGGCTCAAAGAAACCTGATGCATTCTCAGGCAGCGATTTGCCTGTAAATGTTAGATTTCCGGAACCCGCTGCAAAACTTACCTGCGGCGTTTTAGAGGTTGCCTCTACCTTGATATCCTGTAGTTTTACCATAACTTGTCTTTCTTCCCTTGTTTAGCCTTATTGCCCCGACGCAACATTATAAAGGTAACCTGTTTTTTCTGATGCTAATTCCGTATTCGTCAAATAAAATTAACTAGTTATCAACTTTTTTAAACAATTTATCCTCCGTTTGGCCTGTAATTCCGGGCGAAACGTTTAGAAGGAAATACTATCTTTGCAGCCATAATCAAAATTGGATGGAAAACCTGCTCAGAATGGGGATAAGAGAGGCCGTCAGGAGCCTCTGGGGTGCAGATGTCAATGACGACCTTCTTCAGATACAGAAGACGAGGAAGGAATTTGAGGGCGACCTGACCCTTGTTGTCTTCCCCCTGACAAGGGTGTCACGCCGATCTCCCGAACAGACAGCATCTGAGATAGGAGAGTACCTCGCCGGACATCTGGATACCGTCGGCGGCTACAATGTTATAAAGGGATTCCTCAATATTTCCATTGCGCCGGCAGAGTGGGCAAAACGCCTGAAGGCAATATCATCCGTCAGCAGTTTTGGTTTCGCGCAGGAAGGCCCCGGTAATGAAACAGTGGTTATAGAATACTCCTCGCCCAACACCAACAAGCCGCTTCACCTGGGACATATACGCAATAACCTCCTTGGCTTCTCCCTTTCCAGGATAAGCGGTGCGGCGGGAAACAAAGTCATCAGGACAAACATCGTCAATGACCGGGGAATACACATCTGCAAGTCGATGGTGGCATGGCAGATGTTCGGCAACGGCCTGACGCCGGCCGACACAGGTAAAAAGGGTGATCATTTCGTTGGCGATTTCTATGTCCTTTTTGAAAAGAAATACAGGGAACAGATCGAAGAACTAGTAGCTGCCGGATCAACTCCTGAAGCGGCCCGCGAGAATGCACCCCTGATGCTCGAAGCACGGCGGATGCTCCTGAAATGGGAGGCCGGCGACGAACAGACGGTCAGCCTGTGGCATATGATGAACAACTGGGTCTATGAGGGCTTTGACGTTACTTACAAAGCACTGGGAGTGGAGTTCGACAAGATATACTACGAATCTGAGACTTACAAAACCGGCAGGGAGATTGTCCTGAGCTCGCTTGAAGAGGGCCACCTTATCCGGAAAGAGGACGGCTCGGTGTGGATAGACCTTACTGCCGACAAGCTCGATGAGAAACTGCTGCTGAGGTCAGACGGCACCGCCGTCTACATGACACAGGATCTGGGTACAGCCGTGATAAGGTACAACGATTACCATTTCGACCGGCATATATATGTTGTGGGAAATGAACAGAACTACCACTTCCAGGTGCTGGCCCTGACGCTGCAACGAATGGGTTACCAGTGGGCGAAGGGATTGCATCACTTCTCCTACGGAATGGTTGAGCTGCCTGAGGGGAGGATGAAATCGAGAGAGGGTACCGTGGTCGATGCCGATGACCTGATAGCAGAGATGACGGCCACGGCCACGGCCATGTCGCAGGAGCTGGGCAAGCTCGGAGGTTACAGCGAGACCGAGAAGCAGAACATATGCAGGCAGATAGGACTGGGTGCGCTTAAGTATTACATCCTGAAGGTCGATCCAAAAAAGAACATGACCTTCAATCCTGCCGAATCAATCGACTTCAACGGAAACACCGGACCATTCATACAGTATACTTACGCCCGCATCAGGTCAGTCATGAAGAAGGCCGAGGAGACCCTTGCTGGTACTCACGAGGAGGATTGCAGTGACTTGATCCCCAATGCCAAGGAGATAAGCGTAATAAAGCTGCTGAACGATTTCCCCTCACTGGTCCGGGAAGCCGCCAGGGAACTTAGCCCTGCACTCATCGCCAACTATTGCTATGAGCTGGCACGGGAGTTCAACCAGTTCTATCACGATTACTCCATACTGGGAGAGAATGACAGAAAACTACGAAATTTCCGCCTGAAACTGTCGGACCTGACTGGCAGGGTGCTGGAGAGCGGTCTGTGGCTTCTTGGAATTGAGGCCCCGGAAAGAATGTGAATTATAAATTTTTAGACAATTATGTTTGAAAGCCTGAGTGAAAGACTTGAACGTTCCTTCAAGATACTGAAGGGAGAAGGAATTATTTCTGAAATTAATGTGTCGGAGACCCTGAAGGATGTCCGCCGGGCCTTGCTCGATGCCGACGTGAACTTCAAGATAGCCAAGCAGTTTACTGACACGGTCAAGCAGAAGGCCATGGGACAGAATGTCCTGAAGGCGGTGAAGCCCTCGCAGATGATTGTCAAGATCGTCCATGACGAGCTGGTGCTGCTGATGGGAGGAGAGAAGACAGACATTGATATAAAGGCAAATCCGTCAGTAATACTTATTGCAGGACTGCAGGGAAGCGGTAAAACGACCTTCAGCGCCAAGCTTGCAAAATACCTGAAGAGCAAGCGCGGCAAAAACCCGGTGCTGGTGGCCGGTGACGTATACAGGCCGGCGGCAATAGAACAGCTTAAGGTACTGGGTGCACAGATAGAGGTTCCTGTCTATACTGAGGATGGAAGCCGCAACCCTGTGGAGATAGCCCGCAATGCTGTAAGGGAGGCCAGGAAGAACGGCCATGACCTTGTCATCATCGATACGGCAGGCCGACTGGCAGTGGACGAGGAGATGATGAATGAGATCGCCGCCGTGAAGAACGCTGTCAACCCGCATGAGACCCTCTTCGTTGTTGACTCCATGACCGGACAGGATGCTGTCAACACCGCTTTTGAATTCAATGAGAGGATAGACTATGACGGAGTGGTGCTTACGAAGCTCGACGGTGACACCAGGGGCGGTGCTGCCCTGTCGATAAGGTCCGTCGTCAACAAGCCGGTGAAGTTCATCAGCGCCGGAGAGAAGATGGACGCCATCGATATATTCTATCCCGAGAGGATGGCCGACAGGATCCTGGGCATGGGCGATATCGTCAGCCTGGTGGAGAAGGCACAGGAGCAGTATGACGAGGCAGAGGCACGCAAGCTGCAGAAGAAGATAGCAAAGGACCAGTTCGACTTCAACGACTTTATCTCGCAGATACAGCAGATAAAGAAGATGGGTAACATGAAGGACCTGATGGCCATGATCCCGGGTGTCAGCAAGGCCATAAAAAACCTTGACATCGACGATAACGCCTTCAAGGGTATCGAGGCTATCATATCAAGCATGACACCTGCGGAGCGGACCAACCCGATGCTGCTTAACGGCAGCCGCAGGAAGCGCATTGCAGAGGGCAGCGGAACGACGGTGATGGATGTGAACCGCCTGCTGAAACAGTTTGACGAGACACGCAAGATAATGAAGATGGTCGCCAAGGGAGGAGATATCTCGAAACTGGCACAGAGGAGGCAGTAGGGGGAATTTTCGATTTCAGATTTTCGATTGTCGATTTACTCAAAATTCGCAAATCGCAAATCGCAAATCCTTCAGACTTTACAGACTTTAGACTAATATAACCATGTACGAGATCATTGACGGAAAAAAGACAGCCGCGGAGATAAGGGGCGAAATAGCCGCCGCGGTAAGTGCCATGAAGGAACGGGGCGCCCGCGTACCCCACCTCGCAGCTATACTCGTCGGTAACGACGGCGGGAGTGAAACATATGTGTCGCACAAGGTGAAAGACTGCGAAGAGGTTGGCTTCAGGTCGACACTTATCAGGATGCCCGCCTCCGTCAGTGAAGAGGAACTCCTGGCAAAGGTCCGGGAGCTCAATGAAGACCCTGAACTCGACGGCCTGATAGTGCAGCTACCACTGCCTGATCATATCTCTGAAGACAAGGTCATAGAAAATATATCGCCGCTGAAGGACGTAGACGGATTCCATCCTGTGAATGTGGGACGCATGTCAGCAGGACTGCCCACCTTCGTGTCAGCCACACCGGCAGGAATCATGGAACTCCTGAAGCGAAATAATATACCTCTCAGGGGAGCGGAGTGCGTTGTGGTGGGAAGGAGCAACATCGTCGGCAGGCCTGTAAGCATCCTTCTGTCACAGAAAGGTGTTGATGCAACCGTGACCGTCGTCCACAGCCGTACACGCGACATCGCCGCTGCGATCAGGAGAGCCGATATCATCATCGCAGCTATCGGATCACCGGGTTTCATCACCGCTGACATGGTAAAAGAGGGCGCCGTGGTGATAGATGTGGGGACAACACGCGTCCCGGCACCGGAGACAAAGGCAGGATGGAGGCTGAAGGGTGATGTAGACTTTGACAATGTGGCCCCGTTGTGCTCTTATATCACACCCGTGCCGGGCGGGGTGGGACCGATGACGAGGGTGTCACTGCTCCTCAATACCCTTAAGGCCTGTAACAGATAAACTACTTCGCCGGCAGGGTGATGCCAGTGAAATAGAGGTCATAACCTCCCTTTCCGCCGGAACGGTCGGAGGAAAAGATCAGGAACCTGTTCTCATATTTGAGATCTATGCCAAGCACCGGGCGGTATTCGTTGGCAGAACTGTTGATCTCCGGTCCCAGATTGACAGGGGAGCTCCATTTGCCGTTACGGAATACGGAATAGTAGAGGTCAAATCCCCCTATACCTCCTGGCATATCAGATGCAAAGACCATCTGCCTGCCCCTTATAAACGGACACTTTTCATCAGAGGAGCTGTTGATGCTGTCAACGGCAGAGAGCATTGCGGGAGGCGACGAGAACCATTCATCGATTCCGGTGGCTGACGGCCTGGGCATCATGTATATGTCGAAGTTGCCCGACCTGTCGGAACAGAGGTAGGCAGTGTCAAGGGTGGTGCTGAGGCAGAGGTATGCATCATCTGAGCCTGAATTGAAAACCGTTGCCGGCACCGGGTCTGCTATTACAGGCAGCGTTATAAAAACAGGGACGTAGCTTGTAAATACGATATCCAGCCCGGCCGATGCCGTCCGCGTTGCAGCCGACATGTATTCAAGGCCGTTGTTGCCGTTGAAGAACCTGAAGGGACCAAACTCGTCGCCGGTGGTATTGAATGCCTTGATCAGCTTGTCGAGAAAGGCATCATTTGTAATCTCTCCGTCAATATAAAACATTCCCGTGGTCTGGCCGAAAGTATACCATATCGTGCCCTGCGTCAGGTCAAACTCTCCGCCGGAGCTCTGCCGGTTAGTTGAGAAGACCAGCGGCAAAGAGGAGTTAAGATATGAAGCCTCAATATCCATATTGTAATCGTCGAACTGGCTGTTGAGCCCGTCAAGGGCAATCACCGAATCAGGAAAAATGCCCATCTCATAGTTGATCTTCAGCGGCTCATCATGACAGCCTGTGAGAAGATGCAGCATGAGCAACACCGGAATGAAATAGAATAGCCTTCTGTCAGCCATAACAGTTGTTTATTTAATAACGTACAGTCAAGATATTTAATATGAGGCTCCTAAAAAAAAACCGGGCTTGGGACCCGGTTTCAGAAGGTAGAATTCAGGTTAATTCTAGGGTAATATTTGGTTTGAGGGTAATCTTCTGAACTCAATTATAAGATGGAAACCGGCTGCATAAGGTTGCGTCACCAAAAAATATTTTTCCAACGCACTGTTTATCATGTTTATAAAAATGGGGCCCTGTTGATAATTGATATTCTTTTCCGGTACATCGTATCGATTATGTGTTACATTTGCAAAATATTTTTGGGGAGAATGGAAGAAGAGAAATACGGTTTTGTGCATGACAGCGAGGTGGAAGAGGTTATTCTCCGTTTTGAAAAAATGCGGAAGAATAAGGAGACCTGTTATTTCGATGTGATTGAGTTTGAGGCCATTATTGATTATTACCTCGAAGGGAATAATCCCATGCATGCCTTTGAGGCAACATCACTGGCATGTGAGCTCCATCCGAACTCGGTGCCCATTATGATAAGGAAGGCCCGTGTCATGCTTGAGAAAGGCAGGGCAACGGAGGCATTGGCTATTGCCAAACGCCTTGAGAGCATCGAGCCAGGCAATTACGACATATACCTGTGCAAGGGGACAGCCCTGGCAATGCTTGGCGATATCAGCGGGGCACGTCGCGTATTCGACCTGGCGCTCTCATCCGACTCGGAAGACCAGGAGACAATACTGTACAGCATAACGTCGGTGTTGCAGAACCTCAACTTTCACGAGGATATGATTCCGTACCTGCACAGGCTCGCTGAGCTGGAACCCGATTTTCCGGCACATATCTATGACCTGGCCTATGCATATGATAAGAAGGGTGACCACAAGACCAGCGTGAAATACTACACCGAATACCTCGATGAGGAACCCTTTTCTGACAGTGCATGGTATAATCTTGGCATAATATACAACAAGACAGGCGAATACGGCAAATCGATAGAGGCATACGACTATGCCCTGGCAATCAATCCGGAAAACACCTTTGCCCTGTTCAACAAGGCGAACATACTGAGCAACCTCGAGAAATACAGCGAGGCAATGGATGTCTACCGCGAATTCGTAGAGGAGGAGCCTGACAGCCTGGAGGGACTGACATACCTGGCAGAGTGCTATGATAAGACGGGCGATGAGGTGATGGCCCGCAAATATTATACTGAGGCAATAGACATAACGCCTGATTTCCCGGATCCATGGTACGGTCTGGGCCTTCTCTCGCTCACAAGGAACAGGGCAGCGGAGAGCATCGCACCCCTGAAAAAGGCCATTGAGATCGACGCAATCAATCCTGATTACTGGTTCTCTCTCGGGAAAGCATATATCATGACCGGAAACATAAAAGAGGCTATCAGGTGCTACAAGAAGACACTCCTGCTCGACGGATACTATGATGAGGCGTGGATAGAGATTGGCATCGTGGTCATGATGACCGGAGCCTATAAGGGTGCCATCCGCCTGCTGAAACAGGCAAGACGGATTGCCGGAGACATTCCGGGAATTTACTTCCTGCTTGCTTCCGCATTCCTCCATACCGGTAACCTGACCGACGCCGCAAGGGCACTGATAAAGGCATCAAGACTCGATAACGAACTGCTGGAGGAATACGCCGTGCTCCTCCCCGAGGATAAGCTGACAAATGCGATGAAACGACTGTTCAGGAAAACAAACTGATCATGAAAAGAGCTGCAAAATTACTTACCCACATTCCCGACAGGCCATCGAAACCAAGGAGGGACGGTCTTACAATGGTAATGGATAAGGGCCTGAGCCTCAGGGAGGCCGAGGATTTTGCGGCTGTAGGCAGTGAATATGTCGATTTTGTCAAGCTCGGCTTCGGGACATCTGTTATTACCCCGGATGTCGACAGGAAGATAAAGACCTACCATGAGGCAGGAATGACCGTCTACTTCGGAGGAACACTGTTTGAAGCATTCATCATAAGGGGTCTCTTCAGTGAATACGTTGAACTTCTGAAAGATTCCGGCGTGAAAATGGTGGAGGTATCCGACGGATCATACGAGTTCGATCACAGCGAAAAACTGGAATATATCCGAAAGCTGTCAAAGGAGTTTACCGTCATCTCCGAGGTGGGATCGAAGAAAAAGAATATTGTCTTTACCCCGGCCCAGTGGGTGACGATGATGAAGGCGGAGCTTGAGGCCGGATCGGTAAAAGTCATAGCCGAAGCACGCGAATCAGGCACCATAGGGATATATAATGACGACGGCTCGGTGAACCTGGATCTGATAAATGCAATCTCCCGCGAGATAGGCTTCAGCAACGTTCTGTGGGAAGCGCCCCTGAAACAGCAGCAGGCATGGTTCATCGTCAACTTCGGAGCCAACGTAAACCTGGGTAACATCGCACCGAATGAGATCATAGCGCTTGAATCACTGAGGCTTGGACTGAGGAGTGACACCTTCTTCAGCTTCCTCCCTGACAGCATGAAATGAGACTCTTCGGAATCATAGGATATCCTCTGGGTCACTCATTTTCCCAAAAACACTTCACGGAAAAATTTGAGAGGGAATCGATTCCTGATCATTACTATCGCAGGTTCGAGCTCTCTGATATCTCGCAGCTTCCGGCACTGATTGACAGCGAGCCTGACCTGTGCGGGTTCAATGTAACCATACCCTACAAGGTAAAGGTTATTGATTTCCTTGATGAGATCGACCCGTTAGCCTCTGAGATAGGTGCCGTCAATACTGTCAAAGTCAGCCGCCGCAACGGCAGACCCTTTCTGCAGGGATTCAATACCGACGCTCCCGCCTTCAGGGAATCACTGCTGAAAAACCTGATTACACTCCCCGAAACGGCCCTGGTGCTTGGTACCGGCGGTGCGGCAAAAAGCGTGACTCACACTCTCATAGACCTGAATATCATCCCTATACTGGTCTCAAGACGACCCCTCAGAGGAGGTTATCTCTATGATGAACTTCCCGGGGAGGTGATAAGCGAGGCAGGACTTATTGTCAACACCACACCCCTTGGCATGGCCCCGGCCACCGGTGCAATGCCTCTCATTGATTACAGCTACCTGAGAGAGGGGCAGTTGCTGTTCGACCTGATCTATAACCCTCCCGTGACTGCATTCCTTCAAAGAGGTGAGCAGCAAGGCTGCCAGACAGTCAACGGAGAGGAGATGTTCCTGATACAGGCGGAACTCTCCTGGAACATCTGGAACGAACCTGTCAGATAAATATTTTTTCCGGGTATTCAATCGCTGTTAGCGCCAGCCCGTGGGCCGGGGCTGACTGGCCTGCAAGTCCGCGGTTCTTTCCGTTGAGAATCGATTCAAACTCAGCCGGAGAGAGTTTCCCCCGTCCTGCAGGTATAAGCGTGCCAACGATTGCCCTGACCATGTTCCTGAGAAACCTGTCAGCAGTGATGGTGAATACAAGCCTTCCCGGCTGCTCCTCCCAGCGAGCCAGGCTGACCCTGCAGATATTGGTCTTGTTGCCGCCGTGAAGCCTGCTGAAGCTGGTGAAGTCGCTGTGCTTCAAGAGTATGGCTGACGCTTCATTTAGCCTGTCAAGGTCGAGCTGCCAGTAAAGCAGCCAGGCGGTGTCTGCAACAAAGGGATCCTTCTCCCTGGTGACGGTGTACTGGTATGTGCGCGAAAGGGCATCAAACCGGGCGTTGGCATCAGGACTGACCTTCATTATCCTTTTAACTGCGATATCGTCAGGCAGGATACTGTTCAGGTTGTAGAGAAGCTGCCCGTCAACATGAAGATCATCCCGCACAGCATCAAAATGTGCACAGAAGAACGAGGCATGCACCCCGGTGTCAGTCCTGCCTGCACCTGTCACCGCCGTCTGAGCCGTCAGTACAGTGCCCAGCGCCTTAGCCAGCACACCCTGAACGGTGTGCTTCCCCGGCTGCAGCTGCCAGCCATTGTAAGCGGTGCCCCTGAAAGAGAGGAAGATGAAATATCTTGTCATGACAGTCGTAAAACGTAAAGATAAACAAAGAACCTTGCTCCGGTAGCAGTTATTGGCTAAATTGCGTGATCAAAAAAATGAACCGATGAATGAGCCTGTACTGAAACGCGGATTCGCAAGCGACAATAACTCAGGGGTACACCCCGCTGTCATGGAAGAGATAATGAGAGTCAACCGCGGACATACGGTAGGCTATGGTGATGATCCTTTCACAGAGAAGGCAAAAGCAATGCTCAGGGAAGCACTTGGGAACGATGCGGAAATATACTTTGTGTTCACAGGGACGGGTGCAAACGTGCTGGGACTGGCGGGTGTGACACGGCCATGGAACTCCGTTATTACCGCATATACTGCTCATATTGAGCAGGATGAATGCGGTGCTCCGGAGAAATTCACAGGGTGCAAGGTTCTGACAGTCGATACTCCCGACGGTAAACTCAGGCCGGAGATGCTGGCCGGACACATGCACGGCTTCGGGTTCGAGCATCACAGCCAGCCGGCTGTGATATCAATCTCCCAGGCCACTGAGATGGGAACGGTCTATACCGCCGAGGAGATCAGGGGACTGGCTGATTATGCGCATAAACATGGAATGCTGCTGCATATGGACGGTGCCAGGATCGCCAATGCGGCAGTAACTCTGGGACTTCCGTTCAAAGCCTTTACAACCGATGCCGGCGTCGACCTGCTCTCATTCGGCGGAACAAAGAACGGAATGATGTACGGTGAGGCAGTATGCTTTCTCAGACCGGGCGTGGCTGAAGGGTTCAAATACGTTCGGAAGCAGGGGATGCAGCTCGCATCAAAAATGCGTTTCATATCAGCACAGTACATAGCCTACCTGTCAAACGGACTGTGGAAGGAGTGCGCAACGCATTCAAACAGGATGGCAAAAAAGCTTGAAGAGAGGCTTCGCGGAATTAAGGGGGTGACCATCACGCAGAAGGTCGAATCCAACGGTATTTTCGTTGTCATGCCACATGATGTCGCTGAGCGTCTGAGAGGTGAGTATTTCTTCTATCCCTGGAATGAACAGATCTCGGAATACCGTCTCATGACCAGCTGGGATACAACTGCAGATGATATTCAACAGTTCGCTGACAGACTGAATATTATACTTACAGACAAAGGGTAAAACACCTTCCTCTTCTGGTATCCTTTCAACAGATGCAGAAAACCGGGCACTCAGGAAATCACTCCAGTGCGATGCCGGGCCGAAGCAGCATGCTGTCGCCGTAACTGAGGAACCGGTAGTCAGCCGACAGGGCATGGTTATAGATATCCTTCCAGGCGTTGCCTGTGAATGCCGCCACCAGCAGGAGCAGGGTGCTGTGAGGCTGGTGGAAATTGGTAATCATGCTGCTGACAAACCGGAAACTGTATCCCGGTACAATGATGATGTCTGTTTTTGCTTCAAGTATCTCAGCGCCTGTCCGGTCCATCACTGAAAGAAGCTGGTCTATGGCAGCTGAAGGATCCATGCCTGTAAGTAGCCGTTCCGCTTCGGGGTTATTGTTTAGTCCGGCAGCGGACTGATACGGCTCCCACTGCGATACGGAGGGTATGCCTTCTGAGGGCCACCGGCCGGCTGCAGAACTCAATCCGAGCC
Organism: uncultured Rikenellaceae bacterium; assembly: GCA_963802145.1. Lineage (GTDB taxonomy): Bacteria > Bacteroidota > Bacteroidia > Bacteroidales > VadinHA17 > SR-FBR-E99. Next base: position 146,860 of record CAWDHN010000010.1, read on the forward strand.
AGTAGAGGCTTTCAAGTGTGCGGACGGTAGTTGTACCTACTGCAGTTATCTTTCTGCCTCTGAGCCTCTTTAAAGTGTCCCTGGAGACAAAGAAATGCTCGGTGTGCATCATGTGGTCACTTATCAGCTCCGATTTGACCGGTCTGAAGGTGCCGGCACTCACATGCAAGGTGACCTCAGCTCTCTCAATGCCACGCTCTTCCAGTGCACCGAGAACTGCCGGAGTGAAATGCAATCCGGCCGTGGGGGCCGCCACCGATCCGTTAATGCGGGCATATAGGGTCTGATAGGCTGCCGCATCGCTCTCCTCATCTTCGCGGCAAAGGTAGGGCGGAATGGGCATATGACCCAGGCATTCCAGCACTTCGGCAAATGAAATATCGCTGCCGGTCCATGTGAACCTGACAATGAAGGAGTCGCCTTCGGATCCCGTTCTTTCCGCATGAAGTGTCTGCTCACTGTTGTTGTGAACAAACCGTGATTCAAGAGTTCCCTGCTTCCACCTCTTCAGGTTGCCCACCAGGCATTTCCATTCGACAGGACCTGACGAGGAGAGGCTCTCCGTGAATTCAGCCGGCTCATGAGGCTCGAGACAGAATACCTCAATCAATGCCCCGGTCTCCTTCATGAAGCGGAGCCTGGCCCTTATCACCCTGGTGTTGTTGAATACAAGCAAGGTATCAGGGTCTGCCAGGTAAGGGAGCTCACTGAATACCCTGTCAGATATATCAACACCGTCCCATACCAGCAGCCTTGACCGGTCCCTCTGCGGCAACGGGTACTTCGCTATCTTCTCCTGCGGGAGATCATAGGAGTAATCGCTAATTTTTATATTCCGGTAACCGTCTTTCATCTGTTCAGGTGGCCCAAAATTAGCTAAATTTGAACATAATTACAGATGCAATGAATGGTAACCGCCCTCCGAAAGGCACACCGGGCCGGGCAGGCCCCAGGGAGATTGACCTGCACCTCAAGCCGGCTCAGTCAGTCGCGGATGTCATTGAGCGTCAGATAACCCGCTTCAGGGGAGAGCTTGAGGGGGCAATCAGGAGGGGAGAGAAGGAGATCATCTTCATCCATGGCGTGGGCAGTGGCAGGCTGAAGGAGGAGATAAGAAAGATACTGAAGGAGGAATATCCTGCCTGCGGCTTTCAGGATGCACCCTTCAGCCGGTACGGCTACGGCGGCGCCACCCTTGTTTCCACAAGAAAGTAAAAGATATGGCTTACATCAGTTTCAATCCCTGGCTGCAGAGGCAGGAGGGCATTGTATAAAATTGCCTATCTTTGCACCCTGGCAGGCCGGTCCGTCGCCCCTGGTCAACCGACCGGGAGAGGAAAGTCCGGGCAACAGAGAGCACCATCCTTCCTAACGGGAAGATATCCGAAAGGGTATAGCAGTGTAACAGAAAATAACAGCCTGGCCTTCGGGCCGGGAATTGGTGAAAAGGTGAGGTAAAGGCTCACCGGTCCCGGTGGTGACATCGGGAGCCGTACACCTGATGGGTTGAAAGACCATGTATACCGGCGTCCGAGGGCTGCTCGCCCGAGCCGGGGGGTAGGTCGTACGAGCCCGCAGGCAACTGCGGGACCAGATAAATGACGGAACAGATGCTCAATCCTCTTGCAGGATGCCGCATCCCGACAGAACCCGGCTTACAGGCCTGCCTTAGAAACAAGAGAGAGAGCCTCCCGATGGCGGCTCTCTCTCTCTTGTGTGCCCGGCATGGGCGATAACTATAGGGTGAGAGACCCGAACGCGCCCTGACAGTGGGAAGCGTTAGCTGAAGGCAAGGGTGCCCACCGTGAGGTGGGATCTGAAGGAAGCCGGAGGCAAAGTCCCGGTCTGACGAACAGGAACTTCATATAAGGCCTAAGGTTGTGGATGAGTTTGCAAGACAAAACGAAGTCCGATACTGTCCGGAGCAACCAAGGTAAATGAAGCAGACAGATGGGATGAAAGTTATCGTTCTTACCCGGGGAGATCTCATGGACATGACAAAACGGAGTATGCGTCATGGTCGAAAGAAGGTTTACCGTGAGAAGTCAGCCGAGGCCATAGTACTGAGGGACGACACCCCTCGGGAAGGGCCGAACCTTAAGGAGTGAGCAGTAAATGAATGTTACCGCATGAAAGGAAGAGAGCAGAAAATCTTTGAGAGATCAAGGACCTGCCCGCATGGAGACAGGACGGCATCCGAAGGACATGAGGGAGGGCAGACTTACATGAGGATAACTGAAAACAACCTCACCATCAACAATCACCAGAGAGGGAATGGAATGTTGGAACAAATCCTATCGCCCGTGAACCTTAACACTGCCTTCAGACAAGTGAGGCGGAACAAAGGGGCAGGGGGTGTTGACAGGATGGATGTCGGGTCACTGAAAGACTATCTTGTCAGGGAAAAGGATGAGTTGATAACATCCATTGAGAGGGGCACATACCGCCCCAATCCGGTCCGGAGGGTAGATATACCCAAAGAGAACGGAAAGCGTCGAGGGTTGGGTATCCCTACGGTAGTAGACAGGGTTATCCAGCAGAGCATAGCACAACAGCTGAGTCTGCTCTACGAGAGGGAGTTCTCCCAACACAGTTTTGGCTTCAGGCCAAATCGGAGCGCACACCAGGCACTTTGTAAATGCCGGGATTACATCACGGAGGGCTATAAGTATGCAGTGGACATTGACCTGGAGAGGTTCTTTGACACGGTGAATCATAGCAAACTGATAGAGGTACTGTCACGCAAGGTTAAGGATGGGCGGGTAATCTCGCTCATCCATAAGTATCTCAATGCAGGAGTGATGAATGAAGGCAATTACGAAGAGACGCCAGAGGGCGTACCACAGGGAGGCCCGTTAAGTCCGGTTCTGAGCAACATTTTGCTCAATGAGCTGGACAAGGAGCTTGAGAGACGTGGGCATAAGTATGTACGCTATGCGGACGACATGGTCATTTTCTGCAGGAGCCGGCGGAGTGCCGGGCGCACTATGCAGAACATCATCCCCTTTATAGAGGGGAAGCTGTTTCTGAAAGTGAATCGGGACAAGAGTCAGGTTGCCTATGTCAGGGATATCAAGTTCCTTGGCTACTCCTTCTACGTTGTAAAGGGAGAGGGCAGACTGCGGATACATCCCAAAAGTGTAACCAGGATGAAAACCCGTATCAAGGAGTTGACATCAAGGAGCAACGGATGGGGTAATGACCGGAGGAAGGAAGCACTGAGTCAGTACATTAAAGGCTGGGTGCAATACTTCAAGCTGGCAGACATGAAGGAGCTGCTGCTAAGTGTTGATAAGTGGTATCGCCGGAGGTTACGAATGGTTATTTGGAAACAATGGAAACGGACAAAGACCAAGATAGCTAACCTCGTTAAGCTGGGCGTTAAGAAGAATAAGGCTTACGAGTGGGCGAACACGAGGAAAGGTTATTGGCACATTGCTGGTAGTTATATCCTTGACACTACTATTACCACTGAGCGTCTCCGCCGTGCGGGCTACGTCTTATTCTCGGACTACCTCAACAAGGTGAAAGTTGTATATTAAGGAACCGCCGTATACGAGACCCGTACGTACGGTGGTGTGAGAGGTCGGAAAATGAAATAGGAGGAAACCTATTTCATTTTCCTCCTACTCGATTATACTCCAGTCCGTGTTTAACCAAACCCGGCAGACAGGTCCGGGACCAGTCTGAGCATCAAAGTTAAATCATAGTTTAAACAACGAATCGTCAAGTTCCTTGTCAAGCTCAACCTTGTCAACGGTCATGCCGCCAAGCTCCATGCCGTTTACCATCTGCGTGACGACCTTGACGAACTTGGCCCCTCCAACCTCCATGTATTCCTTCATGTACGACTCAACTTCCATCACCTGTCCCATCTGCTCGACGGTTGCGACGGACTTGACGGTCAGGAAACTCTCCTTGTCGATAAAGACGGTGGTCGGCTTGCCTGCTTCATCCGTAACGATAAGCTTGTAGGCCGGCTTGCCGTCAACGGCCTCCTCACCCTCAAGCTTCAGCCTGCCGGCCTTGAACGACTCGAGCAGATTGTCGCGGAACATGTTGTATTCCTGCACGCCGCTGAGCTGCTCGGCAGGTATCTCCATTGGCTCGGCCATGCCGGCAAGGGGATTCACCATATAGCCTTTTTCACCGTCAAAGGTTGTGATGATCTCCATACCGCTGTAGGTAATGACCATCCTCACCTTGTCCGGCTTCTTGACCATTATGTTCATGGGCATTTCAACGCCCATCTGGCTTACCCTGCCCTCCATGGAGAGCGTTGTAGCCTTCTCAAGGTTCTCGGTTCCATTGGCTGCATAATACTTGTTTACGATCTCATCCAGGGATTGGGCACTGCAGACTGATGCCACCAGGAGAGCTGCCAAAAGGATAATTGACTTTTTCATAATGATTTAATTAGTAGATTTTTAAAAAGAGTTATTTGAAGTTTTTATCAATACAAATATTTTTCGTGTGACATCAGGTCTGGCTGCCTCCACGGCAATAGGGAGGGTTGTCTCTCCAGATACATGAACACATGAACCGGCAGGAAGCAGAAAGTTTCCGCTTTTACATTGTTTTAGAAACGGAATATTCAATTCACTGACTTTCATGGTATAAATTTACTAAAAAAGTTATTTGCCATCCGCACGATATTTATAAATTTTCTGCCATCTGGCTGAAAGTTGTTTACGAATTTCATCCTCGCGGCTGTTTGGCCCCGGTTCGTAAAATATCGACCCTGAGATCTCTTCGGGCAGATAATTGTCAGCCACAAAATTACCTTCAAAGTCATGGGCATACTTGTACCCGGCATGATACCCGAGATCCTTCATCAGCCTTGTGGGCGCATTCCGCAGATGCAGAGGGACGGGCAGGTCGCCGTGCCTGTGCACTGCCGCAATGGCATTCTCTATAGCCATGTAGGAGGCGTTGCTCTTGGGAGAGGTGGCGAGGTAAACCGCAGTTTCGGAGAGTATTATCCTTGACTCCGGCCAACCGACGAGGTTGACGGCGTTGAAGCACGCCTGGGCCAGAAGCAGGGCATTGGGATTGGCAAGTCCGATGTCTTCGGCAGAGAGAATAACCATCCTCCGGGCGATGAACTTCACATCCTCACCGCCCTCAACCATGCGCGCAAGCCAGTAAATGGCTGCATTGGGGTCTGAACCCCTCAGCGACTTGATGAAGGCCGAGATGATGTCAAAATGCTGCTCGCCGTTCTTGTCATACATGGCCAGGTTTTGCTGTACATGACTCAAAACCAGCTCATCAGTTATAATGATCTCATCACTTCCCTTTTCGGCTTCCAGCGAAACCGTAAGCTCCAGCGCGTTGTACAGCTTTCGGGCATCGCCACCGCTGATGCGTATCAGTGCCTCGTACTCCTGAACCCTGATCCTGAGTTGTGAAAGATGAAAATCGCTGGTAAGGGACTTGTCGACTAACCCCTTAAGTATTTCATCATCAAGAGGTTTGAGTACATACACCTGGCACCTGGAGAGGAGTGGGGAGATGACCTCAAAGGAGGGATTCTCGGTGGTGGCGCCGATAAGCGTCAGTATGCCCTGCTCAACCGCCCCGAGCAGGGAGTCCTGCTGCGATTTGTTGAAGCGGTGTATCTCATCAATGAAGAGAATGGGGTTGGGCTTGCCGAAAAACTGCTGGCTCCTTGCTTTCTCGATGGTCTCGCGCACCTCCTTTACACCGCTGCTTACGGCACTGAGCTGGAAGAACGACCTCTCAAGCTTCGTGGCCACAATCCTTGCAAGAGTCGTCTTCCCAACCCCCGGCGGACCCCACAGAATGAACGAGGGCACATTGCCTGACTCGATTACCTTCCTGAGAACACCGTCACGACCGACCAGATGGTCCTGTCCTGCGAATTCCTCCAGGGACCGCGGTCTTAACCTGTCTGCAAGTGGCTGATTTGAAAACATATGGCTATTCGGCAAATACTGCTGCAAATTACCATAAAATCGCTTTCAGCGTTCAGTTTTTTGCCATTTTCGGGGAAAATATTTCTCCGGATTGAAATAAATTAATACTTTTAACAATTAAATTTCACCCGACACATACTGTTTGAATTAAGAATTCGTTTAGTAACAGGATATTATCAAATTCCGGTAACTATGAAAAAACCTCTGCTGATCATTTTACTCATACTGGCAGTTCTGCTTTTAATTCCGGCTGTGAGCTTTATAAGATGGGCTTTCCAGGACAAGAAGCCGATAGATGTCGTCATTCTGGACAAGACCGTTCCCACGCTTGACAGACTGGGCCACCGCTCATTTGTTTATGTTTTGACCAACGAAAGATTTGTGAGGGGAGAAAAGGGAGGCAGCTACTCGGTTGCAAAGGACTATTATGGCTTCGTTCCGCTGAGACCGGTGCGGGAAAAGCAGTTCAAGAAAAAGGATTTCCGTCTCACAGAACTGATAGATCTTGCAGAAAGCAATGACGCTCTTTACTTTACAGATACTTACGGGGTCTTCTTCAACGACTGGTACCAGGGGATAAAGAAGGCCCGCAGGTCACGCAAGCTCTACGGTGGATTGAACAACAACGACTATCTCCTTATGTCGGAGATGAAGAAGCGCGACAAGCTGGTGATGGTTGAATACAATACATTTGATTACCCGACTGCACCTCTCGAAAGGTTCAAGACCGAGGAACTGCTGGGGATTTCGTCCAAAGGATGGATGGGCCAGTATTACCGCAGTCTCGACACACTTGCGGCTGACGGAGCACCCGACTGGATGCCCGCACTCTACAGGAAACAATACCGTGAACCGTGGACATTCACCAAACCCGGTGTGGTACTCCTCAGGGAGAACAGCATCATCGTGCTTGAGGAAGGAAAGCACCTGGAATCAGCTCTCCCGATGATAACCACTCCCGAGAGCTTTGCGGTCAAGTTCAATGTGCCTCAGGCAGTGGCCTTTACCAACAGTTTTGACATTATTGACCCCGGTCAGAACACTGTAATTTCAGAATTTACCCTGAAAACAATGCCGGCTGGAGACACCCTGCTTGCGGTCAATGACCTCACCCCGGTCTTCCCCGCAGTGACAATGGAACCGCTGGTGCAGCGCACCTGGTATTTCTCGGGCGATTTCGCGAATAACGATGTTCCGATGTGGACTGCCAGGTTCAAAAATATAAGGAAGAGCAGCAAGGCTCTGCTCTACTCTGATCATGAAAATGATTCCAGAAGGTTCTTCTGGCTTTATTACAAACCTCTGATATCCTCCATCTTCACGGAGTACCAGGCGGGCACGACGGGAAAATAAGATTAATGAAATACGGAAGAGGGTGTCTCATAAGTGGCACCCTCTTTTTTTTATGGATATGTCCACGTCCGGAATTGGCTTTACATAAAAATGTAATGCTCTGGAAACTTCAGTTTTCAATTCTGCTGAACACATCTACAGACTCGATGTTTTATGAAGGTTACTTCATATCTTTATATTCTGGTTTGTAACTATGAAAGCAACGATTGTGCAGTGCGGACTGAAGTGGGAGGAGAGGGATGCCAACCTGGAGCATATCTCTTCCCTGCTGGATTCTGCTGCTCCCGGCAGTGGCATAGTCGTACTGCCTGAGATGTTCACAACAGGGTTTACAATGAACCCTGCGCCTCTTGCCGAGGCCATGGACGGACCTGCTGTCAGGTGGATGAAGGAGCGGGCTGCAGCAGGCGGCTATGCCCTCTGCGGGTCTCTGATCATAGGTGAGGAGGGCAGGTATTACAACCGCCTGGTCTTTGTCACCCCCTCAGGCGAGGTGGCCTTCTACGACAAGCGGCATCTCCATACAATGAGTGGCGAACACACTGTTTACAGTCGAGGCAATAAGCGTGTTGTGGTGCCTTACCGCGAGTTCAGCTTCAACCTGCAGGTCTGCTATGATCTGCGTTTCCCGGTCTGGTCAAGGAACCGGGGCGACACTGATGTTATCATATATTCGGCCAACTGGCCGGCCGTGCGCAGCAACGTGTGGAAATCGCTTCTCGTTGCCAGGGCCATAGAGAACCAGTGTTATGTCATTGGTGTGAACCGTGTGGGTGTCAATCCCGACGGCACGGCATATACCGGCGATTCTGCCATAATTGGTCCTAAAGGTGAGCTGCTTGCTTCTCTTGAGCCCGGCCTTGAGGGTGTTGTCTCAGTCATGCTCTCCATGGAGTCGCTGGAGAAATACCGGACTGACATGCCCATCTGGCGCGATGCCGATCCCTTCGAGCTGATCTAAGGGAATAGGCAATAGGCAATAGAGGGATTTTCGATTTCAGATTTTCGATTGTCGATTAAATCAAAAATCGCAAATCGCAAATCGCAAATTCTTAAGACTGTCGACTTTACAGACTTTAAGGACTTTCAGGCTTTGAGCGCAGCGAAAAGGACTTCTGCCGGATGCAGGGCGATTCTGCCCGTGCCGTCCTTCACATGATGACGGCAGCTGGTGCCGGGGGCGCAGATTATTGTTTCATCAGCGGCAGCCCTGACATCAGGGAAGAGAACCATCTCACCTACCTTCTGTGCCAGATCATAATGCTCTTTTTCATAACCGAAAGCCCCGGCCATGCCGCAGCAGCCAGATGGTATCTCCCGTACCTTATAGTTCGAAGGAATGCCGAGTGCAGCTACAACCGGCGCCGAGGTTGTGATTGCCTTCTCCTGGCAGTGCACATGTACAAGCACTTCTGCAGGCTCATCTGTGAACATCTCCCGCCTTATCCTTCCGGCACTGAACTCCATGGAAAGGAACTCCTCAAGCGTATATGTGTTCTGCGCCAGCCTCTGCGCTTCGGGTTTGTATTTTTCCCCGGCGAGATCCGGGAACTCATCCCTGAAACCGAGAATGGCTGATGGCTCAATACCCACCAGCGGACGCTCAGCGCTAATCAGAGGGGCAATGGTTTCAATATTCCTGATAATCAGCTTCTTCGCTTTGCGCAGGAATCCCTTTGAGATATAAGTGCGGGCGCTGGCAGCATTTTCTGTGACTGTGATTCGGTACCCGAGACCGGTCAGCAGCCGGGCCGTGGCAATCCCGGCAGGGAGGTCGTTGTGGTTCGTGAACTCATCAACAAACAGGCAAACCTCGCCGATAGGGGCTTCAGGGTTCAGCTTCGGGAGATTCCTTTTCAGCCAACTCCTGAATGTCATCGGTGCCAGCATCGGGATGCTTCTTTCAGAGGCAAATCCTGCCACCTTCTTGATTATCAGTGATGAGTATTTATTTGCAGCGAAGAGGTTGAAGATCCCCGGAATAACTGAAAAGAGGCTGTAAATTTTTGGCAGCGAGGCAATCATGCGCGTCCGAAGCGAAGGAGGGTGCACATCGTTGTAATGCTGCAGGAACTCCGACTTCAGCTTGGCTATATCCACTCCCGAGGGACACTCGCTCCGGCATCCCTTGCAGGCGAGGCAAAGGTCAAGTATCTCGTATATCTCGCTACTGTCCCACGGATTGGCCCTGTCAGCGTAGAGCATCTCCCTCATTATGTTTGCCCTCGCCCTGGTGGTAAGACGTTCGTCGCCCGTAGCCATATAGCTGGGGCACATCAGCCCTCCAATAATACTGCTCTTGCGGCAGTCGCCCGACCCGTTGCACTTTTCCGCAGCCCTCACAACGCCTCCGCATTCTGAGAAATCATACCATGTATTCAGCTCCGGGGTCGGCATTCCCGGCGTATACCTCAGTGAGGTGTCCATTGGAGGGGTGTGGACTATCTTACCTGGATTGAGAATGTTATGCGGATCGAAGCTGCGTTTGATCCTCTTGTTGAGCTCAAAGTTATGCTCGCCTATGATCAGCGGAATGAACTCCCCCCTCAGGCGACCGTCGCCATGTTCACCGCTCATCGAGCCACGGTACTTCTTTACAATCAGGGCTGTCTTTTCACCTATTGTGCGCAGAAGCCCGGCCTCCCCTGAATCCTTGAGGTTGATCAGAGGCCTGATGTGCAGCTCTCCGGTGCCTATATGTGCATGATATACAGACTCTTTGCCGTATCCGGCCAGCATCTCCTCGATATCTGCAACGAAATCGCCCAGTTTCTCCACGTCCACGGCACAGTCCTCTATCAGCGAGATTGGCTTGGCATCTCCCGGCATGTTTGAGAGGATCCCCAGTCCGGCCTTGCGCAGGTCCCAGACCTTCTTTACATCTCCGCCCCAGACCACTGGAAAGGCAAAGCCCAGTCCCACAGAGCGCATCTCAGCCTCCATGGCAGTTGCCGTGGCGATTATCTCCTCGCGGTTGCCGGCACAGTATTCCACAATCAGAAGGGCCCCGGGATCGCCCTCTATAAAGAACCTGTTTCGCTTCTGGCTCTCAACTGTGGCGGCCAGGTTCAGAATGTTGCTGTCCATCAGTTCCACCGCCCATGGCTTATATTTCAGGGCAATCAGGTTGGCCCGGAATGCATCGTTGCGGCTGCGCAGGTGCACGCATGCCAGCGCCTTCACCGGCGGAGGGAGAGGCACCAGCCCCAGCTTCGCCTCGGTGACGATGGCAAGTGTGCCCTCAGAACCGGCAATCAGTCGCGCCAGGTTGATGCCCCGGCTTGCACCGGCAGTGAAGGGCTCACCGTAAAGCAGATCGTCAAGAGAATAGCCGGTATTGCGGCGCGGTATGGTCCTGTCGGGATAATCACGCATGATCGCATCATGGTTTCCGGTATCTGACATGATGCTGTCTATCTCCCTGTAAATAAATCCTTCAGCTGTATTCAGGGTGCATTTCTGCCTGTACTGTTCCTCAGTCAGCTCCCCGAAAACTACTTCCGAGCCGTCATGGAGCAGAGCCTTAACCTCCATGATGTGATCCCTGACGGAGCCGTAAACAATCGAATGGAGGCCGCAGGCATTGTTTCCTATCATGCCGCCAATGTTGCACCTGTTGGAGGTGGAGGTCTCAGGACCAAAGAGCAGCCCGTGGCTCTTCAGAATAAGATTGAGCTCGTCGGGTATAACCCCCGGCTCAAGCCTCACCCATCTCTCTTCACGATTAATCTCAATGATCCGTTTGAAGTGACGCGAGAGATCGGCCACCATTCCTGAACCCACAACCTGGCCTGCAAGAGAGGTGCCGGCAGCTCTCGGGATAATACCGATGCCATGCTTCGCGGCAAACGCAAGAAGCTTTTTAATGTCTTCATTATGACGCGGATAGACCACCGCCACCGGCTCTTCACGGTAGATGGAGGCATCGGTTGAGTACATAAGCCTCGAACTCTTGTCCCTCCGTAACTCACCTTCAAGAGAAGCTTCCAGAACTTCCAGATCCGGCGTGGTAATTTCACTATGCATCTTCCGCGATTTCCAGCCTCAAAAATAAAGATTTGAAGCCATCGAATAGAACCACCGGCACAGTTTTCGAAAAAAATCAGTTAAAATTTGAAAAATCTGACTTTAATCATGTAGTTGATAATTGTGCGATTACACTTTTTTCGTACTTTTATCCCGACGCATTTGTTAAACTAAATTATTGATATACAATGGAATTGCTTGAACAGATCAAAATGAATGCCATAAGGCATAATAAAAGGATCGTATTGCCGGAGGGCACGGAAGAAAGGACCCTTAAGGCGGCTGATGCAGTACTGGCCGAGAGCATAGCGCGCATTACCCTGCTTGGAAATCCCGTGGAGATAAAGGCAATGGCAGAATCATTTGGTCTGAAGAATATCGGCAGGGCTGACATCATTGACCCGCTCGCCCATCCGAAGAAGGAGCAGTACATCGACCTGATGGTTGAGCTTCGTAAAAGCAAGGGACTGACCAGGGAGGAGGCTTCAAAGCTGATCGAAGATCCGCTCTACCTGGGAGTGATGATGATAAAGAGCGGCGATGCCGACGGTGAGGTGGCCGGTGCCAGGAACACCACGGGCGATGTCCTGAGGCCTGCTTTCCAGTATGTCAAAACCGCCCCTGGCATTTCCGTAGTCTCCGGGGCTTTCATCATGATTCTGAAGGACAAGGAGTTTGGTGCTGACGGTATCATCGTCTTTGCCGACGGAGCCGTTCATCCGGACCCCACTGACAGGGAGCTTGCGGAAATAGCCGTGGCTACTGCAAGAACCACAAAGGCAATCGTGGGTGTTGAACCAAAGGTAGCCCTGCTGAGCTTTTCCACGATGGGCAGCGCGAAGCATCCTCTGGTCGACAAGGTTGTGAGCGCCACCAGAATGGCAAAGGAGATGGCTCCGGAATTTATGTTTGAAGGTGAACTTCAGGCTGATGCAGCCCTGATAGAGGCCATCGGACAGAAAAAGGCCCCGGGAAGCAAGATAGCAGGCAAGGCCAACGTTCTGGTCTTTCCTAACCTCGAATGCGGCAACATTGCATACAAGCTTGTTGAACGTCTGGCCCACGCGCAGGCGATAGGACCCGTTCTGCAGGGTATGGCAGCACCGATAAACGACCTCTCGAGAGGGTGTTCGGTAAGTGATATAATCAACGTAGTGGCCATAACTGCCAACCAGGCAGCAGGCATAACCAGATAATAACCAGGGATAATGACAATACTCGTACTTAACTGCGGCAGTTCTTCGATAAAGTATCAGCTGTTCAACATGTCAAACAACGCCGAGGTCCTGGCAAAAGGACTGATTGAACGCATCGGCATCACCGACGGCATTCTGACCCATAAGCCCACCGGAAAGGACAACTACAAGGTGGTGCTGGACATTCCAGATCATACCATCGGAATCAACATGGTAATGGAAGCGCTGGTAAATCCTGTTCACGGTGTCATCAGAAGCATCGGAGAGATAAAGGCTGTCGGTCACAGGGTGGCACACGGCGGGGAGAATTTCAAGGAGTCGGTCCTGATAGACAATGACGTAAAACGCGATATTGAGAGGTGCTCTGAACTGGCACCCCTGCACAATCCTGCGCACCTCAAAGGGATACTCTCGTGCGAGAAAGCTTCTTCCTGGCATACCCCAGGTGGCGGTGTTTGACACTTCGTTCCACCAGACCATGCCTGATTACGCCTTCATGTACGCCATACCTTACGAGTACTATGAGAAATACAGGATCCGCAAATACGGCTTCCACGGCACCAGCCACAGGTTTGTTGCGGAAAAGGCCTGCAGGATGCTCAACGTGGATTTGCATAAATCAAAGATCATCACCTGCCACCTTGGGAACGGCGCCTCCATTACAGCCATCGAAAACGGAAAATCTATAGACACCTCCATGGGATTCACCCCGGTCGACGGCCTCATCATGGGTACCCGCACCGGTGAGATCGATCCGGGAGTGCTTCTCTATCTTGCAGACAAAGAGGAATTAAGCGTCAGTGGCGTGAATAACATGATCAACAAGAAGAGCGGCGTGGCCGGCATATCACAGCTTTCATCCGATATGCGCGACCTGGAGATTGCAGCCAATGAAGGCAACCCCAAAGCCCTTCTGGCACTCAACATGTACGCCTACAAGATCAAGAAGTTCATCGGAGCCTACGTGGCAGCCATGAACGGTATTGACCTGCTTCTGTTTACAGCAGGCGTGGGAGAGAACGACTTCAACGCAAGGAAGATGATCTGTACCGGGATGGAGTATCTCGGAATAGAGATCGACACCGAAATCAATCACGGGGTGAAGGGAAAAGACCTGGTGATCTCCACACCTTCTTCAAAGGTCAAAGTCATGGTGGTCACTACCGACGAGGAATTCGTGATCGCATCTGATACTAAAGCAATAGTTGAGAAGCTACACCATTAAAACCTGTATATCATGGTATTAAAGCACCTCTCGCAACTTAAGGAACTGCTTGTTGACAAGCCAACCAGAAGGATGGTTCTTGCGGCAGCAGAGGATCATAATTCACTCACCTCTGCCCTGATGGCAGCCAGGGATGGGTTTATCGAACCGATCCTTGTCGGTGACAGGGAGGCAGTCCAGAAAATTGCATCGGATCATAACCTGGACCTTAGCAGTCTCAGAATGATCCATGAGCCTGACACCGAAATGGCGGTGGAAATTGCCGTTAAAATGGTAAGAAGCAACCAGGCAGACATCCTGATGAAGGGAAAGGTGGGAACATCGTCGCTGCTGAAGGCTGTGCTCAACAAGGAGTGGGGACTGCGCTCCGGTGCGCTTCTCTCTCATTTTGCGATCTTTGAGGTGGAAGCATATCATAAGCTTATTGCCGTTACCGATGTGGCGATGAATATTGCCCCCAATCTCCAGGATAAGATCTCAATAGTGAATAACTCCGTCGCCTGCCTCAACAAGCTTGGCATCGACATGCCCAAGGTCGCAGTGCTCGGAGCGGTGGAGATGGTCAGCGAGAATATGCAGGCCACCCTTGACGCCGCGCTTCTCTCAAAGATGAACCAGCGTGACCAGATAAGGCACTGCCTGATAGACGGGCCGCTGGCCTTCGACAACGCCATAAGCCTCGAGAGCGCTCAGCATAAGGGCATCAGGAGTGATGTGGCGGGTGATACTGACCTGCTTCTCATGCCTGACATAGAGGTGGGCAACGTCCTCTACAAGTCGATGGTTTTCTTTGCACATGCAGGTGTTGCTGCAGTGATCCTCGGAGCCACCGCACCGATAGTCCTGACCTCGAGGAGCGACTCGGACCAGGCGAAGTATTACAGCATCCTGCTCGCCGCCGCAATCGCCAGACCAGAGTAAGATGATAACCAGCCTCGGACAGATGGCTGACGCTGTCAGGTCAGCCGGATTAAAACAGCGGATAGCTGTTGCCTGGGCCCAGGATCCGAATACTGTCGGATCATTGTACAGGGCTGTCAGTGAAGGCTTTGCCGAGGCGTTGATGATCGGCCGCAGAGAGCAGATACTCAAAACCTGTAGTGAGACAGGCGCTGATCCCGAACGCTTTACAATAATTGAGACAGCCGACGAAAGGGAGGCCGCTGCCCTGGCGGTCAGCATGACCCGTTCCGGCGAGGCCGACATTGTCATGAAAGGGCTTGTGGGTACCGATAAGTTCCTGCGGGCGGTGATGGACAAGGAGAAGGGTCTCCTTCCTCCGAAAGCCGTGATGAGTTATGTCTGCGCCGTTGAGATTCCGGCATACCGTAAACTGTTGTTTATCACCGATACTGCAGTTATTCCCTTTCCCGACCTCGACCAGAAGGTGGCAATGGCAGAATATGCAATCACCATGGCCCGCAGGTTTGGCATTGAGAAGCCCTCTGTGGCGCTGATCGGGGCATCGGAAAAGGTAAGCAGCCATTTTCCAAACACCCTCGACTATTCGGTCATGTGCAAAATGGCTGAGCGGGGACAGATCTCACAGTGCGTAATGGACGGCCCCGTCGACCTCTTCCTGGCATGTGACCCTGCCAGCGTGAAGATCAAGGGGGTTGACACCCCACTTGCCGGCAATGCAGATATACTGCTTTTCCCGTCACTTGAGTCATGCAATCCCTTCTACAAGGGACTGATGCTCTTCGGTGGAGGAGAACTGGCCGGGATGATATGCGGAACAACAAAGCCGGTAGTGCTGATGTCAAGGAGTGAAAGCGAACTGTCAAAATACTACTGCGTGGCACTGGCATGCCTGATGGCAATGCCCAAAAAATGATTATCATGAAAGAAAAACTTATACTGGCTGTCAATCCCGGCTCAACCAGCACGAAGTTTGCATTGTACGACGGCAATGATCAGCTCTTCGAGAAGACGCTCAGGCACACTGCCCGGGATCTGGAGGGATTTCACACGATGACGGACCAGCTGCCATTCAGGTACAGGGTGATAATGGAGGCTCTCAGCCAGGAGGGAACAGATCTTTCATCGGTTTCGGCCGTTGTGGGCAGGGGAGGACTTGTCAATCCGATCGAGTCGGGCATATATGAGGTCAATGAGCTGATGAAGAAGCACCTGGCTGAGGCTGTAAACGGTGAACATGCAAGCAACCTGGGTGCACTGCTGGCAGACATGATCGTATCGTCAATGCCTGGTGCAAAGGCATTTATTGTTGACCCGGTCGTGGTTGACGAGCTGGAGCCGCTGGCCCGGCTGTCAGGCCATCCGCTTATCGGCAGGAGATCGATCTTCCATGCCCTGAACCAGAAAGCTGTGGCAAGGATCTATGCTGCCTCTCTGGGAAGGGAGTATGAGGATATGAACCTCGTTGTGGCACACATGGGAGGTGGCATAAGTGTCGGCGCCCACCGCAGGGGAAGGGTGGTGGATGTGAACAATGCCCTGAACGGTGACGGTCCATATTCACCTGAGCGCAGCGGCGGACTGCCTGCATCGCAGCTTGCGGAACTATGCTTCAGTGGAAGGTATACGGCTGCAGAGGTGAAATCCATGCTGGCCGGCAAAGGCGGATTGGTTGCATATCTCGGGACAAACAGCTTCCAGGAGGCAAATCGCCGTGCCGATGAGGGTGATGAGCAGGCCAGGCTGGTTGTGGAGGGCTGCAGCTACCAGACAGCCAAGGAGATAGGGGCAATGGCGGTTGTGCTGCGGGGGGAGGTTGATGCCATCATTCTGACCGGTGGACTGGCATATGATCAGCGACATGTTGACAGGATCACAGGTATGGTCAAAAGTATTGCCCCGATCTTTGTATATCCCGGCGAAGATGAGCTCAAGGCGTTGGCGTTCAATGGATTTCTCGCCGTAACGGGACGCATAGCGGTGAAGGAGTACAGGGGATAGAAGTCAAAAGTCTGGAGGATTTTCGATTTCAGATTTTCGATTGTTGATTTAATCGCAATTCGCAATTCGCAAATCGCAAATCGCAAATTCCTCTGTTGCCTAAGGAACAGATAGTGCCACCGGCAGTATCTTCCCGTTGAAGAACTTATTTCCGTTGACTGCAAAATTGGCTATATACTCCGCCATCTCAGCAGGTGACACAGGGGCAGAGAAGCCGGGAAAGGCCTGGTTGAACATCTCCGTCTGAACGGCTCCCGGACAGAGACAGTTGAATGAAATGCCTTTGTCGGCATACTCTGCGGCCAGACACTCGGTTAGGATCGCAAGTGCTCCCTTCGAAGCGCTGTAATAGGCCAGACCCGCAAACTTCATGCTGCCCTGAAAACCACCCATACTGCCTATGTTCAGGACATGCGACCCCCTGGCCATCAGGGGCAGGAGCTCAGCCGTCATGGCAGCGGCAGAGGTGAAATTGACAGCTACCAGTGATGCTATCTCATCTCCGGTGTGCTCCTCAAAAGGCTTGTTGACCAGGTAGCCGGCGTTGTTTATCAGGATATCGACTCTGCCCGCTTCTTCACTGAGCCTCTTTCCAAGCCCTCTGAGCAGCGATCTGTCTCCGGTAATATCCAACGGCACCGCAATGATATTCCTGTTCTGACAGGCTTCTTCAAGGCTCCTGAGTGCCTGTTCACTGCGGGCAATAGCATAGATCCTGTGATCAGGCACCTGCGCCAGGATGAGGGCGACCTCTCTGCCGATACCGGATGATGCTCCTGTAATTACTATATTCATCTTATTGTCAGTGGTTTAATTCAAGTGTTGATTTTTTTAACGGGAACAACTACCGTAAATGTACTAATTTTGGTTTTATTTGTAGCCTCAAAACGTTGTGTCTGCTAAGGATGAAGAAGTGCCTGATAATTATAACCTTCCTGATAATGGCCATTGGAGCCGCGGGACAGGAATTTGGGACACGGGAGCCGGAACAGAAGCCTCCGGTAAGACAGCGTCTCTTTTTCGGTGGATCGTTCGGCCTCCAGTTCGGTACCGTGACAAATATCGAAGTATCTCCCCTGGTGGGAATATGGCTTCTGCCACGATTGGCCGTTGGGGCAGGACCGTCGTTTCAATTCTATGATGATCCCTATGGCAGCACAATGATCTACGGCGGTCGGGCTATGTTGCAGTTTAACATAATACAGGATCTGAACAATCTTATTCCTCTGGGGTTAAATACTGGGATATTCGCCCATGGGGAATATGAGGCCCTGAGCCTTGAGAAAGCCTTCTTCACAACTAATACTGAAAGCAGTGGCCGGATCTATTACGGAAGCTTTCTTATCGGCGGAGGAATTTCACAGCCGACAGGCAAACGATCGAGCATGAACATCACCTTTCTCTGGAACCTGTCAGATAATGTCTATGGACTTTATGACAATCCGGAGATCAGGATTGAGTTCTACTTTTAATTAATATGATTTATGTTAATACAAATAAAATTAGATAATTATGAAACTTGAGAATGATAAATTTGTCTCGCTGGTATACACTCTTCACGAGGGAGACAAGGAGGGCAGGGTGATTGAAACTGTTGAGGAGTCGGCTCCCCTGACTTTTGTATTCGGCACGGGCCGGCTGCTGCCTGCCTTCGAGGCAAACCTGGCCGGCCTGGAAGATGGAACGACGTTTGACTTCCGCCTGGCAGCCGCAGACGCCTATGGCGAGATGCGCGAAGAGATGGTTATCAGCCTCCCCAGGAACATCTTTGAGGATGAAGGCGTTCTCCGCAGCGAGATATGCTACGTGGGTAACAGCGTCCCCATGATGGATTCACAGGGTAACAGGATGAATGGTGTGGTTGTGGAGATTGGCGATGCCTTCGTGAAGATGGATTTCAATCACCCGCTGGCTGGTACTGACCTTTATTTTTCAGGCAGGATTGCCGGCATACGTGAAGCTACGGCTGAAGAGCTGATGGGACCGTCGTCAGACGGCTGCTCATCGTGCGGCAGCAAGAGCAGCGGCTGCGGCGGCAGCTGCGGTTGAAACCAGTCTTCAGTCTTCAGTCCTCAGTCTTCAGTTTGAGGCTACGCCGCAGGAGGAGACTCAATCCCGACCACGAAGTGCGTCGGAACACTTCACTCCTCAGTCTGTTTATCATGCATAACAGCCGATTCTGATTCTTAATTCTGACTACTGCCGACTGCCGCGACTGCGGACTGGGGATTTATCATCCCCGGCAATCTGGCTGATCGCAGTAATGACCCACCGGGTCCTTAATATCTTCTCTCCCCTTTATTGCCTACAGCCTAATGTCTATTGCCTCTTTATCAGATATATAGCTCCTCCCCCTCAGACTTGGCAATGATTACCGCACCACATGTGTCACCGTAGACATTGATGGTGGTGCGGAACATATCCAGGATACGGTCAACGGCAAGTATCAGTCCGATACCCTCCAGCGGAAGCCCCACTGCATTCAGCACCACAGCCATCATCACCAGTCCTGCCATAGGTATGCCTGCCGACCCTATTGCGGCCAGAAGAGCTGTGAAGACCACTATAAGCTGCTGACCGATCGTCAGGTCGATTCCATATGCCTGTGCTATAAACATCACAGCCACACACTCGTAAAGGGCTGTGCCGTTCATATTGATTGTCGCCCCCAGCGGCAGCGTGAAGCTGGCTATCTTGTTCGATACTCCGCTTTTGGTCTCAACGGTCTCCATTGTGAGGGGAAGGGTGGCATTGGAAGAGGAGGTTGAGAATGCTGTCAGGATCACCGTGGACATGTTTTTGAGGTGCTTGAAGGGCTTGACCCTGCCCATGAATTTCAGCATAAGGGGAAGAGTCACAAAACCATGTATCAGCAGGCCTGCCAGTACCGTCAAAAAGTAAATACCCATACTCCCGATGATCTCGCTCACATCGTTCCCGATGTTTATCTGCTGAGAGATCACCTTTGCAATTATGCTGAAAACCCCGAGTGGAGTAAACCTGATTATGAACATGGTTATCTTCATGATCACGTCGAGGATCGCATTAAGCACATCAACAATCAGCAGTCGCGACTTCTCACCGACACGCGTGGTAAAGAAACCTACCAGGATGGCAAAGAAGATGATGGAGAGCATGTATCCCTCTGCCATGGCCTTGATGATGTTTGAAGGAACAATGTTAATCAGCGTCTGCCCGAAACTCTCCCTGCCGACAGCAATATCCTCAAGCGGCACCTGCAGTCCGAGATCCGCACCTATACCGGGTTTTATAAGCTGAACAAGAAAGAAGCCAGTAACTATTGCAACAAAGGTGGAAAACAGATAGTAACCCATGGTCTTCAGACCAAGTCGCCCCAGGTTCTCAGCAGTGCCGACATTCGCTACCCCGGTCGATATCGAACAGAAAATCAGCGGAACTATAATCATGTTCAAAGCCCGGAGAAAAATTTCTCCCATCCAGTTGGTGTACCTGGTGAGATTGGGGAAGAAATAACCGAAAAGACCACCCAGCAAAAGCATTATCAAAATCTGCCAGTGCAGAGCAAGCGAGAATTTTCCTTTTACCATATGACAAAATTTTCTTTGAGGAGAAGGCCTGACATGATGCCCGCATCTTTAACCGGATGAAGATAATTAAAAGATCACTCCGAAAAAGATGTTTTTCGCTATGTTCCCGGATTTTAAAATTTTGACACCAGGGCAGGAGCAGGGCAAAATATTCAATTCTCAGCGACTTGAGTTTTTTCCGGGATAAAATGAATCTGCCCCCTTGTCTTAAGTTCAATTAAATGGCAGACAGCACCCTGATTCACAATTGTAAAGGCCCTGAAGCAACAACTTAGAGACAGCTGTAATTACATGTGTAATCATTATTCATGTACATATGTAAAACTATATTGCATCTACATTTATCAAATAATAATATACTATATATCAATGCTTTATATAACTTATATTAAATAATAATAGAGGCATCGTGACTCTTACTGGCTCCTTATCTTTAGAAATAACGTTATTACAATACTTAATTATCATATAATCAATGACAAATAAGCTCTAAACTCAAGTAATAGTACTGATTATTACCTTAATCATGTTGCTGAAATGACTTCGCGCATCCCATTGCATACTTCCCGGCCCTGTTACTTATAATTACAAATGTCAATAAATTTAATTACGAATGTAAATCATATAGTAGTTACATTTGTAAAAACAGAATTAAGTTATGAAAGACCGGATCCTTGCCTTTTTACAGAACGAGAACAAGAGTTACGCTCAATTTGCCGAGGAAATAGGGGTTCAGCCGTCGGGAATATCCCATATCCTCTCGGGAAGAAACAATCCCAGCCTTGATTTTGTGATCAAGATGCTGCAGAAATATCCCTCCCTCTCAGCCGAGTGGCTGCTGTTCGGACGCGGCCCCATGCAAAGGTTTGCATCGCAGCCTACACTCTTCGATGTTGAGCCTCAAATAAGCAGATCTGAGGAGGTGACGATGGAGACAGCGCCCGATACCTATTCTGGTGGCTCAAATGCGACTGACGGTCAGGAAATGGCACCTGAAGAGCAATTATTGCCGGAGGAGCAGTCCGGCGATCTCCAAAAGAGGCTTACCAGGGTTCTCTTCTTCTATTCGGATAAAACTTTCAGAGAATACAGGCCCTCCTGAAAGAATCTGCTCAAATTGTCTAATTTTGCAGCCAAAGTGATCCTGATGAAAAAGAGGATTGAAGATCTTACAGTTATCGAAAACCGAAGGCTAGGCGAGAGTTTCTTCGTTTTAACAATCTCTTCTTCAGATCGTTTGCCAGAGATAGAGCCGGGACAGTTCGTACAGGCACTTGTCACTGACAGTCCCACAACCTTCCTGCGCAGGCCTCTCTCGGTCCATGATGTCGACAGATCCGCAAACACCTTGTCTCTTCTCATCCAGATAGCAGGTCCCGGAACGGAAAGGCTCTCCAGGCTCAGTAAGGGAGAGACGGTCAACCTGATTTATCCCCTTGGAAACTCATTCACAATGCCATCGAAAGGTGAGAAGGTGCTCCTTACCGGAGGTGGCTGCGGCATGGCTCCCTTGTTATACCTTGGCCGCAGGATCAGTGAAGCTGGCATAGAACCTCAGTTTGCACTCGGATTCCGTAACCGGTCAAGGATCCTTGAACACAGTGAATTCCAGAAACTTGGCACAGTGCACCTCTCCACTGAAGACGGATCAGAGGGTCACAGGGGATTTGTAACCGACATACCTGCTTTCAGGGAAGGCCAGTGGGACAAGGTCTACTGCTGCGGTCCTGAACCCATGATGAAGGCTGTTGCCAGGGTCTGCCGCGAAAGAGGCATATTCTGCGAGGTTTCGCTTGAGAACCTTATGGCATGCGGCATGGGCATATGCCTCTGCTGTATCGTCCCCACAACCTCCGGAAATCTGTGTTCATGCATTGACGGACCGGTGTTTAACATAAACGATCTGAAATGGCAGACCTCCGGATAAAGATAGGGTCACTCGAGTTCAGGAATCCTGTCATCCTGGCTTCGGGCACATGCGGATATGGTGCCGAACTCGACGATTTCATGGACATGGCGCAACTCGGCGGGATCATCGTCAAGGGCACAACCATTGAACCCCGGGAAGGGAACGCCTATCCCCGCATGGCGGAGACAGCCTCCGGCATGCTGAATGCCGTAGGCTTGCAGAACAAGGGGATCGATTACTTTGAAAAAAACATCTATCCGCATCTCGCGAAGTATGACACCCATGTCATTGTAAATGTGAACGGCAATACGGTTGAAGAATATGTTGAACTCTCATCACGTATTGACAGGCTTGATGCCATCCCTGCCATTGAACTGAATATCTCCTGCCCCAACGTCAAAAGGGGCGGCATGATCTTCGGCACCAATCCCGCCTCGGCGAGGGAGGTTATCGCAGCGGTCCGTAAAGCTTACAGCAAGACATTGATAGTCAAGCTGTCACCCAATGTCACCGATGTTACGGAATTTGCACGCATCTCCCAGGAGGAGGGAGCTGAAGCTGTCTCCCTGGTCAATACGCTGCTGGGAATGGCCATCGATGCCAGGACCATGAAGCCGAAGCTCTCTACCGTCACCGGAGGTCTCTCCGGCCCCGCCATAAAGCCTGTGGCGCTGAGAATGGTATGGCAGACCGCAAAGGCTGTCACTATCCCTGTCATCGGACTGGGTGGCATAATGAATTCGGAAGATGCACTTGAGTTTATTATGGCCGGCGCAACAGCCATCCAGATAGGAACAGCCTCTTTCATCGAACCACGCACAGCAACCAATGTGGTGCAGGGTATAAATTCATTTCTGGATAAAAATGATTTTCACTCTGTCAGTTCAATTACCGGAGTTATAAATTAGGATTTAAGTCTATTTTGCTTTAAATTTGTAAAATTAAAGGCGAAATATTAATCATTAACTAAATTATAACAACTAATCATGGCAGAAAATTTGCAGATTGACAATCTGGACAGAAAGATCCTGGACATCATTACCAAGAATGCAAGGATCCCTTACCTGGAGGTGGCGCGCGATTGCAACGTGTCCGGTGCGGCAATACATCAGAGGGTTCAGAGACTTATACGTATCGGTGTGATCAAAGGATCGGAGTTCAGGGTTGATCCGATAATGGTCGGATTCAGGACCTGCGCATACATAGGCCTGTATCTTGACAATCCCGGGAAATACAAGGAGGTGATCAAGAAGCTGAAGGATATTCCGGAAGTCATTGAATGTCACTATACCACAGGTAATTACTCACTATTCATAAAGGTTTACACCCGTGATAATGAACACCTTCGCGAGGTGCTGACCGAAAAGATCCAGGCCATCACCGGAGTCACCCGGACCGAGACGCTCATCTCACTGGAGGAGTCAATAAGCAGGCAGATTCCCGTGCTTTCGAAATAAGATACTGCCCTGAAAGGCAAGGGTTTATTTACGGAATCTCATAAATGAGGACAAAGATCCTTTCTGCAGTTTATTTTCTGGCGGCGGTCATGTTCATCTTTCCGCAGCTGAGGCCTCCCTTCCTGACAGATGTTATATCCAAGGCTCTTATCATTCTGATCCTGATAGTGTTGTTTCTTGACAATTCAGGCAGGATCAACACCTGGACACAGCGAATGATACTCATCGCATTGCTCTTTTCCTGGTTCGGTGATATAGCCCTGGAGCTTGATGCGAACAAGGATATGATGTTTATGACAGGATTGGCATTTTTCCTGCTGGCGCAGGTCTCGTACTTCATTGCCTTCATCCTTACACCCGGCCCAGGCCGTCCGGTATATAAGCTATTAATGATGATATTGCCTGTTGTCGCCTATGGTCTCTTTCTTGTGGCATTTCTCTATAACGACCTGGGCGAAATGAGGTTGCCTGTCATCATCTACGCGATGGTTATCATGGCAATGCTGGCCGCTGCGCTGACGAGGGCAGGGAAAACGGGGAGAACCAGTTTCTGGCTGGTGCTCGCCGGAGCTGCACTGTTTGTATTGTCAGATTCATTGCTGGCGGTGAATAAGTTCAGTTATGCCATACCTGCAGGTTCGGTTCTTATAATGTCGACTTATGTGCTCGGGCAGTACCTGATAGTGACAGGATCAATAAGGCAGTTCCGGAAAAGGCTTGTCTGACAGTAATTTACTAATCAGGATTACATTATTCCCCATGTCACCAGCTACCTGGTGCCTGCCAGACCATATGGCGTGGAGGGTTCGGGAGCAGATATAAAAAAAGGCAGCCTTTCGGCTGCCGTGTGATCCGAAGCGACCGTTAAGGCCCGACATAGTATGTCGGGATAGGGAGCTGTCAGACTGCAGGGGAGGAGAATCAAGGACAACAAAAAAAAGGCAGCCTTTCGGCTGCCGTGTGATCCAGCTGGGGCTCGAACCCAGGACCCCATCCTTAAAAGGGATGTGCTCTACCAGCTGAGCTACTGAATCTGACCTTTTTTTTGCGAGTGCAAATGTATGGTAAAAAAAGTTCCGATCAAAAGAATTACCCGTCTTTTACCGAAAAACATAAAAAAATATTAACCTTTCCGGATCACCCTAAATTGTGATTATATTTATCGGCCATCTGAAAGGGAATGAAAAGCAATATCTTCAAAGACAAAGTTGTTATTGTCACGGGAGCATCGTCCGGCATAGGCAGAGCCACAGCCCTCGAGTTCGCGCGCAACGGGAGCAGGGTGGTCATCGCAGCCCGTTCAGCCGAAAAACTGGCTCTCCTGGAGAAGGAGATCACCGCCATGGGCGCTGAGGCACTCTCTTGCGTGACCGATGTCTCCATTGAGGATGAATGCCGTAGAATGGTAGAGGCAACTGTCATGAGATACGGTACGGTGGATATCCTAATCAATAATGCCGGAATCTCAATGAGAGCTTTATTTGATGATGTAGATATCTCTGTCTTAAAGAGACTTATGGATGTCAACTTCTGGGGAACTGTCTACTGCACAAAATATGCTCTTCCCTATATTGTCAGAAACAGGGGGTCAATAGTGGGGGTCTCATCCACTGCAGGATTTCACGGCCTGCCCGGCCGCACCGGTTACTCGGCCTCAAAATTTGCTATGCATGGATTCCTTGAGACTCTCAGGATCGAGAACCTGAAGGAGAAGCTGCACGTCATGATCATCGCCCCCGGATTCACATCATCAGAGATACGCAGAAACGCTCTCCAGGCTGACGGTACTCCCCAGGGAAACTCGCCCAGAGAAGAGAAGAAACTGCATTCTCCGGAATTTGTTGCTCGCTGGGTACTCAGAGGCATCAGGAAAAAGAAAAGGAACAAGATCATGACATGGGCAGGCAGGTTTACCGCACTGCTGCAGAGGATCATACCTGCACTTGTTGACTATGTCTATTATCTCGAGATGAAGAGAGAGCCCGACTCACCTCTCAAATAGCAGTCATGGCAGATTTAGCTGTACAAATACGAAGCAGGCAGAGCCTGGTGCTAAAAGCGCTACCCGGACCTGTCACGGAGGCTGATAAAAAATCACTGAACCTGGCGACCGACATTGCCAGGGCATACTACCCCGATGACAGGAAATATCTGGGCGAACCTCTGGCGCTCTATTACATGGAGCTGGCCAGGGTGACCGCGGGTGAGATAGGCCTGACCCTTCCGGCCGTAATCAGCGCATTGCTCTCGGGTGTAAAGGAAGAGAGCCCGCAGTGGGAGCAGATTGACTCTCTCAACGACCCGTCAATTAAGGCAGTGATAAAGGGGCTATCGCGCGTGACGGCCCTGAAGGGACGCGATTTCACAGGTCAGGCCGAAAACTTCCGAAAGCTCCTGCTGACACTCGCTGACGACGGGAGGGTCATTCTGATTGCGCTTGCAGAAAGACTTCTGATGGTACGCCGGCTCGACTGGCTGCCGGAGAAGGAGCGCCTGCCGGTGGCCTCCGAGACATACTTCCTCTTTGCACCGCTGGCCCACCGTCTCGGGTACTATAACATCAAGTCGGAGATGGAGGATCTGGCTATGAGGCTCATGGAACCTTCCGAGTATCATGAGATAGAGGCCAGGCTTAAGCAAACCACCACCTCAAGGAACAGGCTCATAAGGGAATTCTCGCAACCTGTCAGGGAGAAGCTCGACGCCCTGGGCATGAAATACGAGCTCAAAAGCCGCACAAAATCAATACACTCCATCTGGCAGAAGATGAAGAAGCAGGGAGTGGCCTTCGAAGAGGTATTTGACATCTTCGCAATACGCATCATCATTGACACGGACCCTGTTCATGAGAAATCGTCATGCTGGCAGGTCTATTCGGTGGTGACCGATCTGTACCAGCCTGACCCCAGCCGCATGCGCGACTGGATATCCGTACCAAAGACAAACGGCTATGAGTCGCTCCACACCACCGTGGTGACTGCGGCAGGCAAGTGGGTGGAGGTCCAGATACGCACCAGGCGCATGGATGAGATAGCCGAGAATGGTCTCGCTGCCCACTTCCGCTACAAGGGACTCAGGGGCGATGGAGGCCTTGATACATGGATGGCACAGATGCGCGAGGTGCTGGCTACCGTTGACAAGGAGGGAAGTGACTTCCTCGGGGAGATAAGACCCGGCCTCTACTCCGATGAGGTCTTCGTCTTCACCCCCAAGGGAGAAGTGCGGCAACTGCCCGCCGGTGCCACACTGCTCGACTTCGCCTTCGATATTCATACTGAGGTGGGATCAAAATGCATCGGCGGCAAGGTCAACGGACGCAACGTGCAACTCAAGCAGAAGCTGCAGAACGGAGACCATGTGTCAGTCATCACCTCGGTGAAACAGTCGCCCAAACGCGACTGGCTGTCGTTTGTCATCACCAACAAGGCCCGCGCCAAGATCAGGCAGGCTCTCAATGAGGAGAAGTTCAGGGTGGCAGCCGAGGGAAAGGAGATACTTACCAGGAGACTGAAGAACTGGAAGATACCTTATGGCGACACTACCGTCGTCAAGCTCCTTCAGGAATACGGCTTAAAGACTTCCCAGGACCTCTATTTCAGCATAGCGATAGGTGAGATCGACCTGCTTCAGGCCAAGAAAGTGTTGCTTCGGCCTGAAGGACACGCCGAAGTGGAGACGCCCAGACTCCCCGAACCACAGCACCATGAGGAGATCGGGACCGGCGGATCTGATTATCTTGTAATAGATGAGAGGGTTGAAGGACTGGATTACAAGATGGCAAAATGCTGCAACCCGGTCTTTGGCGACCGTATATTCGGCTTTGTGACTGTCCTTGAGGGAATTAAGATCCACAGGGCTACTTGTCCCAATGCCGATTTCATGCTCTCGAGCTTTCCCTACAGGGTACTTGAGGGCACGATGGACAAGGCTGGACGCCTCGAGAGGCTTCCTGACATCAATAAAACTTACAGGGGTTGAGAACCTGGGAATAGTGGCACGTATTTCCGAAATTCTTTCTGAATACAGAGTGTCTGTGAAGAATTTTACCTACAAGATGGATAACGGACTGTTTGAAGGCCGGATAGAGCTGCTGGTACCCAATGTCAACATCCTCTACGGCCTCATTAAGAAGATACAGTCGGTAAAGGGCATCACCCGCGTCATCAGGGTGGATAGCTAATCTAAAGTCTACAGTCGGCAGTTAAAATCAGTCGGCAGTAGGCAGTATAGTAATTTGCGATTTCAGATTTTCGATTGTCGATTTAATCAAAATTCGCAAATCGCAAATCGCAAATTCTTCAGGCTTTTGCCTTTACATACTTTACGGACTTTTGACTTTCAATACCTCGGATCGGGTTGCACGGGCAGCCTGGCCATCTTCTCAACTTCCATACTGGTACTCCCGAACTCATCAACTATCTTACCCTGGATGAGATAGGTTCCGCTGCCCCGAAAAGGCCATCTGACCAGCGACTGCGGGAAGTGGGTTGTGTCAAAAAACTCGCCGCCGTGGTCAACGAAGCATCCGAAGTTCATCCACTCCCGTTTCACAGTCTTTATATACTTCACCGTCACCAGGTGTCCCACCATCTTCACCCTGCGCCCTATCAGCCCCTTCATCTCCGCTGCCGTGACATCACCCCTGAACCTGGTCTGCAGCATGTCGAACCATGTGAGCGTAACGGGGAACCCCAGCAGTTCGATCTCATCATAGGCATCTTCGAGCTGCGACTGTTCGAAGGGGGGCATGACGAACTTCTTCGGCTCGGGGTTGAATAGTGTCCGTGCCGTCTCACTCTTGCCCTTGTTGATGAGCAGGTGAGCCTCCCAGAGTAGCAGAGCCTTGCTCTTGCCTGTGAACCGGAAGGCGCCGGTGCGGATCAGTATTACGGTCTGTTCGAGTCCCGGACCAATACGTGAGATAAAGTCCTCAATACCCTTAAAGTCACCGCTGTTATCGCGCTCGCCTATTATCTCTTTTGCCAGGGTGGTCTCCAGTCCCTGTATGTGTATCAGCCCGATGAAGATGGTCTTGTCGTATATGGTAGTCTTGTATGTGCTTCTGTTGATGCAGGGGGGCTCAATGGCGGCGCCCTCGCGTCTGGCCTCGTGCACATAGACCCATGTCCGGTAGAAGCCGCCGAAGTTGTTGATGACGGCCACCATGAACTCAAGGGGGTAGTGTGCCTTGAGCCAGAGGCTCTGGAAGCTCTCCACGGCGTAGGAGGCCGAGTGCGCCTTGGAGAAGGAGTAGCCGGCGAACGACTCTATCTGGCGCCACACCTCTTTTGTTATCGCTTCGGGATAGCCCTTGTCACGGCAGTTGCTGAAGAAGCGCTCGGTGATCTTCTGCATCTCCTTGTGCGACCGGTACTTACCGCTCATGGCCCGACGCAGCGTGTCAGCGTCGGAGAGATCGAGCCCGGCGAAGTGATGGCACACCTTGAGCACATCCTCCTGGTAGACCATCACGCCGAAGGTCTCGCTGAGGAGATCCTTCATGACCGGGTGGATATACTCGAATTTATCAGGGTTATGGAAGCGGTAGATGAACTGGCGCATCATGCCGGAGCGCGCCACGCCGGGCCTGATGACCGAGCTGGCGGCCACAAGGGTCAGGTAATCATCACATTGCAGCTTCTGGAGGAGTCCCCGCATCGAGGGACTCTCTATGTAAAAGCATCCCTTCGCATCACCTCGCCGCAGATGCTCCTTCACCAGGGGGTCCTTCTTGAACTGCTGTACGGCATGCACGTCGACATCCACGCCGCGGTTGGCGCGTATCACCTCGGCGCTCTCCTTAATATGGCCTATGCCTCTCTGGCTCAGTATGTCAAGCTTTTCGTAACCAAGCTCCTCGGCAGTATACATATCCCACTGCGTCGTGGGGAACCCCTTCGGCGGCATGTCGAGCGCCGTGTAACAGCAGACAGGCTCTTCCGATATCAGCACCCCGCCGGCATGTATGCTGCGCAGGTTGGGGAAATCGGCGATCTTATTGCCGGTCTCAAAGATAAGATCCTGTATCTCACCGCGGTTGCTCTCTGCCGAGGGGTTGCTGATAAGGGCGTCGATCTCATCGACGGGCAGTCCGTGCACCTTACCCAGCTCGCGTACGATCGACTTGCCGCGGAAGGTGTTGACGGTACCAAGGAGGGCAGTGTGACGGTGGCCGTAACGACGGAAGATATACTCGGTGACGGTGTCGCGCTCCTTCCATGAATAGTCTATGTCGAAGTCGGGTGGCGAGGTGCGTTTGGGGTTGATGAACCGCTCGAAGTAAAGGTTGAGGTCAATGGGGTCAACATTGGTGATCTTCAGACAGTAAGCAACCACGGAATTGGCGCCGCTGCCGCGTCCCACATGGTAGAATCCGCAGGCCATGGAGTAGCGTATTATGTCCCATGTTATGAGGAAGTATGCAGAGAAGCCGAGGCGGTCAATGATCTCCAGTTCATGCTTCACCCGCTCTTCGGCCACCCTGTTGTTTTTCCCGTAGCGGTACTTCATGCCGTCCCAGGCGAGCTTCTCGAGCAGCAGCTTGTCGTCGTACCTGCTGGCGGAGTATATCTTCTTGTTCTTGTGCGTGGTGAAGTCGATCTCCAGAGAGCAGTCGTTCAGCAGCCTGCGCGTGTTCTCAACCACCTGCGGCCACATCCCGAAGGGACGTATGAGTTCGCTCTCCGGTGTTATTATCTCATCGGGCGAGGCGGTCATATGAGGCTCCAGGCGGCTTAGCAGGAGGTTGTTATCCACGGCGCGCAGGCTGCGGTGCACGGGGTAGTCGGCCGGCGACTCAATTGTAACCGGCTGAAGGATAACGTATTTAGAGAGCTCGTTTTTTGCTGTGGAGAGCAGTCGGCCGGCGGCGGCGGGACGAATGCCGAGGTACTCGTTATCGCGCAGGGTGGCGGCGGTGATGTTTCCGCCGCCCCTTCCGGTCCCGCCTGGTCCTGCTTTGTCGGTGCCGTTGCCGGTACCCTCCGCGCCGCCATAGCCGTTGCCATGGGCCGCTGCGCTGCCGCTGACCCCGCCATCTGACCTATTGTCCTGCAGCGCGGCGCGGCCGTTTACGCCGCCGCCGGCAGGGTAGATGATGTAGGCATTGGGGAAGGAGGGAGGGCGCGGGGGCAGAGGTTCGCCGGTGAAGTTATGGTGTGTGAGGAACTCGTTCAGCTCGCGGAAGCCCTCGTTGTTACGTGCTATGCCGATGTACAACAACGTGTTGCCCTCGCGGAACTCGATGCCTGCCGCCGGGGTGATGCCGCGGCTGCGGCACTCGCGCACGAAGTCGGGCACACCGGTGGTGTTGTTGATGTCAGTCATCACCAGGCGCTGCACGCCGGCAGCCGCGGCGAGCTCAGAAAGGCGCTCGACCGTCAGGGTGCCGTATCTCAGACTGTAATATGAATGGCAATTGATGTACATTGTCTGAAGATTTGCGATTTGCGATTTGCGAATTGAAAAAAATCGACAATCGACAATCGAAAATCGAAAATTCCTAATGATAGTGCCAGCCGCGCAGCCGTTCCTCCATACGCGATTTCTCCGCAACCGTCTCCGACGCCTTTCTGAGCTCGCGCTCACTGCGTTCCGCGGCGGTCATCACCCCGGCGGCACGGCGTATGGCATAACGTCCGAAACGGCCCCGCAGGTTATCCATAGTCATGTAGAGACTCACCATCTCAGGCGTGTCCTCGAACATGTCAAGCTGCTGCACCCCCCGCACCAGTCCGCTTACCTTCACCCCGATGAGCCTGATGAGCATGCGCCGCTGCCAGAGACGGCGGAAGAGGCTCTGTGCTTCGCTGATGAGCACATGATCGAAGGCGGTGTAGGGTATCCGCTGCTGCAGAGTGTGCGTGTCGAAGTCGGAGTACCTTATGCGCACCGTGAGACACGATGCCAGCTTCTCCTGGCGGCGCAGCTCATAGGCCAGCTTCTCGGTCATGCTCACTATCAGCTGATTGAGCATGACCGTGTCGGTGGTGTCACGGTCGAAGGTGTGCTCGGTGCTGATCGACTTCTGCTCGGAGTAGCTGATGACGGGAGTGGTGTCAATGCCGTTGGCCTTCTTCCATATCTCCGTGCCGTTCTGCCCCATGAGCGACACCAGCATCTCGGCCGGTATGCCGCGCAGGGTATGTATGGTAGAGATGCCCATCGAGCGCAGCGTGTGATAGGTCTTCTGCCCGATCATGGGTATCTTTCTGATAGACAACGGGTCGAGAAAGGGGAGGACCTGCTGCTGCGCCACCTCCCTCTCACCGTTGGGCTTGGCCTCGCCGGCAGCGATCTTCGAGACGGTCTTGTTGACAGAGAGTCCCATCGAGATGGGCAGCCCCGTCTCCTTTATTATGGTGTTGCGCAGCTCGTGCGACCAGCGGGCGCAGCCGTGAAAGCGCTCCATGCCCGTGAGGTCAATATAATGCTCATCCACCGAAGCCTTCTCATAGAGTGGCGCCCTGTCCGCAATGATGCCGGTTACCATCCGCGAATACTTCGTGTACATCTCCATGTCGCCTCGTATGTAGACCGCCTCGGGACACATGGCACGTGCCATCTTCATAGGCATGGCCGAGCTGACACCGAAGCTGCGCGCCTCGTAGCTGCAGCTCGAGACCACCCCGCGGTCAGAGCTGCCGCCTATGATCACGGGACGGCCGTTGAGACGACTGTCACGCACCCTCTCCACCGAGACGAAGAAGGTGTCGAGATCAAGATGCAGTATGCTTCGCGAGTCCATGTGGTAGTCTGTAAAGTCCATAAAGTCTGTAAAGTCGAAAGTCTGAAGGATTTGCGATTTGCGATTTGCGAATTTTGATTAAATCGACAATCGAAAATTCCTCTCCCTTCCCTGCAAACTGGCGCCTTCGCTAAAATGACCCACCGGTTCATTTCTTTACGCTCGGCCCTCTGTTGCCTGCTGGACAGGCTGCACTTTTTTTCATTTTTCCCTTGCTATTTCAAAATCATTCATTTATCTTTGATTAGAAATTAATCAAACTTGTGATTACAATATAATCAATTTTTGTAATATGTACTTCGCATCGAACATAAAATTTCTGAGAAAACGTCGCGGACGCACTCAGGACGACGTGGCATCGGCTCTGCAGATGAAGAGATCAACCCTCAGCGGCTATGAGAACGGTGTGGCACAGCCCGGCATAGAGGCCCTGGTGGCCTTCTCGGGCTACTTCAACATATCGCTTGACACCATGCTCAAGATTGACCTGACACGCCTCTCGGAGAGCCAGATGGGCGAGCTGGAGAGGGGATATGACGCCTATATCAAAGGCAGTAACCTCAGGGTGCTGGCAACCACCGTAGCCCCTGACAACCGCGAGAATATCGAGCTTGTCAGCGAGAAGGCCAAGGCGGGCTATACCACCGGCTATGCCGATCCCGAGTTCATAGGCGACCTGCCGCTGTTCAACCTGCCGTTCCTCTCACGAAACCGCAAGTACCGCACTTTTCAGCTCAAGGGTGATTCCATGCTGCCTATTCCAGACAGGTCGTGGGTGACAGGTGAGTACATGCAGGACTGGAATGAGATAAAGAGCGGGAAGGCATACATAATACTTACCTCAAATGACGGCATTGTCTTCAAGGTCGTGGAAAATACCATCGGACAGAACGGCAAGCTGGTGCTATTTTCGCTCAACCCGCTGTATGAACCCTATGAGGTCCGCATCAATGACATCAGGGAAATATGGAAATTCGTCCATTATATAAGTGATGAACTTCCGGAACCCGTACTGCCTGAGAAACAGCTCCTCCGCACGGTAGCTTCCATGAAACAGGACCTCTACCAGCTCAAAAAGAGCATGGGCCGCGACATTGAGGATGCAACTGAACTGTAACCGGGCAGCGGGAGTGATTAAAATCTGACGGAAAAACCTCAGTGCAGCACGGTTTTTGTAGCACTGATACTGCTCAACAACACCCCATGCCATGAACAAAACTACCCTTTTCCTGATATCGTTTCTCCTGCTCACTGCGACAGCAGCATCAGGCCAGATAGCTGTAAATATCAACGCCAGGAACCGCATCACCAAAGAGCAGGTTACGTTTAATGCCGTCATCCGCACCGGTGGCCGGATTGTCGTCCAGACTGCCCTGGATCCGGTAACAGGCCAGGTATCACTTATCAGTTATCCTGATCTCAGGAAATATGAGTTTATACCGGGAGACATTGAATCCCTCTGGCAGTTCAAAATGCTCGAGTACAAGGTATACGACGCTCTTCTCGCCGGAGGGTATCAATATGACCGCCGCTATGCCATGGAGGAGTTGATGAGGGAATTCATGGTCACTGCCGGACAGAATGGGTCATTCTATATTGACAGTTACCTTGAATCAAGGCTTTACGGCATCCTTAGAATGGTCTACCCTGTTCGTCACACTGACAGGCGCCCGGGCGTTCTGAGCCTCCGCATACTGTCGGATATCACTCCCGATGCATGGGTGGGTCCCGACGGTACCATGGTCATCACCACCGGCATGATTACTGCCGTGAACACCGAGCTGGAGCTCATGGCACTCATGGCCCAGGAGGTATCACACTTTGCACTCGATCATCACCTGACTAACTACAGCAACCTCCTGCCTTTGGGGATTGAGCCTGCCCTTGGAAATTTGATCAGGTACAGCTCGCAGCAAGAACTTCAAGCCGATCAGTGTGCTGTATCAGTCCTTGAAGCGTACGGGACGAGCCCGGGTGTCCTGACCTCGATGCTCAGAAAGGTTCTTGCATGCGGAGAACTGATGGGCAATTACTACCTGGGATCCACAAATGGATTTTTTCCTGACGCCGCCTCCAGGGCTGCTGCCAATTCCGATACACTAACTTATTTCTCAACTGATTACGAGAGACTGGTTGCTCCGGTGATCTCCTTCAATGCTTTCAAAGCCTACAACCAGTCGCAATACCTTCTCTGCCGCCGGCTCCTTGAGAGAAACATCGCTTCGGGGCAGGCCTCAGCTGATGACAGGGTACTGCTTTCAGAGGCTATGATGAGGCTCGCAGGCTCAGACCAGGATTATGAAAATGCACTCTCGGTTGTGCGCACGGTGATCAGCACGATGGCGGAACCACCGGCTGAGGCATTCAAGCAGGAGGCTCTCCTGCTGCTGAGCCTGGAAAGAAGGAGAGAGGCAGAAGCAGCGCTTACAAAATACGAGACAGCACTCGGCAGGGAGGAGCAGAAATACGCCACCATGGCGGGCGACTGGTCTCAGATGCTCAGCTACCTGGCCTCGGAAAAGGAGTGGGTCACCAGCACACGGCGGAGATAAAAGTCAACGGGTCTTAAGATATCCGCCTCAAAGGTGATATTTACAATCCTGGCAGAATTTACCTGCCGGGATGGTAAAATATAAGCTCCGGCCAAACGTTTCCTTTTCTGAATATCGAAAGAATCATGCCCGGAAAAGAGTATAATCCCGCAATGCACACCGCTGAACATCTCCTTAACTCGGTGATGGACAAGATGTATCACTGCGGACGGTCGTTTAACAGCCATATAGAAAGCAAAAAGAGCAAGTGCGACTACCGGATCAAGAAAGGATTGTCCGGCAAGGAGGTCGTGGCCGTGGAAAGGACAGTCAATGAGATAATTAAGCTGAATGTGCCGGTGGGAGAGGAGCTTGTCAGCAGGAGGGAGGCTGATAAAAGGTACTTCACCGGGAAACTGCCGGATGATGCCGGGGATAACATCCGGATAATTACAATCGGAAACTTCGATGCATGCCCGTGCATTGGAGAGCATGTCTCGAATACATCAGAAATAGGAACATTTGCAATAATCTCGGCAGATTTTGATCAAGGCGTGCTAAGGATAAGGTTCAGACTAAACTGAAAATAAAAAAACCGGCCTGAACCGGTTTCTTTTTTTTTATTCCTTCGTGATCTTGACGATCATCTCAATTATAGGCGGGATATCTGCGTCCGCAATCTTGCCTTCGTAAACGCCCCGCACGATCCGGTTCTTGTCAACTATCACAATCGTATAGCTGTCCTCGGGCATACCCCAGTCCTGCTGCAGCTTGCCCTTATAATCGAAGAGAATGGTAGTGTCATATTTCTTTGCCTTTTTACCGGCTATTGAACGTACCAGGCCATCTGGCTTCCAGGTAGACTTGCAGTCGACAATCCCAAACCCCTTAAACTGATCCTTATCAATGATCTTATCAACGTCAGTAGCTTTGTCTACTGCATCGTTGAAAGCATCATTCAGATCAGACTCGTCAGGATCGACATAGTTGATCTGCAGGACCTTTCCGGGCCATGAATTCATTGTGAATTCCTTTTTGTCTGCGTCGGTGAATACCCATTCGGGAGCTTTTTGCCCGATCTCGAGTTTGCCCTGTGAGGCGGCGTATGGCAGTATGAATGCTGCCAGCAGAATGGTGAATAACAGTTTTTTCATTTTTAGAGGTTCTTTATTTGAAGCGAAAGATACAATTTTTTAATAATCATGCACCATTTATGCGAAAATGTGCAGATGGATGTCAGCCTGCGATTTGCGGACGGCGATTAAAGCTATGAAAACTAACCGTCAACTTGTAACCTGGGTGAAGACCTTTTGTGATTAGTGTTATTTTTGCTGAAGAAAATGTCGGTGATGAAGATCAAAAAGGTGCAGCTGAGCGAGAAGGACAAGCGCAAGGCATACAAGACTGCAGTTCGTAAAGCCATAAAGGAATCAGGTATAGAAAGACAAATCAGGTCGGTTGTTTACCGCAACCGGAAGAAATATACCAGGAAGGGCCGGGTAAGGATCACCCGTGATGATGAAAATGCCGGCTGATCGCCAGGGGTAATGACCCGGTCAGGCCGGAACTGGCAGATGCAGTGTGAAGCGAATGCCGGTTGATCACCATGTGTAAAGACCCGGTCAGGCCGGAACTGGCAGATGCAGTGTGAGGCGAATGCCGGCTGATCGCCAGGTGTAATGACCTGGTCAGGACGGAATTAACATAATCAGTGTGATTGGGATACCGGCTGATCACCCCTCAAGGTAATCTTTTCTGAAATCGAAATAATCAATCCGCTCACCGCTGAGAGTGGTATACCCGGCCAGGAGGTTGGCCGTCATGCATGAATGTACCGGTATGATTGCCACAACATCTCCGACATTTATCTGCCTGAAGAGCTCCTCAGTAACCTTAAGGGTCCCATGTTCCTGTGAAAGCTTGCTCAGATAGCATCCTGACAGGGGTTCACCCCAGCTCTCACCGCTGACCTGAACCAGTTCGCCGTATATGGTTTTGCCTCCTCCAGTGACGATCGAATCTCTTGCAAAATGGATAGCTCCGCCATACAATATGATCTCATTCCGGTCGCTGTGCTTCGCTACAACCGGACAGGCGACCGCCACGGCAATATCCTGCTTTGAACATGAACCAATGACCGCCTGCATCAGGTCAAAGAAGACAAAATTTCCGGGCCTTATCTCGTCAACAGTGCTGAAATCGTCCGCCACACTGCATGTCGGAGTGTCACCTGTCGAAATCTCAATCGCGGGCCAGGCGGAGCGGTAATCCTCAGCCAGGCTGGCGAGCAGGGTAACACTTTCCAGGTGAACCCTGAGAATCTCATCCCTGCTTCTGCAACTGTAGCTGTGGCCGGCATGGGTGAGGAATCCGCTGAATGACATTTTATCGGATGCCTCAACAGCCTCAAGTATTGAATTGATGGTGTCTCTGTCACCGGGAAGCACACCCGTGCGCCCGGTACCAGCGTCGATTTTCATCCAGACCCTGACGGGATATTTCAGAACCGAAGAGAGGAGCCCTGCACCATCAGCGCCAGCCACCAGCAGGTTCAGTCTTATCCGCCGGGCAAGCCGGTTGATCCGTTCGTGCTCAAGTACATTCACGGGGAATGCCACTGTGATGTCATCCCAGCCGTCCGCAGCAAAATATTCAGCCATCTTCAGGGAGGAGACTGTAATGCAATTAATGCCGGCTTCCCTGAACCATCCGGCTATTTGCCTGCTCTGGTGGGTTTTAAAGTGCGGCCGCAGCCTTACATTGTACTTCAAAGCCCTGTCAGCCATACGCTGTATGTTACGGCGGCATTTCTGCTCATCAAGCAACAGGGTCGGCACGGTGACGGTATTCAGAATTGAGGTCACGGTTTCTCTAATGTCTGAGGGTGAACAAATTAATCATCCTTATGTTCGAGTTCAATAAATGATTGATTTACAGGAGATATTTCAGGATGAACTTTCTGGTGGGAGCAGTCAGAACCGCTGAGGGAACAGATGTTACGATATCGGCTCAAGGATCAGGTATTCTGTACAATGAGGAAATCATTCAGGGGTTTCATGGCACGGAAAGCGTTTGTGACCGTATCAAAAAAATCCGCCGCCAGAACCTCTTTATCGGAAAAACTCCTCTCTGCAAGGAAACTCTTCATCTTAATCAGCTCTATATGAGGATCATCTTTTAAGAAACCTCTTGGGGGAACCTTCAGCTTTTCGCCTTCAAGGCCGCTGAAATATTTCCTGTATTCCCTGCTGTTGATAATAGCAGTCAGCTTTTCCCCGCTTTCGGAAATCTCCTCCCTGATGGCTTTCAGCCAAGGTGATGGGGGAATATAGGCGCCGCCTGCCACAAATGATGACCCTGGTTCAATATGAAGGTAATAACCCGGATATTTGTCTCCGTTCTTCTTGCCACCGCGCACCATGAATGCACCAAAATTGGTCTTGTAGACCGATTTGTCGTGAGAGAACCTGGTATCGCGGTTAATCCTGAAGATGCAGCTTTTGGCCTCCAGTCCCTTGTAGATGGGATCGAATGTAACTATCTCATCCAGAA
This sequence comes from uncultured Rikenellaceae bacterium, assembly GCA_963802145.1. Classification (GTDB taxonomy): domain Bacteria; phylum Bacteroidota; class Bacteroidia; order Bacteroidales; family VadinHA17; genus SR-FBR-E99. The sequence continues at coordinate 185,285 of CAWDHN010000010.1, forward strand.
CGGCCTGCACAAATGCCACATAGTTGCTGCGGGCTTCTCCATAACGACTGCGGTTTGTGCTGAACCATTCCCGTTCATTATGTACCTTCAGATCTGAAAGAAAGGAAAGAGTTGATTTGTTTATCTGTGCCATAGCAATAAAATTTAAACAAATATCGCAAAAAGAGAAATTGGTTTAAGCATGCAGGTCATACAGATTGAACGCAAATTCTTTTAACATAAAATCTGCACCGATATAGGCGTGCTTTGCAGCCTGTATCTGATTTTATGTTAATTCCGGCAACAGGCCGGAATCAGAATTTGCTATATATTGCCTATAATTATTATTATGTTAAATAGATGCAAAAAGAGGCATATCTGATTTAAAACCTGCTGCCTCTGATCCTCCCTCCCTTCAGCAGTTATCAGCAGACAAAAAAAGAAGGCACCGTTTTCGGGTGCCTTCTGTATTTTATACTGATCTGTATACTTATTGCAGGTTTTCAACCTTAGCCTTGTATGCCTCGAATTCGGGCATCATTTTCAGCTTCAGATAGATTTCGCGAAGGAATTCAAGCGTTGCAAGGGATGTCGGGTTTGCCTTCTCAGCATCCAGAAAGAACGGTACCGCCTTTTTCATTTCTGCAAAGGCCTTCTCCTTGGCCAGCTCATATTCCCTGTTGTCGGCAATAAGGTTAGCCTCATTGAGCATCGTGTTGGCTATCGACACATAGCAGAGACCGATATTATAGTTGCTTTCGAACTGATCAGGTTTTTTGGCAAGCGATGTCTTCAGGGCTTCAATGGCCTTGGGATAGTCTTCAAGCTTCATGAAGAGGCTGCCCTCTACCAGGTAAAGGATGTGGTTTTCGGGATCCTTCTCCATGGCCTTGTGAACGAATTCAAAAGCCTTGTCGGAGTTGTTTGCATCAAGATAAAACTGTGTAGCCTGGAGTATAATATCCAGTGTATCAGGATAGGCCTTGTAGCCTTCCATGAGAGCTGCCTCGGCGCTGATGGTGTCTTTCATCTTCAGATAACTGTCGCTGATGAAGATATAGGGCTTGGTGTCCTCGGTACCTGACATTGTGCAGGTGCGGAAATGGGCAATGGCCTCATCGTACAATTCTGCATTGTATGCGGCCAGGCCTGCGTTGAAGATCACAAGGGTATCAACCATTCCTACATACATATCGCTTGCAGAAATCATTACGTTTCTTTCAAACGACTGCATGGCACCCTTGAAATCTCTCTCATTGAACTTGGTAATGGCATCATTGAGAAGCGAGTTGCCAAGCATGGCATACGTATTGTCACTGATAACTTTGTTTTTCATCTTCGGGTCAATCTGAAGGGCTTTTTCAAAGTTATTGTAAGCTTCCATAAGAATATCAGGATAAAGTGTCATGAACTTCGGATCGCCCGAATCATATGCAGCCTGGCATAGCTGACCTTTTACATAGTAGGTCTTTGCCAGTCCCATTGACTTCGGATTAACGATGGCTTCTTCGATAGCATCCTTGGCCTTGTCAAATGCACCTTCCTTGATGAATGTTTCTGCAGCGGTAATTTTTCCCTTCTGTGCTGATGCAGCAGCGGATATTATTACTGCAAGTAGTAAGAATGTGATCTTCTTCATGTCTAGATAATTTGCTTTTAAATGTTGTTCCAAAAATAAAACTTTAGAATATATTCTTCAAATAATTTGCCAAATTACTCAGCAGCTTCTTCCAATGGCTCCTGATTCTCTGTTTCTTCAGTGCCATCCTCCTCATTTACTTCAACATAAGCCACTGATCCAATTGAATCATTTTCTTTGATATTTATCAGTCTGACACCTTGCGTGGCTCTTCCCATCACCCTAAGGCTGCTCACAGGTATCCTCAGGATATTACCTGCCTGCGTAATTATCATGAGGTCATTCTGGTCGCTCACATCCTTCAGGGCGATAAGTTTTCCGGTCTTATCGGTCACATTTATCGTCTTCACTCCTTTTCCGCCCCTGTTGGTGATGCGGTAGTCGCCTATAGCCGATCTCTTGCCGTAGCCATTCTCGGAAACAACGAGCACATCTTCCGATTCATGCAGCACGGTTATCATTCCGATTACCATGTCATCACTGCCGGTGAGTGTTATTCCTCTGACACCCGAGGCGGTGCGTCCCATCGGCCTGACGGTCGACTCCTTGAACCTGACCGCGCGGCCTGACCTCACCGCCAGCATTATCTCGTGCTGACCGTTAGTCATTCTGGCCTCCAGGAGTTCATCGCCCTCCCTGACAGTGATTGCATTGACCCCATTGGCCCTAGGACGGGAATAGGCCTCGAGGGATGTCTTCTTGATGATCCCCTTGCGGGTGCAGAGTACAATGAAGTTGTTGTTTATGTAGTCCTCATCACTGAGAGTCCTGACGTTGATGAAAGCCCTGACGCTGTCTTCAGATTCGATGTTTATCAGGTTCTGGATTGCCCTTCCCTTGCTTGTACGGGTCCCCTCCGGGAGATCGTACACCTTCTGCCAGTAACACTTGCCGTTACGGGTGAAGAACAGCATTGTGTTATGCATTGTGGCAACGTACAGATGCTCAATGAAGTCCTCATCGCGCGTGTTGCTTCCCCTGGCTCCTGTCCCACCCCTGTTCTGGCGGCGGAATTCGGTAAGAGGGGTGCGCTTGATGTAACCCATGTGTGAAATTGTGATCACCATCTCATCGTCGGCATAGAAATCCTCAGGATTGAATTCCCCGGCTGCAGGGATTATCTCAGTACGGCGCTTGTCACCGAACTTATCCCTGATCTCGATGAGTTCATCTTTTATGATCTGCATCTGCAACGCCACATCCGACAGCACCTTCTTAAGGTATTCAATAAGTTTGCAGACCTCCTCGTACTCCGCCCTCAGCTTATCCTGCTCGAGGCCGGTAAGCTGCCTCAGACGCATCTCAACGATAGCCCTCGACTGCAGATCTGACAGGCTGAAGCGTTCCATGAGCCTTTCCCGGGCGACATCGGCATTGGGTGACGACCTTATGATGGCAATTACCTCATCAATGTTGTCGCTCGCAATGATCAGACCCTCAAGTATGTGAGCCCGTTTTTCCGCCTGATCGAGGTCGAACTTCGCCCTGCGGATGATGATGTCATGACGGTGCTTTACAAAGCTGTCGATTATCTCCTTCAGTGAGAGTGTCTTCGGACGCCCTTTGACAAGGGCTATGTTATTGACATTGAATGATGTCTGGAGCTGAGAGTGCTTGTACAGATGGTTCAGAATGACGTTGGCAGGCATCTCCTTCTTGAGGATGATGACCACCCTCATGCCGTTCCTGTCAGACTCATCATTTATATATGAGATGCCCTCAAGCTTCTTCTCGTTTATCAGGTCGGCGATCCTTTTTATCATCTCCGCCTTGTTTACCATATAAGGTATCTCGGTGACGACGATGCACTCCCTTCCGGAGTGGGTGATCTCAACCTCTGTCCTGGCCCTGACAACGATGCGCCCCCTGCCCGTCTCGAATGCCTCCTTTATCCCCTGTTCGCCGTAGATGATGCCCCCGGTGGGGAAATCGGGACCCTTGATATGGTGCATCAGCCCCTCAGTGGTTATCTCAGGATTGTCTATATAAGCAATAATCGCATTGACCGATTCGGTAAGGTTATGAGGCGGCATGTTGGTGGCCATCCCCACTGCAATGCCCGAGGCTCCGTTTACCAGCAGGTTCGGTATCCTTGTGGGAAGAACCGTGGGTTCCTGCAATGTGTCGTCAAAATTGGGCTGGAAATCAACCGTGCCCTTTTCAATATCTGACAGAGTCTCTTCGGCGATGCGCTTTAACCTTGCCTCTGTGTATCGCATTGCTGCCGGGCTGTCACCGTCAATTGACCCGAAGTTGCCCTGTCCGTCTACCAGCGGGTAGCGCAGCGACCACTCCTGGGCCATGCGCACCATTGCATCATAAACTGATGAATCACCGTGAGGGTGATATTTACCAAGCACCTCCCCCACTATCCTTGCAGATTTCTTATAAGCCCTGTTTGAGTATACTCCAAGCTCTGACATACCGAAAAGAACCCTTCTGTGGACTGGTTTGAGACCGTCCCTTACATCGGGTAATGCCCTTGACACAATGACTGACATCGAATAATCGATGTAAGCCGACTTCATCTCCTCCTCGATATTTACCTTGATGATTTTTGATTGATCTGACATATCAGACTGATATTTAACCTATTACGTTATTAATCCTATTTATTTATTTTGATGCACGAAAATAATGAAAAGGTCTCATTTTTTAACCTTTTATGCCGTCTATTTGTTAACATTGGGTGTTAAAAATTGGGCACAATTATTGCCTAGATATAATTACATAAGAATTAACTTTGAAAACTGGCGTTTTATGTATTTCTGTCAGTATTAATGACACAATTTCATGAAACCCACAAATAAGATATGATGGACGCACATTTCTCACAGAGAGTTAACGATATCCTTGGGTATAGCAAGGAGGAGGCGATAAGGCTCGGCAACAGCCATATAAGCCCTGAGCACCTCTTTCTCGGCATCCTGCGCGAAGGCGAAGGCGTGGCGGTGGATATTCTTTTAAATAACGGGGTCGACCTGCTGATGCTAAAGGGATCGATAGAAAAAAGCATCAAGGCCGAAAAGCCCGTAGCCATGGCTGACAACGAGATACTACCTCTCCTCAAGAGCACCGAGCGTGTGCTGAGGCTGGTACACATAGAAGCAAAGGCCATGAAAACTAGGGTGATAGATACTGAGCACCTGCTCATGGCTATCCTTCGTGATGAGAGCAATCTTGTAACGCGGTTCCTGACAGAACTGGATATTGACTATTCACTTGTCAAAAAGGCAGTCGAGGCAGGCAATCCTGCCGCACAGGCTGACTTTCCGCGCGATGAGGACGACGAAGGCATGTTTTCGGGCCAGGGTCAGAGCAAGCAGCCGCAGGGCGGACAGCAGGCACAGAGGAGTTCCTCCGAGACACCTGTCCTTGACAACTTCGGCATAGACCTCACCAAGGCCGCCGAGGAGGGCCGTCTTGATCCGGTCGTTGGCAGGGAGCGCGAGATAGAACGCCTGGCACAGATACTCTCAAGGCGCAAAAAGAATAATCCCGTTCTTATCGGCGAGCCCGGCGTGGGCAAGTCGGCAATCGCAGAGGGACTGGCATTGAGGATCACCAAGAGGAATGTCTCGAGGGTGCTCTTCAACAAGAGGGTGGTTGCCCTTGACCTTGCCTCGATAGTTGCCGGCACCAAGTACCGCGGACAGTTCGAGGAGAGGATGAAGGCGATACTTAACGAGCTTGCGAAGAATGACAATATCATCCTTTTCATTGATGAGATACACACCATCGTAGGGGCCGGCGGCGCCAGCGGATCACTTGACGCGGCCAACATGCTCAAGCCGGCCCTGGCACGCGGAGAGATCCAGTGCATTGGCGCAACCACACTCGATGAGTACCGTCAGCATATTGAGAAGGACGGAGCCCTGGAACGCAGGTTTCAGAAGGTGCTCGTTGACCCCACCACCATAGAGGAGACCCTTGACATCCTCAATAACATCAAGGAGAGGTACGAGGATCACCATAACGTCACCTATACACCTGATGCCATCGAAGCATGCGTCAAACTGACGAACAGGTACATAAGCGACCGAAACCTTCCGGACAAGGCCATTGATGCTCTTGACGAATCAGGATCGCGGGTACATATAAAAAATATTGTCGTTCCCGAAAAAATACTGACCCTGGAGAAACAGCTGGAGGATACCAAGAAGGAGAAGAGCAGCGCGGTAAAGAACCAGAACTATGAGCGTGCCGCCAGCTACAGGGATAAGGAGCGCGACATACTAGACCTTATAGATGCCGAGAAAAAGCGCTGGGAGAAGGATCTGGCACTGAACCGCGAGATAGTTGACGCAGAGAAGGTGGCAGAAGTGGTGGCAATGATGACCGGCGTGCCGGTGCAGAGAATAGCCCAGACCGAAGGAACCCGTCTGCTTCAGATGGGCGAGGAACTGAAGGGAAGCATCATCGGACAGGATCAGGCCATAGCCAAGATTGTCAAATCGATTCAGCGCAACAGGGCCGGACTGAAGGATCCGAACAAACCGATAGGTACCTTTATCTTCCTCGGTCCTACCGGGGTCGGCAAGACACAGCTAGCAAAAGTGCTGGCAAAATTCCTGTTCGACTCGACCGAAAATCTCATCAGGGTTGACATGAGTGAGTACATGGAGAAGTTCTCCGTCTCGCGTCTTGTCGGTGCACCTCCGGGATATGTCGGTTATGAGGAGGGCGGACAGCTCACCGAGAAGGTACGGCGCAAACCCTATTCCGTTGTACTGCTCGACGAGATAGAAAAGGCTCACCCGGATGTATTCCACATCCTTCTTCAGGTGCTTGACGAAGGCCAGCTCACTGACAGCCTCGGACGCAGGGTCGACTTCCGAAACACTATAGTCATAATGACTTCAAACATCGGAACAAGGCAGCTTTCGGAGTTCGGTACGGGTGTCGGGTTTGAAACGGCTGCAAAGAGAACCACGCGCGATGACCAGACAAAGAGCATCCTGCAGAAGGCGTTGCAGAAGACCTTCGCCCCGGAGTTCCTCAACAGGATCGACGACGTGGTCATGTTCAACCACCTCAGCAGGGAAGACATTGACAAGATCATCGATATAGAGCTCAAGGGACTGTATGACAGGATTGAAGCGCTTGGTTACAAGATGAAGCTCAGTGCCGCGGCACGCGACTTCATGGCTGACCGTGGTTTTGACGTGCAGTACGGAGCCCGTCCGCTCAAGCGTGCCATCCAGAAGTATCTTGAGGATCCTCTGGCCGAGGTGATTATCAAGGCCTCCGTCACCGAGGGCTCCACCATCAACGTGGGCTATTCAAAGGGCAAGGAGGAGCTTTCATTCAGGGTAGGGAATAAAAAGGATGCTGAGGAGCCGGCGGAGGAGGAGAGCAACCAATAAACAGGCAGTAGAGGAATTTGCGATTTGCGATTTGCGATTTGCGATTTTAATTAAATCGACAATCGAAAATCTGAAATCGAAAATCCTTCATATTATTTCAGCATAAAGATCAAATTCAGTTGACCCGGTAATCTTCACATCAACGAAGGTGCCGGGTTCAATTTTTTCCGGTGAAGTGACAAGTATCTCCTGATCCACCTCCGGAGAGTCATGCTGGCTCCGGCCGATATGGAAGAGCCCCTCCTTCCGGTCGATGATGACTTTCATTACCTTCCCGGTCATGGAGGCATTCCTCTCTGCCGAGATCGTCTGCTGCAGTTCCATTATCCTTGCCACCCTCCTCTCCTTTGTCTTTTCAGGGATATCATCTGCATAATTCAGGAACCCGTGGGTATCCTCTTCGTGCGAGTAGCGGAAGGCCCCCAGCCGGTCAAACCTCTGCTCACCTATGAAGCTGAGCAGCTCGCGGAACTCATGCTCCGTCTCACCGGGGTGACCGGCGATGAAGGTGGTGCGTATCGCAGCGTCAGGCACCATGGAGCGTATGTCGCTCAGAAGGCGGCGGGTCTCCGTGCTGTCGTGCTCACGGCGCATCTTCCTCAGAACATTGTCGGAAATATGCTGAAGGGGGATGTCGATGTACCTGCATATCTTCGGGTCAGCCTGCATCATCTCAAGGATCTCATAGGGGAACCCCGAGGGGTAGAGATAATGGAGCCTTATCCACCCTAAATCTTCAATAGCTGACAGCTGGCGCACCAGCTCCGGGAGCATCTGCCTGCCGTAAATATCAGTGCCGTACAGAGTCAGGTCCTGTGCAATGAGAATCAGCTCCTTCACCCCTTCCGAAGCAAGGAACCGGGCTTCGGCGACAAGCTCCTCCAGAGGTGCCGAGGTGTACCTTCCCCTTATGTCGGGTATGGCACAGAAGGCGCAGGTACGGTCGCAACCCTCGGAAATCTTCAGGTAGGCATAGTGGCGCGGTCCGGTGATGATACGCTCGCCTGTCAGCTCCTGCCGGTATGAGAGGCCGAGGTGGCTGATGATCTCTCCGGGTCTGTTTACGCCGAACCAGCTCTCTACCTCGGGCATCGACTCCTGCAGTTCTTTGCGGTACCGTTCCACCAGGCATCCCATTACGAAGAGCTTGCCCCTGCCCTCCCGCTTCAGGACTTCAGCATGCCTGATGATGGTGTCAATGCTCTCTTCCTTTGCATCGTGGATGAAGCCGCAGGTATTGATGATGACAATGTCGGCCGCCTCTGACGATTCGGCTGACACTTTATAGCCGCCAGCCTCGAGCTGACGCATGAGTTTCTGTGAATCAACGGTGTTCTTGGAGCACCCCAGGGTGACGATATTGACCCTGTTCCTTTTCATCAGCTGCGGTCGCTGAAGAGTGAGTCGACGAAGGCATAGCGGTTGAAGACCCTCAGGTCCTCCATCTTTTCACCAACGCCGATATACTTGACAGGTATCCTGAACTGGTCGGATATGCCAATGACAACGCCGCCCTTGGCTGTGCCGTCGAGCTTGGTAACTGCCAGTGCGTTAACTTCCGTTGCGGCGGTGAACTGTCTGGCTTGCTCAAATGCATTCTGTCCGGTTGAGCCGTCAAGGACGAGCAGCACCTCGTGAGGGGCTTCGGGTATGACCTTTTCCATGACCCTTCTGATCTTTGAGAGCTCATTCATGAGGCCTATCTTGTTATGGAGCCGACCTGCAGTGTCTATTATCACTATGTCAGTGCCTGAGGCAACGGCCGAAGTGACGGTGTCAAAAGCCACCGAGGCGGGATCGGCTCCCATCTGCTGGCTTATCATGGGTACGCCTGCGCGCTCAGACCATATCTTCAGCTGATCGATGGCTGCCGCACGGAAGGTGTCGGCTGCTCCCAGCAGCACGCTGCGGCCTGCTATCCTGAAGTTGTATGCCAGCTTGGCAATGGTGGTGGTCTTACCCACCCCGTTGACGCCTACGACCAGAATCACGTACGGTTTTGCCGGCAGCGGGGCATCAAACCCCGATGAAATGTTCTGTGTGTTGCTGTTCTCCTCCAGCAGGCCGGCGATCTCCTCTCGCAGGATGGCATTCAGCTCAGAGGTGCCAATATACTTGTCGCGCGCCACACGCTTTGATACCCTCTCGATAATCCGGAGGGTGGTATCAACACCAACATCAGATGAGACCAGGACCTCCTCCAGGTTGTCAAGCACCTCATCGTCTATCCTTGACTTGCCTGCCACTGCCCTGGTGAGCCTCGAGAAGACATTCTCACGGGTCTTGACCAGCCCCCTGTCAAGTATCTCCTTCTCCTCTTTCCTGAATAATCCGAAAAATGCCATCAAATCTGTATTGATCCGTCAAAATTAAAAAAAGAGACGCACTTATCGGCGTCTCCCTGTAATGCATGATCAGAAAAAGTGATCTTATTTCTTTGTAAAGAAGTCCTTAACGTGATCGTTATGAACAATTTCCTCCTTGAACTGGTAAGCGCCGGACTTGTCTGACTTCACAACCTTGATGCACTTGGTGAATGATCTTCCGGTTCCTGTCTTTAGTGTTGCTACAACTTTCTTTGCCATAACTCAGTGTTTATTTAATTTCCCTGTGAAGGGTCATTTTTTTAAGAATTGGATTGTATTTTTTCCTCTCAAGACGGTCAGGTGTGTTCTTGCGGTTCTTGGTTGTTATGTACCTTGAGGTGCCCGGCTGTCCGGATTCCTTATGCTCTGTGCATTCAAGGATCACCTGCACCCTGTTGCCTTTGCTCTTCTTTGCCATTTTGTGTCCGGTTTAATTAGTTGACAATGTAACCTTTTTCCTTTGCTTCCTTAAGAACCGAGGTAAGGCCGTTCTTGTTGATGTTCCTCATTCCTGATGCTGATACCTTAAGGGTGATCCATCTGCTCTCCTCGGGAAGGTAATACCTCTTGGTGAACAGGTTGGCCATGAATTTTCTTTTGGTCCTCCTCTTCGAGTGGGAAACGTTGTTTCCGACTACTGCTTTCTTGCCGGTGACCTGACAAACCTTTGACATTATTATCTCTTTTTATTTGTTCTGAAAAACTTCAAAAATCGGTTCGCAAAATACGTGATTTTTATTCTATTAACCAAATTATTCACTGATTTTTTTCAAACAACACTCTTTGAGGTAGGTTTACCTGCTGATTATCTGTTTTCTAAGCATGTTAATGGCCGTTGTTGCAGACCGTGAAATATTGATGATCCGGTTATCGGCAAAGTTATGTTTCTCAGCCACTACGCCTCTGTCGGAGGCCACCGCGATCCATACCGTCCCTACCGGTTTTTCAGGACTCCCTCCGTCCGGTCCGGCAATACCCGTCACCGCAACGGAATAATCGGTCCCCGTCAGCTTCCGTACCCCCCGGGCCATCGCAACTGCAGTCTCTTCGCTGACGGCACCGTGCAACCTTATTGTTTCAGGATCAACCAGGAGAACCCCGGTCTTGATGCTGTTGTCATAGGCAACCACTGACCCCCTGTACCATGCCGAGCTGCCGGGTACCGAAGTTATCAGCGAGGCTATCTTTCCACCGGTGCAGCTCTCTGCCGTTGATAAAGTTAAATTATTGTTTAAAAGTAATTTACCTGTTACCTCCTCAAGTGTTACTTCATCCTCGCCATAGATCACGTCAGGGATGATGCCATAGAGCTTCTGCACCTGTTCCTCTATCAGTCCGGCTACTGCCGGCCTGTCATCACCCGTACCTGTCAGGCGCAGTTTGATCACACCGTAGGCAGGCAGGTAGGCGATCCTGATCTCGCGTGGAAGCTCTCTCTCAAATGCCTCAAGTCTCTCCGCAAGCTTTGCCTCGAAGGTGCCGTAGGTCATGATATTCCTGTGAATGATCACCCTCCCACCGGCCCTGGTTGCAACAAGAGGCAGGACGTGTTCCTGCATGATGTGCTTCATCTCCGCTGGGACGCCCGGCATGGAGATGACTATCCTTCCTTCCCTGTTGAACAGCATTCCGGGGGCCGTCCCCCTGTGGTTGGCAAGCACGGTGCAGTTGTCGGGGACCAGCGCCTGGCGCCGGTTATTGTCATTCATTTCCAGGTTCCGCTTACTGAGTCTTTCAGTGACCACATCCAGCACTCCCTGGTCGAGCACCAGCTTCGAACCGAAGAATTCTGCAAGGGTCTCCTTGGTAATATCATCGCTTGTCGGGCCAAGTCCGCCGGTAATCAGAACAAGTCCGGCACGTCTCAGGGCTTCGCTGAGTGCGCTTATGATCTCCTCCCTCCTGTCCGAAATGGATGTAATCCGGTTGACCCTGATTCCGTGCAGACTGAGCTGTGAGCCTATCCATGCTGAGTTGGTGTCAACGGTCTGGCCAATCAGGAGTTCATCTCCTATTGTGATAATCTCGGCGATGTTCATATCTTGCCTGGAGTGTTTGATGGAGGTGGCAAAATTATCAATATTTTGTGTCAGCAAAGTTAGTTCAGTCAAATGAAAAGCGAACAGGAGATAATAAGGAAGGTCAGTGACTTCGTAAGTGAGGCAATGCAAAAGCATGACAGCGGGCATGGGTGGTCTCATATTGAGAGGGTTGTCAGGCTTGCCCTGCATATTTGCGATTGCGAAGGCCGGGGCGACAGGTTTACCATAGAGCTGGGGGCGCTGATGCATGACATAGGTGATCATAAGTTTGCCGCACATGACGGTCCGGCTGAGATACGAAGGCTGCTCGGCAGTCTCGGGGTTGATCAGCCAGTTATCGACGAGGTTGTAAGCATCAATGAGAATATCTCCTTCTCGAAGGGACAGAGCGTTATCGTTAAAAGCGATGAACTGCAGATTGTGCAGGATGCCGACAGGCTCGATGCCATGGGAGCCATTGGCATTGCCAGGGCCTTCAGTTACGGAGGCTTCAGGGGTCGTGAGATTTATGATCCCAGGGCAGGCATCGCAGGTCCGCCCGGACTCGCTTCATCAAGTACGAAATCGGCCTCCACGGTCCATCATTTCTATGACAAGCTGCTCATGCTCAGGGAACTGATGAACACTGACACAGGAAGAAAACTGGCCGACGAGAGACATGATTTCATGGTCCGATACCTCGAACAATTTTTCAGTGAATGGAATTCCGGTATTGAATATTAACCTTTTTTTCCTATGATAACTGACTCATCACGCCTCCACGTCGTGGATGCACTGCGTGGTTTCGCCATCGTTTCGATAATGCTCCTTCATAACATCGAACATTTTGATTTTTATTACCTTCCCGAAGGTCTGCCAGGCTGGATGGTTCCACTTGACAAGGGGATATGGGATACCCTCTTTTTTCTTTTTGGCGGGAAATCCTATGCGATCTTTGCCCTGCTGTTTGGACTGACCTTCTTCATACAGTCGGACAACCAGGAAAAAAGAGGCAGGGATTTCCGTGGAAGGTTTGCCTGGAGGCTGCTCCTGCTGTTGCTCTTTGGCATCGTCAACTCTTCGTTTTACCAGGGCGACATACTCACGATCTATGCAGTGGTTGGGCTGGTGCTTATACCAGTGGCCAGGCTTGAAGACAGGACCGTCTTCTGGATCGCCCTGTTCCTGATGCTCCAGCCATACGAATGGTTCAACCTTCTCAGGGGGCTGCAGGATCCGGGTATCTCACCGGCTGATCCTGTTTCCTGGTCCTGGTTCGCGAGGACAGGTGATCACATAACCGGCAATTCCCTGGTGAAGTTATGGATCGGAAACCTGACAATTGGCAAGCCGGCCGTTCTGTTATGGAACTGGGAAAACGGAAGGGTATTTCAGACGGCTTCTCTCTTCATGTTCGGTATGCTTGCCGGCCGCAAGGGACTGTTTGTGCCTTCCGAAGCGTCAAGGACATTCTGGATAAAAACCCTCCTTATTTCCTCCATTGCCTTCATCCCGCTCTTTATCACCAAAAGCAATATTACCGGCTGGATCGTTCAGGAGATTGTCAGCCGTCCGGCTGCGACCATAGTTACTTCATGGTCGAACATGGCATTTATGCTGGTACTGGTATCGGGATTTGTGCTTCTTTTCTCTACAACAAGGTTTTATGGAGTGCTTAATATATTCTCCTGTTATGGAAGGATGAGCCTGTCAAATTATGTGATGCAGTCGATCATAGGCTCCTTTATATACTATGGATATGGACTGGGGTTGTATAAACATACTGGGGCGACATACTCTCTCCTGATCGGTCTGCTGCTGGCAGTGATGCAGGGATACTTCAGCGCATGGTGGATGAGGCACCACAGGAAAGGACCACTTGAAACCCTGTGGCATAAAGCGACATGGGTTGGTATAAAATGACTGTTTTGTACTTCAGTTCCGGGATCAAAACCGGTTAAAAAGTGTTATTTTTACGTAAATAAATAATAAAACCAAAGAGATGTTCTATGCACTTCTGATTATCATTGCTGTTGTTGCACTCCTTGCAGTGGGACTCTACAACAGGCTGGTCAAACTGAGGAATAACCGTGAAAACGCTTTCGCTGACATCGACGTGCAGCTGAAACAGCGACTTGACCTGATACCCCAGCTGGTTGAGGCGGTCAAGGCATACATGAAGCATGAAAGCACTGTTCTTACCGAGATCACAAAAGCCCGTGCCAGTGCCATTGAGGCGAAGGGGATAGACGAGAAGATCGCCGCTGACGGACACCTGTCATCAGCTTTGCAGGGTCTCCGGGTTGCCGTTGAGGCGTATCCTGACCTTAAGGCAAGTACTAACTTCATGCAGCTCCAGGAGGAGATCTCAGACATAGAGAACAAGCTCGCAGCTGCACGGAGGTTTTTCAACTCGGCCACGAAGGAGCTGAACAACGCCGTCGAGACATTCCCGTCAAATCTCATTGCAGGCATGTTCGGATTCAAGCGAGAAACAATGTATGACCTGGCCGAGACCAGGGCTAAGGCTGAGGAGACGCCTAAACTGAACTTCTAGAGTGATATGAAATATATAGGGCTGAATAAGCAGATATGGAACAATAACATCAAATCTGTTATTTTGCTTATTCTATTTCCTGCCGTGATAATGGGACTTGTCTGGCTGTTTGCCTTTTTCATTCAGCCTCCCGGGGAATACAGCCTTCCTATGGCAAACCAGATGTTCCTCAGGTCCATCCCATGGGTCAGCATAGGGGTTCTCGTGTGGTTCGCTATTGCATGGTTCTCGCACACCAGCATGATAGAGAAGGCAACAGGCTCCGCTCCGCTCAGCAGGAAGGAAAACAAGAGGATATACAATCTTGTTGAAAACCTTTGCATAGGAAGCGGAATGCCCATGCCAAAAGTAAACGTCATCGAGGATGATTCGCTTAACGCCTTTGCCAGCGGAATAAACACATCAACATTCACGGTTTCACTGTCAAGGGGAATCATAAACAAGCTGGAGGATGACGAACTGGAGGCTGTGATAGCGCATGAGCTTACCCATATCAGGAACCGTGATGTCAGGCTGCTTATAATCTCGGTCATCTTCGTGGGAATATTTGCATTCATTACCGAGGCGCTGGTGCGTTCAGTCAGATTCAGCGGAGGAAGCAGAGGCAAAAAGGATGGCAGGGCGGTGATTTTAGTCCTTCTCCTTGCTGCTGTCGGATATTTCCTTTCGTCTCTGTTCAGGTTCGCCATCTCACGGCAGCGTGAGTTTATGGCTGATGCCGGTTCGGCGAACATGACAAAAAACCCTCTTGCCCTGGCCTCCGCCCTCGAGAAGATATCAGTTGATCCCCAGATAGAGGCAGTCAGACGAAACGATGTAGCACAGATGTTCATTGACAACCCTCAACCCAGGAAAGAGAGGCCTGTATCGTTCTCCTTCACTTCACTGTTTATGACCCATCCGCCCATTGAGAAGCGGATAGCAATCCTCAGGCAGTTCTGATGCCTAGTTGCCTCGTAGTAATAATAAGGGAGAGATTTTTTCAGGCAGCTTAATTGTGGTGCTCTTAAGCAAGACTCTTTGAAAAAGTCTGCGATGAATTAGTTTTCAGGCTTATCTTTGGTTTAGGATTTATGCCGTTCCTTACCTTACGATTAAGTATTCACGCTAAATATGACACCAATGAGACCGATCTTAATTCTGACAGTGTTATTAATGTGCTCCACGGGTGTATCAGCACAGAAGTCGATAGGTTACCACTCCGGAGCAACCAGCGAGCAGAACCTGAGAGTCGTAGCCAACATTACGCCCTATTCTACAGGACTTGGATTTGATGACAGGTACCAGGGAGTGAAAGGTACTCCAAGATTGTTTGACACGCTCGTTGCCTCTTCTCTGCTGATCCGGGGGGAGGAAAAATACATCCGCATGGAGAGTGATCTGGATGTTGTCAAAAATACACTGCTGTTTATTGGATTTAATTCGGGAGAACTCAGGGAGATCAATTCAGAACATATAGCCGAACTGATCTTTCATAAGGATGGCAGGGACCTGCTATTCAGGACTATCAGCGATGTAAAACTGGACAAGGAAATAAAGGAGAACAAGTTCTACGAGGTACTCAGAGAGGGCCCCTACCAGTTCATCAGGATCCCGGATAAGGATTTTGTGGAAGCTGATTATCAACGTGTTTACAGTCCTGACAGGCGGTACGATGAGTTCAAGCTTGTCAGCAAGTATTACATTCTTGGCAGCGACTCTGTGTTCCACAGGGTGCAATTGACAGGCAAATCGCTGAAGAAAGTTTTTCCCGACAAGAAAGAGATTATTGACAGCAATTTCGACGAAAAGACTGTTTCCGATCCGGAAGCGGCGGTTATAGAATTGCTTGGTAAATTCTGAAGTCACCCGGGTAGGTCTTGGAATGTCTCCATCAGGAATTGCCGATTGGCACTTTTGGATGCTGTGAAATTTGAATGGCAGCAGATGAACAATATCTGTGACATCTATGTTAGTTCTGATTAGATGATAATGGAAATTATTCTTATATGTCTGGTGGCTTTTTTCACAGCCATTTTAACATTCTTCTCCGGATTTGGACTTGGAACAATCTTAATGCCGGTCTTCGCTATCTTCTTCCCTATTGACGTTGCAATCGCATTAACCGGTGTGGTGCATTTTTCAAACAACCTTTTCAAGATCACCCTTGTCGGTAAGAATGCAGACAGAGAGGTTCTTCTTAAGTTTGGCATTCCGGCAATCGTGGCAGCCTTTGCAGGTGCCTGGTTACTGCTCAGAATCACAAAGATGCCCTCTCTTTTTGAGTACCAGATATGGGATAGAAACCTTGAGATCACTCCTGTAAAACTCATAATTGCCATACTTCTGATGGTTTTTTCATTGCTCGAGGTTCTGCCATCAGTTCAGAAGGTTCAGTTCGGCAGGAACAAGCTTGCGCTTGGAGGGGTTCTGAGCGGATTTTTTGGTGGACTGACAGGAATCCAGGGTGCTATCCGCAGTGCATTTCTCATAAGGAGCGGATTGTCAAAGGAGGCATACATAGCAACAGGTGTGATAATTGCATCGCTGGTTGATTTTACAAGGCTTTCGGTTTATGCATCACGATTTAAGGAGGCCAACCTGCACGAGCACCTGATTCTCATAGTCGCTGCAACACTTTCCGCAATGACCGGAGCATTCTTGGGCAATAAACTGCTGAAAAAGGTGACATTAAGGTTTGTCCAGGTACTGGTGGCAGTTATGTTATTCCTGATAGCAATTGCCCTGGGAGCAGGTATAATTTAGAGCTATCAGGTGATGAAGAGAATTCAAATCAAATAAGCCTCACTTGGCTCAATAAGTAGATGAAACAATATTAAAATAATGCATATGACACAAAAGATTCTGATAGTTGTTAATGATGCGCCCTACGGAACAGAGAAGGCGTATAATGCCCTGCGGCTGGCAATGCAGCTCGGGAAAGATCATGCGGGCACTGAGGTGCGTCTGTTTTTAATGGCAGATGCAGCGACCTGTGCACTGGCAGGTCAGAACACGCCCTCAGGGTATTACAATATTGAGAGGATGATTAAATCCGTACTTTCAAAAGGGGGGAAAGTTAAGATATGCGGTAGCTGTGCTGAGAGCAGGGGTTTAAAAAGTGCTTCATTGATCGAGGGAACAGAGTTAAGCACGATGGCTGAACTCACAAACTGGGTCGTTGACAGTGATAAGGTGATTAACTTTTAGTTTCCCCCTTGGGGGCTATTTGATAGTCAATCTTCCCTACCCCTGATAAATATGGGTCGGGAATCTAAATAGGACAAGAGGCTGCCCCTTTGAAGAAAGCCTCTTTTTATCATTTTGGCACACCGAGAACAATTTTTGGGACGTACAGCAAAATCAGTTTGATAGTTAAGGTTGAACTTTGAGTGAAAACTTAGTTTAACCAAAATCTTACAGCATGAAAACAAAGACATTAGTTATGGTATGCCTTTTATTGGGCATTGGATTAACTCAGCTTAATGCACAAATTCTCCCTCCGGATAATAAACCTGGTACAGGGATAGCCTCTTACTATGAGTACTGGACTGATATTTCAGGATATTGGGATTTACCAGTTGTCTGCGGCGGGGAGGAAATAAATCATCTGACAGGTTCTGTAACTGGTTTTAACAGGATATTGTTCAAACGAGGTTCCATGATATGGCAAAACAGCTGGTATGAATGGGATCTTACAGGTAATGATGGTGAAACTTTTAAGGGAAAGGATATCTGGAAATGGTCTTTTTCTGAAGGAATCGGTTACGGGCATGCAAATTTAATCGGGAATAAAGGTTCCCATTATATTGTGTCGTACTCCATGGATTCCAACTGGGTAACTGTCTTTTTAGATATTAAATGCCCGGGTAGCAAATAACCACAAAAGTAATTACGATAATTAAAGCCCTCGGACATCAGTTCCGGGGGCTTTTTATATGAGATTATTCTTAAATTTGACATTGGCAGCCCTTCCGATAATATACCTGGTGGCACATCGCAGCGAGACATAACACCAGGTGGTGGCTGCCTTTCCTAGTTCGGACGAGAAAACAGAAAACTCAAAAATCAGAATTATGATTAACAAAAAGGAACTAAAATCGAATCACTCAAAGTTGATACAGAAATTGGCTTGGGTACTTATTCTTACAATTGGAATAATCAATTTTGGTTGTCAATGTGATTGTGAAGATGCTACCGATGAATATTATGTCAAGTATGAAGTAATTAGTACTACAGCTCGTAACACATCTACGTTTTATGCGACAGTAAATAATGAAAAAAATAATGATCTCAACTATAGTTTTGCCGGAGGCTCCCAGTGGGAAACTATCATAGGTCCTGTTCAAAAAGGCTTTACTGCGTCAATCGGGGCAAGAGTAGAAGACTATGAATTAGGAAGAGTACTAGAAGAATTTGCCCTCAACATTTATGTAAGCAAAAATAACGGCCCTTTTACCATAAAAGCGCTTGATACGACTGTATTACTTAGAGATAGTGGTCAAAATAGTTATACAATAGATTATTGACTTTTATACAGGTTGCCTTTTCTATCTTCACTCCCTGTGTTAAAATAATGTGTTACACAAAAAAAGCACCTACATTTATTAACAATGTAAGTGCTTGATTTTCAATTGAGCGGGAAAAGGATTGCCTCGCCTTAGGCTCGGCTTTCCCTGATGGGGACGCAATCAAACAAAAAGCGCCACTAACGCGGCGTTCTTTTCAATTTCCTCATGCCTCCCTCAGGTGAACCTGGGTCGGCTTGAGTCAATTAAAAAAGGCTGCTGTCGCAACCCTTTTTGTTTGAGCGGGAAAAGGGATTCGAACCCTCGACCCTCAGCTTGGGAAGCTGATGCTCTACCCCTGAGCTACTCCCGCCTAAATACTCTAACGCCTACGGCGTACATTTTAACATCCAGGCTCTCCTTCTACAATACTTTAACGCCTACGGCGTACATTTTTACTATTGCCTCCCCTGCAATCTGGCTGCTCGCTAAAATGACCCACCGGGTCATTTATAAACGCTCGCTCCTCTATTGCCTACTCTCTTCTGCCTGGCCTCTGAGCCTCCCATGGGAGTTGAACCCACGACCTGCTCATTACGAGTGAGCTGCTCTACCACTGAGCTAAGGAGGCATATATACAAAAAAAAAAGCAGGGCGCTTAAGAAATAAGTGTGGAATAATTATGTCTCGCTGCATTTCCTCGTGCTGAGGGAATAGCGCCCTGCCGTTGCAAATATAATAAATAATTTAATTCCAAATATTTTTTACATCGCCATGCCACCGCAGACACTTACTGTCTGGCCGGTCACATAAGATGAGAGATCTGATGCCAGGAAAAGCGCCACATTGGCAACATCCTCCGGCAGTCCCCCGCGACGAAGCGGTATCTTTGAAATCCAGTCGCTCTTGACATCTTCTGGCAGCTTGCTGGTCATCTCCGTGAGGATGAAACCGGGGGCTATGGCATTGCACCTTACATTGCGCGAGCCAAGCTCCTTGGCCACACTCTTGGTGAACCCAAGTATACCTGCCTTCGAGGCCGAATAGTTCGACTGTCCGGCGTTGCCGCTGACACCCACCACCGAACTCATGTTTATGATCGATCCGTTCTTCTGCTTCATCATCGGTTTGATGGCTGCCTTCGTGAGATTGAAAACCGACTTGAGGTTCACAGTCAGAACCTGGTCCCACTGCTCCTCGGTCATCCTCATCAGAAGGGTATCTCGGGTTATGCCGGCGTTGTTCACCAGGATATCGACCCTGCCGAAATCCTTGACTATCTCTTCGATCACATTCTCGGCGTCAACATACACGGATGCATCGGAAACATATCCCTTTGCCTTCACTCCCAGCGCTGCGATCTCCTTTACCGCATCGGCAAACTCCTCATTGTCAATGATATTTGTAAGAGCTATATTGGCTCCTTCTGCAGCGAAACGGAGCGCAATCCCTTTGCCTATGCCCCTTGATCCGCCTGTTATCACGGCTGTCTTTCCTTCAAGTAGTTTCATAATTATATCTATTGATTATTAATCTTTGGTAGCCTGCCCCGCAGAGCGGGAGAACATCCATGCCTTTGATTAAATGCCTGTTGTGCCTTTCTCTTTAGAAGCACGGGTGTTTCATGCCAGGAAATTTCGGGCACAAAGATAAAAAATTATTAATTCAGCACCTTTGCCACGGTAGCGCCTATGTCGGCAGGCGACTTGACCACATGGATCCCGCATTCTGCCATGATCTTCATCTTGGCCTCGGCGGTGTCATTTGCTCCTCCGATGATGGCACCTGCATGTCCCATGCGCCGGCCCTTCGGCGCTGTCTGGCCTGCTATGAAGCCTACAACAGGCTTGGTGCCGTTTTCCCGGACCCAGTGCGCCACGTCTGCCTCCATCACTCCTCCAATCTCCCCGATGAGTACCACCGCATCCGTCTCCGTGTCATCCATCATCATTTTTAAGATATCAAGGGAAGTGGAACCTATTACCGGGTCACCCCCTATGCCTACACAGGTCGACTGCCCCAGCCCAAGCTTGGTAAGCTGGTCCACAGCCTCATAGGTCAGCGTCCCTGAACGTGAGATGACCCCTACCCTACCTTTTTTATGAATGAAGCCTGGCATGATGCCTACCTTGGCTTCACCCGGAGTGATGACACCCGGACAGTTCGGACCTATCAGTACGGAATTATATTCCTTCAAGAGCTTCTTCACCCTGACCATGTCGGCAACCGGAATACCCTCGGTGATTGCCACAATGAGTTTTATGCCTGCCTCAGCAGCCTCTATAATTGAGTCGGATGCGAAGGCAGGAGGCACGAAGATGACCGAAGTATCAGCGCCGGTAGCCTTCACCGCCTCCCTGACTGTGTTGAACACCGGCAGACCCAGATGCGTCTGACCCCCTTTGCCGGGAGTGACTCCTCCCACGACCTTCGTTCCGTATTCGATCATCTGACCGGCATGAAATGTGCCCTCACTGCCAGTAAAGCCCTGTACTATCACTTTTGATCCGGAGTTCAGTAGAATACTCATATCTTGATGCTCTTTGGTACCTTATATCTCAAATGTAGGTATTTTTTCTTCCTTTTGCTAAATTTACTGAATATTATCATGACCATGGATTTCATCGAACCTATACTTTATATTGGCATATCCCAGTCATTCTTTGCCGGTCTCCTGATAGCCACCAGAAGGCCCTTTACAACCGCCAACCGGATCATGACGGCATGGGTCTTTCTCTTCTGCATTGAAATGATATCTGCCCTGATAAACCATACGGTCCTTGAAATGTATTCCTTCCCGTTCATCTCCTTCACCTACGGACCCCTGCTTTATCTCTACGTCAGGCACAGCGCCGACCCTTCGCTGAAGTTCAAACTCTGGCATACCCTGCATTTTATTCCTTTCTTCGTCTTCTTTGCAGTTTCGGTAATATTCCGCAACAGATCATTCTTCGATGACCTGAGCGGATTTTTTGCAATCGACAGATTCACCCCGCTCAGAATCGCTTACGGAGTATGTTTCTTCCTTTCCGTAACCGTTTACAGCATCCTGTCATTCATCCGGATACGTCGCCACCAGATGCATCTCCGGGATATTGTCTCGTACACCTCTGATAAAATCACTCTCAACTGGATGAAGATCCTTTCAATAACATTCTACGTGGGCTACATTGTTGTTTTTATTCTCGGAGGTATTGACATTATTGCAGGATTGGTTCCATTCGACCCGTATATCCTTACTTTTATCTTCATAGCCTCCTTTTCATTCGCCTATAGCTTTTATGCCATCCGTCAGCCTGAATTAACGGATTATCCTGTCGCTTCCTCCAGGGAGGAATCTGATAATGACGCCCGGACAGGCGCAGAAAAATATGCAAAAAGCGGCCTGAGGAAAGAGCAGGCAGAAGAATACCTGACAAAACTGCTTGCATTCATGGATGATGAAAAGCCCTATCTCGACGGCGACCTGACTATTCACCACCTTTCACAAAAAACAGGCATTCCCCGTCATTACATAACAGAGGTGCTGAATGAAAAATACGGACGCAACTTTTTTACTTTTATCAATGAGTACAGGGTAAGGGAGGTTATCAGCCGTATCAATGACCCGAAATATCAACATTATACCATTCTAGCCATTGCCTTTGACGCCGGATTCAATTCAAAATCAACCTTTAACTCCATCTTCAAGGCCTACACCGGCAAAACCCCCAGTGAGTACAGAAATGAACTGACAAAGCCCACGGAGAAGGTGTGATCCGAGCGGCTGAAACGAGCTTTGCACTCTGATGCAGTCTGACCCGCATGGTCAGGTCGCCTGATGGATTATTCATGCTGATCTTTGTATGAAAAGCATCAAATCATGAACCGAAGGTCAGGCTTTCTATTGATATTGTTTCTTGTCCCGCTGTCTATTCTTTCACAGGAAAAGACTTTCACCCCCGGCGGCTTTGTCAGGGGAGGCATTTTTTTAAGCGCCGGGGATTATGAGCATGATGTAAATGCTGCGTTTGGCGATGCCGCATTAACGCTTACAGCTACAGATAATCTCAGCTTTAAGGGTTTTGCCGACGTGAGAATGCGCCTGGGCCAGCAGTTCGGGGAAAATGTGAATTCATTCACCCTGCGCGAGGCCTGGGGGATGTACTACAACAAATACATAAGTATCTCTGCAGGACAGAAGATCATCAAATGGGGTAAAACCGACATGTTCACTCCGCTCTCGAGATTTTGCCCAATGGATTATACATTGCGAACTCCTGATTTTGAGGATGCTGAGCTGGGTAATCTCCTCGGCGAGATCACCTTAACCCCTGCCCCCTTTTTCAGGTTTTCAGCAGTTGCAGCTCCGTTCTGGAATCCGTCAATTCTGATTATCAAACCGATACCATTGCCTTCGAACATGCAGGTGGTACTGCCTGAAGGACTCAAATCCGGGAACGGATATTACTCCTACGGTTTCAGGGGTGATTTCACACTCAGGGGTTTTGACGCAGGACTGCAGTGGTACCATGGTCCGGACCTGATGCCTGGATTGACCATGGTCAGTGCCGATTACACCAACCCGCTCGAACCGGCCATCGCCGTTGAAGGGATCCCCTACTTAATTAACAGTACCGGCTTCGACTTCGAAACTGTGGTATCGCCTTTTATTCTTCGGGGTACGCTGGCTTATACCAATCCTGAAGATGAAAAAGAAGGCAATGAGGAAGTTCCGTTCCCACAGGTTGAATGGGTCGCAGGGTTCGACTGGACACCCGGCGCACTGAGGGTCACCGCCGAATATGCAGGTAAAAAAGTACTGGATTTCTATGAAGCGCCATATGATCCTTTGATTGGCACCACTCCCGATATGGAAAAGCTTATGGAGCTTTTCAGTACGCCCGGATTTGACCCGGTTGAGTTCACCAGATCACAGATCGAAGCATTCAACAGGCTGTACAACAACCAGTTATTTGAGTATTACCATTCTGCAGGATTAAGGGTAGAGGCTGAGCTATTCTATGGCAGGCTTATTCCATCATTAACAACTATTTACAATTTTACTTCCCATGACCTCATGCTCCGCCCTGCAGTGAAGTACAAACCTGCTGACGGCGTGACCCTCAGCGCTGGGTATGAACATTATGCCGGTACTGAAGGCGGTTTGTACGATATTATTGATGATTTCATGAAAGCGGCATTTTTCTCATTAAGGATAGACTTCTGAAGCCATGACAGACTTTATTGTAAGATACAGATGGGCGATAATAATAATATCATTTGCCCTTGCAGCAGGCCTGGGCATCCTGATACCCTCTTCAGAGACTGACCCTGACATCAGGAATTATATTCCCCGTACCATGCCTTCGCGGGTAACGAATGACTCCATCGAGAAGGAATTCGGTGTTCAGGATATGATCATAGTTCTTTTTACTGACAGCTCTATGCTTGTTCCTAAAAACCTGAAGCAGGTAAAGGAGGTTGACAGGGCGCTATCAAGGATGGAGGGAATAGGGACTATCAACTCCCTTTATACCGCAAGGAAGATCGAGGGCAGAGAGGGCATGATGGTAGTTGATCCCCTGATTGACAGGATTCCTGAAACACCTGAAGACTTCCTGACACTGAAGAATGACATTATGGCTAACCGGTTTGCCCGGGACATTGTTGTATCATCAGATATGACTGCAGCGGCGATAAGCGGAACCATCAATTCAACCGTGCCGGAGTATGAGACTCTCAACAAGGTTGATTCAATCATTGCGGCTCAGCAGGGTGATGCACGGATCCTTACGGGCGGACTGCCATATATAAGGCAGTTCATTATGAAGGATGTGAACCATGATGCAATGATCCTGATCCCCATTGCCCTTATTATAATGCTGATTGTTCTTAAACTGTCGCTTGGCAACTGGAAAAGCGTTTTCATACCCTTTACGGTGGTGATACTGTCAACCGTTATCACCATGGGAATGATACCGCTGCTCGGATGGAAATTTTCAATCATAATGAGCCTTGCTCCCATCATTCTTATCTCGGTTGCAAACAATTACGGCATATACCTCGTTTCCAGGCAACAGGAGCTCAGCAGGTCTGACCTGCCTGTGACGGGGAAAGAGATGATCAGGTCGATCACCGGCTCGCTGAACATGCCCATACTGTTCAGCGGACTGACCACCATTGCAGGGTTGCTCGGCCTCCTGACCCATTCAATAATCCCCGCGAGGCAGGTGGGTCTGCTGGCAGCGGCAGGCGTCAGCCTGGCCCTGGCAATGAGCCTTTTATTGATACCTGCACTGATTTACATGCAGCACACCCCAGGCAGAAAACCCAGGCCGGCACAACCATATAAAAACGACCTGATCAGCCGTTCCCTGACAAAGATCTCTTCAATGGTCATAAGGCGCCCGGGAAGGGTTCTCCTGGTCTCTCTGGTCCTGACTGTGCTGATCGGTACCGGTATCGCTTTCCTGAAAATCGATACCAACCAGGAAAACTTTTTTCCCCATAAGCACCCTGTCAGAAAGGCCTCGGAAATTATCAATTCGAAATTCGGAGGGTCACAGACAATCTCAGTGATGATCAGCGGTGATATCAAGGACCCTGTGCTGATGCAGAAGATCGATGACCTTACAGAACATCTGAAAGGTTCGGAAGGCGTTGGCGGCGTTTTTTCCATATCAGATGTTGTGAGGGAGATGAGCAAGGCGCTGTATGAGCCGGAAGAGGAGGAATACGACAGGATCCCAACATCTGCAGGTGCGATTGCACAGATGTTCGAACTTTATAATATGAGTGGTAATCCGGACGACTTCAAGCAGCTTATGAACTTTGAAAACACAAAGGCTCATTTGCTCGTCCGCCTGTCGAAACCTGAAAATGAGGTTGTCAGGGATCTCAGGGATGATATAAAAAGCTTTACTGCGGATTTCCCCGCCAGAGTGACCGTAGGGGGCTATGCGATAATTATGATTGAGTTTGCTCAGAAGATCATCAACGGCCAGGTCTCGTCACTGGTATTTGCCCTGATAATAGTCCTGGTACTTCTGGCGATCATATTCCGGTCATTGAAAGGAGGCCTGATAGGATCAATTCCTCTGGGAGCTTCCATCATAATTCAGTTTGGTGTCATGGGAATCACAGGTGTTGCCATTGATGCTGCGACTGCCCTCCTGTCGTCGATTATGATCGGTGTTGGAGTTGACTTTACAATACAGTTCCTGTGGAGATACAAGAATGAACTGGGGAAAGGGGTCTCCCGCCAGGAGGCCATTTCCACCACCTACAGCACTACGGGACGGAGCATCGTCATTAACGGCCTGAGTGTGATGGCCGGTTTTTCGGCAACTTTTTTCTCCGGGTTCCTGTCAATAAGGTTCTTCGGTTACCTGACGCTGCTGGCCATTGGCTCCTGCCTTCTGTACGCCATCATAGTGATGCCGGCTTTCATGCTCTACTTCAAACCGGCATTTATTGAGGCAAAAATGAAACGAATAAATAAAAACAAGGAAAAAAATGAAAAAGATGTTATTCCTATTGTCAGCGGTATTGGTTCTGTCACTGCAGGCCACGCTGGCACAGCTGTCAGATCCCGTGCAGCTGATGGACAAAAGTCGTGACCTGACAATGTCAGGAAATATCCAGTCTACTGTAACTCTTACCATAACCGAAAAGAGCGGTTCTGTACGGACCCGTAAGTTGAATATGTCTACCAAATCATATGACGACGGTACCATCAAGAGAATGGTTAAGTTCCTTGATCCCGCAGATGTGAGGGGTACGGCGATGCTTATTATAGACAATGAGAATGCGCAGGATGACATGTGGATCTACCTCCCTGCACTGAAAAAGACAAGACGTATCGTCAGTACGGAAAAAGGCAAGAGCTTCATGAGTTCTGAGTTTTCAAACGCAGACATGTCAAGCGGCAGCAACGCTGACTTCACGATAAGACACCTGCCGGAATCAGGGAAAAATGATATATGGGTAATCGAGAGTGTGCCAGTCAGCGATGACAAAGCAGACGAATACGGTTTTTCGAAAAAGGTAACCTTTCTCGATAAAAAAAACCTGGTAACAAAGAAGATCGACTTTTACAACTTTGACAACGAACTTTTCAAGACTATTGACATAGTGGGCACCCAGCCTATGGAAGGAAAAGAGGGGTATATAATGACAGATATGCTCGCCATAAATCATCTCAGCGGCCGAAGCTCAAGGGTCAAATTTGACCAGGTGAATACATCTGTTTCGATACCGGATAATACCTTCGTTGCCGATAACCTCTCGAGGTAGAATTCAATTACCTTTGTACCTGCAGAATTATGGTACAAAAGGGAACAACAATCTGTGCGCCGGCCACCTCGGGAGGGGGTGCAATAGCTCTGATCAGGCTCTCGGGGCCGGCAGCCGTTGAAACATTGTCTGGTATATTTAAACCCATTGATGATCAGGTAGATATAGTTAATGCGAAGGGGTATAGTTTATTTTACGGGACTATATCTTCGCAGAGTGAATTCATTGATGAGGTGCTTGTCTCGGTCTTCCGGGAGCCTCAGTCATACACGGGTGAGGATATGGCGGAAATAAGCTGCCATGCTTCGCCATTCATTCAGCATCGGATCATGGAAATCCTCATTGAAAAGGGTGTCGAAACAGCCACTCCGGGTGAGTTCACCATGCGGGCTTTCATGAATGGTAAAATGGATCTTTCGCAGGCTGAAGCGGTGGCTGATATTATTGCCTCCGATTCAGAGGCGGCACACAGGCTTGCAGCAACGCAGCTCCGGGGAGGATTCTCCGCTGAGATTGAGAAACTGAGGCAGGAGCTTCTCTCCTTTGCCTCGCTCATTGAGCTGGAGCTCGACTTCAGCGAAGAGGACGTGCAATTCGCCGACCGGTTCGCAATGACGGAGACGGTTATTACGGTAAAGAGCCTGGTTGACAGTCTGGCCTCTTCCTTCAGGCTGGGCAATGCCATAAAAAAAGGCATCCCGGTGGTGATTGCCGGGAGACCCAATGTGGGCAAATCGTCGCTGCTCAATGTACTGCTCCAGGAGGAGAGGGCTATCGTATCTGACATACCGGGAACGACACGTGACACCATCGAAGAGGTGCTGCACGTGGGCGGACTCCTGTTCAGGTTCATTGATACTGCAGGACTAAGACATTCAGAGGATGAGATAGAGGTCCTTGGTGTTGAGAGGACCAGGCTGAAGCTGGAGACCTCTGCGATAGTGCTGGCGGTTGCCGAGGTTACTGACAGTGCAGAGGATATTGCACTGTTTTCACGATCGGTGGCAGAACTGACGGGCCCCAATGATGCGAAAATCATTCTTGTCATAAATAAATCCGATCTGGCCTCCCCCGGCCGGATGGCGGATCTGAAGAAGGAGCTTTCAGGCATGTGTGCATTCCCGGTGGTCTTTGTCTCTGCTACCCGTTCTTCCGGAATTGATCATCTCAGGGAGCAGCTTACGGCATCGGTCGAGACCAGCCGTCTCGAAACCCCGCAACATATCGTCACAAATGCCAGACATTATGAGGCACTGAAGAATGTCTCAGAGTCGCTTCTGAGGGTGCTTGACGGCTTCCGCGACGGCATCCCAACCGTGCTGATTGCCACTGACGTGCGCCAGGCAATATATTACCTTGGTCTAATTACCGGCAAGATTACTCCCGAAGACATCCTTGGAGAAATTTTTTCCAGATTCTGCATTGGAAAGTAGAAGATACCTGGCAACAATAGATACCAGAAGACCTTTCCCAAAGTATGGCAGCCTAGCTAAAACAGGACAGGATAAAAGGCCGTGACCAATCAGAATATTTAAGAGAAATCGCTGTCGGTCAGATGAACAGGCTTGCCAGCAAGGTGAATGCCAGTCCGCAAAGCGATATGATGGTTTCCATCACGGTCCACGACTGAAGCGTCTGCTTCTCGTTCATGCCGAAGTACTTGCTTACCAGCCAGAACCCGCTGTCGTTGACATGTGAGGCTATTGTGGCGCCTGATGATATAGCAATGACGATCAGTGCCATATGAGGGGCATCAAGTCCAAACACAGGCAGAATTGGGGCAACAATGCCTGCCGCAGTGATCATTGCAACCGTGGCTGAGCCCTGAGTGACGCGTACCAGTGCCGCAATTATCCAGGCGAGCAATATGGGTGAAAGCGCGGTGCCTGCCACATAGCTGGCCAGTGTGGTGCCGATTCCGCTCTCAACCAGCACCTCCTTAAGCACACCCCCGGCTCCGGTGACCAGGATTATGATCCCTGCCGGACCAAGCGCCTTTGTGCTTAGCGACATGATCCTGTCGCGCGACATGCCTCTTCGTATGCCAAGCAGCCAGATAGCCAGCAGCGTTGCAATAATCAGAGCCGAGAAGGGATGACCAATAAAAATCAGGGTATCCGTGACAGCTGATGATTCTAATCTATCATTCTGAATCATGACGCCTGTCACCGTGCTGACGACAATCAGCAGCAACGGGGTAACAATCAAAACAAATATCAGCCAGAAGGGAGGCAGTCCGCTGAGGGAGGTTTCATCCTCTACCTCGCCGCTCATAACGGCTGGCGGATCAATCTTTATCTTTCCAGAAATGAACTTCCCGAAGAGTGGTCCGGCGATTACCGCAGTGGGAAGGCCCATTATCAGACCCAGACCGATCACCCACCCCAGGTCAGCCCCTATTATCTCGGAGACTGCCACCGGCCCGGGCGTCGGAGGGATGAAACTGTGAGCTACCGCCAGTCCTGCCAGCAGCGGTATCCCATAGAACAGGAGCGATTTGCCGGTATCTCTGCCCAGTGCATAGATGATCGGTATGAGAATGATCAGCCCAACGTCGAAGAAGACGGGTATTGCCACAATGAAACCGGTAAACATCATTGCCCATGACGCCCTTCCCTGCCCGAACTTCAACAGCAGGTGGTTGGCCAGTGCATGAGCACCACCGCTGCTCTCCAGTATCTGTCCGAAGATCGCCCCGAGGCCTACCACCACTGCAATGAACCCCAGGGTCTCTCCCATTCCCTTCTGGATTGCGGTGGTGACCTCCTTCAGTGGCATGCCGGCAAGTATTCCAACAAATATTGCAGTGAGCAGAAGTGAGATAAAGGCATTGATTCTGGCCTTCAGTACCAGCAGAAGCAGAAGCGTCACCCCTGCTGTAACAATGAACAGAATGGATGCAACAGACATTCCCTGAGATGGGTTTATTATATGGGATAAATATACCGAAATATATCCTGAATGGCAGAAAGAGGCTGCCGTGAAAATCTGACATTTATTCCGTTATCCGTTGATAAAATATATATGCTTGCATGGAATTGAAAAAAAACTTGAGTTCAGTCTATCCTTTATGTAAATTCACTGGTCGTAACTAACGCCGGAGAATACAGTGACTTTCTGTGCGATATTTTCCTGAATGCAAAGTGCTTTCAGGAGCAGTAATTAAGAGATTTAAGTAACCGGTTAAAACATCAGCAATGGATTCAAATATGAAACTTTCGGATTTTGAACATCCCATGGTTCAGGCCAGGGCAAAGGAGCTTACTCAGTCAGGGGCAAACACGGAAGAAAAACTAAAGAGTATCTTTCATTATCTCCGGGATGAGATCAAATTTGGGTTCCCTTCCAGATGGGATAGTGTAAAAGCTTCTGAGACAATTGAGTATGGAATAGGGTACTGCAACACTAAAGCCACTCTTTTTCATGCCCTTTGCAAGGCTGTGAATATTCCGTCAAGAATTCACACAGGTCTTATTGATCTGAATATTATGAGAGGTATTTTTCCGTCATATGCCTTTCCTGTTATGCCAGCCTCCGGAGGTCATTCATGGACTGAAGTGGAGGTTGACGGTGAATGGAGACAGATAGACTCATATATTAATGATCTGCAATTATATGAGGCCGCTTTAAAGCTTCTCTCGTCAGGCGGCAGAAATACCGGGTATTCCGTCTCCCTTGCAAAAGGTCCATCCAGTTGCGAATTCAATTTCGGCGAGAAGGGTTTTGTACATATGGGTGCAGTGGTTGAGGATCACGGCATCTGGGATGACTTTGCTGATTACATGGCATCTGACAGATATCTGGCTTTGACCGGATTAAAACTAAAAGTATTCCTGTCATTTACCCGTGCCGGAAACAGGAAAATTGAGAGAATCAGGTCATTGCACCATAAGGGTTAAAGCACATTGCCCCATAACGCTATGGTAAGGTGGCTCACCACACGGACCAGGTTTATGCCGCAGTCATTTTTATCAGGAACCTGATAAGCAGCGCTATTTTTTTCTGAAGTGGTAAAAACTCTTTCATAATTAAGTGAATATACAGCACCATGGCCCATAATTTCAAGATAGACTGAATTTTTTCTGATCTGTTCTCCGCCGGGTTCTTCAGTAACAAATTCCTGTGCCTTAACGGAGCTGCAAAAGATAAGGGTGACCATTAAAGTAACGGAGAGTGGTTTCACTTTTCTCTATTATCAGTGTTAACGTCAGGACCTGATCTCACTTGCTTTGCTCTTTTTCTATTATGGAGATTCCCTCGGAATGCTGATATTGCCAGTAGTAGCGGCAAGACTCCGATAGAGCAGACTATCAGGCAAACAGGATGTCCGGGTTTGAGTGCCTGAATAATGATCAGTCCTTCACGCACCTGACTGAATAGCCATATTGCCTGTCTCGCTCATGCCTGTCGATGCCTTGGATAGTATAACCCAGGTAACGCATCCAGTAGTTCCCCTGTGTTGTTGCAGGAGTGGTTGTGAGGTACCCTGTCCATGCCTTATACTCGGTGAACTCACCTGGAGGCCTTCGGTACCCGGTTCCATAGGCGGAGAATCCTGAACTGTTGTTCGCACCCAGGTTAGGAGCCTCCCAGTTGGTGGTGGCTCTCAACTTTCCACCCACGTTCTGACTTTCGCCCCGGATAGCGTCAAGGTATGCTTCTGCCTGTGGCAGGCCCAGTTCCAGCTCTAGATCGATCCATTCTGCATCGGAGGGGATATGCCAGCCGGTAGGACATAATCCCCTGCTTTCCAATACTGCATACCCGTTGTAAAGTCCTCCGAAAGTGCCCTTATTGGAGGCATTGTTCTCGGGCCAGCAATAGGCATAGGTTGAGAGAGCAGCCCACTCCGACGCACCGGTAACCATAGGTATGGCTGTGCCGTCCCTGAATTTTGTGGTTCGCAGATTCTCGGCCATCCAGATATTTCCACCGGCAGAGATTGTTTTGTAGACATTGCCGTCAAAATCAGTTACAGTATCTGTGTCTTCCTTCTGACAGCTGACAATAAGCAACAATAATAAAATTACGGCTGCGACCTCCGTAATGATCTTTTTCAACCTGTTTTTCATTGGGAATTGATTTTGGGGTTACTAAATCAGAAAACTGGTGAAATCTTTGTGTATAAACCGGACAATTGCATCCAATTTATAACTTTTTCTCAAATAAACAACAGTTTGTATCTGATATTCAGATGCCTCATGAGGGATTTTGTTCCAGCCACAACAGCAGATAGCAGAGGCGGCATTTCGAATAGCAGGAGACGGGTTTGGGTTATCGGAAGAGCATAAACATAATTTCAGGTGTCTGCAAAAGCATTGACAATACTCAGCCCGGATGCCTCCGGGTTGCCCTCCAAAATTTTAAGAAAACTTTAACGCTGAGCACATTGAGGTCATAATTTATTCTATTTCAATAATAAATATCCGTCTTGCCCCTTTACTGCCGTCTCAAAGAAGTGATGACCTCTTGTAAATGTGATTTCCGCCTTTTTAATTTTGCAATCAGTATGAAAAAAGTAAAAGAAACAGGAGGAAATTCTTATGTCACCACTAAAGAAAATGACTGCTCTTTTTTTCATCCTTTCATCAGGGATAATGGCTTACGGCTCAGGTGCCGTCTCTGAAAGCGACAGTGTTCTGCTGTACACTCCATTCACAAAGATCTCTGTTCCCCCCGGGGAGTCGATTGACTATACAATCGATGTTATCAACAATGGCGACAGGTTGGAAACACTCGATCTGGCTGTCACAAACCTTCCGCGAAACTGGAGTTACACTCTCAAATCAGGTGCATGGAACGTTAAACAGGTGTCAGTCCTGCCCGGCGAAAAGAAAAGCATATCGCTGCATGTTGAGGTACCCTTCCAGGTAAACAAGGGCAACTACAGGATATATGTGGTTGCGGGACCTGACCACAGTCTGCCCCTGACAGTCAATATCTCCGAGCAGGGCACATACAAGACGGAGTTCACAACACGCCAGTCAAACATGGAGGGTCATTCGGCATCCCTTTTTACATACAATGCCGATCTACGGAACCGTACGGCAGAGAAGCTGACTTATGCTTTGCAGGGAGAGGTTCCCAGAGGCTGGGTCCTGACCTTCAGGGCCAACGGTAAGCAGGTTACCTCTGTTGAGGCCGAACCAAACACTACTGTAGGCGTCAGCATCGAAGTGAAACCTGCCGACCAGGTACAGGAGGGTAAGTATTCCATACCGGTAAGGGCAATGGCAGGATCTTCATCGGGGGAGCTGGCCCTGGAGGCAGTCATCACAGGAAGCTACGGGATTGAACTGACAACTCCCGCAGGTCTGCTCAGCTCCTCTTTAACGGCAGGCGAAGAAAAGAATATTGACCTCCTGGTGAAGAACACCGGTACATCCATCCTGTATGGGGTCACACTTAGCAGTGCTGCACCAGTAAACTGGGAGGTGACATTTGAACCAAAGGAGATCGAGACAATCCTGCCGGGGAAGGAAACAAGCGTAAGGGCAACCATTAAGGCTGACAAAAAGGCAATCCCCGGTGACTATATTACCAACCTTGAGGCAAGATCTCCTGATGCCTCATCCAAAGCTTCATTCCGAATATCGGTAAGGACACCAATGCTATGGGGCTGGGTCGGAATTCTGATCATCCTGGCAGGCATCGGGACGGTGTGGTACCTGTTCCGGAAGTATGGAAGGAGGTAGCCGTGGCTGAAAATATTATTGAAATAACAGGACTGACCAGGAGGTACGGCCAGTTCACTGCTGTAGACAATCTTGACCTTACCGTCAGGAAGGGAGAGATATTCGGGTTGCTTGGACCCAACGGTGCCGGAAAATCAACCACGATACTTATGATGCTTGGTTTGACGGAGCCCGATTGTGGCAGCGTAAGGGTCTGCGGCCTTGATCCCACCACTGATCCGGTAGGCGTTAAGAGGAAAGTGGGATACCTTCCTGAGGAGGTGGGTTTCTATGATGACCTCTCCGGCCTGGAGAACCTCACCTATACTGCCCGGCTGAATGGCTCCGCTCCTTCTGCTGCAGAAAAAAAGGCGGAAGCGCTCCTGGAACGGATTGGCCTCGCGGCAGAGAAAGATAAAAAAACCGGGAAATATTCCCGCGGAATGCGCCAGCGACTGGGCCTGGCAGATGTCATGATCAAGGATCCTGAAGTGATTATCCTCGATGAACCGACACTGGGTATCGACCCTGCCGGCGTAAAGGCATTCCTTGAGCTGATAGTGGAACTTAGCAGGGAGCAGGGAATAACTGTGCTCTTCTCCTCGCACCATCTGCACCAGGTACAACAGGTTTGTGACAGGGTGGGACTGTTCGTCGGAGGCAAACTTCTGGCTACCGGTGACATACAGAGCTTGGCCGGGAGGTTGTTCGGCACCGACGCATCCCTGCCAACAGAGGGCAGGAAGGAATATGGTCTTGACGATATCTATTTCCGTTATTTTGAAGGAGTTGAAGATCATGAATAAAGCAGCTATGACATTCGCCGGTAAACTGTTTCGCAACGACGACAGAATAAAACATCCCTTCCGTGTAATCATGGAAAAGGAGATGGCAGACCACATCAGGAGCTGGAGATTTATAATCCTTATCGGCATAATCATACTTACATGCCTCGGATCTTTATATACGGCCCTGACAAACTTTTCACAGGCGCTTAAGCCGAATGATCCCGAGGGATCGTTTTTCTTTCTAAGGCTCTTTACCCTTTCTGACGGCACCATGCCATCATTCACCGTCTTCATAGGCTTTCTTGGTCCGCTGCTGGGTATAGGGCTGGGATTTGATGCAATAAACTCAGAACAGAACAGGGGCACTCTCAGCCGCATATTGTCACAACCCATACACCGCGACTATATAATCAATGCCAAGTTTGCGGCTGCGCTCGCCGTCATCAGTGCAATGCTGTATGCACTCGGACTCCTGGTGATGGGGGCTGGTCTCGTATCCATTGGCATCCCTCCCACAGCTGAGGAGTTCGTGAGGATCCTCCTGTTCATCCTTTTAAGTATAGTATATGTCGCCTTCTGGCTAAACCTGTCAATACTGTTCTCAGTGTTGTTCCGGCAGCCTGCCACGGCGGCACTATCGGCAATAGCAGTGTGGCTCTTCTTTTCGGTATTCTATCCGTTGATAGTCAGTCTGATAACAAAATCGCTCGAGCCGTCGCCGACAGCTTCGCCACAACATATTATTGCTTTCGAGCAGTTTCGCCTCGCGCTGTTGAGGGTGATGCCCAACCAGCTCTTCAGCGAAGCCACTACAACGCTGCTGATGCCTTCGGTGCGCAGCCTTGGTCCGCTGACAATGGAACAGATGATTGGCACCCTCCCCGGACCATTGCCACTGGGTCAGAGCATCATGCTTGTCTGGCCGCAGGTAACCGGGCTGGTTGCAGGGACAATAATAAGTTTCGTCATTTCCTACTACGAGTTCATGCGGAGGGAGATACGGCCAAGATAGGTCCATGGATCAGACCACTTTTATCGCGAGGCGAAAGATCCCATACGGGCCAGGTTATCAGGCCACCAGCGCCCCAAGGCGGGTCATTGCCTCATAAAATTCCGGGTATGATTTGGCCACCGCTTCGGCGCCGGCTATTGTCACTTCACCGGTGGCGGTCAGGGCCATCACGGCGGCCATCATGGCAATGCGGTGATCACTGTGTGAGCTGACTACTGCGCCGCGAACTTCACCGCCATCGATGAGCATCTCATCACCTTCAATGCGTGATCGGATGTTCATCGCGTCGAGCACCCCGGCAATCGCCCCTGCCCTGTCGCTCTCCTTATGCACCAGCCTGCTCACTCCCCTGATCCGGCTGGTGCCGCTGCACTGTGCTGCAAGTGCTGCCAGCGGGGGAAACAGGTCGGGACAGTCGGTGGCATCAAGGGTGAACGCCCTAAGCTCAGACCTCTCAGCCATGACCGCGTTACCATTTACCGTCAGGCGGCATCCGGCATCCCTGAGCGCCTGCATGATTGCCATGTCAGCCTGCAAACTGTCTGGTCTCAGGTTGCTCACCATAACCGTTCCGGCCACGGCCCCCGCAACAAGCAGGAAAGCAGCGCCGCTCCAGTCGCCCTCGACATTGTATTCGCGTGGCTGGTAAGACTGGTTTCCCGGTATGATAAAATGACTGAACCCTCTGTTTTCCACAAAGACCCCGAAGTCGGACAACAGATCCAGCGTGAGGCTGATATAAGGCTTGCTCTTCAGGTTACTGACCTCTATTTCGCTGTCGGAGCCGGCAAGCGGAAGCGCCATCAGCAGACCTGTCAGAAGCTGCGAGCCTGTGGAGCCGTCGATGACCGCCCTCCCTCCTCTCAGCCTGCCTCTGAGAGTGACTGGCAGAAGGCCGTTGTTCGTCATCACCTTTACTCCCAGCTGACTTAGTGCTTCATCTATCATCCTGACAGGTCTCTTCACCAGTGATCCCTCGCCGGTCAGGATTGCATGATCCGATAGCAGGGCCGCCAAAGGTGAGAACATGCGCAGGGCCAGGCCAGACTCACCGCAGTGGAGTTCAACAAGGGAGTCAGCAACCCGTCCCGGCTCAATGGTAATGGAGCTGCTCTCCTTCCACACCCGGGCACCAAGGGCCTCGGCCATACTGATGGCGGCAAGGGAGTCATTGCAGAATGAAGGATTGCGAATCACGGTGGTTCCATTCGCCAGAAGGCCGGCAGCTATTGCCCTCTGTGTCAGACTCTTGCTTGGCGGGGCCTCAACTATACCTTTAAGATTCGACGGATGAACAGTAATCTCCATTAGGCAATTGATTTTTCAGGAATTTATCCGGCTTCCCGGTATGCTAAATTAGTCTTCTTTCATGACTTTCATCTGATGGGTAATCGATTCCTGGTGAATGGCCTCAAGGATTGTATGAATGAATTCGGGTGTCAGCCCCTTCCTGACACCTTTCTCAACCGCATTGCCCATCACCTCCTTCCACCGGACGCTCTGAAGGATGGTGATGTTATGCTCCTTCTTGAACCTTCCGATGGTCTCTGCCACCTGCATGCGGCTCTCAAGGATGTCAAGCAGGAGGTTATCATATACGTCGATCTGGCTTCGCAGGTCTTCAATTGTCTCCAGGAACTCAGGATCATCGGTGGTCGGCGACCTGAGTATGAGGCTGTCAAGTATCTCAATCAGCTCTGAAGGGGTGACCTGCTGTTTCTTGTCGCTGAGGGCTGTGGAGGGATCGATATGTGACTCTATCATCAGTCCGTCATAGTTCAGGTCCATCGCTTTCTGCGAAAGGTCGACGATGAACGACCTGTCGCCACCCATGTGACTCGGGTCGCACAGCAGTCCCATGTCTGGAATGCGCTGACGCAGTTCAATGGCTATCTGCCACCTTGGCTGGTTCCGGAAGGAGGACTTCTCCCACGAGGAGAAGCCACGGTGTATGGCGGCAATCCGACTGATGCCCGCTTTGCTTATCCGCTCAACTGCCCCTATCCAGAGCTCCAGGTCAGGGTTGATGGGATTCTTGATAAACACCATGATATCAGCACCCTTAAGTGCTGCTGCTATTTCGCTAAGCGCAAACGGATTGACACTTGTGCGGGCGCCTATCCATACAGCATCCAGCCCATGCTTCAGGGCCTCATAAACATGCTTCTCGGTAGCCACCTCCACGGAGACGGGAAGTCCATACTCTTCCCTGACCTTCCTCAGCCAGCCCAGTCCCGTCGAGCCCACACCCTCAAACTGATCAGGCCTGGTGCGAGGTTTCCATATGCCGGCCCGGAAGAGATCAACCCTGCCTGAGGCAGCCAGTCCGGCAGCGGTGCGCATCACCTGTTCCTCGCTCTCAGCGCTGCAGGGGCCTGCTATAACCAGTGGCCGTTGCTTGTAGATGGGCCACTCCTCTATAGGGGAGATATTCAGCCTTTTGTTTGCGGTAACGATATTTTGTGTTTTCATCTTAAGTTATGTGATCATTTAAGTATCTGTCCTATTTCATTCGCCGACTTCATTATATCACGCAGGGCTGCTCCATCACCGTTTTTTATATGTGTCTTGAAGAGTCGCATCTTCTCGATATACGTGTCAATCACCTCTAATATAGGTCCGGAGTTGCCGATAAAGATCGGCGCCCAGGTGTCACCGCTGCTCTTCGAGAGCCGCACGGTGCTCTCAAACCCTCCTGCTGCCAGTGACATAATGTTCTTGTAGTCCTTCTCCTTGTCGAGCACGCACAGAGCCAATGCGAAAGAGGTGATGTGGGAGATATGTGACACATAGGCCACATGGATGTCGTGCTCAACGGAGTTCATATACTGTAAATGCATGTTAAACGACTGCAGGAGGGCTGTGATAAGCTCAAGTGCATCCTCATCGCTGCGTTCCGGGTCGCATATTATTGCCACCTTGTCGCAGAAGAGCCTGTCAAGGGCTGCTGCCGGACCGGAGTTCTCGGTTCCTGCCATGGGATGGGCTGATACATATCTCCCCCGGGCCGGGTGCGCTGACGCCAGAGCGCCGATGTCGGCTTTGGTTGACCCCATGTCTGTCACCACCTTCGAAGTTCCACCTATCATATCAAGAATCCGTGGCAGGAGCTGGCAGTTAACATCGACGGGAGCGCAGAGGATAATGATATCTGACTTCTCTACAGCCTCCTCCAGGGAAAGGAACTCGTCGGCCAGTCCCCTGTACATAGCTATTGTGCAGTGATGCGGATTACTCTCCACCCCGGTGATCCTTCCCGAAAAACCATTGAGCCTGAGGCTTCTCGCCAGTGAGCCCCCGATGAGGCCCAGTCCCACTATACAGATATTTGCAGACATAAATTTCCTATTTGGTTAGTTGACATTAGATTTCGCATTTGACATGACCCGTTGAAGTGCTGCCTCTAGGATTTCCTCTGTTGCGCAGAGCGATATCCTTATGTATCTCTTTCCGTTGTTACCGAAGACTGATCCGGGAGTGATGAAGAGATGCCTGTCATGCAGCAACTCCTCGGTAAGTTCGATGGCCTCTCCATACCTCTCCGGGATTCTCCCCCAGAGAAAGAGGCCTGCCTGCTCATGGTCGAAGGTGCATGAGAGGGCATTCATTATCTCAGCGGCTTTTTCCCGGCGCCGGAGGTAGACCTCGTTAAGCCGGGCGTACCACTCGTCCGGCGCCGCCAGCGCCTCCGCAGCAGCAGCCTGTAACGGCTGAAACATGCCTGAGTCCATATTGCTCTTCACCTTTAACACATCATTGATGAACAGGCTGTTACCGGCAACCATTCCTATCCTCCACCCTGCCATGTTATGGGATTTGCTCAGGGAGTTAAGTTCAAGGGCCACATCGCGGGCACCCGGTATAGTAAAGATGCTCAGATGGTCATTATTCAGGATAAAACTATAGGGATTGTCATTGCATAGAAGGATACTGTGCCTCCGGGCAAAGGATGTCAGGCTCTCAAACAGACTCGTTGAGGCCTTCGTACCCGTGGGCATATGCGGATAGTTGATCCACATCATCTTTACCTTCTCGACTCCTGATGCCTCAATGGCCTTTATGTCAGGCATCCAGCCGTTTTCTGAGGTAAGGTCATATGGTCTGACGATACCACCTGCCAGCTTCGCGGCAGCACCGTAGGCCGGATAACCCGGATCAGGCACCAGAACCTCATCATCTGGGTCGAGAAATGCCATGCTGATATGCATTATCCCCTCCTTTGAGCCGATCAGCGGCAGAATCTCCGTATCAGCATCGAGGGTCACCCTGAAATACTTCTGGTACCAGGCAGCAAAGGCTTTCCTGAGCTGAGGTATACCCCTGTAGCTTTGGTAGCCGTGGTTTTTTATGCCTGAAGCATTCCTGCCAAGCTCCTCTATTACATTTGGTGAGGGTGGCATATCAGGACTGCCTATTCCGAGATTTATAACATCAATTCCCTGCTCTCTCATGCGGGCTATCTCTGCCAGCTTTGCCGAGAAGTAGTACTCGTTTACGAGACCTGTGCGCGAGGCTGCCTTTATTATCGGTTTATCCGTCATCTTCATAGGTTGCATCATCTTTTCAACTGTAATACTCAACTGCGGCCATCACCTTAAGTTATCCCCTTTCTCCAAGGTTTGCTGCACTGACCTTTTCCCCTGTTTTCTCATTTTCATATTCCGGATAAAAAAAAGTCCCGCTTTCTGCGGGACTGCCTTTATCATATTTCTTATTCTTTACACAGATATACAACTATTCAGTCCCTCTTTCCGGCTGATAATAGAAAAAGTAAAACGAATAGCTGTATGGCGCAAATTTTCTCATCATATCGGAGGTAAAAATACACAAAAATCAGAAAATTCCGAATGGCACAAAAAAAAATATTATTCTTTCTTTTTTAATCTTAAGGAGTATCTTTATTTTCTTAATATGCCACTCGAGATTGAAAGAAAGTTTCTTGTCTGTGGGGAGTCCAGAAAAGATGCCACGGAAGCGACGGAGATAGGACTTATCCCGGCCGATGGGGATTTTGAGTTTCCGCCGTGGCTTGGAGAGGAGGTCTCATTTGACTCAAGGTTTGATAACTCAGCACTGGCAGTCAACCCATACAACCGCTGGTAAATGGCACCCAAGAGTCGCGCTGAGATAACCCGGATAATCATCGCAATTCTGCTGGTGTCAGCGGCAATTGCAATTGCATCAATAACCATCGGTCGCGACATTTATTATGGCTCGCGCGACGAAGGGATGCTGTCGTTTGCCATCGTGAACGCGTGCGGCTATCTCTTTTTTCTTGTGATGCCGGTTGAGGTGGGGTTTGTATATTATCTCCAGGGCGACATAAGCGTTGTAGCGCTTAATTCCGTGGCAATAGGCACGGCTCTCTTCTCTCAGTCGATTGACTATGCCATTGGTTTATTAATGAGCAACAGGTTCATTGACCAGCTGATTGGCAGAAAGAGGTACATGAAGGCTGAAAAGTTTATCGAAAGATACGGCAACGTTACAATTTTTGTCTTTAACGCATTGCCACTCTCCTCTCCCGTCATCTCCCTGGCAGCCGGAATGCTCCGTTACAGGATAAGGGACACGGTGATCTTTACGATCCTGGGCC
Source organism: uncultured Rikenellaceae bacterium (assembly GCA_963802145.1). Lineage (GTDB taxonomy): Bacteria > Bacteroidota > Bacteroidia > Bacteroidales > VadinHA17 > SR-FBR-E99. Next base: position 226,047 of record CAWDHN010000010.1, read on the forward strand.
TGGTGGTCAAGTACCTCGCCCTGACGCTTATCTTCCGGGCGTAATACAGGGTATTGGTGTTGCCCCAGCCTGCAATTCATTCTCCGGTAAGCATTGCCAGAACCGATGGGTCGGATTTATACCCTCAGATAGCCTTGAAAAATCAATGCGGCTTATTGGCAGGCCGGCATCAGACTCTCAGAGAGCCGCGGAAACCCCTGATGGCGTAACAGGTGGCTGGCATCAGACTCTCAGAGACCCGCGGAAACCCCTGACCGCATAGTAAGACGAGGCTCCGTTGTGATATACAAAGACAGCGCCGTACCGGCGATCGGCAAAGAGAGCGCCGCCCAGTTTTCTTATATCGGACGGAGTCCTGATCCAGCTTGATGTTTTGGTATCGAAACTTCCCAGCTTCTGCAGCTCCCGGTATTGTTCCTCCGTCAACAGATCAATGCCCATGGTTGTTGCAAGGTCAACAGCGCTGCCTGACGGTTTAAATGATTTCCTTGCCTCCAGCGCTTCACGGTCGTAACAGACGTTTCTGCGGCCTGCAGGACTCTCCGGTGAGAAATCGTAGAAAATGTATTCGCCACTCTTCTTATCGTAACCGGCGACATCCGGTTCTCCTCCGGTTCTTTCCATTTCATTAAGTGACCACAATTTACCGGGACTTACCTCCAGCCTCGACTGCATTTCAGGCCATTCGAGACCTTTGTGACGGTGCATGTTTTTCTCAAAGCGGTTTTTTAATGTCCTGATTAATTCTTCGCGTTGTCGGGTCGGAAACTCCTTGATTGTTGCTGAGTTTGCCATAATGTTTATACTGAGAGATTAGGAAGTAATGATTTCTACAGGAAGAAACGGTGCCGGGAGATAGTAACTATTTTGCCTATATACAAGAGCTTACCATGCGATATAGGCATCATGGGGAACACTTGGATCACCCTCCAGGAATGTGGATTTGGGATTGTAAAGCCTGAATCTGGGGGCCTTCTCAGGTTCTGAAAAAGCATCTAAATAGAGTAAATTTGCTCCTTGAATAGGATGACCGGTGTGAGTCATGTATCTTCCGGGGTAACCCACACTTTCAATCGCAAAAACTGCTTCTCCATTGATTACCTCCATTTTGTGAAGTTTGAATCCTGTGGCTTCATTTGGAAACTGATTTGCCTCAGAATAGTTATCACTGGAAGTACCTGTCAGCCCCAAGAATGGGTTGTTTGCTACAAACAGCCAGTCGCCTTCAATAACTTTTGATTTAATCAGATTGCCTTTCTTAGTGGCCAGAGTGCTTATTGCCGAAGGTCGATAGACTTTCAATACCAGATGGTCCCTTTCCTGCGCGATGTCCTCCAGCGTGACATCATCACTCAAAGTATAACTCCTCCTGAATGGAGTCGACGCGCCTATATCTATTACCATGATTTTTTTATTCGCTTCATCAGTATAGTAATAGAACAATCCCTCAATTACGTTTGAACTGGATGGCGAGTCCTCTTTTTCGCAACCAGTAAATAATAAAGAGGATAACAGAGCAATTAAATAAAATCGATAGGTGTGTTTGGGGGTTTTCATAACTTTCATAATTAAAGGTTTATAAAAAGCCATTTGAAAAATCTCACAGGGTATTTGACCGGGTCCGGCACCAACAACTGGTTCTGTCGGTTTTGTCAAATCTTGTATTATTAACCAACAGGCAAAAAAAAAGTTCACGGACCTGGTTCCAGGCATTTACAGTCACAATTCAATGATGTGTTTGCAATTAAAGTGCAGCCCTCCACCTATTCCCGGCAACCGTGTCCGCAATCATTCATTATTATGCCGGATAGCCCAGATGCTACTTCCAGACTGGTAAGACCCGGTGCATTCATTACGCTTGTCCGGAGCCACAGGGAGCAGACAGATTCTATAATGAAGAGCTTAGGATACTAAACTCGGCTGAGTTTACTTCCAGAACTGTAAAAGCAATCCGAAGGTTATGAAGAGGATCAATTGATAGCCGCCCTGAATCAGAAAGCGTGCCCATTTGAGTTTCCCGCTCTCATTGGTCCACATCACTGCACCGGCAAGAGTCGGTATTATGAAGGCAGCCCAGATCCACAGTGATCTCTCAAGCCCTCCGGCAATCTTTGTATCGGCTATCAGGTGCGCCAGTACCAGAACCTGGAAGAGAGTCATGATAAACTGCACAAGATAGAGCGGACCGGCTGTTTTCTGCATTTTCTTTTTAGTCTCCGGGTCAGACATGTCAGCGCCGAGTATCTCTGCCCATTTCTTCCCGAAAATCGGACCGTACCATATAGCCCCGATGACCATAGAGAGGAACGCGCCAGCAACAATGGCCCAATAATTAACTGTGATGGTTTCCATGTGGATCAGTGTTAATGTTTAGCAGTATTAAACAACACAATCGGGCATATAGTTCATATTCAATGCCTATCAACTAAACATGAGCCAAAGAAATAATAAAGAAATATTGTCGTGATACTATATGCGTTGACAGAAAAACCAGCAATTACCGTTCTCGTTAAGGATAGATGCCAGCTTCTTCTCCGCTGTTTACGGTTCACTGATTTATATAGTCAAGCGTATTATTTTGAGTCTATTACAGCATTAATTTTTCCCCAAAGCTCATTGTCAAATCCAGAAAGGGCAAAATTGGGATTCTGCGGATCAGATGCATCCCCCATTCTTACAATCACCATTTTTCTGGATGGAATTACATAAATGCGTTGATCTTCTGCACCCATGGCTGAATACATATCTGACGGAGCATTTGGAATCAGGGTTCCCTGATAAACATTCTGAGCCCCTGGAAGCATATAGCTTGCTTTACCATTTAACCACCAGAAATATCCGTAGGATGGATTTATATTTTGTGAGGAGTTAACAGCAGCACTGAAGAATGTTTCATTAAGTATTTGTTCGTTCTTCCATTTCCCCTTGTTAAGGGCCAGAAGTCCAAACCTTGCCATGCTGCGTGTATTACTGTGATAGATTTTAAAAATCAGCCCGTAATTCCAGAATCCATCCATGCCGATTTTGTTTTTCAGCCTGGTATTGAAGTAGGCTTCAAAATCCTGATTGGCGGCGTCAGCTACAATATCCATCAATACCTGGAAGACATTATGATAAGACCACCTGGTTCCGGCATCCGCAAGATATGTCAAGTTCGGTTTTATTACCAGATTGGATTCATCATTGATGCCGGAGGTCATTGAGAGCAGGTTCTTCGGTGTGATCAGGTTCTCTTTATCTGATGGTTCACTTGTCCAACCGTTACCGAGATAATCGGATGCTTTGTCATTGATATCCAACAGTCCATCCTGCTGTGCAATGAGGGTTGTGGTTCCCACCAATGTCTTGCCGGCGCTGTTCCATTGCCAGGTAGTGGTTGGCGTATGTCCGTTGAAATACTCCTCCATCACAATTCGTCCATTGACAAGGATCATAAAAGACCTGGTATTCTTTTGAATTAAATAATCATTTAAAGGTTGAACGGCACTTTCGTTCCACTCCAGGCTGGATAGCGATCTTGTATCCCATTCATCATCTGAAGGGAAGTACATGGAATCATCAGGTTGGTCATCACCATCGTTTTTGTTGCATGCTGCCAGTGGAAGCAGCAGCAGCAATAGAATTTTAAGGTATTTCATATGTTAACAAGCGTACTATTGGACAGATAATTTTTGTGTTTATACGACATGAGTACTGAAATGTTTGATAAATCATAAAACTTTTCAGTGAGCTGGTCATAGCCTGAAAACGATTCGCTGGCGACATGGTGATATAACCGCAAAGGGAAAACCGGCCGGCTTCCAGAGAGGCAATGAATTTAGGTGTTATATTATAGAGTGGAAACGGAGAGATAAAAAAACCGGAGGATTATCATGACCTCCGGTAATGCTTATATGTGATCTCTGAAATGTAAAAAAAGTCTTTTTTAGTGGCAGTATCAGGCCTGCTTCGCGTACTGCACCTCGCAGAATATCCTGACCTCGTCGCTTACCAGAACACCTCCGCTCTCGAGGGCTGCATTCCAGTTCAGGCCCCAATCCTTACGGTTGATCTTTCCCGTCAGGCTGAAACCGGCCTTGAGATTACCCCAGGGATCCTTGCCGATTCCTCCGGACTCAACATCAAGCTTTACGGGCTTCGATATATCCTTTATGGTCAGGTTGCCATGAAGGATGAAATTTTCATCATCAGCCTTCTCAATGGATGTGGATTCAAACTTCAGATAGGGGTGCTTTTCAGCATCAAAGAAGTCGGCGCTTTTAAGATGAGCATCTCTCGCATCGGCGTTTGTGAAGACTGATGCCTTTGCTGCCTGAAATTTTATTTTTGCCCTGGTAAAATCATTACCCTGCGTCTCAACCTCCGAGGTAAAATCCTTGAAGCTTCCTGTCACAGTGGTTATCATCATGTGCTTGACCTTGAACTGAATCTCACTGTGCGAAGGGTCTATTATCCATTTTGTTGTTTCCATGGTATTCTAACTTTAATTGTGTGACGTTTATTGGTTGTAATTGTAAAACAACCACATCTTGTTTTTGTTCAACAGATGTTGCACAAGGCAACCAGTCGATAGTAGCCAATCGGCAGTCGGCAGTCGTCATATTGCATCGATATGACTAGGACTGGAAGTCCCGACGCACTTCGTGGTCGGGATTGAGCCCCCTCCTTTGTCGGAGTCTCAAACTGAAGACTGAACCTCAGATTGTGTACCGGACACCCGTCAGTGATTCGGATACCTCCCACAGCCTGGCGGACAGGTCAGCATTGAAGAGTTTTGAGACATCATCGGTCATAACAGGATTGCCCTTCATGTTACGGGGGCCGTCGGGACCTATGTATTCACCGCCCCTGAGACCGGGATGGGTGGCTGCATACAGGGTAGGCAGTGCACCCTTTGCGGCAGGCTGGGCCACAATGCTCATTAGTGACTTCATAATCTTTCCTGTCTCTTTGCCCGAGCCTCTCGAAAGCAGGTTGGTGACACTGATGCCCGGATGGCACAGGACACTTATGGTATCTGATCCGGCTCTCCCGAGACGGTGCTGAAGCTCCGTGCCGAAGAGCAGGTTGGCAAGCTTGCTCTGGCGGTAAAAGGTCATCGGGTTGTATCCGTGCGACCCGTCAAGGTTCTTGAAATTGATACTGGCGTTACGTGCGGCTATACTGCTCACGGTGACAATCCGCGATTGCGGGGTTGCCATCACGAGCGGCAGCAGATGGGCCGTAAGGGCAAAGTGCCCAAGGTGGTTCGTGCCGAACTGAAGCTCAAAACCGTCCCTGGTCTTTGAATAGGGAGGCACCATAACACCAGCATTGTTGATGAGTATGTCAAGCCTGTCAAACCGCCCGGCGTAGTCAGCGGCGAACTTGCTGACCGAGGCTAGGTCGCCAAGGTCAAGGTGCATCACCGTCACATCTGCAGCGGATTGCGAGGCCCTGATCCTGGCTGCAGCCTTCTCTCCCTTTGCTACGCTCCTTACGGCAAGAACCAGGGCCGCTCCCCTGGATGCCAGTACCTCCGCGGCAGAAAATCCGATGCCGCTCGCCCCTCCGGTAATTATTATTCTTTTTCCTTTAAGATCTCCAATGAGTTCAGTGGTCCATTTAGTCATTTCAGTCATTCTGATTTAGCAGATAACAACCTGCGGCTTAATAAAGTTTAGCAATCGTCCGGGCCAATAAGTATGATAACTGACGAACCCCGGTTAAAATAGTCTTCGCGGATTACAGCCGGATTGAATAGGTGACTCCAAGCAGGTTCATGTAGGCGGGCTTGGTCACCCTGCTTTCATTATATATATACTCGAGTCCGAAAGTGTGCTTTTTGTTTACGGTATATTCAGCACCGATCATGTATCTCCACTTGTCAATAGTGGTTTCCGTAGGCACTGAAAGCAGTCTCTGCGCCTCAACATTGGCATAGGGCTTGATCGGCATGCCCTTTACGTCGTATTCAAGCTCCAGCCTGAACCTTTGACCCCACAAAGGCTCCTCATCCTCAACATCGTTAATAAAGGTCTTATTCTGTACCTGCATCCTGTATCTTGCTGCGAGAGTAAACCGGTATACTTTCGGCAGCGTTCCTTTAACCTGGGCTATATACCGGTGGCGGGGATGGTATTTATCATCCTTTTCCTCCTGCTCAATGAAACGGTAGTAAACACCTGCAGCGACATAGTCGTTGAACTTAAATCTTAGTCCAGGCTCAAGATAAAACTCCTCGATATGCGATGCATTCCTGTCAGTCCTCATGCTGGCCTCAAGATCAAAACGCAGTCCCTTAACGATTTTCTTCTCGGCCCTTACCTCGTACCAAATACCGTAATCGGTCTTCTGTCCGGCGAGCACTGCGGGCAGGAGTACCAGGAGAATTATAATTGTGCTTTTTCTAATCATCATCGTTGTCGTCTGGTTTAATGAAGCCATTCTGGTCGGCGAGGTTGACTGCCCGGCTCCTGTCTTCGTAATATATTATCATCCGGCATGTATCCTTCAGAAAATTTATGGCGCCGATCTCAACCTTTTTGATGTCGCTGATGCCTGTGCGCTGCTGAAGGTCGGCGATCATCTCGTCATACTTCTCCGGAACAATCAGGTTGATCTTTTCATACACTATCGTTTTTGATGAGATATGCCTTAGAAGCCATACCTTCTCTAGCCCGAAGGTGATGAGCACAACGGCAATATTGGCGAACAGTATCTCAAACAGGCTCGTGCCGGCGGTGAGTGCATTGATCACCGAGACCCCGATCACCAGGAAGAGATAGGTCATCTCTTTGATGGGCATGGGATTGGTCCTGTACCTTATTATCCCGAATATGGCAAACAATCCCAGTGCAAAGCCTATCTGAAGGCTGACGCTCTCAAGCAGGAAACAGAGAAGGAAAACGACGGCGGAGATAAGGATGTATGTGAAGAGATAATCCTTTCTCCTCGTGGTAGTGTAATAAAGCCACCGTACCAGGATGAGGATAACGACAATGTTAATGCCGAAACGGATTATCAGCTCCGGCAATCCGGAGAGACTGAAGATTTCCGATCCCGTTACTGCGGTTCCGTCAGGCAGTGCTGATAGTGTTATATTCATCCCTGATTCTGTTTAAGAGTAGAAAATTCGGTTTTAAGCTGTTTTGTTTTGACACCCCGTTCACCATTGCCATTCCCATGGCATATTTGCTGAATCCCGTACTGCGAATTCCCAGGTGTTTGAGCTCCCGGAAAAAAGGGGAGAGTGATGTGGACTTTTCACTTTTAATCTCTGCGATGGCCAGGAAAGGCATCCTCACACAGTCGCCCTTCAGGTTGTTCCAGCAGATGTTATAATCTATGGTTATTCTCTCCGCATGGTTGAGGTTCACCAGGGTAATGCGGGTAAAACCCGTATTGATTACGGCCTTGAGCGAGCTGGCATTGGCGGAGATCAGCTCCGTAAGGAATTCATGCGACTGCTGTATGTGGTTCATGCCGCCCGGCTCCCTCTCCAACCTCGATTTGGATGTACGGCCCTTGTTCGACTTCTGCTTTACCTCGAGGAAGGTAAGCCCGTTGGTTTCGTAGGTCCTGATCCTGACCTTGGCCCGGTTAAGTTTGCCGGTCACATGCTGGTGGTAAAAGAGAAGATCGGGGGTGTCGAAATATACCGTCTTGTAACGGAACTCACGCTGCTGGTCTATCTCAAGCGCCCGGTAGAGGGAATTGACACTCCGCAGGAGAAGTTCCAGCTTACTGACTGAGAAGATATACTTGGTATCTACACGGTTCATGTACCTTACTTCCGTCATTCCGTCAAGTCCAACCGATTCAAATTCTCTTAGTATATCCTTAATTTCAGTCAATCCCGTTTTTCTAAGCCCGTGCAAAGATAGCAGACTTTTCAACGTTCAAAAGTCCTCACAAATCCGCCACATGCTACATGTTTAACGGGTTTCTCCTGCAATTGTTTGAATTCCGGGGGCAAGAAAGGCTGACCCATCGGGCTGCGACCGGCGCATCTTCACTCATCGAGCAGGCTGAACCTCCATCCGGGATTTGAAGAGGTCAGGTGTTCCTTACTGATTATCTCCTTCACCCTGGCAATTATCTCAGGGTGTTCATGTGCTATGTCCCTTGTCTCACTAGGATCAGCGGAAAGGTCGTAAAGTTCGAAGGTTTCATTTCCTTTATGCATCTGTTTCCTGATGGCTTTCATGTTGCCAATGATCACACTCTGCTGACCACCGTATTCAGGGAATTCCCAGTAGAGGTGGCTGTGGCGTGGCTGCCTCCTTCCCGTTAGTTCAGGCAGGAAGCTTATTCCGTCGGTGCCGGCCGGTATTTCTGCACCGGTGAGTTCGCATATTGTCGGCATCATATCCCAAAAGGCCGAAACATGTTCTGAAACAGTTCCCCCCTTTATCACCCCCGGCCATGAAACAATAAGGGGAACGCGTATGCCGCCCTCGTTTACCGAGCCTTTTCCATATCCCTGATCACCCCTGAAGGGCCCTGCGCTGCCGAACCACTCAGGGTCGGTGCCGGCGTTCCATGCAGGACCGTTATCACTGGTGAAGATTATGAGCGTGTTATTATATATGCCTTTATCCTTCAGGTGATTTATCAGCCTCCCCACCTGGTCATCGAGGTAAGATACCATCGCGGCGTAGGTGGCATGGGGATAACGAACGGGGAAGTAACCGTCACTGCCGTCATAGGGCTCCTCGTCACCGTACTTTTCAGTATACTTCTTCACCCACTCTTCGGGAGCCTGGAGGGCGAGGTGGGGTATTGGCGTAGCCCAGTAAAGAAAGAATGGTTTGTCTCCGTTGGAGTCGATGAACGAGATCATCTCACCGAACATCAGGTCGGGAGCATAGTCCTTCATATTGAATCTATCGTAGCTGGCAGGGTCATAGGGGTCGGCCCCGGGATCAAGTCCCGTGTGCGGAGCTACCGTATCGTTTCTGAGCCATACCCGCGAGTCATTGCGCCATAGATGTACCGGGTAGTAGGTATGTGCCATTCGCTGACAGTTGTAGCCAAAGAAGAAATCAAATCCCTGGCTGGTGGGCCTCCCTCCGGTATGAGGCGCCCCCAGTCCCCACTTACCCACTGCACCGGTCGTATAACCGTTCTTCTGCAGTACGGAGGCAAGTGTGACGGTGCCGTCGGCAAGCGGCCTCTGTCCCTCAAGGGTGGAGTCGGCGATCATCGCCCGGTAGCTCCATACCTCTCCCCTGTCGGCCCACTCGTCATTGCCTCTTACCTGAGCATGACCCGTATGCATCCCGGTAAGAAGCACACAGCGCGAGGGGGCGCAGACAGGTGATCCGGCATAATGACGAGTGAAACGCATCCCGCTCTCCGCGAGAAGATCGATGTTGGGTGTCTCAATCTTTATCTGCCCGTAAGGTCCGGTATCACCGTAACCCAGATCATCTGCGATTATAAGGATGATATTGGGCCTTCCCGTCTCCTTCTCGTCGCATCCGGCAGATAAGAGGGATAGCAGGGCAACCAAAAAAAAGAAAATGTACTGCAGCCTCATCTGGCTATAATCCCTTGAACCAGGCCTGGAATTTCTCTCCCAGCAGGGGAATGGGCTTCATCTCTCCCTGGATCGACCAGATGAAACTCATCAGCCAGAAAATGAAGAGCAGGACGCCCCCGATGACCATGATAACAGGACCAAACACCGGGATCACCTGTAGGACCCTGAGAGCGATACCCAGAATGATGATTCCAAGGTTCTGTATGATATAAAAACTTGCATACTCCTCTTTTTTATTCATGTTGAATATCACAGCAATGATCCAGCCCACAACAAAGAGATGTGAGATGATGGCCTTGGTTTTTGCATCCATTGGTATTAATTGTTGGTTTATTCAAAATTATAAATATTTATTGCCCCTCTGAGACCTGTCACATTAAAATTTTGAATGAACATGGTCAAATGAGTGCAGGGTTCGGGCGATTGTATATTTTTGTGCCCTGATATTTTAACCGGGCATGGATTACATAAACGCTCACATTGGTGAATTTGCCGCCCTGGCCGTGGCCATCTTCTGGACCATTACGGCGCTGGCGTTCGAGTCGGCCAGCCGCAAGGTGGGTTCGCTGACAGTCAATATTTTGAGGCTCAGCATGGCCATGATCTTCATAAGTATCTATACCTGGATCAGTCGCGGCCATTTTCTTCCCACTGACGCCACCGGATATAACTGGCTGTGGCTTGGCCTCTCCGGACTTGTCGGGCTGGTACTGGGCGATTATTTCCTGTTTCGCTCCTATCCCCTCATAGGCTCGAGGTTCGCCATGCTGATCATGACGCTGGCGCCTCCGCTGGCAGCGATCTTCGGTTACTTCATCCTCGGTGAATCCCTGAATATGCTGCAGATGGCCGGAATGATCATTGTCATCCTGGGCATTGCCCTGGCCATCTTCAATAAACCGGTAAAGGGCGAGCGGCTCTCGATCAAACTGGCGCCGGCAGGGTTGCTCTTTGCCTTCATAGGTGCCATTGGCCAGGGACTGGGAATCGTGCTCAGCAAGTATGGGATGAATGGCTATGATGCCTTCGCTTCCACCCAGATAAGGATAATTGCGGGCATAGCAGGATTTACTTTAGTCATAACACTTATGCGAAGGTGGGGAAATGTCGGGGCTGCCATAAAGAATGTCCCGGTAATGAAGCCACTTATTCTGGGCGCTTTCTTCGGTCCGTTCCTCGGAATATCCTTCTCGCTGCTTTCAGTTAAATATACGCAGGCGGGCATTGCCTCAACAATCATGGCCATCGTGCCTATACTGATCCTTGCTCCATCAGCATGGATATATAAGGAGAAGATAACCGTCGTTGAAATAGCAGGGGCAATACTGAGTGTAGCCGGGGTGGCATTCTTCTTTATCTGACCTGCAGTAAAAGGGATGTTTTAATATGTTCCCGTGCCCTTCGTGCAAGTGCAACTACGGAACTATCTGCCCTTCAATCCATTTGTAACAGCATTCAGGAGCATACCGTCGACATCTTCAGTGTATTCCCAGAACATCACGCCGCCCAGGCCTCTCGCCTTGATAAACTCCATCCTTGCGGCGATGGAACCCTCATCCTCATAGGAGATGAAGATTGAATCCCTTTCGTTCCAGAGGAAGGGCGAGGCAGCAGATGAGTCATAATACCTGGTATAAGCCGGATCAGCAAGAGCTTTTAAGACATCGGCGTAAGACATGCCGGCACCGGTGGTTCTGGCTTCCCTGTAGAGGCCGTTGTTAAGAGGCTCCACCCCCTTCCAGATCCTGCCGTAGAAGGGTATCCCGATATTCAGTTTTGAGGGTGGAACACCGTCCCTGATGTGAATGTCAACAGCCCTTTCGGTGGCATCTCCGTCAGGAGCATCGGACGATGAGAGGTAAAGGTTCGCATGGTGGCCGGTCTGGTAGCTTGCCCCGTGATGGAAATCATAGGTCATGATGTTGATGAAATCGAGGTGTTGCTGAAGTTCTCCCAGCTCGGTGTTTGCGGCATAGAGCTCACTCGCGCCGGTGGCAATGGTGAGGAGGTACCTCTCCTTCCTCCCCTGCTCCGCTGAAAGCGAATCGAGATGCTTCCTTACACACTCCAGCATGCAGGGTGAAGTTGTGCACATCCTCTGGTCTGAAAATATTACCTGCCCCTGGATGGTTCGGGTATTCCCAGTCGAGGTCAATGCCGTCGAGTTCATGCTCCCTGACAAAGGCCGCTGCGCTGACGGCAAACCGTTCGCGCGAAGAGTCGGAGAGTGCTGCATCGGAGAAGTTACCTGACCATCCCCATCCGCCAACAGAGACCAGCACCTTAAGTTCCGGGTTGACCTCCTTCAGTGCCGTAAGAGCCCTGATGTCATCGCTGTTCCTTTCATTGTCGTCTATTTTGTCGCTCCCGAACATAACCTGCCCGTCGATGATGTTGGCGAAGGCATAGTTGATATGGGTGAGCCTGGTGGCATCGATCTGTGAAAAGTCGTAGCTGCGGAAGCCCGCAACATACCCCACCACCATGTACTCACGACTCTGGGGATTGTTTCCGCATGATGCGAGCAGCAGCAAAACACCTGATAAAACATGGATAATGCACTTTTTCATAAGAATCAAGTTCAATGGTTGTGGCAGCAATATATAAAAGTTTACACAATTGCACGCAGGTAAATACAATCCAAAGCGGGGGTTTGCGTTATCCGTTATATTTGTTCCTAAATATTTTGATCAGGAACTATGACGGAAAAGGAATTTGATGCCGGTGTAAAGAAGCTTTTTGATGATCATTATGAGCTCATCAGCAGGCAGAATGTAAAGAAGGATGGCGGTAACGGGATATATGACAGGTATCGCCACCCAGTTCTGACCCGTGACCACACACCGGTTTTCTGGAGATATGACCTTAACTATAGAACCAACCCTCACCTGATGACGAGGCTTGGCATCAACACCACCTTCAACGCCGGGGCAATAAAGCATGACGGCAAGTACTGCCTGGCGGTGCGCACGGAAGGGTTCGACGTGAAGTCGTTCTTTGCCATAGCAGAGAGCCCTAATGGCACAGACCACTGGCGCTTCCGTGATCATCCGATAGTGATGCCCGTCACCGCCGACCCGGAGATGAACGTCTATGATATAAGGCTCACCAGGCATGAGGACGGATGGATCTACGGGCTTTTCTGCGCAGAGCGAAAGGACCACAGCAAGCCCGATGACTCGTCAGCGGCGCTGGCAAGCTGCGGCATTGCCAGGACTATGGACCTGGAACGCTGGGAGCGACTTGATGATCTCAGGTCATCGGCAGCACAGCAGAGGAACTGCGTGCTGCACCCTGAATTTGTCAATGGGAAATATATGATCTACACCAGGCCGCAGTCGGGCTTTATCGAGACCGGAGACAGCGGTATCTCGGCCGGTTTCTGTGACAGCATGGAGCATGCCCTACTTGACAGGGAGATCCTTGTCGATGCAAGGAAATACCATACCGTGAAGGAGGTGAAGAACGGCCAGGGCCCCGCCCCGCTGAAGACAGAATATGGCTGGATACACCTTGCCCACGGGGTGAGGAGAACGGCTGCAGGATTGCGTTACACGCTTTACCTCTTCATGACCTCCCTCGAAGAGCCATGGAAGGTGATAAATAGACCCTCCGGCCACTTCCTGGAACCTCTTGATGAAGAGAGAGTTGGAGATGTCTCAAACGTCGTCTTCAGTAACGGGTGGATTGCCGACGAGGATGGCACAGTCTTTGTATACTACGCAAGCTCAGATACAAGGATGCACGTGGCCACTACAACAATAGATAAACTGATTGATTATGTGTTGAATACACCTGAGGATGCAGGACGGACAGAACTATGTGCTGCCCAGCGCGATCAGATGGTTGAAAATAATCTGAAAATAATGTCTGAAAAATATCCGTATATCAAATTTTGATTTAAGTTTGCGCCTCAAAATACGGGCATCATTTTTATGACCTGAACAAGACCGGTGAATAACTCGGAATATGGAAGGCTATAAGACTGAAAAACAGGTATTACCAAGCACAACAGGCGTGTTAATATCTTTTGCCCGGGAGTATTATCGCGGGTTACGCATTTAATAACTTAGCGACAATTTTATGAAACATTTTAATAACTAAAACGAATAATTAACAACCAGAAAAAAAGGTAAATTATTTTACCGAAGTATGAACGCTAACAGAAAAGAGGCACCGGTTACTCATGTTGAGGACCGCCTCATGGGTTGTTCTTCTGACGAAGAACCTGGCGCGGGTACCATGATCTTCCCGCAGATCGGATCCCACGATCGTTTAGTTAGCAACCGGAGTTCGGAATTCATACGCCGCTACTTCCCCCTTGCAAATGCTGAATCCTGGAATGACTGGCGCTGGCAGCTGCGCAATTCTTTCACCACGGCTGAGTCCCTGTCTCGTGTCATGACACTTACTGATGACGAGATCAATACTCTTCACGGGCTGAAGAACAGGCTGCCGCTAAGGATCACTCCCTACTATCTGTCACTTATCTGTGATTCGGAGCCGGGTTCTCCGCTTCGCAGGACTATGATACCGACCAGCGATGAGCTGAAAATAACCGAGGCCGAGAAGGCTGACCCTCTCAACGAGATGGGAAGCAGTCCTGTGCCCGGTATTATACACCGTTATCCCGACAGGGCTCTCTTCACCGTGACCCAGTTCTGCTCCTCCTACTGCAGGTACTGCACCAGGTCGCACTCGGTGGGCAAGCTTGGTCATCTGACTAAAGGTGAATGGGACAGGGCGTTCAGGTACCTCGAGGAACATACCGAGATACGTGATGTAATCATCAGCGGAGGGGATCCTCTGACGATGAACAACAACAAGCTTGAATACCTGCTCTCGAACCTCAGGGCCATCAAACATATAGAGATACTGAGAATAGGAACCAAAGTGCCGGCTGTCCTCCCGCAGAGGATCACCCCGCAGCTTGTGGCCATGCTCCGCAGGTATCACCCGCTCTTCCTGAGTGTCCATTTCACTCACCCTGACGAGCTCACGCCAGAGACACGAAAGGCATGCGAGATGCTTGCCGATGCAGGCATACCCCTGGGTAGCCAGACCGTGCTGCTGAAGGGTGTCAATGATGACCCTGCAACGATGAAGAGCCTGATGCATAAGCTGCTGATGGTGCGCGTAAGACCTTATTATATCTATCAGTGCGACCTGATACCGGGCTCAAGCCATTTCAGGACCACAATTGAAGAAGGAATAGACATAATAGAGAACCTGCGGGGCCATACAAGCGGCTATGCTGTTCCTCAGTTTGTTGTCGACGCTCCCGGCGGAGGAGGCAAGATTCCTATCCTGCCTGCTTATGTCGTTGAGAGCGGACCGGAAAAGTGGGTTCTAAGAAACTATAAAAAGAATCAGTACACTTACCCCAACAAAAAGTAACTTAGGGATGAGGATAGGACTGACGTATGACCTTCGTTCGTGGTACCTCGAACGTGGTTATACCATGGATGAGACTGCTGAGTTTGACAAGGAGGAGACAGTGGCTGCCCTTGAGGCAACGCTTGCCAGGCTAGGTTACGAGACCGAACGCATTGGCAATATCTTCCAGCTTGTGGAGAAGCTTGCCGCGGGAAACAGATGGGACATGGTTTTCAATATTGCAGAGGGCCTCTATGGCGACGGACGTGAGTCTGCCGTCCCGGCGCTGCTCGATCAGTACCGTATACCTTATGTCTTCAGCGGGCCCGTGGTGATGGGCGTCTCTCTCAATAAATACCTTGCACGCCTGGTGGTGGAAGCCGCCGGCGTACCCGTATGTCCGGGTATCATTGCTTCCTCAGTCACCGATATTGAACAGGCCTCTTCTCTGGCATTCCCTCTGTTCGTCAAACCTGTGGCCGAGGGTACCGGCAAAGGTATAACCACAAGGAGTGTGGTGAGGGATCAAGAGTCGCTGGTGACCCTGGTGACAGAGTTGCTTGCCACATATCATCAACCGGTTCTGATCGAGGAGTACCTGCCTGGCAGGGAGTTCACCGTCGGTGTAACCGGAAGCGGCGCTGAGGCGAGGGTGACGGGCGGCATGGAGGTGATCTGCCGCGATAACCTGCCCTACTCCGTGGAGGTGAAGGAGAACTACGAAAACTACGTCAGGTACACGGTTTATGATGAAGATATCAGGAA
This sequence comes from uncultured Rikenellaceae bacterium, assembly GCA_963802145.1. Lineage (GTDB taxonomy): Bacteria > Bacteroidota > Bacteroidia > Bacteroidales > VadinHA17 > SR-FBR-E99. The sequence goes on from CAWDHN010000010.1 coordinate 241,714, forward strand.
TGAGTGTGATGCTGTAGCCCTTGGTGCATGGCGCGCCCTCAGCGCCGTCGATGCCGGACGCGTCGACATGAAGGCTGACAGGAACGGCAGGATGTGCTTCATCGAAGCCAATCCTTTGGCCGGCCTGAACCCCATCCATTCAGACCTGCCGATGCTTTCAAGGCTCAACGGCATGAGCTTTGACACCCTGATGGGCAGGATAATGGACTCCGCAAAAAAACGCTACGGGCTGACGTAATGATGAAAAGGTGCCTGATAATATACAATGAACCCGCACCCGAAGCTCTTCCTGACGAGCTTGATGTGCTTGACCAGGTTAATTTCATCGAATCGGCCCTGAAAGCATTGGGATACAATGTGAATCGCATGGGCATAACGGACGATTTCATGAATGAGATCGCACACATTGCAGACGAAGGCTTTGAATTCATATTCAACCTGGTGGAGTCGGTTGGCAATAATGCTGAGATACTCTATTTCATCCCCGCCCTGCTGAACATGCATCACCTTCCCTATACCGGCTGCCCGGTGGAAGCCACCTTCGTCACCGCCAGCAAAGTGCTTGCCCGCAGGTTCATGAAGGCAAACGGCATACCTGTGGCAGGCGGATACAAAGTCTCTGAAGCATCCGGGCTGGTTCCGGGAAGAAAATATATCCTCAAGCCTGTCTGGGAAGACGGTTCGCTGGGCATTACCGAAGAATCTGTCTTCACCTTTAACGGCACCGTTCCCGAAATACTGGATGACAAGAATGACAACCACTGGTTCATTGAGGATTTCATTGACGGAAGGGAGTTCAACGTCAGCGTCAAGGCCGGTCCTGACGGCCCCGAGATACTTCCTCCCGCGGAGATGCTCTTCATTGATTACCCCGATGACGTCCCGCGCATAGTGAGCTATAAGGCCAAATGGGTGCAAGACACTTTTCAGTTTGACAATAGCTGCCGCAGATTCCCCAATGACCTGAGCGACAGGCTTATGCAAAACATAAAGGATGCCGTGATTGCCTGCTGGCACACCTTTGGCCTGAAGGGCTACGCCCGCGTTGACATGCGTACGGATGCAGATGAGAACGTTTATGTGCTGGAGGTGAATGCCAACCCGTGCATCTCCCCGGATAGCGGTTTCATCTCAGCTGCAGTTCATGCCGGCTACAGCCATGAAGACATAATCAGCCATATCATAAACGACCTGAACAAGTAACAAGCCTATGCCTGAAATTTCATTTGAGATAAGCCCGGCTGACAAGCCTGCATTTGAAAGGATACTTGCCTCATCCGGATTCTTCTATGACTTCGAGATAGCGGTGGCTCTATCCCTGGCTGACGAGACCTTTGAACAGGGAGAAGAGAAGAGCGGTTATTACTGGGTTAAACTCGTGGAAGAGGGAGAGGTCATAGGGTTCGCTAACTTCGGTCCCAACCCCTCATCAGTCCACTCCTGGGACATTTACTGGCTGGCGATACAGCAGGAGCACCGGAGTAAGCATTACGGTTCGGTGATACTTAAAGAGACCGAAGAGCGCATCAGATCCACAGGTGGCAAGATAGCCTGGATTGAGACTTCGGGAAGGCCTCTTTATGAGCCCACCCGGCATTTTTACCTGAAGAACGGCTATGAGCTGGAAGCAACGCTTCGTGAGTTCTACGGGCCCGGAGACCCAAAGCTGGTTTATCGTAAGCTTTTATGAAAGGACTCTGGTCAATACTGCTCCTGATTGTCTCCAACTCATTCATGACGGTAGCCTGGTACGGCCATCTCAAGTACCAGAACGTATCTAAGAATGCATTGCTTGGGCTCATGGGAATTGTGCTGGCCAGCTGGGGCATAGCCCTGTTTGAATACTTTTTTCAGGTACCGGCCAACAGGATAGGTTACCGCGGTACAGGCGGTCCCTTCTCACTGGTAGAGCTCAAGCTTGTACAGGAGGTGATATCGATCTCTGTGTTTGTAGTCTTTACCCTCCTCTTTTTCAGGACAGAGACATTCAAGCTCAATCACCTGTTTGCATTCGCCTGTATCATGGGGGCGATATACTTCACCTTCAAAGGGTAGCAACTACCTCACACACCTTTTTAATTTCGGCATCACTCACATCGAGGTGAGTGACTATCCTGATGCTCCTCTCCCCTGTCTTAAGTGCCAGGATGCCATGACCCCTGAGCTTTTCAAGAAACTCCGAAGCCTTAATTCCGGGCACGAGGGTGAAGATGACGATATTTGTACCGCCGTAGTTAATCTTTTCCACAAACCTGCATTCCCTGAGTGCCACCGCAATCAACCCGGCGTTACGGTGGTCATCGGCCAGGCGCGCTACGTTATTTCTCAGCGCGTAAATCCCTGCAGCAGCAATGTATCCGGCCTGCCGCATTGCTCCGCCGAAGACTTTACGTATGCGCTCACCCTGCCTGATAAGATCCCTGTTGCCCAGTAACAGTGAGCCCACCGGTGCTCCCAGTCCCTTCGAAAGGCATATGGAGATTGAATCGAATAGAGCTCCGTATTCGGCCGGTTTCCTGCCGTCTGCCACCATGGCATTGAAAAGCCTGGCGCCGTCAAGGTGATACCCGAGATTGTGACTGTTGCACAGCTCCCTGATCTTCTTCAGCTCCTCAAAGTCCCAGCAGGCGCCTGCGCCCCTGTTTACAGTATTCTCTACCTCCACCAGTCTTGTAAATGCCTTGTGCCAGTCGTTGGGATTATTGATATGCTCCTTCACGTCATCGGTGGTGAAGGTGCCGTTGTCAGAGTCGATCAGCGCCACTGAGGCTCCCGAATTGAAGGCCACTCCTCCTCCTTCAAACTGGTAGATATGCGACATACGGCTGCAAATTACCTCATCACCGGGCCTTGTGTGCGCCTTGATGGCAATCTGGTTTGTCATGGTCCCGGAAGGACAATAGATGGCATCTTCCATGCCGAACATGGCGGCAGCCATCTCTTCAAGCTCATTCACCATGGGGTCCTCATCAAAGACCATATCCCCCACCCTTGCAGCCATCATGAATTCAAGCATCTCCCTGGTGGGCTTTGTGACGGTGTCACTTCGCAAGTCAATCATCAGTTTTCAGTTTAATCGCCTAAGATAACTGATTTTTAATGTGTGATAATGATAGAAACCCGGTTGCCAAAAAATGAATATATTTAACAGCACACAGGTAATACCCTCTGTTCCCACAATGGATGTAAAGATCGAATCAAGCTGGAAGGAGAAGCTCAGGGATGAGTTTGACAAGGAATATTTTATTACACTGACTGAGTTTGTACGACAGGAGTACAGCACCAGGCAGGTCTTTCCGCCCGGTAACAGGATTTTCAATGCCTTTGACCTCTGCCCCTTTGACAGGGTGAAGGTGGTCATAATCGGTCAGGATCCCTATCACAATATCGGCCAGGCTCACGGACTATGTTTCTCCGTAACCGAAGGCACCGATTTCCCTCCCAGCCTTGTCAATATCTTCAAGGAGCTCAACCGGGACCTGGGTATTCCCGTTCCGCAGTCGGGCAATCTGGAACGTTGGGCCAGGCAGGGTGTGCTTCTCCTCAACGCCATCCTCACCGTGAGGGCTCACCAGGCTCTCTCGCATCAGAACAGGGGATGGGAGAAATTCACCGACGCAGCCATCAGTGCGCTTAACCGTGACAGGGATAACCTGGTATTCATGCTGTGGGGAAACTATGCCCAGATCAAGGGCGCATCAATCGACCCGGCGAGGCACCTCGTGCTGAAGACGGTGCACCCCTCTCCCCTCTCTGCTTCGCGAGGTTTCATGGGCTGCTCGCACTTCAGCAAATGCAATGAATGGCTGACAGCCAGGGGCATCGAGCCCGTTGCGTGGTGATCACGACTCCAGCCCGCGCCTGATAACCGACGTGAGCAGATCGCGGTTCTCGAATCCTATTGACATCCTTATCATCCCCGGTTCCGGATATTTTGCGCCCCAGACGGCCTCGACAGGCATCAGGATGGTATGATTGTCGCCCAGAGTGGGTATGAGTTTTATCTCAGGCCATACGGCAGCAATGAACCGGTCGCGCCTCTTCCTCTTTTCTTCGGCAGTGGCGCCACTGAGATCGAAGGTGATCATCGCTCCGTATCCCTTCCCTCCCGTCAGCTCCACGGCCATCCTATGTGTCTCATGTGTATCCAGTCCTGGATAGAGCACTCTCTCGACCTCCCCTGAAGCCTGCAGAAGCTCAGCCACTGCTGCAGCGTTGTCACACTGCTGCCTGAAACGCAATTCAAATGAGGCCATCTGCGTCTGCAGCCTGTATGCATCATCGGGTGAGAGCATATGCCCGACAAACTTGCGGTACTCTATGGCCTCCTGCATCAGTTTCCTGTCGTTGCCGCAGATGACTCCTGCTGTAAGGTTGCCGTGACCGGAGAGGTACTTGGTTGCACTGTGGATAACCATGTCAGCACCATCGTCAAGGGGCTTCCATAGAAGAGGCGTGGCAAAGGTGTTGTCAACAATGACCCTGGCACCCGCTTTCTTTGCCATGGCAATGATTCTCCGTCCATCAGCTACGATAAGCAGCGGATTGGAGATTGTCTCGAAATAGAGGATAGTCAGGCTTCATCTCTGCAAGCATGCTTTCGAGCAGGCCGTAATCGTAATTGTTACCTGACGGCCTGAAGAAACTTACTTCCAGTCCCCTGCGCTTTTCAAGTACACTGCTGATATATGAGAGTGTACCACCGTATATCTCAGAGAAAAAGAGCCAGTTGCATTTCCTTCCTGCCTCCTGGAAGACGGAGAGGGCGATGTCGATTGCAGCCATGCCCGACTGTGCCAGGAGGGCCCACTCCGAACCCTCGACAGCCATGATGGCCTCTTCGGCGGCCACTACCGTTGGGTTGCGGTACCTCGAATAGATGTAGAGGTCGGGTTCCCTCTCATGCAATGTCTCGGCGGAAAAGGCACCGGAAGTCGTTCCGGCAGTCGGCAGCTCAAACCCGGAGTCACGATAGACCGGCGTCCTGGCGCTGTTTATCTCTCTCTTTTTCATATGTACTGTTGAAATGTTCCGATATAGTGTCTTTAATATTGACGGGATTGAAATCAAAATAGAAAAGGACCCTGTCTGCGGCTATTCCTGCCAGGAAGAGTACCATCGCCATTGTATCCGTGACGGGACTGCCCGGATAGAGCAGCAGGAAGACCAGCGGAAGCGCCATCGCCCTGAAGTAATAGAGGTTGCGGACAAGTGGAGCTTTCTCCGCTGATCCGTATCGCATGACGACAGAGATGGCTGCAAGCATGGAGAAAGCCAGGAAGATAATGCCCGGCTCCACGAACCATGAGACGGCATAAATGCCGGAGAAGAAGGCCTGACCGCTGTGAAGCCTGAGCCTCAGCGACCTGTCGGCCGCAAAGAAGACGAGGTCGATTGAAATGAGAGTGAGCAGGGCGATGATGCCTCCGATAAGCGGAGGAATAAGCCCCGGAGCGATCCAGTTCGCCAGTGCCACTGCAGTAAGGAGCCCCGTCATCGCTATCTCACGGCTCAGCGGTGAGGAGATTATATTGAGTACTGCCCTCCATGCCTTGCGAGGCACACCGAGGTGTGCCACCGAGACAGCCATGGCTCCTGCCAGCAGAAGGAACTGCAGCATGCCCGGCAGCGGAGTGCCTTTGAGGGCTGAAAATATCATAAGTGCAGAGGCTGAGATAACCAGAAGTGAGAATACCAGCAGGCTCCACTCCTTCCGCAGCCTGCCAGGTGCCGTATCCTGTACCGGGTCAGTTCCACTTCCACTTCCTCTTCCTCCCGGTCATAAAGGGCTTCGGATGGTATGATAACCGGACCCGCGGAGTTGTCGGCACCTCGTAGTATCAGAGAAGGCCCGATGCCTGTCTCGGGGAACCATTCAACGTTGACAGGATCAAAAGCATCCTGCTCTGCAAACTTCAGGGCGCCGGTGGGGCAGGCCGTGACGCATGCCGGCTCCACTCCTTCCGCCATCTCTCTCATGACATAGATGGCATTTCTCGATGTATCCTTTCGCCTCATTGATCTTCGGGGCATCGTAGGGGCACCTCCAGGTGCAGTAGCCACACCCCATGCATCTGTCGGGATGATGTATTACCACACCGTCACTGTCAATTGTATAGGCGCTTGCAGGGCACCCCTCGGCACAGGCAGGCTCCTCACAGTGATTGCAGGCAAGCGAGAGGCTGATGACTCCCAGACAGAGGCAGTGCGCCCTCATTCCAGGTAAAAATGGTTCCTCGTGCCGGGCTGCAGGCCGTTTTCAAGAATGCAGGCCGCACTGCAGGCCTTGCAGCTGACACAGAGTCCGGCATCGAAGACAAATCCCCTTCTCATGACTTCACTTTTTCGATGTCAACCCTGGCGTTATGGAATGCGGCCCCATGGCCCATGTCGGTCTCTGCCGGAGGTATGAGCCTGTTCACCCCACCACCTTCGGCCAGCCAGATGCCGTTGGGGAAGACAATGCTGCCGTTACTTACCCGGTGAGTGACCTTCACTCTGCCTGTCACCTCACCCAGAGAGTTGAATACCCTGATCGTGTCACCGCTTCTAAGCTCCAGCCTGCGGCCGTCAGCAACGGAGATCTCCCAGGCAGGTTCCTCAATTACACTTCTGATTACCTCCAGGTTGCCGAACTGGGAATGAATCCTTGACGCGATGTTTGGCGTCATCAACCTGAATGGCAGATGAGCTTCGCCATTGTCATGAAGAGGTTCATAGGCGGGCAGGGGATTTACACCCCACAGTGTCACCGCCCTGTCAGACCAGAGTTCTATTCTTCCGGAAGGGGTATTGAATTTCATGGTGGCGTATGCCGGATCTTCATTCTGTTCTGGAATGACAGGCTTATTCATCAGCTCTTCAACAGAGAATCCCGGGGTATGGCTTATGCGTTCAGCCAGCCAGCTGTCATATTCATCAGGTGCCGGAAGGCCGTTTTCCGCACCGGAGGGCATTCCCATCATCCGTGCCAGGCCCCGGTATATCTCGCTTTCGGGCAATACCTCGCCGGGCAGCCCGGTAACGCATGGCTTGTACTGCACATAAGGATTCCAATAGGAGCCCACCACGTCAGCCTGTTCAAAAATGCCTTTTGCCGGCAGAATTATGTCGGCCATGGCAGCGGTGTCAGTCATGAACTGCTCAACCACAACCTTAAATGGGACCGACTCCAGTGCCTTTCTCACCTCGCTGCTGCCCGGAAGCTGAATCACCGGGTTTCCTCGCTCTATCCACGCCACCTCAATGCCCGGCTCCTTAAGGGCAAAGAAGTCGCGACCGAAGGTTGCCATCGATATGGTACGCCTGAATGGTTTGTCGGCTTCCGTGTCCGGATAGTAGCTCAGGGGTTCCTTTACCTCGTCAAAGATATAGCTCTGCAGGTTGGCGAAGTTGAAACCGCAACCGGGCTTTCCGATCATCCCGGTAATTACAGGAATGGCAAGAATCGAACGGATTGTCTGTCCGCCGTTGGTATATCTCTGCAGGCCGTACCCGGCAACAATATTGAGTCGGTCACTCTGCCCCATCATCACGGCAAGCTCCTCAATGGTACCGGCCGGTATACCGGTGATATCCTGTGCCATGGCAGGTGTTATCTCAAGTGACGCTGCAAACTTCTCAAAGCCTGAAACATGCTTTTTGATGAACTCTTTATTCGCCAGTCCCTTCTCAATGATCACCTTTGCAATAGCAAGGGCCAGGGCTCCGTCGGTACCCGGCCGCGGCCTCAGAAGCATATCAGCCTTGTCGGCTGTGGGTGTGCGGCGGGGATCGATCACCACCACCTTTGCTCCGTTCCTGCGTGCGTGGTCTATGTGTATCATCTCCTGCACGTTGGTCTCGGCGGAGTTCTTTCCCCAGAGTATTATCAGGCCGGCGCTGGCAAGGTCCCACGGTACAGGTTGTGCTTTACCTCACCCAGGGTCAGCCTGACAGCCTCGAGGCCTGCCGGCCAGCAGAGGTTGCCGTAGGTTGTGGTAGCGCCGCCGAATAGCTTCCAGAAATTGCCCGCTATATCATTGCTAAGTCCGGAATATCCGCTGCCCTTATAAAAGAGCACCGAATGAGGGCCGCTCTTCTCCCTGGCTGCTTTCAGCCTGTCCGCAATGATGCTCAGGGCCTCGTCCGTACCAATGCGGACAAAGGAGCCGTCAACTTGTCTTTTAAGTGGATAAATTATTCTTTCCGGTGAGTATTCCCGCTCCAGGTATGAGAGTCCCTTGATGCACGGTCCCTCGGGAGTCGCCAGGTTACCCTCGAAAGGCAGTATACGCTTCACCCTTCCCTCTTCAGTAATACCCTGAATGTGCATGTGCTGTAACAGTTGCGCGGACAGACGGTGATAAACTCCTTCATCAACGTACCTGCGGCCGTTTCGCCAATCTTGGTTTTTACTTTTACAGGCCATTCACCTTCCGCAAGTACAGGTATAATTATTGTCAGAGATGTTTCCCGGGCACTTACAACTTCAACCTCGATACCGTTGATAGTTACAGTGTTACCTGTTGCATCCGCCGCAAAGTTTTTACCGGTAATAATTACCTCCGTTCCATAACCTCCGGTTGAAGGATTTAAACCTGAAATCTCAGGCGGCGCAGGATCTTTTTCGCAGCCGGAAAAAGAAATCATGATCAAAGTGAGGAATGCAAGAAAACTGACTGGTTTCATGGGTGAAAAATATGTCTGGTTACAGGTCGTCTATCGGTTCTTCAACAATGGTTTCAATATCCAGTACACGGTTTACGGGATCAGCAATAGTGAGTACGTACGTTATACGATCCTGGCCGATATAGGTGAGATAGTCGAACTGCGTAGAGGGCGTGGAGTAGGTCAGATTCCCTATTTTCAGGGTGATGTCAGCCTCAGTGTAGGCTATATCAAACCTGAAATATTCCGTTATGGCTCCTGATGCAACAGTTCCGAAATTATGGACCCTTATGGTGTAGGCAGGGTCGTCTGTGGTAGTGACTGTGACATCATCTATCACCTCTCCTGTCTGGTTATGGATACGGACATCCGTCGGTCCCTCGGCCGTGATACATCGCTTTTTGCATGCTGTCAGCATGACAAGCGCCACCAATAATACTACCGGTAATTTTTTTATCATCTCCGGACAATTTGATTCCGGAGGGAAAGTTAAGAAAAATGTGGTAAAAGGATTAAATCTTTTCCATGCAGTCGCCCCTGATCCACCCTTTGTTGCCATCGGGGAGCTTCACCTCGAGGAACTCGCCAAGCTCCTGCTCAACGGTTACAGTAGTGCCGGAGTGGATGACGAAGAGCTCGCTGCCGCCCTCACCCGGAGAGCTCCGGCCGGTGACGATGCTGCATGTCACTACAGCCTTCCTGTTGTTGTTTGTCAGCGAGTTATTTCGTAATGCCAGTAATACCATCACCACTGACAGAACAATCGCCGCCAGCGCCAGCCAGAATGAGAGCAGGCGTCCCCGTGCCCTTGCCTTGGTAAGGAAGATCACTGCAAAGAGCAGTGACAGAATAAACATGGCAAGTGCTGTCACCGCCCAGGCGTTGGTTGATGCCAGCAGTGACAGAAAGTCGAACCACCTGACGAAGAAGAGTTGCGGCACGGCCTCGAACCTGTCGGTGATCCTGCTTCTGGCAATCTGCAGATTGTAATCTATATCCTCGTCAGCCGGTGAGATCAGCTTAGCCCGTTCATAGAAGAGTATCGCTGAGGCATTGTCGCCCATCTTGAAAAATGCATTTCCGGCGTTGTAAAAGAGGTTGTCGCTCCTGTAGCCCTCCTCATAAAGCTTACTGTACAGTGCGGCCGCACCCGAGTAATCGCCTGAGCTATACAGTTCGCCTGCCTGCTTATACCTCTCTTCAATAGTCTGCCCTGAAATAATGCCAAGGCTTAATATCAGTATTATATTGAAAACTATCGCTCTGCGCATCTTTTTCATTTTAATCCAGCACATCATCAAGCTTTCCTATCAGGGCCGAGGCTCTCTTATAGAGGCCGGCAGGACTCTCCCCTTCAGATTTGGGAGCATATTGTGAGTACTCTGTGGCAGAGAGGATGAGGTCAAGTTCAGTGATCAGTTCGCCGTCGGCCTTTCTTTCTCCCAGGGCAGCATAGCACTTCTCCCTGGTGAGTTCTGACTGCGGAATGGATAACCTGTCGCCGAGATAACCCCAGAGTGCCCGTGCTATCTCAGCATTGACCAAGTTGTGTTTTGCCGGAGCTGAGCAGGGAGTTGGCCTTTGCCAGCCGCTTGCGGGCGTTCTTTGAGGCCTTCCTGTTGCGCAGGCCTGCAATGTCTGCATTGCGCTTCATCTGTTCGCGCCTCAGCAGTAAAACCACTGCGGTTATAAAGAGGGCAAGGGCAAACCATAACCAGTAATATGTTGTGGCAACAAGCGGAGCCGATGAGAGAGTGATATCCCCGCTGTCATTCCTGATGAACCTGATATCCTGTCCTATATATCTGACATCTGCCCCCGGCATGTAGACCGGCGCAGCTGTCTGCGGCTCTCCGGCAGCGCCTGTCACAGTAACACTGTACCCATCAGTCCGGAGAGTGACATACTTCTCCTGGCGGGGGTCAAACACAGTATATGACAGAGGCGGCAGATCGAAGGTACCTGTGTTTCTCGGGATGAGCAGGTATTCGAAGGTCTTGCTCCCGGAGGAGTTCCCTGAGTTTTTCACAGTAACCTTAGGGTCATATTTTTCAATTCCCTGGGGGAAGTTGATCAGCGGCTCGCCTGCCAGGTTGAGGTTACCCGATCCCTTCAGTATGACAGTGAGCGTTATGGCATCATTCACCGCAACCGCAGTTGCCGATAGTGATGATGTGAGTTCAAACGATCCGACAGCGCCATGAAAATCAGCGGGTCTGGGCAGAGGCAGAGGTTTGACCCTTATGGTCGCCGGCTGGGTGGTCACCCTTTGCGGTACTGTTGAAACACTTGAAAAGATATTGTCAAAGAAGGGATCGTCAAAAAAGGGATCACGCGCGGCCGAACGCTGCTGGACAAGGGCAGTCATCTCCACAGGGTCTATGCGTATCTCACCGGAGACCTGCGGGTAGAGTACCAGGCGTTGCAGTACACCGGTGCCGTATTGAACACCGTCAATGACCTCACTCTCAAGACTCCTCAGCGGGGGAGTTTCAATATCCTCGCGCAGGAAGCCCTTGAAGTCGGGATACTTCAGCTCATTGATGCCTGAGATGTTGATACGCGTCAATAGCTTAAGTGTCGCCGTAACAGGCTGTCCAACATATACTTCACGTGTGCTTAGCAACAGACTTAACGATACGTCAGAACCTGCGGGAGCAGCCTGGGAGGACTCTCCCTGCCCCAGCCCCTGGCTCTGTGCCTGACCCGGACTCTGTGCCTGAGCGGACCCTTCGCCGGTGATAACTATCTCCCTTGCGGCTGAGCTGACGACGACTTTTTTAGACTCGAACTGAGCAGGCGGAATGGTATAGGTACCCGGCGTCTGCACCACCACATAATAGATCAGGGTTGTGGTGGAGACAGAGCTCATCTGACCGTTGATCCACTGTACGTTACGACTGGTCGACTGCTGTGGTCCGGAGACGGCGAAAGATGGATCGAACTTCGGAGGTGAGAACTGGCCGTCAGTGGAGTTCACGGTGTATACTATCCGGAACCGTTGGCCGGCAACTGCACTCTCCGGAGCGTCAACGGCAAGAGTCACCTCCTGGGCAGTCAGTGTGACCGCTGCCAGCAAGCAAACCATTGTCGTCAGAAAGCTCTTCATCGCCGCCAAAATTACCAATTTTTAATGACCCTTACCTTAGCCCTGGCAGCCTTGTCACGCTGCACCTTCTCCCGTGTCTCCTTTTCATACGCAGCCAGAGCGTCGAGGAGGCGCTTTGCGTCCTCCCTGCTTATTGACTGCTGCTGATCCTGCCTGATCCTCCTGATCCTGCTGATCCTGCTGCTGGTCGTTCTTATCCTGCTGATCCTCCTTGTTCTTATCCTGTTGCTGGTCATTGTTCTTCTCCTGATCCTGCTGCTGCTTTTGCTGCTCCTGTTGTTTCTTCAGCTCTTCCTGCGCCCAGGCCAGGTTGTATTTTGCCTGGATATTATCAGGATTGAGCTTAAGGGAGTTGATGTATGCCTCTATGCTCTCTTCAAACTTCTGTTCCTTTACCAGTGAGTTGCCCAGGTTGTAGAACCCTTCTGACTGCTTCAGGGAATTACCTTCGCTGGCTGCCGCTGCCTTGCTGAACTCGGCAGCCGCCTCTCCGAACCTGCCCTGCCTGTAAAGGGCATCACCCAGGTTAAAGCTGGCGTCTTCGAAAGGCTTGTCCTGTTCCATCGAACGCCGGTACATCCCCTCGCTGCCTGCAAACTCGCCCTTTTTATATAGCCTGTTCCCCTTCCTGACATATTCCCTCTCTTCCTGTCCGTAAAGGGAAGAACTTACAATCAGCATGCAGAGCGCCGCAAATATGATCATATATGTTGCCGGAACTGCTTTCATGACCTTTCCTTTTTTGATTCCACCCCGATTATCCCAAGCCGTCTGAGGAGATTATTCCTGCGGTCTCCGATCAGTATATCAGCCAGAAGCAATATGAACATTAACGCGGCTGGTATCAGGAACTGCTCATTGTACTCTGTGTACATGACTGCATTTATCTCACTCTTCTTCATCCGGCCGATGTCATTGTATATTTCAGTCAGCCCGATGCTGGTGTTATTGGCTCGCACGTACCTGCCTCCCGTCAGTGAGGCAATCTCCTGCAGCCTCTTTTCATCGAGCTTTGATATTACGGTGTTGCCATCCCTGTCCTTAAGGTAGTCAGTCCTGCCGCCGGTATTCACCGGTATTGGCGAACCGTCAGGTGATCCGATGCCTATTGTATGGATCACAATGTTTTTGCCTGCGGCTTCGCGGGCTTTCCCTACCGCATCATCCTCATGGTTCTCTCCGTCGGTGATAATAATGAGCGCCCTGCTCCTGTCGCTCTCAGGGGTGAATGATCTCATCCCGAGGTCAATTGCTGATCCGATGGCCGTTCCCTGCTTTGAGACAGCGTCGGGTCCGGCTGATGAGAGGAACATCTTGGCTGAGAGGTAGTCATTGGTGATGGGGATCTGGGTATATGCATCTCCCGCAAAGAGGATCAGGCCTATCCTGTCCTCCCTGAGCTGGTCAACGAGCTGTGAGATAGCCTGTTTCGCCCTCTCGAGCCTCGAAGGGAGGATATCTGCAGCAAGCATGGAGTTACTTACGTCCAGGGCTATGATCACCTCCACCCCCTCGCGCTTAACCTCCTCAAGCCTTGACCCGAACTGTGGCCTTGCCACAGTGAGCACGGCCATAACAAATGCAAGGAGCCTGATAATGAACTTGGCAGTCATTCGTGCCGGCGAATAGTCGGGCGAAAGCCGCTTCACCAGTTCCGGGTCGCCGAAGCGTTCCCTGGCCAGCCTCCTTCTCCTGTTGCCGACAACCCATATGACTGTCAGCACCGGCACCAGGAGGAGCAGGTAAAGCATATCAGGCTGTGCAAATCTGAAAGTATCCATTGTTACGCTACGACATGTTTTTCATAAGGAGATACCTCAGCAGCAACTCGAGTGTCAGTACCAGTGCGGCTGCGAGAGCCCACGGCATGAATACCTCGTCGCGCCTGCTGTGCTCCCTGGTCTCAATCTTCGACTTCTCAAGCTTGTCAATCTCGCCATATACCTGCTGCAGGCTGGTGTTGTCAACAGCCCGGAAGTACTGCCCGCCGGTGAGCTCCGCTATCTGTTTCAGCAGTGCCTCATCGATCTCCACCTGCATCTTCCGGTATTGCATTCCGAACGGCGTCTGCACCGGGTAATCGGCATAACCCATGCTCCCGACACCTATCGTATAAACCCTTATTCCGAAAGTCCTGGCAATCCCGGCAGCTGTCATCGGGTCTATCGATCCCGTATTGTTAACCCCGTCGGTAAGCAGGATGATCACCTTGCTGATTGCATCCGAGTCCTTGATCCTGTTGATGGCTGTAGCCAGTCCCACCCCGATGGCTGTACCGTCTTCAATGATTCCGCTTTTGATCTCCCTGAGGAGATTAATGAGCACTGCATGGTCGGTTGTCAGCGGGCACTGCGTGAAGCTCTCACCGCTGAATACCGTCAGCCCCATGCGGTCATACGGCCTGCCGCTGATAAACTCCGTGGCAACGTTCTTGGAGGCTTCAAGCCTGTCGGGACTGAAGTCGCGGGCAAGCATCGAGCCCGACACGTCAATGGCAAAGACAATGTCTATCCCCTCGGTGGAGGAGCTCTGCCACCTGTCGACATTCTGCGGCCTGGCGATGACGATGATCACAAGGGCGATGACGATCAGTCTCAGGGCAAAGAGTATATGCCTCAGGTAGTGACGGAAGGTCTTGCGGCCGTTCATCAGGAACCCGGCAGTGGATAGCTTCATGGATGCATGTGCCTTTGCCTGACGGTAGATGTAATATGCCACCAGAAGGGGAATGACAAGGAGGAACCATAGGAACCAGCCGTTCTCAAAGACAATGTTATGCATGGCCCCCTCCTTTCCCCTGAGCCTCTTCAGCCGGCACCTCGGGCACCTTAGTCTCTCCCACAAACCTCACGGCGTCATCAAGATACTTATCGTGCAGGCTGCTGTCAGGCAAATACTTGGCGAACTTGACCATATCTGAGAGCGAGAGCAGCTCCTTCACGAGCGCCATCTGTCCGGCGGTGGTGACGGCGGCCTTCTGAAGCATCCGCACGGTCTCGTCGGTTGTCAGCTCAGGTGAGCTGATGCCGTAACGGTTGTCAATATATCTTCGAAGGATATCCGAAAGTCTCGAATAGTACTCCTTGATTTCTCCCTTCTGCCATAGCTCTTCCTCCCTGAGACCCGTCAGTTCACGCAGTGCGATGACATGGGCAGGGTCAGCCGGGGCCGGGGGCCTGACAAACCTCCTCAGCGGACTCCTCGGAAGGAACCGTGCCAGCAGATAGAGGACTATTGCCACAATCAGGGCAATCACCAGCCATGGCAGCAGCTCGGAGAAGGTCACCGGAGCACCCCGCGGAGGGACAATGTCAAAGATGACGTCAGTTGTGTCGGGAGGCGCCACATCGGGACGCAACACCGTGAGGAAGGAATAATCGGAGTAAAATCTCAGCAGGCTGTCACCGGAGACCACCTCCACATAAAAGGGCGGAATGGTGTAGGTGCCTGAATCAAAGGCCGTTATAAGATAGCGGTCGGTTATGGTGACAGTGCCGTCAGACGATGTGACGGTATCTCTCGGACTCCTTCCGAGAATGATGATCTTCCCTGTCAGCGTGTCAGACAGGACATTAAGCTCTGCAGACAGCCCTGCCGGCAACCCGGCCGTTACAGAAAAGCCTGTCTGGTCACCGATGAGTATCGTTGTCGTGTCAGGTGATGAGGTGACCTTTATCTCCTGCGCGAAAGCAGTGGCAGAGATCAACGCAATCAAAGCGACAAGTATGACAGCCCTTCTCATCTTCCTACCTGTGTTTGAATAGTGAGATAAGTGGCTTGATATAATCCTCCCCGGTGCTGATGGCAGCCACATCCACTCCGCAGCTCAGAAAAGCATTGCTTACCGCCTCATCATGCTTCTTCCAGAGGCTGGCATACTCTTTCCTGACAAGGGCTGATGAGGTGTCTATCCAGCTTTCCCGGCCGCTCTCAGGGTCAGTAACCTTCATGAAGCCGACATCTGGAATATCCTTCTCGCGCCTGTCGCTGATGCGCAGGGCGACCAGGTCATGCTTGCCGGAGGCTATCCTGAGCGACTCCGTAAAGGGCGGCGCCATGAAATCTGACAGGATGAATGCCGTGCACCGTTTTCTGATAATGTTGGTGAGGTAACGGAGGGGCTCCGAGAGAGTGGTACCTGACCCCAGGGGCTCGTAACTGAGCAGTTCGCGGATGATACGGAGCATATGTCCGCGTCCCTTCTTCGGAGGGATATACTTCTCAACCCTGTCGGAGAAGAGCATGAGACCTACCTTGTCATTGTTGGCTATCACGGAATAAGCCAGCACGGCTGCGATCTCGGTCATCATCTCCCTCTTGGTGGAGGCCACTGTCCCGAAGTCGCCCGAACGGCTCACATCGACGAGGAGCATGACGGTAAGCTCGCGCTCCTCTTCAAATACCTTGACATAAGGGTGCCCGAAACGTGCCGTGACGTTCCAGTCAATGCTGCGGATGTCATCTCCGAACTGGTATTCACGCACCTCGCTGAAGGCCATACCTCTCCCCCTGAAGGCGCTGTGGTACTCACCCGCGAAAATCTGCCGGGTAAGGCCGCGCGACCTTATCTCAATCTTCCTGACCTTCTTAAGCAGCTCTGTCGTTTCCACTTTTTCCTGTATGCTTTTTCCGCTCATGTGTCACGGTGAAAAACCATGACTCCTGCTTCAGCCTGACCGATACCTCTTCGCCTCCTGATCTGTAACTCCAGCTGTTTGGTTCATCAGATTTGTACAAATCGTTCAGCTCCTTTATCTTCCTGTCGTAACATGTGTTGTCACAGGTGATCCTTACGCCGTTGCATCTGCCCATGTCATCAATGAAAATCAGCCATGTCTCCCTGTCGTCTCCCGAACTGTATTTGATATACCTGAATGTATTGTTCTTAACCCTTCTGTCAATACTGAGTCCCGGCCGGTCAGACTTCATGATCTCCCTTATGTTGTCTTCGGGAAGGCCAATGAATTCCTGCGCTTCAGCATTGCTGCAGAGCAGGGCCAGCAGCAAGGTAATGACCAGTCTCGTTATCATGCTGACTATGGAACTTCTACCGTATTAAGGATTTCGGTAATGATCTGATCCTGGGTTATATTCTCAGCCTCAGCCTCATAGGTAAGTCCGATGCGGTGCCGAAGCACATCGGCGCAGAGGAAGCGCACGTCTTCCGGTACCACAAATCCTCTGCGTTTGATGAAGGCATACGCCTTGGCAGCCAGTGCAAGGTTGATGCCGGCCCTCGGCGATGCGCCATAGGCTATCAGCGGCGAAAATTTCGCCAGCCCGAACCTGTCAGGCTGACGGGTTGCAAATACTATATCGAGGATATAGTTTTCGATCTTTTCATCGAGATATACCTCCCTCACCACGTTTCGCGCCCTGAGGATATCATCGGGTTTAAGGATTGTATTTGCCGTAGGGAAGACGCTGGCGAGGTTTTCGCGAATGATCATCCTCTCTTCCTCCTTCTCGGGATAGGTGATTACCACCTTGAGCATGAACCGGTCTACCTGCGCTTCGGGCAGCGGATAGGTTCCCTCCTGTTCTATGGGGTTCTGAGTAGCCAGCACCATGAAGGGCTCCCCAAGCTTATAGGTATTCTCCCCGATGGTCACCTGCCTCTCCTGCATCGCCTCAAGCAGCGCGCTCTGAACCTTTGCCGGTGACCGGTTGATCTCGTCGGCCAGGATGAAGTTGGCAAAGATGGGCCCCTTGCGGACAACAAATTCCTCTTTCTTCTGGCTGTAGATCATTGTGCCTATGAGGTCCGCCGGAAGAAGGTCAGGAGTGAACTGTATCCTGCTGAACTTAGTGTCAATGATCGAGGCCAGGGTCTTGATTGCAAGTGTCTTCGCCAGCCCGGGCACACCCTCGAGCAGTATGTGCCCGTTGGAAAGCAGGCCTATCAGCAGCGAATCGGTCAGATGCCGCTGCCCCACAATCACCTTGTTTATCTCCTGCCTGACAAGGTCAATAAATGCACTCTCCCTTTCGATCTTCTCGTTCAGGAGCCTGATGTCAGTTGTGTGTTCCATATTTAATTGTATTGTTCTGCTCTGAGGAAAATATCCGCAAAGATCATTTTTGATATTAAAAATCCTTGTTAAAGGTTGTTAAAGAAGTGTTAAAGCTTCTTGCCGAACCTGCAGCGGCTGAAGAGCCTGACCATAATTATCAGCACAAGTGGTATAATGGCAGGATTGATGCCCTGTCCGGCGATGATCGATACCGGCAGCCATGAGAGTGAGATAAAGAATGCTATCCTGGTCAGCATGACCGCATTTGAGGAGGTGAAGAGAGATATGAAAAGGACCGGAATCAGGATATTTATCCCCAGGAAAAGCAGGTTGAAGTGAAGAGCGTCATGCTCCGAGAAGAGGTTGGTGAATACCAGCAGAAGGGCTATCACGGAATAGATGAAATAGAGCACAAAATCGGTTACCCTCTCCAGTTTCGGCTTTCCGAAGACAAAAGTAATCAGGAGAACCAGAATAAGAACCAGGTAAAACACCGCCTGCGGCACCCAGACCCGTGCCCCCGGTTTGCCGGAAGAGGTGAATTCAGCTACAACCTCCGCCGGTCCGGTAAGGGGCTCCTCCGCACCGTCATGGATAATGACCGTCTTCAGCATGTTGTTCATGAGATGTACTGGAAGGAACATCTCGTCGGCAGGCGAGGCCTTCTTATCAGCCTGAAGCCCGAGGAGCATGTCAGCCCCAAGGTCGAGCCACGGCAGCACCTTCTGGTTGGGATCGACAAGCCTGCGGAAGCTCTTCTGCTTTCTCTTCTCCGTAACAGGGAAGATGACCGTGTCGGTGGCGGCAGCAGCCACGATGTCACGGACGCGTGTGGCGCAGTTATCAAAGAAGAAGTCGTACCTGTACTTTACATTTTCAGGCTTAAGGTTTTCATTTATCAGTTCGAACAGCTTCTCCTTCTCCCCGGTGGTAAGGTTCAGCCTCTGTGACCAAACAGAGCGCTCTTCTGCAATGTACTCCCGGAGGAAATCCTCATAGCTGTATGCTCCAAGCATGTAATCAAGTCTTCCCTTGGCAAAGCGATATGTAAAGTTGGGTGTCGAAAAGTCGAAAATACCCCAGTTATATACCCTGTCGAAGGTGGTCCCGCGTATTGTTATCCGCAGTGCCGTGTGCCCGTAAATGGAGTAGCTCTCTGTTCCCGGGGCGCAGGTGATGATATAGACATCAGCGCTGTCTGCCATCTGTGCACTCATGCGCAGGGGCAGAAGCACCGCAAGAAGGGCGGTCAGAAGAAATGCTTTTTTCATTTTTGACATATTGGGCAAACGTAATGAAAATTTCCAGAACCCGGGGAGATCTCATAATGACTCTCCCGAAGATGATTTCATACTCCCTTACCGAAGAGCAGGAACATCCCTGCTGCAAGTGCTGCGCCTACCATCGGGCCAACAATGGGGACCCATGCATATTTCCAGTCACTGTCTCTCTTGCCGGATATTGGCAGGAAGAAGTGCACAATCCTCGGACCCAGGTCGCGGGCCGGATTAATTGCATACCCTGTAGGACCTCCAAGTGAAAGTCCTATCCCAAGAACCACTAACGCCACAGGGAGCGCGTTAAGGGCTCCGAGACCCACCTCGGGCTCCGCCATGTAGAGCACCGCCAGCGCGAGCACATAGGTTCCGATAATCTCCGTAACCACGTTGTACCAGTAGCTTCTGATATTGGGTATGGTGCAGAAGACGGCAAGTTTCAGCACAGCGTCATCAGTGGCGTCAAAATGCTTCTTGTAGGCAAGCCATACCAGCACTGCCCCGAACATTGCCCCCGTGAGCTGTGCGGCAATGTAGACCGGCATAAGCGCGGGAGAGAATTTATGTGCCAGCACCAGTGCCAGGGTTACTGCCGGATTCAGGTGAGCACCGCTGACAGGAGCAGCCAGGAGCACACCCGTGAATACTCCCACGGCCCAGCCGAGGGTTATGACTATCCATCCGCTGTTGTGCCCTTTGGTTTGGCTCAGCACGACATTGGCCACCACGCCGCCACCGAACACAATTATCATGGCGGTGCCGAAGAATTCTGCGAAAAACTGATTCATGGTACGTTATCTTCTTTTGTCTGAAAGGTGGTTATTTATCATCAGCCCATGTGTTGGCTGCCCTGATGGCACGCCGCCAGCCCGTAATAAGCGAATGAGTCTCCTCCGGCTTTATCACCGGGGAGAATCTCCGGTCAATCTGCCACTGTTTCTTTATCTCATCCACACCGCTCCAGTAACCGGTTGCCAGTCCTGCCAGGTAAGCAGCTCCGAGGGCGGTTGTCTCCGTGATTTTCGGGCGTACCACATCAGCCTGAAGCAGATCAGCCTGGAACTGCATCAGGCTGTTATTGACCGTAGCGCCGCCATCGACCCTTAACTCCCTGATATTTATTCCAGAATCATTTCTCATTGCAAGTAATACATCAAGTGTCTGGTAGGCTATGCTGTCAAGTGCGGCGCGGGCAATATGAGCGGCCGTTGAGCCGCGGGTGAGACCCGTTATCGTTCCTCTTGCGTGCTGGTTCCAGTAAGGAGCTCCCAGTCCGGCAAAGGCAGGGACGAAGTAGACCCCGTCGCCTGACCTGACCTGGCCGGCCAGCTTCTCAATGTCAGATGAACTCTTAATGATGCCCAGACCGTCACGAAGCCATTGAACGACTGCTCCCGCGATGAAGATACTGCCTTCCAGTGCGTATTCAGCCCTGTCACCTATTTTCCAGGCGACAGTGGTCAGGAGCCTGTTCTTTGATTCAATGGGCTTCCTGCCGATATTCATCATCATGAAACACCCTGTCCCGTAGGTGTTCTTGACCATCCCCTGATCAACGCACATCTGTCCGAACATTGCTGCCTGCTGGTCGCCGGCAATGCCTGCAACCGGTATCTGTGAACTGAAGGTGCCGGCAGTATGGCCATAGACCTCACTGGAAGAACGCACCTCCGGAAGCATTCCGGCCGGTATATTGAATATCCTGAGAAGCTCTTCGTCCCACGCCAGAGTGTGAATATTGAAAAGCATTGTACGTGAGGCATTTGATACGTCTGTGACATGCAGCCTGCCACCGGTAAGGTTCCATATGAGCCATGAGTCAATGGTCCCGAAGGCCAGTTCTCCCCTTTCAGCCATTGACCGTGCTCCGGCGACATTTTCCAGTATCCACCTTACTTTCGTGGCGGAGAAGTACGCGTCAATAATTAGTCCTGTCTTCTTCAGGATGACATCTTCGAGCCCCTCCTTTTTGAGATGATCACAGTATTCCGATGTGCGCCTGTCCTGCCATACGATGGCATTATGGACAGGCTTGCCCGTTTTCCTGTCCCATACAACTGTTGTCTCACGCTGGTTTGTAATACCAATTGCCACGATGTCAGTGCTTTCGATGCCAGCCCTGGTCAGCGCTTCAACGGCTACCCCCGCCTGGGTAGACCATATCTCATCCGCATCGTGTTCAACCCATCCCGGTTCCGGGAAGATCTGTGTAAACTCTTTACGGGCTGTGGCAACGGGTAATCCCATGTGATCGAAAACAATAGCCCTGGAACTTGTCGTTCCCTGGTCGAGCGCAAGAACATATTTATCCTTCATTTTTGATGATTTTGGGTCATGCATACAAATACGACATCTAAAGTAATAAAATTTAACCTCCTGCCTGCGGCAGAATCCATTCCGGGATTAATCTCCCCATATTTGCCGTATGCACAGTAACGGAAATCTATTATTAAGCAGTAAATTTGAGTGAAGTTAAATCCCATCGGCTTATGACTGATAAATACATTATAACCATAGGCAGGCAGCTCGGGAGCGGCGGACGGGAGATCGGTCAGAAGCTCTCCGCACGCCTGGGTGTAGCATTCTATGACAAGGAACTGATACGGTTAGCCTCGAAGCAGAGCGGACTGAAAGAGGAGTTTTTCGAGAGGGTTGATGAGCAGAAACATTTCAGTCTCTTCCCTGGTCTGTTCGGCATGAAGACCTCAGTGACGGATGACTTTTTCTCCAATTATTACCTGAGCAACGAAACGCTTTTCAAGATTCAGAGCGACGTAATACGCAGGCTGGCTGATGAGGGATCATGCATTTTTGTTGGCAGATGCGCTGATTATGTGCTGAAGGAGAGGCGTGACTGTCTTAACCTGTTCATTAGCGCAAGCATTGATGACCGGATCAGGCGGATTTCGGCGAGTCACAATCTTACCGAAGGCAAGACAAAAGACATAATTGAAAAGACTGACAAGGGCCGGTCGGCATATTACAACTATTTCACCGCCAAGACCTGGGGGGCAGCCGATTCATACCATCTCTGCATTAACTCCTCGCTGCTTGGTATAGATGGAACTGTGGACCTGATCAGCCGGGTGGCCGAAAAAAGATTCGGAACCTCACCCAGACTCCCCTGACCACCTAAAACTTCGCATCTGCGGGAAGCCTGTTATTTCTGACCGTTTCAGCAAATGATTCGGAGGAGGAATACCTGAAAGTGTACCTGTATCTCCCTGCAAGCTTTGCGGGATCAATAAGGACAGGATAGAGACAGTATCTCAGGCTTACAGGCTGGAGATTCAATATCCTCAGGTTCCACAAAACCCATAGCAGCGGCTTAAGTCCGGTCAGCGGGATGTTTATGTATCTCTTCTCAGGCACCACCTCTCCCACAACTGAAAAACTGTCGGCCGCAAGATTGAATATCCCCTCTATCTCATTGTCACTGATAATTTCCCGCATAATTCTCACGAAATCCTCCTCATGCATGAACTGCACCTTCTTTTTTCTGAATGACCCGGGAAGGAAAGGCATCTTTATCAGAATTGAGACCACGGATCGCGACTTGAAATACAATGGCCCCACCACCGTGCAGACCCTGAGTGAGACAATCTGCAGGTCTGCCCTTCTCTTTGCGGAGAAGAATGCCTCTTCTATCAGTTTCTTGTTGACGCCATACCTGTAACTGCCGGGGTTGACAGGCTCTGTCTCGCTGATCCATAGTCCATTATGGTTTCCAGCTCCGTATATTGCTGCGGAACTTGAATATATCAGTCGTTTGACAGAGTCCGTTTCATTGGAGGTTTCCAGTACATTTACCGATCCGCCGACATCTATTTCATATTCCCGCCTCCTGTCCCTGACCTTATTGAAGGTGCAAGCAAAATGGAGCACGTCGGTCGGCTGCTCCCGCCTGAAGATATCCCTGAGCTTTTCCCTGTCGGTAATGCTACAGTCATAGAACCGGAACTGCTCCCCTTCAGTCTGTTCCGGGTCCCTCCTGATATCGATACCGACAACCCTGTAGCCACTGCTGATCAGATCCCTGACAACAATCTTTCCGAAGTAACCCGATGATCCCGTAATAAGAATGCACATGGCTGTCTTACGTTTATGAATTCGGGAAAGGTCTTTTTACAATATCAATATATGGTGGCCCTAACTAAAAGATTACTGTAATCAATCAAATTTAGTTAATAATTACAGATAAATACCTAAATTCCTGAGAAATTCTTAAATTGTTTCTCTAATGCGGGAGGCGGGTATGAAAAGCAGTTTAAACGACATTTTATGCTGCCCTCATTGCCGGGGGAGCCTTGATTTTCACAGTCACACCGGACCCGACGGGGGGCACTTTGAAAGGATGACATGCCCCTCATGCGGGAAAAACTACGAAGACCGGGAGGGATACCCTGATTTCCTGAATGATGAGGGATTGGTTTTCCGGAGCCGCAGGGACAGGCTGGTCAGATCGGTGTATGCCAGGGTCTACACCCCGGTTACCAATTTTATGTTTCTTTTCTGCGGAGGCGCAAAGCATGCGAGGGACGAGGTGATGCACCGGCTGAGGGTAAAAGAGGGGGCAGCGGTGCTGGAGACCGGTATGGGATACGGGGAGAACTTTCTGTGGCTCAGCCGGCACATAAGGAATCTGAAGCTCTTCGGGGTCGACATTCAGAAGGAGATGATGGCCAACTGCGCCAGGAACCTGCTGCGCTGGAAGATAAGTGCGGATATCTTCAGGGCGGATGCCCAGTCACTGCCCTTTTCGGACAAGGTGTTTGATGTTGTCTTCCACCTTGGTGCCATCAATCTCTTTGAAGACAGGAAAAAAGCCATTGAAGAGATGATCAGGGTTTCCAAACCCGGCACTCACATTGTCATAGCTGATGAGACCGAAAAGGCCGGAAGGCTCTTCAATAAGTTCACCGGGCCCGCTGAAAAGATAACCCCGCCTGTCGACCTGGTTCCCGGCAACATGAAGAACATCACCCTCGAGACGATCTGGAGGGGATATGGGTATGTTATTGAGTTTGACACTGTTTAACAGCGGGCCTGTGCCTTGCACTTGCTCCTGATCAATATTTCGTTCTCCGGCCGTTAGTCAGACCCAGCTCATTCTTCAGGGCACAGCCCGAACATCCGTCGCACTTAATGCCCCCCGGATGCATTCAGGGTTGTGTAGAGTGACCATGCAGCATAGGCAACAGCCGAAAATACGATTACAAGTGTTATAAAATTCTGAATCATAGTTTATTGTCTAAGTGAATAAGACACCCGCCTGGTTAACAATGAAAGCAACAACCCATGCAAGTACCGTGGTATAAAGCATGCTGAACAGGGCCCACCTTACATCAGACTCCTTTCTGATGGCAGCGATCACTGCCACGCATGGAAAATAGATCAGAATGAAAAGCATGAAGCCATAGGCCACAGAAGGCGTGAACACCTTCTCACCCTGAAGCTTTCCTGATGAGTGTCGCTGCTCACTAAGCCTTTCAGACAGTCCGCCGGCATCGCCTTCCCCTGATGGCTCCTTCTGGTAAAGGACACCCATGGTGCTGACAACGATCTCCTTCGCTGCCAGTCCGGTCACAATGCTGACACCCAGTTTCCAGTCAAACCCCAGAGGCTGCACAACAGGTTCAATCAGGTGTCCGGCGCGGCCAATATATGAGTTTTCGAGGCGTTCAGCTGCCGTCCCCTCCTCCATACGAGGGTAATATGAGAGTGCCCAGATTATCACCGAGGCTACAAGTATGATACTGCCCATTTTATGGAGGTACTGCTTTGCATTGAACCACATATGTTTCAGGGTGTTGCGCATAGTCGGGATCCGGTATGGAGGCAGTTCCATTACAAACGGCACATCCTTGCCTGCGAAGATCGTCTTCTTCATCACCAGGGCAACCAGAATTGCAATGGCAATGCCTGCAAGGTACACCGAGAAGAGAACCAGTCCCTGCCTCTTGTCGAAGAATGCGGAGATAATCAGAACATATACAGGCAGCCTCGCGCTGCAGGACATGAACGGGGAGATCAGCATGGTCATGATTCTGTCCTTGTGGTTCTCAAGCGTCCTTGTTGCCATAATGGCAGGTACATTGCACCCGAAGCCCATCAGCAGGGGGATGAATGACTTGCCATGAAGCCCGATCCGGTGCATCAGTTTATCCATTATGAACGACACGCGGGCCATATAACCGGTATCCTCCATTAGCGAGATAAAGAAGAACAGTATCAGGATGTTTGGAAGGAAAACGATAACCCCTCCCACTCCGGCGATGATCCCGTCAACGATGAGATCATGCAGTGATCCGGCCGGAATGAGGTTTCCGGCAAGGAGGCTGACGGTGCTTACTCCGGACTCGATCCATGCCATCGGGTAGCCTCCGGCAACAAATGTCGTCTGAAACATAATGTAAAGGAATGCAAGGAATACAGGATATCCCCAGAATTTATGAGTCAGCCAGTAATCCAGCTCACGCTTCCCCTTTTTCCGCGTCTCAATACCCTCAGTGAGTGTTTCCCCCAGGGCGCCGGCAATGAATCCGTACCTGGAATCAGCAATGACAGTCTCAGGCTCTTCGCCAAACTCCTTTCCGACTCTGTTCCTTTCACGTGCAGCCAGATCCATTATGGCTGAGCTGTTTTCGAATCCTCTCAGGATATCGATCGCCGATTTGTCGTTTTCAAGCAATTTTATTGAAAGATAGCGCGCTGAGATCCCTGGCGGCAAAATATTTTCTCCCATGATCTCACGTTCAAGCGCCTGGAGGGCTTCCTCCACAGTTTTGCCGTAACTTATCCTGACAGGTCTTGAAACTGTGTTTCTTCCTTCAAACACCTCAACAGTCTTGCTGAGCAGCTCCGGAATGCCGGTACCTTTGACTGCCACAGTCGGAATAATGGGTATGCCAAGCAATTTACCCAGCTCGGCGTACCTGAGTTTAGTCCCTTTACGGACCAGCTCATCGTACAGGTTCAGGGCAATTACCACCCTGACGTTCATCTCCATAAGCTGGGTGGTCAGATAGAGATTGCGTTCAATATTCGAAGCATCAATAACATTAATGACCACGTCAGGCCCGTGTTCCAGTATCTGGGTCCTGACGAAGAGCTCTTCCGGAGTATATTCTGTTATGGAGTATGTTCCCGGGA
The DNA here is from genome assembly GCA_963802145.1 of uncultured Rikenellaceae bacterium. Lineage (GTDB taxonomy): Bacteria > Bacteroidota > Bacteroidia > Bacteroidales > VadinHA17 > SR-FBR-E99. Next base: position 267,915 of record CAWDHN010000010.1, read on the forward strand.
GGTCAACCATGCTTATCCTGTATCCTTCATGGATAATGAAGGCCTCCCTGGCCCCGATTGTGACGCCGCTGTAGTTGCCTGTCCTCTCGTGAGAGCCTGAGGCATGGTTGAAGAGTGATGTCTTTCCGCTGTTGGGATTCCCCACAAGCGCCACGTTTATGACCCTTCCTTTTCTCTCTATGTAGGGATAAGAATTTTCTCCCCCTTCTTCAATTTCGTAGATAGGTGCCGTGTCCAAACGGTAGTCCTCTCCGGGAATGACCTCTACCAGGTGAGCCTCGCTACGCCGGAGTGATACATTATAGCCCATGACACGGTACTCAACCGGATCCTGGAGGGGAGCGTTCCTGATCACCTCCACATTTTTCCCCTTGATGAAACCCATCTCGGTGATTCTCTTGCGGAAGGCTCCCCTGCCGTAAACCCTGGTTATAAGACCGGTTTGATTATTTGACAATTCGGATAATCTCATCTGTACGTCACGATTGTTAGAATGATATTCCCATCCTCAGGAACCCTGCCAGGCAATGTGGTGTCAGGTTCTGTTTTCCCGAGGGGTGGATAATGTATTGCAGGTCGGGCTGGATAAAGATATTCTCTGTCAGCATGGTCCTGTATGTGAATTCAATAGCAGTCTCACCTCCTCTGTCGCCCCTGAACCAGCCACGGGTGATAGCAAGGCCTGCCGTGTCATCGCCCTCCCGGCTGAATATCCCTGCGACATTTATTCCAAGACCGAGGGAGAAGCCGGTAAAACTATCAGGAGAGGGACTGTACCCTGCCTGAATGAAGGCCGAAACTGCATGATATCCCGGGTGCCAGAGCGTCTGGTCGGCGATCAGGTATCCTCCATGAATGGCACTGTGAAGGGAGTCGGGGAACTTTTCATTGATCTTCCTCTCGATGAAATGGTTATGGGTAAAAAGGCCGAACTTGTATTCCCCCGGCAGGTTATTTATCCTGATTTTTTGCCGGAATTCTGCCACGGCCAGTATGCCGTCCCCGCTTTTTATCTGCCAGTTCGTGTTGTAGGGATTATAATCGAATGAGGTAGGACGCCCGTCGAAGAGAGCTATGGCCAGTGAGCTCTCGGCGCTTATTTTCCATACTGCAGTGATCCCGGGTGATGTGAGGGGAAACAACGGCGCTGGAATATTTCCTGATATGACAGGCATTATCCCGAATGAGCTGTTCAGATAGAGTCCGCCGTTATCCGACATGGCAAATTCAGCGTTAAGATCCTGCAGACCTGCAGTAAGTTCCACGTTTCCGAATCGTTGCCTTATCCAGAGCTCCATGAGGAAGGTATGGTTGCCGGCCTCGATATTGGAGGAGACCTGCGCATCACCGAACAGATCTGACGAAGGTGTGGCGCCGTGTGTGTTGGCAGCTTTTACTGAAATGTATCCGTTCTTCCACAGCCTTGCCGCTTCAGTATCCAATCCGGCGTCAATGGTTGCCAGCCCCAGGTAACATGAGCCTCTCCTCAACCCGCCTTTGAGGTTTGCAGCGAAATCGCCGGTGTAGGAGGCCCCGAACCGGAATGGTCCGCCGCTTTCACTACCCTCATGGCGAGAGTGCAGGGGGAGGGAGACCAAAAGTAGTGCGAGGGTAAATAAAAGCTCTTTTGTTACTTTCATTGCTGACATCAATTTCAGATGACCGGCACAAAAGTACCTACGGGCTCATTGACGCGAAATCCTAAAAAATAATGATTGTGACACTCAGGGTCATCATAAATGATGATTACCGCAGCAAAGGGATCTCCTTAGCCTGGAATATTGCCAAGGGTGATGAATTTCTTGACCACGGCATATATGGTAAGTCCGGATACTGATTTGATCCCTGTCTTGACAGAGATATTCTTGCGGTGTGATATAACGGTGTTCGTACTTATGCTGAGGGCATCCGCGATCTCTTTTGTGGCCAGTCCCGAGGCGAGCAGCCTGAGCACCTCGATCTCCCTGTCACTGAGGCTTGCATGAGGAATTCCATCATTCTCTGTATCGTCGCCAGTTGCAAGCTCCCTGATGACACTCACAATTTTTTCAACGCTGTCATTTATGGTGACAACCCCGTCAAACACCGAGAGAAGCCGTTCATCATAATATGCGTAGACAAGTGCAATCCATTTTGCCTGCAAAGACATGCTCCTGAAGGTATTGAATGCCTTGATATTGTTTTGCAAAAGAGAGGGATTGACAATAACCAGGTTTATCGTCTTGCCTGCCAGCAGGCGGTGAATGTCATCGAGTGACTCCGCCCTGTGAAAATCAGCTTTCAGGCTATGGCCGTTCAGCAAGGCTGTCAGTCCCCCGAAAATCATCTCAGAGGGGTCAGCTATCAGTATGTTCAGCATCCTGTTCACCGCGTACCTTTAAGCTGTGATTCCATAGATGCTACAAGCGGGATCAAAATATAATCCTCTATTCGTGAGTGGACTTTAAGATCATGCTCCAGTTCAAAGAGACTGAAGAGCAGTTTCCTGCGCATCCGGCTTCCCTCTTTAACAGGAAGGTACTGTATCAACAGGTTCCTGAGATCGTCAAGCTTCTCCTCTATATCATCATGGTGTTCCCGGTACTCTGCAACGGAGTAACTGCTGATCTCACCGGACCCTGCTTTACCGGTCAGCCTGTCATGAAGGTTGATAATGTAAGGAAATACAATCTCTTCCTCATAATCGAGATGAGCCTTTACTTCATTGAAGTATTCATTAAAGAACTTTTCCACCATCGCGGTCTCCTGGCGGCTGCCCGACTGATCCATCTGACCGATTATCTCCAGGATGGCAGGATAGATCTCCCCGGAATAATACCTGTGGCTATTTCTCAGGAACCTTATGATCAAGGTTATGTCATCATTTGAAAAGGGTGCGGTGAGGCCGTGGTGAAGGTCACTGTAGAGGTTTGCGAATGTAAGAAGGAGTTCCGGGTTTACCTGGTTTTCGACCGCCACCTCGCCGATAGTCTTCTCCTGAAGGGGAAGTTCAATGCCAAAATGATCAAGGAGGAGCAGAAGGAATGGATTATCGGATACGGCTGCGGACAGCCTGGTATCGATAGTAAGATTGATGTTTCCAGCCATTCTCATGATATTCCGTTTGGTTTCAGAAGCCGGCCCGTTCCGGGAATGTGCCCGCTGCGCTGAAACAGACAATGTGAATATATAACCAATTCCTCAGATAAAAGTTGATCTTTCCCGGTCAACTTCCTCCGGGCAGCCCTGTTACAAAAAAAAAAGTCCCGCCGGTTGGGCGGGACAAAGGTCATTAAATGTACATTATATTGTTAACTATGCAAGTCTTACATTAACGGCATTTAATCCTTTTTTACCTTCCTGGAGGTCAAATGTAACTTCGTCATTCTCCTTGATCTTGTCGATCAGTCCGGTTGAATGGACAAAATACTCTTTCGATGAGTTGGCGTCTTTAATGAACCCAAAACCTTTGGACACATTGAAAAATTTAACGATTCCTTTATTCATAAAATTTGATATTAATTTGGGTGCAAAGGTAAAGTAGTTTTTTAATTATTTTCTCTTTTTATTCAGAGATTTCAGAAAATTTTGCTAAAACAGCAAAAAAAGTCCTATTTTCTCCAGAATGCACGGGTGAAAAGGGCAATGATGGTAAATATTTCGAGACGGCCGATGATCATCAGAAGCACCATGACTACTTTTGCTACGCCATTGAAGTGCGCGTAATTGCCCAGATTGCCCGAGAGACCAAGTCCCGGTCCTACACACGACAGTGATGATGCTGCCGCCCCTGCGGCTTCATCTGCAGGAATTCCTGAGACAAGCAGGAGAATCATCCCCGTGATGAAAATTATTATATAGAGCTGGACAAACACCGTCATAAGGCTGTTGATGCTGTCAGGTATGATCTGTCCGTTGAGCCTGACAGGCATTACCGCACTGGGATGCTGAAGCCTGACAGTGACATTGCGAAGGTTCTTCAGCGAAATAAGGTGCCTTGCCATTTTTATTCCGCCAGTGGTAGACCCTGTTGACCCCCCGGCAAAGATCAGAAGGAAGATAAGCACGTATCCGGCAGCAGGCCAGACGGTGTAATCCGTTGTGGCATAACCCGTGGTTGATATTGTTGATATGACCTGGAAGAGGGAATGGCGGAATGCCTCCTCAAAAGCCCTGTCGGTGCTGAAATAGAGTATCAGGGTTACAAATACGACCGATGCCGTGGTAAAAAAGATGTAAAACCAGAGTTCCTCATTTGCCTTCACCCTGGTGAAATTTCTCTTCAGGATGAAATAGAAGACTACGAAACTCGCTGCCGAGAGGAACATGAAAAAGGCGATCACATACTGGATAAACGCCGGGTATTCTGAAATGCTGGTGTTTTTTGTGGAGAACCCTCCCGTGGCTATTGTTCCGAATGAGTGACAGATGCTGTCAAACAGCTCCATCCCCCCTGCAGTGAGCAGGATGATTTCGGCCAGGGTGAGTACCATGTATATCGAAAGTACGGCCATAGCCACCGATTTTGTGCGCGGAAGTATCTTCTGCTTGAGGGATGATTCCAGCGAGAAGAGGTTATAGCCTCCCACTTTCAGCGAAGGAAGGATGATGATAACGAGAAGTATGATGCCGATACCCCCTATCCAGTGCGTCAGGCTGCGCCAGAAAAGCACCGACTTCGGCAAGATCTCAACGTTGGTCAATGTTGATGCTCCCGTGGTTGTATATCCTGATACACTCTCAAAGATGATGTTCACCAGGCCTTTGATTTCACCGCTGTAGAGGTAAGGGAGTGTTCCTGACAGCACCAGCACCAGCCATCCCAGGGTGACACTCAGGTAGCCCTCCCTGGTCGTCACCTTTTCGTGCAGGGAGCTGTGAATAAGCAGATAGATCAAAGCCCCCGGCACCATGGCCGTGATGAACGACAGAAGAAATGGCCTGACCGGCTCTGAATAGATGAGTGCAACAGGGATGCATAGGAGGAAAGAGACGGCAGAGATTATCAGGATCAAACCGATAATCAACAAAACGGATTTAAAGTTGATGGTGCTCATTCCACCTGTTGCTGCCAAACCCGGGGCATATGCCGCAGGCTGTCGTGATTCCGGAGCGACTCGAACGCTCGACCCACAGCTTAGAAGGCTGTTGCTCTATCCAACTGAGCTACGGAACCGTACCCGTGTTTTAAAAAACCGCCGCAAATATAATCACATTTTTTCGTTTCTCAACAGTGATTTACGGGGGTATGCACTGTCACGCCGTCTTCATCCAGTTGACAAGTCCCTTCTTCTCAATTATCTGCTTAAGTTCCTGTGGCAGAGGCTCAAATGAAAACTGTTTATCGCCGATCATGAGAGAGCCCCTGTCGAAGTCGACAGACACACTGTCGCCGGGTTTGTAAGCCTCCACGGCCTCCTTGTGTACAATGAGGGGCAGTCCCTGGTTGATTGATGAGCGGTAGAATATCCTATTGACAGATTTGATGATGACTGCCCTGATGCCAAGCGCTGCCAGGCCAACCGAAGGATGCTCGCGTGAGCTCCCGCAACCGAAATTGTCACCGGCAATGATGATATCTCCCTCCCTGGCATTCTTGCTGAATGACGGGTCGAAATCGCTGAAAAGCAGCGGCAGGATTGCAGATGCGTCTGAGCTCATCACGCTGTAGGTGTGCTTGCCGGCAAACATCTGATCGGTATTCAGGTTATCGACGTCGGCATAGTTCCATACAGTGCCCTCTTTCCTGTTTTCGCCCTCGCTGATGGCGTTGGTCTTGCTCTGGGGCGGATTAAAGGGAAAAACCTCATTTCCCTTTGTCATCCTGGGGTCGGTTATGACACCGGTGATGGCAGAGGCAGCCACTGTTGCCGGTGATGCCAGGTATATTGAGGCCTCCTTGTTGCCCATCCGGCCGAGGAAGTTACGGTTGGCGGTGGAGATGACGATATGTCCGCTGGCAGGAATACCCTGCCCGGTGCCGAGGCACGGACCGCAAGACGGACTAAGGATGTTGGCACCAGCCTCGATCATATCAGTGATGAGCCCCTCCCTGATGGCCTGAACATATATATCCTTCGAGGCGGGTATTATATGCAGCTGGAATCCGGGCTTCACCTGTGCTCCACGGAGTACTGCTGCGGCGGTCCTGAGATCTTCAATCCTGCCGTTGGTGCATGTTCCTATCAGTCCTTCATGCACTATTGTACCTGCAACGGAGGCCACCGATTTGATGTTGTCAACGTGATGGGGGGCGGCAACAAGCGGGAAGACCGTTGAAAGGTCAATGGATATGCGGCAACGGTATTCTGCACCCTCGTCGGCCCAGACCCCGTTTGTAGCTGATCCGGTATACTTCTGCAGCACTTCATCAGCCGGGAAAACAGCGTTCTTGGCTCCCATTTCTGAGGCAAGGTTGGCTACCGTCATCCTGTCGCTGATGCTGAGCGTGCCAACGCCCTCACCGTGAAACTCGATTGACATGTAGTTGGCACCGTCAGAGCCTAGCATGCCTATGATCCACAGCGACAGGTCCTTGGCGCTGACGCCCGGCCGCAGTTTACCCGTCAGGTCAAAACGCATCGACGGAGGCACCAGGAACCATGTCTCGCCGCGTTTCCATATCCCTGCAGCCTCGGTACGGTCAATGCCTGCAGCCAGGGCATTGAAGGCCCCTGCAGTGCATGTATGGCTGTCGGAACCGACGATAATCATCCCGGGACGGGCATGGTTTGACATCATCTGATGACAGATACCCTGACCCGAGTCGTAAAACTTCTTAATGCCCTGATCAGCAACAATATTCCTGATATCCTGGTACTGTGTCGCAAGCTTGGCGTCAGCCGGTGGCGCATTATGGTCAAGGACCACAAGCATCTGCGCGGGGTCTGAGACCTTCTCCCCTCCCATCTTTCGGAAGGTCTGGAAGATGCTGGAGGTGTTGTCATGCGTCAGGATCAGATCAGGTTTCCTGAAAACCACTGCTCCCTCGGGAGCGCCGAGTATTTTCTCAACAAATGTCTTTGGCTTCATAGTTAAAGTAGTGATGGTTTATATTTTACCCAGTAGTCCGCCTTTTATATATATCTCATACTGTGCATCATAAAACGGGTTAATTACAGTGGTTAGTCCGTTTCTCTCATTGACCACATCACCCGTCAGGAGATTGATCGTGATGACATCTCCATCCTTCAGGTCGATCTTTTCAAATGAACCGTAAGTAAGTACAGGGAAGGCGGCATTGATGGCATTTCGCTCATAGATTGCCCCGAATGAGCGGGCTATCACGGCCTGTATGCCGAGGGAGATGAAGCAGTCTACGGCCTGCTGCCGTGAGCTGCCGCTTCCGAAGTTCTTCCCGGCAACGATGATGTCTCCGGGCTGTGCCTTCTTTGCAAAGTCCTTGTAGCCATCCAGGTTGTCAAAGGCATACTGTCCCATCTCCCGCATTTCGGTTATGGCGAGGTACCGGTTATGGAAGATCATGTCAGTATCAATATTGTCACGCTCTATGAGCCAGATCCTTCCTTTGATGGTGGTCGGCCGCACCGCCGATGCAGCCTGTGCTTTCGCTGTCTGCGTAACCGGACGGGATGCGCTGCCGGCGGGCTCCATGGGTTTTGCCGGAATGGCGTCAGGGGTGGTTATATAGCCGGCCAGGGCAGAGGCTGCCACAACTGCCGGGGAAGCCAGGAATACGCTGCCCTGCCCCTGCTTGCCGGGGAAGTTCCTGTTGCCTGTGCTCACCGTCACCTCGCCCTTGCCGTTCTGCCCCACCTGTCCGGCTGCACAACCGGCACAACCGGCGTTGGAGACCAGTGCTCCGGAATCCTTGAAAATATCTATCAGCCCTTCGTCGAGGCACTGCATCCAGATGGCATCCGTTGACGGGACTATCTTGAGCACAACGCCGGGGGCCACTTTCCTTCCGCGGAGGATATCTGCGGTGATCCTCATATCCTCTATACGACCGTTGGTACAGCTGCCGATGAAGGCAGAGTCGATCCTGGTGACAGCCAACTCCTTCACGCCCACGGTGTCATGGGGCTCGCCCGGACGCGCCACCATCGGAACGAAACTGCTCACGTCAATGTCAGCTGTAATTTCATATGAGGCATCACTGTCAGCAAAGACAGGCTCAAAAGGAGACCTGGCGCGTGCGCGGCAATAGCTGACTATCTCATCCGTTGGCGGGAAGAGTATTATTATGGCGCCCATCTCGGTGGCCATCGAAGCTATGGTTATGCGCTCGTCGAGGCTCATCCTGTCGACGGCTTCACCGTAAAGCTCAATGCTGTAACCCAGGAGCGTATTGGCCCCGTAGATGCGCAGCAGATTGAGAATGACATCCTTGGCACTCACACCTTCGGGAAGGCTGCCCCTGAGGTTCAGCTTCACCGATGCCGGTACCTTGAACCATACCTTGCCGCTGTTCCAGGCTGCGGCAATGTCCATGTCACCCATGCCCTGGCCGAATGCTCCCACGGCGCCAAGAATATTGGCGTGTGAGTCGGTTGAGATGGCAGTAGCCCCTGGCCATACATAGCCCTCCTCAATGAGCAGATGGGTGCCTATGCCGGCATTTATGTCATAGACCCTGATATCATTATTGCGCGCATACTGCCTGCATATGTGCTGGTTGACCGCATATTTCTGATCCGAACCGGTGGGATTGCAGTCGAATGTGAAAAGCGTTTTGCCGGGATCCTCCACCATAAGACCGAAGTCAGTCAGGTTCTTTACCACATTGGCACCTCCGAAGTCCCTTGCAGCACGCGCATCAATGGTTATGTCAACAATGTCACCCGGTTTTACCGTTTCATATTTTGAGTGTGACGCAATTATCTTCTCGGTTATGGTCATTCCCATGGTTAAAGTGTTTTTAAGTGTTGATTCAATGGCAAATTTAGCAAACCGGTTCGATCCCCGTCATGAAAAAAGTCATCAGTTGCCAGTGAATTCGAAAAAAAGGATAAGGATGTCAGTTTCTATACTGTGCCCGGTAATCCCGGGCTGACATGCCGGCATGCTTGCGGAACTGCTTGTTGAAGTTTGACACGGTTGCAAAGCCGCATTCAAAGACTATCTCATTTATCTGGTGATCAGTCTCGCGGAGAAGGTAGCATGCCTTGTTTGTCCGCACCTGGTTCACATAGTCGACAAAGCCGCTGCCGGTGCTTCGTGAGAAGAAACGGCTGAATGAGTGTGGACTCATCTTTGCAATGGCAGCAACCTCCTTCACCGGGATTGGCCGGAAGAAATTATCACGTACAAAAGTGCAGACTGCTGTCAGGCGGCTGTCGGTCATTTCGCGGGTTCCCGCCGAGCTCTCTCCCGAGAGGAGCTTGAATTTTTCCGCCGAACAGAGTATTTCAAGGAGCCTGAACAGACTCACCATCTTTTTCATCCCCGTCTCCGTCATCAGCCTCCTCATCGGTTCCTCAGCAGCCATGCCGGTTTCAGAAGTAAAGGAGATGCCCCGTGATGCGTCATCCAGGAGCCGCCTCAGCTCGGCAGTCTCAAACTGTGAAAGAAGGGGCTCCCCCAGCGATTCCCTCTTGAAGTGGCACATCATTGCATGCCGGCCGGTGTCATGCTCATCCTTCCTGTAAAAGTTCCAGAAGTGCCGCAGGTCGGGACCGTAGACTACAAGGTCATACCGATCGAATATCTCCACCGAGTCGCCGGCGACACGCGTGCCGTTGCCTGTGACGTTGAGCACAATCTCGTACTCGGGATGGACATGCAGGAAACTGCTCTCATTGTCAATCCACTCGGCCCTGAAGCCGGAGCCGTCGTCATGCCTGATGCTGATAATTTCAGGTATCATAGGAAAAAATGTTTGATGTCAGGATAAGAAATGATCCAATATTCCGAATAAAATTAAGCAATCCAAATGATATTAACAACCTGAATGGAAAATGGGGAAATCGAAATTTTATTAAATATTTGCATTAAGTAATATTTTTGTTTATATTTGTGCATAGCTAACGCTTAAAATAAAAAGAGGAGAGTAAGGGTTACCTGTGGGAATCAATAGGATTGTATTGCAGACATTGACTTTCACATGGACCTATAGGCTGACTACCATAGGTTACTTCCTTTTATCAGACAGTAGATTCCGGGATTATCTCATAAGCCCGTTCCTTAAAGTCTCACGGTGACCCTCTCCTCTTTTTTCTTTTGTACCCGCTGATGAAAACTTTCCTCCGAAGATTTGAGAACAACAGGGAACTGGTTATTCTCTTCGGCACCTGGGGTATGGATGAAAAAGCCTTCTCCAATCTCTCCACTGACAATTTCGACTTCATCCTGTTTTACAACTACTCGGCTGATGAGCCTCTCATCCTGCCCGAGATGAAGACTTACAAACGGGTGACCGTCATAGGATGGTCGCTTGGAGTATGGGCAGCAGAGTACTACAGCAGAAAGATGGGGATAAAGCCTGACCTGACAATCGCCATCAACGGAACGCCGGTGGCCGCAGACGATAAATACGGCATCCCCCTTAAGATATTCGAAGCAACTCTCGATAACATCTCCAACTACAGCATGGGCAAGTTTTACCTGAGGCTGTTTGGCACGAGAACCCGTTTTGAGATGAACAGGAAGTATATACCCACCCGCACCATAAAATCGCTGCATGATGAGCTGAGATGGCTCTACAACAGGATGATGGAGCCGGTTCAGACAGGGTTTGTCTGGGATTATTCTCTTATAGGGTCGGAGGACCGCGTCTTCAGGGCATCAAATCTGATCAGTTACTGGTCGATGCACCCTGAGACCAGGCAGATAGTCGTAGAGGCGCCGCACTACCTGTTTGACAACTGGAAATCGCTGGAAGAGATGATAAGATACGTGAGACGCTTCCGCCTCTCACCCTTTCGCAACAAATAAGACCTTAAAGATCTCGCAGAAGAATATTGGCTTCGGAAGAAGCAATGAGGGTTTCGAACTTTGTCAGGGCGGAGTCGATTTTCCTGTAATCGGAGTTGTTGATCACCACTTTGTGAGTTGACCCGGAGGTCTCAATCTTCTCAAGCACGAAAGAGAGCGTCATTTTATTAATGTCGGTTGCCGGCTGATAGACATTTCTCTCGTACTCCTCATTCCATACCTCCGTAACCATTGATGCGTCACGAAGCAGGTCAAGACAGTCATGTACCGTTCGCGCCGGCAGGCTCAGCTCCAGCGATATCTCTTCCGGGGCTCTCGGCTTTACCCCCTTGACGAAGTCGTCTACCAGTGAGTGCATCACCAGCAGTGACAGTCTTTTCTTCTGTCTTGGCGACACCGTCTGCACGTCAAACTCAAACTCGTACCGGTTTATGTTTTGCATGTAGTAGGAGAGCTGAGCTCCCATCAGGAGCACTACCCAGCTCATCTGTATCCAGATCATGAGGAGGGGAACGGCGGCAAAGCTTCCGTAAAGGGTACCAAGCTTGGTAATGCCCATCTGTGATTCAACATAGAGTATCTGCAGTAACTGAAGGGCTATACCGGCGATCAGGCCGGCGAAGAGGGCCGAACGGATCTTTACTCTTGTGTTGGGCATGGCCAGAATTGCTGCACTGGATAGGGTAAAGAGAAGGATAAAGGGAATCAGGTTGACAAGAAAGGTCACCACCGGCTTAAATACATCGAGCATGTCAGACTGGGTGAGAATATCATTCAGTTTGGTGGTGGCAAATACGGTGACGCTGCTGGAGGCAATGAACAGGGCCGGAACAAGAATGATCACCGCCAGGTAGTCAGTCACCTGACGATACCACACCCTGGTCTCATTCACCTTCCATATCGAGTTGAAGGCGCTCTCAACATAACTCAGCAGCTGTCCTACCGTGTAAAAGAGGAAGGCCACGCCTATCCCGGCAAGCCATCCCCCGCTTGTCTGCTCCAGGGTGTTGTTGGCAAAATCGAGGATCCAGTTCATCACCTGCTCCTGGTTGTGGAACTGCATGATGATTTGCGCTCTAAGCTCATCAGAGAGCCCGAACCCCTTGGCTATTCCGAAGGCAAGTGCAACCATCGGTATGACCGAGAGTATTGTAAAGAAGGTGAGAGCGGAGGCCTTGATATAAATATTGTCTCTCTTTATGCCGACATAAAGGAGATACAAGATCCTTCTCTGACGGATCCAGAATGGCACAGACTTCTTAAATCTCTCCGAAATGGCCTTGCGCCTTTCAGCTGTCCGCAAAAGGAAATTCTGGCTGATCCTGTCGAAGGGTTGCATCTGTTATTTTGAATTAATGCCGGAAGGCAAATTTAAGAAATGATCTTCAAACACTATTATTATCTTCACAAATTGAGGAGAGTAAGATGGATATCATAATAAAAGAGTTTATCAAAGGGGCTCAGGAGGCTCAGGGTGTGACAGTTATCGTCGATGTCTTCCGGGCCTTCAGCACCGCCTGCTATGCCTTCGACAACGGAATCAAACGCCTTATCGACGTTGCCACCCCTGCCGAGGCATTCGCACTAAAGGATAAACTTAAGGCTGATGCAATTATTGCGGGCGAACAGGACGAAAAGAAACCGGAGGGATTTGACCTTGGCAACAGCCCTACCGAGATGATGACCGGACACATCGAGGGCAAGACAATGATTCATTGCACAACCGCCGGCACCAGAGGCATAATGAACGCCGTCGGAGCTTCGGAGATACTTGGCGCGGGCCTGGTTAACGCCGGTGCGGTGGCAGCATACATATCGATGCTCAATCCTGACAGGGTCACACTGGTGGCAATGGGATACAGGGGCCGGGAATCTGCCGAAGAGGATCTCCTGTGCGCCAGGTACATCAGCGAACTTCTCAGGGGCAGGGAGCCTGATATCTCCGCAGAAACAGCCGCCCTCAGGACCGGTTCGGGAAGCCGCTTCTTCAGGCCGGATAACCTCTGTTTCAGCCCGCCTACCGATTTCTTTCTGTGCACCGAACTCAATCGTTTCAGCTTTGCACTAAGGGCAGTGAGAACGGCCTCAGGTTACGCGGAGATCATAAGGGTGGACATGAACAACTGAAATGGCAGGGAAATTGTAGAATGGTGAAATAGCAATTATTCAGCAAATGAGCATAAGATATTCTGCAGCTATACTGATTTTCGTTCTTCTGAGTTCCTTCCCGATGCTCAGCGGCCAGACAGGCCACTCGATTCAGGTCACCGTTAATGGCGCAGCGGACTCAAAGGTAAGACTGGCATATCATGTTGGCAGTCAGCAGTATGTAAAAGACAGCTTAAGCACTGATAAAGATGGCGCATGCCGGTTCACCGGAAGCGATAAGCTTGCCCCGGGGGTCTACATGATCGTGCTTCCGGGAAATGCTTTCTTTGAGTTTCTGCTTGGAGACGACCAGCATTTTGACATTTCCTGTGACCTTAAAGATCCGGCCGCAACACTGGCCTTCAGGGGCTCAGATGAGAACAGCCGTTTTCTCGTGTATCAGAGGAGATGGAAGGAGCTTCAGGAAGGGGCAATGGCTCTGAGCAGCAGACTTAATGAAGCATCGTCGTCAGGTGCTGAAACGGCAGACCTGAGAAGGCAACTGGGTGACCAGGAAAAAAAGATGAAGCAATATCTCGCCGCGACCGCCGAAGAAAACAAGGGTACCCTACTGGGGGCCATTGCCAGGTCAATCATCCCGGTTGAGACACCTGAACCGGTGATCCCTGCAGGCACTGCAAAGCGCGACTCGGTGGCTCGACTGATGTCATATCTCTATTACAAGGATCATTTTTTTGACAACATCGATTTCACTGAGCCGGGGCTCATACGAAGCCCTGTTCTGGGAGGAAGGCTAGAACAGTTCTTCAGGCAGGTTGTGATACAGATGCCTGACTCGATCATCAAAGAGGCAGACAGGGTGCTGGAGATGAGCAGCGCTGATGAAGATGTGTTCCAGTACGTGGCAGTGTGGCTGATGAACAGGTATGCAACGAGTGAGATCATGGGACATGATGCTGTAGTAGTGCACCTGGCCGACAATATCTACCTCTCTGGCAGGGCGCCCTGGGCTTCAGAGGAGTATATCACCGACCTGAGGAAGAGAGTTGAACGCCTGAGACCGAACCTCATCGGAAAGCAGGCCCCGGAGCTCCTGATGAACTCATTTGCAGGTCGCTACGTCTCATTGTATGACGTCATCGCCGACTTCACAATCATCTATTTCTGGGAGCCGGACTGCGGCCACTGCAAGGAATCGACGCCGATGCTGAAGAAGTATTATGAAAATAACAGGGACAGAGGCATAGAGGTGTTTGCCGTCTGTACCCAGCATGACAGGGAAAAATGGGAGGCCTATATAGTTGACAACGGGCTTGGCTGGATCAATGGATGGGATCCTCAGCGCATGAGCCGGTTTGATTACTTCTACAATGTGGATTCCACTCCCCTGATATATATCCTTGACAGGGATAAGAAAATCATCGCAAAGAGGCTTGCAGTTGAAGACATAGCTTCATTTATTGAAGCTTATCGCAACTTTCAGGGTAACTGACCTGCATCGCCGGGCAGGATACTGACAAGGTCATAGAGCGACCTGCAACGGTCGGTTTGATTCCCATTGACTACAATCCACTCCGGGCCGTCAGGGGTCTCTCTCACTTGAACCTTAATCGCTGCCTGGGGGTCAGTCCTGTATCCGCACCTGCTTAATGCCTTTTCAGTCAGTCGCGCCGCCAGGCCTGTGCCCTCCAGGGCTATGCCTGTCTGCATTCCTCTTATGAAGCTGAAGGTACCTTCACTGCTGCTGAATGAAAGCAGCGGGCTCTCGAAGGCCCTGGCGACGGTGCCGGTGAGTATGAGATCCTCCGGTGCTCCCCCGGCAATCCCCTCCCCTGTCATAAGCCAGATTCTGTCGGCCTCATTGATTGCCGTATCAAGGTCATGCGTCGAATAAATGACACATTTGTTGTGTTCTCTCGTCAGCTGTCTCAGCAGGCTGACGATACTGAATCTTGAGGGAAGGTCAAGGAAGGCAGTAGGCTCATCCATGACAAGCAGCCCGGTGTCCTGCGCCAGTGACCGCGCTATGAGCGTTCGCTGTCTCTCCCCGTCGGAAATATTATCAATGCTTCGTCCGGCAAGCATCGTCAGTCCGGTGGCCTCGAGTGCCTCACTGACAGCCTCCTCGTCTTCTGCAGACAGCGTCCCTATCCAGTTGGTAAAGGGAAAGCGTCCCAGCGCCACCACATCGCGCACCTTTATATTGCGTACGGCAACGGGTTCGGTGGATGCAAAGCTTACTATCCGTGGCAGCAGCGATGACCCGATTGACTGCAGATCCTTTCCCTGTAGCTTTATCGTTCCGCCGAGGGCGGGTTGCAGGCCCACGAGGGTCCTGAGCAGCGTGCTCTTGCCGGTACCGTTGCGTCCGATGAGTGCCACGAGCTCACCCTGGCACGCCTGCAGGGAAAGATGCTTCATCACATGGTTCACCCTGCTCCGCATACGGTATCCTATTGCCAGGTCGGCCGTCTCCGCTATGATCTCCCTTTTTCGCATCAGAACCTCCTCCCCATACCGGTCTTTCCGAGTATTATCCATAATACCACGGGTATGCCTATCAATGAAGTAACGGTGTTGATTGGTATTATATGCCCGCCTCCCGGCAAAGCCGATATTATATCGCTCAGCAGGAGAACCGCTGAGCCGCAGAGAGCCACTCCCGGCATCAGTGTCCGGTGGTCGGTGGTGCCGAATACCAGTCGCCCGATGTGAGGCACCGCCACGCCGATAAATGCCAGGGGGCCGCAGAATGCCGTTACGCTGCCTGCAAGTATGCTAGCAGCAGCAAGAAGAATGATCCGTGTGCTGCTCATCTTCACTCCCACTGTGCGCGAAAAGGTTTCACCCATCAGAATGGCATTCAGTGGCTTGACCATAAGGAATGACATGACAAGGCCTGCAGTGGAAGCCAGGGCCAGAGCCCGAATCTGGGGGTATGAGATGTTCCCGAGGTTGCCCATGGTCCAGATGACGTAGGTCCTGAGCATGGCTTCATTGCTGAAGTACTGAAGAAGGCTCACCACTGCCGATATGGCGCTGGCGAGCAGCAGTCCTACTATCAGCACAGTCATTATATCACGCATCCGTGCTGACACAGCCATTATTATCATCATCACCGCTCCGGCGCCGGCCCACGCTGCCAGTATGAGGCCCCATCCCTGCAGGGCGCTGCCGGCAGAGAGGGTGAAGAGAGGAGAGAGTGTCAGAAGCGTGAGGGCTACGCCCAGGCCGGCGCCGGAGCTGACACCAAGCACATCGGGGCCGGCAAGCGGGTTGCGAAACAGGGTCTGCATCAGCAACCCGCTGACAGACATTGCCGCACCTGCAATTATGGCCGTAAGTGCCTTCGGAAGACGGAACTGCGTTACGATGATCTCACCGCCCGGAGTGCCGTGGCCAAAGAGCGATCTTATGACCTCGGAGGCCCCGATATGTGTGCTTCCGATCAGCAGATCGGCAACGAACAGAATGATCACCAGGATTATAAGCCCGGCCATTGCAAGCGTCAGCCGTGATGATCCCCTCTTCATTGCAGCTTCATGTAATAATACTGCCGGTGCTCAGGCAGAAGCTCCGGGTGAATAATGGAAACCATATCCTTCAGAAGCAGGTCGGGCCTCACTACGGCACTCTCCCAGTAGTCATTGCCACCATGCTGTGTCATCCTTTTCCTGTTGTTCCAAACACCACCCTGAGAGTATACAGGCAGCCTGACCATGCGGTGGTCTGCGGCAGCTATGTCTGCCAGGCTCTCTGCAGTGCCCGGATTTAACCATATATCAGCCCCTGTGGCACGCTCAAATACAGCCTCCACTGAGAAAGGCACTGAATGTGCTTCCGAGAGATCACTGTAGAGATAATGCCCTCCGGCATCTTCAATCAGCCTGCCGGTATAGGAGTTGGCGGGAGAGACATACCAGACGTCTTCCCACGGCGCCCCGAGGAGCACCTCCGGCCTCTCCCTGACCTTTTCCCTAACACTCTCCGATAGCGCCCGGTAGGCAGCAGACACCTCCCTGAAAAGGCTGTCGGCCATGGCCTCCCTGCCGGTAAGAAGGCCGAACAGACGTATCCATTCAAGCCTGGCAAGAGGATGCTCCTCGAGATAGTCTGCGTTATAGAGTACCTTAACGCCCATGGCGGAGAGCTTGCCTGTGTTTCCGGATGAAGGTGAAGCCACACCATAGGCCATAAGCAAGTCGGGCCTGAGGGTGACAATAAGTTCATTATTCAGATTCCCCTCGTAACCGATGTCAACTATCTTCCCCCGGCTGACGGCATCGAGGATAAGCGAATCATAGACCAGGTCCGGACCGGAGATGCCAACCAGGAGATCAGTGGCATCGAGCGCCCGCAACATTGCCAGATGGGTCGTCGACATGCAGATCATTCGCCTGACGGGCACCCGTATCACCTGCTCTGCGGCAATACCATCAGGGATGACCATGTCATGAGGCAGGAGGTACCATACCAGTTCGGTGCCGCGGGAGTTCTGCCAGGGGTCCCTTACAGTAAGAATGGTATAGCCATGCTTCTCTTCCAGCTCAAACCTGGCGGCAGAAGAGGAGGCGTCTGTGCCGGAGGCAGAGGCGGGACTGCCTCCATGGCGGCATGAACAGAGAATTATTGTCACTGCCAGGATAATGAGCCTGCCATTCATCACCTGGGATCGATTTTGATGACTGTGCCCGAGTAAACCGCGGAATCGGTTTTCAGGCCGTAGTGATATATACCGGGTGCAAGCCCCGGCAGCTCCAGGGTGAGAACACCCGGAAAGATATTCCTGTACTCACCTGCATTAACCACCTGCCCCGAGTTGTCATAGAGCCTCAGGGTTGTCTCCGTGACGCCGGTACCTGTCAGTCTGAACGAGAGGCTGCTCGTAAAGGGATTGGGGTAAACAACCAGGGGAGTGGCCTCTGGGTCCGGGTCAGAAATACCGTTCAGAATGGAATTTTCAACCATAATGACATTTATGGCCAGTGATGTTGACATCGGGAAAGAGGGATGCTGTGTGAAGGGTCTCCATGACGCGCCATTGTGGAACCATGCTGTATTCTGCGTTGATAGCGGCCAGGGGGCGGAGTGCTTGACCGCAAAACGCGACTGTGGCTGGTTTAACGTGCCCTTGTAGTAGACAGCATATCCGACATAATAGGAACCCGTTACTTTTATTGTCCTGCCGAAATCAACCTCCATCTCAAAATTGCTTTTCACCTCCCTTATCCGAAACATTTTTGAGGCTATGACTGAACCGGGCTGTGCCCCTCCGTTCCATAGAAAGACCCTGATGGAATCTGCCTCTGTAAGGTAAGTGGCGGCTGCAATGTTCAGCCTCACCCATGCTATCTCTCCGGTGCCGTTAAACGTGATGTATTCGGCAAACCTGGTCAGACTGTCTGAATTATGACCGGTGGAATATCCCCACCCCGGCGATGAATAGCTTTCTGTCGTGCCCGGGTCGGATACAGGCATATTTCTGAGGGTGTCTGACCTGGAAAGATTGTATCCGTATGGATCGCGGCCGCTGACGACAGTGGCACCTGTGGCCAGCGGGTCAAGCCAGGACTTCAGGCTGGTGGACGTGATGGTGGTGATATTGAACATCCTGCTAATCTTGGCATAGTAGTCGTTTGTAGGTTCATCACAGTTGGCAGCTCCTCCGGTCAGGTTTCCCCTCAGCCTGCCGTTCTGGTCAAAGAGCGGCCCGCCTGATGACCCTGGCTCAGTGGCTCCCATCTCCCACCTGAGTATTCGCCAGAAACTGTTGGAGACATATCCCGGGATGGGGTATGAGGTGGAGACAGGAGCATTATCATCGATGGATATCTTCATAACATCACCCTCGGGATGATGAAGCGTGTAAGTGTTTGAAGGCACAGTGGCCGTAATGTCCCACCCGGAGAAGTAAGGCTTGTAGACAAGCGAAGGGAACTGGTTCAGCTCCAGGAGCGTAAAGTCTATATCCGGGTTTTCAGCACGGAGGAGAGAGCCGGCCAGGGAATGCATGTTCGTGAGGTCGGGGCCGTCACACCAGGGGCTCTGATAATTGAACACAAAAATCGTATTGGCAGCCTGTGTTGCAGTATCAATGCAATGGTTAGCCGTGAGGACATAAGCCTTGTACTCAGAGCCTGTATTGTTGACCAGCACTCCGGTGCAAAGCTCAGAACCGGCAACGAGAAGCCTGACCACAGAACGGGCCGCCTTCAGATAATTAGGGTTGGTGGAACAGTTAATATCCACTTCGCAGTCACCTGATCTGCCATAGTATATGTCCTTTATTCCCTCAAGCCCGAAGAAGCCTGCGAAGTCATGGGATACCTGCTTCACTCCTATTGACCCGCGGGGGATGCTCTTGCCGGGGAAGTGACACTCTAGCACTATCTTATCGCCGGGGACGGGCAGAAGGGGCATCGTCAGGGTGTTAGTCCCGCTCTCGCGGGTGTATGCTCCTCTAACTACCTTGTGCGCCTGGTCATACACGTATATGTATGCACCTTCAGGAAGGTTGAAAGGCGAAAGTATAAGGTTAAGGGAGAGGGCGCCCTTGGATGAGACGGGCATGACCCAGATGGTCTCATTGCTCCTGCTCACAATGAACCCCGCATTCTCAGGGGTCAGGCTGACCGGTACGGGTATGGCAAACTGGTAGGGCTGATCCTTTGCCTGCTCAACCGATCGCATGACCTCAACCTGCAACGGATCCACAGCTATCTCATGCCACGCTGCCACCTCTGACATCAGCGGGCTTCCGACGGGATATTCTGCCTGACCGTGCAAGGAAAGGGATGACAGTAAAAAAATGATGAATATGAGTGCTCGCCCCTTCAATCTCTTATTGTTGCGGTGCTAAATTTAGTCAAAAAGTGATTAATCGTGCATGAAGAACATAAATCCGGGTATTATTCCGGCCTGCTCGGTATCCTCAAGTATCCCCTTGCTGTTATAAACAAGGAGGTCACCCTTTTGTTGATAATCGATGGCGTCAGTGACGGCAACCTGCCCTCCCGGACCTGCCGCCAGTTTGTAGAAGAGCCTGTCGCCGGCTGAAATAAAGGCATCTGACGGCAGCGTTGATGCAGTTACAGGCATCCTCCTGACCCCTTCGTCAAGAAAATAGAGTGTATCGCCGGCTGCATTGGCAGTAAGCGATGAAGGATTGTCGATGACGGTCCTGAAGAACAGTTCTGCCTCCTTCTCATAAGTCACGGTATTTATCTTCACCAGTCTCGGTATCTCTTCACCGTTCCAGCCTCCGGTACAAAGAACCCACAGCTTGCCGTTACTGTCAAGGACCATGCTTTCGGGCTCAAGCCCGACAGTAACGGAGGTTAACACCTCTTCAGTCTCAAGGTCAGTAACGACTATTTTGTTGCCGCCTGACCAGTGAGCGGAAAACAGCTTTCCGTCAGCTATGGCCATGGCTTCTGAAGTACATTCAATATTAAAATCACCGGAGATCTCCATCCTGTCAAGATCAATTACGGTAACCTCCGTGGAATAGAGACTGCTGACATAACCTCTCCTGCCGTTAATAGCCATCTGCCGGGGCGAGTTCAGCCCGGTAATCGTTGCAAGACTCTCCATCGTAAGCATATCAACCACTTCAATCGTACCGGAATTATTCACAATAATAAATCCTCTGTCACCGTCAACGGCCATGAAGGAGGGGATGTCACCAAGGGCACGCTCATTCTCAGTCCTGAACAGCTCATTATAGATCTTTTTTGTCTCCGTGCTGTAAAAGGATAGCGATCCGTTGCCGGCGAGATAATTACCCTCATTCAGCAGGAAATAGCCGCTGCCGGGCGGGAAGAGGGATGGATCATCCGCGCGCTCGCAGGAAAACAGGAAAAGTACACACAACGGGAGCAATCTAAAGAGTGTTTTCATGGTTTTTTGGTTTTTCTGTCCAGGTCAGGTTTATTCTGAGGTTAAATGTTCTCAAAGGCATCGGGTAATTGCGTACGCTCTCAGCAGGTGTATTGAAGACATTGTTAATCATGAAGTCAGCTCTTATCCGCGTCGTTCCTTTTCCGAAAGAGGTTCCCATCAACATGTCGGTAGTGAAGGACGCCGGGAGCCACTCGCTGTTGTCTGACGTTGTGTACCTCCTGCTCTCAATTACGGCGGTGACGCCTGCTCTTATAGTCTTCCATCCGGCATCAAGGTTCATGTTAAGATGATGCAGGGGAGCATATACCAGCTGTTTGCCCACCGATTTGTCATTGGGCAATTCTGATTCCCCTATCAGTGAGCGCGTGAACGCATAGTTAAGGTAACCTTTCATATACCATTCACTGACTGCAACTTCCGATCCAAGCCTTGCTTCTGCTCCCGATACATTGACGGCGCGGACATTTTCAGCCGACCATAGCCCTGATTCACCGGGGAGCCACTGTATAAGATTATCCACCCTGGATGCATGGAGTGTCAGGTCAGCTGTGTTCCTGAAGCCTGAAGAGGCCACCCTGACAAACGACCATGAGGCCTCCCCACCTGTGGATGTTTCAGGAATGAGAGCGGTGTTGCCCCCGGGGACCCAGTAGAGGTCATTCATGCATGGGATCTTCGTGTTGCGGCTGAAACTCGTTTTGAGGAGATGCTCGCCGCTGCGTGACAATAACCAGGTAGCGCCTGCCGTCAGCTCCGGCATGACATTCATGCCTGAGACGGCCATCTGTCGCGCCTGAAGCAGCAACCTGAGCCGGTGTACAGGGCTGTACCTGGCTGCGAGGGATGCAGAAAAAATGTTACGCTCCGGAGGGGCCTGGTAGCTGAGCGAACGTGCTTTCTGGTACTCATCACCGGCATTCAGCAGCAGCTCGAGGCGGTCGTTCACACGGTAGCCCATTCGTGCCCTGACCATATATGTCTCAGAACCGTTCTCGCCGTTAAGCTGAGGCACCTCATTATAATAGAGGTTGACATCATATGACCCTCCGGCACTGATATCAGCGGTCAGTCTGCCGGGCTGAAGGGAATATTTTATCACGCTCCTCACTGACTTATCCCTCTGCCTCTCTCCGAAGTTCTGCTGCACCGTTGTCACCGGTCCGGGCAATTCACGGTCAGTGTCACTATACCAGATGTGGGCGCCAAACAGGGATTTGCTGAACCGGCGGGCAAAATCGGCTGTAATGCCTCCGGTGGCATATGAAGCATTGACCCTTTGCTCCTCCGCTGATCCTCCCGGGGCATTGCTGTTTATGTACCGGAAGTCATTGCGTGCCATCGCGCCCCACAGGCTCAGTTTTGCCGACATGTCATCGGTTCCCGACCTGAAAGTTGCCGAAGATGAGTACTCGCCGTAGCTTCCGGCCCCGATGGTAAGGGAGCCATCTTTGTCATCGCCGAATACCGGCTCTGAGGAGAGCTCTACCTTCCCGCCTATTGAGCCTGCGATATCATCAAGGTCAGAACCTCCCGAAGTAACCTTGACTGTCGTTGCCGTCAGGAGCGGGATTATGGCAAAGTCGCTGTAACCGTTGCCTGGAGAATTAACTGAAAGACCATTCCATGTAACCATTGTGTGACTGCCTGACAGGCCGCGTATGGAAACCGACGCCAGGCCGGAGTTTCCGTATCGTTTGACCGTCAGGAGACTGGCAGACTGCAGCATAGTGGCAAGATCGCCGCCCTCATGACGGACCATGACGGCTGAATCAATTTTTACGACGGTATAGGGCGAGTGGCGGACAGATGCCGTGGCGGTGACGGTGACAGCCATGATGTTGACCGTGTCTTCAGTGAACATATCCTGTGCGGTGCCCTGCAAAGGCAGGAGTGAACAGAGGATGACCACTGAGGCCGTAATTATGGTACGGCTCGCACGAGACGGGATGATATAGGCTGATGACCTTTTAACCATAACTTTTTTTCCCGAAAGCTCCTTTAACAGGACACGTTCTGGCAGGTCTTCTGACTCATCCCTACTCACCGGGCCTTCCCGTCCGCCAGTTGGCGAACAGTGGCGGGAATTCCGGCTGTAATGATCCGCCAAATGACGGACCGGGCTTCACAGCAGCGGGTACTGTCCCTGATTCTCACAGGGTTCCCTTTTCACTGCCGGGGAAAACCGGCAGCACCAGAATGAAACAAATGTAATGTTTTACACGGTCAACCCCAATGATAATTATCAACAGGGAGTTAACGGAATGTTCATTTCATGATAAACCTGAGTTCTCCGCCAGCCATGATCTCGTTATAGGTTATGTAGTTGCGGTCAAGCGGCTGCCCGTTCAGGAAAACTTTGCTGACATTCACATTCTGAGGAGAATTGTTTTCGGCAACGATCGTGAAGACTTTTTCGCCGGGAAGTTGCAGGGACACTTCATCAAGGGCGGGGCTGCCCAGGATGAACCTGCCGTCTGCGGGATTCAAAGGGTAGAAGCCCATGGCTGAGAAGAGATACCAGGCAGACATCTGCCCGCAGTCCTCATTGCCGCAGATCCCATCCTTTTCAGCCGTATACATCTCAGACATGATCCTCCTTACCATTCTTTCCGTTTTCCCGGGTGCACCGGCCATTGAGAAGAGATAGGCTATGTGATGCGAGGGTTCATTCCCGTGTGCATACTGGCCTATCAAACCGCTTATGTCCGGCGAGGCATTCTCCCCCTTCACCTCTTCGACTACGTTAAATAGCGAATCGAGGCGCTGCAGGAAGAGCTCCCTGCCGCCGAAAAGTGAGACCAGGCCGTCAACGTCATGCGGCACCAGCCAGGTGTATTGCCAGCCGTTACCCTCGGTGAAGTCAGACCTGGTGTGATGTGAATACAGAGGGTCATAGTCGGGCCGCCAGCTGCCGTCAGCCATCCGGCCGCGGACAAAATGAATGGCAGTATCAAAGAGGTTGCGGTAATTCCCTGAACGTGCAAGAAATTCCGCTTCCAGCTCCGGCCGGTTCATGTCCGATGCCATCTGTGATATGCACCAGTCGTCAATGGCATATTCAAGTGTCTTGGCAACTGACTCATTCTCAAGCTCAGACGGGATGTATCCGTATTTTCGGTAATGATCGAGCCCCCGAAAGTCCAGGCTGGCAGAATGAACGGCTGCTTCCAGGGCGGCATCATAATCAAACCCTCCTATCTTCTTGTGCATTGCATCAGCCAGCACCGGCACGGCATGATATCCTATCATGCAGTTGGTCTCATTGCCTGCAAGTGACCAAACCGGAAGCTTGCCCTGTTGTTCCCTGATTGCCAGCATTGTGTTCACAAAGTCAGGCACCAGGTCAGGTGCAGTAATTGTAAAGAGAGGATGTGCGGCCCGGTAGGTGTCCCACAGTGAAAAGACCGTATAGTTCGTGAAGTCCGCTGACGCATGTACCTCCCCGTCTGTTCCCCGGTACCTGTTGTCGGCATCAATGTATAGGTTCGGGGCTATCATACTATGGTAGAGTGCGGTATAGAATATTTTCAGCACGTTTGTGTCGGATGCGGAGGCCCTGATGACGCCCAGTCTCTTCTGCCATGCCTGGCCTGCCGCAACGGCAGCCTCATTGAAGTCCCAGCCCGGCATCTCCTTCTCCAGGTTATTGGCTGCACCGGCTTCATCCACAGCAGAGATGCCCGTCCTGACAATCAGCTCCTCCCCTTCTCTCATCTCAAAAGTCAGTATGCAGGCAATGTTCTTTCCCTCGGCCGAGGTGCCTCCGGTATTGATGCCTGCATTCAGCATGGTTACTGAGGCAGGGCTCTCGGAAAAGCGTGAGGTGAAGTACTGGTACTGCTTTTCGGCCCATCCGGCGGAGATCCTCATTCCTGCCAGGGCAGTGCCGTCCCATGCCATGCTGCACTCTGCAGGCCTGTCCCAGTTAATGGCAAAGCCCAGGTCGACAAGCAGGTTCATGACACCGTCACTTACGGCTGTATATCTCTGTATTCCGCACCGTGGCGTTGCCGTAAGCTCAACATTGACGCCGTTGGCAAGCGCCACGGCATAGTAACCCGGCCTGGCCTGTTCTGCAGCATGGGAGAACCAGCTTCGGTTCAGCTTTGCAAGCGATGCCGAACTGTCAGGCAGTGACAGGTTGAATTCATTCATCGAAGGCATGAACAGTATATCACAGAGATCCCCTATTCCTGTGCCGCTGAGGTGCGTATGGCTGAACCCGGCAATGAGGCTGTCAGACCAGTGATAGCCCGAGCACCAGTCCCAGCCTGAGGTTCCGTTGTCAGGACTTAGTTGCACCATTCCGAACGGGGTTGTGGCTCCGGGGAAGACATGACCGTGTGCCGCTGTACCGATGAACGGGTCAACAAAGGCCGTCAGGTCACTCTCCGTGGGTGAGCTGCATGACAGGGCCGCAAATGCCATTGCTGCGGCAAACAGGTATATTTTGTGCATGATAATAGGTTATCTGATTTTCTTTAAGATTTGTTCACCGGTGCCAATCCTGTAGCCTTCCGAGGAGAACAGGATGTCACCGTCCGCATCACAGCAAATGACAACCGGCCACGCCCGTTCTGACGCACCTTCTCCCAGGGCCGACGTCATGAATTCCATGCCGTTATCTGACACGAAGAGAGTATTGCCGGGTGTGCCTGTAATCTCATCAGGGTCGAAGCCTTCAGGTGTACGTGCGGGTTCGGTGAGAAAGATGAACCTTCCGCCCCACGCATCAAACTCCTTTTTCAGGCGCGGGAGATCATTGAGTATATGACGGGTGGGCTCCCTTCCCGGTTCGATCCAGATAAACACATATCCTTTCTCTGAAAGTGAATTCAGATTAATCTTCTCCCCGGTGTAAGAGAGAAGCTCTCCCGTGAGGCTTATGTTTCCTCCGGAGAGACTGCTCTGCGGTATCTCCCTGAGATCAACCGTTATTGTTTTCTCCACGCCAGGATCCAGTGTAATGAAACTGACGGAGGCAAGGACGTTACCGTTCTCATCCCTGTTACCCGTTGTGAGCATGTATTTCCCGGGGTCAAGGCTGATGGTGTCAGGCAAGTTGCTGATCTTAACGCCATAGCCAAAGTCAAGGGTGTTGTATTTGCCATCCTCAATCCGCGCCAGTGTAAAGTGAACGTGGTATTCAGGCTCACTCTCCTTCCGGGCTGAAATGAATTTAATTTTTCCGGGATTCCCTGAAGGCCTGGTTTCTCCTGCAAACCATACATCATGCCACCTGCCCCCCTCGTGATACTGCGGTCTCCCTGTCCCCGGGGCAAGCCGTGAGGGAATGCCGGCAGTCCGGCACACCGCCACAAAAAATATATCACGTGATTGGCTGTCAGCTGTGCGCAGCCTGTAGACTCCGGCCGGAATTACCGGTGTGCCGTAGTAATTGTCCGTGTCAGTCAGGGTGATAGCTGTGTCTATCCAACCGGAGAGTGAGGCGGGTTGTGTCCGGAACATCATGAGAAGCTCATCAGGCATCTCCCTGAGGGCGCTTCTGAATGGTGAAAGAAGCTCATTTGCAATACGCGGAGACAGAACATACTTGTCATAGAGTGACGTGTCTGATCCCGGAACAGGTTCCGGGGCATTTACAAGGTGATCGGTGAGTACCTCTGCCGGGGTGTCACGCAGATCCTTTTCGGAGACATTCTCAAGAAGGCGGAGAGCCAGACTGGCATTACTGCCCGACTGACGGATAAATGCAGCAATGCTGTTGTAGTTGCCCATGGAGGCTTTCAATATCCTCGCTGTCTGCTCCACAGGTATGCCAGCCTGTTCCGCGATCACTGCGGGGTCAGTATCCTTCATCCAGGAACCGATGTATGCATTCCTGATGCTGTCGCCTCTCCTGATCGTTAGGTTATTCCTTTTAACCAGCTCCTCATCTATTCCAGGGAATGGCGTCAGGGCCGGAGGTACCGAAAGGTCAAGTTCCATATCTGCCAGAGTCCTGTCTGCCGCGATAGTCACTTCAACAACCGTGTCGGCAGGTGATGCAAGGGTGAAGCCGTAACTGGTTCCGTCGTCAGCCCAGACAAGCAGAGACCCCAGTCCGGTCACAAGCGAACATTCACCGGAGCTGTCACACTTCAGCCTGGCCAGGGGATAGAACTCGGCGTAGTTGTATAGCATGAACCCTGCCTCTGCCTCCGGCACCGGATTGCCGGCAGCGTCGATAACCCTGACCTTCAGTTCCCTGGTCTCGGCATATCTCTCCAGCGTATTGATCTCCGTGAAGAGATGTTCCTTTCTGACCGCTCTCTCCGTTCCGTTATATCTCCCGAAAGCCCTTGTATGTACAAGCATTGCCCGTCGTGCCGGTTCTGTAAACCATCCTCTGTCAGGTACCGGCTCCGGTTCGCAGGCGCCAAGGTAGTGCCAGCGGCCGTCGGCCCAGAATTCCACCCATGCGTGGTTATCGTCGGTATGAGCCCACCGGGGGGTGTAGACCTGGCGGGCGGGCACCCCGGCTGTCCTGAGGGCGGTGACGGTGAAGGTCGACTCCTCCCCGCACCTACCGCGGGCAGAGAGCACGGTTGCCACCGGCGATGAGGTGCGTGAGTCGGAAGACTGGTATGCAACCTTCTCCTGGCACCAGCGGTTGATCTCAAGGGCAGCCTCGACGGCGTTCAGCCCATTCACCCGCTCCTTCAGCTCATCGTAATAGATGATCCTGAAGTTATCCGGGTTTTCATTGTTGACTCTCGGAGGCAGAACGAAATTAAGGAAAATGTCAACCGGGATACCCCATTCCATCTCCTCCCTGGTCCGCAGGGCAATGGAAGCATGCTCAGCCAGATAAACGGGCTCATAAACAGCAAGGTCGCTCAGTGGCATGTAGGCCAGCAGAAAGCTGACAGCCTCACGTGTGGGTCCGTCGCTCACCGTATCGGTTATGCCAAAGAGATCGCTGCGCACCTGACCGTAACGCTCAGTCCTGACCCTGTAATCATTGAGGACTTCGTTCCTGAATGACCTGTCAACAATGAGATGGTTGTTACTGCAAGAGAGTAACACTGCCATCACGGTTAACGCGGGCAGCCTGATGATCCGTGTCATAAACAACTATTTTAAATAAGAGCCGCAGCTGCTCCTGACAACAAGCTCGGGAGTCATGTTCACCTGGCGCTTATATTTGCTCTTGCCCTGGTTCTTCACCTCAGACCATACAATGTTAGCCACCTTGAGCGACATGGCAGAGAGAGGTCTGCGCAGCCTGGTGACCGGAGTGGTCAGCAGATCGAACCCGATACCGTCTTCCATTGACACCAGTGCCACGTCCTGCGGGATTCTGATATTCTTTTCCTGCAGTGCAAGGTACAACGGGAATACCAGCGGTGAGTTGATGACAATGATTGCATCACTCCTGTGCGGAGGCCTGAGGAAATTCTCTATCTGTCCGAAATCGAACTTATCTCCTGCCTTTGGAAGGCCCGCAACCGTGAAGTGCACCGAGTCAAAGTTTTTAGATTTTTTCGTTGCTCCCTTGAGCTCCTCCAGCATCTCCTTGTCATAGGTTGCCGTATCCTCACCTGAAACGATCAGCAGGTTCCTCAGTCCCAGTGAGGTCAGGTGCTGTGTCATGACGGCGGCCCCTGCGACCCTGTTTGTACAGACTGTGTTCAGCCTCATCCTCTTCACGGTTTTCTCAAGCAGCACCAGTGGATATGCATCCCTGTTCAGCGCTCTGACAACACTGTCATCAGCCGCGTTGCCAACGAGAATCATGCCGCTGAAGAATTTCTTCAGCGAGGTGGTGAGCCTGTTGAAACGCATGTCATCAGGGTCTCTGGTGAAGACCGAGAAGCCCAGCCCGATGCTTGAGAAAGCCTTCTGAAGGTACGGAGTGATCTCGTAGATGAACGGATCATTCATAGATGGCACAACCATGCCGATAATCCCCGGCTTTTCCTCTGCAGGTGCAGTTTCCCCCTTCTCTGCAACGGCATTGAAATATCCCATCTGCCTTGCAACCGCAAGGACCCTCTCCTGCGTCTCTTTCTTTATACCGTGCTGATCGGCTTTGCTATTCAGCACCAATGATACCAACGTGCCAGAAAGACCTAGTCTTGCGGCAATGTCTTTGTTTTTTACCTTTTTCCCCATTTCATTTAAAAATTAAAAGACTAAATTAGCTCTAATATTTAGAAAATATTCATTTTTAGAGCACATTAATAAAAAAAAGTGCCGTACAGCACTTTTTTCTCTTTTATTTAGGAAGCTTGCGGCCGCTCTGTTTCGACGCCGCCTCAAGCCGCAGCTGCCATTTCGACTTTTTAACTACTTTCTTCTTGTTCTCCTCGATCTTTTTAAGTATCTCGGATTCATTCACAAAACGTCTTGAAACCTGTGTCTGGATAATCGTAATGACATTCGCGAGGAAGTAATAATAGGTAAGTCCGGCGGAGAAGTTATTAAGTATGAGCATGAACATTACAGGCATCATGTACATCATTGTCTTCATGCCCGGCATCTGCTCCTGGCCTCCTGCCGGATTGGTAATCTTTGTCGAGAAGATGGTCGATACGGTCATGAGCAGTGTAAAGAGACTTACATGGTCACCGTACATCGGTATGGTGAACGGGAGGTCAAAGATGCTGTCGTAGGTGGAGAGGTCCTTTGCCCACAGGAACGACTGCTGTCTCAGTTCTATTGAGGTGGGGAAGAACCTGAACATGGCAAAGAGGATAGGCATCTGCAGTAGCATGGGCAGGCATCCGCCCATCGGGCTGACTCCTGCTTTCTTGTATAGCTCCATAGTTGCCTGCTGCTTCTTCATCGCATCTTCCTGCTTGGGAAACTTTTTGCCGATCTCGTCGACCATGGGTTTCATGACCCTCATCTTGGCCTGGCTGAGGAACGACTTATGAGTAAGAGGAAAGAGCACAATCTTGATCAGAAGGGTAAGAATGAGAATGATCAGACCGTAACTGACAATGAAGTTGTCAAGTATATTGAAAATGGGGATTATCACATACTGGTTGATCCACCTGATAATATTCCTGCCAAGGAACACCAGTTCCTCCAGCTGGAGTTCATACTTCTTGAGAAGAGTGAAGCTGTTTGGCCCGAAATACATCTTCATCTTTATCGCAGTGCTTTCACCGTGGGCATATGGCACACCTATTTCCGACTCGAAGTACCTCAGGTACCTGGAGGTGGGATCAGCTGTTGCCGATGAGACCGTAGCATTCAGAAAGAAATCATCCGCAATGATCACGGACGAGAAGAACTGGTCTTTGTAGGCTATCCAGTCTGTCCTCAGGAGATTCTCGGTTACCACAGCCTTTTTCTGTCGCTGGCGTGCACCTCCGAGATCCACAACACTCTCCTGGTATACCTTGTATTTAAGTCCGGTATACATATCCTCGTTCTGCCTGCCCTTCTCCTGCTGAGGGAGATACATCTTCCAGTCGAGCGCCAGCGAGGTTGTGTTCGGAGGGATGACCGACCCCATTGAATTGAATTTTGTCTCGAAATCGATCATGTAATCATCCGGCCGGATGGTATACACATAATCGATAGAGGCACCGTTGCGGGCCTCGAGCCTCATGGTCAGGCTGACCGGCCCGCCACTTGCAACAACTGGTCCGCTGTAGCTTGCCGGGCTGAAATAGAGTTCATCAGTCTTTATGGGCTTATTGTCGGCAGTAAAAAACTTGTAACCGAAAACCGTGGAGTCGCCGTTGAACAGCACCACAGGCAGGGAATCGTGAGTCCTATAGTCCTTCAGCCTTACCGAATAAGGCTTCCCTCCCCTGGCTGAGATGGTCATGACGAGGAGGTCATTCTCCATGATGAAGAATTCATTCTCTCCGGTGGCATTCGGGGAGAAGATGCCATAGGCTGCACTGTCTGCAGGGACTGAGGAAGAGGCTGTTGCCGTCACTGCGGCAGTATCGGAAGGCACCGTGGACGGAGCAGTCTGCTGTGCCGGCTGTACCAGTCCGAGCTTGTTGTTAAGCTCAACAACCCTGTCCATGGTGGGCTGGTCCTTTGGCCTGTATCCAAGTGCCCTGATGTAAGCCTCCCTGGCATCATCATAATTGCCTGCGGCATAGAGGGAATCGGCATACTCAGTCTCAGCTTCAAAGACTTTCCCGGTCTTGTGGTTATTGTAAACACTGAACCCGAGAAAGATCAGAAAAATCAGGACGATGCCGGTAATTGTATTCTTATCCATTATAATCTTGTTCCTTGTTATAATTACTTATTATTTCTTTATGCAGGCTTTTACAAATCCCACAAACAACGGATGCGGCCTGAGTACCGTGCTGCTGTATTCGGGATGAAACTGCACGCCCACGAACCACCTGTGTGATGGTATCTCAACTATCTCAACCAGTCCCGACTGCGGATTTGTTCCGCAGGGCAGCATGCCTGCATTCCTGAAATCAGCCAGATACTTATTGTTGAATTCATACCTGTGCCGGTGGCGTTCGGTTGCCTCTTCCTTATGGTAGCATTTCCATGATTCGGATCCGTGAAGGATCTCGCAGGTGTAGCTTCCCAGCCTCATTGTTCCGCCCTTTTCAGTGACGCTCTTCTGCTCCTCCATGAGGTCTATGACTGGGTGCTTTGTCTTGGTGTTTATCTCGGTGGAATGCGCTCCTTCGAGTCCCATCACATTGCGTGCATACTCTATAACCGCGCATTGCATCCCAAGGCATATTCCAAAGAACGGGATGTCATTCGTGCGTGCGTGGTGCACGGTGAGGATCTTGCCTTCAATCCCCCTGGAACCAAATCCCGGCGCCACCAGTATTCCGTCAAAACCCGCCAGCTTATCACTGTAGTTTGACTCGTCAATCTCCTCTGAGTGAATGAATTTCAGATCTACGGCGGTCTCGTTGGCTGCACCGGCATGGATAAAGGCTTCCGAAATCGACTTGTATGCATCGGCCAGCTCGACATATTTGCCCACCAGGGCTATTTTTACGCTGTGCACAGGGTTCTTCAGCTTGCGGAGAAACTCCTTCCACTCATCCAGCACAGGCTCATGGCCCGGAGATAATCCCAACTTTCTCAGGACGGTCAGGTCAAGCATCTCCTTCTGCATCCTGATGGGCACCTCATAAATGGTTGAGACGTCAATTGACTCGACTACGGCACCGGCTTCGACGTTGCAAAAGAGCGCGACCTTCCTCCTGACATCCTCGGTGAGGCTGTGTTCGGTCCTTAGAACAAGTACGTCAGGCTGGATCCCTTCCTCGAGAAGCATCTTCACCGAATGCTGGGTGGGCTTCGTCTTAAGCTCACCGGAGGCATGCAGAAAGGGCACCAGGGTCAGATGAATAACTATGCAGTTGTGCGGTCCCAGTTCCCACCTCAGCTGCCTTACGGCCTCAATATAGGGCAACGATTCGATGTCGCCTACTGTGCCGCCGATTTCGGTTATAACGATCTCGAACTTTCCTCCCGACCCAACCAGTCTGATGCGCCTCTTGATCTCATCGGTGATGTGAGGGATCACCTGTACCGTCTTGCCCAGATAATCACCCCTGCGTTCCTTATTTATAACCGACTGGTAGATCCGGCCCGTGGTTACATTGTTTGCCTGTGAGGTGGGAGCATTCAGAAATCGCTCATAATGGCCAAGGTCAAGATCGGTCTCCGCCCCGTCACTGGTGACATAACATTCACCATGCTCGTAAGGATTGAGTGTACCGGGATCAACATTAATATACGGGTCCAGCTTCTGAATTGTGACAGAATAGCCGCGGGCCTGAAGCAGCTTGGCAAGAGAGGCCGAAATGATTCCTTTTCCCAGCGAAGAGGTAACCCCGCCGGTCACGAAAATATATTTTACTTCAGTCACCTATACCTTGATTGTCGTTTATCTGAGAAATGAAGTCTAGTCTTCATACATGGAACTGTCAATCAGCTTCACCTTTTCCTCAAGGATCTTGATGTTCCTGTGGGCTTCCTCTATCTTCTCCCTGACTTCCCTGATCATATTGTCGGCGTTGGCTGATTTGGCGAAGAAACCTATGTTGTTCTCCCAGAGAACGATATCACTCTCAAGCTGCTTGATCTTGCTGTAGAATTTCTCCCTTTCGTTCCTTACTTTCCTGGCAGTATGCGGGTTTGACCTGGCGCTGTCAACCTTGCTCCTGTACCTGAGTATGTTCTTGTCTTCGTCATCGAGCTTCAGTTTGTCAAACTGTTTGTTGAGCGCCTCCTTGTAGCGGCGGGCTATCTCCTCCTTCCGGTTGAAGGGGACATACCCTATTTCGGTCCATCGCTTCTGGATGTCCTTGAGCCGCTCAAATCCCGCCTTCATGTCATCGCCCGGGTCAAATGCATCGATCTCCTGGATAATGGCAAGCTTGGCGTTGAGATTATCTTCGTACGAAGTATCCCTGCCCTGGAAATATTCCGACTTGTGGGTAAAGAAGGTATCACATGCCAGGCGGAAACGCTTCCATATCTTTTCCGAATACTTCTTAGGCACCGGACCAATCTCTTTCCACTCCTTCTGGAGCCTGATGAGCATATCCGCAGTGTCCTTCCAGTCCGTGCTCTCCTGAAGGGCTTCAGCCTTCATGCAAAGCTCGGTTTTGAGCTGCAGGTTCCTTACCTGTGTATCCTTGCTCTCGGCAAAGAATGCGCGCTTCTTTTCGAAGAACTTGTCGCATGCCGTTCTGAAACGCTGATATATCTTGTTATTGTGCTTTTTAGGAGCAAAACCTATTGTTCTCCAGAGTTTCTGACACTCGATGATGGCATCTGATTTCTCCCTGAAGTCGGCGAAGGTAAGTATCTCACCAGAGGCAATCTCCTCTGCCTTTTCGCAAAGGGCGGTCTTGGCGTCGAGGTTTTTCTTCTGGTCATCCTTCTGCTTCTCAAAGAACTCATGATGTCTCTTGTTGACCATTGAGGTGGCCTCGCGGAACCTCTCCCATACATCATTTTTGTTCTCATGGGGCACCGGCCCTATCTCACGCCAGTTGTTGTGGTAATCCTGCAGGAGCTTAAAGGCTGTCACAGCGTTGGGTTCCAGAAGCAGCTCCTCGGCTTTCTCACAGAGCCCTATCTTCATCTCCAGGTTCTTCTTCAGATCAAGGTCCCTGAGCTCACGGTTGATCTTGATATAGTCATAGAACATCTCCACGCTGTGGTGGTAGTTCTCCCACAGGTCCTTCAGCGCGGGCTGAGGCACAATTCCCGTGGAATGCCATTCATTCTGCAGATTCCGGAACTCCTGGAAGGTCTTGTTGATGGCTTCCTCCCTGTTGACAAGCTCCTTGATCTGCTCGATAATCTCAATTTTCTTGCGCAGGTTGTCCTGCTTTTCGCTCTCCTGGATACGGTTAAAGTCACTTCTCTTGCTGCGGTATGTCTCCAGAATGATCTTTATCCTGTTCTCAAATTCATCCGGTTCAGGCCTGTATTCCTCAATATTTCCACCCTCCTTTGCAAAGTTCAGCCGCTTTTCATTGAACTCAGCCTTGGTCTTCTTGTAAAATAACTCCTTGATCCTGTTTACGTCATCAAGGATCTCAGACGGCGGTCTGTTTTCGACAATAAGGGCAAGGGTCTCCACCAGCTCCTTTCTTGTGAAACCGCTGTAATCGACCGGAGGAAGCTCAATTTCATCATAGTCGATATGCTCCTCCCCGGGGGCCTTATCTGCTGCAGCCTCATCCTCCGGGCTCCCGGAGGTCTCTTCCCCAGGCTCGTCTGCTTCAGATTCCCCTGCGGAAGCTTCAATCGCTGCAGGTTCCTCTGCCGCCGCTTCTTTCGCTGCGGGCTCATCAGCCGGAGATTCTTCTTCCTTAGCTTCTATCGCTGCGGGCTCATCAGACTGATTCACCTCCCCGACAGTTTCTTCTGACTCCGGTTCAGCCTCCTCAGCCTTCTTAGCCACGGGCTCATCAGCAGGAGTCTCTTCCTCTGCGGATTCTTCTTCAACTTTTTCTCCGACAGCTATTTCCTCTGCAGAAGCCGTTTCAGCTGTCGCGGTATCTTCTGCCTTCTCAACATCTTCAGGCAATGCATCCTCATGATCAGTCCCGGCTTCGGCAGCCGGCTGATCTGATGCAGCCATTTCAGTTAAAGTCTCTTCAGTAGATTCAATTGCCTTTTCTTCAGCATTGAATTGTTCTTCATGAACAGAGTCTTTCGGATCTCCTTTAGTCATCATTAATCCTTTTTCTTCAGTGCGTCTTACAAAGGCGGATGCAATGCAGCTCCCTCCCCCTTTTTTTCAAACCACGAAAATAATGGATTTATGGTAAAACTCAAACCAATACATCATTTAAATGAACCTGCGGCACGACCGAAAACTAAAATGCTTAAATTTGACGGTTCTGTTTCAGTCAATTAAACAATGGAAAAGAGAGACATTATAATTCTTGCAG
Source organism: uncultured Rikenellaceae bacterium (assembly GCA_963802145.1). Lineage (GTDB taxonomy): Bacteria > Bacteroidota > Bacteroidia > Bacteroidales > VadinHA17 > SR-FBR-E99. The sequence goes on from CAWDHN010000010.1 coordinate 303,176, forward strand.
CCCTTCTGGCGGTGGCAGGACTAAACCTGTACAGGCGGTATGCGAAGAAGAAAGGTGATACAGGAAACTTTGGATCAAAAAAAACCGGTGAGAAAAGCAGTCTCTCCGTTCAGCCTGATGATTACGAGCCTTATTCGGGGAAGAACCCCGGGAAATGATCAGTGTCCCAGCTCAAGCTGGTCTCTGATGAGCTTGTAGTAGTTCCCCTTTATCCGTGTGAGTTCCTCATGGGTTCCGCTTTCGGATATCTTACCCCGGTCAAGCACCACTATCATGTCAGCATGCCTTACGGTGCTCAGTCTGTGAGCCACTATCACCACTGTTCTTCCGGCATAGAAACCGGCGAGGTTTTCCACGATCATCCTCTCGTTTGACGCATCAAGGGCTCCGGTAGCTTCATCAAGGAGCAGGATTGACGGCTGCTTGTAAACAACCCTCGCGATGAGTATCCTCTGTTTCTGTCCCTGGCTCAGTCCGTGACCTCCCTGTCCCACGCGTGTCATCAGTCCCGCCGGCAGCGCACCAACGAGCTGACCGAGACGTGCGATGCTGACGGCCTGTGCAACTTTTTCCATATCGGGCTTATCCGTTCCAGGGGCAATGTTGCCAAGGATGGTATCCGGGAAAATGTATCCCTCCTGCATCACAACGCCTGTTGCCCTCCTGAGTGACCCAATGCTTATCTCCTCAAGTTTTCTCCCGTCAATCATTATTGTCCCTTCAGACGGCGGGTAGAATCCCATCAGAAGCTTAAGGAGGGTTGTCTTGCCTGAACCGCTCTCTCCCACGATAGCAGTGATTTTTCCGGCCGGTATCACCAGGTCCAGCTCTTTTAAGACCCAGGGTGAGCCTGGTCCCTCATACCTGAATGAGAGTCGCTGAACAGTGATGGTCACCTTTTCCGGCATAACAGCCGCATCAGTGGCATCGCCCTGCTCCTCCGTCTCCATGGCATGCACCTCCGCCAGTCGTTCAAGGCTTATCCTGGCATCCTGCGTTGCTCTCATGAAATTGACGATCTGCGAGACAGGTCCGTTAAGCTGGCCGGTGATGAACTGTACTGCGAGCATCATACCCAGGGTCATCGAACCGTTGATGACGAGTGTGGCCGAGATGACCGTGATAATAATGTTTACCGACTCATGAATGAGTGTCCCGCCCGCAGTCTGGAACTGGAGTATTCGCAGCCCCCTGACACGGGTGCGGTATATATCCTTCTGATGCGTCTCCCACTCCTTCCTGTTTGAAGCCTCATTTCCTGCCAGCTTAATCTCCTGCATGCCATTGACCATGTTGATCATCTTGTTGCCTGCCTCAGCCATCTGCATGAACCTTACATTGTCAAGACGCTCACGCGAAGGCATGAAGAGGGTGACATAAATGATATAAACAGCTGTTCCCGCGATGAAAACAAGGAGGACGGGGAGACTGTAGATACCAAGGACCACGCCAAATACCACGAAATTGAAGAGTGAAAAGAGGATAGCCAGGCTTGACGATGTAAGATAGTTTTCTATACGCGTGTTGTCATCTATCCTCTGCAGTATGTCACCGGTCAGTTTGGTGTCGAAATAGGCTATCGGCAGACTCATCATCCGTGTCAGGAAGTCGGAGACGATGCTGATATTGAGTCTGGTGCCCAGGTGCAGCAACAGCCACCCGCGGGCGAATTCAACTGCCATCCGGCCGAGAATGAGTGCCATCTGTCCAGCCAGGATGAGGTAGATAAACTTTATATCACTGTCGGCGATGCCCCTGTCGATGATGGACTGCGTCAGGAACGGGAAAACGAGCTGTATGGCGCTGCCTGCAAGGAGGCCGGCAAGCAGTATCCATATCTGCCTGCGATAGGGCTTAAGGTATGGGAACAGAAATTCAAATCCTCCCTTTGGCGGCGGATCATTCTCCAGCTCCCTGAACCCGGGACCGGGCTCCAGCAGAAGCGCCATACCTGCCGGTTCGCCGTCAGCCTCTCCGGAAACCCACCCTTCAATGAACTCGTCACGGGTCATTGTCAACCTCCCTATGGCAGGATCACTTACCCATACCTTTCTGTCGGTGATCCTGTTTACCACAATAAAGTGATTTTGCTGCCAGTGAACTATGCAAGGAAGAGGAGCATCTGCCGCAAGCCTGCTGAAGGGCACCTTTACCCCTGCTGCGCTGAACCCCATGCTTGCGGCAGCGGATTTCAGACCCAGGAAAGAGACACCTTCACGCGTGATCCACGCGCGCTTCCTTATTGTTTCAAGAGAGAGGCGTTTACCGTGCCACAGCGCTATCATACTGATGCAGGCCGGGCCACAGTCCATTGCATCATGTTGTCTAACAAACGGATAAGTCATATGACAATGGCAGAAAGGGATTATGGCTGCGTAAATATATCCATATTTTGCCTACTTCAGGAGGCAGAGCGACAAAAGTGCCGGAGCTGCAATTGTCTGAAACGGTTGCGGAAATGCTATATTTGCCAATTAAACCGCCTGCTTGGGATTATTCAAGAAGTATTCGGACAGTGACATCATTGATGGTATCAGGAGACAGGACAGCCGTATTCTTACCTACCTCTATGATGCATACTATGAAGTCGTACGAGATCACCTCAGGAGGAACAGCGGGTCGGATGATGATGTATATGACGTGCTTCAGGAAGCGGTGGTCATCCTTTACAAGCAGGTAACCGGCGATGGTCTCAAACTGACAGGCGATCTGAAGGGTTACTTCTTCGGGGTGGCAAGGAATATATGGAACGCCCAGCTGCGTTACAGGTCGCGACTCACCTACCTTGAAACAGATCCGGGTGACTATGCCGAGCCGGAAGACATTTCCACCGCAACACTTGAAAGGATTGTGACACGGTCATTTGTACTGCTCAGGGAGGACTGCCAGATGGTGCTTAACCTGTTCAGTGAAGGGCATAGCTATGAGGAGATAGCACACAGGATGTCGCTGAAGAACGAAACTTACGCAAGGAGAAAGAAATACCTGTGCAAGGAGGCCCTGATGGAGATCATCAAGACTGATCCTGAATATCAGGACCTTGGTCCTTTATAAACGGCTGCAACAAGCATCGCCGCCGCAATCAGGAAAAGCAACAGTGAGCTGTAGATCCTGATCCTGTTAAACCATAGCGGAGTATCATCGCCATATATCACCAGTGCCGCCCAGTAATAGGGATGAGACCGCCCCTGGTCTGCGGAACGGAGGAATTTGAGGCGGGCACTGCGCAGTGCCGAGCTTTTTGTCTGTCCGCTTCGCATGTTTTTGTAGAAGGAGTGCATCACTGTGGAAGCGGATTTATCTTCAACTGCCCACATAGACATGACAACCGACCGGCTGCCGGCATACATGAAGCCCCGGGCAAGACTGAGTATTCCCTCCCCGTTAACAAGCTTGCCGACGCCGGTGTTGCATGAGCTGAGCACCACCATCATGGCATTGACAGGCACGCTGTAAACCTCGTAGGTGTTCAGCATGCCGTCATCATCGCCTTCCCGCGACGCCGAAAAGATCATTTTCGAAAACGCCGGATCACGGTCATTGACAAGGGTGTGCATTGCCATGTGAATGATCTGGTAGTGACGGGCTTCACTCTTATAGGCTCCTTCGGTTGCCTCTTCAGCAAGAAAGGCTCTTCCGCCGCACTGGTCAACTGCATCCTCTGACTCAAGCGCCGCATATGGCAGGCTTCGTATCTCACCCCTGAGACTCGGCCAGGCTGTCAGAAGCGAATCATCAATCTCCATCCCCTCATATGTGGGGGCAAAAGCAACAAGATTATTGCTTAGGCTGCGGCTTCGCTCGTGCGTCTCCGATGAGAGCGTCACACTGTATATGTATGAAAACCTGTAATCCTTAAGGGCGAAGGGAACCTCACGGTAAAGGAGCTCGGGACTCCTGAATTCCTCCGTAACAAGAGTCTCGAATGGCAGGTATGAGAGTATGTTGTCAGGGGAAATGATGATTTTGTCACCATGAAGGTAGGGTACCGCAGGCTCAAGTAAAACCCTGTAAAGCCCGAAGGCCTGATCCATATAGTCATTGAATGGCTGACGGACCGTGGTTGTGGCGGGCATGGATGACAACATGCCTCTGAAAGTCATGAGAGATGAGAAGAATGTTGAATCTATGTCACGCGCTATTACCTCCGCACCGCTCCTGTTTATGACGAGAATGTACAGCTTGTTCCCGGTGAGCACATAACTAAGGAGGTTTGACTTCCTGCCGATCACCCTTGTGACATCCCCGAGACGTGTAACTTCATTCCTGAATTTCAGATTAAAGTATGCAGGGTAGTTTTCCTCGAAAACCTTTACCAGTGAGTCACGCGATCTCATCAGGCGAAGTGTAACGCTTTCCCATGTCGCCAGCCGGAGGGTGTCAGGCATGGTTCTGGCCTGTTCACTGCTGATGAGTTCACGGTATACGCCTATCTCCTTTCTTATATCATTTTCAAGTATTACCAGGTCAGACGGGAGTGAAAACTTTGCAGCATTAAGCTCCCGCATCGATGCGAGAAATCCTGCCACCTTACTCCTTTCGGAAAACTCGAAGAGGCCTTCAAGCGACTCGCGGTCCCGGGTGAGGGTATAGAGCTGCATGTAGTTTTCAAACATCCCGGTGTAAATCTCCCTTGAGATGGCGCTGAGATTGGTTCGGCTCTCATCCTCGCTCATCTCAAGCCTCTGGCGGTCATAGAGTGAAACGAGCATCCTTCCCGTGGAGATTGCCTCACTGAGATGTTCCGTGTTCCCGCTGAGGCGGATAAGGGCGTTGAGCGCCCTGTACCTTATCAGCAGCAATGAAAGGTCATCTTCCGAGAAAGAGACTGCGGAACCAGCGGAAGCAGGATCGTCAACACCTGCCACGATATCGGCGTAAAGCCCCTGGCTCACCTCCAGTACATCCTGGTACATGCCTGCATTTAAGAGGGTCTCTGCATACATTACCGAAATGTAATTCTTCATTGAGACATCCCACGGATGGTTTTCAATGTAGGGGAAACATTCATCGTAGATCTCAACCGCCCGTTTTGAGTCACCGGTGGTGCGTGAGACAAACTCCCCCGCCGATGCCATCATCATGCAATACTCGCGGCTGTTACGGCCAAACTCATCCATGACTCTGGAGATACCGTCATTCAAAACCTTTTCTCCCTCACCGGCGCGTCCGTTCTCAGACAGAAAATCAGCGTAGTTGATATATAGCAGGTACTTTTCCTGGATATTACCCCCCGACCGGGTGGCAAGCCCCTTCCTGAAATAGTCTTCTGCCTCCATGGGCTGATTGAGGCGGCGGTAGAGCTGGGAAATAGTGTTCAGGATCAGAAGTCTTGAAGCCCTGCTGCCAGCTTCTTCAGGATCATATAGCCTGAGTGCTTCGCGGCAGTAAAAAAGTGACTTGGTATATTCCGATGTGCGGTAGAGACTCAGCCCGATGACCTGGTAAAGGTCAGCGATGACCTTGGCCGGAACGATCCCTGGATATTGTTTCGCCAGGCCAAGTCCGGCTTCCGCCAGATTGATGACCTTCTCCGGGTCATTCATCTCGAGGCATATGCTGGCGAGGTTAAGGTAATTGGCAGCAAGTGAAGAGGAGTCGTTTCCCGAGACTGCCCTCCTCGCCGCAAGACCCTTCAGACCCAGGGCATATGCACGCGAATAATCGCCTGCCTGAAGCAGGGCAACAGAATTATTGGTCAGTCCCAGGGCATACCTGCGGTCTGCAAGCCCAAGAGCCTCTCTGCTGGCAACCGAAAGAGAAAAATTCGCCGAGGCCCTGGTGTAGTTTTTTTTGTCAAGATAGTAGTGCCCCAATATATAATAGGAATCAGACAGAATTACTGTATCTGAGATCCCTCCCCCGGTCACGATGGACTCAATGGCAGTGGCAATCTCCAGTGCAGCGGGCGTTTCCCTCTCCTTCTCCAGGAGCGCCAAGAGGGCTTCATTCAGTTCACCCAGTCGCATCACGGATGAATCACGAAATGCATCAACCCCGGCACCCCGGTCAAATCGTTCCGCCCCCGAGGCTGAGTTGTCACAAAACAATATTGAAAACAATAAAAATAGAATGAGTATGTATGACCTCAGACTCATCAGTGTGGTTCTTCTTTCTTTCCGGTTGTAAATGTATAAAACAATCCCTTACCCTGCCCGTAAGTTCTTTGGTTTTATACAGTACTGATTATCAATTTGTTGCATTTTTTTTGAAAAATAATTGATTTTTTCGTGTCACAAAACGCCTTTTCCTGACATGTACGGTATAGAAGAAAATCTAAACCCTGAATTTCAATAATAACTCAACGACATGAAAACCCTGACAATTGAAAAATTTGCTGAATTTGTTCTTTCAAATGAAGAAATGATTAATGTACGCGGCGGTAACGGCGAAAAAAATTATCCCGACAACAATCCTACCAGACCTCCGGTGATTATAGAATTATAATAAGAATCTGAGAGCCGGTTTACCGGCCATACAATATACCTGACACGGGTGCATCTGCCACAGGCAGGTATACCCGGACCTTACAGGCAACATGCATGCATGTTGACGGCAGTGCAGGGGAAGGCATAGCGCAAACTGTAATTAACTATTTGATTAATAGTTTTTTATAAGTGTGAAAATAATACTACATAAGATGAAGACAATTAACGTCAACAACACAATTGAGAATTTTCTCGACGGTTCTGCAGGCAAGGCTGAGGCAGAATGGCTTACCGACCAGATAAAAAAAGACCCGGTTCTGGCAAGGGAGGTCAATCTCAGGCGAAAGACGGATGAGGTCCTTGCAAACAGGGAGATCATTGACCTGAGAGCGAAGCTGGGTGTCATTGAAATGAAGAGACGCTCGTCAGGAACAATGCGCAGAGCAGCCTTAAAGACAGCAAGATATGCCGCAGCAATAGCACTTGTGGCCATTATCTCAACAGCATTGTACTTTGCCGTAAGGCCCGCCACGCCTGTTGATGAGCTCTATTCAGCCAATTATGCCCGGTATGAATCGCCTGGTGCGGTCAGATCGGCCGTCAGTTCAGGCAATACACTGATGGAGAATGCTATAGCTTCATATTCTGCCAGGGAATACGATAAAGCCATCGGTTTTCTTGAGCAGGTCATCGTCATCGAAAAGGATAACATGGAATCAGTCTTTATGCATGGCATGGCCAATATGGAGGTAAGTAATTACCCTGTCGCCAGCGGGTCATTCACAAAGGTGATAGAGCATAATGACAACCTCTATCTTGAAGACGCTGCCTGGTATCTCGGCCTTTGTTACATGATGACTGACAATAATGATAAAGCGGTGAAACAGTTTGATGCCATTGCTGCATCAAAGAGCAGGTACAGCAGGCAGGCAGCCAGGCTTGCACGAAAACTCAGATAAAAGACTTAACAAACTTCATGCTGTTCATATGTTCGAGATACTTCGTAATGCCTACAGGGAGACAGGTCTGACAGCGGCGACAGGGCAGAAAAAAATGAACCAGATGATCACTAAACCTAACATACTCGCAGGTGTATCACATGAGGTCAGGACACAGATGAACTCAATCGTGGCCTTCTCATACCTGATGAACAATGTGCGTTTCAATGATAATGAAAGGCGGGAGTTCTCAGAACAGATCATCACCTCTTGCGAGCAGCTGATAGGACTCTTTGAAAACTTTTTTGACACTGCTGCACTGGAAGCAGGATCAGCCAGGGAAAATCTCAGAGAGACAGACGCCACAAGACTGTTCGAGTCACTGACCTCAGATTTCAGGGTTTTATTGAGGAAAAAGGGCAAGGACAACGTGGTCCTGATTCAGGAGGATAACCTCCCTGACAAGCTGATGCTGAGGATGGATACAGCAAGGACAATAAGAATTGTCAATAACCTCTTGCGCAATGCACTCGATAATACTTCTTCAGGGTTTATAAAGGTCGGGTGTACATTCAACGATGAGACAATAACATTCTATGTAAAAGATTCTGGCCAGGGTTTCTCAAGAAGCAGTGATCTGCTGCTTTCCGACAATCCTGAGATCCAACATTCCGACAGTCAGGATACCTATTCCGCTATGAATTTAATCCTGGCCAGAAATCTTATTTTGGCATTGGAAGGTAAAATCAGGGTTGAAACCAATGATGCCGGAGGCACATCTGTCTTTGTCTCGTTGCCTGCAAAGGAAAGTCCAGGTTTGAAAATACTTACCGGTAGCTCTTCAGAGAACAAGATAGCCATTTGATTCTCTGAAGCTTTACAACTGTCTGTTAAAGGAAGGCTGGGGCTGTCTCTCACGGGGCAGCCTCTTTTTTATGAGGACTGAGGACTGAAGACTGCCGACTGAATACTGCAGACTACTTTTTACCGCCGGTTTCGACGGTTCCTTCTGATAGAATGGTAATCTCGGTACGACGGTTAAGCCTTTTGCCGGCAGGCGTGATGTTGTCAGCCATCGGAGATGTCTCCCCGTAGCCATGTGAAAAGATGCGGTCAGGATTAATTCCTCTTTTGATCAGGTACTCCCTTACGGACGCGGCACGCCTCTCTGAAAGCGTCTGGTTATGTTCAACCGAGCCGTCGGAATCGGTATGACCTCCAACCTCAATCACCACCGTACCATTAATTTTAAGGAACTCAAGGAGCTTTTCGAGCTCCGGCATCGATGCCTCAAGCAGCTCCCACGAGTCAGTGTCATAAAAGACGTTGTACATCCTCATGAACTCCCCTTTCCTGACCTTGTTGAGAGCGATGGTCTTCCTGAAAGGCTCGGAGGAGGAGTATCCCTCTTCAAAGTCAAAGTTCTCCGAAAAAATCATATACCCGTTGGCGGTCACATTCAGCCCGTAGCTGTATCCCGGGGGCAGGCAGACGAAGAATTCTCCCCTGTTGTCAGTCACTGAGGAGATGACACTGGAACGGTTGGTCAGGTCGGTAAGCTCATACCTGGCGGTTATGGGGGCACCACTGGCTTTGTCAATGACTGTTCCCTTGAAGTACGAAACCGGTTCCGGCTGTATCTCCTCGGGCAGATCGAGATAAAAGATATCCTTGCCTTTGCTTTTATCACGCACGGAGGAGAAGTAGGCTCTTCTTCCCGATGACTCTATCACCAGGCCCGTTTCATCGGCAGGTGTGTTGACTGACGGTCCCAGGTTCACGGGAGGAGTCCATGTCGAATCACGGTTAAGGTTTGTTGAGTAGATGTCATGTCCGCCGAACGTCTCTCTTCCGTTTGATGAGAAATAGAGAGTTCTGCTGTTGAAGTATATAAAGGGTGAGAACTCGTCACCGGGCGTGTTTATCGTTTTGCCCGGGTTGACCGGGTTGCCCCATTTGCCGTCACTGCCGCGAACGGAGTACCAGATATCCATTCCTCCCTGTCCGCCCGGCCTGTTACTGACAAAGAACAGCATCCGGCCATTGGGGCTGATGGAGGGCTGTGATTCCCAGTAGGTGCTGTTCACCGGGGTTCCCACATTGGCTCCCGGCGACCACCTTGTTCCGTCATGGAACGAGTAATAGATATCGCACCGGCCGTAACCGTCATTACGGTCGCATGCCGTGAAATACATTGAGCGTCCGTCAGACGAAATAGACTGTGCCCCCTCGTTGCCTGAGGTGTTCAGCGGGGCTCCGGCATTGCGTGCCGTACCCCAGTATCCGTCACCCGCCCAGCGGCTGATATAGAAGTCCTCCTGCCTGTCCCTTCCATATCCGGCGGCTCTCTTAACCTCGCGGGTAAAAATCAGCTGCTGGCCATCACCTGTCACTGAGGGCCAGTATTCGTCAAGCACCGTATTGACAGAGTCACCCACACTTACCGGTTCCCTCCCGAAAAAACCGCCCGGGAAAGATAGGGCGAACCTGCAGCTGGCAAGCATCTTTTCAGCATCGGCGCGCAGCTTTGCCGTGGCTTTGGGATGGCTGAGATAAGCCTCCAGGTGAGAGAGGGCTTCAGTATATCTTCCCGTGCGGAACTCTGCCCTTCCGAGTCCGTACAGTGCCGGCACAAAAAAAAGGGTGTCTATGGAGACAGCCTTCCGGTAATGGGTAACCGCCTTCTCCCAGTTGCCTTTATCGGAGTAGAGCTGACCCAGGAGTATATGCGCTTCATAAAACCGGTCGTCCTCCCTGACAGCCAGGTTAAGGTTGGTCTCAGCACTTTCGTAATAGAGAAGATCGTAATCCCTCTTCCCCTGGTCATAGTATTTAAGAGCCCTGTTTGAGCGCGTATGGTAATCCTGACCGCTGACTGCGCACTGGCTCAGCATGATCATCAGGAGGGCCGATATGTAGGCGCGGATCCTCATTCAGGGAATATGCATGAATTTATGCGCCTGCAATGAAACCATCCACTTCGTGTTTTTCTTGACATATTCGGTTATCGCTGCTATCATTTCACCGTAACGGCTCCATTCGGGCTGAAGAAGAAGCCTGCAGTGCGGGCTCACCCTGGAGCTATATGTCTCTGCTGCATCAAAATCAGTGCCATCATACACTATCACCTTCAGCTCATCAGCCAGAGTCCATATCTCATCTGTCGGAGGAGACCCTTTTTTCGGCGACAGGGTGATCCAGTCCCACCTTCCTGTTAGCGGATAAGCCCCGGAGGTCTCAAGATATGTCTTAATCCCTTTCTCTTTCAGCAGGTCACAGAGCGGACCGAGATTCCACATCAGGGGCTCTCCCCCTGTGACAACCACCGAATCGGCTCCCGAACCAATGACATTTACCGTGATGGCTTCAATTGAGGTCATGGGATGCAGCCCGGCATTCCATGAATATCTTGTATCACACCAGCTGCAACAGATATCACATCCTCCCACTCTGATGAAGTAGGCCGCCTTGCCGGTATTGCACCCCTCGCCCTGGATGGAATAGAACTCCTCCACCAGCGGAAGCATCTGCCCCTTGTTATTATCTGTCTCTTTCTGCATTGCTTTTTGCCCCGAGGGAGAGAAGGTTATAAAAATCATGAAAGAGTTCAGTGTTATCCTGGACCCCGGTAAAGGCCTGCGCACCGGGGCCGTATGCGAACACCGGAACCATTATGCCTGAATGGCCTGTGATACTGAATGATCCGGTGACCTCCCTCTTCATCAGGTCACCCCTGGTGATACTCATTCCACCTGTCTCATGATCTGCAGTGACCACAATGAGCGTGTTGCCGTTACTGCGCGCAAAATCATAAGCCACTTCAACGGCCCTGTCCATATCAATAATCTCATCAACTACCATCTTCGTGTCATTGCTGTGGCCTGCGTCATCAATCTCAGACCCTTCAACCATCAGGACAAATCCCTTACGGTTTTTTGAAAGCACCTCAATCGCCTTGCGTGTTGCCCGGGCAAGGTACTGCGGGTCCCTGCCCTCGAAAAGACGGGGCATGTCATTATGCGACATCAGCCCTGCAATACGGTCTGACCCGGAGTTAATGAAGTCTTCAAGCGTAAAGACCACATCATAACCTGATTCATTGAGTCTCCCGATAACATCTTCACCGATCATGTTGCCCGTTGAGTCTGTGGTTGCAGTGAAATATTCCCTTCCTCCCCCTATGAACAGATCGGCAGCTCCGTTGAGATATTGCTTCGCGATGGAACGGTATTCGTACCGCAATGGAACATGCGAAGCAAAGGCGGCCGGGGTGGCATCAGTGAGTGAACTGGTGCAGACAATGCCGGTTGACATGCCCTTTTCCCTGGCATGTTCCAGCAGGGTTTTAAGGATAGTGCTGTCGGGACGCATTGAGATCATCCGGTTGTCTGTCTTTTCACCGGTTGCAATGGCGGTTCCCCCGGCTGCCGAGTCGGTCGAATAGCTGTTGCTTGAATGTGTAATGCTGAAGCCTGTAACCGGGAAAGAGGGGAAGGTCATCTCATTGCCGGAGGCAGTCATGGCCGCATAGACGTGCGCCACGCCCATACCGTCTCCGATGAAGATGATAAGGTTTCGTGGTTTCTGACGCTCGCTTCCGGCAGATATTAATGTCAGGGTTATTATGGAAATAAGAACCAGTCTTAAAAAGTACTTCATGTTATCAATTGAAATCAATTTTCACCAAAGAGCAGTTTCATCTCGCGTTTTTCAGCTTCCGACGCCCATGCGGCGGGAATGATGCTCCATTCAGACAGCGGCAGCGGAGTAATTGTGCCCTTGTTTCTTATCCATTCGGTCATATAATGTCTAAGGTCTCTTTCAGTGGCGGAAATGATTCGCCCTTCAAGTTCCTTTCCTGTGATCCCTGCCGCAGGGAAGTGACCTCCTCCGCCGTTGGCACGGTAGGAATTGACAGCAACCGTATATGTTGCGCTGTAGTTGAATGGCGTTCCGTCACTGAGCGAAGTGATTGTCACCCTTGCTCCCTGCGGTTTGCTGACATCAACGGTGTATCTGATGCCCATCGCCGATTCGAAGTTGTAAGAGGGATTACGCAAACGCGCAGTGCCGTTGACCATCACCGGAGCGCCGCTGTCGTCCAAACGGTACCTGAGCATGTAGTCATTCCTCTTTTCCATTGTCTCAAACCACAATCCCGCAGAGTGCTCCAGATGCCTGTCAATCTCGCCTCCGGTCATTGATACAGTATAGAGGAAATTTTCAAACCGGTAGAGCCGGTACATGTCCCTTATCCTCAATTCACCTTGGGTTATGCTCTGATCAAACGAAAGCGGGGCAGCAAGCGATATCTGGGCTCCGCTTATGTCAAGCTGCATACGGTGGATCAGGTCAACAAACCCTGATGGGCCGAAAAAGGCATCACGGGTAGTTGCAGTGGCATCTGACCGCCCAATGATCTCGGAGGTGTATTGAAGGAGCGTGTCAGAGACGTTCCTGTATCTGTCTGTGAACAATTTTGATTCCGGGAGGCTATTCATGGGAATGAGCTGGCCCGAAAGTTCGTTCACAACTTTGCCGTCTGCCTGCTTCACTGGTTTCACCGTAACGTTCATAAGCGTTGAGGCCCTGCTACCCCCGTCCATGATGAGTACCTTCCTTCCCTCCGTGTTCTCAACCTCCTTCATGTCCTCCCTGTGGTCATGTCCGCAGAAGATAACGTCAAAACCCGGAACATTGACAGCTACCGCCAGTGAACTGTTCTCGTCATCTCCCGTCTCATCCAGATTACCCATTCCGGAATGGAACAGACCGACGATCAGGTCAGGCTCTTCTTCCAGCATAACAGGCATCCACTTCCTTGCGGTCTCAACCATGTTTTCAAACCTTATCCCCCGGTAAAGTGATTCCGGCAGCCAGCGGGGAACAGATGGGGTGATCAGGCCGAAGACAATGACCTTCATTCCCCTCTTTTTTATGACAGTGTAAGGCTCAAAATAAGGATCGCCTGTACGGCTGTCAACCGCATTGGCCGCCAGCAGCGGAAAATTGTATTCGCGCCGCACACGGTCATACACGGCATGACCGGCCTCGATATCATGGTTGCCGACCGTGGCTGCGTCATACCCCAGATGGTTGAGGATATCTGCGATGGCATGCGTCCGTACAGTGTCGACGAAATTATAATAGTAGGCCATAGGATCCCCCTGGAGTATGTCACCATTGTCAAGAAGGATGATATTGTCACTCCCACTGGTACTGACCAGGGAGGCCAGGTTGGCCAGCGAGCGGTCAGTAGCCGTGCCCTCGGTATTGTCAAAAGGCAGCAGCATACCGTGAAGGTCTGTTGTCACATATATCTCCAGCCCTTTCTTCTCACCGCAGGCTGAGACCAGCAGTGCCAGGAGAATGATTACGATCAGTTGGCGAAAGTATTTCATAATATATAGGATTATCAGTTATTGGAAACTTCAGGAAGTAACATCCTTTTTCTCTCCTTCTTATTCTTTTTAAGCATGAACTGATCTACAAGGTTGCCTGACGCATCGAAAGCTTTATAGGCAAGTTCGTTGCCGTCAACGGTAATAACCTGCCAGGTCTGAGTGTAGGTCAGCCCTACATCCCACCACTGTGTGGCATCCTGCTGATATTGTTTGGCTCCGCTGACGGAGACAACATAGACTGTTCCCGCCTTCCTGATGTTTTTTTCCTCCCCGTCAGGCATTACCATACCCCTGGCGTAGGTGTGGTCATGCCCTGTCAGAACCATGTCGACGCCATACTTGTCGATCAGTGGTTTAAAAAGCTCTCTGATGACCTTATTGTCTCTTCGCGCTGATGTTGAAAAGATAGGATGGTGAAAAGTCATAATGGTCCATTTGCATGGATTGTCCTTCAGCAGCTCTTCAACCCAAATTGCCTGCTGCCTGGCAAATTCCTCATTTCTGAACATTGCATCGGAGTTGACAACTATGAACCTTACTCCCTGGTAATCGATGGTATAAGCTGTCTCCTCAAGGCCGGCCGGACCGTTCTCGGGCAGGGTGAATCCTGCCCTCCAGTACTTGTTAAGATCTCTCTTGCTTCTTTCGGCCGGGTCGTAATATTCATGATTGCCGGGTGTTGGCAGGACGGGTATCTCAGCCTGGATGAACCCTCCGGCCTCATGCCATTCACCCCATTCATTATCATGAAGGGTTGAGCCCGATCCTCCATCGACCAGGTCGCCGGAGAAGATCATCAGCCTTGCCTCCGAAGCCGATCGGTATGCCTGCCGTATTATCCTGGAATACAATGAATTACTTCCAATCTGTGAGTCCCCGAAATAGAGAAAGGAAAAAGGTTCGGCTGAGGCGGAGGCAGTAGTGAATGTGAACCACTCGCTTGCACCGGCTCCCGATCCTACCCGATAGGCGTAGGTGGTCTCAGGGACCAGGCCAGTGAAGGTAACAGAGTGAAATCTCCCCACCACTCCGTCCCCGGCAACATCCTGAAATGTGCCTGTCAGTGTGACTGAGGAGTCAGCCAGGTGGACAGTGGATATATTGCGTGAAATCTGCGCGACTGTTTCTTTTACAGTAGTGTCGGTCCTCCATGTAACGGCCATCGAGGTTGCCGGGTCCCCGTTGATTGATAACACTATCCTGTCAGGTTCCGCAACTGGCGAGAACCTTGAAACCTTCTCCTGGGCCGTAAGGAGTCCGCCTGAAAGAAAAAGGAATAAAGCAATTATAAAAAAGTTCTTCATTGTAAAGTTTTAAGAATATAACAACTGCGGTTAACCGATGGTTGTAAAGATATTGATTTATTTCTATGACGTAGTATGACACCTCTGCTTGCTCCCCCGGCTCTTTTCATTATTTTTGCTGATGTATGAAGGTACTTTCCGGTCTTGATGTGGTTTCAGTGCAGATGCCACCGCAGCTGCGCGGGAAGAGTATTGGTATCCTGTGCCATTCCTCAAGCATAACGCGTGATTACAGGTTCATAACCGAGGTCTTCGGCAGCGGCAGCGGATGCAGGCTGGCTGCCCTGTTCGGCCCTCAGCACGGTATCTCAGGCCAGACGCAGGATAATATGATAGAGTGGGAAAGCACCACCGATCCGGTTCTGGGAATACCCGTCCACAGTCTGTATGGCGAACACCGCAAACCGACGCCCCGGATGCTGGCCGGGCTTGAAGCCCTGGTGGTTGACCTTCAGGATGTGGGGGCCAGACTTTATACCTATATATGGACCGTAAAACTATGTATGGAAGCCTGCGCTGAGGCAGGGATACCGGTATTCATACTTGACAGGCCAAACCCCATCGGCAGGGTCCGCCCCGACGGACCAGTATTGAGAGAGGAGTATTTTACATTTGTGGGAGGCGCCTCAATACCGCTGTGCCACCGTATGACCATCGGAGAGATGGCTGTCTGGATCCGCGGGAAGCATATCCCGGAATGTGAGCTGCATGTTATACGCGCAGAGGGATGGAGACGTAATATACTTTACCATGAGACCGGACTGCCTTGGGTCCTCCCCTCTCCCAACATGCCAACGCCGCAGACAGCACTCGTTTACCCCGGCACGGTTCTGGCCGAAGCACTTAACCTCTCCGAGGGCAGGGGAACGGTTATCCCCTTTGAACTGACAGGAGCACCTTTTATCAGCAGCCACCGGTTGCTTTCCGAACTGAGAAGCAGGCAAATCCCGGGCTGCTCTTTCCGCATACACGACTTCATTCCGACATTCCATAAATTTGCCGGAGAGTACTGCAGGGGCATCCAGGTACATGTTACCGATGCCTCCTCCTTCAGGCCCGTTGCCACGGCACTGCACCTCTTTGACGCAATCATAAAAACCTCTCCTGCAGGGTCACTGACATTCAACCCACCCCCATATGAGTATGAATACCGGCTCATGCCCTTCGATATCCTTTCGGGTGACAGCCGTATGCGCGAGGTGCTCGAAAAGGGACTGTCGCTGAGCGATGAGATAGCACGCTGGGATGCATCAATTGAAGAATTCAGCGCCGAATTCAGGCACCTGGCACTTTACGACGAATAGCATGGTGACCCCCGGTAATATAATTGCTCTGTCACTTATCATCTTCATTGCCTCCGTGGTAAGAGGGTTTACCGGATTCGGACTGGCACTGGTGGCAGTGCCCCTGATACAGTTCCTGCTGCCTGTCACTGACACTGCGGTCTTCATCGCCATGATCAACGTGATTTTTTCCATACTCTACTACCGCCGTTCAAAAGCGATAGTCAGAGACCAGCCTCTCGGGGCAATGGCATTGTGGACAGGCATAGGAGTGGCTGCAGGCACTCTCATTCTCAAGTTTATAAATCCGGCATATATCCAGCTGGTCTGGGGGGTGCTGATTATCTTTATCGTCATTGCCCTGGCCCGCGGAGTGAACCTGAACATCCGGTCTGACAGGAGCGCCATGACATTGAGCGGACTGTTCGGGGGAGTGCTGGCAGGCGCTACAGGGATAACGGGTCCGCCCGTGGCTATCATTCTCTCATCACTCAGGACACCCAAGGAAAAATTCAATGCAATTATTTCAATATTCATCCTCTTTGCTGTGTCATATGCACTGGTCTTTTACCTGATATCGGGACTTATCAGGATTGAGATCCTGCTTCTTGCCCTCTGTTCCGTGCCGGCACTTCTGGCAGGACTCTACACAGGCGACCGGTTAGTGTCCCGCATAAGCCAGAAGACATTTACCTCCATCGTTTATGTAGTTCTGGTAATAATGGGAATAATTACCCTGTACAAGGGTGCGAATAGCCTCTTCAATTTTTAAACCTACCTCTCTTCGGCTGCGGAATGATGTTCTCAGACACTTATAGGACCATTGAAAATGAGGCCAAAGGACTCTTCAAGGACAGGGGCAGCAGGTTCATTGCAATAGCCATCCCGGTTACCACCCAGGAAGAGATAAAAAGCAGGCTCGAGGAGCTCAGAAAAGAGTATCATGATGCCAGGCACCACTGCTACGCATGGGTGCTGTCGCCCGACAGGCAGGCATGGCGTGTCAATGATGACGGTGAGCCGTCAGGCACAGCCGGGAAACCCATAATTGGCCAGATCAATTCACGCGAGCTGACCAATATCCTTGTGGTGGTAGTCAGATATTTCGGTGGTACGCTGCTGGGTGTAAGCGGACTCATCAATGCTTACCGGAGTGCAGCATCCGATGCCCTTGATAATGCCACGGTCACTGAACGGCAGCTCACTGAGAGATGGCTCGTGACATTCCCCTATGCAGCCATGAATGACGTGATGAAGGTTCTGAAGGATGAGTCGTGCAGCCAGTCGGCACACAACTATAGCGGTGAAGAGGTAGGCGTTGAGGTCTCCTTCAGGTCATCACGGTCAGAACATGTGCAGGAGAGACTGGGCAAGATCAACGGACTGACCCTGAAATGGGTCGCTACAGCTTAGCGAAGTTATTTTTCAAATACTTTTGAACATCATAAATATTGCAGCGGCAGTTGTAATAACTTTGTCACGTATCAGGCATCAAAATCATAACTTAATGAAAACCAAAAGCTTAGTTTCAATAGATGATCTCACTACCGATGAGATCATGAAGATACTCAAGCTTGCCGCGGAATTTGAGAAGGATCCCATTCAGGATATCCTGCGCGGCAAGGTAGTGGCGACGCTCTTTTTCGAGCCTTCCACCCGCACACGGCTCAGCTTTGAGAGCGCAGTCAACAAGCTTGGCGGAAAGGTAATCGGGTTTACCGATTCATCGAGCTCAAGCGTCACCAAGGGTGAGACGCTGAATGACACCATCCGGACGGTTAACAACTATGTTGACCTGATTGTCATGCGCCATCCGATAGAAGGGAGTGCCCGGTATGCAAGCGAGATCTCGACAGTGCCGGTTATAAATGCGGGCGACGGCGCCAACCAGCATCCGACCCAGACATTGCTCGACCTCTATTCCATCCTCAAAACCCAGGGGACGCTTGACAATCTGAATATCTGCATGGTGGGCGACCTCAAATACGGACGTACTGTTCATTCTCTGCTGATTGCCATGTCACAGTGGAAGACAACATTCAACTTTGTGGCACCGGAGGAACTGATGATGCCCGAAGAGTACAAGATTTATCTCAGGAACCGCGGCCTGGATTATTACGAAACGGCTGATCTGAATGAGGTCATAAACATGGCCGACATCATTTACATGACACGCGTGCAGCGCGAGCGCTTCTCAGACCCCATGGAGTACGAAAAGGTAAAGAACGCCTATGTGCTTCATGATCACATGCTCACTGACACCAAACCGGGAATGAGGATCCTTCATCCCCTTCCCCGGGTGAACGAGATCAATACCGATGTTGATGCCAACGCCAAAGCCTACTATTTCGAACAGGCTCTCAACGGCGTGTTTACAAGACAGGCAATCATCTGTACATTACTGGGACTAAAATAAGAGGCCATGCAAAACATAAATGATCCGAAACAGCTGCTTGTCAGTGCCATTGAATCCGGGACTGTCATTGATCATATCCCTGCCATCACGCTCTTCAAGGTAATAAAGATACTCGGGCTTGACAGGATCAGGAACCAGATCACCTTCGGCACCAACCTCGACAGCAAGACCGATGGCAAGAAAGCCATCATCAAGATTGCGGGAAAGTTTTTCGAGGATGACGACATCAACAGGATTGCGCTGGTGGCGCCCAATGCCAAGCTCAACATCATAAAGGATTACAAGGTCATTGAGAAGCGGGTGGTGTCAGTGCCTGACACCATCACGGCCATTGCCAAGTGCATGAATCCCAAATGCATCACCAACTTCGAGAAGGTTACCACACGTTTCAGGGTTGTCTCAAAGAAACCGGTGGCCCTCAGGTGCCATTATTGCGAAAAGATCACTGACCAGGAACGCCTGGAGATCATCTGAGACGGTCGTATGACCTGACCTTAAGGTCATCCTTCATTATGGAACGATATGCCAGCCATGCCAGGATGGCTGATATCAGCGGGAATATCGCCTTGATCCTCCAAATCATCGTGACATCTATCTTCTTGTCGAACATGATGATATAAAAGGCACCGAGGATTATGGTTCCGATTGACAGCAGCAGAACAAACATCACTATTCTCATCTGAAGCGCCCGCTTTTTATAAAGAAAGACCGCCACCAGGGCGAGCAGGGGTACAAGGGCCAGTATAACGGTCAGCGGCCAGAGCCGCTGAATGATCTCACCCCCGTTCCCTCCCAGGCCCTGAAAACTGATGTTGAATGGTGACCCCGATCCGGCATCCATCATAATCAGGTCTCCTGTAAGCATAAGCCCTGATAATATGACGATGGCCAGCAGAAATAATGTTTGGATCCTCTGTATCATGCTATACTACACTTAATTAGTTGAGAACAATTTTTTGAAATTCTGGTAGTCAAGGTAATACAAAATCTTTAAAGAGATGCTGTTTGATTGTGGCCCGTCGAGCATGTTACTGAAGTTGTCTCCCGGACTATCAATGATATAGTCGGTAAATGAAGTGATGGCGTTTTTCCAGACCAGTGAGAGCTCGCTTCCCGGAGCAAAGCGCCATGTATAACCCATGTCTATATTAAGGTAGTTTCTGTTCATGTCGGAAGTCCCACCATAGGCTGCCGGCTGAAGAGTGCCATCATCAAGAAGCAGAAAGTAATCGCCGTCATAATCTGCCTTTGACCAGTAATACCTTCCCCTGAGAGAAAGGTACGAGTCAGGCGTGAAGATGAAGGCGCCTGAGAGAGTGTGTTCAATTGTGGAGACGTCCCTCTTGCCGAAGAATATGTCTTCGACCGACCCGTTGCCAACGTAACCGATATCATTTAACATACGCTCCGTGGCAAAGGAATAGTCGACTGAAAAGCGTCTTCCTATCCTGTATGACGCCTCAGCTGACCATTCGTACCCGCTCTGGTTGTACTCCGAGCTGTTAATGCCATAACCCACGTTCATCTCTGCGTAGAGTTTCTTGCTCCTGTCAGTATCACCCCTGAAGCCGACCCACAGACCGGGAGACCTGTAATAGTACCTGGACATGTCATAGGTCCTGGGCTCATAGTAGTCATTCTCACCCCAGGGGGTCATCATCGCATCGAGTGATAAAGACCAGTAGTTCATAAAAACGATCATGCTCCCGAGTTCGATTTCTGAAGAAGTGAACACCCTGGGATTATAGAGCTGGTTATATGAAAAATCGAGCGAATATCGCTGCATCATAAGGTTCCCCTTTGGCTCGTAAACATTATACGAGAAATCCAGCGAGTTTTCAAGTTCATTGTTTCTCCTGACGTACCCCATGTCATTCGGGTCATAGGTGTCGCTCATGAGTGAAAGGTTATAGTCAGTTCTGAAAGCCCCTCCCGTTTTACCGATGTTGAAGTCAATTGCGTGACCAAGATCTGTGCTGTCGGTGTAATATTTCTGGCTGAGATTAGCTGTGGCTGACACTGAATAAAGCTGGTTTCTTGTCCTGACAAGTGTTTCAAAGCTTGTCACATTGGCCGTATAGAAGTTTTCATCCTTCTCCGCATTCCTTATCACATTTGTATTAGCAAGGCTGACATATGAATTGTTCTTAAGGTTCTGGTCCAGCACAATCATATTATAGTTGGTAAGAGGCTCTGTCATTATCCGTCGTGTCTCACCCGTAACGGAATCTGTAACCTCAGCATACACACTGTTTGTAATGGCGTTGAATACTCCTATGCCAAGTCCGTGCCTGGTCCTCCCTGAAACTTTTGTTGCATTTATCAGGCTGACTTCGGAAGGATTATCTGACACATATTCATTTTCGGACAGCTGAAAGTAGATGTCGTTCATGAGGTGCGGCACTCCCCCTATCCTTCGGGAGTAGAATATATTTCCCCTCTGGAAAAGTTCTGTTCCCTCCATGAAGAAGGGCCTGTTCTCATTGTACTTGACCTCGTACGGGGTAAGATTAAGGACCTGGTCATCTGACTGCACCTGCCCGAAATCGGGAATGAGTGTCGCATCAAGGGTGAAGCTCTCGCTGAGGCCGAGCTTGAGGTCAAGGCCTCCGTTATACGAGGTGCTTACTCCGGGCTCATCAGATACCTTCTGCAGATAGCCTGAAACATATGGAACCAGGGAAAGTCGCAACGGAGGAGTGATCTCCTTCAATCCCCCAAGCTCACCCATATGTGTCAGTGTGGCCCCATACTCCTTCGTAACGAAGTTCCATGATGATGTCTCCCTGTCACGGCGTACCTCACGCCAGAAATTAATGCCCCACATCTGTGTGGCGGCTTTGGAGAATCTCAATGCGGAATATGGAATTCTTATCTCTGCACTCCATCCGTTTTCCAGTATAGCCGTCCGGCTCTCCCATACTGCATCCCAGGTGTCATCCCTGTCCCAGGAATCCCCCGTTGACAGTTTATTGTCTATCTGGACACCTGGAAGCTGTCACCTTGAATACTTCGCCATTCAGGCCGTCATTGAAAGGTGAAATCTCAACATAGAAATTATCTGAATTGATGTTGTCATCATCCCTTGCTCCCAGTTCATTGTAGATACTGTCAGGAGAGTCATCGTACATCATTGCTCCAATATAAAGTGCTTCATCATCATACAGTACTCTCACTTCAGTCCTGTATTTTGAGGCAATGCCATTATAAGGATTGTACATTATGAAATCTCCGGCAACATTTGACAGCAGCCACGCCTCTTCATCAAGCAGTCCGTCAGCCTTGATTCTCTGCTCCGTTCTCACGGCCTCCAGTTTTCTTCCTGTCAGGACCGGGTCATTTTGCCGGGCATTGACCATCGGGAAGAGACCAAGAAGGACTGAAAAAAAGAGGGCATATTTCATTGCGGGGAATCTATTTGGTAATTGTGTTTTTCCGGGTTCCGCAAATATAGTCACATGACCAAAACAGGAATCGTTTTACCGGCAATTAACAATATTTAACAGCGCATCACCCTTTTACCAAACGATGCTTACGGTAACACAATTTTACTATTTTTGCTGTTTCAACCTCAACCTGATGAAAAAAACCGAGCTGATAACCAATCCTGACGGATCGATATTCCATCTTCATCTCCTGCCCGGCGAAATTGCCGAAAATATCATTATTGTAGGTGACCCCGGAAGAGTTGAGATGATAGGCCAGATGCTTGACTCAGTCCGTGTAAGAAAGAGCAACAGGGAATTCAGCACCATCACCGGAAACTATCGCGATACGGAGATAACCATTATCTCGTCTGGCATCGGGACCGACAACATAGACATTGTCTTGAATGAGCTGGACGCCCTGGCAAATATCGACCTTGCAACGGGTGTTGTCAGCGAAGAACCGCGATCACTCACATTTATCAGGCTGGGCACCGCCGGAGGATTACAGGAAGATCTTCCCGTCGGTTCATTCATTGCGACGGCGAAGGCAGTTGGGTTTGACGGCGTGCTGCACTTTTATGAAGGGTATGAATGGTGTCTTGACCATATGCTGGCCGACGCCCTTGCGAGCCACCTGGAATGGCCTGATACGCTGGCTTACCCCTATGTGGTGGATGCTGATGCATCCCTGATGGAAAAAGTTGCCGGCGGCATGAACAGGGGCATAACCATATCATCACCAGGGTTTTACGGTCCTCAGGGTCGCCGGCTGAGGCTTGAACCCTTTGACAGTGAGCTGAATGAGAATATCACCTCATTCCGTTTCAGGGGAGAGAAGATTACCAACTATGAAATGGAAAGCTCCGCGATCTACGGACTTGCAAAGCTACTGAACCACAGGGCTCTTACGATTTGCGTTGTGATTGGCAACAGGGTTACCGGCGAGTTCCTGTCTGATTACAAGCCTGCCATAAGGTCACTGGCACAACAGGTACTTGACTCGCTCAGCTCCTGAAGACCTCCAGAACCTCCTTCAGGATAGCCCTGGCAGCCTTACCATCACCGTAGAAGCCGGGATACTGCAGTGTCTCCCTGTTAGCCATGAAATAGACCCACGCCTCTGTGATCTTCTGAGGATCGGCATCGGCCAGCTTCACCGTTCCGTTTTTAACAAGTTCCACCCACTCCGTTTCCTTCCTGAGTACAATGCACGGACGAGAGAAGAAATGACTCTCCTTCTGAACCCCTCCGGAGTCGGTTATGATCATGCATGCCTTCTTCTCGAGCAGTATCATCTCAAGGAAGGAGACGGGAGGCACGATCATTATAAGGGGATGGTCAGACAGCCCTGCATACAGCTCCGGAGCACGGTTGCGAAGGGCTATCATGGTCCGCGGATGAAGCGGCATGACCATTGGCATGCTGTTCTTCTCCGCCAGATCCTTCAACGTGCTGAAGATGGCAGTGAGCCTGACAGGGTCATCCGTGTTTGAGTCGCGGTGTATGGTAACCAGCACAAAGTCATTCTCTGTCAGCCCCAGGCCGGAGAGAAAACCCTGTTTCTTCCTCTCTGCAAGGTCAGCATAAAAGAGGCTGTTGTCATACATTATATCGCCGGTAAGGAAGACCCTTGGGTTGTTGATGTCGTAGGGTGCAATATTCTCCGGGCGGAAGCCTTCGGCCATCAGGTTCTTGAACGCAGCGTTGGTGGGTGCTACCAGCAGCGTAGAGGCGTGGTCAGCCATGATGCGGTTAAGCTCCTCAGGCATCGACTTGTTGAACGATCTCATGCCGGCCTCAATATGAACCACCGGGAAGTGCTGCTTGGAGGCAGCCAGGGCGGCGGCAAGGGTGGAGTTGGTGTCACCGTAGATGATGACGCAGTCAGGCTTCTCATTCATGATCACATCCTCAATCCGCTCCATGATCATTCCCGTCTGGCGCCCATGCCTGCCTGATCCCACCTGGAGGTTGTGATCCGGCATCCTTATCTCAAGCTCATCAAAGAATACGTCAGAGAGCTCCCGGTCGTAGTGCTGGCCTGTATGAATAACCACCTCGTCAATCTCGCCTGCGAATTCCCCGGCTATGGCGCGACTGATAGCCGAGGCTTTGATAATCTGGGGCCTGGCCCCGACGATGTTAAGAACCTTCAGTTTCTTCATTTAGCGTAATTTACAGCTCTGGTCTCCCTGATGACAGTGATTTTTATCTGCCCGGGATATGTCATTTCGTTCTGTATTTTACGTGCTATTTCAAAAGAGAGACTTTCCGTGTCCTTATCCGTCACCTTGTCAGCCCCCACTATCACCCTCAGCTCTCTTCCGGCCTGGATGGCATAAGTCTTTGTCACTCCCGGGTAAGAGAGAGCTACCGACTCAAGCTCATTGAGCCTCTTGATGTATGATTCTATGACCTCGCGGCGTGCGCCGGGACGAGCGCCTGAGATGGCGTCGCAAACCTGCACGATGGGTGCAATGAGTGTGGTCATCTCCGTCTCGTCATGGTGCGAACCTATGGCATTGATAACCTCGGGCTTCTCCTTGTACTTCTCAGCCAGTTTCATGCCGAGCACTGCATGCGGCAACTCGGGCTCGTCATCGGGCACCTTGCCTATGTCATGCAGCAGTCCTGCCCTCTTCGCCAGCTTTGGGTTAAGGCCCAGTTCGGCTGCCATGATTGAGCATAGGTTGGCCACCTCGCGTGAGTGCTGCAGAAGGTTCTGCCCGTATGATGAGCGGTATTTCATCTTGCCCACAAGCCTGATAAGCTCAGGATGCAGACCGTGAATTCCCAGGTCTATTGTTGTACGCTTGCCTATTTCCACAATCTCCTCTTCCACCTGCTTGCGGGTCTTCTCCACTATCTCCTCGATGCGTGCCGGGTGGATACGGCCGTCAGTGACGAGCTGGTGAAGCGCCAGGCGCGCTATCTCGCGCCGTACAGGGTCAAATCCCGAAAGCACGATGGCTTCCGGTGTGTCATCTACTATAATTTCGACGCCGGTGGCTGCCTCAAGGGCACGGATGTTGCGTCCCTCACGGCCTATTATGCGCCCCTTGATCTCATCAGAGTCAATATGGAAGACGGTTACGGCATTCTCTATTGCTGTCTCTGCCGCCACGCGCTGTATTGCCATGACGACAACACGCTTGGCCTCCTTGGTGGCAGTCATCTTGGCGTCATCCATTATCTCGTTGATGTAAGACATGGCGTCGGTACGCGCCTCCTCCTTCAGTGATTCGATCAGCTGGTTCTTTGCGTCGTCGGCCGACAGCCCGGAGATGGTCTCAAGCTGCTCAACCTGCTGGCGGTGCATCTTAGAGAGCTCCTCCGACTTCTTGTCGAGCATTTCCATCTGCTGCGTCAGGCTCTCCCTGATTGCGTCAGCTTCGTTTTTCCTTCTCTGTGTCTCTTCCAGTTTCTGCGACAGGGCCAGCTCTTTCTGCTTGATCCTGTTCTCGGCCTGGGTGATGCGGTTGTTCCTCTCATTGATGACCTTCTCATGCTCGGCCTTAAGCTGAAGAAAACGCTCCTTGGCCTGGAGTATCTTTTCCTTCTTGATCACCTCGGCCTCTGTTTCGGCTTCGGAAATGATCTTCTTCCTTCTGTTGCGCAGCATCAGTTGCCACAGGTAAAATGACAATCCTGTTCCTGCGATAAGGGCTGCTCCGCCAATGGCGAGACACAGCCCGGTTGATATAATTCCTATGATCATAATGTTTTAAGTATATAATATAAAAAAACCCGCAGAGTTCCTCCAACTTTTAAAAAAACCCCATATCTACATGGTTAGAGCGGCCGTCTTGCTTCGAACTTCCACTGTCACGCGTGAGCGCGATCCCGGCGAACCGGGCTGAGGCCTGTCCTAGGCACTACAAGACCAACTCCAAAGTACAAATTGTTGAGTTTCCAAAACGAATAGAGAAACAATGCGGGCAATATCCTGCTATTTTAAAGAACGCGTATCTGCTTTTTCGACAGACAGAGGTTGATCTTTTCGGTCAGGTCCTTCAGACCTTCTTCAAGTGATGAATCTTCCTCCTTCTCCTCAATTTCTATGAGCCTGATAACGTATTGGAGGGCAGCCATTGCCAGAAAATCCTGTATATCCTTGTCAACATAGCGCTGCTTGTACTGAAGCACCTTCTCGTTGATCAACCGGGCTGCTTTCCGGATACGTTCTTCATTGTCACTTTCCACCTTCAACGGATAATACCTGTCGGCCACATTAACCCTGATCGAAAGCTTATCATCCATTGTTATATAATTATCTGTCTAAAAGAGCAATACATTTATCTATCTCCCGCACAAGTTCACTAACTCTCTTCCTTGCTGTAGCAGCATCTTCACCGCTACCCAGGATTGCACCCGAGAACTTAGCTCTTTCGTATCTTGTCTGAAGCTCCTTTACTTCTTCGTTTTTTTCCGCCAGCTGCCGTTTGACCTCTGACAGTTCAGTTCTTAAACCAGCCGACAGTTCAACCAGTTTTTCATGCTCTGCAACCAGGGCTTCCACTGATCTTCTGAGCAAAAGATACTCCTCATATCCCTTTGCATTCATGCCTGTCAACTATAATACAAAAGTAACATTTCTTTTGCTCTTTTCAAAAAAAGATGGCATTAAGTTTGCGCTTTAAGGGCATAACTTTAGTTTTGCACATCTGATGATGTCATGAATAAAAAAACTATACTTTTTGCTGCTGCAATAACATTTGCCGCCAACATAAGTTCACAATCCCCTGAAAAGGAGCTTTTCGTTTCTCCCCTGCGCGATGTGCCTTCACTCTCTGCCAGCTTCGCAGAACTCCGAAGTGATCATTTTCACTCCGGCATTGACTATAAGACAGGTGGTGTGACCGGAAAAGAGGTGCTTGCCGCTGATGAGGGATATGTTTACAGGATTGCCGTCAGTCCGACAGGCTTCGGAAAGGCTGTCTATGTCAGGCATCCTTCAGGATATTCTTCTGTCTACGGGCATCTCAGAAGCTTCAGGCCTGATATCGAGGAGTATGTCAAGGTCAGACAGTATGAGCAGAAAAGCTTCAGCGTCTCTCTCTTCCCGCAGCGCGATCAGTTCAGGGTGGCCCGCGGAGAGGTGATAGCGTGGTCCGGGAATACGGGGGGCTCTTCAGGTCCGCACCTCCACTTTGAGATACGTGAATCGTCAAGCGAAGACGCTGTCAATCCCCTGATGTTCGACCTGGGTGTCAGTGACAGGGTCAGGCCTGTCATAGATAAGATTATACTATATCCTCTCTCGCGAAGCTCCTCAGTCAACAACAGCAGGAGCAGCAAAACTCTCAGGGCAGTCTCTCTGAACGGATCATACGGGGTTGCCCCGGGGGATATCCCTGTCATCTATGGCGAGACTGGCATCGGGATCAAGTGCTGGGACAGCTTTGACAACAGCACCAACAGATGCGGTGTTTATACGATCGGGATGACGGTTGACGGCCTGAAGGTCTACGGTTTCACAGCCGACCGGTTTGCCTTCAGTGAGTCGAGGTATATAAACAGCCACATCGACTATGCCGCAAAGACCACCGGCAATGAATATATACACAGGCTCTTTATCCAGCCGGGAAACAGGCTCTCGATGTATGACGGCCATGTCAGGCGCGGTGTTCTCAGGTTCAGCGATGATGGTGAGCATGAGATCAAAATCACTGTAACAGACAACCACGGAAACAAGTCGTGGATCACCTTCAGGGTCAGGTCGGTATCCCAGCCTCCCCTTCCGCCCGCAGAGATCAGCTGCAGCAAAATACTCCCCTGGGGTAAAGCCTCCGACTTCAGTGCTGACGGCATCAGGATAAGCTTTCCGGCAGGATCGTTATATGACACCCTCTTCTTCGATTACAAGGTCAGGAATCACACACGCACCTTCCTCTCACCGGTTCATTCCGTACATAATGAAACTGTAGCCGTGCACGACAGGTACAGGCTTTCGATCAGGCCTGACACGGTGCCCGCAGGAAGGGAATCAAAACTATGCCTTGCACAGGTAAGCAGCAAAGGCATACCATCCTACACCGGCGGTGAATTCAAGTACGGCTTCGTCAGCGGCGATGTAAACAAGCTGGGCGACTATGCAGTCACTATTGACACCGTGCCCCCGGTAATCAAACCATCGTTTGTCAAAGGGGCAAATCTTACAGGAAGACAAGCGTTTACGGTAACGATAACTGATGACTTCTCAGGCATCAGGAGCTATGAGACACTGATAGACGGCAAATGGTCGCTGGCAGAGTATGATGCCAAGAACAACCTGCTTATTTACAGGCCGGAGAAAGAGTATATCAAAGAAAACACCCTTCACCTGATGGAGCTCACGGTTACGGATAACCGGGGCAACAGGTCAGTGCTGAAGAGTGAATTCAGATGGTAATTAAATCTCTCAGAAAAGCTTTTCGGGATAAACCCCTGCATCCACCATCTTCCTGATGCCCTCAACCACAAAGGGTTTGTCCTCCCTGTATGTTACTCCAAACCACCTGCTGTTGCTCCTCAGTATCTGGATGGTGATCTCGCCCTTCTTGACGAATTTATCCAGGGATGTCGGGATGTCAAGCTCGGCCTTCGGGTCGGAAATCCTCTCCCTCAGGAAATTGCTGAATTCCATATTCAGATACTTATAGCATGAGGGCTTGAAGCCGAAGAGGTTCATTGAGACTATCTCGTCACCGGTATACTGGTTGATCTTCCCTTCAGTGTCCGGGGCAAAGATGCCATCAGGCCTCTTCTCTATCCCGCGTGTCTCTACAATGTTAACCAGAAAGCCATCATCGCTCACCTTGCAGATACCCCTGTTTACGTGACCGTGATCAGAGAGGGTGTTACCAAGCCTGTAACCGACTATGCAGAAATTTGCATCATCCTTGTCCGTAGTGAGGAAGTCATAAAGTACCTTGAATGAGTCAACACCGTAATAGTCATCTGCGTTGATCACTCCGAACGGTTCGTGTATCTTGGGCTCCGTCACAAGTATGGCGTGGCTGGTCCCCCAAGGCTTCTGCCTTCCCTCCGGCACCTTAAAGCCACCGGGCAGGTTCCCGAGCTCCTGGAAAACATAATCAATCTCAATTACATCCTTAAGTCGTTTGACAAAAGTCTCCTTGAACTGTTCCTCGATATCACGCCTTATCACAAAGACGACCTTGCCAAAACCGGCTCTCTTTGCGTCATAAATTGAATAGTCAATGATCGTTTCTCCCGAAGGTCCGACCTGGTCGAGCTGCTTGTTGCCGCCATATCTGCTGCCCATCCCGGCAGCCAGTACCAATAATGTAGGTTGCATGTGATTTATGTTTTAGATCACACAATTATACCTAAATATTATGTACTTTCAAAGCCTCGAATTAAAGATTTGTCGTTTCTGGTAGAAATATGCGTTGACTCGGTTGAGTCTGCCACTGTCGCCGAAGCTGCAGGAGCCGATAGGATTGAGCTCTGTTCCGCTCTTTCCGATGGCGGGGTGACACCCAGCGCCGGTCTGATCGAATCAGTAAGACGAAATATCGGCATAAAAGTGCACGTCCTGATCAGACCAAGGGGCGGAGATTTCCTTTACAGCGACAATGATTTCAGCGTGATGCGCCGTGACATAGACATTGCAGGTGAATACGGCGCCGACGGCATCGTGACCGGCTTGCTTAACAGCGACGGCACTGTGGACGTGGAACGCACTGCCTTGCTGGCCGAATATGCTGCCCCGATGAGCGTCACCTTCCACAGGGCGTTTGACATGTGCCGCGATCCGAAAAAAGCTCTTGCAGACATTGTCTCTGCCGGCGCGGCACGGATACTGACCTCGGGACAGGCGAGAACAGCCATTGAGGGGGCCCAACTGATAAAGAGCCTATGCGCAGATTCAGCCGGCAAAATTACTGTTATGCCCGGAGGCGGAATTGACGAGTACAACATTGCACTCCTGGCAGGCACGACAGGTGCCAGGGAATACCATCTTTCAGGCCGCCGACAGAGGGAGAGCATGATGACGTTCCGGAGAAAGGGAATATATATGGGCGACCCCCGGCTGCAGTCGGAATATACCATCAAAAGCGCCGATGCCGAACGCATAAGGGCCATAATTATGATTCTCAAGGGTGTTGTTTTTTAATTAAAGATGTTATTTTTGGAACCTGTTCCGTGGAGAAAGAAATCATCCGGAATGCAATAATTATTTAATATTCAGTAACTTAAAATAAACAGACAGATATGAAAAGGATCACAGCACTGATGCTGACCCTGCTCTTCTCCCTTTTTCTGGTTTCAGAGAGAAGCATGGCCTGCACAAACTTCCTGGTAACCAAGGGAGCCACCAAAGACGGCTCTACAATGATAACCTATTCAGCTGACTCGCACGTTCTGTACGGTGAGCTCTACTACTGGCCGGCAATGAAGTACAAGCCGGGAACCATGGTAGATGTCTACGAGTGGGATACGGGCAAATTCCTTGGCGCCATAGAACAGGCCCCCGTCACCTTCTCTGTAGTGGGCAACATCAACCAGTACCAGGTGGCCATCGGAGAGACAACTTTCGGAGGACGCAGCGAGTTGCACAATCCTGACGGCATAATAGATTACGGCAGTCTTATTTACACTGCCCTTCAGCGTTCTAAGAACGCCCGCGAAGCAATCTACAACATGGTAACCCTGACTGAAAAATACGGCTACTGCAGCTCAGGCGAATCATTCTCCATCTCAGACCCCAATGAGGTATGGATCATGGAACTGATAGGCAAGGGACCTGGCAAAAAGGGACTGGCGTTTGTCGCCCGCATGATACCTGACGGATACATATCAGGCCATGCCAACCAGGCAAGGATAACCACCTTCCCGCTTGCCAACGGCACTACCTCAATCACCTCAAAGGAGATTGACAAGGTTTTCAATCCCGCGGTGGAGACCGTATATGCCGCTGACGTGATGGATGTGGCACGAGGCTTCGGATGGTATGACGGTGCTGACGCAGACTTCAGCTTCAGCGACGTATATGCACCGGTCGATTTCAGCGCCGCACGCTTCTGCGAGGCTCGCGTATGGTCGGGATTCAACAAGGTCAACAGCACCATGGGAGATTATCTTAACTATGCAATGGGATATGACCTTCATAACAGGATGCCCCTCTGGATCAAGCCTGACAGGAAACTCGGAGTGGAGGATGTAATGGGCCTGATGAGAGACTATTATCAGAATACCCCCATGGACATGACAAAGGATGTTGGTGCCGGCCCATACCTCAACACCGTAAGATGGAGGCCGATGGCATGGACAGTTGACGGCCAGTCATACCTTCATGAGCGGGCCATCGCAACGCAGCAGACCGGCTTCTCTTTTGTAACCCAGTCGCGCAGCTGGCTTCCTGACCCGGTCGGCGGTATTATATGGTTCGGCGTTGACGACACCTACTATACCGTTTATACCCCGATGTACTGCGGCATCACCTCCGTTCCTCACTCATTTGCGGTGGGCAACGGCGACATAATGACCTACAGCGCCGATGCAGCATTCTGGGTCTTCAATGAGGTTACAAACTTCGTTTACAGCCGCGCCAGCGTCATGACACCGGACCTGCAGGCAAAACAGAAGGAGCTTGAACAGAAATATTTCATGGAGACGGCGGAGATAGATGCCAAAGCGGCTGAACTCTTCAAAAGCACTGCAAAAGGCTCCGGTAAAAAGGGCACCGACCTTATCACAAGTTACTCGGTCACTGCCGGAGATAATACCGTCAAAGAGTGGAGGGAATTGTACAAACATCTCTTTACCAAATATATGGATGGAAATATCAAGACCCGCAGAGCACTTCCGGAAGGCTACAAGTATGTCACTCCCGAGGTGAAACAACCGGGGTATCCCCAGGAATGGCTGATGAGGATCGTCCTCGACGCAGGTGAAAAACTGAAGGTACCGGCCGGCGCAGGCCACTGATCTGTACTGATTTTGCAATAATTAATTTGCAGATAATAAAAAAATATTTGTACCTTTGCGACCTGTTTTAAAAGAGTAGAGATCATATAATTTATTTGCGCGATGGACTTAATGAAAGTAGTTGAAAAGGAATATGCTACCAGCAATGAGTTCCCGAAATTCAGGGCCGGGGACACAGTTACGGTACACTATAAGATAAAGGAAGGTAACAAGGAGAGGATACAGCAGTATCGCGGTGTTGTCATCCAGAGATCAGGAGGAAACGGCATGACAGCCACCTTTACGGTCCGCAAGATGTCGGGTAACATCGGGGTGGAGAGAATTTTCCCGGTGGTATCACCCTTCATTGACAAGATCGAGGTAAACAAATACGGCAAAGTGCGCAGGGCGCGCATCTTCTACCTCCGCAACCTCACGGGCAAGAAGGCCCGTATCAGGGAGAAGATCTTCTAGACCTTACGGAAACACGGAAAAGCCACTGCAGAGTGGCTTTTTTTTATGCTGTAAGACGGATGCAAAGACCAGCCAGATGCAAGGATCAGGCAGATGCAAAGACCAGGCAGGTACACGGATCAGGCAGATGCAAATACAAAACAGATGCAAGGACCAGGCAGGCGCAACATTACTGACTCTTGCCTGAGGCACAAAAAAGAGGGGTGCTCCGGTGCACCCCTCCCTGGAATAGGGTTGTCAAACCATCAAATGGACTAGTACGCTGTATTCTGTGGGTTCCAGTTGCACCACCCGGATGTCCAGTCCTGTGTCCCGAATGCCCCCCTGTAGGTAGTCGGGGTAAAGAATGTATCAGTAAGTCTTGAATTGGTAAATGAAGCACCTGACAGGAGCACAGAGCCTGCAGGAGGCAGTAAGGCCGGTGAGGTGAGGCTGATAAGCGACGATCCGATGATGTCAGCCACAGTCAGATTATCGACATTGCTTCTTGAAGCAGACCTGAAATATGCCTCGTGCTGCGCAACAGTGTAAGGCACTGCCACGGTTCCTGTCTTCTCTACATAGTTGGTGGTCATCCCTGCAAGTATGGTATTCTCTATCTGTAATTCATTTGCATCGGCACGGGTGGGTGAATTGCCCTTCTGACCGTCAATGGAGAGTCCCTGCGGAAAACCGACAAATACTGAGTTGTAGACTGAAGTCATGGTGCCCCTTCTCAGGTGCAGCGCCTTTTCATGCTTGGTTTCAGCAGGAAGTGTTGCCGTCACGGTGTAGGGTCCGTATGCGGTGATATTTGAGAATACGGGAGTGGTCACAGGTGTTAGAAGTGAACCGTCGGCGTCATTGTCGCTTTCAAAACCATTGGAACCCGACTGGTCGGATTTGGCCGGATCCTGGATGATAAGCCCGAACTGTATCTTGCCGCTGTAGCCGTTGTCGGTGTCAAAACCGTCATCAAGGCCTCCAAAAGCAACTATATGCTTAAGATTGACATTTCCGCCAAACCACTCGAAAGAGTCGTCTCCCGAATATGAAACCTGGATATGGTCTATAACGGTGGCTTTTCCAACCGAATAAAGTGTGAGTCCGTTGATTTCGCTGTTCGAAGTTGAGGAAAGGGGAATTCCCGGGAACTCTATCCTTACAAACTGCAGCACACCAGAATTGTCATTATCGTCGGTACCGCCATATTTTGAACCGATTCCTCCCTCGGCTATGCCTACTCCGGTACCGTCATCATGCTTGTTGGTCTTCGCGTTTCCGCACAGGACAATACCGCCCCAGTCGCCTGTGGCCCTCTGGCCTGCCGGCTTGTCAGAGGTGAAGACAATTGGTTTGTCCAGGGTTCCGGCTGCCAATATCTTTGAACCTCTCTCTATGATAAGAGTTGCCTTGGTGTTTGACACGCCCTTTATCAGAGTCCCGGGTTCAATTGTCAATGTGGCATTGTTCTTTACATAGACAAATCCTGAAAGCAGGTATTTTGCCTGTGCATACCATTTTGTATCGGAGGTGATGTCTCCGGAGACAGTAATAACCTGCCCCGTTGACGGAACTACTGTAACCTCACATGAGGCAGTGTAGACTGGATTTTCAGCTGAAGCAGCTGATATGGTGGCTGTACCAAGGGCAACTCCTGTTACCACACCGCCGCTGACGGTGGCAACTAAGGCATTGCTGGTGGTCCATGTTACTTCCTTGTTGGTGGCATCGACCGGATCAATGACAGGCAGGATCGTTGCAGCAGCGCCAACCTGAACGGTGACCTCCTGCTGGTCAAGGGTAAGAGCCGTTACCGGTATATCTTTCTCGCACGAAGCTGCGGCTGCCACTATGGCGCCCAACAACAGTACCCTTACAGTCCTTGAAAAAATGTTTGTTTTCATAATTAAAGATTTGGTTTTTAAATAGTTGCTTATTTTTTGTCAAAATTTAACCGAAAGCCCCAGGGAATACTGCCTCCCGGGATAATATGATTTTGTGTTCTGTGTCCTGTCAAATGCCTTGGTGCCGTCGCCGCCGTAGTATGTCATGTCGACCACCGTATTTACATTCTGCTGATAAACCACCTGTTCGCCGAACAGATCCTTGATGCCCGCCTTCAGCTCCAGATTCTTGCCGATCTTTTTGCTGAAAGCCAGGTCAGCCTCATTACGCGACATCTCATAGATGTCAGGTATGCTCTCCCATTCATTGGGCGAAGGTCTGCCGACCGCAATGATCCTCTTTCCGATACGGTTATAGACAAAGCTCGCCATAAACCCGTGCTCAGGTTTCTGGTAGAAAAGCCCAACGTTGACGATGTATGGCGACTGCCCTTGCAGGGGTCTGTCAAATGCCACGGAACTCTGTATCAGAGAAAGGTTTATAACAGCTGTGAGATCTTCAAGCCTTTCGCTGATGAAGCCCAGTGTCTTGCGTGCCTCCGTCTCAAGTCCGATGCTGTATGCCGAACTGATATTGTCAAATGAGAACTGTGCCGGGTTATTTCCCCTGATCGCCACCTCAATCGGATTTGTGAAATTCTTGTAGAATATCCCGACGTTGAATGTTTCGTTATTACCGGGATAGAGTTCATACCTTATGTCAAAGTTGTGTATGTAGGCCTGCTTGATATTTTCATTTCCGTAAATCCCGGCATTCTGATCGAAATCCACGAAATAAAACGGAGCCATCTCCCTGAATTCAGGCCTGTTGATTGACATACCATAGGTGAAACGCAACAGGCTCTTCGATGTGAGGTTATATGCGAAGTTGGCTGACGGGAAGAAGTTAAGGGTATCACGGACAACGTGCACCGGGGTTGTAGTACCCTGCCGGTAACTTGACAGCTCCTGCCTGTCCTTCTCCACCCTGAGGCCCAGCGAGAGGTCAGTCCGCACGCTGAATTTGAACCTGAAATTCAAGTACCCGGCCAGTATGGCCGACGAAGCATCATAGGAGTCGGAGAGCGCGGTAATCTCCTTCAGTTTCAATCCGTCAGTAAGATTTATGTTCTCAGGAACCAGTATTTCATTGACAGGGAGCGATGAGTAGGGAAACGATGAGGCCTCACTGCCCATGGCATACCCGAAATTGCGTGCATTGAAAGATCTCTGCCTTGCCTCAGCCAGCACTCCTGTCTTGAACTCGGCATCAATTGCTCCCATTTTGAATTTCTGAGTGAAATTGAGGAGTCCCGAAATGTTGTCCTCATTAAGATCAATCCACATCCTCGATATTGAGGAGAGATCCGGATTGCTGCCAAACAGAAGGATATAAGGCGAGGTTTCCCCGTCATTGCTGATGTACCTGTAGCGCCTGATGTCAGGCTCCTCTCTCAGTGACAAGGAATATCCTGCTGTGAAATCGAGGATGGTCTTTCCTTCATTGAAAAGCTTTTCTCCTCCAAGCTGGCCGGAGTAAATGAGCCTGTTGCTGTATTTGGTTTCACCTGCCGAGACATACCTTCCGTTGTTATACCAGTCTTGCCCTTCCCTGGTCGTCACCCTGGAATTTGAAGTGCTTGTAAAGAAATTCCTGAACTCCAACCTGAGTCCTTCTACCGGATAAATAGTCCAGTTGTGCATCAGACCTGCTCTTGCGGTGGTACTGTACTGCCTGTCGTGAAGTTCGTCAAGGATACCCGGAGTATCATAGGCAAAATTATAAATGGAGTAATTGTTATTAAGTATCTCGTTATATGTGTTGGAGTAGCTGTATGTCAGCGATGTGACGTTCCCTGCAATGAAATTTCCCTTACCGAACCTGCGGTTTATTCCGAGGGCAAATTTCTGATCCGGCAGCGCAGTGACGGGCACACCTTCCCATTCGTTATTGAGGCTGCGTCCCACCTCTGTCACCCTGTTCCTGACATCAGGATTGGTGGCGCTTTCGTAGGTATCGAGATGCGCAGGCATATTGTCAGGCAGACTCCTGTGAGCGGTTCCCAGTGTAAGCCAGTCGAGACTGCTGCCCTCTTCCTTCAGGAAATTGCCGAATGTCGAATACTGCCTGAAGGCGGTGCCGTATGATAATGATACGCTGTTTGCCGAAGGGATACCGGTGGTGGCTATCTTAATGAAGCCTCCGGAATAATCGGCCGGAAGTTCGGCAGTGGGAGATTTAAGGATAAAGATGTTCTCAATCATTGAAGAAGGTATGAGGTCGAATGAGAATGACCTTGTGTCGGCCTCCAGGCTTGGCGCCGGAGAGTTGTTCAGCCAGACATTGTTGTACCTTGCTGAAAGGCCCCTGACAACGATGAACTTGTCATCCACGATGGAGACCCCCGGCAGACGCCTGACTACCTCTGATGCATCCTTGTCCTGCGTGCGGCTTATCAGCTGGGCTGAAATGCCTGAGACAACCACGGGGCTGCTCTTGATGTTGCTCATGACCGAGACCTCGCTGTCATTCCTTTTTGTTGCCACAACGACGATATCGTCGAGCTCTACTGACTGATCGGCCATGGAGGCGCTGACTTCTGTTACACTTCCTGCCCTGACCTCAACGCCCTCAATTGTAATTGGTTTGTAGGAGATAAATGATAAAGTGAGATTGTATCTCCCAGGGGCCACTGCAGAGATAGTGAATACTCCGTCGGAATCTGTTGATGCTCCTCTGAGCGTGCCTTCTATGACAACATTCACTCCGGGCATCGTCTCTCCTGTTGCTCCATCCTTCACCACGCCGGTGATCGTGCCGGTGGATGTTTGTGCGTTACTAACAATTGTGGTGGAGAAAAACAAGATGATAAGAATTTTAATAGTTAAATTTTTCATTTCGATGGTTGACATTTTATACGGCACAAATTTCCCCCTGACTTGTTACAGCACGGTAACAAACCGGTTACGAAATGATGACATAAACATTACAGGAATGTTACACAGGGACAGCCCTGAATAAAAAAAGAGGCTTTTGGACCTCTTTTGATTTGATTGATATGAATGCGGTTATTTCAGCAGTTCATCAGCCTTTGCCTTTGCTTCGGCAAGCAAGCTGTCAGCCTTTGCATTGGCCTCTGTCACCAGCTGCGTGGCTCGCTTGTCAGCCTCTTTGTTAAGTGTCTCCGCGGCCTTCTTTGCTACCATTACTGCAATGGAACCCTTTGGCTCAGCATCCTTTACCAGCTTTTTCCCCTGCAGGTCAGCCTCCTCTCTTATAGCCGTGGCTGACTTTTCTGCCTCCTTGCGGATTATATCCGCCTTTTCAGCGGCCTCCTTCAGTATCCTGTCAGCCTGTTCCCTGGCAGCCTCGTTGACCGTTTCAGTAACCTGCTCTGTCACTGCGGTGGTCACGGCACTGACAGCGGCTGTTACTCCCTGGCCGGCACTACTGCCGCTGCCGCCGGCAAACATTGGTGTAATGACCGGTTCATTGAATGTGCCACCTACCTTGAGGTTTATCTTTATGATCTCCGGGGTCTTGACATTCAGTCCCAGTGCAGTAAGCTGGGAAGAAAAGGCTCCCATCAGGGCTGCAGCCGAAGCACCAAGCTCCGCACTGGGTATCTCCGTTTTTATCAGGTAATTGATTGTCCGGTCAAGACCCTGATCACCGGCGACATTCAGTTTTATATTGCCGAGTTTCGTATCGAAGGGTTTCACAAACAGCCTGCCATTATTGATAATGAATGTTGCCTTGAGATCTTTTACTATGTTGGTGTAGGCCTGATCCATCTTAAGCACACTCTTAATCATGTTAAAGGATTTTGATTCCAGGATCTGAACCGCATCGGAGCTGATCCCTCCGC
The DNA here is from genome assembly GCA_963802145.1 of uncultured Rikenellaceae bacterium. Classification (GTDB taxonomy): domain Bacteria; phylum Bacteroidota; class Bacteroidia; order Bacteroidales; family VadinHA17; genus SR-FBR-E99. Next base: position 341,500 of record CAWDHN010000010.1, read on the forward strand.
TGGCTGACATTGTGTTTATAAGCGGCATCATGTTGCTGCCCAGAAGGCTGTTGAAATCCATCTTCACCGTCACGTTGCCCCCCAGTCCTGCCGCTGCCGGAACAAGCTGGCTGACCGTATTGAAGGTGTTGAATGCCTCTTTGATGTTGACAGCACTGATCAGCATATCTGCATCAATAAGAGGTTTAAGGGTGTCGCGTGTGTCGTAGGCTGCGTTCATCAGGAGCGATCCACCCAGTGCTTTCATGCCTGTCTCACTTAATGTGACCACTCCGTCACGGACGAGAATTTTGCCGGTGACATCAGTGGCAGAGAGCTTTCCATATGCCAGCCTGTCAACTGCAGCATCAAAGGCAAAGTCGATGTTCTCCGGGATACGGATCACCTCCAGTGCTGTCGTGTCGCTCTCAGTGGTGTCAGACGGTAGGATATCAAGTATCTCATTCAGATCAACCATCTTTGATCTCAGCGACAGATTGCCCCTGATCGTTCCGTCGGAAAAGATATATGGTATGTAGTTCTCCAGCCTTCCGGAGAGGGTAAAATCGCTCTTCTCCCCCATTTTCGCCGTCATACCGGTCAGCTCTGCAAAAGCAGGACTGAACACCAGTGCCGCATTGCTGATGGTAAGAGCGGGCAGGTCTGCAGGTTCCAGAATCATCCCGGTTATTTTCAGGTCGCCTGCGGCCTTGAACTGATCGTACGTCTCGTTTTCCAGCATAGACATCCTGCCGGCCATTTCAACCGAAAGGTCAATCAGGCCGGTGAGGGTGATGCTGTCAAGCGGTATGGCCTGTTGCAGCTTTGCCAGGTCGATCATTCCTTTGGCTATAACAGCTATCGAAGGATCACTCATCGGTGTGGCCAGCCGGAAGTTCATGTCAAATGGATTTCCTGCGAGATCAAAGTGGAACCGGCTTACATCAACAATGGTATTGTCCATCTCCTTCCCGTCGGTCTGTACCTTGCCGTTAATATAGATACCTGTGATCTTTCCGGGCAGATCGGGATAGCTTATCACACCGTCCTTTACCTCCAGGCCGGCAGTTATATCCGGCAGGGTGCTGTCGGCAGAGCTGTAGATCCCCTTTACAGCACCATCGAGAGCAAAAGTTCCCGTCGCCTTCAGTTCTTCAAAGTCCTTCATGTAGAAGGCTGGTATCATAGAAAGCAGTGATTTAAAGGAGGTCTCAGGAGCGCTGAAGACCAGGTCGAGGTCTATATCCTCTTCAGGCATGATGACCGTACCGGAAAAATTAAGAGCTATATCGTTTATTTTCAATAGATTATCCCTGAGAGTGAACTTCATGGAATCGAGAAGGGCATCGATCTCTGCCTGAAAGTTCATTTCAGCATCCTTCAGATACGGCATCTTGCCCATTGTGAAATCGACGTTTCCGGCAGAGAGTTCCATCACAAGACTGGTTCTGGAAGCCTTCATGTTGCCTGACAGGATGAACTCCAGCTCTTCCAGCGCGGCAGTCATGTCTGACTCACGGTCGGAATAATAAATCCGTCCGTCGTTTACGCTCAGTTTATTCAAAGCCACCTGTAAGGCCTCTTCACCTGTTGCCGCTGAGGTATCAGTCTCAATCTCTTCGGGGACTTCTTTCATTATATCCCAGTTGGCTATCCCGTCTTCGAGGACGATTGCATTGACCAGGGGCTGATCAATGGTTATTGACCTGATCTCATATCCCCCGTCGCCGAAAAGGCTCCTGAGATTGAATACCAGCGAGAAAGACTTAATTGCTGCAAGGGTGTCTCCATCGAATTTATCAATTCCGGTAACGTTAAGGTCCTTAAGGGTGAAGGACGCATTGGGAAACGCCCTGAAGAGACTCAGTTTATAGCTGCTGAAAGAGACCCTGGCATTGACCATTGCATTGATCTCCGTCTCAACTCTTTCCTTTATCTTATCCTTGAAAATCACGGGTGCCAGAAGGCCCGCTGCGATGATAAGCACCAGAAGTGATGCAATTACTATCCCGGTTATTTTCAATCCTTTTTTCATGTTTTTCCGTTTTTCGGTTTTACCGTAAATGCAACTACCTGCGCCCTGTTTGGTGAAATAGCGTTATCACAGGGTATAAAATTACGCAATTAAAACAAAAAAATATTTTATCTTTGCACCCTCTAAAGGTCCCGTAGCTTAACTGAATAGAGCATCTGACTACGGATCAGAAGGTTACAGGTTTGAATCCTGTCGGGATCACAAAAAACTATCCTGCGCAAGCAGGATTTTTTATTTTGAAGGAGCCTCTGTAGCTTGCTTCAAGGAGGATCCTGAGAAATAAAAAATAACCGCCGCAGGCGGATAGTTTTTTGTCCGGAGCCCCCTCTTAAGGATCACGCCGACGAAGGAGGCGTAATCCTGCATCGGCAGGATTTTTTATTTTGAGTATGCCGGGAAAGATCCCTTTCTTCTACCCGTTTATCTCCAGGTCATGCACATATTTGTTGTTGTCAGCCAGGAACAGCTCAAGAGTTATTGAGAATGGCTTTTTTATGACAACAATCTTCTGATAGGGACTTAACTGTTCCTTGTTTTTTGCCGTGCAATAATAGTATTTGCACAATCCATCAAACTTATCCTCCCTCTCCTCTGTCAGGTAGACACTCAGTACCAGAGGCTCAGTATTGCCGTTCAGGTAATTTGAGATAATGATTTCCCTGTCGCTGATTTCAATTGACCTGACAGTCCTGTCAATCTCAAAGCCACCTTTCCTGATGGTCGCAGAGTTGCTTTTAAATGTCTGCGAAAAGGTGCTTATGCCAATCAGCGAGATGATAATAAATAAAAAGGTCTTTTTCATGACTGACACCATTCAGATTTCAACGAATTGAATTTTAAGTTTTGACTAACAATTTCTCGTGATCCTTTATACGCATAAAAAAACTATTTGTTCGTTTCGTCATTGATTTCCAGCTATGATCAGGACACCCCGAAGAGAATTATCACTGTTTTGTAAATCAGGCGGTTTAAATGACTATCTTTGCGCCATGCAGAACGAAATAACTTTTAACGACCGTTTTCCTGAATTGAAAGAGGAGAACATCAAGGCCATGGCCAAACGCAGAGAAGAATATTCACTTCACAGGGATATCAAAGCGAGGGAAGAGAACGAAGCAATTGCCCGGAGGCTTGAGAAAGCAAAAGAGAAACAGGAGTAAGAAATACTCCTCCGGCTCTCATTTTCCAAACCAACATTCATCCGATTCTTATTCATCTGTGTATTGAGTTATGATAACACTCTCTGTAATCATTTCCGCTGTTATTGTATATCTGGTCAGGCAATTCAAAAAGTGACTTTCGTCCAACCGGAGCGGAATCCTGACATAATCTATTAAAGCAGAACATCTTCAAAAAGTGGCTTTCTGTCACCATGGAGGGACGGAAGGTCAAAAACACCTTGTCCATATCAGCCGGCAACCTTACATTTAGTTTAGATTTATTAAACCGGCTATATGAAAACATTGTCCACTGCGGCATCAATTGCCGTACTGCTATTGTTGTTCCCTCATGCGACGGAGGCACAGTCAAATACTCCTCCCAAAAAACTGTTTGAAGCGCTTGCCAGAAACGATCAGAAAGGCGCACTCGCACTTGTACCAACAGTTTCGGATATCAATTACAGCGATAAATATGGAGCTACCCTGCTGATGTGTTCAGCCGAGATCGGGGCGGCGGATGTGTGCAAGGCTTTGCTTGACAGGGGAGCCGACCCTGACAAGCAGTCGGCCAACGGCACTACGGCCCTGTATATCGCCGCACAAAACGGACATGAGGATGTTGCCAGGATCCTTCTTGACAGGGAAGCAGATACGGATCTGCGGCCCGATAACGGCGCTACACCCCTCATCGTTGCATCACTGTACGGCTTTTCCGATATAGTCGGCCTCCTTGCAGACAAAGGGGCAACCATCGATCTGCAGGACAACAACGGTTCAACTGCCCTGATAATGGCATCCCAGAATGGCTACAAGGATGTTGTGAGCCTGCTGCTGAAAAAAGGTGCAAAAACGGACCTGCAGGACAGAAACGGCGCATCAGCATTGATACTGGCCGCACAGGAAGGCAAGGCCGCGATCGTCAGACTCCTGCTGGAATATGGAGCGGAGGCCGATCTGCAGACGGGCAACGGTAATTCGGCCCTGGTCCTGGCTTCACTGAAAGGCAATGAAGAGACGGTGCAACTGCTGCTTGAGAATGACGCACAGGTCAACCTGAAAACCAATACCGGTGCTACCGCCCTCTTTGCAGCAGCCTCACGCGGTCACTGCAAGGTGGTAAACCTGCTGCTCGACAAGGGGGCCGACCCTCTCCTTAAAGACAACCAGGGAAGATCTGCATACTTTTATGCAAAGGATTATGATGTCAAGGCCATCCTGACAGCTTATAGCAAGAATTAGATTTTTTGACGGCGGGGTAAAAAAATAGTAGCATGTCAAAACAAATATTGATTTAATTTGTAATAAGTTAAATCACTTTAACACCCCGCAAGCATGAAATCATCCGTAATACTAATGATGGCGACATCAGTCATTCTGGTTTCGTTCAAGGCCGATAAGCCTGCATACAGGCTTTATGACGCTGAAGGCAAAAACGTGAAATACCAGAAGATGATTGAAACGGTCAGCTCAGCCGACGTGATCTTCTTCGGTGAGCTGCACGACAATCCCATTGCGCATTGGCTTGAATATGAAGTTACTGCAGACCTGCATAAAACAACAGGCGACAGGCTGATACTGGGTGCTGAGATGTTTGAAACGGATGACCAGCTTGTACTCAATGAGTACCTGGCAAGGAAATACGAGGCTGACAAGTTCGAGGCGGAGGTCAAACTCTGGAAAAACTACAAGACAGACTACAAGCCGCTGGTCGAGTTTGCCAGAAAGAATGGTCTGCCTTTCATCGCAACCAACATCCCAAGGAGATATGCTTCCATGGTATCGAGGCGGGGGTTTGAGGTGCTTGACAGCCTGACAGCTGAAGCAAAGGAGCTGATAGCCCCGCTGCCCATATCATACGATCCGGAACTCAAATGCTACAAGGATATGATGTCAATGCACGGTATGCCGGCCATGGGCGGGAAACCCAACGAGAACCTTCCCAAAGCCCAGGCTGTCAAGGATGCCACCATGGCCCACTTCATCATTAAAAACCTTGAACAGGGGCAGACATTCATCCATTACAACGGCGCCTATCACTCGGAAAACTATTCGGGCATAATACACTACCTGAACATATACCGTCCGGGTATCAGGGTGGCAACAATCACAACCGTTCTTCAGGATGACATCGAGACCCTGAAGCCGGACAACACCGGACTGGCGGATTTCATAGTGGCCATTCCGGAAACGATGACCCGCACCTATTAAAAGACTGCCCGGGGCAGTGGCGCCGGGCAGTCTTCAGAAAAAAACCCTTTTAAATCCAAATCAAGGTTTTGAAAACCAAAGTTTAGTATCCATCTGGTCAGCTCCCTGCCTTGCTATGGCAGCATTCAGATTCTGGCCGTTCTTGCTGTATGCACCGGTTCCGTACTGCATCCTTTCCGGGTAGACACCGTTGATGGAACCCAGCCCATAGATATCAGCATCAGTAACACCATTGGCCAGTTCAGCGGGGTAACCCATCTTTCTGACAATTGCCCAGCCTTCAAAGCCCTCGGTGTATGAATTCATCCATCTCTGGGTTGCGATTTTCTCGAGCTTCTCAGCAGTTGTTCCTGTTGAAATGCTGGCAATTGCCTGTGTCAGGTAAGTGTCAATATCGCCTGCAGGACAACCCCACATAAGCATCGAATGCCTTATACCATCCCTGAAGAGTGCATTGGCATCACCGGTCGCACCGGAGATACCCTTCACGATAGCCTCAGCCTGCAGGAAGTATGCTTCAGCGGTGGTAAGAACCAGCTCCTTGTAAAGGTTGGTGGTGGCTCCCTTTGCAACCACGAAGTAATCAGTGGGTGTACAGAAGAATTCGCGCCTGATCATTGGTTTGATGAAACCGTTGAGTCTGACGGGCTGACCTACAAAGTTCTTATTGGCAGGCATGGTGAAAACAACCGAGTTGTCAGTGTTCTCATTACCCGTCTTTGTGAAGTCAGCTCCGGCGTCAGTAAGCACGTCGGTGAGGTAAGTAATACGTTTCGGCCAGAGTGTAGCCTCACTGCCAGATGCCGGCTTGGTAAAAGTGAATGTCCCTCCTGCGGCAGGTTTAACGAACTTCGTCAATCTGGGGTCGTTGTTGTCCCGAAGGTTATCGATCATCACCTTGCTTACAGTCCAGCCGCCGCCACTGCCATAACCACCGAAATCAAGCCATGCGCCGGCATAGGAATCACTGTTCCATTTGCTGATTACATTGTCCTTCGTCATCAGCACGTTATCCGCAGCAGTAGAAAGCAGCGGTGCTGCAAAGCATTGCGTAACAGCAGCTGCTGCAAAATCATCGCCCGTAGCGCCATAAGCACGAAGTGCAATTCTGAGTTTCAGGGTATTAGCCAGTCTTTTCCATTTCTGGAGATCACCGGCACAATAAAGGTCATTGCTGCCGAGGTCCTGAACCCCATCCCCCGTTTTTGTATTGGAGCCGATTGTCGTCATAGCATTGTCGAGGTCAGCAATTATGCCCTTATAGATAGACAGTTGAGCATCGTATTTCGGAAGGATAATATCCGGATCTCCGGCTTCCGAATAGGGGATCTCACCAAATGTTTCAGTATACATCTGATAGTAAAGTCCCTTTATGATCAGTCCGACCGCATACATAAGGTCATTTTCAAAATCACCTCCCGGTGCTGTCAGCTTCATGAAATTATCAAGCTGTCCGAAGTAACCTTCATAGAAGTCCCAGGTAGCATCGGTGTATGCGATATTGTAGGTATAACCAAGCTCGTCAGACCACCATGAATAGTTATCTCCGAAGGTAAAATAACCGGCAAACCTGTCAGCATGTATGAGCTGGGCTCTCCAGTATGGATAGTTGTCGGGCGCGTACAGTTTATACTGAGGGACCGTTATGAAGTACCTCGCACTAGCCTGTTCCGATGTAATTGCATTGGGGTCTTTGTTGATCTCCTCAAAATCCTTGGTACATCCAGCCAGTCCAATTGCAATTAGTATTACCAGTAAAATCCTGTATGATTTCATATTTCTCATAGTTAATAGTTAGAACTTAATACTAACATTGAAACCCACGCTTCTGGCCGTTGGCATCGTATAGAAGAGTACACCCTGGGAGTAGTTGCTCACACTGTAGCTTCCTTCAGGGTCATAGTTTTCAAGTGCCCTGTAGAGGAAGAAGAGGTTCCTGCCTGTCACACCCAAAGACAATCCCTTGATGAAGGAGTTTGCGATGAACTTCCCTGGCAGTTCATAGTTCAGAGCTGCTTCCCTGAGCCTTATATTGGTCTGGTCGAAGACATAATTCTCTCCCACACCTGTATACGAGCCCCAGTACTGTTGTCCTGTTATGTTTACCGTATTGGCTGTTCCGTCAGTCCTGACGCCGTCGATAACCACACCGCCCTCCCGATACTCCAGGGAGGCTTTCGATACGCCGGCAGCGTCGAGACCGGCATCAGTACCGGAATAGACTTCCCCGCCAATTCTTGCATCGATCAGGAATCTCAGCGACATGCTGCCGTAACTCAGTGTGTTGTTCAGGCCTCCAACCCAGTCAGGCTGGTAATTCCCAACCAGCTTCTTCTCTGCAGAAGTACGGAAGAGGCCTGCATCCGTAACCACAATCCGGCCGCTCTCGTCTCTTTCATAGGTGGTGGCATATATGTCACCGTAACCTCCTCCCACGGTTGCCCAAACCTCAGCCACACCGTTGTTGGTGGTGGTAAATATGAAGTTGTTAACTCCTTCGATAAGTTCAACCAGGGAATTCTTGTTAGTGGACATGTTCAGAGAAATATCCCATGCGAACTTGCCGGTCTGGACGGGAATGCCTCCGATAAGCATCTCGAACCCCTTGTTGGTAATTTCACCCACATTGGTCCTCTCATAACTGTAGCCGGTGGAGGCAGGTATCGGAACATCCATGATCAGGTTCTCCGACTTGATTGAATAAAATGAGAAATCAGCATATAGCCTGTTAGTAAAGAACCTGAATTCTCCGCCCAGCTCAAGTGAGCTTGTTTGCTCTGGTTTGAGATTAGGATCCTTCCTGGTCGAAGGGCGGGTCAGTATGGTCAGTCCGAGGTAACTGTCTCCTGCAGATGAAAGATTGAACGCATTCTGCAGTTGATAAGGTTCGGTATCATTGCCCACCCTGGCCCAGTTGATCCGGAACTTGGCAAGGTCAACTACTTCAATGTTAACAATCTCATTGAGCAGGACTGAAAGGCTGGCCGAAGGATAGAAATATGACCAGTTGTCTTTTGGCAGTGTTGACGACCAGTCGTTTCTGGCAGAGCCTTCGAGGTAGATAAAATCACCGTAACTGATCATTGCCGAGCCATATAGTGAATTGATCATCTTTTCCTGAAGCGGGTCGTAGCTCGGGAGATTGGTTGAGGCACTTTCAAGAGTCGGTTTTGTCGGTATCTTGAATTTTTCAGCATATACACTCATCCCCTCATAGGTCTGATACATATGATTTGCACCCAGATTTGCATTGACCTTGATGGTGGAGGATATATCCTTATTAAACATAAGAAGACCGTCGATGTTTGTCTCACTTGTCCGCGCCATGCTGTTATTCATCCTTCCGCCCGAGTAATACCAGTGACCGTACTGGTTTACCGTCTCAACCTTTTCACTGACGGCATCAGTACCAATCCTGACAAAAGCAGAGAGCCAGTCAGTGAAGTCATAGTTCGCCTTGACGTATCCCTGTATCCTGGTCCTGTTATCGTCATTTATGTCATGCAACTGATACCAGTATGGATTACCGTATGTGGTGCTGGTGTGCGTTCTGACAGCGTATGTTGCAGGATCCTGGTATTTCTCAGGTTCAGGCCCGTAGTCTGCCATAAACATGTTTCTGGGAATCCTGTAGAGCCAGGCTATCACACCCTCGGTACCCATGACAGGACGGTTATGGGCGTTCTGGACAAAGTAAGTAACCTTTGCATCAAGGTTGAACTTATCCGTGAGATTTGTGGAGCCCCTCAGGTTAAAGTTATGTCGCGTGAGGTCAGATCCGGGCACCATTGAGTTGGCTTTGGTGTTTGAATACGAAAATCTCAGGGTAGATTGGGCGTTCCCGCCGTCAACTGCAATGGTGTTGACCAGCGTTGCGCCGGTCTCAAAAAAGTCCTTTACGTTATCTGATTGTGCGCTGTAGGGCCTTGTCTCACCATTCAGGCCGGTACCATAAATTTTTGAAGAACCATCCAGAAGTGCACCCCATGAACCGGAAGTAGCGCGGAGATCACCTATGCTGGCCGGAACATTCCCTCCTGTTCCCTGTCCGTATTCATCCTGAAACTGAGGCAGAAGGAGGGGCGCTTCGAAATTAAAACTGCCCGAATAGGTTATGCCAAGTCCCTTGTTCAGAGTGCCTTTCTTTGTGGTGATAAGAATGACTCCGTTAGCAGCCCGGGAGCCGTAAAGTGCAGCAGCATTGGGCCCCTTGAGAACCGACATCGACTCAATATCATCGGGGTTAAGGTCCGAAATGCCTGACCCGTAGTCGTTCTTTGAGTACTCTCCCGTGTTGGCTGAGCTGGCTGAACCGTATCCCGTATTGTCAATCGGAATGCCGTCTACCACATAGAGAGGCTGGTTGTTCCCTGTCAGGGAGTTATTACCCCTGATGATCACGCGGGAACTGCTGCCGGGTCCGAAGGTTCCCTGTGTCACAACGACACCTGAGACCCTTCCTGAAAGCGTGTTGACCACGTTCAGGTCCCTTACCCTGGCTACATCATTCCCTGAGACTTCAGTGACAGCATACCCCAGCGACCTCTTCTCCCTGGAAATACCAAGGGCGGTAACCACTACCTCATCCAATGCGGTAGTCTGGGATACCAGCACGACATCGATCACACGCTGGTCGGTCACCTGAAACTCCTGGCTCTGCATGCCGAGAAATGAGAACACGAGAGTGCCCCCTCTTGCCATAGAAATGGAATACTTTCCATTGGTGTCGGTCTGCAACCCATGTGTTGTACCCTTCTCCAGGACAGTAACGCCCGCAAGGGGCATCCCGTCATCGGAGCCGGTGACTGTTCCGGTAACTGTCACATTCTGTGCACTCAATGAGTAAAATGAAATGCATAGCATAACAATTGCCGTAAGTACCTTACGCAAAAGATTTAATCTTTCCATAGGCAATTTATTAGGTTAGTTTTTCAATACTGAAGCACACCCGCATGGTGGCTCCTGTAAAAAATCTACCTAATTTAAGAAATAAATTGACATTTGAAAGGAAAATGTGAATTATTTAGATACTGTTCAGATCTTTTTTATAAGACAGTACGTACGAACGAAACTTTACCCGATGACCAGGCATATCTAAATAATAACAGATTTGATTGCTTATCCCCTAAACCATGGGAACCAGATTAAGATATGTCATTACCAGGGAGACCCTGAACCCGGACAACACCCGACTGGCTGATTTCATTGTAGCCATTCCGGTAACGATGACCCGTACCTATTGATGCTGAATCAGATCTGCCACTCCTTCAAGTATGTATGAAGGCCTGTAGGGAAACTTGTCAACAGTCTTGAGTGTAGAAATACCCGTCAGCACAAGAAGCGTATCTATTTCCGATTCTATTCCTGCAATAATATCCGTGTCCATCCTGTCTCCGATGATAATTGTCTCTTCATTGGAGCAACCGATCATCTTGAGGGCAATCCTCATCATCAGAGGGTTAGGCTTTCCTACAAAGTATGCCTGGCGTCCGGTGGCCAGTTCAATGGGCGCTATGAGCGCCTTGGTGGCAGGGATGATGCCGTTCTCAACGGGACCGGTAAGGTCGGGATTGGTGCCTATGAGTTTTGCACCCTTAATGACCAGGTTGACAGCCTGCTCCAGCTTTTCAAAGCTGTAGCCGCGGGTGTCACCAACCACCACATAGTCAGGGTTATAGTTGTTCATCGTGTAGCCGGCGTTGTACATGGCATTGATCAGGCCGGCCTCGCCAATGATATACGCCGTGCCCCCGGGTTTCTGTGCGGCGAGGAATTGTGCCGTTGCCAGTGCACTGGTGTAAAATACGTTCTCTTCAAGATCAATACCCAGCCGCGACATCTTCTCCTGAAGCTCCCTGGGGGTCCTCTCACTCGAATTGGTCAGGAAAAGGAACTTTTTGCCTTCCTTCTTGAGCCATTCAACAAACTCCGGAACACCCGGCAGAAGCTTGTTTCCGTGATATATGACGCCATCCATATCACTTATGAAGGCTCTCTTGCTCCTGATCTTTTCAATTATTTCACTGTTTTTCATCATTCTGTTATATGCCGCAAAATTAACATTAACTGGCAAATCAACGAAACCGCACCATAAAGGGATGACTCTCCAATGCTCTGAAAACAATGATTACGGTTATTGCAGTTTATTTGTAAAAAGAGTAGTTTTGGATCCTGACCGCCATATTGGAAGAGGTGCGGCCGGATTATCCATAACCATAATCATAACGAAAAAACAATGACGACAGCTTCAGCAACGGCTCCGATCAGCCGAAGGAACTATATCGTTGGAATGACGGTAATAGCCATCTTCTTTTTTATTTTCGGGTTTGTCACATGGCTCAACGGGATACTGATACCGTTTCTCCGCACAGCCTGCGAGCTGACTGACTTCCAGGCCTATTTTGTCACCACGGCATTTTATATCTCCTATTTTGTCATGTCACTTCCCTCATCGGCTCTTCTCAAGAAGACCGGGTTCAAGACCGGAATGTCCATAGGTCTCTGGGTTATGGCAATAGGCGCCCTGATCTTCATTCCGGCAGCCCTTTCCCGCAGTTTCATGATCTTCCTGCTCGGTCTCTTTGTGCAGGGCACGGGAATGGCTCTCCTGCAGACTGCCTCCAATCCTTACGTGACCATCATAGGTCCGCGCGAAAGTGCCGCCAAACGAATAAGCATGATGGGCATCGCCAACAAATTTGCCGGCGCCATCGCCCCCATCATCATCGGTGCCCATATCCTCAAGGACTCCCATATCCTTGATGCGCAGCTTGCCGCCGCCACCGACGCCATGGCACGCGCCGGGATACTTGATCAGCTTGCCACACGGGTGATCAATCCATATATTATTATGGCCGTCATCCTTGTGGCACTGGGACTGCTGCTGCGATTTGCACACCTGCCTGAGGTGGACACTGATGCAGAGGAACCATCTGTGGGTGAAACCAATGTCAACAAGACCAGCATCTGGCATTTCCCCCACATGATCCTTGGCGCTGTGGCACTCTTCTTCTACGTGGGCGTGGAGGTGATAGCGGGTGATACCATCATAAGATACGGGCAGTCGCTCAGCATAGACATGTCTTCGGCCAAATATTACACCTCCCTGACAATGCTGGGCATGATACTGGGATACATCTGCGGTATAATACTCATCCCCAAAGCCCTCTCGCAGGTCAACGCACTCAGGATTTCAGCCCTTCTCGGGATTGTCTTCACATTCGGCGCGGTACTCTCACCGGCCTCAGCACAGATAACCATGCCCTTCAGGGACCTTGTCACCTTCGATGCGGTCACTCTTACCATACCAGTGACCGTTCTCTTTGTGGCGCTCATGGGACTGGCGAATGCGCTTGTCTGGCCTTCAATGTGGCCGCTGGCACTCAACGGTCTCGGAAAGTTTACCAAAACGGCTTCGGCGCTTCTGGTGATGGCTGTGGTTGGCGGTGCCCTTATTCCTCTCGTATATGGGAAAATGGCAGATATGTTCAGTACCCAGGCAGCTTATTGGGTCTGCCTCCCCTGCTACCTGATCCTGCTCTACTACTCGATTCACGGATACCGTGTGAAGGGAAGATAAAGGCATTTTGATGACACCCGATCTCGGAAAGATCTTCAGCCGCTTCCTGGCGAAAGGCGAATTCCGTTCCGGATATTCATTCGGGCCGGGCCATATCCATGACACATACCGCATCAAGACTGCCGGAGATGAGGATGACGATTACATCCTCCAGCGGCTTAATGCCAATGTATTCAGGGATATACCCAGACTGCAGGAGAACATGGAGAGGGTCACAAACCATCTCAGGCAAAAGATCTCTGAAATACCGGGCAGCAATGTCAAACGCGAATGTCTCACCATGATGCCCTCCGTGGAGACCGGAAAATCATTTTTCATTGATGAGGATGGCAATTACTGGAGGATGTTCATCTTCATATCCGACCACCGCTCCTATGAAAGGGTTGACTCATACGACAAGGCCTTTGAGGGCGGAAGAATTATCGGCCGGTTTCAGTCGATGCTTGCCGATCTGCCCGGGAAGCCTCTGCATGAGACGATACCCGACTTCCATAATATAGCCCGGAGACTGGAAGCGTTTCACCGTGTGATTAAAAATGATCCGGCCGGTAGAGTATCCTCGGTTACAAAGGAGATCGGGGAGATTGTGAAGCGCGAGGAGGAGATGAAGGTGATCCTCAGGCTGGGAGAAGAGGGCAGGATACCGTTGAGAATAACCCATAACGATACCAAGTTCAATAATATTCTCTTCGACGCAAATGGAAGGGCCCTGTGTATCATCGATCTCGATACCGTCATGCCGGGATATGTTCACTACGACTTCGGCGACGCCATACGCACAGCCACCAACAGGGCAGACGAGGACAGCGAAGACCTCTCCTCCGTCTCAATGGACATTGATATTTACAGGGCTTACGCCGAGGGGTATCTGTCAGGGGCCCGGAGCACACTCAACGCGACTGAGACTGAGCACCTTGCCTTCTCACCAAAACTCCTTACCTACATAATGGCGACAAGGTTTCTCACCGATTATATTGACGGCGACAAATACTACAAAATCCTATACCCGCAGCATAACCTGCAGAGGAACAGGGTACAGCTCGCTCTCCTCGCAGATATGGAGGCTCAGTACGAAACAATGGTACAAATAATCAAAAACATCACAAAATGAAAAGGTCTTTACTGGTTATCCTGTTTGCTTCTTTTGCAGTCCTTACCGCTTACCCCCAGCAGCCGGCAGCTGTCACTGACAGCTCCAGGTACTCTGCCTACTGGTGGCACAGTAAGGACATGTACGATCATCTGCCTGATACCAGGAACGAGATCGTTTTCCTGGGCAACAGCATTACTGACGGAGCCGAATGGTATGAACTCCTGGGAAACAGGAGGATCAGGAACCGGGGCATCAGCGCCGATGTGACCGAAGGTATTCTGTTACGGCTTGATGCCATAACAAAACTCAAGCCGGCCAAAATCTTCATCATGATCGGCGTTAACGATATCGCACGCAATATGACCACAGTCGAGATCACCGCCAACTACAGGACCATCCTTGAAAGGATCAGAACGGAGAGTCCCAAAACAAAAGTCTATATTGAAAGTGTTCTGCCGGTCAATCCTGCCACGGGCATGGCGCTCAACCACACAAACAAAACCGGACAGATCATGGAGCTGAACGGAAAGCTAAAGGAGCTGGCAACTGAGTTCGGAGGAACCTACATAGATCTTTTCAGTGTAATGGCCGACCCGGATAACCATCTTCCCAGGAAATACAGCATTGATGGCCTGCACCTCTCCTATGAAGGTTACAGGGTCTGGACGGAAGCAATAAGGCCATACGTCAGATGAGATTTGTGTCAAGGCTAATTTTCCCTCTGTTAAACATTAATAGCGCTTTCCTTGTTGTCGTTCGAAAATAGGTTTGCATAATACCTGTAAATTAATGACTTTTGTCATGCCGTCTTGAACGGTCGGCATGTTATTAACAACGAACTGCACCAGTATGGACATTAACGGAAAGTATTTCAGATCTTTCATTGAGAGAGAGGAAGCGTTTAAGAAACAGTACAGTGCCGACCGTATCAGAAGGCAGCATTCCAAGGGCAAGCTGACGGCTCATGAAAGGATTGCCCTCCTCTTCGATACCGGGACATTTGAAGAGATAGATGCATTTGTCACGCCGTCAGATCAGGGTGTTGAGTTCGGTAAGGTTGAGATGGCCTATGGCGACGGAGTGGTCACCGGCCATGGCAAGATCGACGGCAGGCTGGTGTTTGCCTTCGCGCAGGACTTCACCATCATGGGTGGCTCACTCGGGATAGTCCATGCCCGTAAAATCGCCAAGGTTCAGGATATGGCTCTCAAGATGGGAGCTCCTTTCATCGGCATCAATGACTCTGGCGGTGCAAGGATACAGGAGGGCATTGCCAGCCTGAACGGCTATGCGGTCATCTTCAATAACATAATACAGTCGTCGGGAATCATCCCGCAGATATCCGTGATCATGGGCCCTGCCGCCGGCGGAGCTGTCTATGCTCCGGCACTGACTGACTGGGTCTTCATGACCAGCCACACGAGCTATATGTTCGTCACCGGACCCAATGTTGTGAGGGAGGTGCTGAACGAGGAGATCAGCAGTGAAGATCTCGGCGGTGCGGAGATTCATGCCCGCAAGAGCGGTGTGGCCAACATGATCTATGATGACGAGGAGAACACTATAATCGCCGTAAGGAAGTTCCTCTCCTACCTCCCGTCGAACAACCTTGAAAATCCACCAGTTGCCGCATTCCAGAATGATACCCCTGATGTGAATCCGAAGCTTCGTGACATCGTTCCTGATGATCCGAATAAGGCATATGATGTACGTGACGTAATCAACCTGATTGTTGACCGTAACAGTTACCTCGAGACCTCCGAACTGTTCGCCCCCAATATTATTACCGGCTTTGGGCGTCTTGAGGGACGGACGATAGGTATTGTTGCCAACCAGCCGAAGGTGCTGGCCGGGGTTCTCGACATTGACTCCTCGACCAAAGGAGCACGTTTCATCCGCTTCTGCGATGCGTTTAATATCCCTATCCTCACTCTGGAGGATGTCCCGGGATTCCTTCCCGGCAAGGACCAGGAGCACTCCGGAATCATCAGGCACGGTGCCAAGCTTCTGTTTGCATATGCCGAGGCCACAGTGCCGCGCATCACCGTCATACTGCGCAAGGCCTATGGCGGCGCCTACATCGTTATGAACAGCAAGGGCATGGGCGGCGACTTCAACTTCGCGTGGCCCTCGGCGGAGATAGCCGTGATGGGACCTGACGGCGCTGTTGCGATACTTTACAGGCGTGAGCTGGCGGAGGCAAAGGATCCGGCAGCGCTGAAAAAGGAGCTGGTGAAGAAGTACCGTGAAAAGGTAGCCAACCCCTTCATTGCAGATGAAAAGGGTTACATTGACGAGGTCATTGATCCGGCCATGACGCGCACAAAGCTTCTTTCGGCATTCTCGGCGCTCAGTAACAAGAGTGTGAAGGTGCCATCGAGGAAGCATGGGAATATGCCACTCTAGGCAGTCCACAGTCGGCAGTCGGCAGTCGGCAGTTGGCAGGAATTAAAAATTAAGAATTAAGAATTCATAATCAGACAGTTAGAATTATAGACCAGACTTAAGACTGAGGACTGAAGACTGAAGACTGAGGACTGAAGACTGAAGACTGAGGACTGAAGACTGAAGACTGAAGACTGAGGACTTTGCAATACAAAACAGATAATGAGGAAGATTAAGCGAATACTAATTGCCAACCGCGGCGAGATCGCCGTGAGGATCATGAGAACGGCTCATGCCATGGGCATTAAATGCGTCGCCATACGCACCTCCGCTGAGCCTGACGCCATGTATCTCTCATTTGCCGATATCATCCATGAGGAGGAAGACCAGGCCGTGGAGATACCTGTCTTCCTTGACATCGAAAAACTCATAGCCGTGGCCCTTGAGACAAAGTGCGATGCACTTCACCCGGGATACGGTTTCCTGGCTGAGAATGCATACTTCGCCGAAAAATGCAAGGACAACGGGATCATATTCATTGGGCCCTCACCGGATGCCATATACAAGATGGGCAATAAACCCGTTGCCAGGCAGATAGCCCTGAAGCATAAGATCCCGATGGCCATGGGAACACCTGGCAGCGTTGCCGACGAGGATGAGGCCCTGCACCATGCAGCACGGATAGGATACCCGGTGATCATCAAGGCTGCCTCCGGAGGAGGCGGGCGCGGCATGCGAATAGTGAGACAGGAGTCAGAGATGGAGAAGATGTTTATTCTCGCCAGCCGCGAGGCGGAGAAGGCATTCAACGACCCCAGTGTCTTCATCGAGAAATACATTGAGAATCCCAAGCATATAGAATTCCAGATCCTTGGCGACATGCACGGCAACATCATCCACCTGGGTGAAAGGGAATGCTCTATACAGAGGAAACATCAGAAGCTCCTTGAGGAGGCTCCCTCTCCCGCCCTTGATGAAGAGCTGAGAAAAACAATGGGTGACGTTGCCATAAGGATAGCAAAGGCAGTAGGATACTATTCGGCAGGTACGGTTGAGTTCCTGCTCGACTCCGACCGTAACTTCTACTTCATGGAGATGAATACCCGGATCCAGGTGGAGCATCCCGTGACTGAAATGATTACCGGCATCGACCTCATAGAGCAGCAGATACGTATTGCCGCAGGTGAGGAACTCACACTTAAACAAGAAGATATAAAGCTTACCGGCTGGGCCATTGAGTGCCGGATAAATGCCGAGGACGTACAGGCAGGTTTTGCCCCCTCACCGGGCAGGATTGAGAAGATAAGCTTCCCCGACGAGCCTGGGATAAGAGTTGACACCGGCGTCAGGGCCGGATCATCAATCGTGGCCTCATATGACTCCATGGTCGCCAAGCTGATTGTGACCGGGCACGACCGCAGAGAGGCTATAATAAACACCAAGAAAGCGCTTGACAAGGTATGGATCAAGGGCACCAAGACAACACTTCCCTTCTTCCGCATGCTTATGCGCAACCACCTGTTCCAGGATGGCACCTTTACTACTGCCTTCATTGAAAAGGACCTGGAAAAATACTACAGCAGCAGTGAATATGAGGAGACCATCGCCGCATGGCTGGCAACGAAACTCTTTGTCGAGGAAAACCTCACCGAGAAGAAGTCAGACATCAGCTTCGACCAGGGCAGGGAATTAACCCCCTGGCTGCTGAGGAAAAGACTCACACAATTTTAGAAAAGCATTATGAAGCCCGACAAACCCTCCCTGAAGAAACTGTATGCCCTCTCTAACGAGGGACACAAATTCTCATTCAACCTTCCGCTGAAGAATGTCATCAAGGTCAACGGAAGGGAATACAGCGTTGAACTCCGCGAGGACGAAAGGTACGGGATACATGTCCTGTGGAAAAACAGGCGTTACCCCGTGGAAATAGTACGCACAAAACAAAACAGGTACGAGATCCTCTTCAATGACATAGGCCACACCTTCACCGTTGAGACCCCGATATCACTGCAGCGCAGGAAGCTCTTAGGCACCGGTCGCGGCAAGAGTGGAAAGGTGATTGTGCAGGCCCCCATGCCAGGCAAGATAATTGACGTCCTTGTGCGCGAGAATGCTGCCGTTATGAAAGGGGAGGCTCTTATGGTACTGGAAGCCATGAAGATGCAGAACGAAATACAATCGGTTGTAAGCGGCACTGTAACCAGAATTGGCGTCAAGGCCGGGCAGAATGTCATGAAAGATGATATCCTTGCTGAGATAATCGTCAAATAGTTTCGCCATGATCAGAAGCGACAGATAAAAAAAGACGCCCGGTTGAGGCGTCTCTTTTTATCTGCTTATAAATGCCCGGGGAATTAACTCTTCGGGGCGTTCTTCAGGGTTGCTACCAGGAAATTCCAGAATTTACCAACCGTCTCTATCTCCACCTTCTCGTCCGGACTGTGCGGATACCTGATGGTCGGGCCGAAACTAATCGCATCCAGTTTTGGATACGGTCCCATAATGATGCCGCACTCGAGGCCGGCATGAATGGCCTTAATCTCAGGTATCTTCCCGTATAGTTTATTATATGTATCCTTCATGGTAACCAGTATGGCGCTGTCCATATTTGGTTTCCAACCCGGATAATCACCGGTGAGAGTCACATCGCAACCGGCAAGCTGGAACCCTGCAGCAATCTTCCATGCCGTAGCTTCCTTGGCGGTCTCTACGGAGCTGCGTGTGAGATTGTGAGCATGGAATTTACCATCCTTGATATTCACGACTGACAGGTTGTTTGATGTTTCAACCACTCCCGGCATGCTTGCGCTCATCCTCTGAACGCCGCAGGGGCAAACAAATACCGCTCTTATAATGCGGTACTGGTCAGCCTCATTCATTACCTTTGCCGGAGCTTCGCAAACCTTCACAAACATCAGGATGTCAGGATCAACCTCCTTGAATTCAGCCCTGTACATCTTTTCATAGCCCTTCACAAATTTCTCAAACTGGGCTTTCTTTATGGTCGGAACCACAATTGTTGCAAATGCCTCGCGCGGGATGGCATTGCGAAGATCTCCTCCCGTGTATTCGGCGATCCGCATGCCGAAGTCGTGCTCGGCCTGCTGGAAGAACCGGAACATCAGCTTGTTCGAGTTTGCCTTGCCAAGATGAATGTCGAGTCCCGAGTGGCCTCCGCGCAGTCCCTTGACAGTGAGCTTATAGGCAGTCATTCCGGCGGGTGTCTTTTCAAGCTTATAGCTGCGGGCTGCGCTTACGTCAACGCCTCCGGCACAACCCACATAGAGTTCGCCCTCATCCTCGGAATCCAGGTTAATAAGTATCTCACCCTTGAGCAGGCCCTTTTTAAGGTTCTTGGCACCCGTCATCCCTGTCTCCTCATCGATGGTGAAGAGTCCTTCCAGCGGACCGTGCACCAGCTTCGGATCAGTCAGTGCAGCCATGGCTGCTGCCACACCTATTCCGTTGTCAGCACCAAGGGTTGTGCCGTTGGCCTTTACCCAGCCCTGGTCAATACGGGTTTCAATGGGATCCTTTTCGAAGTCAAACTTCCGGTCGGAGTTTTTCTGGGGAACCATGTCAAGGTGACCCTGAAGGATAATGCCCTTGCGGTTCTCCATGCCCTTGGTGGCAGGCTTGCGGATAATGACGTTGCCGATTTTGTCGACTATGGTCTCAAGACCATGCTCTTTGCCAAATTTTTTCATGTATTCCGTCATCCTGTGCTCCTTCTTGGAGGGACGCGGGATCTGTGTTATTTCATAGAAATACTTCCACAGAAGCTTCGGTTCAAGATTTTTAATGTCACTCATAACTTATCTGTTTTGATTATTCTTTAACAATATTGGGCTTTTCAAGGCCATAGCCCTTTCTTTTATCCTCTGCTTTCAGCAGGAAGCCAAAGAGCAGGGCGACAACCCCCAGGGCTGTGAAAATCATCATCGGGTACTTGTAATCATAACTTGGAACTGCAACCCCGTCAAGCATATACGAGCCGGTGATGCAGTATTTGTCAAGGACCCACCCTATCAGGTATGGAACCCCCATCAGACCCCAGTTCTGCACCCAGAAAATAAGCGCATAGGCTGTCCCGAGCTGCTTGTCAGGTATGATCTTGGGCACCGAAGGCCACATTGCCGAAGGCACGAGAGAAAATCCGATTCCAAGTATGATGGTGAGAAGGAATGCCATCCAGGGTTTGTCTATCGCGGGGATTGAGAACATTGTATGGACGAATATCAGAAGCAGGGCACCGATAATCATTATGGTTGCCCCCTTACCCTTTCTGTCATACAGATTTCCGAAAAGAGGGGTAAGCAGGATGGTTCCAAAAGGCAGCACAGAGGGTATCAGTCCCGCTGTTTCGGGATCGATCCCGAACTTATTGACCATAAGGTCAGCTGCATACTTGAGGAACGGGAAGACGGCCGAGTAGAAGAGGACGCAGAGGATGGCAATATACCACCAGCCTCTGTTTTTTATAATGAATAGGATATCCTTAAGCTTGAAGCTCTCCTCCACCTCCTGTGGAAGACCCTCCTTGGACTGGGCAATGGAGGCATCGAGCTTCTTGTCCATTCCGCAATAGATAAAGAAGGCTATCATACCTACGCAGAGCAATATCAGTGCAACAAGGATGGGCATTGAGACATGACCAAGGGCTTTGGCCAGGGGAGCCGATCCGGCAAGAGCAAGAGTGGTACCGAGCCGGGCCGTAGCCATCTCGAGTCCCATGGCAAGGGCCAGCTCCTTGCCCCTGAACCATTTGACAATTATCTTTGATACGGTTATCCCGGCGGTTTCAACGCCTACCCCAAACACCGCATAGCCTAGTCCTGCCAGGAAGACCTGGGGATTGGCATCCCAGAACAGGAAGTGCCATGACTGCCCTTCAAAAGCATCGGTTGACAGAGCCCAGAACTTGATGGCGGTACCGGCTACCATTAGCATGGTTGCCATTTTCCCGGTGAACCGGACACCCATCTTGTCAAGGATGATACCGCCTATTATAAGCATGATAAGGAACACATTGAACCAGCCATAAGCGCTGGTGACCAGGCCGTACTCCTCGCTGCTCCATGACAACTGTTGCTCAAGCATTGGTTTTAAAGGTGCCAGGGCATCGGTCAGGAAGTAACCGCACAACATGGTGAATGCCACAACTGCCAAAGCAGTCCATCTTGCGGTCTTGGAGTCAGCAAGGGTCTTTCTTAATTTTTCCATCTTCTGTGAGTGAGTTTGTTAATAACAGGGTCTGTAAATGTATAAAAAAAACATTCCAATAAAAGCGGCAAAAAACATGAGAGGTGAACTTTGTGGCATAATTTTGGTTATCAAACTGAAATACTAATTTTGCACAATCAGAATATAATTGCTTAAACAATTGTAATTGCCTATAGATCATGAAGAAACTTTTCCTTATATTATTGCTTGCCGCCCCGGCTATCCTGCTGAACGCACAGACTGCCACAGTGAAGTGGTATTCGATTGAGGAGGCTGCTGCGCTGGCAAAGTCAGATCCGAGACCCATTTTTGTCGACGCCTATACCGACTGGTGCGGATGGTGCAAGAAACTCGACAAGGACACTTTCTCAAATCCCGTTATCGCAGAGATTTTGAACACCAAGTACTACGCCGTCAAGTTCGATGCTGAAGGCAGTGAGCCGGTAACCTTCCAGGGAAGAAAATTCGTCAATGACGGCAGTCTCGGGAAAACGCACCAGCTTGCATATGCATTGCTGCAGGGTAAGCTGGGCTATCCTACCGTGGTTTTCCTGACGGCAAACAGTGAGCTCATTACCCCTGTCTCCGGGTACAAGACCCCTGCCCAGATAGAGCCCATGCTCGTCTATTTTGCCGGAACCAGCTGGCAGAAGCAGAGTTACGAGGAATTCATGAAGACATTCCAGGGGAAGGCGCAATAAGGCCTTTCACGGCCCCCTCTTCTATTTCACACCCTTATGGAAACACGTGAACAGATAGGCCAATGGTACGACGGTTTTGCCGGAAAGCAGTTAAAGACCAGCGTCAACCTGAGGCATTACAGGATAATGGAATACCTGGCAGCGGCGGGGCTCCGGAGAAACAACAGTGTCCTTGAAATTGGATGTGGCATCGGAACACTGACAGGATTGCTTTCAAAATACCTGGGAAAAGGAGAAATCCTGGCTGCAGATATCAGCCCCGAGTCTGTCGGGATAGCCAGGAAAAGGCTGTCAAATGCCTCCAATGTAAGATTTTTGGTGACTGACATGACTGACTTCAGCCACCGTGAGGTCTTCGACTTCATCATCCTGCCGGATGTCCTGGAACATATTCCCACAGACCGGCACAGGAGCCTCTTCCGTACACTGGCTGACCATATGCATGACCAGTCAGTGATCCTGATCCATATTCCCCACCCCCGTGCACTTGATTACATAAGGGCCACATCTCCGGAAAAGATGCAGATTATTGACCAGTCAGTGGAAGCAGACACGCTGCTTGCAGATGCCTATGAAAACGGACTGACACTAATCGGTTACCACTCATATTCTCTCTTCGACAGGGAGAATGATTATGCGGTGATCACCCTCAGGAAGAAAAACAATGTGACCCTCTCCCCTCTCCCAAAATCGAACATCATTTTAAGGAAGCTTTTCTCACGCCTGAGATTTCTCCTCTCAAGGTTATAACCTGTTGATGATGAAGGAAACCATCCTGTATATCTACCCGGAGAATTCCACATTCATTCAGAAGGATATAGACTTCCTTTCACGGAGATATGTTGTGGTGACGCCAGGTCACGACTGGAAGGTCAAGAGTGAGACACCCCTGAATTTTATCAGACAGCTGGTTTTTCTTTGCAGGCATATGCGCAGCGCCCAAGCCGTTTTTGTAATGTTCGGCGGCTACTGGTCATTCCTGCCGGCACTGTTTGGAAAGATCACGGGAACTCCTGTCTATATAATCGCGGGAGGAACAGACTGTGTATCATTCCCCTCGCTCGGGTACGGGAGCCTGAGGAAACCGGTGATGAGAACATTCATAAAGTGGTCCTTTCAGCTCTGCAGGGAGCTGCTTCCGGTTGACGAATCCCTTGTAAGCAGCGATTACAGTTATCATGAAGGAAGTGATTACCCGAAACAGGGTTTTAAATACTTCTTCCCCGGGATATCAACACCTTACAGGGTGATACACAACGGCTTCGACCCCGATTTTTTTACATGCGACCTGGCTGGCAAGGTGGCAGACACTTTCATTGCAGTGGCCCCGGTTAACAGCATGATGAGGGTAAGGGTAAAAGGGATAGACCTGGTGCTTTTCCTGGCCGGGCAATACAGTCATTGTTCATTCACCATTATCGGGATAGCTGACAGCGTAATAAGCCAGCTGGGGCCCATTCCGGCCAATGTAACACTTCATCCTTATCTCCCGCAGGAGGAATTCAGGACCATCCTTGCCAAAAGCCAGTTTGTGCTGCAACTGTCAGTCTCCGAAGGGTTTCCAAATGCCCTCTGTGAGGCGATGCTCTGCCAATGTATCCCTATCGGCTCCTCGGTGGGGGCTATCCCTGATATCATTGGGGATACAGGTTATCTTGTCACCAGCTCGGCGAAAGATTATCTAAGGAAGAGGTTTGATGAGATAACAGGAACTGACAGTGACACCCGCCGGGTGCTGGCTACCGGGGCACGGAAGCGGATTGCTGAGAGCTTCCATATTTCACGACGGGAACAAGCTTTTTTCGAATTGCTGGGCTCAGAAAAGTAAGTCCTCAGTCTTCAGTCAATCAATATGTTACGACTGACTGACTGCCGACTGATGACTGCCGATTGATTCATTCCCTATTTACCAATAATGAAGTTTGACGGGAGAGTAACCGTGTTACCGAACTGGTATACCAGCATGCGTGCAGTGCAGAGAATATCATCACCTGAAACAACCCTTGCCTCAACCACATCGGGCACCCGGTAATAGAGTCTGTCGCGGGTGTCCAGATCCTTCTGGGAAGAAGGCGGCCTTACCACCAGTTTCAGCTCCTTCGTCTTTCCTGAAGGGGTCATCTCTATCTGCACGGGACGCCCCCTGCCATCACCGGCATCCAGTACTCCTTCCGTCTCCGAGAAGCTGAAGATGGTTGTCTTCCCTCCTGTCATCGACAATTCTGGAGTGAGCCAGATGCGGAAATGCTTTGTCTCAGTCCATGTCTTGCCTGCAAAGAGTGCCGTATATTCGCGTTCGAGCCTGTTTATCTCGTCAATGGCCGCCGCGTCCTGCGGAAAGATATTCGTCTCACCTGTGAGTATCATATGTCTGCCTTCACGCAGCTCAAGCAGTCTTTCAGCAGCTTCCCTCGCCTCTTCCTCAACGGTCATGCCTTTTTTCTTCTGCACAAGATATGGCACACGGATGAAAGCGGTATCCGCCTTTACCATCCTGTAAGCGGTGTCAGTTTTTGTAGAGACATATTCATAAGCTCCCCTGTCAGGGAAGAGCGGGCCGTGGTAGTCGGGTCCCACCTGAAGTTGGGAGAAGGCTGAGAGGGCATAGGCATCAGGATTGATGTCAAGGACGAGGCCGTTCTTTTTAAGTGCCAGCAGGTTGGTCTGCATCAGAGTGGTGCCCTGGATGACATAATACTGTTCGGGATCAAGCTCCTCGATGGTTTTAAGTCTCACATCGGCCAGAGTCCATATTTCGTTCTCGGCAGTAATGACCCTGTCAAGCCCGATCATCTCATCTGCATAGCGGGCATAGGGGCCAGGCACCTCGATCATCCTTTCTGCCATGACGTCAAATTCCAGTACTGTCAGGGGCAGGGCGTAGACTATGCTTCCTTCGGTCACTTTTACCTCCCCGCCGAGAGGAAGCACCACAATGTCACTGGCTGTCTTCACCGGGAGGTTCGAGCATCCTGCGGCAAGAGCCATCAGGACCGGTATCAGAACAGAGGCAAATCTTTTCATCTCATTCATTTAAAGGTACATGCTAAAACTGCTAAAATGCGTTTCACGGAAGGCCCTGCCGATATTCATCAGTATGTCGCCTGCAATGACTGACTCCTCCGAGTGTATTCTCAGTGCCACGTCGCCTGCCAGTCCGTGAAGATATACTCCGGCCACGGCAGCATCAGCAGGCTCATAACCCTGGGCCAGAAGTGAGGTTATCATTCCCGTCAGCACATCTCCGCTCCCGCCGGTTGCCATTCCGGGGTTACCCGTGCTGTTGAAGTACACTTCCCCTTCAGGCACTGCCACGGAGGTGTGTGCGCCCTTGAGCACCACTATGCATTTGTACCTGGCTGCAAAGGCCATCTGCTCTTTCATGAGCAGGTAATCGCTGCTCTCCGTTCCCGTCAGCCGCCGGAATTCTCCGGGGTGGGGTGTCAGAACAGTATCTGGAGGCAATAGATCGAGCAACTCCGGATGCTGCGCCATTATGTTAATGGCATCTGCGTCAAGCACCAGCGGAATGGTGGCGGTCTCCAGCAATTTCCTGAGCACACTGGCAGTATCCGGGTCAGTACCCAGTCCCGGGCCCACGCCGGCGGCGTCATAAGGTGAGAGGTCGGGCAGTTCAGTCACATTCCCCGTCCCCGGGTCCGGTGACACCATGGCCTCCGGCAGAGCGGCCTGAAGAGCCAGCACGGCAGAGGCGGGCGTATGAACCGTTACCAGGCCTGCACCTGTTCGCAGCGCCGCCCCGGCAGAGAGGGTGGCAGCACCGGCTTTGCCGTAACTGCCTGCGATGATCAGTGTATGACCAAACGTGCCCTTATGGTCAAATTTCCTCCTCTTCTGAAGAAGCGGCCTGACACTCTCCCTGATAATATAATGATAAGCTGAATGCATCTCCGAGATTGTCTCCGGATGTAGTCCTATGTCTACCACCTCCCACTTGCCAGCCTGTTCGTCATTCCCGGCAAACATGAAGGCCAGTTTCGGAAACTGGAAGGTGATGGTCTGCGATGCCCTGACGATCCTCTCGCGGTCAGCACCGGTGTTATCCTCGCAGAATAGTCCTGACGGGATATCTACTGAAATGACATACGCGCCGGTCAGATTGATCCTGCGTATCACCTCAGCCGCAACACCTGCCGGGGGTTTGCTTAGCCCGGTTCCGAAAATGGCATCTATGATAACCTCATCGCGCCCTATGGCAGGAAAGAGTTCCGGATCAGCAATGGTGAGCGGTGATATGCCTGCCCTCTCAAGGCGATCGGCATTCATCCTGAACTCGCTTCCATGGGCTGATCCTGTCTCGACAATGAACACCCTTACGGGATGGCCATCTTCGTACAGAAGCCTGGCTATAACAAGCCCGTCACCTCCGTTGTTGCCAGGTCCGGCAAATACATTTATCTTCTTCTCTGGTGGAACGGTGTCCTTTAACCTTTGAAAAAGAGTTGCGGCGGCACGTTCCATCAGTCCTGCCGGAGTGACAGGCTCCAACCGGATGGTTGCGGCATCGATCTCCCTTATCTCCGAGGATGTAAAAATCTTCATATATTACCCGTAATTCAAACGATACAAATGTAAAAATATAACTATGCAAAATTATTACCCCCTAAGATATAATGCAATGACTGCAAATTAAAAAGATTAATATATTTGTCACCGACAGAATAAATCAAACCAACTTAATAGAGAAAACTATGCTCAAGAATCATCCAAAAGGACTGCTGGTCGCCTTTTTTGCCAATATGGGAGAACGTTTCGGGTTCTACACCATGATGGCCATCCTGGTACTCTTCCTGCAGGCCAAGTACGGCTTAGCTGCTGAAAATGCAGGCGAAATTTACAGCTGGTTTTACTTCAGCATTTATGCTCTTGCCCTCGTAGGCGGGATTCTGGCTGATGCAACCAGGAAATACAAGACAGTGATACTGTTTGGTATTATTATAATGTTTGCAGGCTATGTTCTCATGGCGGTGCCCGGCATGTCACTCACGTTTACTGTGATAGCCCTCTTCACGATTGCCTTCGGCAACGGCCTTTTCAAAGGCAACCTCCAGGCTGTCGTCGGTCAGATGTATGACAATCCGGTCTACTCAAAAATGAGAGACACCGCCTTCATGATATTCTATATGGGTATCAATGTGGGTGCTTTCTTCGCTCCCTTCGCCGCCAACGGCATCAGGAACTGGTGGCTTAAGACAAACGGTTTTGCCCATGACGGAAGCCTTCCGGCTCTATGCCACCAGTACAACAGCGGTCTGCTGACCGAAGGTGCCAAGCTTGATGAATTTCAGATGCTTGCCGATAAGGTCAGTCTCACCGGTCCGGTAACTGACATTGGCGCTTTCGCAGACAGTTATCTCAACGTATTCTCCAGAGGTTACAACTATGCTTTTGCCATTGCTGCCGGAGCAATGGTCATTTCACTCCTGGTTTATGTTTTCTTTAACAGGCTGTTGCCCAATAAGGAAAAACCCGCAAAGGCAACCGACGGATCTTCCAACTCACTGGAATTTCAACCGATGCCTCTCATCTATGCTGCCATTGCAATGGCTATCTTCGCCTTCGGAGTCCAGTTTATCGTAGGCTGGGCAACCGGACTGGCATTCGGACTTTTTGCAGGATTCATCACATGGATGCTAACCACTGCAAAGAAAGATGAATATGCACGTGTCTCATCACTGATCCTTGTGTTCGTGGTGGTTGTATTCTTCTGGATGTCATTCCATCAGAACGGACTGACGCTTACACTGTTTGCAAGGGATTACACGGCAAAACAGGTAGGACCGTTCACTTACCTCTTCTTCACCCTGCCTTCCATGCTTGCAGTGATCGCATCAATTGCAGGTCTGGTTATGCTGATCAGAAAGAACATGCAGTTGCCTGCAAGAGTTATAGGAGGAGCCCTGTTCGTGGCAGCCTTTGTGGCGGCATACCTGTTTGTGACCAAGGCAAACCCGATGAATTCAATCGAGCCCGAGGTGTTCCAGTCATTCAACCCGCTCTTCATCGTAGCGCTTACCTTCCCGGTCATGGGGGTCTTTGCATGGCTCAACAAAAAGAATATCGAACCTTCGACGCCCAAGAAGATCGGCATCGGAATGATAATCGCGGCGGTAGGATTTATCGTTGTACTGCTTTCCTCCGTAAACCTCCCCTCACCCAAATCACTCGATGGTTCTCCCGTGGCTGAGTTGCTGAGGGTAAGCCCCTACTGGCTGATCAGCAGTTACCTGATCCTTACCGTGGCTGAGCTCTTCCTGAGCCCGATGGGTCTTTCATTTGTCTCCAAGGTTGCTCCGTCCCGTTTCCAGGGAATGATGCAGGCCGGGTGGCTCCTTGCAACCGCAGTCGGGAACAAACTCCTGTTCGTAGGCAGCAAGTTGTGGGACAGGGTAGATCTGTGGCAGCTCTGGACAGTCTTCATCGTCTGCTGTCTTCTCTCTGCAGCCTTCATCTTCTCAATCATGAAGAGACTCGAAAACGCTACAAAATAGTAAGCCGTGATATTATGAGGGAGCCGCAATCAAGCGGCTCTCTTTTTTTTAAGTTGTGTGGCCAAAATTCTTCATAAAAACAATTATCAATATATTTGTCTGCACAATCTTTCCAGATATGAATAACAGAAATCTTTACAACAGGGTCTTTGCCATTTTCGGAACCTTTATGGTCTTCTTTTACTTCGGCCTTGGCGCTTTCATTATCTTCCACCCCCTGCTTGACAACTATATTGACAAGGGACTGAGGGTGATCTTCGGCATCCCGATATTACTTTATGGTATCTACAGAACACTGACGTCATACGAGAAGATCAGGGAGGCTTTCTTCAGTAATGATAATGACGAGGAATAAATCATCATATTTTCAGAGGGTAGTGAGCGGTTTCAAGGGTCATATTACATTATGGCACAAGCTTTGCTTTATTTAAAAAAGAATGATTAATTGATAAATTTAGAAGCCACGAATAAGGCATATTAAATAGATAATTATTAATATTGTGGCCAATAAATAAAGTTGATCAGGGGAAAAGGAATGAACAACTGCTATAAATACAAGCTTCTAACGGCATCAGCCGCAATCATTGCAATGATTGCGTTTATGGCTGTATCATGCAAGCCGAAGGGCACCGCCGCCCTGCGGGAGACGCCAACCTCTGGAGACATAAAGATCGGAGCAGATGAATCATTCAGGCTGATCGTTGATGCAGAGGTTGACACCTTTCTTGCCCTTTACAATTATGCCAGGATCAAGCCCATTTATAAGCCTGAAAATGAGCTGGTAGCCTATTTTCTAAATGACTCGGTGAAGGTTATCGTCTCTTCATGGGCCCCTTCGGAGGAGCAGAGAAAGGTCCTTCTCGATCTGCAGACGGTGGTCCGTACCACTGTGGTTGCCTACGACGCCCTTGCCCTTGTGCTGAATAAAAACAACCCCGATTCCCTGCTGACATATAAAAACGTTCAGGATATCTTTACCGGTGCAATCACCGACTGGAAACAGATTAATCCGAAATCCAGGCTGGGCACCATCAACGTTGTCTTTGACAACATGCACTCAGGGAACATAAGGTATTTCAGGGAGAGGTTTGATCTGCCTGAAAAGCCAGGGCCGAATTTCTACGCCGTTAACAGCAACCCCGAGGTGGTCGATTATGTCTCCAGAAGTCCGGGTGCCCTTGGTATTATCAGTGTCAACTGGATAAGCGACGAGGATGATTCCCTGAGTTTAAGCTTTCTGGATAAGATAAAGGTGGCGGCAGTGTCACAACCCTATCTCGACGAATCCACATTTTACCTGCCGGTTCAGGGCTCAATTTACGACAAGACCTATCCATTTGTAAGAGAGGTAAATATGAACTCAAGAGAGTCATTTTCAGGACTTGGCTCGGGATTTGTAAGTTTTGTAGCAGGAGAAAAGGGACAAAGGATAATACTTAAGTCGGGTCTTGTGCCCGCCACAATGCCGATAAGAATTATACAAAGAAAAAATTGAGTAACTAAACATGATAACGATGATTAAGAGAAGTTTAAAACTGGCGTTGCTGCCTGCAGTGATTTTCAGCCTGGCATTCGGAAACGCACTGAATGCGCAGTCGCTCGATGAGGCCAGAACATTCACAAAGAACGAACAGTATGATAAGGCAGAGGAGCTGTTCCAGCAACTGATCAAAAATGAGCCGGGCAACAGCACCGTCTATTTTCACTATGGTGAGAATACGCTGCTGAACTATTTTGCCGACACCATTTCCAACTCGATCACAGTAGCAACCAAAGAAGCAGAGGATATATTCAACAAGGGCATTACAGCCAATTCCCTCGACCCCCTAAACTATGTCGGGCTTGCCAAGGTGGCATTCTACCGTGGCAATGACGCCAGGGCGGAAGAGATGCGGGCAAAGGCTAAGCAACTCCTTCCTCCGTATAAGAAGGTGACCAAGATAAAAGATCCCAAGAGCTATGGTTATACACTGGCCAAAATTGCCGAATCTTATATCCGTTTTGAGCAGGTTGACACAAGCAAAGCGCTTCCCTACATCAGGCAGGCACTATCGATCGACCCCCGGAACAGTGAAGTCTATATTATTGCCGGTGACATTTATATACTGGTCAATGATGGTTCCAAGGCTATCAAGAATTATAACCTGGCACAGGACTGGGATCTGCAGTCGCCTGCTGCCAACATGAAAATCGGAAGCATCTATGTCAAGGGTCGCAACCTTATGGCTGCCATCCCCTACTATGAGCAGGCCATTGCTCTCGATCAGAATTATGCCCCTGCATACAGGGAGTTGGGTCAGCTCTACTCGATGGCAGGACGCTTCAACGATTCCAAGAAATATTTTGAAAAATACCTTGAGCTGACAAAGGGCAACATCCCTGCAAAAATAAGGTATGTGAATGCTCTCTTTTATGCCAAGGAGTACGAAGAGGTCATAAAGAATGTGGAAGAGATATTCACAGTTGACAACTCCAGGACATACATGAACCGTATCGCAGGTTACTCTGCGTATGAAGAGGGTAACTATGAGCTTGCCACCACTTACATGGATCGTCTGTTTGCCAACCTTGATGCTGACCGTATTATAAAGAAAGACTATATTTATTATGCAAGGATTCTGGCCAGGAAGAATCAGGATTACAGCAAGCAGGTGATTGAGTTCGACAACGAGGCCGATGAGCTTGCCAAGCTGCAATCACGGTTTGCGACTCTGAAGGGACCGGCAAAGGATAAGGCAAAAACCGATATCGATGCACTGACAGCCAAAGTTGAAGGACACAAGGCCAGCCTGGCAAAGGCAGAGCAGGAGCTCAACAAGTCTTTTGAGGCTTACGAGAAAGCTATTTACTTTGCTGATGAGGAAGACCTCAATATGATCTACGAGAAAGGAACTGTTCAGTACAGTGCCCGCAGGTATGCAGACGCCGCCTCAACATGGTCGCGCCTTCTTGAAAAAGGCAGGGACAGTGAGAATGACTACATCCAGGTCGGACGCGCCTTCTACCAGGCCAAAGCCTTTGACAAGGCCGACGAGACCTTCAATGCAATGATCAAAAAGTACCCGGATAACCTGCAGGGTTACCTGTGGCTTGCAAATATCGCTTCTGCAAAAGATCCGGATTCCGAACTCGGGCTGGCCAAGCCAAGATTTGAAAACCTGCTCCAAAAGGCAACTGCCGATTCCGTCAAGAACGTGAAGGAGATCTACGACGCCCTCAGGTACCTCGGGTATGAGGCTCTGCAGAACAAGAGATATGACGAAGCAAAAGCATACTACAACAGGATGATGAACCTCTCTCCGGAATATGTCGTAAAGGCTCACGGCTCGCTCAGCACAATGTATATGACCATGGGAGAATATCCCAAGGCGATAGAGGAGAACAACAAGATCCTGGCTGTTGAACCAGGCAATGAGGCAGCCAAATCGACCCTGCAGTACATTTCGCAACTTCAGAAAAGCGCTATACCTAAAGCGCATCCGAATGAGATTACCGGCGTTATCTCGGATGCTGCAGGGGAACCTATACCGGGCGCTTCCGTAAGGGTTAAGGATACTGCAGCAGAGGCATGGACCAATGCAAGGGGCGAATACAAATTCGTTATGCCAGAAGCTTCTGAGACTCTTGTCATCAGCGCAAAAGGCTATAAATCCATCGAGGTAGCTGTTACAACCAGAAGAATATATAACGCATCTCTCGACAAATAAAAATTAAGCATTACCATAATTATCTATATATCCAATTAACTGTGACTATTGTATATGAAATAGAGAATATCTATTTTTGCCAACTGTTCACTTAACCAACTAAAGAATACTAAAATGAGTAAAACATCCAAGTCGTCCAGCGGTGTATGGCAGTCGCTCTTTGCACCTCTTGCAATTATTCTGGCATTTATTGTTGCTTATCTTATTTTCACCAGGGTTCTGGGTAACCCGGTCAACTTTGAAGGAGGCAATCCAAAGGGCCATCCCCTGCAGGGTAACCTTCTGGGACTCATGTATAAGGGCGGTACCATTGTTCCTATCCTTATCACCATTGTTATCACTCTCCTTATCTACACTGTTGAAAGAGCTATCACTCTTACAAGGGTTAAAGGGAAAGCAAGACTCAATGCTTTCGTTGCTGATCTTCAGCAGATGCTTGCACAGGACAGGATCGAAGATGCTATTGTTGCATGCGACAAGCAGAAGGGTTCACTTGCAAACGTAATGAAAGCAGGTCTGTCACGTTATCGTGCCCTTGAGAATGACAAGGAACTTGAAAAAGACCAGAAGATCACCTCAATGAAGCAGGCCCTCGAAGAGGCAACTGCTCTCGAGCTTCCGTCCCTTTCAAGAAACATGGTAATGCTCTCAACCATCGCCTCCATCTCAGTGCTTATAGGCCTTATCGGAACGGTAATCGGGATGATCCGTGCATTCGCTGCCCTGGCACAGTCAGGTGCACCTGATGCCCTCGCCCTTTCGACCGGTATATCCGAAGCTCTTGTCAATACAGCATTCGGTATCACAGGCTCAACCCTGGCTATCATTTTCTTTAACATGTTCTCATCCAGGATTGACGGTTACGTCTCCAAGATTGATGAGGCAGGTTTCAGTCTGACTCAGACATTCGCGGCATCAATCAGAAAATAGTGTGCCGAATTTATTCTTTTGGTCAAAAAAAGAAAGGATTTAAAAGATGCCAAAGATTAAATTAGGAACCAAATCGCCAAGAATCGACATGACGCCGATGGTGGACC
The DNA here is from genome assembly GCA_963802145.1 of uncultured Rikenellaceae bacterium. Classification (GTDB taxonomy): domain Bacteria; phylum Bacteroidota; class Bacteroidia; order Bacteroidales; family VadinHA17; genus SR-FBR-E99. The sequence continues at coordinate 375,119 of CAWDHN010000010.1, forward strand.
TGTTTGTGCTGCTGCTCACGTTCTTTATTCTGACAGCAACATTCAGGCCGCAGGAGACGGCACCTGTTGATACGCCTTTTTCAGTATCGGAGAAACCAATGATGGATGCCAACGTAATGACGGTAATCATCGCGAAGGACAACCGGATATTTTTCAATATTGACAACGGACCGGATACCATTCTGAAATTCCGTCCGAAGGTACTTGCCGAAATGGGCAAGCGCTACAATATTGAATTTACCGAGGATGAGCTTCGCCTCTTTGAGAAAACCGGCACATCCGTCGGTGTTCCGATACAGGATATGAAAACTTATCTTGCTACCAAAGACACGGATGATAAAATTGCCCTTGAAAAAGGCGTTCCGATCGATTCGGTGGATAATCAGCTTGCCTTGTGGATACTCTTTGCACGCCAGGTTAACCCTGCAGTGCAGACGATGATAAAGGGCGACTCAGACGTTGAGTTCCCTATCGTAAAGGAAGTGCTGGATATTCTGCAGGATAAGAATGTGAACAGGTTTAACCTGATCACCAGTCTCAGAGCTGTTGAAGTTATAGAAGAACAAACAACCGAGTAAGATGGCAGATATTCAAATCGAGGAAAAAAGCAGGGGCGGGAAGAAAAAACCAAAAAAAGGTGATGCCCGCGTGGATATGACGCCGATGGTTGACCTCATGAGTCTTCTCATCACCTTCTTCATGCTCACAGCAGCTTTCAGCAAACCCAAGGTTATGGAAATCGTCCTTCCTGAGAAGATCAAGAAGGATGAAAAAGTAGAACCTCCCAAGATTGCTGACAGCCGTACTCTAAATATCATCCTGGGTCCTGACGACAAGGTATACTGGTACCCCGGCAAAGCCGATCCCGATGTAACCGTGCTTCAGGAAACTGACTTCAGCGCAACAGGCATCCGCCAGGTTCTGCTTGACAGAAACAGGGCCCTGTTCCGCAAAATAGACCAGTTTGAGAAAGATGTGATCGCAGGAAAGATCGATATCAGACAGGACTCCATGCGAAGCGCAATAAGTCAGCTCAAGAAGGATGATGATACGGGGCCGATCGTTCTGATCAAGGCCTACAAGACCTCAAAATACAAGAACTTTGTTGATATTATTGACGAGATGTCTATTGTAGGTATTGCCCGTTATATTTTTACTGACATAGACTGGATTGAAGAGAAACTGGTCGTTGATGCCATTAACAGGGCATCGGCTACTGCTTCATTAACAGCACAATAGAAGACACTGATATGGCAAAGGAAAAGAAGAAGTATCCAAGTCTCGATGACATTGTCTTCGAAAACCGTAACAAGGCTTACGGTGCCTATGACATCCGCAGGAGATATTCCAGGACGATGGCTATTTCCATGATAGTCGGTATTGTCATTGTGCTTACTGCAGCTATTGTACCTTATATCAAGGCAAAGAATATTGCCCAGATAAAGGCTCGCGACGCCAACGAGGTGATTGCCGAGATGGCTAATGATCTCAACCAGGAAGAGGCTGCACCGCCGCCACCACCTCCGCCACCCCCGCCAACAGAACAGCAGACGGTGGTAAAGTACGTGGCTCCCGTTGTGGTTGACTCCATCAAACCTGAAGATGCATCACAGTTTATGACCGCTGACGACGTGGCCGAAACTGTTGTTGACGCAGAGGTTGTTGAAGTCATTGAACAGGTACAGGAGGAGATACAGGAAGAGGCCCCGCAGGAAGTGTTTGTCGTGGTTGAGGAGATGCCCTCATTCCCCGGTGGGGATACAGAGCTTTTCAGGTTCATCTATGACAATATCAAATATCCTGAACTTGCAAAGGAGAACAATATCCAGGGCAAGGTCATACTCCGTTTCTGCGTGACCTACAAGGGAACCGTCGATCAGGTATCGGTTGTAAGGGGAGTTGACCCTTCACTCGATCAGGAGGCCATCAGGGTCATCAAGATGCTCCCGCTGTGGAAACCCGGCAAGCAGGGTGGCAAACCTGTCAACGTATGGTACAGTGTGCCTATAAGCTTCCAGCTTAAATAGACCAAACCAGGCAATAATAAAAAAGGTGTCCCCGCAGGGGCACCTTTTTTTGTTCCATTAAGTACGTACAGGTCAACGCCCCAGCATCAGCGTGATATAACGCTCAGCCAGCGTTGTATTGTCAAATCCCAGCCCGCTTACAACTATAAGCCTGTCACCCTGACGTGCCATGTGAAGCACGCCGTTGAAGCCATCTTCGAATGCATATTTAAAGACCTCGTCACCCGGCATGAATGCATCTCCCGCCAGCTTTGCAGCTATAGCCGACGCCTCTTCACCGTCATCGCAGCGGAAAAGGTATATATCAAACCGCTCATCGTTCACCTCATAGGAGGCCCTGAATGCATCATTGAGATACTCATGTCCCAGAATACTCTCCAGCAGATAGGTCTCCTGGTTCTTCAGCAACCCCTCTGCAGGAAATATCTTAAGTAACGCCGGAAAGTCAATCTTTCCTTCTATCCTTCCTGCAATAAGGCCTGCGATCTCCTTCATCTTCTCATTCACCTTCCCTGACTTCGAGTGAGAGCTTATCTTGATATAGTAGCGATCCTTGTAAAAATGGACAATGCCCTCTTCGTTGTAACCCTGAACCCCAACAGGAATAAAGAAATAACCGGGTGACCTCTCCATGGAATAGATGCCGAAAGCCTCAGCATCATCGGCAAAGCTGTAAATCTCAGCCTTGATATTGTTCTTCCCCTTTACATATTCTGTTATGTTGAGGTCAATAAAGCCAAGAGCAAGGTAGGCATCGGCGGCACCGTTGATATAATCCCAAAGGTCATCAGGAGTATAAACCGGATAGTCACTTACCTTCTTGTACCCCTTCAGGTCAGGAAAGAGCTGTTGCCCGGAGAGGGTTATGGAAGCGGTAAGCAGTATTGCGGTAAACCAAATTGATTTTCTGAACATCATGATCTTAAATCTTTCACGCTATCAGGTCATAGGGAACATTCACCAGTCTGGATACGTCGGTTATCTTTCCCCTCAGATTGAAACCCTTGACACAGCTGGCTGTACAGCTGTCGCAGCCGGCACACGGGTCAGCTGTTACTGCCGTCTCTGAGATAAGCTCCGACGCCATTGCAAGATTCCCGTAACCATAGGCATACATGTATGCGCGCATCAGTTCAGGAATAGGAAGATTGTTCGGACATCCCGGTTTGCAGGTACTGCATGCATTGCAGTAGAGGCCCTGGCATGAGGAGCCGGCAAGCAGATCATTCTTCTCGGCGTCAGTAATCATCAGGTCAGTCATGACCTGCATATCTGCCGTGAGCTGATCAAATGTCGTTATTCCGGGTATGGTGGTATGAATATTCGGGTTTGACAATACCCATTTCAATGCCGCCTGCGGGTTCACTGCCCGGGTCTTCTCCTTGTCAAGCCACCCCCCTGCCATTGTCTTCATGGCAACTACGCCAATGCCGGCTTTTCCCGCAGCATCAAGGGCGCTGTCCATATCGCTGAGATAGGTCTGCTTGAAATTGTATGAGGTTAGCACTACATCCCATATGCCGTCTTCAGCCATGGTATTGATGACAAGGGGCTCATTCTTGTGGGTTGAGATGCCGATGAACCTTGCCCTGCCCTTCTTTTTGAGATCAAGCATGGCATTTACAATCTCCTTGTGCCTTACCATCTCCACACTGTCAACTGCATGCATATAGAGTATGTCAACATAATCCATCTTCAGTCTCTGCAGGCTCAGCTCGAATTTGGCGAGGAAATCGGCAGCGGTGGTTTCCTTTGAGGGAAGCCCTGTGCGGGAGTCAACCCCTGCCGGCTTCACCTTGGTGGCCAGGATAAATGAATCACGTGGCACAGATGAAAAGAAGTTGCCAAGCATCTCCTCATTCCTTCCGTTCATATAACCGTGAGCAGTGTCAAACATCTTCATTCCCCCGTCATATGCTGCCTTTACAAGTGAGCTGTTATCCGATCTCATCACCCCGAAACTTACTACGGGTATCTTCAGCCCGGTTCGCCCCAGGGTCCGGTATATAATCTCATCATTGCCTGCATTTCTGCCACCGGCAATGGCGGAGCGGTTAAGGACGGCCAACCCGGCTGCTCCGGCCAGTCCTGATCTGAGAAAGTTTCTTCGCTTCATCATTTAAGTCTGTTTTTACAAAGTGTCCGAGCCAATATACAAATATTTTGTCTTATTTTAGTGGTGCTGCCCGGCAGCACAAACAATCAAGGTCAGTATGGGACACTACATTCATAGCCTGATATTAAAAGGTGAGGGCATGAATCTTGACTTCAAGTACTGCATATCCGATCCCCGTAAGATAGCCCGCACCCTGTCGGCCTTCTCAAACAGTGAGGGCGGCAAGCTGCTCATAGGTGTCAGGGATAACGGTTCCCTGGCCGGTGTCAGATCTGACGAGGAATATTACATGATCGATGCGGCTGCGAAGCTATACTGCAATCCGGAAGTGACCTTCAGCTCGAAAAACCACACCATAAACGGCAAAAACATTCTGGAGGTCGATGTCCCCCGAAGCGGGAAGATACCCGTAAAGGCAAAGGATGAGACGGGCCGATGGAAGGCCTATTTAAGGCAGAATGATCAGAACTTCATGGCTGACAGGGTCATTCTTCAGGTATGGCGACGCAGCGGTAACTCACGCGGATTGCTGTTACGGTTTGAGGAAAAGGAGAATCTGCTGCTGAATTATCTTCGCGGCGGAGAGAAGATCACGATGCAGGGTTTTCGCACCCTGGCACACATTAACTCGAAGACTGCGGAAAAGATCCTGAGTGATTTTATTCTTTGTGGGATATTAAAATTTGAAGCCGGTGAAAAAGGAATCTTCTATTACCTGAGCGAAGAGTTCGGGGCGTCTCAGTAGCAGGCGCTACTCTATCTTGAACCCGACAACCAGGATGTCATCTGTCTGTGGTGAGGATCCCATCCAGCTCTTCAGGCGCTCTTCGAGCATCTCCTTTTGTTTGCTCATAGGATAATTCTGGATATCCAGTACAAGCTTTCTGAAGTTCTTCTTCATGAACTTCTTTCCGCTGACCCCGTTGAACTGATCGCCGTAACCGTCAGTGAAAAGATAATACGAGGTATTCCTCTCCAGTTTCCATTCATGCTGGGTGAACTCCCTGTCGGATTTTGGGTGCATCACAACAGGAGGTCTGTCGCCATATATGGTTTCAAGCAAGTACTTGCCGTTTGCCATTGTGCCTTCATCATCAGCCATTTCGCCGTTTTTCCATCTGACTGTCTCTTCATCACTCATTTCCCTCACTCTGAAGCACTGCGACCCGGTTCCTGAAAACCCGGCAGAACCATTAACCCGATCAATAGCCAGCAGGGCAAGGTCAATGCCTGCCTGTTGTTCTTCACCGAAACCCGCTTTCTTCCGGGCGGCAATCAGTTTCCTCCGGAACTCACTGAGCATGACTGAGGTTCTGAGCGCGATCTGCCTGTTGCCGATCTCATCAAGGAAATAGAGTCCCATGAGGGTCGTAAGGGCAGCCGGAACGCCATGACCGGTACAGTCTCCCACTGCAGCATAGAAACTGTCACCCCTGCGTGCCATCCAGTAGAAGTCTCCACTGACGACATTCTGAGGTTTGTTGAGAATGAAACTGTTGCGGACAGCATCGAAGAGTATCTTTTCGGAGGGCATCAGCGCCTGCTGTATGGCACCAGCATACCGTTCAAGACTCTCCATCTCCGCTTTACCCTTCTCTGCAGACTCCGCGCGCTGCCTCATGAGATTTTCCAGGCGCATGTTCCTCACCTTCAGCCTCCCGGCATAAAAGATAATTGCATAATATATAACTCCTGCCGCCGCAAGAATATACAACAATTTGGCTACCAGTGATGTATACCATGGTTTTCTGACTGAAAAGGCATAGGTAACCTCCTCACTCTCAAGTCCGGTTATGGTTTTTGACTTAAGCCTGAAGGTGTATTCGCCGGAAGGCAGATTCGTGTAATCCCTGTGAGTTCGTTTTTCCCACCTCGACCAGTCACTGTCAAAATCATCGAGCCGGTACCGGTATTCTGTCTTCCCCTCCCCTACATACGAAGTGGTTGTCCACCTGAATGTAATGTTGTTCCTGCTGTGCCTGAGTGACACAATAGGTTCAACGGGCTGAGCTGCTGACGGGATTCTTGTCCCCCCGGGCGACAGGTTGTAAAAAGAGCCCTCCATAAGCACATTACCGTCACCGGCGAGGATACGGGTAAAAAAGGTCTTGAAGGCACCGTAGTTAAATCCCAGCTTCGATTTGTCGATGACAAAAATACTTCGGCCCTTGGCTAACCATATATTACCGGAAATATATGCTATGCCGGCAGTAGCAATATCGGGAAGAAAGTCGAACTGCCTTTTGAAGACCACATGACCCTGACGGGTAGTAGTCACCAGGGCGTCAAAATTGCGGACGTCAAACCCTGTGAGAAATATATCGCCTTCGGGGGTTTTAAAGAGATTACTTATCAGAATATGGTCAAAGGTATTCCCAATGAGGTCATGGTCCCTTTCGAACGAGTCACTTTCACTGTTATAGCGCCATATGCCTCTTCCGGTACAGACATAAAGCCTGTCATCAATGGTTACCAGATTATTCAGCGTATCACAGTCGAGGCCCTGTTCCCTGTCATACTGAATGAATGCGGTGTCGGACCTGCCGCATTGCATTCTGGTGAGTGAGGCCGGTGACGATGTCAGTATCCACCACTCCTCCTGTCCCAGCTGTTCGATATCCTTCACCTTACCGTGCAGATCATCGCTGCTGCCAACATTAACGACACTCCAGTCCCGATCCGAATACTTCAGTGTTCTTATGACCCCGTCATCAGAACCTGCAACCAGTATGGTGGAATCATGTTTTGCTGATCCGATGGCTGTCAGGTGCACCCTGCCCAGAACTACAGCCGCATCTCCTTCATTGTCTGCCTGCCACAGACCGCTGGAAGCAGCTGCCATAATTACATCGCCTTCAGGCAAGCGTATGGTGACAAAATCATTAACAATGCCGACAGGCTCTTCCAGTTTCCGAAACCGTACTACCCCTGATTCATCCTTGAAGTTTTTATAGAGGCCGTCATCAGTGCTCACAAATACTGAATCATCGAACTCCCTTATTCCCGACGTGATGGAGGTGATCCCGGAAGCGCTTCCAAACTCATATGCCGGGAGTGAGACGTATGCCCTGTTGATGAAACCACTGGTGCAGAACCAGAGCTGCGAGTTTGATGTATAATCACAATACATCGCTGTCACCGTTGATTCCCTTATGCCGGTGGTCTCGTCAGATATGTGGTGCAACAGCCTGCCCTCGTGACTGAAGATATACACTCCTCCCCTGTTTGAAAGGCCGGCTGCAATCATCTTGCCGGGTAAAAGGGCTGCGGTGGTCAATGGACCCTTTCTGAGCCTGTTGTTATCCGCCCGGTCAAGGAACTGGCTGTTAAGCACTCCTGTCCTGTGGTTAAACATCAGGATCCCTCTCTCAACAGTGGCTATCAGTATGTTATCCTTATCAAAGGGAAGAAGCGCGACAAACCGCACCATCCTTATCTGTTCTCCGCCGGGCAAAGGTATTACCCTTCCGTCGCGGTACTCGAAAAGACCCTCTCTGTCATCAGCCAGAACTGTCTTCTTATCAAGGGCCAGTATCCTGCCAACGCTGCTGAGCCCATAGTCACGCTCCAGATATACAACAGACACTGAGTCACTTTCTACGTCAAGCAGATAAAGCTTCCTGCCGTCGCTGAAGAACACGGTGTTACTGTCTGCATCGATTGACAATATAGACCCTACCTCACTTTTTGCTGTCGAATCGCCGATCCTTCCGGCAAGTGAGTTGTATGTCAGCCTTCCGGCAGGGTCAGGCACCAGCAACCCGAAATCGGTCTCACCGCCGGCATAGACCATCCCTCTGTGATCGGTGGCCAGAGCGTTCACTCTCTGGGGGGTAAGCATGGGTATCAATCCCCAGACGGTGCCGTCGTATGTGACAATTCCATAAGATTCGTTCCCGAAATACATCACACCGCGCTTATCCATTGTGATGCAGAGGTTACGGAGGTCACCCGGAGTCTCGGCAGCATCAGACCAGCTGATCATAGGTGTTCCCGACTGGTTGACCTGCGAGCTTACTGTCGAATGGTATAATAAAAGAAAGACAAAAAGCAGAAGACCCTTCTTCATTCCCTGAACAATTTCCCTGAATTAAAAGTTAAATATACAAATTCAATTTGAATTAGGTCAGGAACCCTTTTTGGCATCCGATTTGATACATTTTTTGATTATCTTGGCTACGACTAATCAGGTTATGAGGGTAAATCACAGAGCAATCGTTCTGCTGACGGTAGGTATTATGTTTTTATTCGGGCCTGGTGCGCATGCACAGGCTCATCAGGGGAGGTCTGCTGGTGACCGGACAGCAGCAGGTCCGGCGCGCCATTCGTCTGCAATTGCCTACCGTGCGGAAGCTCCTCACTTCCGGAAAATCACTGACCCTTCCGGCAAGTATCTCCGGATGCTCCTCCCCGGTCATCACTTTACCTCAGAGACAGGCAAGCCGGAACTGCCGGTATACAGTCGCCTGACAGAAGTGCCTGAAGGCATGGATGTAGTAGTAACTCTTTCCGGTATCTCCTCACGCAGGATAATGTTCTCGGATCAGGGAGCAGCCGATGCCGAACTGTTTCCCGTTCAGCCGGCAAAAACCAAAAACCAGGCACAGGATGAAAAAGTCACCATCAAGGACAGCAAACTATACCAAACTAGAGGATTAATAGGCCATGATACCGTGGTGATAACCTATGAAGGCATCCACAGAGGTCGCAGGCTGGCCAATATTGCGGTATATCCGGCTTTCTACAACCCGAAGGGCGGTTATGTAGACCTCATCACCTCAATGGAGCTGGATATTAAGTTCGAACCATCACCCACAAAGGGGAATGAGGAGAATCCAACAGATGACGGGAAGGGGGGATATGCTTCAGACGCTTATGTGCCTGGTTATACTGACAAACCGGTACATATGATAATTGTTACCGATTCCATTTTCAGAAAACATCTCACCCCCCTTGTCAGGTGGAAGATGCTGAAGGGAATACGCACTACCGTGATCTACAGGAAAAACGGACCGCCTGACACTGTGTACTTTGACCTTAAGAAGAGAATATCGGAAGTATGGTTCAACTCGGTTGTTGCAGGCAATCCGGTCCAGTATCTTCTCATCGCCGGTGATCCGGCAATTATTCCGACGGCGAGAGGCACAACCAATATATCAGACCTCTACTACGGTGAGTTCGATGGTGACGGCGATTATATCCCTGAGCTTTTCATCGGGCGACTTCCCGTGTCTGACACCACGCAATTGAAGGGAATGGTTAAAAAGATCATTGACTACGAGACCTTCAACTATCAGGCCACCAATGATTTCTGGTCGGGAGCCCTGGCTACCGCCGGCAATGCCCCCGGATTTGAACTGTACATGAATGGTCAGATTCAATACATTTATAATAATTACCTGGGCAGTGACACTTCACTTAATGCTGTAAGATGGCTCTATCCTGAAGCTCAACAAAAGGATGACTCACTGATAGTACTTTTCAACAAGGGGCTCGGTCTGCTCAACTATACCGGGCACGGCGAGGCTGCCGGGTTCAGCGACCCACAGTTCAGGGCATCAATGGTAAGCGGACTTACCAACGCTAATGAATATCCTCTTGTTATTGCCAATGCCTGCCGCACTGCGCAGATCAATGTCACACCCTGTTTCGCGACATCAATGGTCAATGAACCCGGCAAGGGTGCCATCGGATACATCGGGTGCACAAATGACTCTTACTGGGTTGATGACTTCTTCTGGGCTGTCGGTCCGGGCACACCTGGACTTGAGGTTACATATGAGACATCCGGACTCGGTGCCTTTGACAGGCTCTTCCACTCCCACGAAGAGCCTCCCGGCGAATGGTACCACACCATGGGGCAGATAAACTTCTCCGGGAACTTATCGGTCTCTGCCAGCACAAGCCCTCGAAAGAAATACTACTGGGAGACATACATTCTGCTTGGAGATCCTTCACTCTCTCCCGTGATTGGCAGACCCCAGCCATTTAACGTTGAGATACCCAAGACCGTACCACAGACGCTCACGGCTCTCAGCTTTTTCGCTGATCCATTTTCCTACGCGGCGCTCTCTGACTTTGATACTCTGTGGGATGCCAAATATGTCAGTCCCTCCGGAAACATCTCCCTTGCCATTCCTCCAGGAGTGAAGGACTCATGCCTCCTTGTCATCACAGGGCAGAACAGGCTGCCATTCATGAAGACGGTCTATTTTGGTGCAGTTCCCGGACCTTTTCTCACAGTGGAGAATATTACTCTCGATGATTTCGGAGGAAACAACAACGGCATTCCCGAGTATGGAGAGACTATCAGCCTGACGGTGACCGTAAAAAATATCGGACAGGGGGCCTCTCTGCACCCGGTCGCAGTTATCTCAGCCACGACAGACATGATTACAGTCGAAGAGAGCACTGCATCAATCGGGAACCTCCTTCCGGGGGCATCATTCACCATCATCGGAGATTTCATCTTCAGTGTTTCCGATATGGTGGAGGACGGCGAACTTGCAGCTCTCCTGTTAACCCTGATTGACAATATTAAGGAGTATAAGTTCGGCATCGACATGACGCTTCATGCTCCGCAACTCAGGATCATCTCATCAGTGCATGATGACGCATCTGCAGGCAACTCCAACTTCCTGCCAGATGCGGGGGAGACAATAAACCTTGATGTCAGGGTGAAGAATGTCGGTTCGTCCGCCGCCAGCGGCCAGATCAGCATCACTCCCTCAGGGTCATGGCTCTCTCTTTCCGAGACGGAGCTTCCGTCCGGGGTTATCAATCCCGGCGAAGAGAAGGTGGTTCGCTTTGAGGGTGTGATCTCGGACCTTGCAGTGCCCGGAACTGTTATTCCCTATGAGGTCCTGTTCGTCAGCGGCCACTATGATGCCGGGGGCTCATGGTCATTAAGAACAGGCAAGACACGCGAGACATGGGAGTTTAACCGGTTTGACATCTTTCCCTGGGTACAGAAGCCTGAATATCCCTGGACAATCACTGCATCAACCTCATATGAAAACACGCATTCAGCCAGATCAGGAGTGATACCTGACAAGAAGGAGTCAGTCCTGTCAATCTATGTAAATAATCCTGTCGCCGACACGATTTCATTCTATTCACGTGTCTCCTCCGAACCGATTTATGACGAGTTCGTCTTCAGGGTTGACAGTGTTGTTGACATGCAGATATCAGGCGACACGCCCTGGGCGCTCCGGAGAAAGGTATTGAAGCCCGGCGTTCATCTGCTCGAGTGGGTCTATAAAAAGGATGTATCGCTCTCGGGCGGTCATGACGCCGCGTGGATTGACCAGATTACATTCCCGGATATATCTTTCCTTGAGGCTGACCTGCATATTGATTCTGTCTTCCCTCCTCCCGCCACGGCCGTTCTGACTGACGTTACGGTATCCGGAAGAGTGATCAACTTCGGGCGCACCACCCTCACGAGCTTCCCGCTGGCATACAGGATAAACGACGGCGAACTGGTCAACGAGACCTTCTTCAGGAAGATCGATCCGGGTGACACGGTGGATGTCGTATTCACAAAAAAATGCAACCTGCAGCCGGACATTAGCTATAAGATATATATCCTGAGCCGACTCCCAGAAGACGGATATGCCGGCAACGATACTGCATACGTCTCGTTCATAAAATCGGGAACGGGACCTGAGATCCCTGAGGAATCGGTAAGGATACTTCCCAACCCGTTCAGGGATAGCTTTATACTTGAACTTGATTTCGAGGGTGAACAAAATACTATTATTGAACTCATTGACTCCGGAGGGAGGGTTGTGCTCAGGTCGGTACCCGGACTGATGCCCGGGAGAAACAGGATCCCGTTCGACTGCCGTCATCTTGCCTCAGGAGTCTATACCCTCAGGATCAGCCTCGGGGGCAGGAGTATGTCTATGAAGGTGGTAAAGAGTTAGTACATGATCAGCAAAAAACCAACACGTGAAGAAGCGCTGGAGCTCTTCAGAAAATACAATAAATCGGACAGCCTTTACAAGCATGCCCTCTCCGTTGAGGCGGTCATGAGATACATGGCGCGCAAACAGGGGGAGGATGAAGAGATGTGGGGGGTGGTAGGCCTGATCCATGACCTTGATTACGAGATGTACCCTGACCAGCATTGCACGATGACCGAAAAGATAATGAGGGAGGAGGGCTGGCCGGAAGAATACATCAGGGCGGTGATAAGCCATGGTTACGGCATCTGCTCTGACACCGAGCCGCAGACGCTCCTTGAGAAGACACTCTTTGCAATCGATGAGCTTACCGGACTGGTGACCACCAGCGCCCTCGTCAGGCCGTCGCGGAGTGTGCTTGACATGGAAGCACGGTCAGTACGCAAGAAATGGACCGACAAGAGATTTGCCGCAGGCGTCGACCGCAGCGTCATTGAACAGGGAGCCGCAAAGCTTGGAGCAGACCTTAATGAGCTGATATCAGACACAATAATGGGCATGCGCGAGGCAGCGGACGAGATAGGCCTCAGGGGTAATCCACAACTGTAGAATTTGCGATTTGCCGATGTGCGATTGTGCGATTATTGGATCACCCATATCGCACAATCGCACATCGGCAAATCGCAAATTAAAAAGGGCGTCCGGATAATTACCCGACGCCCTCTTTGTGTCAATTGGTTTCTTAAGGATTACAATTCGCGTATCTGGATATTCCTGTACCAGACATCATCGCCATGATCCTGCAGTCCGATGTAGCCCTCGGCTGCCACATTGGCCCAATTGGGATTAAGTGCCGGAAATTTGCTGCCGGCAACGAGGGCATTCCACTCCGGAGTCCAGAGATGATACTCAAGCACGGTCTCACCATTCTGCATATGCCATACGGAACCCTTGTATACCTTGATCTCGGCAGTGTTCCATTCGCCTGCGGGTTTTGCATTCTGAGGAACTGCAGGTATCAGGTCATACAGTGACCCGGCCTTACGGTTCCCATCCTTGCCGGCTTCGGCATCAGGATGCTTTGCATTGTCAAGTACCTGCATCTCGGGAGCAGTCTTCCATATGAAATCCAGTTCAGGACTCTCCTGCGCCAGGTAGAAGATGCCGCTGTTTCCTCCTTCTGAAATCTTCCACTCAAGTTTAAGGTGGAAGTTAGAGAACTTCTTGTCATAGAGGATGTCACCTCCGCCACCGCCTGCCTCGCCCCTGCCTGAGCCCTTGCAATGCAGTGTGCCGTCAACTATCTCCCATCCCTGCTCAGGGAAGGTGGTCTTGTTATAGTTACGCCAGCCCTGTGTGGTGGATCCGTCAAAGAGGAAGGTCCACACCTCAGCTTCAGTGGTTTTCTGCTCGACATTCTTTTTCTCCTTTCCTGAACCGCAGGAAATGAATGATGCTGCAATAGCAAATACAAACAACATTTTTAATACTTTCATAAGTAATAGGTTTTAAATATTTGATTCACAATTATTCCAGTTATTCCGGCAGCTTCAAAAACGACTGCCGGCGTGATAGTTATGCCGGCATCTCCGGTAGCGACCAGCCGCTGCGATAGTTGTGCTTAATCATCTCCTCAGCAAACTGCTTCACATTTATCGGCTCGGTATATTTTCTGTTGAACGTCGGATGACCGTCGGTTATGCTGAAATGATCCTCAACACAGATCTTTATCGTTTCGGTGTCGTTAATATTGGTGAACTCCATCTTAACGCCATCCCATTCGAGAGTCTTGTTGAGTCCCTGAAGCCTCACTGCGAGCACGCCCATGACCACCATCTCATTGAACGGTCCGGCTTCGGAGAAGTCTGACTTTGTCATCACCCTCGTGTCCGCTGATTCCTTGCAAGCGCGCACCCAGTCCATCTCATGGCTGGTGGTTACGCGCCGTTCCGTCTTGGGTGATGCCGGCACACGGCCTGACAGCAGCCATGGGTCGCGGCCGTAGCAACCGCAGATAAGAGTATCCTTGCTGCCGTGGAAAATACATCCGCCATCCGGGTCATATGCTTTTCCTGCCGGCCATCCTTCTGGTTTCATGGGAAGGATGCCACCGTCAGTCCAGGTCACCTCCACCTCCGGATATTTTACTTTTGAGCCTTTAGGTGTTGGTCTCTCGGGGAAGACAAGCTTAACAGACTGTGCATTGGGAGCGCAGTCAGTGAGAAGCAGCGTTGAGTTACCCTCTGCCTTTGTCGGGTAATTCAGCTTCAGCCCTTTGAACACCGGGTGCAGGATGTGGCATGCCATGTCTCCCAGGGCGCCTGTGCCAAAATCCCACCACCCTCTCCAGTTCCACGGAGTGTAGATGCTATGGAAAGGACGCATCGGGGCCGGCCCGACAAAAAGATCCCAGTTGAGGGTCTCCGGAACCCACTCACCCTTTGCGGGTCTGTTAAGTCCCTGCGGCCATATGGGCCTGTCGGTGAATGTCTCGACTTTTCTTACCTCCCCTATCTCGCCGTTCTGTATCCACTCAATGATCAGGTTCACTCCCTCACCTGATGAACCCTGGTTGCCCATGGAAGTCGCAACCTTGTGTTTTGCGGCCAGCTTTGTCAGAAGCCGTGATTCATACACACTGTGCGTGAGCGGCTTCTGAAGGTAGACATGCTTGCCCATAGTCATGGCCTGTGCTGCCGTAAGGGCATGAGTATGGTCTGCCGTGGCGATGACAACGGCGTCAATCGACTTGCCCATCTCATCATACATCTTCCTGTAATCCCAGTACTTTGCTGCGGCAGGATATGCGTCAAAAACCCTCTTCGAGTAACCCCAGTCTACATCGCATAGAGCAACGATATTTTCTGACGACGCAACGTTCCTGATATTGGTGGCGCCAACACCGCCGATTCCAATGCCGGCGATATTCAGCTTATCGCTCGGGGCACGGTAGCCGAGACCACTGACGACATTGCTCGGAAGGATTGTAAGACCGGCAATTGCTGCACCGGTAGTGCCTACAAATGACCGTCTTGTGATTTTTTTTGTTTCCTCATTCATTTTTCAGGTGGTTAAAAGTTCAATACAGACCTTAAAAGTAAAAAAATCATCCGGAAAATAAAACCGGGGAATGATTTTTAAATCCGGTCGGCTTTTCTCAAAAAACTGTAAATTGCATTGGGGAAACAGATATGGCAGATAAATATTACACTTTAGAGCTGAATGAAAATACCAGGGTTGGCAGAAG
The DNA here is from genome assembly GCA_963802145.1 of uncultured Rikenellaceae bacterium. GTDB lineage: Bacteria > Bacteroidota > Bacteroidia > Bacteroidales > VadinHA17 > SR-FBR-E99. Next base: position 390,416 of record CAWDHN010000010.1, read on the forward strand.
CCTCAGGATTTTTCTTGGCCTGGCTTGTCTCGTTGTGGCAGTCTGGTTTATGTACAGCATCAGAGGCACGGCGGGCTCAGTAACAAGCACCTGGATAGCGATGGGCTTTCTGCTGCTCTTTGGACTTTGGATGATAGGATCCGGATTGGGGTTTACTGAGAGATATATCAGGATTGGCAATGAGAGGATAGTATTAAGACAGGATTTTTACAGGCCTGCGGTGGTTTTTACGCCAGCCACTCTGAGGGCTGTTGAGTTCAGGCCTCTGGTCATCGATTTCTTCACCGGGGAGAAGAAGCTCAGCCTCAGGCTGGGAGCCTATTATCCCGAACGCTCTGCCGCCATTATGGATTCGGTAGAGGGCTTCTGCAGACAGCACGGTATCGAGATAAGGGGAGAAAATCAGATCGACGGAGACCCGGAATCATGAGACTGAGAATGGGGATGATAGGCGGTGGTGAAGGGTCCCTGATAGGTCCTGTTCACCGCATGGCGGCCCGTCTTGACGGACTCTCGGAACTGGTCTGCGGCGCCTTCAGCAGTGACCCTGCAGTATCTGTCGCAACGGGCACCAGGGAAGGTCTTGAGAGCTCACGCATCTATTCTTCGTGGCAGGAGATGATCAGCCGCGAGAGCGCCCTGCCAGAAGATGTGAGGCCACATTTCATATCGGTCGTCACACCCAACCACCTGCATTACGGTCCTGCGAAGATGGCCCTCGAGGCAGGTTTTCATGTTGTCTGCGACAAGCCTCTGTGCATGAGCGTGGCCGAAGCCATTGACCTGCATGAGACGGTGGAACGTACGTCGAGGCTCTTCTGCCTGACACACAATTATACCGGTTACCCGATGGTAAAGCGTGCCCGGGAGCTGGTTCTCGGTGGTGAGATAGGACCTGTCAGGAAGGTAGCTGTCGAATATTTCCAGGGTTGGCTCTCATCTCCCGTTGAGACAACCGGGAACAGGCAGGCTGCATGGAGATCAGACCCTGCCAGGGCAGGCATCGCCGGTGCAATGGCTGACATTGGAACCCATGCGTTCAACCTGGCCGAATATGTATCCGGACTCGAAGTCGTGACTCTGGCGGCTGACCTCCGCTCGGTGGTGCCCGGAAGAGTCCTTGATGATGACGGCAGCGTCCTCCTTCTGTTCAGCAACGGAGCAGGAGGCACCCTCCTTGCCAGCCAGATAGCCACAGGCGAGGAAAATAACCTTTCGATAAGAATCTACGGCGAAAAGGGAAGCCTGGCCTGGAGACAGATGGAGCCCAACACACTCACGGTCATGTGGCCCGGCAAACCGTTACAGTTGCTTCGCACCGGCACTGCATTCAGCGGTGCAGGCACGGCTGCTCCCATGCATACAAGGATGACGGCAGGCCATCCGGAAGGGTTCATAGAAGCCTTTGCAAACCTCTACAGGAATTTTGCCCTTCACATCATTTCCGGAACAGAGGGCGCCAGCCATGATACCATGGCAGACTACCCGGGAATTTATGATGGGGTCAGGGGAATGAAGTTCCTGGAAGCTGTTGTGGCTTCGGGACTAAATAACTCGGCCAGGACTGCAGTCTGAGATTACTTCAGAAGCTTTTCCAGATAATAGTTGCGGCTGATTGCTATGCTCTCCATTGGAGTATGTGTACGGCAATTATCCTGTTCCAGGAACCAGTATTTCATGCCGGCGGTCTTCGCCTCGGCCATTATTGGCTTGAAGTCAATAATCCCTTCACCAAGAGTGGCATCCTGCTTTTCAGGACTGAGATCCTTCATGTGCCATACCTGGAAGCGGCCAGGGTATTTCCTGAAATAGGCAACAGGGTCCTTCCCTGCGGCAGTGATCCATGCAATGTCGAGTTCAAAGGTGACCAGTTTGGGATCGGTGTTCTCAAGAAGCACATCATAAGGAACCCGGCCGTTTATCTCCTTAAATTCTATCTGGTGATTATGAAAACCGAAGGTAATGCCTGACTTCCTGCACCTCTCTCCCGCCTTGTTGAAAAAATCGGCAGCCCTCTGGAAGCCGTCTATTGAACTGCTCCAGTCGCCGGGAAGAGATGGAAGCATGATGTATTTCATTCCCGCCTCTGCGGCATCATCTATCATCTGTTCATGGTTCTCGGGCCGTATCTGGCTATGGGAACTGAGGGGCACCATTCCCGCCTTTTTTACAAGTTTCCCGAACTCCTTCGGGGCGAAACCGTAAAACTTCCTGTCCCTGTGGTCAGCAGCCTCCACCCAGTCATACCCTATCGCTGCTGCCTCAGCCAGAGCTGCGGCCGGATCCTTGCCCATCGCATCACGAATGGTATAAAGAGCAAGGCCTGTTTTTTTGGAAAGCCGGGGTGCTGCAAGCAGATCCCTGTTTATCAGTGGCATGGCGGCCATGACCAAAGCTGATTGCCTTACGAAATTTCTTCTGGTTGTCATTGGGTCAGATTTAGGTTTAAAATTGATGAAGCAGTTGGGAGACTGCTGATCGCAGCTTCCGTTAAGCAAAAATAACATTAAATTTATAAGATAAAAAAACAGCCGGTATGCAGCTCTGGGAAAAACATGATGACGACGGGAGACTGAGATGCATTCTCTGCCCCCACGCATGCCTGATTGCGGCCGGAAACAGAGGTATCTGCGGCGTGCGAGAGAACCGCGACGGGATGATTTCGTCGACCACCTACGGCATCATCTCGGGCTATGCCCTCGATCCCATAGAAAAGAAACCTCTTTACCACTTCTTCCCCGGGACGTCAATATTATCAGTGGGATCATACGGCTGCAACCTTAAATGCGACTTCTGCCAGAATTACCATATATCACAGAGCACCGTCACTGACGGGGCACGAAAACTTGCGCCGGAAGAGCTTGTCAGGCAAGCCCTTGGAGCATCATTAAACACAGGACTGGCCTTTACCTATAACGAGCCTGTCATCTGGTATGAGTACGTTTCGGACTGTGCCCGGCTTGCCGCCGCTGAAGGTCTCCGTAACGTGATGGTCACCAACGGATACATAAACAGCAAGCCTCTGGAGGAACTTATCACTCTCATTGACGCCTTTAACATTGACCTTAAAGGTTTCAGCAATGACTTCTACAGGAGGTTTACAGGAGCCACCCTCCAGCCTGTTCTGGAATCTGTCAGATTGGTGGCCTCCTCAGGAAGACATCTTGAGATCACAACCCTCATCCTTCCCGGGGTTAACGATTCAGCGGATGAAATGAGGCGGGAATGTGAATGGATCGCGGAGAATGCGGGAAGAGATGTGCCACTGCACCTCAGCCGCTATTTCCCGATGCACAGAAGGAACGACCCTCCCACCCCCGTTGAGACAATCCTGATGTTAAAGGAGGTCGCTGAAGAGTATCTTGACTTTGTATACACCGGCAACATGCCTGGACAATATGCCGGAAGTGATACCCTCTGCCCAGCCTGCCGTGCGACGGTGATAAGGCGTTCCGGTTATTCCACAACTATAACCGGCCTCACTGACGAAGGCCGCTGCAGCAAATGCAATACGGAGATAATGAAATTTGTATAGAAGTTGAAAGTCCGTAAAGTCGAAAGTCTGAGAATTTGCAATTTGCGATTTGCGATTTGCGAATTGTAAAAAATCGAAAATCGAAAATCTGAAATCGAAAATCCTCTTTATGCCCTGGATATCTTGCTCAGCCGTTCAAAATAGCCGTCAACTTTTTCAAGGAGATCCTTTTGCAGCGTGGTGTAATATGCCTTCACCAGTGCGGGATTGTCTTTTCCGTCGGGGTTATTAACCCTGTCAATGAAATCATTGCGCATGCTCACCGCTTCTTCTATAAGCTCCTGGGCTTCAGCCTTTTTAGGGCCATCATGAAGGCTGGTGAACATGAAACAGTCTGAGATCAGTTCAAAAAAGAGATAATCGATATCCTTTTTAAGGTTTTTAATGCTGGCCATTGGTGTTGCTTTTGTGCAAATATAGAGATTAATCTTTGCTTTTCTTCATCTTATAACTCCGGATACTATCCGCAGCTTTACCGGCGTATAACAGGCGGATCCTTTCCACAATCGGATTGCTTACTTCATATATCTGATTATCAATTTTTTGTACCGGAAGGACCATCGGCGAGGTGCCAGTGATAAACACAGAACTGAAACGGCTGATCTCAGCCTCCCTGACAGCTTCAAAGACAAGATCAAACCGCTCCTTCCTGATGATCTCCATCACATATCCCCGTGTTATTCCCGACAGAACTGCCTTGTCAGGGGCAGTGTGAATCACCCCTGTCTTCGTCACAAAGAACACATTTGACCTGCTTCCTTCAGTAATGCAACCTTCGCTGTTGACAAGCAGGGCTTCGTAAGCCTTCCTTTTCACCAGCTCCTCATTGACTGACAGGCGCAGCCTGGTATTCAGAACCTTCACGCCGGGATTGAACCTTTCGGCGTGGTACAATATCAGGCTGACCCCCTCACTGATCATTTTTTCATCGGGGTATGAGGATGGGATGTAGCATATGTGAAGCGAGTAATCACACCCTGTGTAGGTCACTGTAATCCTCACATTTATTTCCGGGAACGACTGTTTCCTGACGAGAGCATCGAGTCCCTCCCTAACCTTTCCGGAGATATCGTGATCAGGTTCATATCTGGTTGATATACCGTCACTCATACGCTTCATGTGATCATCAAAGAAAAGAGGAATACCCTCCCGGATCCGGATCACCTCGTAAAAGGAAACCTCACCCTGGGCAATCTCGTCATCCTGACCCGCAGGAATGATATTCCCATCCAGATAGAAGAATTTACCGAAGCATTCCATGGCACCTCATTTTACATCAAATTTATGAATAATTCCCGGCAGTATTAAAAGTAGTTATCTTAGTGCTTTCCTGCAGAAGTGTATGCTGTCATTGACATAGAGACCACCGGGGGAAGCGCCAGGCATGAGAGGATAACCGAGATTGCCGTATACATCCACGACGGGAAAACCATTGTTGATGAGTACGCAACACTCGTCAACCCGGAGCGCAACATCCCATACTTCATAACCTCACTTACAGGCATAACCAACGAGATGGTGGAGGATGCCCCGAAGTTCTATGAGGTGGCCAGAAAGATCGTGGAGCTCACTGAAGGAAACGTATTTGTTGCCCATAATGCCAGGTTCGACTATTCGTTCATCAGGCAGGAGTTCGGCATGCTTGGATACAATTTCAGGCGGCCGCTGCTTGATACAGTATCGCTCAGCAGGAAGCTGCTGCCGGGACACAGGTCTTACAGCCTGGGCAACCTGTGCAAGGATCTCGGGATAGAGATAAGCGGCAGACACAGGGCCTCAGGTGATGCCATGGCCACCGTAAGGCTCCTTGAGCTTCTCCTGGAAAAGGATAAGGCCCTTAAGTCGGGCAGCCTGATAAAGAACAGGAAAGCCGCTAAGCTGCATCCGGCGCTTGACATGGCACGGCTGGAAGAAATCCCGGATGAGCCGGGCATCTATTACTTTCACGATGAGGCGGGCGAGGTTATTTATGTAGGCAAAAGCCGTAACCTGAGCCAGAGGGTGAACACTCACCTCTCGAACAATACCTCCGGGAGAGCCATGGAAATGCGGTCATTGATAGCTGACATCACCTGGGAGCGGACCGGCAACGAACTGATAGCCCTGCTTCTTGAATCAGCGGAGATAAAGAGCAAAAAACCACTGTTCAACAGGGCCCAGCGGCGTACCGGGTTCCGCTGGGGTATCTACAGTCATACGGATGAAAACAGTTACATCAGGTTTGAATACCGTAATGTCAATGATGATGAGATCCCCCTTTCACTGTTTACATCACGTGACAGGGCCAGGGGCAAGCTGGAACAGATCATCAATGATTACAACCTGTGCCAGAAGCTGTGCGGCATGTATGAGACAGACGGTCCCTGCTTTCACAGGCAGGTAAGCCTCTGCCGCGGGGCATGCTGCGGTGATGAGGAGCCTCAGTCATACAACGAAAGGGCACTCATGGCTCTCGATGAATTCATATTCAGGGAGAGGAACTTCTTCATCATCGACCGCGGCCGCGACATGGAAGAGAGATCGGCCGTCAAGATCGTCAACGGCAAATATGAAGGATTCGGTTTCTTCAATGTCAATGACGTCGGATTCGGGCTGACGGCAGTGCATGACTGCATAAAAAAGGCAGCCGATAACCGCGACATTCAGGTGATAATAAAGAGCTACCTGAAAAATCACCGTGTTGAGAGAATTATTGATTTCTGATTGACCATTGTACGATGCTTTTCTTAATATATTTGTCTTAACCAACACATCACCGGCATATGTCGCTTTTTACCCGCACAACCAGGGAACTGACAGTAAGGTTAGACGAGTTCTTTGACACCATCGAGATAGGGATACTTATCTTCAAGGAGGGTGTCAAGGCATATGTCAACCAGGATCACGACGCATTTCAGAGTCACCTTAGTAAGATCGATGAGCTTGAGGGCAGGGCTGACAAGCTCCAGCGAAGCATTGAGAATGACATGATCGTCCACTCCATCCTTCCACAGCAGCGCAGCGAGATCGTCAAGCTGCTCTGGCAGCTTGATGAGATCATTGACACCGCCAAGGGGTCGCTCAATGAATTCTATGTCGAGATGCCCCATGTTCCAGCCTCGCTGGCACGTGACTTCATCTCGCTGAGCGAAGTATCCGGCAACGCTGCCGAAGAGCTGATGCCGGCAGCAAGGGCTTTCTTCAGGGAGCCCCACCTTGTCAGGGAGAAGCTTATAAAGGTCTATTTCTTTGAGAGGGAGACCGACAAGGCCGCCTTCCAGATGAAGAAGAAGGTGTTTCATGAGATGAATGATCTCTCCCTGGCTGAGAAGGCTCATATCAGGTATATCACCCATCATATAGAGAACATATCCGATGCTGCCCAGGCAGCTGCTGACCTGCTCGCCTCCATGGCCATAAGGCAAATGCTCTGATCATGATATTTCTGTTCCTCACCAGCGGCCTCTTTCTCGGGTGGACCCTCGGCGCCAATGATGCGGCCAATGTATTCGGCTCCGCAGTCGGATCGAGGATGGTCTCCTTCACCAGGGCTGCTGTCATTGCCTCTGTCTTCGTCATCCTGGGCGCTGTGATCCAGGGCTCCGGGGCCTCTGCCACCCTGGGCAGGCTCGGGTCGGTGAACGCCATGGGAGGTGCCTTTACGGTAGCACTGGCAGCAGGACTGACTGTCTATTTCATGACCAGGGCCGGGCTTCCGGTCTCAACCACACAGGCTATTGTAGGTGCAATCATCGGATGGAACTTTTTTACAGGCAATGCCGTCGATACCGGGGCACTGACACAGATTGTAGCCACATGGATCACGGGACCGGCGCTGGGAGCCCTGTTCGCCTACGGGCTGTACCACCTGGTCAAGATCTCCAGGAGAAGGATAAAGGTGCACCTCCTGAAGTACGAATCTTATCTAAGGACCGGGCTGATGATCGCCGGGGCCTTTGGCGCATATAGCCTCGGGGCAAACAACATTGCAAACGTGATGGGGGTCTTTGTGCCCAGTATACCCCTGGGAGATGCCGACTTCGGCATCTTCACCCTTACAGGGGCTCAGCAGCTATTCCTGATTGGTGCAATGGCCATAGCAGCGGGAATCCTGACCTTCTCCAAAAAAGTGATGCAGACGGTAGGCAGCAATCTCCTCGAACTGTCATCCGAAGCAGCGTTCGTGGTGGTTCTTTCCCAGGCATTGGTGCTGTTCATCTTTTCATCCTCCGCACTGTCAGGCCTGATGGTTAAGATGGGTCTTCCGCCCATCCCCATGGTTCCTGTATCAAGCACGCAGGTGGTGGTAGGGGCAGTGCTCGGTATAGGACTATACAAGGGGGTCAGGAACATCAACCTGAAAGTGCTCGGCAGCATCGCTTCCGGGTGGATCACCACGCCCGTTGCCGCAGGCTTGCTCGCTTTCTTTCTTCTCTTCTTCGTGAAGAACCTGTTCGGGATCGACGTAGGGCATGCAGTCAGTCCGGCAAGCATGGCAGGCAAAGGACCCGGTATCGCCTTCATCGTCAGGTACAGCATCATAGTTCTCCTTACCCTAACCGCAGCATACCTTGCTTACATTGTTCTGGCGGAGAAGCGAAAGACGGAGAGGCTTAACAAAAAATACTATGATCACTAAAGGGGGAGGAATGAATATTTCTTCCCGTATTCCATCATCTGCCGCAGGTAATCATCGCAGTATTCAATCTTCACATCAGTGATCCTTCCCTGTGCATCTGTCACCGCTGTCATCATAGGATTGACAAAGCCGCTGTAGGGTGCCAGGTTAAGCTTCTCATACCTTGCAAGGATCTCCTTATGAAGATCCTGGTCGATCTTCACACCGTAATTTTCGATCATACTCCGCCCGGCCTCAAAGTCACCCTCTGACTTGATCCGCTGCACCTCCCTGAGCATCTCCCCGAATAGTGTCCGCAGCATGCTGTAATCGTTGATCCTTACGAAGGTTTTGTCATCGCGACTGACAGTCTCTATCACATTCCCCTCCCTGCCCTTCTCAAAGACCCAGTGTGCTATGGCTGAACGGCATCGCATATGAGCCTGCTCAATATCCTTCCCCGGCTTGATCCTTACAATCTGCGTCAAAAAGCCGTTCCGGATATAATTGTCGTACATGGCTTTTGCCGGTTCGTCAGAGGGCATCAGCCCCAGCTCTGTCATCTTCGGATCCATCATGAAATAAAGGGCGAACAGGTCAGCCCTCATCTCCTCCAGGGGTGAGGCATAGTTCTTCAGAGCATTGGGATCTGTTCCCGGCGCAAGCTTGCCGCTGGCGTGGCCTATGCACTCATGCATGTCGGTGTGCAGGGCGTCTGATAGCGAACCGAATTTCACTGCCCTGTCAATCTCTGCCTGATCCCAGGCATACTCCTCAAGGAATCCGCTGCCGCGCGATACAATATCCTTGGCATCGGTGATATTTGCAAGGGTGACAGACTTTGACCCTGCTTCGGTCCTGATCCAGTTTGAATTCGGAAGGTTTATCCCAAGGGGTGATGCAGGATAACAGTCACCTCCGAGCATTGCCACATTGATTACGCTGGCGGCAACCCCGGTGACCTTCTCCTTCCGGTACTCAGGAGCATACCGGCGAGTTATCCTCAAACCACTGGGCGTTCTCAGTGATCAGGGCTGTGCGCTTTGATGCCTCAAGATCCTTGTAATCCACCACAGCTTCCCATGTGGCCTTCATACCCATGGGGTCACCGTAGGTCTCAATAAAACCGTTGATATAGTCAACAGGGAGATCTGTGTTGCCTGCCCATATTACATTATACTCATCCCATGTTTTCAGATCCCCGGTCCTGTAATAATCAATAAGAAGATCCAGTTCCTTCCTCTGGGTCTCGCTCAGCGCAACATTGCGCGCTTTCTCAAGATATGAAATGATCCGGTCTATAGCCTCACCGTAAAGACCTCCTGATTTATAAGGTATCTCCGTCACCTTGCCGTCAACCTTTACCACCTTTGAATTCAGACCCCAAGAAACCGGACGCGGATCGGAAGGATCGGCCAGGGAGGCGTAATATTTTTCAACCTCGGCCTGTGATACACCATCATAGAAGTTGTTGGCCGATGCGGTGATCATGTCAGCGCCCTCTGACTGGTCAACCCTCCTGGCATATAACTGGGGGTCAAACAGAACAGGTGTAAGCCAGGCAATCAGATCTGCTGCCGTCTCACCCTCCTTCAGCGGCAGGAGTGACGGATCACAGGAACTGACCAGGACATCAAAATACTCTTTTGAAAAACCCGGCACAAACTTGTCGTTGGAGTAATGATGGTGAATGCCGTTGGCGAAAAAGACCCTCTTGGCGTAGGTGATGAATGATTTATACTCTTCTGCCTCCCGGTCGCCGTCGTAGGAGTCGATTATAGCCTCGATGGTCCTGCGGATGACAAGATTGTACTTGAAATTCTGGTCCCAAAGGATATCGCGTCCGCATAACGCAGCCTCAGATAACCAGTAGATCAATTCCTTTTCTGCCGGCGACAGCTGCTCAAATCCCGGCAACCTGTACTTCAGAACGCTGATATCTTCAAACCTGTCAACTTCATAGGTAAATGTGTCAGTGGCAGCAGCCTTCTCTCCGGTCTGCCCGCATGAGGTAAAAAGCAATGTTCCCATAAATGCAAATGTTCCGATTAATAAGATATTCTTCATGATCAGGTAATGTTATGATACAGGTAACTAAGTTAGTAAAAAGCCCGTTACGGAAACTTGTATTCATAATTATTGAGATGCCCCTCACCGGTGCGAAAATATTCTTAAATTTCATCTCTAAATCCGGGCGATGGCCAAGATTTCTATTCGACTGTGCAACACCAGGTTATTTTATTTAAATTCTAGATCAGTATGATTGAATCCATGAAAAAACTGTCTGCAATTGCTTTATTCCTGCTCCTGTGCATTGCCATCCCCCTGGCCGGTCAGGATATCAATGAGGAGATTAAAAAGGAAGTATCAGGCTCCCTGGCTTCGGCAGAGCTGATCTACCGTGATCTGCATCAGAGCCCGGAGCTCTCACTTCAGGAGTTCAAAACAGCCGCAAAGATGGCACAGGCGCTTGAAAAACTGGGATTTGAGGTGACAACTGGTGTGGGAGGAAACGGCGTTGTGGGAGTCTTCAGGAACGGATCGGGACCCGTTATAATGCTCAGAACAGATATGGATGCCCTTCCTGTAAAGGAGACTACCGGTCTGCCCTGGGCAAGCAAGGTGACCGTCACTGACAGCCAGGGAATGGAAACGCCGGTGATGCATGCATGCGGGCACGACTTTCACATGACGGTGTGGCATGGCACCCTCTCAACGCTGGTGTCACTGAAGAACAGATGGCGCGGGACCATCGTCGCTGTCGCACAGCCGGCTGAAGAGGTCAGCGGCGGCTCCGAACAGATGATAAATGACGGACTATATACAAGGTTTCCGTTGCCGGACTATGCGCTCTGCTATCACGTCAGCTCCGACCTCCCCGCCGGAACAACAGGTTACTTCCCGGGTCCCATCTTCGCGGGGGTGAAGTCTGTTGACATTAAGGTCTTCGGCATAGGGGGCCACGGTGCAATGCCTCATAAAACGATTGACCCCATTGTTCTGTCAGCCAAAATAATACTCGACTATCAGACCATTGTGAGCCGCGAGATCAATCCCGTCTCACCTGCTGTGGTTACGGTGGGATCAATCCACGGCGGCACGAAGCACAACATCATCCCCGGGGAGGTTGACATGAAACTGACAATAAGATTCTTCTCAGATGATGTGTACCGGCAGATCATCGCAGCACTCCGTCGCATTGCCGACGGTCAGGCTGTTGCGGCAGGACTGAAGACAGACATGATGCCTGTCATCACTACCGGCAGCGAATATACTCCCCCGGTTGAAAATGACCCTGACCTGGTAAGCAAAGCTACTGTCTCCATGGCCGGCATCCTGGGAAAGGAGAACGTCATCAGGGTGGAGCCGTCGACAGTGGCGGAAGATTTCGGCAAATACGGCCGCACGCCGGAAAAGGTGAAGATCGCTCTCTTCTGGCTGGGAGGCGTCAACCGCCAGAAGCATTCTGAGAGCCTGGAAAACGGAGCAATGCTTCCCGCGCTGCACAGCAGCAATTTTGCTCCCGACTTTGCCCCGGCCTACACTACAGGTGTAACCGCCATGAGCCGCACGATGATAGATTTGTTCACAGCCCCAGCAAATCCATGATCCCGTTGATGAAGGTCAGAGGGTGGGCAGGGTTACCCGGTACATACAGGTCAACATGGTGGGTCTCAATAAATCCTCGTTTCAATGCAGGACTCCCTGCAAACAGTCCCCCGCTGATGGCATCGGTGCCAACCAAAATAATAACCTTAGGTGACGGTACAGCTTTATAGCATATCTCCAGTGCTTCAGACATGTTTTCTGTCACCGGACCGGTAATCACAATTCCGTCGGCATGCCGCGGTGAAGCCACAAACTCGATACCGTAACGGCCCATGTCAAAGTTGACATTTCCCGAAGCATTAAGCTCCATCTCGCATGAGTTGTCTCCACCGGCAGACACCTGCCTGAGCTTAAGCGACCTGTGGAAGAGGCGACGGACATCTTTCCTGACAGCCATCTGATCCAGTCTCATCTCTCCGTCCTGGCCGGGCTTGATGATGAGATCTTCCCTCCTGTTCGCTGCAATCCGGTAGTCATTTGTAAAACGGATGGTTTCAGGCAGCAGCAGTGCGCACTCATTGCAGAATGTGCATCTGCCCAGGTCAATAGAACCGCTACGACTGTCAATGGCATTCACCGGGCAGATGGCAGAAGCCTTTTCTATCTCCTCCCCTGTTATTCCGGCAGAGATTACCGGCCTGCCCCTGAACCTCGCCGAGACCGGCTGTCTCCTCAGGTCTGGTACAAACTGTTTGCCGTGATCAGATAGTATCTTTATTTCCTTTAACATAATACAGCGTCAGTTTTAACTACAGGTCATGCCCGCAATATGACAGGTTAAAGCTCTTGTTGCAGACCGGGAAGTCAGATATCTCCTGGTTCCGTACCGCCAGCGCCAGAGCCATCCAGTTATGCTGTGACGGATCCTTTACCTTGTAATGAGTAATATTCCCTTTGCTGTCAGTGACTGCAGAATGACATATTTCTCCCCTCCATCCCTCCGTCAGGGATACCGCGAAACTGTCTGGCCTGAGCCTGTACCCATAGTCAGGCTTCCCCACTGTTTTATCAGCCTTTCTCCACGAATCAATCAACCCGCGAATGATTCCTGCCGATGCCTTTACCTCAAGGGCTCTCAGCATGCCACGGGCCAGCACATCGCCTGTTTCAAGTATTACCGGGTCGATATTGTAGTTTTTGTAGTACTGGAAGGGATGTGTCCTGCGCAGGTCACGCACTATTCCGCATGTGCGGGCAGCCATCCCCACGGCACCTGTTCCCTCTGCCTGTTGCCGCGTGACAGTGCCAATGTCCTCGAATCTGCCAAGCACGCTCGGAAGGGAGTATACACAGTCGGCAACATTCCCATACCTCCTTTCAACATCCCCAAGCACCTCCAGCAGTCCGGATGCTATTTCATCCGTCAGAGGGTAGTTCGATCCCCCTGGGCGAACCAGTCCTTTCCCGAACCGGTTCCCGCACCAGTACTGAGTGGTGTTTATCACCATGGTTCTGAGAGCCTCGCAGGTGACCTGGCCAAGCTGGTAGGCAACGTCGCCGCACAGAGCTGCAGTGTCACCAATATGCACGGCTATCCGTTCCATCTCCAGGGCGATGCAACGCTCAATCCGAAGTGCATCACATACCTCTATGCCGGCCAGCGACTCAATCAGCTGCGCATGGGCCAGTCCGTGTCCGATTGCCGTATCTCCGGCTATGTTTTCAGCCAGGATGCTCCTCTGGAGTGCATTCCTGCTTTCAGTAAACAGATTCTCAACACCCCTGTGCTGGTATCCGAGCTGTATCTCGAGGTGCAAAACCTTCTCGCCATTGCAGATGAACCTGAAATGACCCGGCTCAATCACGCCTGCATGTACGGGCCCCACTCCCACCTCATGAAGCTCCTCGCTCTCAATCTCATAGAAGGGGTAATTATCCATTACATTAAGCCTTTCGGCCCTGTCATGGGGATATCTCACCGGTTTAAGCCAGGGATGCCCGTCGAATTTCACTCCGGAATTCTCATGTATCTCACGTTCAAAAATATGCATTGAGGTACAGGCCGGAGTCAGTGACTTCAGCGTTAAGCCCTCCCGGTTGCCTTCATGGCTTAAAACCTTAATTCTTCCGGTTTCATCATCGGCTATGCAGCAGATGAATCTCAACCTGTCGGAAAGATCCTGACAATAGTATGAAAGGCAGTGATTTGAAGGATTGTTCAGCATGCCGCAAACCTCATCGTAAAACAGGTCATACGCGAGAACAGGTATCTCATTTATTCCCACCGGCAGTGAACCGTTATCTGTCGATATGTAGTTCTGATTGCTCATATTCTTTATCTGGGCAACATGGCAAAACTCTGATTTATCATGTCAACCAGGAACGGCGGCTGGTAGAAGCAGATCATTATAACTATGGCCAGAAGAAGAAACTGGCTTAATGTCTCAACCGGGCTTACAGTGCCGGGCAGCTTTGCATTGTCTTCATTCCTCGGATCTGAGAAGGTGATATGCATGATCCGTGTGCTCATGGCATATATCACGAAACAGAGCAATATGACCGCGACGATAAGTACGAACCACTGGCCGTTCATAACCAGTCCCCTGAAGATCATCAGTTCGGAAATGAACAATCCGGACGGCGGGATTGCCAGGATGCAGATCATCCCTGTCAGAAGCACCATGGCCCCAGCCGGATAAAGTCTCATGTACCTCCCGCATTCGTCGAGCTTGAATGTATGCAGAACCCTTGAGAGCTGTCCCATCTGGTAAAAGAGGCTTGACTTGGCAAAGGAATGCAATATGATGAGCAGCATTGCGGCATAGTAGCCGGCCCCTCCTGCCCCTATGGCTATTGCAACAAGGCCCATGTTTTCAAGGCTCGAATAGGCAAGCATCCGCTTCAGGTGCTTCGCCTTGAGCATGTATCCCGCCGCTATCAGAAGAGAGAGCAACCCTGCCAGAATGAGGACGTGATTCATAAACGGAAGCACTGATGTTGAGGCGAATAATTTATATACACGAAAAATGGCAAGGAAACCCACGTTCATCAGGGTGGTTGAAATGAGGGCGCTGACAGGAGGAGGTGAGACTGAGTGCGCGTCAATGGTTACGGTATGCATCGGAAAGAGACCCATTTTGGTGCTGAAGCCCACCAGCACGAAAATGAAGGAGATCTTAAGGTACAAAGGACTCGCATTGCTGATGACCAGTGAGAACGATTCAAAGGAGAGGTTCGGTGCGTCTCCGCGGCCATAAATAAACCCGAGGAACAGGATGCCCAGGTAAGCCAGGGCAATGCCGGTGGAGCAGATGAAGACATACTTCCATGTAGCCTCGAGGGCCATCTCCGTACGGTCATGATA
Source organism: uncultured Rikenellaceae bacterium (assembly GCA_963802145.1). Classification (GTDB taxonomy): domain Bacteria; phylum Bacteroidota; class Bacteroidia; order Bacteroidales; family VadinHA17; genus SR-FBR-E99. The sequence continues at coordinate 405,461 of CAWDHN010000010.1, forward strand.
GATGAGCACGGCGACGGCCAGCGTGGTAGCCTCCACAAATATCCAAAGCACGGTCATCGTGTTGGCCAGGTAGGCTCCCGCCATGAATGTCATGAGCGCCATCAGTCCGGCATGGTAAATATTGTATCTCTTGGTGGTATCGTTCGTGGTATAGATAAATCCGTGGTAAATGGTTGGAAGCGAAAGAATTGCCAGAACCGTAAGCAAGAGGACCCCTGTACTGTCAAAGGTGAAATAAGCCAGCTCCGTCTCGTTGAGCCGGGTCCATGCAAATGCGGTGAAGAGGATGAGCAACACGGCATGGGTCAGGGTGAGTATCCGGGTCACGGCCCTGTTCCTGAACATAAACGCCGAGGCAATCAATAACGCGGATATTATAAAGAATAGCAAAAGCATCATTCCTAATCTTTTAACAATGTCAGCTCATTCGTGTGGGGCTTAAGGCGCAACCCGAAGAACCCGAGGATCAGCACACCGACAAAAATGTCGAGCAGTATGCCGACGTTGATAAGCATCGGCATCTCGCTCCCGACAGCCAGTGAGAACATGAAAACCGCATTCTCGATTATCAGGAAGCCGATAAGGTGAGAGATAATCAGCTTGTGCGTCACTATCAGCAGCAATCCCGTGACAAGTGTGAAGAGAGCGATGGCAAGATAGATGGTATTGATAAACGGATTGATAAGGATCTTTGCGAGAGCCACGCTTATAAGCAGTCCGAAGATTGAAAATATCAGAAGGTAAAAACCGGGCATGGCAAGCCGGTGCACCTTCGTAACACCGGAACGGCGGATGATCCTGGTCAGCAGATAGGGCAGTATCAGAGTCTTGAATATCAATGTCTCCGCAACAATGAAGAGCAGGTTAGCGGTGTTGACCTCCTTCAGGCCGAATATGGCAATGCCGCACAGCAAAAGTCCCTGCAGTGCGATGAGTTTTACATATGTTATAAGCCTGTCAGCCGATGAAAAGTACATCAGCGTGATTGCAAACAGGACTATCAGATAGTTTACCATCTCCTTTCAGACCAGTTTGTCAGTGAGTATTAAAATTACCGTAAAGGCTATCCATGCGATTGCCGATAAGGTAAGTATGAATTTCGGGTTCTTGTTCATCTTGTTCCGTGCCCTGAATGATTCGGTTATGCCAATGACGATTGCAAAGAAAGCCTGGACGGCAAGGAACAATCCCGTCTGCAGGTATATATTCCACCCGGCCGGTACTATCAGGTTGTATATCAGGGAACCGTAGAGCGCGAATTTAAGGTATGTGCCGATATGTATCAGTGCCTTGTCAAATCCGCTGTAATCAAGTATCATCACCTCATGTATCATGGTCAGTTCGAGGTGCGTTTTAGGGTCGTCAATCGGTACCCTGCTGTTTTCCACCATAGCGATCTGGATAAAAAGATAGATGCCTATGATGCTGTATATCATCACATAATCATTCCCCGTAATGAAAAAGTGGTTGAAGATCACAGAGAATGAAGTATAACCGGTGAACATGGCAAATGTGGCCAGGAGGATAAAGAATGCAGGTTCCACCAGGAGTGAGAAAAGGGCTTCGCGGCTTGCTCCCATGCCCTCGAAGCTGCTGCCTGTATCAAGCGCGGCTATCACCGTAAAGAACTTGCCGAGAGCCAGCAGATATGCAAAAAGCACAAAATCGCCCTCAAATGAGAAGAGGGCTTTCTGCTCCGCAAAGGGAAGAAGCAGCATGGCACATATGACTGACGCCAGCGTTACAGCCGGAGCTATCTGAAATATCAAACCGGTGGTGGTACTGAAAACACTTCCCTTCTTCAGCAGCACAATTATATCCTTTACCGGCTGTAACAATCCCGGTCCCTTTCGTCCAGAGGCAATGCTCTTCGTCCTGAGAATAATCCCCGGAAAGAAAAAGGCTGCGATCACTATCAGAATAAATCCTGCCATCTTCAGATAATATTCAGTATTGCCAGCAACAGAACAAGAAGCATGAAGACAAACGCATATAGGATATAATGCTGAATCTGTCCGGTCTGCATGACGGCAATCCTCTTAAGCAACCCCGAGAACCAGTCGAGCGGTTTGTCAATAAGCCTTTTTTTGAAGAAATCGTCGCTATGCGAAACGAAGGTTCTCTTACGCGGAAAAATCTCATCCTCCCTGATGTCATCCATCACCTTGCGTGTCTGGAGGACCGGCTTGGCGAGGTGGTTGTAGTTATAGGCAAAGGAGGTGCCTGTATATTGCTGCCGTGCCGTGCCGGCTGTATAGCCGCAACCCCATGTGGGTCCGCTCTCAACCACTCTTTTGCTGAGGTGACGGCGACGGTAGACCAGCAATGCCACAAGGGTCACAACAAAGACCCCGCCCAATATGCTGATCTGGGCCAGATTGGATACAAAGGCACCAGACATCATTACAGGATTATGAATGCCGAATGTCTGAACCACAATGTCAAACACCGGTTTCACCACCAGCGGCGATGCAAGGCCAATGATCAGGATGAATGCCACCGTTACATACTGAGGGATGATCATGCCGCGGGTCACCTCACTGGCGTGGGTCACCTTTTCTGATCTCGGCTCCCCGAGAAAAGCGATGCCGAACGCCCTGGTGAAACAAAAAATAGCCAGTCCGCCGATAAGTGAAAGCCCTACTATCGATCCCAGGATAATGATTGAATGATACAGGGTTGCTCCGGAGAGACTGTTGAACATACCCATGTAAATCAGGTATTCAGAGATGAAGCCGTTAAAGGGTGGAAGGCCGCAGATAGCGAGTGATCCGATCAGGAAGAGTATAGCCGTATAAGGCATTCGCTTCATCAGCCCGCCCATCTGTTCTATGTTCCGGGTGTGGGCAGCCTGATAGACTGACCCTGAGTTGAAGAACAGAAGTGATTTGAACAGTGAGTGGTTCAGAATGTGAAGGAGCCCGCCGGCGAAACCGAGCAGTGTCAGTGCCGGGTTATTCAGCGCCTGCCCGATCACCCCCAGACCTATACCTGCACCGATGATCCCTACATTCTCTATAGTGCTGTAGGCCAGCAGCCTCTTCAGGTCATGCTGCATGATAGCCATCATCACCCCCCATACACCTGAGATCAGGGAAACGATGAGAATTACGATGCCGGTAACCAGCAGGTCAGACTGCATGGCAACGACCACTCGCAGGATTCCGTAAATACCCATCTTGACCATCACCCCGGACATCACCCCGGATACATGTGAAGGGGCAGCGGGATGCGCCTCAGGGAGCCATGTATGAAGCGGGATGAATCCTGCCTTAATGGCAAACCCTGTAAAAAAGAGCAGGAAGAGAGGAAGGTTCCGGTGGCTTGAAAAATACTCACCCAGTGCATCAAAGCTCATGCTTCCGGTAGCCTTCTCCACGATCAGAAAAGCAACCAGGATGAAGAACATCCCGATATGCATCTGGATCAGGTAACTGATGCCGGTCTTTAATATCGTCCTCTCCCCGGCATCAAATATCACGAGAAAGAAGGAAGAGAGGGCCATGATCTCCCATACAATCAGGAAGGAGAGCCCGTCACGGATCATCACCACCATCAGCATCGACAGCCAGAGCCACAGGTATGAAAAATAATGTATGGAAAAACGAAGCGGATTTTTGCTCCGGTAGTATGGCGCCAGGTACCCCCTGGCATACAGAAGTCCAATAAAAACGGTGATATTGATCACTATGACAAAGAAGGCTGACAGTCTGTCCAGAACAAGTATCACGACGGAGCCGGCAGCCGGGACAAACAGCGGTATTTCAAGCAGTTGCTCGCTGCCCGTGAGCACCTGGACGGACCAGACTGAGGTCAGGGTGACACCGCAAACCAGGAGCGCCAGGGTATAATAGTATTTCAGTGACCCGGGGATAAAGAAAAGAGGTAATGAAAGGAATAAAACAATCAGAAAGAAAATGGCGCTCAACATGAAATTGGCAATTTGCCCGCAAATGTAAAAAATATATTCCCTGGTTATTCTATTGGCTGAATTATTCGAAAAACGATTTCCTAAACTTCAAGCTGATTTGAACTTCCCTGAATACCAACCACTTTCGTATTCCCTCCCTCTGCCAGGTTTGGATCGAATGGCTTGTTGAGCTCCCATGAGCCGCAGGTGAAGTCAGGAACATCTATCGATGACGATCTGTTGGCCACGGACCACTCGCTGAGAGGAGTGATAACGCTCCACAAGGCAGCGTCATAGACATCCTGGTCAATAGGAAGCCCGTTGCGCAGGCAGTCGATCAGCCTCCAGTCCATTATGAAATCCATCCCTCCGTGGCCGCCAATCTCCTTTGCCATCTCTCCCACCCTTTTTACTATCTCAGGAGTGTACTGTGCTTCCAGCGCCGCAAATTCCTCAGGCTTAAGCCATGAGTGGCCAAGAGCTATCCTTGCCGGCGACGGCCACTTCCTTGCTGCCCCCTTGGTGCCGCTGATGAGATGGATCCTCGAGTAGGGTCTCGGGCTTGACACATCATGCTGTATCATTATGCTTCTTCCGGAGGCGGTCCTGATCAGTGAGGTGTTCATGTTTCCACGGTATTTCCTGTCAGCAAAGGGAGCATAAAACGGATCTTCCTTTGCAAGCTGACCCAGTTCTGATGCCATCGCGAAGTCATTCGTTGACATGGAGGTAAGATAGTCCATCCTGTCTCCCCTGTTGACGTTCATCACCTGGCATACCGGACCAAGGCCATGGGTCGGGTAGAGGTTACCGTTCCGTACATTCTCCTTCAGCCGCCACATGTCGGCATACCCGTTCTTGTCATAGGTAAAGTCCCACCGCAGGTCGTGGATATAGGCTCCCTCGCCGTGCACAATTTCCCCGAAGAGGCCCTGCCGTGCCATATTGAGTGTCAGCAACTCAAAGAAATCATAGCAGCAGTTTTCAAGCTGCATGCAGTGCATCCTGGTCCTTTCAGAGGTCTCAACCAGTTGCCAGCACTCATCAACTGTCTTCGCCGCCGGTACTTCAACTGCAACATGCTTTCCTGCCTCCATGGCGTAGATGGCCATGGGTGTATGCCACGCCCACGGTGTGCATATATAAACAAGGTCTATTTCAGGATCATCACATAAACCTTTCCATGACTCCTCGGTACCGCTGAAGGTTTTTGCCTGAGGCATTCCGAACTTTATGAGCATTGACTGCATCTTATCCACCCTGTCGGTGTACTTGTCGCACAGCGCCGCTATCTCCACACCCTCTATATGGGCCATACGCTCAACCGCACCCGGGCCCCGCATTCCCAGACCTATGAATCCGATGCGCACCTTGTCAAGGGCAGGCGCCCGGTAGCCGCACATGTTAAATGTCTGTGAATGAGCGGCCATGACTGCCAGTCTGACCTCGGGCATCATCTCGGATGACTCCTCCCGGCGTGAGCATGAGGCTACGCTGCCAGCTGTAACCGCTGCCGCTCCGGCAACGGCCGCAGTACGCAGGAAATTCCGGCGATTTGTTTTCATTGTGTTCAGGTTAGGTTTGTAATCGAATTATGTATGCAATATACAAACTTCCCGAACATCAGGAAAGAGGGTTAGTTTAACTCTCCTTTTGCTCGCGGGTCTTTCCCTTCCTGCGGATCAGATCACCGGCAAATGACCCGACCAGGAACCCCAGCACCGCTCCCCACGGTACCATCAGGTACCAGTTTGATTTGATGGCGCAGGTGCCAGAAAGACATCCGACGTACTTCCAGTAGAGAAATCCGCCAACGGCTCCGGCAACGGCTCCTATAATCTCAGGCAAATATTTTTTGATAAAGTCTTTGTTCATTTATAATCTTTTACTTCAGTAACACTTTTAAAGAACTCTTGTTCTCTTTTCTTCTCCTTTTCCCAGGTAAGCTCCATTCGCGCCTCGCAAGCCTTCTCCCTCAGCGACATGATAAAACCGCGGTCATCCCTGAGCTTTTCAAGCGTGGCTCTGATTGCCCGGGGAGTCACTTCACCGAGCACCACGCCGCAGCCATACCTATCTATGATGGCCGACACTTCGGGCAGCGGTGAGACCACTGCGGGTATACCGGCAGCAATGTAATCGAACAGTTTGTTCGGAAGGCTGTAGCGCTGGTTGATGCAGGTATCGGTATCAAGAGACAATCCCGCATCACAGCACATGGTGTATCTCATCATCTCCTCCCATGGCATCCTGGGCAGGAAGAGGATCCTGTCTGCGGCTTCGCTTTCCTTTGCCCCCATCCTCACGCTTTCAATGATGTCCCCCGAGCCGATGATCACCAGCCTGACCCTTGCAAGACCGTTCATGGCGGTGATCAGCTCCCCCGCTCCTCTCCCCTCGTTTATGCCTGAGCCCTGGAAAACAACCAGGAGCTCATCATCAGCGGCTCCCAGCTCGCTCCTGTCATGCGGCACAAGGTGATCCACCGGGGAGGCAAGGTTCCTGATGACGACGGGATTAACACCGTATTCGCGCCGGTACAGCTCTGCAATTGAGTCGCTGACAGTGATCATGTGTTTTAGGTGCGGAACCAAAAGCTTTTCTGCCCGCTTCCAGGCAAGGTATTTAAACCGTCGCTCTGCGAGGCCCTGCTGTCCGGTGAAGTATTCATGCGCATCATAGACAAGATGCCTGCCTGCCAGTCGTGTTACGATGTAACATGGAACAAGAGTGTCAAGATCGCATGCAACACAGAGGTCAAACCGCCTGAAGAGAAGGTGCCAGAAGAGGAAAAAATTGAACAGGATATACATCCCCGGCCCTTTTCTGAACGGGACTCTTATCCTCATGGCCGTCACACCCTGGAGTGCCAAAGGCAGATGGCTGCCCGTCTCCCTGCCGATCAGCGTAACGCTCCAGCCCGACTCAACCAGGAGCGATGCCTGTTTCCGGACTCTCATGTCAGTTGACAGATCACTGATGACGGCAATTATTGCTTTCACTTTCAGGCTGTAGATTGGTAAATATCTCCCCTATTCTAAATAAAATCTGATGAAAGATACAAACAAATTTTTTTAGCTATGTTTGTGTGTCGGAATTACATCTTATGAGCAATTCTTCTGAAAGCAACATAGTTCACCTGGTAAGCTTTAACATTCCTTATCCTCCCGATTACGGCGGGGTTATGGATGTCTTCTATAAGATCGCCGCCCTTAAGCAGCTGGGAGTGGGGGTCATACTGCACTGTTTCAGCTATGGACGCAGCCGTTCAAGGACCCTTGAGCGCGAGTGCCTTAAGGTGAATTACTACAGGCGCGACCTGAACCTCTACCACCTTCTCCGAAAGGAACCGTTTATCGTACTCTCGCGCAGGAATGATGACCTGCTGAGGAATCTTCTGACCGACAATCACCCGATAATATTTGAAGGGCTTCATACAACGTATTTGCTCGGCCATCCTGCTCTTGAAAAGAGGATGACCATGGTGCGGACGCATAATATCGAGCATATTTATTACAACAACCTTGCTGCCAATGAAAAGAATCCCTTCAGAAAGCATTTCTACCGGTCTGAAGCGAGGAAGCTTGAGCGCTATGAACCGAAGCTTTCAAAGGCAACATTACTTCTGGCCATATCACCGGGTGACACTGATTATTTCAGGTCGAAATACGGCAATACTCTTTTTGTGGGTCCCTTCCACCCCGGTAACGGGTGCCGTTCTTCAAACGGGAAAGGTGATTATGTGCTTCTGCACGGTGATTTCTCGACAGCTGAAAACAATGCTGCCGCCCGTTTTATTCTGGATGAAGTGATCCTGCGATGGAAGCACAAGACCGTGCTTGCAGGCAAGCGGCCTTCAGATGAGTTAATGCAGACAGTCTCAGCGATGAGGCATGTAAGAGTCATACCAAACCCATCGCTGAACCAGATGAGCGAACTCATCACAAACGCACAGGTGTGCCTCCTGAATGCTTCTCAGCCGACAGGCATGAAGCTGAAGCTGATAAACGCCCTCTGCTCGGGCCGGCATGTCATCACCTCCCCCCCTGTCGTAGCAGGCACTCACCTTGATAGCCTTTGCAATATCGCATCAAATCCGGAGGAATGGATCAGTCTTACAGACAGACTGATGCATGAGGAGTTCACGGCCGAGATGAAGACAAAACGTAATCTCGTGCTTCATGAGGTAGCTGATAACACCCTGAATGCTAAGAGAATAATTGACTCACTGAATAATTACAACCCGGAGAAATAACCGGCAGCCTCTACCTGTATATTTTTCTTCTGTTCAGCTCACGCCTGTAGGCGGCAGCATATTTATTGTGCTCGGCCAGGGTACGCGAGAAATTATGATAACCTGAAGAGTCAAATTTTGCAACCATATAAAGGTACTCATGCTTTTCTGCATTGAGCACCGCTTCCAGGCCTGACCGTGAGGGACAGCGTATCGGTCCCGGTGGCAATCCCTTGAATTTATATGTGTTATATGGGGAATCAACCTCAAGATGTTTATTAAGGATTCGTCTCAGGGTGAAGTCATTTACTGCGAATTTCACCGTGGGGTCAGCCTGGAGAGGGATTCCCAGGCGAAGCCTGTTGAGATAGAGCCCCGCAATGCGAGGCTTCTCATCGGCCTTTGAGGCCTCCTCATCGACGATGGAGGCCAGTACGGATACCTCCACAGGGGTCAGTCCCAGAGCTTCAGCAGCCGCCATGCGGTCACTGTCCCAGAATGCCATGTACTCCTTCAGCATGCGGCGGTAAAAACCCTGTGGATCAACAGACCAGTAAAGCTGGTATGTATCCGGAATGAACACTGAGATAACTGTCCGGCGGTCGAAACCCTCAGCAGAATAGTTGCTTTCATCTGAAAGGAATGCTGACAGTGAAGCCGAGTCTGCTTCGATCTGACCGCCAATCCTGCCGGCAAGCTCCTCAAGGGTGCGGATATTGTTGAATGTTACATTGACGGGGGTCTGCCTGCCAGATCTCAATATGTTGACAATATTGTTATTGCTCATGCCCGGTTCTATCATGTAGGAACCCGGCTTGACATTGCGGCCGTATGATTTCAGGCGCGAGGTGATGATGAAGTTTCGTTCACTCCGGAGAACGCCGGTGCTCCTGAGGGTGTCGGTAAGATCTTCAAAATCTGATCCGGTCGGAATGGTGACTCTCGTGCCGGCATCAACCCTGACATTCTCCCTGAACACAATCACCCAGAGCAGAACCGTGAAGGCAAAACCTGCAGCCAGCAAGATATAGAAAAGCGTCAGAAAGATTTTTTTCATCGGTTGCAAAATTAATAGAGAGGACCGAATATACGGGCCATCGACTCCTTATTCCTCTCTCTCCTGCTCCTTTTGACCCAATCCGACATTACCACCTCGCTGCAGTTTTTAAGATCTTCGGCAAAGAGCACTCCCAGACGGCCTGCAAATTCATCGTCGTAGATCAGGGCAGTGACTTCAAAGTCAAGGTCGAAACTGCGTACATCCACATTGGGAGAGCCCACCGAAGAGAACACGTTGTCAACCAGCAGGTATTTTGAATGGATGAAGCCGTTCTCGTAGAGGAATATCCTGACCCCGGCTTCGAGCAGTTCTGATATATAGGAACGCGTGTTCCAGTTTGAGATGATCGAGTCGCTCTTTTTTGGAAAGATCATTCTTACATCCACACCGCTGAGGGCAGCTGTCTTGATGGCTGTCAGCAGGCTTTCATCAGGACTGAAATAGGGTGAGGTGAGATAGATGGATGACTTTGCAGTGGCTATAGCCGAGAAATAGACCTGCATTATCGTAGCCCAGTCGGTATCGGGACCGCTGGAGGCGACCTGCACCAGGCAGCGGTTTCCGGTTTTTATCACATGTTTATGGGAACTTTCGGGCTGCAGTTCCTCACCGCTGACAAAATCCCAGTCGGATATAAAGACCCGGTCCAGTGCCGCCACAGCCTCCCCCTCGAGCTTCAGGTGGGTGTCTACCCAGGGACCCAGGGGAGGCAGTCCGTGAAGATACTTGTCCGCAATGTTTAGTCCGCCAACGAATCCTATTCTGCCGTCAACCACGAGTATCTTCCTGTGATTGCGGTAATTGATCTTGCTCGAGAAGCTGGGGAACCGTACCGGCATGAACGGATATATCTGCACCCCGGCCGCCCTCATCTCCCTGAGGTAAGGATTATGGATGTTCCAGCTTCCGACATCATCATAGATAATTCTGACCTGCACTCCCTCACGGGCCTTGCGCTTCATAAGCTCCCCGAACTCGGTTCCCAGGGTGTCCGGTTCAATGCGGTAGAACTCGAGATGGATATAGTGACCCGCGGAGGCAATGGCGTCGAGCATGGCAGGAAAGGTCTCCTTCCCGTTAACCAGGAGATCGATCTTATTGTCAAGTGTCAGGAGCGACCTGTTGTTCTTAAGCATAAGATGGATGAGGTGTTCCTTTGACCGCACGGCAGCACTCTCATCGGCAAGAACGGTGGACAGCAGATCAACCTGCCGGTTTACATGGTAGGCAAGCCTTGCACTGTCTGCCAGGCTCTTGCGGCTATATATTTTCTGTTTCCGGTAGTTCCTGCCGAACAGACCATAGATGATCACCCCTGCAACAGGAACAAAGAGTATTACCAGCACCCAGGAGAGGGTTTTCACGGGGTTCCTGTTCTCAAATACTATCATCAGGCAAATCGATAAGATAGTAATGATATAGAGAAATGCCAGTACCCCCTGTATTACCGTAACACCATTGCCACTCAGGAACATCAAAACCGGATTACATATCTGCGTAAAAATAAAAAAACTCTCCTGTTAAACAGCAGGAGAGTCATTTAATCTTTGCTTTCTGGCTCAGAACATGAACCCTACATGCAAAATCAGTGATGAGCTTCTGTCATCAAAAGTGAAGGTCTCACCGCTGATTATCACCTCTTCCCCGAATTTACTCAGGTTACCCTCATAGCGCACATCCACCGTAAGCTTCTTGAAGAGATCAAAACCAAGCCCGGCCTGATAGCCGAAGGTAGCCTTGTTATATGTAGCCTTAACGTCTGTAAGCTCTTCCGGTTCAGTGAAGAGTATTGACGCGGCGGGGCCGGCCTGCAATCTCAGAAAAGCCACTTTAAAGCCCAACATAACAGGTATATTGAGTTTGGTAAATTTCTGGTCAAGGACTTCATTGAAAGGCTGTCCGTCAACTGTGCCTTCAAGGGTAAGTGTGTTTGTAGCGGTCGCGATAAGCAACTCGGGCTGGATAAAGAATCCGCCAAAGGAAGCTCTCATGAATGCTCCTCCCTGGAAACCCCACTGGGCATTCTCAAGGTCCTCAAGGACAAGATCAACTCCGGCATCAACAAGCTCCTGGCTTGTATAGGGGAAGTCGGTGCTGACTCCTGCCTTGATCCCAAATGATACCTGTGAGTAGAGCGGTGCGGCAAGAACAATTGCAAGAATAATGACAATGAACTTTTTCATCTTCTTCGATTTAAGTTAATAGAAACAGTAGTTGTTCTGATTAACGCAAGAGTAGCACCAAAGGTTGCATAAAATGAAAGAATCAGGCCATTTTTTTCACTTTTTGGCCAATTCGGAGAAGATTACCTCCTTCATTTCGTCAAACTCCTCCCTTTCGAAAAGGCGGGTCAGGAAGATGATTTTCCCCTTTCTGTCAATTATTACATTACGGGTGACACCGGCCTCCTTCTCAGCGAAAAGGCCGAAAATATTTGCCCCCGGGTCAAGGGCCAGAGGATAAGTTATCTTCATGTCATCTTTAAACTTCAGGACTGTGGCCTCCGGTTCATCGCGGTCAATGCCTATCACCACCAGGCCCTTTTCCTTTCCCGGGAGCCATATCTCATCTTCAATAAATGGCATCTCCTTGCGGCAGACCCCGCACCAGCTGGCAGTGAACTGGAGCATGACGACCTTCCCTTGCAGGTCAGAAAGGAGGTATGTTTTGCCTCCGGCCTCCTTCACTGTAAAATCGGGGGCCTGATCTCCGACCTTAACCAGGTAATTGTGTTCATATACCTTCTGCTCCTGTGAATTTGCCGCAATTGTCAGCAGCGCCGCTGCCGCAAGTAATAATAGTCTTTTCATTTCTCGTCCGGATTGGGTTCTAAAAATAAATCTTTTAAATCGAAAATCGCAAATCGCAAATCGAAAATATCTATTCCTCTTCCGGGTCAATATCCAGGTACAGGCTGCTGCTTCGGAGTTTAAGGTACCCGTGTTCCACCTCACTGAAGCCGTACTCAAAACAGAATGACCACCTTACCCCCTCCGCCGTCTCAACAAGGTGAGTGAAGAAGGTGAAGTTATACCCCTGGGCAATGAGCGCATCCCGGTGAATCCTCTCGTGCCCGCCGTCAAGAAGGTCAGACAGTATCTTGCGGTTCCGTCTGAGCTGGGCATGCACATTCCTCACATAATTATTCTGGTCACGGTTGAGGCGGTTGTTGTAGTTGTTGCGGCACTGGTCGGAGCAGAATTTCTTATCAGACCGGCCCAGGAGCTTGGCTCCGCAGTCAAGACATACTCGTTCCACAGCAAGTAGTTTTGCCAAAGTTATTAAAATAATTACTAAGGATAATCACATATCACGTTGATTTTGATTACAAAAAGCGTTTACAAACGGATATAAGCGACTGCTAAATGTATAGAAATGATTAACAACCGGATCATGTGCCGCAGAGGGTGCAATTTTGTTTCGTTAACAGCATTATTAACCTCAAAACAAAAGATCATGAATGCATTAAGAAACAAGGTACAGCTGATCGGCCGTCTCGGCCAGGATCCGGAGATCAAAACGCTTGAGAGCGGTAAGAAAGTGGCGCACTTCACCCTCGCCACCAATGACAATTACAAAGGTGCCGACGGCACGAAGGTGGAAGAGACTACCTGGCACAGCATCGTTGCCTGGAACGGTCTGGCTGAGCTCTCCTCGAAGTTCCTCAGGAAGGGCAGGGAGGTCTGCATCGAGGGGCGCATCAACTACCGCAGCTACACTGACAAGAACGGAGTGCAGAAGAATGTCACCGAGATCGTGGCGTCGGATATGGTCCTTCTCGGCTCAGGGGGCAATGCCAGGGAGGACTTTCCCGTGGAGGAGGCACCTAAGGAAGGAAAGGTCAGGGAAGGTAAGGTGAAGGAAAAGATTGCCTGAGGGACAGGCAAGTGTGGGTGGATTGTCTTGTGCGAAAGCCCCGGCCTGCAGCCGGGGCTTGGTTTTGCCTCTCTCACCGACGGGAAGCAGCATCCCTGCCGGCTCTCAGAGCTTTCAGGTTGATATCTACAACCTCCTCTCCCTTGCGCCTGAAAAGCTGCCTGACAGCATTCTCCAGGCTCTCGAAGGGCAGGGCGATGAATGATGAAGCGGCTCCGAGAATGACCATGTTGCCTGACCTCGACGAACCCAGTTCCTTCGCAATGGCATCAGCATCAAGCACAATGGTGTTGCCTGCCTTCTTCAGCTCTGCCAGTATCTCGTCCACCACGGGGTAATCAGGTATGTTGACGTAAGGTACAGAGCTGGTCACGATCCATCCGCCCGGAGAAAGCCATGGCAGGTATCGCAGAGCTTCCATCGGCTCAACACTTATGATGAGGTCAGCCTGGCCGTCAGGGATGAGATCAGAGTGTATCTCCTTGTCTGACAGCCTGAGGTGCGACTGCACATCGCCGCCCCTCTGGCTCATCCCATGCACTTCCGACTGTTTCAGGAAGAGATTCTTTTCAACGGCAGCCAGTCCGATGGTTGCTGCAATGGAGAGGATACCCTGACCTCCCACGCCTGCCAGTATAATGTCACACTTCATATCATTCCCTGGTTTTATTCTTCTCTGATGCTTCTGCTTTTTTGCTTTTCGATGCTGTCTGGATGCACTCCCTGCGGGCAAGCACGACTGACAGGCCGTGATGCATCATCTCCTCCCTGATAACAGCTACATTTTCATCATGGTTCTTCCTGAGGGGTACGATCACCCTCAGGTGCTCACGGCTCACCCCAAGCCCCAGGCAGATGCTTTCAAGCCTGTCGGTTGCCTGCGAATGCTGCCCGCCAGTCATCCCGGTGGTGGAGTTGTCAGAGATAATCAGGGTGATGGGTGAATCCTTTATAACCGCATCGAGCAACCCTGTCATTCCTGAATGGGTGAAGGTGGAGTCCCCGATGACGGCCACGGCAGGAAAGAGCCCGGCGTCAGTGGCACCTATTGCCATGGTTACCGACGCGCCCATATCAACGCATGAATTGACCATGTTATAAGGAGCGAGCGCACCGAGGGTATAGCAGCCGATGTCAGAAAAAACCCTGCCCGGTCCGTACTCTTTTAACACGACGGCTAGTGCAGCATAAACGTCAGCATGGCTGCAACCCTTGCAGAATGACGGCGGACGCTGCCTTACAACAGACGGAACCTCCCTGCCGGGCAAGGTCTTTAAGCCCAGTGCCCTGGCCACAATAACCGGATTGAGCTCCCCGTCACGCGGGACGGTACCGTCAAGACGCCCCATCACCTTCACATCCCTGTCGAGCAGGCCGCGCAACTGCTCCTCAATCATGGGATACCCTTCCTCAAGCACCAGCACCATCTCACAGCTGTCAACCAGCTGAGCCACTTTGTTCCTGTCAACGGGATAGGCAGCAATTGAAAGTATCGGATAATCATCCTGGTGACCTGTGATGTTCTCAAGAAGGTAATTGAAAGCAATGCCGCAGGTTATTATGCCGGTCTTCCCTTTGCCCTCGCTCAGCCTGTTCCATCCTGAGATGACAGGATCAGAGGGCATGGTCTCGTAAAGGCCTGTAAGAGCCCTGTACTGCTTCCGGGCTATTGCCGGCAGAAGCACGAACTGCCTGGGATTTGAGGGCAGCGACTGCAGGTTGCGGGGTCTGCGGTCGCGAAGCGTTACTGAGGCACGTGAATGAGCCAGCCGGGTGGTTATTCGCAAGAGAACCGGCAACCTGAATTTCTCAGACAGGTCAAAGGCGTCAAAGACCATATCATAGGCTTCCTGCTGGTTCCTGGGTTCAAATACCGGCACCAGCGCAAACTTGCCGTAGAAACGGGAATCCTGTTCATTCTGAGACGAATGCATCGAAGGATCATCGGCCGCAACGACAATAAGTCCGCCGTTAACACCTGTGACAGCTGAGTTGATGAATGCATCAGCTGCTACATTGAGCCCAACATGCTTCATGGCAACCATGGCCCTTTTCCCGGCATAGGACATCCCCAGTGCAGCTTCCATGGCGGTCTTTTCATTTGATGACCACTCACGGTGGACATTCTCCTTTACCGCCTGCGGCGAAGCCTGAACATACTCCATGATCTCAGTTGAAGGCGTGCCGGGATAGGCATACATCCCACTCATGCCGGCATCCAGGGCTGCCTGCGCAATAGCCTCATCACCAAGCAATAACTGTTTATGCATATAATTTTAGCTTTATTAATTTCTTAGTCAGATGACAGTAAAGATGATTAAAGTTAAGTTAAAATCAAGAATTAAATGTCATTATTGTTTACTTTACAACGCAAAATTAACTGTCATTGAAGAAGTTTTTGGTGATTTGTATCATGCTGGCCGTTTCAGGTGCATGGGTCAGCGCACAGGATGAGAATAAAAGGTTCATTCAGATTGACGGGCTGACGGCTGACGACAGGGGTTTTATAGTACAGGATGTAAGCATATACTCAAAACATCTTAAGCGCGGGGCCGCCAGTGATCACAGAGGCATCTTCTCCATAATCAGTATACCCGGCGATACCGTCTTCTTCAGCGCCATCGGATACAAGTCGACCCTTCTTACAATACCTCTGACCATCTCGGGAAATCACTTCATTACGGATGTGATTATGGTGACTGACACCATAATGATCGGGGAGGTTCTCGTGCTTCCATGGAAGACCTACTCGGAGTTCAAGAGGGCTGTTATAGAGAATAAGCCTGTTGATCCGCTTATGGAGAACATGGAGTTTAACCTCGCCCTGGTTGAGCAGCAGATATGGAGTGACATGCGAGCCACGCCCGGTGAAGCCTACAGGTATACCATGCAGCAGGTGGCAGACAACCTCTACACGAGAGGACAGATGCCCGCCAACAATCTCCTCAACCCGTTTGCCTGGCAGAAATTTGCACAGGGGGTCAAGAGCGGCCTGCTCAAGAATGAACCCTCTAAAAGCAGCCCGGCAAAAAAGAGCAAGCCCCGCAAGAAAAAAAAGAATGACTGATGGCCAGGTCATCAAGGATAATACCTCTTCTTTCTTTTGCTTTTTTCATCATGATGCCCTCACTCCTCTCCGCACAGGAGTTGATCCTCAGGGGCATTGTCACTGATACTTCGGGGATAGCCATCGAGGGCGCAACAGTATATCTGCCAGACATCAATAAGGGTACTGTTACAGATGATGACGGAAGATTTGCGCTGGAGTGGCCCTCCGGGCCAGACCCCCGCAGGGTAATCTTTTCATGCATCGGATACCGGGCTGACACTCTCCTTGTAAGGACCGGCGATCTGAATGGTGACCTGAAGGTGATCCTGGCCGGAGAGACAATAGGTATTGAAGGAGTACAGGTAAGGGCATCAGGACCTGATAACATCACGGTAATAAATATCCCTGTCGTGGCGGGCGCCGTTATCCCCTCCGTAACCGGTGGCATAGAAACAGCTATAGCCACCCTTCCGGGAGTGGCATCGTTCAGCGAGCTCAGTTCCAGCTACTCTGTAAGAGGCGGCAGCTATGATGAAAACCTGGTATACATCAATGACGTGGAGGTTTACAGGCCTTACCTGATAAGATCGGGACAACAGGAAGGGCTTAGCAGGATAAATCCCGATCTCACCGCTTCGGTGAACTTCTCTCCGGGAGGCTTCAGTGCATCCTACGGTGACCGTATGTCATCGGTACTGGATATCACTTACCGTGAACCCGTAAAGGCTGAAGGGGCGGTCTCTCTCAGTCTGATTACATCATCGGTCTATGCGGGAGCACGCAGCAGCGACAATAAGTTCTGGTTCCTCGCCGGAGCCAGGTACCGGACCAATGCCATCCTTCTCAACAGCTTCGACACCAGGGGCGATTACGATCCCCGCTTTGCCGACATCCAGGCTATAGCCGGATACAGGCCAGATGAAAGAACCACCCTGACAATTTCTCTCTGGGGCTCGGCGAACCTCTACTCCTTTGTTCCGAGAAGCCAGACAACCACCTTCGGCACGATAGAGAACGCCTACCGGCTTTATGCCTTTTTTGAGGGGGGAGAGCGCGACAGCTATGATAACGGCGGCGGAGCCATAACCCTGGATATCAGTCATGACAACAGCGTAACGTCAAAGTTTATTCTGTCAGCTTACCTTGCGGATGAGAATGAAACTTACGACATCCGCGGCGCTTACAGCCTATCATCGCTTGACCTGACAGAAGGCACTGAAAACAATCCTGACACCCTCCTTAACGCCGGGGCGGGGAGCTGGCTCACTCATGCGCGCAACAGGCTGAGAACCGGGATGACAGGCCTCTCCTACAGAGGATCGGCCCCCGCGGGCAGGCACAGCCTTGAATGGGGATTAACGGCCAAACATCGAAGCCATGACATCGCACTGAATGAATGGCTCCGTGTGGATTCCGCGGGCTACACTGTCGGAGGCGACGGGGAGGAGCTGAGCCTGACCTCTTATACTGCCCGGAACAGTATCGTCAGCAGCTTCATCGCCGAGGGCTGGTTCATAAGCCGGGCCCGCTTCAGCATTGCAGGAAGGATGTGTGACCTGAATGCAGGCATCAGATCTTCGTATGACACATACAATTCGGAACTGCTCATCTCGCCGCGTATATCTCTTACAATGGCAATGACACCCCGCACATCGGCCTACATAGCCGCAGGAGCATACCATCAGCCTCCCGGGGGACGTGAGATGATGCTTGAGACAGATGACGGATCACCCTTGCTGAAGGCACAGCGCTCTTATCACCTGACGGCAGGAGTGCGGTATGACTTCATCGCCTGGGAGAGACCGTTCAGGTTCACCGCAGAGGCATACGGCAAGCTCTTTGACATGCTCGTACCCTATACCGTTGACAACGTCAGGCTTAACTACTTCGGAGGGAACATTGCAGAGGGTTACGCTGCGGGGTTGGATATGAGGGTCAACGGGGAATTCGTTCCGGGAGTGGAATCATGGTTCAGCCTCTCTGTTATGAAGTCGGAGATGAAGATACCATCGCAAAACTCAGGGTGGTATCCCGCTCCGTTCGACCAGAGAGTGAATTTCAGCATCTTCTTCCAGGATTACCTTCCCGGGCATCCCGACTTCAGGGCTCATATAAACATAGCATTCGGTACCGGCATTCCTACATCACCACCGGAAAGGGATCCGTGGGACGTATGGTTCAGGATGCCATCGTACAGGCGCATTGACATAGGCTTCTCGAAGGTACTGATCGGCGCCGGCAGAGGCAAGGAGCATTCCTTCATGGAGGAGCTGATTGCCGGGATTGAGATATTCAATCTTGCAGATATCAGGAATACGATATCTTATATCTGGATCCGTACTGTTAAGAACAGTGAGGGTATAACACGGGAGTTTGCAGTTCCGAATTATCTCACCAGCCGGAGCCTTAATCTGAAACTGACGGCACGATTCTGACGTATAAGGGTTGTCATACAGGCAATTATTTATAATTTCGTACCCTGATGAGCAGGTTTGAGATAACATTTACGGCGATAATGGCTACAGTCATCATACATCTGACTGTAGCCGTGATTTTTATGTCTGTGAAGGTCTCCGCCATGAAGCGCGAGATAGCCGCCGAGATTATCCTTGCCGTGGAGCAGGAACTCCCTGACCCGGCCATGCAGAAAGCCCTGGAACTGGCAAAGAACGAGATGTTTGACGGCGCCACCGCCGAGGAGATGGTCAATGTGATAAAGAACCTGGCGGACAAACCGATTGATATTGACCCGAAGGAATATGAGGAGATGGTCAAGGAGGAGCTTATAAAAAGCGGATTGCTCGATGAGAAGAACTTCATTGATGACCGGAAGATGGCAGAGGAGGCAGGAAGAGAAGAGATAGCCATCCCTGATGAGAATATCAAACCGCAGGTCGCTGAAAAAAAGGAGAAACCGGAAGAGAAAGGGACCTTCAGGGGACCGACACGTATCTTCTATGATCTTGCCAATCGCCATCACGTCTTTCTTCCCATTCCAATATACAAATGCGAGGGAGCAGGTCAGATAACGCTTGCAATTGTGGTCGACCGTGAAGGAAATGTAATCAAGGCTGCTCCTGCTTCGTCGCTATCTTCCACCAAAGACCCCTGTCTTACCGAAACGGCTGTCAGCCATGCTCTGAGATCAAGATTCAATAGCGACCAGAGCGCCCCGGAGAAACAGGGCGGCTACCTGACATTCGTCTTTGTATCCCAGTAATGATCTGCTAAAAGAGTGTGCCCTGAACAGGGTAGTTGTAGGGCATGATGAGCTCCGCCCTGTTACGGTCGGCGCGTGCATTGGTAATGAGCGGGCTTATGGTATGCGCTCTCAGCGTCTCTGAGGCGACAGGCTCCATCAGTGCTGTCAGTGCATCACCGGGCTCAGCCTCATTGAGCCATAGTTTTTCTGTCGTTGAAGGCAGAATTACAGGCATCCGCTTTTTTGTGTTGTGTATCTCCTCCATAAGCTCATTGGCACGGGTGGTGACAACGGAGAATGTTTCAAGCGTAATACCCCCCTGCATGGTCCATGAATCCCATATCCCTGCCAGTGAAAATATCTCTTCATCGCGGAGAGTGATGTACCATGGTATTTTTCTCCCTCCCACATGCTGCCATTCAAAGAAGCCCCTGACCGGCACCAGGCACCTGCGGGAACTGAATGATTCCCTGAAGGCGGGCTTGGAGGAGACGGTTTCGGAACGGGCATTGAAGGTCTTCATCATGATCTCCTTCGCCTCGCTCTCGTCACCAACCCATGACGGTACAAGCCCCCACCTCAGCAGCCTGATCCTTGAAGGCTCATCGGAACAGACAACCGGCATATGGGGCAGGCTGTAGGCATGATAATAAAAACTCGGACGGTATTTGTCGTGATCGATGAGCTCAGCGCCATAACGCTCCTCAAGCTCTTCCCTGACAATATTTACATTAACTGTAAAACACACATCACTCTACTTTCAGCCTTTCGCCTTTCGACTTTAAGACTTTCGACTTTTTACTTTACGGACTTTCGACTTATTGGACCTTCGCCTTTATTGCCTGCCGGCTCTCAGACCTTCTATCCTGAGGCTTTCATTCCTGAGACCTTCGACCTTAATTTCTTCGACTGTCATCCCTTCGGTTCTGATCCCTTCCACCCTCGGTTCTTCAGACCTGAGGGGTACCGGAAGAGAATAGCTGAACAGGTCTTCCTGCGGCCATTCCCTGACCCTCATGAGAAACTTCGACATCATCTGGTCTATATCTGATGTCAGCTCCGGACCATTCCATGCACTGCTGTTCGTAAGCACAACCCAGGCAGTTCCGTCGGGCATCCTTTTCATCATTGCCGATGTTCCGGAGAATGAACCTGTGCGCCACCACGATCCGTTAGTCATGGTAGCCCTCCAGCCCACGGGGGCATAACCGTTGTAAACATCGGTCATGAACTCAACGCTCTCCGGGCTGAGGATGTCTTTTGGCTCTTCAAATCCGTCAACTGCCAGCAGCAGTCGCATAAGGTCAGGTGCGGTGGCTACCCAGCCTCCCGCAGCACCCAGTGCCTCAATGTCATTGCCGCCACGGCTGGCCGGCACCATCTCGCCCGTACCGTATACCGAAGGTCTCAGGGGAGCATTGTCAACCTCATAATACGATACCTCAAGAGGAAGAGCTTCTTCAGGCAGGTTGCGCCCCAGGGCCATGTCATAGATACCCAGGGGCTCCAGCACCTCGCTTCTGCAATATGTTTCGTAGTCAGTGCCCGAGGCCTTTTCGATCACCAATCCGAGGATACTGTATCCCAGATTGGAATATGACTGTCCTTTACCGGGGGTAAAGTGAAGATTCTTTGAAAGGGCAAACCTTACGATGGATTTTATGTCAACAGGCATCGGGACATCAAGCGCACGCGCAATCACCGTCGGCATAAACATCTGGTCACCGTAACGCTGTGACCATCCGCCTTCATGGGCAAGCAGGTGAGCTACAGTGATATCGAAAACACGACGGTCTTTGGGATGCGCAAAGAGAGTGTCATCAAGAATGCCGTCAGGACCAAAAACATGATCATGTACCGAGAGCTTTCCCTCTTCCTGCAGCTTCATCACCGCCACGGCAGTAACAAGCTTTGATACGCTGGCGACGCGGAAACGGTGATAAGGTTCAACAGGAAGCGAGTCATTCAGGGAGGCATATCCGAACCCGCGGGCATAGAGGAGTTTTCCTTCGCGCGCTACGGCAACAGATGCACCTTTTATTCTCCAGTTCCTCAAAAACCACTCGACGCCTTTCTCGGCTCCATCAAACAACTCGCTGTCAGTAAGGGTGTTGTCAATGCGCAGACTAGCCGGACTATAGTTGTCGTTAATTATGACAACACTTTCGGTTCCGACCTGGGGAACAAAGAAAAACAATGCAAATGTTACTATAATCAGAATGCGTATCGACCTGTTGTGCAAATTCATTGGCTTAAATCTTCTATAAGAACGGGCGTAAAAATAGGATATTATACTTCTATGTTCCAAAGCTTCTGCTTATTTTCTTAACCATATAAAAAAAATATCAACAAAATTGTCCGGCACTGAAACAGAAACTATTTTTGCATTAATGGTCAGGTTGCAAAAAATAATCCTGGTTCACCTGCTGCTGTTACTGTTCGGAATTTCAGCCAAAGCTCAGCCAGATTCACTGAGGGTCGATTCTGTATTACTGAGGATTGAGGCCATTCTCGAAGAGTATAATGCACAGGTTTTATACGTTGATACTTCTGACTATGTTACAGAAGGCTGGGATGTAGATGACATAAACCTTCAGATTGCCTCGTCAAAGGGTGCCTGCAATGAGATAATAAGGCTATTTGTCAGGGGAGCTGACGTCAATAATTTCGTAGGCAAAACCGCTACGCCCCTGAATTATGCGGTCTCCTCCGGCCGCAAGGAGGCTGTAGAGATACTTTTGCTGCTCGGGGCCCAGCCTGATAAAGCTGACATATATGGCAACACTCCGCTGGTATCGGCAGTACGATCAAACTCCCTGGAGATTGCTGAGTTACTGATCAGATACGGGGCCTCGCTGGTCGATGCAGACAGATACGATTCGACACCGCTTCACCATGCTGCTGCCCTGGGTTACTTCTATATCGCTGATATGCTTCTCTATTATGAAGCTCCGACAGAACTGCAGGACAATGAAGGCAACACACCCCTGATGACCGGAGTGAGCTTCGGTTATTATGACATATCCGACATCCTTCTGCAAGCGGGAGCTGATCCAAATATCGCCGACAAAAAGGGATTCACCCCCCTGATGGCAGCAGCACAGAATGCAGACACACTGATGATGAGGCTACTGGTTGACGCAGGTGCAAACCTTTACCATGTAAACAACAGTGGTCTTGATGCCCTGGGTTGTGCCGTCATGAGCGGATCCAAAGAGGCCGTTGAATTCCTGCTTGACACCGGCAACAGGTGGGATTACAGCGGCGAACAGAAAAATGACCCTGTCAAAATGGCAAACAGCTTGGGGAACACAGCGATGGCTCAGATGTTGCTCGAGAGGGGATTGGAGGGAAAGAGGGAGTTTTCCCTTGATGAATTTTCACTTTCAGCCGGAGGTATGTTTACCACTCATTATCAGATGGCCAACATATCTCTTTCCCTGACCGAACCACGGTTGCGGACCGGTGTGATTTTCGGAGCCGCGTTTAATCCTTCCAGCCAGAGATTGCTCATTGAGGGCGATGATGATTTTTTCTACCAGTACAGGGTCAGTTCAACATTGATCTCCGCCGGGCTGCTCAGGGAATTCCCTCTTTCCGGACCGGCAAGAGTCAACAAATGGAGTATCGTCACTTCTCTCTCTGCCGGATACCGGTTCTATTCACAATATCAGGGCACAAATGACAAACCGGAGGATAAATTCTGCATCATCCCTTCCGCGGAGCTGGTGTGGACCTACAGCAAATTTCATCTGGGATCAGGGATAATATACCTGAATACACCTTTTTACAAGGTATTTCCTGTATGGTTCACACTTAAGGCCTCGTTCACCCTGACCGGTGACACAAGAACAATCTCCGGAAAAAGGATCAGACTATACGAATATGAGTAGAACCGGTATAATAGTGGCGCTTTTGTTATTGCTCCTCCTCTCATGTGAGGATAGTTTCGTATCTGACTGCGAAGAGTGTTATTCCGAGAGTCCCGGTATGGCACAACTGACAATCTTGTTCAGGAATCCGGATTATATCCCCCTTAATCCGAGAGTGACGCTCTACGATGGTGCCGTCGAAGACAGTATCATCCTGGAACAGTTTGTCATCGAAGATCCCTACTCTTATGTGGGCTTCGAAGCGCTTCTCTACAAGGACTATTCGGCAACGCTGGAGTTCATGCTCGACGGTGTGAAATACGTTACAGTAGACGGGGTATGCCCTCAGGTAGGCTATGATGAAACTTCTTGTGAAGAACCCTGTTATTTTGTCTATGATAATGTCCTCGACCTGAGGCTCAGATATCATTAGCAAAGAGAGCCTGCATCAGATCTTCAGGGTGAGAAGGAGCTGACGCAGCTCATTGGGTGTTGTGTCCTCATGCACCTTCCCGGCATCGGCAACGGAGATCCTTCCTCTCTCTTCAGAGACGATTATGACAACGGCATCGGTATGCTCTGTGAGCCCTATCCCTGCCCTGTGCCTCATGCCGAAACGGGCAGGCAGACCTGACTGGTCAGTTGACGGCAGAGGGCACCGTGCTGCAAAAATCTTCCCGTTCTGGATGAGCACTGCCCCGTCGTGAAGGGGCGAACCCTTATAGAATATTGTCTTCAGCAGCTCGTCGGTGACGAGGGCATTGATAAGCTCCCCGCCGTCAGAATAGATGTCAAGCATACTGGTTCTTCCGATAGCAATGAGAGCTCCTGTCCGCGACTGTGCCATTGACTCCACCGCCCTGACGATCTCCTCCACAATCTGATTGGTTGTCTGGTCAACCGTTCCCGACGGGAAATACCTGTCGAATGAGAACCTGTTGCGACTTATGTACCTGTTTCCGATAGCCAGAAGGAACCGCCGTATCTCCTGCTGGAAGACAATGATAAGTGCAATGACACCCACTCCTATCACCTGGCCCAGGATCGCGCTTATCAGCTCCATATTCAGGGCCTTGACAATAAGCCAGAAGAGATAAACGAAAAAGATGCCGAGGAATATGCTGAATGCGGCTGTTCCCCTTATCAGACGATATAGCTGGTAGAGTATGAATGCTACCATGAATATATCAATGATATCGAGAATGTTGAAGTCGAGCATAAAACAGAGTACGGTGACCGGCAAATTTAAGAATTATGATCGAATAGGAAGCCTGCCGGGTAAATCTTTTCAAAAAGGGTTATCACCTCCCGCGCTTCACGAACGTCATGCACCCTTAACAGGGAAGCTCCGTTCATCAGCGCCACCATATTCAGGGCAGAGGTGCCTGTCAGGGCTTCATCAGGGGTGACATTAAGTGTTTTCCATACCATCGACTTGCGCGACAGGCCTGCCATAAGGGGCAGTCCGGCAACCCGGAATTCGGAAAGCCTCCTGAGCATCTCGAAGTTATGGGCTGCTGTCTTGCCGAACCCGAACCCGGGATCAATGATTATATCGCTTACTCCTGCTTCATGCAGCTGCGCAATCCTCTGTCCGAACCAGAAGATGATATCGGTGACCACATCATCATATTGGGGATTTTGCTGCATCGTCTGAGGAGTCCCCTGCATGTGCATCATTATGTAGGGCACATTCAGCCTGGCGACCAGGGGAAACATCCCGGCGTCCATCTCGCCGCCCGAAATATCATTGATGAGTGTTGCTCCTGAGTTCACCACAGCTGCCTCAGCCACCGAGGAACGGTAGGTGTCAACGGAGACCACCGCCTCCGGATACCGGGCAAGGATCAGTTCCGTGGCCCTGCAGACACTGTCCTTCTCCTTCTCCTCAGGCACCTCCGCCGCACCAGGGCGGGTGGAGCATCCTCCTATATCCAGTATGTCGGCTCCCTCCTCCAGCATCCGGCCGGCTGCTTCCAGTATTTCACCCTCGCCGGTGTAACGGCTTCCCCGGTAAAAAGAATCTCCTGTCACATTTATTATGCCCATGACCCGCGGCCTGGCAAGGTCAAGAAGTCTTCCTCCTGTATTTATAAACATATGTCCTCAGTTAAACTGTGATAAAGATAGTCATTGCGCCGGATCGGAGATTTGCCGTTAAAGGACCTTGATGTCAAAGTGCTATATTTGCGGCTGCACCATGCTAAATACAAGAACCGATGAATGACATTAACTGGCCTGCAGGGCTCTGTGTGGCAATAACCGTATCAGACATCTCCGGGAAAATAGTGTATATGAATGACAAGTCCGCCTCAACATTTGCCAAATATGGAGGAAGGGACCTTGAAGGAAGTAACCTGAAGGATTGCCACCTCCCCGCATCCTGGGAAAAGATCCTTCATATTCTGAATTCCGGAAAAAGCAATTGTTATACTATCGAAAAGGAGGGCATTAAGAAACTTATCTACCAGACTCCCTGGTACGAAGAAGGGAAAATTGCAGGGTTGGTGGAGCTCTCCATGGAAATACCGTTCTCCATGGAGCATTTCGTCAGGAAGTAGCCGGCAATCTCCATTGCCCGGATAAAGCGGGTGTTGATAAAATCAATATATGGGCGGTAACCTGCTAATTTTAAATATTTATCTTTAAAACCGCGCCAGTCTTGGGCTGGTGAAACCACAAGAAAAAGGAGTTCAGGAATGAAGGTTATTGTGATCGAAGGTCTCGACGGGGCAGGCAAGTCAACGCAGATATCGTTGCTGAAAGAGTGGTTTGCAGAAAGGAACCTGCACTGCAGGTATATTCATTTCCCCCGTACCGGGAGCCCCTGGTTCGGTGAACTGATAGCCCGGTTTCTCAGGGGAGAGTTCGGTGACATAGGCAGTGTCGATCCCTACCTTGTCGCCATGCTTTATGCAGGAGACAGGAAAGATGCCTCGGCCATGATCGAAACATGGCTCGATGAGAAATACTTTGTCATCCTTGACCGTTATACCTATTCCAACATTGCATACCAGTGTGCAAAGCTGAACTCAAAAGACGAAGTGATGAAACTGAGGGAGTGGATACTGAAGCTGGAATTCGAACATTTCGGTATTCCGAGGCCCGATATAAATATTTTTCTCGATGTTCCGTTCAGATTCACGGAAGAGAAACTGAAGGACAACCGGCAGGGCGAGGACAGAAGCTATCTTATGGGCAGCGCAGACATTCATGAGAGCAGCCTCGACTTCCAGCAAAGGGTGAGGGAGGTTTACCTCGATGTTGCTGCCGGTGATGAGAGCCTGCAGGTGATAAAATGCTATAACTCTGAAAACGAGATGCTCAAGCCTGACGATATCTTCCGGCTGATAAAAGAAAAACTTATGGAGAAAAACATTCTCAGATGAAGACATTGACTCAAACAGCAAGGATACTTACAGGTCTGCTCTTTGTTTTCTCGGGGTTTGTCAAGGGCATTGACCCGATGGGCACAGCCTTCAAACTGGGTGATTACTTCACCGCCTTCAACATGGGCTTTCTTGACGCACTGGCCCTCCCGTTGTCGATAACACTCTGCCTTGTTGAATTTATTGCCGGCATGATGCTGCTCTCCGGCTCAATGGTAAGGCTTGCATCATGGATGGTTGCCCTTTTCATGGCTCTCTTCACTCCTCTTACCCTTATACTTGCAATCACAAATCCGGTGTCTGATTGCGGTTGTTTTGGCGACGCCATCCTCCTGACCAACTGGGAGACATTCTTCAAGAATGTGGTTATAACCCTGCTGGTAGTCTTTGTTTTCATAAGAAGAGATGACCCGACGGGCACTCTAACCCTGAAGGCCGGGCTTAACTTTACCCTGTTCTTTGCCTTCCTGTTCCTTCTCTTCATGAGATACAACCTGGCTTACCTGCCGGTGATCGATTTCAGGCCTTACAAGGTTGGGACAAACATTCAGGAGGCGATGGCTATACCTCCGGATGCCGAACATGACAGGTATGATATCAGGTTTATTTATGAAAAGGACGGTATCCAAAAAGAGTTTACACTGAACGATTACCCCGCCGATGACACATCATGGGTGTTCGTCGATCAGAAGTCGGTGTTGATTTCAAAGGGATATGTACCTCCGATACACGACTTTACGCTTATCAGCAGAGAGGGCGTTGACATGACTGACCTGGTGACAGGGCACCAGGGCGACCTGTTGCTTATGGTAGCTCGCAAGCTTGAAAAATCTCACAGGGAAGGACTGGTGAAGGGTTATGATCTTGGCATTACTCTCAGGGATAGTGAAACAAGGTTCTATATTGTGACAGCCTCAGCTCCCGAGCTGGCAGCCGGTCTTGTCACCGGGTTTAATGCGCTGTACGCTGATGAGACGACTCTCAAGACCGTGATAAGGTCAGACCCCGGGTTCGTGCTGCTGCACAATGGCACTGTGGCGGCAAAATGGTCATATCACAATCTCCCCTCCAAGGATGAATTCACCGGTGACCTGAATGCGCTTGCCCTCAAAGCCCAGGCAACCAGAAAAAACAGGCTTGTGATTGTGGGTGCAATACTTGCGCTGCTGCTGGCCATTGCAGCCACACTACCACTGAGACTGGCAACAGGACTTAATGATCAGAAAGTAAAACTTTAAAAAATCAAATATAAAATGAGAAAAAAAATAGTTGCAGGGAACTGGAAAATGAATCTGGAGCTGGGTGAGGGAGTAGCTCTTGCCACAGCGATAAACAACCACTTCGTTACTGAGCCCCTGAAGGGGAAAGAGGTAATCCTGTGCACCCCTTACGTCCACCTGGGCATCGTCAGTTCTCTGCTCAATGTCACCGGTCTGAGTACCGGAGCACAGAATTGCAGCGAGCATAAATCCGGCGCATATACCGGCGAGATATCCGCTGCAATGATAAGAAGCACGGGGGCCTCAAGCGTCATCATAGGGCACTCGGAGCGCCGCACCTACTATGGTGAGGATGATGCTCTTCTTGCCTCCAAAACGGCTGAGGCGCTTCGTAACGGCCTCCGGGTTATTTTCTGTTGCGGGGAGGTACTGTCAGAGAGGGAGGGCAATATCCACTTTGATGTTGTGAAAAGACAGCTTGAAAAGGGGCTGTTCGTGCTTCCGGAAGAGGAGTTCAGAAAATGCGTCATAGCTTATGAACCCGTGTGGGCAATAGGTACCGGCGTCACTGCCTCACCGGCCCAGGCACAGGAGATGCATCACTTTATACGAGGCCTCGTAAGCAGTAAGTATGGAAAGGATGTGGCTGAAGAGACCACCATTCTTTACGGGGGAAGCTGCAAAGCTTCGAATGCATCCGAGCTCTTCGCCAATGCCGATGTTGACGGCGGCCTGATCGGAGGAGCATCACTTGTGAAGGAAGAATTCTGCAACATTGTCAAAGCTCTCTGATTGAGTGATGAAGAAAATCCTCATCGCTGTTCTGGCTGCTGCTGCCCTCACAATATCAGTGACAGGGCAGGTTCCCGCTCAGTTCTCAGGTGAAACCGCAAAATTCACCGCCGAGCTGACTGCATATATGGGAACCCTTGTCAGTAAACCGGATAAGGCTGAGGTTGATCTTTTCAATTCACTTTATGACAGTACCATTTTTGACGCGAAGGTAAAAGACCGGATAATAAATGTGGCCAGTCAGCTCCGGGACCGCAGGATCAGCCAGACCCCGGGTTTTATCTTTTTTGTGAGGACCCTGACCGACTTCATACAGACTGAACAGGGGCAGGAAGAGATCAGTGCATGGCTCGAGGGTCTAAGCGAGATGGCCTTTGACCCTCGGTTCACCAACGCCTCCGTGGAGAAATTCATAGAGGTGACAGGGCTTCTTCTTGTTGACAATACAATTTATTCAGCCGGATCGGTAAGATGGAAGACCAGGGACGGCAAGGTCGAATTTGTCCGTGACACGGTGCTGAAGATAGAAATCAGGGCGGTGACCCTGAAAGCTTTCCTTGGCAAGGACAGCACCGAGATCTACGATTTCACGGGCACATACTACCCCGACATTTTCAAGCTGCACTGCCAGAAGGGCAAAGTCACATGGGAGAAGGCCGGTTACGACCCTGCAACTGTCTATGCAACAGTATCAGATTTTCAAATCGACGTCACAAAGAGCGAGTTTACCTGTGATTCCTCCCTCCTTACCCATCCGACCTACTTCCAGCAACCGGTGGCCGGCAAGCTCTCCGACAGGGCCGTGGAGATAACCTCGCCCGATAAGGCCACCATGCCGAAGTTCGAGACTTATGAGACACGGTTCTTCATCAAAGACATTTACCGGGGCGTCGATTATGAGGGGGGGCTGGCTCTTGAAGGAGCCATCGTCAGAGGGACGGGCTCAAACTGGTTCCCTGCGAGTGTGAAACTCTACAGGAATGATACCCTGGCAATCAACCTGAGTTCAAGGAACTTCCTGCTTTCCCAGAAGACGATCAACAGTTATGAGAGCTCTTCCACCCTTTACCTGGGTACCGATTCAATTTACCATTCCAACCTTGGCTTCTCCTATAACACTGAAACACGGGAGGTAAGCATGTTCCGGACAACAAGTCCCTTCTCGCGAAGCCCATATTATGATTCCTACCATAACCTGGACCTTTATTTTGAGCATCTCTCATGGGACATGGACGATCCGTTCATTACCATGTCACGAACCAGGGGATCCTCAATCGGAGCCGCAAAATTCGAGTCAGTCTCATTTTACAACGAGGCTAACTTTTTCAGGCTCATGAGGTTTGATGATGTACACCCCCTGTACCGCGTCAGAGACTATGCCAAAGCATACGGTTCTGACGTCTTCCCGGTGGAGGGTTTTGCCAAATGGATGCGGATGCCCCTGGAGCAGGCCACCGCGCTCTGCATCGAGCTCGCCAACAACGGGTTCCTCTTCTACGACCGGAACTACAATGAGGTGACTATCAAAAAGAAGGTTGATGACTATATAGCCTCCTTCGCAAAAAAGAAAGACTATGACGCCATTACAATCAACAGCGAAACCAGGGACCAGGAGGAGAACGCAATTCTTGACCTGAGGAGTTATGACCTCCATCTGGCCGGGGTTAGAATGGTGTCACTGAGCGACTCTCAGAAAGTTGCCATAAGGCCATACGGCGGACGGCTGACAGTTGGGAGGAACCGTGCCATTTCATTCAACGGCGTAGTGCAGGCAGGTCTCTTTACAATCTACGGGAAGCAGTTCTCATTCAACTATGACACTTTTAATATCAGGCTTGAAAAAATCGATTCAATCAAGATAGCTGTCGAAACCGGGGAGAGAGATGCAATCGGAAGACCGGTAATAAAGCGGATTGACAACATGATAGAACTTGCCACGGCTCAGCTTCTGATTGATGACCCCAATAACAAGTCGGGTCTGAAAAGCCTGAAGAAGTACCCTATTATCACAGCCTCAACGAATTCCTATATCTTCTATGATGATATTCCGGGTCTGGAGGGCTTGTATGAGAGAGATAAATTCTTTTTCAAGCTCGATCCGTTTACCTACACCAACCTCGACCATTACACCAATGATCAGATGTCGCTCGACGGGGAATTCATCGCCGGAGGGGTGACAGAGCCGATGAGGCAGACACTGACCGTTCAGCCTGACACCTCCCTTGGATTTACAATGAACATCCCTGCTGCCGGCATACCTATCTACAATGGCAGGGGAAGACTTTACAATCATCTCAGCATGAGCAACTCCGGGATGATTGCCAGCGGGACTATCGATCACCTGACAGCGACCGTCAAGGCGGACACCTTCCGCCTCTTCCCTGATTATATGATCTCCAGGGTTCGCAGTTTTGACATGCAGCGCGACACACTGAACAGGTTCCCGGAACTGAAATCGTCTGATGTTGACATACAGTGGCTCACCGGCACTGATGAGTGGTATGCGGTCAACAGCCCGGGCAAGGACTTCAGTATGTTCGGAAACGGAACTACACTTGACGGCACTTTGATCCTTACTCCCCAAAAACTAAAGGGTGAGGGGATCCTTGACATGGCTGATGCCCGCATAACCTCCGAGACCTTTGCCTTCGGGCAGAGCACGATAGAGGCAGACACTTCTGACTATTATCTTAAGGCACTCAAGGGCGACGGGTACGGATTCGTGGCCAACAATGCCAACACGCGTGTCGACTTTGTCACGCAACGTGCCTCCTTCAGCCTCAATACCGATTCTTCCCTGGTGGTATTTCCGGAGCTGGAATACATTTCCAAGATGACCAACTTTGACTATGACATAAGGAACAAGGTTCTTGATATGTCTCAGCGGGGAAGAGAACTCACAAAACTGATGACCGCTGATGAGTTGCTGAAAGTGCCGCCTGGAAAAGCTGAAAAACCGACTTTCTTTTCGACCAACAACATGAAGGATACCGTCAAGTTTCAGTCGGGCTCGGCCTCTTATTTCCTGCAGGATGAGTACGTTCAGATCAAGGAGGTCAACTATATTCCTGTGGCAGATGCGCTTATACAACCGGGTGACGGCATTCTCTATATCGGCAAGGGAGCCAGGATCAGACAGACTGACAGCGCCCTGGTGGCGATCAACAACAGGCACCTTATCCATTCAGCGAAGATCAATATAGAAAGTAGCGCAAAATATTACGGATCAGGCAAATATGATTACAGGGATGAGACGGGAGAAAGCCAGGTCATAGAGTTCACCGAGATAAAGGTTGATACCATGGCCAGTAAAGCCAGCGGTTTCGTTCCGGTCACTCAAAACTTCACCCTCAGTCCGGCCTTTACATTCACCGGTGACGTCAGCCTGCGCTCCAGGGAGCCGCATCTGAGATTCACCGGGGCTGCCGGCATCATCACCCTCTGCCCGAACATAAAAAGCAATCCGGTCAGGTTCAGTGCGGCAATTGATCCCGGAAACGTACTGATACCTATAAACGACAAGCCGAGAGACATAAATGACAACCTCCTCTTCTCGGGAACCTTCGTAACCCTCGACTCTGCAGGGGTATACGGCACCTTCCTGTCCGAAAGGCTGTCATGGAGTGATAATCCTCTGATCAATGCCGAGGGATTCCTGTTTCACGACAAGGGTTCAGGCAGGTATCGCATCGCCTCGCTGGAGAAGCTTTCAGATCTGAGCCGGCACGGCAACATGGTTACCTTTGACAGAAACCAGTGCATTGTGGCCAGCGAGGGGAAGATCGACTTCGGGCTGAACTACGATCTGCTTAAAATGAGCAGCTCCGGCATTGTGACAAATAAAACCGACTCTTCCATTGCGGAGGTGAGGTCTATGCTCAGCTTCTCATTCCACTTCAGTCCTGAGGCCCTGAAGCTCATGGCGGATGACATCCGCTCAATACCTACTCTGAGGGCAGTCAACCTCTCCTCGGAATTCAATTCCAGGGCAATGCGTGACCTCATTGGCGAGCAGGCAGCAAAGACCCTGAACGAAGAGCTGCAGCTGTTCGGCGTTGCACGTTCCCTACCAAAGGAGTATGCATCGCAGATCATGCTTAATGATGTAACCCTTAAGTGGAATCCATATACTATGTCGTTCATTTCAACCGGCAGGATCGGGATCGGGTTCATCGGCGACCAGCCTATGAATATCTATGTGGATGGCTGGGTGGAACTGCAGAGAAAAAGGTCGGGCGACCTGCTTGACATTTACGTTAAGGGAAATGACAACGTGTGGTACTGGTTCTCATATTTCAGGGGCATGCTGATGAGCTATTCCTCTAACCAGACCTACAATGACCTGCTCAGCAATACGAAGGAAAAGATGCGGAGGGACCCCAAAGCAACAGCCAGGGTAGATTTTGTGTACATGCTCGGTCTCCGCGACAGGCTTCTTAATTTCCTGCGGAGGATGGAGAGCGGCGGCAGGGGTTCCGAAGGCTACTACTAAAGATGTCAGTATCCGGTAGTTCTGCCCCGGTTGCCGAATTCAATTACCTCCATATCACTGATTTTGTCGCCATCAACTGTGAAGCGAAGCATGGTCATGACCTTGTGCATGCCGGTACGGCCTGCAGCACCCGGGTTGATGCACAGCATGTTGTGGCTCCTGTCATGGATGACCTTGACGATATGCGAGTGGCCGCATACAAATATGTCAGGCTTCAGCTCCTTTATCAGCTCCAGTGCACGCGGCGCATAACGGCCGGGATAACCGCCGATGTGGATGATTAGAACATTTTTCGTGCCGGTCCTGAAAAAGAGATACTCCTTCGTTGCCCTCCTGACCCCGAAATCATCGCAGTTGCCCCATACTGCCCTCAGGGGCTTGAATGATTCCAGTTCGGTGATCACTTCAATATTGCCGGCATCACCTGCATGCCATATCTCATCGACGCCGGCAAAATGTTCGTAGACAGCCGGGTCAACCCATCCGTGGGTATCTGACAGTACTCCAATCTTCATTGTAGGGAAGTATAATTTCCGAATGCTAAAATCAATAAATTTGTGCAAAGAAGAGCCATAATGCAGATATTTTATACAAGTAATGTTTTTGACGGGAAAGCTCACTTCACCAGGGAGGAGTCCGGGCACTGCCTGAGAGTGATGCGGATGAGAAGGGGTGACAGCATCAGTTTCACCGACGGTAAGGGCAATCTATACGAAGGGGTGATAGCAGGTGATGACCCATCAGGTATGACCGCCATGGTAACATCGGTGAAGACTGATGCGGGCAGCCGCGGCTACAGGCTTCATATGGCAATATCGCCGCTGAAGAACGAGGACAGGCTCGAATGGTTCATTGAAAAAGCAGTTGAGACAGGCATTGATGAGATCACACCTCTGATTTGCGGTCGAACTGAAAAGAGGCGGATAAGGAGAGAGAGACTCGAAGGGCTGATCCTCTCTGCCATGAAACAGTCGGTAAAGAGTTACCTGCCCATGCTTAACGAGCCGGTATCATTTAACGGGTTCGTTGACGGAGGGCCCGGCGGAAAGCGGCTTATCGCCTGCTGTGACCCTGCCGTTGAGCGCATCCCCATAACCTCAGCATTCAGCCGGGGTGAAGATGTGACGATACTTATAGGACCGGAGGGAGATTTCACCCTTGAAGAGATTGCCAGGGCTGTGAAGAGCGGATTTACGCCGGTCCATATCGGCCCCAGCCGGCTGAGAACAGAAACAGCAGGCATTGCCGCCTGCTGCTCCGTCTACCTGGCCAATATCTGACCTATGTCCTGCCCGGGAGGAAATCGAACGCCTCCTTTATGCTCTGTACAGGCAGGTTGTAAAACTCAGTGTACTTGCATCTTTCACATATGACCGCCGTATAGCGGGAGCCAGGCAGGCTAAAGATCTGGCTGAACTGGCTGTGCTGAATCACCACACCTTTTACGTTGTACTTTTTCCCTCCGCACTTAGGGCAGGTATACCTGAGTACTGGCGTTTCACTTTTCATTTTTCTTTTCGTTTTTATTCTCCGTTTTTGCCTTGAGGCGTCCGGACTTGCGCAGTGCCTGGTCAAGGATCCATTCTATCTGACCGTTGGTGCTGCGGAACTCGTCAGAGGCCCATTTCTCTATGGCACTCAGCTTGTCCGGATCAACCCTTATGACAAATGATTTCTTCTGCATGACTATTGATGAAGAGTACCGGCATTGATGATCGGATTCGCGTCCTTATCACCGCACAGCACCACCATAAGATTGCTGACCATGGCTGCTTTCTTCTCTTCGTCGAGTTCAATTATACCCTTCTCCGAGAGTTGCTCAAGAGCCATCTCCACCATTGAGACCGCACCCTCAACTATCTTGAAGCGGGCAGCCACCACTGCCGTTGCCTGCTGGCGACGCAGCATCGCACCGGCTATCTCCTCAGCATAGGCTATGTAGTTGATCCTCGCCTCTATCACATTGATACCCGCGATCTTCAGCCTGTCCCTGATCTCATTCTCCAGCTCATCATTCACCTCTTCTCCTCCGCCCCGGAGAGTGATCTCCTCTTCATGGCCCTCCCAGTTGTCATACGGATAGAGACCCGCCAGCTTGCGCAACGCGGCATCGCTCTGGACAAGCACGAAGTGTTCGTAGTTGTCTACATCAAAGGCAGCATTGTAGGTGTTTTCAACCTTCCAGACAAGGACCAACCCTATCTTTATGGGATTACCGTTCTTGTCATTGACCTTTATCGGCTCACTGTCAAAGTTACGGGCACGCAGGGATATCTTCTTGCGGACATAGAACGGAACCGCCCACCAGAAACCGTTGGTCTTGACCGTACCCCTGTATGCACCGAAGAGCACCATAACCATCGACTCATTCGGATTGACAACCATCAACCCCGGGAAAATGAGCAGGCCCAACAGCATCAGCAGAGCTCCCAGCCAGATTATCTCATTTACGAACGCGAGCACAACTGCTCCAAGTACAAGCATTCCTATCAACAGGAACAGGTATCCTGATGAGGCTCTGAAAATTTTTTCTTCTTTCATGATTTATGATATTAGTTTGATATCACAAAGATACTATTATAAATAACAGAAGTCAAGTAAAACAGAAAAAAAAATTACATTTGGCTCATGCATGAGCGTCATACCGACAGGGAACTCTACTTCCGGGAGCAGGCACACACTACCTCCAGGCATGTTATTCCTTTCATTGAGAGCATTTTACCGGTTAACGCCTCCCTCTCCGTACTGGAGATAGGTTGCGGAGAAGGTGGCAACCTCCTCCCCTTCCTTGAAGCCGGTTGTGCCCGGATAGCAGGCATAGACCTGTCCGAAAGCAAGATTAATAATGCCCGCAGCTTCTACTCTGCCATCCCGGGCGGCGACAGGGTAGAGTTCATCGCTGCCGATATCTATGATTCTGGCTCGGCCGGCACCTTCGACCTGGTAATGATGCGTGATGTGCTTGAGCATATCCATGACCAGGAGAAGTTCATCGGCTTCGTGAAGAGGTTCCTGAACCCCGGCGGAGTGCTCTTCATTGCCTTCCCGCCATGGAACAACCCCTTCGGCGGGCATCAGCAGATGTGCGACAGCAGGGTGCTATCGAAAATGCCCTGGATCCATCTGCTTCCCCGAGGACTCTACCGAAGGCTGCTCCTCGCCGCGGGGGAGAGTCCGGCCCGTACGGAAGGTCTCCTCGAGATAAAGGATACCGGCATAAATATCGGACGGTTCGAGAGAGCCATAAAAAAAGAGGGATTCTTCATTGCGAAAAAATCCCTCTGGCTCATCAACCCGAATTTCGAGATCAAATTCGGAATGCGTCCCCGGCTGTTGCCTCAGTTCCTGGGAGAGATACCCGTTCTGCGGAACTTCATCGCAACCACCGGTTATTATATTATTTCAGTGCCTCGCCGAGAGCCCTGAGAACGGGCTGCGCCGAGATCTGCACTCCTACAGCCTGGTTCATCCAGTGCTGCGGTGTCAGACGTCCCAGACTGTACATCCGGTCAATCTCATCTGAGAAATCCCTGCCTTTCAGGTGATCTTCTATCTGAAACTGAATGATCTGTCCGTATGCATAGTTCTGCAGGTAGAGCGGTCCGTTGATCATATGTGAATAGATGGCCAGCAACGGAGAGTCACTTACGCCCATCACAGGTGCGAAGTATTTGTTCCATACCTCAACTGCAATCCTGATTGTCTGCTCCTTGAGCTGTGCCGGTGTCGCCTCCGGGTTCTCATAGAGCCATTTCCAGATCTTCATCTCCACCATGCTCACTCCCATTATCTCCATCAGCGACCAGGCGGCGTCAAGTGTCTGGAGCCTCTCTTTTTCAGGGTTGTCATCCTTCATCCCGAGAAGCATCAGGTCACGGTCCTGGAACAGGAATGCCGTCGCCTCGGTGAAACCGGTGTTCGGAACGCCCGACAGCATAAAATAGTCAACATCATAGAGTGATATTGTCTGTTCCACATTGTGACCGAACTCATGTACGGCGATATTATAGCCTTTATAGTCCATTCCCCTGTCAGAGACGCGGGTTCTGAGGTGAGATACGGCTCCCTTCATTCCTGCGCCCCAGGCATGGCCTGAACCCCGTGCCGGATCGACCACAATTTTATCGGCAAGATAGTTCGCCCTTTCAGGTGACCATCCGAGCTTTGCCAGCATGGCAGGCATGCCGGCCCTGAAGGCGGCAGGGTCAGGATATAGTGCCGATGTCTTTGCTGTGAGCAGGCTTTCGGGAATTGAGCTCCTCGATTTGAAACCGTCATACCATATATCATAGGGCCTCAGGTCACGCCCCAGCCTCTCCCTGATCATCGCTGCAAGCTCCTTGAGCTGTGGCGAACTCAGATATTCATCGAAGAGCACCTCGGCATCTTCCTGTGATATCTCCATCCCACCGGCGAAACTGCGGAGTATGGCGGTATTCATGCCCGGGCTGTAAGGGTCAATAGCCTTCTCCGTTTTAAAAATATTTATCACATGTGAAAAACGGGTATCAGGCTCTGCAGCCAGTTCAACGGGAGATCCATCCTTCGTTACCTTGTTCGAATAGGGTGACCACTCATATTCAGGGTTGTTGATCACTTTACCGGGTATCTCCTGGCTGATGATTCGTTCCATGACCTTGTAGATCATCTCCTGTTTCTCAGGGCCCTTTTCGCTGTCGGCATAATTTGACTTTATCTCATCGCGCAGGTTCCAGTGTGAAAGGAGGACCATATCGTCAGGGAAGAGCTTCTCTCCCTCTTCGGTGCGCAGCTTGCCCATGTGTATGTTATACTCGGCGATATACATCTCTGCGTTCCCCATTGCCACTGAGGCAGCCTGGTTCAGCTCTGCCGGCACACGCGAGACGAACTGGTCGCCGAGACGAGCCATCGCCCACTCCTCACGACTCCATTTTGCGCCCAGCTCTTCCTTCTCGGCCAGTGTATAGTAGGGGAAGTTGAGGGCTATCACGAATGCGATCTTGTTGCTGTAGAAGTCAGACTGGAGGTGCGACCCTACCGAGTAGTTGCCGAACATGCGGTCGATCTCATCGATCTCGCCGGCAGCCTCATCAAGGATTTTTCTCAGATCAAGGGTTATCTCATTCATGTTTCCGCCCAGCGACTCAAAATAGTTGCTGACCTTGAGGAATACAGACCTGCGTTTTGCGGGATCGGATATGTAGTTTGCAGCAACAAACCCGGTAAATTCCTCCGGGGTGCCGTCCTCTGCCCTCCATAGTGAGGCTGCATGCTTCACGCCCTTCTCCAGGAGGAGAGGATCAGCAGACGGTTGTGCCGCCAGTACTTTCTCTACAGAATTTTTGATTACGGCTTCATCGGGGAACCCTGCCACAGACCCGTTTCCCTTTTTGTCGGGTGTTGAACAGGCTGTCATAATTGCGATCATAAGGAACAGATACTTTTGCATGTGATTCATTTTTTTCATACTTACTATTACTGTACAAACTGTTTCGCATAATATTTTGCCGTCAGTTTTTCACCTGTGGCTTTTTCGATCATCTCATTCCACTGGTATCTTGCGCCAGGCATGAAGACGTTGTTCTTAAAGTATTCACCTGTTGCCTTCCTGTCAGCCTCTTCGTCCCCGGAGGTCGCCACGGCAGTCTGAAGATGGTTATCAAACTGGGAAGCCAGCAGTTCACCCAGTAAATAATTATGGTAATAACAGGGATAGAGCGCAACATGGATCTTTGTCGCCCAGTCAGGCATATTGCGCCCTTCGGGCTTTTTCATCATCTGGTATTTCTCAACAATATCCCACCACAGCTGGTTGAGGTCCTGGTCAGGGTTTTCATACATCGCCTTCTCAAAACGATACATCACCTGTGCCCACCTGCTGAAGACAAGCTGCTGAAGCCTGAAAGCCTTGAAGCTGACATCTGATATCTTGTTCATCTCCTCCTCATCAATTATTCCCATGGAATTCATCCAGGCCGGGTTTGTTGCCAGCCTCCCGAAATAGTTTGCTATGGCTTCGGTGGTAAATGTGTGGGCTGCATCGCGGAGAGTGAAAGGCAGCGTCATATCATTATAGTAAGAGTAAACGCCGTGTCCCAGTTCATGGAGAATTGTGTTCATCCAGTTTGCATCAGGCTTGATATTGTCAAGAGTGCGGACATCACCTGCCCTGTCAATGTCAATGGAGAAGGCGTGCTGGTTTTTCCCGGGCTTCTCATAGAGGTCACTCTTTGCCAGAATGGCATCAACCGGAAGACCAAGGCCTGCATAGAACCTTGAAGCCAGCTGAACCGGATCCTGCTCCTTGTAATACTTGTCGAAGTTAACCTGGTATATCTCCGGAGCCTCCTGGAAGTACCTGTTCTGATAGTGCCACGGCTGGAGCTGACCCGGATCAAGTTTGTAGTACCCGGCAAAATAGGTGTCTATGTCGCCCTTGAGCGTTGCATAATTATCCCGTGTAAGGCTGTCGAGCTCATCAAAAATCCTTGTGATCTCCTCCGGGTCCTGTCCTGACAGCTGGAGACTCATCTGGTGATAGTTGCTGAATCCGAGCTGCTGTGCAATCTTATTGCGGTGCTTCACAAGCCTGATGATATCTTCTGCCACCACCGGACCGATCATCTTGTGTCCCTCCCATGCAGTCTGCAGGTCTGCGCTGTTGGTTGAGCTGCGCAGTATGTTCTCGATATCGTTGTCGCTAAGCTGTTTACCGTTGACAGTGGCCCTGAAGGATGTGTATTTCTTTGTTATTTCAGTCTCCATCTTCACCTGTTCCGAGATCAGGCTGGTGTCAATCTGACCCTGCAGGTACATATTGTAGAGCAGCTCCAGCTGGCGGGCAAGCAGGGGCTCCTTCACCATGCCTGATTCCTTCAGTTCCTTCAGTTCGGCAAATGCCTCCCTGTCAGTGTAGAAGCTGATAAAATCAATTGAAGCCTTCTCCCTGCGGGCCCAGGCTTCATCTGTGCCGGTGACATTGGCTTCCCAGTCTGACAGTGTATAATCCTTATACAGCGGTATGATCCTGGTTTCATAACCGGTGATAAAATCGTTCATCCTCTGTTCCATCTTCTCCTGTTTTGAAGTGCATGACCAGAACATGGTCATGATAACCGTTAATAAGATTGCATTTCCTTTCATGTGAAATAAATTTTGATCCGTTTGGGTTTTGCGAAGGTAAAAAAATCATCACAGATAAATGATGACATGGCACATGGATATAACAAATAAGGCTTCCCGTAGAAAGCCTCATTTTATTCATGCCGTAAGTACGGCTCAGTGCACAATCTTGTTTTTTCTGATCTTTTCGAACAGCCGGTTTATGACCTCATCAGAAGGTTGATCCTCCATATCCGGAAGCAGGATGCCAAGTGCCACGTCTATACCAAAAGCATCTGCGATCAGGTCTGATGGTGTGTTTGTGATCTCCAAATAAGAAAGTAAGAGGGTAGAGTTCTTATCCATAGGCGTTGTTCTCATACTAGAGAAACGCCACTCCTACTCATAAAATTGTATCAGCCTATTGAAAGGGTTATATTTTTTTCAGTCATGATTTTGCGCATGTTGATAAGCGCGTACCTCATTCTTCCCAGGGCAGTATTGATGCTCACTCCCGTCATATCGGCTATCTCCTTGAAGCTCATGCCTGCGTAGTGGCGCATTATTACCACCTCGCGCTGATCTTCCGGAAGTCCGCCGATAAGGCGCCTTACGTCACGCATCACCTGGCGGCGTACTATTACATCCTCAACATTATCATCAGTAAACCTTTGTGAATTGAAGAGGTCAGTCTCGTAGTCATCGTTGAGCACGATACCCATCTGCTTCTCATGCCTGAAGTGGTCTATAATAAGGTTGTGTGCAATCCGCATTACCCATGATATAAATTTTCCGTCATCCTGGTAACGTTTGGCGCGGATCGACTGGACAACTTTAAGAAAGGTGTCCTGAAAAATGTCATCTGCCAGGTCCCGGTTTCGAATGTAAAGGCTGATATAGGAATAGACCTTACTTTTGTGTCGGAGGATGAGCAGCTCGATGCTTCTCTCGTTACCGTTCATGTAGCTTGTAATAAGCTCATAATCGGTTAATTTGCTCTTCATAACTAACTCTTTTTTGGTTGCGAGTACAGTTATACGATAGGCGGTCCTCCTTTGTTTCGTTTGTTTGTTACTGTGGTCTTATACGGGGCATGTCCCCGCTTTGTTTCATTTATCACCAAGACAAAGAAAAGAAAAAAAGCTAATTCCAAAATCATTAATTTTGCCAACTTATGAACGGAGACTGAATGAAGGGTAACATTGAGATAAAGGGAGCGCGTGTTCACAACCTGAAGGATATTACCCTTACCATACCGAGGAACAAGCTGATTGTCATTACCGGCGTCTCCGGTTCAGGCAAATCCTCCCTTGCCTTTGATACAATCTATGCCGAGGGTCAGAGGCGATATGTGGAGAGCCTCTCGTCATATGCCCGGCAGTTTCTCGGCCGCATGAACAAGCCCGACGTTGATTTTATCAATGGCATCCCACCCGCCATAGCCATCGAACAGAAGGTGAACACCCGCAATCCACGCTCAACTGTCGGTACCTCGACGGAGATTCATGACTATCTGAGACTCCTGTGGGGTCGCGTGGGACGAACCATCTCCCCTGTCTCCGGCCGGGAGGTGCGAAAGCACACCGTGGATGACGTGGTGAATTACATATCAACACTCACTGAAGGAACAAGGGTGGTGTTGACAGCACCCCTGCAGGTACCTGAGAATGTCGATCCGGCAGAATTTATAAAGTTTCTCATCCAGCAGGGATATAACCGCATCAGCACCGAAAAGGGCATCATCCGTCTTGATGAACAGAATGCCGCCGGAGTGGTGGGTGCTCTTAAGTCCGTTGACCTGATAATCGACAGGTTCGCCTCAGGACATACTCCCGAAGAGCTGAGCCGTGCCGCTGACTCGGTTCAGACAGCATTCATGACAGGGCGGGGTCACATACTCCTTACCGTCACTGACGAAGAGACGACACAGACAGTCAGTTTCTCTGATAAGTTTGAGGAGGACGGGATTACCTTCGAGGAGCCGACGGAACATCTCTTCAGTTTCAACTCGCCATTGGGAGCCTGCCCGGTGTGCGAGGGATACGGAAAGATCATAGGCATTGATGAGAGCCTGGTCATCCCTGATGAGAACCTCTCGGTATATGATGACGCCATTGCCTGCTGGAGAGGCGAGACAATGAAGCAATGGAAGGAGAGGCTGATCTACAGTGCGGATAAGTTTGATTTCCCCATACACAAACCGTGGTACAGGCTGACACCGGAACAGAAGGCACTGGTATGGAGCGGCAACAGGTACTTCTTCGGACTGAACCAGTTCTTTGAACATCTCGAGGAGAAGAAATACAAGATCCAGTACAGGGTCATGCTCAGCCGCTACCGTGGCAAACGCACCTGCACTTCCTGCGGGGGTCAGAGGCTGCGCAAAGAGGCGGGTTATGTAAAGATTGGCGAGAGGTCAATAACAGACATATCATCCATGACCATCAGCCAGGCGCATGAGTTTTTTGAGCACCTCGTGCTCAACGGTGAGGAAAGGGAGATAGCGGGGCGCCTGCTGAAGGAGATACAACAGAGGCTGGGGTTCCTGATGAACGTGGGTCTCTCTTACCTGACACTCGACAGGCTCTCAAACACCCTCTCGGGAGGAGAGTCGCAGCGCATCAACCTGGCCACCTCGCTGGGGAGCAGCCTGGTGGGGTCACTCTATATACTTGATGAACCGAGCATAGGGCTCCATCCCCGCGATACCAACCTTTTGGTAAATGTGCTGAAGGAGTTGCGCGACCTTGGCAATACGGTGATAGTGGTTGAGCACGAGGAGGAGGTCATCAGGGCAGCAGACGAGATAATAGACATGGGTCCGGCCGCCGGAACCCACGGAGGAGAGGTTATTTACCAGGGAGGTGTTGACTTCTCGGCGAAAAACAAGTCGCTCACTGCCGCCTACATGACCGGCGCCATGCGCATAGAGGAGCCTGCCCTGCGCCGCAAATGGCACAGTTATATCGGCGTGAAGGGAGCCCGGGAAAACAACCTTAAAGATATTGATGTAAGGTTCCCGCTCCATACCATCACTGCCGTCACCGGCGTGAGCGGATCAGGAAAGAGCACTCTGGTGCATGACATATTATTCAATGCCCTCAACTCCAGGCTGGGTGGCAATGGCACGAAATCGGGCCGTCTGACGGCACTGGAAGGTGATATCTCAAGCATCACGGGCATCGAACTGATTGACCAGAACCCGATAGGCAAGTCGAGCCGCTCGAACCCCGTCACCTACCTCAAGGCCTTTGACGACATCCGCAAGCTCTTCGCCGACCAGCAGGCTGCAGTCCAGTCGGGCTTCAAGCCATCCCACTTCTCGTTCAATGTTGAGGGCGGCAGGTGCGAGGAGTGCCAGGGCGAAGGCGTCATAAGAGTCGAGATGCAGTTCATGGCCGACGTGGAGCTTACATGCGAGGCATGCAAGGGCATGCGCTTCAAACGCGATATCCTTGACGTGAAATTCCGGGGGAAGAATATTTACGAAGTGCTTGAAATGACCATCGATGAGTCGATAGAGTTCTTCGGCACATGCAAGGACAAGGCATGCAAAAAGATTGCAGACAAGCTGAGGCCGCTGGCAGACGTTGGACTGGGATACGTCCGGCTGGGACAGTCGTCGTCAACACTCTCCGGCGGCGAGAGCCAGAGGGTGAAGCTGGCGTTTTACCTAAGCCAGGAGAAGAGCCACGAAAAGATGCTCTTCATCTTCGACGAGCCCACTACTGGACTCCATTTTCACGACATCAGCAAGCTGATGAAATCGCTTAATGCCCTGGTCGACCACGGTCACTCGGTGATACTCATTGAACACAATGTTGAGGTTATCAAGTGTGCCGACTGGGTCATAGACCTCGGACCGGAGGGTGGTGAAATGGGCGGGAATGTTGTTTTTGAAGGCACACCGGAGCAACTGGTAAGTTGCGAATCATCGTACACGGCGAGGTACCTCAAGCCGAAAGTCAAAAGGGAAAGTAAGTCTCAATAGGCAGGGGCAGAGGCAAGAGAGGGTTTGCGCGTAGCGCATATAGTATTGTAGCACTGACGTTTATGTTATACTATTGTTCCTCGTAGAGGATATATTATTGCTGGCGATCGAGGGCAGACGCAAATCACCGAATCGTTTTGCGGCCCACCAGTTTTTCAATTTCATCCGCCTCCTTCGGGATTCCTGCTGACAGTACAACATATCCGGTTTCGGTGATCAGCACATCGTCCTCGATTCTCACCCCGGTGTTCTCGTATTTTTCATAGACGGGAGAAACACGATCTACAAATTCTATGATCTCTGCCTCACTTACCCTGTCGCCAAAGGTCTCCTGAAGCTGGGCCAGACCGTTTTCCCTCAGGTA
Organism: uncultured Rikenellaceae bacterium; assembly: GCA_963802145.1. Classification (GTDB taxonomy): domain Bacteria; phylum Bacteroidota; class Bacteroidia; order Bacteroidales; family VadinHA17; genus SR-FBR-E99. The sequence continues at coordinate 449,995 of CAWDHN010000010.1, forward strand.
TATGCCTGGCTCCACCGTAAGGACCATGCCCGGCTCCAGCGGTCTGCCGATGGCCGTGTCAACGGCAATGAGATCATGGATAAATGCACCCGGCAAACCGTAGCTTCCCGCATCATGGACATTCAGTCCGAGGTAATGGTTGATCTGGTAAATCGTATAAAACTCCTTTTGCCATACTGATGTGGTGTCTGTCAGTAACCCCAGTTCATACAGTCCGCGGGCAATAACGGAAGTCGCCCTGTTATGCCCGGAATAGAATGGCCTGCCCGGCTTAAGTTCCTCTATGGCTGCCTTCTGAGCCTTCAGAACAAGATCATAAATATCCCTCTGCTCCTTATTGAACAGTCCGTTGACAGGTATCGTACGGGTAATGTCAGCAGCATAGTAACCATATTCAGCCCCGATATCCATGAGCAGCAGGTCGCCGTCCTCCATTTTCCTGTTATTGTCGGAATAATGCAGGGTGACGGTGTTCGGCCCGGAACCTGTTATGGATGAGAATGCAGGTCCGGCAGAGCCGTTGCGGCGGAACGTATATTCAATCATGGCCTCTATCTCAAACTCGTACATCCCGGGCCTGCAGATATCACATGCATTCACAAAAGCCTCTCCCGTTATGTCAATGGCCTTCTGTATTCTTGAGATCTCAACCTCATCCTTGATCACCCTCATCTCTTCAATGACCGGCCCGATGTCCCTGATAAGTGTATCCGGCTTCCGCTGTTTGGCCGCTTCCGCTAAAAGAGTGCCCCTTAACATTCTGTCTTTGAAATCGATGTATACGGGAATTCCGCTGCTGATGCTGCTTTGAACCAGCCCGGCAAGCTCACTGTAGGGAAGGATTGTGCCGGCACCGTACCCGGCAATGATCTCCTCATTTTTCTGCTCGCCTCCGTTATAGATGATGTCCCTCCTGTTTCTTTCCCTGAGAAACAGAGTAAATGTATCCGGCATATTCTTATTGATGACAACTGCACTCATGGGCTGGTCAAAGCCGGTGAGCCAGAAGAAGTTGTCATTCACCCTGTACTCGCAATGGCCTCCTGAAGGAAATGAGCCTGAACCAATGACGACAATACCCTCCTCAACATGATCCATCATCCGGGTCCTTCTGCCAGCATACAACTTCCGCAAATTCTCTGACATCGACAGCTCGCTTATGTCAGGAACCGTATTTTCTTTTGTGACGATTCCTGAGGGCTCATTGCACCCGAAATTAATTATGACCGCCAGGATAATGACAGTCAACTGTTTCACGGATTTAAACCGGGGGAAGGAGTTTCCCGCTTTGCAACTGTTATTTGTCAAGAACATTTTTTTTACATCTTTGGGGCTAAATTACGTAATTATGATGAGCCATCTGTCACTCTCTCCGCTATCATTTACTTTCCTGTCAGGATTTGAACCTGAATTTCAGAGCCTGGTGTCAGCATGGATCACCCTGATGATTGTGGTTGTGCTGGTCTGTTTCATCGTGAGTGAGATCACCCGTAATTACAGCCAGGTTGACAAGCTCTGGAGCCTTGTGCCGCTGGCATACGGATGGATAACCGTGGCTGCCTATCCCTCGCCAAGGCTATTTCTCATGGCAGCCCTGGTTACAATTTGGGGACTGAGGCTAAGCTATAACTTCTACCGCAAGGGTGGTTACAGCATTATACCTTGGAAAGGTGAGGAAGACTACCGATGGCAGGTTCTGAGGGAGACTTCCGCTCTCAATGGCAGGCTAAGGTTTGGACTGTTTAATCTGCTCTTCATTTCATTATATCAGAACCTGCTCATTTTGCTCTTCTCCACCCCGTTGCTGATGGCGGCCTTATACCATGATACCCCGCTGGGTGCCACTGACCTCATTGCTGCAGCCCTTATGCTGATCTTCATCATAACCGAGACCATCGCAGATAACCAGCAGTACAGGTTTCAGCAAGCAAAGCGCAACATGGAGGCCGGCCAGCGCGAGCAGGGCGGGTCGTTTCAGAAAGGATTCCTCACAGATGGTTTGTGGAAACATGTCCGTCACCCAAATTTTGCCTCCGAGCAGGCTATATGGATCAGTTTCTACCTGTTCAGCGTGACTGCTTCCGGCCAATGGATCAATTTCACGCTTATAGGGCCGGTTCTGCTGGTGATCCTGTTCATCGGCAGCTCTGTTATGACAGAGAAGATCAGCAGCAGCAAATACCCTGATTACTCAACCTACCAGAAGGAGGTCCCGAAATTCATTCCCCGGCTGTTCAGAAGAAAATAACATGTCAGTTTCTGGATCCATTGACAACTTTATACCTGCCCCGGTTTGAAGAATTTTATCTTCATCCACAGTGCCACATTGACCAGTCCGATCATCACCGGCACCTCTATCAGGGGCCCGATCACCGCCGCGAACGCCTCACCTGAATTGATACCGAAGACAGCTATCGCAACCGCGATCGCAAGCTCAAAGTTGTTGCTGGCTGCAGTAAAGGAGAGGGTCGCCGTCTGTTCATAAGTGGCTCCGGCCCTCCTGCTCATGAAGAAGGAGACGAAGAACATTATCACGAAATAAATAACCAGCGGGATGGCGATGCGAACCACGTCAAAAGGTATTTTAACAATATACTCACCCTTCAGGGAGAACATGACGAAAATGGTAAACAGCAACGCTACAAGGGTTAACGGGCTGATCTTCGGAATGAACTTCGTGTGGTACCACTCCTTGCTCTTCACGCGTATGAGGATGAACCGCGTAAAGAACCCGGCGATGAATGGTATTCCGAGGTAGATAAAGACACTTTCTGCGATCTGGCCGATCGTGATCTGTTCTACGGCGTCATTGACCGGGAGGCCGAACCATCCGGGCAGAACCGCAATGAAGACATACGCGTATACCGAGAAGAACAGCACCTGGAATATCGAGTTGAAGGCGACCAGTCCTGCCGCATACTGGGTATCCCCCTTTGCCAGGTCGTTCCATACGATCACCATGGCAATGCAACGGGCAAGCCCGATCAGGATCAGGCCGTACATGTAGTCTATGTTGAACCTCAGGAAGAGGATCGCCAGAAAAAACATCAGTATTGGGCCTATTATCCAGTTCTGTATGAGGGAGAGACCGAGCACCCTGGTGTTCCTGAATACATCTCCCAGCTCCTCGTACCTGACCTTTGCCAGAGGAGGGTACATCATCACTATCAGCCCGATGGCAATCGGGATGTTGGTTGTTCCGCTCGACATGCTGTTCCAGAATCCGGAGATCTCCGGGCTCAGCCACCCTATGACAACGCCGGCCAGCATCGCCAGCATGATCCACAGGGTAAGGTACCTGTCAAGCAATCTGAGACGTTTCTTTGAGGGCATAACCAGAATTTTTGGATTGGTGATTTGCGATTTGCGAATTGGCGATTTGCGAATTGGCGATTTGCGATTTGCGACTTGCGAATTTGGAAATTTGCGAATTTACGGTTTATGATTGCGATTGCGATCTGCTAATGATGGGAATCAGTCAGTCGGTGATGCGCAGCTTACGGGCAGAAACAGTGACACTGTAAATACCGGATTCTGCTTCCCCGGCCATCCCGGAGACAATACCATCAGGCAACTCAATCCTTTTTTCCTTGTGGATTCGGATATCTGAAAAGCCGTTCCGGGTGATGAATCCCAGGTAATCATCAATAGTCGAGGCACCGGCAACACAACCTGCATAAAGTTCAGCATCATTCCGTGCCTTTTCTGAAAGTGTTCCCTTTACCACCACATCCGAGACGCAGAAATGTCCTCCCGGCCTTAATACCCTCATGATCTCACCGAATGCTCTGGCTTTATCTGGCACGAGATTAAGGACGCAATTGGAGAGTACAACATCATAATGGCTGTCAGGCAATGGCATCTCCTCGATATCGCCTCTTACAAACTCCACATTGGAGTACCCCAGTTTCATCCTGTTCTCTTCAGCCCTTAAAAGCATCTGCTCAGTAAAATCAATTCCTGTCACATGACCCTTCTCCCCTACTATTGCCCTTGCAACGAAGCAGTCGTTGCCTGCTCCGCTTCCGAGATCGAGCACATCGTCACCTGGCTTTAAACCGGCGAAATCCACCGGTATACCGCAACCAAGGCTCAGATCGGCATCCGGATCATACCCTTCAAGATGTGCATAGCTTTCATTGAACGCGGTGAGACCTTCAGGAGTGCAGCAACCCGAGGCGCCACAGCAGGAACCCGCTCCGCCTTCCTCCCGTGCTCCTGCTACCTGTCCGTATTTCTCCTGTACAATTAATTTAAGTTCCGATGGGTTCATTATTTCTCCTTTAGATTCTCATTGTAAAACTCCTGAAAGGTCTCGCGGATCTGATCGCGTATCCTGATATATTCTCCCTGAATGAATTCCGGCGTACCTGTGGCATGTGAGGGATCTTCAAAACCGAGATGGAGCCGGTGCTTAACCTTGCCGAAAAATGCCGGACAGGTTTCATTGGCATGATCACAGACGGTGATCACATAATCCCACTCCTGGTCAAGATATTCATCTACCAGATGAGGTGTATGATGACTTATGTCAATCCCGAGTTCAGCCATTACCTCAACAGCTTTGAGATTGATCCTGGCTGCCGGCTCCGTCCCCCCGGACCTTACCGTAAGGTTTTCGTCAAATGACTGAAGGAAGCCGTGAGCCATCTGGCTGCGACAGCTGTTCCCCGTACAAAGGATCAATATTTTCATTTCAGCAATTGTATATCAGTAATTACCTGAAACAAATATAATCATTTCGTAATATTACGAAATGCGGAACTGAAATCTTTACAAAACTGTAATATTCCACGAAAGGGTCTGACCGCATCGGGGGAAAATGCATTTTGTCATTTCAGGCAATTATGGCTTCCGGGCAATAACCATGCAATCCCATCCCGCCAATGGATATCAGTCGGGAAGCAGTGTTATTTTACTTCCAGCTTGTAACCCAGTGTCGGTATTGTAAGAATCTGGACTGCCGGATCCTTCTTAAGATAGCCTCTCAGTTTTGAGATGAAAACATCAAGGCTCCTGCCGGTATAATAATCTGCCTCTCCCCAGACATCAATCATGATCTCGTCGCGTGTGACGACATTATTCACCCGGCAAGCCAGCTTAAAGAGTATACGGCTCTCCTTAATGGTCATTCTCTGAGAGTTACTACCATGTCGGAGGGTGAGGTTATGATGATCGAAGTGGAAATTGCCAATCCTGAAAACTGAGAGAAGATCAGATGCATTTGTGCTTCTCTGCCCTATTCTGTTGAGCACGGCCCTGATTCTGTAGAGCAATTCCTCCTCGTCAAAGGGCTTGGTAATATAATCATCTACCCCCAGGCGGAAGCCGGTAAGCTTATCCTCTTTCAGATACCGGGCAGAAAGAATGATAACGGGAATATCGCGATTGATCTCCTTGATTTTTTCGGTAAGGGTAAAACCATCGATCCCCGGAAGCATGACATCAATGATGCAGAAGTCAAAGGGCGACAGGGAGAATCCCTGCAGGGCAGATGTACCGTCGCGGTACAGTTTGACTTCAAATCCGTTGGACTCAAGAAATTCAACCAGGAGAAATCCGAGATTTACATCATCCTCTACGAGGATTATCTTTATATTTTGTTGGTTTTCAGGCATTGTGTACGGAGCATGGTAGTTCAATCACAATTCTCAGACCACCTTCCTTCCTGTTTGCAGCTTTTATGTTTCCCCTCATTTTGGTAATTATGCCCTTAACCTGGTACAGACCCAGTCCGAAACCGTCAATATTGTGAATATTCCCGGAAGGCACCCTGAAATACTTGTCAAAGACCTTTTCCCTGTAAGCTTTTGGAATCCCCGGTCCGTTGTCATTAATCTCAACTGTCAGGCGGGTCTCTGATGATATCAGGTTTATCGAAATCAGAGGAGGCTTGTCTGAATACTTGATGGCATTGTCAATAAGGTTGCCCATGGCTATGTGAAAGAGATCGATGTTGCCTGAGACAGTGAAGCATTTGCCTGACCTGGTGACTTCAATTGAGCCGCCTTTCTGTTCGACCTGCACACGGAATGCCTCTGCGATATCTTCAGCTACTGATTCAACATCAATATCTTCCGGAGGCTGAGGCTTACCGATATCAGTAAAGCTTGTCTTAAGCAGCTTCTCGACCTTTTCGTTGAGTTTAACCTGCTCCGTCCTTATGATTTTTGAGTAAAACGACAGTTTTTCGTCATGCTCCACCTTTTCGCTCTTGGAGAGCATACTGTTGGCAAGTGAAATATTGGTGAGCGGCGTTTTGAATTCGTGTGTGACATTGTTAACGAAATCAAGTATGCCCTGCGATACCAGCTTCTCCTTCCTGTACAGATTGTAGATCATGAAAAATGAGAGGGTTACAAGCAGCAAAAGAAGCAATGAAAATATGAATATGTCACCAATCTGGGCGATAATGAAATCACGTTTTTCAGGGAATCTCAGGCTCAGCTTATAGCCTGATCTCTCCAGCATCTCCTCGAGGCTGCCGCTGAGGTAGGTGTTCCTTGCCTGGAAAGGCACCCCCTCACTGTTTGCGTCAATAATATCAAATTCAAAATCGAGGTCAATGCCATAGTAATTGAGATCATCCTTTATTACCGATTTGATGTCAGCCCATTCCTCCCTGGTTTTCATTACCATAAGGCATGACTCGTGCCGCCCATGCCTCAGGCAGTTATTTACCTCACTGCATATAGCCTCGTTCTGTGACAGGTTCTCAACAATTCTGCTCATGGCCATGTCAACGCTGTGGTTGAACTGCGCCTCCTGCATCCTGGCCGACTTCAGTATCCATGAGAACTGAATCCCGGTAAGTGCCATAAGTGCCGCAAGAGCCAGAACCAGGACAGTCAGCTGTATTCTCGAATTTTTCATTTCATCAAAAATATATAGAATTCCTGTCTCACAGTCAGATTTAACATCGGTATAACACGAATTAACGACGGCATAACATGATTGAGAAATCCTTCGGTTAATTTTGAATCGAACAAAAACGAAACAGTCATGAAGAAAGTCATTGTAGGAATTTCAGCTCTGGTAATACTTGCATTCGTCGTTGTCTCGGCAGTTAATGCCCAGGGTGATGAGAAGAAGGAAAAGAAGGCCAAAACTGAAGCGGTAAAAGATTGCTCAAAATGCCCTTCAGCAGCCGCATGCGGAATGGCAGCCGGTGAGGCTCCCGTTCCCGGTTCTCATGCCAGTGCCTCAGGCGCAAACTGTGATCCGGCAAAATGCAAGGAGGGCAAGTGCGATCCGGCATGCAAGGCCAGCTGCACCAAGGCAGGTCCGGATGCCAAATGTGATCCGGCAAATTGCAGTAAGCATACTGCTGTAAAGAAATAGGTCAGCCTGCGTTTTTTCTCTTTCCCTGAATATAATTTTTATCCTCCCGCACTTTACGGTGACGGGAGGATATATTTTTTACTGGTAGTCCGGGGAGAACCCCCTTCAGGTAAATTCTAAAAAAATGTACCGTAAATTATACCTGATAGTGTTGCCATGACAATAACCAGACCAACATATACAAAAGTCTTCTGATTGCCAATTATCCCCCTTATGACAAGCATATTAGGGAGAGAAAGTGACGGACCTGCGAGGAGCAGTGCCAGCGCAGGACCCTTACCCATGCCAGAAGCAATCAACCCCTGAAGTATCGGAACCTCAGTAAGAGTGGCAAAGTACATGAATGCACCCACTATCGAGGCAAAGAAATTTGAGAACAGGGAGTTGCCACCTACCAGCGCGGAGATCCATTCATTGGGTATGATACCGGCGATGGAGGTTCCGTCATGTGTCGAACCAAGGAGAAAGCCTGCCGTTACGACACCGATTGCCAGCAGCGGCAATATCTGCTTGGCAAATCCCCATGTCGAAAGAGTCCATTCGCGATTCTCTTCATCATTCTTATCCAGAAGAGTGATAACCGCCAGTGCTATTATGCCTGTTACCATCGGAACCAGTGGCCTGAGTTTGGCACTCTCAATAAATGTACTTGAGAGAACGACCGATATGACTGTCACAACAACTGCTGCCAGAACCCATTGCCATTTAATCTTCAGGATCTTTATAAGAGACCAGGCAAGCACAAGACTGAAGAGTCCGGTTATATACCATTTATATGACCATATATAATACCATGCACCGGAGGTGTCACTTTCAGAGGGTGCGCCCCAGTTGGCAAATACCAGGATGAGCACCAGCGTAAAGAAATGCGCTGAGGTCTGCCACATCGGCCTTTTCTCAGGCTCAACCATGATATTGAGCTGCTCCTCTTTCTTCAGATTCTCCTCCTTGCGGTAAATAAGTGACATTACCAGGCCAATAACCACACTGAAGAGCACAGCGCCGATAACCCTGGCAACACCCATCTCAAAACCAAGTATCCGTGCCGTTAGTATTATGGCCAGGATGTTGATCGCCGGACCGGAGTAGAGAAAAGCTATTGCCGGGCCAAGACCTGCACCGCGCTTGTGAATGCTTGAAAAAAGCGGCAGGATGGTGCAGGAACAGACAGCCAGAATGGTACCTGAAACCGCTGCAACCGTGTAAGCCAGCCATTTTTTTGCGTTGGCCCCGAAATATTTTATCACCGATCCCTGGCTGACAAAGACCGAGATCACCCCGGCAATGAAAAATGCAGGCAGCAGACAGAGGATAACATGCTCCCGGGCATACCATTTAACAAGGTCAAAGGTTGCATCAATGGCAGTCGCAAAGCGTGCGCTCTCAATTGGCATGAAAAATGCAAATACAAAAACCACAATGATCCATATGAGGATCTTTATCTCTTTCTTAATTTCCATCTGTTATATTAATATTCATTTCGTCAAAACACGAAATATTGTTGTATTTTTTTTAGAAATAGATCGTTATGATATACCATATTCCCACGCCGATAAACAGAACTGCGACCACTCTCCGGAACCAGAGCTCAAAGGTTTTGATACGGCTGTACATTTTACCTACATTACTTACTGCATATGCAAGGAGCCATGCAAAGACGATAACCGGTATCCCGGTTGCGACCGCAAAAATTACCGGCAGATAGAGGCCGTCAGCACTGGCAACGGTCATCGGTATCAGCATAACAAAATAAAGCACCCCGCTGTACGGACAGAAGGCCATGGCAAACAGTATTCCGAGGAGCAGGGTATTGAGATAGCTCTTCCTTCCCTTTTCTCCTATCTTTTCAGTAAATGACCCCATGCCGGGAAGCCTCAGTTTGATGAAATCAAGCATGAACAGACCGATCAGTACAAGCACTGGTCCGAGCAGCTTTTCACCCCACTTCTGGAACCAGCCTGATATGTCCATCTGGCTTGCTCCGAAGAAAATTACCAGTGCAATACCAACATAGGTGACAGCACGTCCGAGGGTATAAACCAACCCGTTCAGGAATACCCTTCTCCTGTCAGTTAGATCGCGGCTGATAAATCCAATGGCAGAAATGTTCGTCGCAAGCGGACAGGGACTGATGGCAGTCATCAGTCCAAGTACGGCCGCAGTTATGAATGAGTACTGGGAATTCTCAAGGATTCTCTGCAGCAGCTCCATCACTCCTGTTTCGCAGCTTTTAACAGCGGATCAATGGCCTTCTTTATCTCCTCCCTGAGCTTTTCAGGATTATTCCTTGCATACATGAAGCCTTCTGCTGTCAGATCAATACGGGTGTCACCGCTGACGATCAGCAGGCACTGCCCCGTGGCTTTGACCCTCTCTGCGTCTGCTTCCGTGGCTTTGTCTTCAATATTCAGCGATCTGAAGGCCACTTTCCCATCTTTAATCTCCTCTGCATAAAGCTCATGCACGGCATCGCCGGATACGGTCTCCACCGCCTGGCATGTGACACAGCGCCGGGTCAGGTGAAAGTAAAATACTTCGACCTTATCGCCCGAGGCAAGGATAGTTCTATCATCTGTTGCAGGACTTCCGCTCCTGAATGCAAACATTGCGGCAGCAGTTGCTACAGCGACAATGCCTGAAATGATAAATGGCAGGTACTTCTTCATATGGCAGCGTTATCTGTTTAATATATTTTTCAGTTCATCGGCCGATGGTACCCGTCCTTTCAGCACCACCTTCCCGTCTATCACAAGTGCGGGCGTTGACATAACACCATAATTCATGATGGCAACTATATCCTCCACCTTTTCAACCGTGGCATCAATTCCATTCTGCTCAACTACTTCCCTCGTAAGCTTGTCAAGGGTTTTGCATTTAGGGCACCCCGGTCCCAGTATCTTTATTACCATCTCTATAGTCTCCTTTATTTCGTAAAACGTCGAAATACTATCTTAAATTTTTTATCTTTTGAAAAATTTATTCAGCAGCACTTTCGCTTCATCCCAGTTCTCACGGTTAATGCAGTACTTGATATAGGGGGGATTTATCTCTCCCTGTATCAGTCCTGCCTTCTTCAGTTCCTTCAGATGCTCGGAAAGGGTTGAACGTGCAATGGGAAGCTCTTCGGCCATGTCTCCGCTGTAACAGCATTTGTCAAGATTGTTTGCCAGGAAATCCATCACAAACACCCTGACAGGATGCGACAAGGCCTTGGCATACCTTGCCAGCTTCTCCTGATCGGCCGTGTAATATTTCTTCCTTGCCTGGTTCGCTTCCATTTCATTTCGGGAAATGACGAAACAAAAATAATGATTTTTTATTCAGCCGGCACATTACGGGGATTTTTTTTGATTGTTCTGCAACAGGTTAGATTGCTATTCTGCTCCCAACACGTTAAATTCACCATACCAAAATCACCTTAATTCTGATGGACATGAAATTCGCCTCCTCCCGGAAACACCTTGTCATTATAGCCCTGCTGACACTCATTGTCATTTCATGCAGCAAGCCGGCCACCATCCGCGAGGCTATCCTGGATGACAAAAGCAGTTTCTACTATGTTGATTTTGAGAACTATCCGACCGGGAACAGCTCCCTGCCCATCGGTGTTTTCGACTCCGGAACAGGAGGATTGTCGGTGCTCTCTGATATCATTGAACATGAAGGACTTGCGAACGAATCATTTATATTTCTCGGTGACCTGGCCAACATGCCATATGGCAGTTATGCCCTCGAAAACAACACTGCCCTTCTCATTGAACATGTTATGAAGGATGTTCAGTTCCTGCTCGGGAACAAATACTACCGGACAGGTGATTCCCGCCATTACCAGGCTGACAAAAGCCCGGTCAAGGCGATAGTGATAGCATGCAATACTGCAACTGCCTATGCCCTTGACACTGTCAGGACTTTCCTTGAGGGTGCCGGATCGGATATTGGCGTGATCGGGGTCATCGATGCCGGGGCACAGGGCGCATTTGGCAATTTCTCCCCCGGGGAAAACGGCAGCATCGCGGTCATGGCCACCGACGGCACCGTTAAATCAGGTGCCTATCCGGAGACAATCCACCGTGTCAACAGGGAGGACGGCCAGGAGGAGACGATAGCTGTCTTCCAGCAGGCCGGGATAGGGATAGCCGAAGCCATAGATGAATCCGCCGACGCTATTGACAAGAGGGCAACAGCGCCGCGGGCCGGTTACAGGGGCCCTACAGACAGTGGAACAGGAGAGATGAAGATTGACCCTGCACTGTGGCACAGGTACGATTTTGATCTTGAGAACGGGGCCATCCTGTACGAGGGCGATGTCGCCGCTATGAAAAACATCCAGATCAACTCTGTTGAAAACTATATCGCATTTCACGTCGTGAGCCTGATGGAAAAGATCAGGCTGACGCCGGGAGCCTTGCCGCTTAACTCGGTGGTGCTGGCTTGCACCCACTACCCCTTTTATGAGGAGACATTCCGCTCGGAGTTCAGCAGGTTAAGAGACTACAGCGAAAACGGAGAACAGATCTATCGTTCGCTGATTGCCGAAGACCTTATAATTGTCAATCCGGCCTCGGTAGTTGCGAATCAGCTCTACAGCCACCTGTCCGATAAAGGACTTCTCAATGGCAGTGCAGCTGCCGGGAGCGAATTCTACATAAGTGTTCCCAACGCCCTTAACAGGAAGGCCAGACTCCGCGAGGACGGATCCTTTACATATGAATATAAATACGGACGCCAGCCCGGTGACATCCGGGAGTATGTGAAGGTGGTTCCGTTCAGCCGCACCACCATTCCGGGAGATATCCTGGCACGCCTGGCAGATCAGATTCCCGCCCTCTTTGACATGATTGTCAGCTTCAACAGCGATAACCCCAAAACGGAATATCTCACCGATGGTGAGCGGATAGTAAGGGATTAAGCCTTACATTTACAATATAAATAAGCCATACCATGAAAAAACTGTTATTGACCCTGGCATTTCTTTCCCTGATCATCTCTCTATATCCTCAGGATTTTTTCAGGGAGGAGTTCAGCCGTGATAAGGAATATCTCATCCTGGTCAATCCGACCGTCGGCAACATCGGGGTGGTAGAGTTTCTGCTTAAAAACAGGCTCCTGGATATCGATCTGAAAAAGATCAGTCTCGTCGGTGTTTACCATTCAGGCCAGGAGTATGATTTTACAAAGTCTGCCATTCACATCACACAGAACGGGCTGACTAACTGGCACCTGCATGAGGTAAAGGGGCCCCTGAAGGAAGAAATGGTCTATAAACCGAATCCATGCAGCGACGATTTCAGGAAGATTTTTGAGAACTCGGTCGGAGTGATATTCTTCGGAGGGCAGGATATCCCTCCCTCCGTCTATGGTGAAGAAAACTGGTATTCTGAAACTACCGACCCCGTGCGCCACTTTTTTGAAGTCAGCTTTCTGTTTCATCTCCTTGGGGGAAGCCGCAATGCGACTTTCACTCCCCTGCTGAAGGAAAACCCCGATTATATGGTCACAGGGTTCTGCCTCGGCATGCAATCGATGAATGTAGCAGCCGGCGGCTCATTGTACCAGGATATTCCGGCACAGATCTACGAGAGCTTCAGCCCGGAGACCAATGTTAAAATTGACCGTCCGAACCTCCACCGCAATTACTGGCAGAACATCAGGGAAGATCCGGATTTCATGGGCACAAATATCCATCCGGTGAAGTTCACGAGCAACAGTTTCTTCGGCAGCACTGTAAAGGTCTCGAAGAAACTACGGCCACTGGTGTACAGCAGCCATCACCAGTCGGTAAAGGATGTCGCCGCCTGCTTCGATGTGACTGCACTCTCTGATGACGGCAAGGTCATAGAAGGAATTGCACACATCAGGTATCCGAATGTCTTTTCAGTGCAGTTCCACCCTGAGGTCTCAGCTCTTTATGAAGATCGGAGCCAGGTAAAATTCGCTCCGGAAGATGTACCTCAGACGCTGCATTCGATGCTCGATAAAAACAGCCTGAAGTTCCATAAGAAATACTGGGGGCACATTTCGGCGGTGATTATGAAGCAGGCAGTGAGGAGCAGGCAATAGGCAATAGAGGGGCGAGCGGAAAGTAATGACCCTGTGGGTCATTGCCGCGAGCAGCCAGACTGCAGGGGAGACGAGAGGAATTTGCGATTTTTGATTAAATCGACAATCGAAAATCTGAAATCGCAAATCTACAATGCCTTCACTTCGCCGACCAGCGCCTGCAGCGTGCTCTTGGCATCGCCAAAAAGCATTCGTGTCTTGTCATTGAAGAAGAGCATGTTCTCTATGGCAGCATACCCTTTACCCATTCCGCGCTTCATGACAATTATGTTCCTGGCATCACGGGCTTTAACAATGGGCATCCCGTAGATGGGGCTCGAGGGGTCATCTTCGGCTGCCGGGTTGACAACATCATTGGCACCTATCACCACTATGACATCTGTGTTTGGAAGATCAGGATTGATCTCATCACTCTCGACCAGCTGCTCATAGGGCACATCCGCCTCTGCCATAAGCACATTCATGTGGCCGGGCATGCGTCCTGCAACAGGGTGAATGGCATACTTCACCTCCACCCCCTTCTCATCCAGAAGCTTATCGAGCTCATGGCAGATATGCTGTGCCTGTGCCACTGCAAGCCCGTAGCCCGGCACAATGACAACCTTCTTTGAATAACTGAGGAGCACGGCGGCATCTGACACCGTGATCTCCTTGATTGCGCCGCCGGCGTTCACGGCAGCTGCTCCTCCTCCTCCGAACACGCCTATGATAACATTGAGAAGCGACCGGTTCATGGCCCGGCACATCAGTATGGTCAGTATTGTACCCGCAGAGCCGACAAGAATACCTCCGGTAAGCATCGCCTGGTTATTGTAAAGAAACCCGCCCATGGCGGCCGCCACTCCGGTAAAGCTGTTAAGGAGAGAGATGACGACGGGCATGTCAGCGCCTCCGATTGGCATGACGAACAGTACTCCGTAAGCAACCGCAATAACAAACAGAATGATAACCAGCGGCATCAGCTCGGCCGAGGCCTGGACATCACGGGTCATGATATAAGCCACGAATCCGATTATCACAGCCAGGATTGTCAGGTTGACATACTTCATTGCCTTAACCCTGAGATCGCCGATCCATCCGTCGAGCTTGCCGAAGGCTATCATGCTTCCGGCCCATGAGACTGTTCCTATCACCAGTCCAAGCAGTATTGCCAGCACATGTCCGTTGGCCATGCCCGTCGTCGCAATGAGTTCCGCACTGACATGCGGAAATTCCATAATTGAGATAAGCGCGGCGGCAGCTCCTCCCATCCCGTTGAAGAAGGATACCAGCTGCGGCATTGCGGTCATCTTCACCCTCCTGGCAATGACCCAGCCTATGGCTGTTCCAATGACCACCGCACCTAATATCCATCCGATATTTCCTATCGGCTTCCCCTCCTTCTGATGGAAGAGGATGGTGGCTGCGATGGCCAGAACCATGCCTATGGCGGCCAGTATATTACCCCGTCTTGCCGTCAGCGGATGACTGAGCATCTTTAATCCCAGGATAAAAAGGACAGAGGCAAGGATGTAGGTTATCTCAAGTACGGAGATACCTGCTGAAAACTGAGAAACGTCATTCATTGGTAAAGTATTTGGAAATGTCAGGGTATTCTTAGGTTATTTCTTCTTTTTAAACATCTCAAGCATCCTGTCGGTGACAACAAAACCGCCGACAACGTTGAGAGTTCCCAGGACCACGGCAAGGAAGCCAAGTATCATGGCCCCCGTGGTTTCGGCATGTCCCATCACTATAATGGCTCCGATGATGACAACCCCGTGTATGGCATTTGCTCCCGACATAAGCGGTGTGTGCAGTATGGCCGGCACGTGACTTATCACCTCAATGCCAAGGAATATTGAGAGTATCACCATAAAGATGGTGCCTTTGTTCGCTAAAAAGAATTCAAGAAGTCCTTCCATTATACAGTCTGTTTTATTTCAAGTATTTGCTTTATTCTCGGGCTGACGTATTCTTTTCCGTGAACCGCCGTTGTTCCCTTTATTATTTCATCCGCCATATCGGGCACCACACGGCCCTCTTTGCCGACCATTATTTTCAGCAGGTTGATGATATTGTTTCCGAACATCTTGCTGGCATCTGCGGGCATCTCCGACGGGTAATCTGATTTACCGATGATGCTGACACCGTTAATGACTATTGTTTTGCCGTTTTGCGTCAGCTCGCAGTTGCCGCCGGAAGAGGCTGCCAGGTCAATTATCACCGATCCCGGCTTCATTTTTGAAACTGTCTCCTTCTGGATCAGCACAGGGGCTCTTTTCCCCGGTATCTGTGCCGTGGCGATGATCACATCGGCTGCCGCCGCGCGCTGCTGTATAAGTTCCTGCTGCCTCCTCTTGAAGTCTTCGGTCTGTTCCACCGCATAACCTCCTGCAGCGGCATCCTCCACGGCTCCCTCAACCTCTATGAATTTGCCACCGAGACTCTTTACCTCCTCCTTCACTGCTGACCTTACGTCAAACACCTCCACCACTGCGCCAAGCTTCCTGGCAACGGCTATTGCCTGCAGTCCCGCGACCCCGGCTCCCAGAATAAGCATCCGGGCCGGTTTGATGGTCCCTGCTGCCGACATGAACATCGGAAAGAACCTCGGCAGGACGGAAGCCGCTTCAATCACTGCCTTGTACCCTGACACCGTGGCCATTGATGAGAGGATATCCATCGACTGTGCCCTGGTGATCCTCGGGACAAGATCGAGCGCGAGAACTGTCAGTCCCTGCAGGCGAGCCCTCTCAAGCCACTCCCTGTTCACAACCGGGTCAAGCACCGTGAATAGCATCTGTCCATCACTGAAGGAACTGACCACATCATTAAGAGGTGGATTGACTGTGAGCAGAAGATCGCACTTTGAGATGACCTCCCTTCTTCCTGCCGTCACCGCGCCCGCTGACACGTAGTCGGTGTCAGAAGCAAAGGCTCTTTCGCCGGCTCCCTCTTCCACCATTACCTCAAGCCCTAGCTTTCTTAGGGCTGCTGTTTCGCCGGGAAGAATGGCCACCCTGTTTTCGTTACCTGATTCCCTGAGAATACCAATAATCATACCTGGAGTTTTTCTGTTATGTTAGTTTTTATAGCTTAAGTCGTGATGCAGCCTCTGTATCGAGCATCCATACTATATGTCCCGAGCCCGGGTTGACCTTCGAGGCCGGGTAATTTTCCGATCCGCTCTTCCCTTCGACGATCGCCGACACGATGGATGCCTTCCCCTTGCCTGTTACTATATAATATATCTTGGAGGAGTTGTTTATAAGCCTTCCGGTTGCGGTTATCCTGCGCTGGAGTGAACCGGGCTTGACTGCCACCTCAAAGAGCTGAGGCGTAGTGAACAGGTCAGGCCTGTCGGGGAAAATGGATGCGGTATGTCCGTCGTCACCCAGTCCGAGCAGCATGAGGTCAAACTGGGGGATACCGTTAAAGAACGGCACCATGCTGCTTACAAGGCCGGCATACTGACGCGCTTCCTTTGCCGGGTCATCCTCGCCGCGGATCCTGAATATATTTGCATCGGGTATAGGGACGTTCTGAAGCAGGTTCTCATAAGCCATGCGGTAATTGCTTTCCCTGTCCTCAGGAGGTACACATCTCTCGTCGCCCCAGAAAACAAGCAGCTTCTCCCAGCTTATCCTTGCGGCATAGTTATCTGACAGATACTGGAATATGTATTCCGGCGTCGATCCTCCGGAGAGCGCGATGGTATAGTAGTGATCAGGTTCGATGCGGTCAAGATCCTTGATCAGCATCAATGCAATTGTCTGAGCCAGGGCTTCACGAGTAAGGAATACTCTGACTGAATGTGCCATAATCAGTATTAATCGGGATAATTCAGAATATAAAACTAATTATAATTCGCAATAAACACCATCATCGGCAAGATTTTTACACGGATACCTCCAGGTAAGCTCAGGTTCCTCAATCAGGTCATCCGCATGTTCGGGTCCCCACGTGCCGGCAGGATAGCCGTAAACGGGGATCGTAGCATCTTTTTTCCAGGCCTTTATCACCGGGTCAAGGAACTTCCAGGCAGCAATGACGGCGTCTGACCTCGTGTAGAGTGTGGAATCACCTCTCATGCAGTCATATATGAGTCTCTCATATGCGTCAGGTATCCTTTCGGCGGCAAGATCGGAATAGTGAAAGTCCATGTTTACATTCTTGACCTTGAATCCGGACCCCGGAATTTTCACCCCGAACTTCAGGAGTATTCCCTCATCCGGTTGAATCCTTATTATCAGCTGGTTGCAGCCCTCGCAAACACTTTTTCCCGAGAACAGGTAGTGAGGTGTGGCCTTAAAGTGTATGACTGCCTCGGTAACCCGCGTCGGAAGACGCTTGCCTGTCCGTATATAAAAAGGCACCCCGCCCCAGCGCCAGTTGTCAATATAGAATTTGAGCGCTGCAAATGTCTCTGTCATGGAGGCGGGGTTCACACTCTCCTCTTCGCGGTAACCCTTCAGCCACTCTCCCCTGACATGCGCTCCGGTATACTGTCCCCTGATGGCAACAGTGCCGACCTCCTCCTTCTTAATAGGCCTGAGGGATTCGAAAACCTTGACGAGTTCATTCCTGATTGATGTTGAATCTATTGATGAGGGTGGTTCCATGGCAATGAAGCCGACAAGATGAAGCAGGTGATTCTGCACCATGTCACGGAGCGCACCGGCACTCTCATAATAGGTGCCTCTCATCTCAACACCCAGGCTCTCTGACGAAGTGATCTCAACGTGATGAACATAGTTGCGGTTCCACAGGGGTTCAAAGATTCCGTTGGAAAACCTCGTAACAAGTATATTCTGAACAGTCTCCTTCCCAAGGTAATGATCAATCCGGTAAATCTGACTCTCGTTCCAGTTCTGAAGAATGATATTGTTGAGGTTTTTTGCACTTGCATAATCATGCCCGAAGGGCTTCTCGATGATCATTCTCTTCCATCCGTCACCTTCATTATTCAGTCCCTGAAGCGCCAGATTACGGGGTATGACACCATAGAGCTCCGGCGGAACGGAGAGATAGAAGAGCATGTTGCCTCCAACCTTGATATTATGCCTTATCAGTTCGAGCTTGTCCGGAAGGCGATTGTAATCAGCGAGAACTGATGGGTCAAGGTCAGTATAGTAAAATGATGACAGAAAATCTTTCTCATCCTCCAGGTTATTCACCTTCTCTATTTCTTTCAGAGCTTTCCCCACCTCACTGCGATAAGTATCATCCGTGACCTTGCTTCTGCCTGTAGCCAGTACAGCATACCGCTCCGGCATGAGACCCTGCCTGCGGAGCGCCCGGATAGCAGGCACTATCTTTCTCATAGCCAGGTCACCCCTGCCGCCAAAAATCACTATTATCTGATTGTCAGTCCTTTCCATTTGTATGCATCTGATTTAGCACAGCATCTACTGTCAACTGCCCGGGTTATGGGTGCCGCCTCAACTTACTCAATAATGATCAACCTTCAGCTTCAGTCCGGCACCATTACAAATATAAAAAAATGGTTCATTCAGCTTCAGACTGACCTGAGAATTGATTTTATTTTCTTCCGGTTTAATGGTGCACGGCTATTACGCTGGATTTCTGTTTGTTACAAACTTAAGCCAATCCAACTGTTGTATTTTTAAACATATGTATATTTATTAAACACCTTCATAATCAATTCATATTCTGATCATTCTATAATTTAATTATGAAAAGTGTTTGCTTTTTCAACATTCCGGCATTGTCCGGGAACTCGCATCTGTTGCATATATATCTCATTATCTTATCATTACATCGTATGGCACAGTAATTGGAAAGGCTCTTTTAATTGGTTTGAAATAATCAACAGTAAATGATATGAAGAAAACAGTACTTTTAACAATCTGCCTGATCCTTCTGCACACCGGTATTCTGGAATGTCAGAAAGTCAGAACTGAACCCTCCCGGAATCCCGTAAACGCGGTCAATGTTGCAGGCACTCCGGAAACTGAAGCTCTTGTGGCGATGTGGGTAAAGGGATTCCTCGAGCAGAATCCCGGGACGGAGATCAGCCTTCTTTCCGCTGAGAAATCTGCCGATGCCGATATACGGTTCGTTACTGGCAATTCAGACGGGTTTTCAGGCGATGCCGATTCGTGGAAAATGGTTGTGGGAAGAGATGTCATTGTTCCGGTAATACATGACTCAAATCCATTTCTGGCCAAAATATCAGAACATGGAATGTCTCCTGGGCAGTTTGCCGCAATCCTGTCTGGTGACGGCAGCTACACGTGGGGTGAGTTGCTGAATATTGAGAACAGGACGCCAGTCAGGGTTCTGATGACTGATGACAACGCTGTCGCAGCTGCCCTGTCAAATTTCGTAAAAACGGAGCCCGGACTGATATCAGCAAAGCGGTCATCCACCGCTGACATCACTGCTGCCCTTCAAAATCAGCCGGGAGTCATTGCATTCTGCCGCCTGGCAGATATCACCGATCATACTGGTCAGGGATTTGCAGAGGGCATGCAAATCATTCCAATTGACATCAACAGCAATGCAGGTTCTGACTATTTTGAACAATTCTATGCCGACTACAACAGCTTCAGCAGAGGGGTCTATATTGGCAAGTATCCGAAAGCACTGTGCAATAATATATATGCAGTCTCAGCCTCAATTCCGGCCGAAGGAGCACCATCCGGTCTTATCAGTTATATCCTGGCAGACGGTCAGCGCTATCTGGCAGGCACAGGGTTTACTGCCCTTGCCCGCGGAGAAGGAATGATCAAAAGGGAAGCGCTGGTCGCAGGCCAGACAGTGATTTCCGCTTCGGGCAGCAAAGAGACCCCCGCATTCAGAGCCTGGCTCTGGGTTCTGGCGGTGATTGCAACGGTCTCCCTTTTTGCCACAGCAATCTACCGTTTTACCCGCGCAGGAGTAAATGTTATTGAAAGTCCCGTAAAATCACCTTTAAGGGCATTCAACCTCAAATCACTGGTCACACCGGCCGGAATCCTGTTTGACAAGGGTCATTCATGGGCTTTTATGGAAAAGGATGGCGTTGTAAAGGTAGGAATCGACGACTTCCTGCAACATGTCACGGGGTCAGTAACACGGCTGAGGCTTAAGTCGCCGGGCGAAAGGGTACGTAAGGGCGAGCAGGTATTGTCATTGATACAGAATGGCAAACAGCTTGATATCCATTCACCGGTAAGCGGCACAATAGTCTCGCGCAATGAAAGGCTTGTGACAGACTCAGGAATTATTAACAGTTCACCATATAATGACGGCTGGGTCTATGCAATTGAACCTGACAACTGGGAGAAGGAATCACGCCTGATGATAATGGCCGGCAGATACGTTGAATACCTGAAGGAGGAGTTTGCCCGGGTGAGGGATTTCCTTACCGTAATGCCCGGCGTCAATGATGTAAGGTATGCCCATGTGGTTCTTCAGGATGGCGGCGAGTTCAAAGACGGGCTCCTGGAGGAATTCGGTCCCGAAGTGTGGGAAGAGTTCCAGGTGAAGTTCCTGGATGCAGCCCGATGATATTTTCAGCTCCGGTGCTGCTATAGATATCAGTTCAATTGCTGCTTCAGAATATCAGTACCATAGCTTTTTCAAAATACCAGTTCTGCTTCAGCTTCGCAATATCAATACCGTAGCTTTTTCAAAATACCAGTTCTGCTTCTGCTTCGCAATATCAATACCATAGCTGCTTCAAAATTCCAGTTCTGAAACTGCTTCTCAATATCAATACTGTTTACGCATTGTAATGCCAATACTATATATTCTTCACAATATCAATACTATTAATGCTTAGTAATACCATTGCTCATTAAACTTAGTAATGCCAATACTATTCACGCTTCGTAATTATTAACACTGATCCAAACCCGACACTAATAACCATATTATGAGTATTGACAGACGAGATTTTTTTAAAATGATGGGGGTCACCGGGGTTACGCTGGTAACGGGGAGCCGTCTCAGTGCGGCTTCAGCCCCCGGAGAGGATAAGGAGTTTTACGGAATGCTGTATGACTCGACCCGCTGTGCAGGATGCCAGGGATGTGAGTTTGCATGCGCGGAGGCTCATGGTCTGCCTGCCCCCAGCTTCGAAGATTTGCCCGTTGCCGGAACCGAACGCAAGGCTGATGAGACCCGGCGTACGGTCATAAATGCTTACCAGACCAGCAAGGGAGAGGTATATCTCAAGCGGCAGTGCATGCACTGCAATGATCCCGCCTGTACTGCGGCCTGCCTGACGAAAGCCATGTTCAAGAACACCGAAGGGCCGGTAACCTGGCGCGGGAAGAAATGCATGGGGTGCCGCTATTGTATGGTATCCTGTCCATTTGATGTTCCGAAGTTCGAATACCACAGCCCCAATCCGAAAATCGAGAAATGCGATATGTGCTTTGACAGGATTCAGGAAGGCCTTATGCCTGCCTGTGCGGAGCAGTGTCCCACAGAAGCCATAGTCTTCGGCACAAGACGGGAACTCATTGCGGAAGCGCGCAGGAGGATAAACGCAGATCCCGCCCTCTATTATGATCATATTTATGGCGAGCATGAGGCCGGAGGTACCGGTTACCTCTATATCTCACCGGTGCCTTTTGAGGAACTGGGCCTCAACACAACCCTGCAGAAATCATCCTACCCTGCCCTGACCAAAGGATTTCTCTATGCAGTGCCGTCAATATTTGTACTATGGCCCGCCCTGCTTCTGGGATTGCACCAGGCGACAAAAAACAACGATCATAAAGAAGACGAAAATGAGTAACGGAAACTATATCGCTCCGAAAGCCGTCAGCGGCATGAGCACCTGGCAATTCATACTGAGTGAGCTTAAACCGAAAGGCAAGCTTCTTACTCCGTTTAACATCATTTCCATCCCCATAATTCTTGCAGGCATCGTACTTATTGTAATACGGTTCTGGAAGGGGATCGGGTCGATTACCAACCTCACGCAGGAGGTACCATGGGGACTATGGATAGGATTTGATGTTGTCACCGGCGTTGCCTTCGCCGGGGGAGCCTATGTCATCACCTTCATGGTGTACATCCTGAACATGAAGAAATACCATTCAATCGTGAGGGTCACGGTGCTCAACGGCTTTCTCGCATACCTTTTCTATGCAGGAGCTCTGCTGCTTGACCTGGGAAGGCCGTGGAATGTCATAAATCCCATCATCGGCAACAGTTTCGGCACCAGCTCTGTGCTCTTTCTTGTAGCCTGGCATTTCCTCCTCTACATGGTTGCTGAACTCATCGAATTCTCTCCCGCTGTCGCGGAATGGCTCGGGGCAAAGCGAGCCAGGAAGATCCTCTCCGGAATGACCCTTGGCGCTGTCATCTTCGGAATCACCCTGTCCACTCTTCACCAGTCGGGACTGGGTGCACTCTTCCTGATGGCAAAGGATAAGATCCATCCCCTGTTCTACTCGGAATTCATTCCGATAATGTTCTTTGTATCAAGCATATTTGCAGGTCTTTCGATGGTTATCTTCGAAGGCTCAATCAGCCAGAAAGTCTTCTCTGACCAGATCAGCAAGACAGATCATAAGGCCCATCACAGCATAATTCACAGCCTCTCTAAAATATGCGCAGTTACCATGTTTGCCTATTTTACCCTCAATGTCCTGGTATTTATTCACGAAAAGCGCTGGGGCCTCCTGAAC
Source organism: uncultured Rikenellaceae bacterium (assembly GCA_963802145.1). Classification (GTDB taxonomy): domain Bacteria; phylum Bacteroidota; class Bacteroidia; order Bacteroidales; family VadinHA17; genus SR-FBR-E99. Next base: position 473,028 of record CAWDHN010000010.1, read on the forward strand.
ACACCGATGGGTTACTGGTATCTCACGGAAATGCTTGGCTTCGTGCTCCTGCCCATGATACTCTTCTTCATGAGCTACAGGAAACGCAATATTACCCTCATAAAGGTAGCCTCGCTGATGACAATGCTCGGAATCATAATAAACAGGCTAAACATCAGCGTTATAGGTTTTAAGTGGGATTCAGTTAACCACTATTATCCGTCATGGATGGAGATTACCGTAACCCTGGCCGTGATCTTTACCGAGATATGGATTTTCAGGTGGGTCATAAGACGTATGCCGGTCCTCAGGGAGGATCCTGAATACAAGAATGAAAACTGATCAGCCGACAAGAGACAAAAAATAACTATAACCAAATAACTATCACCATGGATGGATTTTCATACGTCAATATATTTGATACCAAGGGTATTGAGTATATCATCATCATTGCATTCCTGCTCCTGATCATCCCATTCTGGAGGCTGTTGAACCGGCCTCTGAAGGTTCGCGCCGGGATCAGAAATGCATTCAGCTCAATCTCCTCCTCCCTTTTGAGCGTCCCGCAGGGAGTCTTCTTCAGCAACAACCACACCTGGGCGCACATGCTGAGATCAGGCAATGCCAGGATCGGGATTGACAACCTTCTCATCAACCTGACCGGCGATGTCAGTGTCAGAATGGTCAGGAACCCGGGAAGCACGGTGAGAAAGGGAGATGTGATCTCTGAAATTGAACGTGAAGGAAAAAAACTGACAATCGCAGCACCTGTATCAGGTGAGATAACCGGCATAAACCAGGCTCTGCTGAGCGACCCGTCGATGCTGCAGGAAGACCCGTATGGAAAGGGATGGATATGTTCCATCAAACCAACAGACTGGATGACAGACATCAGCGGATTCCATATCGCTGAAGGGGCAAACAGCTGGCTTGGGAAAGAACTTGACAGGATCAGGGATTTCCTGGCTGTTACAGCAAATAAATACAACCCGGAGTCACAGGCGGTCTATATGCAGGATGGCGGTGAACTGGCTGAATACCCACTGGCCTCAATGCCTAAGGAAGCCTGGGACGACTTCCAGGCGGAGTTTCTCAAATAATTCCGAGCTCAACGGGTTTATCAGGCGCTGAAAGAAAGTTTTTTTCTACCTTGTAGAAGATTTATACACTCTTTGTAATTATCCTCCCTGAATTATGGAGGATAGTTACAAAGGGTCGTTTACAACCAAAAGCACCTGTAATGGCAACAACCGGAGACAAAAAGGGCACCCTCAGATCGTGGTTGACACGCATGGCAGGGTATTTCAGATTCAGATCAACCATCTACGGCAGGGTTGTGGGTATTATCTCACTGGCTGCAATAATCCTTTTCCTTTCTTTCACCGGTATCTTCAGAACAGTATATGTTAATTATTTCAACACTGTACTCAGGCAGAACGGTAACAATGTTGGGGCCATAGTAGAGGGCTCCCTCTACAAGTCGATGCTTGAGAATGACAAGAGCACTCTGCACAGCACGCTCGATATCATCAACACGATGCCGGGGATTGACGATGTCAACCTCTATGACCAGAATGACAACCTGGCTTATTCCTCCTTCACTGCTGAATCAGATTATCACAGCAATCCCGACTGCATTGCCTGCCACTCCAATCTGAGCGAGATGTTCTCGAAAAAGGAAAGGAGCTACATGATAATCGACGAGAAGAGTGACTGCAGCATGAACCCCAACCGGCCCGGACAGCGCCATATGCTCATAAGGAGACCCATCCTGAACGAGCTTTCATGCTATACCGCATCGTGCCATGCACACAGTGAAAATGACGAGGTTCTCGGCTCCCTGATAATCAGGATGCCTCTTAAGGACCTCGACAATGCCCTGCAGAGGTCATCTGTTGAGTTTCTTCTTATGGCGCTGTTTATTACCGCAATAGTTGTATCAATGCTTATCCTGTTCACCAGGAAGAGGATTAAGTATCCGCTGAACAGCATCATCACGGCCAGTGAAGCGGTGTCAGCGGGTGAGGTGAATACAAGGCTTGAGATCAGGCCTGACCTTCTTGACGACATGAAGATGGTATCACTTGCCTTCAATAACATGCTTGACAACATAGACAGAGCCACTGTTGAACTGGAGAACTGGTCGAAACAGCTTGAGTACAAAGTGCAGAAAAAGTCTGAAGAGCTCTCGGAAGCTCAGAATGAACTGATCAACGTGGAAAGGATAGCATCGCTGGGTAAACTGTCGGCTTCCGTTGCCCACGAGATAAATAACCCGCTCTCGGGAATACTTATTTACACAAAGCTTGTCTACAAACAACTTTATAATCAGGATATAACGCCTGAGAGGAGAGAGAATATGCTCAGGCAGCTTAAACTTATCGAAACAGAGACAAAGCGATGCGGTGACATTGTCAAGGGCCTGCTCGATTTCTCCAGCAAGGGTCAGGATGACTTCGAGGAGAAGCACCTTAATGAGATACTGCAGGGAACCTATGAACTGATGATGCATCACATAAAGATTTCCAACATCACCTTTCAGACCGACCTCTCCGCCCGGTCTGACATAATTTATTGCAGTCCTAACCAGATTAAGCAGGCCTGCATTGCACTCCTGGTGAATGCTTCAGAAGCGGTTTCGGAAAATGGTGAAATTACCATCAGGACCAAAAACAGTGACAGCAACACTGTCAGGCTTGAGATATCAGACAACGGGTCAGGAATTTCTCCCGAAGACATCCCCCATATTTTTGAGCCCTTTTTCTCCACCAAACATGATGCGAGGGGAATCGGGCTTGGACTGCCAATCGTTCATGGGATAGTACAAAACCATGGAGGCAAGGTAGAGGTAGACTCTGTGGTAGGCAGAGGAACTACCGTATCAATTGTTTTCCCTTTAAGAAAAGTTTAAGCTGGAAGAAATGGCAGAAAAGATTTCCATACTCATAGTTGACGATGAGGAATCCGTAAGGGACTCCTTGCAAAACTGGTTCGTCGAAGACGGATACCATGTTGAATGTGCCGAGAATGCAAAAAAGGCTTTGCAGCTTCTTGATGACAGGGAGTTTGACATCATCCTGGCAGACATCAAGATGCCCGGCATGGACGGGATGGAGATGCACCGGCGGATAAAAGCCCTGAACAGGGACTCGATCGTGATCATCATGACCGCTTTCGCCTCCGTCGATACTGCTGTCCAGGCCCTGAAGGACGGTGCCTTTGATTATGTCACAAAACCGTTCGACCCCGATGACCTGTCGCACCTGATACGCAATGCAGCGGCACAGATCTCACTCAGGTCAGAGAATGAGGCCCTGAGGAACAGAGTCACAACCCTCGAGGATATTGATGATCTGATCGGACAGAGCGAGGCTATCTCCAAAGTATTGAAACAGGTCGGGAACGTGGCACAGTCAAGCTCGTCAGTCATCATCACGGGTGAGAGCGGCACAGGGAAAGAGCTTGTAGCCAGGGCTATACACTCGAACTCCTCAAGGAGATACTTCCCGCTGATAAGCGTCCATTGCGGTGCCTTAACCGAGAGCCTTCTCGAAAGTGAACTCTTCGGCCACGAGAAGGGTGCCTTCACTGGAGCCACATTCAACCGGAAAGGCAGGTTTGAGATGGCAGACGGCGGCACAATATTCCTTGATGAGATAGCTACAATCTCGCCAAAGATGCAGGTCGAACTTCTGCGGGTTCTCGAGACGAAAAGCTTTGTCCGTGTGGGCGGCAACAGGGAGATAACATCCGATTTCAGAGTGATCTGTGCCACCAACAGGGACCTACTGAGCATGGTAAAGAACGGTACATTCCGCGAAGATCTCTATTACAGGCTGAATGTGGTTAACATCACAATACCGCCTCTCCGCGAAAGGGTTGAGGATATACCCTTGCTGGTCAACCACTTCATAAAAAAATACTGCACATCAATGAGCCGTGACATGATAACCATTGAGCCGGCCGCATTAAAACACCTTGAGCACTTTGAGTTTCCGGGAAATGTGCGTGAGCTCGAGAATATGATTGAGCGGGCAATAGTGATAGGCAACGGAAAGGAGATTAAGCTGAGAGATCTCCCGATGGGCAAGGAAGCCATCAACAGCTCCGTGGAGAGCCTCGATGAGCTGGAAAAAAGGCACATAGAACAGATCCTGGTGAAGTACGGCTGGAATGTATCCCGCTCCGCCAAAGCGCTTAAAGTTGACAGGGTGACCCTCTACAACAAGATCAGGAAGTATGACCTGAAGCAGAAGGAATAACTGCCACCAATGATGGCTCATTGAAAGACAACAAAATCATATTGCTCTCCTGCGGACCTTTTGAGAAGGATTTTCTCGGGAAGATTGCCCTGGCAACCGGGACTGAGTTTCGACGCCCTGTCATTGCGGAGGAGTGTTATCTTGATTTAGAGCCATTTTACAATCCGGGCAGGAGGCAGTATGACGGCAATAAGCTCCTGCATCATCTTCCGGAGTGCACCGGAAGGGAATATGATAAACTGATCGGTCTGTTCAAAGTGGATATTTTCATTCCGATCCTTACATTTATTTTCGGCCAGGCTGTGCTGGGCGAAAAGACCGCAATTGCCTCTGTCTACCGGCTCAGGAATGAGCTGTACGGCATGAAGCAGGATAATGACCTGCTGCTCTCCAGAACGGTCAAGGAGGTGGTACATGAGCTGGGGCATACATTCGGACTGATACACTGTCATGTCCCGACATGTGTCATGCGATCAAGCACCTATGTGGAGGACATAGACCAGAAGGGCAGCAGCCTCTGTCCCGGATGCCGGGCACTGCTTGACGAGGGGCGGAAATGAAAAAGGGTGCCCATCCGGAAATGAGACACCCTCTTCATATAAGTATCAGGCTTTTATTTCGCCTTAAAGCCGAACATGATCGCCACGCATCCGCTGGCAGGGAGCTGGTCCCTGGTGCCGAAAGTTGATACCTTTACGACGATCTTTAGCTGCTGGCTGGACTCCAGCTTGAAGTCCCAGATGTTGGTCAGCCCTCCCTCCTTGTTCGAATAGAGCACCTTACCCGTTGCATCCATGACGGTAAACTCAATAGGGGGCAGTCCGTCTGCACCGCAGATGGCAAGACGGTACTCCAGGTCGGAATAGAAGGTCTTGTAGAGTTCAGCCTCCTCTCCTTCAACAAGCACTGCAGCATGGTAGTTTCCATCATGAAGATAGACGCCCAGCTCTTTCTTGCAGAGCGACTTGGCAAATCCCTTGCATTGAGCGGCAGCTTCCCCCGGAACCAGCAGGGAAAGGAGCACTGTTATCAGTAATGTCTGTATAAGCTGTCTCATCGGTATCTATTTTACATAAACGTTTCTGATCTCTGCTACCTTGTTCTTGATTGTCAGAAAAGTCTCCGGCTTTAACTCAGTCCTTGCCGAGCCGGTGATCTCTGTCACGCCAGTGGTCTCATTAAGCTGTGCCGACGATGGAGTTGTGGAACGTTCAATCCTGTCAAAGAGTGTCTTCAACTCGCGGACAGGGGCAATCAGCTCGCGGATGGCCGTGTTGTCATTGTAGGTCTCAAGGAGCCTGATGAGGTCGTCAACCGACATCTTCTGGTCAGCGATGGTTCCCACAAGCTTGTTGCCCTTGAAGTTCTTCATGTCAACCATGTTCGTCGAGATGTAGAGACCCTCAATGAAACCGCCTGTAATAATGGTTGCAGCAACAGCATGCTGCTCATCATCTTCCAGGTAAGCCTGCGAATTCAGAAATGTCTCCGACACAATCTCCATGATCACGTCACGGTTATTGATATTCTGCTCAAGTCTTTCGATGGTTGTCTCATCAATGGCATCAAGTATCCCGAGGCCGGTAGCCATGTCTTCTGCCGCCTCCATGTAATTGACCAGCAGCGATGTCTCATCATACATACTGGCAAAACTGAGGTCGCAGACGAAGATCCCGAGATTCAGCGCCATGCTCTTGCTGGTGGTGTAGTTGCTTTTGTTCTCAACCGGATTAAGAAGTGTAGCGTCGAACTTTGCTCCTGCTTCCTTGATCAGCTGTGCCACCTCAAGCGGAGTCGGCAGGGCATTGAATACCTTTTCGGCACTTTTGATCTGCTCCATCGTCTGCTCATCGGCACTAACGGTCTCCTCTTTGTCCTTTGACCCCTCGGCCCTGGTTTTACCTTTACACGACGTGGCAGCCAGGCAGATCATGAGAGCTGTCACTCCCAGGATCAGTGGCAGAATTTTAAGCTTACTGTTCATAATGATCATCTTTTTTTAGAGTACAAAGGCTAACACCCGACCAAATTAATTCTTTTTTTTTATTAATCAGATGTGCCCTTAAGTTATTATTAGACATAATTTTGTTCAAAATTCTCAACCATGTTAAAGTCTGAAAAGAAACTTGCCGAGCTTAATAAAATACTCCTCAACGGAAAGTATAACGAGATACATGACCGGATTAGTATACTCAGGGTGGAAGAACCTTTCGAAGGAGCAATAAGATTACTGGCTCACTACTACGAAGAAACCAGCGATGAAGGTCTGAAACTTGTCATTTCGGCCTTTTTCAATGACATGAAAGAGAGATCTGGCCGGGCAGAGGTGATAGAGTCTATAGCGGCAGCCGGCAATCCCTCCTCCAAGGCCATGCTTGTCTCCTCCTGCTGGCAGTCAGGGCTCGATTATTCCGAATTCGCCGTTTCGCTGGCCGATGAGTTCATGGCAGGCGATTACCTGACATCACTGGAATGCTTAACCGTGTTCGATACCTGTTCAGCATCAATAAGTGACAATGACCGGAAGGCCATTATTCTCAGCCTCGGGAAAGAGGTCAGGGGATATGACACTGCCAAACAGAAACTTGCAGGGGAGCTGATCACCCTCCTGAAAGGGTGACAATCCCTCTAAATGTAGGAGCTGTAGTGCTTCATGAACTGCGATCTCTCGAAGAGCGAAGGATTCTCGATGTTCTTATAGTTGAGCCTCCCCCGGAAATCGCTTAAGGTTTTGAACTCCTTGCCATCCATCCATTTATGTATGGCTTCGTTGATCTCGGTTATGACCGTGAAACCACGCTTGTACAGGGCTGAGCAAACCTGCACAGTTGTCGCTCCGGCCAGAAGGTACTTGATGGCATCCTCCCCGGTGTAAACGCCTGTGGTAGCTGATATGTCCATCTTGGTGTCCTGTGAACTCAGCATGCCCACCCACCGGAGCACATAACGCTGTTCAACCGGATTTGAAAGAACGGATGCCGGCACCACATTAAGGTTATTGATATCCAGATCAGGCTCATAGAACCTGTTGAACATTACTATTCCTGAGGCTCCGTGATTATGCATCTGCCACGCAAAATTCAGGAGGTTTGAGAAGCGCAGTCCGATCTTTACACTTACGGGTATGGTGAGTCTCTTCCTGAGGTTATCTATGATCTTAAAGTAAACCGCCTCAGAGTCGGTGCTGCTCTGATGCTTATCTACCGGCATAAAGAATATGTTTACCTCCAGCGCGCTGGCCCCGGCCTTTTCGATCTCCACCGCAAAATCAATCCATCCCTTGGGGGAGAAGCAGTTGATGCTGGCTATTACGGGAATCCTGACACTCTTGCGGGCGCGCGCCACGAGGTCAAGGTATGTTTCCACGCTGTTGGTCCGGGTATAGTACTGCAGGTAATCATCAGCCTCCGGGTATGACTCCCTCGATGACATTGAATGGGCCATTGACACTATCTGTTCCTCGAAGAGCGACTTCAGGACCACAGCACCGGCGCCGGCTGCCTCTGCTTCAGCAATTGATTCAACCTTTGATGTGAAATTTGAACTGCCGGCTATTATGGGGCTTTCAAGTTCGAGTCCAAGGTAACGCGTATTGATTCTGCTCATTTTATTTTTTTATTCGTTCTCCAAATATAAGTGTTCCTACCCGTATTATTGTGCTTCCCTCCTCCACTGCCACTCGCCAGTCGCCCGACATACCCATCGAGATCTCCCGGAAATGGCTTTTCCCGGCAAAGTGACGGTCACGAATCTGCCTGAATGCCCCGGCAAGTGTTCTGAATTCCGCCCTGACCTTCACCATGTCATCGGTGAAAGTGGCCATACCCATCACACCGCATATCCTTGCATACCTCAGCGAAGCGGCAACCATTCCCCAGTCGGTCTCCATGGCTTCTTCCAGGCTTAAGCCGGTCTTTGTCTCCTCATCAGCAATACAGAGCTGAAGAAGACAATCGATCTTCTTACCCTGGGCTGAAGCCTCAGCGTCAATAATCCTCAGCAGCCTGACCGTGTCAACAGATTCTATCACCGAGGCGGCCGCCACCGCCTGTTTTGCCTTATTTGACTGCAGATGGCCGATAAGGTGCCATGATATATCCTGTGGCAGCAGGATTTTTTTCGTTGCCATCTCCTGCACACGGTTCTCTCCGAAAATGCGCAGGCCGGCGTTATATGCCTCCATAGCCTCCTCCGGCGTCCGTGTTTTGGTCACGGCAACCACAGTAACCTCCGGGGGAAGCTCTGACTTCAGTCTGCCTATGTTTTCCGCGATACTGTGCATCTGGGCACTTTATGCCTTTCAGTCGAGTTTATGTATCACCAGCCCGCTCCTCAGCTTTGGTTCGAACCAGGTGGTCTTGGGAGGCATTATGTTTCCGGTATCGGCTATTGTAATGAGCTGCTTCATTGATACCGGGTAAAGGGCAAAGGCCACTTTCATCTCACCGCTGTCGACCCTCCTCTTCAGCTCACCCAGTCCTCTTATGCCCCCCACAAAGTCTATTCTCTTCGAACGTCTCAGGTCCTGGATGTCGAGCAGGGGTGTCAATATCTTCTCGGTAAGAACAGTCACGTCAAGCACCCCGATGGGATCCGAATCATTGCATGTTCCTTTCCTGGCCGTCAGACTGTACCATTTCCCGTCAATGTACATCCCGAAATTGTGCAGCTTGCGAGGCCTGTAGGTTTTTGTCCCCTTCTCCTTTACCTCAAAGGATTCAGTCAGCCTGGCCACAAAATCCGAGGGTGTCATACCGTTGAGATCCTTCACCACCCGGTTATAATCGAAAATTTTGAGCTGATCATCCGGAAAATGGACTGCCAGGAAGAAGTTATAATCCTCATCTCCCCTGTGTGACGGGTTCTTCTCCCTCTTTTCCTTGCCCACCAGGGCTGCTGCCGCCGTGCGGTGATGCCCGTCAGCCACATAGGTAAAGGGAACCTTTTCGGCAAAGATCTTTTCTATTGCCGCAATGGTCTTCTCATCCCACACTACCCAGAAATGATGGCCTATGCCATCCTCAGCGACGAAGTCATATTCCGGCTTCTCCTTTTTGACGATCCGTTCAACGATCTTATCAAGTTCCCTGACGGCAGGATAGGCAAAAAAGACAGGTTCAATATTGGCATTGTTTGCTCTGACGTGCACCATGCGGTCCTCTTCCTTATCGGGACGGGTGAGTTCATGTTTTTTAATGACTCCCGAGAGGTAATCGCTCACTGCCGCAGCTCCCGCTATGCCATACTGGGTACGTCCGTTCATCGTCTGGGCATAGATATAATAATGAGCCTTCCGGTCCTGTACGAGCCATCCTCTCTTCTGCCACTCCGCGAAGTTCTCCTGTGCCTTTCGGTAAACCTCCTGAGAATGCACGTCAGTGCCTTCCGGCAGGTCGATCTCCGATTTGGTGATATGGAGCAGCGACTTTTCCTTGCCTCGTGCCATTACTGCGGCTTCTTCGGAATTCATTACGTCATAGGGAAGAGATGCGATCTCTGACGCCAGACCGGCCGGTGGTCTTAGCCCCCGGAAAGGTTTAACAACAGCCATATTTAAAGATTCGGGTTTCTATTTGGGTTTGTTCACTCTGTAGGTTTCGTCACCTGTTGCAAAGAAAGCAACAATCTGTTTCGCGGCGGCCACCCCGGCGTTTATATTTGCCTCTTCCGTCTGTGCTCCCATCTTCTTCGGGGTGAAGAAATACCTGCCGGCATACTTCTGAGCAAAAATCTCCGCATTGTCGGGGGCGATGTCCGAGAGATATTTCAAGTCGCTCCTCTTCTCCATCATGGCCACAAGCTCAGCCTCATTGATTACCTCCTTGCGGGCGGTATTAACCAGGACGGCTCCCTGTGGCATGAGTGAGAGCAGCTTCTCCCCAATGGAGTTTTTTGTTTTGTCATTGGCCGGAATGTGCAGTGACACGTACTGGCAGGCGGAATAGAGCTCCTCTGCGCTGTCAACGGGTGTTACTCCGTCAGCGGTCATCACTTTTTTGTCAACGAAGGGGTCATAGGCATAACACTTCATCCCGAAGCCTGATGCAATGCGTGCCATGCATTTGCCGACATTACCGAAAGCATGGATGCCGAGACTCTTGCCCAGCAGTTCTGAACCGGTCTTGCCGTCAAATCCCCCGCGGGCAGCATAGACCATCATGCCAAACGCCAGCTCGGCGACAGCATTGGAGTTCTGTCCGGGCGTATTCATTGCCACAACGTTGCGGTCCGTGCATGCCTTGAGATCAAGGTTGTCATATCCGGCACCTGCCCTCACCACTATCCTGAGCTTCGGTGCCGCAGAAATTACTGCCGCATCAACTATATCAGAACGAACGATCATGGCATCAGCATCCGCTGCTGCCTCATGCAACTCCTGTGGAGTCTTGTATTTCTCAAGCAGGGCCAGCGTGTGGCCACCCTTCACCACCACCTCACGTATCTGCGTGACGGCAACAGGTGCAAAGGGTTTGTCAGTTGCTACCAGTATTTTCATGATATCCCTAATTAGTATTTGTTACCGAATTCCTTCATACAATCGACAAGTGCCCTGACACTCTCAAGGGGCATAGCGTTATAGAGCGAAGCACGGAAGCCTCCAACCGACCGGTGGCCCTCAATACCAATCATGCCCTTCTCCTTGGCAAACACTGCAAACTCCTTCTCAAGTTCCTTGTAACTGTCAGACATGACGAAGCAAACATTCATGATCGACCTGTCCTCATGATCAGGAACAGTAGGCATGAACAGCTTGTTGCGGTCAATCTCGTCGTAAAGCAGGGCTGCCTTCTCGAGGTTGATCTTATGCATGGCCCCTACGCCACCCTTCTGCTTCAGCCACTCAAGCGTCTTAAGTGCTGCAAAGACGGGAAGCACCGGCGGAGTGTTGAACATCGACTCCTTCTCAATATGGGTCTTGTAATTCAGCATCGTGGGAATGGGACGGGTGACCTTGCCCAGCACGGAATCCTTTATTATCACCAGTGTCACACCTGCCGGGGCGAGGTTCTTCTGTGCGCCGGCATAGATGATCGAGTACTTTGACACATCGAGGGGACGGCTGAAGATATCTGAAGACATGTCTGCCACCACGGGAACGGTCACATCAGGATCCTTCTTCCATTCGGTACCGAAGATGGTGTTGTTGGTGGTGATGTGGAAATAGTCGGCATCGGCCGGAACAGCATAATTCTTCGGAATATAGTTGAAGTTACGGTCCTTCGATGAGGCTATCTCAACCACCTCACCGAACAGTTTTGCCTCTTTCAGGGCTTTGCCTGCCCATTCACCGGTGTTGATGTATGCAGCCTTCTTCTCGAGAAGGTTCATCGGCACCATTGCAAACTGAAGGCTCGCACCTCCTCCGATGAATATGACCGAATAACCTGACGGGATGTCAAGCAGCTCTTTCACGTGCGCAACGGCACTGTCCATCACGGCAACAAACTCCTTGCTGCGATGAGAGACCTCCATGATTGACAGGCCTGTTCCTGCGAAATCCCTGATTGCTTCAATCACCATCTCATTGGTATACTGAGGCATGATTGAAGGCCCTGCGTAAAAATTGTGCTTTTTCATTTCCGATAAATTTATTTTGTTTGGTTTGTTTATCTCTTTTTTATTGTATTCGTGTAATCACAACCAGGAGGTTTGTTGCAGCGGTCACAACGCTGTCAGTCGTCCGCCGCGAAGTATCGGTATTACATCCGTCACATCAAATGTATGACAATATTCCAGACAGTCATCCAGTCCCTTGTCTCTCAGCCTCGATCTCTGAGCCGCCTTCTCGATATATCCCATCAGGTCTTCTTTTGCGGCTTTCCAAAGGTCTGTCGCAGCATGGACAGAGTCGCATTGGGTTGAGAACCTGCCGCCCTGAAGGAGTCTCTCAGCCATAGCGCCGGAACAGACTGCATCCTCAAGGCTGAAGCGCGTCTTCCAACCGGCGCAGACGATGACCACTTTCCTGTCCTGCTCCTCAATCCACCTGCAGAGTGCCGAAAAATTGAGGTATGAGCCTATCACCACGTCATGACACTCCGCCGCCCGCTTCATAATGCCGGTGCCATTGGTGGTGCTGTAGGCCACACTCTTCCCCCTGACTTTGTCAGTGGTAAAGTTATAGGGAGAGTTACCGAAATCGGCAAAGTCAAGTACAAAACCGTCACGTTCGGCAGCGAGGAGGTAACCCCTGCCCTTCAACTCCCTGGCCTCCTCCACGGTGGCAACCGGGATTATCTCCTTCACACCGTTGGCAAAGGCAGTGCAAATTGAGCTTGTAGCGCGAAGAACGTCAATGACGACCACCACAGCCTCTTTGTCGGCATGCGCTTCAAAAACCGCGGGAGTAAAGCATATTTCAAGATCCCTCTTTGCCATCTTTTGACGGATGTCAGCTTATTATCCCTGTTTGTAGAAAGGAAGGGCTACGATCTTCGCCTTCAGGTCCCTGCCCCTGACACGAATGAATATCTCAGTGTCATTTTTCCAGAAACCCTTGTTCAGGTAGGCCATTCCTATTCCCTGTTTCAGCATCGGCGACATGGTACCTGAGGTGACCTCTCCTATTATGTTGCCCGAGGCATCAACCACCTCATAGTGCTGACGCGGTATGCCCTTGTCAATCATGACGAAGCCCTTCAGGCGTCTTTCCGTTCCCTCCTCCTTCTGCTTCAGGAGCAGTTCCCTGTCGATGAACTCCTTGCCCGGCACGAATTTCGTGATCCAGCCCAGACCGGCTTCAATAGGTGATGTTGTATCGTTAATATCATTGCCGTAGAGGCAGAATCCCATCTCGAGGCGCAGTGTATCCCTGGCGCCAAGGCCCACAGGCCTTATGCCGAACTCCTCACCGGCCCTGAAGACCTCTTCCCAGAGACGCGGGGCATCTTCGTTCCTGACATAGATCTCGCAGCCGCCTGAACCCGTATATCCTGTGGTAGAGAAGATAACATTGTCAATACCCGCAAATTTCAGCACCTTGAAGGTATAGTACTCCATGTCTGTCACCGGTGTGTCAGTGAGCTTCTGCATTGCCTTCAGTGCCAGCGGGCCCTGTACAGCCAGCTGTGCCGTCCAGTCCGAGGCATTATGCATGGCCTTGCCCGGCCCGGTCTCAATGCCGAACCGCCCGGCATGCCTTACACACCATTCCCAGTCCTTGTCAATGTTCGAGGCATTGACCACCAGAAGATACTTTTCGGCCGAAAAGCGGTAAACAAGCAGGTCATCAACAATGCCTCCCCTGCCATTCGGGAAGCATGTGTACTGTACCTTGCCGTCAGTAAGGGCCGAAACATCGTTTGAAGTGATATGCTGAAGAAAAGCAAGGGCAGTGGGGCCGTTGACCCAGAATTCACCCATATGGGAAACATCAAAAACCCCCACTTTCTCACGCACCGTTATGTGCTCTTCAGTGATGCCTGTATACTCAACAGGCATGTTATAGCCGGCAAATGGAATTATCCTGGCTCCCAGAGCCTCGTGGAACTTAAGAAACGGAGTGCTTTTCATGTCAAAAAATTTTGGATTTAGAACAAAAGTAGGATTTTTCGGCTGATTAAAACCTGTGATAAATCATTTTTAGGCCGGCGGTTTCAGACAATAATCATAGGCCGAAGGATTCAATATTTCTATATTTGTACCCGTAATCAAATCTGTGCAGATGGAATATACCATTTTCAACCCTGAATACCTGGTGAACATCACCGGGGGAGACAAGGCCACAATGGAAGAGATTGCCGGTATCTTCGGCAGTCAGATACCGGAATTCGTGTCGGAGATGAAGCTGCTTCTCGGACAGGGCAAGTATCTGGAACTGGGTCTTCTGGCACACAAGGCCAAGGGGTCAGTGACGGTGATGGGTATGGACGATACTTCAAAGATGCTCAAGGAGTTCGAACTGCTCACAAAATCCGGCGAACAGAAGGAGAGATATGAGTCTTTCGTTGCCAGGTTTGAAGAAGATGCCACCACGGTCATGATTGAGATTAACGACTATCTCAGCAAAAACAGATGATCAGTCATGGTTCATTCTGAAAGACTTGACGGTGTTGAGATCGTCAGCTTCACCACAGACAGGATTAACGCGCTTAATGTAGACGCTATCAGGCCTGCCATCCTGAGGCTTTTTGATCTGCCCTACACCAAGGTGGTAATCGACCTTGGAGGAGTCAACCTGCTCGACAGTACGGCATTTGCCATGATCCTCCACTTCCTGCGAGTGGCGAGGTCAAACTACTGCACCTTCAGGCTGTGCGGGCTGACGCCCCGGGCCAGGGAGTTGTTCGAGCTGCTTCAGCTGCACAAGTCACTTGACATCTATCCTGACCGCGCCAGCTGCGTGGAGAGCTTCAGTCACAGCCGTCCCTACTGAGTATTGGCTATCACCAGCAGGCCCGACTGCACATCAATCCTTACCCTCTTTCTTTTTGTCCTGCTATTTTTTCTGCCACAGGTTTCCTGACCCTTATTTCATGCTATTATGAAAGCGGACGGATAATATAGAACCACCCGTTTCGTTATTATAAATTCAGATACTGTAATACAGGTATACAAAACCCATCCCGGATGAATGAAAAGATTCTGAACACCCTGATGCATCTTTTTGCCATCATTGCCCCTGCACAGGGCAATGAGTCAGACAGGCGCAGGGTTGTTGAGGCCTTTCTCAAACCACAGCTGAACCAGGAGGGTGTTGATGCCTATCTCAGGATCTTCGATACCTACTATGCCGAAGCCCAGCAGAGGCTCAGGAAGGGCAACGAAGCCCGCAGGAACGCGGCCATCTCAGTACGAATCATCAAGATATGTTTTGACATCGGGGCGCAACTCACCCTTAACCAGAAGATCATAGTGCTGGTTCAGCTACTCGAATACTGCCGTTCAGACGGAGCTGAGGTGAGCAACACCGAGCTCGAATTCATCATAACCGCTGCCGAGGGTTTTAATGTCAATCCTGACGACTACCAGCTCATCCGGCAGTTTGTGCTGTCGAAACGCTCAGAGGTGCCGGAATCAAGCCAGGTACTGGTTATAGACAATGACCGGAAGAGTACCTATGAGAAGACTCATCACATCGTAAATGATACATTCAGGGGCCAGGTCAGGGTTCTGAACCTGCACCAGGCTGAGATGCTCTTCGTCAGGTCATTCGGTACAGGAGAACTGCTTCTCAGCGGTCAGCTAAGACATGAGGACAAGGTCTATCTCTTTGAACGCGGAGCCTCGCTCAAGTTCATGAGCAGCAAGCCTATATATTACTCCGAAGTGATACGGCAGTTCCTTGATGAGAGCGTACTGGCCTCAAGGGTTGTCTATGAGGTAAGGGATCTCGAATACAAGTTCAAGGGAGGACAGGTTGGCCTGCACCGAATGAGCTTCGCCGAAGAATCAGGGAGGCTG
The DNA here is from genome assembly GCA_963802145.1 of uncultured Rikenellaceae bacterium. Classification (GTDB taxonomy): domain Bacteria; phylum Bacteroidota; class Bacteroidia; order Bacteroidales; family VadinHA17; genus SR-FBR-E99. Next base: position 488,672 of record CAWDHN010000010.1, read on the forward strand.
GTCGGTATCATGGGCGCCTCAGGAGCCGGGAAATCAACACTGTTGAGTGTCCTTAACGGCACAAACAAGCCCGACAAGGGCGAGGTGCTGATAAACGGCATCAATATCCACAAAGAGGCCGACAAGGTCAAGGGACTGATCGGATATGTATCGCAGGACGACCTCCTGATAGAGGAACTGACTGTTTTCGAGAACCTCTTCTATAATGCCAAGCTCTGCTTCGGCAACCTGAAGGATGAAGAGATCATTGTCAGGGTTGAGAACGTCCTTCACAGCCTCGGCCTGTATGATATAAAGGATATGAAGGTGGGCACTCCCCTCAACAAAAAAATATCGGGAGGCCAGCGCAAAAGACTTAACATCTCCCTGGAACTGATAAGGGAGCCCTCGATCCTCTTCCTTGATGAGCCTACATCCGGACTGTCATCACTCGATTCGGAGAATATACTTGACCTTCTCAATGACCTTAAGCTTAAGGGCAAGCTGATATTCGTCGTAATCCATCAGCCCTCGTCGGATATCTTCAAGATGTTTGACAGGCTTATCTTCCTTGACACGGGAGGTCACATGATCTACTACGGGATCCCCGTTGGTTCAATTGGCTACTTCAAGGACCGGATGCACCTGCCGAAGTACAATGACAGTGAGTGCCATTCATGCGGAAACGTCAATCCCGAGCAGATCTTCAGCATTGTCGAATCCAAGGTGCTGGACGAATTCGGGAGGCCGACGGTGACCCGCAAGGTCTCTCCCGCAGAATGGAGCGCCTACTACAAGTCGCGGAAGGAAGAGGTTCCTGCTCCCCCGGGACCGGGCAATGGCATCCCTGAAATAACCCTCAAGACCCCTGGTAAACTGAAACAGTTCACGGTGTTTGTCACCCGTGACATACTGGCCAAGCTCTCTGACAGTCAATACCTGGTAATAACCCTCCTTGAGGCGCCGGTACTGGCTCTCTTCCTTGCATTTATCATCCGTTACTTCGACGAGAGCGTCAGCCACCCGTCATATACTCTGCTACAGAACAGCAACCTGCCGGTCTATATCTTCATGTCAGTCATTGTAGCCATCTTCATGGGACTGACCGTCAGTGCGGAAGAGATAATCAAGGACAGAAAGATACTCCGCCGCGAGGCTTTTCTCAACCTTAGCTGGAACAGTTACCTTCTCTCAAAGATAGGCGTACAGTTTCTTATCTCTGCCATCCAGGCCGCAACGTTCGTTGCGGTGGGCAACTCCATCTTCGGCATCAGGGGAATGTGGCTGGAATACTGGCTCGTGCTATTCAGCTGCTGGGCCACCTCGAACATGATGGGCCTGCTCATCTCCGACAGTTTTAAAACCGTTGTAACGATATACATTCTTATACCTTTCCTGGTCATCCCGCAGATAATCCTCAGCGGTATAATCGTCAAGTACGACAAGCTCAATCCTACAATCTCGTCACCGGTATCCATTCCTGTATACGGAGAGATAATCGCGGCCCGCTGGGGATATGAGGCGCTGGCGGTTGACCAGTTCATGAATAACAGGTTTGAGAAGCAGTTCTACGAGTATGACAAGGTCATCAGCATTGCCAAATTCAAGAAGGACATATGGTATAATGAGATGAGGAGCATCCTTTCAAGGCTTGAGAGCAATATTGACAGGGAGAGGCTCGATGATTCCGACAGGCGCGACATGACCCTCATCTATAACGAGATTGAGGAGGAGCTTGGGTTCACTCCGGCAATCTCCTTTGATCTGAAGGTGATTGACCCCACCTCTGTCACCCTTGAGACTATTGAGGCGGCCCGCGGTTATATAGAGAAGGTAAGAAGGTATTACATCGAAGTCTCAAAGAGTACCGTGGAAGCCCGCGACCAGAAAATTATGGCATATGAGCGTGCCGACCGGGAGGGTTTTATCAGGATGAAGAAGCAGTATACGAATGAATCACTGGAGGAGTTCGTCAGGAACGATAACGAGAAGAATAAGATCAAACGTTACAAGGAAAGGCTCTATCAGAACTACGACCAGATCTTCTTTGACCCTGTCAATCCACTTGTCAAGGCCCACTTCTATGCTCCGCGCAAGCAGATCGCGGGAGTCTATGCCAGCACCCTTGCCGTGAACACCGGAGTGATCTGGCTGATGACTATTATTCTTTACATCTTACTTTATTTCAGAGTATTGCACCGTATACTTGAATCATCAAACAAGGCGAGGATGATAATGCGCGATAAGCGGCGCAGCGAACGTTAAGACCCGATTGAATGTAAATGACAGAGGGTGTCTGCCACATGGCTGACACCCTCTGCTGTTTCCGATAACCGATCGCTTTTTTAAAGGCAATGGGTCATTCCACTATCTCAATCATTTTGAATGGCACCTTGATTATGGAGTCATAGTCTTCTCCGGCTTCAAGCATGTCTTCGTCATCCTCTTCATAGAACCAGTTGATCTCCACGTCATGTTTCGACCTGTGTATGGCCTCAAGCCGCTTGAATACGTCAAGGATGCATTTTGAGGAGCTGGTATTGAAATACTCCAGTCTGATATTGACCACCGTCTTGTCAAGCGGTCCCTGCATATAGGTATCAAGCCATTCGTTAAGCGGTTTATAGAACTCAACTGAATTCTCCGGGATTGATCTCCCTTTAATCTCAAATACTCCGTCTTTGGCGTCAAATTTTATTGACGGGGTTTTAGGTGTTCCTTCAATGATGATCGGTTCCATAGTTATCTGTTTATTGTTAATTGTCTTACGCCGGAGCTATTACTGCACTGAGTCGGAAGGCTGTATTCAGGTCGTCATATCTTTTAAACCTGAAATCAATCCGGTGACCGGTCTTTCTTGCAATGTCAAGCAATCCCAGTCCTCCAAGCCCCTTCGCCGTTATCTCCTGGTGGTTAAGGATGTCCTTATACTGCTCCTTGATCTCTTCAGGTGTCGAACGGTTTATCCTCGTCAGTTTCTCTTCAAGCTCTCTAACATGCGCAGCTCCCACGAAGTTGCAGGTTGTTATCCTGTATCCCTTTCCAAGCTTTTCCATGACCACCAGCCCGAATCTGTCAGGTCTGGAGGCATGGTAGCCCCTCGGAATCCGATCTGCATGATGGTAAAGGTTCTGCAGGCTCTCCACGAGTACGTTGTAGACCTTTTTCCTCAGTCTTGGGGTCTCACGCGTCTTAAGCAGCTTGTCCTCCACCAGGTCCAGAGCCTTATTGATAACCTCCGAGTCAACATTACCTTTGAAATAAAGGACCGCCCCTCTGATATCAAGGTCACTCACAAGATTTTCAAGGTCAAAGCTCATCGGGCTTCTGTGCAAGTATCAAAAGCTAAAACAAGTAACAAAAATAGAGGTTTGTTGTTAATAGGCAACATACTGATCTTTTATTTTAATCTATGACAACCATTTTTTGACCAAGGTTGCATGATGAACGGCAAATAAAGACTTAACGTACGTCCGGTGCATTTTTTTTCCTGCTTCCCCCGTAGAGTTCGTAGCCAAGGAAGCGGCATTCAATGTCGCCGTTAAGAAGGTTAAATTTCCGGAATGGCTTTAGTGCAACTGCCTTGAGATTCGCCTGGTCACCTGAGAGTATCCATGCGGTATAACCGGTGTAATGATGTTTAAGTACTGAGCCTATCGAGCCGTAAAACTCACCCATGTCAGAGGTGCCGATGCGTTGGCCATAGGGCGGATTGATGATAAGTACTCCCTCTGCTGCCGGGGGGGGATTGTTGAAGAAATCCCGCTCTGCTATCTCCACGGTGCCGGCAAGTCCGGCCTCCCTTATGTTTTCTGCCGCGGTGCTGCAGGCATCCGGAGAGATGTCTGATCCGTAGATCCTTACGGGTGATTTCCTCTCTTTTTTCTCAGCCTCGAACTTCACCGACCTGAAAAGGGCAGCATCATAATCCTTCCATTTCATAAATCCGAAGCTCCTGCGGAACCTTCCCGGAGCAATATTGCAGGCTATAAGGCCTGCCTCAGCCACTATGGTCCCCGAGCCGCACATTCCGTCTGTCAGCGGCGTCTCTGCCTTCCATCCTGACAGGGCGATCATACCTGCGGCCAGGACTTCACTCAGGGGTGCCTCTGACTGGCCCCGGCGGTATCCTCTTTTGTACAACGGGGTGCCTGAAGAGTCAAGTGAGATGGTGACCTTATCATTGCTTATGTGAACATTCACCAGAAGATCGGGCGACTTCTGGTCGACTGATGGTCTCTCACGGGTCAGCCTGCGAAAGAAATCCGCAATGGCATCCTTGACCACCAGCGCCGCATAACCCGTGTGGGTGAAGTGCCTGGAGTTGACCACAGCAGTCACAGCGTATGTCATTCCGGTATCGAGATAATGGTCCCAATCCACTGAGACAGCTCCGTTGTAAAGGTCCTTCTGGCCGGTTATGCTGAAGCTTGCTACAGGCATGAGCACTGATAATGCCAGCCGGCTCCTGTAGTTTACAGAATAGAGAAGCGACCTTGGCCCTTCGAAGGCTACTGCCCTGTTAAGTACTGTGACGCCGCCGGCGCCTAACTCCCGGAGCTCGGCAGCCAGAACCTCCTCCAGTCCGAAGAGTGTCTTCGCCAGAAGCTTCATTTCAGCTCCTTCCGGAAGCCCAGAAGCCTTTCGTAAAGCGACTGGTCATTAAGAATTGAGAGTGCCCTGACAATGGCATAGTCATCTTCATTGACGACCATATAATATTCGTTCATGTCCCAGAGATCGCGGGCCACAAGGCCTTTCATCACCTTTTTCAATTCCGGAGCAGAGACATCAAACTGTGCCTGGTCAAACATGACCTTGTTCTTCTCCCCTGCTGCAACAAGCGCCTTAATGGTCTCATCATCAAAGGTGAATTCCTTGCTGAATCGCTCGAAAGTTTTGTACCTGCGCGTCAGATCCTTCCGGTTGCGGTCAGTGTAGGCGATCATGAAATTTATCAGGGTCGATGTCCTGATGAGATCACGGTAATAGTCTGAATAATAGGTTGTATCAATGGGGATGAAGATATCGGGGGTTATGCCGCCGCCGCCATAGACCAACCTTTTGTTGGTGATAGTATAAGCCTTGAGCGAGTCAGGCAGGTTAAGGCTGTCGGGATGGATCAGCTCACCGTTGAAATACCTGGTGTAATATGTCTGGAAGTATTTGTCAAATCCCTCATTGTAAGGCGTTTGTATTGAGCGCCCCGAGGGTGTGAAGTAACGGGCTATGGTGAGTCTGATCTCCGACCCGTCGGGCAACGGGAAGCCATTCTGAACCAGACCCTTCCCAAAGCTTCTGCGGCCTATCACCACTCCCCTGTCCCAGTCCTGAACAGCTCCTGCAAGTATCTCGCTTGCCGAGGCTGATCCTTCGTCAATAAGCACGGCTATCTTTGCGCGCGTGAGCGTACCCGAAGGTGTCGACCGGTACTCCTGCCTCGATGTATGGACCCCTTCGATATAGACTATCAGTTCTTCCATCGGGAGGAGCTCGTCGGCTATCTGTACCGCGGGCACCATGTAACCTCCGGAATTGCCGCGCAGATCAATGATGAGGCTCTCCATCCTGGCAAGCCTCAGCTTCTCCACAGCCTCCTCAAACTCAACGGCAGTCTGTTCCGCAAAACGACTCAGCTTGATATAGCCGACGCCATCTGAGATCATGTAGGCGGCATCGAGACTGGTAAGGGGTATCTTGTCACGGGTGATGGTGAACTCCAGAAGATCATTAACACCCTTCCTGTAGATGGTCACGACCACCGTTGTGCCTTTGGGTCCGCGGAGTCGCTTTTGCACACCGGTGGCCGACATGCCTATACCGGTCACCTTCTCGTCGCCAATGGTTATAATCCGGTCGCCGGCCTGAATGCCTACTTTCTCCGATGGTCCGCCAGGGGTTGGTGATATTATTAATATGGTATCATTAAGAACATTGAACTGGATGCCTACGCCCTCGAAGTTACCCTGCAGCGGCTCACGCTCCTCCTGCACATCCTTGGCAGGAATATATACCGAGTGGGGATCAAGATTGCGTAACGTGGTGATTATCATCTGCTCTGCTATGGCTGATATGTCAACGCTGTCGACGTATATGGCTTCTAGCAGGGCCAGTGTCTTGCCGATCTTGAAAGTCTCCTGTGTCAGTCCCTGTGCTCTCAGCCCCATGACCGGGCCATAGGCCAGAACCGCCAAAATAATTATAAACCTCTTTACCATCTCTGTTTCTCCTGATTCTGATTAACTAACTTACTCCCATTCAATTGTTGAGGGAGGTTTTGAACTGATGTCATAGACAACCCTGTTTATACCCTTAACCCTGTTAATGATCTGATTTGATATCTCCGCCAGGAACTCATGGGGCAGATGACTCCAGTCGGCCGTCATTCCGTCAGTGGAGGTCACAGCCCTCAGCACCACGGCATTCTCATAAGTCCGCTCATCACCCATGACACCTACCGACTGCACGGGGAGCAGAATGACGGCAGCCTGCCATACCTTTTCATAAAAACCGTTCCTTTTGAGTCCCGAAATGAAAATGTCATCCGCCTCCCTGAGGGTATCGAGTTTCCCGGGTGTGACGTCACCCACAATTCGTATTGCCAGTCCCGGACCGGGGAAGGGGTGCCTGTTGAGTATCTCATCCGGCATGTTTAGCGCATGCCCCACCCTCCGTACCTCATCCTTGAAGAGCAGACGGAGTGGCTCAATCACCTTCAGGTGCATCTTCTCAGGCAGTCCGCCTACATTATGGTGGGATTTTATTGTTGCTGACGGGCCGTTAACCGAGACTGACTCTATGACGTCAGGGTATATTGTTCCCTGCGCAAGCCATTTAACGTCCTGTACCCTGTGCGCTTCACGGTCGAACACCTCTATGAAGATGCGGCCGATGATCTTGCGCTTCTTTTCCGGGTCACTGACCCCGCTGAGCCCCTTTACAAATGCTGCCGAGGCGTCAACACCCAGCACGTTCAGCCCCATCCTTTTGTAGGCTTCCAGTACGGCCTCATACTCATTCTTGCGGAGGAGGCCGTTGTCGACAAAGATTGAGGTCAGCCTGCTGCCAATGGCCCTGTCAAGAAGTATGGCAGCGACAGAAGAGTCTACTCCGCCCGACAGTCCGAGAACCACCTTGTCATCACCGATCTGCTCCCTGAGCGACCTTACGGTCATGTCGACGAACGATTCGGGGGTCCAGTCGGCCCTGCACCCGCAGATACCCCTGACGAAATTGCCCAGTATCCTGAGTCCCTCCGTCGTATGATAGACCTCGGGGTGAAACTGTATTCCCCAGCTCTGCTCCGTCTCTATCCTGAATGCTGCTACCTTTACATCCTCCGTTGATCCGGTTATCCTGTAACCGTCGGGGATGCGGGCAATAGTGTCACCGTGTGACATCCACACCTGGCTTCCCGGAGTAACTCCCGCGAAGAGCGGATCATCGTGGTCAACCATGACCAGTTTTGCCCTGCCGTATTCACGCGTGTTTGACGGCAACACCTCTCCCCCGAAGTTATGGGTGAGGTGTTGTGCCCCATAGCACACCCCCAGCAGCGGAAGACTGCCCTTCAGGCCGGTGAGGTCGGGGAATGGCGCCATGGCGTCACGGACAGAGTAAGGACTGCCGGAGAGTATCACTCCCTTCACGGTCTCATCAGGCACCGGGAAATGGTTGAACGGGTATATCTCGCAATATACATTAAGCTCTCTTATGCGTCTTGCTATAAGTTGCGTATACTGTGATCCAAAGTCGAGGATCAAAATCTTTTCCTGCACGCGGGGATAATTAGAGTTAATTAGTACGGTTCAAAGATAAACAATATGCGGCATCATCATAATCATCAGCCGATATCATAAGTGGCACCTTCGGTGGCAGCCTCCGACACCGGGAAAACCTGGCGGGCCTCTTCCTCGAGTATCGCGGGGGTTTTGTATCGGGCGGAGAAATGACCCAGGATGAGACGCCTGACGCCGGCATCGCGTGCTACAGTAGCGGCATGCCGGGCGGTGGAGTGTCCGGTCTTTTTTGCCAGTGCCTCGTTCTCATCGCCAAAGGTAGCCTCATGATACAGCAGATCCACTCCCCTGACATACGATGAGAGCTCCGGGAACCATCCCGTATCACTGCAGAAGGCATAAGAGGCAGGCTGACGGGGCATAATGGTGACATCGCTGCAGGCAATAACCTCCCCGTCCCTCCCTGGTGACATCCTCTCCCTTCTTAAGCCTGGCTATCTCTGAAATGCTCAGTTTGTGCTCCCTGATCTTTTCGCGGATAATATTTCGGTCGGCCATCTTCTCACGAAAGAGGAAACCGTAGGACTTCACACGGTGCTTCAGGGGAAAGGAAAAAACCTCCACCCTCCTGTCGTCAAGGATCGGTTTCAGTGTGCGCCCGTTGATTGTGTGTACCACAAGCTCGTATGCAAGGTTGATGTCAAAGTCTTTGAGATGCCTGGCAATGAGCTCATCGGCAGGCGCCGGAGCGTAAAGGTGGAGGGGTGTCTTCCTGCCCATGAGGTTGAAGGTTGAGAGCAGCGGGTAGAGCCCGAAGAAGTGGTCACCGTGCAGGTGACTGATAAAAATGTGGTTTAGCCTGCCGAAACGTATATGGTAGCGGCGCATCTGCATCTGAGTACCCTCTCCGCAGTCTATTAAAAACAACCGCTCATGTACATTGAGTACATGAGCGGTTGGATATCGGTCTGAGGTAGGCAGAGCAGAGCTTGTTCCAAGTATGGTCAGCCTGAAGGACATTCTGCCGCCACTCCTCAGGAGATGATCTTCTCTGCCTCTTCGGTATCAGCGGTTATTGACAGTACAGTATCAAGCTGCGAAATGGTTATCAGACGCTCTACAGCTTCATTGAGACCACACAGGACAAATGTTCCGCCTGCGTTTTTGCATAGCCTGTTTGCTACCAGAATGGCGCTCAGACCCGAAGAATCGCAATACTGGCACTTCTTCAGATCAAGAATGATGTTTCTTTCCCCTTTGCCGGAGATGAGAACCAACTCCGACTTAAGCGAGGGAGCTATGTGAGTATCAAGCTTTTCAGTCTCAATGCTGATTACCGTGCACTGCTTCTTGTTTTCAATGTTAAAGTCCATGGCTGATTATTTTGGCAAATAAAAATAAGGTTATTTTTTCTTTTTACCTATACTTTTAGCCTCTTTTTCTTCCATCTCATCCTTGAGGGCCTGAAGTTCAGATATGTCACCGAGGGTTGTTTTCTCAAGGCTTGACTTAAGTTTGCGGGCTGCCTTCTTCGTGTTTTCGGACTCCGAACGTTTCGAGGCAGTCTCTGAGCCTTTTCTTTCATCCTCAAAAACACGGCTGTGAGACACGATTATCTTCTTGGCTCCCTTGTTGAATTCAATGACCTTGAAGTTCAGCTTGTCTTCAACCACTGCCGGGGTACCGTCCTCTTTTACAAGGTGTTTGGGTGTTGCAAAACCTTCCACACCGTATGGCAGAGCAATGATGGCTCCCTTGTCAAAGACCTCGATGACCGTTCCTTCATGTATGGAATCGACTGTGAAGAGATCTTCAAACACATCCCACGGGTTCTCCTCAAGCTGCTTGTGACCAAGGCTGAGTCTCCTGTTCTCCTTGTCTATCTCCAGTACCACAACATCGATCTCTGCATCTATTGAGGTGAACTCGGCCGGATGCTTGATCTTCTTTGTCCACGACAGGTCGGATATATGTATCAAACCGTCAACACCCTCCTCGATCTCAACGAAGACACCGAAGTTTGTGAAGTTGCGGACACGTGCCTTGTGGCGTGAGTTAAGGCTGTATTTCTGATCGATTTTTTCCCAGGGATCGGTCTTGAGCTGCTTGATGCCAAGCGACATCTTGCGCTCCTCGCGGTCAAGGGTGAGTATCACTGCCTCAACTTCGTCGCCCACTTTCATGAACTCCTGGGCACTGCGAAGGTGCTGTGACCATGACATCTCGGAAACATGGATCAATCCTTCCACACCGGTATTTATCTCTACAAATGCACCGTAATCAGCCATTACAACAACCTTGCCCTTGACCTTGTCTCCCACCTTGAGGGTCTCGCTGAGTGAATCCCACGGATGGGGAGTCAGCTGCTTGAGACCGAGGGCGATCCTCTTCTTGTCATCGTCAAAGTCGAGTATAACTACATTGAGCTTCTGGTCAAGCTGAACGATCTCCTCGGGATGGTTGACCCTGCCCCATGAAAGATCGGTGATGTGAACAAGCCCGTCAACACCGCCGAGGTCAATGAAGACACCGTAGGAAGTGATATTCTTGACGGTACCTTCCAGTACCTGTCCCTTTTCAAGCTTGGAAATAATCTCTTTCTTCTGCTGCTCGAGCTCGGCCTCGATGAGAGCCTTGTGCGACACAACCACGTTCTTGAACTCCTGGTTGATCTTGACAACGCGGAACTCCATGGTCTTGCCCACATAGACATCATAGTCGCGGATGGGCTTGACGTCAATCTGCGATCCGGGCAGGAACGATTCAATGCCGAACACGTCAACGATCATACCGCCCTTCGTGCGGCATTTGATGTATCCGGTGATGATCTCATTGTTTTCAAGGGCTGAATTGACCCTGTCCCATGAGTTGTAAGCCCTGGCCTTCTTGTGCGAAAGGACCAGCTGGCCCTTCTTGTCTTCCTGGCTCTCAACATAGACTTCAACCGTGTCGCCTACCTTCATGTCAGGATTGTAACGGAATTCGTTAAGGCTGACAACACCCTCGGACTTCTGCCCGATGTTAATAACCACTTCACGGCTATTCATCGAAATAACTTTTCCTTCAACCACCTCGTCAACGGCAACGGTTGAAAGTGTCTCCTCATAAAGTTTCTGCTGCTCCGTAAAACTCGACTTGGTAAGGAAACCATCCTTTTCGTATGATTCCCAGTCAAATTCCTCGGGGGATACCGCAGCAGCTGCTGCTGCTGCCTTCGCTTCAGCCTTCGTTTTCTTGTCTTTTTTCTCCTTGAGAATTGGTTTTTCTTCAGCAACCATTTCACCTGCTGATTCTGTAACAACCTCTGCTGGTTTTACATCTTCCGCACCTGTTCCGGTCACATTAAGGTCTTCATTCACGATGTTGTCGACCTGTTCGTTGTTTTCACTCATCTTAAATAAATTAATTGAAAATTAATAAGTTAGACATTATGTTGTTTAAAAATTGCTTGCAAAGATAGTAATTTTTTTATTTCAGACACGAACAAGAAGCAGATTTTCAGCATGTAAGAATTAAAAGGGACTGTTGCGTGAATGTCACTGTTCAGATCGATGGTTTTTTCTATTTTTGTCTTCTGTTTAACTAAATATTCAATGATGAACCACCCGGGTTTCGGGGAAACTCAGGCCGGGAACAAAAAGTAAAACATGGGTGCCCCGTCACACCCGAATGAATTAACTTCTGAAATGATGAAAGGCATAATCCTGGCCGGCGGGTCCGGCACCAGGCTTCACCCGATAACGGAGGCGATTTCCAAACAGCTGTTACCCGTTTACGACAAGCCGATGATTTACTATCCTCTCTCTGCGCTGATGCTTGCAGGGATAAGAGAGGTACTGGTTATTTCCACACCGCGCGACCTGCCAAGCTTCAGGGCACTTCTTGGCGACGGCACCAGGCTCGGGATGCAGTTCTCGTACAGGGAACAACCCTCACCTGACGGACTGGCACAGGCATTTATCATAGGCGAGGATTTCATCGGCGACGACAATGTATGTATGATCCTGGGTGACAATATCTTCTACGGCCAGGGATTCGGCGGCATTCTCAAGGAGGCAGCCGCACTGGAGAAGGGAGCAGTGGTCTTCGGATATGCTGTCAACGACCCTGAAAGATACGGTGTGGTTGAGTTTGATGATAACCACAGGGCGGTCAGCCTGGAAGAGAAACCTCTTAAGCCGAAGTCAAACTACGCGGTAACCGGACTCTACTTTTACGACAACACTGTGGCCTCGCGGGCCCGTAACCTGAAGCCTTCAGCCCGTGGCGAGCTCGAGATAACCGACCTCAACAGACTCTACCTCGATGAAGGAGCGCTGGAGGTTAAACTGCTCGGCAGAGGCATGGCATGGCTCGACACGGGAACATTCGACAGCCTCCTCCAGGCTTCGAACTTCATTGCCACGCTCGAACAGCGTCAGGGACTAAGTGCATCGTGCATTGAGGAGATAGCCTACAAGAGCGGATTCATCACCCGGGAGCAGCTGCTGGAACTTGCCAGGCCACTGGCGAAAAGCCAGTACGGACAGTATCTCCTGAAGGTGGCACAAGAACAGACCAGGCTATGAAAGTGCATAAAACCGAATTCCCGGGACTGCTTATCATCGAACCTGACCTCTTCAGTGATGCCCGGGGATACTTCTTTGAAAGCTACAACAAGCTCAAATACAACAATAACGATATCGTTTACGAGCCGGTGCAGGATAACGAGTCAAGCTCCTCAAGGGGAGTGATACGCGGCCTCCACTACCAGGAGGAGCCGTTTGCACAGGCAAAACTGATAAGGGTCATCGAAGGACGCATATATGATGTGGCCCTGGATATCCGGAAGGGCTCCCCAACCTACGGCAGGTGGTTCGGGCTGATCATCGACTCTGAAAAAAAGCTGCAGTTCCTTATCCCGAAGGGATTTGCACACGGTTTATCAGTGCTTAGCGAGAAGGCGATAGTCCTCTATAAGTGCGACAACCACTATTCGGTGACCCATGACAGGGGCATCTACGCCATGGACCCCGACCTTGGTATAGACTGGATGATTGAAAAGGGAAGCGAGATCTTAAGTCCCAAGGATCTTAAGCAACCCCTCTTCCGGGATATCTCCACAAACTTTATTTTCACAGAATGACAGCCATACTGGTTACCGGCGCATCCGGACAGCTCGGGAGTGAGATAAGGGAACGGTCGGCCCGTTACAGCGGCTATAATTTTGTATTTACCGATGCTGGCGAGCTGGACATAACCGATGCCGGCGCCACTGCAGCATATATATCAGACCTGTCGCCCTCGTGGATAATCAACTGCGCGGCCTATACCGCGGTGGACAGGGCCGAGGATGAGGAGGAGCTGGCCACCCTGATCAACGGAAAAGGCGTGGAGAACATTGTCAGCGCCATGGAAGGATCCGACTGCAGGCTAATACATATTTCCACGGATTACATTTTCGACGGCAGCAGCCCTGTCCCCTATACTGAGGATGAGGCCCCCTCGCCGGCCTCCGCCTATGGCCGCAGCAAGCTTGCAGGCGAAAAGGCTGCGATGCGATGGCCCCGGACCCTGACGATACGAACCTCATGGCTCTATTCGTCGTACGGAAACAACTTTGTCAAGACCATTCTGCGCAAGGCAGGATCTGCCGAGAGCATCAATGTGGTATTTGACCAGGCCGGATCGCCCACCTATGCTGCTGACCTCGCTGCGGCAATAATGGAGGTGATCAGCGGTGTCATCCAGAACAGGCACCAGTTTGTGCCGGGCATCTTCAACTACTCCAATGAAGGGATATGCAGCTGGTTTGACCTTGCCACGGAGATAGCTGCCGCAGCAGGATCAGCGTGCAACGTAATACCTGTGAGGAGCTCCGCATACCCGTCAAAGGTAAAAAGACCCTCCTACAGCGTCCTTGACAAGAGCAAGATAAGGGAACACTACAACCTTAGTATACCACACTGGCGCACAAGCCTCAATAACTGCATCTCAAAAATCAACAGGATATGATCAATATCGACGACATCAGGAAAAGAGCCGGACAATGGCTTGGTGAAGAGTTTGACGAACCTACACGCAGGGAAGTTAAGAACCTGCTTGACAATGACGAGAAGGGCCTCATCGACGCCTTCTACCAGGACCTTGAGTTTGGCACCGGCGGACTTCGCGGCATCATGGGGGCAGGAACAAACAGGATGAACCGCTACACCCTCGGCATGGCCACTCAGGGACTCTCAAACTACCTTAAGAAACATGCCGTGAATCCATCATCGATAAAGGTGGCGATCGCATATGACAGCCGCAACAACAGCAGCTATTTCGCCAGGGTGGCAGCTGACATATTTACCGCCAACGGATTTACCGCATATCTGTTTGAGTCGCTCAGGCCGACACCTGTGCTCTCCTACGCCATCAGGCTTCACGGATGTGATGCCGGGGTGATCATCACCGCCTCACACAATCCGAAGGAGTACAATGGCTACAAGGTGTCATGGAACGACGGCGGACAGGTGGTTTCTCCACACGACAAGGGAATCATCGATGAGGTGAGGAAAATCAAATCCGTGTCGGAGATTGCCTCTGGCGGAGATCCTCACAAAATAGTGATGCTTGGAGAGGAGACTGATACGAAGTTCATGGCTGAAGTGAAAAAGCTGAGCATCAATCCTGATATTATCAAAAGAAATGCCTCCATGGGTATCGTTTACACCCCCCTCCATGGCACGGGATATAAGATGGTTCCTGAGGCACTGGCAATGTACGGGTTCACAAACGTACACTCTGTGCCTGAACAGAGCGTTACTGACGGTAACTTTCCCACCCTTCGCTCACCCAATCCGGAGGAACCCGATGCCCTGGCAATGGCCCTCGCGCTGGCTCGCCAGAAAGGCGCTGACCTTGTGATGGCAACGGACCCCGACGCCGACCGTCTGGGTATTGCCGTGAGAAAACCCTCCGGGGAATTCATCCTTCTCAACGGCAATCAGACAGGCGCCCTGCTGACATGGTACATCATCTCCCAGAAAAAGAAGAAAGGGGAGCTTAAGGGCAACGAGTATATCATTAACACGATTGTCACCTCCGACCTACTCGATTCAATTGCTGAAAAGAACGGGGTAAAATGCTACAATGTGCTTACGGGATTCAAGTTCTTTGCAGAGATTATGCGCGACCTTGAAGGCAAGGAGAAGTACATAGGAGGAGGCGAAGAGAGCTTCGGCTATCTGCCCGGCGATTATGTAAGGGATAAGGATGGCGTAGCCTCCTGTGCCCTGATTGCCGAAGCGGCGGCCTGGGCGCAGGACCACGGCAAGTCGTTGTGGGAGCTGCTGCTTGACATCTATGCTGAATACGGCCTCTTCCGTGAGAAGCTTGTCAACGTCGTCAGAAAAGGGGCCGAAGGCGCCGCCGAGATAAAGGCGATGATGGAGGGATACAGGACCAGGCCGCCCGTGACCATCGCCGGCAGTAAAGTCATCAAGACAGATGACTACCTGAACCTGGTATCTACAGAGACCGCCACCGGGAAGAAGTCTCCCCTGCCCCTGCAGAAGTCGGACGTACTTCAGTTCTTCCTTGCCGACGGTACCAAGATCTCCGTCCGCCCTTCCGGCACCGAGCCGAAGATCAAGTTCTACTTCAGCGCCAGGACGGAAATGACCGATGTCGCCCGGTTTGAGGAACTGTGGCAGAAACTTGAGCAAAGGATAGACAGTATAGTCAGTGACATGAAGCTATGAAGTCATTCAGGAAAGAGATCTGGATCGAGACACCGCACAGGAGAGACTACCTCAACATAACACGCCAGGTGGAACAATGCCTTGCCGAAAGCGGCATCAGGGAGGGGCTCGTGCTTGTCAACTCGATGCACATCACGAGCTCGGTCTTTATCAATGATGACGAGAGCGGACTCCATAACGACTTCGAGGTCTGGCTTGAGAAACTGGCTCCCGAGAAGCCTCATTCACAGTACCGTCATAATGGCTTCGAAGACAACGCCGATGCCCACATGAAACGCCAGCTTATGGGACGTGAAGTGGTTGTGGCCATAACAGACGGAAGACTTGATTTCGGCCCCTGGGAGCAGATCTTCTACGGCGAGTATGACGGCAAGCGCCGCAAACGTATCCTTGTGAAGATTATAGGCGAGTAGACCCTGTGTCGCCGGAAGTTAAATCTGAGTGAAGCGGTTCCGTACGGAAAGATCTTGATACCCTCCATCCTTTCAACACAGCCGCTTGCCTGGGGACCAGGTAAAGAGTTGATATGCCCTTGCCAATAACAAAGGCTAGTGAAGCGGCAACCACCCCGATAAGGTTAAGAAATACGATACCCACCAGCAACACGGCAATTATCCCGATCAGCTCCAGTGCCGTCGCAGTGGATATCGGACCGGTAGTACCGTTTATCAGGAGCAGCGACCTCTGGAAATTAAGGAGGACAGTCAGCGCCGGCAACAGGATCATTATCTTGAGCGGAAGGAATGAGAGATCGGCCAGCTCCCTGGTCAGTCCCGAGACATTGATAAACCACAATTCGGCAAGTGGCGTAAAGGCCAGCACGGAAATCACGACCGTCACCACTATGCCAAGGTATACCGCAAAGTTCCTCAAAACCCTGAAGTTCTGTTTCTGTCTCCCTATCAGTGCAATATTCACCTCCTGATATGATAATCCGAGGCTCCTGAAGATAAATACCAGCGACCCTACAACAGGGAGAACTGCCAGCGACTCAACGGCCATATAACTCCTGGCGAGAAAGAATGTCACGAACGGGTGCACACCAAGTGATAAAATTGATGTAAGCGCAAGAGGGTAATAGAACTTTGTGATTGATCTGAGGCCAAGGTTACCGTTTTCAGTGTCTCTCTTCGTGATCAGGGTCTTCAGTGTGCCTGAAACCATTATCCTTGTTGCCACCGCTTCAGTAAGGACAGCAAGCGACATTGCAGCTGCACCGACGTATGCCCCCTGCACTCCTGCGGAGTAAAGAAGCAGACCTACTGTCACAATAACCGATAGCCGGACCATGGTCCCATAGGTTACCCGTCTTGTAAGGTTATTCCTGATAAGTATTCCCTGGTAAAACCTCCTGTAACCGATCGATGCAGCCCAGGGAAGGAAGATTATCAAGGTTATATGGGCCACCCTGGCAATATCCTCAGGCACCCCCATCAGTCCGATTACAATGAACCTGAATACCGGCGGGATAAGTACGATAAGCTGGATGCCGGTGACCGCCACATTGAGAATATCCGTAAAACGCCTCAGCTTCATGTAGGAATTGCGGCCGGTGACCAGAGCAGTGGAGGCGCTCATCAGCATTATTACCGGAGCCTCGATGATCATCGCGAATGCGCCTGCGATGCCGAAGGCGGCAAGGTTGAGTTTCGGATCGCCCAGCCGCGCGATGAAGGCAATGAGGAATGGTTGCTCAAAGGCCATCATCAGCCAGGTCAGTGCAAGCGGCACCCAGAAAAGAAATGTACGCCTGTATGTCAGCCTTTCAGTCAGTTCCACTTTTTTTCGGAAAGCGCAAATATAGCTTTTATTGCTGACCGCGGACTGAAGACTGGCGTCCCGACGCACTTCGTGGTCAGGATTGAGCCTCCTTCCCGACACTGCGTCTGCGGGACTTCTCCTACGCCGGAGCCTCAAACTGCCTACTGCCTACTGAAGACTCTACTGCCTGAAACAAGGTATCCGGAAAATTCACCAGGTAAACCTTGTCCGTCGCCCTCGTCAGGGCCGTATAGAACCATCGCAGGTAGTCAATCGTCGGCTCCTGACGGCTGAACATCCCCTGGTCAATGAAGACCCTCTCCCACTGTCCTCCCTGCGACTTGTGACAGGTGACTGCATAGGCAAACTTGATCTGCAGGGCATTGTAATAAGGGTCATCCCTGACTGCCTCAAACTGCTTCCGCTTCGACTTAATTCCGGGGTGGTCAGCCAGCACTGAGAAATAGAGCTCCCGCGACCTCTCCGGCGAGAGTGACGGTGTGCTCATCATCAGGGTGTCAAGCATCACCTTCGCCTCTATCTCCAGCTCGGTGTCACGGAACCAGAGCGTCATCTCCGCGAAGCGCATACCGTGCATCTCCTCAAACTTCCTTATCCGGCGAACCTCGGCAATATCACCGTTTGCGATGAATGACCCGTTCTCTTCATCCTTCAGCCAGTAGTAATTGTTCTTTACTACCATCACCAGGTCACCGGTGCTTATCTCCTCCTCGCGGAAGAAGACCCGGTTTCGAATTCCCTGGTTATACCTGTTTGCGAGGTTGTTCGAGTTTACAACTACGATGGCCCCGTCAGTACCGCACCTGTCATAAGACTCGCTGAGACGCTCTATAAGGTCATTGCCGCTCAGACGCTCAATGTCATTATACCCCTCAAGCACCATCTCCGGCACCGACAGATCCCCGTCGTTAACCTGCTGCCTGACGGCCGTGGCATTCATCAGTATCCCAGACCCCTCGCTCTGCCTGATGACCTGATGCAGTTCAAACATCACCAGGCCGAAGCCTGTCGCACGCAGAACGTTTTCATCGAGCGCAGGACTGACTATCGATCCTACCGGAGGAAGCTGCGCCACATCACCAACAAGGATAAGCTTGCAGTCGGTGCCTGTATAAACGTACTCAAGCAGATCCTCGAGCAGCTTGCCACTGCCAAAAACAGACCCGTCAGATGCTTCGTCGGGTATCATCGAAGACTCATCCACAATGAAGAAGGTCTCCTTGTGCAGGTTCCTGTCAAGAACGAATTTCCCGACACCGTCGGTCGCCGATTTCTGCCTGTAGATCTTGCGGTGAATTGTGTAGGCCTCCTTCCCGGTGTATGACCTCAGCACCTTTGCTGCCCTTCCTGTCGGGGCAAGAAGAACCGACTTCTGGCGAAGAGTGCTGAGAGTGCTTACCAGTGATGCTATCACGCTTGTCTTTCCCGTACCTGCATAACCTGTCAGAAGGAAGATGACATCGTTGGTATTGTCAGTGACATACTGTGCCAGCAACCGCATGCAGTCAGACTGATCCTGCGTAGGAACATATCCAAGGTTCTTTTCCAGAAGCGTATAAATATTCTCAACCCTCATTTTCTTTAACCAATCCTGATATCAGTCTGCTTTTTTTTTAAATTTGCACAAAGTTACTCAACAATCGATCAGAAAAGATATGAAAACGGCTCTCAACATTGTATTTACAATTATCATTGTCGTACTGGTTTACTTTCTCATTCAAAGCATCATGAAACCGATCCGTTTCAACAGGGAGAAGGATGCCAGGGAAACAGCCATCAAGGAGAAGCTTATTGATATCAGGACCGCCCAGGAAGCCTTTAAATCGGTAAAAGGATATTACACAGGCAGTTTTGACACGCTTACCACCTTCCTGATGACTGACTCACTGCCGCTGGTTTTCAAGCGCGGATCGCTGACCGACGAGATGATTGCCGATGGTATAACAAGTGAGAGGGAAGCCGTTAAGAAAGGACTCATCAGCAGGGATACAAGCTATATACCCGTACGCGACTCGATATTTTACCAGGGTTATCCGATAGAGAGCCTCCGGTTTGTTCCCGGAATGGAAAACACCGAGTTTAAGATGTCAGCCGCCAGGGTGATGACCACCTCAATGGTTCTGGTCAATGTGTTCGAGGCCTTTGTTTTGAATGATGTCTTCCTCAGCGATCTGGACAGGCAGCTTGTTGTCAATTACAATGAACAGAGAACCAAGTTCACTGGCTTCCCGGGCATGAAGGTGGGTGATGTCAGGGTACCCAATAACAATGCCGGGAACTGGGAGGATTGATGACCACGTCGCAGATATATCCACTGGAGCTCCTTGATGAGACCCTCGACATAAACGCGACCGACAATTACGATCTTACACTGGAGCTTTCTGAAGAGGGCGTCTCTCTTGCCGTCCTCGATCTTCTGCGCGGTAAATACGTGATGCTCAGGCATTATCCGCGTGAAAACCCTGCAGACGGAACCGTAAGGTCACTCGGTGAGATCATTGATTCCGATGACTTCCTCAGGAGACACTACAGGAAAGTATTCGTCATAGTACCATCGCTTCTGTATACCCTTGTGCCGGCGCCCGTCTATGAACCCCGGCTGAAGGATGATTACTTCCGTTTCAATCACCATCTTCCTGAAGAGTCCCAGATCTTCTCAAACACCCTGCCCTTCCCTGATGCGGTGGTTCTTTTTTCACCCGGGAACGATGTGGGTGAAAGAATAACCTCGCGCTGGCGCGATGTGACACCCTGGCATCACCTGAAACCGCTTCTGCAGCATGTATTTGCAGCATGCCGCACTTCCGATGACCGTTACATACACCTTCACTTTGACAGGAGCTTTATCACAGTCATCATCGCCGAAAAAAGGAACCTGACCTTCTGCAACAGTTTCGCCTGTACGGCAAGCTCCGATGCTGCTTATTTCCTTTTCAGCGTGCTTGACAGGAAGGGCATAAAGAACGACGAAACAATATTTGTCAGCGGGACCGTGGAACCCTACAGCGAGGCTCACATCTCACTGCTCAACTTCGCCTCGAACGTGAAGTTTGCCTCTCCCATCATCAGACAGAGCTTCAGTTATGTAATGAATGAGGTGCACCTGCACCGGTGGCTCAACCTTTTCACTGCAGCTTCGTGCGAATAATAGGAGGAAGATTCAAGGGGCGACTGATTGAGCCCCCGTCAGGATTCAAGGCCAGGCCCACGACTGACTTTGCACGTGAAGGCTTGTTGAATATCCTCTCAAACAGGTATGATTTCTCAGCCATCTCATTTCTTGATCTCTTCGCCGGCACGGGAGCCATCAGCTACGAATTCGCATCACGGGGCACCGGGGAGATAGACTTAATTGAGACTGACAGGCGCAACTGCGAATTCATCCGCAATACCCTCCGGCGCCTGGAAATCTCCTCAGCCCGGATTCACAGGATGGATGTGCGCGACTGGCTGAAGATATGCTATAAACAATATGATATAATATTTGCCGATCCGCCATATGCCCTGAAGTGGCTGACGGAAATCCCTGATATGGTCCTCGCATCAGGAGCTGTTAAAAAGTCCACACTTTTCATCCTCGAGCATCCGCGGGCAATTGATTTTTCAGGTCATCCCTCCCTGGCGGAACATCGCAATTACGGGAATGTAAATTTCAGCTTTTTCATTCAGCAAGAGTCTTAAACCGCCCAGCTTCGGGGCTCCGGCTTCACCGTTGTTAACAAATTAACACAAAAATAACGCATTCTGATGCGGCAAAAAATCTTTTTGCCGGTCTTTATAGTGATTGGTTTAAAACTTAACTCTAACATTTCAGCCATGGGAAAATTACTTTGGACAGTTGTGATATCTCTTGTGATGTGCCTGAATGCCTTCGGGCAATCCAAAACCATTACAGGGGTGATCACTGACAAAACTGACGGAATGCCCGTTATCGGTGCAACCGTCCAGGTAAAAGGCACATCCGGCGGTACAGCTACCGGCGTGGATGGCAGTTACTCAATTAGCGCCGAAACAGGCGATGTGCTAGTCTTCAGGTTCATCGGAATGAAGACACAGGAGGTTGCCGTCGGTGACGGTAACATTATCAACGTCGAGTTTGAATATGACAACGTTGGCCTTGACGAGATAGTTGTCATTGGCTACGGATCAGCCATCAAGCGTGAACTGACCGGGGCAATTACAAAGGTCGAGACCAAGGGTATCGCAGAAATGCCGACAGCCAGCTTTGAATCAGCCATCCAGGGCAAGACCTCGGGTGTTTTCATTGAGCAGGCAAGCGGCAAGCTTGGAGAAACGATAAAGATGAGGATCAGGGGCTCTTCATCCGTCTCTGCAAACAACCAGCCCCTCTATGTGGTTGACGGTGTCCCCATCACTACCGAGAACCTCTCGAACCCCGATAACCAGCCCACAAGCCCCCTGTCTGACCTTTCAATGAACGATGTGGAGTCAATCCAGATCCTCAAAGATGCTTCAGCAGCTGCAATTTATGGTTCCAGGGCATCGAACGGTGTCGTAATAATTTCTACAAAGAGGGGAAAGACAGGAGAGACGAAATTTGATCTTCAGTACACTACGGGCATCAGTGAGCCCAGCCACCTGATAGACTGGCTGAATGCCGACCAGTACCTTGAACTGTTTAACGAAGCAATGGACAATGTGTCGGTTGACGGGTTGGTCTGGGACTGGCTGCCCAAGGATGAGTTCTGGGAGTACTTTGTCGGTCCGCTGTGGGACGACGGATATGATGCAGACTGGCAAGATGAAGCCTTTCAGAAGGGTTCAATCAACAGGGTTAACCTGTCTGCCTCAGGCGGCAGCGGCAACACTACTTTTTATACGGGAGTGGGATATGATGACACAAAAGGTATCCTGAGGGGTAACAGTATGACAAAGATGAGCGGAAGGCTTAACCTGGATCAGAAGGTATCAGAGAAACTCAGCTTCGGCGTTCAGGCGAATATCATAAGAACCGAGATGCTGAGGGTTGAAAATGACAATGCCTATTCCACACCCCTTCAGCTTGTTGCGCAGTCGCCCCTCACTCCGGTAATCGATCCTGAAACGGGTGAGTACAACACAAATACAATCTATTATAATGGCCTCATATCATTGCGTGACGGCTCAAACAATCAGACTTCCTTCAGGAGCCTGGCAAATTTATACGCCTCATATGCCCTTTTTAAAGACCTCACTTTTAAAAGTGAATTCGGCACTGATATAATGGACCTGAGAGAGAAGAATTACTGGGGTCGCCTGACAATCACCGGCGGTCCTGCCGGTGAAGCACAGAACCGCTCGGTCAGGGTCGTGAACTATAACTGGGAGAACTACCTGACATATATTAAAACCTTCGGTGTACACCATCTTAACATTGTGGGAGGCATGTCATACCAGGAGTCGAATACCACGGGATCAAATATCCAGGCCAAGGGTTTCCCCACAGATGATTTCGAGAATATTGAAAATGCCGCAGAAGCAACTGTCTTCTCTAGCTGGGAAAATGCCAACTCGTATCTTTCATATTTTGCGCGTTCAAACTACAAAATCAACGAGAAGTACTTTTTCACTCTCAGCGGTCGCATTGACGGTTCTTCAAGATTTGGTGTTGACAACAGATACGGGTTCTTCCCTGCCGGGTCAGCAGGATGGATTCTGACACAGGAAGATTTCATGACAGGGATTAAAGATGTCCTCAGCTATCTTAAGGTGAGAGCCAGTTACGGTTTAACGGGTAACTCCGGTATCCCCGACTATGCGCACCTGGCCCTTTATACAGGTGTCAACTATGCCGGCAGAAGCGGCCTTGAGGCAACACAGCTTCAGAGCCGGGAGCTTGGCTGGGAGAACACGGCACAGGCAGACATCGGTCTCGACTTCGGTTTTTTCAAGAACAGGTTAACCGGTGAAATTGACTATTACCAAAAGAAAACGACTGACCTGCTTCTCTATCGCACGCTGCCGTCGACTTCGGGATTCACGGGTGTATGGAGCAACGTCGGAGAACTTGAAAACAAGGGCATCGAATTCGCTATTCACTCCAATAATTTCTCGGGTTCCTTTATCTGGACAACCGACTTCAACATGTCTTTCAACAGGAATAAGATCATTGATATCAATGGCCCGGAGATAACCCCAAATGGAATTAACTATGTAATAGAAGGAGAGCCCATCGGCGTTTTCAAACTTGTAAAATATGCCGGGGTTGATCCTGATAACGGTGATGCACTTTATTATCTCGGTCCGGATAATGATGAAACAACAAATAACTTCAACCTTGCCGAGCCTCAGATAGTAGGATCACCCAACCCTGACTTCACCGGTGGGTTTAACAACTACTTTGAATATAAGGGTTTTGATCTGAATGTCCTTGTAAGCTTCGTCTACGGCAATGAAATCTATAACGGTGCCGGCATCTATCAGTCTGCCAACGCCGCGTGGTTTGACAACCAGACTGTTGATCAGATGAACAGGTGGCAGAATCCCGGTGACATTACAGACGTTCCGCAGGCGCGCCTGGGAGAAAACAACGGGGTAAAAACAACAAGCAGGTACCTCTACGATGGCTCATACATCAGGATCAGAAGTATCAACTTTGGCTACAGTTTGCCAAAATCGCTGACTTCAAGGATAAAGATGTCGTCCGTCAGGCTGTATGCTGGTGTGCAGAACCTCTACACATTTACAAACTACAAGGGATGGGACCCCGAGGTAAACTACACCGGCGTCGACCGTTCCACACAGAACACCAATATCATACAGGGATACGATTTCTATACTGCTCCGCAGGCAAGGACATATACCCTTGGGATAAACATGACTTTCTAACTCCAAACAGTAACGATCATGAAAAATATAATCATCAATACCAAAAAACTGTTACTGCTGGTTCCGACATTCACGCTGCTCTTCTCCTGCAGCGAGAAACTGGACCTTCAGCCTAAACAGTCCATTGATGCTGCTGTTGCTCTTACAACACCCGAGAACATTAAAGCAACTCTTGTCGGTGCTTACCTCGAAGGCAGGAGTTCATCAATCTTCGGAACAGCATTCAATGAATTCAGTGAACTATATGCATCCACAGGGGATATGCTCTTTCTCGGAACTTTCGAGGAACCGCGTGAATTCATTCAGAAAGAGGCCACGGTTACCAACGGTTATGTCGAAAATGCATGGGTCCAGGCTTATAAACTTATCAATACCTGCAACACTCTCCTGGATCCCGGAACTCTTGCGATTCTTGACGAAGAAGACCGTGATCTGGTTGAAGGGGAGGCCCGATTCTTAAGAGGATGGACCTATTTTGAACTCACAAGGTATTTCGGGTTGCCTTATGAAGCCGGTACTGCAAACAATCAGCCTGGCGTGCCGATTGTGCTCACTCCTACCAAGGATGTGGCCGATGCTGTCAATGTTCCGAGAAACACTGTTGCAGAGTGTTATGAACAGGCTCTGAATGACCTTACTGCTGCACGCGATCTGCTCCCGGAAGATAACGACGTGTATGCCTCATCCCTCGCTGCCAGGGCAATCATTGCCAGGATACATCTGCAGATGGGCAATTACTCAGCCGCTGCTGCTGAAGCAAACAGCGTAATTCAAAGCGGGTTTTTCACCCTGACAAACACACCCCTTGAAGCGTTCAACAATAACAGCAATTCACCGGAGGACATCTTTGCATTTCAGAATACTGTTGCTTCAAATGACGCCTGGCTTGCTGTAATGTACGCTTCACTCAACGGAGCTGGCAGGGGCGATTATGAAATTCAGCAGGTGTTCCTCGACAGGTTTGATCCTGCTGATGAACGTGGATTCTACCAGGAGAATACTGAGTCGTACTATACTATCGACAATATCACGATGATGTATTATAAAGGTGTTGGCACCATCGTCAACAGCAATGGGATAAACACCTCCAAATGGGGCGATTATTATACGAACATCCCGATGATCAGGCTGGCTGAAATGTACCTGATCAGGGCCGAAGCCAATTTTGAGGACCCCGGTGCTGATGTTGGTCCGAACACTCCGACGCAGGATATCAATATCATCCGTGGACGGTCCAATGCGCCGCTTTATGCCGGTCCTGTTACCAGGCAACAGATACGTGACGAGCGGTACTTTGAACTCTGCTGGGAAGGGTTCCGCCTGCATGATCTGAAAAGGTGGAAGCAGGATATCGACGTCTATGCCTACGATGCCGGTAATCTAATACTTCCCATTCCATTCAGGGAACTGGAGGTAAATGACCTGCTCGTCCAGAACGACTGGTATCTCACAGGCAAGTAATAGAGGTTTATATTTTTAAAAAAGGAGGGTGGCTTGCGCTTCCCTCCTTTTTCAATTAATTCGGAATGTGCCCAATAATTCTTAATTCTTATTTTTTTATTCTCTTATTCTTCTTCTTCTTTTTCTGTTTGTCCGTCACAACCACGGGGATTGCTTCAAGCACTCTCTCCGGGGTGAATGGCACCCTGAAGAGCCTTGCTCCCGTGGCATCGAAGATGGCGTTGCCCACAGCCGCGCCAACGGCAATGATCGCAGGTTCGCCTCCGCCCTGGGGAGCCTGGTCCTTCCTGTCCATGATTACGCACTCAAGCTGCGGAAGCCATGAGAATCGTGGTATTGCATAACTGTCAAAGTTCCTGTCACGAATATTGCCTCCTTCAAACTTCAACTCTTCGGTGAAGGTGTAGCCAAGTGCCATTGTCAGACAGCCCTCCATCTGTATCAGTGCTCCCTGCGGATTGACACAGAGACCCATATCCTGGGCGCATGCCAGCTTCAGGACCTTGACGCTGCCTGTTTTACTGTCTACCTCAACCTCCGCAATATGTGCCACCCAGGTGCCGGCATCAGTACCGCAGGCTATGCCGATTCCTCTTCCCGACGGAGTTTTCCCGGGTACATATCCGAATTTGTCGGCCACAGCTTTCAGGACACCTGTCATCTTCTCATCCTTCAGGTTATTAAGCCTGAATTCCAGCGGGTCAATGCCTGCCGCTGAGGCCATGATATCAATCTGGGTCTCGCGGGCAAAGGTGTTCGTGTTGTTGTTGGGGGCCCTCCATGCCCCTGTTCCGAACGGATGAACGGGGTATTTCGACCTGTCCTCGCTGTAACTTGTGGTACGTGCATTGGGCACATCATAGGTGGTTTCAGCGCCCCGGGTGCCGGCCAGGTAAACATGGTAATCCCAGAGAAGTATCTTTCCGTTCTTGTCTATTCCCGACCTGACTTTAACCACTGAGGCCGGATGGAAGGTGTCATAGAAGAACTCCTCATCTCGGGTCCATTGAACCATCACCGGCTTGCCTGTCATGCGAGCCAGCCTGGCAGCCTCAACACCCTGCCCGTTTGAGCTCTTGCCACCAAAACCTCCTCCGACGAATGGCGTGATCACCCTGACATTCTCAAGACTCATTCCAAACTCCCTGACCAGGCTGTCCTGCAACCCGAAAGGCGACTGTGTTGAAGCCCAGACCGTAAGCTTATCTCCCTCCATTCGTGCAAGGGCGGTGTGTGGCTCTATAGGTGCATGGGCGAGATAGGGATCATGATACTCATGTTCGAAAAGCTTGTCGCACTGCCCGGGAGCGGCATCCATATCTCCCGCCGTCCGCACCACATTGACCCTGTATTCGCCCTTATTGATATAATCATATATGGTCTCATCGCTGACTTCCATCTCATCATATGAATACTCAGCACTTATCCGAACCACAGCCATATCGGCGAGGTCACGGTTCTCACTCAGTACCGCAATGAAGTCGCCGTCACGGACAACCTTTACCCCTTCCATACTCTCCGCGGCTGATGTATCGGCAGTGACCAGTCTGGCTCCGTGTGACGGTGGCCTGAGTATCCTGGCATGAAGCATGCCGGGCAGTTTCAGGTCGCCGGTATAAATTGCCTTGCCTGTTACCTTCTCACGGGCATCGCTGTGCATATATGATTTCCCAACATAGGTGTATGAGCGGTAGTCTTCAGCCGGGGGTTTTACCTCCAGGTATTTCTCAAGTTTCTTACCCTTTGCCAGCCCGGCGTAGCTTACACTTTTCGACGGGTCGCCGATGACGGCAACTATACCGTCCCTGACCTCAAGCTGTGCGACCGGCACACCCAGTTTTTCCGAAGCCATTTCAACCAGTACTGCCCTGGCCTCAGCAGCCGCGGCTATCATGGCCGGACCGAAGACACGGGTGGTGAGCGAGCCCCAGGTGCCCTGATCATAAGGGCAGAGATCGGTATCACCCATGACCATTCTTACCTTCTCAAGCGGCACATTAAGCTCGTCTGCCATCATCTGAGGCAGTGAGGTTATGACCCCCTGCCCCATCTCGATCTTTCCTGTGTAACAGGTCACGGTACCGTCTTCAGCAATATGAAGGAAAGCATTGTAATCCTTTG
Source organism: uncultured Rikenellaceae bacterium (assembly GCA_963802145.1). Taxonomy (GTDB): domain Bacteria; phylum Bacteroidota; class Bacteroidia; order Bacteroidales; family VadinHA17; genus SR-FBR-E99. The sequence goes on from CAWDHN010000010.1 coordinate 516,306, forward strand.
TCAGTGTCCTCCGCTGTTCTGCAGGCAGCGCCATCAGGTCGAGTGCGTTCCATGGCTGGAAGAATATAACTATCCCGCCACCGAGAACCTTCAGAAAGTTTCTTCTTTTCATTCCCTGCTGGATTGCAGCGGTGGGCTCTTTAACATTCGGTTTTTTCATTTTGCAACTCCTCCTTTCATGACTTTTGAAGCGTCTTCCACAGCATCGATGATGCGGGTATGTGCTCCGCACCTGCAGAGATTATCCTCCAGGCCGGAGATTATCTGTGCACGGGTGGGAGCATGATTTTTTCCCAGCATGCCCACCGCCGTGACGATCATGCCAGGTGTGCAGAAGCCGCACTGCAGAGCATCATGGTCAATAAAGGCCTGCTGCACGGGGTGAAGCTTGCCCTCTTGCTCAAGACCCTCGATTGTGACCACGCTTTTGCCGGCCACATCGCTGACAGGTATCATGCATGACCTGACGGGCTCATTGTCAATCAGAACGGTACAGGCGCCGCAGAACCCTATCCCGCATCCGTACTTGGTGCCGGTAAGACCGAAATGATTCCTCAGGACCCAGAGCAGGATCTGGTTTGGATCAGTGACCAGTTCCGTCTCCTTGTTGTTAAGTTTAAACCGGATTGTCTCTTCCATCGTTTTTGATTATTTTTAGTTCATTCAGGTAATCTTCTCTTGTATCGATATCCCTCAGCACTGACTGATCATCCGTCTCTGCCTCAATGACATCATCAGGGTGCTTCACTGCCAGCGCCCGGAGTCCATCCTCCTCCGGCAGGGAAAGAACCTCTGCGCGGTATTTCATGTCAACCACCAGCGGATGTCCCCTTTTGCCGTTGTATACAGGCATTACGATTCCTTTTCCGGACTCTTTCCAGGCCTCCATCACCTTTTTTATCTCCATGGCACCTATCATGGGCTGGTCACCCGGCATTATGAGTGCGGCATGGCAATGGTCAGGCAGAAATGCAAATCCGCACTGCACCGAGGAGAGCATTCCGCTTCTGAAGTTATCATTATAACTGTGCTGCACAGGATAACTTTTTACAGCCTTTATTATCTCCTCCCGATCCGCTCCCGCTATTACCAATGTGTCAATCACACCTGCGGCCAGAACATTTTCGATAACCTGACCAATGACGGTTGTCCCGTTAAAAGGAAGCAGCATCTTCGGAGAGCCCATTCTCCTTGACTCCCCGGCTGCCAGTATTATTGCCCACATTCCTGTCATCAGTCATCAGTTCAGTCTACAGTCACCAGTCTACAGTCCTCAGTCAATCAACAATTTAAGACTGCCGACTGTAAATGCCGGTTGTGCAAAACATAAACCTTGTACCCGGCTCTCATCGCTCTCCTCTTACTCTTATAAGCTGTGCTGCAATGCTTACAGCAATCTCTTCTATTGTCTTTGATCCGATCTCCAAGCCTATAGGTGTGAAGATTCCCTGCCACTGTTCTTCCGTTGCCCACCCTTTTGTGATGAACTCTTCATGCATTTTTGCCACCTTTACCCTGCTGCCCATCATGCCGACGTATTTTGCCTGTGATCCTATGCATGGTTTCAGGGCATCAGCGTCATGCCCATGGCCGCGCGTCACTATCACGATGAAGGTATCCTTATCCTTTGGAATCTCCCTCACCGCCTCACCTATATCCTTTACGACGATGTTATCCGCATCCGGCAGGTTAACGGGGTTGGCAAACTCTGCCCTGTCATCTATCACTGTGACATCGAAGCCTAGCAACCTTCCCTGGTGTGATACCGCCTTGCCTATGTGGCCGGCTCCGGCAATCACAAGTCGCGGCAGCGGGAAAATGGGTTCAAGGAAGATCTTTGCAGAGTGTTTTTCTCCCGGTACCGGAACGTCGATCTCCCTGAAGCCTGCCCTGTTACCTGCCCTGAGGATGGCCTTGACCTCTTTCAGCAGGTCATAGTCCGCGCTGCAGGATATCGGGATCTCGTCTGTTCCAGTGGTCCAGCACCGCTTTATCATCACCTGGGCTTCATTCCAGGGAATGACCTTGGTGACCAGCACACCCGGCTGTCCGGTCCTGATGCTCTGGCCCATCTCCCTGAAGGCTGACTGATGTGTCAGCGGGTCGCTGTCGACAAGTATGGTAATGGTGCCTCCGCAGACAGCCTCTTCCGGATCTGAGGTCTCCTTGTCAAGGGAAAAGTGGAGCAGGGCCGATTCGCACCCTCCGGCGCAGTTTCGAGCATATTCAAGCACCCGGTGCTCTATTATTCCGCCGCCAACGGTTCCGGCAATCAGGCTGCCGTCAAGAAGCAGCGCTGAGCTACCGGCTTTCTGGGGTGTTGATCCGCTGGTGCCTGTGACAGTGGCCAGTACAAGGCCCGGCCGGGGTGTATCCGTTTCTGTTATCCGGAAGTATATGTTTTTCATGGTTCTGAACTCAAACAAATATAATAAACCTGCCGGATTACGGTCATTTTTAACGATTGAATTGCCTGGCTGAGAGGTGTCATCAAGGATAATCCAGACCTGCCAGAGGTGAGGCAGATATATTTGAACAAAATATTTTGAGGAATGGAAAATTGCATTAATTTTGCATCGCTTTTGGTGCGGTAGTTCAGTTTGGTTAGAATATCGGCCTGTCACGCCGAGGGTCGCGGGTTCGAGTCCCGTCCGCACCGCTCAAACCCTTCAGGATCAACAACCTGAGGGGTTTTATTTTTTCCACTACAGATTCCGCCACAATCGCCGGAGAGTCTGCCATAGAATATTTCCGGCGTTAACTGTCTATTTTGTAATGGAGTGTCCACTGAACTTTGCGCAGGACCCCAATGGATGAAAAGAGATTGAACCAGCCCAGCTTCCGTTCATTATCATCGAAGAAGGTCCATTCATCCAGGAATTTGAAATTCTTACTCCAGCGTTCGAAATAACGGCTTTCAGGTACTCCGAATGCAAAAACCGCACCCCCGGTCATACCTAACTGACGCCTGAACTTCCATTTCATCCATGGGCTATTCATTTTATCTACCCAGTAACGATTTGTCACTTCACATACAATCTCAGCACTTCCAAAGACTTTCTGAAAGGTGCTGAACAGTTCCCGGACATCCACTTCAGTCAGATACATAAAAACACCCTCAGCCAGAATCAGATATGGACCCCCGGTTTTAACCCTTGACATCCATTCCGGATTTAGTATTGAATCCCCGATAAAGAAATGGCGTTCATTCTCTTCCATAAATCTTTTCCTGAGTTCAATGACTTCAGGGAAATCAATATCATACCATGTTACAGTTCCATTATCTATGCGATAAAAACGGGTATCCAGACCACAACCCAGATTTATTACAGTCCCCCGGGGATTTTCTGAAAGGAAATCAGTGACATACCGGTCAAAGCGGCGGCTGCGCAATGCCATCGTAACTGCCAGTTTTGGATTGTAGCTGTCTTTGAGAATCTTTTTATGAATCGGATTATCTGATCCGGCAATCTCCTTCCTGATTATCTCAATCATCTCTACCGCTTTCGGGTCTTTGATAATCGGATTTTCACTCAATGACTCCCGTGCCCTGGCATAAAGTGTAATAAGCATGGTTGACGACAGCTCGGATATTGAAAAATCTGGCACCTTCATTATTTATTCAATTATGGTCTGTTTGCCTGAAAGCATAGCGCGGAAAAGGGAATATCTCGTTTACGGATTTTTCATATTTGTCATATTCAGCTTCAAAGATCCTTCTCAGCACAATCGTCTCCCCGTGAATGGAGATTTTAAACCCGATGTACAGTACCAGTGCGATAGTATATGTCAGGCCTGATCATTCCTGCGTGCCAGGCTTGGGGCAATAGCTGATCCAGACAATGTCTCTGTCGGTCAGGGATTTGTAAAAACTGGCATCAGTAATTGTAACTATTTCTCCGGCACAGTTGAATGTATGATAATTACCTCCGCCTGAACCCAGGGGCATGTCCGTGACAAGATAATCCTGCCCGTCGTAATTCTTGACCCATATCCGGCCGACGTAATCCAGTGACTGATCATTAAGAGATCTGACAATAAGCTGATTCAGCCATGCCAGGTTATTACCTATATCCGTAATACCACATGCATTGGCTTCAATGACTACCTTGCAGGGTACCTTGTAGCCCTCCTCCTGATATTCACCCAGATCGGTGCATGAAGAGGTGACCAGGAAAATAAACGGCAAAATATATTTAAGTAATTTCATTTGCGTACTCTGAAGCAATTTTGATTTATAAGCAGATCAGCAATGCCCGGTCTGCAAGCTTTCTGAAGCGTAACCCTGCAAGGCCTGGGTTTCCTGATCCGGCGGTAAAATTATGCAAAAAACCGTTGAGTCGTAAAGCTTGCACCAGATATTTCAACCGACTCAGAAGGCAACCCAGAGATTAACCTCGTCACGTCCATACGGACCAGATGAGTTTTATACAACCACGCGGAGATATTTTGCGAGGTTGTCTCCTTATAGTCTTAACAAAACCCGACCGGTGAAGATTTTACGGGATTGACTATTCGGGAATGAATTTGCATCAAAATGTAACCTGTATTGATATTCCCGACTGTGCAATGCCCTTACCAATATGGTCTGATATACTTATAAGGGGCACAACCTTTAATGAAGTCTTGTTTTTGTCCTGGAATGCCATGTTATTTACCTTGGCTACCCGAACGGCATCCACAATAGCCCAAATATCTACTGCAAGAGCGCCGGTGGAGCCGATAAACATAAGAGCCGATCCCGCCGATCCGTCACCACCCTCATCTATATCTGCTTCAGACATTCCGGATCCGACATAAAATAAAACCATTGCACCGACAAAACCGCCTAGAAATGCGGCACCCCTTCCGCCTTCACCAGCGATCATCTGGCCCAACCCGGGTACCAGAAATGAGGTCAAGCCTGCAACTCCCGTATTGTACGGATCGCCAACCTGAGGACGATACAGCCTGTAATTATACATCGTCTTGTTAACCTTGTACTGAGCGTTGCTGACCGTTGTCAGAATTAACATACATGCAAGAAGTATCAAATACTTTTTCATCTTGTATATTTATTGGTTTAGAATTGAAAGTACAATTTGCATAAGCCGGTGCACCAAAGCCTTAGTAACACCGGCGATTCTTTTCATGTCAGATTTCCCGGTGCGTACAAAAGCTTGTTATCTGTTTGCCATGGTAAACAAAACCAACCAGTTTTTGACCGGGACCGATTTAGAAATGAAAAGTGAGTGTTACCCCGAAAGCTGGCGAGGCATAATATGATACGCATGGTGCGTTCACGGGATAGTTTAACATACCCAGTTTCAGATCCGGACTCCCTAACGCCTCTTTAAGATCAGCTATCTTGTCACTTTGCACTATAGTCCCGATAAGACCCACAGGTGCAAGAATCGCGCCCCATACGATAAAGCCGACCCCGAAAATTACTCCCATACCCCCTGCCCAGGTATCAGGGTCTTCAATGGGGCCTTCTGCCAAATCCATCGAATTATTATAGAGAACAATGCCAGTCACCAACATAGCCACTGAAACCCCTGATATAACAAGGTGGAGGCTCTGTCGTGACTGGCAATGGTGGAGAGCTCCCTCAAGCTCGCTTTTTGTCAGCTCATTCAGTGATTGTACTCCATAATCTTTAAAATACCATTGCCCGGCCGTAATGTTACAAGCAAAGATGACGAGAATTGTCAACAGGGTTAGCCTTTTCATTTCTTGTCCGTTTACTGATTTAGAACTACGCCATTAAAAAGTTAAAGCTAATTTCGACCTTTGTCTGAAAACAGACTTTGCCCTGCGTCCCAATTATTGTTCTCTGTGTGCCACACCTGAAATTTCCTAAAGAAAAACTTCGGCCGATAAAATTGTATGTCCGGTGATCAGGTTTCTATCAAAGTTAAACCCTCAAAAATCCGAAGTCAAGTTTTTTTTCAACGGATCTGATCTGAGGATCATTCACATTAAAGACAATTGGGTATGTAACAGATGTATGAAAGCTGATCCCGGGTTCAGAAGGAAAACCCCGCTACGATGAACATCTGTTCCCTGTCAGGATTGAATAAAAGCTGTCCGGTTACCGGAATGCTGAAGCGGTCGGTTATCTCAATCTCCTCAGAGACCTCAAGTCCCAGGTTGCAAACATTGAACAGTCCGTTTTCAGTGTGCCAGCCATTGCCAGCGCCCATGAACACGCTGAAATAATCAAATGAAAAACCAGCCTCGAAATAGAGGTCGCCGCCATAAGACCCTATGCCTCCTGCCTCGTTGATGACACAGTTACCGCTCAGCCAGACATGCTCCGAAGAGTAGTCGAGATTGACCTCAAAAGCATGGCTGCCACCGGCAGCAGAATAATCAAAATACTGCAGTTCGGGAAGGTAATAATCCTGCATACCAAAAGTAAACCCTCCCGGAATGTCAAAAGCAAACCAGAGATCCACCTCTTCATAGCCATGCAGGTCAAATGTGCCCCATGCCCCCGCAGTAAAGGAGCCCCGGGAATACTCTATCGCGGGCTGGATATGCGGACCGCTGCCCTGTCTTGTTCCTCGCCAGATGTAGCTGCTGACCAGGTCTGTGCCGACTGACCACGGTGAAGGCTGATCTTTATCCTGGGAATAAACGGGGATACAACTCGATGAGATGGCAAGTAACAGAAACCCGCAGATTCTGGCGAAATAACTGCTCATCGTTCAGAAACCTTTTCTCAATTGGATGTAAATTCTCTGAAAGTTATTTCCCTCTTCAAATGTCCCCTCATAATTTGCAGAAAATGACAACTTTTCCATGACCTGCCACCATATACTCACTTCTCCCACATGCTGGAGAAGATCATTCCCGTTTTCAATAATCCTGTTGTTAACCAGCCTGTAACCGATCCCCGACTGGAACTTCCCTCCTGAAAAATCCTTTAAAAGGTTTAACCCGGCAATCGAAGCATTTATATAACTTGTTTCAATGTAGTTGCCTGATGCAGTTGCCGAAAGGTTCAGCCCCCCGATATTGCTCCAGGTGTAATATCCACTCAGGCTTCGTGAGGGAGAAGGGTCACTTTTCAGGAACCTGTAACCCGCCCGGATGCCGAGAACCATCTTCCCTGATATCCGCCAGTTTCCGGATAACCTGTAGCCCTGTCTCATTCCCTCCTCCATGATCCTGTCGGTAAATGTCTTGTACGTTTCATAATAGATAACGTTCTTCCTGGCATCATACGAGCCGCTTACCGAAAACCTGGATGACATTCTGTAAGACAGCGAAAGGTATAATCCTGAAAGATCGAATGTGGTCTCCGGGACATCATTGACAAGGCTGAAAAGGTCCAGTTCAACAGTACTGAAGAAATTCAGGTTCCTGATCAGGTTGTTGGAATGCTGTAAATAGATAAACCTCCTGTCGGTTTTGAAATCATTTGTCTGCTCAACATAGGCTACAGAACTTTCAGTGAATTGCCCGGAGTTATTTGTTCTGCAGGCAATGTAGGCGCCGTACTGAAACAGGGTCGGATCAAAGCCGTAATTCTGATAATCGGGTCTGGATCCGGCAAGGAGTCCAAAAGCAAAGTTCTTTATTGATTTTTCAAACTGAATGCCATCCGTAGCTCCCAGGTTTGCTATCCGTGGGTTCATCCTTCGTCCAAGGCTGAAGGTTGTTGATTCGTTCAGGTCATACCTGATTGACAGATTATATATTTTGAGGGCACTGAGAAGATCGTCCTGCACCTCCTGCCACTCTCCGGCTTTATGCCTGAATGAGGCATATGTTTCGAAGGAAAACCGGGATCCGCCAATTTCCCGGGCTTTAAGAGACAATGTATACCTGAAACGCTGTATATCATCAACTTCAGTGTCAGAGAAATCTGAATATGAATTCAGGGAGATGCTTCCCCAGACCATCTGTTTTTTATCAGCTGCCCTGCGTTCAGTGTTTACAGAATCAGTTTCAATCCCCGTTTGGACAGAGGGAACAGCTGCGCCTGCCGGCGGAGGCTGATCAGTTTCCGGTTTGTCCGGTTTGATCCTGGCAACAATAATATGGTCCACAGGCACAGGATGATCAGATATGGAACTGCACAAGCATGAAACAGATGACAGGCTGTTTACAATCAGGGCTGGTGCCAGGGTATCCCCGGCAGGGATATAGAGTGTGTCGCCGACAGATATGCCTTCACTTGACTTGAATCTCACATAAATGTTCTGTGAACTCACAAATGAAACCTTCCCCACCACGGTCTCAGTTGCTGATTGGCCACTTAACCCGGCAAATAAAGAGAGCCCCCAAAGTATCAGTGACACTTTCTTCATATCATTTTCTGTCGTCAGCCACACCTGTCGGATGGCAATTGAGACACGCACTGCTGGTATATGAATATCCGCTTTCCCCTTCATGTTCGCTGTCCATAGAGGCTTTGTTATGCTCATGGCAGCTCAGGCAAGTATACTGAGAGTAGTCTGACGGACTCGGGTGGCACTCACTGCAGGTTGTCCATTCCCCCTTATGTTTTCCCGAATAAATCGGGAATGACTGGCTGTCATGCTCCGTAAAAGAGGCCGGAACCCATCCGGGACTCAGTGTATGACAGGTATTGCAGGTTGTTGGAAAGCCCATTGTTGAGTGCACCGGATTTGTTGTTGCCATATAATCATCCTGATGGCATGAAAAGCAATCCGGGTTTGCATCGGAATAGTTGCCTGTGACATGACAATCAGCACATTCGGGAGTGGAGTGACCCTCAGTCAGCGCAAAGAAGCTGTGATCAAACCCTGCGCCGGTCCACTGAAAGGCGTTGACAGGATGACATGCGGAACAGTCCTCCTGAAACCCTGCCTGCACATGGTTTGGCTGGGTGGTGGCCGTGTAATCCTGCCTGTGGCAGTCAACGCAATTAACCCCGATAACATCAAAGCGTACAGGATTTTCTGATATATGGCAGTCTGCACAGTCAGCAGTACGGTGTGCTCCCAGCAGTGGGAATCGACTCATCTGATGGATGCCTGTAATGTTTGACACCAACCAGTTACCAGTGGTATGACACCTGGCACAATCCAGCCCCACGGTTGACTGATGAATATCAGCATGACAATCATTGCACTCAGTCTTTGCTTCCTTGAATACCAGTGTCGGATGACAGAGTCTGCATTCAGTGTTTGTGTGCTGCCCGGTGAGAGGTAATTTTGTCGCATTGTGATCAAACGAATAGATCGTTCTGTCAAGATGCCAACCCTCCGGGCTATGGCATACTCCGCAGCTGAGCCTGAAATCCTCCCCGTGCGGGTGTTCTGCCTTATGTCTGAGAAACATGAAGAGGCAGCAGACTAATATCAGTGACAGGATTCGCATCTGAAATCTTCAATTTTATACCTGATGTAAGTTACTGATCCCTCATTATGAGGTTTATGGCATTCCGCACACGGAACATTGACATGTTTCCCGTCGAGCCTGAAAGCAGCCTTATCGTGATCAAACCCTGAAGCCTTCCAGTTCTCCGTATCATGGCAGTCTTTGCAGTTGGTTATACCGTTCTTCTCAAACTGCCCATGATGATTATCAACATGGCAGCTGGTACAACTGACCGGTATTCCCGAAAATTTTTGCTGCACCATTCCGCTGTGGTCGGGCCTGAAGTGACAGGCTCTGCATTTCTGGCTTTCATGTGCTCCTGTCAGACTGTAGTTTGTCTTCGAATGATCAAACGAAATCTCAGACCACCGGTTCTCATTATGGCAGAACCGGCAATCTGCCGCAGGATAATATTTTGTCTGGATAAAACCTTTGTGGAGGTCAGGGTGGCAGTCAGAACAGCCTGTACCGATCTCCCTGAAACTCCACTTTTCCTTTTTCTTATGGCATTCGAAGCACGGGGTTGCGGAATGGGATCCCCTCAGGGGAAAGGGGCCGGCGTTATGCTGCGACACTGTATATGTGAAAGAGTTAAACCCTTTTACAGTATGGCACTGAGAACAATCAGGAGAGACTCCGTTCCTGGTAAACTGGCCGCTATGATAATCTGAATGGCAATCGGTGCACCGGTCATGCCTGAGGGGGTCAGTGGTTTTGCCCTTATGGCAATCCTTGCACCCAACTTTCAGATGTTTCTCCTCAAGTTTAAAGTCGGTCTTGTTATGGTCAAACCTTGAGAGTCCTCCGGACACTGTAAGAAATGATTCCTCGGTATGGCACTGACGGCAATTCTGGCCGAACTGGTTCTGATGAGGGTCTTTATGACAACTGGTGCAGTTACTGAAAGATAAACCCCTGAACTCCTGGAATGGTTTGCCGTTGATCGTCTCTTTCCTGTGGCACTTCAGGCAATCGACGCTCTTATGCTTTCCGATAAGCGGAAACCGCGAATTATTGTGATTAAACTTCAAAGCCGGCTTGAATGAATCAGTGCCATGGCAGTCGAGACATGAGCCGGGCAGTGTCTGCTGATGGTAGTCAGTATGGCAGCTCAGGCATTTTTCGTCCAGGCCAAGCCATGTGTTCTTTCTGGATCTGAGTTTCTGATCTGCAATGTACCCGGGGTTATGGCAATCAGGGCATTCCGCTGCAGCATGAGCTCCATAAAGTGTATAGCCGGTAAGAGTGTGATTAAAATCACCTGTATCGAACCGTATTAGTTTGGATTCCTTTCCGTTATGTTCACTGTGACAGGTGTAGCAGCCTTTCCCCTTTACTTCCGCGGAGGAATGATAACCTTTCCCGGAAGCTATTCTGGCCTGGATCTCAGTATGACAGCCAAGGCATTTTCCATCTGAGACCTTATTGCCCAGAACATGACACCTGGTGCAGTTTGAGATGCCTTCGAGGCTGGAGTGGGGATTTGACAAATCACCTGGAGAGAGCTGTGCATGCAGACTCAGGTTGGTCAGGAGGAAGAGCAAAACAGAAATCCTGATTTGTGTTGTCCCATATTCCATAAAACAATCACTTTTATCGGAGCAAAACTCCATGCACCCAGAATATCAGGGTTTATGTATTTATTCAAAATTAATGTTTTAGAACTGTTTCCCCAAACTTCCGTGTGATTTTGATGCCTGCTTTCTCGAGAAACTGAACGGGAAGCTCGCCGCCCGCAAAAATATAGACCAGGTCATTCTCAAGTTTTACCGGGTCCCCTCCGTCTGCCGTCATAACGTGAACAGTCTCATCCTCTACCGATACAAGATTGCTCTTCATCATAAGGTGAAGCTTACCTGCCTCTGTTGCCTCGTTTATTGCCAAACTGTTTTTTGGCTTGATTCGACTGAACGCATCATTCCTGTAAGATAGCGTAACATTATTCTGATCGGCAAGAAGCAGGGCAGATTCTATTGCTGAATCACCCCCTCCCACAACAATAATATTTTTCCCGGAGATCTCTTCCGGCTCAAGCAATCTGTAGGCAACCTTCTCCCTCTCCTCACCCGGGATATTAAGTTTTCGGGGTGTTCCGCGCCTTCCTATAGCAAGCAGAACGGCTGCTGCGGTAAAGGCCTCTCCCCTGAGGGTTGTCACCTTGATTAAATCACCCTCAGCAACTACAGATTCAACCTTTGAATTCTCATTAACCGGGATATTGTTTTTTCTCAACGCAGTCTGCCAAAGGTCAAGCAACTCTGATTTACTGGTCTCATAAAGTTTTACCTTTCCGTACAGGGGAAGATCCATCGGTGAGGTCATAACAATTTTTTTCCTCGGGAACGAATAGACTGCGCCACCGAGAGTATCCTGGTCCAACAACAGGAATTTCAGATTGTGTTTCCTTGCAGTCAGTGATCCTGAAATGCCTGCCGGCCCTGATCCTACAATAACAAGATCATATGTAGCGGTATGGTTCCTTTTTAGAGATTTAGCTATATTCTCGACAGCCTGTCGGCCCTGCTCCACTGCATTCCTGATCAGGCCCATACCTCCAAGTTCTCCGGCAATAAAAATCCCTGGCACATTTGTCTCAAAGTTCCTGTTAATATGCGGAAGTTCAACTCCCCGCTTTTCAGTTCCGATACGAAGCGTAATTGCCTCTGTGGGACATGCATGAAAACAGGCGCCATGTCCGATACATTGGGAAGCATTGATGACTGTTGCCTTCCCGTTACTGATCCCGATGATATCCTTCTCAGGGCATGCTGCAACGCAGGCTCCGGTACCGATGCAGGTATTAACGTCAATAAACGGGTGAAGTGATACAGGTTCATGCAAGCCTTCCTCCTGTGCCTTTTTGATTTTCGCCTCTACTATCCCGGATTCCTTCCGCTTTTTGAAAAGGTAGTACCAGACCACAGCTGCACAAAGGATGGCAACAAGTGAGTAAATGAATATTTTTTCGAGAAGCATCTCCATCACTAAAATATCCATCTGTAGCCGAACAAAATGGTAACCCCGACATGGATGACCATAATCAATAACATTATCAAGGCAAAAGGCAAATGAGCAACATGCCAGTATTTGAAAAGATTCTTCATCCGGTCAAGCCTCTCTATTCTCCTGCTCAATCTGATATCTGACTTTACCAGCGAAACAATCTTTCTGTAATCCTTCCCCTGGAGGTTATTCCTTTTCAATACATCTCTTACCGATTTAACAGCCTTGCGGTCATCTTTATAATTTCGTAACAGACTGACCAGTAAGTTTCGCGAGGGCGATTCAGTTTTCTTTTGCACTGACTCCGCTATCTCCCGGTAACTATCCTCATCCAGGTTCCAGGTGTTTCTCAAAATCTCCGTAAGGTTGGCTTTCATGGCTCGGACTTCGTTCAGGTCCAGTTCCCTTCCCTCTATCGACCTGGGTATCTGAAGATAGATAAACCTGCCGGCAATTCCGCTGAGAAAAACTGCAACCATGCTCCAGAAACTGATTGCCACCAATCCCCCGAATTTGAAGGCGGTATGGAATAATATCAGGATCGGGCCAAGGGTGCAGAGGAAAATATGAAACTCGAGCCAGTGTTTAACCAATCCCGTTCTTGACATAAAACGGTATCTCTTTCTGGCCATGTAGCTGGTTACACCGATGACTATCAACAGGGAGCCAAATATTCCGAGCCCGTGACCTGTAAAACCGCTTGGCTTCAAAGTTTCGTGGTCCGGGCTGAATGCTCTCTCCTCAAGCCCTGTCCTGTAATATTCCAACCCGTTGATCAGAAGGAATATGAAGGCAAAACCAACTACCAGGACCATTATGCCGAGAAATAATCTGTGAATCGTTTTTGGCATTTTTATTTACCATGAAGTGTCAATGTCCCTGCAAATATAGTCTACATTGCTATAATCAGAACTCTCAGAACCTCCCGCTTAGACGCAGGCTTAGGTTACGGTGGGGCTGAATGTCGCCGGGACGGCCCATGTATTCAGTGTTGGTAATGTTCTTCAATGCCACTGAAACCTTCAAAGCATTGGTCAGCCTGTAACCGATATTCCCGTCCATAAGGAAATAAGCTGTATTATTCTCCAGCCAGTAATCATAGAACCCGGGGAGTATCTCATCACTTGTCTTGGGATTCAGAAACACGTCATCAATATTCAGTGTCTTCGATCTCGCATACATGTCAACCCCGAAATCAATACGGTCAGAGGAGACCGTCAGACTCAGCCTTCCTGTATGCTTTTTCCTGTATTTAAGGTAAATGTCAGTATTCTGATTGGTATACGAACTGTATTCCACGGGGTAAATGTAAGTGTACCCGCCTGTTGCTGAGGCCATGATTTCACCGAAAGACCTGCCCAGCATTATCTCCACCTCCCCTCCGTATATTCTCGACTGCTCAACGTTGGTTGCCTTGAAGCCAAGGTCTGACAGGCCTGAAACCGGATCCTGATGTACCCCGAATATATACTCTATCATATCACTGTTCTGAGAGAAGAAGAACGAAAGGTCGCCCTGCCCCCTGAACTCTCCAATTCTGAAACCCTGCATCACCCCTATCTCGGAGCTCCATCCCGATTCAGCCTCAACAGCCGGATTGGGGAAGACCGTTACCGACCCCAGGGTTGTGGTGGCATATTTCTCGGCGATGGACGGATAACGGTAACCCTGGCCGAAGGATGCTCTCAGGAAGGTGTAATCTGCTGCCTGCCAGTTGATGCCAGTCCTGAAGACCGGCACCAGATTGTCTTTTTCACTGTCGAGAATGTTCTGCTCCACACGTATTCCGGCACTGATCTTCAGCTTGCTTACCGGCCTGACCTCCAGTTGTGTGAACCCGGCAATATTATTCCCCGTGTGATCACCGTAGAAATCAGATATCACGTTACTCCATGTCTCCGAAACACCTGCCGTAACGTTCATGAAATCGGTTATCCTGTAATAGAACAGATACTCTCCGTAGATCGAAACAGCGCTTGCATCATTATTTGTCCTGACAGGAAACCTGTTGGCAGTATACTGGTACCTCATCCTGAAATCATGTTTTGTCCTTCCTTTTCCGCCAAACGAAATGAAAGGATCAGCGGTGAAAAAGTAGCCGTGCAGGCTTGAGACTGTTGAGGTATCCTGCTTCAAAGCTCCCGTGGTGGCATCTTCCCAGAGGATGAAGTCAGTTTTGTATGTTGTTCCCGCATTCAGGTTTAACCCGTATTTGAGTCCTGCCGTCCTGCTGCTGTGATGCTTAAGCCGCAGGCTGACTCTTCCCAGGTTTTCGTCGTTGTATTTCCTGTAACCCCTGTCAGAAGTGAGGTTCACTCCGACACCGATATCGGTATTTCCGAATTTCTGCAGGTGCGAGAATGAGGCATTGCCGAATAGCCTCGGTGTGTCCCACCATTTCCACTCTTCGTTCCGTGGGGCTCCGAATATGCCTCCTTCGACAAAGAAGGTGGTAAGCGGCACATTTGTTGCATCCGCCGTCCTGAAGTTTATGACCCCGTTCAGGGCTGAGGAGCCATAGAGCACCGAGGAGGCGCCCTTGATTACCTCAATCTGCGCAAGATTTTCAAGAGGCAGAAAACTCCACTTTATATTACCGGCATCAGCAGACATCATCGGCAGTCCGTCTATCAGGGCCAGCACCCTGCTTCCGACCCCGTAGCTGAAACCGCTTCCCCCTCTTATTGAAGCCTGACCGTCGAGCACCTCAATACCCTGTGTTTTGGTAATGAGCTCCTGGGCATCAGTTATATGGGCACGGAAGAGGTATTCCGATTTTATCACCTCCATCGAGACGGTAAGCTCCGATCTTTTCTGCTCCATCCTGTCAGCGCTGACCACTATCTGATCAATCAACTGTGCCTCAGGTTCAAGCATAACATTTATCTCCAGAGTCTCTCCTGCAGTGATATCCAGGATCTCCGTATGTGACCTGTAGCCAACGTATTTGAATTCAACCGGGACCCTTCCGGGAGTGGCAGCAAATGAAAAGAACCCGGTTTCATCAGTGCTGGTACCTGTTCCTCTGCCAAATATCACGTGAGCCCCGGGGAGAGGTTCTTTGCTCTGGCTGTCGTATACCTTGCCGGTGACCAATGTCTGGGCACTGACAACGACAGGCAGCAGTATCAATGCCGCAGCCAGGAACAGAATAAAACGACGCATCATTTTGGCTTAAAGGTCATTCTGATGTTGGTGGGAGGCTGACCCGGGTAACTGAAAGTGACCTTGAGCGACACGGAAGTAAGCTCGGCTATATGGGTAGTGAGCGTAAAAGGCAGGTCAGGAGAGGTTATGGCAAGATTGGTCTCACTATCGGTAAACATCCACGTACCTGAATATTGCCCGAATGTTCCGGTACCGTCTTTATTGAACATGGCATCGCCCTTGAAAAGGGCAAGCATTTCGCCCGGATCGCTTGCATCAACACCGTTGGCAAGGAGGCTGTCACTGGTCCACGCATGTGACGTCAGAAGCGTGAATCGGTCAGAGGCTTTATCCTTGTCGCACGACGAGGCTATAATTATCAGCAGCAGCGTAAATAATGGCAGAAGTTTCTTCATCGGAGTCATTTTAAGTTCTGTTGCATTGTAAACCAGATACTATAACAAAGGTACCCGGAGTCAGTTCACCAACCAGTATTATGCCAAAGATAATAAACTGAAGCACACAAGAGCAAGGGGGCGGTTTCTTGACAGGCAGGCTACAAGGTTTTTTCCCGCCGTTCAGACTACAGGGTTTTTCCGCCGGTCAGACTACAGGGTTTTTCTGCGGTTCAGACTACAGGGTTTTTTCTGCCGGTCAGGCTATTGTGAATTTTTTCTGTAGTAAACGGTCTGGTAATCAATATCCTTTACCAGCAGGACTCCATTGTGGTCAATAAAAATATTCACAAGGTCCCTGTTGACCCAATAATCCTCATAACTCTTCAGATCGTACGATTTCATAATACCGTATCCGGGTATTGCCACATAGTGGAAGTTGCCCCATTTGTTGAATATATTATCCATCGAGGTCCTGAACGAGGGACCTACGCTGTGCACATACCTGAAGCCTGCATCCGGATCCTTAGTGCTGTAAATTGTCTCGGTGAGTCCCACGTCGGCACAGATAAATATTTCATCTTCCGGACTTACATAAAGCTTTTGCGTATAATCCGGGGTATTGACCTTTCTCCATGACTGACCGTCATCATATGATATCATCAGGCTGCAGCAATCGAGCCCATGCATGATCAGTGACCCGTTTTTCAGCCTGAAGATGTCAGCTACGCCATGTGCCGTCATTTCGCTTCCGGCGTTGTGCCATGTAGTACCGCCGTCATCGGAGTACTTCCCCGGTTCACCGGAGGTATAGATCCATAGCCTGTTGTCATTTGAGACATGAAGGTGAAGATAGTGTGACCGCTCCGGCCATGGTTTGGAGCATGCCTCCCAGGAGTCTCCGTGGTCAGCGCTCCGGTAAACAACCCCACCCGAGGTGCTGACATAAAATACCCCGTTGCGGTCAATCTCCACTTCACGCGGAGTATTTGGCGATTGAAAGACGGGGTCTGTAACCTCATCCCAGGTATAATACCTCGACCCCTGCCGATAGAGCTTATTAAAAGCGATCATAAATGTTACATCGTTGACCGTATCTGCTGCCATGGCAGTCACACCCACCTCCGGTCCGCTTTTCACTTCGTCCCACTCATCTTCCCTGAAACCATAGGCAATCAGGTCAACGGAGGTCACAAAACTGCCCGACAGGTCAAATATTGAAGCCCTCAGTATCTGAGCATAGTATTCACTGCCCATGGTCCAGATCGTTTGGGTACTCTCTCCTGAAACAACATAACCGGTTGTCTCCGTTACTGTCCCTCCTCCAATTACAGGCTCAAAGAGAACCCTTACCGAGTCAACCGGGGCAGAGGTATTGGTATGTATCTGAAAACGCATGGAAACAGCCATTGGTTCACCCGCAGAGAGCCTGGTTCCCTGGGGATTGTCATAATAGAAATTATAATTCTCCAATGTTTTCACAGACGGGGCCTCAGTGCACGAGACCACAATACTTGATATCAGTGCTATTATTATAATCCGGGATTTCATTTCAGTTCTTGCTGTTAAATATTTTTGATGACTTTCTGCTCCAGCATTATATGCATGATTCACCTGTAAAGCGGAATTCTCAGTCCTGCCTGCACCGTAAGTGCGCTGTTACGCATAAAGACATCCTTTGCGTCGTCGGGGTCAGGAACAGCTGCGTTCTCAGCATTGAAAACCTCTGGTAATCCCTGCCGGTACTGCAGCCCGATGTCAAGTTTCACATTGCCGTACAGCGGCAGTGCCACCCCTGCTCCTGCAACCCATCCGAAGTCATTATTCCTGATAAGTGCTGTGATATCATCGTTGATGGTTGTTTCCACCAGGGAGTATATGCCGTTATAGACATTTTCGTTCATCGCTGTGCCGGTGCACCGTGCATTGAGCCTGGCAGCAAAGTATGGCCCGGTATTGAAACTGAACATCTCATTCCGGCCGAAATGAAAGTCAAACAGCAACGGAATCACTGCGTAATCGATGCTCACCCTGCTATCCACATAATAATCAGGCTTTCCGGCAACCTCGTACCTGTACCAGACATCACTTGAGTCGCGGATTGAGAAACCCTGCCGTTCAAGGGTGACCCCTGTGCGAAACCATGTATTCGTGCCGCTGAGCCTGAAATTAAGGGAGAAGCCTGCCGAAGGGGCCACCATAACAGAATATTTATCCCGCGAGATGTTGCCTGAGTTGTATGAGGTAACCACTCCCCCGTGCCAGGTGAGAAAGATATCTTCATTCACCTCGCCGGCGTTTTCCTGAGCTTCGGTCTCACCAGCTCTGTCAGGCCCAAACCGGAAGAGCAGTCCGGCCGCAATGTCAGAGTAACCATGTCTGGTATTTACCCATTCCGTCATCTCCCTTCGTCCGGTAAGGTACCTGCCCCTCAAAAACAGATCGAGCCCTTCCTGAAGGGGATAGTCCAGCCTGAGCATGTATACCCATCCCATGTCATTCTGCAATGATTCCTCATTGTCATAGTAATAGTAATAGCTGTAATCCAGATCCTGATCCAGTGCGAAGGAATAATAGCCTCCTGCGCCGAGTGTAAGTGAGGGTTTTGAGGGGATTGTCACCGTCAGCATCAGGGGCAGCGTCAGGAAACTGAAGTTGGAGCTGCTCGTCTGAGGATACATTGGCATCACCGAACTAAACGGGCTGAAGACAGGGTAGTCCCAGTAGCCATATGGATGATGCTCATAGTATACCGTCGCATATTCCACTCCGGTATTCAACCCGATAGTACGGGTCAGGCGATAGTCGGCGAAGAGTCCCGCAGAAGGCCCTGGCTTGGTCTTCCATTGTCCCCAGGGGTCATTTCCATGGATATCAGACAGGTTAATGCCGGATGCAAAACCGACGGCCAGGTTCTGCGGATACGCCTGTGCGGATAAGGCGATAAGCATGCATGACAGGATGAATGCGCGAAAGAGTTTCATTTGAAGGTGGTCAGAGTTGTTCAGTCAGCACGCAACAAAAACTGTGCCCATATTAAAATATTGAAATTCCTTGCTGCTTTATATTTACCGTTGCACACATCACAGTCATAACATTTCTTTTTACTATTTTTAGTCTCCCTTGTAAATGAACTTTAAAACAAATCATATGAGTGAAAAATATTCTGTCAGTCCGAACGGCGAGAAGTTCCCCCTTCCGAAGCCAGAGGATTATAAAGCTGAATTTGAGAACATTAAAAAGCGTGTAAAGGCAGAGCGAACCAAAGGCCGCGAGATAGTGGTGGTAATGGGTGTCGGGTTCGTGGGGGCGGTCATGGCTGCCATCGTTGCCGATACCGTTGACAAGAAGGGCAAGCCTTCAAAGTTCGTGATAGGGATGCAGCGCCCCAGCGCGCGCAGCTTCTGGAAGATACCGATGCTCAACCGCGGCATCTCTCCCGTCAAGGCCGAGGACCCCGAGGTGGATCCGATGATCGCGCGGTGCGTGAAGGAGAAGAAAACGCTGATGGCCACCTACACCTATGATGTGCTCAAGCTGGCAGATGTGGTTGTGGTGGACGTTCAGTGCGACTATATCAAGGAGGAGCTCGGGAACGTACGGGCAGGACAGACGGACATGGCCGCACTGGAGGCTTCCCTTGGGGTCATTGCAGAACATATACCGGCTGACGCGCTGGTACTGATTGAGACAACCGTTGCACCGGGGACAACCGAGCAGGTAGCTTACCCGATCATGAAAAAGGCATTCAGAAAACGCGGTATCGAAACTGACCCCCTTCTGGCACACAGCTATGAGAGGGTGATGCCGGGACGGAATTATGTTGCAAGCATACGCGACTTCTGGAGGGTGTGCAGCGGCATCAACGAAGAGGCAAAGAAACGCGTGGTAAAGTTCCTCACTGAGGTGCTGAACACGGAGAAATTCCCGCTCACAGTCATGGACAGGCCCATTGAATCAGAGACCGCCAAGATAGTCGAGAACAGCTACCGTGCCACCATCCTGGCCTTTCTCGACGAGTGGAGCCTCTTTGCAGAACGCAACGGCGTCGACCTGGTGAAGGTTATCAAGGCTATAAAGATGAGGCCTACCCACAGTAACATGATCTTCCCGGGACCGGGCATTGGCGGGTACTGCCTGCCGAAAGACGGCGGACTGGGGGTATGGGCTTACAAACATATCCTCGGCTTTGAGGATGACATCTTCAGGATCACCCCCATGGCCATAGATATCAATGACACACGAGGATTGCATGTGGGGCAGCTGACCCGAGATGCCCTCCGCAACATGGGCAAGCCGATAGCGGCAGCCGACGTGCTGGTGCTGGGGGCAGCCTACCGTGAGGATGTAGGAGACACACGCTACAGCGGTTCGGAGATCGTCATACGCAAGCTGACAGAGATGGGAGCCGAGATAAGGGTGCATGACCCTTATGTGGAGCACTGGTGGGAGTTTGAACAGCAGGACACCTACCCGGCCGAGGGACAGAGCAAGGCGCAGTTCTTCCGCAACCAGGAGAAGCTGAAGGAGATAAGGATCGAACAGAACCTGAACAAGGCTCTCAAGGGTGCTGAAGCAGTGATACTTGCAGTGCCTCATTCGGCCTATCTCGATCTTGACCCTGACAAGGTGGTGAAGACAATCGGCCAGCCGGCTGCAATAATCGACTGCTTCGGCATACTCACCGACGACAGAATACGCCGCTACTTCCAGCTCGGATGCGAGGTCAAGGGGCTTGGCCGCGGTCATATCCAGAGAATAAAAGAGGAGACACGCAAGTCATAGTCTTTCCTTAATTATAAACACTAAACAAAACAGTGAATCATGACCAAGAAAGTGAATGAACTGTATGATGAATACCGCTCCGGCCAGGTGAACCGGAGGGAATTCATGAAGAAACTGGCCCTGGTGACAGGAGGCACAGCCGCAGCTGTGATTATCCTTCCCGAATTCAACGGGGCAGCAGCTTCCGCACGAAAGTCAGGTACCGTCAACCTGATCAATGAGTTCATAACCTACCCCGCCGCCACCGGTGAGATGAGAGCCTACCTCTCTATGCCTGAGGGAAAGAAGAAACTGCCGGGAGTGATAGTCATCCATGAAAACAGGGGCCTCGTTCCGCACATCCAGGATGTGAACAGGAGGATGGCCATGGAAGGATTTATCTCGCTGGCGCCTGACGCTCTTTCGCCTGTCGGCGGAACGCCTGAAGATCAGGATAAAGGCCGTGAGATGTTCAGCCAGCTCAACCGCGAAGAGACCGTGAAGAATTTCGTGGCTGCAGTAAAATACCTGAAGACCCACCCGCGATCAACAGGCAAGGTAGGTTGCACGGGCTTCTGCTGGGGAGGAGCCATGACCAACCAGGTGGCGGTCAACGCCCCCGACCTGGATGCTGCAGTGCCTTATTATGGTTCTACACCTGCTCCTGAGGATGTGCCCAAAATCAAGGCCAGGGTGATGGCCCACTATGCG
Source organism: uncultured Rikenellaceae bacterium (assembly GCA_963802145.1). GTDB lineage: Bacteria > Bacteroidota > Bacteroidia > Bacteroidales > VadinHA17 > SR-FBR-E99. The sequence goes on from CAWDHN010000010.1 coordinate 537,662, forward strand.
GGTGACGATGAACGGATCAACTCAGGCATACCTGCTTTCGAGGAGGCAATGAAGAAGGCAGGCATAGAGTATCAGATCTTCGTGTATGAAGGAACACAGCATGCCTTCAACAATGATACCGGTACGAGGTACAATAAAGAGGCAGCCGATCTGGCATGGGGCAGAACTGTAGGATTCTTCAGGGAAAAACTGGGAGGCTAACTCTCATCTCCCCATAATCGGGCCACTTCACTGACAAAAGGGGCGCAGTGATTGAAGAAATACCTGTACCCTTCGCACAGGTAATTTAATCCCGGCGCACCTGCAGGTGCAAGTGTAAACCGGTTCTTCGGACACTCGCCGTTGCACATGTCAAGCACCTCGCATTCAAGACAGTATTGCGGAAGTGAGTCTCTTTTGACCTCTCCGAAGGCTTTCTGACGCGGGTGATCAAGCAACTCCGCAAGGTGTTGGTTTGCTATGTTGCCCAACCAGTGTTCCGGGTCAACGTAGTGATCACACATGTAGAAGTCGCCGTTCATCTCTACAACAGGTACCCCTCCGCATACAGGCTTGAAAATGCATAGGGTATGCTCCTGCCTGAATGCGGTACGCAGGGCCTCCTCAAAGATCTGGACCTTTACCTTGCCGATATCATCTGCGATCCATTCATCAAATATCGCCGCAAGGAACCTGCCAAAATCCATTGGTCTGACGCTTGAAGGTGTTGCCCGGCCGGAGCCCCTGCCATCCTCCCTGACAAAAGGCAAAAAAGTTATGTATGATGCTCCGAGTTCCCTGAAAAACCGGTATACCTCAAGCGGTGAGGAGACGTTGTCATTATTCACCACGCACAGGAACTCGTGGGACACGTTGTGCCTTCTGAGTATCTCAAGACCCCTCATCACCTCATCGAATGTTCCGCTGCCGCCGCCCCTGGTTCTGTTAATGTTATGATATCTCTCCGGTCCGTCAAGACTGATGCCAGCGTAGAAATTCTCCCTGCTGAGGAACCTGCCCCACTCATCCGTGATCAGAGTGCCATTTGTCTGTATCCCGTTCCGGATTGCCCTTCCTGCCGGCAAATACGTTTCCTGTAAAGTCACCACTTTTCTGAAAAAACTGAGTCCGGCCAGTGTCGGCTCTCCTCCGTGCCACGAGAAGAATATTTCCGGTTCCGTTGTTGCCTCAATATGCCGGCGGATATAGTTCTCCAGAATCTCATCGCTCATGAGGCCGCCCGGCAAAGCTGCAATATCTTTCTTATCAAGGTAATAGCAGTAAGAGCAGTTCAGGTTGCACCTCGCTCCCACCGGCTTGACAAAGATCTGGAACTCACGAAAGTCTGCGGCCATAATTGCTGGTCATATTGAATATCAATTACCTCAGTGAATATCTCTCAGCAAGATATTCCGCAAGGTAATCGTATCCGGATTTCATAGCAACTGTACATTTCTTACCGGATATAAATTTCTCAAGGTTATCCGGCATTTCAGGTGGTCGCCCGATGAGAGGTTCAATAATATCTGAGAACTTGGCAGGGTGGGCTGTCTCCACAAAGATGCCGGATGATCCGGGATGCCCGGCGAGGTAGCTGTCAAGCCCCAGGCTGGCCACCGCCCCATGCGGATCAAGGATGTATCCCGACCTGCCATACACGTCGGTTATGTGCTGCCTGATACTGTCGTCATCAAACCAGTAACCCGAGACACTTGATTGAATCGTGGCAAAATTATTTTCAAACAGCTGCCTGAGTCGGTCAAAGTTTCCGGGATTGCCCACATCCATGGCGCTGGCTATCGTCTGCACGCTGACAGCCGGAGAAAATAGGCCGGTAGCAAGGTAGTCAGGAACAACCTTATTTATGTTTGTCGCTGCCACCAGATGCTCAATGCCGAGTCCTGACCTCCATGCCAGCGCTGCTGCCGTGATATTTCCGAAGTTGCCGCATGGCACTGACAGGACACTCCCGGCACCGGCCCGGCTGATTGCCCAGAAGTAATAAAAACTTTGCGGTATAAGCCGTGCGATGTTTATTGAATTGGCGGAGGTGAGCCTTATTGCGCCACCGGTGTCCATCATTGTCAGGGCGCTCCTGACCATTGCCTGGCAGTCGTCAAATGTTCCTTCCACCTCAATGGCCGTGATATTCTGTCCCAGTGTCGTCAGCTGGTTCTCCTGGAGCATGCTGACCTTTCCGGAGGGATAGAGTATCACCACGTCAATGCCGTCCACTCCCAGGAAGCTGGAGGCAATAGCACCTCCCGTATCGCCTGAGGTTGCCACCAGCACCACCGTTTTCCTGTCGTCATGAGAGGCGAAGTACCTGAAGCAGCCAGACATGAACCTCGCGCCGAAATCCTTGAAGGCGGCCGTGGGCCCGTGAAAAAGTTCCAGGACCTGTTTCCTTTCATCAACCTGCCTCATGACAACTGGAAAATCAAAGGCCTCCTCGCAGATGCGCCGCAGCTCAGCCAGCGGTATGTCGTCACCGGTGTAGAGGGCGCCAACCTCAAACGCTATCTCATGGAGTGACATGTCAGGCAGGCGCCTGAAGAAATCATGGCCCATGACCGGGATCCGTTCCGGCATGAAGAGTCCCATACCGGAAGAGATCCCTTGTATCACCGCATCCCTGAATCCGGCAGTAATTTCCGGGTCCTTCAGATTATAGTAGCGCATAGCCTTCCTCGATAATTGCAATTAACATATTTCTGCTCCTCTAAGGCCTACAGGCGAGAGGTATGCTTTAAAATCAATACCGGCAGACACCATTACACCCTGCATGCTCTTCAGTACTGAGCCGGCCACCTCCTCTCCCCTGCAGAGTGCAAAGACCGACGGTCCCGATCCGGATATGCCTGCTCCCAGTGCCCCGCTGCGGAGGGCACTCTTTTTAAGCTCATCAAAGCCGGGTATGAGGCCGGCCCGTTTTGGCTCCGCCACGAAATCGACCAGTGACCTGCTTATGAGTTCATAGTCCTCACGGTATAGCCCCGCTACCAGTCCGCCTACATTGCCCCACTGCCTGACGGCCGTTCCCAGGGGCAGGTGCGTGTCAAGGAGACCCCTGGACACCGATGTCTTTATCTCCATCTCAGGATGGATGATAACGCAGAATAGCTCACCGGGCACATTAAGCTGTACTATGTCAAGAGGCTCATAGCTGCGTACCAGGGTAATGCCACCATAAAGTGCCGGCGCCACATTGTCGGCATGCGGGGCGCCTGAAGCCAGCCGCTCCCCCTCCATGGCGAATCTGACCAGTTCACTTACAGTAAAGACGCTGTCAAGCAGCAGGTTCCCGGCCAGCGCTGCGGCAGCTGAGCTGGCTGCACTTGATCCGATTCCGCTTCCCGGTTTAATCCCCTTTTCGATAATGACCCTGAACCCGGCCTCCCTGCCTGTAGCTTCAATCATCGCCCTAAGTACGGCGCCGACAACATTTTTGTCCGGATCGGTGCTCAGGGTGTCACAGCCTCTTATCGCGGCAATCTCAATAGAACTCGTCGCAGTAAGTTCCACCTCCACAATGTCATATGGCTCATTAACCGCAAACCCGAGAACGTCAAACCCGCAGTTAAGGTTTGAAACTGTAGCTGGAGCCTTGACCCTTACGGTTCTTCCCATCGGTTCAGGTATTAATTTCATTGAGCATAAATGCAAAAATACCGTATGCCGTGACATCATTGCCCTTCCCGGCCATTTTTTTATCAATGTCTCAGCCACGAGCTTCCTCATTTCCGTCAGACAGGAAACATTAAAGCCCCGCATCCGTAAGACGGATTGTGGCACCACAAAAGGTTTTATTGCTATTTTTGCGGGTGTCCCAACTGATTTCTGTGAAAAAGATCTGCATCAATATCATCCTTCTGTTAGTCATTCTTATCCCTTTAAGGGGGCAGACCCTGACGGACAGCAATCTGCCGATAGTTATAATAAGCACTGACGGCGGGATCAACATTCTTGATGAACCCAAGGTAAAGGCGACCATGAAGATCATTGACAGGGGTGCCGGACAGCGAAATTACGTCTCTGACCAGAACAATATCTCATACCTCAACTACAATGGCCGTATCGGCATTGAAATCAGGGGCTCATCTTCACAGGAATCGCCTAAGAAGAACTACGGCTTCACCACCCGTATGGCTGACGACGTGACCAACAATAACGTCAGCCTGCTGGGCATGCCGGAGGAGAACGACTGGATCCTTGGCGGGATGGTATTTGATACCGCACTCATCCGTGATTATCTCTGTCACAGTCTGTCAGGCATGATGGGCAATTATGCCTCACGCGCCGAATATTGCGAGGTGATCATAAATAATAAATATCACGGACTCTATATGCTCCAGGAGAAACTCAAGGCCGATGATGAGCGGATTGACGTAACCAAGATTAAAACATCGGATAATACACTGCCGAACCTCTCCGGAGGTTATATCACCAAGGCAGACAAGACAACCGGAGGGGATATTATCGCATGGAGGATGTACTCATGGACCGGGGCCGACGTCTATTATATTCATGACCTGCCGAAGCAGGAAGATGTAATAACCGCCCAGACCAACTATATCAAAAATGAATTCTTCAAGCTTGAAACAGCCGCAAAGAACGGTGATGTGTCAGTCTCCAGCGGGTATCCATCAATAATCGATATCCCCTCATTCATTGATTACATGATCCTGAATGAGTTCGCATCCAACGCTGACGCCTACACCTACAGCACCTATTTTCACAAGGACCGCAACGGCAAGCTCAGGGCAGGCCCGGTCTGGGACCTCGACCTGACCTACGGCAATGACCTCTTCATGTGGTATCTTGACCGGAGCAAGACAGACGTATGGCAGTTCCAGTACGGGGGAAACGACGGTTCGAGGTTCTGGCGCGATCTCTTTTACAACTCGCAATTCCGGTGTTATCTCTCAAAACGATGGAATGAACTCATTCTTCCGGGCCAGCCATTGAATCAATCATCACTTGAGGCTTTCATCGACCAGACGGTAACAGATATCTCGGAAGCCGTGGCAAGGGATTACCAGAAGTGGGGAAAGACAGGAAGCCATGCTCAGCGAATTTCAGACATTAAGTCATTCATTGCTGCACGCATTGCCTGGATCACCAGCAGCCTCGGATCATACAGCAACTGCAGTAATGTGACCGTCCCACAGCTGACGATCACAAAGATCATGTACCACCCCCAGGCGACGTCACAATTTCCCGACGGGGATGACCTGGAATTCCTCGAGATCAGAAACACCGGCAGTACGACAGCCAACCTCAGCGGCATCTATTTCCGCGGAACAGGGTTCGTTTACCAGTTCCCGGCAAATGCAACGCTGGGGACCGGACTGTGTGTGATTATTGCAAGCAATGCCACGGTATTCCAGTCGAAATACGGATTCGCACCCTATGGAGAATTTACAAGGCAGCTCTCCAACAGCGGTGAACAGCTTGTTCTCTCGGATGCCTTCGGAAATGTCATCGATTTTGTGGAGTACGCGGATGTAAGTCCCTGGCCTGATGCTGACGGTAACGGTTCTTACCTGAAACTTGCGGAAATTACTCTCGACAACAGCCTTCCTGAGAGCTGGATAGCCTCAAATGATATAATCACTTCAGTTGATGCGCCATTCGCTGAAATAAAATTCATCGTCTACCCCAATCCGGCCAGGGATATCCTTAATGTGGAAGCAGACTCAGATATCAGCAGTATAAGCATCTACGACATCAGAGGCGGCCATCTGATGAATATCCGGTTTGAAAGCAGCCGTTGTATCGTTGATGTCAGCGGCCTGACCCCCGGCACTTACATCGTCAGGGTCTTTACTGCCAATGGCAGTCAGTCCGTCAAGTTCGTCAAAGAGTAGGGCGAGGCTGAAATTGGATTTTAATGGCAAACCCTGCCTGATCAACTTCTCGCGTACAAGGTGAGGCTGTAGCTGGCTTTTACTGGCAAACCCTGCCTGATCAACTTCCCTCGCACAAGATGAGGCTGTAGCTGGCTTTTACTGGTAAACCCTTACGTAATCAACCTCCATCGTACGGGGAAATATTGTATCATCGATACCCATGGCACCTCCCCAGTTTCCTCCCACTGCCACATTCAGCAGCAGGTGAAACCGTTTGTTGAAAGGCCATACCTTGTATCCGGTACCTTCATTCCTGAATGTAAAGATCAGCAGATCATCAACGTAGACCTTATACTCACTGCCCATCCACTCCAGGGCGTAAACATGGAATTCGGAATAGCAGGTCTGGATCCTCGCCTTTCCGCTCTTGTGGGTATTGATAGTGTGGTTATATGCCTCAGTATGTGCGGAGGCCACTATAATATTGGGATCATACCCTACATTTTCCATTATGTCAATTTCTCCGCTTTTAGGCCAGTCGCCATACTCCCAGTCTGTTGGAAGCATCCAGATTGCCGGCCACATCCCCCTGCCATCAGGGATTCTGGCCTTTACCTCTACTCTGCCATAGAGCCAGTCACCCTTGCCTTTGGTCCTGAGCCTGGCTGAGGTATAGCTGGATCCCTCGTAATCTTCCTTATGCGCAGTAATGTACAGAATACCCTCTTTTACCTCGGCATTTTTCAGCCTGCCGGCGGTATAGAACTGCGCCTCATTATTACCCCATTTCCAGGCATTCCCCTCCGTGTCGAAGCCCCATTTAGAGGCATCGGGTAACCCGGTATAGTTGAATTCATCACTCCATACCAGGACCTTTTCACCGGTGCCCGGCTTCCCGGAAACAAATTCCTGCGGTTCTTCCTTAGTGCATCCCTGAGACAGAAATGCAATCGTCATGAGAATCAATCCAAAAGGCATCATATTCTTCATCCTGAAATCAAGGTTACTCAATAATAAATTCGGCGCGGAGGCCCTCAGCGGAATTCGGACCGACCCAGACATCAAACTCACCGGGTTCAATTACAGTCTCCCTGCCGTTGAAGAAGGCCAGGTCACCTGCGGTGAGTGTGAACTCCACATCAGCTGTCTCACCCCTTTTCAGATGAAGGCGCTTGTAGCCCTTAAGCTCTTTGACCGGACGGGTGATGCTCCCCACCCTGTCACGCACATATAACTGTACTATCTCGTCGGCATCCCATTCCCCGCTGTTGGTCACCCTGGCCTTTACCGTCATTGATCCGGCGGCATCCATGGCCTGTGTCGACAGGCTCAGGTCGCTATAGCTGAAAGTGGTATAGCTGAGTCCGAAGCCGAAGGGCAGCAGCGGTGTGTAACCATAATCCATGAGCAACGATTTGTAACCCTCCGAAGCCTGGATGTAGTCAATCGGTATGCTGTCCATGGGTATCCATGATTTAGGGAAGGCAGGTCTGCCTGTATTATTGTGATAGTAATAGAACGGTATCTGCCCTGATCCTTTGACAAAAGTGACCGGCAGCTTTCCTGAGGGTGACTCCTTTCCGAAGATGAGGTCTGCCAGTGCCGGTCCTGCCATCGAACCTCCATGCCATGCATAGAGGAGAGCGTCAGCATCATTCATCTCATTGCCAATGGCAAGGGGTCGTCCGGCCATAACAACCACGATAAGGGGCTTTCCAGTCTTTGACAACTCAGATATCAGTTCTCTCTGTGCTCCGGGCAGATCAATTTCACCCCGCGAATGAGCCTCACCTGAAAGCACCCGCTCTTCACCTGCGAAAAACAATATTGCGTCAGACTTTGCGGCGGCGGCTATTGCAGAATTGAACTGTGATTTATTCTTATCACGACTGTACTTCAAGCCGCTGACATAATTGACTTTTTTCTCTCCGAGAACCTCCCTGATGGCTTGCAAAGGGGTGACGGAGTTCTCTCCACGGCCGTCAAAGCACCATGTTCCGAGCTGTTCACGCGGGTGCGTCAGCCAGGGGGCCTATCACAGCCACCGAGGAGATATCCGCCCTCAGGGGCAGCGCCTTGCCGTCATTTTTCAGCAGCACAGTGCTCTCCCTTGCCACTCTGCGGGCATGCTCAAGAAAGACCGGGTCCAGGATTTTCTTTTCCGCCTCAGGGTCGGTATAGGGATTTTCAAAGAGGCCAAGTTTATACTTTGCCCTGAGAACGTTCAATACTGCCTCGTCAATCTCATTCTGCGTAATCTTTTTCTCTTCCAGCAGACTTTTTACATGGTCAAAATAGGCGGTTGTAGCCATCTCCATGTCGACCCCGGCCTTTATAGCTTTTGCTGCAGCATCCTTCTCATCGAAGGCATACCCGTGCTCAGCCAGCTCTACCACAGAGCCCCAGTCGCTGACAACAAAACCGTCAAATTTCCACTCATCGCGCAGAATAGTACGCAGGGTAAACTCATTTGCCGAAGCCGGGACTCCATTCAGGTCATTGAATGCAGACATAAATGAGAGAGCACCTGCATCCATTGCAGCCTTAAAGGGTTTAAGCACTACGTTTCTCAAAACCGGTTCTGAGATATAAGTCGTGTTGTAATCACGCCCTCCTTCAGAGAATCCGTATCCGACATAATGCTTGGCACAGGCTGCCAGTGCAGTCGCGTCGGTAAGGCTGTCGCCCTGTAAACCTTCAACCATTGCCGTGGCCATGGTTGAAACCAGGAAGGGGTCTTCACCGCATCCTTCAGCTATCCTCCCCCAGCGGGGATCCCATGTGATGTCTATCATGGGAGCAAAAGACCATCTTATCCCCTGCGATGAGGCTTCAATGGCAGAAATGCGAAATGCCTCCTTCACTATCTCAGGATTCCATGAAGCTGCCATTCCAAGAGGAATCGGGAAAATCGTTCGGAAACCGTGAATAACATCCCTTCCGATAATGAGAGGTATGCCAAGTCTGCTCTCCTCCACGGCAATACGCTGTATCTCATTGACCTGCTGCGTTCCGAAGAAATTCAGAAGGGAACCGCATCTGCCTTCTCTCACTGCCTGTTTGAGATCTTCGGGATCACTGAAATAACCTATGTCAAGCTGCGACATCTGTCCGATCTTCTCATCAAGGGTCATCTGTGCAAGCATTTTTTCCGCTCTCGCCTGAGCATTACTATTGTCGGATGGGCCTGTTTTACAGGACCAGGTGATTAATGAAAGGCAGACAAAAAGCACTGCCAGAATTCCCTTATGAGATTTATTAAAAGCCATATAATGTTCTCCTGCTGATATTTGCATACTTCCCTGCACCGGTTTGTGTTCTCCTGAACTGGTAGCTTCCATGTTATTTTTTTGAGGCTTCAAACCTACGATTTGAAATTGTAAATGCCAAGCCATTCCGGTGCTATTCTGAAAATATCGCCAATGCCATTTGCCATCATTTATTCTGAAAATTATCCTAATGCCATTCACCAGCAGCTTATCCGGTTTCAGCTAAAGACCCTTTTTTTTTATAACCGGGTAAGTATTTTTAAAATTTAAAATAGCTAAATTAACAGTCTGCAAAATCAACCATGGCAAGAGCGCTGCTTATATTATTGCTTTCATTTCCACTCGGCATTTCCGCTCAGATCAAGAACACAGGCACTCCTGATATCAGGAATTATCCCAAGTCAGAATACAATGCCGGCACTCAGAACTGGGCCATCAGCCAGGATGAAAACGGGTTCATATATTTTGCAAATAATGACGGGCTTCTCTGTTTTAACGGAGTGGAGTGGGATCTGACCCGGGTCTCCACAAGCTCTCCACTCAGAAGTATCATGGTTGATAGTGGAAATACCCTTTATGCCGGGTTGATAAATGACTTCGGAATAATTTCCAGGGAGGAGAACAGGGCCTCTGTGTTTCATAGCCTTAAACATCTTGTACCAGAGGATTCTCGGGAATTTGATGATATATGGCGTATCTATGAAGTTGACGGAGGCATATTTTTTCAGTGTCATAATTACATCTTCCATTATAAGGATGAAAAAATTGAGGTAATCAGGCCAAAGAACCGTTTTCACTTTGCCTTCAAGCTTGATAACAGACTGATAGTTCAGGAACCAGGCATCGGGCTCTTTGAATTTCGGAACGGGATGATGGAAGCGCTATCCTGGTGGAAGGAGAACACCGGGCTGGAAATAAGTACCATACTGGAACCAGATGGCAATATTAAACTTATCGGAACATCTCATAATGGAATATATATTCTCGAAAACGGACAACTGACTGAATGGAATACGCCAGTCAGCCGGTATGTTAAACAGAACAGGCTTTTTTGTGCCACCATCCTTGCAGACAACTATTACGCCTTTGGTACAATACTTAACGGGCTGGTAATATCTGACAGGGAAGGCAATATTGTGCATATCCTCAACACCAGTGCCGGGATACAGAACAATACCGTGCTAAGTTTATCTATGGACAAGGCCAAAAACCTGTGGCTGGGGCTCGATAACGGGATTGAGTATATTGAAACAAACTCTCCGCTAAGCTACATCGGATCAAACAAGATAGGAACGGGCTACTGCTGTAAAGTCTTTAAAGGGAACCTCTACCTTGGCACAAACCAGGGTCTCTTCGTGACGCCGCTTGACAGCTTCTCATCCTCCGGCGATTTAAAGCTTGTGGAAAATACGGCAGGCCAGGTCTGGACGCTTGAAGAGTTCGGCGGACAGTTGCTGTGCGGACATAACAAGGGTACTTTTATTGTCAATGGCACAACCGCTCGGAATATTTGTGACATAGAGGGGGCCTGGAAATATATACCGCTTAAAGACGATCCGGAACTGTTGATTGCAGGGCATTACCAGGGGCTGGTCCTGCTCAGGAAAACAGACAATCAATGGAAGTTCTATAAGAAAGTGAAGGGTTTTGAAGAATCAAGCCGCTATCTCTTCCAGGACCAGGATGGAAATATATGGGTGGGCCACAGCGGTAAAGGCATCTTCAGGCTGAAGATTGACATGGATGAAGCCAGGGTTACAGAACTTGCCAGGTACAATGAAAATAACGGACTCCCTTCCGGTCTTGGAAATATTCTCCTCAGGCATGGCGAGAAACTGTTCGTGGCAACAGATAAAGGTAATTTTGAGTATGACAATGTCACCGACGCATTCGTACCGTCAGCGGGAATAAAAGAGATATTCGGGGATGCCGGCAAACTTAAGTCACTGGCTCCGGACAATAAAGGCAACATATGGTTCATTGCCGATTCAGCCTCGGGGTATGTGCGCAGGAATGAAGACATGACCTATACGAGAATAGTCACACCTTTCAGAAAGCTTAACCAAAAGTATGTGAACGAATTTGAGTTCATCTATCCGTATGACGACAAAAACATCCTGGTTGGCCTTGAAGATGGGTTTGCACACTACACGCCACTGATCCCCAAATCCTACAATGAGAATTTCAAGGCCTTCATTACAGTGGTTGAACTGCCTTATATAGACTCTGTGCTGTATCTCAGGGCTGCGGAGGTAGATGAAGGTCATAGGTTTCCCTACAAAAAGAACTCATTCAGGTTTCAGTTCGCCGCACCATTTTTTGAGAACGAGTTGCCAGTGGAGTTCAGCTATATGCTGGAAGGCTTTTCAGATGAATGGTCTGACTGGTCAACTGACAGGTATAAGGATTTTACCTCACTTCACGAAGGCAGTTATACGTTCAGGCTGAAATCAAGGAATATTTACCTGGTGGAGAGTGACCCTGCAGCCTTCTCATTTAAGATAAGACCACCATGGCAGAGGTCACCGGCAGCCTGGCTCATTTACCTGGCACTTGTCATCGGAGCATTGTTGCTGGCAGCCAGGTATCTCATGTATCGGTTCAGGCAGTCGCTCCGCAGACAGGAGGAAGAACATATCAGGGAGATGGAAGAGAGGGAGGACAGATATGAACGCGATGCCCTGATTGCTGAAAGGGAGATCATCAGATTGCGAAACGAGACATTGCAGAATGAGATGGTATTCAGGGATAAGGAGCTTGCAAATCAGACAATGGTCATTATAAACAAGAATAAGTTCCTGAAAAGGGTTAATGAAGATCTGAGCAATATCCAGGAATTTATTGTCAACGATACGGCAAGGGCAAAGATCCTGGGACTGAAAAAGCTTATCAGGAAAGAGACAGACATCAAACTTCAGAATAAAATCTTTGACACTTACTTCGATGAGGCAAATGAAGAATTATTCAGGCGCCTTAAAGGACAATATCCGGATCTGACCCCGTATGACTTAAGGATTTGTGCGTTCATCAGGATGAACATTTCTACAAAGGAAATAGCCACCATCCTTAATATTTCATACAGGGGAGCTGAAGTCAGCCGTTACCGTCTGCGAAAGAAAATGAATCTTCCCAGGGAAATTAACCTGGCATCTCACCTTGCCGGCTTTTAATTATCGCCGTTGAACACGGCTTGCCAGTAATGGCTTTTAATATTCTTATCAATACCTTAAAAGTATTCTGGTGGATAAATTACCAATAATACAAGGGCTTTTGCAACTTGCCTGTAGTGTTTTTGCAGTGTTAGCCATCATGCCATGCCGTGTTTTAGTAGTGCTTGTTCCTCCGGACTGAACAATTTAATTGATCGAAATTACGTGACGCTAACAGTTGAAATGATAAGAATTCAATAATAACATCTAACAGATAACCCTATGAAAATTCTAACCTGGTTTTTAATTCTTGCTTTGATTTCTGCAGAGGCAATTGCTCAGGATATTGCAGCGCAGGGCAAAGCAGCTCTTCCTGCCGGTGCTCCGGGAGCTCAGGAAGTAAAAGTCGTCAATATTGAAACCGGCGTGAAACTGGTTGTCGACGGGAAAGATTTCATGATCAATGGAATGAACTGGGATTACTTCCCTATTGGCACCAATTTTTCCTACAGTCTCTGGAACCAGCCTGATGCATTTATCAAGGCTGCACTTGACAGGGAAATGTCGCTTCTGCGCAATATGGGAGTAAACGCGGTCCGACAGTACACAGGAATCCAGCCAAAATGGATAGAGTATATATACCGTAATTATGGTATTTATACTATGCTTAACCATTCATTCGGCCGCTACGGACTGACCCTTGGTGGCGAGTGGGTGGCAAACACGGAGTATTCTGATCCGAGAGTGCGTGAGTTGCTCCTTAAGGAAGTAACCTCTCTCGTAAAAGAATATAAGGGAACACCCGGACTCTTAATGTATCTACTGGGTAATGAAAATAACTACGGTCTTTTCTGGGAAGGAGCTGAGACTGAGGATATTCCTGTAGAGGACAGGAAATCAACAACCCGTGCCATCTCCATGTATAAGCTGTTTAATGAAGCAGCAAACGCCATGAAGGAGGTGGACAAATCTGTCCCTGTTGCAATGTGCAACGGCGATTTGCTTTTCCTCGATATTATTGCAGAGGAGTGCAAGGATGTTGACATCTTCGGGGTCAATATGTACAGGGGTGTATCCTTCGGTGACGCCTTTGAGAGAGTGAAAAATGAATATGGCAAACCGATAGTGTTTACCGAGTTTGGCGCTGATGCCTTCAATGCCCGTGATAATGAAGAAGACCAGTATTCACAGGCCTATTACAATGTCGGTAACTGGAAGGAGATTTACGAAAATGCCGCAGGGCTTGGCAAAGCCGGAAACAGTATCGGCGGATTTACATTCCAGTTCAGTGACGGATGGTGGAAGTACGGTCAGACCAAAGGTCTTGATGTACATGACAATAATGCATCATGGGTCAATGGCGGATATCTTAATGACTATGTCCCTGGTGTGAATAACATGAATGAAGAATGGTTCGGGATCTGTGCGAAAGGCCCGACCAACGTAAACGGATTTTACGATCTCTTTCCCCGTGCCGCATATTATGCATTGGCAGAAGCCCATAAAATCAACCCATATGACGATGGGGTCACCCCTGAGAGTGTTGCCATGCATTTTGCAAAAATCGAATTATATGATGCAGTGCTGAAAGCCAGGGGTGATAAGGCTGCACTGATTGCAGAAAAGGTTCAAAAGGTCCGTATAAGCAACATGCGGGCAGAGTTAACCACTTTCAGCACCGGAGGTAAATTGATATCGACGCCTGATGACCCTGTGGAGGGTGAGAAGCAGTACCCCGACCAGCTTGGGTTTGACCATATGGAGTCCTTTTACGTGGGGATACAGGCGCAGCCTTCAGAAAGTGTACGTGCAAATGTCTCTTTTAATATTCTCGGCAATGTTGCTGAAAACCCTATTGATGAAATCTTTTATGAGAACAGGGGCCGGACGGAGGATGTCAACACTGATGACGGCAACCTGATACTCTCCTCATTGAACAGGATACAGATCTATAATGCCGATATCACCTGGAGAAACAAAATGTTCAACATGACAAGTTTCTTTAGGACAGGACACTATCACTGGGGATACGAGGGAGACTTTTTCGGCCTTTACCCTGAAGCAAATTACGGTCCGAACATAGATATCTATAACGGTCAGGCCCCATTCGGGGTTGAGTTTGAAGGAAAGAAGTTCATGGATGGACTTAAGGTGGCTTTCGGTCCCGAACTATGGTGGGGCGCCAACCCGGCTGTACTCGTTAAGTACAGCCGCAAAATCGGTGCAGTGGATATTACCGGTATATATCATGAGGATCTTGACGAACAGGGAGCAGCAGTCAGCTCTTTTGCCATCCCGTCGCCTCCGACCCGCAGGGCAACTTTACAGTTGAAAAGAACCTTCGGAAAACTCGGTGTTGAACTGGGCGGCATATGGGCCGGACAACCCAGGATTGGGGAAACATTCCAGCTTGTTGACGGTGAGGAGGGCAATTATACCGTTTACGAGGACAAGATAACCTCCAACGATACCTGGGGAGGTAAAATGAAGCTGACATTCACTGCAGGCCCTGTCAGGTGGTATGCCCAGGGGGCAGCCATGGGATTGGTGGCAGGCGGTGGTGCAGATTACACTAAAACATATACCGGATGGAGACTTAAAGACAGCGGCAGCGGTAACCAGTATAATTTTCTGACTGGCTTTGCCTATACAATCGGCAATCTTCAGATAGCTCCCAACTTCCTCTGGCAAAAACCGATTATCGATCCCATGCCGGCAGACGTGCCTGCCCCAGGCAGATCCAGAAATATCCTGGATGATCCGTTTGCTGTGAGGCAGAACAGGGAGACCGTTGCAGGAGAGCTGCTGGTTACCTGGGACCCGACACCGGGAACATGGATGTATGAATGGGATAATGATGAAGCGGAAGATGCACCTTTTGCAATAAGTGCAGGCGTGGTTTATCGCCATCATACCACCACCCAGGATGCCGCAATAGGTATTACCGGCGACGGACGTACAACATTTGCATTTCCGGGCGCTCCCCCTGCAAGGGATTTATGGGAGGCAAACGCCCGTATTGTTTCCAGGATCAGTCCTGAATTCGGTCTCATTGCCAATCTTCTGGCGGGCGACGGTGAAGCAAATGGAAGCGATGAGCGGTTAATTCGGCGCTACGGCGGCGATATCAGGCTGATTTACAAGCATGCCAAACTGGTATCGATGGTAAAGGTCAATGACTGGGGTCCATATGACTACCACCGTGATTTTAACCTGACCTATCCGCTGCAGGTAAAAATTGACCTCTCAACCACGGTTTCAAAGCCCAAGTGGGTTGACATGCCGGAAACAAGGATAGGCATACGCTTCACGAACAGGACACTGGACCAGTATTCTCCACGCTATTGTCCCACCAAAACCATGGATGCCAATGGTGATTATGTATGTGACCCGACGGCACCCGGTTATCCGAATGGAAATGAATGGGAGATCAGAACCTATATACATTTCAACATAGGCTTGTAGCAAATGTAACCAGACAAGAAGATGAAATCCGCACTTTATCAATACAGCATTACGCTTAAGCAAAACATCATAAAGATGCGGGCTCCCTCTTACCTGTTAAATCAAAATTCAATCAAGATGAAAAATAGAAAATATACATATTCTGCAATTGCCATTCTGTTGGCAATTATTCTCATATGGTCAATAGGCTGTACAAGAGATTTTGATGAACTGGAACTGGCGACATTCCCGACAACACCGGAGGTATTTATCGACGGTTTCAGCCAGGGCCTGAACTACTCAGCCTTTGGTGGCAGCAAGGTTACTGCTTTCGATGTTGACAAGGATGTGAGATACGAAGGATCTGCATCCATGAAGATCGAAGTACCTGACGAGGGAGACCCGATGGGAGCCTATGCAGGTGGCGTTTACTATACAAACATGGGACGAGACCTTACCGGTTATACTGCCCTTACCTTCTGGGCAAAAGCATCAAAATCCGCTACAATAGCGCTTGTAGGTTTCGGCAATGATCTTGAAGAATCGGAATACCTCGTTTCACTCAGAGATGTTGCGGTAAACACCAACTGGCAGAAATACATCATCCCGATACCCGATGCTTCAAAACTGACACAGGAAAGAGGTATGTTATATTTTGTCGAAGGTCCTGAGGACGGAAGGGGGTATACAATCTGGTTTGACGAAGTGAAGTTTGAAAACCTTGGCACCATAGCCCATAAAAAACCCATGATTCTTAACGGAGAAGATAATGTCGAATCCGCGGTAAACGGACTGAAGTTTCCGGTAACCGGATTAAGCGTCTCCTTCAATATGCCTACCGGCATTGATCAGTCAGTCATTGCTGCACCTGCTTACTTCGCGTTCTCCTCATCAAACACCGGTGTGGCAACAGTTGATGCCCAGGGCTGGGTAACGGTTCTGAGTGAAGGCACCGCTGTCATCTCTGCCACTCTTGGAGGGGCAGATGCTGACGGTTCATTGACTGTTCAGTCATCGGGTGATTTTACTCATGCACCTGCTCCGACAGAGGAACCGGAGAAAGTCATTTCAATTTTCAGCAACGCCTACACGAATGTGCCGGTCGATTTTTACAACGGATACTGGCAGCCATACCAGACAACAACCTCAGCAGACTTTACAGTCAATGATGATGATGTACTGGTTTATGCCAATTTCAACTTCGTTGGCATCCAGTTTACCACTCCGACCATTAATGCAACGGATATGACACACCTGCATATGGATGTGTGGATACCAAATGCAGTAAGTTCTTCAGATAAGTTATCCGTCAAACTGGTTGATATGGGACCTGACGGTGCGCTGGACGGCAACGATCCTTCAATAACCTATGAAATTCCAGGTCCCCTGGTCTCGCAAAGCTGGATCAGCGTGAACATCAGCCTGTCGGGATTATCAAGCAAGACCAGGCTGGCTCAGATTATCCTCGAGAACATGGGAACACAACTGTCAGGCTTCTATCTTGACAACATCTATTTATATGGTAACGGAGGTGCTGCAGGGTCAATGCCGGAGACAGCTGCACCAACACCGCCGGCAAGAGATGGTGCCGACGTGATTTCAATCTACGGTGATGCCTACACGAACCTGCCGGGAACCGATTATCCGTTCTGGGGACAGGTTACAGTGGTTTCTGATGTGGCAATAGAAGGAAACAACACCCTGAAGTTTGCGGGTCTGAATTACCAGGGCATTCAGCTTGCTGCCAGCCAGAATGTAACAGCAATGGGATATTTGCACCTGGACTTCTGGACAGCAAACTCAACTGCCCTCAAGGTGTTTTTAATAAGCCCAGCACTGGTGAAAAGGCTTATACCCTGACTGTGCCGACAACGGGCTGGTCAAGCGTGGATATACCCTTATCGGAATTTTCACCGGTGAATCTGGCAGATGTCCATCAGTTTAAATTCGAGGGAAACGGTGATATCTATCTTGACAACCTCTATTTCTACAAAACCGGTGGTGGATCAACCGGACAGCCAACCGCTGCAGCGCCAATACCGCCCGTACGCGACGCTGCCGATGTGATTTCATTGTTCAGTAATGCCTATGCCAATAAGACGGTTGACTCCTGGTCAGCAGTATGGGATGATTCTGACGTTGCAGATCTGCAGGTTGCGGGTGATGATGTGAAAAAATACACTTTCACCAATTTTGCCGGGATTGATTTCAGCAATCATAAATTTGATGCCTCGGCAATGACCCGTTTCCATATGGATATCTGGACGCCGAATGAAGTACAGGATAAGTCACTTACGGTGAAACTGGTTGATTTCGGAGGCGGTACCCAGGAAGCCACGAATAGCATTCTTACAATTGTCCATACGAGCAGCGGCGGCATACCTGCCCTGGCAACAGGTGCATGGGTGTCAATTGACGTACCTTTAACGGCATTTACAGGCAACATTACAAGGTCAGATCTCGCACAGATAGTCCTTTCATGTAACCTGAACACTGTTTATATTGACAACCTTTATTTCTATAAAACCAGTGGCGGAACCGCCACGGAACCGACAGCTGCAGCCCCGGCACCGCCGGTTAGAGATGCCGCCAATGTAATTTCACTCTTCAGCGGTGCCTATGCAAACGTAACTGTTGATACATGGAAGACCGACTGGTCAGCGGCAAGCTATCAGGAAGTAACCGTTGCCGGAGATCCGACGAAGAAATATTCTTCCCTTGACTTTGTAGGGATAGAGACGGGGTCTGCCCCTATTGATGCAACAGGCATGACCCATGTTCATCTCGATGTCTGGTCAGCCGACATCACCAATTTCGGTGTCAAACTGGTTGACTTCGGGGCTAACGGTATCTTCGGGGGAGGTGACGATGTGGAGCACCAGGTCAACTACGCATCACCTGTCAAAGGTGAATGGGTGAGCTATAACATCCCTCTGAGTGATTTCGCAAACCTGACAACCAGGGCTCACCTGGCACAGTATATCCTTGTCGGTCAGCCATCGGGAGCAACAACCATCTGGATTGACAATTTCTATTTTTACAAGGATGGAGGCGGTACCGCCACGGAACCGGCTGCAGCAGCCCCGACACCACCGTCAAGAGATGCCGCCAAAGTTATTTCGATGTTCAGCGGTGCCTACGCCAATGTGGCTGTAGATACGTGGAGGACCGGCTGGTCAGCGGCAACCTATGAAGAGGTAACCGTTGCCGGAAATCCGACGAAGAAATATTCGGCGCTTGATTTTGTCGGAATAGAGACAGTGTCTGTTCCCATAAATGCGACAACCATGACCCATGTGCATCTTGATGTCTGGTCAGCCGACATCACCAATTTCGGTTTCAAGCTTGTTGATTTCGGGGCAAACGGGGTATTCGGGGGAGGTGACGATGTGGAGCACCAGGTCAACTACGCCGCACCTGCCAAAGGTGTATGGGTGAGCTACAACATCCCTCTCAGTGATTTCACCAACCTGACAACCAGGGCCCACCTGGCACAGTATATCATAGTCGGTCAGCCATCGGGTGCAAATACCATATGGATTGACAATATCTATTTTTACGATGACGGGGGAAGCAGTGGCCCAACAGGACCTGCAGCAGCCGCACCCACACCGCCTGCAAGGAATGCCTCTAACGTGGTTTCGATTTACAGTGATGCATATGCTCCCATCACCATTAACAATTTCGACGCCGGATGGTGCGGAGGCAGTGCAGTTACACAGGTTCAGGTAGCTGGAAATAATACCCTGAAGAAGAACGCGGGAATAGACTGTCATGGCATAGACTTCTCTGCCAACAGGCAGGATCTCTCCACATTCACACATATCCATTTCGACCTGTATACTGATGACACAAACCTGACAGGGGATGTGTTCAATGTAAAACTGGTGGATTTTGCAGGTGGTACCGGCGAAGCTTCTGCGCTGGAGGTTAATATCAATACGGGAACATCACCGGCAATAGTTGCAGGCACATGGGTCTCCGTGGATATCAATATTACCTCCCTGGGAGGGGTTGTCACGGGTAACCTGACACGAAGCAATGTTGCTCAGATTGGAATTACAACTGCCAACCTGACCAATGTGTGGTATGATAATATTTACCTCTGGAAATAATATTAATTGTCCGGGGTTTTGGCTTCCCTGAAAACTGAAACCCCGGCCTGATTAAGAAACAAGAGTCTGTAATCAAGATAAAATCAAAGCATATGAAACCTGTAATTTCAGAATATATCAAAGGTACCCTGGTCCTGGCACTCCTCCTAATTCTGGGCGGATGTGAGAATACGGGACTTGAAGAGCGCAACTATAAGCTTGTATGGCAGGATGAGTTCGAAACCAATGGAGCCCCTGACGATACAAAGTGGGCCTATGACCTCGGCGGCGGAGGCTGGGGTAACAGTGAACTGCAAACCTATACGGATGATCCTCAGAATGTGTTTGTTGAGGATGGGAATCTTAAAATTACCGCCGTCAATAACGGAGGTTCCTATACTTCTGCAAGGATTAAAACGCAGGGCAAATTTGACCAGGCCTACGGTCGTTTTGAAGCACGCATAAAATTGCCATGGGGGCCCGGTATCTGGCCCGCATTCTGGATGCTGGGAGCCAATATTGAGACTGTGCCGTGGCCTCAGTGCGGTGAGATTGATATAATGGAATACCGGGGACAGCAACCAACCCTTATATATGGCAGCGTCCACGGACCCGGATACTCGGGCGGTGCAGCAATAACAAAAGCCTATGGCCTTGAAAACAGCAGATTCGATGTTGATTATCACATCTTTGCCATAGAATGGGGCGATGGTTTCATACAGTATTTTGTGGATGACGTACTATATCAGGAGATCAATCCGGCTGACGTCACGGGCGAATGGGTATACGATCATCCTTTCTTTATGATACTGAATGTGGCTGTGGGAGGAAACTTCGTAGGATTCCCGACTCCAGATACCCCATTCCCGCAGACAATGTATGTTGACTGGGTAAGGGTTTACGAGGAGGTCGAATAAAATCCCTTAATGATTTATTTGAAAGCCTGATCCAGGACAAAAAATCAGAAAAGATAACATATATTAGTCTCTGTAGAAATTTTGAACGTCGTCTGCAAACATATCATAATAATAATCGCATGAATCAATATCAAACAGCCGCGAGAGACAAGGTGCCAATGGTGCAGAAAGCTGCATTCGGGGCCGGACACCTGGTTAACAACCTGTTACCGGGTTCACTGGGAATATTTATGTTCTTTCTGCTTACAGCCTTTGGGATGGATCCTTTTCTGGCAGGATTGCTGGGCGGCCTGCCCAGGCTGTATGATGCCATTACCGACCCCATAATGGGATTTATTTCGGATAATACAAAATCGAGATTCGGACGCAGAAGACCCTACATCTTCGCAGGTGCCATTCTGAGCGGAGTATTGTTCGCCGTTCTGTGGCAACTCTATCCGCATAATTCCCAAATGTATAATTTCTGGTACTTCCTCATTTTTTCCCTGATCTATTTAACGGGCAATACAATCTTCTCAACACCCCTGATCGGACTGGGATATGAAATGAGTTCGGACTACAATGAGCGGACCCGGCTGATGGCATTTTCGCAAACAGTCGGACAGGTTGCATGGATGATTGTACCATGGTTCTGGGTGCTGATAGCCAATCCCAACCTTTTTGAGACACAGGCAATAGGTGTCAGACGTCTTTCTGTTGTTGTAGGAGCTATCTGCATTGTTCTGGGTGTCTTGCCGGCAATATTCTGCCGAGGTATCGATTCCTCAAAAATGGAGAACAGAAAGGAGATAACATTCAAGACACTTCTTTCAAATCTGAAAGACCTGATCAGGGGTATTGGCCTGGTTTTCAAAAACAAGCCTTTTGTGAAACTCTGTGCTGCAACATTCCTGGTATTCAATGGCTTTCAGCTGGTGGCTTCATTCAGTTATTTCATAATCGTATTTTATTTGTTCAAGGGCGATTATGGTCTTACCGGCAACTGGCCTGCATGGTTCTCCACAGTCTCCGCAGTAACCACTGCATTCCTTGTCATTCCGGTAATTTCGGCGATTGCGAATAAAGTTGGCAAGCGCAATGCCTTTCTCATTTCCACGGCTATCTCCATCGTAGGCTACGCCCTGAAATGGTGGGGATTTAACCCAGAGAATCCCTGGCTGATGTTTATGCCTCTTCCCCTAATGGCTTTTGGTATTGGCGGATTGTTTACGCTTATGATGAGCATGACAGCCGATGTGTGTGACCTGGATGAACTGAGTAACGGAATGCCCCGAAAAGAGGGAACATTTGGCGCCATCTACTGGTGGATGGTAAAACTGGGCCAGGCACTTGCGCTGGTACTTGGCGGCCTGGTACTGAAACTGGTTGGCTTTGATCAGAATTTAGCTGTCCAGGCTGCTGAAACAATTACCAGGCTTCGCATTGCTGATATAGCTATTCCTGCACTTACTGCAACCATAGCCATAATTGTGATGTGGAAATACGACCTTACTGAAGAAAAAGCCCGGGAAATAAAGGCTGAACTCGAAGCCAGACGAGGCGTGCTTTAAGGGCTTTATGCCTATCGTAATGCATAAAGTGTTCATTTAATAATCCTGAAACAACAATGGTCATGTCAAATCGGTTATTGAACTGTTTAATAATATTAGTGACTGTCATCATTATCCAATCGTGCAATTCAAAGGAACCCATGTTAACCACCAGTAAAATCCTGATTACATCCGAGGGCGGTGACAAAATTGCAGAACGTGAGAACGTTCAGTTTAAAAAGGGCAAGACACAGGGAACTGTGCTGACTGTAAATCCCGATTCCCTGAAGCAGACAATGGATGGTATCGGGTCATCCTTCACTGAATCGTCTGCATTCGTTCTCTCCCATCTTGAGCCCGCTAAACGCATGGAAGTCATGGAGGCAATCTTTGGCGAGAACGGAGCTGATTTTTCCCTGACAAGGACCCATATCGGCGCATGTGATTTCTCCGTCAAAGGCAAATATTCGTATGCAGATAAACCCGGAGATAAAGCATTGAATTCATTCAGCCTGAAACCTGACATGGAGGGATTCAGCAAGACCGAATACCCGGGAGTGAAGGATGAGAAATATGACCTGTTGCCGATGATAAGGGAGGCCCTTGCCATAAAGAACAATCAGAATGACAGGGAACTGAGAATAGTCGCCTCTGCCTGGACAGCCCCGGCGTGGATGAAGGATATAAACGACTGGTACATCACAGGTGCCCCTGAAAATAATTACCAGGGGACAGGTGGTTCACTCAAGCCGGAGTATGAAGAAGCATACGCTGATTACCTGATTAAATACCTTGACGCTTACAGGGCAGAAGGCGTTGACATCTGGGCAATTACTCCCGTAAATGAGCCCCACGGAAACAACGGCCAATGGGAAAGCATGAACTTCACTCCCGAAACCCAGAACGAGTTTATAAGGAAATACCTGGGCCCCAAACTGAAAAATGGCAACAATTCAGATGTCAGACTTCTTATTTATGACCAGAACAGGGATGGCCTTGAGCACTGGACAGATGTTATACTGGGTGACAGTGAAACCGCACCTTATGTTTACGGCACTGCGGTTCACTGGTATGAAAGCACATTCAAGGTTTATGAAGAAGTATTTGAAAGGGTTAATGCAAAATTTCCTGACCATGCCATTATCCACACAGAGGGTTGCATAGACGATCTTGGCAAGCCCGCACCGCAGGGAATCACTGACCCTGTTAAATATCAGGAAACAGACTGGTTTGACAACGATTCCTTCTGGTGGAACGAGAACGCTACCGACTGGGCATATACGGCTACCTGGCAGGGAGTAAAAAGCGAAGATCATCCGATATATGCACCTGTACATCGCTATGCGAGAAATATTATCGTCAGTATCGACCATTGGCTCAGAGGGTGGATAGACTGGAATGTCGTACTGGATCATAATGGCGGCCCCAATCATGTCGGCAATTATTGCGGTGCACCCATTATGATAAATACGGAAACAGGGCAGATTTACTACACACCCATCTACCATATTCTCGCCCAGTTCAGCAGAACAATCAGGCCGGGTGACAGGGCAGTTGAAACATCCATGATCCTTGACGGTCCGGCAGAGGATGATCTGTATGCATGCGCAACTATAAACAAGGATAATCTGCTCAGCGTGCAGGTGCTTAACACAAGCGGCGAAGAGATCCGGTATCAGATCGACATAAGAGGCCAGCAGGCGGAAATTACCATTGACGCCAATGCCTTGCAAACAATACAGATCCAGCTATAAACCCGGCAAAAGTCAATAATTTATGGTCCATGGGTCATTTCCCCCCGGATCCTCAGAGTAAATTATTATTTGTAATTTTTGAGCGTCTTACTATCGTTGGAATGTGCATATTGCAGGCAATAACAGGAAACAGAGATGAAAAACATATTTATCGGTAATACAGGATTACAGGCAATTCCGGCAGAGACAGAGGGTCAGATTATCGAAATTGAAGATGAGAAGTACTACAGGATAAGTAATTATCATCTTATGCCCGATTTTTTCATTACAATTGTCAGTGACTCCGATCACTGGATGTACATCTCCAGCAACGGATCACTCTCTGCAGGCAGAAAAAACCGCGATAATGCACTCTTCCCCTATTACACCGTTGATAAGATCCATGATTACCGTGATAAAACCGGCAGCAAGACCGTTTGCCTGGTCTCAAAAGACAATCGCACCTATCTGTGGGAGCCGTTTGCCTGTGATTTTGAGAAATTCTACCGGATCGAGAGAAATCTCTATAAGAGCATTTTCGGCAATAAGATAATTTTTGAAGAGCGGAACCTGGATCTTGAAGTCAGTTTCAGCTATGGCTGGCATAACAGCGAAAAGTTCGGATGGATAAAAAAGTCAAGCCTGAAGACCACCAGTGAAAAAGGTATAAAAATCAACATACTTGACGGGATAAGAAACATCCTCCCCTACGGAATCGATTTTGCCTTTCAGAATGAATACAGCAACCTGCTGGAGGCATACAGGAGAAATGAACTGCTTCCCCAAAGCAAACTGGGATTGTATGTGTTGAGTTCCATCCCGACAGATACCGCCGAACCCAGTGAAGCACTCAAAGCCACAGCAGTATGGTCTGTAGTGGAAGGTTCTGATGCCGGTTACCTGATATCTGACAAGCAACTTGAGAGCTTTAAAACCGGAGGTGAGATCAGAACCGAATCGGAGGTTTTCGCATCACGGGGAGCATATTATATAGTAAATGAATATCAGCTCTCAAAGAACCAGGAGAAATGCTGGTACATAATCGCTGATGTAAACAAGGACTCCAGGGACGTTGTTAACCTCGATGCCTGGATAAAGGGCGAAAAAAATCATGCTCTCAGGCTGAAAGAGGATATCGCAGCCGGCACCCTGAAACTGGTTAGGATTGTTGCCGGAGCTGATGGTTTGCAGATGGGTAATGACGGATTGATCAATGCACGCCACTTCTCAAATACACTCTTTAATGTGATGAGAGGCGGGATATTTTCCGATAATTACCGCATAGAGACAGATGACTTCAGGCTCTTTGTACAACATTGTAACAAGGAGATTAGCGGGCAATTTATGGCAGAACTAAGCAATCTGCCGGATGAAATTAATTTCGACGAACTCCTTGCCATGGTTAAGAGAATGGGGAACCCCAACCTGGAAAGGATTTGCTATGAATACCTGCCGTTAACCTTCAGTCGCAGGCACGGTGATCCAAGCCGTCCCTGGAACCAGTTTTCCATAGAAACCAAAAAGGCTGATGGCACCAAAAAACTGGATTACCAGGGGAACTGGCGCGATATATTCCAGAACTGGGAGGCACTGACACTCTCCTACCCCGAATTCATTGAATCGGTGATATGTAAATTCGTTAACGGCTCTACAGCTGACGGATACAACCCTTACAGGATATCCAGGGCAGGGTTGGACTGGGAGCGCCCTGACCCTGACCATCCATGGGCACATATCGGATACTGGGGCGATCACCAGATCATCTATCTGCAGAAGTTCCTGGAGCAATCCCACAACTTCCACCCGGGAAAGCTTGACGAACTGCTTACCAGGAAAATATTTGTCTACGCCAACGTACCTTACAGGATAAATACTATTGACCAGATCATAGAAGACCCCAAGAATACGATCCTTTTTGACGCCGGACTCAACGGCAGGATTGAGGCACTGGCTGCCAAAAAAGGGTCTGACGGCAAATTGCTTACACTGAAGACAGGCGAGATATACAGGGTAAACCTGATGGAAAAAATACTCTGCTCCCTCCTCTCCAAACTGAGCAATTATATCCCGGAGGCAGGCATATGGCTGAATACTCAGCGTCCCGAGTGGAATGATGCAAACAATGCACTTGTCGGCAACGGAGCCTCCATGGTTACGCTGTGCTACCTGCGGAGATCACTCGGATTCTGGGAAAAGATCCTGGATGGATCATCAATTGACAGGTTTGATCTGTCAGAAGAAATTGTTACGTTTTTCGAGAAGATTTATCCGGTTTTCGCTGAAAACAGGCATCTGATCAAAAAGGGATTTTCCGACCACGACAGGTATCTCTTCGCCACGAAGCTCGGAAAAGCCGGGAGCGATTACAGGGAATCGGTCTACAGGCACTCTTTCTCCGGAAAGATATCAGTGCTGGGTGCCGGACGCCTGAGGGAGTTCATCCGGAATGTGCTTGACTTCATAGATCAGTCCATAGAGAAAAACAGGCGGCACGATGGACTGTACCATTCCTATAACCTGGTCTCCTTCAATGGTGAAAGGGTTACCGTCAGGTCATTGTATGAAATGCTCGAGGGGCAGGTTGCTGTTTTAAGCTCTGGTTATATAGACACAGATGAAAGTCTCCGGGTCCTGGATGCCTTGAGAGCAAGCAAACTTTACAGAAGTGACCAGGACAGCTATCTGCTTTATCCTTTCAGGGTGCTGCCGAAATTTACCGGGAAGAATAACATCCCGAAGGAAAAAGTACTTTCATCAAAATTGCTTGCAAAATTACTGGATGACGGTAACAATGCTGTCATAATTATGGATGAAACCGGAAATTACCATTTTAACGGAACCTTCAGGAATAAGGAACTGGTATCTCTGGCACTCGCGAATCTCGACAGGAAACAATATGGCACACTGGTACGGAAAGAGAGAGAATTAATCCTGGATATCTATGAATCCGTATTTGACCATCAGTCATTTACCGGACGGTCCGGCACCTTCTATGGTTATGAAGGGCTGGGCAGTATTTACTGGCATATGGTATCCAAGCTCCTGCTGGCAACCAGGGAAACCTACAGGGCCGGAGAAGAGACGAATGCTGACAAACAGACTCTCGCGAAGGTTAAGGATCATTATTATAAAATAAGAGACGGACTGGGAACACATAAATCACCTGCGCTTCACGGAGCTGTACCTGTTGACGCCTATTCGCATACTCCCTCCGGCGCCGGGGCAAAACAACCAGGCCTGACCGGCCAGGTAAAGGAGGATTTTGTCGCCAGGTTTGGTGAGCTGGGCATTGTAATAAAAGAGGGCTCCATTGAATTCGCACCCTCAATGCTGAATAACGGGGAAATGCTCGACCGCGATAAATTGTTTGAATTCATTGACCTGGAGGGAGAGATAAGGAAACTTGAATTACATTTGAACCAGCTTGCCTTCACATTATGCCAGGTGCCGGTGGTTTATACTGCAGGCACGCGACAGGAAATCACAATTGAATATGCAGACGGCAAACAAAGAACAATTAAGGGTTCTGTTATTGACGCAGATACAAGTCAAAAGATATTCAGGAGAACCGGCGAAGTGAGAAAAATCTCATTTACAGCAGCTATTAAGTAGAAACAAATAAAACGGAAAGAAAATGTCATTCAGAAGCGATAAACTGTTATCTCTCATCGGAGAAGATTTCAATAACAAATCAACTGAAGATCTTAAAAAACTCTTCAGGAAATATCTTGAAAACGGAATCCATGGTCTCTGCTACAGCTCATATCTGGAGGGTCAGGGTCCGGGAAGCATTATTACCGCTGAACAGATCAGGGAGAGGATACAGATAATTAAACCTTACACATCCTGGATCAGAACTTTCTCCTGTACTGACGGAGGTGAACTGGTCCCTTCCATTGCCAAAGAAAACGGGCTGAAAGTAATGGCAGGTGCATGGCTGAGTGATGACAAGGAAAAGAACGAAATTGAAATAGGAAACCTGATCAAGGTGGTTAAAGCAGGCAATGCTGACCTGGTTGCTGTCGGGAATGAGGTATTATATCGTGAGGAGCTGACTGAGCAGGAACTGCTGGAGTATATTCACAGGGTCAAGGAACAGATCCCGGAAGCCAGCGTCGGATACGTTGATGCCTATTACGAATTTGTCAACCATCCGGCAATCCGTGAAGCCTGTGATGTTTTTTTCATTAATTGCTATCCTTTCTGGGAGGGCTGCCATATAGATTATTCACTGGTCTATATGAAAAACATGTACTACAGCGTAATGCAGGTTGCCGGAGGAAAGAGAATTGTCATCAGCGAGACCGGCTGGCCAAATATCGGAACATCTTTTGAAGCATCCGAGCCTTCTACGGACAACGCCATCAGATACTTCATCAATGCGCAGAGATGGAGTAATGAAGACAATATTGAAATGATGTATTTCTCAAGCTTCGATGAAAGCTGGAAGACCGGACCGGAAGGCGATGTTGGCGCCTATTGGGGGTTATGGGATAAAAATGGAAAACTGAAATACTAATCTTTTATACGAGCCTGGTGGGCAAGTACTTGCAAGCAGATATCCCTTACGGGAGAGCAATATGCTATTCGGGTTACAGGAAGGGCCAGAGTCCTGAAACAGATATTCATCCTTCTCCTGACCAGGTAAGGGAAGACCTGAGGATTTTGCATGGCCGGTGGGAATATATCCGCCTGTACGACTGCAACACCCATGCGGAGACTGTCCTCGACGTTATCAGGAATGACAAACTGAACTTCAAGGTCATGCTGGGAGCCTTCATAACGGCAGAGATGAATAATTACGGCTGTCCCTGGGGTGGAGTTTTTCCTGAAAAAGAGCTCCGCAGGAACAGGGATCTGAACCGGAAAAAGATTGAGAAACTGGTCGGGATGGCAAACAGCTACCCCGATATTATCTTTTCAACCTCAGCAGGCAATGAAGCTACCATAGACTGGACTGACCATTATGTCCCGGTTGAGAGTGTCCGGGAGTACGTGAACCTGTTAAAGAAAGGAACCAGCCAGCCTGTAACCTTCTGTGAAAACTATCTCCCCTGGCATGACAAGTTACATCAACTGGCTGAGGAGGTGGACTTTATATCCATTCACACCTACCCGGTCTGGGAACATAAGCAGATACATGAAGCGCTGGAATACACTAAGCAGAATTTCTACGGCGTCGCACAAAAATACCCCGGTAAACCTGTATTAATTACTGAGGCCGGATGGGCTACAAGTTCAAACGGGAGAGGAATCAATCCCGATAACGTAAGCGAAGAGTACCAGGAGATATACTATAATGACCTCATGAAATGGTGTGCGGATGAGGGTGTTCTTGCTTTTTTCTTTGAAGCTTTCGATGAACCGTGGAAGGGTAACCCCAATGAGCTTGAACCCGAAAAACACTGGGGCCTGTTCTATGAAAACAGGGAGCCCAAGAAAGTGATGAAACCTTATTATCCGCACCACAAATTACACACAACTTAATATTGCTTGATTTACTTTTGGTATATTTGTCTTTGCCGGATCAGGCCGGATAAACTCTAATTATTAATAAGCAAGATGGTTAAGGTTACCAACAACAGGATCCCCAATGAATTTTTCGTAACGCAGGGCTCGGGATGCAGTGAATATGCAATTCATCCCGGATCATATCACATGGCACTGCATGATGCTGGCATTGCCGAGTATAATATAATGAACTATTCATCGGTGTTGCCTGCCACTTCCAAGCTGGTTACACTCGATGAGGTTGACATGCCACCCTACGGCTCAGAGCTATGCACAATCATGGCGGTAGCCAACGGCTTCTACGGCGAGCATGTTTCATCAGGGATAATCTTCGCATGGATGTATAAGGATGATACCTGCGAGGAGAAGGTGGGAGGACTTGTATGTGAACTGGCAGGTTATTTCGATATGGAAGCCCTTGAAGAGAGGCTCTATACCGTTCTCCATGATCTCCATGACAGGACATTCGCCGACTACTACCTCGGGGAACCAACCGTAATAAGAGAGTCACTGACTATCGACAAGCGCTACGGGACAGCCCTCGTCGCCCTCTGCTTTGTGAATTTCACATAGTCGTCCGCTGCCGGAGTTACCGGCATGATGATGAACCAATAATAACCGGCCGGCAACGGGCAACTGCCATGAGCAGACCAGATAAACTGATCAGTTTCTTCACGCCTCCGCAACAGTGGAGAATACCGGTGATTGTGATTCTCGGAGCCTTTACGGGGCTTTTCTTCCTGCTGTTGAAGATATCCAACGCCACCTCCTACCTATCCGATGATCCCCGGGTCTGTATCAACTGTCATATCATGACACCCCAGTTTGCCACCTGGTCGCACAGCGCTCACCGCAGCGTCACCGACTGCAATGCCTGTCATGTGCCTCATGACAATTTTGTCAGAAAATACTACTTCAAGGCCAGTGACGGACTCCGCCACTCAACAATATTCACACTGCGCAAAGAACCGCAGGCTATCTATATCAGGGAGGCGGGAAAGAAGGTGGTGCAGGAGAACTGCCTCCGCTGTCATGGCTCCCTCTTCAGCGACGGACCGGGCATGCCTTACGAGGCCATGGTGGAGAGACGAGACCGTCAATGTCTTGAATGCCACCGTTATACGCCTCATGACAGGGTAAACAGCATCTCGTCGACACAGTTCGCCATCACACCTGCTATCAAAGACAATCTGTAAAACTCAATACCCTAACCTATGTCTATCAAGGAATTTATCTCCAGAAACCCATGGTCCGGCTGGCTCCTGTTCCTGGCCACCGTTACAGTTGTGTTCCTGCTAGGGATACTCGCCTCCTCAATTGTTGAGCGACGCAGCGAGGCAAAGTATGCCTACCGTCCTCCAACCGACCTGCAGCCGTTCGAGAGCGACAACAGCGTTTGGGGAAAATTCTATCCGCGAGAGTATAAGTCATGGCTTATGACTGCCGACACCTCCTTCCGGAGCAGGTATGCCGGCAGCAAGCCGCTGGACCTTCTTGCCACCGATCCCGAACTGGTCATCCTGTGGGCAGGTTACTCGTTCTCAAAGGATTATTCGCAGGCAAGAGGGCACTACTGGGCTGTGGAAGATATCAGGAACACACTGCGCACTGGTGCTCCCATGACACCCGAAGCCGGACCCCAGCCGGCCACCTGCTGGGCCTGCAAGAGCCCCGACGTGCCGAGGATGATTGACAAAATGGGTGCGGAGAGCTTCTATAAGGCCTCCTGGGCTTCCCTCGGACCCGAGATTACAAATCCAATCGGGTGCGGCGATTGCCATAACCCGGAAAACATGACCCTCACCATCACCCG
Organism: uncultured Rikenellaceae bacterium; assembly: GCA_963802145.1. Classification (GTDB taxonomy): domain Bacteria; phylum Bacteroidota; class Bacteroidia; order Bacteroidales; family VadinHA17; genus SR-FBR-E99. Next base: position 568,952 of record CAWDHN010000010.1, read on the forward strand.
TCCGGCACTGAAGGAGGCATTTGAAAGACAGGGCAAAAAGATCTCCGACGCCGGTCACCAGGAGATGCGCAGCCTGGTTTGCGCCCAATGCCATGTTGAATATTATTTCAAGGGCGATGGCAAATATCTCACCTTTCCCTGGGACAAGGGAATGACGGCTGATGAGATCGAATCATATTATGACAGCTACCAGTTCTCCGACTGGACCCACGCTGTCAGCAAGGCCCCGATGCTAAAAGCACAGCACCCTGACTATGAGTTATTTAAAATGGGCATCCACGGCCAGCGCGGGGTAGCCTGTGCCGACTGCCACATGCCTTACATTGCCGAGGGAGGCGTCAAGTACACCAGCCACCACGTCCAGAGCCCTCTGAACATGATCTCGTCAACATGCGCTGTCTGTCACAGGCAGAGCGAGGAGGAGCTCAGGAACAATGTATATGAGAGACAGGACAAGGTTGCCGCATTGAGAAATCATCTTGAAGAGATACTCGTCTCTGCTCATTATGAAGCCAAAGCGGCATGGGAGGCGGGGGCTGATGACACAGCCATGCAACCTGTGCTCGCTCTCATAAGGCAGTCTCAGTGGAGGTGGGACTTCTGTGCAGCCAGCCACGGTGGTTCATTCCACGCCCCGCTCGAAATGGCCTCTGTGTTGAGCAATGGCATAATGAAGGGACTGGAGGCGAGGATAGAGCTTGCTTCAATACTCGCCGCAAAAGGCGTTAAGACAATCGTGATGCCTGACCTCTCATCCAAAGCCGGTGCCCAGAAATCAATAGGTCTGGATATGGAAGCACTTTTAAGGGAAAAGGAGGAGTTCAGGAAACAGATCCTGCCCCTGTGGGATAAGAGCTCAGAGAGTATTAACTGATCTCGTTCTACTGAATGCCGGTTATAGCCGAAAGCAGAAAGTAAAGTCCTGCCGCAAGAAGCATTGACACAGGTATTGTCAGTATCCAGGCGTAAAGCAGGTTGATGGTCACGCCCCACCTGACGGCTGTAACCCTTTTCGTCAGTCCTACCCCCATTATGGCACCGGTGATGGTATGGGTGGTGCTGACAGGAATCCCGAAGGCTTCAGTGCCGAAGAGGAGCACGGCACCGGCAGTCTCGGCAGCCACCCCCTCAAAAGGAGTCAGCTTGGTTATCTTTGATCCCATGGTCTTCACAATACGCCATCCGCCTATAAGGGTGCCGAAAGCTATTGCCGAATAACAACCCAGAACAATCCAGTGAGGAATGTCATGAACCTTTCCGTTCACCATCTCAATCTGCGCCCAGTGAGGCACTTCAGTCGCACCGTGGAAATAGACCATCAGCGCCGCAGCAATGATCCCCATGACCTTCTGGGCGTCATTGCCGCCATGGCCGAGGCTGAAGAGAGCGGATGAGAGAAGCTGAAAGGCCTTGAACTTCTTTTCGAGCCTGAATGGATTGCCCCTTCGGCTTAACCACAACAAGGCTATCGACAGCAGGTATGACATGAACATGCCAAGCAGGGGAGCGAGGAAGATAAAGGCAGCAATTATTGCTATCTTCCCGGTATGCACCACACCCCAGCCGGTATAGGCAATTGCTGCTCCGGCAAACCCTCCCACAAGGGTATGTGATGAGCTTGACGGAATACCGAGGTACCAGGTCAGGAGGTTCCAGATAATGGCCGCAAGAATCCCTGCCAGTATTACCATTAAAGTTATGGCCGACGTGTCAACAATCTTTGCTATGGTGTCAACAATGTTAAGCTCAAAAACCAGATAGGCCAGCCAGTTGAACGCTGCAGCCCATAATACCGCCTGAAACGGGGTAAGGACCTTGGTGGAGACAACCGTGGCAATCGAGTTGGCCGCGTCATGAAATCCGTTGATCAGGTCAAAGGCAAAAGCCAGGATAATAACAATGAGCAGGATCGTAAAGTCCATCAGGGGAGTGTTATGCGATTTTGATAATAACGGAAGAGAGAATATCAGCAACATCGTCACAGCGGTCAACAGCCTTTTCAAGAGCCGCAAGCACGTCCTTCTTCTTGATCAGCTCAATGGCGTCGGTCTCCTCCTGGAACAGTTTCGCAAGGTACCTGTGGTTAATATCATCGGCATGTTCCTCCAGCTCACCAATTCTGTGGCAGTTGTCCTTATACTTTGAAAGGTTGAGCACATCGCGCAGGCCGTTAAAGGCAGTATTTATCTCTATTGAGGCATTCCGGATCGTATCAGCCATTTCCCGGAACTCCTGCGGGATCTCCTTTACCCTGTAGAGATTTGTCTGCTTCGCTGCTCCGTACATCAGGTCAAGGACAGAGTCTGTGGCATGAATAAGATCAAAGATATCCTCACGGTCAAACGGAGTTATAAATGTGCTGCTGAGGGCTTTGTAAAGATTTTTTGCAATCTGGTCACCTACCAGCTCTGCCTCCTTCAGCTTTATTCCCAGGGCTTCTCTCTTCTCAGCTGAAGGCTCATTCATGAATTCAACAAGCAGATCCGACCCCACAATCAGATTTGCCGAAGCATCCTTGAACAGCGGGTAAAACTTACCCTCCTTGGGGGCCAGATACGAAAATATCTTATCGAGTTTCATGGTATGATTGAGAATTGGTTTGACAACCAACAAAAATATACTAATGCATTCAGTCCGGAAAGGATATTTCCCCGATTGTTCATTAAATGTTAATTAGTAATCTGCCGGATTTTATACTGACTTTAGTTATATTAGCAGGCCGAACAATCATAGAGACGACATGAAGCTAACATTCTACGGGGCTGCCCGCGAGGTGACAGGCAGCAAGGTTCTTGTTGAGACCGAACAGGGCAAAAATATCCTTCTTGACTGCGGGCAGTTCCAGGGAAAGGGACTGGAGACGGATGCACAGAACAGGGCCCTGCCCTTCTCCGCCGCTTCCATTGACCATATCATTCTGTCTCATGCCCATATTGACCATTCCGGCCTGATACCCTTCATGTATCGTCACGGCTTCACCGGTTCGGTGATATGCACCAATGCAACGCGTGACCTCTGCTCAATCATGCTCGCAGACTCAGGCAAGATACAGGAGCATGATACCTTCACATTTAATAAAAAGAGAGCTAAGAAGGGCCTTCGCGCCGTTGAGCCTCTCTATACCCAGGCCGATGCCGTCTCTTCCATGAAGCTTTTTATATCCGTTGCCTATGACCGCAAGTTCCGGATTGATGACTTCACCACAGTCAGGTTCACCAATACCGGGCATATGCTTGGCAGCGGCGTGGTCACCCTCGAGCTGAAGGAGAAGGATGGCATCAGGCGGCTTGCATATACCGGTGATATCGGCAGGCCTGAAAACCGGATACTGAAGAGTCCGGAGCCCTTCCCTCAGGCCGACGTCCTGATTACGGAATCAACATACGGTGACCGTCTCCATCCGACCCTGAAGGAATCAGACGAGGAGCTCTTCAGGGTGGTGCACAGGGCCTGTGTGGAAAAGAGAGGTAAGCTTATCATACCCGCGTTCAGCGTAGGTCGAACCCAGGAGATCGTCTACTCCCTCAACACGCTTTATAATGCCAACCGGCTTCCCAGGGTCGATATTTACGTCGACAGCCCCCTGTCAGTCAACGCTACCGGCATATTCCGGATGCACACCGAGTGCTTCAATGAGGATGTGAGGGAGGTTATGCTCACCGACCCTGATCCGTTCGGCTTCAACAGCCTCTTTTACATCACCTCCGTTGAGCAATCCAAGAGTCTTAACGACATCAAACAGCCTGTAATAATAATTTCCTCCTCGGGAATGATGGAAGCCGGGCGCGTCAAACACCACCTGGCAAACAGCATCAGCAATCCCGACAACACTGTCCTCGCCGTGGGCTACTGTGCACCATCAACCCTGGGCGCAAGGCTCCTCCGGGGAGAAAAGGAGGTCTCAATACACGGTAAAAAGTACCCGGTGAATGCAGAAATCGAGAAAATTGAATCCTACTCAGGGCACGGCGACTACAGGGAGATGGGCGATTATCTGTCATGCCAGGACCCGCGCAGGCTGAAGAACACCTTCCTTGTTCACGGCGAATATGAAACACAGGTCAAATACCAGTCATACCTGGCGACCAGGGGGTTTGGCAACATTGAAATACCATCCTACGGGAAAACGTTCAATTTGTGATTTTTATGATATTTCTTTCACAGTTGATTTGAAAGTCTATTTTTGCAAAAAAAAATTCTGAATTATGTTCATTTTAATGGTTGTGCTCTTTCTGCTGGGTTACCTGGCGATCGCACTTGAGCATCCTCTCAAGATTGAGAAGGCTGCAAGTGCTCTTCTTCTCGGATCCATTCTCTGGGCTCTCTATGCCCTCTTCAGTGAACAGGTTCTCGCTCTCGGCTTCTCTCCCTCCTGGGCGGAGATGAAGATGATGGCGCTGGAGATCATCAACGATATCGTTCCAGTCATGAACCCGGACCAGTTTTCCACAACACCTTTTCGTGAAACCATTGAGCTTTCAGAGCATGCCAACGCTTTTGTAAAGCATGAGCTGGCCCATCACCTGGTCGATATTGCCGAAATCCTCTTCTTCCTCTTCGGCGCCATGACCATCGTGGAGGTAGTTGACCAGCACCAGGGTTTTACGGTGATCACCGACAGGATAAATACAAAAAGCAAGGTGAAACTGCTGTGGATACTCGGCGTCATCACCTTCTTCATGTCAGCCGTTCTCGATAACCTGACAACAACCATCGTGATGATAGCTCTCCTGAGGAAGCTTATCTCTGATAAACCAACGAGGTGGCTCTACGCCAGCATGATCGTGATCGCAGCCAACGCCGGGGGTGCATGGTCGCCCATTGGCGATGTCACCACAATCATGCTCTGGATCGGAGGACAGATTACCACGGTGAACATTATTCTAAAAGTATTCCTGCCGAGTGTGGTCAATATGATTGTGCCTCTTGCCATCCTGTCTTTCATGGTCTCAGGCGAGATCAAGAAACCGGAGAAGAGTAGTCATACTGCTGATATAACCACCCCGTTTGAAAAGAGCTTCATGCTGATCCTGGGAGTTTCAATGCTGCTGTTTGTGCCCGTATTCAAGACTCTCACCCATCTGCCCCCATACGTCGGAATGCTGTTCGGCCTGGGTGTGCTCTGGATGGTATCTGAAATAATGCATCGGAACAAGGAGGAGGAGCTAAAGAAGAAACTGACCATTTACAATATAGTTAAGAAGGTCGATACTCCAACCATATTCTTCTTCCTGGGAATCCTCTCTGCCGTTGCCGCCCTTCAGAGTGCAGGTCATCTAAGCCTCATGGCCGGCTGGCTTGATGAAAAGCTTGGGGACATCTTCCTGATCAACCTGGCCATTGGCGCTATCTCAGCCGTGGTTGACAACGTTCCCCTCGTTGCCGGGGCAATGGGTATGTATGATGTTGTCACCCCCGATATGATGCGCATAGCTGCCGATCCGGCATATGCGAGCTTCTTTGTGCAGGACGGGCTCTTCTGGGAGTTTCTTGCCTATTGCGCAGGAACGGGCGGAAGCATGCTGATCATAGGCTCGGCTGCCGGTGTGGCCGCCATGGGTCTCGAGAGAATAGACTTTATTTGGTATATGAAGAAAATATCGTGGCTGGCACTTATCGGATATCTGGCAGGTGCCGGTGTCTACTGGCTGCAGGCACAGATGATCCACGGGTAAGGATCAATTCTGAAAACAGACAAAAAAAGAGGCCGGAATTTCCGGCCTCTTTTTTAATTCATCATTTTAGTATCTCGGTTCACGATCCTTGTCGCGAAAATCGCGGCGCGGTCTGAAAGGCTTCTTCTCTGCCTTGGGCTCAGATCTCTTAACGATGATCTCACTACCATCAAGCTCTGAGTTGTTGAGTTTTTCAATGGCCTCATAACCGGCACGGTCATCAGCCATCTCTACGAAACCATAACGCTTTGAAAAGCCGGTCTCACGGTCCATAATAACTTTTGCGGAGATTACCTCTCCAAATTTGCTGAAAAGTTCCTGAAGGTCTTCTGCTTTGGTTACAGAGCTCAGCTTGGCTACAAAAATGTTCATCTGAAAATTAAATTAAAATGTTAATAAAAATATTTAAATCAGCATTTTGAGCACCACACAGGTAAACCTTAAATGATGCCCGAAAACACTAATAATTACAAAGGTATTTAATTTATTTTAACATTTCCAAATTAATTTAAATATTTGAAAATGACGCAATGGGCGAGAACCCGACCGGTTCCTAAAGTTCAGCCGGAACCACGTCAAGCCACTCCTCAAGTTTTGAATAGACGAGCTCTCTCTGTTCGTCAGAAAGGGTTCTTATCCGGGTGCCATGTGCACCTCCCTCCTTGACGATTTTCAGGACTTTGCTGTTTTTGCCCGGATCAGCGGCAGTGGCTGACCATGGATCATACTCACCATAGAGGAAAATGAAGTTCTCGGCTTTGGTCCTGATATATTCGTCCACCTTGCGTGCAACCTCATAATCATATTCATAACTGATCCCCTCAGGGGCGGAAAAGAGAAACTCCGGATTGCCGGTGTCGTCAGCATATCTGAGCAGGCCGCCAAACCTTTCGAAATCATATCCGTAATAACCTATCTCGGTCATCGCCTGGTAGAAGAAGGGCTCGAAGTAACTGAGTCCCTGATCTGCGAAATAGTTAAAGTCTGCAATCTGTGCCAGATGGCTGAAGACCTTCTCATCGCTCCCGTTCAGGGGAATTGAGTCACACGGTGTCCTTCCGTATTGCCAGAAGGCAAATTCGTATTCGAGAACCGTCATCTCAAAGGCACGTTCAGCCCCGCCGATCCTGTTGAAGGTCCAGCCTCTCTCCACGGCCAGTGACTGCAGCATGGGGAACAAAATGTCAAATTTCTCCAGGGCCAGTTTCTGAAAGTCAAACACCCTCTGGCGGCATTCAGGTGTACCTACATTCTCAAGAAACGGTTTGAACCGGGCATCCTCAGGCCCGAAATTCAACGGAGCAACGTACGGAACCCTTGCATCGACATCGTCAGGATAATAGTAACTGTGGAACATCACAGTCTGTCCTCCCTTGCTTGCTCCGGTAGTAAGCCACTTGCCGGGGAAAACAGGCTTGAAAAGCTCTATGATCCGGTGCTGGTCGGTTGCAGCCTGCCATGTGGTGAGATATTTCCAGGCCATGGAGTCCGGCTTTGAATCTTCGAAAAAGCGATGCTCTATGATGATCTGGTTGCACTGCAGCAGCCTGGCCAGCTCTCCCTTCCCGAACCTGGCCGAATAGCCCTCCGTTACAACCACCACCGGCCTGTCAGGGCCGGCATAGCCAAGGAACACCTGCTGGGTAAATCCGGGACCGTCAGGGTTGTTATGGTCAAGGGGCTGAAATATATTGATCTCGTAAGCCTCAGTGAATAGTGTATCATTGGCTATCTTCGTGACAGTGGCCCCGGGGAGGGTCTCAAGCCTCTCAGCCAGGGTCATGGGATCGCTTCCGCAGGATGTCAGCGCTCCGGCTGCCACTGCAATGGCAAAAAAGAAAATCTTTCTCATAGGTTTAATGTGTGGTTCTGTTTATCTGTTTGTTTTTTTAAGCGCGGCTGTCTTTCCCCTGAGCCACTTTTTCTCTTCGTCTCCCAGCCTGGGCGATAGTTCCGACCATACTTTCTGATGGTAGTCGTTCAGCCACTCCAGCTCCCTGTCATCAAGCAGGGAGACATCAGTCAGACTGAGATCTATATGGCAGAGGGTTACTGTCTCAAACTTCAGGAATCTTCCGTGATCCGTCTCCCCGTCGTCAACACAAAGGAGAAGATTTTCAGTCCGGAAACCGTATCTGCCCTCCCTGTAAATGGCAGGTTCATCTGATGTGACCATGCCTGGCTCAAACACTGTCTTCAGGTCACCGGTAGCCGCTGACCCGATTGTCTGGGGGCCTTCGTGCACATTAAGGAAACTGCCCACGCCATGGCCGGTTCCGTGACCGTAATTCAACCCGTTATCCCAGAGGGCCTTTCTTGCAAGGATCTCCAGCTGATACCCCCTGGTGCCGTAAGGGAATCTGACCATGGCAAGGCCGATGGTTCCCTTCAGTGCAAGGGTAAAGTCCCTCTTCATATCATTATCAGGCGCGCCAACGGCCACTGTCCTTGTTGTGTCTGTCGTGCCCCCGTAATACTGACCTCCGGAGTCGAGCAGGAAAATTCCTGAACTGCCAAGTGTGGTATCTGTTTCGGGTGTCGGTACATAATGAGGTAATGCAGCGTGGCCGTTCCATGCAGCAATTGTAGAAAACGAAGGTCCTCTGCACCCCTCTTCCTCCAGCCTGAATGCCTCCAGCCTGGCCGAGGCCGAAAGTTCCGTTACATCACCCCTTCCGATGTTTTGTTCAAGCCAGTAAAAGAACCGGGTGAGGGCAACACCATCACGGATCATCACCTCCCGGAGATTCCTGATCTCAGTCTCATTTTTTATGGCCTTGAGCCGGGTGGGGACGCTCACATCCCCGGTGACCCTGGCCCCTTTGGGCAGTGCTGTATAAAGCGATGCAGAGGTTGTTGCCGGGTTAATCAGAATGGAACATTTTTCCGGAAGCGAACCGAGTACCGGCCCGGTCATTTCATAAGGCAGCAGCACCACTCCCTCCCTGTCGAGCTCAGACTTCAGGCCTGATGGTATCTTCTCCTCGCTGGCAAAGAACAGTACCTGGTCAGCGCTGACAATGGCAAAGGAGAGGAGCAGCGGACTGTAGGTTATGTCAGCACCGCGGATGTTCAGAAGCCACATGATATCGTCACAGGAGGTAAGCAGATGGTAATCAGTCTTCATCTCTGCCATTCTTTGCCTCACCCGGGTGATCTTGTCGGTGCGGCTCTCACCAGCATATTCAGCAGGGTGTGCGAAAGCACTCTCACCAGGCAGAGCAGGTCTCTCTTTCCAGAGAGGGCTGATCAGGTCTGCTTTCAATGTCAGCTTCACCCCCTTTTCCCTGAGACCTTCCCTGAGCAGGTTCATCTGTGAAGCTGAGATCAGCCTTCCGTCAACTGCCACCCGGTTGCCCCTCTTCATGACGCCTGCGAGCCACCCGATATGCTCAGGTGTGTGTGGCACCCTAAGCCTCACCAGCGCATAGCCCGAATCCTTTAACTGCTCTTCGGCCTGGATAAAATAACGACTGTCGGTCCATAGACCTGCAAACGACCTTGTGATAACCACATTGCCTGCAGAGCCGGTAAACCCGGTCAGCCACCTTATAACCCGCCAGTGATCCGGCACATACTCTCCCAGATGCGGGTCGGATGAGGGAACGATAAGAGCGTCAATGCCCCTCCTCTTCATAAGCGCACGCACGGAGGCGAGACGACTTTTATATTCATTTGCAGCCATTGTTTCCGCGATTAAAGGTCTTCCTTGCCAAAGAAATGCTTGAGCCAGAAACGGTTTGTTTCAGCGGTCATGAAAACCCTCTTGGGTCCTCCCCACCCGTGCCGTTCTCCGGGATAAATCATCATCTCAAACGGTTTATTGAGATCCTGGAGCGTGGTGACCAGCCATATCGTATTCTGCATGTGCACGTTGTCATCAATGTCTCCGTGACGGATAAGCAGCTTGCCCTTCAGGTTGCCGGCATATGTAAGGACCGAGCCCTCACTGTAGCCTTCGGGATTATCTTCAGGTGTGTCCATGAACCTCTCTGTGTATACATTATCATAGAGCTTCCAGTCAGTGACAGAATAATCAGCAATGCCATGGGTCCAGTAGTCAGAACCTGCAGTGAGAGCCATGCAGGTCACATAGCCGCCGTACGATCCGCCGGTTATGCCAATCCGTGAAGGATCAGCCCAGGGCTGGTTACGCAGCCACTTCACCGCATCGGAGTAATCGGAAATCTCCCATTTGCCAAGTGACCTGTGCATGTAATCAAGGCCCTTCTTGCCAAAGGTGCCGGAACCGCGATGATCGACATTGATGGTGACAATGCCGTTCTCGGCATACCACCGGGGCTGGAACCCTGACCACCTGTTACGGATACTCCCGGCATCAGGTCCGCCATAGACCGTAAAGACAACCGGATACTTACCGGCTGTGTCAAAACCCACCGGGTAGGTTATCAGGGCCGGCATATCAAAGAGCCCGTCGGAGGTTTTTATTTTTACCAGCTCCACCCTCTGATGTTTCTGAGGATCAAAGGCGGGAGCCTCATTGCGGTGGATGTTGCGTACTATCTTTCCTGACTTGTTTATCAGGTCAATGGCGCCGGGATCGGTCAGGCTGTTCCAGTCGTCCACGACCCAGGAGCCTCCCGGCGATACCGAAGCTGTGTGGTAGCCTCCGCCTGATGTCATCCGGAGCAGCCTGGTGCCGTCGAGACGTACCCTGAACAGGTGGTTATCCAATGCCTCAGGACCGGTACCATTGAACCAGACCTCTTTTCTCGCCTCGTCAACCCTGACGATATCATTTATTTTCCAGTTGAAATTTGTCACCTGCGACTTCAGAGAGCCGTCCCACCCATAATACCAGAGATTGTACCAGTCGTTCCTGTAACTCCGCACAATGAATCCGCTCCCATCGTTCATGACATAAATATCTTCAAAGAAATCGACCCAGGTCGGCCGCGTCTCCCTGTATACTTCTGTGTAATCTCCGGTGGCAGCATCGGCAAGGATGAACCTCATGTCATTCTGGTCACGGTTCAGGACCTGTATCATCAGCTTTTTGCCGTCAGGTGTCCATGAAGGCCATGCGATGTACTGGTCGACTGCCTCGTCAGTCTTCACCCATGTGGTTGTGGCCGTAGCGAGGTCAGCGATTCCCATCTTCACCTTAGGGTTCGCATCACCCGATTTGGGGTAGTGTGTCGTCTCCACCCGGCCCCGGGGGCCGTCACTCTCCTCGAGCCTGTTCAGATAATAAACAGGAACAGGATTGTCATCAGTATGAAGGAAGGCGATCCGGGCGGCATCGGGGGACCACCAGAATGCAGCGTACCTTGAGGCTCTGCCGAGGATCTCCTCGTAATAAACCCATGAAGCCCATCCGTTGTATATCTTGTCGGTGGCATCGAAAGTCAGCCTTGTCTCCTTCTTCTGATCAAGATCATAGTAATAGAGATCCCTCTCTTTCGTATAGGCAATTTTCCTGTCGCCGGGTGCAAACCGCATATTAACCTCCAGCCCCTTGTCATCGGTAAGTTTCATGCCATCAGGGTTACCGGAAGAATAGTACCAGATATCATTGTCACGCACAAGCACCACAGCCGTCATGTCAGAAGAGACAGCCATGTCAGGTCCCGGTGTGACTCCCTCAGGCAGCAGATCCCTCATCTTCTGCATATCAGTCTGGTATTTCTCCACTTTCACTGATTTGCCGGTTCTGCAGTCATATTCCTTCGTGACAAGATTCGCTTCATCCATTGTCACAGGTTTTTTTTCATCATCGTATAACCTTATCAGCATACGGTTATCATCGATCCACTTAATAAAACCCGGTTTGTATTCCGGACCGGGCCTCTGGCCGGATAATGCAGGGGTAATTGCCATCAGAAGGGCAATCAGAAAAATGACGCTACTCTTTTGCATATTGGTTGGTTCTAAATGATTAAAACTTGATTACAGCAAATATAGCAAAGTTAAATCCTGTCTCACATGGAAGATGTCCAGCAACACATAATGCAACTCTCGGCATATATGCTTAACTTTACATTGTCACACAATCGGAATGGGGAGTGAAGGGGCAGTTCGTCCGCCCGAAGAATGGATGAAGCTTGACAACGCGGCAAAGATATATCCTGCCATCACCGGGTCAGAACTGACGGGGGTTTTTCGTATATCCGTTTTTCTCTCATCTCCCGTGGTTCTCGATGCACTAATGAAAGCAACAGAGGAGGCCTCGCACCTCTTTCCATTCTTCAGCGTTGAGCTGTGTAAGGGTTTCTTCTGGTATTACCTTGAGTACAACGGGAATCCTCCCCGGGTGCTGTCCGACAGCGGAACGCGATGCCAGCCCTTCCCGCGCACGATGAAGGGGGAGCTTGTCTACAGGGTACTGGTCCGCGGGAACAGCATCTCTGTAGAGTTCTTTCATATCCTGACGGATGGCGGCGGGGCAATATTTTTCCTGAAGACCCTTATGAATTACTATTTCCATAATGCCTATGGCATCACTGAGGTTCCATTCCCTGAAGTAAAAGAGGGGCCAAGGCCCGGGAGCACTGATGACCTGTTCAACCGGTATTATGGCAAGGGGATACCGCATCCGGGTGTTATGGCTGGCGCCTGGCACCTGCCGTACAAGCTGCGTCCGGTGCCGCGCTTCAGGGTGACGGAGTTTGAAATACCGGCGGAAAACCTGGCAGCGCTGGCAAAGGATACCGGATGCACCATCACCGAATACCTGGCGTCAGTTCTCCTGTACATACTTCAGGAGATAAGACATGAACAGGGAAAAGGGTCGCCTCATATCAGAGTACAGGTGCCATTCGACCTTCGGAAAAGATACGGTGCGGATACCCTCCGGAATTTCTCCCTTTTTGCCATGCCCGCCATTGACATACGAATGGGTCACTACTCGTTTGAAGAGCTGCTCAAAGAGGTTAAGATCACCATGCAGATGATGACTGATGAAAAAAGGATCCGGCAAATCATCAGCCGCAATGTGTCAAGCGAAAAGAAAGCCCTGATACGCATCATCCCGCTATTTATCAAAAGCCCGGTTTTGCGTTTTGTCTATAACAGATTCGGTCCCAGCCAGTTTACAAGCACCATCACAAACATGGGAAGGGTGGTTCCGACAGGACCCGCCGCGGAGATGATGCTGGCCATGTCTGTTACACCCCCTCCCCCGCACAGTGAAATAAAGATCACCGGCGGACTGATAACGCTGGGAAAGAATACCATTATTACCTTCGGATCACTCACTGACAACACTGAGATGGAAAGCAGGTTCGTAAAGAGACTGACTTCGGCAGGGTTGCCAGTGAAGCTCCACACAAACGATTAACAACATCCGGAATGGCAATTTGTAAAAACTGCGGCGTGGATCTCGGGGAGGGGAATGAGAAATGTCCCCTCTGTGAACCCCCGCTCAGTCAACCGGGAAGGGTAGTCTCTCCCGCCGATCTCTTCAGAGTCTCAAGGATCCAGAATAAAAGACAATTGTACGAGATCACGATGCTGCTGCTGGTATCAGGTGTTATCATCACCATTGCCATAGATGCCGTATTCGACAAAGGGGTGAGCTGGTCTCTGGCAACCACAACCTGCATCGGGTATCTGATAACGCTGGTATCCGGATTCTACCTCCTGAGACAGAGACCATACCTGATGATAGCCGTAACAGCTCTGGCAACACTTCTCTTTCTTTGGCTCATAGACATCCTTACCGGTTATAATGGCTGGTTCAGAACCTTTGCCCTGCCACTGGCTGTATCAGCTGCCCTTCTGACAGCAGCAGTGATATTCCTTAATTCCCTGTCAAAGTACAGGGGACTGAACCTGCTGGCCACCATTCTGGTTGCACTGGCCTTTTTCTCCATTATTACCGAGTATCTGACAGATATACTGCTTAAATCGTCTTTCACGCCTCAGTGGTCGGTGGTCGCGGCCGCCTCACTCATGATCATCGCCGGGATATTTATCTTCATACACTACCGGCTGAAGAGAGGCCGGAGCCTGGGCAGGCTTTTTCATATCTGAAAATCATTCCCCGGCAGATAATTAAGATAATGTCACCCTGCATCGTGTCAGGATATTTCAGATATATTTACATCCATAACCTTACCAGTGAATCCCTGATGTTATGCAGTCACACACGCTGACGAATATATTTGCTACAGAATGCGGGGTCCTCCATTCTTCCAAAATCATTTATATATTATGACGAAAAGATTCTTTGTGGCCTGTCTCATCAGCGCAGCAATATCCGCAAACATGTTCCCACAGGTGTTGAAGTCGCCCGAACAGTTCCTGGGCTATTCACCCGGTGAGCAATTTACGATGCAGCACACTGTCACTGATTATTTCAGGCATGTTGCTGATGCCAGCCCCGTGGCCGATTACCTGCAGTACGGTGAGACGTGGGAAGGAAGGCCGCTGAGTGTCTGTATCGTCTCCTCCCCCGAAAACCTCGCTAAGCTCGAGCAGTTAAGGCTCGCCAACCTGCAACGCACAGGCCTGGCAGACGGGAAACCGGAGATAGAATCGCTACCGATAGTATGGCTTGCCTACAGCGTCCACGGGTCTGAACCGGCAGGGGCCGAAGCCTCCATGAAGGTGCTCCACACCCTGGTCACAGAGGCGTGGGACGGAGCAGGTGAATGGCTGAAAAATATGATTATCATTATCGATCCATGCCAGAATCCGGACGGACGTGATCTCTTTACCCTGAGGTACATGAGAGCTCAGGGATGGCCTCCCAGCAGCGATCCCAACGCCTGGGAGCATAACCAGGCTTGGCCCTCGGCAAGACTGAACCACTACATGTTCGATCTTAACCGCGACTGGAGCTGGCACGTGCAGAAAGAGACTCTGGCACGCCTGAAGCTCTATAACAGTTTCATGCCGCACGTGCATGCCGACTTCCACGAGATGAGCTCCGGCAGCACCTATTTCTTCCCTCCGGGAGCAGAGCCATGGCACGAGGTCATAACCCCATGGCAGAAGGAGTTTCATGCGCTGACAGGCCGAAAGGCTTCGGAGCTGTTTGACGCCTCCTTCAGGCTGTACTTTACGAAAGATAACTTCGACCTCTTCTGCCCGAGCTTCGGTGACACCTGGCCTCTGTTCAACGGCGCCATGGGTTTTACCATGGAGCAGGGCGGCGGTGCCCAGGCAGGACTATCAGTAGGACGTGATGACATTGACACCCTGACCCTGGCACAACGCGTCGAGGGTCATTTCCTCGCTTCCATGGCCGTGCTGGCGGCAACCCAGGAGAACAGGGAAAGACTGCTGAACGAGTTTTATGCTTTCTTCAAAAACAGTGCGGAAAAACCGGACTTCAAATATAAGACGATAATCATAAAGGGCACTGCTGACGCCGCATCCATGGCCTCGCTGAAACAGCTTCTTGAAAACAATCAGATAAGCTTCGAAACCCCGCGTGTAACCGGGAAGAAGATAGCAGCCTATGACTACAGGACCGACAGCGAGGGAACCATCGCCGTTGAGAAGAATGATATCCTCATAAGCGCTTATCAGCCTCAGGGCCGATTGATGCAGGTGCTGTTCGAACCCGACTCCAGGTCATCGGACTCGGTCAGCTATGACCTGACCGCATGGGCGCTGCCCTATGTCTATAATATCGAAGCCTATGCCTCCACGGAGAGACTTCCTGTCGCCGACGGGCCGGCAATAGCAGATGCTCCGGCTGAAAACCTTTCCGACACCGTGCGTCCCTATGCTTACGCCGCATCTATGAGCGGCTTCAATGAGCTGAAGTTCATGGCTCAGTTGTATAAGTCGGGACTCAATGTGCGCTTTTCGCTCAAACCCTTTGTCGCGGCAGGCACCTCCTTCAGCCGCGGTTCTGTGATAGTGGCACGCGGAGACAACAGAAACAATGACCTCTTTGATGCCAAAGTCCGTGCTGCAGCAGCCTCAAGCAACATCCGACCCGTGATGCTGGCCGGCGGAATGGTGACATCCGGCAAGGACCTCGGTTCCGACTACTCACCGGTTAACAACGGACCGGCGGTAGCCCTGATCGGCGGCCAGGGGACATCACAGGCATTCGGAGAAATCTGGTTCTTTATGGAGCGGGAGCTTGAGTACCCGGTGACGGTGATAGACGGCTCAGACCTTAAAGACGCAGATCTATCTGACTATGATGTCATTATACTTCCCGGCGGAACCCTTACCGATTCAAAGGATAAGATTATGGCCTTTATTTCCGGCGGAGGCAGGGTGATTGCCATGGACGCTGCACTGGCGCTCTTCAAGGCGGAAAAGACAACGGGACTGGCAAAGGCTTACGAGGCAAAAGAGGCCGAAGAGAAGAAAAACATCAAGGCAACCTTCAATGACACCACCCTCCTGAGACGTTATGAAGACCAGCGCCGGATCTCCGCAACAGAGAGATCGGCAGGGGCAATATTCAGGGTAGCTATTGACGATACCCACCCCTTTGCATCCGGAATGGGCAAAGAGTGGTTCATGATGAAGAGAAATGAAGGACTGCCATTCCTGGAGAAGGGAAACAACATCGGATACATAGCAGACAATAAGCCGGTAGCAGGATTTGCAGGATATAAGTTCCGGCAGAAAGTCAAAAACACCGGCGTCATAGTCTCAGAGAACATCGGCAAGGGGACGGTTGTTTACCTGTCAGATGACCCCTATTTCAGGGCCTACTGGAAGAGCGGAAGGGTTCTTCTGGGAAACCTTATACTCAGATGACCGCACAGTCCGGAGAGAGATGGAAACGGTGACAGACCTTCAATGATGACCTTTATTTAACACATAAACCAACAGACTGCGGATGCAAAATCTCCTGAACAGGTTTCTCGGTTATGTCCGTTTTGACACCAGTCCTGACGAAACCAATTCAACCTCCCCGTCATCAATAAGACAGATACTCTTCGCCGAGCGGCTGAGGGATGAGCTTGAGAAGGCCGGACTGGCTGATGTGACACTTGACGGCAACGGGTATGTCATGGCAACACTGCCGGCAAACACCGGGTCCAACCGCCCCGTTGTGGGATTCATAGCGCATATGGACACCAGTCCCGAGTCGCCCTCGGAAAACGTCAATCCGCTGGTGCACCGCGACTATGACGGAGGGGATATAATCCTTAATCCTGACGCTGGAACCATTTTGTCACCAAATGATTTTCCGGAACTGGCCAGGTACCGCGGACAAACCATTATCACCTCTGACGGTTCGACCCTTCTGGGAGCGGATGACAAGGCTGGCATAGCAGAGATAATCACTGCCGTTGAATACCTTCTGGCGAACCCCGGACTGGAACACGGAAAAATAAGGATAGCTTTCACGCCTGATGAGGAGATTGGCAGAGGCGCTGACCACTTTGATGTCAAGGCATTCGGCGCTGACTATGCCTATACCCTCGACGGTGGGGGTATCGGTGAGCTGGAATATGAGAATTTCAACGCCGCCGCCGCCACCGTGACTGTCAGGGGCCGCAGCGTACACCCCGGTACTGCAAAAGACACCATGATCAATTCGATCATGGTCGCACAGGAACTTGATGCCCTTCTCCCAACCGGAGAGAGACCCGAAAAGACAACCGGATACGAGGGATTTTTCCACCTTTATGACATAAAGGGATCTGTCGAAGAGACTGTCATGAAGTATATCATAAGAGACCATGACCCGGTGAGGTTCAGCGAAAGGAAAAAGCAACTGAATGACGCGGCCTCGGAGATCAGGAAGAGGCATAAGGGAGCTGCTGTGACCATGGTACAGAAGGACCAGTACTTCAACATGAAGGAGATAATTGAGGCGAATTATTATATTGTTGAAGAGGCTGTAAAAGCGTACCGCAGGGCAGGCATCGAGCCTGTTATAAAGCCTGTCAGGGGCGGCACCGACGGTGCAAGGCTCTCATTCATGGGACTTCCCTGCCCGAACCTCTTCACCGGCGGACATAATTATCACGGCCGCCATGAATACATACCCCTCCAGTCGATGGAGAAAGCAGTAGAAGTGATCGTAAACCTTTGCCTGTCAACTAAAACCAAGTGAAATGAAGAATTGCATTATTCCTCTCATTACCGTTCTCCTTCTTGTGGGATCCTGCTCCGGCGAAGACACCCTCAGGAGAGCCGCAGCAACTATCACCGCCGATGAGCTGCGCGACTATACAAGTACGCTTGGCGCTGACAGTTTCATGGGACGAAAGCCCTTCACCCCCGGAGAGACCATTACTATAGAATATCTCTCCGGCGAACTTGAGAAGATCGGCTTCCGGCCTGCATTCGGAGAGAGCTGGTTCCAGGAGGTACCGATGGTCGAGATCACTACCAGGGTCGAGGGAAAGGTGCAGATAACAGCAGGAAAGGAAAGGCTGGAGCTGACAGCACCCGATGATATCGCCATCGAATCGCCCTCCGATAAGCAGATTGTGGTGCTTGATGACATCCCGATGGTCTTCTGCGGCTTCGGCATCGTGGCCCCCGAATATGGCTGGAATGACTATGCAAACATAGATGTGAAGGGCAAGTGCGCCGTGGTGCTTGTAAATGACCCCGGACTCTATACCGGAGATACTACCCTCTTCAAGGGTCGCCAGATGACCTACTACGGACGCTGGACATACAAATATGACGAGGCGGCCAGGCAGGGGGCAACAGCTATTTTAATCATACATGAGACTGTGGGTGCGGGTTACGATTACTCCATACCGAGGAAGAGTTCTGTCTCACCCGGCCTCTACATGGAACAAAACGAGGGAGATATCCCTCCATGTGCCGTGACGGGCTGGTTCAGTGCAGAGGCCGCCTCACGGATCTTCGCAACAAGGGGCCTTGATGTGGAGACCCTGAGGAGAGACGCCTGCAGAGCAGACTATAAAGGATTTGAACTGGGAGCTTCCATATCCATGAAACTTACAAACAGCCACATATCCAACAGCTCGGTCAATGTGGCAGGTATCCTGCCGGGAAGCCTGCACCCTGAAGAATGCGTGGTCGTCACAGCTCACTGGGACCATTTCGGGATCGGAGAAGCTGAAAACGGCGATTCAATCTATAACGGCGCGGTGGATAACGGCACATCGATGGCCTGGGCCTTCGAGATCGGTGAGGCATTCGCATCAGTGAAACAGCGGCCGGAACGGTCAGTGATACTTCTATTCCCCACCGCCGAGGAGCAGGGACTGCTCGGATCAACATGGTTCGCAGCCAATCCCCCGGTTAAACCGGAAAACATAATCGCATGCTTCAACAACGATCTGCTGCTTCCCATCGGAAGAATGAGAGACATAATGGTAACCGGCTACGGACAGTCGGAACTCGATGACATGCTGGCAGAGGTGGCCACCGCACAGGACCGCTACATCCTGCCCGATCCCAATCCGGAGACAGGGATGTACTTCCGTTCAGACCACTTTCCATTTGCACGCATCGGGGTGCCTTCACTCTTCGCACGCGGCAACTGTGACAGCAGGGAACAGGGAAAAGAGTGGGCAGCGGAAAAGGAGAAGGAATATATCACCTTAATGTACCACAAACCGGCTGACAACTACTACCCTGAAATGAACTTTGAGGGTATCGAAGAAGACGCCAGAGCCATCTTTGAAGTAGCCTGGAAGATTGTTAACAGCGATATCAGACCAGAATGGAAACCGGGATCTGAATTCGCAAATATAAGACCATCAAATAAATAGATTAATTTTGATCAAGGATAATAATACTTAAATTTATTTATCTGTTATTTTATTAACACTGTTATTATATTAACATTATTTATTACTTTTGTGCCGTAATCATATAGTGAGATTGTTCTGAATTATTATTATTGGTATGAAAGTAGAAGAGATTTGTTCGGTGCTTAACGGTGAACTGATATGCGGCGGTGACAGGGAGGGACGTGAAGTCAGATACGCATTTGCGTCTGACCTCATGAGTGATGTGCTAACAGTGAATTGCGACAATCTCCTGCTGATAACAGGCCTTGCAAATCTCCAGGCTATCCGCACGGCAGAGATGTCTGACATTGATTGTATCCTGTTCGTGCGAAACAAATCCATCTCACCCGAGATGAAAGACCTTGCAGAAGAGCTCGGCATTACTCTCATCAACTGCCCTTCAACAATGTTCAGGGCATCGGGGGAGCTCTACAGGGCCGGAATGAAACCTCTGTTCTGAAAAAAGTGGCAATGAGCTTCGAATATAGGGTCGAAGGAGGCGATTTTACACATGCTGGATATGCCTCAAGCCAGGTCAAGAAGATGCTGAAGCAGCTTGGCGTGGACAGTGCCATCATCAAAAGGGTGGTGATATGTCTTTATGAGGCTGAGGTGAATATAGTGGCCCACGCATACAACGGGACAATAAGTGTCTCGCTTGACACCGACACGATCCGTATGAAGCTGTCTGACAGCGGTCCGGGCATCGCTGATATACCACAGGCAATGAAAAAGGGTTTTTCCACCGCCTCCCCGGAGGTGAGGGAGATGGGTTTCGGTGCCGGGATGGGACTGCCGAACATCAGCGCCAACGCTGACAGGTTTGAAATAACGAGTGAACCGGGGAAAGGTACCACTCTTGAAATATCAATCAATCTAAACAACACGGTAGCCTGACAATATGGAAAAGGGATTCTTTCATCACGCTCTTACCATCCGGGAGGATATATGCACGGGTTGTTCACTCTGCATGAGGGTCTGTCCTACCCAGGCACTGAGGATACGCGACGGCAAGGCCGTGCTGATAGAAGACCGGTGCGTCGACTGCGGCGAGTGTTTCAGGCAATGCCCGGTGAATGCAATCATAATTGAGCAGGATGATTTCAGCCGCATATTCGACTACACTCATCGTGTTGCCCTTGTGCCTGCGGTGCTTCACGGTCAGTTCAGGCATGAGGTCTCCATGTCTGAGATAAGCACCGTACTCAAGAGCCTCGGTTTTACATGGGTCTACGAGGTGGAGCACGGTGCCGGGATACTCAAGCCCGCCATTGAAGAGCTGATGAATGTACGGACCCTCCCCCGCCCTCTTATATCAACCTACTGTCCTGCCGTGGTGCGCCTTATCCAGGTCAGGTTCCCCGCCCTTATAAGAAACCTCGCCACAATAAAGGCGCCGCTGGAGATGGCTGCTTTTTACTGCCGCAGGGTGCTCCGTGACAGGGGCGCGCACAATGCTGAGATAGGGGTCTTCTACGTCACCCCCTGCGCAGCGAAGATCGCAGCCGTAAAATCTCCCGTTGGCGAAGAGACGACACCAATCACCGGGGTGATCAACATGGACTTCATCTACAACAAGATAAACCGTACTCTCAGGAACAAGGGCGAGCTGGCCAGGGGCGACGAACATCCCTATACAGTTGATCCCGACACCCTGGTATGGAGCCTGACCAACGGGGAGGCATCATGTGTCAACGGCCGTACACTGGCCATTGACGGCATGGACAATGTCACTGAATTCCTGGAACAGGTTGAGAATGACGAAATAACAGGCGTAGACTATCTTGAGCTAAGGGCTTGTGATGAGGGCTGTGCCGGGGGTGTACTCCTCTCTTCAAACCGCTTCCTGGTTGCGGAACGATTGCGCAACAAGGCCCTGAACCTGAAGCCTGAGAGACACGATGAGGGCACCGGGGAGTTTCCTGACATCGAGGCATACAGCGATTATCTCATGAAGAAGGTGCGGATCACTGAAGAGATCAGGCCACGCTCGATGTACAGGCTCTCGGACGACCGGGACCAGGCCATGAAAATGATGAAACGGTCGCGCAGGCTTATGTGCTGGCTGCCGGGAACCGACTGCGGGCTCTGCGGTGCTCCCTCATGCCAGAGCCTGGCAGAGGATATCGTCCGGCGCCGGGCCGACCTGTCGCAGTGCGTTTTCATCCGTGAATCGAACATGGAAAAAGAGCTGATGGACAGGGAACGGTCGGCCGGAATAATGAAACGGATATGGGGCGACAATAACTTCACCAGGAACTGCAATAAGAAAGGAGCTGAAAATGAAAGTAACTGACATCGTTGAAAAACTGAATCTGAAAATATTCTCAGGCCATGAAGGCCTTGGCCGGGAGATAACCTCGGGCTATACCTCTGACCTGCTGAGCGACGTCATGGGTCATGCCGAAGCCGGGGCGGCATGGGTGACCATACAGACTCACCGTAACATAATGGCCATAGCCTCGCTGCGCGACCTGTCGGCACTGATAATCACCTGCGGTGAGATACCGGGAGACGACACTGTGAAACAGAGTAACGAGGAGGGCATCCCTGTTCTCGGGACAGACCTCTCCACCTTCGAGCTCACAGGAAGACTCCATTCCCTCATTTCGAGATCATGAAACCCTACAGGGCTGACCTTCATATTCACACCCTCCTCTCACCTTGCGGCTCGCTTGAGATGAGTCCGGCAGAGATCATCTCGCGTGCTGCCGCGAAAGGGCTTGATATGATTGCAGTCTCTGATCACAACACCACGCTCCACTGTGAGCTGATGGTCACCCTCGGACATGAGGCCGGGATAACTGTCCTGAGAGCTGCAGAGGTAACCAGCGCCGAGGAGGTCCATTCACTGGTCATACTCCCCGGTGAAATGGCCAGGATCTCTTTCCAGCACTGGCTTGATGAACACAGCACACACGTTCCGCATGACCACAACCTGTTCGGAGACCAGGTTGTGGTTGACAGGAATGAAAATATAATCGGCGAGATTGACCACTACCTGCCCGCGGCGCTGAGTGCAACCCTTGATGAGGTGGAAACAGAAGCCCACAGGCTCGGAGGACTGTTCATTCCCGCACATATCGACCGGCCTGCATTCAGCATCAACAGCCAGCTGGGATTCATTCCCGAGGACCTGTACATTGATGCGCTTGAGGTTGTAGGAGAAACGCCTGACCTGCTCTATCCGGTCATACGCAACTCCGATGCACACATTCCTGAACATGTCGGCCGGAGGTACACAACATACATGCTCGATCATCCGTCGTTCGCCGAACTGGCAATGGCTCTGAGGGGCGAAGAGGGAAGACATATAATACAGCCTGAGAGATGAAGGAGATAGCCCTGCATATTATGGATATTGTCCAGAACTCGATAAGGGCCGTAGCCCGGGAGATCTCCGTCACCGTAGAAGAGGTCCCCTCCGCTGACATTCTCACCCTGACAATAGCTGACAACGGAAGCGGGATGGATGAGGAGACATGCCGGTGGGCTGCTGACCCCTGGTTCACGTCGCGTACCACCCGCAGGGTAGGAATGGGACTGCCACTGCTGCAGATGAACGCCACCCTCGCCGGAGGAACGATGAAGATCACCTCCGCTCCCGGAAAAGGAACCACCGTTACCGCTACCTTCGGATATAACCATTACGACAGGCCTCCTCTCGGGGATGTCAGCGGCACCATCGCACTGCTGATCTTCGCCAATCCTGCCATAAACATCATCTATAGCCACTCCTTCGAGGGAACGGAATGGAGCATATCCTCCCGGGAAATAAAAGAGGAACTGGGAGAAGAGGCCGTCACTGACCTGGCTATCGTCAGATCGCTGAAGGAGATCATAAGTGAAAATGTCAGGGAGATAGCAATTTTCAAAGAGTGATATGACAAATATTAGGAATTTAGTAACTTATCAGGGGTAGTTTTGCGGATCAAACCGGAAGGGAAAAGATAACCAATACAAAATATTTATTGAAATGGAAAAACTCAAATCACTGGCAGACCTGAAAAGAGTTCGTGAAGAAGCACGGACCAGGCTTGATCTGAGGGTCAAGGGCGACAACCCGGAAGGACTCGTTCAGGTCAAGGTGGCAATGGCCACCTGCGGAATAGCATCAGGAGCCAAGCCGATCATGGATTTCTTCGTGGATGAGCTTGACAAGCGGGGTATCGGTGCCGTTGTGACCCAGACAGGCTGTATGGGTTACTGTTATGCCGAGCCCACCGTGGAGGTGCAGCTGCCGGGCCAGGAGCCTGTCGTTTACGGTTTCGTCGACAGAAAAAGAGCCGATGAGATCATTGAGAAATACATCAAGAACGGTGAACTGGTTGAAGGAATCATACCGGTTAACTATGAAAAAATAGACTAATCTCAGGGAGGAAAAGAATAATGTCAAAATACAGAATGCACCTTCTTGTCTGTGGCGGGACAGGCTGTCGCGCCTCGGAAAGCAATCTCATAGTTGAGAATCTGAAGAAGGAACTTGAAGAAAAAGGCCTCGCAAACGAAGTACAGGTAATAATGACCGGTTGTTTCGGCTTCTGTGAAAAAGGTCCTGTTGTAAAGGTAGTACCTGACAACACCTTCTATGTGCAGGTTAAGCCCGAAGATGCTCCTGTCATCGTGGCCGAACATGTGATCAAGGGAAGAGCTGTACAGAGGCTGCTATACGTTGACCCGAAGAGCAAGGAGCATATCGCCGACTCGAAGCATATGGGATTCTACCGCAAACAGATACGCATCGCCCTGCGGAACTGCGGATTTATCAATCCTGAAAATATTGACGAGTACATCGCCCGCGAGGGTTATGCCGCTCTCGGCAAATCCGTTTCGGAGCTCACTCCGGCCGGGGTGATTGACATAATCAAGAAGTCGGGACTGCGCGGACGAGGTGGTGCCGGATTCCCCACCGGGCTGAAGTGGGAGATAGCATCAAAGAACCAGGGAGATCAGAAATATGTCGTCTGCAACGCCGACGAGGGTGACCCGGGAGCTTTCATGGACCGGTCGGTGCTCGAGGGCGATCCGCACTCCGTGCTTGAGGCAATGGCCATCTGCGGTTATGCCATAGGAGCATCAAAAGGACTCATTTACATCAGGGCTGAATACCCTCTGGCTATCGAACGCCTCAAGGTGGCAATAGGCCAGGCACGGGAATACGGAGTGCTGGGAAATAACATCTTCGGCACCGGCTTCAGTTTTGATATCGAGATGCGATATGGTGCGGGAGCATTCGTATGCGGCGAGGAGACCGCACTGATCCATTCAATGGAAGGGTTACGCGGTGAGCCCACCAACAAGCCACCCTTCCCTGCCGAGAGAGGCTTCCTGGGCAAGCCTACCAACGTAAACAACGTTGAGACCTTCGCCAGCGTACCGGTAATCATAAACAAGGGATGGGAGTGGTACTCCTCCATCGGCACTGAAAAATCAAAAGGGACCAAGGTATTTGCCCTGGCCGGGAAGATAAACAACGTCGGTCTTATTGAAGTACCGATGGGAACCACCCTTCGTGAGATAATTTATGAGATCGGCGGCGGAATCAAGAACGGCAAGAAATTCAAAGCCGTCCAGACCGGAGGTCCTTCAGGAGGTTGCCTCACTGAAAGCCACCTTGACATCCCGATCGACTTTGAAAACCTGGCTGCTGCAGGATCAATCATGGGCTCAGGCGGCATGATCGTCATGGATGAGGATGACTGCATGGTCTCCATCGCAAAGTTCTTCCTGGAATTCACCGTGGAGGAATCATGCGGGAAATGTGCGCCGTGCCGCATAGGCAACAAGAGGGTGCATGAACTGCTGACGCATATAACAAAGGGCAACGGCACGCTGGCCGACCTTGACCGTCTCAGGAACATGTGCAACGTCATCAAGGACACTTCGCTCTGCGGACTCGGCCAGACATCACCCAACCCCGTTCTCTCCACCATGGAAAACTTCATGGACGAGTATTTAGCTCATGTCACCGACAAGAGCTGTCCGGCCGGATCATGCCGTGACCTCATGAAGTACTCGATCATCATTGACAAGTGCGTGGGCTGTACGGCATGCGCAAGAGGTTGCCCTGTCAATGCCATCACCGGTGAACGCAAGGGACCACACTTCATTGACCAGGAGAAATGCATCAAATGCGGCGCCTGCTTCGAGAAATGCAAATTTGGTGCTGTGCTAATCAACTAAAGAGAGGGAGATTGACGATGGAAACAATAAAACTGACAATAGACAACAAACAGATTGAAGTTGAGAAGGGTACCACCATTCTCAGTGCTGCGCGCAAGATGGGTGTCGACATACCCACCCTGTGCCACATGCAGCTTCACGATCTTAACATCGAAAACAAACCCGGCGGCTGCAGGATATGTGTCGTTGAGGTTCAGGGACGCAGGAACCTCTCTCCGGCATGCATCACCAAATGCGACGACGGAGCGGTGATCCGCACCCATACTCCCAGGGTCATGAACGCCCGCAGGACGGTGATGGAATTCATCCTCTCGGACCACCCGAAGGACTGCCTCATCTGCCCCAAGTCGGGCACCTGCGAACTGCAGGATATGGCCAACAGACTGGGCATACGCGAGATACCCGGACAGGATATTGCTGAGATGTCGACCTACAGGAAAGACACCTCGCCATCAATCATACGTGAACTTGACAAGTGCATCATGTGCCGCCGCTGCGAGATGATGTGCAATGAAGTTCAGACCGTTGGTGCCCTTTCGGCCGTCAACAGGGGCTTCATGGCTGTGGTTGCGCCGGCATTCGAACAGAACCTCGAGTACTCACCCTGCACCTACTGCGGTCAGTGTGTTGCGGTCTGCCCCACAGGTGCCCTGACTGAGGTTGACCACACCCGTGATGTGCTGCGCGCCATCGTTGACCCGACAAAGACAGTGGTGGTACAGACGGCTCCTGCCGTTCGCGCTGCCCTTGGCGAAGAGTTCGGCCTGAAGCCGGGCACACTGGTTACCGGCAAGCTTGTTGCCGCACTGAAGGAGCTCGGGTTCGACTATGTTTTTGATACCGACTTCGCCGCTGACCTGACCATCATGGAAGAGGGAACGGAGCTGCTCACCAGGCTGGGCAAATTCCTGAAGGGCGACAAGGATGCCAACATCCCGATCCTGACCTCATGCTGCCCCGGCTGGGTGAACTTCTTCGAGCATAACTTCCCCGACATGAAGGATGTCCCCTCAACAGCCAAGTCGCCGCAACAGATGTTCGGGGCCATAGCCAAGAGCTATTTTGCCGATAAGATAAAAGTCAGGCGTCAGGATATGGTGGTAGTATCCATCATGCCCTGCCTCGCCAAGAAATACGAAAGCCAGAGACCGGAGTTCGCTGTCGACGGTAATCCTGATGTCGACTTCTCCATTTCCACACGTGAGCTGGCTCACTTCATCAGGCAGGCGAACATCGACTTCAACAATCTGCCTGATATGGACTTTGACAGGCCACTGGGAGAGTCAACAGGGGCAGGCGTCATCTTCGGCAACACCGGTGGTGTCATTGAAGCCGCCGTGCGTACTGCTTACGAACTGCATACAGGTAAAAAGCTCAGCCGTCTCGACTTCAATGAACTGAGAGGCATGGAGGGTGTCAGGCAAGCTACCATAGACTTTGACGGCTTCCCGCTGAACATCGGCATAGCCCACGGTCTGGGAAACGCCCGCAAGCTGCTCGACGAAGTCAGGGCCGGCCGGTCGAAATTCCATGCCATTGAGGTCATGGCCTGCCCCGGCGGATGCATAGGCGGAGGCGGACAGCCACTGCACCATGGCGATTCCTCGATATTGAAGGCCAGAGCAGCGGCTCTTTATGAGGAGGATAAGAACAAACCCATCAGGGTCTCACACAAGAACCCGTATATAATTCAACTCTACGAGGAATTCCTTGGCGAGCCCAACAGCGAAAAGGCACATCACCTGCTGCATACACACTATTTTGACAGGAAGGCAAAGATCGTCGTCAAACAGTGAGATCCTGGATAATAACATAAATATCAAAGAGATGTCAAGTATAAAGATAGAACTGAGACAACAGGATGTTGATAAGATCAACGAAATATGTGACTCATTCAACAATGAACCGCTGGAGCTGATTAATGTGCTGCACAAGACGCAGGAACATTTCGGGTATCTTCCGGCAGAGGTACAGGAAGCCATAGCTTCGAAAATGAATATTTCAACCGCACAGGTATATGGCGTTGTGACCTTCTACTCATTCTTCACCATGACGCCCAAGGGCAAGCATCCGATCAGCATCTGCATGGGTACGGCCTGTTACGTCAGGGGTGCCGAGAAGGTGCTTGATGAATTCAGGAAGGAGCTGGCCGTGTCGGTTGGACAGACAACCCCCGACGGTAAATTCTCTCTCTCGAGCCTTCGCTGTGTGGGTGCCTGCGGCCTCGCCCCGGTCGTCCTCGTAGGTGAGAAGACATACGGGAGGGTGGCTCCTGACGACGTCAAGGCCATCCTGAAGGAGTACGAATAGGAAAAAAGAGGCCGGTCGAACCGGCCTTTTTTTTAGGCAAGAGGCAATAGGCAGTAGGCAGTAGTGATAAATTGCGCGTAGCGCATAAAGTATTGTAGTACAAGTGTTTATATAATAAAACTATTCCTCGGAGAGGATAAAGTATTGCAGTATTATGTTCACAGTCTGCAGTTATTCAATGATTTACAGACCTGCTATTGCCTACTGTCTCTTGCCTCTTGCCTTGAAAAAGTACTCCTTCTGCCTCCTCTTCTCCGCCAGGTCACGGGCTACATATACCTTCTTCCCGGTATAGGGGTCGAAACCAAGATAATAGATCGCCGTGGCCAGTGTCATTGGCGTAGGCGTGAAATCCTGCACCTGCTCGGGGTGCATGCCCAGCTCCTGCAGCTCGCGCGCCAGGGCACCCATCTTCTGGTCTGTCGTTCCGGGATGGGCTGAGATGAAATAGGGCACCAGCTCATACTTCAGTCCGCTTTTGCGAACTATCGCCGTGAACTTCTCGCGCAGCTTCCTGAAATGCCTGAACGGGCTCTTCCTCATGAGGTAGAGCACCTCCTCGTCTGTATGCT
Organism: uncultured Rikenellaceae bacterium; assembly: GCA_963802145.1. Taxonomy (GTDB): domain Bacteria; phylum Bacteroidota; class Bacteroidia; order Bacteroidales; family VadinHA17; genus SR-FBR-E99. The sequence continues at coordinate 597,359 of CAWDHN010000010.1, forward strand.
CCGGCGCAACCTTGAGCCTGCCGCTGGTATGGTTTACTATAAGCTCCCTGAGGTACTGCTCCTCCACTGCTCCGGCAGACCTGTTGTACTCCTTCATCAGGAGGTCATACCTGACACCACTGCCTACGAATGCCTTCTTTATGTAGGGAAGGGCGTTGACCTTGCGGTACAATGCCGTAAGATCATGGTGTGATGTATCCAGGTTATCGCATACCGCCGGCCATATGCATGACGGACGCCCGCATTTAAGGCACCTCTCCTTATCCTTTCCGGCCATCCTGTACATGTTGGCCGACGGGCCTCCGAGGTCAGAGAGATATCCCTTGAAACCCTCCATCCTGCTTATCCGTTCCACCTCTCTCATGACGGAGGCTTCGCTGCGGCTGCTGATGAACTTGCCCTGGTGGGCGGCTATGGCACAGAAGCTGCAGCCCCCGAAACAGCCGCGGTGAATGTTCACCGAAAACCTGATCATCTCCCATGCGGGTATGGGGCCCTTTTTGGCATATCGCGGATGAGGTGCATTGTTGAATGGCAGCTCATAGATGGCATCTATCTCGGCTTCAGTGGCTGCAGGAAACGGAGGATTGATCACCACGACCCTGTCGCCGCACTGCTCTGTCAGCCTGACGGGCTTCATGCTGTTGCTCGTCTTCTCAAATAGCACAAAGTTCTCAGCATAAGCTTTTCGTGAAGCGACTGCCTCATGACACGGGTGCATCATCTTATCCTTCACCCCATCCAGGGGTGGCAGGGTCTCCCCTGCAGGCATCAGAAACGCAGACTGCTGAAGATCGAAGATGCGGTCCACTTTCTCTCCCCTGCGCACCCGTACTGCCAGCTCTGTCACAGCTCTTTCCGCCATGCCATAGATAAGAAGGTCGGCACCGCTGGATATCAGTATGGAGGGTTCAAGCGCATCCTTCCAGTAGTCATAGTGCATCAGCCTCCTCATTGATGCTTCAATTCCTCCGATCACCACCGGGTTCGACGGGAAGAGCTTCTTGAGAGCCTGAGTGTAGACTATCGTGGCGTAGTCGGGTCTGAAGCCTGCCGACCCTCCCGGCGTGTAGGCATCATCTGACCTGAGCCTGCGGGTGGCGGTGTAGTGGTTGACCATCGAATCCATGTTGCCTGCAGTCACGGCAAAGAAATAACGCGGAGCACCCAGTTTGCTGAAGTCGCGCAGATCATCACGCCAGTTAGGCTGTGGCACTACTGCAACACGCATGCCTGCGGCCTCAAGGGTCCGGGTTATTACCGCCGCCCCGAAAGAGGGATGATCAATATAGGCATCTCCGGAGAAGAGGATGACATCGGGTCGCTCCCACCCCAGGGCCTCCATCTCCTTCCTTGAAGAAGGGGGCCATCTCACTTCATATTTTTCCCCGTTTTTCACGTCGCGAAGTTACATAATATACCTAACTTGCTTATAAATGTGATTAAAAGAGCTGCCTTCAGAAGTAAAGGTCATGGCATGCCATACATTCAGGTCCTCGATGCAAAAAACGATTACGATACTGGCTATATTCCTGATAAGTACCTCAACGGCAATGTCACAGGACACACTGCCTGCACGGGACACACTGCCAGCACGGGACACACTGCCAGCACGGGATACCCTGCCAAGGCCTAAGCTCGGCCTGGCTCTCAGTGGCGGAGGTGCAAAAGGAATGGCACATGTCGGGGTAATAAAGGTAATGGAGGAGGCAGGACTTAAGCCTGACTACATCACGGGGGTCAGCATGGGGAGTATTGTGGGAGGACTTTATGCCATGGGGTATTCACCAGACAGTATTGCCACCATGTTCCGGAGCTTCAACATGGACGCCGGTCTGTCCGACAGGATCCCGGAAAATAAGATAATCTACCTTGAAAAGCACCATTACAGGAACAGCATCATCGCGCTGCCTATCACACGTAATGCAATAAAGATACCCTCAGGCCTTATAAACGGACAGATGATCGAGAGCGGCCTGAACTATTATTTCTGGCCTGCTGCACGCACCCTGGATTTTGCGGAGCTGCCTGTTCCCTATCTCTGCCTGGCAACTGATATAATGACCAGCAAGAAAGTCATATTCACTCATGGCTACCTCCCTGACGCCATAAGGGCAAGCATCGCCATCCCATCGGTTTTCACTCCCGTAAAAACCGATACGGCTGTGCTGATTGACGGCGGAGTGCTTAGAAATTATGCAGTGACTGAACTCCGTGAGATGGGAGCCGAAGTTGTACTCGGTTCATATGTCGGCTTCAGGGGAGCTTCAGAGAAGGACCTTGAATCGGTGCAGGGTATCATCAAGCAGATTGGTTTTATGACCAGTCTCGCAGATTACGAGGAACAAAAGCGCCTCACTGACATAATGGTGGAACCAGACATGGAGGGGTACTCCACCATGTCATTCAGCGCTGTCGACTCAATCATTGACAGAGGTTACCGAGAGGCCCTTAAATATAAGGACCGGTTTATCCGCCTTGCAGATTCGCTTGATGCCATGGGTCCGCGGAAACCAGTGACCCCATTGCCTTATGTCAGGTACTATGAGTTTGACACCATAAGGGTTGTCGGTAACAATTTAATCAGCGACGCACAGATACTGGGGGTTCTCGATATAGGTACCAGTCAGCAGGTAGACAGATATCTTCTTGCTGAGAAGATAGAACTTCTCTTCGGCAAAGCATGGTTTGAAAAGGTCAGTTACCGTATCATACCTTCCGGGGAGGCCCTGATTCTTGAGATTGATTGTATTGAACGCCCGCAGGCAATGATTTACGGCTCGCTTCACTATGACCTCGCTCTCGGTTCGGGTGTTGTACTGAGCCTGTCAGTCAGAGACCTCCTTACACCCAGGTCTGTAATCAATGTCGAGTCATATATAGGACAGTACTACCGGTTCAGGTTCAGCACAATGCAATTTGTCGACAGGGGCCAGAAGTTCGGTGCAGAGGCCTCCTTTTACGCTGATAACACCCGCCTGCCTCTTATCCAGCTCAAAAATGAAACCGGACCCATGCTCAGTAAGAATATTATTACGGGACTGACACTTAGCAAGCGGCTTAGCCTTAACCATATGATGAACCTGACCGCCTCATATGAGTATCAGGAACTTATTCCTGATTACATACCCACATCCGGCATCGAAGAACTCTCCTATGACTATCTGAAGCTGGCCTATAGCTACCAGGCCAATACCCTTGATTATAAGCATTTTCCCAACCAGGGCATTATCTACTGTCTTTCGGCCTCAACATCCAAACTCCTCAGGGGAACAATTAAAACCGATTCCGGAAAGGATGTCAACAATCCCGGAGATGAATCCGCATTCTCTTTCGACCGTTTTTATGATGCAAGAGCATGGTTCAGAAATTACTCCTCTCCCTATGATAATATAACTCTCAGCTTCGGAGGCGAGCTGCTGTGGGTCACTGACGCTGACTCAATAACCTCGAATAATAACTTCTACTACCTGGGGGGCATCGAATCTGTGACTGATCACTCGATTCCGGGCATTGGCTTTCATGCCAACCAGATCCCGGTAAAGGCGCTGGCCGGCATCAGATTTGGCGCTGACCTGGAGATAGCAGCTGACCTGCACCTGAGCCTGGAAGGGAACCTCTTCGGCATCAGGGAGCCTGACCGCGAAAATGGATTTTCTTTTCTTGGCGGTTACGGCATAGGACTGGGTTACATGAGCATTGTGGGACCCATACGCATAGGAATGATGCACGGGATCTACGACAGGGAGATGTTTTACAAACAGATAAAGGGTTACGTAAGCATCGGTTTCACCTTCTGAACCACCACGGTGGCCTGATTGTTGCACCTAATGTGAAGGGACAATTATCTCCCTGTAAAAGATGAATACCAGCACCATCATACTACAGCATAAGAGAGTATGCAATCTCATCGTCCGCCGGAAGATCAAGCAGAGCTTTGACATAATGGCTGATATGCTTGAAAATGTATCTGTTGGAGGCATCAGGGACGAGTTCAGCGAACTGCAGATGACCTACCTGAATATTCTCAAATATACTGTCGGGGGCACAAAAGATCCGGAACGCCAGAAGATATATAAAAAACTTCTTCAGAATATACTTAAGCTGAATGACAGAATAAAACAGGACATTTTGGCACGTCATTCCGGATGGTACACATATTCTGTCAGAGCCAGGGAACAGAGAGAGCAACTACTCAGGGGAGGAAACATTATACAGAGTGTTGACGACCTTGTGTTTAAATCGCGCCTTGACGACCTGCTTTCGTCTGCGGAAATAGAAAAACCGGAGCCTGAAAGTGAAAGAGCCGCTGAGATCGAACGACTCTCGGGAATAATCTTTAATCACCTGTGGCTCTCCGATTTCTACGGTGAGGCTGAGGAGAGCCTGATGGAAATCCTTCTCCGCTCAGGCAGGTTCGAATGGCATGATCTCGCATCATTTGTCAGCGCCGTCACTCTCAGCAGCCTGCGCATCTGGGACCCGGCCAAAATAAGGCTGCTCGCAAAACTTACCGGCGAGACCACACCTCATGTGGCCGAACGGGCGCTTACAGGGCTGGTATTCAGTCTTTACTATTACGATGACCGCCTCAGCCTCTATCCCGATGTCATGCATACCATAAGGGCACTGGCCGAAAACGGTAATTTCAGGGAGCAATGCCGGATTGTAGTGCTGCAGGCCATCAAATCGCGCGATACTGAGAGACTGAGCAAGAGGATGAATGAGGAGATCCTCCCGAAGGTCGTGAAGCTCAGACCGCGAATCGAAGAGAAGCTCGACCTTGACAAGATCCTGGGGGAAAACCTCGAAGAGGGACAGAACCCTGACTGGTCCGAGATGTTCAGCGGATCTGAGGAGATGTTTAAAACCATGGAAGAGCTTACCAATCTCCAGATGGAAGGCTCAGATGTCTATATGTCAGCATTCTCGGGGCTGAAGAGGTTTGACTTCTTCAGGGAACTGCGCAACTGGTTCATTCCCTTTTATCCTGATCATGTTGCTGTTGACGCCATCTTCAGGGATGAGATCCTCGGCCCGGGTATCAATGAAATGGCCGAGGCACTTTTCAAAACACCCTTCATATGCAACTCTGACAAGTTCTCCCTCATTCTGAATATGAAATTCCTCCCTGCTGAACAGAAGAGCTTGATGCTTAAGGTCTTCAGGATGGAGCTGGAAGGACTGGAACAGATGAAATATGACAATGAGCTGACAAGCCCTGCTGCCGTTTTCAGGACAACGGTGACTCAATATGTCCACGATCTTTACAGGTTCTATAAGCTGTCAGACTTCAAGAATGAGTTTGACGACCTCTTCACCAGCCGGCTTGATATTTACAATTCATTCTTTTTCAGAGAAATATGCGGATCAACTGCCGATGACCGGTCGCTCGCCGACTATTTCTTCAGCAAGGGTTATTATGAAGATGCTCTGGCTCTTTACCTCACCGTTATCAGGAGTGTCACCGATGATGCGGAGCTATATGAGAAAGCTGGCTATTGTTACCAGATTTCCGGTGAATATGAAAAAGCACTGGATAATTATTCGATGGCCGCTCTCATTGATCCCAAGACATGGACACTGCGCAAGACCGGGTTATGCATGAGGAAGCTGGGAAGGTCTCAGGAGGCTCTGACAGCCTACCAGCGCGCCCTGCAGGCAGAGCCGGATGATCTGACCACCATACTGATGACAGCCCACTGCTGCCTTGACACAGGCAGGTACGAGGAGGCCCTGAAGCACTACTTCAGGGTTGAATATGAGAGCCCGGGAAATGTAAAGGTACTCAGGCCTATAGCATGGTGTTACCTTATGACCGGCAGGTTCAGCGAAGCAGGGCGTTACTTTGACAGACTGGCGGAGACAGGACTTACACCCTTTGACCGGATCAACATGGGTCATCTGGCCCTGTGCCAGGGAGATACCCGTAAAGCTTCGGAACATTATATCAGCGCAATTGCAGGCGGTGAAATGACTGCAGAAGCATTCATGAACATCTTCAACGATGACCTCACTGTTCTGACATCAAATGGAGTGAATCCTGACGACCTCCCTATCGTTCTCGATTTTGTCCTGATGAGCCTGAATAAGGATAACTGACAGGAGGCTGCCCAATCCCTTCTCCTGTTACCGCTCCCGGCTTCGGCCTGATTACCTCGATAGTCATATCCTTATTGTAATGCAGGATGAACATTCCCCTGTTCTCATAACCGTTCAACCTGTTCTCACGCCTGAAATCGGGTTCAAGACTGAGCAGCTCCGGATTGAAGATGCCTGGATCTCTCAGGAATTCTCCACCGCCGGTGGCAATGCCCCCGATAAAATACCATGCAATATCAAAACCCCGCCATGCAAAACTCTCAGCCATGGGTTCAGTCCTGAAATTCTTCCGGAAAGCATTGATAAAGGCCACGGAAGCAGGTGAACTGAAGTCGATATAGCTCTCTGCAGGGACCGAGAGCCCAAGGTCATAATAGTATCTCAGGTCAACGGTCTCAAGTCCCCGTATCTCAGGATAACCGATAACCTTGATATCATACTTGCGCGACAGGCTGTGGAGGGTTGAGAAGGTTGAACTGACGACCGGGGTATTGGTTGATGAAAGGACTATCACATTCTCCCTTTCAGCATCAAGAAGGTTGTCAAGTGACGTGACGCCGCTGTAGGCATCGCTTCTTGCCGTCAGACCGGTGAACTGAAACGGGGTCAGGCTGGTGGTGTCATCTCGACCGGCCTCTGCCATCACATTCCTCACTTTTTGCCACAGTATCTCTGTTGCCGGATCATACATGCCACTGTCAGCGTAAAGGAACAGCACATTGCTGCCCCTGTGCTCCCTCAGCTCTCCGGCCATGTAATCCTGTGCTACATTTTCTGACGGGAAGACCCGGTAGAGGGTGGGCTTGTTCTCGAGGATATGGCGGTCACGAAGGCCCACCGGTGAAACCACCGGGATATTGCGTTCAGCTGCCCATGATGAAATCTTCTCTACATTGTAAGAAAAAACCGGCCCGATGATCAGATCTGCCTTATCAAGCGAACCAGACCAGAGCAGTCTGTTGATCCGGGAAGAGTCAGCGCCCGTATCGAAGACATCGAGCTCCACAACCAGTCCCAGCGTACGCAGGCTGTCAACAGCCAGCAGTATACCCTCGTAGGCCTCCAGGAAGGGCAGGCTGCCTTCATATATCCATCCTTCCGGTTTCACCACCTCCTTGTAGATCTTGTTACCCTGCGCATCCCTCCTTGTGGAATCAATATATGACCTGGCAGCATTCTCATCTGTAAAAAATGGCAGCAGCACCGCTACCCTAACGGAACCGTTCAATCTGCCGATAACCGTTCTCTCGCCTGGAACTGTGAATACCTCAGCCTCCTCAGCCACCATTGTGGTATCGTCCTGCAAAGAATCAGGCGGGATATTATTTTCCGCAGGCACCTTCATTTTCTGCTGGGTCTGTTCCGTAACCTTTTTGCGGGGTATCATCAGTGTGTCTCCCTCATGAGGAAAAAGCAGCCCCTTGTTGGCTCTCTTCAGGTCCCTGACAGATATACCGTACTCATTGGCAATTGTTGAGAGCGTCTCGCCCTTTCTTACCCTGTGATAAATATAGCGTTCATCCTGTGAAGCGGGATTGGCCGGCACCGGCGCGCCGGTTCCGGCAGCAGTGGCTGTACCTTTGTTCGCACTCTGAGTCCCCGGCTGTTCCTTCGGACTTGTTACCGTCTCCTTCTGAGCGGACTGTGAAGAGGGAGAGGCCGGAATCCTGAGAATCTGTCCATCACGTATGCCATTGGCCTCAATCGCATTTTCCCGGGATATCTGATCAACGGTAACATTATATGCCTTCGATATTGAATAGAGCGTCTGCCCCTTAACCACTTCATGAATATAATATACCCTCCCCTCGGATGCAATCTTCTGTTTCGAGATCTCGACCGGAACCGGCACCTGGGCATGAAGCATGGGCGGGAACGAAACCGCCAGCAGAAGCATCATGACCGGCAGGAGCCGGCAGGAAAATTTTATGTTATTCTTAACCATCATGCAATTGACATTCATTGATATTAAACAGCCCCCAGCCCTCTATTTCAGTCCCGCAAGGAAGCCCCTGACATTTCTCTCTATCCTCCGGAGAGGGTCTTCTGTATCAGCCTTTACAAAATCCCTGCCGGTAATTTTTTCGAACAGTTCGATGTACCTCTCAGAGATCTCCGACACAATTGCGGGTGTCATCTCCGGAACCTTCTCCCCGCTTCTTCCCTGGAAGCCGTTGGCCATGAGCCACTCACGTACGAACTCCTTCGAGAGCTGCCTCTGCTGTTCGCCTCTGTCAAACCTCTCCTGGTACCCGTCAGCATAAAAGTATCTTGAGCTGTCAGGGGTATGTATCTCATCTATAAGGTATATCTTGCCGTCACGTTTCCCAAACTCATATTTGGTGTCCACCAGTATCAGACCCTGCCGGGCTGCTATCTCCGAGCCCCTGAGAAAGAGCTTCATTGAGTAGTCCTCAAGCATCCTGTATTCATCCTCAGCCACCAGTCCACTGCTGATTATCTCATCCCGCGTTATATCCTGGTCGTGGAGGCCGTGTTCAGCCTTCGTGGTTGGCGTTATGAGCGGTTTCTCAAAACGCTGGTGTTCCCTCATCCCCTCCGGAAGGGGTATTCCGCATATCTCCCTGCCACCGGACTTGTAAAGTCGCCATGAACTGCCTGTCAGGTATCCCCTCACAATCATCTCAACGGGGAATGTTTCGCACCTCACTCCAACGGTAACGTTCGGATCAGGTGTCGCAATGTTCCATGTGGGTACAATGTCACTCACCATCTCCAGGAACATGGCAGCTATCTGGTTCAGCACCTGCCCCTTGTAAGGTATTCCTTCAGGAAGTACAACATCAAACGCAGAGATGCGGTCTGAAACGACCATCAGGAGATACCTGTCTTCAATGTTGTAAACATCACGTACCTTGCCCCGGTAAATGCCCATTTGTCCGGGGAATTTAAAATCTGTTGTTGTAATAGCCTGTGCCATAGTTCAATTATATTAATCACTTAATCTCTCCGTCCCTGCTTTTCTCCTCAGCATCATATGCCCTTACGATATATTTCACGAGCCTGTGCCTTACGATATCCCTTTCATCAAACCGGACCACCGATATTCCCTCGATGCCGTCCAGCAAACGCATCGCCTGGAGTAATCCCGATTCACCTCTCTTTGGAAGGTCTATTTGTGTGGTATCACCTGTCAGGATGAATTTGGAGCTTGCTCCCATACGGGTAAGGAACATTTTCAGCTGGCTGATTGTTGCATTCTGCGCCTCATCGAGTATCACAAAGCAGTTCTCCAGCGTACGCCCCCGCATGAATGCCAGCGGTGCTATCTGTACTGTGCCGTCTTCTATCCACTGTTCCAGCTTGCGGACCGGGATCATGTCATTCAGTGCATCATACAGCGGCTGCAGGTACGGATCAAGCTTTTCCCTCATGTCACCCGGAAGGAACCCGAGTCGCTCACCGGCCTCCACGGCCGGTCGTGTAAGGACTATCCTCTTGACCTCATGGTTCTTCAGTGCCCGCACAGCAAGCGCTATTGCAGTATAAGTCTTTCCCGTCCCGGCAGGCCCCTCTGCAATGATCAGGTCATTCGTTCCGTATTCCTTTACCAGCTGCAGCTGGTTAACAGTGCGGGCTCTGACAGGCTTTCCGCTGGTACCGAAGACCAGTGCATCCTCAAAATCACCGTTGGAGGCGGAGCGCATGTGCTCCTCATCGAGAAGAAGCCTCCCGAGGTCTCCCTCATCCAGCCTGTTATAGTGCCTGTAGTATTCGATCAGTTCTGACATCTTACCGGCAAAAAGAGCCACCTCTTCCGCCTCTCCGACACACTTGATCTCATTCCCCCTCGCTATCAGCCTTACCTTCGGAAAATAACCCTGAATCTGATCAAGCAGCCTGTTGTTGGGTCCCAGCATGACCACAGGATCTATCCCATCAAGCGTTATCACTCTCTCCGTCATCAGCTTTGTCTCTCTCTTTCTTTCTTCCTACTGTTTATCAGCACTTTACGGTCAGAGTCTTTTTTCAGATCTGCCTATCCGCAAAGTAAGTTTATTTTTTTCAGAAGATTATCTTTGCTGTAACAAATTTAGGATGGCACTGATCACGCTGACAACCGAGTGGAGGGAGGACGATTTCTTTCACGGGATACTCAGGGGAAAACTCTCCGCAAGTTGTCCGGATGCTGTCGTGGTGAATAATGCCGGAGGGATCCCGCCGCTGAATATCATGCATGGGGCATTTGTCATCAGGAACACTTTCAGCCACTACCCCGAGGGAACAATCCATCTTGTCTTTGTCAGCAGCGAAGGTTCCGGGAATCAGCCGCATCTGCTTGTGAAAGCACGCGGACACTGGTTCATCGGGGCTGACAATGGCATTTTCAACCTGATACTCAATTCAGAGCCTGATCTCATCATCAGCCTCAGAAACGAAGATCATGCCGATGAAATAACTCTCTTCGTGAGAGCCGCTGCCGCAATCGCCGGCGGCCAGCATCCCGAGAAACTTGGGAGCAAGGTCTCCGGACTGGCCGAGAAGGTGCCACTGAGGGCAACCATCGACCGCAATATCATAATAGGCAGCGTCATTTTCATTGACTCCTATGGCAATGCAATCACAAATATCACGCGGGAGATATTTGCACGGGTCTTTGAGGACAGAGACTTCAGGATACTGATAAAAAGCAATAAGTACTACACTGAAAAGATAAGCAGGTTATACAGTGATGAGCCTGTCGGCGAAATAGTGACCCTATTCAACATGCTTGACCTCCTTGAAGTATCCATCAACGGAGCGAACCTGTGCCAGCTGTTCGGCGTCGAAACGGGTGATGCGGTGCGGGTGGAGGCGAGAGATGACAGCCGGGAAGGAAGCGGCCTCTTCGGGAACTGAATTGCAGATGAGAGATACCTTTTTCATAAATCAACCACCCGGCACCACTAAAAATTAAACCAGGGGGTCTGTGAGACCCGAAATAAAACCAATATACTGATGACAGAAAAGACAGTCAGTGAATTTGCCAGGCTGCTGGAGATAATGGATGAGCTGAGGGATAAATGCCCGTGGGACCAGAAGCAGACCAACCAGACACTGAGAAAACTGACGATAGAAGAGACTTATGAGCTTGCTGACGCCATCCTGCAGGATGACAATGATGCCATCTCCAAGGAACTCGGAGACCTGATGCTTCATATCGTTTTCTATGCAAAAATCGGGTCGGAGAAGGGACTGTTTGACATGGGTGATGTCCTTGAGGGTATCAACACCAAGCTCGTCTACAGGCATCCGCATGTGTTCGGCGATGTAAGCGTAACCAGGGGAGCACGCGAGGTGGAGGAGAACTGGGAGAAGTTAAAGATGAATGAACATAGTGAATATAAGCCCGTTCTCTCAGGAGTGCCCTCATCACTACCGGCAACCGTAAAGGCAAACCGGATACAGGAGAAGGTCAGGGGTGTGGGGTTCGACTGGGAGTCACGCGAACAGATCTGGGACAAGGTGACCGAAGAGCTGAATGAACTGAAACAGGAGGTGGCTGCAGGCAATAAGATAGATATGGAGGCCGAACTGGGAGACCTATTCTTCTCGATCATCAATGCGGCACGTCTTTACGAGATCGACCCCGAATCAGCACTTGAAAAAACCAACAGGAAATTTATAAGCAGGTTCAACTACCTTGAACAGAAGACACTGGCACAGGGACTTTCACTGCGCGACATGACGCTTGATGAGATGAATCTCATCTGGGAGGAGGCGAAACAGTTTGACAAAAAGCTGTAAACCGTTATTCTGAAAATTTGTAGCTCAGCATCTGGTAGATGACCTTTGCAGCCATGAAGTCGGGAGCCTTGTTCGTTTCCGAGGGGCAAAGTTCAACGACATCAAACCCTATCACATTCCGGCTTTTCATCACATCACGCAGGAAGAACATCAGCTCACGGTAATCAGGGCCGCCCGGTTCGGGCGTGCCGGTTGAGGGCATGACTGAGGGATCGAATACATCGAGGTCAAGAGTGATGTAGACATTCCCTGACAGCAGGTCCAGTGCTTTTCCGTAAAGCGACTTGTCGGTCCACAGCTCATGGGCATAGAATATCCTCTCCCGGTCAACGAACGGAAGCTCTTCCGCTGACATGCTGCGTATGCCTACCTGTACCAGGGGAGCATACTCCCGTGCCCTTGCAGCAGCGCAAGCATGGTTAAGATGAGACCCCTCGTAGACGGGACGAAGATCGGAATGGGCATCGAGCTGCAGTATCGTCAGGCCTGCAAAAGCCTCTGAGGCAGCCCGGAATGCGCCTATGCTGACAGTGTGATTGCCTCCAATGACAACAGGAAACCGTTTCTCCGCGAAGAGGCCTGAGAGGGTCCTGTATACTTCCTCGGCAAGACCGGCAGGGTCATCTCCGCACTCCATCGGCGGAAGGGTGTGAATACCCCTCTTATGAGCTTCATAGCCTGTCTCGATGTCATAGAACTCAAGGGCGGGCGATGCATCAAGTATTGCGGCAGGTCCGCGGTCGGCCCCGCGGATGTAGGTGCTGGTGGCGTCATAGGGTACGGGAACGATGATTATCTGTGATTCCTCATAGCTGTAAACCACCTCGTCACCGCCAAAATTGGTGATACCCATACTACCTGTCATCTGCAGGTTTGACCTTACTGCCCTTTGGCGCCTGGGCCTTTCTGATTTTTTCTCCGGTCTCACTGCCGGCCTTAGCCTTGGCCTTTGTCTCAGACCTGGTATCTGTCTTTGCCTCAGCCTTTGCTTTGGTTTTTCCTTTTGCCACAACCGCGCCGGCAGTCTCAGCCTTCTCTTCGCCTCCGCTCGTTTCGCCGGAATCTGACCCGGTTTCTTCCCCTTCAGGTTTTTCCTCCTCCATCACCAGGAGATTGAGCTTATGCAGGATGCTATACCAGTGCAGCACCTTTTTTATGTCTGAGGTATATACCCTGTCGCGGTCATAATCAGGCAGCACCCCTGCAAAATATTCCCTGAGATCAGCATCGGGAAGCTTGTGAGACAGTGCCTCTCCTCCGTTCTCCTTCTCCCATATCTTATCCATAACCTTGCCCAGAGGCAGGTCTTCTCCTGTGGTGAATATTGCAATCTCATCAAGGGCGCTCACCCTGACAGTGGCTCCGGCGCTGAACCGTCTCCCTGTTTCGAGGTTCTCAACTATCACGGCATTTTTACCCTGGGCAATAAATTTGAAAAGTGTGCCTTCACCGGAAATTGACAGAATATCTTTAAGGTTCATATCAATGGAAATTAATTATTAATAATTGTATATCAGTTATTTATCAGTTGATATTGCGTTCTTTCTTGATCTTGTCCCATGCTTCGTTGACAGCCTTGAATTTCTCCTCTGCCGACTTCCGGAAGTCTTCACCCAGGTGGTTCACCTTATCAGGATGGTATTTCAGGGCCATCTTTCTGTATGAGGCTTTGAGCTCCTCGTCGGTTGCAGTACGCTCAGCCTCCAGTATCCGGTATGCTGCATCGGTTGCGGGCACGAACATGTTGCGTATCGAATCGTAATCTGTCGAAGATATACCAAGCATCTCCGAGATCGACTTGATGACTTTCGTCTCAGCCTGTTCGAAGCGGTTATCTGCGGCGGAGATATTATACAGAATATGAATGAGCTGCAGTCTTGAGGGATAATCCATATTACCCCTTATCTGCATACAGACATCACGCAGGGGTATATCCTTCTGCAGAAGGTCTTTCAGCATCTGCAGGGCTTCCCGGGCAGTTTCGGCCCCGAACTGTGAGATGAAGAACCTTTTGACATAGTCCAGCTCCGATTTCAGCACCTTTCCGTCAGCCTTCATCACAGCGGCGATGAGCACAATGAGACTCATCCCGAAGTCGCCCGGAGTAGTACGGTATCCGCCACCCTGGCTGCCGGTCTGTTGCCACGTTACTGTTGAACCGTCAACGAATGATCCTATAAAGAAACCCAGCAGCCCGCCTATGGGTCCTCCCACAACGAATCCCAGTCCTCCTCCTATCCACTTGGCAAATTTACCCATCACCTTTCCTTTCCTGCAAGGCGGAGCATATCATCATGGATCTTCAGAATCTCCGGAATTATCATTTCATTGTCAGCGTTATTGATGACGTAATAGGACTGTTCTTCCCGTTCATCATCTTCAAGCTGGTTGTTAATTCTCTCCATCACCTCTTCACGACTGAGATCGTTGCGGCCCATCACGCGCGCTATGCGCTCCTCCACCGGGGCGGAGATCGCCGCAACCCTGTCAACCATTGTATCGGCGCGTGCCTCGAAGAGGATTGCTGCCTCCATTATTACATAGGGTGATTCTGATTTCCCGGCCCACTCATCAAAGATCCGGAGAACAGCAGGATGAACCACCGCGTTGACCCGGCGAAGCAGCTCCTGTTTGTTGAAGATAAGGCGGGCAAGCTCCTTTCGGTCAAGCTCACCTGAAGTGTACAGATCCTCCCCTGTGATGGCATTTATCTCCTGCCGGACGACAGGATCGGTATTCATAAGTTGCCTGGCAGCCACATCAGCCACGAAGACAGGCACTCCAAGAACCCTGAAGATCCTGCAGACAGTTGTCTTTCCGCTGCCTATTCCGCCGGTAACGCCAAGCCTTCTTGCCATTGATGAGCCGATTATTTCTCTTTCCCTTGCTTCAGACCGAAAAAGGAGGAGGGCTTGCCGGTTATGGTTACCTCCACAGTGACCCTTTTCTGCGTTGTCTGCAGATAGTCAGGATACTCCAGGGGCACCCGCGACTTGAAATTCTCGTCCATTCGCTTATAACTGCGATGCCGTGTGGGAATACCGTCAAGAGTATCCAGGATGTGCGCCGGACCTGTGACAGTAATGCTGTCCGGATCAGGAACAATTATCACCCTTCTCCCTTCAGCCAGCTCCACATGAAGATCGGGTCTCACCCGCATTCGTCGGGTCACCAGCTTGTCATAGCCGAAAAAGAGGGTATCGGGATTTATTGACAGTATCTCAAAATCAGCATGCATCTGTTTCGAGAAATTACTTATAAGCCCCGATGTAACAAGGTAATAATGAGGCCTGGCTCCCGGCAGTCGCCTTGGGGTAAGTTTGGAAAAGTCTATGACCACCGGAGCCCTGCTGCCTGACAGCTTCACCTTGAGGATGGAGTAACCCGGACCGCGAAGCTCCATCTCCAGCTTGTCGGGGAGATCACCCGTCACAATGCGGTCCTTGGGTGGATTAATGTATCTGACCGGGTAGTTTATCGTACCCTGCAGATCCTTGCTCAGTTCATTGAGATACCAGATTACGAACGACAGGAGCAGAAAAAATGCAAATACAGGGAGCTCCCTGTTAAGAAATTTTCCTTTCCGTTTCTGTTCGTCAGTCATGATAAGCCCGTCCCTGAATCAGATTATTATCTTGCTGCGACGTCAGTCGGATCCTTGAGAATGGCATTCTTGTCGACCCTGATCTTCACGTCATTGGCAATCTCAATGGTGATGACACTGTCTGATACATCAATAACTTTCCCGTAGATGCCGCCGGTTGTAATGACCTTGTCGCCCTTGGCAATGGCATTGCGATAGGTGGTGAGCTCCTTTTGCTTCTTCATCTGGGGCCTGATCATAAAAAAGTAGAAGACCACAAATACGAGAAGTAAGGGAAGAAGACCGGTGAGCATGCTCGGGCTTCCCTGTCCTGCCGGTGCGGCCTGTAAATAAATGAGTGCAAGTGTTGTCATGATTGTAATTATTATTTGTTGTTTGTTATTATCATTCTTCTTCAGTCTTCAGTCTTCAGTCTTCAGTCCTTATAGCCAGTGATTAAGACTGCTGACTGCCGACTGCCGACTGGTTTGACTGCCGGTTGCCGACTGTCCGACTGGTTTTGACTGCCGGTTGCCGACTGCCGACTGCTTATTTCTTTTCCACATCGGCAATTATACGCAAAATAACTAAATTATTCTCTGCATTTGACTGAACTACAACAGTTTTTGTCTGCATTCCCTCTCTTCCCGAAGTATCAAATACCACCTCGATGGTGCCTGTGCCGCCAGGCGACACCGGCTTGCGGTCATATTTGGGCACCGTGCATCCGCAACTGGCAGATGCCGATGTGATTACCAGGTCAGCATCACCGGTGTTGGTATAGGAGAAGATGCAGCCGACCTTCTCCCCTGCCCCCACCTTGCCAAAATCATGGTCGGGCTTCTGAAATGTCAGTACGGCTGTGCCGGTGGTATCTGACGGCATGTTCTTCATTTCACCTGATGAACTCCTCCCGCAGGATGCGGAAAAGAGAGTCGCCACCAATATAAATGCCAAAGTGTATACTAGTGATCTTTTCATGTTCTCTTTCTTTTTTTTACTACCGGAGCAGACACGGGTTCCGACTGTTTCATACCCTCCTGCGCTCTGCGCCTTGTCCTCTGCTCCCTGCTCCTGGCTCCCTGTTCCTGGCCCTTTCCGCCCTGATCCTGGTTTTCGCCAATCAACCCCCGGCCAGCCTTGGTAAAGCTCCCGTTCGCCCTCATCTCCTTCACTATCTTATCAAGGATGCCGTTCACAAAAGTACTGCTTTTGGCTGTGCAATAATCCTTGGCAATCTCGATATATTCGTTGAGAGTGACCTTGACCGGCACCTCGGGAAATTCAACCAGCTCTGTTATAGCCAGCTGCATCACCAGCTTGTCCATCAGCGCTATTCTCTCCACCTCCCAGTTAGTGGTGTGGGTGTCTATCAGCGCGCTGTTCCTCTCACTGTTCAGGATGGCTTTTCTGAGGAGTACCTTTACGAACTCCTCGTCGTCACTGTTGGTGAACATGGATGGCATCACAATGGTGCCGTCATCATGCTCCCGGTATTTGCCGACGGAGTTGCGTATCATGGCAGTCACGAACGGCAGGTCGTCATTCCAGTATACCGACTGTTCCTCCAGGCTTGATGCAAGATCGTCGGAGGCAGGGAAAAGCCTCAGTACAACTTCCTTGATAAAACGCTGATCGGCACGGTAGCTGTCGTCAGGGGAGGACATGTAATCAGTATAAACCTCCCAGCTGGTCATCTCGTTGTACACCATCCTGACTACCTCGGGGTGGTCTGACCATGAGAGCCCGAGAGTCCCCAGCCACCTGCTGAGTCCCCTGAAACCTGTAATTTTATCCTTTGTGGTCCACAGGGCAGGAGTAGCTGCAGTGTAAGCACTTAGCTGCTCATTGTTCCTGAGCTGGTTGATGACCCTGTTATCGGCAAAACGCCTGTTTGGATTTATGTCTTCCGGCGAAGGGATCTTTTTGTTGCGGGAAAGGGCTACCTTCTCACGTGCCACATCTGACATTGCGATAAGCAGCAGAAGGAGGTAATGGTAGAGATCGTAGCTCTTCCTGATGCTTAACAAAAGCTCCTGCTCTGCCGTCTCCAGGTCATCAATCTCCTTCCTGTTGCACGCATAGAGCACAGATAGCGCCTTGATCCTTAATTGTCGTCTGCTTATCATTTAAAGAACAGATTTTTCAGGCAGCAAAGTTAAAAAAATAGGAATGGAATATCACCTGCCGGTTAAAAAACTCTTGCAAATTGAATTATCGATTTCAGGATTCCCTCTTTCCTTTAGAATCAAAATATTATTATGATTTAAAATAATTGTTACATTTGGCCATACTAACCGGTTGAAACCCTAAAACATTCGCTACCGATGGAAGACGAGAAAGGAAGTATTGAAGGCCAGAATGAGAGAAATGATAAAGAGGAGGTATTCACAAAAGTTGTGCGTGCAGGAAAGAGAACCTACTTTTTTGATGTCAAGTCGACAAGGCATGAGGATCTCTACCTGACTATAACTGAAAGCAAGAAGAGACTGGGTAAAGAGGGCAAGATGTTTTATGAGAAGCATAAGATCTTTCTCTATAAGGAGGACTTTGAAAAGTTTACCGAAGGGTTGCGTGAGGCGATAGCCTTCGCCGGCAATGGCGAGGTGTTGCATACCGAACACAAGGTCATGGAAGAAACCGAAGAAGTGGTTGCTGCTGTGCCGGCAAATGAATTCTCTGATGTTGATTTTGATGAACTTGGGACCAGGTAGTGGCCCGGGTTCTGAAACGTAAATTTCCCCATAAATGGACTATCTCCTTTTAGCTCTTGCTATTATTCTGATGATAGTTGGCATTGCCGGCTGTCTCCTGCCGGTCTTGCCCGGGCCTCCGCTGAGCTATGTCGGACTGATATTGCTCCATTTTACCAGGTTTGGCGACATCAGTAAAAACCTCTTCATCATCCTTGGGATAGTTGCCGTGGTGGTCACCATTATTGACTATGTCGTACCCATCTGGGGCACGAAGCAGTTCGGAGGGTCAAAATACGGGATTCGTGGTGCCACCGTAGGCCTGGTAATAGGACTCTTCCTGGGGCCGGCGGGGATCATCATTGGTCCGTTCGTCGGGGCCGTGGTGGGTGAGCTTATCTTCAAGGATGACATTAAATATGCCATGAAGGCCGGCTTCGGCAGCCTGCTGGGTTTTCTGACCGGGGTGGGACTCAAGCTCGCGGCATCCCTCCTGATGACATTCTATTTCGTAAGGGCACTGGTTGTGTGAATTTGCGATTTGCGATTTGCGATTTGCGAATTGAACTCATGCCGCTACGCACTTCGTGGTCGGGCTTGAGTCTCGTCCTGCGTCAGAGGCTAAACTGCCGCTGAGACTACCGACTGCCGACTGGCTACGCCCCCAGGGTGGCGACCATCACCGCCTTGATCGTATGCATGCGGTTCTCCGATTCGTCGAAGACTATCGAATTTGGAGACTCGAACACCTCTTCAGTCACCTCGAGCCCGTCAAGGCCATACTTCCTGTAGATCTCCTCTCCCATCTTCGTCTCCCTGTTATGGAATGCAGGCAGGCAATGCAGAAACTTGACCTTCGGGTTACCGGTCAGTCGGACCACCTCGCCGTTCACCTGGTAAGGCTTCAGCAGTTTGATCCTCTCCTCCCAGACAGCATCAGGTTCACCCATCGACACCCAGACGTCAGTATACAGGAAGTCAACTCCTTTTACTGCTTCTGCCACATCTTCCGTCAGCGTTATCTTTGCACCGGTCTCAGCGGCTATCTCCCGGCACTTCTTTACCAGTTCATCTGCAGGCTGGCAGGCCTTAGGCGCAGCAGCGCGGAAGTCCATCCCCATCTTTGCTGCCCCCACCATCAGCGAGTTGCCCATGTTGTTGCGGGCATCGCCAAGATAGCAGAAGCTGATACTTTCAAGCGGCTTGTTGCTGTGCTCCATCATCGTCATGAAGTCAGCCAGTATCTGTGTGGGGTGAAACTCGTTCGTCAGTCCGTTCCATACCGGAACACCGGCGTAGGCCGCCAGCTCCTCTACGATATCCTGCCCGTAGCCACGGTACTCGATGCCGTCATACATCCGTCCCAGAACCCTGGCGGTGTCCTTCATCGACTCCTTATGGCCTATCTGCGACCCGGAAGGACCCAGGTATGTCACATGGGCTCCCTGGTCAAAAGCGGCGACCTCAAAGGCACAGCGGGTGCGGGTTGAGGTCTTCTCGAAAATGAGTGCGATGTTCTTGCCTCTGAGCCTCTGCTGCTCGGTACCCGCGTATTTGGCCTTCTTGAGATCAAATGACAGGTTGAGGAGGAATTTTATCTCTTCCGGTGTGAAGTCGAGCAGTTTGAGAAAACTGCGGTTTCTTAAATTGTATGCCATATCTTTTATGTGTTAAAAGTCTTAAAGTCATTTGAATGTGCGATTGTCGATTTTCGATTTTCGATTAGGATGCATGACTATAGTTTTTTTTCAGATCATAAGTCCATTCGCAAATCGCAAATCGCAAATCGCAATTCCCATTCGAAAATCGCAATTCGCAAATCGCAAATATTCCTGTCGCTTAATCATACTCCATCGTAATCTTTGTCCCATACCTCCTGTCCTCCAGCTTGAAGGCCTCGGTGATCACGCTCTTGCTTCCGCCGGCCCTGATGAAGTTAAGACAGGCTTCGATCTTGGGAGCCATGCTGCCCTTGGTAAACTGGCCCTCACTGAGATACTTCATTGTGTCCTTGTAGTCAAGAAACTCCTTAATCTCCTGGTCGGGCTTCTTGTAATTGATGTAGACGTACGGGACGTCGGTCAGGATGTAAAACTCATCAGCTCCTATTGACGACCCGAGCAGCGCAGAGGCCAGGTCCTTGTCAATAACGGCTTCGGCCGGCCTGACATCGTTCTTCTCATCAATATAGACCGGCACACCGCCTCCGCCGGCTGCAATGACAATATTTCCACGCTTTGCGAGCTCGCGGATGAGATCATGATTCATTATGCCAACCGGTTTGGGTGAAGGCACTACCCTGCGGTACCCTCCTTCAGTCTTCACCTCCTCCTTGAACACCCACCCCTTTGCAAGGGCAAGCTCATCTGCCTGCTCCCTGGAATATATCTTGCCGACCCTCTTCTGCGGATCACTGAAGGCAGGATCATCCTTGTCAACCAGAACCGTGGTGATAAGACATACGACATTCTTATCTATACCGTGCCTGTTGAGAACGTTCTTGAACATCCGCTCTATCATGTACCCTATGCCACCCTGAGAATCCGCCACACAGATATCGATGGGCATCTGCGCAATTCCGTACATCTGCTCGCCGGCATCATTCCTCATCAGGATGTTTCCCACCTGCGGACCGTTGCCGTGAGTGATGACGAGATCATATCCCTCCCTGATGAGAAAGATAAGGTTCTCAAGCGTATCGGTGGTGTTCTGTTCCTGCTCCTCGATGGTACCAAGCTGATCGCCCCTGAGGAGGGCATTGCCCCCGAGTGCCACAACCGCAAGTTTTTTACTCATAAATCTGATTTATAGTCATGTGACAAAGCTAAAATTTTATATGAAATTATTTCATGGCAAATATTATTATACCCGTTAAAGAGTTATATATATGTATCGGAGTGCCCTGACGGGTATTTCTTGCATATTTATTACCTTTGCACCCAAACAATCATACGTGAACAACAGCACTCTCCCATCTATTGCCATTATCATGCTGATTTTGGTGCTTGCCTCATGCAAGGGAGAGAGCACTTATAAAAACATGCGGGAAGGGGAGATTTACTACAACATCAAATATATCAGCAACCCCTCCTCTCTCTCAGCCGACCTTCTTCCGAAGGAACTGGTAATATCATTCAGGAACGATCTCTTCAACACAGCCCTCCGGACTCCGTTTGGCAACTCGGGCATTACCACCGTTATCAATCCGAAGGAAAACATTTTTGATACCTACCTTAACATCCTTTCGTTCAAGTACTATTATGAAGGCAACTCAAAGGACATGCAGCCTGGCTTTTCATCGATGAAAGGGATGACCGTGGATGATACGGGCCGGAAATCAGTCATCTGCGGCTTCAACTGCCGTCAGGCCAGGGTTGAATTTCCGGAATCAAAAACCACCCGCTATATCTGGTATACCAATGAGATCAGGGCTGAAAATCCGAACAGGATGACTCCATACAGGGAGATCGACGGGGTGCTGATGGATTTCTTTTACATAATCGGCGAAGCCGAGATGCAGTTCACGGCCGATGAAGTACTTGTTAAACAGATTCCTGACAAGGAATTCGAAAAGAAAAAGAACTACAAGGAGGTCACTTCCAAGTACCTCGACGCGCTTATCCTTAAAATGATTTCCTTTTAAAAATATGCCCCTGCGGGTCAACCATTTTTCTTACCTTTGCTAATCATTTTAAAGCCCGCCCTCCGGGGCAGACATAATAATTTTATTGCACGATGGGCAAACAGAAAAAAGGTAACGGTTCATCAACAAATAAAAAGAGTCCAGCCGGCAGTTCGTCAGGAGAGAATGCAAGGTTCATCGCAGGCCTTGTTCTTCTGGTCTTTGCCCTCTATATGCTTGTGGTCTTCATCTCGTATGTTCTTACGGGCAATGCTGACCAGGACTCGTTAAGCCTGCAACCGGAAGGGGACCCCTTCGCATATAAGAACTGGGGTGGTAAGTTCGGATTTAAGATCGGCCATTATTTCATCTACAGCGGCTTCGGACTGGGTTCCTTCTTCATCCCGCTGATCATCGGCGCCTTTGGCCTTGCCCTGCTGAAAGTCAAGTATTTCAGGCTTTGGAAGAATGTCCTTCGTTTTCTTCTGGCCACAGTGATTATTTCAGCCATACTGGGTTACCTTGCAGGACAGTCGACCTTCCTCGGTGCCGGACCGGGAGGCGAGTTTGGTTATATGATAGCCCACCGGCTGAATGAGATGATGGGAAAAGTGGGCACCGGAGCCGTGCTTCTGGTGATCACCGTTGCCTACCTGATCTTCTCCCTCCATGTGAGCCCGCAGACGCTCAGGAAACCCATTGCCACCATGGCGCGGGCCGGAGCGTCCGTTATCTCGGGTGAAGGAAGGAAGAAAGACATCGTCAGTGAGGATGTGAAGATTGAGCCTGAAGATAACTTCCCTTCAGTTGAGGAGGAGCCTCTCAGGGCGGATGAGGAGGAAACGGATGATATAGATGATTTCTACAAGCCACCGACGTCGGTACCGGAAGACAAGCCCCTTGTCAACGTGATCCACAAGGGCACCAGGCCGGCGTCAGCAGAACCTGCATTGGATGAGCTGCTGTCAGACCTCCCTCCTTTCGATCCCAGGCTCTCGCTGCCGCGGTACAAATTCCCCACCCTGGCCCTGCTGCGCGACTACCGCAGCGCCGGCACCACCACCCATGATGAGGTAAATGCCAATAAGGAGATCATCCTCAAGACCCTGGCAGACCATAAGATAACCATCAAGAATATATCCGCCACCGTCGGACCTACGGTTACCCTTTACGAGGTTGTACCTGACCGCGGTGTCAAGATACACCGTATCAAGTCGCTTGACAATGACATCGCCCTCAGCCTCTCTGCCCTTGGAATAAGGATCATCGCACCAATTCCGGGCCGTGGAACGGTGGGGATTGAGGTACCTAACAAGAAGGCCGAGACGGTATCGATGAAGGGACTTATCGCATCGAAGGAGTTTACCGATACGAAGTTCGAGCTGCCGCTGGCCCTGGGACGAACCATCACCAATGATCCGTTTATCATTGACCTGACCAGGATGCCGCACCTGCTGGTGGCAGGGGCAACGGGACAGGGGAAGTCGGTGGGGCTGAATGCCATCATCACCTCCCTCCTGTACAAGAAGCACCCGGCAGAACTGAAGCTGGTTCTTATCGATCCCAAGCGGGTCGAGCTGCCGCTCTATGGCAAGATCGAGCGCCACTTCCTTGCAAAGCTGCCGGATGAGGAGGATGCAATCGTCACTGACACAAAGAAGGTCATAAACACGCTCAATTCGCTCTGCATCCTGATGGATCACCGCCTGGAGATGCTTAAGCTGTCGCAGACGAGGAACATAAGGGAGTATAACGAGAAGTTCATTGCCCGCAGGCTTAATCCCGAGAAAGGACACGACTTCATGCCATATATCGTGCTTATCATAGATGAGTTTGCCGACCTGATCATGACCTCGGGCCGCGACGTTGAAGCTCCGATAGGCAGGCTGGCACAGCTCTCCAGGGCAGTGGGGATACACCTTATCATCTCGACACAGAGGCCGTCAGTGAGCATCATCACAGGCTTCATCAAGGCTAACTTCCCGTCAAGGATAGCCTTCAGGGTCTTCTCCGGCGTAGACTCTCGCACCATACTTGACAGCACGGGTGCAGACAGGCTGGTGGGCAGAGGCGATGCCCTGATATCGCAGGGCGGTGAGCCTATCAGGGTCCAGTGCGCATTCATCGACACACCGGAGATAGAGGAGCTGACAGATTTCATAGGCTCGCAGCAGGGTTACCCTGATGCTTTGCATCTGCCTGAATATGTTGGTGATGACGATGCCGATAACGGCAATAAGGATGTTGATCTGAAGAAGCGTGACCCGCTCTTCGATGAAGCAGCAAGACTTGTGGTGCAGCACCAGCAGGGGTCAACCTCACTGATACAGCGGCGCATGCAGCTAGGATATAATCGTGCCGGCCGTATCATTGACCAGCTGGAGGCTGCAGGCATTGTCGGACCCTTCGAGGGAAGCAAGGCCCGCGACGTGATTGTACAGGACCCGCAAACATTGGAACAGATTTTGAAGAGGCTTGATGAACAAACTCTCTGAAATGAAAATGAAAGGCTTTAAACTGACAGGTCCACGCCAAACCCTCATAACTACTTCCACCACTGTTCTATCTCTTACGCTTTTATTCGCTCTCCCCGTCTCCGCCCAGAAGGACCAGGAGGCGGTCAGGGTGCTTGAGGAATTCAGCAGAAAAGCCACCGAGGCACCTTCAGTGAAGATAGATTTTACAGTTGATGCCCTTGACACGCGTGAGAATGACATAACAACCGTGTCGGGAACAGCGGTGATATCAGGCGACAGTTACAGGGTGACAACGGATGATAATATCACCTGGGCAGACGGTAAGGCAGTGTGGAACTACCTGACTGACGTAAACGAGGTGACTATAACCGAACCTGACCCTGCCGAAGGATCATTTTTTTCCAAACCATCCCTGCTCTTCTCACTTTACGAGGAGGGGTACAAGGTGAGGCTGCTGGAACAGAATGCCAAGGAGTGGGTCATAGACCTCTACCCCGAAGATCTGAACGTCAGCCTGGTTCGCATCAGGCTGAAGATCGGCAAGACTCTGTATGACCTCAGGTCGGCAGAGTACCGCACCAAGGATGGTATGACGGTCACGCTTAAGGCAGATAAATACGACCTCACCTTCCGCCCCCCGGCAGGATACTTTACCTTTAATCCGGCTGACTATAAGGGAGTGGAGGTGATTGATATGAGATAGCAGGCAGGCCAGTCGGCAGTCAAAACCAGTCGGCAGTCGGCAGTCGGCAGTCAAAACCAGTCGGCAGTTGGCAGTCGACAGTCGTAACCTGTAGATTGACTGAAGACTGAGGACTGAGGACTGAGGACTGAAGACTGAAGTCCCGACTCACTTCGTGGTCGGGATTGAGTCTCCTTCCCGACACTGTGTGTGCGGGACTTTTCCTGCGTCGTAGCCTCAAACTGTGGACTGATAGAATGGAACAAGTTGATCTGAAGATAATAGCAATTGCCATCCTGGTGCTTATTGTCATTTATATGATCATGAGGAGCAGGACGGAGAACCTGAAGCGTAAGCAGGACAAGCGGTCGAGGTTCAGGCGTGACCGCTGAACAGCACAAAAAAAGCTGCCCCGTATGAGGCAGCTTTTTATTCAGGTTGGTCTTGACCCGTAAATTAGGGAGTCATAAGGCCATTATAGCTGAGTTCACTGTCTGGAATCGGCCAGATATACGACTGTGATGTCGACGGAATTGCTGCGACAGTACCAAAACCGGAATCACTTGTTTTACCAGGAATGGTAAGACTCAGGCGCATGAGATCCATGTTGCGGATACCTTCGCCCAGGAATTCCATATTCCTCTCAAGCAGGACTGCATCGTAGAAGGCTTGTGCATTTGCAAAATCGCCGAGAGCATAAGCGCCTGTTGCAAAGGAGCGTGTCCTTACAGCATTCAGCAGGTCCACGGCAGGTTGGGTGACTGTATTACCTGCGCGTACCAGTGCTTCTGCACGGTTAAGCAGAACCTCTGCCCACCTGATCACCGGAGCCCAGTCAGACCTGTTAGTCTGATCAACATACTTTGTCAGGAAAGGCTTACCGCTAACGACGGCGATCATCACTTTCCGTGCATCAGTTGCATCCATATTTGCATAAAGAGAACCGGGAGTTGACACCAGGTAATATGCTTCACCCGAACCCGAGCCGAAATAATGGGCCAGGTGGTTCTGTGTTCCTGCATTGTTGGATGTTGTATGAGGCATTGACAGGATAGATTCCTTTGTCGTGTTGGGAGAGGCAAATATCCCTGCATAGCTTGCATTAAGCGTATGAGCCACGCCTGAAGTTGCAGTAAAAGGAGCTGCAGCAGGCACTATCTTGGCTGACTCGGTCACTACCTGCGGCCAGTTCTGCATGTGAAGGTAGACCCTTGTTTTGTAGGCAATAACAGTGTTCTTATGTATCCTTGTTATATTAAGGTTCGTATTACCGAAATCTGCAATTACCAGTGATTCAGCATCATTAAGGTCAGTCAGTATCTGGCCGTAAACCTCAGCAACGGTACTGGGCGCCATGTCGTTTCCTGCGGCTGACTTGTTTGCCGTCAGTCTCAGTGGCACACCGCGATTGGCACCGTTACCCTGGTTGTAAGGCTTTCCATACATCTGGATAAGGTCGAAATAGCATAATGCCCTGATGGCCAACGCTTCACCTTTATACTGATTGAACTCCGCCTGTGTTACAAAACCTGTGATTTTGCCTTCGTCCCAGGCAGCCTGCAGACCCTCGAGGAACACGTTAACCACGTTTATGGTCGAATAAGCAGCACCCCAGAAGTTCTGAACCTCGTTCGTGGAACTTATGACTGTGTGGTTCCATGTTGCAAAGCAAGTTACAAGGTTGGAGCTTAGCGGGAGAAAATTATCATCCCTGACATCATTATAGACCTGGAACCTGCCGCCCACATGCTGACCACTTTTCAAAGAGGAATACATACCGTTAACCTGCGCTACAATCCTGTCTTTGGTATCAAAAACAGAAAGATCTGAAAGCGAAGTTACAGGTACCGGATTCATCCACTCATCTTTGGTGCATCCGGTAATCAACAATATTAGAACTAATATTATTGAACCCTTTAATATATTTTTCATATCTGATTCTTGATTAATTGGTTAGAAACTTACATTAAGCCCGAAGGTATAGGTCCTTGCCTGTGGGGCAGTATTCCTGTCAATACCCGGAGCGAGGTTTGAGTCAGTGTTGGTAGAGACCTCAGGGTCAGAGCCGGTATAATTGGTGAAGACATAGGCATTGAAGACCTGTCCGTAAACCCTTAAGCTCTGTATGTTCAGCAGACCGGGCCATATGTTCTTGAATGTGTACCCTGCAGATATGTTCCTTACTTTCAGGTAGTCACCCTTCTCGACATTCTCTGATATGGCGAATGCTGATCCGTTGGAGACGTTGTCATTCATAACCGGTTTCGGAATATTTGTTATGTCACCCGGCTGTTTCCATGCAGTCTCATAAACTTCAACCGAGTTGTTCCACCACCTCTGGTCCCTGGTACCTGCCTTTGATCCGCTGTAAACATAGAATCCAAACGCATATGTCAGGTTAAGAGCAAAATCGAAATTCTTATAGGTGAGATTGTTATCGAAACCTCCGTAATATTTTGGCAGTGGAGAAGCATAGGGTACACCATCTGCTGCAGTGTTAACTGCCGGAGCCACTGATCCGTCTGACCTGTAGGTCCATCTGTTGGTGGCAGCATGATTATAGAGTACCTCCCTGCCTGCAGCATTGACGAATATTCTCTGTCCTGTTGCAGGATCAACACCGTTCGTCTTGACAGCCAGAATGTTTCCGACGGGAAGGCCTACAACGGTGATGTTGGTTGTTTCAAGGCCACCAGTAGAGGAACGTATCTCTTCAACACCGGGTGCAAGTTCTGTAACCTCATTCTTCAGGGCTGTAAAGTTGAAGTTGGAGGTCCAGCTGAAATTTGTAGTTGTTATATTGTAAGTGGTGAGAGAGAGTTCAAATCCGGTATTATACATCGATCCGACGTTTGCCGGGATTGAGTTGCCCGGGATACCCTTGGATGGTGACTGAGGCACATTAAGGATAAGGTTATTGACATCATTGTAGAAGTAGTTCAGGTCAGCCTGTATCCTGTCATTCAGGATGCCGAAGCTGAGGCCAATGTCATATTTGTCACTGGTCTCCCACTTGAGGTCTGCGTTTCCTGCCTGTGAAAAATAGAGAGTCGGAGTTGCAGCATAGAGACCGGAACTATACAGGAACAGCGAGCTGTAGTTTCCGATTCCGAACATATTACCTACACGTCCGTAGCTGAGTTTCAGTCTCATATCGGAGAAGATGTCATTGAGTCCTGAGTTGGCAATGAAGCCCTCATTTGAGACATTCCACATGAATGAGACGCCGCCAAAGTTACCCCATTTATTATCCTTCGAGAGGCCACTGTACCCGTCGCGACGGACGCTTGCCTCCAGATAATACTTCCGGTCCCAGTTGGCAGTGATACGCCCGAAATAAGAGGAGTAGAAGTTCTCACCATATCCGCCACCGGGAATGCCATAGGCAGTCGCGAATGACCCTGCAAAAGTCTCAAAGAACGGGTCAGAAACAGCTGTTTTGGTTGCATTCCAGCTTGAACCGACGGTTCTCTGCTGCTCAATCCCTGCAAGGAATCCGAGGTTAATCCTCTCAATGAGGGTTGTATTGTAATTCAGGGTGTTGGTCCATGTCCACCTCTTGTCCTTACCGGTCCAGTTGTAGGCATAACCACCGTATGAATAACCGTCACCTCCGATCGGAGACCAGAATGTGGTTGTCTCCCTGGCCAGGTTATCCATCCCGTATACGGTCTTCAAAAACAGTCCTTTTACCGGTTCCAGGCTGGCAGAAACTGTTGCCAGGATCCTGTCAGATTCGGTGGTGTTCTTGTTTGTCTCCATCAGCTGAGCCGGGTTGTAATAACCCAGGCCTGTGGGGAGTCCTGTTCCCTGGCCGCCAATACCGGCTCCTGCCAGGTTAAAGGAACCGTCATTGTTGTACGGACCAATAATAGGGGGAAGAACGAAGGCGAGGCGTGCGGCCCCTGCCGTGGAAAAGTCTGATCCCGTATTCGGAGATTCAGTGTAACCGTTTGTATAGGCAATATTAGCACCGATTGAGAAGTATTTGTTGACCTTGTGATCAACGTTCATCCTGGCATTTCTCCTGTTATAGAAGTTCTTCTGTATCATACCGTCCTGATCAGTGTACCCAATTGAGAGGAAGTATGCTGTTGAAGCAGAAGAACCTGACACCGTAATGGCATGGCTCTGCTGGAAGCCCTTCTGATAGACCTGGTCTGACCAGTCGGTTGCGATTGGATTGCCGTCGGCATCATTTACCCGCTGCAGGACGACTGTGGAGCCGGCGTTTGCATATGCAAGGTTTTTGTGCTCAAGATACTGCTCGGCATTCATCAGGTCAAACAGCCTGTAAGGCTCAGTCCATCCGGCAAAACCGTCGTATGTGACTTTTGTCCTGGCTCCTGCGCCACGTTTTGTAGTAATAAGGATAACCCCGTTTGCAGCCCTTGAACCGTAAAGTGCAGTGGCTGATGCATCCTTGAGGATCTCCATCGACTCTATATCGGAGGGGTTGATGTCTGCAAGAGAGTTCTGGATTGCAGTACCTCCGATGTTTCCGGTGAACACCGGGACACCGTCAACGACAACCAGCGGGTTCGAGCTTGATGTGATCGAGTTGAAACCCCTGATGCGGATGACAGGCGGGTTGTTAAGCACACCGTTGGGAAGTGTGATTGAAACCCCGGAAGCCTTGCCGGCAAGAGCCTGGTCGAAGCTCTGCATGTTCATTTTGGCGATGTCACCTCCCTTAACGGTTGAGACAGCGCCTGCCACATCACGCTTCTGGGCTGTACCATAGGCAACAACAACCACCTCGTCTACATTGAAGAGGTCCTGCTGCAGAACGATGTCAATTCTGTTTCTGCCTTCAATAGCCTGCTCCTGCGTCACATAACCGACGAAGCTGAATACCAGTGTTCTGGCATTTGTCGGCGCCTGGATCGAGAACTTCCCGTCAGGGCCGGTGATGGTTCCAAGGGTCGTACCCTTCACTGTCACAAAGACGCCCGGCAGTTCTGATCCATCATCAGAACTCGTGACCGTACCCGTGATCAGGGATGTCTGCCCCATGACAAGAAAACCCGTCATTAGCAGCAATGAAAAGAGCAATAAGATCTTTTTCATAAATTAATAGTTTAGGTTAATAAGGGTTATTAAAAAAGTGTCACATCCGCAAAAATAGCATAATTTACTTATTTACAACGTTTGCAAAGATTTTTTTGATCCCGGTCCTATCGGCAAGTTTTAGCTTGACATTCTGCGCTGACAGGGCATATAATGGACTTTCTTTTGCAAAAACATTCAGCATTGGCAGGAAATATATTGGCTTTTTTCATTCCACAGCCTCTCACACAAATAAAACGATGGATGCCACCCATGCCGGGCGCACAAAGAAAAAGGGTGTCTCCGTTATTATGAGACACCCTCTATTCAAATCTTAATACCAGATTGTGAGCCAGCTAAACGCTGGTCTGGCATTTGGCTAACACATAGCTGCTAATTCTTTGTAATTGTTGCAGTAAGGTAGGTTTTACCTCCAAGATAGCTCGAATATGATTTTGCTAATCCGTCATCATCACCGGGATAATAGATATCATAGTCAATTATCAGCTTGGGTTTTGCACCGCAGTTCTCCCATTTACCGGTACCCTTGATTTCATAGTCGTAAGGAGACCCGCCGTAGGTGGTTGTATAGATATATTGTCTGGGTATATCTATGTTGCCGTCGCCCTTGATGGTCATCAAAAAGTTACCGCCTGCAATCACTTCTTCTCCCCAGAACTGCTCGATGAACGGTTGACCTATGCCACCAACAGCCTTGAGTGATGCACCACTGAGCTCTGCTGTGACAGTTACACTGGCCGAAGTAGGAGCTTCAGCTCCCCAGTCATACCCGACATCGGTACCGGACCATGCACCGACAAAGTCAGCAGCCCCGTTTGTAAGGGGGCAAAATTCAAGGCGTTTTACGGAATATGTCAGTTTGGTTCCGGTAGGACTTGGTGAATTATGTTCACCGGCATCCATGGTAAGCACAAGCGTTTTGGTTTCTCCCGGGACCATGTTTGCAGCCACCGTCTTAAAGGTAACTGACCCCGAGGTTTTACCGGCAGGAATTGTGATGCTGGTGGCTGACAGGGTATACATGTCTGGCGTCATCGTTGAAGAAGGGTCAATTGCCAGGTTCAGAACAATAGGCGTACTTTGCGGTAAGCCCATCACCACTGCTCCGACAGGAAGCTCAACTTCAATCAACGTACCAGCTTCTGTAACACCGGTTTCCTTTGATTGTGAAGCGTTGATGAATTGCAGATAATATGTTGAGGCGGGATCAGTGTCTTTGGTTATGGCGTCAAACCCCGTTTCTACATCTTCACAGGAAGGCAACAATGCTCCCGCTGCAATCAAAACGAACAATATTGAAATAATTTTTTTCATGATTTTTACATTTTAATTGTTAAGCTTGGAATGGCTTATCTGTCCCACCATAGTTTGGTAACCAGAGTTACATCCGGAACATTGGCTCCGTTATAGGTTATCTCTTCCTGGGCATAGGGATAGCGTACAGGCATCTCAGGCAATACCGCACCAACCGGCAAAGGCATGGTCGGATAACCGGTTCTCCTGTAATCCGCATAAGCCTGGCTGTTGCCGAATGTTGCAATATACTTCTGGGTCATCAATAGCTCCATTGTCACAGGCACACCAGTAATATTGGCTGTGAGCCATGCGGTGTTGGCGGCTCCGGTAACCCTGAGGACTGAAGCAGCTACGGCAGCCTCGAAGGCAGCCTGGGCAGGGCCGGTCTGACCAAGCATCAGGTTGGCTTCAGCTTCGATGAACTTAAGTTCGGCATAAGTCATCATCATTGAAGGTGCTGTTGCCCCGGCAACATAACTTCCCGGAAATGAGGCAGCACTGTTTTCGGAAGCAGCTATGCTACCCGTATATTCATCATTTCCATCCAGCTCAGAATAGAAAGGCAGGCGCGGGTCATCATTGGCCTTCATCATGTTAACCATTGTTGCACCCATGCGGATATCTATTCGCTGTTCTACAAACTGGAAGATCGGGTTATGGTTTGCCTCCTCCCATGGAACTTTCAGATCATCTGCAATTGATGAAAAGCCTGCTCCTGCAGCAGCCAGGGCTGCGGTGGCGGCGGCATTGCCATTTACCAGTGACAGCTGCATCAGGTGCCTTGCTTTTATTGCACTGGCAGCTTTCTTCCACTTAGCTGCACTGCCGGCATAAATTACGTCACCACCTATGCCTATCGGATCTGATGCCGCACTGAGGTCAGCAATAGCCTCATCGAGCATAACAAATATGGTATCATACAGCTCTTCCTGGGTATCGAAAGCAGGGGTCAGGATATTTTCACTTCCCCTGAAGCCTTCGCTGAAAGGCATGTCGCCCCATACATCTGTTAATATTCCCAGTGTAGCTGCAACAAGGACCTTTCCTACTCCTGCATTGTACGGAGACTCAAGTTCCTCCGCTTTCTCAATGT
Source organism: uncultured Rikenellaceae bacterium (assembly GCA_963802145.1). Classification (GTDB taxonomy): domain Bacteria; phylum Bacteroidota; class Bacteroidia; order Bacteroidales; family VadinHA17; genus SR-FBR-E99. The sequence goes on from CAWDHN010000010.1 coordinate 629,725, forward strand.
ATACTTTCCCGTTCATGAATATCGAAGTGAAAGTACTGTTCCAGAGGTTATTCACGTCAGCAGAGGTATACTGATACCGCGCTTCAGTAAATGGCTGACGGTCGACTCCGTCAAATTGCTGCATCCAGATACCTGTGGTTCCGACAAGATCAAAACCGCCTAAAAGGTACCCGAAATTCTGCTCGATAGCCGGCAGCATAAGGTTCATTGGCACATCCGCAGGAGCATCCGGATCAACGTTTAAATCCGTATCAATCCACATATCGCAGGAGGAAAGAGACAGCATAAAAACCAGGAATACCCCTACCGCTTTTATTATATTGTTAGTGAACTTTTTCATAATACTTTACTTATAATGGTTAATTAGAAAGTTATTTTCAGACCAGCCAGATAACTTTTCGTACCAGGGTTGTTGAAATAATCCATGCCCTGAGCATTATCGGCTCCCAGTAGGTTTGTTTCCGGATCAATTCCCGTGTAGGGAGTGGCCAGGAACAGGTTCTTGCCTGTCACGTACACCTGCAGCAGTTTTACCACATTCGATTTCAAGGGTATATCATAGCTTAAGGATATATCCCTTAACCTTACCCAGTCTGTAGGCTGAATTGCTGCTGAGGTCGGTCCGCCACCGAAATTACTTCCCTGTCCCCTGAACCATGCCTGGTCAAGAACGACCGGCGTGACGTTGGGCACACCTGAGGTTACTACGGCGCCACTGGCATCAAGGTGACCGTATACACCTTCAAAAACCACTATGTTTTCAGCAGGTGTTCTGTCAAAATCTATAGTTCCTTCGGGGGTATAATACACTTCCCGTTTCTCGGTAGCCTTGCTTGTTCCGAAGTTATTCATCGCATATTCAGTACCGTTGTACATGCTTCCGCCTTTCTTGATGTCAAACATGAATGAAAGGCTCAGCCCTTTGTATGAAAATGTATTGGTAATGTTTGCGGTCCAGTCAGGAGCTGTCTTCCCTATGGCTACCATATCAGGACCGGTAAATGGGAATCCGTCACGGAAGCTGTCAGTTGGATCATCATTTATAAGTATGGTGCCATCTTCAGCCCTGGTCCAGTCGAGGCCAAAAATTGTGCCGTACTCCGATCCTGCAACTGCCCGGATCTGCGGCTCAACAAATCCGCCCAGAAACAGGTTATCAACCCCGGGAGCAAGTTCAAGTACCATACTTTTCATCTGGGTAAAATTGACAAGGATATCCCAGGTGAAATTACTGCCGCTTACAGGGATTGCGTTCAGGCTTAACTCATACCCTTTTGTTTCCATGGTTGCAGCATTCATATATACGGAAGTGAATCCGGACGATGCAGCGATAGGCACAGACATTAACAGATCCTTATTAAGGTTTTGGAAGTACGAACCGTCAAAGCCAAGCCGGTTCTGGAAGAACATCAGTTCGAGGCCAACTTCCCAGGAATCCTGCGTTTCGTGCTTCAGGTCAGGGTTTCCTAAACCGGTACCCAGTGCAAAACCGCTGTTACTCTGGTATGGAAATCCCACGCCGTTTGTCCACCCGTCGCCTGAGCCGGCCGAATAATAGTAATTGGATGTGGAATAGGGCCCTGCAATGTTTGCCGTCCTTGCGGCCGATCCCCTGATCTTGCCATATGACAGAATATCATTGTCCTTAAGCCCGCCAAGTTCAGTAAAGACAAAGCCTAAACTGACTGAGGGATAAAATGCTGAGAGGTTAGCCTCAGGCATGGTGGTTGACCATTCGTTTCGGCCGGTCATGCCTAAATATAATATAGACTTATAGGCAAGGTTAATATCACCAAAAAATGCTGCAGTCCGGAAATTGGTAGTTCCATGGCTGACGGTATTGTTAGGCGAGTTGGATAATTGATAAAAGTCTGCAATTTGCAGTCCGTCAGCATCACCATATAAGTATTTGGAAAAATTGGACTGCATGTTATTGCCAACCGTAACCTTCAGGTCAAAACTGTCACCGAGTTTCTTCTGGAAATTCAGCAGAAGGTCAGAGTTGAAAACACCCGAGTAGGCCTGGTATTCATCGTAGTAACCTGCCGGATATGCTCTTGAATTGATTGCGAACTTGTCATTGTACCTGCGGTTGAACCAGTCAACGCCTCCGGTATATGAGAGACTGAGGTAGTCAGTAAAGGCTACATTGAGGTTTGCGCTTCCCGTAAAACGGTTTACATCCTCATTGAATGAAATCATGTTTGCCACCCAGTAGGGGTTGTCATAGCCTCCACCGTTGCGGTAGTTACGCTGGGTACCGTCAGGGAAAATATATCCGGCGCTGTTGTCAAATGTCCTGGCCGTTCTTACCAGCCCTAACATGACGCCTGATACGTTTGATCCTTTCTGTATCTGGACTGCCTGTGAGTTTGTATATGCAAAATCACCTCCGACAGTAACCTTTTTTGAAAGCTTCGAAGTTGCATTCAGACGCATTGTAGTTCTGACGAATTTGTTATTCGGGACGATACCTTCCTGGCTGAGATTGGAGATTGAGAAGAAATAACTGCTTATATCGTTCCCGTTACTCACGCTCAGGCGATTGTTGAAATTCAGGCCGTTCTGAAAGAATTCGTAGGGATCATAAGCCCTTGCCGGCGTACCGTTTCCGGTTCCCTTTGGAACAAGTTTGCCATTGGGGTCCCACTTATAAGTCGGATCACCGTCATATTCCAGGTCAGCAATCTTGGGGCCGAATGAAGCAGCATTTCCGCTCTGCCAAACTCCGTTGAGGCCCTGCGCATATGTATTCTGCAACTCTGCTACCTGGGAGATCTGATCCATACCTACCGAAGTATGAAATTCTATTTTCCTGTTTGTAAGATTCTTGCCGCTTTTTGTGGTAATAATCAAAGCGCCGTTGGCAGCACGTATACCGTAAAGGGCAGTGGCAGCACCACCCTTGAGAATGGTGATCGACTCTATATCATCAGGGTTAAGGTCAATTGAACGGTTCGATGTTGTAACACCGTCGACACCGCCTCCGCCGCCACCTGTGATGATAGGCATGCCATTCACCACGAACAGAGGCTGGTTGTTACCGGTGATTGAATGCGCACCGCGGATGGTAAGATAGGTAGCAGCTCCGGCATCACCGGCAGAACTGATAACCTGAACACCGGATGTTCTGCCTGACAGAGAGTTCACAATGTCGGCATTTGGCCGGCTGCTTATGACATCTGATTCAACGCTCTGAACATTGTAACCGAGCTCTCTCTTTTCACGGGAGATACCCACGGCGGTAACGACAACTTCGTCAAGGCCTACAAGCTCAGACTCCAGGAAGACATCAATCCTTGTCCTTCCCTGGATCGGGACCTCCAGTTTCTTCATACCGATAAAACTGAAGACAAGAGTGGTGGTACCCTGAGGAACAGATAAGCTGTACTCTCCGTTAGCACCCGTCATGGTACCGACAGTGGTGCCCTTGGCTACTACCGAAACGCCGGGGATTGCCAATCCATCCTCCTGGCTCGTCACAGTGCCTGCAATCTGTACCGTCTGCCCCAACGCAAGCGATGCAGTGGCAAGTACCAATACAAAAATCATTAGGATCTTTTTCATAAAGTAATAGTTTAGGTTAACTAGGTTTAATGAGAATATCTCATTCTTTGGCAAGGTAACAAATATCACTCAGAAATCAAATTTTTTGACATTTCTTCTTCCTAAAATTTCCATATTAAAAAAAGAGGCTGTCCCGTGCGGGCAGCCTCCTTTTCCTATAAAATTCCCTGATGGTCTAAAGCGGATTCTGAACCATTGCATCGTTAGCATCCAGCTCAGCCTTCGGTATAAGCCACTCCCACATAACATCTCCTGCGGGAACGCTGGTAAGGTTGCACAGGGCAGTTGTATGGTAGCCACCTCCTGTTCCGGTAGGCCTTGAAAGCGGAAGGTTAAGGCGTTTAAGGTCCGTGAAACGGAATCCTTCACCCCAGAGTTCAAGCCTGCGGTTCAGCATGATCTCATCGATCAGGGCCTGGCCGGTATTAGCTGATGCCACGTAGTTTGCAGAAACTGTCTCACGGTTTTGCCTGAGAATATTCAGTGCATTCTGAGCATCAGTGTCATGACCACCCATGCGGGCAAAGGCTTCAGCTTCAATAAGCAGCATCTCGGCAGCACGCATGTAGACAACATCACCGCGACTGTCAGCTCCGCCGGCAGCGAGGTATTTCTGGCTTGTATAAGGAAACTTCGTGAAGTTCGAAGGAAGAGCCAGGGCTGTATGAAGACCTGTCGGGTCGAAGTTAGCCTTACGGACATCAGTGGCGGTAAATATGGGGTCATTGTACAGATCCTGGTTAATGGCCTTAGGGTTACCCCTGATGTTCGTGGAGCTGAAGTTCCTTGACATATAAGCAAAGTATGAGTAGAAGTAGGTAGTCTGATCAGATATCACCGTGGCTCCCCACATCCATTCCCGGTTGGTATAGTTGTTGAACCCGCCGGTGTATTCAGAGTTGGTCATAAGCGAATACCCTGTGCGTGCCTGTGTGGCAAAATCTGCCGCAGCCGGATAGTCCTGCATGGTAAGGGCAACACGTGCCTGCAAACCCCTGACCACACTGAGATTCATGTGTGATTTATTGGGCCTGGTGTAGGCAGCAAGCAGGGTGGCGGCTTCTACCAGATCGGCCTTTACCTGGGTATAGACCTCCTCTACGGTGTTGCGCGGCTGACCGTCGAAGTTGGCGGTAAGCATGATGGGCACACCAAGCTGGGTGTTCTGCGTGCCTGCAACATAACGTTTGCCATAGAGCTGAACAAGGTTAAAATGGCACCATGCCCTGTAAGTCAATGCCTGACCCTTGATGATGTCCTTTTCTGACTGCGGCCCTGTTGCACCGTCAATGTTGTTGATGATCATGTTTGCATTGGAGATGATCCTGTAATACAACCACCATGGGTATGAATCAACCGTGGCAGTCTCACTTCTGTGATCGAGCCACTTGTATGCATTGTTATACCATCCGTTACCTGCTGATGTCATTACAAGGTCTTCACCGAGCATGTCACGCAGAATGTTTGCTGATCCTTCACCGGCCTCGCCCTGGTTGCGCCACTGCGAATACATGATGCGGTGGATGCCGTTCAGTGCCTGCATGGCATTGGCGGTTGTGGTGAAAGCCGATGCTGCCGATACCTGGTCAGTAGGCTGGGTATCGAGATAGTCCTCGCTGCATGACACCATTAAGAGTGAGAGAGCGGCGACGATTAGTGAACTGTATAATATACGTTTCATCGTTTACGGTTTTTTAGAGTGATACATTTATTCCTACCGTAAGAATCCTTGACGGTGTATAGACGTTGTCGGTCGTACCGGCAAATGAAGCCTGCGGGTCAAGGCCTGTGCGTGAATTCAGTAAAAGCAGGTTCTCACCGCTTAACCAAACCCTGGCACCCTTCATCCCTGCACGCTGTGTAACCGATGCCGGGATGTTGTAGCTGAGAGTTACTGCCTTGATGGCGAAGAAGGATGCATCGGTCAGGAAACGGTCAGACTGTGCTCCGAACTGAGTCAGTTTGCTGTTGTCAAGCCTCGGTACATCTGTAATATCGCCGGGTTTCTGCCAGCGGTCGAGGATGTCAACATGGATTGCCCGGCCATAATCGCCGGCATGCATCAGACTGGCGTAGGTGTTGTCATAGATCAGACCGCCGATCTGGAATGTTGACAGGATGGAGAGATCAAATCCCTTGTAGCTGAAGTTATTGGTAAACCCACCGATAAGATCCGGGATGGCACTGCCATGATAGGCGTACTTCGCATTGTTCTGGCTCGTGCTAACGGTGTCAGTTTCATTTATGATCCTGAGGTTGGCAGCCTGTGTGGCAAAGTCCTTGATGTTGGCATCGTAGAGTGCCGAACCGTCAGACGGGTCAACACCGTACCAGTCCCTGAGCCAGAAGTCATATATAGATTTTCCTACCATAAGCTTCTTGGTTCCGCTGATGATCTCCTCCTGCGGAAGCTTGGTGATCTCATTCTTCACGGTGGAAGCGTTGACATCGATATTCCAGATAAAGCTGGGCGATTTGACAACATCCACGGCAATACGCATTTCAACACCCTGGTTGTACATCTCTCCGATATTCTGATCCTGGCTTGTTATACCGCTTGACAACGGAAGAGGTACTGCAAAGAGAAGGTTCGAAGAAATCCTGTGGTAAAACTCCACGGAACCGGTTACCCTCTTCAGCAGGGCAAACTCGAGAGCGAAGTCAAGTGTGTTGTTCGACTCCCATGTGAGTGTCTCGTTGGAGAGGTTGGCCTGGATGAACCCGGGCTCGTTTGCATTGTTGACACCAATATTATAACGGGCCTGCCAGGCATAGAGGTCGATTCCGCCGTCATTACCTACAGCTCCGTAAGATGCCCTCAGTTTCATCATGTCAATCCATGTCTGCGACTTGATGAAGTTCTCAGCATCCATTCTCCATGCGGCACTTACTGACCAGAAGTTACCCCAGCGCGTGTCCTTGTAAAACTTTGAAGAGGCATCACGACGGTATGAACCTGATACAAAGTACTTCTCGTTGAAGTTGTAATTCAGACGCGTGAAATAACCTTCCGTCCTGTACTTGTCTGTGTAGGATGTCAGGTCATTGGTGGTGGTAAAGTTCACAAGCTCCGTATTACCGTCTACGATCTGTCCCTGGCGGAACCCGCGGAGATAATTATAGGTATAGTCATAGTTTTCATGACCGAGCAGCACCTCTACTGAATGGACATCAAAGGTCTTGCTGTAGTTGAGCAGCTCATTTATGGTGTAACTGGTTGTAAGGGAGTTCACCCGCTCACCCCTTCCTGCAGGAGCACCGTCACCTACTGTCTTGTTCTCAAATCCGGCAGCGTTGTAGGCCGATACGTCAGATGCAACGTTAAGGGTGAATTTGAAATCCTTCAGGAACATGAGGTCAACGTATGTCCTGGCGCTGAGCACATTTCTTTTGAAGAGATCATCGTTCCACATTGTCTCAGCGACAACATGACGTCCGGGACTCGCACCAGCAGGTCTGGTCGGCAGGCCGGCAAGGTTGCCAAGGTCATAGATGTATTCGCCTGTCGCCGGATCAATCAGGTAATCACCTGTTGCCGGATCGTGGGCATAGACCGGATAGATTGGACCCATGTTCCTGGTGAAGTAGAAGGGGTTGACATAGGATGTACCTCCGGAAACGGCAACATTCGATTCCGTCATGTTTCCTGAGAGGTTCAGTCCGGTGCGGAGCCATTTCTTCGGCGTGGTATTTACATTGATACGACCTGTAATACGTTCATAGTCTGATTTGAGAACGTAGCCTTTCTCATTCAGGTAACCCAGGGAAACATAATAGTCGCTCTGGTCTGTTCCTCCGTTGAAAGTAAGTCCGTACTCACCGCGATAGCCCTGTCTCATAATAGGCTCCTGCCAGTCAAGGTCTCCGGCATAGTCACCGAGGATCTCGGCGGAAGGATTGAGCAGACCGGTTGTTCCGACAATCTGGTTATTGGCCTGGTTGGTTATGTTGTAGCCTACCCTTGTTATAAGGTTGTTGGTTGAATTCTGGGCGGCCGTTGCCGGATCAACCGGAGTTGCGGCATATACCTGCCTGTAGTAGTCAGCTTCCCACATCAGGGGATAATAATCCAGTCCCTGAATCCTGTCATATTCAGGTATTGACCTGGTGCTGACGCCCTGGGTGGTCGTGAACTGTATCGATGAACGGGATTTGTTTCCGCGCTTTGTGGTGATCATCACAACGCCGTTTGCTGCCCTGTTACCGTAAAGAGCCGATGATGCGGCATCTTTCAGGATCGATATGCTCTCAATGTCCTGGCTGTTCAGGTTGCTAATTGCACCTGAATAAGGAACACCGTCAACAACATAAAGAGGTGCGTTGGAAGCAGAGACTGAACCGAAACCGCGGATACGTATATCCTGGCCAGATCCGGGCTGACCGCTGGCTGAAGTCACCTGGATACCGGGGTTGACACCCTCGATGGCCTTGGTAACGTTGGCGACAGGCCTTGTCTCAATGCTTTTGCTGTTTATCTGCGCGGTAGCACCGGTAAATGAACCCTTCTTGGCAGTACCATAGGCAGTTACAATAATCTCATCCATAGCAACAAGGTCAGGCGCCAGGGTAACGTTAACCCTCGTCCTGCCTCCTATCTCAACGACCTGGCTCTGCATCCCGATAAAAGAGAATTCCAGGGCTGTTGCCGTTGCCGGCACCTGCAGGGTATAAACACCGTCCGGCCCAGTGACGGCACCCAGTGTTAATCCCTGCACCTTAACGGTTACCCCCGGCAGCGGCAGCCCGTCTTCAGAGCTGGTCACCGTTCCGGTAATCTGCACTGTCTGAGCTATTGCTGAAAGGCCTGTAACCATCAACAATACAAAAATCATCAAATGTTTTCTCATGTGGTGGTAATTTAGGTTAGTAAAGTCTGTTGGTAAAATTTCACTGGCGCAAAATAGTAATTTTTCATTAAAACGCAATTAGGCTATGTTTTATAGCATAAATGTGTTTAAAAGCCGCATATGTGGTTGCTGAATGTGTTCATAAGCCTGCGCATCCCCTTTTAACATGCGGTTTGCATCTAACCGGCGAAAAAAGTTTTTCCTCAGCCTGAAATGCCTGGCAGGCCTGCCATATTTATAAGATCTTTCTCAAAGTCAGCCGCCCTTGCGTCAATCTCCCGCCCCTGCGCCAGGAGGGAATTAGCAAAAGCCTTGTCTTTCAGGCTTTTAACGTTGATCTGCACATTCAGCCAGGCTCCTCTGATGCAGGCTCTGGTAGCTAATACACCCACCCCCGCATCAGTGACTGAATTGGGGTTTCCCTCTGTGATCATTTCGGCAAGCAGCTCAAATGACCTGTCAGCCTCCTGCATGACAGTCAATGGCACTATTGAGGCAAGTTTGGTGGCCTCCTCAATGGCAGCGGCCCTGGCTGCCTTCTCTTCCTCATTTCCCTTAGGCATCTCAAAAGCCCTCAGTATGGCGTTGTATGCATTGGTGTCCTCATCTACGAGTTCAAGCAGTCTCTTCTGTATCTGCACTCCCTTCTCCGCCCAGGCGGAGAACTCCTCCCACCGCGCATCCCAGCCTCTCTTGTGGGCTGAGAGGTTGGCCACCATCACTCCCAGTGCAGCGCCCATGGCGCCCATGGCAGCCGCTACCGACCCGCCTCCGGGGGCAGGAGACTCTGACGACGCCTCCCAAACAAAGGATGTAAGTGACATGTCAGCCAGCTTCTTCTGCTGCCTGTCGTGCAGGATGTATTCAATTATCTTTTCGTCGGGATTGAACGGTTTCAGCTCCGGGAGGCCCATTGACCTGACGGCAGTATTAACGAGCTCTGCATCAGACACCCCTGCCGAGCGCTGCTGTTTGTGCAGGAAATACCTTCCTGCCTCAAGCATTGACTTCAGGGGAATCAGGCCTACAAGCTCGGAGCCGGTGACACGTACTCCCCTGGCTTCAGCCTTCCTGCACACCTCATCAAATGCCTCATGCACAGGAGTGACCCCTATGTTTGTCAGGTTCATCGATATCTGCGCAAATCCGTACTCAGGGATAAACCATCCGATGGCCTTGACAGCCTTTAGCGACCCGGGGATCATCACAGGATTGCCATCGGCATCCTTCACAACCTTGCCGGTTATGGGATCCCCTTCACGCATCTCGCGTCCCCTTTCCCTTACGTCAAAGGCTATTGCATTGGCTCTCCTGACTGAAGTGGTGTTAAGATTAATATTGAACGCCACGAGGAAGTCACGCGCACCCACAATCACCGCACCTGCGCCGGCATCAAACCTTGTCGGGCCGAAATCTGGCTTCCATGAAGGGTCCTCCAGTTTCTTCTTCAGCCCCTCATACTCGCCTGCCCTGATGGTTGACAGGTTTCTTCTTTTCTCTTCAAATGCAGCTGATTCATAGCAGTATACGGGCAGCGATAGCTCCTCTCCTATCCTTTTTGCCAGCGAACGTGCATAGGTCACTGTCTCCTCCATGGTGATGCCGGCGACAGGTACCAGGGGGCAGACATCAGTAGCACCCATACGCGGATGAGCGCCGGTATGCTTTGACATGTCAATTACCTGCGCAGCCTTTCTTATCGCTCTGAAGGCAGCTTCACAGACAGCTTCAGGCTCACCCACAAATGTCACAACTGTCCGGTTGGTGTCCCTTCCCGGATCAACATCCAGCAGCCTCACCCCTTCAACGGATTCAATCTCATCAGTGATCTGTCTGATTATTTCCATGTCACGCCCCTCACTGAAATTGGGAACGCATTCGATTAGTCGGTTGTTGGTCATGTTATTATTTGCGATTTGCGATTTGCGATTTGCGATTTAGGATTTAAGATTGCGATTACGGACGAAGACTGCCGACTTTGGCCTGTGGACTGAAGACTATTTCTCCATTGAGAATCACAGTCTCAACCAGGTTGCTGCCGTATGCATAAGGCATGTACTCGTATGACGGTATCTTTTTGGTAATAAACAGGTTTGCCTTCTTGCCAACCGTCACTGAGCCGTGTGTCTCCTCAAGTCCCATTGCATATGCGGAGTTGATTGTCACCGCGTTGATGGCCTCCTCCGGAAGCAATCTCAGCCTGATGCATCCCAGTGACATGACAAGCTTCATGTTTCCCGAGGGCGAAGAGCCGGGGTTGTAATCGCTGGCCATGGCAACAGGAAGTCCTGCATCAATCATCCTCCTCGCCGGGGGGTCTGTCATACCCAGGAAGAAGGCGGCGCCCGGAAGCAGCGTGGGCATCGTTCCGCTTCCCAGCAGAGCGGCAATCTCTGCATCACCCGTGAACTCAAGGTGATCAACGGAGAGGGCCCGGTACTTCACCCCGGTCTGTATCCCACCTGAATAGTCGAGCTCATTGGCATGCATCTTGGGCCTCATGCCATGGCTTGCCCCCGCTTCCAGAATACGTGCGGTTTCCTCTACACTGAAGAAGCCCCTGTCGCAAAAAACATCTATATAATCAGCCAGCCTCTCAGCCGCAACAGCCGGTATCATCTCATTGACAATGAGGTCTACATAACCGCTCCTGTTATCCCGATACGAGGCAGGTACGGCATGGGCTCCCAGAAAAGTCGACTTCACTGTCAGCGGCGACTCCTGCTTTATCCTTCGTATGACCCTGAGCATCTTAAGCTCATCTTCGGTGGTAAGTCCGTAACCGCTCTTTATCTCCACCGCGCCGGTGCCAAATGAAATGATCTCCCTGACACGTTCCATAGATTGTCTGAAGAGCTCCTCCTCACTGGTATTGTGCAGCAGCCGGGCTGAGTTCAGAATTCCCCCTCCCCTCATTGCTATCTCCTCGTATGATAGCCCCCTGATCTTGTCAGTATACTCCTTCTCCCTGCTGCCGGCATACACCAGGTGAGTGTGCGGATCGCAGAAGGCCGGAAAGACAAACCCTCCGCCGGCATCGAGCCTGGTAAGGTCGCTGCTGAACGGAGGCAGACTTTCCATAGGCCCGTAAGCAGCTATGATGTCGTCCTCGATAAGAAGCCAGCCCTTCTCCACGACAGGCAGATCAGCCATATCTTCGCCGGCAACGAAAACCACCTGCTCATCCCTGGTCTGCACCAGCATTCCCGTATTGTAAATTATAAGGCTCATGCTACCGGTTTTGGAGCTCACTAAGGTAGCAATATTAAAAATATTAGGATATGAGCATCATTTTTCTTTATTTTTACGTGCTTTAAAAACCAACTCTATGAAAAAACTCACTATTCTTCTGCTTACCGCCATGCTGACAGCCTCGGTTACCGCTCAGGAAGCCAAGACAGGCTGGAACTTCGGCGCCCTGCCCACCATAACTTACAGTTCTGACATGGGCTTTCAGTACGGAGCCCTTGTCAACCTGTTTGACTACGGCGACGGCTCAATCTATCCCGAATATTATCAGATGCTTTATGTCGAGGCCTCGACTTACACCAAGGGCAGTTCAACCCTGAGAATAATGTATGACTCCGACTACCTCATCGAAGGGGTCCGCTTTACCACTGACCTGGCTTACCTGCCTGATCAGGCATACGCGTTCTATGGCTTCAACGGCTACAATGCAATTTATAATGAACCGTGGACTGATGACGAATCGGCTGACTATGAAAGCCGTATGTTTTACCGCAACAAACGTCAGCTCTTCAGGTTTAAGAATGACTTCATCGGCAATATCGGTGAAGGAAACTGGAAGTGGAACGCCGGGCTTACATTTCACAATTATAAGATGAGTGATGTAAACCTTGACAAGTTTAACAAGAACAGGGAACCGGGAGACCCGGATTACCTTGAAGATGTCCCGCTTCTCTTCGATTACTATAAGGAGGCAGGACTGATATCTCCGGAAGAGGCCGATGGCGGATGGATAAATGCTCTCAAAGGCGGTTTCTCCTATGACAGTCGTGACAGCAGGGCATGCCCGATGAAAGGTATATGGGCTGAGACAGGAATTGAGGTTGTACCCGAGTTCCTTGGATCAGAATCATCTTTCGGAAAATTCTATTTAACATGGAGACAGTACTTTACACTTAAGGAACGCGACCTGGGCTTTGCTTACAGGCTTGGCTACCAGAGCACAATATTCGGAGAGGTACCCTTCTACTACCAGACCCAGGTGATCGTCTCTGCCCTGAGAGGGACAGAATCGGAAGGACTCGGTGGCAGCAAGACGCTGAGGGGTATTCAGCGCAACAGGGTTGTGGGTGACGGGTTCCTCTACGCCAATGCCGAACTGCGCTGGAAAATAGTCTACTTCAAATTCATCAACCAGAACTTCTACCTGGGAGCAAACTTCTTCTATGACATGGGTATGGTTACCTCGCTGATAGACGTAGATGTAAATGACCTTGAAGAATACCTGGAAGGCAGCGCTGACGACTTTTACGTTGACGGCAAGGACAAGCCTCACAGCAGCGCAGGCGCCGGAATCAAGATTGCCATGAATGAGAACTTCATCATCTCAGCTGACTTTGGCAAGGCCTTCGATCCCCAGGATGGAGGGACAGGATTCTATATAGGACTTAACTATATATTCTAAAGCTTACCCAGCCACATCCCGAAGGCAACTCCTATGTAGTTGCCGAGGATCCAGCCGATAATACCTGTTGCCAGCCCTGTAAGAATGACATCCTTGTTCTTCAGGGCTGCTGCAACCATGGGCACGAACGGAGGTGAATAAACAAACCCCGTAGTGGTAATGAGGTAATCGTCAGCATTGATCCTGAAGATCCATGAGAGGAACAGGTGAAGAAAGAGGGAGCCGAAATAAGCATAGGTAACGTACAGTAGCAGGCTGATATACTTCGCCTGGAAGATCACGCTCAGGTCGCACCTTGAAGCGATGACGATCGAGAAGGCGATAATGAAGTACATCCCAAGCTGAAAGGTCTTCCTGATATTCCGGATCTTCGGAATAAATGAGGCGGCTACCCCGAGGGTGGTGATTGTCAGGATAGCTGAAACCGTCATCGGCACATTGGGAAACATGAAACTGACCCCAAGCCCGATCGCCGTAATCAATATTGACAGCCCCAGCGCACCCAGAAGCGGCAGAATTGTATCCTTGCTGAAGATCCCCGTAAAATCATCAAACTCCTCTGCCATTTTATCACTCATACCCTTGAAATCGAAATCTTCCTCATCCTTTTCTGCCGGCCTTTTGAATGGCGGGAGGAATAACCTGAAGAACGCCGGCCCGGCGGTAATAAAGAAGAGAATGACAACCGCACCCACAATCATGTCATATGTATTTGTCATGATGAAGGCATTCGGTTCCACCTTGAGAGCAAGGGCGATAGAGGCCAGGTTTACCGAGCCCCCTGTATAAAGTCCTATAAGCATGCCTCCTATCTTGTCACTGCCTTCGACCTTGTCCCTGAAAATCAGGTACCCTGTTGCCACAATGATCATTACCGATACCAGGGCAAGTGCCATCGAAAGGAATCCTTTGCCTGAGAATTTCAGCCATCTCCTCACGTTGAGCGAAAAGAGTATCAGGGGAATGGCAAGCGGCACCAGTGCTGACTGGGCACCGTCCTGTACGGAGGCTATGCTGTTCACCCTCAGATCACGTTCGGAAAGGGTTCCGGCGGCTACCATCTCAACAGCCTCGGACTTTGGGATAAAAGCCCTGTCCTGACCGATGGTGGCTTCACGGAAAGCCTCGCTGCCACGTCGGCAGGATGCCGACGTTGGCAATAAGTATACCGGTAGCGTAGGCAAGAACTATTGCACCGACCTTTTTTACGAAAGGATATCTCAGGGTTAGCCAGATCAGAAAGATCGGGAACGTTATGTAGAATACGACAAGAATGATCAGATTAAGCATGGCGGTCAGGTTTTGGTGCACCTAAAATAAAGAAAGCACCCTGCATAGAAGACAGGGTGCTTTCAAAAGAGGTATTTATACTGCTTCCGCTAGGTATAATTACTTATCAGGACACTCTTCGAAACTTTTCCGGTACTGTTCTATTGCCCTCTGACTCATACCCATGCTTGAGAATCCGCCATCATTGAAGATATTTTGCATGGTTATTTTTTTCGTAAGGTCCGAGAAAAGGGTAATGCAGACATCAGCGCAGTCGGCAGCATCAGCATTGCCAAGGGGAGACATCCTGTCCGAGAAATCGACCAGGGAGTCAAATCCGGAAATTCCTGCTCCGGCAGTGGTTGCGGTGGGCGACTGTGACACGGTGTTAACCCTCACATGTTTCTCCTTACCGTAGATATACCCGAAGCTCCTTGCGATCGACTCAAGAAGAGCCTTGGCATCGCCCATGTCATTATAGCCTGCCAGCGTACGCTGTGCCGCCACATAGCTCAGTGCGACCACCGAGCCCCACTCATTTATGGCATCGAGCTTATATGCTGTCTGCAGAATGCGGTGAAAGCTGAGAGCAGAAATATCCAGGGTCTTGAGCATATTCTCGTAGCTTGATTCAGCATAGGGGATTCCCTTCCGGACATTGGGCGACATCCCTATCGAGTGCAGCACGAAATCAATCTTCCCGCCGAAGATCTGCCGTGATCGTGTGAAAAGCTCCTCAAGGTCCTTCATGCTTGTGGCATCAGCGGAGATGACTTCGCTGCCGGTCTTTTCAGCCAGTTCTCCGATTGTTCCCATGCGTATCGCCACGGGAGCATTGGTCAGCACCAGGCTTGCACCCTGTGCATGAGCCTTTTCAGCCACATGCCATGCAATGGACTTGTCGTTCAGGGCACCGAATATTATACCCTTTTTGCCCTCTAAGAGATTGGTGATCATAGCTTTGTTTTTTATTGGTTTTTATTCAGATTCATCTGCCCTGAAGCAGCTCACGTGCATTGCGCATGGCAGCTTCTGTAATTGTGCTTCCGCTCAGCAGCCTCGCCACCTCGGTAACCCTTTCGTCGTCACTTAACAACCTGACACGGGTAATTGTTGAGTGATCGCTCTCCTCCTTGTAAACGTGGTAATGCAGGTTTCCCCTGGAAGCCACCTGCGGCAGATGAGTTATGTTTATGACTTGCATGGTGTTACCCATGTCTGATAATATGCTCCCAACCATTGAAGCCACCTCGCCTGACACACCTGAATCTATCTCGTCAAAGATTATTGCCGGCAGTCCGGAGCTGCTTGCCAGCACCGATTTCAGGCACAGCATCACCCGTGAGAGCTCTCCCCCTGAGGCGCAGCGCGACAGTTCCTCAGGATCAACCTGCCTGTTGGCGCTGAAAAGGAAGTCGACCCTGTCAAGTCCGGCCGGCCCCGGCGTAGCGAGACCGGTGACACGGACTTCAAAGCGTGCGTGAGGTATCCCCAGCTTCTGCAGCAGGCTTGTGATCTCTCTGGCCAGCGGGGCTACGGCGGCGCGCCTGGCTGCCGAGAGCCTGCCGGCGAGCTTCGCTGCCTCTTCATACGCCCTGTCAGCTCTCTTCTTCAGCTCGCCTATCTTCTCATCTATGTCCCCCGTTGCCGCAACAGACTCTTCCAGCTGTTTCTGCCGTTCCAGCAGCCCGGCCAGGTCCCTGCACCGGTGCTTCTGCATCAGCGAGTAAATTGTATCGAGACGCTGAATGACATATTCAAGCCTCCCCGGATCGGCAACAGCGCTGTCATTCAGCTTCTCAGCCTCGAATGATATGTCATTGAGGTCGATAATCTGTGTTTCAATACGTTTTTCGAGCTCGCCGGCCGCAGGAAGCCATCCTGAAATTCTTGCCAGGCTGGTGCGGGCGAGACGCAGCAGCGAGAGCGCCGAGACATCATCGCCTGAGAGAGCTGCGGTGGCCGCTGCCAGTCCTTCCTTTATCTCAGCGGCATTTGTCAGCATCTCCTGCTCCTTCTCCATTGCCTCCTGCTCACCCTCAACAAGTTTGGCGGCCCTGAATTCATCAAGCTGATGGGAATAGTATTCATGATCAGCCCTGCCCCTCTCCATTGTCTGAAAGGCAGATTCATAGTCTTCCCTTGCAGCAAGATAGCTTTTGTAAACGCCGTTGTAATCCCTGTAAAGGCTTGTGTTACCGGCATATGCGTCAATGACGCGCATCTGGAACATGCTGTTCCCCAGGAGCAGCGTCTGGTGCTGTGAGTGGACATCTATCAGCCTGTCGCCCAGCTCTTTCATCACGCTGAGGGTGACAGGGGTGTCATTGATGAATGCCCTTGATTTGCCCGCAGGGGTTATCTCCCTCCGAAGAATAGCGTCGTCATCATAGTCGACACCGTTGGCTTCAAAGAGCTCCCCGAGGTCGTATCCCCTGATATTGAAGTCGGCCTCGACAATGCATTTCTCCTTCTCGCTGAGAAGCACCGATGTGTCAGCCCTTTCGCCAAGAACCAGCCCGAGCGCGCCAAGCAGGATAGACTTTCCGGCACCGGTCTCACCCGTGATAATGGTAAAACCCTCGCCGAAGCCCATGTCAAGCTCTTTTATTATGGCGTAGTTCCTAACTGTCAGTCTTCGAAGCATGGACGCTCTCTTATCCTGAAGGGGTAAGTATCTTCTGGTACTTTGTCTCGTTGGCCGGGTCTATCTCCGTCAGAATCTGGATTACCCTGTTCTTCTCATCGGCAAATGCCTGTGCAAAGACGTTGACGATTTCGTCGGCCTTGGCATCGAGGAGGATCGTCATGTAGTACATAAAGGGGTCCGGACGGCTGCGGTAGACATCCTGCAACCTGCGCAGACTCTCGTATATTTCTGTTCTGGCCAGAGCCATGTCAGACTCCATTTTGTCAAGCCCCCTCAGGTGATACAGGTAAACAAACTCCCTTGCACCTGCATATTCATTGTCCAGAATATTTTTCACAAGCCAGTAACGATTCCTGTTCCTTGAGCCGTCATAGGGCTTCCATCCCGGTTCAGGAGCATTCTGGGCATTGGTGACGATCTTTTCCGCTATCTGAAAATATGGCGTGCCTCCCCCCGGCGAGTATGTGTCAAAGTCCATCCCGATAAAAATGTAGGCGTAATATCCAAGCACCGAGGCAAGGTTGCTGGTATGGCTGTTGGGATTGAATTCAATAGTCTGAAATTCAACATACCTGAACTGAAAGCTGTTGTCAACGAAGTTAAGCACCGTTGATTCGTAGGTGGTGTTGTAGACCGGCCGGCTGAGCTGAATCTGGATGGTGCCGCGAAACTCGTCCGATGAGAGCTGCTCATCAAGATTGATCAGAAGGTTGCACTCTATCCGCTCCGAAAAACTGAACAGGTTGTCAGTCCAGACCATGCCGTTCATAAACTCATATATGTCGCGCTGCATGCTCTGAAAGATCTCCCTGTTTGATCCCTGGATCTTCTGTGCTGATACCTGGACATTGCAGTAGAGCTCCTGCGACATGGCCATACGGGAGGCAACCAGTATCAGAACGGCTGTCAGAAAAAGTCTGCTTTTGATTGATTGATTCATGCAGGATCAATGTATCAGTGAGATGATCTTTTTCAATATATCCGAGGCAACCTCGCCCTTTGATTTCAACTCAAATTTATCAATAATATTGTCACTGTCAATGATGGTAACCCGATTGGTGTCATGACCGAACCCGGCACCCTCATCCCTCAGTGAATTGAGTATTATAAGATCAAGATTCTTCTTCCTGAGCTTGGCCAGGGCATTGCTGACTTCATTGTCAGTCTCGAGGGCAAACCCTGCAAGTATCTGGCCATCCTTCTTCATGGTGCCAAGACAGGCGGCAATGTCTTCAGTCGGCCTGAGCTTTATCGTCATCTCCCCTTGGGCTCTTTTCATCTTTGTCTGCGAGGTTGTCTCAGGGGTGAAGTCCGCCACGGCAGCGGCAAGGATGCCTATGTCACAATTCAGGAAAGCCTTCACTGAGGCTTCTTTCATCTCCGCCGCAGTCCTGACATCAACAGTCGTCACATTATTCTGAGAAGGCCTCAGTGATACCGGTCCGAGCACCAGGGTCACCATTGCGCCAAGCCTGGCGGCTTCGTCAGCCAGGGCAATGCCCATGCGGCCCGATGAATGGTTGCTGATAAAACGTACGGGATCAATGGGTTCCACAGTGGGACCCGCATTGATGAAGATTTTTTTACCCCTCAGGGGTTGTTCACCTCTTTTTTTTTTTGAGAGGAACTGCTTCAGCTCCCTGACTATCACCTCTGGCTCCGCCATGCGTCCCTTTCCTTCAAGCCCGCTGGCAAGCTCTCCGGTGTCAGGCTCGATGATATGATTCCCGAAGGAGATGAGTGTCTCAATATTCCTGACGGTTGCCGGATGGGCCAGCATGTCAAGATCCATTGCGGGCGCAAGGAAGACAGGACAGCGTGCCGAGAGATATGTTGTAAGCAGCAGGTTGTCAGCAATGCCCGCCGCCATCTTCCCAATGGTGTTGGCTGTGGCAGGAGCCACAAGGAACAGGTCAGCCCAGATGCCAAGGTCGATGTGACTGTTCCATCTCCCATCCTCCGGATCGAAGAAATCAACAAGGATAGGATTCTTTGAGAGAGTAGCCAGGGTGAGTGGAGTAATGAACTCTTTTGCATAGGGTGTCATCACCACCTTTACCTCGGCCCCCTCCTTAACAAGCAACCGGATGATAGTTGCAGCCTTGTAAGCTGCAATACCCCCGGTGACTCCAAGCAGTATTTTCCTGCCTTTAAGCATATTATGAATTTATTTCTTCGGCTTCTGCTCCTTATCGGGATTGCGGTAATAGATCTTGTCTTCCTCGAATTCAGCGAGTGCAATCAGTGTCGGCTTCGGCAGTCTCTCATAGAACTTCGAGATCTCGATCTGCTCCCTGTTCTCAAAAACCTCCTCAAGGTTGTCATTGAAAGATGCAAACTCCTCAAGCTTGGAGTTAAGCTCCTGTTTCATCTCAACACTGATCTGGTTTGCCCTCCTGGTGCATATCAGGACGCTTTCGTAAATGTTTCCGGTCTCAACGTCAAACTTGTCCACATCCCTTGTGATGGTTGTGTAAGATGCCGATGTCTTTTTATAATCCATATCTCTCTTTTAATTTCAGTTTATTTCTGTCTGCTGTACTGTGGTGTCCACATTCAGGAATTTTGCGGTGTTATCAAAAATCCTTTTAACATCCTTTGAATACTTGCTCTGGGGGAACTCCTCTATAAACGAATAGTATTCGTCCAATGTTGTCTGAAAACGTTCCACCTTCCTGGCAGGTATGCTCATCTCCGCATAGAGGTAGAGAGCATCGAGCTTCAGGAACATCAGCTCCTCGCGGTATTTGGTATCGGGATATTCCTTCAGGCTGTTGGCCAGTGATACCGTGGCGGCACGGTACTGTTTGAGATCATAATAGAGCCTGGCGCTCAGGTAGGACTTCTCCACCAGCTTCTCCTGCAGCTCAAGCACCTTTGCCTTGCAGTCCTCCACTCTCGTACTGGTGGGATACCTCTGCATGAAGATGGTGAAGCTCTCTATAGCCTTCCTGGTGTATGCCTGGTCAAGTTCAGGCCTGGGACTCATGTTATAGTCGCACAATGCTGACAGATATGATGCCTCCTCGGCATTGTTACTGCCAGGGTATGTGTCGGCAAAATTCTGATAATAGGTGCCGGCCATCATATAGTCACGTATCTTGTAGTGTGCCTGGGCATTGATCCAGTTCAGCTGCTCAGCCTCGTCGGTGGCCCTGTACCTGGGAAGAATCTGGGTGAGGAGCTCTATCGACTTCGTGTACTTGCCGTCATCATAATAGTCATAGACCTTTTGCTTCTTAAGCTCGAAGTCACCGCTCTTGAGAAGCTTTTCATACTCACCGCACGATGTTGCGACAAGCGCCATAAGAATAATTATTATCAGCCTGATCCTCATACCCGGAAATGTTGCGCAAAAGTACTACTTTTTTTTATTCATTGGCTCAATCAAATGCAAAAGTGCTTCATTTAAAACTATGATCCGGTTAAAGGAGTGTTAATTTATGGGTACAAATAGGTATAAATAGGTACTTTCGCTCAATTTAGTTTTTAATAAATTTGCGGGCGTTAATCAAAACCAGAACAGACGTGGATATTTTCGACAAAATCAAAAAGAACCGGGGTGCACTCGGACAGTACCAGGAAATGGCGGACGGATACTTCATGTTCCCGAAACTTGAAGGTGAGATCGGACCGAGGATGAAATTCATGGGCAGGGAGGTACTGAACTGGAGTCTCAACAACTATCTCGGGCTGGCCAACCACCCTGAGATACGCAAGACCGACGCCGAGGCGGCAGCGCAATACGGACTGGCTTCCCCTATGGGAGCAAGGATGATGTCAGGACAGACAACCATGCACGAAAAATTTGAGCAGATGGCTGCTGAGTTTGTCGGCAAGGAAGCTGCCTACCTCCTTAACTTCGGCTACCAGGGAATGGTTTCGATAATCGACAGCCTGGCCGGAAGGCACGATGTCATTGTCTACGACTCCGAATCTCACGCCTGCATAATGGACGGCCTCAGGATGGTTCTCTCCAAAAGGTTTGTCTACCCCCACAATGACATGGAGGGTTTTGAGAAGCAGCTTGAGCATGCCCAGAAGATCGTTGCCGGTACAGGCGGCGGTATACTCGTCATCACCGAGGGTGTCTTCGGCATGGCCGGCGACCTCGGCGCTCTCGATAAGATCGTGGCATTCAAGAAAAAATATAACTTCCGCCTGCTCGTCGATGATGCTCACGGCATAGGAACAATGGGTAAAACCGGTGCCGGCACCGGAGAACACTTCGGCGTTCAGGACCAGATAGACGTCTATTTCGGCACCTTTGCAAAGAGCTTTGCGGGCATTGGCGGTTTTGTCGCCGGAGATAAGGATGTCATCAGTTACCTCAGGTTTAACCTCCGCTCGCAGATCTACGCCAAGTCACTACCCATGGCTATGACCATTGGAGCCATCAAGCGCCTGGAGATGATGAAGATGCATCCTGAATTCCGTGAACGGCTCTGGACCATCGCAAACGCGCTGCAGAAAGGCTTCCGTGAGGCAGGCTTCGACCTCGGAAAGACACAGTCGCCCGTCACACCGGTATTCCTTAAGGGTGGCATAGCACAGACAACACAGGTCATCAAGGACCTGAGACAGAACTATGGTATCTTCTGTTCAGTGGTGATCTATCCTGTCGTGCCAAGGGGTGTCATCATGCTCCGTATCATTCCCACAGCCTCCCACACAATGGAAGATGTGAGGTATACAATCGAGGCCTTCAAGGAGATAAAGAAAAAACTCGAGACAGGTGCCTATCCCGACGAGGTAGCTGATTTCAGGAGCTGACGTTTTTCCTGCGCTCCTCCTCCAGGTCATTTATGCCAAGGAAGGAATACTGATATTCCATCGGCAGTATCCGTGCATATTCTTCAACGGTGCAGTCTTCAAGACATGCATTGATGATCTTGCGTCCCAGCGGAAGGAGATCGGGTTCCAGATAGCTCACAAGTTCCTTCCTGAAGAAGTCGCGCAGAATTGCTGCTCCGGCATCATATCCCCCTTCTCCCACCTCCGCCTGGCGGTAGACCTTCAGAAACCTGGTGGGTATAGGAGACCCCTCAATGGTCAGGTAGTTGAGTTCATAACCCAGTAGCGGGCAGCGTGCCGGCCTGAGCTGGTCATGCCTCAGTTTGGCATTTCCCCTTCGGGTAAGATACTCCCTCATCAGGAGTTGCGGTTTGAATCCCACCTTCCATGCTCCGATATGCTGGTTAGGCGTCAGGGTATACCTTACCCTTGGGGTATTGACAATCTGTTCCAGGAGCAGGTTGGCGTGCCTCACCCTCTTGCCCGTGGCGAAAGGCCAGTATGAGCCTGCCCCCTCGCTCTCCATGTCGCCACCCCCGGTGATGCTGGGGTTGGCGTAGCCGCGGGGACTGACCAGGCGCCAGAGCCATGCCAGCGCCGGGGGAAGAATATGGAACAGCCCGGCAATGCCGTAAGTGGGCTTCCCGGCAGTACAGGGCGGCATCCTGACCCCGAAGTTGCGCACATCAACCGTTACAGGCTGGTTGATGACGCCGGGCACTATCTCCCTGGGCAGCACGACCCTCGGATTGGGGCACCGCTTTCCGGGAGTATCTTCCGTATGGTTCCATATCAGAGCCGTGCCGTCAGGCCTGGTGTCGAGATTGAGAAAGAGCAGCGGCACCCCGGGATTGATGGTTATCTTTTCAAGGAAGGGATCATCGCCGTAACCCGTCACTCCGTCAACACGGATGAACCATGCGTTCTCGGCATCGGCTACGGTAAGCTTGCCGTTGCTGTGCTGAAAAGACGGGTGGCAAAGGGCCATATCATCAGTGGCCGGGAAAAATGAACAGAACAGCGGAATGGATATCACCCTCCTCTCGCCGGTGACGGCATTCTGACCTATGAGTATCTGTCCGTTAGGCTCCCGCACCAGGTTCTGTATCATCTCGCTCTTACCGCCTCCGCTGGCCCCTTCGTGCATGAAGGTGGTGATGTTGTCATACGGACTGACAACCTGCACCGTGGAACAGTGGGTTGTCAGCCACCCCTCCGCCTCTCCCTTGTCAAGCAGTACGCTGTAGAATCCCTTCTTGGCACTGGGCCCCGGGTAGAGGTTGTAGGCGAACATCTCGTGCATGCCGTCAAGCCTGTTGTGGACCACCACCTGCCGGCCATTGAAGTGGGTGTGCCTGAAGGGCGGGGCGACATAGACTGCCGATTCCACTGTGAACCCTTCAGGAAGTTCATCCACCGCCATGATCTTCTGCAGCAGCGAGAGTCCGAATGCAAAGAAGGAGGCGTTCAGCGGGGTCACAACCACCCCCCCGGCACCTACCGGATAGTTCCCGGCAAAGCAGATGAAGATGCCAAGCTCCTGGCCCCCAAGCCATTCAAGGGTCTCCTCCCTGAGCCTGCTGAACTCATATCCGTACGCGTCGGAGAACCTGGTCTTGTCAGTGGGCCGGGCGTCACCTATAAGCATTGTCTCAGGATCGCGCCGGCGCATGTATGGCTCAACGTAATTCGCCGATAACCCGTTGGTAACCCTGTGCAGAGTCACCTCGGTGATATCTTCCCGGCCTGGTATTTTATACTTCACCTCATAAAAAAGATCCTCCCTCCCGCCGGTCGATTCCTTCAATATTTCCGACGAGCTGTTGAAGAAGAGAACCCTGGGGGAAGAGTTCACCAGCCCGATGATTTCGTCCGGCAGCTTCACTCCACGCCCGCTGACAATGGCAATTGCCTCAGATGCATTCATTTTGCAGAATATTGTATTTTGTTTATTATCTTAATTATTGTCACTTCAATGATGAAATAAATTTACTCTAACCGGCGTAAAAATAACATTTTAACACAGCCCCCACCTCATCCCGGTTATCCAGATATCAACATGTTTTAAAAAAAACGGGCAATTCTGTAATGTTTGTGTCGCGAGTTCGTCATATGATAAACAACTATTCAATAACATCTAACAACGGACAGTCATGAAAAGAATGGTTTTAACAGTTTTAATTGCCGCATTTGTGGTTGCAACTTACGGACAGCGGAATTCTCTCGATGATTTTTTCGACAGCTACTCTGACAGGGATGGCTATACCTCTGTGACCATCAATGGTAACCTCTTCGGGCTTCTAAGGAACCTCGACGATGATCCGGACCTGGAGGGACTGGATCAGAAAATCACCTCCGTCAGAATCGTCAGCAGGGAGAAGGATAGCGGTTTTGCCGGATCAGGCTTCCTCTCAGAGATCAGGGGAGTGATCAGGCGAGGCAGGTATGAGGAATTAATCACGGTAAATAATCCGGAAACTGACCTTCGGGTCATGGTGAAAAGCAGCGGGAACACCATCAGGGAGATACTGGTGGTAGCCTCCGGCGAGAATGAGGCAGTAATCCAGATCTGCGGGAACCTTACGCGTGAGGACGTTGAACGGCTCTCCGAAAATCATGCGGATGGACTGGCAACACTTGAAATGCTTGAGAGTTCAGGGAAATGGTAACTTTGGGGAAGAGACCAGTAAGAGATGACCCCCGAAGAATTCAGGAACATAATCCTGCCGGAAGGGCGAAGGCTTTATGCCCTCGCCTTCCGGTACCTGAATAACAGGGAGGAGGCTGAAGACATGGTTCAGGAGGTGATGATGAAGCTATGGGCCGGCAGGAATGAACAGAGTCATTATGCAAGCCCTGCCGCATGGTGTACAACGGTGACAAGAAACAGCTGCATCGATGCGCTCAGGAAAAGGAAAAGGATCCGGCTTGAAGAATTGAGTGACGCTATTCTGATGCCCGAAACTGACCCCGGGCTGTTGAACAGCTCCGACAACCTCGAGGCAGTGAAGGTGATAGGAGGAATAGTCAACAGGATGAAGGAACCATACAGAAGCGCAGTCATCCTCAGAGATATGGAAGGATATTCATACGAGGAAACGGCAGAAATAATGCAGACCAGCATAAATACCCTGCGCACTGTGATCTCAAGGGCCAGGAAAAACATAAGGGAAGAGATGGAAAGGATATACAGCTATGGAACAGGGAAAAATAAGGGAACTGCTCAATAGGTTCTACGAGGGCAGCACCTCGGAAGAGGAGGAGGCTCAGCTGAAGGAATATCTTTCTGATCCTTCGCTCCTGTCATCTGCCAGAACCGAATTCGGTTACATTCCGGGAATGGCCCCGGAGATCCCGGAACCTTCAGCGGGCTTTGAGGAAAGGCTCCGTGAACTCCCCTTCGGCTCGGCAGAGCAAGGCATTCGGAGCAGAGTGATCAGGATTGCCCTGGGTACAGCCGCTGCTGCCGCCGTACTGACTGGTGCATGGTTGCTGTTCGATATATCAGGAAAGGGCGGGATGCAAGACACTTATAAGGATCCGGAGATAGCGATGGCTGAGGTTAAGAATATCCTCCTGGCTGTTTCCTCGAAGATGACAGAAGGCACTGCCCCTCTCAGCTCAATAAACTCAATGAAGATAGCACCTGAAACGCTGAGCGGATTCGGGAAGATCAACAGTGTGGTCGAAGATAATCTATCAAAACTCCGTTATCTCGACCAGCTTACCGGCTCGCAGAAGAAAACGGATAATAATTAACACGCATGCAATGAAAAAACTGGTATTCATCATAGCAATCACTGCAATCTCGCTCTCAATGGCAGGCCAGAACAGCGCAGTAGACGATATATTCGACAGGTACAACGGGAAAGAGGGGTTCACTTCAGTCTACATATCCTCGAGGATGTTCAGTCTCCTGGCCAGGATAGACACCGAGGATGAGGAGTTCCGTAACCTTGTCACCCGGATAAAGAGTATCCGCATCCTCTCCATCGACAGCGCCAGGAATGTCGGAGGGTTAAATTTTGCCGCGGACCTTGTGCCAAAACTTAACCGGAGCGGTTTTGAGGAACTGATGACCGTCAGGGAACAGGATGGAGAGGTGTGGTTCATGATCCGGGAGGTCGGTGGCAGGATCGCCGAGCTGGTGATGGTCACCGGCGGACACAGCAGTTCCGTTGTCTCCATTACGGGCGATCTCGACCTGAAAACCATCGCCAGCCTGTCAGGCAGCATGGGGATAGATGAACTGGAGAACCTGGAGAAGGTCAAAAAATGATTCTCTTTATCCTCTCCGAGGAAATGATATTATATTTGATGCATTGAGCTACAATACCTTAACCGCTACGCGGTACAGTTGCGCGTAGCGCATCAGGTATTGGAGCCAGGAATTCTCATGTGATACCGTTGCGCGTAGCGCATCAGGTATTGTAGGAAATGACAGGACCAAAATTATTGCCTGTAGGGCATATAGTATGGTAACCATGAACAATTTCCCCCGGCATCACGTTATTGCTTTCAAAAGAATAACATTTGATGACCGGCTTTACCAACACCATGAATACCACAGATGAGCTTCTGCAGGCATATACAGCATTATTTATCTTCCTCGGCGGATCAGTATCAATGACTCCCGGAGAGAGCGAACTTCCCCACCTCTGTGACGCAGGACTGCTAAGGAACCTCCCTGTAGAGAGCCGGAACAGCATGTTCGGCCAGGCAAGCCGGCTCCTCAAGTCACCCTGTCCGTTCAAGCAGCAATGTCATCTCACAGTTGAAAATAATTACGGGTCACTTTTATCCGACAAAAGCACAGCTGAGGCCTACCCTGCAGCATCACTGTGGAGAAACAGCGGCACAACCACCGGGGAGCATCACCGGCATCTCGGCATGATTTACAGCCGGTACGGCTACAGCAGGGCCGCAGAGGATGGTCTTGAACCTGATCACCTGGGCATCCAGCTTCTCTTCACTAACCTGCTGATAGAGAAATACCTGACCGAGGATGACTACGAGATCAGGGATATGATAAGAAAGGACCTCCTGGATTTCATCAATGCCGAAATGCTCTCCTGGATTCCGCGATGGGCCGAGAGAGTGTCAGGTAAATCAGTTACCAAATGCTATACCGGAATATCCGGACTGATTGTAGGTGGCCTTGAAGATGTCAGGGATATCCTCAACCGTCAGAAATTGGGATTGTAAAAGCGCTTTATAGCGCCCATATAATACTCATTCCACCCTTCAGCTATATTCTGAAAATCTTCAACAGGAATATTGGTATGCTCAACCGTGACGGCCGAGTTGCCCCCGTTGCCGGCAATTGTAATGGTGACCATTGAATCCACTTCCCTGTCTCCGAAATACCACTCCTGAACCACCTTCTGGTCAGGAACAAGGTCTATTATCTTCCCGCATATATCGCCGTCCCACATATTGAACTCCTCTCCGGGATTTGCCGGCATGAGAGCCGGATAGCCCGACCAGAGCTCAATGGTCAGTGGGTTTGTAAGCGCCGCATAGATATCTGAAGGTTCGGCATTGATATGATAAGTTTTTTTGAAATTTCGCATAATCAGCGTTCGTTTTTCCCCTTTAAATTAATTTATTTTCCCTGTTCAGCCAGATACCTCTCGGCATCGATTGCAGCCCTGCATCCGCTGCCGGCAGCCGTTACAGCCTGCCTGTATACGTGGTCCATCACGTCTCCGGAGGCGAACACTCCAGGCACTCGTGTGCGGGTGGAGTCCGGCTCCGTAATTATATACCCTGTCTCATCGGTCTCGATCCATGGCTTGAAGACCTCCGAATTCGGAGTATGTCCTATGGCCAGGAAAAAGCCATCTATCTTAATGTTGAATTTCTCCTCCTCAGGAGTGCCCATATGGCGTACCACGACTGCTCCCTCAACGCCCTGGGTGCCGAAGAGGTCCTCGACCTGGCATTTCCACAGCATTTCAATGTTGGGAGTGTTCGTAACCCTGTGCTGCATCGCCTTGCTGGCACGAAGCACATCACGTCTGACCACCATGTATACCTTTCTGCACATTCCGGCAAGGTAGGTTGCCTCCTCGCAGGCAGTGTCGCCGCCGCCCACGACAGCCACATCCTTGCCCCTGTAAAAGAAGCCGTCACAGGTAGCGCATGCAGAGACTCCCATGCCCGCATACTTTGTCTCTGCAGGTATGCCGAGATACTTGGCCGTAGCCCCGGTGGCAATGATAACTGCATCAGCATGTATCTCAACACTGTTGTCAAAGGTAACCTTCAGCGGTTTCGAGGAGAAATCAGTTGAAGTGGCAATGCCAAACCGTATGTCAGTGCCAAACCTCTCAGCCTGCTTACGGAAGTTCTCCATCATTTCCGGACCGGTGACGCCATCGGGATACCCCGGGTAGTTTTCAACTTCGGTTGTGGTGGTAAGCTGGCCGCCCTGCTGTAATCCGGTATAAAGCACCGGTTTCAGGTTAGCCCTTGCAGCGTATATTGCTGCTGTGTAACCAGCTGGACCTGAACCTACTATAAGACATCTGACCTTTTCTGACGTTGCAGGAACCTTTTTTTCTTCTTCTTTGCCCGTCTCAAGTGGCTTAAAAAACTGCATATGAATTTTGTATTTGAGACGGCTAAAATAGCAATTAAATAAAACCCTTTTTCAAAAAGTTAATATAATGTGATTAGGGGTTAACACGGAAACTGTTGAATCACTGCTCACTGCATTGATTTTTGCTGCCTGTGACCTGTTTTTTTGCAAAAAAGCACCGGCAGAGCTCTCTGTATTAAACCGTAGCGATGCCAGTGTATCCTGCCCCCTTCTTATCATCAGGGCGCTGTAGTCGTTAGCCTCGCCAAGTGTTTCTGCCAGTGTCGGTATCCCGTTGTAAATTCCGAGGGGACCTCTGACGAGAACTGCACCTTTCATCGTCTCCCTGTCGACACCATCACTGAAGAAGGAGCCCGGATCAAAAGGAGGATCCGGTATCTGTTCAATAATAAAGGCAGCGATCTCGGCTGACTTCTTCTGGTCACTCTCCGCCCCTGTGTCGTTGATGATGCTCACGTAGTACGGCCCTTTGGAGAACTGCAGCTGGTATGCCGAGCGGCATATGTACTCCGTCATCCCTGCGCCTCCGTTGCAGCGGAACCGTGATACCGAGAATATGCCGAAGGCAGCCTCCGGGTCCTTCATCCGGTAGGCCTCCACCTTTATATCCCTCCCTTCGCATACCAGCTCGGTGACGATCAGGGTGTCGAACCCGTACTCCAGGTACAGCTCAGCACCGCCGTTAATATAACCGTACAGCGAAGTCTCGGTGAATGTCCGGCTCTGCGCTTCCTCAATCCCCTGCACCCCTGAAAGGGCACCAGAGATAAGGGCATGCTGCGCCCCGGAAGAAAGGGTAATGGATAAAAGCAACGCGGTTATTACAATCCTTCTGAAATGCATATCCTGTTTATGATTTTATCATTCTAACCGGTGATCACCTCTCTGAGGTCTATTTTGGCTCTGTCGGCCACTCCGAGCGAGAGTCTCTCTGCCTGCAGCATGAACTCCAGCGCCGTGGGCGTGCCCTCCTTCTGCAGTCCTTCAGCTATCCTCTTTGCAAGGACGATTTCATAGCCTATCCTGTCGACGGCTACCGGGTCACTGCCGGTGATGATGGCGTGATAGTCGCAGAAGAACTGCGGGTTGGCACCCGGACCGCCGTTAAAGCATCCTTTTATGCCGTCGACGATATTCAGTACCACCTTATCCCTCAGAGGTGCAAAGGCGCATACCTGTGCGCAGGTCTCGTTCCAGAGCTTTGCGTGGAGCCTTCCGGTGTTTGAGACCGAACCGTAGGCCAGGTTTTTCAGCGCCAGTGTCACCGTCATGCCCGCATTCTTAAGGATGGGGATGTTTATTATCTTGTCGAGGTCCTGGGTGACAATCTTCGTGAAGTAGGAGTATTTCCCTCCGTTGACCATGTAGGGCATGGTATATTCGTCATATTCACCCTCCACGTCAGCCCAGTAATACCAGTCGCGGTCTATCATATGCTCACCGTACAGCTTTCCGTCCTTGCCGTAGTAGAGGCCATCCTTGTCCATCTGTTCCGTGCCGATTATTTTTATGCCCGGATAGTTCTCAGCGGTGAATCCCACATCTGTCAGTTCAAACTCACGCCGGTCCCAGATGGTGATCTGCGACCTGTCGATGCCGCTTAGTTCGAGCTGGGCTATCACCGACCTGACGACCTCATGGCTTGTGCTCAGGCTCTTGCCTGCAACGGGATTGACCTTCAGGCCTATCCTCTCACCCGGGGATACGAATCTCCTCCAGGCCTTCTTGAGTTTCTTCTCTCCGGTAAGCTCCAGCATGGAACGGGCGATCATGTCATAGACCTCCTGCTCGACGATGGCATTCTCTTTTACCGAACTGCTGTTCTTAACCAGTGCGACCCGTCCGGGGAATAGCCCGGGCATGGACTGCGCATTGCGCGGCACCTTTGCGGCATCGGCAATGTTGGTGTCGGGTTTGCCCTGCTGCATTGCCGGCTGATGTGTTGTTGTGCCCATTGCCTGTGCCACGGGAGCGGCAGCGGCGGCGGCGGCTCCGGCTCCGGCAAGGCGGAGGAAGTTACGACGGTTGACCTGGTTCATTCTGATTGATTATTAATGTGTACATTGTTTAACGGTCAACAAATATAAAAATTACTGAGCCATCTTTTATACCTGATCATATGCCATGGAGCAGCTGTCAGCTTTTTTTTGCATAATCGGAATAGTTCATTAATTTTGCACCTCTCAAAAGCACGGGATGTAGCTCAGCCCGGTTAGAGTACTTGTCTGGGGGGCAAGGGGCCCCGGGTTCAAATCCCGGCATCCCGACTGAGCAAAAAAAAGCCCACCTGCCGGATGGCAGGTGGCTTTTTGTTTTTGCTTTGTGACGAGAAAGCTTGCTTTCGAGAAGCAAAGGAAAAATAAAAAGGAGCATTGAGCGAAGCGAAATGCAGGTTTTTTTGCTCTTGTCTCCCCCACACCCGGGATCGCGCTCTGCGCCTGAAGGCAGAGAGCGCAATCCCGGCGAATTGCGGATTTTTTACTCTTTTCTTAGCCTGTAACCTTATACTCGCGGCTACTCCCGGTTATTGGTATAGCGCGTTATGATCTGATCGCGCAGCTCAAGGAACATCTCCGTAACCCGGTTCATCTTTTCATCGGAATAACCGGTAAGATACTTCCGGGCTGCACCCTTATCCTTCTTGTACATCGCCAGGGCATCAGCCTCAACCGCCGCCTGGGCGGCAAAAATCTCCGCCTCAAAGGGGTCCCTGACCTCCTTCACATCGGCGGCGATATCCTGAAACTGCAGGTTGGCAAGGTTATCTACGAAATCGATCGCCCACCGCGCCGAGCGCTCATCGTACCTGCCGGGATCATAGATATTGTAGGTCTCGGCCACGGAAATATTTCCGGCGTAGATGGGGACATACGGACTGAAATAGGGGTTGTCGAGGTAAACCCAGTAAACCCCTCCTATGGCATCAGGCAGCCAGTCGCGCAGTTGCATCACCATCCCGTAGTGACCCCTGTGACGGGCTACCGGCCGGCGGTAGGTCTGTCTGATCAGCTTCCGCATCTCACTCCCGGGGAAAGGGGTGGCAAGGGGACTCTTCACATAACCCCCCTTTCCGTCAGGCACCAGCCACTCCGGATAGGAGGTCATGTCGTAAATGGTCCCCTCGAAGGTGGAGCGCTGGAAGGCTATGACATCCTGCACCGAGATCTTCTTTTCGGGCACAGCAGCAAAGGGATATATTGAGAGAGGCTCCACCACCTGATAATAGGGCTGCATCCCCTTATAAGGATTGGCGGGATCGAGCTTCCTGTCAGGCCACTCTTTCATGCCTGGCATAAAAGTGGTGTAGAAAAGCCAGAAACGGCTGGTGGCATACTCCTCTGGCAGAGGTGAGTAGGCTTCCTGCCAGATGAATGGCTTACCTGAGGCCGGATCATACCACCCGCGGTCTATCGCTTCCTGCCTGTAATTGTCGGAAACCAGGTACCGCCCGGTGTCGCTGGCATCGATCTCCTTGATAATGCTCCAGTTGGGGACCATCGTGGCCTGATCGTCGGGAAGCCGCTGAGCCGCCCAGATGGCACCTGGCCTGCCGGTCCCGGGCTCCCAGCCGTTGCCTACCCCGAAGACCTCGAAAACCCATGCCTCCTCCTTATCTGCAATCACCAGCGTCTCAGAACCATCGCCACTCGACGGCAGAAAACCGTACCGGGTCATCAGGTCTCCGATGAACAGCACCGCATCACGGGCTTTGTCATAACGCTGGAGGGCAAAGATCATAGCCTGCTCAATGGTCATGATCTGCTTTCCCCCTTCGCGGGTGCAAACCAGCTCGGGCCTCTGCGCCGTGGTGCTCTCGGCAATACCCAGCTGCACCTCGTTCATGTGGGAGTAAGCTGAATGGAAATAACCGTATGTTTTACTCACCTGAGGAATGTATCCCAAAACCTCACCGTCATCTTCGAGCGGACGGTCGGCATCCTGGATGCCCCAGTAAACAGGGGCTTTCTCCCCTGCCCTGAAAGTGGCTCCCGGAACATAATAGATCCGTGAATCGGGACCGGTGTCGGTGTGCGAGATTATCACCGACCCGTCTGCCGTGGCCTTCTTTCCGGCAGCTATGATGGTGCAGCTGTATACCCGTGGAACGGAAACCAGAAACGCCGCCAGCAAGACCATGATAACATAATGGCTCTTATTCATAGTTGTAATTTCTAAGTTGTAAATATGAACTGGAATTAAAACGTGCCGGTAAAGTTAATGAATCCGGCCATCAGAAATCCTTGCAGCTGTTCAGGAAAACATTCACAATCCTCTGCTTGCCCGTACACTGCTCATAAAATGTGTCAAGATAATAGGTCATCTTCTTTTTCTGCTTGTCATCGAGGTAGGGGAATTCATTTATCAGCCCGTAAATCTCGTCCTTCTTCTCCAGGAATTCCACAAGCGCCTGCTGATATTCCTCCCTGCTGCGGCACACACCGAGGAAGATGCGCTCACGAATGGAGGTCGTCCCTGTTATCTTGTCATCAGGAATTGCGTAAGATGCATCCACCAGTCCCGTGAAATCAAAGTCATACGGGACTGCGGTGACAAGGTATTCGCTGTCAAAGACCATCGGTTTAAACGTTTTTATATTATGCTGATTCGGGACAGCCCAGTCAAAGTTCCCTATCATATAATTGAAAATTGCAATCCTGTCAATCATATTGGGATAGACGGTTTTCTGAGTTAGGGCCCGCGATTCAATCTCAACGGAATTTGTCCTGGCGGCCAGCATCTTCACCGGTTCAATGAAAAATCCAAACTGAGTAAAGGGCTTCTGCCTGTTCTCCGAGTCTATATAGTTCACTTTCAGCAGCCTCACCTTGAAACTGGTGTCTGTAAGTGTACTGAACATTTTGTATATCAGGTACTCAATCAGCACATACCTTTCACTGTCACGGCCCGAATTGCACTGAGGCACCATCTTCAGTCTCCTGATACTGTCGAGGTCCGAATACCCGAAACCTGCATTCCTGAAATTCAGTTCAATCGGAGGATAATAGCACTGGGTGTGGCGGAAAACCCCCCTTGTCCGGAGTTTGATGTCCCTCGTGAGTGAGTCAGCAGTCCCGGGATGAAAGGTAATCTTGCCATTCATATACTCTTCCCTGGGCTTTTTTCTTAAATAGGTTGTAAGATCGTACTGCAGAGTGAGCTCCAGAGGCTCCTCGTTTGCAAAGAGCCCGAAACTGGCATTTGAAGTATCGCGGATTGACGACTGGGCAACCGAAGTTAAACCCCGTGAAAAAAGAAGCAAAACAAGAAATGCAATTATCTGACTGCGAAAGAAAATCCTGTTTCTCATGGCACTGCTGAAGAGATGATTATCCGGACTTATACCTGATTTCCCTATTCTATTGTAAATATCCGAATTGTTTGATTTAAAATCAAAAGTATAACAAGTATAATCTCTCCGGGTTCATTATCGAGAGACAATAACCCACAGCCAATATTGCCCTGAAGAAAAAAGCATTCAACAGCCCCCTATCCTGGGCGCGGAGGTTATTCAATAGCCAATGTATTAGTCTGCCTTGCCCGCTGAGGGTATTTCAGCACTTTCTGAATAAGTTTATGTTGCCCGCTGAGGGTATTTCAGCACTTTCTGAATAAGTTTACGTTGCCCGCTGAGGGTATTTCAGCACTTTCTGAATAAGTAACCCATGCCGGCACCATTTCACGGAAGAAATATTAACTTTCCTGAACAAAGTGAGGAGTCAGATTGTATTCCTTATATGATTAACGCACAGTCAAATAAATATGGCATGAAGAGGCATCTGCTGTTCCTTGCAATCTGCCTGTTTCTTAATCCTGTCCTGTCCGCCGCGTACCAGTCAGAAAAAAGAGACAGCATCCCCGTTAATGATGGCCCGTATATTACCCTGCTGAATGATACCCTTAAGGTCCTCCGGATTGAAAACAGCGTGGTCAGGGTGGACTATCTTCTTCCGGGAGACCGGTCCGAAATCGGGATTTCCAGAAATCAATCATCTGATTACCTGGAAATGATGAAGGTTTTCAGCCATAAGCCTGACTATCGCCAAAGTTTCAAAAGGGTTGACAGCATTGCTGTCTTATCAGATGTACACGGCCAATACGACATCTTCCTGAATCAGCTGATGGCTAACGGAATTATAGACAGGAACCTCAACTGGAAATTCGGAAGGGGACACCTGGTTTTTCTTGGTGATGCTCAAGACAGGGGCGATATGGTCACGGAAATTCTCTGGCACCTGTTCAGTCTCGAGAGGCAGGCTGCAAAAGCCGGCGGAATGGTTCACTTTATATTGGGAAACCACGAGCTGATGGTGCTTGACGGAGACCTGAGGTTCATTAATCCGAAATACAGGAAAGTCGAATCATTAACCGGTATAATGTATTCCGGTCTCTACTCCGAAAACACCGTTATCGGTAAATGGCTGCGCAACAAACCGGCGATGATTACAATAAACGACATAATATTTGTTCACGGCGGAATATCCCCTGAACTGGTTCTCAGAAACTTGAATATCAAGCAAATAAATCAGCTCTTTGCTGACAGCATCACAGGAAGGGACATCTGGTCAGGCGAAGTGAATGAGAAACTCGATTTCCTGGCAGGTAATGACGGTCCTTCATGGTACAGGGGATATTTTACAGATCCGGATTTCAGCGAATCCAGGCTGGATTCCATACTCCTGTTTTATGATAAAGCGCATATCGTTGTCGGACACACCACCCATAAGGAATTGCAGGTAGTCTTTAACAAGAAAGTCTTTGGAATTGATGCCGGCATTATGTATGGTCAACCCGGCGCAATGCTTATTTACAAGGAGGGTAGCTTCTATAAAGGAACCATCTCAGGCAAAAGAGAGAAGTTATAGCTGAACCGGATCAGCGGTTCTTCTGTATGCCTGACGGACTTCAACTGCTGTACTAATTGGCGAAGAAGATATACTTGTAGCTTATTCCCTTCTCATTCAGCCAGAGGCGCAGAGCCTTGGCTATCCTTCTTCTCCTGAGAAGAACTTTGCCGGTGACTTCCGATGAAATCTCGTAATAAGTCCTCATGTCATTCTTTTTTACTGTTAGTACCATATCCCTGTCCTTTCATTAATAGTCCGGTCATACGATCATCAAAGCATGGCTGCATACCTTCCTGGAATGAAAATATGTCAGGCCATTCATTTCTGTCATACTGATTATGCTGAGGCCGTTCCTCTCGAGTATCTCAGAGACCTTCCCGGTGTTCAGGAGGTGGCATTCCTTAAGGCGGCCGCCAGAGATCCTGCCCGGAAAACCGTTCAATATCCCGCTTCCTCTTGTACCGCCTCCGTTATCGCCTGTCTGTGAAAAACATCCGACAAAGTTTGTATCCGGAGGCAACAGATGAACGAGAGAATTGAGGAACATCTCGAGATGCTTTATCAGATTAAGCCTCCTGAGTGTTATCAGTGTCGTTACCCTCTCCAGGTCACCTGCCCGGAAGGTGGCATAGTCGTGCTGTGAGAGTATGATCAGTCCGGGGTCATTGGAGAGTCCCGTATGCCTCAGAAAACGGAAGAGGTTTAATCCCCCGGAGACGAACAGCCTCAACAGCGAATGATGAAGGCTGCTCTTCCCGGTCCTGTCCCGGCCCGGTCTCAGCCATGCATGCCAGGTAAGACTGGTGCTGGCTGCTTGCTGTTCCCGAACTGCTATTCCATTCATGGGTTCCCGGTTAAAGTTCATGTTAAAGTTAACTCACCGGAAAGCCTTACACAAATCTCAAATGTCCATTTAATGAGCTTTTGCAATGGCTCAAAGGACACTTGTCCCCCAGGAACGGAGGTTCATTGACATAAAAGAGAAACTCACACCACAGACAGGGTTACTGGTCAAAACCTGAAGAGTTTTGACGAAAAGGAGGTAAAGGGAGGTTAAAATTCAGTAAATTTTCAGATTGATATGCCTTCCGGGAACCAATACCGGCTCTCAGAATAGCACCACTGCATCCCTGATCACCCTGGAAGCGTCATCAGTCGCATAGAGTTTCATGCTTACCTCCGGGATGGAATTCTGAAGAATATCTGTCAGGGGATTGAATGATTCCTTCATGTCTGCTGAGCCCCTCATGTCATCATATTCCTCAAGGGGGATATAGATATGGACCATCAGGCGGTAATCAGGATTGTTTATCCGGGTCAGCGCCTTGATAATTTTAGAAATCCACAGCATCGAGGAGGTATTGAAGTACTCAAGGTTAAGCCTCAGGTTTGTCACCTCCATTGGCTGGATGATGTAATCAGTCACCCAGTTCAATACAGGCTCATAGATTCTCGAGGCATTCTCAGGCAGCGATTTGCCTGAAAAAGAGATCTCTCCACTGCCGTGAATCAGTTCAATCCGCGGGGTTTTCGAGGTTTTCTCTATTACAAGATTGTTTAACAGTTCCATAAAAGTTCTTCCCTGAAGTCCGGCAAACCAATATGCCGGAGTTTACTTATCAAAATTAGTTCTTGCTTCACCAAGTTCATAACCATTAATCAAATTATGAAGCATGGTCATCAACTTATTCGCATGTTCGTCAACTAAAACCGGAGATAGTCATTTTTCCTTGCACGCTTTTCTCCGGGAGGACGACATTTTACATACCCGGGTATATGTCAGCGTAATCGGCCGCCGAGCGTCTTATCACCTCCTGTGCCTCTTCCTTGCCATAGGTCTCTTCTATGGTGACTTTACGCTTCTCTCCGGGAAGGTTCTTATAGGTAAGAAAATAGTGCTT
Organism: uncultured Rikenellaceae bacterium; assembly: GCA_963802145.1. Taxonomy (GTDB): domain Bacteria; phylum Bacteroidota; class Bacteroidia; order Bacteroidales; family VadinHA17; genus SR-FBR-E99. Next base: position 666,853 of record CAWDHN010000010.1, read on the forward strand.
CAGCCTCTCAATGGCTATAGGGGGGCAATCGCCAATATCATTGAACACACCGTATACAGCATCGTTGTACAGTACGGCAATGATCTTGTCATCAGCCTCATTTCCGTCAATCATCCGGAATCCGCCTATCGGCCTTGCCAGGACAAGAATATCCCCGTGGGTGATATCTTTCTCCGTCAGGATGCATATATCCATTGCATCGCCATCGCCCTTTATGCCTTTTCTGCCGGTTCGTTCCATACATCTTTTCGCGACGGAAGTGCCGGTGAGTGTCCTCGGGATGAAGCCATAGAGAGCCGGAACGACATTGGAGTAGCGTTGCGGCCTGTCGAGCCGGAGATAGCCGGAAAGCTTGTCCATCTCATACTTCACTGTATCTGTGGGTACCATCTCCACATAGGTCATCACTATTTCCGGGGCCTTTTCGCCTATATCAATTCCGTGCCACGGATGCGACCTGAAACGGCAGCAATTCTTGTCATCTGGTGTTTTCATTTTCAAACAGGGGTCAGTGTTCTTTTTCCGTTATTCAATACCCAGATAAACACCTATTGTTTTCTGGTCAGTATCATCAAGCATCGGCAGGCTTGGAAGCCTGAAGAGATCAGTGGCGGAAGTGCCTGTCACATTGCGTTCGGAGGTACGGATAAAACTGTACCCGTGACGTTGTGCTGCAGCAATTATATCCGGATCGCCTGCGCCGTCACCGTAGGGCAGTGCAAGTGCCTCAACGCTGCCATTAATATTTGCATCGATCAGGATTTTTGATCCTCCCAGCTCCTCGTCGAGATATTCAGCGAAGGCTTCACCTCCGCCAAGGGCTGTCTTCATTGTCATGAGGAACCTGTGGTAAAGGGTATGGGATCCGAATTCAAACGGCCTCACTCCTCCCTCATAGGCATGGTTGCTCATTATCGTCACCTCTTCCCAGGAAAGAAAGGAGTCCATTCCTATCTGCGAGGCCCAGAGAAAAAAGGTGCCTTTCATTCTATATTTCTTCAGCAGCGGAACAGCGAGAGTATACCAGGAATGGTCACCGTCATCAAAGGTGATGATGGCGGCATGTGTAAGGAGGTCAGTCTTTCCTGACACGATCTCGCCGAGCTCCCCGAAATCAATGACCCTGATATTATTGTCCTTAAGGTACTTCAGGTCCTTTTCAAAATCAGCCGCACTGCGTTCGTATATGTTGGCAGCATCGCCGGCCGTGATGCGGTGATACATCAGTATGATAACTCGCGGATCGTCAACAGTCCCTGGACCGGGATTTCTTTCACATCCGGCAAGCATGGAGACGATAAGGAGAAGGCATACTGTTGTTCTTTGCATATACAATTATAATATATAGTGACAAATACCCGCAGTCCGGGTCAATAAATTAACGGAAGCAACCCGAATTTCTTGTATGGTAATTTCAATTGATGACAACATATGGCATGATAATCTTCGCCAAGTGCATTTTGTACACCATTATCACCCCGTCTCTGATCCTTTCTCCCAAATCCTAATTCTTAATTCTTATCTCTTAATTTATTTCCTGGAAGCCGCCAGTCTTCTCATTCCCTCGATCTCGTCCCTCAGCCTGGCTGCCTCAATGAAATCAAGCGCGGCCGCTGCCTTCTCCATCGCTTTGCGGCTCTTTTCGATAGCCTTTGCAAGTTGTTCCGCTGACATGTACTGTATGACCGGGTCGGCTGCCACATCAACCTTTTCAGGTCCCGTGTAGGCTTTCACCTCCACACCCTTCCGGCTGAGGCCCCTGAGCATTGCTCCTCCCTTCTTCACTATCTGGCGTGGTGTTATTCCCATCTCCTCATTGTACTTAAACTGCTTTGCCCTTCGCCTGTTGGTCTCATCAATGGTCTCCCTCATGGCCCCCGTGATCCTGTCGGCATACATCACCACAAGCCCGTTCAGGTTCCTTGCAGCGCGTCCGGCCGTCTGTGTCAGCGCCCTCCCTGACCTCAGGAAGCCCTCCTTGTCAGCATCGAGTATGGCCACCAGCGACACCTCCGGCAGGTCAAGCCCCTCACGCAGCAGGTTCACCCCCACCAGCACATCGAATTCACCTGATCGCAGTCCTTCCAGTATCTCAACCCTCTCGAGGGTCTCCACCCCGGAGTGGATATAACGGCATTTGATGTCAAATCGTCCCAGGTATGTGTTCAGCTCCTCGGCCATCCTCTTGGTCATGGTGGTCACCAGTACCCTCTCGCCTGCTGCAGAGCGTTTCCGTATCTCCTCCATCAGGTCGTCAACCTGGTTGCGGCTGGGCCTCACCTCCACCGGCGGATCAAGCAGGCCTGTCGGCCTGATGACCTGATCCACGAAGACCCCCTCACTCTTCTCCATCTCATACTCCGCCGGCGTTGCGCTCATGTAAATGGTCTGTCCGGTCAGTGCCTCAAACTCCTCCAGACGCAGCGGCCTGTTGTCAAGGGCAGCGGGAAGGCGGAAGCCGTACTCCACCAGGGTCTGCTTGCGCGAGTGGTCGCCGCCGTACATGGCTCGTATCTGAGGCACAGTGACATGGCTTTCGTCAATAACCGTTATGAAGTCCCGGGGGAAGCAGTCGATGAGGCAGAAGGGCCTCGTTCCCGGCTCCCTGCCGTCAAAATACCGTGAATAGTTTTCGATGCCGCTGCAATAACCAAGCTCCTTGATCATCTCGAGATCGTACTGCACCCTCTGCTCTATCCTCTTGGCCTCCTCAGGCCTTCCCGTTTCACGGAAGTGCCTGGCCTGCAATACCATGTCATCCTGTATCTGGCTGACAGCAAGATTTATCCTCTCACGTGTCGTCACGAACAGGTTTGCCGGGTATAGAACATATTCGTCGAGATGATCCCGGTGCTGCCCGCTCAGAGGGTCAAAGGTCGACACCTCCTCAATCTCATCACCAAAGAAGACGATCCTGAGGGCCAGGTCGGCATAAGCCGGGAAAACATCGACGGTATCACCCCTGACCCTGAAGGTGCCGTGGGTGAATTCAATCTCGTTGCGAGCGTAAAGACTGTCGACCAGCTTACGCAGCAACACGTTGCGGCCGGTCTTTGCCCCCCTGATCACATGCACCGTATTCGCCCGGAAGTCGTCAGGATTACCGATTCCAAAGAGACAGGAGACCGATGACACGACTATGACGTCACGCCTGCCTGAAAGCAGTGAAGAGGTGGCACTGAGGCGCAACTTCTCCAGCTCATCATTTATCGCCAGGTCCTTCTCTATGTATGTATCGGTCACCGGAAGGTATGCCTCAGGCTGATAGTAGTCGTAATAGGAGACAAAATACTCAACCGCATTATCGGGGAAAAACTGCCTGAACTCGCCATAGAGCTGAGCCGCCAGGGTCTTGTTATGACTGAGCACAAGGACCGGCCTGTTAAGTTTTGCAATGACATTGGCGATTGTAAATGTTTTGCCTGACCCGGTAACACCCAGCAGCGTCTGAAAGGGCGCACTCTGCTCCATACCTGCCGTAAGCTGTCTTATCGCTTCCGGCTGGTCACCCGTAGGTATAAAATCCGATGTGAGCTTGAATTCCATTGTCTGACTGCAGGACAAAAATAGCATTTCAGGGCAATCGGCATGAGCCGTCGTCATCTTTTTAATATTATACTCTTTATCAGGAAGTTGTTATTGTACTTTTTTTTATTTTTGCCCATTACCCATTATATGAACCCACTCCGTTATAAATATTTCAGATGGCTGCATCTCTTCATGTTCGCAGTGGCTCTGTCCGGTATAACACCTCTCACCGGGCAGTCGTATGTTCTGACGCAGTATAATTCCAGGAACGGTATAGGGCACGACAATGTCCGGAAGATTGTGGCCGACAGCAGCGGGTTCATCTGGATGGCCACCTGGGACGGGCTGACACGTTATGACGGGACGGACTTTGTAAGCTACTTCCATGATCCGGCAGACAGCACTACAATACCCTATTTCTCAGTCACATCCGTGATGGTGGATGCCCTTGACCAGATCTGGATCATGACCGATAATGGTATTCTGTGCCTTTTTGACAGGGCCAGGGAGGAGTTCAGACAGATCAGAAGCCTTGGCAGCCATTCTCTGAATGACCTGGTCAGCGTTACTGCAGGCAGTGACGGATATCTCTGGTTACTGCTCAGGAAAGTGTTGCTGAGATACGATCCTGCAACAGGAGAAACCTATCCATACCGGTGGTCTGCAGACATGAGTGAAATTGCCCGTCTCCCCTTTAATCAGTTCTCTATCGTCTGCGACGGACCGGATCATCTCTGGCTGACCGGACCCCTTGTCATTGAAGTGGGATTGAAAGATGATCAGGATCGCAAACAGGGACTGGCAGAGATTCTTGGTATCAACACAGTTGAGAGGCTGCCGGGCAGAACAGATCTTTTTTTTGGATCTGTAGGAACCTCCCGCTTCACCCGTGACAATGAAGGCAGACTGTGGATGGCTGCCACATCCGGTCTCTTCAGTTACGATCCGGAGAGAAAGGCATTCAGTGAATACGGAGGATTGATCAGTGATCTTTCGTTCACCGATACGATCCCCGTGGTTTTTTACAGGCACGGCACAGGCCTCTGTGTCTGGATTCCGGGAAATGAGGGGATAATCACCCTGCCGAAGGGTGTATGCGAAATGCCGACTGAACTGTTCTTTTACGGTTCTTCAATGCTGTGGTTTTCGCATCAGAGGGCCGGGGGCACACCTGCCGGTGTGGTCAAAGCGGTATTTACCCCTTATGACTTCCGCCACATAAACCCTCTCCCGGAGGAGAACAGTGACCTGAACGTGTTCGGCGTAATCACTGACCGGGAAGGAGGACTCTGGCTTGCAACACGCGACAGGAATTATCTTATCAGGATCGGCGGGAATGGCAAGGCTGAACGGATAAACATCCTGGGAGATGAGGAGATGAGGAGACTGTGGCACCCAAGATCCTTTCTTCGCGACAGCAGCGGTCTCTGGATCGGCTATTACTGGGAGAAACTCATTCACTATAACCTCACCACAGGTCTCATTGAAGAGCATAACCCGGGAAAAACGGTACACACCATGTGTTACGACAGTGAGGGCAAAATACTTTTTGCCGACCAGGGTGTGATCAGGTACGATCCCGTGACCAGGCAGCAAGAGAGGCTCTGTTCCGTCGATGATACGCTCAATATTTTTACGTTTCACCTGCAGGACAGCATCCTATGGGCAGGGTGCAGCCACAGTAACCTTTTGAAATTAAACACGATTTCACATAAACCGGAGTTTATTAAATTAGCCGCGGGAATCACCAACATTGAAGATATTTGTGCTTCTGAGGATGGCTTTCTGTGGATTGCCACTCTGGGCAGCGGAGTCTGCCGGTTTGATCCGGCAACCGGTGACAAATCATTTTATACAACAGCCTCGGGCCTGAGCAACAACACAACCTACAGTGTCATGCCTGACCTAAGTGGAAATATCTGGGTCTCAACCAACAATGGCATTTCGGTAATCAATCCGGTCAGCGGCCTGATAAGATCGTTCGGCGAAAATGACGGACTAATGATCCACGAGTTCAACTCGGATGCTTCATGGATAACTGATGACGGAAAGTTTATGCTGGGCGGGGTTGGCGGAGCCGTGGAGTTTGACCCTGAACAGATACTCAAGGAACACTCCGGCGGCATAAAATCAAGCATCATAATCAAGGAGTTCGAGGTTTCGGCACTAAAGAGGATTCTTGACAGACCTGTTCACAAGGCTGACACAATCATGCTCAGGAAAGGAGACGACAATTTTCATCTATCTTTTGTGGTGCCTGAATACAGACATCCGGAAAAGATAAGATACAGATACCGCCTTGACAGCGGATCTGAAAACTGGTATTACACAGACCACAGCGACAGGAACATCAACTTCTCGAACCTTCTACCGGGCTGGCATAACCTGGAGATCCAGGCGACCGATGCCGGAGGGTCATGGGGATTGTCGAAAAAGCTCGCCATCCATATAAACCCATATTTCTACCAGACACTTCTGTTCAGGATTGCATTGCCACTTTTCCTCATACTGCTTACCGTCATCATAATATGGGTGGTTATGAAGCAGATGAGAGACCGTGAGCGGCAGAAAAGGGATACACTTCGTCACCAGGCACTGAGAGGACAGATGAACCCGCACTTCATTTTCAACTCACTGAATTCCATCAACTATTTCATCTCAAAGAACGACACCCTGTCGGCAAACCGGTATATAGCCGATTTCTCGAAACTGATCCGCACGGTGCTTAATAACATGAATGAGGAATTTGTCAGACTCAGCGTTGAGCTTGGTTCACTTGAAGACTACCTGAAGATAGAATACCTGAGATTTGGCAATAAGTTCGATTATATCCTTGAGGTTGACCCTGAGGTTGTTCCCGAATCCATTATGGTATCACCCGGTATAGTCCAGCCTTTCGTTGAAAATGCAATATGGCACGGAGTGATGGGACTGGACAACAGGAAAGGGATGATCAGGGTCTCACTGAAGATGAATGATAACCACCTTGTATGCACCGTCGAGGATGACGGTGTTGGCAGGGCGCGCTCGGAAGCCATGAAAGACGGTAACCTGGCAAAGAAGTCGAAGGGGATAGCCCTTGCCGTGGAGAGACTCAGGATCATCAACAATCTCCAGGCCACAAATTACAGGATAGTGCTTTCAGATCTGCACCCTGACAGGGTTGAGACCGGCACAAGGGTTGAAATTGACATGCCTGTGAAGGTATGAGGAAGAAAAACAGGCAGACGGCAGTAACACGAACAGGAAACCGACAAAGCCCATGATACGTGCAGTGATAATTGATGACGAGCAACCGGCAAGGGAGGTTATATCAAACTTCCTCGCAGAGTACTGTCCCGATGTCGAGGTTGTGGCGAAAGCCTCATCTGTCAAAACAGGCTACAGCGCAATCAGGAAAAGCTCGCCTGACCTGATATTCCTTGACATAGAGATGGCCGACGGCAAGGGATTTGACCTGCTGAACATGTTTGAGAGAATTGATTTCAAGGTAATTTTTGTCACCGCATATTCCGAGTATGCGATCAGGGCATTCAGATTCAGCGCCGTCGACTATCTTCTCAAGCCGATCAAGATAGATGAACTCATCGATGCCGTTGCCAGGGTCCGTTCGGCTGCCAGATCAGGCATCAGTTCCGAGATTGTCTCGGCTCTGCTTAGCAACCTGAGGGAGGGATCACCGAAACAGTCGACTCTGATAATACCCAACATCAAAGGATTCGAGGTACTCAGGGTAGCGGAGATCATCATGTGCCAGGCCGATGGCTACTGCACCAATTTTCATATTGCAGGACAGCGGAAAGTGGTCAGTTCAAAAAACCTCAAACACTTCAACGGTCTCCTTGAGGATCAGAATTTTCTCAGAGTCCATCACTCCTACCTTGTAAATCTCGATCATGTAACCGGATATACGAGACAGGGAGAAATTCTTCTTTCCGAGGGTCTGAAAGCATATATCGGCGATTCGTACAAGAATGAATTTGTGAAAAAATTTACCGGCAGATAGTGTTCTGTTGGTTGGCCGGGCCGGTCTGTTGTCTGATCTCAGTGATCTGTCAGTTGGCCGCCTCTTACGGTAACACCGGATTACTCTTTCCCTTATTTTTACCGTGTGATGTGGTTGTCCATTCCAGACCCCATATCACCAAGAAGCAGTTCTTCCCCCCAATCCGCCCTGATAAGCGGAAACAAAAATGATCCGCCACCTGGCGGATCATTTCCGTTAATAAAAAGGTCCCGCTCATTGAACGGGACCTTTCATTTTGCTTCAGTAAAACAATCCTAGCCCAGGTATCCCTTCAGCAGCTTGCTGCGTGAAGTGTGGCGCAGGCGGCGGATTGCCTTTTCCTTTATCTGTCTTACCCTTTCGCGGGTCAGCCCGAACTTCTCTCCTATCTCTTCAAGAGTCATCTCCTGGCATGCTATGCCGAAGAAATAACGTATGATATCCCTCTCGCGCTCGGTCAGTGTTGCCAGTGCACGGTCGATCTCCTTTGAAAGTGACTCGTCAATCAGCATCTTGTCAGCTATGGGCGAGTCGAGGTTGGTGAGCACATCCAGCAGGCTGTTGTCTTCACCCTCAACGAACGGGGCATCAACCGACACATGGCGGCCCGATACCTTCAGGGTGTCAGCCACCTTCTCCTTCGGGAGGTCAAGCACTTCCGCAAGCTCCTCGGGTGAGGGCGTACGCTCATTCTCCTGCTCAAAACGGGCAAAAGCCTTATTGATCTTATTCAGAGATCCTACCTGGTTGAGAGGAAGACGCACAATCCTCGACTGCTCGGCCAGAGCCTGCAGAATGGACTGCCTGATCCACCAGACAGCATAGGATATGAATTTGAAACCGCGGGTCTCGTCAAATTTTTCTGCAGCCTTGATAAGGCCGAGGTTACCCTCATTTATGAGGTCCGGAAGGCTGAGTCCCTGATTCTGATATTGTTTGGCCACTGAGACAACGAACCGAAGATTTGCCTTAGTAAGCTTCTCCAAAGCTGCCCTGTCACCCTTCTTGATCCTCTGCGCTAACTCTACCTCTTCCTCAACCGATATCAACTCCTCCTTACCAATCTCCTGCAGATACTTGTCCAACGACGCACTCTCACGGTTGGTGATGGATTTGGTAATCTTAAGTTGTCTCATTCTCTTTACCCCTTCGAAAAAATTTCCGCAAATGTACTGCTTTTTTAGTTAATAAACAAATAAAATATTTAGAACCGGCAGACGATAATCGTATTTGGCAACTATCTGATCTGTCGATCTTTATATAAACCTCAATTACCTTCTGGTCTGGTATTTGAAGTAAGTTCCGTCCGGCGTAAATCCCTCGACTGACGTCAGACTCTTTTCCTCATTCGTAGCCCTGCGCACATCAGCAGCGCTGTTCACCTTCTGTCCGTTCACATCGACGATGATTGTTCCCCGGGTAAGTCCCAGTTCTCGGAAACGGCCTTCGGCTATTGACGTTATTTTGACTCCGTTTTCTATTTTAAACTGTTGTTTATCGCCGGAGCTTACAGGGGCAAACGTTGCTCCGTACAGTGTTGTGTTCTGTGCCCCCGGAGCTACAACGCCGGTACCGCCCTCGAAATTGCGGAGAACAACGGCTTTCTTATCCTGTTTGCCATTCCGGAGATAAGTAACCTCCACCTTGTCGCCTGGCCTGTAACGACTTACCTTCTCCTGAAGATCAGAAGTTGTGGCAACCGGTTCACCGTTAATGGCAATGATTACATCCTTCTCCGCCAAGCCTGCTGCCTTTGCTGCTCCTTCAGCAACAACACCTGTGACAAAGACGCCGTTGACATCCTTCAGGTTCTCCTCCCTGGCGATGTCAGAAGTGACATCTGTTATATTGACACCCAGAAGTCCGCGCTGAACCTCACCATACTGCTTGAGGTCCTCATAGACCTTCTTTACAATTGACGAAGGCACTGCAAAAGAGTTGCCTGCATAGGTTCCCGTGGGCGAATAGATGGCAGTGGTGATACCAATCAGTTCCCCCTTCGTGTTTACCAGCGCACCGCCGCTGTTACCCATGTTCACGGCAGCGTCAGTCTGTATGAATGATTCAATGCGGTACTGATTGTCAAGCAGATTAAGGCTTCTGCCCTTGGCACTGACTATCCCCGCAGTAACCGTGGAGGTCAGGTTGAAAGGATTGCCTACTGCAAGGACCCATTCCCCCAGCCTGATGCCGTCAGAGTCGCCAAATCCTATGTATGTCAACCCGGTGGATTTGATCTTGAGCAATGCAATATCAGTGCTCGGATCACGACCAACAACCTCGGCAGTGAACGTGCGCTTGTCGTTAAGCGTCACCTCCACCTCATCAGCATCCTCTATCACATGGTTGTTTGTTATAATGTACCCGTCGGCAGTGACAATCACCCCTGAACCTGATCCCCGAACCTCTCTCGGCTGGCTTGCACCGGGGCCATAGAAGAATTCATACAGCGGGTTTGAATAGGAGGAACTTACCGTAGTCTTCGTTTTTACATGAACCACCGCATGAACGGTGTGCTCAGCGGCATATGTGAAATCAATCACGCCCGCCTGAGGTACCAACGAGGTGTACCTGGCGTTCTCCTCCATAAGCTGCCTCTCCTTTTCCGCGCCCGAGAAGATCTTATCCCTGTCAAGAAACCTCGTGAAGATGAAAAGCCCGGCCAGAGCACCGAAAAGAGCGACAAGCAGTGTTGTTATCAGTCCTTTACCTTTCATAATTGTATAATTTTATCATTGTGATGTTCTTTATATATGCAATATCAACAAAATACGTGCCTCCGCAAAAGATTAATATCTTTACAACCCTGATTATGTTAAATTGTTTTACAAATTTTCGCTTTTTTAACAGACTGACAGCCTCAATTCAGTAAAATTAACTTCAATTTAACGGAATGAAAATACTCTTTAACAAATACGAGGGCACCGGCAATGATTTCATCCTGGTCAGAAACAGCCCCTCAGTGATCGGTCATTCCGACAGCCTCCTCATCAGAAAACTGTGCGACAGGCGGTTCGGCATCGGAGCTGACGGACTGATGCTTGTTGAAGAGTGCGAAGGATATGATTTCAGGATGTTCTACTTCAATGCCGATGGATCACCCGGAAACATGTGCGGCAACGGGGCACGATGCGCAGCCCATTTCGCCATGAGGAACTTCGCAGGATTCCGTGACCTCTTATTCCTGGCTGGTGACGGACCTCATACTGCAAAGCATATGGGAGGTGATGTCATTGAGGTATCCATCACCGATGTTACTGAGGTCAGGGAGACACCCGACGGCATCCTGGCAAATACCGGAGTGCCCCACCTGGTTATATTCACTGACAATATTGAAAATGTCGATATGGTTTCATTCGGCAGACCCCTGCGCTATTCAGGGCGCTATGCTCCCGAGGGCGTCAACGTGAACCTGGTAAGTGTGACTGACGGCAGGCTGAAGGTCAGAACCTATGAACGCGGAGTGGAGGACGAGACTCTTTCATGTGGCACAGGTGTGACAGCCTCTGTCATTGCGGCAGCCAGTACCGGAAAAATTGTCACTGACAGTCCGGAGGTGATTGTCAGGGGCGGCACCCTCTCGGTAAGGTTCAAACTAAATGACAATGGTGCATCCCGGATTTTCCTCACCGGGCCGGCAACATTTGTCTTCAGTGGAGAAAAAGAAATTTAACATGATAAAATATGCAAAGTAATTACCTGAAAACCATCATCATTGCGATGACCTTCGGATTATTTTCCGCGGTGCTCTCAGCACAGCCGGGAAACACTGAACTGATGAACGCCATTAAGCAGGTTGAAAACAGTTTTTCGTCCCTTGACCACCGTCTTGATGTCATTGAAAAAAACATTGATGACCTGCTCTGGTTTGAGCGTGTGGGCGACGTGGCCTATGTTGACAAGATATATATCACCGGCCCTCCCCCTGCCAAAGAGAGCAATCCCACCGGCCAGGGAGCAGGCAATCCACTGAAATTCTGGAGTTACGTCTTCATCCCCCGTGATGCCGACCCATCCAAGAAATACCCTCTGCTGGTCTTTCCGCACGGCGGGGTTCATGCCAGTTTCACCACATACTATACCCACATTGTCCGTGAGATGGTGGCCCAGGGATATATAGTCGTTGCTGCCGAATACCGGGGTTCAACTGGTTACGGAGCAGGATTGTACCGCAGGATCGACTATGGCGGCCTCGAGGTGGAGGATGTCGATGCCAGCCGCCGGTATATGATAGATAACTATGAGATCGTCGACAAGGAGAGGGTTGGGGTAATCGGATGGAGCCACGGCGGACTGATAGGCCTTTTTTGCATCTTCGATCATCCTGCCGATTACAGGGCATGCTTTGCAGGGGTGCCCGTCAGTGACGTCATAGCCCGCATGGGTTACAAGGACGATGAGTACCGCGATATCTTCTCCGCACCATATCACATTGGCAAGACCGCCGACGAGGACGTGGCAGAATACCGGAAACGATCACCTGCATGGCAGGTCGACCGTTACCGCAACACACCCCTGCTCATCCACACCAACACCAACGACGAAGATGTGAATGTACTTGAAGTTGAGCATCTTATCAAGTCACTCAAGGCTGCCGGCAAGGAGAACTTTCAGTACAAGATATTCGAGGCAATGCCCGGAGGACACTCCTTCGACCGCATGGATTACAAGGAAGCCAGGCGCATAAGACTTGACATCTATAATTTTCTGAACGCTGAACTGAAGCCTCCGAAACCGTTCCGGACCATCCGCGACATGGAGAAAGCTGCCTACCGTTTCTGATGGCAACCGATAGACTTTTCGGAAAGACGCTAAGTGAGCTGACAGCCATCACGGCAGCAGCTTCACTGCCGTCATATACTGCCGGTCAGATAGCGGGGTGGCTATATAAGAGAGGAGCGCCGGAAATCAGCGGCATGACTGACCTTTCACTGAAGGCGCGCAGCCTGCTCGAGGCCGATTACGAGACAGGCCTCACCCCTCCGTCATCCGAGACAGCTTCAGCTGACGGCACCAAAAAGTATCTCTTCCGGATAGACAATAACAGGTTTGTTGAGACCGCATTCATACCCGACCGCGACCGCGCCACCGTCTGCCTCTCAGTGCAGCTGGGGTGCCGGATGGGATGCCGCTTCTGCATGACGGGCAGACAGGGGTTCCAGGGCAACCTCTCCTCCGGCGATATCCTTAACCAGTTCAGGAGCCTGCCGGAGCACTCCTCACTTACCAATGTGGTATATATGGGGATGGGTGAACCGCTTGACAATCTTGCCGAGGTACTAAGGAGCCTTACGATTCTCACCTCGGAATGGGGGTTCGGCTGGAGCCCCACACGCATAACAGTCAGCACCATAGGAATAACCAACAGGATAAAGGAGTTCCTTGAGGGGACTAAATGCAATCTTGCCGTCAGCCTCCACAGTCCCTTCGACGCGGAGCGTCAGGCACTGATGCCTGTACAGAAGGCTCACCCTGTGAAGGAGGTGCTTGACACAATCAAAGCCTTCGACTTCGGAAGGCAGAGGAGGGTATCATTTGAGTATATCGTCTTCAGGGGGCTGAATGACTCACCGGCCCATGTCAGGGAACTGGCAAAAATCCTCAACGGAATCCGCTGCCGGATAAACCTTATACGTTTCCATGCCATCCCCGGGTCCGAATACAGCAGTCCGGGCACCAAAGAGATGGAAGCCTTCCGTGACAGCCTGAACGCCAAAGGCATCACCGCAACCATAAGAGCCAGCCGAGGTGAGGATATAAGTGCCGCCTGCGGACTCCTTTCGACCCTGGAACAGAATAAAACCACATAAAAGCACCATGTTCCAAAAAACAGAGGCACCTGATCAACTGAAACAGAACCATGGGTATTATCCCGATTTGGGGACAAGCTATCATTCATTCAATTAAAATCTTAATGTGATGCAAATCAAGGCATTTAGCACAATCATCATCTCCTTCGCGACAGCGTTGTGTCTGACCGGACAGCAAAACGTCATGGACTCAATTCTGGCTGACACAACCCTTACGGGGACATCATACTCATTCTGTTTTGCCGATGCCATGACCGGCGAGATAATTTTCAGCCATGATGCCGACCGCAACCTGGCATCAGCGTCAGTGATGAAACTTTATCCCACCTCCGTGGCCCTGTCACTGCTTGGCCCCGGTTACCGGTACACAACCGTCATCTGCATGACCGGGAAGTTCAACAAACGGAGAGGCATTCTCGAGGGCGACGTAATCATCAATGGAGGAGGCGACCCTGCGCTCGGCTCCGAATACTTCACAGACCATTATGGAGATGTGACGGCGAAATGGGTGGAAGCTCTTTCAGCTTCCGGCGTGAAACGGATCAAAGGACGGGTGGCTGCTGCTGAATCAATCTATGACTTCAATCCCGCCCCGGCAGGCTGGTCCTGGGGTGACCTGGGCCAGTATTATGGCGCCGGAGTCTATGACATCAATTTCAATGATAACAAGTACAGGATATATCTCACCGGTCAGTCCGAAGGCCTGCCCGCGTTGATTGATTCGGTGGAAGAGTATGGGAAGGATATTCACCTGACTAACTACCTGACATCATCAGGCAGGAGTGACAATGGCTATGTCTACAACGCCCCCTACTCAACAAGCGCATGGATAACGGGAAGCGTTCCGGCTGACAGCAGCTTTGCACTGAAGGCCTCTATACCCGATCCGCCACTGGCACTGGTCAGGAAGCTCGATGCTGAGATAAGGGCCTCCGGCATCAGGATTGATGGTGAACCATCCGCAACAAGAGCAGCATTTGACTGCGGAACCGGCACACCTCTGTGCGTGACCCTCTCCCCCACCCTTGCAGAGATAGTGAAGGTCACCAACCATGAGAGCGTCAATATGTACGCCGAGGCGCTGAGGAAACACCTCGGTTATGCCCTGCTCGGCGACGGTTCATTCAGGGCTGGTTCCCTGGTTGTCAGAAACTTCCTCGACTCAATAGGCTGCGAGCCTTATGAAGCTGTCATCCTTGACGGCTCAGGATTGTCTTCAAACAACAATATCAGCGCCCTGATGACAGTCAGGCTGCTGGTTCACATGTACAACAGCAGCTCCTCGGAACCATTTCTGGCCTCGCTTCCCGAAGGTGCTGTGTCAGGCACAATGAAGAACTATTTCAGGGATGAGGTGTTTAAAGGGAGAGTCATAGCCAAAACCGGCACGATCAACAGTGCAAAATCATTCGCCGGTTATGTAACGACCAACAGCGGAAGAAGAGTGGCATTCACGATGTTTTGCAACGGTTTTACCGTACCGTCGAGGAAAATGACCGACAACATGGAAAAGATCGTGAAGGAGATCATCCTGAACTATTGAACCGGCCCGCGGATATCATCAGGATTAATTGTATCAGCTTGCCTTTCCGTTTTAATATACTTTAACATAATGATTTAAATAAACCCCCTAATTTTGCGGGTCAGTATACAGAATATACCATTCAGATGAAAAAAGGAACTAAAATAGCATTGTGGATCAGTATTCCACTGCTTCTTGCAATATGGTTTGCAGGTCCCCGTCTCGGTCTGTGGGGCAACAGGGATCTGAAGAAGGATGCTTTGGTTCAGGCTGCCGGCACACAGGGGCAAGGCCAGGGACAGGTACAGGGCGGACAGCAGGGCGGGCAGCAGGGAGCAGGCCAGCAGGGAGCAGGGCAGCAGGGAGCAGGGCAGCAGGGAGGCGGACTATTGCCCGTGACTGGTACAGTGGCAAAGCCATCATACCTTACCAGCGGCATCAGGTCAGCCGGGACACTGCTTGCAAACGAGGAGGTAGACATAGTCAGCAAGGTGTCAGGAAAGGTAACCGGTGTCTTCTTCAGGGAGGGAAGCAATGTTAAAAAAGGCCAGATGCTGGTCAAGATCTACGATGAGGATCTTCAGGCACAGCTTCAACGTGCGGAGATACAGGAAAAACTGCTGTCAGAGAAGCTTGAGCGTCAGCGGATACTCCTTGCAAAGGATGCTGTCAGCCGCGAATCATTCGACCAGCTGCAGACCGACTACAATGTGATACTGGCAGACATCAACCTGCTCAGGGTGAGAATAGCTGAGACCGAGGTGCGGTCACCGTTTGACGGTGTGATAGGATTCCGCTACGTCAGCGAAGGAACATACGTACAGCCATCCGTTAAGATAGCACATCTTATAGACCCCTCGATACTTAAGCTTCAGTTTGCCATTGCGGAAAAATATGTTTCGGCAGATCTGATGGGCAAGAGAATCTCATTCCAGACGGAAGGATATGCCGAAGAGTTCTTTGCCACAGTCTATGCCGTTGATTACCGTATTGATGAGACCACACGCACCATTGGGCTGAGGGCCCGTTACGACAACCGCGACAGGCGTCTTGTCCCGGGGATGTTCGCCTCGCTCACACTTATTACCAACGAAAATCAGAATGCACTGCAGGTTCCTACAGAAGCGATTGTGCCCGAGATGAATGAGAAGATGATATGGGTCGCAAAAAGCGGGAGGGCGAAACTTGTACCCGTCGTTACCGGCACCCGGTCAGCGTCAATGATAGAAGTTGTTTCGGGACTTTCGCCCGGAGACACCGTGCTGACAACCGGACTGATGCAGATGAGGGAGAACATGGCAGTCAGGGTAAACATAACAGATTAGTGCAGCGACAATAATGTTACTGATCTCAAACAGAAACAGATGAGTCTATCGTCCTTAAGCATAAAACGGCCCGTTCTTGCCACAGTGATGTCACTGGTAATCCTCATCATGGGAGGAATAGGATACACATTTCTCGGGGTAAGGGACTACCCCAGCGTAGACCCTGCCATCGTGACTGTCTCCACTTCATTCCCGGGCGCCAACTCTGATGTCATTGAAACCCAGATAACCGAGCCACTTGAATCTGCAATCAACAGCGTCCAGGGCATCCGCTCCATCTCAAGCTCCAGCAGTGACGGCTCCTCCCGCATAACGGTCGAGTTCAACCTTGAGGTTGACATGGAGACAGCTGTGAATGACGTGCGTGACAAGGTCTCGGGAGCAATGCGCAGGCTACCTCAGGATGTTGATCCTCCGGTAGTCCAGAAAGCCGATGCCGATGCCCAGCCAATATACGCCGTGACCCTTCGAAGTGACACAAGATCAATAATAGATGTCAGCACCTATGCCGAGGTCAATTTCAGGGAGAGACTTCAGACCATCTCCGGCGTAAGCGCAGTTTCAGTATGGGGTTCCAAGAAGCTGGCCATCAGAATGAAGATGGACCCGGCAAGGCTTGCAGCATACGGACTTACACCTCTCGATGTTCGCAATGCCGTAACTCGTGAAAACATCGAACTGCCCTCGGGAAGGATCGAGGGTGATAACACCGAACTGACCATCAGAACGATGGGCCGGCTCCGGACCATTGACGAATTCAATGACCTGATAATTGCCAAGAGCGGTGACAGGGTGGTAAAATTCAGCGATATAGGGGTTGCGGAAATTGATGCTGAAAACATCCGGTCACATCTTTTAAGCAACGGCAAACCGGCTGTAAACGTAGTGCTGGTGCCTCAACCGGGTGCCAACTACATAGAAATCGTAGACAATGCCACTATCCTCCTCGAGCAGCTGAAAAAAGATCTTCCGGATGATATATCCATGGAGGTCCTTTTTGACAATACCCTTTATATCAGGGAGTCTATCAAAGAGGTAAAAAATACTATCTTCATAGCCTTCCTCCTCGTTGTTCTGGTGATATTCCTGTTCCTCCGCAACTGGAGAACAACACTGATTCCGGTGGTTGCGATACCCGTGGCTCTTATCGGAGCATTCTTTATAATGTACATCTCCGGATTCACAATAAATATCCTGACCCTCTTTGCCATCGTGCTTGCCATAGGTCTGGTGGTCGACGATGCGATCGTTGTAGTGGAGAACATCTACACCAAGGTGGAAAAGGGAATGAAACCGATGGAGGCGGCGCTGACCGGATCGAGGGAGATCTATTTTGCCATCATTGCAACGACTGTCGCCCTCGTAGCTGTCTTCTTTCCCATAGTCTTCCTCCAGGGAGTGACCGGACGCCTCTTCAGGGAGTTCAGCCTTGTGATAGTGGGGGCAGTGGTCATATCCTCCTTCCTTGCACTTTCACTCACCCCCATGATCTCATCGAGGATCCTCAAGCATGATGCCATGGAGGGCCGCTTCTACCGTTCAACAGAGCCCTTCTTCGCGGGAATGATCAACCTCTACCGCAGAGCTATTACAGCCTTCCTGAGGGTCAGGTACTGGGCCCTGATAATAATTGTGGTCTCCGGTGGTCTGATAGCCTGGCTCTGGTCAATGCTGCCATCCGAGATGGCGCCGCTGGAGGACCGTGGTTATGTCAACCTCAGTGCCAGGGCTACCGAGGGTGCAAGCTATGAATACATGAGCGGCTACATGGATAAAATCTACCCTGTGGTTCAGGATCAGATCCCCGAGAGTGACAACATAATGATGATGGTGGGCATGGGAGGCGTGAACTCCGCAAACATGAGGGTGAGGCTCGTCCACCTTGACGACCGTGAAAGATCACAGCAGGAGATAGCGGCCTCGATCTCACCAGTACTGAGACAATACACCGGCGCACGCACCATCGTCTCACAGCAGCAGACATTCGGTTCACGGCGGGGAGGCCTGCCTGTGCAGTACGTCATACAGGCCAAAAACCTCGATGACCTGAAGAGGGTGATACCTGACTTCATGGCAGAGGTTTCCGAAAGCCCCTATTTCTCGGCAAGCGATGTAAACCTTAAATTCACCAAGCCTGAACTTACCGTAATCATCAACAGGGAGAAGGCTTCCATGATGGGGGTCAATGTCCAGAACATTGCACAGACTCTGCAGCTTACAATGAGCGAACAGCGAATCGGGTATTATATCCTTGACGGAAAACAGTATCAGATTTTCAGCCAGTTTGACAGGGCCAAGCGAGACGACCCGCGGGACCTGACAAGCACATATGTAAGGAATGACAGGGGTCAGCTTATACAGCTCGATAATATCGTGGAGACGCGTGAGAGCAGCCTCCCCCCTCAGCTTTACCGGTACAACAGGTTCGTTTCGGCCACCGTCTCTGCAGGTCTCGAAGGTAAATACACCCTCGGGGAAGGAATAGAAGAGATGGACAGGATATCAGACAAGGTGCTGGATGAAAACTTCAGCACTACCCTTTCAGGCGACTCCAAGGACTTTGTAGAAAGCACTTCCAGCCTGCTCTTTGCCTTCGTGCTGGCCGTGGTGCTTATCTACCTTGTACTGTCAGCGCAGTTCGAGAGCTTCCGTGACCCGCTGATCATTCTGGTTACCGTGCCACTGGCACTCATCGGGGCACTGTTTATAATGGCGGTAACAGGACAGACACTCAATATCTTCAGCCAGATTGGACTCATAATGCTGATCGGGATGGTTGCCAAGAACGGTATTCTTATTGTTGAGTTTGCCAACCAGAGACAGCTGGCCGGACTGAGCGTCATGGAAGCCGTCCGCGATGCTGCGGTGGCACGCTTCCGCCCCATATTAATGACCAGCCTCACAACTATTCTCGGCATCATGCCGCTTGCACTGGCATCAGGGGCCGGAGCCGAGAGCCGCAGATCAATGGGCGTGACTGTTGTCGGCGGAATGTTCTTTGCCACATTCCTGACACTCTTCGTGGTCCCGTCAATCTACAGCTACCTGGCTGCAAGGAAAAAAATTGAAAAAGAGATCAATGAGACAATCAAGGCTTAGTATAATTATATTGTCACTCTTCCTTACGCTGACATCCCAGGCGCAGGAGACGATGACACTCGAGGAGGCAATCACGCAGGCCCTCGAGAATAACTATTCCCTGAAGATCAGCAGGAATGATGAAACCATTGCAGAGAACAATGTGTCCCTGTCACCCTTCCTTCCCACTGTGACAGGAACAGGAAGACAATCACAGACTGACAATACCACAGAATCATCGACTTCGGAAGAAGATAAGTCCAGAACCAACTTCTACACGGCAGGGGTTACACTGAACTGGAGACTCTTCGATGGCCTCGGGATGTTCACCACCTACAGCCGTCAGCAGGAACTGCTCCTGATGAGCAGCCAGAGAGTGAAGATCAACGTGGAGAACCTCGTAATGAGGGTCTGCGCGGAATATTACAACATCATCGTTCAGCAAAACAGGATGGAGTCGGCCCTCACTTCCCTGGCCCTCTCCAAATCGAGATATGAGAATGCCGAAGAGAAATACCTCCTTGGTGTCATCTCAGGGCTCGACCTTCAGCAGGCCAGGATTGACCTCAATGCCGACAGTTCGGCTGTGCTGTTGCAGCAGGAGACGGTAATAAGTGCCTATATACTGATGACGAACCTGCTCAATGCCGGTCATGAGATCAACTTCAATATCAACGATACCATTATCCTCGCACCCAAGATAAATATTGATTCGCTTCGTCAAAGGACACTCAACTTCAACAACCAGCTCATAATGGCACGTCAGGGAGAAACCGTTTCGAAGTATGACCTTGAGGCTGTCAGGGCGCAACGCTACCCTACCATCAATTTCAGTACCGGATATAATGTGACACGCAGCGAATTTCCATGGGCCGCCAGCACATATAACATGACCAACGGATTTAACTGGGGCTTCAACATGTCATGGAATATCTTTTCGGGACTGGAGACCAACAGAAGAATAGCAAACGCAAAGATTGAGGCGGAGAGCAGCCGGCTTGCCTACCTCGATATCGAGAATGAGATATTGAGTGAACTTGACCTGCTGTACAACACCTATCAGAACAATATAATCGTAACGGACTTCGAAACCCAGAGTGCCGAGGTAGCCAGGGCCTCACTTGAGATAGCCATGGAGCGTTACCGCCTCGGATCCCTTTCAGGACTGGAGTTCAGGGAGTATCAGAACAATTATCTCAGTGCCATCAACCGGAGGCTGACAGCCATTTACAGGGCCAAGATCTCAGAGATAGGACTGCGTCTCCTTTCAGGGGAACTTACTGAGTAACCTTCTGCCGCCGGGACTTTCGCCAGACCTGTATTCCTTTCCAGGCAAGCCAGATCACAAAAAGTGCACCAACGGCATACATTATCCAGTCCAGGTAAGGCAGGATGTATTCACGCTTGTCATAGGCAAAGTAGCCAATCAGGGCAAGAATTACATTCCATAAGCCGGCACCGAGAAATGTATAGAGAAGGAACGGACCTATTTTCATCCTCGAAAGGCCTGCCGGAATTGATATCAGCTGCCTTACAGCCGGCACCAGCCGTCCGATGAAGGTCGATGCCTTGCCATGTTTGATAAAATAACTTTCAGCCTTCTGAACCCCCTCACGGTTTATAAGAAGGGCATGAGCCCATCTGGTGTCAGATATGCGGTAAAGCAACGGTCTTCCCAGCCAGACCGACAGGTAATAGTTGAAAATGGCTCCCGTCATTGCACCTGAAGTTGATGAAAGCAATACCCCTGCCATCGAGAGGCTCCCCTCCGCAGCCTTCCAGGCAGCAAAAGGCACCACTATCTCTGAAGGAAAGGGAATAAATGAACTTTCAATGGCCATCAGAAGGAAAATTGTAAAATAATTCAGGTTGGCCATGTACCAGTCAAAAACGGTCTGAAAAATCTCCATATCCAAATAGTCTTAAAGTCTTCAGTCTCCAGTCTTCAGTCTCCAGTCACGACTGTGGACTGCCGACTGAGGACTATTGCCTAGGCATCGATGTTGGCATACTTCGCATGCCTCTCTATAAACTCCCTGCGCGGGGGAACCTCGTCACCCATAAGCATTGAGAATATATGATCAGCCTCTGCGGCACTGTCAATGGTTACCTGGCGCAGGGTGCGCGTCTCGGGATTCATGGTGGTAGACCACAGCTGCTCGGCGTTCATCTCACCGAGACCCTTGTACCTCTGTATGGTCACTGATGATTCCTTGCCCTGCCCCATCTCCTGAACGGCTGCGTCACGCTCCTCCTCAGTCCAGCAGTATCTCTCCGTCTTGCCTTTATGAACAAGATAAAGAGGAGGAGTGGCAATGTATATGTTGCCATTCTGTATCAGCTCATTCATATACCTGAAAAAGAAGGTCATGATAAGTGTCGTGATGTGCGAGCCGTCAACGTCGGCATCGGTCATGATGATGACCTTTGCATACCTGAGGCCTGCAATGTTGAGAGCCTTGCTGTCGTCAGTGGTGCCGATGTGAACACCCAGAGCGGTAAAGATGTTCTTTATCTCCTCATTGTCGAAGATCCTGTGCTGCATGGCCTTCTCGACGTTCAGGATCTTGCCCCTGAGCGGCAGGATGGCCTGAAAGCGGCGGTCACGGCCCTGCTTGGCTGTTCCGCCTGCAGAGTCTCCCTCAACAATGAAGATCTCTGATACCGCCGGATCCCTGTCGGCGCAGTCAGCCAGCTTGCCGGGAAGTCCTGACCCTGAGAGAACATTCTTCCTCTGCACAAGCTCACGTGCCTTGCGGGCTGCATGGCGTGCCGTGGCTGCCAGAATGACCTTCTGTACGATAGACCGTGCGTCCTTGGGATTCTCTTCAAGATAATTGGACAGTGCTGTGCTCACTGCCACATCAACAGAACCCATCACCTCCGAATTGCCAAGCTTGGTCTTGGTCTGTCCTTCAAACTGCGGCTCAGCCACCTTGATTGATATTACCGAGGTCAGCCCCTCGCGGAAGTCGTCGCCGTTGATGTCAAACTTCAGCTTGGTTGTCATACCCGAATCCTCAGCATACTTCTTCAGTGTCCGCGTCAGACCCCTGCGAAAACCCGCAAGATGGGTTCCTCCCTCGATGGTGTTGATGTTGTTAACATATGAGTGGACATTCTCCGAGAAGGAGGTATTGTATTGCAGGGCAATCTCAACGGGAGTATCTCCCTTGTCATAATCGATATATATAACCTTGTCTGTCAGTCTCTCGCGGTTGACATCAAGATACTCCACAAACTCAATGAGACCTCGCTCGGAGAGGAACTTCTCGGTGACGGGATGACCCTCACTTCCGTTCTCAGCCATCTCGCGCTTGTCTGTCAGCGTCAGGAGGACGTTTTTGTTGAGAAATGCCAGCTCCCTCAGACGGGCAGCCAGTATGTCGGATTTAAACTCCACCGTCTGGAAAATGGTATTGTCAGGCATGAAGGTGGTAACTGTCCCGGTGCCCTCTGAATCTCCAACAAGCGCCACCGGAGCAAGGGGCTTACCCCTTTCGTAGATCTGCCTCCATCTTTTCCCCTGCCTCAGTACTTCAACGGTCAGCCGTGACGAGAGGGCATTTACGCATGATACGCCCACACCGTGAAGACCGCCTGACACCTTGTATGAATCCTTGTCAAATTTACCCCCGGCATGAAGCACTGTCATAACAACCTCCAGTGCCGAGCGCTGCTCCTTCTCGTGCATCTCGACAGGTATGCCGCGACCGTTATCAACAACGGTTATTGAATTGTCTTCATTTATCGTTACATCAATCTGGGTGCAGAACCCTGCCATCGCCTCATCAATGGAGTTGTCAACAACCTCATAGACAAGATGATGCAACCCCCTGATACCAACATCCCCGATATACATCGCAGGGCGCTTCCTGACGGCTTCCAGTCCTTCCAGCACCTGGATGCTGTCGGCTGAATATTCTTCCTGCTCCTTACTCCTCTTCCTCAGTTCCTCAGTAGTCATTACAAGTATTTTTTATTTGAATTTTTACGCTTTTAACAGTTTGATATTATGTAATTTATAAAATCACACAAAGGTAACAAAATCTATGAATTTAACCTTGAAAAAGGCATCTTTTCCATAAATAGATATGAACATTCTGCAATCTTCCACGGAAGTCTACAGACTGTATGAAAGTCCTCCCAGAAGCATGTAGTTCATGGCAGGATAATAGTTCCACTCGTAATAGCGGTTATATGAAATATTATTGAATTTAATCCAGAAGGAGAGCACCGGGGTATACCTGTATTCCACCCCAAGGTTCAGGTTCGGATTGAAGGGGAGTTTAACGGTCTTCTCAGGTGCCTTGACAATGGCATAGCGTTCGCCTGTAAGGGTCAGACCGGCTGAAGCCACGATCTTGTTCCTGAGGTTGTAGTCAGCCTTAACGGCACCGTCAAACCGGGGCATATGCCATGCGTGCTCATGCCCTGAGAGGTCATAGCCGTAGTAGTTGCCGAGAAATGACAGTGTCAGGCGGTTGTTGACTGGATAATCAACTTCACCATGGACCTTGAGCAGGGTACCGTCAGAGTAGATTGGAACGAAGTAATTGCCTACCCCAAGGGTATCATTCATGAAGAGAAGCATGTCCTTGAACATCGTGAAACTCACGTCGAGAGCGTAGGTAGCCGAGACATCCATACTGCCCGAAATGCCTGCCTTGATCCTGAGCTGGTCATCAGTGCTCCGGAGGGTGTACAGGGTATCGCCGGGCATCATCCAGGGATTGATGTATGCCGTGTTGCGCGCCTGGTTATTCTCAAGTGCACCATCTATGGCGATGTTGAACCTCATGAATTTCGGGATTACCCTGAAGGTAAACGACACATCAGGATAGAAGTACCCGTAAAGTTTGGTATCACCTCCGGCGAGGGGATCATGGTTCTCCTTCATGTCAGCGGCCAGCTTCAGGCCGAAACGGAACCTCCACTCCTCGTTACCCTTGGTGATGTATGGGGAGAGGGTTAACAGGCTCCTCGACTTGCTGTCAATTCCCTTTGCAAACAGATAGAGGTCATATTCGGCATCCAGGCCGCCATAGAAGCCGAACATATTAACTCCGCCGCTGGCGGTTATGCCGGGGTTATGCTGGATGCCATCCCCCTGACGTGTGAAGAGGTTATACCTGACAGTGGCATCCCAGTTGAGATCGTTGGAGTCAGGCTCCATTGTGAAGTACCTGGCTTTGCCTGACACATCATAATAGAGTGAACGTATGTCTTTCTTGTCAGGAGCGTACCCTGTGACATCCGTATCATAACCGTACGCGTACCTCGACATCTGTCTGAAATCTATATCTGAGTCAAACCGGCTGCGCCTGAAGTACTTCTTGCCGTAGAGCAGCGCCTGGTTGTCGAGAAATCCGCCGTAGACCCTCGTATCATCATCCAGTGATACCTTGCCTCCCGAGCCGTAGGTGCGTGTATAGAGGCCGATGGTCCCATCCTTTGACCTGCCGTTTGAGATGCTGATCTCCAGGAAGGGTGACAGGTATGTTCCAACACCCAGGCTGACATATCCCTTCTTCAACTCTGGTAAAGGGTCAGGTGACAGAACAGCTGACTTTATGGGGGCCACCTCGTACTCCGGAACAAATGAGCCGGGGGTGAAGTCGTATCTGAATGCCACATCCACCGTTGCCGTGTCATCGGCCGACGGCAGAAGGGCTCTCTTGGTCGCCTCCTGCAGTGTAGGCTTGTACGGGTTGTACAGGGTGACTGATCTCTTTATGGTCTCTTCTTCTGTCTGAGCTGTAGCGAGCACCGTTATCATAAGGGCCGCTGCTGTGATATATCTCTTTGCTTTCATCGCTTTCTCCATTTTTGTGATCAGTTGCTTGATGCTCCTCCGGTGGCTGCTGATCCTCCGGAAGCCCCGGAGTTGATTGCCGCAAGCCTCTTACGGGCCTCCTCAATTATACCATCATCCTGAATGGTGTAATAGTCTATCAGGCTCTGCAGGGTGGCCCTGGCCTGGAAGGTGTCACCTTTCTTTACAGCAATTTCCGATAACAGCAGGAATGTCTTGCCGGTCCAGTAGGCGTGTGGTGAACTCATGTCAACGAACTCATTGGCCTCCTTCTCCGCTCCGTCAATGTCACCTGCCAGCCATAGCAGTTCGGCCACGTGGAACTTTGACTCTGCACCGTAAGCGGTGGCTACCTCATACCCTACCCTTCGGTAATCATCGAGGGCATCAGCATTGTTACCCAGCCGCTGGTTGGCGCTGGCCGTCAGGAAGGTGGCTTCGCGGGCCAGCTCTTCAGTGAGCTTGTCAGAGTCGAGAACCATCCCTGCCGCTGCAATGATCTTTTCATCATCCTTGTTTGCGGAGGCTGAACGCATCATACCCAGCCATGCATACATCCGGTTTTCGGGATTGGAGGCCTCGCGGCTGAGCTGTTCATAAAGGCTGTAAGACCTTCGGTAATCAGCCTTCCCGTAGGTAATGGATGCTGCGCCGAGCAGCGCCTGTTCCATGAACTGGTTGTTGCCCACACTCACAACCGTGAGAAAAAGGTCGAGCGCTTCATCTGCCTTGCCAGCCCTGTTCAGACAATCGGCAAGGTAAAACCTCGCATTGGTTGCAAAATTGCCAGATGGGAACTCACTCAGGTAGTTCCTGAAGATCTCCGACGATCTGTCACAATTGCCCTTCACATACTGGTTCTCACCTGAAATATATGTCATTGAATCACGTGTAGAGGCCTCTATATTGCCAAGTCCTTCCACTGTTTTCATGTAGGCGAAGTATGATTCAACATCGTCCATATCGGTGTATGCGTTCCTCAATCCGTTTACTGCATTGCGCGCCTCAGGAGTGCTCCTGTAATTCTCAATCACCTTCTTGAACTGCGCAATGGCTTTGGCATTGTCGCCTGCATTGTAGTATATCAGGCCGAGTTGCACCATTGCAGGCGGGACAAACTGGCTGCTGGTATGCCATGCGATTATGTTGGTGAAGTCAGCCTCTCCCCTGGAGGGCTGTTCCAATGCTACATAAGCCCTTCCTCGTTCAAAGAGCGCGTTCGGAACATAAGCTGATTTGGGATACTTGCTGATGAGTCCGGAAAGAGTGGAGATCTTCGCCTCATTATTGTTGCTCAGTCCCTGTGCAAACCCCTTCTGGAACATGGCATAGTCGGCATCAAGCTTTGCATAGTCTATGACCTTGTCATAATAGGCGATGGCCGACGGGTAATCAGCCCTGATGTAATAACAGTCGGCGATACGGTTGCGGGCATCCGCCGCGATGTCAGACCTGGTAGCCTGGTCCACCTTGTTGCTGAAGGCCATGAAGAATGGCAGGGCCTTTGAATAATCACCCTCATTGTACCAGACATACCCCAGGTTGTAGTCAATAAGTTCATATTCGGGGAGTGACCTTGCTGCCGGCATTTGCCTGAACGACTCCCAGTCCCTGACGGCTGCAGCGGCATTGCCGAGACGATAGTTGGATTCACCTCTCCAGTAGAGAGCCTGCGCTGCCAGTTCAGGGTTCATATCCTTATACATCAGCGACTTGTCGAATGTTGCGGCAGCATCCTGGTAACTTTTGTTGCGGAACAGCTCAATGCCCCTGTAATATGCCACCTTCTGGTAGGCCTCCTTAAGCCTGTTATCCTTTGTGGTAATCTTCTCAAGCGAGGTCATGGCTGCCTGGTAATTCTTAAGCCTCATGTAAGCCGATATCAGGTAGTCATATGCCTCTGACACATTCTCTGAGTTGGGATAGGTCTGAACATATGTATGGAGCGCTTCAATTCCCTCACCGAA
Organism: uncultured Rikenellaceae bacterium; assembly: GCA_963802145.1. Lineage (GTDB taxonomy): Bacteria > Bacteroidota > Bacteroidia > Bacteroidales > VadinHA17 > SR-FBR-E99. The sequence continues at coordinate 693,904 of CAWDHN010000010.1, forward strand.
CGGGGCATAGGAGTTTTCATAAGCCAGCTTTGCGAAGTTGAACAGCGCCTCTTCCTGCACCACCTTGTCAAAGCTCATCCCCGAAGCTGCGGAGAAGGCCATCTGGGCTCTCTTTTTATCATTGCTCTTCAGATAGCATGAACCGAGCATGTAGTAAGCGTTCTGCGTGAGCACGTCGCTTGTCCCTACCACCTGCGTGAAGAGCCTGGTCGCATTTTCAATGTCACCCGTCTGGTAATAGCTGAAGGCAAGCTCATACTTGTCATTCCTGTTGCTGAGCTTCGTGTTCTGAATGAATTTCTCAAGATAGGGTATCGCCTCGCTGTAATTTCCTTTCTGGAAATGGGCATCGCCTATAAAACGGTAAAGCTCCGTCTCCCTTGTCTTTCCCGCCTGGTCTATGAGCGAGGGCCCGGTCTCAAGTATTCCGTCATAATTCTTGTCCATGTAATAGATCTGAACAATGTAGAAGGGAACCACGCTGCCAAAGGTCTCATCTCCCTTCAGCTTCTCGAAGCCTTCAAGGGCAGCCCGGTAGAAACCGTTCTCGTACGCAATGACCGAATGATAATAGAGCGCCGGCGAGGTGTAATCCGTATCCACGTCAATAAGCTCCGCGAAAAGCATCTGCGCTCTCTTCAAATCGCCTTTGACGTAATTGGAGTATCCCAGCTTGAAGAGATATTCCGGCAGGCTCTTTTCTGAAAGCAACAGACGGTCAGTCTGCTCAAACCACTGTATGGCACAGGTGTAGTTCCGCTTCTGATAACAGTACAAACCTGATTCATACCTTGCCTCGTTAAGTTTCGGGCTCTCACCGTTGCCGGTAATGAATCTCTCCATCCTGTATTCGGCATCAGGATTCATCAGGCGCATGGCTGACAATGCCGCAAAATATTCGGCATCAGCACGCTGAAGCCTGTTCCCGGTTTTTTCGGTGGCCAGCCATTTGTCAAACAGTTCTATGGCAGTGGCATATTTAGCCTTGCCGTACATCTCATACCCGTTGTTCAGCAGGGAGTTCAGCTCTTCACCGGAAAAGGAAGACTGCCCCCTGACGGAAGCCGCAGCAGTGAAAGCCGCAACAACCATGATAATCAATATCTTTCTGTTCATAACTTTATCCTTTCATGAGCCTCTGCCGGCACAAAAATGCCCGCAGCCATATTCTATCGGTAACCAGCTTATTAACAATATTTTACATAAGCTTTACGGCACTGTTTCATCAGCCGTAAAAATACAACTATAAAATAGCCTCAAAGTCTCTTTATCGCTCATTTTATCAACATCCATGCCGCTGATTGTTAATTCTTTTTTATTTTGCACCAAAAGAAACAGTGATGGAAGAAAGATCGCCGCTTGATACGATTATAGAATTGAAAAGCTGCTCGATCATGCAGCAGGATCACCTGGTCCTGTCCGACGTTGATCTGAAGGCTGACAAGGGTGAGTTCATCTACCTGGTAGGCAGGGTCGGAAGCGGTAAGACATCGCTGATACGCACGCTTAATGCCCAGTTGCCCCTCACTGACGGGGAGGGATGGGTGGCAGGGTTTAATCTCCATACCATAAAAAAGAGGGAGATCCCCCTGCTGAGAAGAAAGCTGGGCATAGTGTTCCAGGATTTCCAGCTTCTTACTGACCGGTCAGTTCATGACAATCTGGAGTTTGCCCTCAGGGCCACCGGATGGACTAACAGGATTACAATTGAGGATCGTATCAGGGAGGTGCTTGAAAAGGTAAGCCTGCAGAACAAAGGGTTCAAGATGCCTCACCAGCTGTCTGGCGGAGAGCAGCAGAGGGTTGTTATCGCACGCGCCCTGCTTAATGATCCGGAGATAATTCTTGCTGATGAGCCGACAGGCAACCTTGACCCTGAAACTTCGGAAGAGATACATATCCTGCTTCGAAGCATCAGCGATAACGGAAGGGCGGTGATCATGTCAACCCACAAGCTTGCACTCGTGAAGAAATTCCCGGCGCGGACGCTTCGCTGCGAAAACGGCAGGCTGACCGAATCAGGGATGAATGACCAGGTGATAGAGCTTCTCTTCTGATCACTTCAGAAGCCTCACAGGCCAGGGCAGGTTATTGCGGTAAAGACGCCAGTAAGTTGTCTGTTCCCCTCCGAAAGACTTCATGAAGAGAGCTATTGATGGTACCGACGATCCTGCAAAATCAATCGTTCGGCCGCTCCCTGCATTGGATTTTATGATGTGGTCAATGACATGGTAGGCTGTACGCAGTTCGCGACTTTTCCTGCTTCCTGCAGTAAAAAGAAGGGTGATGCGATCGGCAGTATCGATGACAAACATACCCCACAGCAGCTTTCCCTTCGGCGACCTGACGCCGAGGATCTTTCCCTTCCCGGTCTGAATGCAGTGATCCATCAGGCTGTGAAGGCGTCTGTAACTGACATCCCTGATCACTCCTGCCCTCTTTCCGATGTTGTTCCGGTAAAGCGATATCACCTCCTGAGGCATGACATCATCAACTATGTCCTGTGGATAACGGTGTGCGACGTTGATGTTCCTGCGGCAGTCGGACATATAGTTGACCCAGATTGTTTCGTATGGTTCGCCAAGCCGCAGCTCGAAATTATACCTTGGGGTGACCACGTATCCCTGAAGCCTCACCTCCTGCCCGATATTAAGGTCTATGAGCCTGTAGAGCTCAGGCATGAATGAGATGAACTCCGATGCAATCTTCTGCCTGTCGCCGTCCGGAGTGAAGAGACCCAGCTGCTGCAGGAAGAGAGGTGTTGCTATATAGCTGAAGCCAAACTTTTTTGCACGTGGCAATGGAAAGAGTGAACAGTAATCATCATCCACCAGTGCCTCCCAGCCCGGTGACATGATGTCAAGGTACCATGAGAACGCATAGGGTTTGATCCCTGGTATCTCCGCCAGGCAGTCGTCCCATTTCCGGCAGTCAATCTCCTTGTTACTAAGATAAGCGATCATACCTTTTGCAGTGTCAGTGTTTCCTCGAATACCTTCCTCCATCCCTCCCAGCCGTTCATTTCGGTGAGGGATGTGTTATGCCATACTGAGACAAACATACCCCCTGCCCTCCTGGTGGCGGCAATCAGTGACCTGATGACAGCAAGGGCTGCGTCAGGCGACAGGTGCAGGTACTGTCTCAGAGTGCCGTCCATTACCTGGAACGGCACGATGGTCAGCCCGGTGATCTTCTCTCGTGAGAGATCATAGAAGGGAAAGGGACGCGCTATGCCTGCCCTGAATCCGGGCTCATCGGCATAGCCCATGGTATAGTCAGTCCTGATGCCTGCATCAATGTACGACTGGTATGTTTCGGGCATGCTGAGAAGCAGCCAGTGCTGCCTGGCGCGCTCCGGGCCATGACCCGTAATACTCCGGTAACGGTCCGTCTCCATCCTGAGTGTCTTCGGCCTGCCGGCAGAACGGTACGAAGGATGAAGGCCGCTGCCATACATCTTGTCATACTTGCGTATTATCTCCCTGTAGTCGTGATCACGGTAAGGAGGGCTGTGGTCATATTCGCCCTGATCACCTGTCGGGAAAAAGAAGAGAGCGTCACTTCCCTTAAACTGCAGCTGCTGTTCGATGTATTCAAAGTTGTCATACGGGTCAGCCTGGCTTCCGGCCATTGTCCTGATGCGCTCTGCCGGCCTGGCGCCGGTGCCTGCCAGACCCTTCATCAGTCCTCCCACGCTTCTCAGTAACCCGCGGCTACGGTAGGCAAAAGGCTGATCGACATCGACGGTCACCAGCGAACTGAATTCATTGTGTCTGATAGAGAGGACAGGATACGATTTAACGAGGAGGCCGGCGAGATACCTTGACCACATCTCCACCACGGGCATCTGCAGAAACCCTTTGCGGAACGCCAGCGACCTGACCCCCTGGTAACGGCCGTGCACGTCAGGGGCGAATGGCAGATACTCCTCATAACGCGAAAGCATATAAAAGGCTGCAGAGAATATATCAAAAGGGATGCTCCCGCTGTCACAGGGGAAGAGTACCGGAAGGTCATCCAGATATGCTACCTCCGGCTCCATGGCTGTGACCCCGGAGGCAGCCAGCAGGCCCGACGGACGGATCACAAACTGCTCCTTCACCTTTTCATCGGAATAGATGATTGCAGGATTGCCGCCAATCTTCCTCCTGTCTGCCGTGATCTCGTACTCAATGCCGAGAATGGAGGAGAAAATTATCTCTGCTACATATTCAAGCCGGGGTGTGATTTCCTGAGAGTAGATTCTGAGCTTCTTCGTTGCCATATACGCAAATTTAAGAAAAACGACGGGTAAGAAGCTCTGTCTGAACCCCCTTATTTATTAACATATAATCAAAAAGCAGCAGAATTTTACTACTTTTGCCGTCTGTGCTCAATTAAATTCACAAATTAAATTTAAACACATTATGGGTAAAGGTGATCAGAAATCAAAGAGAGGAAAGATAATCAGAGGTACCTTTGGCGTCCGCCGGCAGAAAAAGGCAAAGAAGCATGCTGCAGAAGCCGCATCAAAAACAGCCGTTAAGACAGCTGTGGCTGCTGAGGCAGTATCTGCCGCATCACCTGAAGTAAAAGCAAAACCGGTAAAAGCAGCAGTAAAGACGGCAAAACCCGTGACTGCCCCGAAAAGCGCAGCCAAACCTGCAGTCAAAAAGGCAGAGAAAGAGACAAAGCCTGTCGCTGAAAAAGCCGTGAAGGAGACAAAACCTGTCGCTGAAAAGGCAGAGAAGCCTGCTGAAAAGGCAGAAAAGCCTGCCGCAAAGGCAAAGAAGCCTGCTGCGAAGAAGAAAGAATAGACCTCTTCAGGTCCTTACTACCAGATCACTGTAGACAGAAGGGTCAACGACTGCTTCGATGATTGCACTGTTGGCGGAGTGTAGCGCTCTGCTGACAGCTTTTTGCATTTGTTTGGCATCGGTGACATGTACCACTTCACATCCCAGGAACGTTTCAGATCCAAAGAGGGAGCCATGACAAAGAGTGGTTCCGTATGGATTCAGATCCTTCCACGACTGTTTGAGCCTTATCAGGTTAAGCTCGCCGTCAGACAGCACCACCACAATTATTTTCAACCCGTACCTCCGGGCCATGATCATCTCGCCGGCGTGCATCAGAAACCCTCCGTCACCGGTGATGCACACCACCGGCAGGTCGCGGTTTAGTAAAGCTGCTGCAATAGCGGCAGGAAGCCCGAATCCCATCGACGACCATCCGTTTGTCATTATCAGCCTTCCTGAAGGGGGTACATCCCACAACTGTCCCAGCACGTGGAGATGCGATCCAACGTCGGCGGTCACAACTGCATCTGCGGGAAGCATATCCCTCAGAACATTGAGAGCTGTAACAGGACTGAAGTCCCTGTCGGCGGCACGAAGTCCTTTGACGATCTCCGCCCTGGCCTCTGCTGCAAGGACTGTCATTTCCGGAGCACTTCTGAGCACTGAGAGAGCATCAAACCAGCGGTCCGGGGCTGACACTGACCTGATGGCACCCATGATCCGGAGGTCTGTCTCGCGGGTGTCAAAGTGAACCAGCGGCACATCGGGTATCCACGACTCATAATTGTATTCCACCGGGTCATATCCAAGGCCGATGATAAGGTCAGCCTCACCGGTCATTCGCCTGAGACTGTCGCTGAGGGCATGGAACAGCACACCCGCATAGCAGGGGTGCAAGGAGGGCAATAATCCTTTTGCCATGGGTGTAACCACAACAGGTACGCTGTGATGCTCAAGGTATTTCATTAGTCCTGCCCCGATGCCGTGACGCATTGCAGTGAGGCCGGCTGCTATCAGCGGTCTTCGTGATGATGCCAGCAGCACCTTTATTCTCTCTTCAGTCTGTTCTAAACCTGCTGCACCAGATCTCTCTGCTTCTGCCAGACCCGCTTTACCTCTCTCTGATGAGATGTCTGCCAGGCTTTTACCCGCCAGTCCGGCAGGCAGCCCGATATGCACCGGACCCGGATACTCCTGGTTGGCAATATCAATGCTGCTGCTTATTATCTCACCGGCCTCACCGGCGTTCAACCTGTATGTTGCCTTGGTCAGTGGTCTGAAGAGATCCTGGTGGTCGACATTCATCTGTGCAGTGCGCCCCAGCCATTCAGCCGGCAGCTCTGAGGTGAGCGCCAGCAACGGGGAGCGGTCGAGCAGCGCTCCTCCCACCCCGGTGGAGAGATTGGTGGCTCCCGGACCAAAAGTGGCGTGACAGACACCCGTAACACCGGTGAGACGCGCCGTCACGTCGGCCATGACAGCAGCGGATGCTTCATGAGAAGTCAGGATGAACTCTATCCCTGCCTTCCTTAATGCTTCCATATAGGGTATGGATGGTCCCCCGGGTATGCCGAAAAACCTCCGTACACCATGATCCCTGAGTTTGCCCGCAAGAAGTTCCTCTACAGTCATTATTTTTTTGTTCTGACACAAATGTAATCAAACAGGGAAACAAAAAAACCACGATATTTGCTCACTTTTGTGCACCAAATGAAAGATCAGCACTACAACACCATCTTCTGGGCAATAGTTACCTGCCTGATGTGGTCAACGGCATACCCTTTCATAAAGATCGGACTCCAGTATTCAACTCCCGTACATTTCGCGGGAACACGTTTCATACTGTCAGGACTCATGATCCTTCCCTTCACCGTCATGCCACGGGCCTATATCAGGATGATAATTGAAAACAGGAGCCTTGCCATATGGGTGACGATCCTTCAGACACTGATCAACTACATTCTCTTTTACATTGGGATGGACCGTGTGCCCGGAGCGCTGGGTGCAGTAATAGTTGGTGCTCAGCCTTTCGTAACAGCAATCGTCTCAAGAATAATGATAAAGGAGGAGCGGTTCACCCGTGCCAAGGTGCTTACGATATTACTTGGCCTCGCAGGCATTGTGCTTGTCAGTGCGGGGAGGCAGGGGTTTCACTTCGGCCTGCCCGGAGAGGTGGCCGGCATAATAATGATCTTCCTGGCCAATATCTCAACAGCCACAAGCAATGTCCTCGTCTCCAAGAAGGGAAAGGAGATGAATCCGCTGGTGCTGAGCTCCTTCTCGCTGCTCGTCGGAGGGCTCATGATGTTTCTGATTTCATTTGCTTTCGAGGATGTACCGACAAAACCAGATTTCCCGGTTAAATACTGGCTTGTGCTTGGCTGGCTCGCGTTCATGTCAGCTTTCACCTTCTCCAAGTGGTATGTGCTTCTTAAGAGGCCTGAGGTCAAGGTCTCCGAGCTGAACCTCTGGAAATTCATCATACCCGTCTTTGGCGCCATACTGAGCTGGATTATGGTCCCTGGGGAGCATGCCGACTGGGTAACCATAACCGGGATGATTGTCATCTCCTTCTCGCTGATATGGTTCTTCGGCGTCACCGGCCGCAGGGAACGCAGGATTGAGGAGGTCCCAGCAGGGCCGATGGCAAAATAAAGTCGAAAGTCCGTAAAGTCTGAAAGAATTGCGATTTGCGATTTGCGAATTTTGATTAAATCGACAATCGAAAATCTGAAATCGCAAATGCTACTTCTACCACTCCGGCGGCCACTCTGAAAGGTTCTTGAAGAAGAGCAGGTCCTTATAGTGAGGTTTCGTCTTTGCCTCAATGGCAAGCATCTCATCTGCCGTCAGTGGCACAAATTCCTGTGCTATTCTGATGTTCTCCTCCAGCTCCGCAATCTTGTCAATGCCAACAATGATGGTGCTTACCGGGAGGGTCATGACATAGTCCATCGCCTCCTTCATGGTAATGATTCCGCCGTTGGCGAAGATGCGGTCGCGTGCCGGGATCTTCATGCCTACTATTCCCATCCCCGCTTTAACAGCATTGGGGAGGAACTTCTCAATGAAAGGATCATGATGCTTGTCAGCAGCATTGAGCGCAACAAGAACGTTGTCAAAGGGGAATCTCTCCAGGAGGGCATTAAGGACATCCGGCCCTTCATGACCAGTGAAGCCGATGAACCTGATCATCTTTTCATCACGGGCTTTTATCATTGCCTTGAGCACCCCGCCTTCGCCGGTGATCTTGTCAATGGATTCCATCTCGGGAAGGCGTACGTTGTGTATCTGCCACAGGTCAAGCTGGTCAGTGTTAAGCTGTTTCAGCGACTTCTCCAGCAGACGCATCGAACCGTCATAGGTTCTGTCATGGGTCTTTGAAGCCAGGAACACCTCCTTGCGGCGGTACTTGATCACCTGCCCGAGGTTACGCTCACTGGTGCCCATGGCATCGGCGCGGGCTACCGTTGCCGTCTGCCTGCCGTATGCCGCCGCTGTGTCTATATAATTAATACCAAGGTCTATAGCCCTGTTTATGATATCCACCGCAATATCCTCCTTCCCCGGTATCTCGATGGAGGCCTGGCCTCCGAGACTGAAAATACCGACCATATGACCGGTTTTTCCCAGAGGACGCTTCGGCATTGTACCATTTTTAAGTCCAAACAGAGGACGGCCGAATGCATCGGCATAGGGGGCCACTCCTGCCAGCGCTGTGAGCGCTATCATCTTCTGCAGGAACTCGCGGCGACTGTTGTTGGTTCTTTCTGACATGCTATTTTTTTTAAAGTTAAACCATTTTGTTTATCTATAGTTCAGTGCCTGATGCAATATTTATCATACCGGCTGATGGCGGGGATGAAAGTCGTATATCAACAACCGAACATCTGAAATCAGGTCTGTTTCCGATAATTTGTGATACATAGGCTCCATACAGGTAAATCAGGACAATTTTAGCTGATCCGTTTATTTTTACTGCTGCCTGGGTGCATCAAGTTACTTTGCATATCCGTCTTTCATATCAGATACCAGACTTGATTAAGGCTAACGGACATGGTTAAAAACTTCTTCAAAAATTCCATCCGCAACATGAAAAGGCAAAGCGGATATGTGGCACTGAATATGGCAGGTCTCTCCATAGGTCTTACCTGTTTCCTGTTGATCTCTCTCTATGTTATTCATGAACTGAGTTATGACAGGTTTCACCGTAATTACGAAAATACATACAGATTGAAGGTTGTGGGCCGGATGGCAGGAGGTGAGCTTAACCAGGCTGTCACGGCAGCACCCATGGCACAGGCAATGCTGAACGATTATCCGGAAGTAGTCCGTGCCGCAAGGGTTCGCGGAATGGGCGACTGGTTGATAGGTTACGGCGAAAACAAGTTCAACGAGGATGGTATGCTTTTCGCTGACTCTACCTTCTTTGACGTGCTCGACTTCAGGTTCCTGAAGGGAGACCCCACTACAGCACTTGTGAGACCAAGGTCCATGGTAATGACGGAAGAGTATGCCAGGAAATATTTTGGTGATGCCGAGCCTCTGGGGCAGAAAGTTACCGTGGAGTCAGATACCGTACTCTATACAGTGACAGGTGTTATTCAGAACGTGCCTGATAATTCGCACCTGCAATTTGACATTCTGGCCTCATTAAGTACCTATCCTGGCATGGCTAACGATCAGTTCTGGATCTCTCATAGCTTCTATACATATATTGTTGCCAGTGATGGCACACAAAAAGAGGCCCTCCAGGAAAAACTCCAGGGAATGATAATACAATACGTGGGGCCTCAGTTGCAGCAGATACTGGGACAGTCAATTGATGATTTCAGGAATGCAGGCAACGACTTCAGCTACGTGATGGAACCGATTAAGGATATTCATCTGAAAGGTGCGACACAATATAACCTTGAGCCACCGGGATCACTGAGCACGGTATATATCTTTGCAGTGATTGCATTCCTGGTTCTCGTGATTGCAATAATCAACTATGTCAACCTCGCTACTGCAAAATCAGCAGGCCGGGCCCGCGAAGTCGGTATAAAAAAGGTTTCGGGAGCAAGTAAGACAGGACTATTTTTGCAATTCATAGCCGAATCAGTTATAATTGCGGCTATCGCCGTGCTTATTGCAGTGCTGCTGGTCTTTGTGCTGACTCCTGCCTTCAACCAGCTAACAGGAAAAACGCTCTCAGTGGGTCTCTGGAATGCCAACGGTATTCTATTCCTTATCCTCCTCATTGTTGTCGTAGGTTTTTCGGCAGGTTTTTACCCGGCCCTGGTACTTGCCTCATTTGATCCGGTGGATGTCCTCAAGGGCACCATGAGCCCCGGATCGATGTCTAAAAGGCTGAGGGCCATCCTTGTTGTATTTCAGTTTGCCGTATCGATAATAATAATTATTGGTTCAACAATAGTCTACCGGCAACTGAACTTCATGACGAAAAAAGATCTGGGGTTTGAAAAGGAAAATCTTATTGTAATAAGCAGGGCAGATGCATTCTGGCGTCAGCGTGAGACGTTCAGGGAACAGGTCCTCAGTATCGAAGGAGTGGAGAAGGCAGGGTTTTCAAGACAGCTGCCTGGGATGGACTTCAATAATAATGCCTTTTTCCTCGATGACGACCCGGAAAAGAACACATATCTACTGCAACAATCGCAGGTTAGCTTTGACTTTCCCCAGACATTGGGTGTACGGCTCGTGGACGGTCGCTTTTTTTCCCGTGAATATGGAACAGATTCTACATCCATCCTTATAAATGAGGCTGCGGTGAAATCACTTGGTCTGGCAGAACCGGTTGTAGGTCAATACATTCAGCAACCTAACGGGCCGGACACATTCCAGCGCTATAAAATCATTGGCGTGATGAAGGATTTTCACATCGCTTCAATGCATAAGGAAATTGATCCTGTGTGCTTTACCGTTTTGTTTCCAGGTGGCGGTGATCAGTTTGCATCGATCAGACTCTCAGGCAGTAATATCCCCGCCACAATCCGGGAAATTGAAGAAAAGTGGAGGGAGTTTGCTCCTGACCGACCTTTCCAGTATGAATTCTTCACTGACTCATGGAACAACCTGTATAGTTCCGAGATGAAGACCGGAAAAATCTTTATCCTGTTTTCCCTTCTGGCAGTATTCATTGCCTGCCTGGGACTGATAGGACTGGTTGCTTTCATGACTAACAAAAGGACCAGGGAGATAGGAATCAGGAAGACATACGGAGCTACCGCACCAATTGTTCTCCGCCTTCTGATAAAAGAGACGGTAATACTTATTCTGCTTGCTTCCCTGATAGCCTGGCCTGTTGCTTACTTCGGATCAAAATACTGGATGGAAAGCTTCGCCGATAAGGCTTTTGTAAGTCCCCTTATCTATTTTCTTGCAACAGTTGCTGTAATTACTGTGGGCTTCTTATCAGTGATTTATCAGACGCTGAAAGCCGCAAACTACAACCCGGCCAGGGCACTGAAGATTGAATAGGATATCAATATTGCGTTTGCAGAAAATAATGATCCGCTGAAACAGAAAGTCGTTTAGTCAGGCATTTTTTGCAGCCCTTCCGGAGATGTAGAATAGTATCATCAGCAAGAAGGCCAGAAAGGCCATTAAAGCACCAAAGTAGAACGGAACGCCTGATCCGGCCTTATCATAGAGCACTCCGGCAATAATACTTGCAGGCAGAAGGGTTATCCCCAGCAAAGCATTGTAAATGCCAAGCCCTGTGCCCTTTTTGTTACTGTCAGTAATATCAGTGACAAAAGCTTTCTGTATCCCGTCAGTCGCGGCGGAATAGAGTCCGTAAAGCGCAAAGAGAGCAGTTATGACCACGGTGTCTGAGGTCCTGCCAAACCAGAAGTATACCAGGGCATAGATAAGGAATCCGGCTAAAAGTATTTTCTCCTTCCCCACCCTGTCTGAGAGAGTCCCCAACGGAATTGCGGCAATGACCGAAACCAGATTTGTGAGAAGGTACACCAGGGGTATGAATGCCACTTTAATACCTGCCTCATTGGCCTTTACAAGGAGCAGCGCATCGGTTGAGTTGCCCAGGGTGAAGATGAACACAATGCCAAGGAAGAGATAATATCTTTTCGGGAAATCCCTGACGTGAAACTTATGAAACAGTTCGGACTTTCTCTTTCTTGCCTCCTTAATTCCGAATATTATAACGAATATGCCAAGTATGGCAGGTATGCCTGCCAGGATGAAGATCAGCCTGAAGTTTCCGGGGAAGAGGGTCAGTAGCATGAATGCCAGCAGTGGACCGACGATGGCACCGCTGTTGTCCATCGATTTCTGAAGCCCAAAACTTCTCCCTGTCTCGTTATTGGTAACCGAACCTGCAATAAGGCTGTCGCGGGGGGCGGTTCTGATGCCTTTCCCAAATCTTTCCGCAAATCTCAGGACGAGTACCTGCAGGGGAGAAACGACAAATGCATAGAGCGGGAAAATAACGGCAGAGATGGCATATCCTATCAGCATGAAGGGCTTGTTCTTTCCGATCCTGTCACTCCAGAAACCCGAGAACGCCCTGACCAGCGATGCAGTGCTCTCTGCAATTCCCTCTATCAGCCCCAGGCTTGCCTTGGAAGCTCCGATAGACATCAGGAACATGGGCATTACTGAATAGATCATTTTGACTGACGTGTCGGTGAGAAAACTGGTCAGACCGGTGAAAATAATGTTCCTGTGAAAACCAAATATCTTCCTTTGTGGGATACTGCCTGCCATTTTTGTAGACGTCAATCGTAATGATCAGACTCCTTCCTGCGGAAGCTACTCTCCGTCGCTCCTTGTACCATTGATCCTGATCAGCTTGAACAGTTCCACCACAGGTATTGGTGCCAGGGCCATCAGTATGACTATGATCCAGTGCTCACGGTCCATAACAGCCAGGCTGAACGCATCACGTATCGGTGGCACAAGGAGTACGATCAGCCCGATGGCTGCTGAAAGGAATATAGCCCCTATCAGGGGTTTGTTCTTCATCGGGTTGGTCCTGAATGATGATAGGACGTTTGAATGCAGGTTGCGGACATGCACCAACTGTGCAAACATCAGTGTTGCAAAGGCCATGGTGCGGCCCAATACCTCACCTCCGTCGCGGAGCCCCAGTATGTATGAGACCAGCGGGATGCATCCAATCATCAGCCCCTGGTACATGACACGCCATATCATTCCCCTCGTCATGAAACCTCCCTTCGGGTTACGTGGCTTGCGGTTCATTATCCCCTCATCCGGAGGATCAACACTCAGCGCCAGCGCCGGAAGACTGTCGGTGACCAGGTTGATCCAGAGGATATGTATCGGCAACAGGGGCATCCCCATATTGAATATTGAGGTTACCAGGATAAGAAAAATCTCACCGACATTGGTCGACAGAAGGTACTGGATAACCTTCAGGATGTTGTCATAGATCCTTCTTCCCTCCTCAACGGCGGAAACAATGGTGGCGAAATTATCATCCGTTAAAATCATGTCGGCAGCACCCTTGGCGACATCTGTCCCTACGATACCCATGGCTGCACCTATGTCTGCCTGCTTAAGTGCTGGAGCGTCATTCACGCCGTCGCCTGTCATTGCCACAACCTCGCTGTGGCTCTGCCATGCCTTGACTATGCGTACCTTGTGCTCCGGTGCGACTCTTGCGTAGACTGCATATTTTGAAACGTTCCTGTTGAGCTCCTCATCGGAGAGCTTTTCAAGCTCGGAGCCGGTGATTGCGATGTCGCCTTCACGGTAGATGCCTATCTCACGTGCTATGGCAAGTGCCGTGGTCTTGTGGTCGCCGGTGATCATCACAGGACGTATTCCGGCAGTGTTGCACCTCGCAACGGCAACAAGCACCTCCGGCCGGGCAGGATCAATCATCCCCAGAAGTCCGATGAATATCAGCCCGTTCTCCAGTTCGCCTATGGTTACCTTCTGAGGAGCCTCAGGACAGTCTTTGTAGGCCATTGCCAGTACCCTCAGGGCTGAACCGGCCATAGCCTCGTTGGCATCGCGTATCTCCCTGACGTCATCCTCAGTCATGGGTTTGACGTTTCCCCCGATAATAATCTTGTCACACACACTCAGCACCTCATCGAGTCCGCCCTTGACATTCACGCGTGTGCTCTGCTCCGACATTTTGTTGACAGTGGTCATACGCTTTCTCTCGGAGTCGAACGGTATTTCAGCGACCCTGGGAGAAAGCTTCTCCAGCTCATCCTTATACACACCGTAAAGCACCCCGAAGTCAAGAAGGGCAGTCTCGGTAGGGTCGCCGGAGAATTGTATTTTGCCATCCTCATTAATTTTCATGGTGGCATCAGCGCAGAGGACTGAGACAGAAAGAAGCTTCTTCTCTTCCTCGTTGAGTACGCTGGCGGGAGAGTTCCTGTTGATCTGGTCCCTTTTGTGGTTGACAAAAGCCTCAACAACAGTCATTTTGTTCTGGGTCAGGGTACCGGTCTTGTCAGAACAGATAACCGTGGCGCTACCCAGGGTTTCAACCGAGGGGAGTGTTCTGATGATGGCATTCTTCTTCACCATGCGCTGCACGCCAATAGCAAGCACGATGGTCGATACCGCCGGCAATCCTTCAGGGATGGCCGCGACGGCAAGGGTGACAGCTGTCATGAACATGCTCAGAACCGAGTTCCCGTACAGTATACCCACGATGAAGATCAGGCCGCAGATGGCAAGTGCAACAAGACCAAGCATCTTCCCGAGCTGACTCAGTCGTCGGCTCATAGGGGTCTCCGTATCCTCGGAATGCTGCAGCATATCAGCAATCTTGCCAACCTCCGTCTTCATCCCGGTATTGACTACAATGCCACGACCTCTTCCGTAGGTGACCATGCTGCTCGAATATGCCATGTTTGTCCTGTCTCCGAGCGAAATATCCTCCCCGGGAAGCGGGTCGGTCTGTTTGTCAACAGGAAGTGACTCTCCGGTCAGCGATGATTCCTGTATTTTCAGGTTGACCGCCTCTGCCAGTCTTAGATCCGCGGGGATTATAGCGCCAGTCTCAAGGATTACCACATCGCCGGGCACAAGCTCCCTCGTTGCCAGCTCTGTTACAGAACCGTCTCGAATCACTTTCGATGCCGGGGCAGCCATGTTCTTAAGTGCTTCCAGTGACGTCTCCGCCTTCTTCTCCTGGATGGCGCCGATCAGGGCATTGACAACAAGTATGCCCAGTATCACAAAGGTATCGAGCAACCCCTCCCCTTCCATAACTCCCACTACGCCTGAGATGGCTGCCGCAACAAGCAGGATGATGATCATGAAACTCCTGAACTGGGCGAAAAACATCATTATGATACTCTTCTTTCCCTTTTCCTCCAGAATATTATAGCCGTACTCGTCAAGCCTCCTTTTTGCCTCCGCCGATGACAGACCTGATGTATCACTGGTTCTTAACCGGTCACGGATTTCATTAATATCCTGGTTGTAAAAGTTAGCCATAACTCTGTCATAAATATGTGGGACTGCAAATTTAGGACGAATTTATGAGGTATGGCAGGAAGGGTAAAAATTATGAATACTATTCGGTCTTAATTGATTCGGCCGGATTTGTTACTGCTGCCTGGTAAGCCTTGTAACTGATTGTTGCAAAGGTAATCAACAGCGTCAGCAAACCTGCAATGATAAACAGGAAAACTCCGATATTGCTTCGGTAAACATAATTCTCAAGCCACTTGCTCATAATGTAATATGCAACTGGAAATGCTACTGCGATGGAGATTATCGAAAGAATAATGAACTCCCTGGTAACAAGTTTCATAATTGTGCGCTCGCTGGCTCCGAAGACTTTCCTTATCCCGATCTCCCTGGTGCGGCGCTCAACAGTATAAGAAGCAAGGCCGAAGAGCCCGAGACATGCAATCAGGATCGCCAGGATGGTAAAAATGGTGAATATCAGTCCGCGTTTCTCATCCGCCTCAAACTGCCTGTTAAACCGCTCGGTAAGGAAAGTATAGCTGTAGGGCTGATCAGGGAAGACCTCCTTCCAGCTTGCCTCAATGTGGCTGAGAGCCTGCTCGACATTATCATCGCTTATCTTAACATATACGATATTGTTAAGCGTCCGGTAAGCCAGTAGCAGAGACTCAATCTCGTTATACATTCCGGTCTGATGGTAGTCTTTCATCACACCCACTACCCTGGCCCTCAGTGTGTTTTCATCACCAGCCTCAACCTTCTTGCCAATCGGATCACTCCACCCCATCCGTTTGACAAAGGTCTCATTCACGATCACGCCTGTAAGAGTATCAGAAGGCATATCAGCCTGGAAATCACGCCCCTGAACCATCGTTATCCCCAGTGCTTCAACAAAATCATGATCGGCAATTGCAAAATTGATGCCTCGCTGGGTCATTCCCTGGTCGGTTTCGACATTGAAGAGAAGTTTTCCGGAGCCCTCACCCACCCTGCTGGAGGTAGAGGTGACATAGAGAATACCGGGATTTTCAAGCAGCGCCTCTTTCAGCACCGGGTATTTTCTTGCCAATGGACCGTTAAGGTCAAGACTGAGGACATTTTTCTGGTCAAACCCCTGATCCATTTTCTTAAGGTAATTAAGTTGCCTGAATACGACCAGGGTGCAGACGATCATTATCACTGAAACTGCAAACTGTATGACCACCAGAATCCTGCGAAACAGGCTGCCTGCCGAGCCCTGGGTTATCTCACCCTTTAACACTGTGACTGGACTGAATCTTGACAGGAAGAAGGCGGGGTAGCTTCCGCCGAGAAGCCCTACCAGCAAGATCACGGCCACCAGGCTGACAAGTACAACGGGGCTGTGTATGACACTCAGGTCAAACGACTTGCCGGCAAGAAGGTTGAACTTCGGCAGCAGGGCCATAAGCAAAATGATGCTTATTACCATAGAAATAAGGGTAAAAATGGTGGATTCCGAAAGAAATTGCAGCACCAGTTTCCCGCGGCGTGAACCTACCACTTTCCTGAGACCGACCTCGCGGGCACGACTGGCTGAGCGGGCAGTGGCCAGGTTCATGTAGTTCATTGCAGCAATCAATAAAAGGAAGAATGCAACAATGGCAAAGATATATACATAGGTTATGCTGCCTGTAGGCTCAGGCTCACCTGCGTTCGTTGAGTAGAGATGTATCTTCCTTATCGGTTCCAGGATATACTCAACCTTTACATTCACGGGTCCGAAGATGGGTTCCATATACGCCGCATACATTCCCTGCATCTTCTGCTCAAAGGCCTTCACATCAAGTCCTTCCGGAAAGAGCAGATAGGTGAACACCCCGAAATTGCCCCATGAACCTATCTGCTCAGGCAGATTGCTCCGCGAGGCAAGTGCCCCGAACCTGAAGTGCGAATTGGAAGGAACATCCTCTATCACACCGGTCACTTCATAAACCGTAGTACCTTCCGTAAGAGTCTTGCCCACCGGATCATCTTCCCCGAAATACCTTGCTGCGACTGTCTCCGTCAGCACTATTTTATTGGGTTCGAGAAGTGCGCTCCTGGCGTCACCGCGTATAACCTTATAGGTAAAAATGTCAAACAGGACTGAATCTGCATAAAAGAAGTCCTCCTCAACATATTCCTTATCTTCGTATTTGTAAAGACCGCGGGCCATGTTGATGAACCTGACATATGCCTCAACTTCAGGATAATCCTGTGCTACCTGCGGCCCGAACGGGATTTGTGCAACAATCCAGGTGAACTGATCGTCAGTTTCGGTAATCTTCGAGGAGACACGATAGATCCTGTCAGCCTTTTCATGATAGCTGTCGTAACTGACCTCATCTGATACATAAATCAAAAGGAACAGTGCACTGGTTATCCCCAGTGTAAGGCCCAGCACATTCAGGAAACTGTACCCGGGGTGCTTCAAAATATGCCTGAAGGCTGTCTTAATGAGGTTCTTTAACATATGGCTTCGGATTTACTTATAAAATTAATCTTAAAGAGAAAACAAATTATGTTCCGAAACTGATTTAAAACTGATTAACAATACTTTAACCCGACGACCAATTCCCCTGTTGTATGATTATTTGACATTCGGTGTCTATTTTATTTACATTAACAGATACAGCAGTAATTGCATATCATTGATTATCTATGCATTGCCTGAATGGCACATTCTTTGGCATTAAAGAATGAAAAGTTGCTGAATGACATGAAAGATTTGAGATGCATTTTAATTGCGGCGGCAATTGTTCTACCGGTTACCCTGGCTGCACAGACAGAAAAATGGACACTGGAGGAGTGCGTTGACTATGCCCTTGCAAACAACATAGGGCTTCAGAGGAAAGGACTGGAGACTGAATCTGCCGCAGTCAACCTCACAAAGTCAAAGATGGATCTCCTGCCAGATCTCAACCTGGGTTCTGATGCCCGGCTCGGTTTCGGGAGATCGATTGACCCCGTTACCAACCTGATTACCTTCGAACAGAATATAAGCAACTCTTACTCACTGAACTCATCAATTGAACTTTTTAACGGATTCACCACTCTCAATACAATCTCTGCCAATAAATTCATGCTCAAGGCCGGACTGGAATCCGAGAAGATTGCCAGGAATGCTCTCATAGTGGAGATAATGGGGCAATACTACCAGGTGGTCTATGCAAAGGGACTGGAGGCTGCGGCAAAGATGCAGCTCGACCTGTCGGAAAGGCAACTGTTCAGGATCTCCAGGATGGTTGAGACCGGCAAGGAATCCGTAGCACGCAAATATGAAATGGAGAGTCAGGCTTCAGGCGACAGGCTGACATTTACAATAGCTCAGAACAATGCCAGCCAGGCAGTTACACAGATGAAACAATTGCTCCGTTTACCATCAGGAGAGTATTTTGACCTGCTGCTTCCCAACATTGAAAATATTCTGGTCTCCGACGCAACTTACCAGGCTGACAGCATCTTCGACCTGGCAGCACAGGTCCTTCCAAGGCTCAGAGCCATTGAATATGAATTGCAGGCTGCCGGGAAACAGGTTGCTGCGGCCAAAGGCCTTCTGGCACCAGGCCTCTCAGCCGGAGGAGCGATCTATACCGGTTATTACCAGGTGCTTGGCGATGAAACATCGGAACAGCCTTCATTCTCCTCACAGTTGAAGAACAACAACAGCCAGGCGGTTTACCTGTCACTCAATATCCCCATATTCAACAGGTATTCGGCCAGCAGAAACATCAGGCTTGCAAAGATCAGGAAGAGTGACACTGAGCTGCGCCTGGAACTTGAAAAGTATAACCTCTACGCTGAGATCGAAGATGCATGCCTGACGTACAATCGCGGAAAGCAGGAGTACATAGCCGCTGAAGCCAACCTTGAATTCAATAGAAAATCATATGATGCCGTCGAAAAGAAATTCGAATCGGGTCTCGTCGATGTGACAGACTTTTCCGCTGCCAGAACGGCCCTCTTCTCGGCCGAGACGGAAGCGCTCAGGACCAAGCTTCAGCTTATGATACGCGAACTCGCCATCATGTTCTATTCTACTGGAGAGTATGAAAATCTGGTTGCCAACTAAAATCAAAATTATAAGAGATGGATACACCGCTTGAAAAAATGGACAGACCAATAGAAAAAAAGAAGGGCATACGTCCGAAGCATGTTGCCTACATTGCCGGTGCGATAGCGTTTGTCCTGCTCATGTATATGGCTTTCTTCGCAGACCGAACATCAACATACAGGGTGGAGAAGGATAAACTGATTATCGGGACGGTGATTGAAGATCAGTTCAATGACTATATAACCGTGCCCGGAACAGTGGAGCCGATCAGCACGATCTTCCTTGATGCCCAGGAAGGCGGTCGTGTGGAGGAGATACTTATTGAGGAGGGCTCAATGGTCAGGGAGGGCGACATCATCCTGAGGCTTTCCAACCCGGACCTCTATCTTAATATTCTCGACAGTGAGGCACAGCTGGCGGAGAAGGAAAACTTTCTGAGAAACACCCAGATAGCCATGGAGCAGGACAGGTTGCAGATCAAGCGCGAACTGCTCAATCTGAAATATGACATCGAGAGGAAGAAACGCAACTACGATCAGAACAGGGAGTTGATGAAAGACAGCCTCATCTCGGTTGAAGAGTTCATCCGTTCGAAAGAGGATCTTGACATGGCAATACAGTCGGAAGAGCTCTTTACAGAACGCCAGAAGCAAGACTCAGTCTTTCGTTCTGTACAGGTTGATAACCTGAGGAATAATCTGGAAAATATGCGGAAGAACCTCTCTCTTGTAAGGCAGAGAATGGAAAACCTGAACGTCCGGGCCACCGTAGACGGACAGCTTGGCCTCCTTGTGCCGGAGATAGGACAGTCGATATCCAGAGGTGCAAACATGGGTCAGATAAACGTTCTGACCTCATTCAAGGTGACAGCCCAGATTGATGAACACTATATTGACAGGGTCCGCACAGGCCTGACCGCAACCCTCGACAGACAGGGAAATGCATTCAACCTGACCGTGCGCAGGGTATATCCCGAGGTGCGCAACGGCACCTTTAAAATCGACATGGTATTTACCGATACAGTTCCGGATAATATCAGGACAGGCCAGACATATTATACAAGCCTTCAGCTCGGTCAGCCCAAAACGGCCATACTCGTACCCATAGGCGGCTTCTTCCAGGAGACCGGAGGACAGTGGATCTACGTTGTTGACCCGTCAGAATCCCATGCCACCCGAAGGGATATTTCAACGGGCAGGAAAAATCCGAAGTACTATGAGATACTTGAGGGATTGCAGCCCGGAGAGAAGGTAATTATCTCAGGATATGACACTTTCGGAAAGAATGAGAAACTGGTATTTAAAAACAGCAAATAACTCTAAACAGAGAAATCATGATCAAAACAAATGATTTGACAAAGATCTTCCGCACGGAAGAAGTGGAGACAACCGCTCTTAACAGGGTCTGCCTCGAAGTAAAAGAGGGTGAATATGTTGCCGTAATGGGACCTTCGGGCTGCGGCAAGTCAACCCTTCTGAATATCCTGGGATTGCTCGACAACCCTACATCTGGTAGTTACTTATTCAACGGAACCGAGGTTGCCAACCTGAGGGAACGCGACCGGACCATTTTCAGGAAAGGAAACATCGGGTTTGTCTTTCAGAGCTTCAACCTGATTGATGAACTCAATGTTTACGAGAATGTGGAACTGCCGCTTATCTATCTGAAGATGAAGACAGCCGAACGCAAGAAGAAAGTGGAGTATGCACTTGATAGGATGAAGATATCTCACCGTGCAAAACACTTTCCGCAGCAGCTGTCGGGAGGCCAGCAGCAGAGAGTTGCCATAGCCCGTGCCGTGGTGGCCAACCCGAAACTTATCCTTGCTGACGAACCTACCGGTAACCTTGACTCCAAAAACGGCCTCGAGGTTATCAGCCTGCTCAGCGAGCTGAACAAGGAGGGTACAACTATAGTTATGGTGACTCACTCAGACCATGATGCCGGGTATGCCCACAGGATAGTCAACCTCTTTGACGGACAACTCGTTACCGAAAATAACCAGTAACCTTTCCGCTCCTTACTGAGTACTATTTCAAGAAGCGCCAGGCCAGACGCTTCTTGTTTTTTTTGCAGCACATTTACATTCCTGTAGTCTTTTAGTAAAGGCTTAACCTCTCAACAAAAGACAGGAAATGGTTAAGAATTACCTCAGGCTTTCAGTACGGAGCATCCTCAGCCAGGGACATCAGTCCATCATCAGCATGTTTGGCATTTCTGTAGCCCTGGCTTGCGCTATTCTCATAATCCTGTATGTTCAGTATGAACTGAGCTACGATGCATACCACGAAAATGCTGACAACATTTACAGGATCCTGCGGAAACAACCCGGACATGAATATATGGGAAAGGATCTGTTTGCAGTAACCCCGGATCCTCTTAAAGATGCCCTGATCAATGATATTCCGGAAATTGAGTATTCAGCAAAATGTAAACTGAAGTTTCACACCCTCGGGTATGACTCAAAATTGTTTGAGGAGCGTGGTTTCCTGTATGCTGATACAGACTTCCTTGAGATTTTCACCTTCCCGGTGATAACAGGCAACCCGGATGAGGAACTGAAGGACCCGTTTACACTCTTCATCACAAAAGATATGGCCGTTAAGTACTTTGGAGATGAAGATCCCACAGGAAAAACAATAATTGCCGATAACAAGTACCTGTTCACTGTCTGCGGCATACTGGAAAACATCCCGCCAAACTCTCATTTTCATTTCGATTTTCTTACAGGATATGAAACATTTTACAGTATGTCTGGAGGGAGAGACAAGGCGGGCAGCTGGGAAAACTTCACTCATACCACATACATACAACTGGCCGGAAACGTTTCGCCGGAAGATATTGAAGACAAACTTAATGATTTGGCAACCAGATACCTGTCGTCTGACCCATTCTTCAAAGGTTCACGTTTCATCGCCGAACCTCTGAGAGATATACACCTTCGCAGTGATGCAAATTTCAGTATCGCAGGCAGCGGCGACATCAGGTACCTTTACCTCATATCTGCAGCTGGTATCCTTATACTCCTGATAGCCTGTTTCAACTACATGAACATGGCAAATGCGAGATCCTACAACAGGGGAAGAGAAACCGGTATCCTGAAAGCCGCAGGGGCCGGCAAAGGGGATGTCCTCATCCAGCTCGTCGTAGAGTCTGCCATAATTTCCTTCGGAGGATTGATTCTTGCACTTGTCATTACCGTTTTTCTGTTACCGTCATTCAATTCATTCATAGAAAGACCCCTGACCTTCAGGATGATATTTGAGTACCGGGTATTGATAAAAGTCATATTACTCACCCTGGCAACCGGAATATTGGCCGGCATCTGGCCGGCATTGCATCTTTCTTCTGTCACGCCTGTTGATCTGATCAATGAGAACTATAAGGCTTTGGGAGGTAACAGGTCGTGGCAATTGCGAAATATGCTGGTGGTGGTACAGAATGTTATATCAATGGCTGCCTTAATATGCACCTTCACGGTTTTACGTCAGCTCAACTTCCTGGATACGGCTGACTTAGGCTTTGAAAAGGAGAATATCATCACGGTGGAGCTAAAAGATCCGGCAATCAGGAAGAATCCCGGGACACTCATTAATGAGCTGAGAGCAAATCCGAAGGTAACGGATATGACAACTTCCGCAAACCTTCCGGTTAATGCCCAGGGGACCTCCTACGCATTATGGGAGGGCAAACCGGAGGAGGTGAAGCAGTTCGTTTACAGGGCCGGGATAGGCAATGATTTCATAGATTTCTACGGTCTGAAAGTCATTTCAGGAAGAGGGTTCTCGGATGATTTTTCAGCAGACACCTCAAACAGCTTCGTAATTAATGAAACTGCTGCAAAAATATTAGGAACGGATGATGCTGTTGGGAAAAGGTTCGGATTCAATAAGGAGGAGGGCCTGGGAACTGTAATCGGCGTCATTGAAGACTACCACTTTCAGTCACTGCATCTTGCCATTGAACCGCTCGCACTTGCCTTAACAGGAGGTGATCAGTTTGAATTACCGCGGTATGTATCTGTGAAGGTAAAACCTGGCGCCGTCTCAGAAACATTGCCATTCATTGAAAGGACAGTGAAGGAACTGTCGCCACACTACCTTAATCCGGTATCAGTTTTCAGCGACAGTGTGGAGATGATGTACCGGTCAGAAAGGAAACTTGCCTCCGTATTCATCTTTTCTGCTCTCCTGGCTGTAATGCTTACCTGCCTTGGACAGTACAGTCTTTCATCCTGCATTTCGGAGAGTCGCACCAGGGAGATGGTCATAAGAAAAATCATGGGTGCACAACCAGCGGAAATAATAGTATTGAACACCTTCCAGACATTAAAATGGATACTATTATCATTATTGTTTGCGTGGCCGATTGCATATCTGTCAATGACAAAATGGCTTCAGAATTTCGCCTTCCATACAAATATCGGAACCGGCGTATTCCTGCTTTCCCTCCTGATTGTTTTAATGATTTCCCTGACAGCTGTCAGTTATCATGTCATAAAACTGGCAAGAGTGAATCCATCCGACGCAATAAAGCGTGTATAGATAAAAAATGCAGCTAATTTTACTCTCCGGAAATATAAGAAAATGAAAACAATCGGCTTAGTAGGTGGTACAGGATGGATCTCAAGCGCGGAGTACTACAGAATTATTAATGAGGAGACAAACAGAAGATCCGGTGGGCTCGTGTTTGCGAGGTGCATACTTTACTCCCTCAATTACGGTGAGATAGATGAGTTCAACCGGTTTAATGATAAAGAGGGAGTATACCGGCTTATTCTGGACGCAACGTCTAAACTGATACTGTCAGGAGCTGAATTCATAGTGCTGTGCGCCAACACAACGCACCAGTTCGCAGAACGGCTGCGAGAGGAAATTGACGTTCCGGTTATCCATATCGCAGAAGCCGCAGCTGATGAGATCAGGCGGCAAAACATCAACAGGGTGGGACTGATTGGGACAAGGCAGACAATGGAAATGGATTTCTATAAATCAAAACTGAACGACAGGAATATAGAAGTGCTGGTGCCGGAACCCGATGACAGGGATTTTATCCAGAATACCATCTCGGACGAACTCCTTAAGGGGATTTTTTCCGAACAGTCCCGATTGCGTTTCATCGGGATATGCAAAGGTCTGTACATGAAAGGTGCTGAGGGAATCGTATTGGGCTGCACCGAGATCCCGCTGCTGCTCAAACAGGAAGACACGGATATTCCGCTCTTCAACACTCTTGGCATTCATGCCGGGGCGGCCGTTGATTTTGCTCTTGAGGTATGATTGGACTCCCGCACAGAAATGTGTCGTTCTCTGGCTCCGCAGGGAGAGCATCCAAATTCGTTGTCAGGGTCAGGCAGGCTTGATCTTACCGTTCATCAGAGAATTGGATGGTTGTAGTATTAAATACCGTAATTCTGTATTTTGTTGTACAGAGTCTGTCGTGTAATGCCGAGCTTCCCCGAAACCACGCTGATATTGTTGTCATATTTTTTCAGGTTCTCAGCTATCAACTTTCTCTCCATCTCCTCAAGTGTCATTTCCTGACCTGCGGACCGT
Organism: uncultured Rikenellaceae bacterium; assembly: GCA_963802145.1. Taxonomy (GTDB): domain Bacteria; phylum Bacteroidota; class Bacteroidia; order Bacteroidales; family VadinHA17; genus SR-FBR-E99. The sequence continues at coordinate 718,722 of CAWDHN010000010.1, forward strand.
ACATTTGAAGTCGCGAAGATAAAATCCGAGGGTTTAAGCAGCGGGCTCTCGCTCATGATCACTGCCTTTTCGATGGAATGCTGCAGTTCCCTCACATTGCCGGGCCAGTCGTGATTGGCAAGCTTCTCCAATGCAGGGATACTTAGCTTCATCGGGCCCTTGTTATACCGCTCGGAATGAACCCTCAGAAAATAATTTGCCAGAACGGGTATATCATCCACCCTGTCCCGAAGGGGCGGTACTTCTATCATTATTGTGTTGATCCGGTAGAGAAGATCTTCCCTGAATCTTCCCCCACTGACCATCCCTATCAGGTCACGATTGGTGGCGCATACAAGCCTTATGTCAACAGGAATCTGCCTGTTTGATCCAACCCTGACCACATGCCTGTTCTGCAGTACACTCAGCAGTTTTGCCTGGCAAGTAAGGGAGAGGTTCCCTATTTCGTCAAGAAAAAGAGTCCCCTTGTGCGCCAGTTCAAATTTCCCCTTGCGGTCTTCCTTTGCATCAGTAAATGCTCCCTTTACATGTCCGAACAGTTCACTCTCAAACAGTGTCTCTGTAATGGAACCCATATCGACGCTGACCATCAGTTCCCCTGACCTTGCTGACCGGGTATGGATCTCTCTTGCAATAAGTTCCTTTCCCGTTCCGTTCTCACCGGTTATCAGTACGTTTGCATCTGTTCCGGCTACCTTTCTGACGATGTTCATCACGTTTATCATCGTCGGTGAAGCCCCTTGTATAATCTTTTCCCTGCCGTTGTTTATCACTTTTTTCAGCTGCCTGTTGTCCTCCTTAAGGGAGCAGGCCTCCAGCCTTGACAGCCTGAGTTGCATGGCATTATTGACAGTAGTCAGCATCCTGTTCCTGTCCAGCGGTTTCATAAGAAAATCAAGAGCTCCCTCCCTGATGGCCCTGACAGCCTGCTCAACATCTCCCGAGGCAGTGACAATGACCACGCCTATGTTGCTGTCATAATCCAGGATCTCCTTAAGCCAGAAGAGACCCTCATTGCCGTTCCTGACAACAGATTTGTAGTTTGACTCAAGGAGTACAACATCAATGTCCGTTTTCCGGAGGATCTCATTTATTCTTTTCGGAGAGGTGATGGCTATGACCTGTTCGTATTCCCGATGCAGGGTCTCCTTAAGGAACTTCAGAAAATCTCGGTCCTCATCAACAATCAGAATGGTTCCCCTAATCATAACAAGCTCTTTACACAAAAGACGGTATAAAAACCGGAATGTGTCAAATTAATATACATTTTTTTCGATGTTGTTATACTCTGAAGATCGGAAAACACAGGCTGATTCGGATCTGTCCGTCAATCACTTTTTAGGTTTTGGGCAGGGCTTGACAATGAAGTTTTGTAAACAATAAGCCCTATGGTGGCCAGTGTCATCGCCAGTACTACCAGCCCAGGAGCAAGAAAATTCCAAATTTGCAGCTCCATCCTTATTTCGAAGGACTTCAGCCAGCCGCTGACCCAGTAGTAACATAACGGAACTGCAATAATTAATGAGACTCCGGTTATCCGGATGAATTCCCCGGAGAACAACATAATAATGCCTGCCACACCCGATCCCGATATCCTGCGTATGCTTATCTCCTTAACCTTCTGAAGCATGAGGAATGTTGTCAGTCCGAATACGCCCAGGCAGGTGACAATAATGGCCAGGAGTGCAAATATGCCAAAGACTGTTCCGAGAAGCTTTTCATCCCGGTACTGCTGATCATAGTAATCTTCGAGAAACAAATAGTCAAACGGGTTGTCGGGGAAGAACTCATTGTAAGTCTTTTCGGTTATCTCCAGCAACCGTGCCTCATTACCCGGAAGGAATTTCATCATGAAGAAACCCCTCACATCGCGGCCATGGGGCATGAAACGGTATATGGTAGGTTCAAATGCCTCCTTTGGTGATTGCTGCCGGTAATCCTTCACCACCCCCGCTATGGTATAGATATTGTCCCAGTAATTGACCTTCTGATTCACCGCCGCCAAGGGTGACTCGAATTCCATCCACCTTACAGCTGTCTCATTAAGCAACAGCGAAGAGGAGTCTGAGAATGTCCTGTCAAAATTCCTTCCTGCTATAATCTCTGCATCAAGGAGAAGGATATAATCATAATCGATGCCAATAATCTGGTAATTCTTACTCTGGTCTGACCCGACCTTGAAAATCCCTCCGGCATCCCACAGTATCTGCCGGCCTGGTACTTCAGTGCCGACACTGAACCGACTGATTATCTGATCCCTGAGCAACTCCTCCCTGAAAGCCTGAAGACGGCTCCCAAAAGCTTCATCCCTGACACGTGGAGCCCTGACAGCCAGTACGTCCTTTATGTTTATTCCCTTGTCCTGGTTCCTGAGGAATGTCACCTGCCGAAATACCAGAATCGTGCAGGTGATGAGGCTGATAGCCATGATAAGCTGAAAGGCAACCAGGACTTTTCTTATCAGGATGCCGCTTCCGGAGTGAATATATTTGCCCCGCAGCACTTCGGATGTGGAGAAGGAGGTTAGTACAAGAACCGGATATGTCCCGGAGAGTATGACACTGCAGAAAAAGAGAAACCCGGCAGTCAACCAGAACCAGGCCTGACGCCAGGGGACATAGTCTTCCGCGATTCCCGTGAAATCAGAGAATGACGGCCATGTCAGGCCGATAAATAACAGAGAGATAAGCAGTGAAGCAAAATTGATCAGGATAGTCTCAATGAAGAACCGTGCCATAAGCTGCTTTCTTCCTGCCCCAATTGCCTTGCTGAGGCCGACTTCCATGGCCCGCGTCAGCGATCGGGCTGTTGTAATATTTATGTAATTGACCCATGCAATTATCAGTATGAAAAATGCTATGATATTCAGTAATGTCACCGTCGCTCTGTTGCCATTTGCCTCCAGCTCCTGCATAAACGCCGAGTCGAGATGAATATCCGTGAGAGGCTGAACCTTCAAGTCCAGGGTAAGCTTGTAATGCCTCAACACCTCGCCAAAGTCGCTCTCAACAAGTGACTTAAGTTTATCCTCGAACTCCACTGCGCTGGCTGAAGGATTTAAAATGAGATAGGTAAAAAAACCGGTGTCACCCCATGACATTTCAATGTCAGGGCCATAGTGAGTAAGCAGGTTTGGCCATGACAACATTATATCAATCCTGAGATGGGAGTTCCCGGCAAAATCCCTGAAGATACCGGTAATGACGAAGCTCATCTCTTTGTCAACAACTATAGTCTTCCCGAGTGGCTCATCATCTCCAAAGTATTTTTTCGCATAAGACTCCGATATAAAGGCAGTGTTGGCAGCTGAAATCCCCGTGGCAGGGTCTCCGGTCACCATCTCTGTGTTAAAAACTTCAAAGAACTGTGGTTCCACGAAGAACATCCTCTCTTCATAATATTTCCTGTCTCCGAAGATGACTGTCGCCCTGTACCTGAAAACTCTCGCAATCTTCTCAACCTCAGGGTATAACTCCCTTATTCTTATCGCTGCTGGCGGACAGCATGAGGCAAACTTCACCGACTCACCCTCTGCACTTGAACGCTCATAGCGTAACCTGTAAATCCGGTCACTGGCCTGGTAAAACCGGTCATAGCTTCGCTCATACCTGACATAAAGAAAAATCAGAAGAAAAGCTGTTATGCCGGTCGCCAGCCCGATAATGTTGATGAGGGAGAAGAGTCTGTTCTTCAATATTGTCCTTAGGCCGATCTTAAAGTAATAGTAAACCATGATTTTAAAATATTCCTATGAGCACTGTTACAGAGTGACTTTATGATGTCTAAAGGTAAGGCATAACAGTAAAATCGCTCGTACCAATGTGCAACATATTATTCGACCGGGCGTCTTTATAATGACAGTACCAGTAACTGGTAACTGAAACAAAGCAAAAAAAAGGAAAGCCATGACCGTCAAACTTAGACCCAACGAGGTTGTCCTGAAAGCCGGTGATACAAGTCAGGTAATAGACAATGCAACAATCCAAGGAAAACTAATTGTCACGAACCAGGGATTATACTTCAAGACGCTGGTGCAAGAAACGGAAAAATTCAATCTCGAAATACTTTTTGAGAATATCCTTGAGGTGATATTTTATAAGAGAGGATTGTTTTCCTTAAAGGGAATCAATGTTGTTACCAGGGATGGCAAGAGCCATCTCTTTCCTCTCAGGGAAAGAGATGAAATCGGCATGCTTATCAATAAGATGTACTGAGGAATCTCTTATTCGTTTCTCAGAGAATCTACCGGATTTCTTGTCGCTGCATTTATGACTTTTATGCTGATCGTCATAATAGTGGCCACAAACATCATTATAACAGCAATTACCAGTATCCCTGCCCTGATTTCTATAAAATAGTCCCAGATGCTGTCAAGCAGCATCAGTGACATCCTGTAACCGCCGGCGCATCCCAGGACAGAGGCAATTATAAGGATGACAATGTACTTTTTGCTTACGAGCAGCATTATGGATGGCACAGACGCCCCCTGTATCTTCCTAATGCCTACCTCCTTCGTGCGCCTGATTATATCCAGTGACACAAGGTTGTACATACCAACCAACGACAGAATCGCTGCAACAATTGCCAGAAAGAGGTTCACTTTAAGTATGCTGTCATTTATGTCCTTCTCCTCCTGCATCAGGTCTTCCTGAAGCTGACCGCGGAATATACCGCTCCCTGCAAGCTCCTTCCACTTTTTACCCGTGAACTCCAGAACAGCAGGAAGATCGCTGGCGTCTGCCCTTACGGCAATAACCCTGTACTGATCATCTGCGGAAAGCCGAAGCATTGAAGGTTCGATCTTTTGCCATAATCCTGATGTATAAAAATCCTCCACGACCCCTATCACGGTAAGCGAAGTGGTATCATAAAGCGTCACGGACTTCCCCACCGGATCATCCCAGCCGAAGTCATCCGCCATTTTCTGGTTTATCACTATGGAATTACCGGTCCGGTCGGCATCTGCCCTTTCTGTTTCAAAAAGGCGTCCCTGTTTCAGCCGCAAACCCATTGCATCGGCATAGCCAGGACCCACATCCAGTACATCAACCTCAAGCTGTCTTTGTTCATACTTCAGGGGTCTGCGGTAGCCTCCCCAACCTACGTGTTCATCGGTTCCTTCCGCTGAAATGATGGCGGGATTCGATAAAAGCTCGTTCCTGAATGATGCGAAATGCTCCGGGGCAACAGGAACGACAAGAAGCTTATCCCTGTCATAACCGAGGTCCAGAGTTCTTTGATAATCGGCATTCCTTGAAAAGACGATACCCATGATCAGCGCCGTCAGGGAGATGGCAAACTGCAGGGTAAGAAGAGATGAAGAGAGTATCCCCGACCCCCTGAAGCGGGATGTGCCTCTGAGAACCTTCACCGGAGTGAACGAACTGACGTAAACGGCAGGGTACACACCTGCAACAGCTCCGGTGAGGAGCAGAAGCAGAAACAGAAAGATCCAGAAAAAAACATAGCGTCCGAACGTCAGTTCAATTGTCATATACTCCCACAGGCTGCTGTATGCCGGCACAAGGAATGCCGCAATTGCAACCCCGGTGACCATGGCGAGCGTGCAGATGATTAAGGTCTCTGACATGAACTGGGTAATCAGCTGGCCTCTCTGGCCGCCAAAAGTCTTCCTCAGGGCTATCTCCTTAAGGCGTCTGCTGAATGTTGCAATTGATGTATTTGCAAAGTTGAAGCAGGCGATCAGGAGAATGAAGATAGCCATGACAGGAGGGGCTATCAAGGCAGCGGGATGCAGCGAAGGGAACAGGCCGGAGGACCAGATATTCCTTGAAGATTCACCTACATCCTTCAGATGGTACCAGGTTGAACCTGGTGATCCTGAAGTCTTCCCTTGCCCTGTTCTGAACCGGCAGATAGTTCTTCATCGATTCTATTATTGAAGGGACAAGGCTCTTCTGAGGTACCTGTATAAACATTACGTTAGCCCACGATTTCCAGTCTGCATCCTTTACCTGCCACATCAGCAGAAAATTGTCAATATGAGAGAGAATGTCAATCCTGAAACTGCTGTTCTCCGGCAGATCGGCAAACACGCCTGCCACCGTATAGGTGAACTCGGTGTTTTTATCATTGACAATGGAAACAGTCCTGCCCAGGGAAGACGCATCACCAAAAAGCCTCTTTGCCATTGACTGGCTTAGAATGACATTACCCTGACCGGAGACTGATTTGATGTCCCCGGAGACAGCCGTAAATGTAAAAATGTCAATAAATTCCGGATCAACATATGCTATGCTGGCAGGAAATAGATCCTCCCCCTCCCTTACAGGTGACTGGGATCTCATGACCCGGGCAGCCCTGGCAACTCCGGGAATATCGTTTTTTATCTCAAGGCCGAGAGTGGCAGGAACAATTCCGTACTCCTGCTCCCTTCCTTCCATGTCCCTGAAGCTTGTAACCCGGTAAATCTCATCGAAATTCTCATGGGTCCTGTCAAATTCATAGTTGAACATGTGGTTGAAGAACGCGACGATACAGACGGCCAGGGCTATGCCAAGACCTGATATATTTATCAGGGTAAAAATCCGGTTCTTGACCAGGTTTCTGAATGCAACGATCAGGTAGTTCCTAATCATATATGCCAGCCGGCTTATTCATATTTAAGCGATTGTGCAGGGTTGACCCTGGCAGCTCTCAGAATACGGTAACTGATTGTCATCAAAGCAATTGCAAGTGCAACGGCAAGTCCTGCGACAAATATAGCCACTCCCAGTTCTATCCTGTAATGGAAGCTCTCAAGCCATTTCCCGGCAAAGTAATAAATAAGTGGCCAGGCAATCAGGGCAGAGATGGAAACCAGTATTACTATTTCCCTTGATATCACTAAATAGATTCCCGCAACGGAAGATCCCATGGCTTTTCTCACCCCTATCTCCTTGGTCCGCTGTTCCACGGTGTAAGAGGTCAGTCCGAACAGCCCCAGAGCTGCTATAAAGAGGGCCAGTATGGAGAAGATAACGGCCATCTTCGCATTCTGCTTCTCCTGCCTATACATATTCTCAAAGTCATCGTCAACGAAATAATACTGCAACGGGTTATTGGCAGTAAATTCCTTCCAGAGCTTTTCAATATTGTTTATTGTCTCTGAATAATTCTGTGCCGCCAGCTTCACTGTCAGATAGCCCCAAGTCTGGTCGTCGCCCTTGAAGCAGAAAACATAAGGCTGGATAGGATTGCGCAACGACTCGTGGTTGAAATTACTGACAACCCCGATAACGGACATGGAAAGAAGACGCCCCTCCTCTCCCGGCCTTATGATCCTTGTCTGCCCTGACTGGTCAAGCCCAAACTCCCTTACAGCGCTCTCATTAACAAGGCAAGCCTCGTTGTCTGTTGAAAAGGATTCATCGAAGAACCTGCCTGAAGCGAGAGTCATACCATATGTTTCAAGGTAGTCAGGGTCAACATAGTTGGTGACCATCAGGAATGATTCATCCTTCCTCCCCTCAATACGATACCCGTTGTTATTATTGTTCCTGCCCGGAACTGCCGTTGAGCTTGCGATATTTACCACCCCTGGGATCTCCTTTGCCGCATCCTTGAATGCTTTCCACCTGGGTCCGAGCACATGTGCCCTTTCAATTACGATCAGCTGGTCTTTATTGAACCCAACATCTTTATTGAGCATAAAGCTTATCTGCCTGTACATCACTGCTGTACCTACGATAAGTAAAATCGATACCGCAAACTGAAATATAACCAGTACTCTTCTCATTCTGCCGTTCTTCATGCTGCCGGTCATACTCCCCTTAAGAACATCATACGGATTAAACGATGAAAGAAACATGGCCGGGTAGCTGCCTGCAAGCAGTCCGACTGCAACCGTAAACAGGAGCATTGCAGGGAGCGTATACCAATGGTTGAGCAGATCCATCTCCAGCTTCGTGCCAAGCAGGTTGCTGAAGTAAGGCAGGCTTACCTTAATAATCAGGAGAGCGACCAGCAGTGAGATGAACGAAAGGATAAATGACTCTGCCAGGAACTGCATTACCAGCATTCCCCGTGTCGAACCTCCGACTTTTTTTATCCCAACCTCTTTTGCCCTCCTTGTGGCCTGGGCAGTTGACAGGTTCATGAAGTTGACAGCTGCAATAAGTACAATAAGTATGGCAACGCTTCCGAAAATCACCAGGTACTTAGGGTCGCTGGCAGCCTTGAACTCCTGCTGAACTGAAGGATCAAGATGGATGTCTGCCAGGTTTTGCAGGAAATACTCATATCTGTTTCCCTGTGACAGAAACTCCTCAATGGTTATTCCCATATATCTTTGCAGCTCAGGACCGACATACTTTACAAGCAGATCCGGAATCTTATTCTCTACATCTGCTTCACTGGCATTCGGATTCAGGAGAAGGTAGGTGCTGAAGCTGTTGCTCATCCAGTCAGGAGCCTTTGCCCGGGGGTTGGTCAGGAAAGAGGTGATAATGTTCGCGTCAAAATGTGAGTTCTCAGGGATATCGCCTACCACTCCCGTGACTATGTAAGCAACGGTATCGGATCCTATCTTCAGGGCCTTATCGATAGGCGATTCCTCTCCGAAGATCTTTTTTGAGGTTGATTCCGTCAGTACAACCTTGTGAGGTGCATTAAGCATCAGCTGAGGATCTCCCTTGATGACAGGGATGGTAAAAAAGTCTAAAAATGAGGAATCAGCCTGGATCAGGTTGTCCTCGGTAAAAATGCGCGACTCATATTCCACCACCGTCGGGCCGCTACCTGTCATTCTCAGATAATCCTCAATCTCAGGGAATTCTTCCAGCATGGTTGGCCCCATAATTGATGGGGTGAAGGCTCCGACAACCTCCTGCCCTCCAATTTTCCCATTGATCACCAGCCTGTAAATCCGGTCCTTCTTTTCGTTAAACTTATCATAGCTGGCTTCATTCAGCACGAAGATGGAAATGAGAAGACTGCATGCAATTCCGATGGAAAGACCCGAGTATATTTATGATAATGTACGATCTCTGGCGCTTGAATGACCGTAGACTGTGCTTGATTAAATTGCCTAACATACCTTCCTGGTTTGATGTGATTGTAATTAAAAAACTCTTATCTCGGTATTAAATGGTCGATGTTGAATTAGTCTATTTTAAGTGCCTCTGCCGGATTGATGCAGGATGCTTTGTAAGCCTGGTAACCAACTGTCAGCATGGCTACTATTACTGTCCCTGCGGCTATCGCTGCAAAAACCAGGATATTCATATCAATCCGGTATGGGAACTGCTGCAACAGTTTATGTACTATCACCCACCCCGCCGGAAGGGCAATAATCAGCGAAATCACTACCAGCACCAGATATTCTCTTGCCATGGTACGTATTACAACAATTGAGTCAGCTCCCATCACCTTCCTTATTCCAATCTCGTTCGTCCTCCTTTCGGTAGAATATGATGACAATCCGTAAAGTCCCAGCGAGGCAATAATCAGGGCCAGGATTGTGAAATACTTCAGCAGGTCTGCCAGACGCATCTCTGTCCGGAAGAGATTGGCATAATCCTGATCAACGAAAGTGTACTCGAGAGGGTACTCCGGGATTATTTCATTCCAGGTTTTCTCAACCGATGCCAGTGACTCCTTGGTTTTACCCGGTGTCAGTCTCACAAGGATATTCCTGAGAAAACTGGTGTCAGCCAGGGCGAAAGCCATCGGCTCGATCGCCTGATCAGCACCCTTGAAGTGAAAGTTCTTCAGCACACCAACTATCGTTCCCCGTATACCCATAAACCTGAAATTCTGCCCGACAGGGTCACCTTTATCCATCAGCCTTACCACCTCTTCGTTTACCAGGAAATTACCTGTCGTATCGCGTGCCAGGTCAGCAGTAAACTCCCTGGAAAAATCGCGCCCCGACACCAGAACCATCTTCATCGTCTCCAGGTAATCATAATCGACCCCGTTAGTTCCTATAAGCACGCCCTTGTCAGGATCTCTGCCATCCCAGTCGGCACCCCCCGAATTACTGCCCATCATCACAGGATTATGGAGCCCGGCAGTCACTCCCTGTATAAGTGTCTCTTTTGAGAGTTCTCTTTTGAGGGAGTAGTATTTTCCCCTCATCTCCTCGGACATGGGTATTGCAATAAGATTCTCCTTGTCAAATCCAAGATCCTTCGTCTGAAGTAACCTGAGCTGCATGTACATGAAAACTGCCGCAACAGCAATAATAACCGAAAGTGAAAACTGTACCACGACAAGAACCCTCCGCAGGGTTCCGTTGCCTTTCCCGGCAAGACCCTCTCCCTTCAGTGTGGCAACAGGGTTAATTGCCGACAGATAGAAAGCCGGGTAGAGTCCTGATAAAAAACCTGCAATAATTCCGATGATAATGTAACTTATTATGAATCTGCCATGTAACAGGTCCGCCAGGGTAAACTCCTTCCCGGATACATTATTGAACAGTTGGAGAGACAAACCGACTAACATCAGTGCCAGTATCATCGACATGGAAACAAGGATTAGTGACTCCGACATGAACTGGACTATCATGGTTTTTCTGTCAGCGCCGACGACCTTTCTTATTCCGATCTCCTTCGATCTGGATGACGCCTTGGCTGTTGACAGGTTTATGAAGTTTATGCAAGCTATAAGCAATGCAAACAAAGCTATCAGGGAGAAAATATATATGGTTATAACCGGACCTTTGGTCTCATTGAATCCGAACTGGGAATGGAGGTGAATGTCGAGAAAGGGGAAGACGCTGAATTTGGTGGTGGTAGTCGGATGATACTCAAGCACCACGTCGGTAAGCTTTTTGTTGACGCTCTCGAGGTCAGACCCCTCTGCAAGCTCGACAAATGTCAATATCGAATTATTGCCCCACGAATTACTTAAAGCGCCAATCTCCCTGAGGAAAGAAAAGGGAATCACTGCTTCAAAAGTAAATATTGAATTCTCAGGTATCTCTTTCATGACGCCGGTGACCATGAACTGGAAGCGGTTCTCAAGAGTCAGGTTCATACCGAGAGGATTGGCATCGCCGAAATACTTTTTCGCCAGTTTCTCAGAAAGCACAATCGAGTATGGAGCGCTGAGTGCAGTCGCAGGGTCGCCCCTAAGCAGCGGCAGGGTGAACATGTTAAAGAGTCCCGAATCAGAGGCGACGATTGACGACTCAAAAAAAACTCTGTCGCCATTACGGAAAAGAATACGAGGGAGCCTGTTGATGCGCGCCTGCTCAACTATCTCCGGTATCTTCTCCTTCCATACAGGTCCGCTGGGCTGTGGCGTCACCGTCACATGATACCTCGCACCGGAGTAGAACTGATCCTCCTCGACCCGGTAAATATGTTCCCCTTTTTTGTTGAACCTGTCATAGCTGAGCTCATCCTGAACCCACAGCAGGATGAGCAGCGAAGCCGCCATTCCTATGGCCAGACCGGCCACATTGAGGAATGTAAAGACCTTTTTCCGGGCTATATTGCGGATTGCAACAAGAAAATAATTTCGGATCATTTTTTTACGATTCAGAGTCCAGCCTAAAGACGGTTAAGATTTTGACACGCTGCATATAAATCATACAGTCTATCCTCAGCTAGTGTTTCCTCCATTCCCTTCCCCTTCCGGCCGTCAATACTACACATGATCCAACTGCCAAATCCGCACAGTATGAGATAATTTGCAAGCCTGAGGGATGTACATCGAAAAATGACCTTTTGTTCCATCACTGATGGATCATGGTCCTTGCTGCTAACTCTAAAGCCTGTTCATAAGGATCTCCGTCAGTTGCTCCCCGGACAGTTTCACCGGGTTGTTTTTTGCATCCGATTGACCGGATATCACAGGCAGATCATCAGGGGTGATTCCGTATTTGCTCAGCTTGGGAAGATCAAGGCGATAGGTTACCGCACTCAGATAATCCAGGAAGAAATCAACGTAATAGCTGTCACTCTTCCCGGTTGCGTCAGCGAATATCCTGCCCAAAACAGCATATTTGACAAGGGCCGCTTCATCTCCTCCCCTTTTTCTCAGCTCCCTTACATTCAGCTCGTTCGCGGCGCTCATCAGTGTCCCGCAAACCACGCCGTGAGGAACATTGTAGAGGGCTCCGATGGTGCCTGCCAGTCCGTGCACCGCACCCAATCCCGCATTTGCCAGGCAGATGCCTGACGTCAGGGCCGCAAATGACATATCCGACCTGGCATTGATATCATCACCGTGAGTATATGACCTGAGGAGTGACCGGTTTATCGCCCTGATACCCTCCAGGGCGAGGGCGTCAGTGTATTCATTTGACTTTGTTGAGAGATAGGCCTCCGTCAGTTGCGTGAAACAGTCCATACCTGCCGCTGCAGTAATATCTTTCGGGCAGTTTATTGTCAGTGCCGGGTCAATAAGCGCAATATCCGGCACAAGGCTATCATGGCGAAGCGACCGCTTGAATCCATCTTTGCCCAACCTTTGAGATAACTGCGTTTTTTGTCGCCTCACTTCCTGTGCCTGATGTCGTAGGCACTGCAATGAAAGGTACTTTCGTTCCGGGATGATCCCTATCTCCCGACCACTTCCAGGTACTCCCTTACTGAGCCTTCGGGTGCCAAGCATTGCGGAAATGGCTTTTCCGGCATCAATAACGCTCCCGCCGCCTATGCTGACGACCGCACCGGGCTCATTGCCCATGAAATTCCTGACGGTCTCGTCTATCAGTTCCGGGGATGGCTCACGGTCGACGGTCACCCTGTGGATGGTGACCCCACGGCTCTCCATCTGTTCCAGCAGGTTACTGCAGCCGGTGATGCAACAAACGATCTGGCACCGGTGACAAGCAGCACCGACTTCCCGAAATCCGAGACCAGTTTCGGGAGCTCACTGACCTTGCCGGTACCGAAAATAATCAGCGGCAACCGTGCAAAATGAAAAGGTTTTACCATTCCGATCTCTCTGATGGTTCAATTATGTTGTATCTGACGCCGAAGCGTTCATCGGCCATGAACTCCTTGACACTATCCCTCCATTTCAGGTAATGAGCCGTCTCCTTGTGCGCCTTTGCCGCCTCTTCAGACTCGAACACCTCATAGATCATGAACCGGCAAGGGTCATCAGCCTGCTGTAATACATCAAACCGCACGTTGCCGGGTTCCCTGACCGAACCTTTGTGGTTTTCGATCTATTGCCTCAACAAATGCCTGCCGATATTCAGGCTTTACATTGACATACACGCATGTAACGATCATGTTTCCCCTCCCTTTTTAATTGCAAATTACGAAAAAAGAGAATTCCTTAAGCCGTTTAAGGTCCAGACCGGGCAGGAAGCCATGCTACCGGCTATATTTCAGTCTCCCGGATGGTTATTTAACCTCTTCAATTCCCCTGTACCTGCATGCAAGGCGGAGCAGATCCGCCTGCTTACCCGGCAACATCAGGAGGTGATTTCCCAGAGGCTTCTCCCTGAGTATTCTCAGGGCTTCCCCCGTAAGCTCTATCTCCACCTGGGTCCGACAGGCGTCAACCAAATGCGGCTGGCTGATCACCCTTCCTTCGGTGATGAATACCCTGTCAAGTTTTTCTGAGAACCGATAAACGGTGACCTCCTTCGCAGTAATCGCTCCATCCACCGCAAGTGAATAGCCGGTCTCATAATGTGAAGGAAGCTTCACCCTGCTGACCATGTCAAACGGCGCCGTGCAGTGGGAAAGGATCACCGACTTCTCCGTCAGCCGCGTGGTGTTGGCCATCCATGGCACACTTCCTGCTGCGGCCTTTCCCGCCATCATGCCGGCCATGGAGGCGAGGTCTCCCTCGCAGGCAGCAACCATCCCTTCGGTGTTGAGCTGAGCAAGTGCAAGGCATGCCGTCACCCTTCGCTGCTGGACCAGGCTGAAGCACTCCACTCCTACTGCATTCAGGTTGTTCTCCGAGATAACCCTGCGTATGAGGGTCAGCACCCTTGCCGCTTCATCAAGTCCATCAACCTTTGCACCGCCGAAGCGGTTTACAAGACTACCATCCGGTTCCTCCTTACTGAAATCAGGCAGTCCGGCCCATGGAATCCCGACAAGGTCAACGCCAAACCGCCGACGGAGCACTTCGGCCGAGACATCTGATGCCACCAGCCACTCTGAGACAGTCCCGATAAGGCCTGCCCTTTTCCCCATCAGGCTCTTCCAGAGTCCGGCCGCTCTCCCCCACCGGTCGATCAGTCCCGACTCTGATGCGTCAATGGCATCTGAGAGCATGGCTATCCTGTTGTTGTTCACCATCCATGCCATAGCCTCTGTGGCCGCCGCATAGGCATTGTTCCCCCTGATGCTGAGAAGTAATACGGGCCTGTCAGGGTGAGCCAGCTCAATAGCTCTCCTCTCCGAGCCGCCGCTCAGGAAAATGATCATATCCGGATCCGAATCAGCCATCTCGAAGGCCTCCTTCGGCAATAACCTCTGCATGAATTCTTCAGCTTCAGTGCCGGCATTCTCGCCCGCTCCCCTGTGAGCCGCCCAGGCTACCCTGATAGTTTTTTCATTTACTTGTGGTCCGGTTAGTTTCGTTTCCATATGTTTCACCTTCGTTTAAGCTTCTAAAATACATCTTTTAATTTGCAGTCGCATCCCTCATGACAGACAAGATGCGGCAGGTAAAGGGAACTCAATTCCCATTTTCCGAACATAACTTTATTGTAAAAATATGATCAGGTAAGAATTATAAGACAGAATTTTTATATTTACGCCCTGTAAAACTGATTGTGACGAGTAATAACCCCGTAAATAATTGAAATTTAATATGAAAAATATGAGAACGATTGCATTGATAGTAGTTTTTGCTGCATTTTTCGGAACAACCCTCAATGCTCAGGACCGAAATGAAGTGATAAAGTATTATAATGACGGAGCCAAGGCAATGCAGACCGACATTCCCGCTGCCATAACGGCTTTTGAAACTGTCATAACACTGTCAGACCAGGTTGGTGAATCCGTCAATGATCTGAAGCAGAAAGCCGTACAGGTTTTGCCCGGTTTGTATTATAAACTGGCAGCTGCCGCCTATAACGAGAAGAAGCCTGCTACGGAAATAATTGCGGCTTCAAAGACATCCTATGCCATGGCTGAAAAGTACGGAAGCGCCACATACAAGGATAATTCCAACAAAATTCTTGTAAATGGTTATTATAAAATGGCAACGGAGTTCTTTTCCGCAAACGACTATGAAAATGCAATGCTGGCATTTGACAGCGTCCTGACACTGAACCCGAATCACATCGCATCCATTTACAACAAGGCACTGATTTACAAGAACCAGGACAATGCTGATGCATTCGAGGAGACTATTGATCTGTTCCTCACCAAGCTCGATCCCGAAAAAGATGCTGACAAGGCTCTGCAGGCAAAAGGTGTTGCCCTTGAATATTTCCGTTCTGCCGGATCCAAGGCAAATGCAGCAAACAAGCTTGACGAAGCACTTGCCCTTCTGAACAGGGCTGCAAAATACGGTGATGACAAGACGCTGTTCTACTTCTTTGCCGATGTCTACAACAAGAAGAACAACTTTTCCAGCGGGGCAGAATATGCGCAGAAAGGCCTCGATCTGGAAACAGGGGATGCTGAAGCCAAGGCCATGTTCTACTATCAGCTTGCCGTTGCCCAGGCAGGCAAGGGTGAAACCTCAGCAGCCTGCGCATCATTCAGGAACGCCCTCTTCGGCCCCTTTGCCGAGGCAGCCAAGGCCCAGAGGACAAACCTGAAGTGCGAATAAAAATACCTGGCACATTTTAAAATTTGTGCTACAGGCCGGACTCGTTGCCCGTGGTGAAAATTAAATTTTCACCACGGGCAATTTTTATTGATTTTGGCACGCAGAGAACAATTTTTGGTACGCACGGCAAAGTCAGTCTTCACAAAGCGGTTTAACTTTAACAATCAACAACCGGCTGAACGGCTTCTCCCCCGGGGTTTTGTCATGATTCTAACGAAGATTCAATAATGTTCTTTACAATCTGTATTATTTCCAAATCAGTCTTTTCAATCAGTGCTTCCCTTGCAAGAGGTTCATGAATGATCACGCTGATCCTTGAGCTGAAGTTAATGTAAAACCTGTTTTTTGGTTTAAGTACAAAAAAACCATTGAGTGTTACAGGCAGGATATTGATGTCTGATGCCCTTAGCACATGTATAAACCCCCTGTAGAAACCACTTATTTTACCATCCTGCGTCCTCGTCCCCTCAGGGAATATGGCTATTGTATGACCTTTCGATTTTTCAATTAACCGTTCAACCATTTCCCTGGTGTTTTTAATGTTTGCCCTTTTCATGGGAACATAATCTGTCATTTTCAGTATCTGACTGAAGATTGGGATCTTTAAAAGCCGTGCATTTCCAAACCATATAACTCCGGGGGAAAAGGAGACAATGGCCAGAATATCAAACAGGCTTGAATGATTGGCTATCAGGATATATTTTCCATCCTTCTTTATATTTGACTGGCCCTCAATATGCAATTTTTTTCCAATAATCAGGAAGGCTGATTTTGCCCAGAAATGCAAAATAGAACGTACTGCCCCTTTCAGTCTCAGATAGGCAAAAGGCAATCCAATAATTACTATTACCGCTGTAAACAGATATAAGATACCAAAAGCTAAAACTGTCAGGAAAGTATAAATCCGTATTTTCCACATATGGTTAAGAAATAATAGATATAGTCAATCTTTAAAAATACAGCATAATTTACTGGGAAAGACATTGCTCCAGATCATTCTTCGACGGAATACATTGATCATGCATTTCCGGCGTTAAAAATTGATTTCTACAAAAGTTAACGAGCCGGTGACCTTATCCCCTCGTCGGCGGATGTTTATGTTGTTTGAAAATAGCGCCCTGCCATTACCCCCTTCACTTAACACATCTGACAGAATACCCGTTCTCCTTGGTGGTGGTAGTCCGGTACACTGTTGCAGCGTCATGGGCCAGGTGACGATACCATGCGAATGCGGACTGCACTTCCGTTGCCGACCACCAGAATCCCCGTTGAACAGAATAAACAAAGTAACCGTTGATGGTACGGTTACCCCCGGGCAGACCTGAGAATCCGCTTGCATTTGTACCATTCCCGTTATTGTGCCATCCACTCGTGGTCTTCATCCTGGTTCCCTGATCTGATCCGCGCCCTCCGGTTTCATCAGCCTGAGCCGGGGTCATCCCCAACTTCATTTCAAGTGCTTTCCATTCAGGATCACCTGGCAGGTGCCAGCCTTCTGGACATGCTTTCTCTGCGGCTGACCAATTATAAAGCACTCCAAAATTTTGATAACCGGCAGTTGCCCTGGCTTCAGTAACGCTTGAACCGGAATAGTCATAAACATAATAGAACGGGTCTGTTAAGGAGCCGGATGCAGGCGGACTTACAGCTGGAAGATAAGCAAGATTCTCTGCCATCCATATCTTATCATCTATTACTGTGATCTTGTAACTCCTGTCGTCTGCATCAATACATTCATAAAAATAGACAAAGTAAATTTTATCTGCTGTCGGAGAATTAGTAACGATTGTGGTATTTCTCCCGGAAAAAGCAGAACTGTACAGAATATCACCTGGTTCAAAAGAGATGGTTTTTTCATCAGCTGCATGTTTGAGCAGACCCGGGTTATCGCTTCCTCTATAAATTATTGAACTCTCTCTCTCTCCGGATCCAGTCTGTACGGCTTTGTAAGAGATCAGTTCATCATTTATCCGCAGTGCGATATAATAAACGCCTGCACCCGGAAAAGTTAAACTATAGGTGTGCATGCCATCACCCAGATCGTGGTGCTGACTTGCCAGCAGGCTACCGCCAGAATTGTATATTTCAACTTTTATCTTCCCCTCACCGGATACCCAGAAGCTCAGAGCTGTCTCACCATCAGAAGGATTGGGGTATACGATTACCGGGCTGTGAACATCATCATGGCGAGTTATCCCGGTTGTTACTGCTAAAACCAGTGTTTCACTCTCTGACAGTTTTATTTTTTGACCCGTCCTCAGGTTTGTAACCCAGATGCTGTCAATCTGTGTGGCGGCATAATAAGGCCGGAATGAGACACGAATATCCTGCGCACTGAGGTAAATAGTCAGGAAACTGGCAAGAACTGTTATAATCAGCCTCTTCATATTCACCAGGATTTAGACAAATACTGCCTGCTGATACATAATTTCCGCAGTCATTTAGTAAATGAAGCTTGAAATGCTCCGGAGGGTAATACACATGTTCGGCAATCATTCCCGGCAAATACTTCATAAGCATTATAATTAACCCGGTTTTCAGTTTACAATTTACCATAAAGCAGCCTGAAATCCAAAAAAATCTTAAAACAGATCTGCTTTAGAATTTTTTTATGATGTTCACCGGCAACCAGTTCGGTTTGCAAAGTCAGAGACCGGTAGAAACCTAATCAGACTGCGCATCATTCAAGCACGCCCTCTGCTTCCACTTTGCCGGGGCATCCAGGGGGTAAGGAGTAAGGTTTAAAGCAATTTGTTTTCTGCAGCTGTTTTAATGAGGCTGGCTGTATTCCTGACACGGAACTTTGCCAGCAGGTTTTTTCTGTGAGTCTCCACCGTTGCCACGCTTATAAAGAGTTTTTCAGCAATGCCAGGGTTTGTCAGGCCTTCGGATATGAGTTTAAGTATCTCCTTTTCCCTTCTTGTCAGGACAGGCCCTTGTGATGATGCAGCATGCAGGTCCCTTAGGGTCATTGAGGCATCATAGCTGAGGTACTTTTTACCGTCGTAGACGGTTTTTATTGCCAGCGACAGCTCCTTTTTGGTGGCATTCTTCAGCAGATAACCCGAAGCGCCGTTCTCAAGCATCTTTTCAATGTAACTGTGCTGGTTGAATGTGCTCAGTCCAAGTATGAATATAGCCGGATGGGTCTTTTTAATCTCCAGGCAAAGCTCAATGCCACTCATATCAGGAAGACTGATGTCGAGTAAAATCACATCCGGTTCATTGCGGTCGAGATAAGAGAGGCACGATATTGCGGTGGAGGCATGACCTGAAAATTCAATATCAGGATCATTGGAAAGCAATGACTGGATTCCTTCAATAACCATATAATGGTCATCTACAATAAATACTTTTATCTTGTTCATTGATTTATTTCAATATTTACCGTTGTCCCCCTGCCGGGTTCTGACTCAATATCCATCTTCCCTCCAAGGTAATCAACTCTCGATTTTAGATTGCTGAAGCCAATGCCATTTGAGCTTTCCAGTATCTTTAAATCAAAACCCTTACCATCGTCTTCAACTGTAATCGCCAGTTTACCATCAAGGAAGGTTAACTGAACAATTGCATTGGCAGCTACAGCGTGCTTCAGTATATTATTGAGTAATTCCTGTACCAGGCGGTATATGATAATCTGTGTTTGCTGGTCGGCTTCCAGGTTGCGGAGACCGATTGCCTGGAAATTAACTGTCAGTGCACCGCTGCCTGTAATATCCCTGCATATGTCACGCAACGATATTTCCAGGCCAAATCTTAATAGTGATTCCGGCATCATATTATGAGCCACCCTTCTCAGTTCACTGATTGAACTGTCGAGCATATCCATGCTTCTTTCAAATGCCCGCTGATTTTCAGGTGTCATTATTGTGTTCTCCTTCATACTGCTGAACGAGTATTTGATACCTGACAACATGCCGCCAAGGCCATCGTGAAGATCCTTTGCAAGCCGCTTCCTCTCCTCCTCCTGACCTCTTAACACGGCCTCAGAAGCTGCAAGCTGCTTTTCTTTTTCAAGTTCATTGATCCTCTGTAACTGGATCTGTTTTTCCTTTTCGAGAAGCAATCTTTTCTGTCTGTTGCTTCTGACCTTCATTGATAATATGATTAAAATCGTAAAACTGATCCCTACTATTGAAATCAGAATAAAAAGACCTGTCCTGTACCTAAGTTTCTGAACAGCCTTTTCACTTTCCAGCACTTCTATCTGTCTTTCCCTCTCTCTTGCCTTGAATTGCTGTTCCAGTGTTTCTATGTTTCGCTGGATACGCTCCCTGTCTATTATTGTTGATATAGAATCGCTCTTGTAACGGAATTTATAGTAATTACCCATGTTTCCCATGGCAAGTTGAATATCAGATATGAGAAGATAATTTGTCTGCTCCTGTTTCAGGAAGTTATATCTGATTGCCAGTTCCAATGATTTGTTAATATAGTTCATCGCAGCGGGAAACTGTTTTCTGTCAAGATAACAGTAAGCCAGGCCCCGCGACGAAGTGCATTGACCCTCAGGATCTCCTATTGATTCCGACAGTTCCAGCCCCTCTTTAAAAACAGGGATTGCTTCTTCGAATTTTGATTTTTTGAGGTAGAGGTCTCCCAGATTGTTGAGCAATGAACTCAAAGCAAAGTCATTATTCAGCGATCGTGCCAGGGAAATACCTTCATTAAGATACTTTTCTGCCTCTGAATACAAACCCAGCGTTGGTCAGTGTAGTGGATCCGTTATTTAGTACTGCCAAAAGTGAACTGTTATCGCCGCTTTCCCTTGCAAGCGAAAGGCCTTTATTAAAATAGACAAATGCCTTATCATGATCTCCGGCCAGATTGCAAACTGCCACCAGGTTTCCATAAATAATATGGAGCTTGCGATTAAGACCCAGTCGTTCAAATATTTCAGAAGATTCCATAAAATACTTCATGGCACTGTCATACTGTTCCATAAACTGAAATGAGCTTCCGACATTTCCAAGACATGACGCAAGCCTTTCCTCATCACCAAACTCCCTTGCAATTTTCACTGACTGCAGATTGAGGAAAAGCGAAGTATCCTTTTTCCCCAGAATATTATACACATAAGTCACATTGGTGTAATAACTGATAATTCCACGTGTATAACCCAGCTGCTCACTAAGATTCAGAGCCTGTTCATAGCACCAGATAGCCGAATCGGGATTGTTGCTTTCGTAAAGTTGTCCAAGAGTTATATAATTCCAGACTGTAAGTGTATCCTTGCCGGGATTTCTTAACAGGAGTCTCAGGCTGTCTCGCTCTTCCAATGACTGGCCCATGCCAAAGTGTGAGTTCATCAGAAGCAGAACAAGAGCAGCATAAACAGGGTGATTCTTCATTGGCTAAAAGTCATGATACAAATCTATTTAAAACTTCCGGACAGGCTTATCCCCTGAAAGAGTGATTTTTTCACCTGAAAAATCCCGTTTTCCGGTGATGGTGTAACAACTTGTTTTCAATGACTTTTGACATAACAAATTTCATTCAAATGGTCATGACGGGAAATCCAAAGCAATACAGTAATCAAGATCGTGCAGAACTGAACCTCACAATTGTCAGGATGCTATTCATTCTGAGTCTGTTGTTTACTCAGTTCGGTTGTAGCCAGGCGCAGAACAGGATTGAAGACAAGGTGGTATACGATGTGTTTGGATTTTATGTTCCGGAAGGATTCAAACCGACTTACGATAAGGCAACACTTGCCTTAAACAGTGATCCGGGCGTAAGCCTGTGTTCTTTTGTCTTTATGGGGACCCTGCCCGGTGATGATGATCCTGAAAAAAACTTTGAAGACGCTTGGAACACATTAATCGTTCCTGCACTTGCTGGCGGGAGTACTGAACGCATGACCTGGAAGGATGACCGGGACAACTGGAAGGGATTTGCGGGCAGCACAGTTGCCAGCTTTGATACTCTGAAGTTACAGTGCGATCTGCATACATATACGAAGGATGGAAAGTATGTATGTGCCATGTTTTTCTTTCAGCCCGATAAATGTGAGGCTGATCATAAACTATTTCTCCAATACCTCACTCTTGCAGACGATGCTTCTGATAACGGCCCCCCGGCCAGGGATTATTATGTCTCAGGTGAGCCGGGATTTCTCTCCCGGGATACACTAACCGGAGTCTGGGCGCTGGTACAGGACGACAGCGCAGGATACTTCACTTACATCGAAAAGGAAAACTTTATCACCTTCCTTGACAATGGCAATGCTTATAACGCTCTTATGCCTTATGGAAGCTTCCATGTCGACAGGGAGAAATTGCAGAAGGATGACGCAATGAAAAATAAATGGGGAAAGTATGAAATGGAGGGAAGCTATGGCACCTTAACTACCCCTTCGGCACCAATACCTATTGGTGTTACAGTAATTAACGACACCCTGATTTCTGCAGGTGAATATCAATTTGTCAGGTGTAAGAGTGTTTCAAACTACCGCCTTGAGGGGGTATGGGAAACTGATTTCAGTGGCGTCAGCAGCAGGCTTACACTGAATCTGGTAAACAGGTTTACCGATACCGGAATTTTCAAATCCTTTCACAATGTTGATCCCTGGTTGTTTGCAGATGAAGAAGGGGGCGAAGGGAAATATAAGATTTACGATCATACAATATACCTCGAATATGCAGATGGACGGACAAGATCGCTTTCATTGGTCAATCCGGGTTATTTTGATCTGAAGGAGACCAATTCCCTGCTGCTTATTGGTGGTAATCCCTTTAAGAAAATCCCCGGCGAAACTGTAACCTATTAATAATACTGCTATGAATAAATTCAAGATTTCTATCGCGTTGATGCTGCTGTGCGGCAGCATGTCACAAGCTGTATGGGCTCAGTTAAGCAGCTCTTTGCTAAGCAGAACCCGGAGCAAAGTGGAACAGGAGACCAGAAAAGTTGTTGACCAGGTTCTTAAGGACAGGCAAGTTGAAGCACCGGAGCCGGAGGCGAGCCAGCAATCCGACCCCGGCAATGCAAAAAAAAGCGCTTACAAAAGCAAGTTTGATTTTATCCCGGGTGAAAAGGTCATCTATTTCTACGACTTTCAGGATGTAGCGGCAGGTGATATACCCGAAGGATGGCAGATAGATGGCTCTGCTGAGGTGGTGGAAGTCGAGGGATTTGACGGGCATTACATGATGGTTCAGCAGCAATCGGCGGTTCTGCCTGAGACCTTCGATGATCTGCCCGATGATCTTACCATCCAGTTTGATCTCATATGTACAAACCCTTATACCTGGGGCGGCAGCCAGCTTTACTTTATACTGGCCCAGACACGGATCCAAACAAGGAAATCGATAACAGGGGTGGAAATCTTGGTTCAGCAAACAACCATGTTCTGTGGCTTTCATTCCATCCCGGCAGCCAGTCTGCCGTTGCAAACAAGGGTTATGGAAGTTATGAGATGGTTACTAAAAACGGCATCAAAAAAGGGGAATATGCCGCAGAATCCTTTATTGATACGGACGAGGGAAGACTGGCTAAAATATCGATCTGGAAGCAGAAGAAAAGGGTCCGTTTGTATATCAATGAAAATAAAGTACTCGACCTGCCGACGATACTGCCCGAAGGGATGTCTGTCAATACATTGGTTTGGAATGTCTATAGCGGGTATTACAACGACGAGAAGTATTTCATCGGCAATATCAGGGTTGCTGAAGGAATGCCCGACACCCGAAAAAACCTTGCCGCTAACGGTAAATATGTTACTACCGGTATCCTCTTCGATGTGAACAGCGATGTGATAAAGCCTGAATCATATGGTGTGCTGAAGGAGATAGCCAGTATACTCAAGGCCAGTCCGGAAACCAAAGTTACCATAATCGGCCACACCGACAGCGATGGCGATGACGCTAAAAACCTCGAATTATCAAAGCGCCGGGCGGAGTCTGTGAAAAAAGCACTGGTAAAAGACTTCTCAGTTGATGGAAGTTTGCTTTCCACTGACGGTAAAGGCGAAACGGAGCCCGTCAATGACAATGAAACTCCACAAAACAAAGCCAATAACCGAAGAGTGGAATTTGTTGTCACAAACTGAAGTTTCACTCATAATGAGAATAATCCAGGGTTCATCTAAATCACAATGTCATGATCTTAAGTAACTTTTTTTATCAGCCGGGCACAGTTAACCTCAAACTGCCCGGGACCATCATCATTTTCCTGATAATGATATTGTTCCAACAATCTGTAATTGCCCAGGAACCTACCAAAAAGGAGATGGAGGAGATGCGAAAGGCGATGGAGGAAATGAAGGCCGATCCTGAAATGGTTAAGGCCATGAAAGAGTACGGCATTGATATGAAGATGGTTGAGAATTCAATGAATGCCGTTGAGAAAGAAGGTTTTGGAGCCTACTATGAATTTGAGGAGTTCATGACTCCCAAAAAAGATGATGCACGGATCGCCGCAATACCCAAAAAACCGCTCACCACCTCCGAATTCCAGGCTCATTTGTTAAAAGCAGAAAAACGGGTGGATGCTGCCCTTCAGGGCGAAGACCGAAGTCTTACCCTGCAATTGCTAAGCAAATTCATGTCATCGCATCCTGACTCTCTTTCTGCCGAAATGGCAAATGGATTATGGATGACAACCAATTATGTACCGGCGGCCTATATCATGGGCAAGGCGAGTCAGATAGACCCAAATCCGGACAATCTGAACAATTATGCCGCCTTCCTGGTGATGCTGGGAGGTGAAGACCTCGCTCTTCCGTTGCTACATAAGTTAAACAGAGAATATCCAAAAAACAGCACCATCCAGAACAACATCGGCCAGGCATGGTTTGGATTGGGCGACCTTGACAAGGCAACAAAATACCTCGATAGTACCATTATGACAATTGCCTGGCACCCTCAGGCCAACATGACCAAGGCTGTAATCCAAAAAAGTAAAGGCGATAAGGCAGGCGCAGTTGAGTCATTGAAGAATTCAGTAAAGGGCGGCTACAGCATTACCAAGGAAGATATGCTCCGCAAACTGGGTTACCAGCTTGAAGGAAAAGACATCGATGACGATTTCAATATGCCTCAGGATCCTCTGGGTTTTGATAAATGGATTGCAATGATCCCCAAATTTCCCAAAAACCATAAAGAGCAACTGGTCCTTCAGGAAGTTTGGGAAACCTACTACAAAGATGTGGCAGCAGAGGAGCTACGCCTGACAGAAAAACTTAACCGGATCAACCAGGAAGTTCATGACAAAATGACGAAGAAAAATACGAATGAGATGGACATGACTAAGGCGTTTGCCATGACCAAACCACCCTATTTATCGGCCAAGGCCAACCATGTACTGAAATATTATTCCGATGAAAAGTCGGGCAAATTCTCCAGGCAACACAGCCTATTGATAGAGAAAGCTTATGAAAATGGTGAGTTGATAAAAAAGCTGGAAGATGACTATAGCAAATTAATCGAAACAGAAAGGGCGAAATGCCAGGATGGCGAAGGGAGGCCACCGTGTCCTTCTATATGCCCTGTGATTGTGCCGGCTTGGGATAACCTGGAGAATGCGAAGAATACACGTCTGGAGAACTGGTGGGCAGAATACAATAATCTCTGGGCCAGGCAATTGGAAGCATCCGCCTATTTTTATCAGTACAGTGTATCTGATCCATCCCTCATCGAACAAAACGAACTGCGCCTTAAATTACTGTTCGTTAAAGAACACCTCTCCAGTATAAGGCCTGCCCTGGGAGTTGCCCCTGAAATTCTGTTGTGTGCTGAAGATGATTATAAAAAATCGACAAGTCACAAACTTGCCGATTGGAACGATCTGCATTGCGATAAGGACATCAGGCTTAGTGTCCCGGGAACCGGTTACTGGAGATTCACCTGCAATACTACTGAGTTGCATCTCGAGCCCCTTTTATTTCCCTTCGAAGTACACTACAAAGAGAACCTTAATACAGGTGAAATGATTTCGGCTTCAGCTGCGGTCAGTATTAAACGGAGAATCGGCGACGTAAAAACGTCAGTAAAAGTGGGTGGTGCCTACGATGCTACGAAGGGTACAGTAAAACTGGAAGGAGGAGTCAGTACCAAAGTTGGTGATTTCACAATCGGTGAGAAAGATCTGGGTGGCATGCCGGTAAAAGTTGGCGCCAGCGGTGGTGGTTATATTGAATTTGATAAAAACGGCATCAGCGACATGGGTTTTAAAACGGGATTTGAAGCCAAACCCGATCTGCAGATTGGCGAGGCTAATAATGAAACAGAAGTTCGTGTTGGAAAAATCGAAGCAGGCGGAAAGTGGAGCTGGAATGCCGGTCCTTCAGGAGTAGCCAAAGGTACTCTCAACGGTTCCCTTAACCCCTCTAATTTAAGTGCTCCATCAAAAAAATAATCTGATACTACAATGAAAGCCAGGATTTGTTTAAGCGTATTACTCGCGATTAATTGTCATTTGTTTTCCCTTCCGGGAAATGCTCAGCCCTGTCCTGAAGATCCATCTCAGAAAAAAGGAGTCTGGAAAAACTATCCTGATGCCGGGCTGGCCGGATTTGAGGTACATCCGGTTACCATGAAGCACAAGGCTCAAATAAGCCAGGTACTCGACACAATAGTGAAACTTTTTATTAAATACAATCCGGAACCCATCGGCAGCGAAGCCAAATGGGAAAAATCTCTGAGGACAGAATGGGACTCAATCACCAGTCCCGATCCTTCCTTTACTAATTATAATTACGTAAGCGGCTATTTCCCGTACATCTGCTCCAAAGGAACAGTGAAGGCATTTACTCAAACTGATTCCTGGATTTATTTATATGTAAATAACTTCTGGTCAAGTGGTTATAGATATCAGCATGAATTCAATAAAGCATTGGGAGAAAAGCTCTTTACCCTTCCTCCTCAACGCGGTACCTTGGGAGGGTACCCAGTCTTTGAACCAATACCTAAAGGAGAAGAGGACTCACCATCGCTGATTTTCTATACAGTACTTGTACACCATCCAGGCAAACTGCCTTATGTTCCGGTAACTAAGAAAGAATTTTTTGAACTGAGCAAGCGATTAATTGAAGTCATTGAGAAAAAGACAAAATATGATGTGGATATTAAAAATGCTACACCTGAAAAGATAAAAGCTCATGGGGAAGAGTGGTATCTGGAACAAATGGAACGGGTGGACAAACAGTTTAAGGGAATTAAGGAAAACCTGACCCAGCTGGAAAAACTCTACGAAAAGGAAATGAACCAACCGGCCATTCTGCGATCCTGGGAGTATGGAATTCGTGACTATTGAAATCGCTGACCCAACCCAGAAAAAGTTATTTACAACGGCAAACCGCGGGTATCAGTTGGTACGCGCCAACCCTGATTACATGGACCAGACACAGGAAAAATGGAAGCCCCAATTCATGTGGGTGGAATGGTTAAAAGTAGTTGGTAAAACGAATAGTTTAGAACTGGATAAGGTGATGCGGGAAAAGTTTGACTTTAAAGAACTTGGTAATCTTTTAACACGATAATTATGAAAACAAAAAGTCTGATTCTATTGCTCCTGATCGCAATCAGCCTGAAAAACGCAATGGCACAGAGTGAGTCGTATGACATCTTCACCATTACATCTCAACCGGGATGGAGCAGGTCTGAATTCAAGGACAATATTCAGTTCACATTGCAGAAGGATAATGCATGGGCTATTGTGGGATTTTACAGAAGTACCCCGACAACAGGCAGTGTAGAATCTGATTTTGAGGCTGACTGGAATGATCTTGTAGGGAAGAACTACACAATATCAAGTGAAATATCAGCCAGCCTGAATAATGCCGGCGGCTGGCAGATGATTACAGGAGCCGCAACAGGAACGATGCAGGGTCAAACCGTACCCATTATACTGATTACATTCTCCGGAACAAAAAGCAGAAGCACCATCCTCATAACAAGCAATGACCCGGGAGATAAGCTTGGAAACGATATAGCGGCTTTTATGGGAGAAATGTCAGTGAACAGTGCCTCTGAGGCTCCGTCTTCAGGAGTCAGCCAGGGCCAGCAGGCAGGCAGCAATAACTACCAGCCGCCAGTGATGCAGACGGCCGGCAGCAATGGTACATTTCCAACTCCCGGGGAACAGCCGGTAATCGAATCAACAATGATGCAGGAAGGCTGGTTTGTGGAAGCCACTGACGATTATATCCAATATACACGGAGTGACATTAAAGGTGATCCAGTACTTCATTACAGAAAATCCCACCAGGGACCAGTTCTGGGAGGAGTATCTGAGTCGCTTTTTCGCAACAGATCAATATACAGCTTATGAGGATAATCGAATAACATCATTTGCCACCATTGAATTTGCCTCGTGCATGGCCACATATCGCCCTACCGGGCAGCAGTACTTTATTGCATGGCTGATTGATTGGGCAAATGATGCAGCCTTTCTGGCCATTACCACAGCCGAACCAATCCTATCTCCAATACTTCCCGGATCCCAAAAAACTTGGAGAGATGCTGCAGTTCAACAATTTTCAGGTAAGCCAGGAAGCCATTCAGGGTGTCTGGACAAATGATGACGGCTGCTGCTGCACAGATGTATAATGTGAACACTGGCAATTATGCCGGAATGGCAGTTGCCCAGGCATCGCGGAAATATACCTTCTCCGGGAATGAGTATCATTTTTTTGCCCAGGGATCTACCGGTATGGTAGGCAACAATCAGGTTTTCCAGTCGGAAGAAAAGGGTACTTTCCAGGTCAACAACTATGAAATGACTGTGGATATCAGCACTCCGAAGCCGGAACGAATCGAATACTGGGTGGCATTTAAATACGCGAAGAATATGAAAACACTCTGGATTCAAAATAAAAATGCAAGCGGGCTCACATTTACTCTTGTGCGAAAGCAGTAACGGATGAAATGTGCATCACTTCCACTGAAACAGGGAGAAATGAGACCGAAAATTACCACATTCACAGGATTTCACACGCGCAGCATTTCGGAGACCTTAGCATAGAACTACAGATAGATATGAAAATAGAATTTCTGATAATGGGGATCCTGATTCTGGCCGGAGTTAATAAGACAATGTGCCAGGAAGATTCATACGACATCTTCACCTTCACCTCACAACCAGACTGGAAGAGATCTGATTTCACCGACAATATTCAGTTCACCCTGCAAAAGGGTAACAACTGGGCTGTTGTCGGACTTTACAAAAGTACCGCGACAACAGGTAGTGTCGTTTCTGATTTTCAGGCAGACTGGAATGACATGGTAGGCAAGAATTATATTGTCACGAGTGATGTTTCAAGAGAAGAAAACAGCTTCAACGGATGGCAGATGATGACAGGAAGCGCCACAGGATCGAGACAAAATCAAAGTGTCAATATCAGCTTGCTGACCTTTTCCTGCCCTGCTGGCAGAAGCACCATTCTTTTAACAACAAATGATTTCAGTAATGCACTGGAAAGCGACATTGCAGCTTTTATGGGTTCAGTTTCAGTGATTCCCGCCGAAACCGTAACTCTTGTAGCAGGTCATGATCAACCTGCAGCCATGGATAACTACCAGCCACCCATGGTGCCAGCTGCAGGCACCAGTGGCACATTTCCTACTCCCGGCGAACAGACAGTGACAAGGGCAACAACATCTGATGGCTGGCTGGTGGAAGCGACCAATGATTATATACAATTTTCCAACCCCGGAATAAAGGTGATCCAGTATTTCTATGTCGCACCTGAAGACCCGAATTCAAATACCGACGATGAAGATCTTTTCTGGAGTAAATTTCTTTCCGGGTATTTTTCAGCTGACAGGTATAACAAATACCCAAATGCGTTCAATGCCCAGGAAAGGATTAAATCAGCGTCAGGATATGCCACTTTCACGGCAACCGGGGAACAGTACTTTCTTACCTGGATAGTGAGCGGAAACCTGAAATGCTCCTTCCTGGCCATCACCTCCGATGAAGCCGCATACAAGAGTTACTTTTCCCACCCTAATGAAATAATAGCCCTGGAAAGGTATAATTACTTCCCAGCCTCAGCAGATGATCTGCAGGGTTCCTGGACGAAAAGCGAATTCAGCGGTGCGATGCTCTACAGCACATATGGTATGGCTGCCGGTGTGACCTATTCAGCCGTGTCTGAAGAATGGACATTTTCGGGTAATTCAACACGATATCTATCTTCCGGATCCACCGGAACCGGCGTAGCGCAGAATCCCTTTACGATAGAGGAACTTGGCACCTTTCAGCTGTCAGGCGATGGACCTGTCAGTTCAGGTTACAAGGCCAACCCCAAAAACCCATGAGTTCTGGTGCTGGTTTGTAGCCGGGAAGGGAGCCCTGCTGCTCAGGCTTGAAAATAAGAAGTATACAAACCAGGTTGATTTTTTTTCCAGAAAACGATGACACCTCATAAAACAACTTCGATAAGCTTTGAAAAAACGATTTATAGATAAAGGCTTAAGTATAAGATTATTAACCAATAAAAAATAACACAAATGCGCACACTGTTATTCTTTCTCCTGCTGATCCCCGGGTTGTGTTTTTCACAAACAACCTATGTGTTCATCAAACTTACTGATGCCAAAGGGATACAAATAAATGGCGATGCCACCTCGAAAGGTTTTGAAAGAACCATACGGGCCTTAACAACCTCTTCCTCCGGGAAGAACAATACACAATTTACATTCACCATGCCGGTTACCGATGCGGGAGCCACGCTGAAAAAGGCTTTGGACAGAGGTGAATTGCTCCTAAATGCCAAGGTATCTGTAATGACTGCAAATGGCATTACGGGCGTACTGCTACCCTCCTATACAATCACCATGGAAGGAATAAGAGTAACAGCCTGCGCTGAATCGATGGGCTGTAATGCCCAGATGACCACAAGTGTCATTCTTAACGCCACGCGGATTGGATGGACATACTATAGCACTGATAAATCGGGAACGAATGTGGTAGTGTCGCAGAAATACGGATTCGATACAGGAACCGGAATGGCCTGGAATAATTTTTAGTTCTGAAATGATCATAAATATAATATCCCTATGAAAACACTAAACCTGTTACTTATGCTCCTGCTCGTAAGCTGGAGTGTCGCCCTGGCACAAAGTCCCGTTATCGGGACCTGGACAGGCACCTATGGCACCGGGGGAACAACCCAGACGCCAAATTTCTTTTCACTGAAGTTTAACGCTGATGGTACTATGCAAGTACTCAATCAGAGCGGTGGTGTAATTGCACAGGGACGTGCTGCAATATCAAACAACAACGTTTCCGGTAGCTACACTTACACCGGTCAGAACAGTGCGACTTCTTTAACGGGTGTCTACAACCCTTCCAAGTAATACTATTACCGGTACCTGGGGTTCAAGCACTTCTCAAAAGGGAGGAGGAGGCTGGATAATGACTTCAAAGTCAGGAGGCTCAGTTCCTGCGGCGACCTCCATTCCATTTGGCAGCAAGGGTACATATACGAAAGCTCCACCCTCGACAAAACAAAGCGCTGCCACCCAGCCGATGAAGGTGACACCTAAACCAGCCACAGGTATGGTGATTACGGGAACAGTAAATACTTTCAGCAACCCCAGCAATACCATTCCGATGGCGGACGGGACGAGTATCACCGTAACCCTGAAGGCAAACCAGGGCAACCTGCCCACCAACCTCGGGGGTGTAATCACCGAAAGGGAAATAGGACGCTATGCTGCTTCATCATCAGATCCCTCATGGAATTGCGAGTATGTGACGAAAACTTTCACTGCTACCAGCGACAATTTCCTGAGCTCAGAGTACAGCGCTACCTCCACTTCGATATTTCCGGGGGCGATCTATACGGCAAATGATTTTCTCTCCGGCAACAGAAAGGCTTTTGAATTTGGACGCAATCCTATCGAGATCGGAGTTGATAATGTTCTAAATACTGTAGGCCCCACATACCGGGTTGTGAGCCAGCCAACTACGAATGAGATCAATACCGCAATTGCAAGTATTGCCAACACGATGACCGGCTCCGGAGAAGACATAAAATACAGAGTGTATATTGCTGAGTCAGACGCGGAGATGGCCCTCAACGCCGCAGTCAGCGGCAGTCTGGGAGGATTTCTCCGTTTCGGCGGCTTACGGCAACCGCTCGCGCGAGCATGTCCGCATCCTCACTATCGATGCCACCAAAACGTACTTTACCACATCGGTTAACCTGCCGGCAAACGGCTATTTTTCTGACAAGAACATCGAGAAAAACAATGCCAATCTTGTCGCCATTAAAAATGTGGTCTACGGCTGCAGGGTCCTGGCCAACGTGATCATAAATGTGAGCAGCCGCCAGGATGAAGCAGATTTTTTAGCCAAATATTCAGGAATTGCCACCGAGGCCCAGGGGGTGTTCAACTATTTGACAACACATTCCAACTTTGAATCAACAGTGAATGCCATGGTGATTGGCGGGCCAGGCGGAACAACCATATTCAATGCGGCAACACTTCAGAGGGATATAGAGAACCTGATGGCCAGGGCAAATTACAGGAATGCAAGACCAATTTCCTTTACGCTTACCGATATCAACGGAAATATCCTTGGTATCCAGTCAGCCACCGATCAGATTACCGTACCGGTGTGTACACCCACAGGGGCTGTATATACTCTAAAGAACGCCAGGATAGAAGTACTCACCGGTAACAATGACCCCAAAAACGACGGCTCCTCGGTATCGTTTGAATTGTATAATGCGGCTAAAAAGTTGGTAGCAGAGGATAAAAGTGTGAATAATATTGAATTCCCGGTAAACAGCATAAAAGACTTTAACCTGAACGTCAGCACTTCCGATCCAAATATTGTTGGTCGGAAAGCTTTTACCAACGGAGAAGCACACATCTTCTTTACTCCTGTCAATATCGCCTTCGGCTGGGACGAGTGGCATATTCGCGGCATAGCGGTTTACATGCAGTTTGTCGATGAAAAAGGTGCCCCTCATCCGGATGGAGAAGTCAGGCTTCGTTATGATAATTTGAATATCTACCTTAAAAAGGACCGACAGCGTCTTGTCATCCCATTTAGTTTCGATGGGGCAACCTTCAGTACCGGCGGACCATTTCAGCCAAGCGGCACCAAGGTAGGTTTGTCAGGAATCTCATTAAAACCCTGACATACTGGCGGTGTATAATTGATCCCTACAGTCAGGGTCTGAACTGAAACAAAATCCACTTGATTCCCCGGCAATCTAAACAGGAAAGAGCAATCTTAAAAAGTTGCTTAGTACTGATTGATAACCATTTTTTCAGGTTTCAGGTGGTTCTTAGCTCTTTTGTGAAACCAAAATTGAACAACGCTGACTAATTTGTGTTTAGGTTATATTATAAATTGATAATAATCTAAAAAATCATAATGATGAGAAAAGCAATTTCAATTTTAGCGACAGCAATATTGGCGGTTTCGCTCGTGACACTGTCTTCCTGTGAAGATGAGCAAATTACATATGCCAATGTCCTGGTAGCCCATGCATCTCCTGATGCTCCGGGAGTTGATCTGTTGATTGATGATGTCAAGGTAAACACTCAGCCGCTTACTTACCCGGGTAATACAGGTTACCTTCAGGCAGAATCCGGCACCCGTAACATTAAAGTAAATGTTGCAGGAACCTCTAACTCAGTAATCAACGGAAATCTAGTTGTGGAAGCAGATGAAAACTACTCAATCTTTGCAGTGGATGAGGTAGCGGAAATTACAGCCCTGGTACTGGTCGATGATCTTACACCTCCGGCAGCAGGTAAGGCCCATGTGCGTTTTGTGCATCTTTCACCCGATGCCCCGGCAGTTGATATTGCATTAGTAGGTGGTGCGGTTGTGTTTCCGAATGTCGCATTTAAAGGATTCACCGCATTTACTCCGCTTGACGCAGGAGTAGCTTACAACCTTGAAGTTCGTGTAGCAGGTACCTCTACAGTAGCGCTGGTTTTGCCTCCTGTCACACTCCAGCCAGGTAAAATATATACAGTGTTTGCAAAAGGTTTCCTTGCAGGTACAGGTGCACAGGCCCTGGGTGCGGAAGTTATCGTGAATTTATAATCCGGCCGTCACACAAATTATATCCGGTTGCTATGCCGGGTATCTGATGTGAGCGTTAAAAAAATTAAAGCTCTCTGATAAATTCAGGGAGCTTTTTTTTTGCCAGAATACCCTGGAAACAGTTTCGTGGGAAGGTTCAGATGAATGAATTTACTAATTATCAGTCCCTTCTGATAAGTCACAGTTCTTTTGGAACAGAATTATTCAGATCAAAGAGCATCAAGATCGTCTGCTGTCAACCACCTTATGTCATCAATCCCATTTACGATCTGATATGAATGGGCCACAACCATAACCAGGGCACAATCCGATGAATGCATGAATGATTCCATTTCGGGATGCCAGTTCAGATGGGCCCGGAAGGCGGTTTCTCTGTCTGAAACACTGATCTCTCTTGTCTGTCCTATGATTGTCAGTGCGACCTTATCCGCAGGTCCCGGAATATTCACATTTTCGTTTTCAATAAACAGAGCCACCTTGCTGTTGTGTGAAAGATTCCGATACTTAAGTGTATTCCGATAGGTTGCAAATATCAGTTGGCGGTAACTGGCAAATGGGGTTATAGCTATCAGACTCACATGGGGCTGGCCATCACCCTCCGTCGCCAGGACAGCGAAACGGGTTCTCTTAATAACTCCTTCAATATATTCTTTAATTGTGCTCTGCTTATTCATATCCCCTTAAACCGATTGGACGTAGTGCTCTGCTTCAAAAAAGTGAGGTTCCATAAAGATATGATTTATACTGACTACCATCTAATACTAAAATAGGTATATTGGCTTAATCAAATCTGAAAAGAATGAATAACAATAAAAGTTTGAGACCCATCGGGCGTACGGGTATCATGGTAACCCCCATAGGTCTTGGGTGCTGGCAGTTCAGCAAGCGAAATAACATGGCCGGTAGATTCTGGCCTTCACTTGAAGATGACCTTATCGAAAAAGTTGTCGCGCTTTCAATTGAAGGAGGTATTAACTGGTTTGACACAGCCGAGGTATATGGCAACGGTGCCTCAGAAAAGGCTCTATCCAAAGCCCTGCAGGCATCAGGGAAAAAACCGGGTGATGTGTTGATAGCCACCAAATGGTGGCCGGCTTTCCGGTTCGCCTCCAATATCAGCAAAACTATTAACGGGCGTATCAGTACTCTTGACCCTTATCCGATAGACCTATACCAGGTTCACCAGCCATGGAGCTTCTCAGGCGAGAAGAGTGAAATGGAAGCTATGGCTGAACTTGTTAAAAGGAAACTTATAAAAGCCGTTGGGGTAAGCAACTTCAATGCACAGAAGATGAAGAACTCGTGGGAGACCCTTCAAAAATCGGGTATCCCGCTTGCGTCAAACCAGGTGAGGTACAACCTTTTGGATCGGAAAATTGAATCCAATGGGGTAATGGAACTCGCAAAAAAGCTGGGCATTACTATAATAGCATTCTCACCTCTGGCACAGGGTCTGGTTTCAGGTAAATTTCACGATAATCCCGGGCTGTTGAAAAATATCGGATTAAGAAAATACAGTCCGCAATTCAAACCTGAAGGACTAGAGAAAAGCCGTCCTGTGATAGTCTTGTTGAAGGAGCTGGCGGATAAGTATAGTGTAACGCCGTCACAGGTGGCTCTCAACTGGCTGATTCACTACAATGGCGACACAGTCGTTGCAATTCCCGGAGCGACAAAAGAGATCCACGTAAAGGAGAATAGCGGGGCGATGTCATTCAGGCTTTCTGATGAAGATATGCTGAGGCTAGATAATGTGAGTTCAATATTCAAATAGCTGAAAATTGCCCACTGATTCTGAGGATTTTCACAGAAAAGAGATCAGTCTGAATACAATTACTGTAATATGAACGGCAGAATACCTTCATCGTGACCTGCTCTTGCAGTTTCAGAAATGTGTCAACTGTTAATTTCTGTCGGAATGCCAAAAATGCTTGCAACAACACACCAGGGAACTGGGCAAATTACCTTTACTGTAATTCTATCAGGTATTCAAAAAAAAAGACAGCCACATTTCTAATTATGTAACTGTCTGATTACTAAGTAGCGAGAGGGAGAATTGAACTCCCGACCTCATGATTATGAATCATGCGCTCTAACCAACTGAGCTATCTCGCCAAATAATATTTTAATGAACTCGACCTTCCCGATCTATGATCGGGACGCTCTAACCAACTGAGCTATCTCGCCAAAAACTAATTCACTGAGTTCAAGACCTCATGATTATGAATCATGCGGCTAAAACGCGGGTGCAAATATATATTTTTTCATTTTGACCGGCAAACTTTATTTTTTTCAGGTATTATTTTTATATTGCATCACACTCTCGCTCAGACATGAGATCCAGATTCGAAATCGAATACACACTTAATACACCCACCCGAGTCCTCTTTGACCGGCTAAGTACACCCGAAGGCCTTGCCGAATGGTTCGCCGACAACGTCACAGTCGATGGCGACATTTTCACCTTCTATTGGAATAAGGTCGAAGCCCGCGCCCGCCTCATTTACGTCAGGGAAAACAAGGCAGTGCGGTTCGACTGGCTCGACTTCGCCGACACCGAAACAAACTTTTTTGAATTCCGGATAGTGATACATGAACTGACTGGTGACACCGCACTGATGATCACCGACCACGCCGACGAGGATGAGGTTGAGGATGCAAAGGACCTGTGGGATACCCAGATCTCATACCTGAGAAAGGTGCTCGGCCTCCCCGAGTGAAAGAGCGTTGCATCTTTCTTAAAAATAACGTACGTTTGCACCACACCCGAGACAATGAAGAAAATCGATCTGTTCATGATAAGATCGTTCATAGGACCGTTGATCCTGACGTTCTTCATTGTGCTCATTATCTTCATCCTCCAGTTCCTCTGGATGTATGTCGATGAACTCGCCGGCAAAGGCCTCGACCTGAAGGTTCTGGCCGAACTCCTCTTCCAGTTCTCCCTCACATTCGTCCCCCTCTCTCTCCCGCTGGCAATACTGCTGGCATCGCTGATGACCTTCGGCAACCTGGGCGAGTACCTGGAGCTGACAGCCCTTAAATCTTCAGGAGTGCCTCTCCAGCGCATAATGATGCCCATACTCATATTCGCATCGCTGCTTGCAATAGCCTCCTTTCTGTTCGCTGACTATATCCTGCCCATATCTAACCGCAAGGCACGGACACTCCTCTACGACATCCGCCGCAAGAGACCGGAACTGGATATTCAGGCCGGCATCTTCTTTAACGGCATAGACGGTTTCAGCATCAAGATCACCGATAAGGACCCCGAGACAAACAGGCTGGACGGTATCTATATCTACGACCACCGCGAAGGCATAGGCAACACAGCCGTCATCCACGCTGACTCCGGATACATGACCCTCACAGGTGACGAAAGCGGACTGATACTGACACTTTTCAACGGGAATGCCTACAAGGATATTGAAGAGAAGAATGTCCCACAGGAAAAGAGAAAATATCCATTCAGGAGAGACAAGTTCACGGAACAGACCATGATCATTGAACTTAGCGGTTTCGGGCTCGACAGGTCGGGAGTGGATCTCTACAGGTCAAATTACGCCATGCTTAACACTACTGAACTGACCTATTTCGTCGACTCCCTTTCAGCCAAGTATAAGACCAGGTCTGATGCCTATTATGATGGATTCGTTAAAACGAGATTGTTCTCCCCCGCGCAATATTTCTCCGGTGGATACTATCAGTACGGCGACACGGCAGCAGCAAGGAAACTTGAAAACTTCAACTGCCGGGCTGTTTTTGACACCCTGAACTTCCAGGATAAGAGCACCACGATTAACCGTGCCCTATCCTTTGCCCGCGACGGCACTGCCTTCATTGCGGAAAAGCGTGAGTCGATGATGGCGGAGGCCAAGAACCTCACGAAGTACCAGGCGGAGAGGTACAAACGTTATACCCTGCCCTTTGCCTGCCTTGTCTTCTTCTTCATCGGAGCACCTCTCGGTGCTATAATACGCAAAGGTGGACTGGGCACACCGGCTGTAATATCTGTTTTGTTCTTCCTGATTTATTACGTGATTACGCTCTCAGGTGAGAAATTCGCCAAGGAATTGATAATCAGCGTACCTCTCGGAATGCTTGCTTCCTCAATCATCCTGCTTCCCATAGGTATCTTCCTTACCTACAAGGCTACCACCGACGCTGCCATCATGAATGCGGAGACCTATTTCCTCTTCTTCAAAAAGATCGGAGCTTTCTTTACCGGGATAAAACCTGAAAAGGAAAATGAAGATACTGGTCCTGTCACCTAAACCGCCATGGCCGCCCCATGACGGAGGCGCAGTGGCGACCATGAGGTGCATTGAGGGCCTGGCAGCCAGCGGCGCAAGGGTATCACTGCTGGCTATGCATACTGAAAAGCATGGGCAGGAGCAGAACGCGGAAGCCGGAACACCCTCCTTCCTGGAACAATATCATACGGTCAGAGTTGATACCCGGATCAGACCGCTGAGAATGGTTGGCAACCTGCTCTTTTCTGACGAGCCATATGATCTTGCACGCTTCCGTTCACCACAGTTTTCAGAGGCCCTTAAATCGCTCATTACACAGGAAGACTTTAACATAATCCAGTGTGAAGGACTGATCTTTTCACTTTACCTTGATGAGATAAGAAAACTAACCTCCGCCCCTGTGGTCTTAAGGGCACATAACATCGAACACCGGATAAGAGAGATGATGGCCGAAAACTCCGCCGGAATGGTTCGCAGGGCATACTGGAAAAATCTCGCGCAGAGATTAAGGAAACTCGAGACAGACGCTGCACAAAGGTTTGACGCGGTGGTTCCGATCAGTGAACCTGACCGCGACTGGTTCAGTTCCGTTTCTTCCGGAAGACCGGTGATGCTTTCAGAAACAGGTGCAGATGCCGCTGAGTGTACAAATGAACCTGACGAGCCAACCCTCAGGGTGGGATTTATCGGAGCACTTAACTGGCAGCCGAACCTCGGGGGAATAAAATGGTTCCTTGCACGGGTATGGCCATGCGTCGCCGGGTCAGTTCCCTCCGCCACACTGCATATTGCAGGCAGAGGCGCACCTGCAAGCACGAAGAGATGGCTTCACGGCCAGAGGGTATTCTTTGAGGGGGAAGTCGACGACGCACGAAGGTTCATGGCTTCAATGAATGTTCTCATAGCCCCGCTGTTTGCAGGAAGCGGATTGCGTATCAAGATCATCGAGGCTATGAGTATCGGCAGAACAGTGGTGGCTACACCTGTGGCGGCAAGCGGACTGCCTGCGGCGGACCGCCGGGAAATTATTATCGCCGCTGACCCGGAATCATTCTGCCGTGTACTGACCGAAGTGCTCCAAAACCCTGCCCTGAGAGCATCAATGGGTGAGGCAGCCGTGGCCCTGGTGCGGGAGAGGTACGATAACCGGGCCCGTACGGCTGAACTGCTTGAATTCTACAGGGAACTGAGCCATGGCCGCTGAAGTGATCATGATCATAGCTCTCCTGATGCTGATATGGACATACCTGCTATATCCGGCATTTGTGATGACACTTGCGGCATTGAAGAGAAGCCGGCAAGAAAGATAACATTGACCAGGAGGGCATATCGTATCCTGACAGGCCTTTTGTTTCAGTGATAATGTCAGTTCACAACGAGGAAAAAGTGATTAGGGAAAAGACCGCCAGCCTCGTGGCTTCAGATTACCCTGCATCGCTGACAGAGTTTATCATTGGTTCAGACGGATCCACTGACGGAACAGAGAGAATCATGAAGGATATTGCCCTGGCTGACACCCGCATCAGGTTCGTGCATTACGGTCGGAGAAGAGGAAAAGCGGCCACTCTGAATGACCTTGTTTCAGAAGCCAGGGGTGACATCCTTGTAATAACGGATGCCAACGTAATCTTTACTCCCTGCACCATCAGGCATCTTGCAGAAGGGTTCCGCCTGCCGGCCTTAGGGTTATGCGATGCGACGGTGATCCCCGGATCATCTGACGACAGAGGCATTACGAGGCAGGAGAACTTCTACTGGAATTTCGAGGCCGCTCTCAAGAGGGCCGAAGGAGAGTTGTGGGGTGCCATGCCGGGGCCGTACGGAGGGTGCTACGCCGTCAGACGCGAAATCTTCCCGCTTCTGCCGGAAAACACCCTGGTTGATGACCTCTTCGTAGGACTGACAGTGCTCAGGAAAGGGTGTGAGTCCCGAAATGCCCCTTATGCCGTTGTTTTTGAAGACACCCAGCCTGACATGGCAGCCCAGTTCCGGAGAAGGATAAGAATTGCCGCCGGCTCTTTCCAGAACCTGTTCCGCTTCGGACTGTTCCCTTCCGAAAAATTTACTGCCTCCTTCGCCTTCTTTTCACATAAGATACTGAGGTGGTTCACCCCGTTATTCCTGGTTATTTTTTTTATGACAACGGTCATTCTTTCAGGCCGTTCTGATTTCTATTTTTGGCTGTCGGCAATTCAGCTGATTTTCATAATTTTGTCTGCGCTTGATCTGGTGCTTGACAGGTATGGCAGGAAGATCAGGTACCAGAGGTACATAACCCAGTTCCTGATGATGAATGCAGCACTGGCAGCGGGGTTTGTGAAGGCGATCAGAGGGATAAAAAACGGGATATGGGAACCCACGAAAAGAGTTTAGGATGACGGAAGATACGCGGTTCAATACCATCAACGAAGCCATCGATGAGATAAGAGGGGGCAGGGTAGTCATTGTTGTTGACGATGAAGACAGGGAGAACGAGGGCGATTTCATATGTGCTGCCGAGCTTGTAACTCCGGAGATAGTTAATTTCATGGCCACTCACGGCAGGGGACTTATATGCGTTCCCCTTCCTGAAGAGCGATGCGAGGAGCTTGACCTGAATATGATGGTAGGCCACAACACCTCCCTGCACGAGACACCCTTCACGGTATCGGTCGACCTCATCAGCCACGAGACAACTACCGGAATCTCGGCAAGGGACAGGGCGCTGACGATAAAGGCACTGGTTGATCCTACCACAAAACCCACACAACTGGGGCGACCTGGACATATCTTCCCGCTCAAGGCACGCTCAAAGGGAGTGCTGCGCCGGGCCGGGCACACGGAGGCAGCCGTTGACCTTACACGCCTTGCAGGCCTGCGTCCCGGTGGTGCACTGGTAGAGATAATGAACGAGGACGGCTCGATGGCACGCCTGCCTGACCTGCTCAAACTGTCACAGAAGTTTGCAATTAAGATTATCTCCATACGCGACCTGATCAGGTATCGCCTGGGTATCGAATCAATAGTGGAGATGGGCGAGCAGGTGAAGCTGCCCACCGAGTACGGCGACTTTGACTTCATCCCTTTCAGGCAGGTGAGTAACGGACTGGAGCATGCAGCCCTTGTTAAAGGCACATGGACCAAAGACGAACCCGTGCTTGTAAGGGTACACTCATCATGCTTCACCGGCGACATTTTCGCTTCAAAGCGATGCGACTGCGGACCTCAGCTTCACCAGGCCATGCAGATGGTCAACGAGGCAGGCAAGGGTGCCATCATCTACCTGAACCAGGAAGGAAGAGGTATAGGACTGATAAACAAGATACGTACTTATAAACTTCAGGAACAGGGGCGCGACACCGTTGAGGCAAACATTGAGCTTGGCTTCCGCGAGGATGAGCGCGACTACGGCATCGGCGCCAATATAATGAGGGGCATAGGACTGGGTAAGGTAAAACTGATTTCGAACAACCCTGTCAAGAGAGCAGGACTGGAGGGCTACGGCATCACCATCGTTGAGACCGTGCCCCTGATAATCGAACCGAACAAGTTCAACTCGTTCTACCTTGAGACCAAGGCAACAAAGATGGGGCACAGCCTTTCATGTTACAAAACGCCCATAAAAGGCGAGAATGACTGAAAGACTGCCACGGATAGTCTTCCTGGGTACGCCGGAGTTCGCTGTTGCCAGCCTCCGGGCACTCCATGAGGCGGGGTTTGGAATAGCCGCCGTGGTAACGGCACCCGACAGGCCTGCCGGACGCGGCCGGAAGATAACCTTCACCCCTGTCAAAGAGTATGCCCTTAAGCACAATTTGATGCTGCTGCAGCCGGAACGGCTTCGTGACCCTGAATTCATCCGTGAACTCGGAAGCCTGCATGCCGATATATTTATTGTGGTGGCTTTCCGGATGCTTCCTGAAGAGGTATGGAACATCCCGCCTCTCGGCACTTTTAACCTTCATGCCTCTCTCCTGCCGCAGTACCGCGGTGCCGCCCCGATAAATCACGCCATAATAAACGGCGAGACCACGACGGGTGTAACTACGTTTTTGATAGATAAGGATATAGATACAGGCCAGATACTGCTTGCAAGGGAAACAGAGATCCTCCCTGATGAGGTTGCCGGAAGTCTTCATGACCGGCTGATGGAGCTTGGAGCCTCACTTGTCATAGAAACAGCGAAGGGCCTGCATGACGGCAACCTTAAACCTGTACCACAGTCGGTCAGGCCGGGAGAAATCCTGAGGCCTGCACCAAAGATTTTTCCTGCTGACGCCATAATCAACTGGAGAGAACAGGCAGTGAAGATACATAACAGGATCAGGGGACTGTCGCCTTATCCCGGAGCCCTGGCTACAATACGCTCGGGAGACAGGACCATGCGTCTGAAGATTCTTGAAAGCAGAGTCAGGAGTGAGATCAGAACAATACCGGGAACAATAATTGTTGCTGAAAGATCGCATTTGGTTATCTCATGCGTAAACGGAGCAATTGAGGTGTTTGAGCTTCAACCCGAGGGGCGCAGGCGGATGACCGCATCCGAGTTCCTCAGAGGCTTTGATCCGGAAGGATGGGAGCTTGCCTGAGGCCAGGCATCACCTGAGCCTGAGCTTCTGACCGGGCATCATCTGAGCCTGAGCTTCTGACCGGGCCTGCACTCTGATCCTTCCTCCATGACATTCATCTTATAGAGCGATGACAGTTTGACAGCATACTTCTGGGAGATGCCATGCATGGTTTCTCCCGAAATGACAGTATGAATCGAATATTCCTGTGAAGCCCTGGTTCGCTTTGCCTGCAGGTAAACAACCTGCCCGGGCTGCAGTTTAGTCCCGGCTGCAAGGTCATTGTAACGGCTTATCTCCCACGAAAGAAGCTGGTATTTATCCGCCAGAGACTCAAATGTATCGCCGG
Organism: uncultured Rikenellaceae bacterium; assembly: GCA_963802145.1. Taxonomy (GTDB): domain Bacteria; phylum Bacteroidota; class Bacteroidia; order Bacteroidales; family VadinHA17; genus SR-FBR-E99. Next base: position 761,594 of record CAWDHN010000010.1, read on the forward strand.
CCTCCGCAATGATATACTCAACACCGTTATTCTCCTGAATTTTCTTCCCGCTTCCAAGGCTTATAACCTTTATCGGGGCCTCGGTCTCACGGGTCGCCTGGGTAGTCTGTTTCGTTACTGCAGCCTCCCTGACAATGGCGGTATCAGACTCTTTCACCGTCTTTCCGGGAACAGCGGACGGAACAGTAGCCGGGGTCGTGGCAAGATCAGTTGCCGGAACAGTGCCAGCGGCCTTTGGGTCAGACACCGTCTTCGGCACTGCCGCAACCTGCTCTGAAGGCACTCCAGCCACCCTCTTTCCGGTGTCAAAATCCTGCAACCCGTATTCTTCTATCTTCCGGATGAGCAAATGTGCATAATTCGGGTCAGTGGCATACCCTGCCTTCTTCAGCCCGTGTGCCCAGCCCTTGTAATCAGTGCTGCTCAGCTTGAAAAGATCACTGTAGCGTGACCCGTTCACCAGGAACTCCGAATGATCCCTGTAAGAGTCCTCTGCAGAACGGTACGCCCTGAAACACTCTCCCTTCCTGTTGTCGTCATGATAGATCTTTGCTCCCGTCCAGCTGCTGTGACACTTTATTCCGAAGTGATTGTTTCCCTTCGTGGCAAGCGTGCTGCGCCCGTATCCCGACTCAAGCATGCCCTGGGCCAGCGTGATGCTGGCAGGGATGCCCGTTCTCTGCATCTCACTTACCGCCAGAGGACTGTATTTATTAAGATACTCCATGGCGTAGGAAGGGGTGGCTCCCGCGGGAGCGGCACTTCTTGAAGCCCTTCGCGACGAGCTGCAGGAATTAAGCAATAAAACCAGGATAATAAATATGTATGCTGAGCAGTTTCTCATCAGGAGAGTTTTGACAAAAATATAAAAATGTCTTTACCCTCAGCAAAATATGGCCCCGGAGGAAAAATTTAATTACTTTTATTGCGCTATAAATCACTCTTATCGCTTATGGATCACCCATGTTTCCGGAAACACAACCACAAAAGTGCATAATCAGAAACCGGGGTGCGGATCATACCTTATTAATCAAATTTCATTATGATGAAGAAGAGAGAAGCAATCGTCTCTTACCTGGAGTATCAGGGAATCGATGAGCTGCCCGGTGCAGACAGGAAACTGGTTGAGGAGGCTGTCGCTGCAGCATCCGGTGCTTATGCCCCATATTCCAGTTTCATGGTGGGCGCCGCAATACTTCTTGATGACGGAACGATAGTCAGGGGTGCCAATGTGGAAAACGCCGCATTTCCTTCGGGCAGCTGTGCAGAGAAGACCGCCCTGTCATATACAGTTGCGAACTACGGCAAAAACAAATCTATGGCCATTGCCATTGCAGCGCTCACAGAAGGAGAACTTACAGCAGAGCCGGTGCCCCCATGCGGCAACTGCCGCCAGATGCTCATCGAGGAGGAACAGAGACTGGGAAGCCCGATCAAGGTTATCCTCGCCGGAAAGTCAGGCATAATAGTTCTTGAGAACTGCCAGTCACTGATGCCGCTCAGCTTTACGAGGAGTAATTTGGTTAAATGAGGCAGTAGTCCAGTCGGCAATCGGCAGCCGGCACAATTAGTCAGCAATCTGTCAGATTCGTCAGATCGGCTAGATTGTCGATTTAATCCAAATTCGCAAATCGCAAATCACAAATCGCAAATCATTCAGACCTTCAGACTTTCAGACTTTTGACCTTCAGACTGTCCTACTGCTCCCCCACGACCAGCTGAAACCCGCTCCCGTGTATGTTCTTCAGAATGATCTGCGGATCGTCACTCAGGTACTTGCGCAGTTTGGTGACATAGACGTCCATGCTGCGGGCGGTGAAGTAGTCGTCAGTGCCCCATATCTTCTTCAGGGCAGCCTCGCGACTCACCAGTGAATTTGGTGCAAGGGCAAGCATCTCCAGCAGCTGTCCCTCCTTGGGCGACAGCTGTCTCTCCTGTCCGGCCATAGACAGGGTGCGCAGCTTGGTATTATAGATGTATTTCCCTATCTCATAGATATCGCGCGAACCGTCCTGAATATCCCTCCTCGAAATGATGGCCCTGATCTTGAGGAGAAGTATCTCAGTGTCAAATGGCTTGGTTATATAATCGTCGGCCCCGACACCATAACCGCGCATAAGGTCCTCCTTAAGCTTTTTTGCAGTCAGGAATATTATCGGGATGACCGAGTTCATGCTTCGTATTTCGGATGCTATGGTAAAACCGTCGACATGAGGCAGCATCACGTCAAGGATGCAGAGATCATAAACCCCTCTGCGAAATGTGTCTACCGCAACTTTGCCGTCATCGACCAGGTCAACGGAGAAGTCATTTATCTCGAGGTACGATTTGAGCACTGACCCGAAACTAAGGTCATCTTCAACCAGAAATATCCTTGCGTTCTTCTTGCTCATGCCCTTGCCTCACTTTTGTACGGTAAAAATATGATAAAAATACTGCCCTGCCCGGGTTCGCTTTCGACGGTGACCGTACCACCGTGCGCATCGGTGATAGCCTTGACATAATTCAGTCCCAGGCCGAAGCCCTTTACATTGTGGATATTGCCTGTCGTCTCCCTGTAGAACCTCTCAAACACACGGTTCTGGACAGCTTTGCTCATTCCGATACCCTTATCCTCCACCTCCAGGAAGATGCCTCTCTCATTGCTTCGTGTACGTATGGTAATCCGGGGAGCACCTTCAGAGTACTTGTTGGCATTGTCAAGCAGATTGTGCACAAGGTTTCGCAGATGCTCCGCGTCGCCGGAGATAATGCTTTGCTCCGCATCAAGGTGGCGCAGTATCTCTCCGCCCCTGTCGGCAACCTGTATCCCTATGGTATCGACTGCCTGTCTGATCACCTCATGCATGTCAGTTTCGCTGAACCTGAAATCCATCTCATGCTTGTCGAGCGTTGCAATCTGAAGGATGGTCTCTACCTGGCTGTTCATGCGCGAGTTCTCCTTCTTGATCATTCCTATGAAATGACGCACCTTATCCTCGTCTGATATCACCCTGCTGTTGGCGATAGTGTCTGCAGCGAGAGAAATGGTGGCTATTGGTGTCTTGAACTCATGGGTCATGTTGTTGATGAAGTCGGCCTGCATCTCGGAGGTCTTCTTCTGCCTGAGAATGAACCACAGGCTGAGGGCGAAAGTCGATATGATTATCAGCAGGAACAATCCTGAGCCCCCCAGCATAAGGCCCATCGAGCCGAGCACGTAGTTCGTCTTGCGCGGAAAGACCACTGACAGCGTTTCTCCCTTCCTCAGCAGGCCCTCGGCGAAGAGGTTTACCTTATAAGGACTCTCCCTGAAATCCTTAGGTTTGACCTTTGAATAGACACCGTCAACTATGGAGTCGCCTCTGATGACGGCAAACTCAAAGGGAGTTTTGATTCCTGAAGCCGTCAGCTCTCCCTGCAGGGTATGCAGAAGCTCCTCCTTGTTAAGCTGACTGTTCCTCTCCCATATAAACATCTCCGACACAAGCTGGTTGCTCATCGACTGAAACTCAATGGCCTGCTGCTGCACCCACCTCATGTATTCCTCCGATCCCACTGCTATGCTGTTCTGAATCGCCTCCCGGGCCTGCGAACGCGGTACCATCTTCTTTACAGGGGGATTGTTGTTGGTTGAGACAATGATCTCAACGGAATCTGTCTCTAAGGAGGAGTTGCTCTGTATACTGATGCTTTCCGAAGTGCCGTCCGGTGATGCGGAACGCTTGATCGCCTGTGGCAGGGCCGAGTATCCGCTGATGAACATGTCATTCAGGAAATTCATGCGGCGGTTGGTCTCCATTGAACGGGCCGTATTGCGGAGACTGTTTATGACAAAAAAGTCGAACTGCTCGCTTTGCACCCTGATCGAATTGCCTATCCACGTCACCTGCACCCATATGATGGCAATGACCGACACAACCATCAGCGCAATCAGTCCCGTGAATTTCCGCTTGTTCATGAAGCAAAATTATACATATTAATAATGAAGAAATTCGTTTTAACTTTTTGTTAACCAGTTTTAACCTCACTTTAACCCCTCTGCGGATATTATGGCTTATTTTTGTACTGTCGATGTTAGTGACACAAACGGATGAGTAAATTTTACAGGAAATAGTTTTTCGTGCTGCGCAAACCCCTCCACCAGGGGGCAGCATTCTGAAGGTGGTTGATTTAGGTTAGTTTTGGGTTAGGTTGAGAAGAGATGCGGCAGAGGCGTCTCTTCTTTTTTTATGCAGAGGTGATCCTAAACATTGGAGAAGAGCTTCCAGATCCTGTCGTCGGGAAGCGGGGCTTCAATTTTTATCTCTTCGTTTTTTACCGGGTGAACAAATGCGACCCTCCGCGAGTGCAGGGAGATGCCTCCCCCTTCATTCGACCTTTTCGATCCGTACTTGAGGTCTCCCTTGATCGGGCAGCCGGCAGCGGCGAGCTGAGCCCTTATCTGGTGATGCCTGCCTGTCTGTAGGTCAACCTCAATCAGGTAATACTTTTCCGAACGGGCAAGCACGCGATACGACAACTCCGCCAGCTTCGAGCCCTTCACCTCTTTCTCGTAGACATAAGATTTATTCTGCTGTTCATTCTTTTTCAGATAGTTGCTGAGAGTCCCCTCCTCTGCCGGCGGGCGGTCGGATACTATTGCCCAGTAGGTCTTTTTTACTTCACGTGTACGGAAGAGCTCACTGAGCCGCGACAGCGCCTTGGAGGTGCGTGCATAGACGACACAACCGCTTACAGGCCTGTCGAGCCGGTGCACCACACCAAGGAACACATCGCCGGGCTTATTGTATTTCTCCTTGATGTATGCCCTTACGATATCATCAAGCGGCTCGTCACCGGTGCTGTCGCCCTGCACCAGGTCTGAGGAACGCTTGTTGACTATTATAATGTGATTGTCTTCGTATAAAATTACAGGAATATCTTTTCTCATTGTTTTTCAATACATTATCGCCCATCTACTGCCTACTGTCACTACAATACTCTATCCTCTCCGAGGAAAGAATATCCATGACCTTAAGTTCTACAATACTATAAGCGCTACGCGCTATTTATCACTACTGCCTATTGCCTACTCCCTGTTGCCTCTTACAGACAGTCGACTTTAAGGACTTTAAAGACTTTTGACTTTACGGACTTTCGACTTCCCTAATATTGCTCCTTTTCATTTGGGAAATCCCTTGATCTGACGTCAGCGATATAGTTATGCACGGCGCCCTTGATCTCGTCATGCAGATTGTGATACCTTCTCAGAAACCGCGGAGAGAATTCCAGGTTGAGGCCCAGCATGTCATGCAATACCAGTACCTGACCGTCAACCAGCGGCCCTGCACCGATGCCAATGATAGGCACCTTCACTGCCTCGGCAACATCTCCCGCCAGAGCTGCGGGAATCTTCTCCAGCACAATAGCGAAACACCCGGCCTTCTCAATGATCTTTGCATCCTCCTTGAGCTTTCTGGCTTCCTCCTCCTCCCGGGCGCGCACCACGTAGGTGCCGAACTTATGAATTGACTGCGGGGTTAGTCCGAGATGACCCATTACAGGAATGCCGGCCGAGAGGATCCTTTCAATCGACTCCACTATCTCACGTCCCCCCTCCACCTTGACAGCGCTGGCGCCGGTCTCCTTCATTATCCTTATGGCTGATGCCAGCGCCTCGCGAGAGTTGCCCTGGTATGTACCGAAGGGAAGGTCTACAACCACAAGTGCCCTCCTGACACCCCTTACCACCGAGGCGGCATGATAGATCATGTTGTCAAGCGTGATCGGGAGGGTTGTCTCAAAACCCGCCATGACATTCGATGCAGAATCACCCACCAGTATGACATCAATGCCGGCCTCATCAAGTATCCTCGCCATTGAATAATCATAGGCGGTCAGCATCGCTATCTTCTCACCCCTGGTTTTCATCTCATTAAGCACATGGGTGGTCACCAACTTAACAATCTTCTCCGTCGACATGGTTTTATCTTTTATTGTCACCGCAAAGCTACAAAATAAGACAATGAATAACATTGCATGCAATTCTTTTGGTCCCTTCTGCCGTTTTGTCATAAACAAAAAAAATAACGGCGGTGACCTTTCAGGTTAATCATGACAATAATTTCATAATAACCGGTGATCTGACCCCGTGGCACAAACATTGTCAATTAAAGGAGTATCAGAAAAGAAATTAAAGTATAAATCAGAATAACAATGGGAAAAATTATTGGTATTGATCTGGGAACCACCAACTCATGCGTTTCAGTGATGGAAGGCAACGAGCCGGTGGTCATCCCCAACAGTGAAGGCAAAAGGACTACCCCCTCGGTGGTGGCTTTTCTTGAAAACGGTGAACGTAAGGTAGGCGACCCTGCAAAGAGGCAGGCTATCACCAACCCCACAAAGACCGTTTCATCGATCAAGCGTTTCATGGGCAGAAACTTTGACGAGGTGACTAATGAGATGAAGAAACTGACCTACCAGGTCATACGCGGCGACAATAACACCCCGAGGGTGAAGATCGACGACCGCAATTATTCACCTCAGGAAATCTCCGCCATAGTGCTTCAGAAGATGAAGAAGACCGCTGAGGATTACCTCGGGCAGGAAGTCACCGAGGCTGTCATCACCGTCCCGGCATATTTCAATGACTCACAGCGCCAGGCCACGAAAGAAGCAGGTGAGATAGCAGGACTGAAGGTCAAGCGTATCATCAACGAGCCCACCGCGGCTTCGCTGGCATATGGCCTCGACAAGAAGGCTCACGATCTTAAGATTGCCGTCTTCGACCTCGGTGGTGGCACATTCGATATATCCATACTTGAATTGGGTGACGGCGTCTTTGAGGTCAAATCGACCAACGGCGACACTCACCTTGGCGGTGACGACTTCGACAACATGGTCATTGACTGGCTTGCCGACGAGTTTCAGAGAGAGGAAGGCATTGATCTACGCAAGGACCCGATGGCTCTTCAGAGACTCAAGGAGGCAGCCGAAAAGGCCAAGATAGAGCTCTCAAGCACTACGAGCACGGAGATCAATCTCCCCTATATAATGCCGGTAAACGGTATACCCAAGCATCTTGTCAAGACCCTCACGAGGGCACAGTTCGAGAAGCTGACCGACAAACTGATCAACTCAGTCCTGGGGCCATGCCAGAGAGCGCTTGATGATGCAGGTATGAAGACTTCGGATATTGACGAGGTGCTGCTCGTCGGAGGATCAACCCGTATCCCGGCCATACAGCAGATCGTTGAGAAGTTCTTCGGGAGAGTACCTTCCAAGGGTGTCAACCCTGACGAGGTGGTTGCCGTTGGCGCTGCCATACAGGGCGGTGTGCTCACCGGAGAGGTGAAGGATGTCCTCCTGCTTGACGTTACCCCGCTCTCACTTGGTATCGAGACCATGGGTGGCGTGATGACGCGACTGATTGAATCGAACACCACCATTCCTACCCGCAAGACCGAAACATTCACCACAGCCAGCGACAGCCAGCCGTCAGTTGAGATCCATGTACTGCAGGGCGAAAGGCCCATGGCACAGGGGAACAAGACCATCGGGCGCTTCCATCTCGACGGCATACCGCCGGCCCCCAGGGGCATACCGCAGGTCGAAGTCACCTTTGACATCGACGCAAACGGAATCCTTCATGTCTCAGCCAAAGATAAAGGGACAGGCAGGGAACAGAGGATACGAATAGAGGCATCATCGGGCCTTAGTGACGACGAGATACGCCGCATGCGTGATGAGGCGAAAGCCAATGAGGCCAGCGATAAAGCCGCAAGGGAGATGGCTGAAAAAATCAACGCAGCCGACAGCATGATCTTCCAGACGGAGAAACAGCTGAAGGAGTACGGCGACAAGATCCCGACTGACAAAAAGGGCCGGATAGAGAATGCCCTCGGTCAGCTGCGCGAGGCTCACAAGAACAGGGATGTGACGCAGATCGACCGCGCCCTGGCAGAGATAAACGCCGCATGGCAGGCAGCCTCTGAAGATATGTACAAGCAGGCTCAGGGTGATCCCGGAGCCCAGGCCGGACCGCAGCCAGGCCCCACAGGAGCTGATGCCGGAGGTAATGCCGGCGGAGGAAAGACCGGCGGAGACGAACAGGTCACCGACGTCGACTTCGAGGAGGTCAAGTAAACACAACATATATCAACCATGAAGCCGTGACAGCGCAAGCCGTCACGGCTTTTTTTCATTACTTTTGCATTAAACAGCATGCCATGAATAAGCGCTATATATTACCGGCAATATCATTGTTCCTGATTTGCTCCGTAACCTTCTCACAGAACATGGTCGATACCCGGGGCATGAAACAGGGCCCCTGGGTAAAAAACTACTCCAACGGCAAGGCGATGTATAAAGGCACTTTCAAAGACGATAAGCCCGTGGGTCTCTTCAGCCGTTACAACAACGAAGGCATTCTGATCTCGGAACTGACATACAGCGATAAAAAAGATGAGGCTTCTGCGGTGTTTTATTATGCTGACGGACTGAAAGCGGCTGAAGGAATGTACGTTGCCCGCAAGAAAGAGGGCCTCTGGAAATTCTGGTCGGCAACACGTCCCATATACCTGATAAGCGAAGAGTACTACCATGAGGATCAGAGGCACGGACTCTCACAGAAATTTTATCCTGACAGTACACTGGCTGAAAAGGTAACCTGGAACTTCGGCAGCAGGACGGGCGAGTGGTTTCAGTATTACCCTGACGGTTCAATATGCCTAAGGGCGGAGTATTTCGAAGGCAGGCTCGAGGGCCCCTTCTCCTACTACCACCCGAATGGCAAACTCCAGTATGAGGGGCGGTACAAGGAGGATCTGAAGAGCGGAGATTGGATGATCTTCAACGAGGATGGCTCGCTGAAACAGATCATCGCTTACAAGGATGGAAAACCTGCCGACCCGAAACTGGCGGAACAGGAGACAAAATTCCTTGATGACCTTGAAAAGAACAGGGACAAGATCAAGGTGACCGATATCACCGGGACAGTTATCAAATGAGCCACAGGTGGTTTATAATCGCGGCCTCTCTGCTGGCATTAGCCGCAGGACTGCTTCCGGCGCAGGCGCAATCCGCTCCGGATGAAACCAGCCTTTGGTATTACCGTGTCTTCTTCACTGACAAGGGAATAATCCCGGAAGCAGTTTCCCCTGAACAAATCCTCTCCCCGGCAGCAATCGCCAGGAGGGAGAAATACGGTATCCCCTTCCCCGATGAGGCCGACCTCCCGGTAAGCAGCCAGTATATCAGTTCGGTGGAACAACGCGGACTGAGGTTCAAATGCGCTTCGAAGTGGATGAACACGGCAGTGTTTACATCACTGTCGCCCGTAAATCTTAGCGATCTGGAACAGTTCTCCTTCGTTGAAGGGATCAGGCTCGTAAAACACCCGGCCGATCCGGTCAAACATACCTACAGCAAATTCGGAATGGCTCAGGCGGGAGATGACCCTGATGCCTTCGACCCCAGAATCCCGCATAACGGAATAATACTTCATGAATCAGGCTTTACCGGCCGGAAAGTGACCATTGCGGTCCTTGACGCAGGATTTGACCAGGCTGACCTTATTGAATCTCTTACCCACCTGACAGAGCGTGGCGGCATAACAGCCACCCGTGATTTTGTCTCGGGCTCGGAAAGTGTATACGACTATCATTACCACGGCACTGCCGTTCTGTCAATACTGGCCGGAGATCTGCCGGGCATAATCCGGGGGACAGCCCCGGGAGCCGAGTTATATCCTTCTGCGCACGGAAGATGACGAAACGGAATATCCCGTCGAGGAGGACTACTGGGCAGCCGGGGCGGAATTTGCCGACAGCGCCGGGGCTGATATTATAACCTCCTCACTCGGCTATTTCACCTTCGACGACCCATCCATGGACTACTCGTTCGGCGACATGGACGGCAATACCGCTTTCATCACCCGAGCAGCAGACATCGCTGCCTCCAAAGGGATCCTGGTGGTCAACAGCGCCGGCAACGAGCGTAACAAGGAATGGCTCCGGATCATAGCTCCCTCAGACGGTGACAGCGTGCTGGGAGTAGGCGCAGTGCGACAGGATCTCACCATCTCCGACTTCTCATCCGCAGGCTTCTCATCTGACGGACAGGTAAAGCCCGATGTTGTCGCCCCCGGTGTACTTCTGCCGATGCAATTTGAACCCGGACTCTGGCACAAGGGTAGCGGCACATCGTTCAGCTGCCCCGTCATAAGCGGACTAAGTGCCTCACTCATGCAGGCGGTGCCTGATGCTTCCCCTGCAGAGATCATAGATGCCCTGCATAAGAGCAGCGACAGGTTTAATAATCCGGATACGCTCTACGGTTACGGGCTGCCCGATTTTCTGAAAGCCCTCGGTTATCTGGAAGAGATCCATACTTTCAGGCCGGAAGTGATAATGACTGCCGGACCCAACCCTTTCTTTGACGAGGTCAACCTGTGGTTTCGTGATGCTCCTGAGTTCCTGGTGATCACCGTCACCTCCGGCAACGGCAATACCGTCATGCAGAAGCGTTATTTCCCCTACGCGGCCCGCTCTTACAGGCTTGAAGGGTTCGGCAATATGGGCCAGGGAACATATATCATCAAAGTGGAAACAGACCAGGGCCAGAGGACCTTCAAAATGATCAGGCTCAGAAGATGAACCATCCCGATAAGATATCGCTGACTGAGCTGCAGGGACTGATCCGTGACAGGATCTATGAGGCTCTCCCGGGAGCCTTCTGGGTGATTGCCGAGATAGCCGAGATGAAGATACAGGGAGCCGGACACTGCTACATGGAACTCACAGGCAGCGACGGACCGGGAGGAAGGATCACCGCAAAAGCCAGGGCAACCATATGGGCTTCGAAATTCCGTTCGCTTAATACCTTTTTCACCGCCAGCACAGGCATCCCCCTGAGACAGGGAATATCTATCCTCTGCAAGGCTACGGTAGAATATCACGAACTTTACGGCCTGAGTCTTAACATAACCGACATTGATCCTGCCTATACGGCCGGAGACATGGCACTGAGGAGAGAGGCAATCATAAGAAGGCTGACAGCAGAGGGTGTCATGGAGATGAACCGCGAACTGACCCTCCCTCCCTACCCCAGGTACATTGCCGTGGTATCTTCGTCGAAGGCGGCCGGATACCAGGACTTCATAAATCACCTTACAGGCAATCCGTACGGATATGTCTTTAAATCTGAGCTGTTTGAAGCAGTTTTGCAGGGTGAACTTACTGAAAGTTCCGTGACTGAGGCGCTAAACCAGATATCCGAAAGAGCTGAGAGGTTCGATGCTGTCGTTATTATCCGGGGAGGGGGGTCGACCACAGACCTGAGCTGGTTCGACAGTTATAATATTGCATACCATGTCACTCAGTTTCCCCTGCCGGTACTGACAGGCATAGGCCATGAAAAAGATATCTCGGTCACTGACATGGTGGCATGGAAGTCTTTGAAGACACCCACGGCCGTTGCTGACTACCTTGTGGAGCATACTATGGAGTGCGAGAACAGGATCATTGATATGGCCGGCTCACTGACCTCAGCAGTAACTGATGCTCTCTCTTCTGCGGGAGAACAGATCTCATCAATGCAGAACCGCATTTCAGCAACCACCCGTCTGATAGTAAGGGTCAAACGCGAGCAGGTTAATTACCATACCGCAACTCTTCGCCGCTCATCAGCCAGTCTCCTGCGATCAGCCAAGGAGGAGACAGGCAGGCTTGAGAACGCCCTCCGCCATCTTGACCCGGCCGGAGTGATGAGAAGGGGATTTACACTTACGGCAAAGAACGGCCTGATAGTTCGCTCGCTGGCAGAGCTTGAACCGGGTGACACCATCACAACACACTTTGAGACAGGGCAGGCGGCCAGTACCGTAAAAAAAATAACTCAAAAAAGATAGTCATGGCAAAAAAAGAGATCGGGTTCAGTGAGGCCATCAAAGGCATCGAAGTGATCCTCAAAAATATCGAGGAGGGAGAACCGGACATCGATAAACTGTCAGAAGATGTCAGAAAGGCTGCGGAACTGATAAAAATATGCAGGAAAAGACTGCGCGAAACCGAGGAGAGAATTGAAGGCATCATTGAGGATCTGAAATCATAGTAGCGATCTCGCGCGACTGATCACATGATACTGGCATCATAAACCGGATAGCATGATCATGGTGTAAAAAACTGATTGCATGATAGAGACCTCAGGGTGAAGATCCAATTGCTGCTAAAGTATGGCGCTGGTCCCATTAAGCTGACCTCCCAGGGTAATTAACACGATGCCGGTCAGCAAACAGTAATAACAAGGGCCATGAATCAAGGAAGCCCCGCCGCAGCGGGGCTTCAACTCGAAACCCTAACCTAAATTCCAGAAAACTAACTCTTCTGTTAGAAAACTACCTTCAATTAATTAAACGTAAAAGTTACAATATTGTTTTCAAAAAACATAAAAAAATTGAATTTATTTTTGTTTTTCAGTTCTTTTCTATTCCAAATATATCTTTAAAGGCTTTTTCAAAGCTTTCTTTCGGTAACGCTCCCATTGCCATCTGAGGTTGTCCCTCCATAGGAACAAACAACAGGGATGGTATGCTTCTTATTCCGAATACCGATGCAAGCTCCTGTTCAGCCTCAGTATCAATCTTATACACATAAAGCTTACCGTCATACTCCTTTGATAATTCCTCAAGTACCGGGGCTACCATCTTGCAAGGACCGCACCAGTCAGCATAGAAGTCAATAATGCAAGGCTTGTCCCCTGTATATTTCCACTCTTTGTTCTGCTCGTAATTGAATACCTTCTCAAGAAATGTCTCCTTTGTCAAATGCTCTGCCATATCTATCTTTTTAATTGTTTAACAGATTTTTATAATTATTGTTCAGCATATGCAAGAGCCGTGCCGCAGTCTTCCTTTACTGCAATTTTTCATCAAGTTAGGCTTTAAATTGTAAATTTGTCACCGGTTACGGTTAATTTGTCAGACAAAAGATGAACATTTTCCCTGATGACAGGATTTTTGAGATAGTCGCCCGTGTGGCTGACCGGGAACATGTTGATGTGTATGTCATCGGGGGATATGTGCGTGATCATATCATGGGAAGGGTTCATCCCGGCAAGGACATTGACATTGTCGTTCTTGGCGACGGGCCTGCAATGGCCAGGGCGGTTGCCAGGGAGATAAATCCTGACATAAAAGTTACAGTGTTTAAAACCTTCGGCACCGCAATGTTCAGGTACCGGAACTGCGAAGTCGAATTTGTCGGTGCAAGGAAAGAATCTTACTCTGAAGATTCACGCAAGCCCTCTGTGGTTCCGGGCACCCTCGAGGACGACCAGAACAGGCGTGATTTCACCATCAACGCCCTGGCCATCAGCCTCAACGCCCGTAACCCCGGTGAAGTTCTTGATCCGTTCGGAGGGATTGAAGACATACGCAACGGCATCATACGTACCCCGCTTGACCCTGACTCTACCTTCAGCGACGATCCGTTGCGGATGATGCGTGCCGTCAGGTTCGCGGCCCAGCTTGGCTTTACAGTCTCTGAAGAGACGATGGCCTCAATTGCCCGCAATGCCGAAAGAATAAAAATTGTATCAGCCGAAAGGATCACCACGGAGCTGAACAAGATTATGGAAACCGCTCTTCCTTCCGTAGGGTTCCTTCTGCTTGATGAGACAGGACTGCTCAATCTCATTCTGCCCGAGGTGGCCAGGCTTAAAGGTGTTGAGGACAAGGATGGCAAGGGGCATAAGGATAACTTCCACCATACCCTCAAGGTTCTCGACAACACCGCGGAGAAGAGTGATGACCTGTGGCTGCGCTGGGCAGCTCTGCTGCATGACGTGGCCAAGCCGGCGACCAAGAGATTCGTCCCGGGCACGGGCTGGACTTTTCATGGACACGAGTTTATGGGCGCCAGGATGGTGCCTGAAATATTCACCCGCCTCAAGCTTCCCCTTAATGACAGGATGAAATATGTAAAGAAGCTTGTGGGGCTGCATCTGAGACCCATTTCCCTTGTCCAGGAAGAGGTGACGGACTCAGCCGTCAGAAGGCTCCTGTTCGAGGCAGGTGATGACATTGATGATCTGATGCTTCTGTGCGAGGCGGACATCACCTCCGGTAACAGGATGAAGGTTCAGAAGCATCGTGATAATTTCGCCCTTGTGCGCCGCAAGCTCAAAGAGATCGAAGAGAAGGATGCCGTAAGGACCTTCCAGCCTCCCGTGCATGGAGAGGAGATCATCGCTGCATTCGACATACCTCCCGGACCAATGGTCGGAGTGATCAAATCTGCCATCAAGGAGGCTATCCTCGACGGTGTCATACCAAATGAAAAGGAGGCGGCACGGCAGTACATGATAAAAAAAGGGATGGAGCTCGGGCTGAAGCTGAAGTGACCCTTACCTGTGTCTGACGGTTATCAGCACGGGTAGATGATCTGAATAACCTCCCGCCCACCTGAATCCTCCGTATGTGGCAAAGGGCTTCTTTCCCGGGTAATCGGGATCATCAGTTAACAGGAAAGAGGCATCCGGCACCCTTACGGACTCCATGACGGCCTGAAAGGGTCCGCCGCCCACCGCCATGGATGACGAGACAAGTAGCTGGTCGATCACCTCCCATTGTCCCTGGTACCTGTAAGTTCCCATCCCCCCTGAAGCAATCAGGCCTGCAGCATTTACAAGGAGGTCCTCGCGGGTAATGTCCTTCATTATCTCATCTCCGGGCCCGGCATTAAAGTCACCCATAACTATTATTGCTGCATCCACCGTGGCTGACAGCAGTGAGTCGGTCTTTGCCCTCAGAAGTTTCGCCATCTCTTCCCTGGCCCCCTGGGTGGCAAGCACTCCACCTCTCCTCGAGGGGAAGTGGCAGACGATCACATGCAGTGTGTCGGGATCCATCACCGCTTTGACATACAGCAGATTCCGCGACAGAAAGGGATCATTTTCCGGCCGCTCCGGCACCCATGACCTGACCTCAGCAATCCGAAACCAGTCGTGTCTGTAGAGAAGAGCCACATCGATGCCCCGGAGGTCGGGGGAGTTGGTGTGAACCACTCCGTAATTGCCTGCTGACAGTATGGTTCCGAAGGCCAGGTCTTTCAACACCTCCTCATTCTCCACCTCGCACACTCCTATCAGTGCCGGCAGCTCCCACTCTCCCGCTGCAGAGATGGCCCTTGAGAGTGCATTGATCTTCTTATTGTACCTGTTGGAGGTCCACCTCCTGCTCCCTTCCGGAAGGAACTCCTCATCATTCCTGGTAGTGTCATCGGCCGTGTCAAAGAGGTTTTCGACGTTATAGAACATGACGGAGAACTCCTGCCCGTCCACCGGGGGTGAGAGGGTCAGGATAAGCAGTAATATAATTACATTTCTTGCCATATCTCTTACTCTTAGTCCTCAGTCCACAGTCTTCAGTCTTCAGTCTTCAGTCAATCAAGTTGTTACGACTGATGACTGCCGACTGATGACTGCCGACTGGATTGCCGACTGCCGATTGCCGACTGGAATGCCGACTGGAGACAGAACATCACCGCTCCTCCTTCCGTTTCTCCCCGGGCTGCCTTTCGTACGCTCCGATATCCGGTCCGTCATCACTGAGCCGCGGCTTCTTTCGGATGTCATCCGGCCACGCTGCTGCCTCAGTGCGCCCTGCCCGGTCAAGCAGCGGTGAGAGCGTGTCAGGCCGGAAATCATAAGCGCTCTCATCGATAAAAAGAGGGTTCTGCCCGGTAATCACATCACGGAACAACGATCCCGAGTACCAGCTGCTCCTCAGGGTATCAACCTTTATCAGCGAGCTGTCAGCCCTGAAACGGCCTGCCGCAGCGGATGCAGAGGCATCGATCTCCAGTTCATTTGCAAGCGTCCCGGTGATAACGGAGTTGAGAACATTGACTTCAGGCAAACTCCCTTCTCCCGGACCTATAAACAACACCGGCTCAGAACGGTACCCATACTCCCATCTCGACTCCATGGTGCAGTATACGAAATCGCTGCCTCCTCCTTCTGTCAGGGAGACTGTGCTGAAACCCGAGTGTGCAAAGACCGAGTTGACTGCGAAAACCTCACCATGACGCACAACCAGTGATGCTACGGTGTTATGCATAAGCCTTGTGCCGTTCATCTCCAGATCAGGTGCGGAACTAAGCTTCCCGTCCAGGAATACCGCTATCTCCGCATTCCTGACCTCGGTGAAATTCAGAACGTTATCGCGACTGCAGTCCATGAACCGTATCCCCTTCCACCGTCCCGGAACATCGGTATACACCTCCTCGAGGCGGTCTGTGGCAAAGAGAACCCTTTTTTCCGGTGTGCCTTCAGACTGCAGTGAGCCGGCGATGACCATCCCTGCACCGTAGTGAAAATAGACCCTGGCCCCCGGGTTAAGCGTCAGCGTGGCCACCGTGTCAACGAGCAGCGATCCATTTATGACATAGGGTTTTCCCTCAGTCCATACGGCATCGGCATGAATATCCTCATCCACCAGCCAGATGTCCTGTCCCCACGCTTCAAGGATAACCTTCCCGGAAAAACCTCCCGACACGAAGTTCACCGAGTCAATCACGGCTAACGGGGCATCGTCACCTGTCGGATCAATGGTTACTTCGACAAAAATAAAAAGGCTGTCGTTGCGGGCCAGCACAATGTCTTCAACTGCAGTGCCTGGCACGCCATCTATATTGAGGCGGAAGGGAGAACCCGCTCCTCCACCCAGCCATATGCGGTCAATAAGCACGGGGTCATTCCCGGTGTTTATTACCCTGAACTCCCTGGTAGCTGACCCCACCCCGGAGAAGACCGTATCAAACGATATCGTGTCAGAAGAGACCCCGAGAGGTCCTGATACGGGATTGGCAAGGGGGTCACAACCCAGGCAGGCTGCGGCAATCAATAAAAACAATATGATAGACCTCATCAATACTTGTTGATCCACCTGTATCGCCTCGGGCTGTCGCCGAAGCGTGCCAGGACTGTCAGTTCGTGTGTCCCGTAGGTATAGCTGCGTATCTCGGAGAGGGTGAAGTCAAAGGCATATCCCACGTAGAACCTGTCAACCTTGAGTCCTGCCATCATAATCACGGCATCCTGGGAGCGGTATGACAGCCCCAGCCAGTAATCCTCCTTGTAGTATACCCGGCCTGTGACATCTATCTGCACCGACTTCAGTACCATGTCTGAGGACTTCAGCATCACCGAAGGCTCTATTATCCAGTCGGCACCGGTGTAAAACCTCATGCCGCCGGTGAGAAAGAAATGACCAAGCTCCGAATGGCTGTTCTCTCCTCCATTGCCTATCATCAGCGATCCCCTGAAAAGGTTGGTCATTGAGAACCCGGCATAATACCTTCTGGTCATATAACTTATGCCGAAGTTGGCATCCGGTATATAAACCACCTGGTCATAGTTGTTCAGAAACTCGTCATTAACGTCGCCAGGCATCAAGGCGCCGTTGATGTCCACAAAATACTGGTATGCGCTCAGCGAGAGACCGAAGGAGAGCTGCTGCTCATCCGCTATGGGGAGATGATAGGCGTATGCAAGCTGCAATCCGGTCCTGTGCATTATCCCGTTATGGTCCGAGAAGAGATAGCCACCCACTCCTACCCTGCCACCCCTTGTGGGCCTGTCGATCTTCTTCCTTACGGCGGTAGATTTGGTGATATAGCTGTCATTGAGGATCCTTGTCTGGAAGGCCGCAGCATATGTGGATGGGGCATCAGGGACATTCAGCCACTGCTCACGTACGGTAAGGCCGAAAGTGGTATAGTAGTCGCTGCCGGCATAAGAGGGATTAAGCAGGAATCCGTTCATGACGTACTGGCTGTAGATGGGGAACTGTTGTCCCGACAAAACAGGCATAACCGCCAGAAGGCCAATCACTGTTATTATTCTCAGTCTGTTCATATCCTTCCGGTTTATTTGCTTATGATTGATATGACTCCCGTACGTGGTTCAGAACCGTCGTTGAGGTGGATGACATAATGATACGAATCGTTCGGCAGCAGCGTCCCGTTGAAGGTGCCATCCCACTCATCACTCGCATTCCTTGAATGGTAGACAAGCTTGCCCCAGCGGCTGTACACGAATATCTCGGCATCGGGATAAAGCTCTCCGTTTCTCAGCTTCCATGTGTCATTGCGTCCGTCGCCGTTGGGCGTAATTATCTCGTAAATCCTGAGGCAGTCAATGCCTGTCACCCCGACGGTGACAGTAAGCTCCTGCACACATCCGTTGGCGTCAGTCACGGTTACCGTACGTTCACCCGGAAGTATCGCGGTGCGGTCAGCGGCAGTAACACCGTCATCCCACAGGTAGGCAAGTGTACCCGCTCCTCCTGTCACGGTAAGATCGATGCTGCCGTCAGGTGTATCCGGACATGAGGCATCTTCAGTGACTGAAGTCAGCAGCATGGCCTCAGGTGCGGTGAGCACAAAGTCTTCCGTCAGGATGCAACCCCCGCTGTCGGTTATGGTAAGAGTATATGTACCAGCCCTGAGGAATGAGATGGAGGCCTGGGTCGAGGTAAATCCGCCAGGACCGGTCCACCCGTATGACAGAGGTGGTGTTCCTCCGCCGGCAGTGACCGTGATGGATCCGTCGGCTGACTCAGGACACTGGACCCCGTAGCCACCGTAATCAGACAGAGTCGACCCCGTGATAACTATTGCAGCCGGCTGGGTGATAACCTCGATGAAGCTGTATGTGGCACAGCTGTTCAGGTCGGTTATGGTGACACTGTAGGTACCTGCTGCCAGCCCTGTTATATCGGGAGTAGATGCAGTGAACCCCGAGGGACCTGTCCAGCTGATGCTATATGGCATCGTGCCCCCTGTCAGGGTTGTGTAAACAGCTCCGTCAGCAGCTCCGTTGCATGTCACATTATCCGCACTGTCAAGTGTAGCCACGAACGGCAGGGGTTCGGTTATTTCAAATACAATTCCGGAGACACATCCATTGGCATCCATTGTTTCAACATAGTAGGATGCAGCCGGCAGCCCGGTGAAGTTTCCCGACGACTGGAATGGTGCGCCGTCAAGGCTGTACATGTAAGGTGCAAGCCCGGCGCTGGAAGCCAGTTGTACCTCCCCGTCAGTCAGGCCGGCACAACTGATATTTTCAAGATCTGTTATCTGTATGACAGGTAATGGGTTGATGGTGATGACTGCAGTCGATGTGACTGTGCCGCATGTTCCTCCACCGGCTACCTCCATGGTAAGGGTTACTGAACCGGAAGTATAATCTGCGGAACCGAATGTATAATAGGGATTGTCAACGGTGGCGTTGTCAAATGTGCCGTTTCCACCGGTACTCCATGTCACCGTTCCTCCTGCATGGGATGCGCCGGCCACCTGGTATCCGGTTGCGGTCATGCATACCCCGGCGTCAGGACCGGCATCGGCCACTGGCGCAGAGGTGAAGGTGATGACCACGTTATCCGATGAGGTGCCGCATTCCGTACTTGTGACCGTCAGGGTGAGCGTGACAGGTCCTGTATCGGAAGATCCGAATGTATACACCGGGTTGATAACGGATGGATTACTGAACGTACCGTTGCCTGATGTTGTCCATGCTACGGTGCCATTGGTGGCCGAAGCATCTGCCAGGGTCACGCTGGCTGTGCCGCTGCAGAGATCCCTGTCGGCGCCGGCATTGGCAACAGGAAGTCCTGCAAAGTTCAGTGTCATGGCATCACTGAGTGTCACAGGGCACCCGCTGACCTTGTTTCCCGTCAGGGTGAGGGTAACTGAGGTGAGATCGGCAGCCCCGCGCGTGTATACCGGGTTCAGGGCCGTCGGAGCACTGAAGGTGCCCGAGCCCGAGGTGGTCCAGAGAAGACTCATGTTAACGGCAGTGGCACCGGTGATGGTGTATGCCGGCGAGGTAATGCATATTTCATCATCCGGACCGGCGCTGAGTGATGCAGGGAAGGGATCGGTGACGGTGACAACAGCATTGCAGGTCGATACATTGCCGCTGGCGTCAGTGGCAGTAACGGTAACCGTCACGCTGCCGAGATCGGCACAGGTGAATGACGATCTGCTCAGAATCACTGATGCTATCGAACAATTGTCAGCCGGAATTCCCGACAGGATATCAGCAGCCACGATGGATGCATTACCTGAGGCATCCAGGGTGACAGTGGCATTTTTACATGACAGAACCGGAGGCTCGGTGTCGTTGACGGTAACTGTAAACACACATGTGGAAACCATGCCGTCACTGTCGGTCGATGTGTATGTTACCGTGGTCACACCCACCGGGAATGTTGCACCCGGCAGATGGGTGGAGACCATCGGAGCAGTGGAGACCGGCGGAGTCCAGAGGACAACAGCCGAGCAGGCGCCCGGAGTGTTGCTGACGTTAATGTTCCCGGGACATCCGGTGATAACCGGCGGATCATTGTCTTCAATGTTGACTGTGACATTCTGCGATGCCATTGCATCGAAGTTATTGTCGGTAAGGGCCTGGTTGACAGTAACGGCAATGACGTCAGTCCTGTCAATATCAAGAGCATCCTCGACTGCAGTGACAGTGACCGGCAGAGGCACATTCCAGTTTGCGGAGGTGAATGTGATTTGTGAAACATGTCCGACGTATACCGGTGCACCGTTGACAAGGTCAAAGACGACATCGGATGATGGTTGTGACGTGAGAACAACAGTGAACACACCAGAAGGTCCGCCCTCGTTGATGGTAAGGTTAAGAGGACTGACAACAAATCCGGGAACGTCATCATTGGTTACGTTGACGTTGACTGTTGCCGTAACCCCGTCGAAACCGTCGTACGAAAGAGCGTTATTGACAGTCAGGCTTATTGTTGTGGAGGTATTCGGGATGGTGTTATTGTTCACCCCGGTGACCGTGATTGTCTGAGGAATATTCCAGTTGCCTGTGGTGAAGGTCAGTTGAGGAATATTGATTGTGGCAACGGCAGTATTATTGCTTGTGAGGTCAATGACGACACTGCCTGATGCCGGAGCGGCAGACAGCGCCACGGTGAAGGTGGCTGTGCCGTTCTCTGTAACTGTCACTGTGCCGGGATTGACCACGATTGACGCCAGGTCATTGTTGGTTACGGTAACAGGGATATTTATATCCGGCAACGGATCGAAGGAGTTATCCGAGAGAGCATCATTAACCGAAATGATGATATTTTCAGTCTGGTCACCCAGAACCGTGTTCTCCACCGACTGGACAGTGATCACCTGGTGGGTGGCATAGTTTGCCGTATTGAAGGTGAGGGTGGCCGGGCTCACGGTCAGCACACCTGCAAGCAAGGTCGAGATGTTCAGCGTGACTGAACCTGCAGGGGCGGCAGAGAGCCATACTTCAACTGTGGCACTGGATCCCTCGGTCATTGTCAGCGATACAGGTGAGTAGCGTATTTCAGGAAGATCATCATCAGTGATTGTAATTGTTGCCGGTACTGCATTGACGGCAATTGCAGGTGCCCCGGAGACAGCAGTGATGGTGACGGTTACAGTCTCGTCGCCTTCCACAATAAGATCAGCTACAGCAGTAAGTGTTAAATTATAGGTTACGGAGCCGGAAGGCATTACAAATGACCCGGGCAGCGCAATAAAATCGGTGCCTGAGGTGGCACTGCCGGTGACCATATAGGATATTGTCCTTGCGGTAGCGGAGGGGTTGGTGAAGGTAAAGACAAAAGTGCCGGTGCCGGCAGCGCCCGGACCACCCTCGGGTATCGACGGGGCAGCCGCGGCGACGCTCACAGTGGAATTGTCATCGTTTAGTATGGTGTAGACAGAGTTGACGACCGGCCCGGCCGCTACTGTAACGAAAGTATTCATGCTCAGGTTAATGGTCTCATCATTCTCCACGGCAAGATCGCCGATAATAGTGAGCACCGTGGAGGGTATTGGGATTGATACAGGGACCGTATAATCTCCGGCCGGAATGGTGACAAGATTGCTGGTCTGAGTCCAGTCGCCGGAGGTTGCCGTACCGTTTGTAACCAAAACCAAAAGGCTTCCGGGAGTGCTGATTATACCACCGCTGACAACTATCTGAAGAGTGGTGACAGGTGCAGCTGCGTTGCCTTCAGGTCCTGAAGCAGTTGCAGATGAGAATGATGCGTAGACAATATCATCATTCATAATTGTATAGGTATAGCTGTTCTGCGTTCCGATCGATACTCCGGCGGAAGGATTGGTCAGGCCGGCAATGATCGTCTCACTCGGCTCCACAAGAGCATCGTTTATAACGGTAATATTGAAGGAACCCGTTACTGATCCGGCAGGGATGGTTACCGTACCAGGCGCGAGGATGTAGTCGACACCGGTGGTGGCAGTGCCTCCTGTGGCTGCATAGTCAAATGAGATATCGGATGTGTGCGGATAATTAAGGCTGGCCTGAACGGTCACACTGGTTATATTCTCCGGTCCCGACCCTGAGGGCAGGGTGAAGTTTACTTCAGGCCGGAATGCTATAATCGTAAAATACTGTCCGTCAGCGATATTGAGATCGAAAGTGTAACTTCCTGCTATAAGTGCGGGTCGGTGCATGGTGGCGCCTGAGGAGAAGTCGCCGTCGGCATCGGTAAGTATTCCCAGTGTAGGATAGCCCACGGGGAATGCCGGAAGGGATGCAGCAGGGATGCTGATCGTGACCGTGCCTACGTCCCCCGTCTCATCAAACCTCCACTCCCTTGCCAGGCGGAAGGTGCCCGGAGCAGGGACCTCATCGGTGGTCCAGGTCTTTGCATTTGCCTTGTTATGGCCGAAGAACAGGTATTCGCCTTCTGTCAGGCCGGATGGTGAAGTGACCGACAGAATGCCGGTAGACCAGGCGTTGGTGAAGGTGGTGCCGTTATATGCGGCTATTCCGGAGACATCGTGAGAATGGGTCACCTCCCAGGCATAATGGTCATCAGCAATGGGCAGAAGATACTTCGCCCCGAGGTTATTGTGCAGCACAACCCGCTCTGCGTCATTAAGCTGGCCCGAGAAGACGGCTATCTCCAGCATATCGCCGTTGAAGTAACCTGCCGGATTGTATGTACCGCTCATCTGGGTGGCTCCGACAAGTGCGAAGTTGGAGACAAGAGATGGCACCAGCGAAGAGGTGGAACTTCCGGTGAGGAGCGTGCCGTTGAGGTAGGCTCCGTACGCAGATACGGCAGCCCCGGATGGGTTGGTGTAGTAAATTATCCTCCAGTTGTTTGCCGTATGCCCGTCGTTGAACACCTGGCTCTGGCCGTTGAACCTGACGGCGTCAGCATATTCCAGGCCATAGCTCCTTACTGCATTGGCTCCCCCGAGGTTCTTCTGCCCGAGGTAGAGGCCTCCGTTCTGCTCATCAGCGGCGGTGGTATTGCGGGCGACGATCACCACGGTAGCGGCATCGGACCCCGTTATCCCTATGGTACCGTTGTATCCGAGGAAATCACCGCCCAGCCCACCCTGGTCAGTGAAGGTGACGGCAGGATATCCGTTTATGACATCCGGCGTCACAGAGGGAACGGTCTGTCCAGTGACGACAGCTCCGAAATCACGCATATGACCGGAAAGATCGTACCAGCTGGTGACAAAGAAAAGCGGCTGGATAGCGATCAGGCTGTCGGACCGGAGCCACAACTGCGTATTGGTCATGCTGCCCACGCCTCCCGGGCCCACCTGCGCACCAGCGGTCAGCGGAGCCAAAATAAGGAGAAAGGCAAGGACAAATGGTAACAGGCGGGTTTGTTTCATAACGGTCAGGTTCGGGATATGAAAGGCATATCGTACTATTTATCAAACAGTTGAGCTATCAATCTGCGTTGCGTGCCTGCAGATTGTAACTCATTCAAAGTCAAAAAGTACCAAAAGCTAATATAAATATTTTTCAATTATTGGTATCATTCCCCCGGAGTGTATAATTAACACAGTTAATAACATGACTCCGTGCCGTGGCGGATGGTTGCGTGAGGGGTTTTACATCATGATTGACGGGGGTTTATTTTCAGTCATGATATTGCGGAATAGAAAATGTGGATTATATTTGCACTCGCTTTTCGGGCGATTAGCTCAGTTGGTTCAGAGCATCCCGACTTCCAGTCGGGAGGGTCGTAGAGCCGGAAAGTTTGAAATAAGGGCGATTAGCTCAGTTGGTTCAGAGCATCCCGACTTCCAGTCGGGAGGGTCGTAGAGCCGGAAAGTTTGAAATAAGGGCGATTAGCTCAGTTGGTTCAGAGCATCCCGACTTCCAGTCGGGAGGGTCGTAGAGCCGGAAAGTTTGAAATAAGGGCGATTAGCTCAGTTGGTTCAGAGCATCCCGACTTCCAGTCGGGAGGGTCGTAGAGCCGGAAAGTTTGAAATAAGGGCGATTAGCTCAGTTGGTTCAGAGCATCCCGACTTCCAGTCGGGAGGGTCGTAGAGCCGGAAAGTTTGAAATAAGGGCGATTAGCTCAGTTGGTTCAGAGCATCCCGACTTCCAGTCGGGAGGGTCGTAGAGCCGGAAAGTTTGAAATAAGGGCGATTAGCTCAGTTGGTTCAGAGCATCCCGACTTCCAGTCGGGGGGTCGTAGGTTCGATCCCTACATCGCCCACCAGAGATCAACCCCACCATTACTGTGGGGTTTATTTTTATGTACACGGTATATATATTATACTCCGAGAAAATCGATAGATACTACATTGGATTCTCATCCAATGTTTCAGCCAGACTACGCAAACATAACAACGCATCGAAAGGATTCACAAATGCCGGCCGGCCCTGGGCAATAGTATACACAGAGCAGTATGACATCAAACAAGATGCAGCTGCGCGTGAGAGGCAACTTAAGAGCTGGAAAAACAGAGACCGTATTGAGGCTCTTTTTAAATCAGGTTCAGAGCATCCCGACTTCCAGTCGGGAGGGTCGTAGGTTCGATCCCTACATCGCCCACCAGAGATCAACCCCACCATTACTGTGGGGTTTATTTTTATGTACACGGTATATATATTATACTCCGAGAAAATCGATAGATACTACATTGGATTCTCATCCAATGTTTCAGCCAGACTACGCAAACATAACAACGCATCGAAAGGATTCACAAATGCCGGCCGGCCCTGGGCAATAGTATACACAGAACAGTATGACATCAAACAAGATGCAGCTACGCGTGAGAGGCAACTTAAGAGCTGGAAAAACAGAGACCGTATTGAGGCTCTTTTTAAATCAGGTTCAGAGCATCCCGACTTCCAGTCGGGAGGGTCGTAGGTTCGATCCCTACATCGCCCACCAGAGATCAACCCCACCATTACTGTGGGGTTTATTTTTATGTACACGGTATATATATTATACTCCGAGAAAATCGATAGATACTACATTGGATTCTCATCCAATGTTTCAGCCAGACTACGCAAACATAACAACGCATCGAAAGGATTCACAAATGCCGGCCGGCCCTGGGCAATAGTATACACAGAACAGTATGACATCAAACAAGATGCAGCTGCGCGTGAGAGGCAACTTAAGAGCTGGAAAAACAGAGACCGTATTGAGGCTCTTTTTAAATCAGGTTCAGAGCATCCCGACTTCCAGTCGGGAGGGTCGTAGGTTCGATCCCTACATCGCCCACCATGAAGAGGGTGTCTCAAAAGGACACCCTTTTTCTTTTAGGATTACTGTTCATTTCCTTTGCTCCTCCAAAAGAAATGAACCAAAGAAAAGGAGGCCGGAAAAGACAACCTCACCCTGTTTGTCCGCCCGCTACACGAGGCCATAAAGGCGCCACCAAACAGGGTGCGGTTCGCACCTTTTCCGGTTTGCCATCGCGCATCCTAAAGGGTTGAGACGTGGATCCTGAAGATAATAAGTCCGGGAGCAGATAAGATTCAATGATCCGGGTATGGTACTTAATTGGTATATAAAAAAAGGCAGTTCCTCCCCCCATGTACATTTTATAAATAGTAAAGATGAAAGATTGTCCGACTAGAGTACATGTCTGGAACTGCCGTGATTCAAAAATAAAACAAATTATTGTATAATGTGCGAGTTGTAGTACAACTTTTTCATAAAAAGTGTTAACAATACATTTTATTCCCTGACCTCCTATTTGCCCGGGAAAGCGCCTGTCACCGGCTTTCATGCATTTATCACTCAATACCATATATTAGTCAAAACCAGTATATTACTTCATTGCCAGGTCCGATATGTTTTGTTACTTTATGCTACCGAAGGTCCTTTTTAATTTTGAGTGGCAGCCCTCACGGCACAGAAAGCTCCCCGGAGAGGAGAGCGCAAAAGTGAGGGCTGCTTCCGTTATATATGGCGGTTACAGCAAAGACAATAAAAAAGAGAGGTCAACCTCTGCGGTTGACCTCTCCCATCTGAAATCAAGTCTATATTCCTACTATAAAAGGATATCCGCGAAGTCTATTTTAAATACCCTCTGATCTGAAACCATATTAATGGCTTTGAAGGGGAATTGTTCAAAATACCTTCCTTCATAACCTTTCAGCGATCCGACATAGAGGAAGGTGTTGTCAAACACAAAGTTCCCATCAGCCAGATCAATTACAATCTCCAGATAGTGCTTACCACCCTCCCAGTAATCAGTGGCCTTGATAGTCCCGATAGGACCTACAATTGCTGGAATAGTAGCTTTGACAAGGTCAAACTCATTTTCCCCATTGTAATCATAGTAGTTGTAGCCCATATGAAGCCCTTCTTCCGTGCTGACACCAAGGCCACCGCTGACAGCCCATGCAACTTTCCTCGTATAGGTGATTACCTCACCAGGGATGGGAGTTGCCAGATAAGTTTTCAGTGCAATAACCAGTTCCGGTAACTTTTCCATCAGGCAGAAAGTCAGATTACTGAGCCCTGCAGGCTTTCCTGAACTGTTTACCGGGGAAGCCAGTCCGCTGTCGCCCATGCTGCCGCCGGGATAGAAATAGACATTGGCTTTGTTTCCTCCCTTTACGATAACAGCGCCGACCACATAGTACTTATTATCTATCATGATGGGTGCATCCATTTCAAAGGAGACATACTTTCCGTTTGTCACCTCAACCATAAGCCCGTCAGGAAATTCACCATCAAATTCACCATCCGAAAAATCCACTTTCTCACCGCAACGGAAATATCCAACCGGAAGATCGAATGCAGCTGCAACTTCAGCGCATGTCACATTCCCGCCGTTATTGGCTCCGGCAATAATCACCGGGGCAATTCCCATATCACTGGGAGCAGGGGTAGTAGTTTTTACTGCCTCTCCCTTTTTCAGTAAGATATCGCTTTCATCCTGCTCGCAGGAACCCAGCGCGGCAACCATAACAAGTGCCGCCAACAAATAAGTAAGTTTTTTCATTTCAGCCTTTTTTTTATTTGTATTGAAAACTCTAATAATCATTATCTCAATTGTTTATTAATATTTGAATTGTTACGCAATCAGCCCGATCTGCGCAGACCTCTTTTTGGTATGGAAATAGGTCAGTCCGTTCAGTTCTGTCATGCCTATCAGTTGCAGGCTGCACTCCTCAAGCAGATTTGAAACTGTCTTCCTGGTGAGATACCTGT
The DNA here is from genome assembly GCA_963802145.1 of uncultured Rikenellaceae bacterium. Lineage (GTDB taxonomy): Bacteria > Bacteroidota > Bacteroidia > Bacteroidales > VadinHA17 > SR-FBR-E99. The sequence goes on from CAWDHN010000010.1 coordinate 789,078, forward strand.
TGGTCTTCAGGTCGATGAAGCTGTACATCCTGTTAATAAAAGGTATCCTCGACTCAATACCGTTCTCATATGCTTCAGCCTTATCCGAAAGGCTTTTCGGGAGATTGCTGTATTTATCGGAAAACCCGTTCTGCGATTTGTTATCGATAAAGCATCCTACGAAACTGCTGTCACGGGGTAACAGCTCGGAGATCTTGTGCAGAAAATCCCTGATCTCTTTCACATAGTTGAGCTGCTTAAGATTTACTATCGTCTTTACCCCTTTCATATCCTCAGCATCATAGAAATAGTGCCTTGATGACGGGATGACAAGAATTGCCGGCTCTTCATCCAGTCCCATTCCCTCCAGGTAGGTGATCAGGTCGCGGCGTACTTCAGAGTTGAGTTCTGAAAAGAGATGATTGAGTTTGGACTCCCTGGAGGATGTACTCCTGCGGGAATTCAAACTGAAAGGATGATCATTGAATGAATTTGCATTGTTGCCTGATGCTTCAGTATCCATGTCTTTTAACTTTGGTTGATCTTCCTGACTTATAATACCACATATGTATAGTCGTAAACCACACCGTTTTCACGAAGCCACCATCGCAATGCCTTTGCGATCTTCCGGCGCCTTATCACGACCTTGCCCGTAACCGGTGATGTTATCTGAAAAAGTACTTTCATAATTGTGGTCCTTTAGTCTTGACAAATTTAATGTGCAAAGCGAGGCAATGCAAGTCGCACAAGCCCATCTAGTGGTCTTTTGCGATATCTTGAAAATCTTTAATCAAATAATAGGGGATGCTCACTGGCTGTATAAAACCACTGACACTGCTCAGATGGTCATTCGTCAAAAACGGGCTGTTTTTTACTTAAAAAACGGAGGGAGGAGGGCAATTGACTGTCACAGGCAGTCTATATCGCTGAACTATAACGCAATAAAGGGTTCAAAGGGAGGATTCCGTCAGGAATCCGGATTTTGACAAATGGAAGATTAGGGAAGATAAAAATTATCGCCTTATGGGTTATACCGGCAGTTTCTTGAACAAAACAGGGGACCGGCTCGCAGGCAGTGGTGATAAAGATGCGTTGCAGATGCAATCTGCAATGAAATTACGGTTTTCTGTTTTTAAGGTTGGACAGGTAGCGCGACCTCGCCTCTCCGGCATCGGCGTCGGGAGCTATGTAAATCTTTGTCCGGTGATCAATAACAACCTCCTTCATTTTGGAGAGATCGGGTGACTTGAAAACAACAGCTTTTTTTTCTATCATATTTCCTTGAATTTCAATAAAAAGTCCCGCCGTAACCCGGCGGGACCAAAATTTTTAAATGTTTATATTAAAACTAGACACGTTTAACATTTACAGCATTTAATCCTTTTTTACCTTGCTCCAGGTCAAATGTCACAACATCATTTTCCTTGATATTGTCCTTTAAACCAGTTGAATGTACAAAATACTCTTTTGGTGAATTTTCCTCTTTGATGAATCCGAATCCTTTGAATTCATTGTAGAATTTTACTGTTCCTTTACTCATTATTTGATTTTATTAATATCGCACAAGATACGCTTAATTTTCCGGATATTTTATTTATTTTCAATAAATTATGCCGGGCCATCCCTGTGTCGGTCCAAAATGAAGATTTTGCAGGTAAAAGTACAGGCTGCAAAAAACAGACAAGCTGCCTCCAAAAAAAGAATAAAATTACCTCCTTTTGCAGCCTATCCCCGGGAGATCGGGTGAGAGTGTATAGAACGGCGCCCTGTAATCCGGACCGCCGGTGAAAGGCTCCAGGTCCGGTTCAATGTGAGGGTCAAGATCGATATGGCTGAAGCAACCCATCCCTGCCGCAAAGTGAACCGAGCATCCCAGCGCCAGCTTCGTCTCGAGCATGCACCCGATCATGAGCTTGATATTTGCGCTTCGGGCAATGGCGGCAATGTCCATCGCTTCAATTATCCCCGATTTCATCAGCTTGATGTTGATGTAATCAGCACAGCCTGTGCGTACAACGTTTATGGCATCAGCACTGGTAAATACCGATTCATCAGCCGCTATGGGAATGGATGTATGATCCTTGACAAAACGCATCCCCTGCAGATCATACCTTGAAACAGGCTGTTCAAACAGGATGGGCCTGATGTTATTCTTCCCCATCTCTTCGATGAAATGCACCGCTTCGCATGGCGAATAACCCTGGTTGGCATCGATAGTCAGTCCGCATTGCGGAGCCCCGTCCATGATAGCCAGGAGGCGGTCGATATCGTCAGTCAGTTTCTTTCCTACCTTGGTTTTCAGCACCGTGTACCCTGCCTTTGCCAGTTTTGCAGCATTGGCCTTTGCCGTTTCAGGGGGCACAATGTCAATGGTGTAGTCCGTTTCGGCCTTGTTACCGGCACCGCCGAAGAACTGGTACAAAGGAATATCAAGCACTTTCGCATATGCATCCAGCAATGCCATTTCTATTGCGCAACGGGCGGTAATCTGTGCCCAGAAGACTCCCCTCAGGGTGGCGGAAATGGCCCTGTAATCTGTTATCTCCTTCCCCTTGATGAAATCAATGCAGCTGTTAAGGGTAGCAAGCACTGTGGCCTGGTTCTCCCCATTGATCGGCTCCAGCGGCGCCGCCTCGCCGTAACCTTCGATCCCGTTGTCAAGAACCACGGTCACCAGGGCGTTTTCAATGCTGTATTTTGTTCCGATGGCTATCCTGAACGGCTCTTCCAGCGGTACGTTGACCGGCTCAATGATTACCTTACTGATCTTAATTGCTTTCATTTTTCTCTTTCCATTTTTTTAACAACTCAAGCAGCTGGCCTATCTGATCATCTGTGTGACTTACAGATACTGCAATTCTTATCTGATGCATCTCTTTCCTGACGGGATAATTCATGAATGGTGCGATCACCCCGTTCTCTTCAAGGAACAGTGAGAGCTCCCTGGCCTTCTCCGGAGAATCGAGTATAATCGGGATAATGGGGGTCCTCTCATGTGTTGTCTGGAAATCCATGGCAACAACCTCTTCCCTAAGTCTCCAGGCCTTGTCAATCAGCTCCACGCGCAGGCCGGGATTGGCTTTCAGGATCGCGATGGAGGCTATTCCCGCTGCCGCTATCGGGGGAGGCAATGCTGTCGATGCCTGGTATGTCGCAGACCTCTCCCTGATCATTTCCGTCAGCTCCCTGCTTCCGGAAATAAATCCCCCGTATCCGCCCAGGGCCTTGCTCATCGTCTCCGTCTGAAAAATCTTGTCGTCAACAGGAAGGGAGAAGTGCTCTGGAGTACCTTTGCCGCTTTCGCCCAGGATACCAGTGGAATGTGCATCATCTACCACAAGCAGCCCGTTGTGTTTTTTCACCACCGGATATATCCTGTTCAGAGGGGCTATCTCACCTGTCAGCGGGAAAATGCCATCTGTTATAATCAGGGGACTGGAACCCCGGTTGTAATCGAGGAGGTAATCGAGGTGATCCGCATCGCAGTGATCATAATACATTACCTTGACCACATCGGCAGGAATGGCTGCAATAATGCTGGCATGGGCCGCCTGGTCAATGAAGATGGTCGAATAACTTCCTTTAAGTATCTCAAGAAGGATACTGTTCCCCTGGTATCCTGATGCAAAGACCACCGCATCTTCCTTCCCCTTGAATGACGCGAGGGATCCCTCAAGCTCGAGATGGATGTCTGCCGTTCCTGTCGTATGCCTGGAGGCGGAGAAATTGACCCCGTACTTTTCAACAGCCCGTATAACAGCTGCTTTTATCTCCGGATGACCTGCAAGACCCAGGTAATTGTTCCCGGCGAAATAAGAATATCTTTTACCGTTGCTGATAATGTAATTGCCGACTTCGCTGTTAAGAAGGACCATAAAAAGTGAGCTTCGTTATTTTTCAGGTTGTATCAAATTTACGGTTTTAAAAATTCTTACCCATTGACCGGGGACTAAAAAACGGTTAAAAGTGGCATATTATGCCGTAAAGCATGCAGGCAGGACTGCTTACCGGTAGTTGGAGGGCTCTTATTGTTTTGTTATATTGCAGTTTATAGCTGAATCAAAATAGAATGAGGTATCTTAAAAAAACAGAATATGGAAAAACTTGAATTCTGGACCGACTCGATCCTTCCCTGGCTCATGTCTCATGGAATAAGAATCGTATTTATCGTAATTGTTGCTTTCCTCCTTAACAGATTGCTCTCCAAGATAATAATCAGAGCCATCAGGATATCTGTAAAGGTTGACGAAAACACATCCCCGGAAGGGGAAAAGAAGCGTGAGGACACCCTGATAAGGATTTCGCTTGGTGCACTTAATATCGTTGTCGTTTTAGTTACCCTGATGATGGTGCTCGCCGAGGCAGGCATCGAGGTCGGCCCTCTGATAGCCGGTGCCGGGATTGTAGGTATCGCGGTGGGGTTCGGGGGACAGTACCTTATCAGGGACATAATCACCGGGTTGTTCCTGATGCTGGAGAACCAGTACCGTATTGGAGATGTAGTCACTATAGAAGGTTTCAGCGGTGCGGTGGAAGACATAACCATCAGGAAAACCAGGCTGCGCGACATGAACGGCACAGTTCACCACATACCTCACGGGGCAATAACAAAGGTATCGAACATGTCCAAGGGATTTTCCAGAGTGAACCTTGATATAGGTGTCGGTTACCAGACTAATCTCGAGCATCTTATTGAAGTGATAAACAGAATCGGGGACGAATTAGCGGCCGATCCGGTCCTGGGGGAGGCAATCATCTCGCCACCCAGGTTCCTCAGGGTCAATGAATTTGCGGATTCCGCCATAATGGTGAAGATAGTTGGTGACACCAAACCGATAAGGCAATGGGAAGTTACGGGTGAGTTACGCAAGAGGCTGAAGATAGCATTTGACAGGGAGGGCATCGAGATCCCGTTCCCGCAGAGGGTAATACATCACGCCGGGGATAAGGAGCAATCCGTTGGGACTGAAGTCACCGGGAGATAAATAAGTAAAAAAGCCGGCAAATTGATACAGGCACTGAAGCGACCGGGTAATCAACCAGTAAAAGGCCGGCAAACATGTGCAGAAACAGAAGCCAGCCGGGGACTAATAAAAAAAGCCGGCAGAAAGTGCCGGCCTCTCGACTATTTTAATGCGGTACTCAGCGTACGATGTATTCTCCTTTGGTGATATTAAGGCTGAAATTCACCGGTATAACGTACCCCACATCTACAGGCTTTCCTTTCTGCGAGCCGGGTTTCCAGTCGGGCATCTCCCCCACTACCCTTACTGCCTCGGCATCAAGGAGAGGGTGAACCCCTTTCTTTATCTTCACATCGCTTACCTTGCCCGTGCTGCTGACCACAAAACTGACATGCACCATGCCGTAGACCTTCTCTTCTGCTGCCTTCTGGGGATACTTCACGTTCCGGGAGATCCATGACATCATTGCCTCCTCACCACCCGGAAACTGCGGCATCTCTTCCACAACGACGAAAACCTCTTTGTCTCTGTCATTAACGGACTTTTTTCTCATGGTTATCTCGATGGCGCCTTCCCTGGCTCTCTCGCCATACTTAAGCACAGCCATCTCACCTTTCAGCACATTGATCTGAGCTATCTCTTCAGGTGAAATATCAGACAACGGTTTGCCGGTCACCTCTCCGTCAATCACTACCAGAACATTTTTCGGCACTGATTCGAGAGGGGGCGGTGGTGGCGGCGGAGCGACTGATCCTGCTGGTGGCGGCGGAGGCGGCGGTAATGCTGTCCCGGGCGGCGGAGGCGGTGGAGGCGGAGGTGCAATTCCTACGTTTACCGTATCGATCACCACCGTGCTCTTTTGCATCTTTACGGAAATGTTGCTCCCTGCCAGTTTCACTGAAACCGCATTCGTCGTAAATCCGACATAAGAGATCACAAGAACGGCATCATCGGGGACATCTTTCAGGGCAAAGTGTCCTTGCTCGTCACTGGTTGTGCCGACGGTGGTACCCTTGACCACTATTACCGCTCCCTCCAGCGGAGTGCCCTCCTCGCTGAGAACAACGCCTTTGACAGACTTCGTCATGTCAGCCTGAACAGCTAAAGTGGAATGAGTGACTGCCGGGTCTGAAGTGACCTTGTAATGTGGCTCTGCAAAAGCGTAAAGCACTATGGCAGCCACAGGCAGGATCAGCAACAACCTGAGCTTTCTGTAAGGTGAACAGATTTTATTTTTCATCATTGTAAATCGTTTTTTGTTTAGTGAATAACTGAAGAAGTTACCCAGATCAATGACAGGAGAACCTGTGATCTGGTTGAGAAGAGCAGCCCGGTACAAAAGCGGATCGGCCGTGCGCTGCAGCGCCTCCGCATCCGCCAGGTACTCATGGTTCTGCCTGATAAACCCGGAATAGATCCAGGCGGCAGGATTGAACCATTGAACTGCACACAATAAACCTGAAAGTGACAGGTCGAACCAGTGCTTCTGTCTGATATGCACTATCTCATGATTCATTATCTCCCTCGTCTCAGTTTCAGAAAAGGAAGGATTGACAACAACAAAGGAGAATAATGAAAAAGGAGTGGGAAAATCGGACGACCTGATCAGTTTTACCGGATAGCCTGATTCAGGACTGGCTCTTTTTGCCACCTTAAGAACAGGTGCCACCTGGATCACATACCTGGCAGCGATGAATAATACTCCTGCAAGCCATATACCATATAATAACAAGCCTGGCAGATCGTGGCCTGCTCCGACCCGTTCAACTCCACCCGTCAAAGCCCCGGAAGTCACCTGTGTCTGTAATACAGGCACCTCCACAACATAACGGACAGTGAGAAATGGGAAGATGATCGAAGCCATTATTCCTGCTACAAGATAGATCCTGTTCAGAAGGAAAAATCTCTCATTCTGAAGAAAAAGGAGATAAACCAGCCCAAATCCGGTTATCCAGACTGCTGACTTAAGCAAATAAAAACCAAGCGCTTCCATCATTTCTACTTTTTACGTGCCGATAATTCCTCCCTGGTCTCCGTTAACAGTTCATCCAGCTCCGCCAGGGTAAGGTCCTTCTCACGTGCAAAGAATGATGCCATGGCAGGGAATGAGTTGTCAAAATAACTTTCAAGCAGTCCGAAGAGCTGGCTTCGCGAATACTCATCCCTGGAAACGACCGGGTAATAGAGATGGACATTCCCATAGGACTTGTGATTCACAAATCCCTTTCTCTCAAGAATTCTCACCACCGTTGATACGGTGTTCCTGGCAGGTTTCGGGTCATCAAACCGGTCGCGTATGTCCTTCACCAGACCCTCCTCCAGATCCCACAGGATCTGCATTACCTGCTCTTCCGCCCTTGTAAGTTGCATTATTTTCATTCGCTTAAAATTTAATTCTGATCGGATTTTTCACCCATCTTCCCCCGTTTGTCAGATGTGTCACTTTTCAGGGTAAGATGACTGTCTCAAATCCGCTTTGTCAATCCTTCATGACAAATATATGACTATTTTCTTAGTCATGCAACTATTTTTACAAAATTATTGCCTATTTTTTTAGTCTAATATACATGACATTGATTTACAATGATATATAAAACCTCAAGGGGCGCACACTCCTGCTTCAAACAGGACGCCGCGACAGAACCGGCCTTACGGAGTCAACCTGCACTATGGAAGTCGTTGCCTGATTGCAGGCCAGCTATCGGTAATGAAAAAGCTCTCCCCACAGAGGCTGGGGTGGAGGAGTCACCAAACACCTGGAGACAGGCATCAGTCCCAGAGTAATAATAGCCGGACAGATTCATCCTTATTGGGGCAATCAGATAGAAACCGCTGATACAGGTGAGGCGAACTGTATAAAATTGTGTGGTTAAATACTAGCTTACCCGCTGACCGGGGGAAGTGAATTTTCGTCAACCCTGAACCTGACAATCCTGAGTATCAGTTGCAGTGGCAATGGTCTGTCAATGGGTAGCTGAATGGCCCCTTTGGAGGTTTTATAATCTCTCAGGTCATTCTTAAAAGCAGCAACTCCTGATGGAGTAGGATAGAATCCAATGTGATTTTTCTGAGCAGCGAAATAAACCAGGGGGCCGTTAAGAAAGAAAGCCGGCATCCGGTAGCTGATCTTCTCCTCAGCTCCCGGCGCGCCCTTTCTGATAATTGCCCTCAGTTCCTGAAGCTTCTCCCGGAACTGCGGAGGACAATTTGCAATATATTCGTCTATGTTTTCCATCTGTCAGAGTCGTTTCCTGATTGCAGACCAGGTGTCGGTAATGAAAAAAACCTCTCCACACAGGCTGGTGTGGAGGAGTCAACAGAATACCTGATGACAGGCATCTGTTCCATAATAACAATTTCCGGACAGATCCTGTTCACAGCAGCAACTCCTGATTGTGCCGGATAGAAGTCTTTATGATTTGTGTCAGCAGTGAGATAAAACAGCGGACCGTTAGCAAGGGTCCTATTTTGCGGATTTAAATTTCGGAATGAGGGTATAACCAATAATCACCATATAGGTGCTTCCAACCCTTAAGCCTGCATCGAAGCATCCGGGGCCGACGAACCAGCATACCCCCGCAAGCATGGAAGGCGTAAAAGCCACTTCACCCTCTAACGGGATTGTAACAGCCAGCTCAGCCCCAAGGTTGGGACTCAGGTTACTCTTCTTTATCGGGAAGTAGTATTTGCTCCCCAGCCCGATACTGGTCATCATTGAGTGGCTCTCATCCTCCAGGTTGCCCGCAAGTGTTTCTGTCACGGAGACTGCAAGGTCAAGCTTGTTACTCAGGAGAAAGAAGCCAACCCTCGCACTCAGGGCGCCGCTGATGTTTTTGAAAGAATCCATCTGCTGGGCACCGCCAATATAAAAGAACCACGGGTGCTTTGCGATATCTGATTGCGGGGCGGCAGCTGCGGAGGTTACAGGTTCAGGATTTAAATCCCATGTATCAATCAGCTGCGAATTCCCTGTTTCACTGTTCCATGCCCATAATTCCCGTCTCGATTCCATATGGACAACCACAAGCTCTTCCTGCCATGATCTCAGCAGGATATTCATGATATCCTTTTTCCCGGATGTTTCAAGGCGGCGGAAACTATCCAGGGCTGTCAGCCTGAGCTGACCGTTTTCATCCAAACCGGCTCCGGAAAAATATGAGCTGTACTTCGCCAGGACCTCCGATCTGAAAGATTCAAGCTTTGCGTTCTGATCCTGCCCGAAAATGACCTGCACTCCGATAAGCAGTACTACTATTAACGTATGTAATCTCTTCATGTGTTTAATCATCTTGAACCGAAATAAACGCTTCGTCCGATTGATAATCCGACTGTGGTCGCAGATCCTTGGGGGGATAAAGGTTGCTGACCGTCAAGGAATATATCCCAGCTGGCATTGTTATCCTTGTTCATTATACTTAACCCAACCGAGACTTTAACATTAAAGGTTGTCGAACCGCCTCCGAATCCGACGTTTGCTCCATATCCGCCGGCAAAGATTTTTGAACGGAAGAAATTCATGGCTCCGATGCTGAGTGATGTCGCTCCTCCGCTGCTGGTCACTCCAATGTCTGCGGAGAGGCTACTGGCGCCGGATATGAATGTACCGAATCTTCCGGTGAGACTCAGGTATGATGTGGAGAACATTCCACCACCGTAGGCAAGCATGCGTCTCCCCTTTGCATCAGGACCAGGTGTTGCGGTAAGGTTGGTGTTGTTGCTCTTCCCTCCCCCGGCAGACTTGCCTCTGATTTCGGTGAGCCTGCTTTCCAGGGTCGGCCTGGCCTCCTGGTATTCGGGTTTATCACCCACAATGGCAAGCGCCTGTTCCATTGCCTCTGTTGACTTTTCATACAATCCGGCCTTCTCCAGGGCGATACTGGAACCGACATAGGGAAGGTACTCCCCGGGATATCCGGTAATTATTCCTTCAAACATCGCAATGGCCATCAGATTATAATTCTGTGCGGTCAACCTGTTGGCCCGCCGGAAATCGGTCACCACATCACCCCCTACCGACATGTTGTCTCCCGGCATTCTGTCACTGTATTTATCCAGGAGCCCGGAGGCCGCTGAAGAAATCCATGCAGGAACACTGCCTGCTACAATTTGCTGGCCGAACTCCACGGCCAGCATCTCATACCCCATCAGTGCAAAAACCTGGGAAGCAAAGAAGTTCACATCAGAATTGCCTGAATTAGCCAGCCAGATGCGATCGAGACGGGCAAGAGCGGCATCATAAATACCGCTGAGGGCAAGAGCATAGGCATACTCAGCATTGAGGGTAACATTTACCGAGTCTTTCTGTACCAGCTTTGCGTAAGCTGAAACAGCTTTGCTGAAATCCTCTGCTATAACAGAGGCCCTGGCACCATCAATCGAGGGTCCGGTCTTGTCCGTGGCATTTAATGATGCAATATCGCTGCTATCATTATCATGGCCGTAGATTGTCATCGTTGAGAACAGCAATACCACCATGAAAAGGAAGACACAGTTATTTTTCTGTTTTCCCGGGATCCCTATCATTATCCTGTCATCCATACGCAGCTTACATACTAAGTTTTTCCCCGAAGGAATATGTTATATTCTCAATGATATCGGCGAATCTCTCCTTTACAGATTCCTGGTTCCTCTGGCTCACCTGTTTAATATAGGAAGCAAGGTTTTTTGCGTCATCCTTCATCTGGTCCGCAAGTTTTTTTCTCGATTTCTCGATTTCCGAAACCTGTTTCTTGAGGGTGGAGATTTCGGTTTTGTTCTGTTTTGAGTTTGCACTCAGCTCCTGAATCTTTTGTTCCAGGGGTTCCATCTGACTCTTAAGCTGCTCATCCTCGCTGATAAGTTTGGTTACACGGGGATTCCAGTCGTTAATCACAACAGCCAGCTCCAAGATCTCATTCTGATACCAGGCAAGCATTTCATTCAGATAGACAATGTAGCTGACACTTCTGTCACTCACCTCTCTTGTCGTATAGCTAAGTGAAACTGGTCTCTTGCCGGTTGCGGGATCTGAATTTGCGGAGCCTACTTTCTGACTTGCATCTGAGTAGGCCTTGCTTATATCCCGGGAGACGTCACTGTTCATTGATTCAAGGTTCTTGGTAATGGTTCCGCCCCCCTTTATCATAATGTCTTTCGACTGCTTATAGTTCTTTCTATAGGCTTCCAGTTTCCCCTTCAGCGATTTTATGTCTTCGCTGAAAGCTTTCGTGTCAGCATTTTTTTTAATCCGGAGCTCGTTTTCAACCTGCAGCATCTGCTCCTTGGTCTTGTTGATGTCAGCGATATAACCTCGTACCTTGGCATCCCATTCTGAGATGGCAACCTCAAGGCCTTTGAACATACTCTCATTGAATTCAATCAATTCAGTCAGCGGACCCACATAATTGAGGGCCTCCAGTGAGACCGTAGCAGTTACTTTTGAAGGTTCATAAGAAGGTTGTTTAATGGCTCCCTGCTCAGGTGTTACCGGGGGCTGCGATGCCTTTTGCTCCGCTGGAGGAGCTGATGTTTCAGCCACAGGCTTTTTCGAGGCGGCATTTTTCATCGACTCCAGTACAGCCGGAGTGACACCTTCGCTTTCCAGTGTTTTAATCGCACCGGCACTAAGATCAAACTTAACCGGAGAGTTCAGGATCATATCGGTAATAAGCTCATCTGACAGATTTGCTTTTGACATCTTTATCACAGAACTGTTTGTCAGGGTCTCAGGATTCTGTGCATTTACCATCACTGCCATCAGCAGTCCGGTCAAAATCAGAGAAATATGCTTCTTCATTGATTTAATTGATTTCATGTTATTTATTCTGTGATTCAGATGTTTGCCGCTTCATAGCCTGCCTCATCTCCATGATCACTTCCGGGGAGACTCCCTTGCCCGAGAGGTCAATTACCGCATCAGTTGTAAGCAGGAAGTCAACCCTTGCACGTCTGATTAAGGTAATGATCAAGGCATCCGAAAGGTTATTATTTACAAGGTCAACGACAGTTGAATTAGTAAGGAGATCAACGGTCTTTTTAATATCAGTTGCACCGCTCTGCCGTGTGGTGCTGGTAATTTGCTCTTCAAGACCGACAATTCTTAACAGCATATTCTCTTCAGGGCTGAATACCATCAATCCATCCCTGAAGAATCTCAAAACGCCACTGAGATCATCAGAAATAAGCACCGCACTGTTGTCCTTCAGGGCGTAGATCTCTTTCCCGGCCGAGAAGTATATCCGGTCAGCTGCCTTATCTTCTGCAATGGACCTGATCTTCTTCTCTGCCGGCAGCACCGCCACTGCCTTAAGCTCCCTGCTCTCCATCTCAAAGTCAAACAGAACGCTGCCGGAGGCAAACAGTATGGAGTTGTTTCCCTCAATTACTGAACTGATGGGCGTTGGCATTTCCAGTATTTTAGTGTATCTGCCACCTTTTGCAACCACATAGATTGAATAGGTATCTTTCTTCCCCCGACTGTCATATATGTACATCACCTGGTCTCCGCTGCTTATGCTCATTCCCTTATCAGGCAGCGTATAGAGTAGTGTAAGTCTTCCTTCAGAATCGAAATAGCAGAGTTCGTTATTGCGGATCGTCAGCAATATACTGTCCTGAGTAAAAGCAAATGAGCTGATTTCTCCTGATACCGGTTTGCCTAAAGGCAGCAATCCTCCCCACCCCACGAGATAATACTGATTTATTGAAGAGATAAGGATAAGCTGGTTGGCAGTTATGTCGAAAGCACTGATAAAGCTGGCATCGATTTCCAGCTCTTTCAGTATCGAACTGTTTAACAGTATTTCATAACGTAGGGTGTCATTTTTACAGGTCCCATGAACATGCAATGAAAAAATTACGACAAGGGACGTCAGAAAAGTTCTTCTAATTAATTGCATACGAAATTCATGGTTTAATTGTTGAACAAACCCCAGACCTTCTGCGCCTTGGACGAGTATTCCATCACAGCTTCACCAAGTGCAAGGCCATCTCTGTAATCAGCTTTTACTATGTCCGGATCTACATTTTTGCACAGCCTGACGCTCGTTTTTTCACCCACGTACTCCACCGCACTGACAGACTTATTGACAATCGTACCGATGGCTTCTCCTGCGATGCCCTCTGTAACGGTTGTTACGCTTGCCTTGTACAGCGCGGTAGTAACATCATAGCGCTGCTCGTCTTCAGGAGAGAGGGATGTTATATCCGGACTTCCCAGGATTCTTGCTGTCTGGGAGATATTTGAACAGGTTTCATTTGTAAAATTTCCAACCCATTCTGCATATTGATTTGTTGCCAATTCCGTAATCAAATCAAGGGCTTTGTCCGTGAAAGAAGCTCCGGGAGTACTTTCACCGTCTATTCCTTTTCCGGAAGATGCAACTTCTGAAAAGCTGTAATCAGCCAGGGCGTAGTTTACGCTTCCGAGAGGTGGCACAACACTTGCAAGTGTTCCTGATGCCACTGCGGCAGTGGCCGCCGGAATAACATTATTACTGGCCTTTTCCGTTCCCTTGAGGTCGTTGGGATCAATTGTTTCCTGACCTTCCTTAAGATAAACGGTTCCTCCCTGTTCAGGTTTCTGAAACTGCATCATCTGTTCGGTGTAAAACTTATCAAAGCCGGCATTGCCTGTAAGCGGGACATCTCCGGAAGTGATCAGATTCATGCCTTCAACCGGGATGCCCATTGACCTGTTCCGTTGCAGGAAGTCATTGATCCAGCTCTCTATCTCCCTTGTGTCGTGAGGCGAGAAGAGAGCGTTGCCGGTCAGAAGGCCTGTAATACTGACATCACCCGGATTTCCCGGGAAGGAGCTGCCTCCTGATCCGGCGGGACCGGTTCCGATATCAGACCCGACGCATGGGGTGCAAGTGACTATGGTAGTGCAAGTTCCGTCCCATGTATCCCAACCTTCAGTGTTGTTAATTTGCGCCTGTCTGCTACTCTCACAGGCTTCCCTGGTTGCGTAAACAATAAAAGGAAGTGGAACATAGGGGATACAACTGCCTGTTTGTTGCACACTTTCCGTAAATGTCCAGCCCTGACCATTCGCAGTTTTTCCGGATCCGGACAACAGAGCAGCATAAATCGCAAAAAGAAAAAAAGCTCGTCTAAGCATAGGAATATTATGTGTGTAGTTCCGCGTTAACCAATCATGGAGTTTAACGTATTGAAAAAAACTTCACTTCAGATTTGGGTAATACTGATAGTTGTTAATAACGGAACAATGCCATTAACAATTGTACGGAATACATTACAGGAAAAAGAAATATGTAAGCGACCGGGTGATATCAGGTTTTCAGAGTCGTTTCCTGATAGTGGACCAGGTATCGGTTATCAGAAAGCTCTCATCCATGAAGCCGATCATCTTCTCAAATCTAGTCATGGGAACGGCGAAGGTGAGGACATTTTCAGGGACACACTTGCGTGCCGAGGGATCAAACATACCTATCACCGCCCTCTGCCTCTCCGAGATGCTTTCAAGGTAGGGGTAATGAATTACTGAGCCGCATCCTGACCCGAAGGGGGTGTATGTGCCGTTTGGCTCAGGCTGATCAAAGTTGGCAAGCGTGAAGAGTCCCGACAGGACATCGGGAGTTGCAAAGAAAATGACAACGTCCGGATCATCCGTTTCATTCAGATGATCCCATCTTTTGAATACGATGTTCATACCTGACACTGGCAGGGTTTTCTGATGCTTCATGTATTCCTTTACCAGCTCAGGAGATTGCAGGTATCTCTCCCCCTCGGTCTTATCATTTCCGCAGGAGAGGAAAAACTCAAACCCTGGCCTCATCTTATCAGTATAGCCAAGGTATCTCCTGCCTCCGCCGCAGGTCACCCGCTCCGCATTATAAACAAGGGTGACTCCGTTCCTTACTTTTGCCAGTTCGCATATGATGCAACTCCACCCTTTCGTTTTCTCTGCCCATTCAGTACCGCCGTCCGCATATGTGTACCAGAAAACGATTGGCAGCTCGGCATTACCGAAATACTTTCTCCATCGGGTGAGGAAGGCCTCCTTCAGGTCAATATCCATCGTTTTTTTCTGTAAATATACTTCGCTTAAGGGAGGAAATACAACCAGCTTTCTGCGATAATTACTTCCCGATCAGTTCGTTCACCCTAACCTTCTGGAAATAAAGTTCCCCGGACCCTTCATACAATATGCCCAGGGTATTTTCGTCAACCATGGTCAGGCACGAATAGCCATAACCTGAAGGACGGAAAAGTTCAATCCGGTTTTCCTCCGGCCATGACAATCCCTCATCAAAACTGGTCTTGATGGTCATCCTGATACGGTCACTCTTGTCATCGGGGTTTGAAAAGAAGAGCACCTTCTTTAGTAAACCGTCAACCTTGAGGTCAGCGGAGATAATACTGGCCATGCAGTTAGGCTCTGGCAGTTCAGAATTGGATGATGGATGAGCAGTCCAGGTCCGGCCCAGGTCACCGGTTACTGAAACGGCCCGGCCGTTGGTGACGCCTTTATCTGCCCTGTTCCGGTCATCGCGCATGTTGAGCATCAGGCTCCCATTGCCAAGTTCGACCACCTGTGCCTCAGTGGTGTTTGATTTTGCCCCTGTACCTATCTGCCATGAATTACCACCGTCTTTACTGTATATTATGGTAGAATGACAGGTATACTGCCCTCCGTCAAGAGCCTGAACGCCTGTGTCAGACTTGAACTGAGCCGGGAAGACCAGTGTTCCGTCTCTGAGAGTGATGCCCCGTCCGGGTCCCTGCAGGAGAAGCTGCCAGGCAGGGTCCTTTATCTGACCCGTAATGTTTATTGGTTGCGACCAGGTAATACCGTCATCACTACTTTTAACAAGGAGAACCTGGCCAGTCTCCCGGGGAGTCATCCCGGGCTGCGATGCCCACCACAACATCCTGTCGGGAGCGGATCCGTTCATCCAGAGGGCCGCAACCCATACAGTGCTGGTCACATGGTCGTAAAGAACGCTCGGATCGCCAGTCCCGTTAAGGTTCTGAGGCAGTCCTCCGTACTCCCCCATATCCATTATCACCTTCATCGGCTCCCAGGTCTGTCCGCCGTCCGTGCTCCGGCTCATGCCAATATCTATA
This sequence comes from uncultured Rikenellaceae bacterium, assembly GCA_963802145.1. Classification (GTDB taxonomy): domain Bacteria; phylum Bacteroidota; class Bacteroidia; order Bacteroidales; family VadinHA17; genus SR-FBR-E99. Next base: position 805,091 of record CAWDHN010000010.1, read on the forward strand.
TCCTCCTGGAGATCCTTGCTGCTGTTATACCTGTTGTCATAAACAGCTATCAGGGTACCGGCACTGGTGGTTACCAGTCCGGGTATGCGGTACGTATCCACACCATCCTGCCCTGATGCCCTTACAACCCTTCCGAACCGTATAACCGGATCATCACCAACTGCGGAATATTTCCGTCTGCTGCCGTTGCTGAATGTGAGAGTAATGGACTCTATTTTCAGCGTGCCGCACAGGTCAGCCGCAGGACTTGCTGCCAGGCTTATTGCGATACTATGTTTGCCGGATGCCAGGCTTATATTTCCCTTGAGAACAGTTCTTTTTCGGGGTTTTCCTGAGGATGACATCAGTTCCCGTACCGTTACACCAGGAACCACCCCGGTATACCAGGCTGACAGAGAGGCCAGTGAGGTGACAGCGCTTCCATCCGTAAAGCTTATATTGATCTTCTTCAGGGCCAGACATTTATCCTCACAGGCAGCCGTGAACCACACTGTGACCATGTCATTCGGGTCCCGCTCCGGAAAGAGAGGTTCTGTTTTTATTGACACCTCAGGGGCACCTATTGACCATGAGGGTCCGGCGTCCGCTTCTTCGCCGCATCTGGCTGAGATGAGCAGCAGTACCGGCAAAATCAAAAAAAGTCTCATGGGCGCAAGGCTTTTATAAGCAATGGAATATACTAATAAAACAATAATCAAAACATGTTCCCTGAACAACATAATGCAAGGAAAATTTAATACTACTTTTACATATCAGTGACTCATTGGGTTTTATTCTTTTTAGAATTGTTTTACTCTACTGGTATGAATTATGTACACTCAGGACCTGCAACTCGAGTATAATTCCATCGGCACCAGCAGCCTCGTCGATAAGGTGGAGATGCGGTTGCTGGAAGTGTTTCTCTGCAAGGAGCTGAAACCGGGTGACTCCATCCCCAAAGAGACCGAGCTGGCAACATTAATGGGCGTCAGCCGCACAGTCATCCGGGAATCGCTCAACAGGCTCAAGACAATGGGCCTGATTGAATCTAAAAAACACAAGGGAACCATCATCAAGAGTCCGGACCTCTCCGCCATCCTTGGAAAGTCTATGATACCAAGGATACTCGACCATAAGACCCTGATGGATGTCTTCGAGATACGCCTGGCACTGGAGGTGGGCATGGCAGATTTCATCTTCTCAAGGAAAACGGATAAGGATATCGAAGAGCTGGAGGAGATCGTCAATATTGAACCCGACCACTCAGACAACATACTGTTTGATGTGAACCATGAACTCAGATTTCACGGCAAGCTTTACCAGATGACCGGCAATGATACCCTGGAGGATTTTCAGAACCTTTTGCTCCCGGCCTTTCAGCATGTATATAATATAGGTCTACTGAAAAGTGCCAGCAAGAGAAAGAAATACAAATCACACAAGGAGCTTGTCTCCCTGCTGAAGAAGGGTACACCCGACGAGTTCCGTGAGGGAATGAGAAGACACCTTGAAAATCACTTCGCAAGGATCCTTGGAGAGCCTCAGATTCAAGGCGCAAGAAAATAAAAGAGATCTATCACGGCAAAGAAGATTACCTGTACCGCAAACAGCGGCAGAGCCTTCCTGTTAATACTTTCCTCTCCCCACAGCCTGACCACCGAATGAAAGAGTGCTGAGAACAGGAACCAGGCCAGGTAGTTGCGTGCCGGCACCCGGTCACCTTCCCATGACCACATGTCAAGACGCATGGCTGCCGGCTCCAGGAACAGGTCATAGAGAACCATCAGGAGCGACCCGGCGAAAACAATAAATAACGATTTCAAAGCTGATGTCAGCCTGCCGGGTTCCCTCTCAGGTATCAGACTCCATATCTGCCTGCTTATAACATTAGTACAGTAGATAAGCAGGAACCAGTTCAGTCCTATTATCAGAGGGGTGTTCAATAATGCAGGACCCAGTGCTTTGCCATAAGTATAGTGACCGAAAATCTCTCCGGTGTTCACCCCGTATGCTTCAACCAGGAATGAGGCAACGGCAATCACTGATCCTGTGATTATCACCCTCAGTGCAGGCTTTTCACCGTAAAAGAGAAATGCAACCGCAAACAGCAGGTTAAGCGGTGTTATCTTAATGAACAGTTCACGTGTGAAGGGCAGAAGCATTCCTGCCAGCCCCACCCCGTAAACCCATAAAAGGATTTTAGTCGACTCCCGTATGCGCTTCTCTTCTGTCATCAGCCTGCCGGGGGAATCATGTCACATGCGATCTTCGCCGATGCCAGGCAGAGCGGTATACCCCCGCCGGGATGCACCGACCCGCCGACGAACCACAGGTTCCCGTATTTTCCCTTCACGTTCGGATGACGCCTGAAGGCTGCAAAACGGCTGTTGGAGCTGCTGCCGTACAGGGCCCCGCGATGCGATGCGGTAAGTTTCTCTATAAGCGGCGGGTCAAGTATCTTCTCCGCCTCAATGCAATCACCAATATTGATTCCAAGTCTGGCGGATACCTTATTAATTATGTCACCACGGGCTTTGCTGACCACTCTGGCCCAATCCTGCCCACGGTCATATGGCACATTGATCATCACGAACCAGTTGTCCTTATCTGCCGGAGCATCCGATACAACAACGCGCGATGAAGCAAAGAGGTAGACGGTGGGGTCACCGGTCACCTCCCCCCTCGCGAGGGCTTTGAATTCTCCGGGGTAATCTGATGAGAAGAAGATATTGTGAAGATCGAGCTCCTCAAACCTCCTGTTCATCACCCAGTAAAAGATCAGCGCCGAGGTGCTTCGCTCCTGTTTCTCCTGCCTGCGTGCCGGCCTCTCCTCCTTCATAAGGTTCCTGTAGAAAGGAATTACATCAACATCTGAAACAACCACCTCTGCTGAAATCAATCCGTTGGGGGTCTCGACTCCGGTGATCTTATTTCCCTCTCTTGACACTGACAGCACAGGCTCACCTGTATGGACCGTCACGCCGCAGCGGTGTGCGAGACCCGAAATCGCTTCAACGATCTCCCGCATTCCCTTTTCCGGGAAAAAGGCTCCCATGTTATGTTCAAGGTGGGCGATCACATTCAGGGTACCAGGTGCACGGTAGGGACTCGATCCGTTGTATGTGGCGTAGCGGTCGAAGAGCTGTATTATTTTCCCGCTGGAAAAGTGCCTCTTAATCACGCCGTGCATGGTGGAGAAAGTGTTCAGCTTCCTGAAGTTTCGTGCAACATTCAGCGACTCCGGCTTGCGGAAGTTGTCAAGCTGGTAAAAGGGCGAGAAGATGAAGATCCCGGCGGTAAGGTCATACAGTTCAGCGCACTCATCCAGGAAGGCAATCACCTTTTCACGGGGCTCACCGGTTACGCTCTCCGCCTCGGCGGCAAACCTGTTCCTGTCAGTCCATGCGTTGAGAAGGGTGCCGTCGTCGTAAAAATACCTGCATGACGATGACAGGGAGACATATCGGAAATGATCGCGGGGATCCTCGCCGGCAAGGGTAAAAAGCTCATCGACCAGGGTGGGCAGGGTAAAGAGTGAGGGTCCGGTATCAAACCGGCATCCGCCGAGGGATAGCTCTCCGATCTTGCCTCCCGGTTCAGGGTTCTTCTCGAAGAGATGGGTCTCGTACCCTTTGATTGCCAGCCTGATAGCCGCGGCCATGCCACCTATTCCCGCGCCGATTACTGCCGCCTTCCTTTTCATTTCTCCCTTAGTTCAGATAAGTCCTGCGATGTCAAAAACAATAGCCTTGATCAGCAGCAGCAGTTTTCTGCCGTCAGATATCCTGAAGCGTCTGCCGGTCACTGCCTCAGGCGGTGTTTTTCTTATCTTGCGGAACAGGGCAAGATAGTACGAATAGGCCAGGTAGACCCCTCTCCGGCTTCCCCGGTCGAGGCCCCGGATACCGGTCAGGGCATCCCTGAACTCAGCGGCGATATCGTTTTCAATAAGATTCTTGTCGGGCACGCTGAACTTATTAAAATCGACACCAGGGAAGTATATCCGCCCGCGGTCAGTGTAGTCACTCCTGATATCACGCAGGAAGTTGACCTTCTGAAATGCCGAGCCCAGCTTGCGTGCAGGCTCCCTCAGATGGTCGAAACGCCCCGGGTCATTGTGGCAGAAGACCCTCAGGCACATCAGTCCTACTGCTTCGGCAGATCCGTAAACGTATTCAGTGTAACTCTGCTGATCGTGGTTCTTCTTATCAAGGTCCATCTCCATGCTGTAAAGGAAGGCATCAATGAACTCCCGGTCGATTTTATAGGTGTTAACCGCCCACTGAAAGCTGTGCAGCACCGGATTGGAACTGATACGGTTTGTAATGGCATCATCAGTGTCGGCCCGGAAGCGGTCAAGCATCTCACGCTGTCGCTGATCGAAGAAGGTGTCAACAATCTCATCCGCCATCCGCACGAACCCGTAAATGGCATAGATGGCATTGCGGTGCCGGGGAGCAAGCATTTTAATCCCAAGCGAGAAGGAGGTGCTGTAACCTGTTGTCACCTCCCGGCTGCACTTCAGGGAGATGTTATCATAAAGCGTCAACTTCATTGTCTATCCTCTGAACGGTTAGTTTTGAGCTGATGATTACCATTGGCAGTCCTGTGCCCGGCACTGTCGAGGCGCCTGTATACCAGACATTTGAATACAACTCATCCTTGTTTGAGGGCCTGAACCCTCCCACCTGCGTCATCTTGTGACCCAGCCCCAGTCCGCTGCCGCGATAGAGCCCGAACATATTCTGCCAGTCGACCGGGTCAAGTACCACTCTTGTCATAAGGTTGGCCTCGACGTTATGCCCGGTGCGTATTGAGAGATCCCTGACAACAGCATCGGCAATCCGCTCCCTGTCGCTCCAGTCGGGTTTGAACCTGAGGTCAGGGACGGGCACCAGTATAAAGAGGTTCTCACATCCCCCGGGAGCGCTCTGCGGGTTGAAGATTGCATTGGCATTGACATAATAGTAGGGCTTCTCCAGGGAGACCCTGTTGCGAAAGATTCCCTTCGAGTATTGTTCGTAATCCCTGTCGCCGAGAAAGTAATTATGATGATGTATATTCTCCATCCTGCCCTTCACCCCCAGGTACATGGTGAACGGAGCCAGTGTCCACTGCATCCGGTCGAGTTTGCTGTCCGTGAAGGCGGAACGGCGGAAGACACGTCCGCGGAACATTGCTGCATCAGCGTTCACTACAAAGATGTCTGCCTCCCACCTCTTACCGGTTGTGTCCGTGAATGCCCTGTTTCGTTTTCCGTCGGCTTCGAAGCCAGTAATATTTACATTGTAGTGTATCCGGATTCCTGCTTTCTCAGCCTCTCTGACAAGCCCCTCGACGATGCGGTACATACCTCCCTCCACGTTATGGTATCCGTCATGCACCATTTCGGTATAACTGAGCAGCGTGTAGACAGCCGGGGTATCAAAGGGAGTAGCTCCCAGGAAGAATGAGACGAGTGAAAATATCACCCTGACCTCGTACGAGGTGAAGTAACGGCTCATCTCCCCCCATACCGACCTCAGCACTTTAGGCACGTGTCTTACAGGCAGTTTCGTCATCTGGAAAAGGAAGTCAGGCAGTGACCTGAAATTCTTTGCCAAGACTCCCTTTTCGATATCATAGAACAGCCGGCCCGACGAGGCAAGGAACCTCTCCATCCTGTCGCGGAAACCCGGCTCGATGGCTTCAAACTGCCCGGCCAGCCGGTCAAGGTCCCTGTAGATAATATAACGTCTGTCGCTCCCCCTGAAGTTGACGTGGTAGAGCGGGTCGATCTTCACAAAGCGGAAAGGCATTCCGATGCCGGCGTCCCTGACGAACTCGTCAAAGTGATAGCTCATGCTGAAGAAGGTGGGTGCCATATCGAATGTAAAACCGGCGGAGGTGATCTGATTAAGGCGCCCTCCTGCCTGTCTGTACATCTCAACCATCTCAACGTCGTAGCCTCTCCGGCTGAGACGCAGTGCCGTCGCCAGTCCGCCAAGTCCGGTACCTACAATCAGTGCTTTCCTTTTCGTCATCTGATCAGTTCAATCTCCTGGTTCTCCTCTGTTGATTCTGGCAGGCCATTCACGTAATTATCCTTTCCGCTGAAAGCGGCAGTGTATTCACTTAAGCTTCTTTTCCACGGCCGGCAGCAGTTCATCCCTCACCCACTGGAAGTCAGGCTCCCTCTTCAGTGCACGGAGGTATGCTTCACGCGCACCCCTGAGGTCTTTCATTTCTTCAAGCAGTTGTCCGAGCTGGACCATGGTATTCAGGTATCTCCAGTTGCAGTCCGACAATCCCTTGCCAGCTTCAAAAAGGCGCAGGGCCTCCCTGAATGAGGCCGCGGCCTTCTCCTTTGACCCGCCAGCGAAGGCAGGCATATGTGCCTCAGAGTTAGCCTTTTCTATCCACACGGCTGCATTACTGCCACCTGTTTCCATGGCAACCTGAAGCTGTTTCAGCGCTTTGGGGCCGAGAGTGACAGCACGTGCCGGACTAAGAGCCATGCGATAACCCAGCAACGCGACCCTGAATGCCTCCGTCTCTGCCCTGTACTCAGGATAGCCTGCCAGGTTTTCGATATCCTTTTCGAAGGCGTCAATGACTGGTTTGGCTGCGTCCTTGTCTCCTGTGCCAAGCAGAAAACCTGCATAGCCGTATCTTGCCTCGGTAAGCGTATACATAGTGCATGAGGCAGGTTCACGGTTGTACAGATCCTGAAGCTCTTTGATGCCCTTTCCCCAGAGCTGCATGTCTCCCGAAATGAAACCCTTGTAGATGGCACAACTGCTGCAGTCAGTGACTGAAGCAGGCGAGGCAGCCAACATGGCGGGGACCAATACAAATACTATTTTCAGAATTCTTTTCATTTTACTTTTCGTCCTTTCCATTCATAGCTTTTGCCTGCAGTTCTGGCAACCGCCAGGAAGGCAATATGATAATATGCAGCGATGCCGGGCAGCAGCCATCTAAGGTTCTCAAAAACCCTCTGCCTGCTGGTAACTGCTATCATCGCGTTCAAAGATACAACCATAAAGAGATATGATACTAAAAAATACCAGGGCAGGAAAACTAAAACAATCCACCCCGCCAGTCCTGTGAGAGAGAAGAGTAGTAAAAAATAAGGTGCTGTTGCTGAACATCGAGAAGATATTCCGGGAGAAGCCGTTGACCCCTTCCATGTAACTCCTGTACATGCGGCACTTTATCTCCTTCCTTCCCACAAGCGTATCGCCCTTCAGTTTTAACCTCTTGACCACCCTCATTATTTCTATATCCTCAGCCAAACGACCCTTCACCATCTCGTGAAAACAGTACTTCCTGTATGTCTCTCCTCGAAAGAGCATCATCTGTCCGTTTGCAGCCGAAAAGGAGGTCCAGGTGCACCGTCGGATAAGAAACAGGGGCAGCAGGGACAGGAGTATGCGGAACATGAACGGGACCACAATCTTTTCACCGTCTGTCTTCATCACCTGTCCGGGGAACATGGAGAGGAGCGTCAGGTCATGCTTCAGGGAGTAAGAGACAGCTCTCCGGAGTAGGTCGAACCCCACTACCACATCAGCGTCAAGGAAGAGGAGGTATTCTCCCCTGGCCTCCAGCGCCAGGTTATGGCATGCCCTGTTCTTGCCTGTCCATCCGTCAGGCAGGTCAGATCCCCGGATATATCTTATTCTTTTATCGATACGGGCATACCCATCTATCACCATGGCTGATCCGTCAGTTGACCCGTCATCATAAACCAGGATCTCTGCATTATTGTAAGGGAGAGCAGTAAGGGTGCCAAGAAGCTTGCCAATATTCATTTCTTCGTTTCTGACTGGTATGAGGACAGAAAGTGAAGGCATGGCTCTGTACTCCGGTTTTGTCTCAGGAAGGTAGGGTCTTGACAGCATGTTCACCAATGCCACCAGAAAGCGGAGAAAAGTGAGGCCGAGGACGAGGAAACCAATAACAGTCAGTATCATGAGGGTATCTGCCGGGTAATACACTCTTCCAGGAACATATTGTAGACCTCCTCAAGGTCTGTGGCAGATCTCTCCCTGACACCATATTCAATGACCCTTACCGTCAGTCCCGGCCTCTTTTCAGAATACCAGTCGGGAAGCGCTACATACAACAGGATCATGAGTTTATCTGATGCCCCGGCGATAATCCGCTCTGCCCCTTTTTCAAATCTTACCGGCCTCCGGTGTACTGAGGTTATGGTTCCCTGGGGATAGACAGCAACCATATTCTCTTCATCATGCAGCAGAGTTGATGCGTAATGAAGCGACTCGACCACCGAACGCGATCCTCTCTTTATTGAGAAGGCTCCGGCTTTATTCAGGAACAACCTGTTTTCAAGCTGTTCCTCAAGCATCATTATATGGAACTTCTTATGAAGGCAGAGATCGTTGAGCCGGTAGGCTATGAAACCGTCCCACCAGCTGAAGTGGTTGCCGATCAGAAGCACAGGCCTGCCTTCGGTATTGATGCTGCAGTCAAACTCAACATTATGGAATTGACGTTTCAGGCCGTTCTGCGAATAGAAGCTGAAGAAGCGGACAAAGAAGGGTATATGTCTGGCCTTGATCACTTTGAACCGGTGACTGAGATAAGTGACCTTTGCGGATTGCGGTAATACTCCGGGATTACCGGCACCTCCTCTCCTTCACGACTCTCAAATTGCTGCAGAAAGCTCAGGAGGGCAAGCCATTCCTTACCTTCCTGTATGCCCGGCACTTCTTTGTTGAAATCAGCAACGACGCCGGAGAAATCCGTTACCAGGTTACCTTCAGCGTCTTTGGGCTCGACCTTGATAAGGCCGAACGTTTTCTTTTTAATTAAACCAAGGTTATCAACCATGTAGGAGTTGGCCACTATTGAATAGAGCTCCGGATTTTCCTTTGATGTATTCAGCTCCGTAACATTTCCGTCTTTGTCTGTCAGTTCAATTTTGCGGACTTTGTTGAAAATTCTCCCGTCGGGGTCATATTCAATGCGCAGGTGAGAATAATAGCAAAAATTGGAGGGTGTTGATTTTGACAGGAAAATAAGTATTTCTGCAATGTTCTTCATCTCCTTGCCTGTGACCCACAGTTTTGAAAGGCCATATCCCGGTGTCCGGTCATTACCTGACCCGAGCGACATTGTCCTGAACAGGTCAGCTACGCCTTGCGTTCCCGGGAGGATCGGATCGCGGATCACACCCAGGGCAACCATTGCGATATCAGTTCCCGGTCCTTCACTGTTCACATAGTAATAGAGGGCATCGGCTACCAGTGCCCCGAGGTTGCTGCCTGCCATATCACCATGTTCTTCCACTGTAAGGGGGAATTCAGCCAGGGCAACAGGCTGTTTGTAATGCAGTCCCAGAGGTGTAAGTATCTCCTCGTTGACTTTTCCGAGCTGCTCCTCTATTGCCGCATTTATCTGATCATCGGCTATGATGCTGTCATCTATCCTGATAAGTGTGTATTTGTCAAGCCGGGTGCCGTTCCCGTCTGTAATGAGTTCTATCTTTCCCACATACCTGCCGTTGTCTCCGGCGGAGACGATCGGAACGCCGTTTGCCATTATGGGTTCGTCAAGCAGGTGATGGGTATGCCCTGAAATGATAAGGTCAATGCCTTTGACCTTATGGGCAAGCTTAACGTCCTCTCCTGCCCACTCCCCGTTTTTATCCTTTCCTATGCCGCTGTGTGACAGGCATATGATCATTTCACATCCCTCCTTCTTCAGCTCTTTTACCAGCTTTTTAGCCGTTTTTATGTTTTTCCCGAAGGTAATGGGATAGGCATACGGGGCCGATTCGTCCGCATCCTCACCGAGGAGTGAGAAAATTCCTATTCTGATTCCCCCTTTTTCAGTAACGAAGGATCTCTTTATGTTTCCTTTGCTTATTGCAGCCTCAAAATCATCGTCTGCCGGATCCTCGGGGTTGGTTACTGAATTGCCGGAGAGTAAGACAGGTATGCCTCCCCTGTTCAGCGCGTTGTCAATCATACTGACGAACTTAACAGGCCCGAAATCGAAATCGTGATTACCCACTGCCACCACATCATAACCTGCCTTCGCCATGAGGTTAAGCTGAAAGCCTGTTGAGGGCTCCAGCGCCTGGAAGAGAGTTCCCATATGACAGTCGCCTGCATCCAGCGCCAGTGAGCTGTTCGGGTTAGCAGATTTGACTGCCGATATCAGTCCCGCAATGCGTGCGAAGCCTCCAACAGTAGGGTCTCCGTCAACCACCAGGGGGGTATACGCTGTTTCCGGAGCGAATCCCTGAAGATGTGAATGGAAGTCGTTGGTATGAAGGATTACCAGTCTCCTCTCTTCCTGGGCGCTGACACTCAGGTAAGGAACGAGAAGACAGAGAGCAAGGACAACTCTAAGTTTCATTTCGTTGGAATTTGGGGATTAAGTTAGAAAAAAAGCTTCACACTTCTATCTGTGGCTTCAGATAAAGAGACATTACCTCCCTGACAGACCGGACTGTCAGAAGGCAAAAAACTAAAACAGGTTACTGTGATTCAGTGACAGAGAGGTCTTCCTTCTACAGATAGATGGAAAATCCGAATCTGATTCCTATTCCGGAATAAATTTCCTTTGCGTCCATGCTTGTCTCCTCGTATGTCCATGTATACTGAGTGCGGATGTATCCCAGAGAGGCATCAAATGTCACAATATCACCAAGCGGCATTGATGCCCCCAAATAAATGCCAAAATGAATAAAAGGATACTTTTCACCATCACCCCAGCCTTCCTTGCATGAGCCAAAAAGGAACTCAGCCTCGGCAAAGGGATAGAATTTTTCGAGCGGATAATAATACCTGACAAACGGCCCGACTCCCAATGTTGATTCTTTGTAAACATCATCGTCGTCCACGTCTTTTTCCGTATAGCCGCTTATTATAACCTCAAGGCCGGCAGCAAGGTTATCGATAATAAAATACCCTCCCCTGGGTAAAATATTGTAGGATGTTAACTTATATGATGCCTCGGCCGGGTCGGATCCGTATTTGTATTTTACTGTCGTAAATCCGAAAGCCATGAGATCTGAGCTCTCACTGCCGCCCAGTGCAAGTGTAGATGAGACACCTGTCAGGATGTTCCCCTTTGCGAGCTGGGACGGTTGTGCCGTTGCAGCAGATGCAATCAGGCAGAATGTTGCCAGTAACAATGCAGTTTTTTTCATAGTCCGTGTTTTTTGTTTGCCTACTCTTAAAGTTTTTCAGCTTGCACTCCCTACTCTTTTGCGGATTTTCGGGGATTTCCCAGTATAATCGGTGTTTTAGGAGCTAATTATAAGGGTTATCAAATTTACACCCTGATCAGACGCAAGTCAAGTTTTTTTTCACGACGGAAAGGCTGCCGGCTAAAGGGCGTCTGCCACGACAAACGTAGACCCCCCAATAAAGATCATATCCTTCGGCCCGGCGGCGGAGCGGGCTGCCTCAAGCGCCACCGCCACGGAAGGATAAGCAGCACCGCTGAGTCCGTACTTCCCGGCTTCAGCCATCAGAACCTTCTCGTCAAGTGCCCTCGGAACCGAGGCCCTGGTAAAATAATAACGGGCGTCCAGCGGGAAAAGAGGCAGCACGGAAGTCAGATCCTTGTCGTTTACGAAACCTATCACCATGTGCAGCGTATGCTTCGGAGCGGCCCTGATCTGCCTGACGACATAACCCAGTCCTTCCCTGTTATGGCCCGTATCACACACTGTCAGGGGTGACCGCGACAGTACCTGCCACCGGCCCATCAGTCCCGTACTGGTCACAACGGCCGATACCCCCTTGAGAAAATGTTCCCGGCTGAGGCCGAACGGCACTGAGAGGGAATCAACCGCAGCTGCAACAGTCTGTATGTTCTTCTTCTGCGCCAGTCCGCCAAGGGGTGTGGTGCCGCTCATCGTCAGGCCGGAGCGGTTGTCAGTGACCGTGAACCTCCTCATTGCACTGTTCATAAGGAGCTTCCCCAGCCTGCAACGGAAGACCCTGTCGGCAAAAACCAGGGGAGCGTTCACTGCTTCCGCCCTCGTCTGGAACACACTTCGCGTCTCGGGTTGTGTTTCTCCTATTATCACAGGCACTCCCTCCTTGATGATGCCGGCCTTCTCCCCCGCAACAGCCGCCAGGGTATCGCCGAGGAACTCCATATGGTCATGCCCTATATTCGTTATGACAGACAGTTCGGGAGTGATGATATTAGTTGAATCCAGCCTTCCTCCCATGCCCACCTCTATTACGGCAACATCGACATTCATCCTTGCAAAATAGTCGAAAGCCATGGCAACCGTCAGCTCGAAGAAAGAGGGCTGCACCCTTCTGATGAGATCGTCATTTGTGCGGACAAAAGAGACCACCTCTTCCTCCCCCATCATCTCTCCGTCTACCCTTATCCGTTCCCGGAAATCCTTCAGGTGTGGAGAGGTGTAAAGTCCGGTCCGGTAGCCGGCCTCCTGCAATACCGAGGCTATCATGTGAGAGACAGACCCCTTGCCATTGGTGCCCGCAACATGCACAGAACGGAACTTTTTGTGCGGGTGTCCGAAGTATATGTCAAGCTCAAGTGTGTTATCCAGATTCCCCTTGTAGGCCGGCTTCCCAACACGGTGGTACGCCGGGAGGAGGCTGTAGAGATAATCGACTGTTTCGAGGTATGTCATGTTAATAACCTTTGCAGGGTTGTTTGCAAATTTACAAAAACTGCCCGTTGGCAGGCGCCGGGGAGGCTATCTTTGTCGCAGTGACGTCTTCTGCGCCGGAGTTGCTGTCACCTAAAAACTTATTCTGTTATGGCGAAAAAGAAAAAAGAAAAAAAGATTTTCATTCTTGACACGAATGTGTTATTGCATGACTACACATGCATCTACAACTTTGAGGAGAACGATGTGGTCATTCCCATCGTGGTGCTGGAGGAACTTGACAAGTTCAAGCGCGGCAATGACATGATCAATTTCCATGCTCGCGAGTTCACGCGCGAGCTCGACAAGATTGCCGGGGACATGCTTCTTACGGGAAATATCCCTCTCGGAGAGAAGCTGGGAACCCTGCATATCGAGACCGGCAAACAATTTTCGGACCGTGTCTCCGAGTCCTTCCCGGAAAGAACTCCGGACCACCGCATACTGGCTATTGCCGATTATGTGACCAATGTGAACAAGGAGAAGGTTGTCGTGCTCATCACAAAGGACATCAACCTGAGGATGAAGGCCAAGTCGCTGGGTGTCAGGGCCGAGGACTATCAGAATGACAAGGTGGCCAATCTCGATGACCTCTACAAGGGGATCAAGACCATTGAGAACATCGACCATGCCCTCATCAATAAGCTCTATGAGCAGCCTGAAGGCGTGCCGGCATCGGAGCTTAAGGTAAAGGACCAGGAGCCGGGGCATCATTTTTTCATACTGCGCAACAGCAACTCCAGCGCGCTGGCCCACTATAATCCGGTCACGAAGATGCTCGTCAGGGTTCTCAAGCAGACTACCTACGGCATTGACCCGCGTAATGCCGAGCAGACCTTTGCCCTCGACGCACTGTGCAATCCGGATGTCCAGCTGGTCTCGCTTACCGGCAAGGCAGGAACGGGCAAGACACTGCTTGCCCTGGCGGCAGCCCTCCATCAGCACAAGCGATACAAACAGATATTCCTTGCCCGCCCGATAGTCCCGCTCGCCAATCGCGACATGGGTTTTCTTCCCGGTGACGTCAAGGAGAAGATGGATCCCTACATGCAGCCCCTCTTTGACAACCTGACGGTCATCAAGCACCGCTTCAGCGCCCAGAGCCCAGAATTCATACGTATCAATGACATGATGAAGGATGAGAAGCTGGTCATCACACCTCTTGCTTACATCAGGGGCCGGAGCCTGTCAAACATCTTCTTCATCGTGGACGAGGCACAGAACCTCACCCCGCATGAGGTAAAGACTATTATCACGAGGGCAGGCGAGGGAACAAAGATGATCTTCACAGGCGATATTGAACAGATAGATTCACCCTATCTCGACTCAGGGTCCAACGGCCTGAGCTATCTCTCTGACAAGATGAAGGGCCTCGATCTCTTCGCCCACGTCCATCTGGTCAAGGGAGAGAGGAGCTTCCTGGCAGAACTGGCAAGCAGACTTCTTTAGACCGGCTTTTTTACTATTTTTACAGCCGGAACAGTAACCATTTAGTATTGAAGAGGAAAGTAGCGTTTCACACACTGGGATGCAAGCTTAATTTTGCCGAAACTTCCACCATTGCCAGGAGCTTCACGGAGGATAGCTATGAGAGGGTGTCGCCGGACAGCAAGGCCGACATATATGTGATCAACACATGTACGGTCACCGATGCGGCTGACCGCAAATGCCGGCAGGCCGTCAGAAAGATCATCCACCGCAATCCTGATGCTTTTATTGCCGTGGTAGGCTGTTATGCTCAGTTGAGAAAGGAGGAGGCCGCCGCCATCGAGGGGGTCGACCTGGTGCTGGGCACCTATGAAAAATTCGACCTGGTATCATATATTGACAACCTTGACAGGCGGACGGCACCGGAGATACACTCATGTGAAAATATCGATACGGAAGGCTTCATGGCTTCATGGTCTGCCGGTGACCGGACCCGGTCGTTTCTGAAGGTACAGGACGGATGCGACTACCGGTGCTCTTACTGCACGGTGCCGCTGGCCAGGGGAAAGAGCCGCAATCCGCTCATCAGCGAGGTAGTTGAGGAAGCCAGGGCAATAGCCGCCTCCGGTGTGAAGGAGATAGTCCTGACGGGAGTCAATGTGGGCGATTTCGGGAAAAGCACCGGGGAGACGCTTGAGCAACTTCTCAGGTCACTGGCGGGCGTCAGGGGACTGGAAAGATTAAGGCTCTCATCAATTGAGCCTGATCTTGTAAGCGACGGGATCATTGACCTCATAGCCTCGGAAAAGAAACTGATGCCCCACATCCACATGCCACTGCAAAGTGGCAGCGACAGGATCCTTGGCCTGATGCGCCGCCGTTACCGGAGGGATGTGTTCCGTGACAGGGTGATGAGGATAAGGGATAAGATGCCCGGTGCCGGCATCGGCGCCGATGTTATAGTGGGCTTCCCCGGTGAGACTGAGGCTGATTTTGATGAGACCTGCCGTTTCCTCGAGAACCTGCCTGTCTCCTACCTCCATGTGTTTGCATTCTCACCCCGTCCCGGCACCCCGGCTGCCGAACTGCCAGGAGAGGTAATCAAGGCGGAAAAGGAACGAAGAAGCAGAAAGTTGATAAAGCTGTCTGAGAGCCGCCGCATGCTCTCAATGCGCAATGCCACTGGTAAGATTTATGACGTGCTCTTTGAGAAGAGAAGCGCTGACGGAATGGTGGCAGGCCTGACAGGTAACTATATCAGGGTCCTGACACCTTACAGGAAGGATCTTCCCGGAACAGTAAGAGAGGTGAGGCTGACATCCGTGCGCGACGATGCCTCCATGAACGGAGAACTGACTGAAACGGGAGAGTGATGAAACGCGCAGGCTTCTATATCTTCTTCGTATTTAACTATATCATAACCCTGCTTCCGCTGAGAGTGCTGTATCTTCTGTCAGACTTCTTCTATGTAGTGATCTATTATATTGCCGGTTACAGGCGCAGTGTGGTGGAGCAAAACCTGAGGAACGCTTTTCCGGAAAAGAGTCCTGAAGAACTCAGGAAGATCGAAAAAGGATTCTACAGGCATCTCTGCGACATCATCGTTGAAACGCTGAAGATCACTCACATGAGCCCTGAAGAGATTTCACGCAGATTTAATCCGGGTGACATTTCAGCCGTTGAACGCCTTTACCGGGAAGGCAGGGATATTGTAGCCCTATGCAGCCATTATAATAACTGGGAATGGTATGCAGCAATACAACTGGCCACATCCCATAAGATTACAACTATCTACAAACCACTGACAAACAAATACTTTGATCGTTTTATCCTGGGCCTTAGGACAAAATACGGCGTCACCGCTACCCCAATGCAGAACATTCTCAGGGAGCTTGTCAGATTCCGTCAGGAAAATGTCCGTACGATGTCAGGTTTCATTGCTGATCAGACACCTCCCCGGGGAGATAAATCCTACTGGACCACCTTCCTTAACCAGGAGACAGGATTCTTCAGAGGCGCGGAGAAGATAGCTGTGAAGTATGATATGCCTGTGGTTTTCGTGAACATTGTCAAAGTACGGAGAGGTTATTATACATTGGTATATAAAGTTATAACCGAACATCCGAAGGATGAAGCGCCTGACTACATCACCTCAAGATATGCGGAGTTGCTTGAAGAAGTTATAAGATCGAAACCTGAGTTCTGGCTATGGTCTCACCGGCGATGGAAATACAAAAAAAACCTGGAAAATGGTTAAAACAGCTGTTGTCATCCTGAACTGGAACGGACGGGAATTCCTTTCCAGGTTTTTGCCGGAGGTGGTAAAGAATACCGTCTCCGCTGATAATGAAGTCATTGTGGCTGACAACGGATCGGATGACGATTCCGTTGCCTGGATGTCAGAGCATCATCCTGAGATCAGGGTAATCAGGCTGGAGAAGAACTACGGTTATGCGGGAGGCTATAACAGGGCACTGAGGCAGATTGAGGCAGAATTTTTTATCCTGCTTAATTCTGACGTGAGCGTCGAACCCGGGTGGGCAGACAAGCTGACCACCTACCTGGAGATGCATCCCAATGTCGGGGCCTGCCAGCCAAAGATCAGATCATTCAGCCATCCGGAAGACTTTGAATATGCCGGAGCAGCTGGCGGATATATTGACAAGCTCGGTTATCCCTTCTGCAGAGGACGTATCTTCGAAACCGTGGAAGATGACCGTGGTCAGTATGACGACACACGCGAAATATTCTGGGCTTCAGGTTCATGTATGGCTGTCAGGGCTTCCGCCTTTGACCAGTGTGACGGGTTTGACGATTCATTCTTTGTCCATATGGAGGAGATCGACCTCTGCTGGAGGATGCAGAACGCTGGCTTTATAATATGTTATGTGCCACATGCCGTAGTATGGCATGTGGGTGGCGGAACACTGGGTTACGGAACGCCGGCGAAGATCTACTATAACTTCCGCAACAGTCTGATAATGATGGCAAAAAACCTCCCCGCCAGACACCTGCGCAGGACCATCTTCACCAGGCAGCTGCTTGACGGTCTTGCAGCGGTGATGCTCCTCTTCCGTGAAGGCCGTGCTGCAGCTGCAGCCGTAATAAGGGCTCACAACCACTTCCGCAAACAGAGAACGGCAATAAAAACGTTCCGTACCCTGACACCTCACCCCGATATGTACCACACTCCGCATACCATGTTGAACAAATCCCTCCTTTTTGAGTATTATATACGCGGAAGAAAGAAATTTTCCGATTTAAGGTGGCACTAAACAGAAAACAACAGATGGCGATTTTCTTTATAATAGTCTTTACAGTCTATTTCCTCACCAATTTTTATCTCTGGCTGAAAGGATACCGGGCTCTTTCCGGCGCCGGTTTCTCAACCACCTGGTATACAGTTGTCTTTCTTTTGCTGGCCTCTACCTTTATCGCAGGAAAAATACTGGAGCACAGCTATACGAACCTCTTCTCGGATATCCTGAACGTCATTGGCGGCTTCTGGATGGCATTCATGCTGTACGGATTCCTCATCTGGCTTACGGCTGACATCCTGCTGCTGCTTCAGAAACCCTTTCACCTTATACCCGACGCGGCCATCCCGAAGATGAGATTATGGCTCTTTGCAGGTGCTGTTACAACCACTCTTCTGCTCATCGTGATAGGCTTTTTCAATGCCGTGAATCCTGTTGTTAAACGCTATGACCTTACTGCCGGCAAAAGCTTCGGCAAAGGCAATGAACCGATGAAGCATTGTGGCAGTTTCAGATATCCACCTGGGGAGCATCATCCGCAGGAGGAGCATGAAGCACCTGACGGAGATGATCAATGAGGAAAAGCCTGATCTGGTTCTCTTTCTCGGTGACCTGATAGACGGGAGCATCGGCCCCGTGTTGCGCGATGACCTGCTCGCATACCTGAAACTCCCAGAGCTGCCCTACGGCAAATATGCCATTACCGGAAATCATGAGTTCATGAGTGATCTCAAAAAATCAATCCCCTATATCGAAAGCAAAGGTATCAGGGTTCTCTCAGATGAGGTCGTAAAGCTTGACAACGGCTTGCAGATCATCGGACGGACTGACAGGACGGCCATGCAGGGATCCGGTCCGGGCAGGGCATCACTTGACAGCCTTCTGGCGATGACTGACCCCGGGTCTCCCGTTCTGCTCCTTGACCACCAGCCTTATGATCTGTCAGCGCTTGCCGGCACACCGGTTGATCTCCAGCTCTCAGGGCATACCCACAACGGACAGATGTGGCCTTTTACCATTGCAACAAACAGGATTTTCGAACTGAGCCACGGATACAGGAAGTTCGGCAACTCTCATGTGATAGTCTCATCCGGATTCGGCATCTGGGGCCCCCGGATGCGCATTGGCACCAGGCCGGAAATACTATCGATAACCCTCAGGGGCAGATCAGAGTAGCGGATAGAGCTTTTCAAGCATCATTCCCCGGGAACCTTTGACAAGGATAGTATAACCCTCCGGTTTGAATGATCTCAGCCATTCACCAGCCTCTTCCGGGGAGCGGAAAAGATATGCCGGCAGATCCCCCGCTGCCTGCCGGAAGCAGGGTCCCACGAGGGCGACCACGTCAGCGCCGAGGCTCCTGAGCTGACTGATAACCAGGGCATGCCCGCTGTCGCTTTCGGTGCCCAGCTCCAGCATGTCACCCAGGATCACCATGTTCTTTTCTGCGCTCAGCGCTGCGAAAGAGGCCAGGGCCTTCTCCATGCTTGAGGGATTGGCATTGTAGGCATCCCTGATCACGATGTTCCTCCCTGTATCCACCACCTGCGAGCGGTTATTGGCAGGCCTGTAAGAGGAGATCGCATCGATGATCTCACTAAGGGGAACGTCAAAAACGATGCCCGTTGCCATGGCCGCCCTTATATTGTCAATATTGTATTCGCCGAAAAGAGAGGTGGAAAACTGGTAGTCCCTGTCATTAACTGTTGCTCTTACATTCAGGCACATGCTCTCCTTATTCTCCTCCTGAACGACTTTAAGGGGGTAACCTGCCGGCGATGAATAGGGAACGGCCCTGCTACCGGGTGCCAGGAGATCTGTCAGAACAGTATTGTCATCATTATAGATGACTGTTCCGCCTATCCTTGCGAGCCACCTGTAGAGTTCCGATTTGGCTGACCTGATATTTTCATATGAGCCGAATCCTTCTATATGTGCCGTTCCGATATTTGTTATTATACCGTGTGTGGGCATCGCCGTTTCGCACAGCGCTTCTATTTCCCCCATGTGGCTGGCACCCATCTCAACGACCAGGAACCCGGCATCGTCCGGAGCACTCAGGAGGGTCAGCGGCACTCCGATATGGTTGTTCAGGTTTCCGGCAGTGCTGTGTACTTTCGCTTTCCTCGATAGAACGGCGGTGATCAGCTCCTTGGTGGTTGTCTTGCCATTGGTACCGGTGATGGCTATGACGGGAACCGTCAGCCTGTGGCGGCGAAAGGCAGCGAGCGAGGTAAGGGCTTCAAGGACATCACCGACGAGCACAAGTTTTTCACCAGAGAGGGATGGATCATCAACAACTGCTGCCAGGGCACCTGCAGCGACCGCTGCCGTGGCATGCACATTGCCGTCATGGTTGGGTCCCCTGAGGGCAAAGAAGATCTCACCGTTTCGCACCGACCTTGAATCCGTCGTTACACCGGCCGAGCTGCGGTAAAGCTCATATAACCTGTCAGTCTCCATAATATTTCAAAAAGAAGCCCCATTATTATTAGTAATGAGGCTTGTTATCATCCTGGTTAATTTTGCTATTTCAATCCTGTCGGACTTCCGACCCTGATCATCGCGCACCTGAATCCGAGGTCATCGCGCGAAGCTTCCTGGTCGAGGTAGCGGCGGGTTGACGGATTGAGCCAGTAGGCCCTGTCCTTCCATGAACCTCCTTTAATGACCCTCGCCTTATCATTGATGAGTGTCACGTAGTCATTGTCAATCTCATTCTGTGCATACATCCTCTCGGTCTGCGGAAGGTCGGCGTTGCCTGACCACTCGAGGCTGGAAGAGATACTGGATATGACGTCGCCGTCGAGGTAATTCCTGTAATCTGATTTCTGGTAGTTATACCTGTTGGCCACATCCTCTGGCTTGACGGTGTCTATCTGGAGTCTTCCAAGCCTGTCCTTCTCCACCACCTGTCCGTTAGCGTCACGCGTCAGATCGGTGAAAACGTTACCCCTGAACGGGTTGAACATGTCAACATCTTCCGATGAGAGCGGACGGTAAACATCCTGAACCCATTCGTTGACGTTTCCTGCCATGCAGTAAAGACCGTAATCGTTGGGCCAGTATGACCTGACATCGACGGTGATGCTACCGGCATCGTTGAGGTTACCTGCAACACCCATCATGTCACCGCGTCCGCGGACGAAGTTGGCCATGAACTCACCCCTGTATTTCGGAGCTGCATTGCGCACATTGTGCCCGTCCCACGGGTATATTGACCTTTCATAGATCCTCTCTTCAAAGGTGTTGCCCCTGAGACCATAGGCGGCAAACTCCCACTCGGCCTCCGTCGGGAGACGGTAGCGCGGCAGAAGGATCCCATCCTCCTGACGAACGCGGGGATGCAGTTCATCAACCCTCTGTCCGGGGACACCCTCATACTGGCCTGCAAGATATGACTCAGTGTTGAAGTTGTTGGCTCCCGACTGTTCCACATTGGCATCCTGCCATTTGCCTTCGAGAAGAATCTGCTCGTTGACCCTGTCTGTACGCCATACGCAATAGTCATTGGCCTGCAGCCAGCTCACTCCCACTACCGGATATGTATTATAAGAGGGGTGCCTGAAATAATACTGCACGTACGGTTCGTTGAACGCGAGAGGGCTTCTCCATACCAGGGTGTCAGGAAGAGCACGGCGGTGCACCTCGGGATAATCGCTGTATACCCGTCTCAGCCAGTAGAGATATTCACGGTAATCGAGATTGGATATCTCCGTTTCGTCCATGTAGAATGAAGATACGGTGACCCTGCGGGGGTTGTTGTTCCAGTCGAACATCACATCCTGTTCAACCCTTCCCATCGTGAATGTTCCTCCTTCAATGAGAACAAGATTAGGACCGGTGAGCTGTTCAGACGCCTCGCCAATCGGATAGCCGAGATCATTTACATCACTCGATTTGGGATCCCTGTAGCCCCATCCAGTTGTTGGAGATACATTTTCCTGCGTCCCTCCCTTGCAGGAAAAAAGCATGAGTGCAACAACTACAAAAACCGGTAAAGCTCTGAGTTTATACATAGCCAGATAAGGTTTACTTGATTAATTTTTTATTGTAAAAAGTTTGTTCATCAGAAAACTCTGCATCAAAATAACTACAAAACGGGTAACTTTATTATATGTACTGCCCTTCTTTTTTCAACATTATTGAAACTAAACTGCAGTCCGGCCTTCGCAATTGCCGTACCTTTAAAAGATGCATCACCGCCGGAAATAATATAACTATATGATAATATGAATTTTACACGATCGGCATCCCATCCCAGCGATGTTCCCGCCGTCGTAAATCCATGGGAGGCATGCCAGAGTGATACTCCTGACATCAGTCCCTTGAAAAGCAGCTCCGTTCCTAAATAAACTGTGAAATATTCTCCCTGGGCCAGGAATGTGGCCGAGGGATTGAGGGTTACCCCGCTTCCGCCAGCAGTAAATGAGGCACCGGCGTTAAGGGTATAGAGTCTGTTCAGCCTGTTGTGCTCCTGCTGGTCATCACTCAGTGACGGCTGGGTGAGATGCATTACCGACAGACCTCCGTACCACTGCCCCGATGAAAAGGCTATCCCGGTTCCAAGGTCAAACCTGCTATAATTAGCCGGCGACGAATAACCGGATGACCCTCCCGTGACACCCCTGAAAGGGTCTATGTCTTCCGGAAGAATGATTGACCCTGTCCTGATTCCCCTGTTAATGAGAGATGCGGTTAGCCCGGCATTGATGTACAGTTCCCTGCCGGCCCGGAAGTGATATGCATATGATGCGCCGGCCCTGAGGTCATTCATCACCTCACCCAGCATGTCATCAGAGATCCAGAAACCGGCCCCGCCGTGGAGTCCGGGCATATAACCGTCATACGAAGCATAAACCGATTTCAGGGCAAACCCGTTGCCCGGCAGAAAAGAGTATGCGGAGATGTTGAGCACGGGAACTCCCGCTGCCCCGGCCCATGCCGGATTATACATCAGGTGCATGCCTGACATGGACCCATACCAGGTGTCCTGACCGTTCAGGGTCATCACGCACAAAAGAAATCCAGGTATAAGTGTTCCGTATCCGGGCTTCATGGTTCTGTTCCAGCAATATCAACGGTTCAGCGCCGGTAATATTTTACAGTTATCATTATCATTCAGAGGGTAAAGATAAGCTACTTAACTATCTTTGCGCCGATGAGGATAAAAAGTCTGGTCATTACAGCCATTGCACTTCTGCCGGCACTTCATGCCGGATCGCAGGATTATGCCTCTTCCTCGGTTCTCAGTAAGGGGAAATGGGCAAAGATTGCCGTGACTGAAGAAGGAATATACAGGCTTGAATATTCGAAAATCAGGGAGATGGGTATAGCAACCCCGACTACCGCCGTTCTCTATGGCAACAATACCGGCCAGCTCTCTTTTTATAACGACGGCAGCGCACCCGATGACCTCAGAAAAATCGCTGTCAATATTGTGAAGGGAAGTGACGGGATCTTCAACGAAGGTGACTATATGCTCTTTTATGCAGAGGGCACCCACAGGTGGAAATACCACAGGGCAACGGGGAATTATGAGTTTCTGAGGCACTGTTACTCTGACACTGCATGGTATTTTCTGACTTCGGAACCGGCCGGGCCCATTCAGGTGATGGCTGAGGCAGCGCCAGCACAGCTGCATAACCGTCTCTCCGCGGCTACTGATGTCACACTGAGGCATGAACGGGAAGAGATCAACCTGATCCGTTCCGGAAGGGAGTGGTATCAGCAGGTTGCCCCGGGCATTCAGAATAATGTCAGTGCAGGATTTAACCGATCTGATCGTGACGGAAAAGATCAGGTATGCCATCAGGGTCCTGGGCCGGTCAGACACACCTGTCACATTCACCCTCAGGCAGGGATCTGAGGAGCTGAAGACAATGAGTGTCGCACCGGTAAACATGACCGATCTCAACGGCGTATATGCATCCATCTCGGAGGCAACTGACTCGTGCCTGCCTGCCTCGGCTGCACCGGCTTTCAGCCTCTCCTTCTCTGCAAACGGCAATCTCGCGGCAACAGGATACATTGACTATGTGGATTTCCTTGCAAGGGCACGGCTGGTGTACCGCGACAGGCAGCTCTTTATCAGTGACAGCCGGTCGGCAGGCGAATCAGCCGTCACGCGGTTTACGATCGAAGGACCCTCCACACTGATTGTCTGGGACATAACCGACCCTTATACCCCCAGGGAGATACAGACCTCATCTTCATCAGGAAACACCCTTTTCACCGTGGCAACGGATTCTCTCAGGAAATTCGTGGCATTTGCCGCTGATCATGCCAGGCAGCCTGTGAAAACGTTGACGGCCGTTCCCAACCAGGACCTTCATGCGATTGCTCCCGCTGATATGGTTATTGTCACCCATCCGCTGTTTGAGGATTATGCCCGGCAGCTTGCCGGTCTCCACTTCGATGACGACGGCACCACTTCAATCATTGTGACGCCTGAACAGATCTACAACGAGTTCTCAGGCGGAATACCCGACGCTGCCGCCATCAGGAATTTCGTAAAGATGGTCCGTGACAGAAGCAAAACGGGCGGTACCTCCCTGAAGTATCTTCTGCTCTTCGGCGACGGATCATATGAAAACAAGACTCCGCCGCCCCTGAACAGCTCTTTCATCCCTACATGGCAGTCTGTCAATTCCCATGTTGGTGTACTCTCCTTCACCTCCGATGATTTTTACGGTCTCCTCGACGATGGTGAAGGTGAGGCAGACGGCTACCTTGACATTGGCATCGGGAGGCTGCCTGCCTCAGACACGGCTTCGGCAGGCGTTATGCTGAGAAAGATAAGGTCTTACCTCCAGTCCTCAGGAATGGGATCATGGAGGAATGTACTCTGCCTTGTTGCTGATGATGAAGATTCCAACCTCCATATGCTTGATGCCGAAGGACTGTCGGCAGCTGCGACGACTGCGGCCCCTCCTCTTACGACACAGAAGATCTACATCGATGCCTACCGTCAGGTAACTTCGGTGACGGGCGACTCCTATCCGGATGCCGTCAGGGCGATTGACGACCGCATGGCAGCCGGGTGCCTGATAATGAACTACGTGGGACATGGCAATGAGTCAGGGCTCGCCCATGAGAGAGTCATAAGGACCGATAACATCAACTCATGGAAGAACAAAAACATGCTTCCCCTTTTCATTACCGCCACCTGCGAGTTCTCAAGGTTTGATGACGCCGATATGAACCAGGCGACGGGCGCGATATCCGCCAGAACCTCCGCAGGAGAGATGGTGCTTCTTAATCCTGACGGTGGCGGCATAGCGCTCATGAGCACTACGAGGGTTGTCTATTCTGCCCCAAATTACACTCTCAACCGCAAAATATATGACTATGCCTTCAGCACCGCTCCTGATGGCCGTTCAATGAGGCTTGGAGACATCATCAGGCTGGCCAAGGTCAGCTCCGGAACGGGGATGAACAAGCGCAACTTCCTGCTGTTGGGTGATCCCGCGCTGCGACTGGCCTGGCCGGTGGAGGGGAAAGTGGTTACCGACAGCATCAACGGTGTGTCAGTCGACTTTGCCACTGACACACTAAAAGCGTTGTCACTTATAACCATAAGCGGCCACTTGGAGGATAACGATGGCAACATTCGGAGCAATTTCAACGGTACGGTGGAGCCGGTGGTGTTTGATAAGGCGAGCAGTGTAAGCACCCTGGCCAACGACGGAGGGTCACCCATGACCTACCCCGTCTCCGGCAACGTGATCTTCAGGGGTACCACTGCTGTAACAGGCGGCAGGTTCAGCTTCTCATTCATTGTACCAATGGATATCAACTACTCTTTCGGCAAGGGAGCTATAAGTTATTATGCGCAGGACGGGACGACGGACATCAACGGCAGCTTCAGCGAGATCATCGTTGGTGGTTTTTCTGACACCGGCATGGATGATGCCGAAGGTCCTGTCATCAGGCTTTTCATGAATGACACACTCTTCAGGGACGGAGGGATAACTGACACCTCCCCCACTCTTCTTGCACTCATCAGCGATGAATCAGGCATCAATACGACAGGTACCGGCATCGGGCATGACATCATCGCATGGATTGATGATGACATGTCAGGGGCAGTGATACTTAACACCCTGTTCAGGGCAGACATCGGGAAACACACTTCAGGCAGCCTTGCCTACCCCTTTGTCATTGCCGGGAAAGGTGAACATACCATCTCCCTCAGGGCATGGGACAACCTGAACAACCCCACTGTGGAGACGCTCAGATTCGTGGTTGATGCCAGCGGCTCTTTCAGGCTGACGAACCTGCTGGCATTCCCCAATCCTGCTGCTGACGGCACAAAATTTACAGCAGAGCATAACAGTCCTGATAGTCAGATGGATGTAACAATTACCATTTTCAGCGCTGACGGCAGGGCCGTAAGGGTGATCAGGGAACAGGTAAACAGCACCGGATATGCCCTCCCCGACATACCATGGGACGGCTGTGACGCCAACGGAGGCAGAGTTGCCCGCGGCTTCTATCTGTGGCGCATTGAAGCAGTAACCGATGATGGTGCAAAGAGCTCAGCAACAGGACGTATCATCATTTTGTAACACAACACAATAACCCGGCTTTTTTTTTGTTATATATTTGCACAAATCTTGAATCTGAATAGTTATGAAAAATAAGGCGCTGATCGTTGGCAGCATATTTCTATTGTTTAATTTTATTATACCGGTTGAGGCTCAGGATGATCAGCCATACAATGTCATCCAGACTGCCGTGCCGTTTCTTACCATTGCACCTGATTCACGATCAGGAGCCATTGGTGACGCCGGCGTTGCAACGTCTGCGGATCTCTACAGTATGCACTGGAATCCTGCCAAGTTTGCATTCATTGATGGCAACGGAGGATTCGCAATGTCATATTCACCCTGGCTCAGATCACTTGTACCCGATATAAACCTGGCTTTGCTTGCGGGCTACTACAGGATCGACAGCAGGCAGGTGCTTTCCGCAAGCCTGATGTATTCATCACTTGGCGAGATACAGTTCACAGATGATTACGGCAACTACCAGCGCGACTATAACCCCAATGAGTTTTCAATTGACGTAGCATACTCGCGCCTCCTCTCCGAACACTGGTCCGGCAGCGTGGCCCTTAGATTCATATATTCGAACATTACCGGCGGCATGACCGTAGGCACCACCGAAACCAAAGCCGGTATTGCCTATGCGGCAGACGCCTCAGCGTTTTATACAAAACCCCTGGATCTGGGCTCGAAAAAAGGCAATATTGCCGCTGGCTTCAACTTCTCGAACATAGGCTCCAAGATGAGCTACACAACCGACGTCGACCCCGATTTCATTCCCATGAACATGCGCCTGGGAACAACCTTTTCCATTCAGCTCGACAGGTACAATCTGATTGCCTTCTCGTTCGACCTGAACAAACTGCTTGTGCCCACTCCTCCCATTTATGACACTGACGGTGAAACAATCATCGCAGGCAAGGACCCTAACGTATCGGTACCGGTTGCAATTTTCCAGTCGTTCTATGACGCCCCCGGCGGATTCAGCGAGGAGATGAAGGAGTTCACCGAGTCGATCGGCATCGAGTACTGGTACAACCAGCAGTTTGCATTGAGGACCGGTTATTTCAATGAGGCTGAGATGAAGGGGAACAAGAAGTACTTTACGGTTGGCGCCGGATTCAGGTTAAGTGTTTTCTCTCTCGATTTCTCCTACCTCATACCGGTAACCCAGAACAATCCGCTGGCGGGAACATTGAGATTCTCACTTGGCTTTGAGTTCGACTCGCTCCGCAGTCTCAGCCAGAAGTAAGAAATTATATGACACTGCATCACAGGATAGGACAGGGCATAGACTTCCATCGCCTTGAGGAGGGTCGTGAGCTCTGGCTCGGCGGAGTGCACGTAAGCTCACCTAAGGGATGCGTGGCACACTCTGACGGTGATGTCCTTATCCATGCCATCTGTGATGCACTGCTGGGCGCAGCAGGACTGAGTGACATAGGGACGCACTTCCCTGACACATCCGATGAATTTAAGGGTATTGACAGCAAGGTGCTTCTGAAGCGGACTGTGGAGATGGTCACAGGGAAGGGTTACCGGATAGTGAACATCGACAGTACCGTTTGCCTCGAGCTCCCAAGGCTGGCGCCATACATGACAGCCATGCGCACCACCATGGCAGCCATTGCGAATATTTCTCCCGATGCAGTCTCGGTCAAGGCTACAACCACTGAGAAGATGGGTTTCACCGGCCGCGGCGAGGGAATCGTTGCGATGGCCGTCTGCCTCATCGCCGACCTGATTCCGGGAAATGTCTGAAAAATTTGCGATTTAAAATTTTCGATTGTCGATTTCATCCTAATTCGCAAATCGCAAATTCCTCAATTGCCTATTTCTGACTCCGGTACAATACTGTCATCCTCTCCGAGGAAAAAATATTCCACAACCGTCAGTTCTACAATACTGTAAGCGCTACGCGCTAATTTCACTACTGCCTACTGGCTATTGCCTCATCAATAAGATTATCGTCAGCCTGCGACGGCAGTGTGACCACCAGTCCGGGCGTGCGTTCCATCTCTCTTTTTATTGCCGACACTGCTCCGCTGTTCCTCGCCCAGCTCCGGCGGGCTATACCGTTGTTGACATCCCAGAAGAGCATTGACCTGAGCCGCCCCGATGCTTCCGGCGTGCCGTCGAGCACCATGCCGAAGCCGCCGTTGATCACCTCGCCCCAGCCCACGCCGCCGCCGTTATGTAGTGATACCCAGGTGGCGCCGCGGAAGGCGTCGCCGATGACATTCTGCACAGCCATGTCGGCCGTGAAGCGCGAACCGTCATATATGTTTGAAGTCTCCCTGAAGGGGGAGTCTGTGCCTGATACGTCATGATGATCGCGGCCGATGACCACCGGTCCGCTTATGTCACCGCCGGCAATAGCTTCGTTGAAGGCCTCCGCTATCATCGCCCTGCCGCGGGCATCGGCATAGAGTATGCGTGCCTGCGATCCCACCACCAGCCTGTTGCGCGCTGCCTCGCGTATCCAGTGGATATTGTCTGACATCTGCTGACGTATCTCCTCGGGCGAATCCTTCATCAGCCGTTCAAGCGTCGCTGCAGCGATGGCATCCGTTCTTGCCAGGTCAGCAGGGTCACCCGAGCAGCATACCCACCTGAAGGGGCCGAAGCCGTAGTCGAAGCAGAGGGGACCCATGATATCTTCAACATAGGAAGGGTAACGGAACCCTCCCTTGCCATCGGATATATCCGCCCCGGCACGCGATGCCTCGAGCAGGAAGGCATTGCCGTAATCGAAGAAGTAGGTCCCGTGAGCGGTGTGGAGGTTAATGGCATCCACCTGACGGCGCAGCGAAGAGTGCACCATCATGCGGAACTTCTCCGGATCGTCGGCCATAAGGGCATTGGCTTCGTCGAAGGTGAGGCCTGACGGATAGTAGCCGCCTGCCCAGGGGTTGTGAAGCGAGGTCTGGTCAGACCCAAGGTCGGCCCAGAGCCCCTCCTCGGCGAACCTCTCCCAGAGGTCAACGATATTTCCGTGGTATGCCAGCGAGACCGCCTCGCCGTCGGCACAGGCCCTTTGTACCCTGTCGGCCAGCACGGTGAGGTCTTCATGAACCTCATCCACCCACCCCTGTGAATACCGGGTGGTGATGGCCCTGGGATTGACCTCCGCAACCACGGAGACGACGCCTGCAATGTTGCCTGCCTTGGGCTGGGCGCCTGACATCCCTCCCAGACCCGATGAGATAAAGAGCCTGCTTTTCCTTGAGCTGTCATCTGACGGCCGGAGACGGCGCAGGGCGTTGAGAAGGGTGATGGTGGTGCCGTGCACTATGCCCTGCGGACCAATGTACATGTATGAGCCTGCTGTCATCTGCCCGTACTGTGAAACCCCGAGGGCATTGAACCGCTCCCAGTCGTCCTGTGACGAGTAGTTGGGTATAACCATGCCGTTGGTAACGACAACGCGGGGCGCCTCCCTGTGCGAGGGGAAGAGTCCGAGCGGATGACCTGAATAGACAACAAGTGTCTGCTCATCAGTCATCTCCGACAGGTATTTCATTGTGAGCCGGTACTGTGCCCAGTTCTGGAAGACGGCGCCATTGCCGCCGTAGGTTATCAGCTCATGAGGGTGCTGCGCCACGGCAGGATCAAGATTGTTGGTGATCATGAGCATAATGGCGGCTGCCTGAACTGATCTGTGAGGATACTCGCCTATAGGCCTGGCCTTCATCTCGTACGACGGCCGGTAACGATACATGTAGATTCGGCCACGGTCGTGCAGTTCGGCAGCAAACTCCGGGGCAAGCACACCGTGCAGCTGAGGAGGGAAATATCTCAGCGCATTTCGCAGGGCGAGTTTCTTCTCTTCGGTGGTGAGCAGATCACGCCTTCGTGGCGCATGGTTGACGGAAGTGTCGTATGGCTTTGGTTCGGGAAGGCGATCGGGTATGCCTTCACATATTTGTGATCTGAAATCATTCATGATATGCCTTGTAAATCAACAGAACAAAGATAATAAAACGACAAGAGACGTTGCATGCAACGTCTCTGTATAAGGACACATGACTCTATGTCGTGGCTTATTGCTCGTTTACGATCTCGTCATCAACGAGGATGCGTCCGCAATATTCGCAGACGATGATCTTCTTCCTCGACCTGATGTCGAGCTGGCGCTGCGGGGGTATCTGGTTGAAACAGCCGCCGCATGCATCCCTCTGCACTGACACCACTGCCAGCCCGTTACGGGCATTGGAGCGAATGCGCTTGTAAGCCGTCAGGAGCCTCTCCTCAATCTTCTTCTGCAGCTCGGCCGATTTCATGTCAAGCTGCTCCTCCTCCTTCTGGGTGTCACGTGTGATATCATCCAGTTCCGACTTCTTGCCATCGAGGTCGCGCTGCCTCTCGTCAAGGGCTGCCTGAGCCACTGCCATCACCTCTTTCTTCTCTGCAACCTGTACGGTGAATTCGCGTATCTTCTTGCTGCAAAGCTCCATCTCCAGTGTCTGGAACTCTATCTCCTTGGAGAGGGAGTCATATTCGCGGTTATTGCGGACATTATTCTGCTGCTCCTCATACTTCTTTATGAGAGCCGTTGAGTTGGTGATCTCGTTGTTCTTGCCCAGGATGGACTTCTCGAGCTCGGCGATCTCGTTTTTAAGGTTCCCTATCCTCGTTTCGAGTCCTGCCACATCGTCTTCCAGGTCCTGCACCTCAAGCGGCAGCTCGCCTCTCAGAGTGCGGATCTTATCTATTTCTGAATCAACAAGCTGCAGTGAAAAGAGCGCTCTTAGTTTCTCCTCTATCGTAAGTTCAGTTTCAGCTGTTTTGGTCTGCTTTATCATATTGCAATTTGATTTTTATGGTATGCTTGGATCCGTGTGTAGATTATACTTTGTCTGTAAGTTTTTGTGTCTGCATTAAATGCGGGGCTCATTTTACTGAAAGTATTTTACCGGATTCGTTTTTACTTCGGAAAACCGGAGTGCAAAGTTAGGAAATTTTTTCTGAATCAGGTCGTGCAGTATCTCCAAAGAAAATTTTTCACTCTCATAATGTCCGGCATCAGCTACCAGCATGTGTTGCGGAGCCTCGGCGAAGGCGTGGTATTTGATGTCGCCGGTGATAAAGGCATCGGCGCCGGCGCGGGCGGCGGCGGGGATATAACCGGAGCCTGACCCTCCGCACAGGGCCACCGTGGTCAGGGGGCGTGAGGGGTCGCCGCTGTATCGTATGCAAGGCATGCCTGTCAGCAGCTTCAGTCGTGCGAGCAGCTCACTGCCGGTCAGCGGGGCGGGCAGGGTGCCGATGGCGCCCGCGCCGGCGCCGTGATACTCGTTCTCCAGTGCTATTATGTCATAGGCCACCTCCTCATAGGGGTGCGCCTCCAGCAGGGCTCTGACACACGCACCGGCCAGGTGCGACGGCATGACTGCCTCTATCCTTACCTCAGGCTCGGTATGATCTTCTCCTGCATGTCCGGCAAAGGGATCAGCACCCTCACCGGGCCGGTATGTTCCCTCTCCCTTCACATTGAAGCTGCAACGGTCATAGTTCCCTATGTGTCCGGCACCGGCGGTAAAGAGAGCATCTCTAACCATCACGGCATGGGTCACGGGCACAAAGGTTACGAGCTTTGAGAGCTTACCCGTGAGGGGTACCAGCACCCTGATCCTTTCCAGTCCCAGCTTCTGAGCAAGGATATGACTCACCCCGTGAAGGATGTTGTCAAAACTGGTATGAGCCGAGTAGACGGCAATGTCGTTCCTGAGGGCAGCAGCCACGCTGCGCTCAGCATCGCTCCTGTATGTCAGTCGTTTCAGAGGTGTAAAGATGAGGGGATGATGCGATACCACCAGGTTGCAGCCCAGGCTGACAGCCTCTTCCATGACTGCAGGAGTCACATCAAGGGTAAGCAGAACGGAATCAATTTCCACTGATGGGTCTCCGGCCTGCAGTCCGCTGTTGTCATAATGTTCCTGAAATGCGGGTGGTATCAGCCCTTCGAGCCATGAAACAAATTCTCCGAGGGTAACCGCCATATAATCAATTAATTTCGTCCCTGATATCAATGAGCATAGCTCTTATGTTCCGGAGCGCATCAGCAATCTCCAGCCGGTAATCGGTCTCCTCACGGTTGTTCTTCAGGTATTTCTTCGCACCCTCCAGGGTCATGCCCCTCTCCCTCAGCAGGTGATGGATGAGCTTCAGGTTTTTTATGTCCTCCTCCATAAAGAGCCGGTTGCCCTTGTTGTTCTTTTTGGGCCGTAGCACGTCAAACTCCTTCTCCCAGAAACGAATGGTGGAGACAGGTTCGGAAAACATTTCGGACACCTCTCCGATCTGGTAATAGAGCTTTTCTACTTTCTTTTCCCTGTACGGCATGGTGCGCTAAATGAATCAGTCGAAGGTCTGTCCGCTCTTGCTTGCAATCTCGAGCATCCGGTCGTATTCTTCAGGGGTGAGATCGTTAAAATAGTACAATGCCGGATCGACCTGCCTGCGGTTTACCAATACCTCATAGTGAAGGTGAGGGGCGGTTGAGAGGCCTGTGCTGCCTACAAACCCGATGACATCACCGCGTTTGACCTTCTGCCCTTCCCTGACATTGAAGCGGTCAAGATGAGCATAAACAGTCTCGTACCCGAATCCGTGATCAATGATTATATGGTTACCCAGTTCACGGCGTGCTGATTTGACGGTTTCAATCACCCCGTTGCCCGTGGCATAGACCTCGGTGCCTGTCGGCGCGGTGAAATCCATGCCGGAATGAAACTTCGATATCTTGTAGATGGGATGAATGCGGTATCCGAAGCCCGAGGCGGTGCGCTTCAGGTCCTTGTTTGAGAGAGGCTGAATCGCCGGTATGCTGCTTAGCATCTCCTCCTTCTCGGAGGCATATGCTATCAGCTCATCGAACGACTCCGACTGAACGTATATCTTCTTTCTGATTTTGTCAAGCCGTGCCGCTGTCTCAATCACCAGCTCCGAGTTTGAGAATCCCTCAAACTCAGTATACCTGTTCACGCCGCCGATGCCGCCTTCACGGTATGACGAAGGCACAGGCTCAGTCTCAAAGATAGTCCTGTAGAGGTTATCATCCGTCTCCTGGAGGTGGCCGAGCACCTTCTCGACATTATCCATCTCACGGTTCATGAGTTCATACTGCAGTGTTAGCTGCTCTATCTCCCTCTTAAGCGCCTTCTCCTGGGGAGAATCAAATACAAACGCAAAAATAAACCCGTAAATACCTGCGAGAAAGAGTGATGCGACGAAATAACCGAAGAGACGCAGAAAGGTCTGTCTGATCCCCAGCCTTATCCTGTCAAAGCTGAGAGTTTCATGATTAAACTTGTACTTTGTCTTTGGCATCTGCTATGATGGCATACTGAATGCCCTGCAAACTTAAGCAATATTAGCTTAAATACAAAAAAGCCATTTCAGACTCATGCAAAAAATTTCCGGCAGAACTCAGGGTTTTGAAAGGAAGTCGAGCATCATGAAATACTCATCTTCCGTCAGGCTGTCTTCGAAATACCAGAGAGGATTCACATGTGCGCCAAAAAGGTCGATCTGGTAGTGCAGGTGTGGTCCGGATGATATCCCCGTGTTTCCCGAGAGCCCGATGAAGTCACCACGGGTGACCTTCTGCCCCCTCCGTACCCGGTACTCGCTCAGATGACCGTAAATTGTCCGGTAGCCGTAACCATGGTCGATCACCACCTTGATCCCGAAGCCGTCATTATCATTGCCTGCATAATATACAACACCGGCTCCGGTGGCATATACCTCCGTGCCAATCGGACAGCGGAAGTCCTGGCCGAAATGCCAGCGTGGCGAGCCAAGCACAGGATGCTTCTCACGAAACTTCATGCCGTCACCAAGAAGCATGCTGACATTAACAGGCCTTATGTAAGGCAGGTGCGCCCACATCTCCTTCCAGTCCGCAGCCTTATCAGTCAGCTCGGTAAGTGAGTTGTACTGTATGTTGGTCTGGGTCTTGAGGTCGTCAAACTTTGATCTCAGTGCAACCATCATGTCACTGTTCATATAGCCGGTCAGGTCACCGAACCTGAAAGTACCTCCGGAACCGCCTTCAGATATGTCTTCCGCGATGGGGGGAAGATCGAGAACGGCACGATATGAGCTGTTGTCAGAAGACCGCAGATCGGCAATGACTTCTGAAGAATAGTCTATTTTTCTTTCAAGAAGTGAATATTTGAGCTTCATTTCATCGACCTTCTGTGCCAGCAGATCCTCTTTCGGAGAGCCGAAGAGACGGTGGAAGATAAAGGCATAAATGACTGTCATTAAGATAGAAAGGACGAACCACACCGATAAGCGAATGAGCTTCTCACGGGTGTTTCGCCTGTGCCTCATAAACTGCAGGTTGGCTGCATCAAAAACGTAATTCCTTCTTTTCAGCATCAACAGGTCAATGTATTGCCACTATTTTGGACAGCTATCTGACAAACGTAAAATATTTAATTTAATTTTACAAGCCCGAAAAATAATGAAAATCTAAGCAGGGCGCGGAGTTACGATGAAGGCAAAAGAAGTAAGAGAGGAATTCCTCAGTTTTTTCAGGTCGAAGGAGCATAAGATAGTACCATCAGCGCCGATGGTCATAAAGAATGATCCTACGCTGATGTTCACCAATGCGGGGATGAACCAGTTCAAGGACATCTTTCTTGGCAACCAGCCGGCAACATATAAGAGGATAGCCAATTCCCAGAAGTGCCTGCGCGTATCGGGTAAGCACAATGATCTTGAGGAGGTGGGGCTTGACACCTATCATCACACTATGTTCGAGATGCTTGGCAACTGGTCATTCGGTGATTATTTCAAGAAGGAGGCCATAGAGTGGGCATGGGAATTCCTGACAGGCCGTCTGGGCATCCCGCAGGAGAGGATATACGCAACCGTCTTCGAAGGAGACTCTGAAGAGGATGTGCCGCGCGATGATGAAGCGGCAGATTACTGGAAAAGATGCTTTGCCTCACCGGACAACCACATCATCGACGGCTCAAAGAAGGACAACTTCTGGGAGATGGGCGAGACGGGGCCGTGCGGACCCTGCTCAGAGATACACGTCGATATCAGGTCAGATGAAGAGCGTGCCGCCAGGCCAGGTCATCTGCTGGTAAACACCGGGCACCCCCAGGTCATTGAGATATGGAACCTGGTCTTCATACAGTATAACCGCAGGGCCGGGGGCGAACTGCAACTGCTGCCGGAAAGGCATGTTGACACGGGTATGGGCTTTGAACGCCTCTGCATGGTGATACAGAACAAAAAGTCAAACTATGACACTGATATCTTCCAGCCTCTCATAAGCGAATCCGCCGCTGTGACCGGCAAGCCTTACGGAAGCAGACCGGAGTGGGACATAGCCCACAGGGTCATAGCGGATCATCTGCGCACCGTGGCGTTTTCAATCGCTGACGGACAGCTGCCGTCGAACAACAAGGCCGGTTATGTCATCAGGAGGATCCTCCGCCGGGCGGTGAGATATGGCTATACCTCGCTCGAAATGAGCGAACCGTTTATTCATAAGCTTCTTCCGGCCCTGATTGAATCAATGGGTGGTCACTACCCCGAGCTCACCGCGCAGCAGGAGATCATCACCAGGGTTATCTTCGAGGAGGAACAGGCATTTCTGAAGACGCTCGGTAAAGGGCTTAAGATGATTGAGCGCAGGGTGGAGGCTCTCAGGAAAGAAGGCAAGAGCATCTATCCGGGCAGCGATGCATTTGAACTGTTTGACACATACGGGTTCCCGGTTGATCTCACCCAGCTGATTATGAGGGAGAACAACATGATCCTCGACGAGGAGGCATTCATGCGTGAACTTAACGCTCAGAAAGAGAGATCAAGGGATGATGCAGCCGTCACTGCCGGTGACTGGGTGGTGATACACGATGTGGAAAACACTCTCTTTACCGGTTACGACCGCACGGAAGACAGTGTCAGGATAGCCCGATACAGAAAGGTAAGCTCCAGGGGAAAAGAGGCCGTTCACCTCGTCTTTGACAGAACACCCTTCTATGCCGAATCGGGAGGTCAGACGGGTGACAAGGGCTATATTGCCTCAGAAAATGAGAAGCTGGTGATAGGTGACACCATAAAGGAGAATAACCTTATTATACATATCACCGGGAAGGTACCAGCCAATCCGTCGGCGTTGTACAAAGCCGTTGTAGACGCCGAGGCACGGCAGGATACCGCCAACAACCACACTGCCACGCACCTCATGCATCATGCCCTCAGGGAGGTGATCGGAAAGCATGTGGAACAGAAGGGATCGCTTGTCACACCCGAAAGACTCAGGTTTGACTTCAGCCACTTCACACAGGTGACGCCTGAGCAGCTCGCCGCCGTGGAGCAGAGGGTCAATGAGATGATAATGAAAAATATCGTTTCAGAGGTGCATGACGATACGCCCATTGATGAGGCGATGGCCATGGGAGCCATGGCCCTCTTTGGTGAGAAATACAGCGAGAAGGTCAGGGTTGTCTCATTCGGAGATTCAGTTGAGCTCTGCGGCGGCACTCATGTTGAGAGCACCTCCCGTATAGGTATATTCAAGATCACCTCCGAAGGAGCCGTGGCAGCAGGTGTGAGGAGGATAGAGGCAGTGACGGGCAGACGCGCACTATCATACATCAATGAGAAACTCCAAATGCTCGGTCAGATTACCGAGATGCTCCGTAGCACAGGTAACCCCGCTGCAAACATCTCAAAGCTGATGAATGAGAACGCCGCACTTAAGAACACCGTCGAAAAAATGAGGGTTGCAGCGGCGGCAGCGGCACGCAGCGAACTGGCTGCCGGCGCCGTCACCGCAGGCAGCTGCCGCATCTACTCCGGTTTGCTGGAGGAGACTCCTGCCGAAACGCTCAAGAATATCGCCCAGCAGCTCAGGCAGTCAGATGAGGGAAGCATCATCATCATAGGATCTGCGAGCGAAGGAAAAGCCTCGCTGGCAGTGGCACTTGGCGATGAGGCTGCCCGGTCGTCACACCTGAATGCAGTGGAGATCATTAAGGAGATAGCTCCGGTGATAAACGGAGGAGGAGGAGGTCATCCCAGCCTGGCCACTGCCGGTGGCAAGAGACCTGAAGGACTGCGTGAGGCTGTGGACAAAGCGGTGGCACTGGTAAAAAAGATGCTGTAAATCAGCAATGAATATGTTCAGAATTCCAACTATTGCATCGCCGGTCAGGAAACGACACCTGTGTGCGCTCTTCACTCTTGCGGCTCTGTGCCTGTCGGTGGGGTCCTGTTCAGTTCAGCCCTGCTACGAGGATATTGACCCTGTGATGAATACCATTCTGCTTACGAGCGGTACGGGTGAGAGCGTCACAGCCGATTCGCTCAGGGTGAGAGGCGTCTCTCCCACTGATACCATTAAATTCGTGGACGTTAGGTCCGCATCGTCATTCTCCGTGCCACTCGACCCTTCAAGTGATCAGTCGCTGTTTCTCATCACACTGAACGGCATCCATGATACGGCAGTAATCTTTTATACCCGCTACCCTCATCTTGTCTCGCCTGAATGCGGCTACACTTTTGTCAGCAGGATAACCGGGCTGATGACAACCCACAATATTATTGACACCCTCATGATTGAGAACAACAACGTAAATCTCAATGGCGAAAAGAACCTGCATCTGTTTTATTAGTCTCTTCCTGCTGGCAGGAAGCAGTGCGGTGTCTCAGGATACGGTAACCGTACCACTGCATATCAGAGCGGGCTTTGACCTCTCCGGACCCATTATGCAACTTGTCAGCAGTGATCTCATCAGTTACGGAATCAATGCCTCCGCCGATATCAACTCAGCCTTAGCAGTTACCGCCGGCATCAGATATTCAACCTATGAGACGTCAGATTACATCTATGACTTCATGAGCCGCGGTACCAGCATAGTGGCCGGCGCAGACTATAACTTCCTCAAGGCCAACGTCTCAGGAGGCAAGCATTATGCGGGAATAGGGATGAGGTACGGACTGAGCTTCTACAGTGAAGAGGCCCCGGTTATCAGGTACAGCAACGAGTGGGGTGAAGGAGAGTCATCGGTTCCGCTGTCGCAACACACCGGACATTTCCTGGAGATCACGCCGGGGGTGCGCACCGAGATCTTTCCGGGGATGACCATTGGCTGGAACATCAGCATGAGAATGCTTATCAGCGCAGGGGCCGGAAAGGATCTCAAGCCGGTATGGATGCCCGGCTACGGACCGGGAACCAGGGGAATAACCACGGGAGCCGAATACTACATCTCCATCTCCATACCATACAAAAAGATAAAGGTGGTTATCAAACCCAAACAGGAACAGTCGGAAGGGGAAGAAGAGGAAGAGGGCGGATCAACCGAAAACAGCATCTTCCCGTCAAACTCAGGCGGCAGGCTTTGAAACCTGCCTGTGGCTGAACAGAAGCAGCCCCATGAATGTCAGGAAACCGTTCACCAGCAGCATCTCGAACCCGAACCGGTAACCATTGAAGAGCTCCTCTGAGAACATACTCAGAAAGTAGCAAATCACCGGTGATACTATTGCGACCCACGGTGTTATCCTGTCGTTTACGCTTCTATTGGTGAACAGCCCGAAAGTGTAGAGGCCCAGGAGCGGACCATAGGTATATCCTGCTATCGTAAATAGCTTGTCAATGATCGCCCTGTCGTTCATCTGCCTGAACAGAAGGATACATAGAAAAAATATTAAAGCGAACCCGAAGTGTACCGTATATCTGATTTTAGTCTTTTTCCCGTCGTCCATCTTCGTATTCTTCTCAAGTCCCAGGAAATCGATGCTGAAGGAGGTTGTGAGCGAGGTGAGTGCTCCGTCGGCACTGGGAAATGCAGCCGAGATGAGCCCTACGAGGAAGACCACTCCGGCTGCCGGACCGAGGTATTTGAAGGCTATCGTCGGAAAGAGGTCGTCAGTCATTGCCACTTTCACTCCCTCGGCAGATGCATACAGTACCAGGAACGAGCCCAGCACAAGGAACAGGAAAACCACGAAGACATTTATCGTGCTGAAGGTGAACATATTCTTCTGGGCATCCTTAAGTCGCCTGATGCTCAGGTTCTTCTGCATCATCTCCTGATCGAGCCCGGTCATTGTAATGGTGATGAACATGCCGCTGAAGAACTGCTTGACAAAGTGACGCGGATGATCCCAGTCCGTGATTACCACACGCGACATGTCACTGTCGAACACGTCACCCAGAAGGGAAAAAATAGGTGCACCAAGCTCCCTGCTGATGTACACAACCGAGAGTATGACGGCAAGAAGCATGAAGGTGGTCTGCAGGGTATCGGTCCAGATTATCGTCCTGATGCCTCCCTTGAGTGTATATATAATAATCAGTGCTATGAATATCAACACATTGACCCAGAACGGGACATTCCAGGCATCGAAGACAAATATCTGCAGCACGTTAATGACGAGAAACATGCGCAGTGAAGCGCCTATCACCCTTGAGATTATGAAGAACCCGGCCCCGGTCTTGTACGACCAGAATCCGAACCGCTGCTCAAGGTATCCGTATATGGAGGTCAGTTTGAGGCGGTAGTAGAGTGGCAGAAGAATCAGGGCTATGACAACGTAGCCGAAAAAGTAGCCAAAGGCTACCATCATATAGGAGAACTGCGTCTCCCCCACCCATCCCGGCACGGACATAAAGGTCACCCCTGAAAGCGAGGCACCGATCATGCCATAGGCAACGACAAACCATGGGGAGACCTTGTTGCCGATGTAGAACGACTGGTGGTTTGCCTTCCGTGCCGTAATGAAAGTAACTCCGAACAGCATCAGGGTATAGGCGGCGAAGATCAGCAGGATCAGTGTGGGTGTCATTTCTCCGGGAATGTGTCTGCAAGGATAATAAAAAGATCGCAGATAAAAATAATGATCGTGTCACGTTTGCGGGAAATATTGAATTATTTTTGCCCTAAATCTTAAAAATGTCAGCACGCTTCCCGTCAAAACTGCTCGAAGAGGCCGTAAATGAGTTCGCCTCACTTCCGGGGATAGGCCGCAAGACCGCCTTCAGGCTGGTGATGCACCTGCTCAGGCGTGACAGCGGCGAAGTGCGAAGGTTCGGCGAGACCATCACCAGGCTGAGGGAAGATGTCTGTTACTGCAGTGTGTGCCACGGTATAAGTGACACGGCGGTATGTGAGATATGCAGTGACGATTCACGCGACAGGTCAGTCATCTGCGTCGTTGAGAACGTACAGGATGTGATGGCCGTTGAGAATACAAGGCAGTTCAGGGGATTATACCATGTACTGGGTGGAATCATATCACCCGTGGATGGAGTGGGCCCCTCTGATCTTACAATAACGAAGCTTGAAGAAAAAGTCAGGGAGGGCACCATTAAGGAGATCATTCTCGCACTCAGCACAACCATGGAAGGAGACACCACAAACTTCTATATCTACAAGCGCCTCTCAGGGTATGATGTCCGTATCACCACCCTTGCACGCGGTGTGGCCATAGGTGATGTGCTCGAGTACACCGATGAGATCACCCTCGGTCAGTCAATCATCAACCGCCGGCTCTTCTCACTTCATTAGTCGCACGGCGGCGGCCCGTTTGTATTTAACATCCAAAAACGCCACTGTCATTTTTTTATTCTGAAAATCTTGCTTATTTTGATAAAAATCAAGAGCTGATGACAGAGACATTTGACAGGTTCTATTCAGATGCATCGCATCTGATGAAGAAATCGGCAATCCGCGAGATACTTAAGCTTACCCAGAGGCCTGACATGATCTCCTTTGCCGGAGGACTCCCCTCCCCGGATTCTTTTCCCATTGAGGACATAAAAAAGATCACCTCGGAGATGCTTGATGAGGAAGGCAAGGCCGCTCTCCAGTACGGTACCACCGAGGGTGATCTGAAGCTCCGTACGCTCCTTGCGGAACGTCACAGAAAAGACGGCCTCGAGCTGTCGCCAAACAGCATTATCATTACCACAGGCTCACAGCAGGCACTTGACCTGTGCGGGAAGATCTTCATTAACCGCGGTGATGTTGTCCTCTGCGGGTTACCCTCCTACCTGGGTGGACTCAATGCGTTTTCCAATTACGGCGCCAGGCTGAAGGGCATACCACTTGACGATAATGGCATGAGGCCTGACCTCCTTGAGAAGACGATAATAAAACTGAAGAATGAGGGCAGCATCATCAAGTTCATCTACATAATACCTGATTTCCAAAATCCTACAGGCGTCACTCTTCCCCGCGCGCGTCGTCTCGAGATCATTCGCATTGCCGTGCGTCATGACCTTGTAATCGTGGAAGACAGTCCATACCGCGACGTACGTTTCGAGGGCACCCCCGAGCCGCTTATGTCATCTCTTGACACCACCGGCAGGGTACTGACTCTCAACACCTTCTCCAAGATCCTCGCCCCCGGGTTCAGACTGGCATGGGTAACAGGCCATCCTGCGATCATCGATAAGCTGGTAACGGCAAAACAGGCTGCCGACCTGTGCACACCCCCGTTTGTGCAGAAGATAACGGCGCGGTACATTGAGAAGGGACTGCTGGATGTGAACCTGAAAAAGACC
The DNA here is from genome assembly GCA_963802145.1 of uncultured Rikenellaceae bacterium. Taxonomy (GTDB): domain Bacteria; phylum Bacteroidota; class Bacteroidia; order Bacteroidales; family VadinHA17; genus SR-FBR-E99. The sequence continues at coordinate 846,503 of CAWDHN010000010.1, forward strand.
ATTGACATGTACCGTGAGAGGCGCGACTACATGCTTAAATGCTTTCGGGAACAGATGCCTGAGGGAGTGAAATGGACCGAACCCTCAGGAGGCCTCTTCCTCTTCGTCACCCTGCCCCCCTCTATGGATGCGGCAAGGCTTCTGGAAAGAGCGCTGCAGAAGAATGTCGCCTTCGTATGCGGCTCTGTCTTCTATTGCAACAATGAGGGTCATAACACCATGCGTATCAACTTCTCCTTCTGCGGGAAGGAAGATACATGCGAAGGTGTGCGAAGGCTGGCCGAGGCAATAAGGGAGGAGAGTGCTTCCTGAAAACGATGGAGCTCTCGGTGATAATCGTTTCCTGGAATGTCCGCGATTACCTGAGGCAGGCACTCAGCTCAGTCGTCGCCGCGGCGGAAGGGATAAGTCACGAGGTAACGGTCATCGACAATAATTCAAGTGACGGTTCGCCTGATATGGTGGAGAAGGAGTTCTCCCGGGTCAGGCTCATTGTCTCCGGAGCCAACGAAGGGTTTTCTGCTGCCTGCAACAAAGGCATCAGAGCCTCCTCCGGCGATTACCTCCTGATCCTCAATCCTGACACTGTTGTCAGTCGCGATGCCCTGGCCAGGGCACTCGCATTCATGCGCAGCCACCCTGACGCAGGGGCTGCAGGTGCGAGAATGACTGACGGCAACGGCAGATTCCTGCCTGAATCAAAAAGGGGCTTCCCCTCCCCTCTCACATCCCTCTTCAGATTCACAGGCCTGGGCAGGCTCTTCCCGCGATCAGCGTTGTTCAACGCCTACTACCTCGGAGAAAAGCCTGACGACGAAATATGCCGGGCAGACATCCTCACAGGCGCATTCATGATGATCCGGAGGGAGGCTCTCGACAAAGCCGGCCTCTTTGACACTGCCTACTTCATGTACGGTGAAGATATTGACATGAGCTGGAGAATAAGAAAAGCAGGTTACTACAACTACTACCTGCCTGACGTTCAGATAATACATTACAAGGGAAGAAGCACCATGACCGACAGGGCGGGCTCCCTGAGACACTTTTACGGGGCCATGAAGATTTTTGCCGTCGGTCACCTGCACCGGGGCTGGCACCTTCCCGTAAAAGCCTGTGTGACACTTCTTGAAACCTCAGCACTGGTGCGGTTCCGTCTCGGACAGTTGATTAAAAAGTGACATCTGTTGTTAAAAAGGAACTGACCACCTGTCATCTTGTAACAATATTTCACTTATATTAGTCTCTTTAAGTAACTAACCACCCAGATGAGAAGGGCTAAATATATCCTGAGTTTGATTATTGTGATGTACGCCGTCTCTCTTGCAGGTCAGTCAAGAAGTGAACTACGTGAGATGTTCATCTCCGCCGAAGGTGACCTTCTTTTTGAAGATTATGCCGAGGCCCTCCCAAAATACTTGAGCCTGTTGCAGATATACCCCGAGAACTACAATTTCTATTTCAGGATCGGTCAGTGTTACCTGAACACCCCGGGCGAAAAGGATAAAGCCATCGCCTGGCTGGAGACGGCCGTTCAGAATATAAACCCCAGCTACCGTCGCGGCAAGTTTCAGGAGACAGGCGCACCCTATGATGCGCTTTACTTTCTGGCAAATGCCTACCGGATAGTCAATGACTTTGACAAGGCTCTCGGGGCCTATGAACTGTTTCTCAAGGATGTCGACACTGAAATGTATGACACTGCCCTCGTCAGGTTCCAGATGCAGACCTGCCACAATGCCCGGCAGATGATGCGCAAACCTGTCTATGTCGTTGACAGGAACCTCGGCAACACAATCAATGACCGGTTTTCCGAATTCAATGCGGTGGTCTCCCCCGACGAAAAGACACTTCTGTTCACACGTGAGCTTCCGTTCTATGATGCCATCTTCTGGTCGACGAAGGTGAACGGCATATGGTCTGAACCGGTGAACCTGACACCGCAGCTCGGGATAGACCAGGACTACTACACTTCGTCAGTTTCTCAGGACGGGCGCACGCTGCTGCTTTACAGGACCGACACCTACGACGGGAACATCTACATCAGCAGGCTGGAGGGGGACTCCTGGAGTAAGGTGGTGAAGCTCAACAACAACATAAACACAAAATACTGGGAATCGCATGCCACGATGACACGTGACGGCAGGAAGATCTATTTCACCAGCAACAGGCGTGAGAGCATGGGCGGACTCGATATCTTCGTTGCAGAGCGTGACAGCACGGGCGACTGGGGTCCGGCAGTGAACCTCGGACCGGAAATCAACACCATCTATAACGAGGAGACACCTTTCCTTGCAAATGGTGACCGTACGCTCTTCTTCAGCTCCCGCGGTCATTTCAACCTCGGGGGATATGACATCTTCCGGTCTGACCTCGACGCGCAGGGGCGGTGGAGCACACCCGTAAACATCGGCTACCCTGTCAACAGCACCGACGACGATCTCTTTTTCATGCCGCTGGGTAAGGGCGACAGGGGATACTACTCGCGGTTTGGCGATGACGGACAGGGAAGAATGGATATCTACAGCTGCGACATCTATTCGGAACTCAATCCCCGCAACTTCTTCGTGACGGGCCGGGCATCGGTAAGCAACCTGCTTGCTGAATTCCCGCAGCCGGTGAAGATCACTGCTGTCAGCAATGCAGATAAAAGTAAGCTGATCACGGCACTCACCAACCCGGTCACGGGACTTTATTCATTCCGGCTGCCACAGGGAGCCTATAGTTTTGTTTATGATTCCGAGGACGCTTTGTCGCTCTCACAGAGCCATGAGATGCCGGTCAGTTACTCGAGTGACACTGTACGGATTGAACCGGTGGTGCTGAGTGAAACCGATTTATTTGCCCGCTTCAGGCTTTTGTCCGACACCCTGCTTAAGGTCAGCTCGTTGGAGCCTGTTGACATTAACATTATCGCGGAGGAGAGGTCAATCCTAAGTGTCGATCTGTCCCCTCCCGACTCTTTGCCTACGGTGGCGCTATTCACTATTACGGATTCCGCATTCACCTATACTTTCCTGCCTCAAGAGGGTGAGACCATGGTTAGCTTCCAGCTTACCGACCGTTTCGGGAATGATACCGGGGCAGTGGTCAGGGTAATTCGTAAAGATGCTGCCCCACGGCCCGTCAAGCCACTTTATCGCGAGATCCCCGTGAGACCAGAAGGTGATAAGGCAAAGGCAGAAAGCGGGGAAAAGGCGGTTGCCGCAAGCGACAGTACAGCCCTGGCCCCAGGTGCCGGCGGCGATGAGACCCTGGTGCCGGCGGATGAGACTGAATCACAGGGATGCTGCTGGCTCTGGTGGATCCTGCTGGCTGTTACACTGATAATATTATTCCTCATCTGGAAGAGAAGAAAAAGGGAGAAAAGAGATAATGATCAATAACATAATGAAAATGAAGAGATTTGCGGTTTTATTGCTCATCCTGACAATAGGTTATACTGCCAGATCACAAGACAACACAAGGTTACAGGAAGCCTTCTATGAGGCAGAGTACTTTCTGATGAGGGGAGACTATTCCGATGCACTTCCCTACTACCAGGGAATCTATGCCGCCATGCCGGATAATGCGAGCATCGCATTTCGTCTCGGCCTCTGTTATCTCAACATCGAGGGCAGCAAGAACATGTCAATTGAATACCTTGAGAAAGCCTCGCAGCAGGTCACTGCCAAATACCGTGAAGGCTCCCTCAGGCAGACCGAAGCGCCATACGAAGCAATTTTCTTTCTCGGGGACGCCTACAGGATAAACTACATGTTTGAAAAAGCCAGGGAGGCATACTCCAGGTACCGTGAGACTCTGCTCCAGTCTGACATTGAGAACCTCATGTTCGTTGACCAGCAGATCGCAACCTGCATTAACGCCCCGGCACTGATGGCCACACCGGTTAAATTCACCGTGGAAAGCATTGACCACATTATCAATGACGGCAACAACAATTTCTTCCCGGTCTTCTCCGGTGATGGCAAGTCTATTGCCTATATGACCTCGATGAAATTCTATGATGCCATAATGTTCTCACGAATGGTCAGGAACGAATGGACTCCTCCCGTCAACATCACCCCGGAACTGCAATCCGACGGCGACCATTACGTCTCTTTTCTGTCAGCCACGGGAGACATGATGCTTCTCTCCAAGGATGACAACCTGAACAGCGACATATGGATGAGCCGCTACGACGGATCAAGGTGGGAACCCGCACAGAAGCTGAAGAAAGAGATCAACACGAAATATTGGGAAGCTCACGGCTTCATCACCGAAGACGGCTCAACAATGATATTCTCAAGTGACAGGCCGGGAGGATTCGGCGGTCTCGATCTCTATACCTCAAAGCTGGGGAAGGATGGCGAATGGGGCAAGCCGGTGAATATGGGGCCGGAGATAAATACACCCTATAATGATGACCGTCCTTTCCTGATCAAGAACGGCACTATCCTGTTCTTTGCCTCCCAGGGACATACCAACATGGGCGGATACGATATTTTCCGCAGTGATATGCAATACAACGGCCTGTGGAGCAAACCGGTCAACCTGGGCTATCCTCTGAATAATCCTGACGATAACATTTTCTTCTTCCCCACCGACGGAGGCAAGTCAGGTTATATGTCCCTGTCAGGCAGGGAGGAGGGAGCCGGCAAAGCTGATATTTACAGGATAAGGTTCAAATAATGCTTTTCAACACACACACAATGCTCCGGAAGGTTTAATTTCGCATCAAACAGAGACATGGGAATAAGGGGAATAGTTTTTGTGACCGGGCTGCTTCTGCTGGTACCGCTGAGTGCGCAGAAGAAGAGCGAGATAAAGGAGATATGGCTGGAGGCCGAATCTCACTATCTCTATGGCGAATATGAGCTTGCCAACCCGCTCTATCTGATACTCAATGACCTGAGGCCAGACAACGCCAACATCAAATACAAAATCGGGAACTGCTATCTGAATATTTTTGATGAGAAACCCAAAGCCATACCTTTCCTTGAGGAGGCTGTCAGAAATACCAGCTATAACTCCAAAACAGGAAATCTGAAGGAGAAGAGAGCTCCGCTTGATGCCTATTTCTCACTTGCCAATGCCTACAGGATAACCAACAGGCTCGACAGTGCCCTGAATACCTACCGCTTCTTCAAGCAGCTCATTTCAGAGTCGGCTGCGATGCAGAACCAGGAGTTCGTCAACCAGCAGATACAGGCCTGCAATATCGCCTCAATACAGATGAATGCCCCGGTGAATGTGCTCATCCAGCCCCTTAAGGAGTATATCAATCAGGGCTCTGTAAATGACAGACCGGTGGTTAGTTATGACGGCAGCACCATGGCCTATACAGAACGGCGGGGGCTTGAGAGTGTGGTCTACGTGACACGCAGGGAGGGTAACACATGGGGTACCCCGGAAGACATAACCCTTGAGACATCAATGGGGACCGACTGCCACACAACGTCGCTCAACAGTGACGGGACGGAACTCTACCTCTTCAAGAATGACAACTACGACGGCAATTTATATGTTACCAGGTTCATCAACGGCAAGTGGTCTGACATTGAGAAACTCAACAGGAACATCAATACGAGGTTTTACGAATCACATGCTGCCATCTCTTCCGATGGCAAAAAACTCTATTTCACCTCTAACCGTGAAGGCGGACTGGGAGAGCTTGACCTCTGGGTGTCGGAGAAGGACAACACAGACGACTGGGGCATTCCGGTAAATCTCGGGAATCTGGTAAACACACCCTATAATGAGGAGACGCCTTTTATCTCCGGCGACGGCAATACACTCACGTTCAGTTCGGAAGGCCATGGTTCAATGGGCGGATACGACATATTCCTCTCCAGGCTTTCAGCCGGACTGTGGACCAATCCGGTCAATATCGGCTATCCGGTAAGCACAACCGATGACAACATCGGGTTCCAGCCTTACATGAACGGTGCCTTTGGTTTCTATTCCATAATGACCGACTACAAAAAGAAAGATATCACACTGGTGACATTCAATCCGCCCGATGATGAGTCGAGAGACACGGTGACCATCAGCTTTGACCCTGCAGATCTGCCCTACCTGACACATGTTGACACCTCCCTGCTTATCACCAACCTCACGCTCAGAGATGTATCTGACTCTGACGAAGAGATAGACCCGGAGGTGCTGTACTATACGGTACAGGTGATGGCACTCTATAATCCTGTTGACCCTGCTTATTTTGAATTTGCAGAGATTTCGGTATTCTATAACCTGGCAGACAGGTTCTACCGTTATACAACAGGCCAGTTCAGTACCAAGCGGGCAGCGTACGATGAACTGGGAAGACTTCTCAGGCTGGGATATCCCAATGATATCTTCGTGAAGAAAGTGTACAGGAATGATTCTGGAAAGTGACGGCGTAAGGCTTCGGGCGGTTGAGCCGGAAGACCTGGAACTTCTTTACAAATGGGAAAATGAGGAAGCTGACTGGAAAGGCAGTAATACTCTTGTCCCATACTCCAGGTATATCCTCAAGAGATACATCGCCAGTTCTCACAGGAGTCTGTTCGAGACCTGCCAGCTGAGACTGATGATAGATGTGATGCCGGGCAACAGGACAGTTGGCACGGTAGACCTGTACGACTTTGATCATTTTCACATGAGGGCTGGCGTGGGCATCCTGATTGCAGACCCCGCGGAGAGAAAGAAGGGTTACGCCTCTGCTGCCCTGTACTGCATCATCAGGTATGCCTTTGATACCATAAACCTCCATCAGCTCTGGTGCAATATCATTGAAGGCAACAGTGAAAGCATGGGCCTTTTCAGGCATCACGGATTCGAATTGTGCGCCACGAGAAAAGAGTGGATAAGGATCGGACAGGGATTTGAGACCGAATACACGCTCCAGCTTATCAACAAGGCAAAATAGATTGTCGATTGTCGGTTTATCAAAAATCGAAAATAGACACTCGCTAAGACTTTGGACTTTCGGCTTTATGGGTTTTCGGCTTTAGACTTTCTTTTTCGCCAGCATACCGCATCCGGCAGATATATCAGTTCCTCTTGATCTTCGCACCGAAGCCCCTATACCCGATGTGACAAGGAGATGCTTGAACCTCATCATGGTGGCAGCGTCAGAGCTTTTCTCGCTGTCACCTTCAGCAGGGTGATAAGGGAGAATATTTACCCTTATGCCTGTTCCCGAAAGCAGTCTTTTCAGCTCTTCCAGATGGCTGTCTGAATCATTTTTCCCCTCTATCATCACATAGGCTACGGAAAAGCGCCTTTTGCGGCGGTTGTCGTACTCCTGCATCAGGCTGAGTGTCTCCCTGAACGGCCATATGGCTTCGGCGGGTATCACTCCCAGGCGTTCATCGGAGAAGGGTGAGTGAAGGCTGAGAGTGATATTGCAATCCGTTTCGCAGATCAGCCTTTTTACTGAAGGCGTCACTCCCACCGTCGATACGGTCACCCTGCCGCTCCCTGCCGCCAGTCCCCATTCGGCCGTAAGAATAGTGCAAGCCCTGATAACCTCCCCGATGTTGTCACCCGGCTCCCCCATGCCCATAAGTACAATATTGGTGAAGCCATGAGGAAGGCTTATTACCTGGTTGATTATTTCTCCTGCCGTTAGGTTACCTCCCCAGCCGTTATGACCGGTGGCGCAGAAACGGCAGCCCATACGGCAGCCCGACTGTACCGAGATGCAAACCGTCTGGCGTTTCCCGTCAGGAAGCCATACAGTCTCATGCAGGAGCCCGCCAGGTGTTGAGTAGAGATATTTGACTGAACCGTCGGCAGATACCTCCGAATCCACGGGAGAGGATAACCCGGTGATAAACCCCTCTTCAAGGGCTTCAAGAACTTTTTTCGGGATGTCATTAATCTCTGCGAATGACTTTATACCCCTCCTGCAGATCCAGTAAAGAAGCCTGCGGGCATGTTTTGGATCAATGCCCCTGCAGGCCAGAAGAGCCTGAAGAGCTGCGGGATCCGAGCCTGCAATGGGTATGCGGTCCAAAGTTCTTTCCACGGCGGCAAAGATATTAAATTCCCACTTTCAAACTTTTTTTCCCATCTTTATGAGGTAATCAGGGGTCTCCCCGGTTACCTGTTCATAAAACTGATGGAAGCACCAACGGGTAAAAAACGGTTCGGCACGGCACCAGTCTATTTCACTGCTGTTTCCACGATCCTGGGAGCCATTCTCTTTCTGCGCTTTGGTTTTGCAGTAGGCACGCTGGGATTCTGGGGTACCATGCTGATAATACTTATGGGTCACGCGGTGACCATACCCACGGCACTGGCCATCTCGGAGCTGGCCACCAACAAGCGTGTTGAGGGCGGCGGGGAATATTTCATAATCTCCAGGTCGTTCGGGCTGAACATCGGAGCCACCATTGGCATAGCGCTTTTCCTCTCACAGGCTATAAGCGTTGCCTTCTATGTCATTGCCTTCACAGAATCGTTCGAGTTCCTTTTCAACCTCGTCGCTGACCGCTTTTCGGTGATAATGCCCCGCCAGGTGATAAGCATGCCCGTGATGGTTGTGCTGGGTCTCCTGATACTGCGCAAGGGGTCCAATACGGGAGTCAAAACCCTCTATGTGGTTGTCGCAATCCTGTTTATCACCATTCTCTTCTTTTTTCTTGGGAAGCCGGGTGCAGACAGCCTCGCCCCGGGGCAGCTGCCGGCACGTGACATACGCAATATGGGCGACTTCTTCATGGTCTTCGCCATTGTCTTTCCGGCCTTCACCGGCATGACTGCAGGCGTGGGTCTGTCAGGCGACCTGCGTAACCCGGCAAAATCAATACCCATTGGCACCCTGGTGGCTACAGTGACCGGGCTGGTGGTCTACGTTTTTGTGGTATACAAGCTGGCTATCTCCGCCTCAGCTGAAGTGATGCTTGAAAACCAGCTTATAATGGGCAAGATAGCTATCGGAGGCGCGTTGATCGTACCGCTCGGTCTGGCAGCATCCACCATCTCTTCCGCACTGGGTTCGGTCATGGTGGCGCCGCGGACTCTCCAGGCACTGGCGAATGATACCTCCTTCCCTTCAATGAAACTCAACCGATGGCTGGCATCAGCCAGGAGCAATGACGGGGAGCCGGTAAATGCAACGCTGGTGACGCTGCTGATAGCATTCGTCTTCGTCGCACTCGGCGATGTGAACGCGGTGGCAGAGATAATATCCATGTTCTTCCTGGTGACATACGGATCGCTATGCCTGATTTCTTTCCTGAACCACTTCGGATCCTCTCCCTCCTACAGACCCTCCTTCAGATCAAGGTGGTACTTCTCGCTCACGGGTTTTATTGTATCAGTGATTGTGATGTTCAGGATCAATACTCTCTATGCGATCACAGCCATATTGGTGATTGTCATAATATATACCTATATAAATCACTATCACAAAAACAGACAGGGACTCGAATCGCTATTTGCCAACACCCTCTTTCAGATCAGCAGGAACCTCCAGGTCTTCCTCCAGAAATCGGAGAGTAAAAAGAAGGAGAAGGAATGGAGGCCGGGAGTGATATGCATCTCAAAGGACTCCTTCAAGAGGGAGAGGGCCTTCAGGCTCCTTAACTGGCTTTCATACAGCTACGGTTTCAGCACCTACCTGCACAGGATAGACGGGTACTACTCGAAAGCCACCAGCAAGCAGGCGGCTGAGGAACTTGCCCGCCTGATAGAGATATATGAGACATCACACAACCACGTCTATGTCGACACCATCATATCACCTTCATATACCTCTGCAATAGTTCAGGCTATTCAGGTGCCGGGGATATCAGGGATGGAGAACAATATGGTCGTCTTCGAATATGACAAGGATAATCCCGAGAACCTGGGAGAGATCATTGAGAACATTCGCCTTATCAAGGCCGGCAACTTCGATATTTGTCTCCTTGCCTCAGCCACCAAGGATATGACCTACAGCAAGGGCATACATGTCTGGATCGACTTCGATGAGCCGGAGAATGCCAGTCTGCTGATACTTCTCAGCTTCATCATCTCCGGTCACCCTGACTGGAAGAAGTCGTGCATCAAGGTCTTCAGCACATGCAAGCCCGGACAGTATGAGGCTGCGCGAAGGGAGCTCTCGGAGCTGATTATTTCAGGCCGGCTTCCTATCACTGAAAAGAACATTGAGATCATTGAGATTAAAACGGGCAGCTCGGTCAAGAGCCTTATCAATGACAGGTCGTCAACCGCCGCGCTTGTCATGACCGGCTTCAGGCCAGAGAGCCTCAGGCATAACGGAGAGGCTGTGCTCAACGGATATGATGAGACAGGGACCATACTCTTCGTGAACTCCCAGTATCAGAAAGAGATCTTATAAAAGAAAGGCTGTCACCCATGCAGATGACAGCCCTTTCCTGTAACTTGGAGTACCCGGTTCTCAGTTCAGTCCCCTGTTCCTGAGCAGCGGTTCTATCTCCGGCTCACGACCGCGGAAATTCAGATACATTTGTTCAGCATCCATGGTACCCATCTTCTCAAGGACATTCTTTCTGAAAGAGGTTGCCGTGGCCTGGTCAAAGATCCCCTTCTCGCTGAATGCCTCAAAGGCATCATTGTCAAGAACTGCGGCCCATGTGTAAACATAGTATCCCGCATCATACCCGCTGATCATATGCAGGAAATAGGTGCTGCGGTACCTCGGTTCGATCTCGGGTATCAGTCCGATCTTCTGCATAGCCTCCTTCTCGAATTTCTGCACGTCTATATTTACGGGCGCCTCAAGTGAGTAATAGGCCATGTCAAGCAGTGAAGCAGCCATGATCTCGACATTGTCGAAACCGGTGTTGAAGTAACTGCTGTTGCGTATCTTTTCAATAAGCTCCTGCGGGATCACCTCCCCGGTCTCGTAATGTTTGGCGTACATGGCGAGCACCTCCGGCTGGGTTGCCCAATGCTCCATTATCTGTGAAGGCAGCTCCACTATGTCCCATGCCACTGTGGTTCCCGAATAATGGTTATCCGAGAAGAGTGCCTGCAGTCCGTGTCCGAACTCATGGAAGAGGGTGAGGACATCATCCATGCTCAGCAGTGCCGGCTTGTCGCCCGCGGGCGGAGTGAAGTTGCCGACGATGGTTACCACAGGGGTGATCTCCTTTCCGTCAATCACCTTATGATCACGGTATCCGCCGCACCATGCTCCCTGACGCTTGCTTTCGCGGGGATAGAAATCCATATAGAGTACTCCCACATGGCTGCCATCAGCCTCCTTCACCTCGAAGGCCTGGGCATCGGGATGAGGCAGGGGGATATTTTCAATGCGTGTAAAGGTGATGCCGTAGAGCTTATTGGATACAGCGAACACGCCGTCGCGGGCGTTATCGAGGCTGAAGTAGGGCCGTAATTCCGTATCATCAAGATCATACTTCGCTTTGCGGAGTTTCTCGGCATAATACCACCAGTCGTGCGGCTCAAGTTTGAATTTGCCTCCTTCGGCCTCAATGATCTTCTGCATCTCGTCACGCTCACGCGTTGCCACCGGAAGTGACCGCTCCAGCAGGTCGTTAAGGAGATTGAGAACATTGTCAGGTGTCTTGGCCATGCGTGTCTCAAGAACGATATCGGCGTGGGTGGCATAACCAAGCAGCTTTGCCCTGTCAGCCCTGAGCCTGACTATATCAGCCATCACCTTGTTATTGTCATATTCATTGCCGTTGTTGCCGCGGTTGAGATAGGCGTCGTACAATTTCTTGCGCAGGTCGCGGTTTTCAGCATACTGCAGGAAAGGCAGCATGCTTGGCTTCTGTGTCGTGAAGACCCATTTGCCCTCCAGGCTGTCAGCTTGTGCAAGCTCTGCAGCATTGGCAATGACACTCTCCGGAAGTCCTTTCAGATCAGCCTCGTTGTCAATCACCAGCTTGAATCCGTTGGTCTCTGCAAGCACGTTCTGGCTGAACTTTACTGTCAGAACGGCCAGCTCCTGGTTAAGCTTCTTCAGCTTCTCCTGGTCTTCACCCTGAAGCAGCGCACCGTTACGCACGAAGCTCTTGTACAGGTTCTCGAGAAGGAAGAGCTCCTCGTCATTAAGCTGTTCGGCAGCCCTGTTCTCATAGACGGTTTTTATTTTATCAAAGAGGGTGGCATTGAGCAGTACCTCATCGCTAAAAGCCGACATTCTTGGAGCTATCTCCATCTGGAGGCTCTCAAGTGTATCATTGGTGTTGGCGCTGGTCTGCGAGTAGAATACATAGGCCACCTTGTTAAGGAGCTGACCGCCACGGTCATAAGGAGCAATGGTATTTGCGAATGTGGGAGTTTCCTCCGAAGTGGTTATTGCAGCCATCTCGGCCCTGGCAAGCGCTATGGCAGAGTCGATGGCAGGAAGATAGTGTTCGTTCTTTATCTGGTCAAACGGAGGAACCCCAAACGGAGTCTTCCACTCGGTAAAAAAGGGATTACCCTGTTCTTTTTTTTCTGTTGTGCATGATGTGACTGCCATAATTGCGGCAGCCACCAGGAAAATGATTTTTTTCATATCTACGGTTTTTATTTTAAAAGCAGTAATTTTATGAGGGATCAAAGATAATTTTTTTTGAAACGTGCATGAATGACCTAAGTCAGATAGCTATAATGAAATAAGTCATGACAGATATCGGGCGACCAACCTGGATGAGGCTGGAATGCCTTCTGAAAAAATAATTGTTAATAACTTGTTGATGGTTGAAACATTTGTCCATGATCCTGAGTATAACTATCGTTTTCCGTTACTAATTTTACATTGAGTTTCGGAGTTAACCTGAAAAAGAAATTTGTTGCTTATGATGAGACCTCTACCCGCCAAAACCTTACTGCTTACAATTCTCTTCACAGCCTTTACGTTTCAGGCGGCCCTTACACAAGCAGTACCTCAGGCTAAACTACGCACCACGCCTGACAATCAATTGCTTAATGCAGCCAGGGAAATTACTGTCCCCTCTATGACTGCTGATTCCGGTACTGCTGCGTTAATATCGGAAAAGGTCTCTCAGGCACGCCCAGACAAGAACATTCTTACCGACAATTGCAAGGTTTACCCGGTACCCGCTATCAATGAGCTTACCGTTTCAGGCATCGAGAATGTTTCACTGTTTGAGGTATTTGATGTTACGGGAAACAGAATCATTTCGGAAAAGTGTGACGGCATCGAGATCAAAACTTTCAATATCAGCCATCTGGCACGTGGCATCTATTTCATAAGACTCACTACACCACTCGGTGCCGTGATGAAGAGATTTGTCAAGGAATAATCCACCTTAAATCTCACCTTACGAAAAAACCGTCCGGCATTCCGGGCGGTTTTTTTTATGAAGGCCGGGTAATTGATTTATAAGGAAGCTATGCAAATATTCATTCCTGGTTTTCTTTTTTCATTCCGGACTTAGATTTTTCTTATCCCTGCTGTAGTTCTTAAGGAGCTTCCCGAATTGTTTGTCACGCTTTCGTTTTTCTGCCAGGGTGGTCTGGAAGCGCTCCTGCTCCTTTCTTAATTTAAGGTAGTTCTCATAGGTATTTCTGTCGAGCGTACCGTTCTCCAGAGCCGCGAGTACTGCGCAACCAGCCTCGCTGATATGGTTGCAGTCGGGGAACCGGCACTCCTTGCCCAGGTCAGATATCTCCCCGAAGGTGGCTTTTACCCCCTCCTCAACATCAGTAATCCCCACCTCTTTCATTCCCGGAGTGTCAATGATAATACCTCCGTTGTCGAGTATGAAGAGCTCACGGTGTTCGGTCACATGCCTTCCCTTGTTTGTACTGTGGCTAATTTCACCTGTCCTCAGTCTGTCGCTATGAAGAAGGTTGTTTATCAGAGTCGACTTGCCCACTCCTGATGATCCCATCACACAGCAGGTTTTGCCCTTCGGGATGTAACCAAGAATGCTGTCAACACCATCCCGGGTTGTGTTGCTGAGCAGGACATGTTGCACATGCCTCCCCCTGCTTTCAAGTTCATGCAGTGCAGCTTTGATCTCTTCCCCTGTGACAAGGTCAGTTTTACTGAGCACGAGTACCGGTTCAATGCCGGCTGCAAGGCAGATTGCCAGGTATCTTTCCAGCCTGTTTACACTGAAATTATTGTTAATGGCCTGAACGATGAATGCCACGTCGATGTTCGTGGCAATGATCTGTATTTCACCGGGTTTGCCTATGGCCTGCCTGGAGAGAACAGATTTCCTCGGTAGAATTCCATGGATTAAGGCCTGACCGGAATCGTAACAAGTCATGCTTACCCAGTCTCCCACAGCCGGAAAATCAGAGCGGGAGGCAGCGGAGAATCTCATGTTCCCCGTAATCTCAGCATCATATTCATTTGCACCGTCAGAAACAACATACCTCTCGCGGTGTTCCTGGGTCACTCTTCCAACTGTGAATTCCTCAGGAACATGCTCCCTGCACCAGGCATCCAGTTCTGCTGTCATCCCCAGATCAGCGATATTCATATCAGGATAATTAAGATATTCAGGTTCCTGCTAATGACTTAAACCGTTTAATAATGCTGCATTAAATTGTTTTCAAGATAGGCAATTTGTCATTTCGCCGGTCTGTTTACCTTCGAAGCAATAGCTTTGGTCAAAAGGATCGGCATCGTCTGACCGGGGAGGTGTCTCTTTATCTCTTCGTGATCTTTTCGGCTGTCTCAAGATAGACAGGAAGGGCTGCCGAGCCATACCACATGAAAAGCTCAACATCAAATATTCCGGATGTAACCGTAGGATCTCCTTTCAGAAATTCCCTGGCTTCATCAAGGGTTTTCACATCGTAAAGGAAGAGTCCGCGGTACTGCCTGTCGTTCTCGTAAAATGGTCCGGCAGCCACCAGCTTCTTTTCCGCTGCGAGGCGATCCATATTCGAAAAATGGCCTGCGAAGAGACTGTCCCGCAATTCTTTATCCTGTATATCTGCCGGACCCGGTTTTAAGCATGACGAGCACATAGGTCTTCATTCCCCGCTCATCGGCGCCAAGCTGGTTCGCGAGGGTGGAATCATATTCATGTTTGAGCTCCTGGCTATTTGCCAGTATGGAGACTGCAAGCAGGATTAATGCAGAAAAAAATGTTTTCATAATTACCAGTTTATCGGGTTTCGCATTATTTCTGAAACAAATAAACGCCGGTTAAGTTTCATCACATTAAAAATAGTGTTGGTAAAATAAATTATATTTGCAGCCGCAATGTCTTTTTGATATTGTACGACCGGAGAGATGCCAGAGTGGTCGATTGGGGCGGTCTCGAAAACCGTTGTCCGGGTAACTGGACCGTGGGTTCGAATCCCTCTCTCTCCGCAAAAGATGAGTGACCCCGCTGCAGGCGGGGTCGTTTATTTTGCTGACGACACGTTAAAAGCTTGCTTTTATAAGTGGCGGAGGCAGAATAAACGAGACCCGAAGGGGCGCTCATCATTTGCAGGTTCCCCAAAAAGGGATCACGAGCGAATGAAATGAGCGAGTAATCCCCACCAGTTCCTCTACTCCCGCTTCAGATACTTTGAATCCTCCCTGGTATACTCTTTTATCTCATAAGACAGCCTTTCACCCTTCCAGGTATAAATCAGGCGGTCGAGACCGTTGCCGAGCAGAGCCCTGTTCTCCAGAACCGACTCATTCCCTGACAAGACAGCCTTCACCACAGTGGAATCACCGGATCTCTCCGTGACAACAGGTATCTTCATCGTCCTGAATACCAGGGAGTCAAACATTACACCCTCCCTTACATCCCTGAGGTTGATCGTTACCTGTGTCCCCCTCTCGGTTTCATTGACAAACCAGGAGGAATATGATGCTGCCGTAACGGTAAAAGGATTTGATTGCCGGGTTCTCATTGAGCTGCAGCTGATGATGAACAGACTGATCAGGAGAAAAAGAATGCTCTTTTGCATAATGAAACGGTAGTTATGATGTTTTACCCTCCGTCAAAAATAGTGAATCCTAAATTAAAATTGTGTTAATTTTGCAGTAGCAACAGATTGAAACATTTTATGAAACCCGCGTGTTATGCAAACAAAAACACTCACAAGTAAGACACCATTGACATGAGGGTTCCATAAATTCATTTAAATCAAAAGTTTACCAAGATGAAAAGATACATAACTATGATATTGCCGGTCTTCCTTCTAAGCCTGTTGTTTACGGGCTGCAATAAGGATGAACCGGAGCCGGATCCGCCAGCTGAGATCAAGGAGGCAACAGATGTTAACAAATTCATTTACAACTCCCTCGCAACCTATTATCTCTGGGAGGAAAACATCCCTGCCCTCAATAACCCGAAATACGAAAACAGTGACAGCCTTAATGCTTTTCTGAACAGATATACTGATCCGGAAGCGCTCTTTGACGCCCTGCTCTATACTAAAGACAGATGGTCTTTCATTGTTGACAGCGCCGAAGAAATTGAAAACTGGATCAACGCAATTTCCGAAAGCGTGGGAATGGATTTTCGGCTTTATTACGTCAGCAGCTCAGGTAATAACCTGATAGGGGTGATCCGTTATGTACTGAAGGGATCTCCCGCAGAGCAAGCCGGATTGAAAAGGGGAGACATGTTTATGACAGTCAACGGTCAACAGCTTACCGATGCAAACTATATGACTTTATTGTTTACTATGAAGAGCTATACCCTTGGACTTGCATCATTCAACGGGGGCGCACCTGCACCCGACGGGAGAACCGTTAACCTGACAGCAGTCCTGTTACAGGAAAACCCGGTTTACCTTGATTCCGTGCTGAATATCAACGGCACCAAAATAGGATACCTGCTTTACAATGGATTTACTTCCTCCTATGACAGTATCATTAAAAGCTCCTATGACATTGAGCTGAACAAGGCATTCGGAAGATTCAAGAGTGAAGGGATACAGAAACTGATACTTGATCTGCGCTATAACGGTGGCGGAAGCATAACAACATCCCAGTACCTGGCCAGCATGATCTATTCCACGGATACAAGAAAGATATTTTCCATATCACACTACAACGATCTGCTGCAGGCATATTTCCGGCAGGAGTACGGCGAGGAGGTGTTCAATGATTACTTCTACAGTACTATATCCGCGACGGATAAGATGCCTGCCACACCGATCAATTCGCTTGGGTTGGATCAGGTTTATATCATAACAACCTCGGAAACTGCTTCTGCGAGCGAGATGGTGATTAACGGACTGAAGCCCTATATGACGGTGATACAGGTTGGCACCAACACTACAGGGAAATATGTGGGTTCCATTACTATTACGGATACGGATAACAATGGGATTGTCAATCCGAACCATACATGGGCCATGCAACCAATCATTGTCAAGATCTCCAATTCACAGAATGTCTCTGATTTTGATGATGGCCTGACCCCTGACATCAATACCCGGGAATATGCTTCCGAACTCCTCCCCTTCTGTGATCCTCAGGAGCCCTTCTTCAAAGCCTGCATTAATCACATGCAGGGATTGAAGAGTGCGCAGGTTGACAAGGGCGTTGATCTCAAGGGATTCAAATCCTCCGACGACCTTTCTCCAATGGCCAAAACAATAATTATGGATAATATTCTGCCGGGCAATCTGTCCTGGAAATGAGTTCCATCAAAGTCCATATTGCCGATGATACTGACAATGACAGTATCATCGGCCTGGCTGAGAAATGCCCGCAGGAAGGCATGATCACCTATTATATCAACCGCACTCCACGGTTCAATACTCTGCAACGGCTGCTTGACCCCGATGCATGGCATTTTGTTGCTCGCAAGGAGAAATCCGTCATCGGGCTGGTCGGCGTCGTTCACTTCCCGGCCAGAGTGCTCGACAAAACATACAAGGCAGGTTATATGCTTGACCTGAGGGTAGATAAAGCATACAGAAGCGGGATCACCGCCTTCAGACTCCTGAAGGCCGCTGAGGATCATATCCGCAGATCAGACGCCGATCTGGTGGTCGCCAACTTCCTGAAGGACAATAAGCGTTCCCTGGTTTTTACCAGCGGCAGAGGTGGTCTTCCGGCAGCACATTATCTTGGTACCAACAGGATTTTCAATATCATTCCGATCCGCCGCATGGCACTGGATAAAAATTATGAGATTGAAAAGCCCACAGAGAAAGATATCCCGGAGATAGTCAGCCTGTACCGGAAATACGCTTCGGGCTTCAGCCTCGCCCCCGTGATGACAGAAGATCGTTTCAGAAAATACCTGAGTTCCATCGAAGGCCTTTCCATCGATAACTTCATTGTTGCCAAGGGAACATGGCAGGATCAGGGCAGTTACGGCAGTGTGGGACGAACATGCCTATAAGAGCTACCAGGTACTCAAACTGAATTTCAGCATTCGCGTGGTTGCAAAAATCCTGAATTTCCTGTCGCTCTTCATGAAGGTTCCGCATCCGATCAGGCTCAATGAGCCGCTCAGGCAGCTCTCCCTTGTTCTGTATGCGCACGACGATTGCCCTGAAGCCCTCGACACCCTGTTCCGGTATGCCAATAACATCAACCTGGGCTCGGAGTATACGCTTATTATGCTCTACGCCCAGGAGAATGATCCTGTCTTCAGATCCATGAAAAAATTCATTGGGATATCGGTAAAAAGCGAAATGTACATCTTTGCAAAAGAGACTCAGTTATTTCAGAAACTGAAACAGGACTCATCAGGTGTTCTCTTCGATCTCAGCATGACTATCTGATAATCCCCGGTACCCGGACCGGTCAGATACGCTCCAGAAACCACGCCATAAAAATCCCCAGGTAGTTACCGGCAGCTAACCCGATTATGGAGACCGCAAGACCGGAAAATACAATCTCCCGGTTTTTAAGGGCGCCGGCAACAGCCAGTACGACAGCTGGATTGGTGATCATTGCTGTGGAAGTTATAATATAGGTGTCGGCATCAATCTTAAAGATCCAGGACAGAAACGCCTGAATAAGCATTGAACCGAATACTACCAGGGCCACATAGGCAGCAAGCATCATGGCTGCAAGGTCAATATTCCTCATGTCCGCCCTCGAGGAAATAACCATGCAGAATATCAGGATCAGGTACATGCCCAGCTCGAACGATTTATCCATTTTCTTTATTGCCGGGATCAATGAGGCGCCTATCCCCAGTGATGTTATTATCAGGATAACTGCTGTCATCTGTGATGACTCGGGAACAACGAGGGTTGCAGCCGCTCCGACACCAAAAATTACTACAGCGGCACCAAATGCCTTCAGAAGAGGGAGAGCCATATTCCTTTTAAGCATTCCCCAGTAGGGATCGCCACTCTCAGATGCTTCAGCATTTCCCGAGGCCTGATCAATGTAGGGGTATCCGGGCAGAAAACTCATGAAAAGCCGCTGGGCAATCGTCATGACAAACAGCAGATGAAAGGCTCCTATCACCAGGTCATAGGTCACTATGACCATGTAGTTGGTCTCATCTGCACCCAGTGCCGTCTGTATAGCAGCAAGGTTGGGCGTGCTGCCCGTGTAGAGGCCAACCATCATCCCTGAAACATCCCACAGGCTTTCGATACCCTGGCTCCTGAAAATAAAAAACCCGGCAATAACCGAAATAATGACGGCTGCCAGGGCAAACGCCAGAGACAGCATCGTCTTACCGGCAATCTTTGTCCATTTCTTAATGTCCATTGAGAAGAGCAACAATGGGATAGCTATGGGGATGGTCAGCGTCGTCAGCAGCTCCTGTGCCTTTGCATGACCTTCTATCATTGACAGCAGACCTGTGTTTCCGATCACGAAGCCAAACACATAAGCAATAACGACTGCCCCAATCTTGTTCAGGAAGCTGTAACGGTGGCAGAGACGCAAGATAAGTAACGGGGAGAGAAGGAAGAATAAAACGAGTATGATTATTGCCATAATTCAATTCCGAGGTGCCAAAATAGCAATAAGTTTTAACGAGGGATTATCTGTCAATGAATTAAATTGGTCGTAAATTGTTTTTAAGTATATGAAAAAACAATATTGGTAAACGTTTTTTCCTCTCACGTGTTTAGCTATCACAGGACAATTGCAGCATGACTGACAAATCGTTTGCCATAGAAGGCATGAACTGCGCATCATGTGCAGCACATGTAGAGAAGGCCGCCGCGAAGGTGGAGGGGATATCCTTTGCCAGCGTCAACCTGGCAACGGAACGGCTTACGGTCAGCTATGACGAAAAAAAAACCTCATTGAACCAGGTCATCGAAGCCGTCAGCAAGGCGGGATACAAGGCGACAGATGACGAAAAGGAACGAAAGGCGTCGCGCCCGGAGACGCAAAGACTGAAGACCAGGCTCATCTGGTCGGTTCTGTTCACCCTTCCCCTCCTGGTTCTCACAATGTCAGCCATGGCCGGCGTCAGGCTACCCTCTTTCCTCTCCCCCGAAACCAGTCCGTTTACCTTTGCCATCATACAGTTTATCCTTACCACCCCTGTCGTTTTCACCGGCCACAGTTTCTACACGGCAGGCTCAAAGACACTCATCAGGGGCAATCCCGGCATGGATACGCTTGTTGCCATGGGCACAGCTGCCGCCTACCTCTACAGTATCTACGCCACCTTCCGGGTTGCCGGCGGTGATAACCATTATGTCCATAACCTCTATTATGAATCAGCGGCAGCCATCATCACCCTGATAACCACAGGCCGTTACCTGGAGGCACGTTCCAAATCAAAGGCCGGCAGTGCCATCAGGCAACTGCTCAACCTTGCTCCTCCGCTGGCAACGGTGCTGCGCGACGGAAAGGCAAAGACGGTGCCGGCATCGAAGGTGATGGTGGGTGAGCTTGTCATGGTAAGGCCCGGCGAACGTTTCCCCGTTGACGGCATCGTCATCGAAGGTGAGACATCAGCCGACGAGTCGATGCTCACCGGTGAGAGTATCCCGGTGGAGAAGAGTGAAGGCTCGGAGGTTACTGGTGCAAGTGTCAACCTGCACGGGTCAGTCACATGCAGGGCCACCCGCGTGGGGAGTGCGACCACACTGGCACAGATCATAAGGCTCGTTGAGGAGGCGCAGGGCTCGAAAGCGCCAATCGCCAGGCTTGCCGACAAGATATCCGGCATCTTTGTTCCGGTGGTCATCGCGCTGGCCCTGCTGGCAGCCACGGGCTGGCTGATCGGGACCGGCGATTTCAGGCTGGCTTTCACGGTGCTGATCTCGGTGCTGATAATAGCCTGCCCCTGTGCACTGGGACTGGCCACACCAGTTGCAGTGATGGTAGGGACGGGAAGAGGTGCCCGCCAGGGTATTCTCATCAAGAGCGGCGCAGCACTTGAGACCGCACGGAAAGCAACCGTGGCAGTGCTCGATAAGACTGGCACCATAACCACAGGTAAACCCGTGATCACGGATATTGCCCCGGCACCAGCCTCAGATGCAGAAAGAGTGCTAGCCATTGCGGCATCAGCCGAAGCTCGGTCAGAGCACCCGGTGGCCAAAGCTGTTAATGAGCGTGCCGCGGAGAACGGCCTGACCGTCACTATGCCCGAGAGGTTTACAGCCCTGCCCGGTTACGGGGTAGAGGCCTATGCTGACGGCACCCATATACTTGCCGGCAACAGGCGACTGATGGAAGAGAGAAAAGTGAATACGGAATGGGCTGCCATTACCGCTGACCAGCTTGCCTCGGAAGGGAAGACAATATTGTATATCGCTGCCAACGGCATCTGCGAGGGGCTGATAGCCGTTGCCGATACTCTCCGTCCGGGCTCGGAAGAGGCTGTCAGGGATCTGACACGAATGGGACTCGAGGTGATGATGATAACAGGTGACGGCGAGCAGACTGCAAGGCATATTGCACGACAGGCAGGCATCGGCAATGTGATAGCAGGAGTGCTCCCGGGAGATAAGGCTGAGGAGATCAGGAAAATAAGCAAGAGAGGTGACACCGTAATTATGGTCGGCGATGGTATCAATGACTCCCCTGCCCTGGTGACGGCCGACGTAGGCATAGCAATCGGCTCCGGAACAGACGTGGCGATGGAGGCTGCCGACGTGGTGCTGATAAAGAACGACCTGCGTGATGTGGTGAAAACACTGAAACTTAGTCGCGCAACCATACGCAACATAAAACAGAACCTCTTCTGGGCATTCTTCTACAACATTCTTGGCATACCGGTAGCCATGGGAGTGCTCCATCTTTTTGGCGGTCCGCTGTTAAACCCCATGATTGCAGCAGCAGCCATGAGTTTCAGTTCTCTTTCAGTGGTCTGGAATGCCCTGAGAATCAGAAATATGAAACTTTAATTAAAAAGTTCCCGTTTTTTTTGGCGCAGGAATTAAACCTTTCACAACTGTTTCCGTCAGAGTAATTGTAAACAGGAAACAATCAAAATAAATCATAACTAAAAACAATTACTCATGAGAACAAGACTATTTTTCACAGCGTTAGCCTTCATGGCATTGACAGTAATCGCATCAGCACAGACTGCAGGCCAGGCCGGCAAACCGGCCGGTCAGGGAAACGCACAGGGAGCCGCCTGGGTGGATGCCAACAATGACGGTGTATGTGACAATTTTACGGCCGGCACTCGGAATGGCCGCGGTCAGGGCAAGGGACAGGGTCAGGCAGAATGTACCGGTCGCGGTCCCGGTCATGGCAAAGGACAGGGGATCCACAACGGTAGCGGCAAAGGACAGGGATCTGCAGCCGGTAACGGACAGGGACGCGGCAACGGCCAGGGCCGGTACAATGGCAGAGGCCCGGCATTTGCAGATGCCAACAATGACGGTGTATGCGATAACCTTGCTACAGCACCAAAGAAATAACTACTACCCGCAATGCCAATAAGAAGAGAGACCCTTACCGGTCTCTTTTTTTGTTCATTAAAATGCCAAAGTGCTACAATGCTATATATTAGCGCTCGGCCCTCTATTGCCTTCTGACATATCTGTACTAACTTTATGCATTCGCCATTAACACTTAACCTTGCAGCTCAGCATTATCATACCCCTCTACAACGAAGCCGGTGTCATTGAGACGACCCTCAGAAGGCTCCGTGATGTCCGGATGCCAGACTTTGTAGAACATACAGAGGTGATAATTGTCGACGACTTCTCCTCAGACAACTCCGCCGGGCTGGCTGAAAAGATCTCACCGGAAGCTTTCGAAACAAGGGTGATCAGGCTCACCGTCAACAGCGGCAAGGGAGCGGCAGTGGCTGCCGGAGTGAGAGCTGCAAGGGGAGATACCATCATAGTACAGGATGCCGACCTCGAGCTTGACCCTTCGGACATACCCGCACTCCTTGAGAAACTTCACAGCGGAGACCTTGACCTCGTCAGCGGCACCCGTTTCAGAACCGGGACTCGCTATCGCGGTCATGCCGCAATGGCTACCGCGGTCAACAGGCTCCTCTCATTTACTGCCTCAAGGCTTACAGGGCGGACAATCACCGATCTGACATGCGGGTACAAGGTTTTCAGGAAAGAGCTCTATGAGAGGCTCACACTGAATGAGAAACGGTTCGGATTTGAGACGGAGCTGATGCTCAAAGCCCTTCGCGATAAAGGAACAACTTACGATGAAGCTGACGTAGTCTACCTGCCCCGCAAAAAAACTGAGGGAAAGAAGATAACAATAAGCGATGGGCTGGGTATAACGGCAAAGACTTTCAGGTACGGCCTTGCAGGGAAAAACTGGTGGTCAGGACTGACAATTGCCTTCATAATCACCTTCATGACAATTAACATGCTGACCGTAAAGCACTGGAGAGATGAACAGCGGGTAATTGAGTGGGATGCCATCTCCTATTATGCCTATCTGCCTGCAGCATTCATCCACCACGACCTTTCGCTGAGCTTTGCCGACGGCTACGAGGGACCACATAAATTAATAGTATGGCCGGAGAGAGGTCCTGAAGGAAAATATGTGATCAAGACCACAATGGGGCTCTCCCTTTTGTGGATGCCGTTCTTCCTGGCGGGACATGTAACGGCTCTCATCTCGGGAGCTGACGCGGGAGGCTATTCGGAGCCCTATAAGTTCTTCCTGCTTGTCTCAGCATTGTTGTTCATGCTGGCGGGGCTGATCTTTCTACGGAGAATATTGCTGGCACATGCCTCCGACAGAATTACAGCCCTGGTGCTGGCATCATTTGCCTTCGGTACCAACCTCTACTGGTACACCCTCTTCCAGGGTACGATGGCACATGTCTATAACTTCGCGCTCATCAGTGCCTTTATATTGTACTCGATGAAATGGCATGCGGGACTAACGCCCGGGGGGGAGGGCGGTCAGAGGTCAGCATGGCGTGCGGTGAGGCTGGGATTGCTGCTGGGTCTGATCACACTTATCAGACCAACGAACATTATCATTGTAATTTTCTTTCTTCTGTACGGTGTTCTCTCACCGGCAGGACTGAAACAGAGGATCAGGGAGATGGGGGCTGACTACAGGTATTTGATGATTATCGGACTGGTGGTCTTTGTTGTATGGGTGCCGCAGATGATCTACTGGAGAGAGATGACCGGGAAATTTTTATGGTTTTCATACGGAAGCGACGAACGGTTCTTTTTTGGCGACCCGGCCATTTTAAAAGGGCTCTTCAGCTGGCGCAAGGGCCTCTTCATTTACACTCCGCTCATGCTCTTCTCTTTTGCAGGAGTAATTGCTCTCTGGATCAGACGATCACTTCATGCCCTTGCCGTGACTCTTTTCCTGCCGCTGAACATCTACATCATCTTCGCATGGTGGTGCTGGTGGTATGGTGGAGGGTTCGGTCAGCGAGCCTTCATAGACAGCTATGCCCTTATGGCCGTGGCTGCGGCCGCATTGCTTTCACAGGCGCTGGCCGCACGGATCAGGTGGATCAAGACAATGATACTGTCAATTTTCTTTCTGCTGATGTCACTCGGCATCTTCAATAACTTCCAGTACTATCACGGTGCAATACACTGGGATTCCATGACGAAGGAAGCTTACCTCGATTCCTTCGGGAGAGTCAGGCCTTCGGCAGGTTTTTACGACCTGCTCGAGGCTCCAGACTACGACAAAGCAAAAGAGGGCGCTGACAGATAGTACTCTGTCAGCAGCCCTCCAAACCAATCAACACAAAATTATCCTCACTGGCGGCTTCAGATATCTGCTTTGATGCCAGTGTCAAAAGGTTATCTGCCCGGTGGCTGAATTATTGTGCCTTCTGTATGCTTGAGAGGATGTAATCCTTCGGCTTTACTCCGATAATCCTCTCAACCTCCTTGCCGTCCTTGAACAGTATCATCGTGGGGATGTTCCTGATACCGTACTTGGCAGCTATCTGCTGCTGCTCGTCCACATTGAGCTTGTAGATTTTTGCGTTGTCCTCAGTGGCAACAGCCACCTCATTGAGTATCGGAGCCATCATCTTGCACGGCATGCACCAAGCAGCCCAGAAATCGACCAGCACCACCCCGCTCTTCGTTTTGTGGGCAAAATTCTGGGCAGTAAGATGTTCAATCAGCTCACTGTCTTCAACAGCCGGGGCATTCTTCATTTTGCTGTATGAACGGTAAACCAGCACAGCCACTACGGCTATCACAACAACTGCTATTATAAGTCCTTTCATCTTCATCAGTTTAAAATTTGTAATTCATTGATCTGAAAGATTGTCCCGCAAAAACGGGAGAATCCATATTCTAACGAAATTATGTTTGTATATGTGTGTTTTTAAATAATATACGAAGGTAATCCACTCCTTAATTTCTTTTAAGTGAATGCAGGTAGTCGGCTGCAGCCAGTGCGGCAACAGTGCCGTCGGCAACGGCTGTGGTGACCTGCCTGTAACGTTTGACCACGGCATCGCCGGCAGCATATACGCCTTCGATATTTGTCGACATATCCGCCCCGGTAACAATTTCTCCGCGTTCATTGAGATTGACCAGGCCTTTCAGCGACTCCGTGTTTGGCACATATCCGATGAAGACAAAAACACCGTCAGTTTTGAAGTCGGTCACTTCGCCGGAGACAAGGTTCCTTATCTTAACCCCTTCAAGCTTCTCATCCCCATAGAAGGTATCGATGGTAGATGACATGATGAAGCTGATCTTCGGATTGGCCTTTGCCTCTTCAACGGCATACTCGAAAGCCTGGAAATGGTCAAACTGGTGGACTATAGTGACTTTGGTCGCATACCTGGTAAGTGACACCGCCTCCTCGAGGGCTGAATTCCCCCCTCCCACAACCACTATCTCCTTCCCGGTGAAGAAGTCTCCGTCACAGGTGGCGCAGTATGATATTCCCCTTCCCCTGAAGGTATCCTCCCCTTCTACGCCGAGGGTACGCGAGCGGCCTCCGGTGGCAAGGATCACGGCATCTGCCGTGAAGGTCTGGCCGTCAGCGGTGGTTATGCTCTTCAGGGAGCCGTCAAGTGACATTGTGCCAATCTCGCTGTTTGCCTTCACCACTGCGCCAAAAGCGGTAGCCTGCTTCTTCATCACCGACCCCAGCATATACCCGTTTATCTTTTCTATTCCGGGATAGTTGGCTATCTCGTGTGTCAGCGTCATCTGTCCTCCCGGAGTGCCCTCGGTGAGCACCAGGGTCTTTACCCTGGCACGCGAGAGGTATATGGCGGCGGTTAATCCTGCCGGGCCACCCCCGAGAACGATGACATCATAATGAGCAATGCTCTCCATGTTTTAAGCTTTGGGCTGACCGAACTCGGCGTCGAGGATGGTCTTCACCTGCGGCATAGTCTGGATGCTTGAGGTTGCCTTGACCATCTTTCCGTTCTTATAGTACACCGTGTATGGCAATCCCATGAAACCCCTGGTCATAGGTGTGTTGCGGATGACCTGTGCTTCCGGATTGTCAAACTCCATGTCGAAGAACTTAACATGACCGTATACCGGCTCAAGCTCTTCCATGATACCGTAGACAGGTATGCACATGGGGCCCATCCTGCCACAGCAGACCATTACATTCTCATTTTCGCTGATTAGCTTCTCGAGCTGCGATGCAGTCTCGATGTGATTAAGATTTGTGTATAACATTGCTATTTATTTGATTGATTACTAATTTATTAGTCTGTAAGGCAGCAGGCAGTAGAGAAATTTGCGATTTGCGATTTGCGATTTGCGACTAAATCGAAAATCTGGAGCTGAGTTATTTGCGATTTGCGATTAAATCGACAATCGAAAATCTGGAATCGAAAATTTCCAAGACTTTCAGACTTATTCCAGTATCCTTACCTCATGCGTCATCTCGATGCCGGCCTTGCGGTAAACGGCTGATACTCCGCAGAAGCGCTCCATGGAGAGGCTGATCGACTTTTCAATCTTATCCATATCCAGATCCTTTCCCCTGAACTCATATATTACATGCATCTTCAGGAATGCATTCGGATGCTCCTCTTCGGTATCGCCCTCAACCAGCACATTGAAATACTCCACCTCCTGCCGCATCTTCCTCATCAGCGATATCACATCCATTCCGGTGCATCCGGCAAGGGCTGCCAGCATCAGGGGCTTGGGCCGCGGACCACTGTCATCACCTTTTTCGCCCGCCTGATCCATAAAGAAATGGTGCCCGTTAACCTCAGCATCAAATTTCAATCCGCCTTTCCAGGCTGCTTCCATCTTGTGTCTCATTGGTACCTTTAATTTTCTGCAAAGATACTCTTCGCAGGCGGGGTTAAAAGGTGATCGGACGCCACATGTGACATGATGAGAGATGAAACAGGACAACTAAAAAACTGTCGCAGGTCAATAAGCTGTTAATAATTCTCCGACCTGTAATAAAGTGGTCGGTTGCTCGGCTGTCACTGTTAATTATTAAATTTACCACATATCGGGATCGATGAAAACAATCAGCCATACCGACAAGGAATTCATATGCGATATCACCCTGCCCTGTTTCTCGGCACTGACCAGGGAGGAGACGGACCTGATCCGCGACAGCCGTGTACAGGTGGTGTTCCGTCGCGGCGAGAATATAACCAAGCAGGGGGCGTTTGCATCATATGTAATCTTCATCGTCAGCGGATTCTCGAGGCAGTATATCGAATGCAGCAACGGCCGCGACTATAACCTGCGTGTCATCACTCCCGGAGAGATGACAGGATTGTCAGCGGTCTTCAACCGTAACACCTTCAACTACTCTGTTGTGGCTATCACCGAGACTACGGGTTTCCTTATCGAGAAGGATGCCATAGCCGGGCTGATAAAGAATAACGGGGCGTTTGCCTTCGGCATCATAAGCCGTTACTGTGAGCACAATGCCAGGCTCTATACTTCACTTGATCATGTCCTCCACCAGCAGACCAACGGGCGCATGGCGACGGTTCTTCTCAGCCTGGCGCCGGAGAACTTCGGCGGTGAGGACCTCTTCAGGCACCTCTCTCGTCGTGAGCTGGCTGATTTTGCAGGCATATCAACAGAGGGTGCGGTGAAGGTCCTGAAAAGCTTTGAGAAGGAAGGGCTGATACAACTTTCAGATAAAAGCATAATCCTCCTCGACCGTACACGGCTGGAAGGTAATTAGCCGGACAGGGTAGGAATTATATTTGCGATTGTCGATTTGCGATTTGCGATTTTCCGACAGACTTTTGGCTTTACAGACTTTAAGGACTCCTACAGTCTTATCATCTGCCCCGGCAGGTTAACGCCTTCAAGTTGCAGCAGCAGCGGTGTCTTGCGGTCATCCTCCTTCAGCTTGGTGACATCTACCTGAACACTCCTCTTCTCCCCGGGTAAAAGCACAATATAATTATCGTCGAAGAAGACCGGGGTCACCATCTCGCCGTCAGAGGCACGAACTACCTTCATCCGGACAAAGAAAGCCGCCACATTGCCGCTGTTGGCGAGGTCGACGGTATACCTGTCCTTGTTGCTCTTCATCATCTGCCCCACCACCTTTGCCGGGTCAAGTCCCATCAGAGTCTTCCCATCACCGTTATACGGGAACCAGTAGGTATTATCATCGATAGGCAACCCGGTTGAGACATAGGTGATGCGAAGCTTAAGAAACTGTATTTTTGCCGGCGCACCACGCAAATCAAGATCCCATACCTTAGTAATGCTGTTGGGAGGCAGAACGGTCTCCTGCGACCTCTTCCATATCTCTTTGCCCCCCTCATCCGTCAGCACGGCGTCAAAACGGAGTCCCTTACGCTCTTTGGGAGTGGCATTGACGGCATAGATGGCAGAATCGACCGGATTGAACTGCAGATGGAGCGGAGCAGCACCATGCTTAAACCCGTAATAACCGGCATTCTGGTCGAGGTACCAGTCGTAGAACTGTCCCTTAAGAGCCGGCCATGGGTTCTGACTCTTCCATACGAGGAACCCGGTGTACCAGTCCCACATGTGAGAGGTATGCCCCTCAACAAGTGAACGGTACTGATCATAGTTGACCAGCTGCGCCTTCGTCACAAAATCCTTCAGGTCCTCCGGCTCGCCCATTCTCTCTATCATTCCGCCATAACCCTGGTACTTGTGGTACTTCCACACCTCGTTAATCTCTTTCCCCGCAGGGACAACAAGGTCCTTCTCATCCATCATCTTCTTCAGCGATTCCATATTCGGAAGTCCGACCGATCCTATCTCCGGATTGAACGGGTGCCATTTCTCCGTAAAGAACCAGAGTGGCTCACGGACAGTATAAGGACCATCAGCTGTGCCTCCGATGTTGTTCCTGAGTATCTCCTCCGAGGTAGACTCACTGAAATAGAGCCTTGTACCGTCAAGTTCCTCAAGAGTTTGTCTGATGAGGGTATCCAGCTCCGGAGGGGGTGGAAATTCGTTTCCGCCACAGAACATATAGAGCGAAGGATGGTTGCGAAGCATCTTCACCTGGTCAGCGACCGATCTTATGAAGAGGGAGTCGTCATCAGGGTAGAGGCGGCGAACCTCCTGTGACTCGGCCTTCTTCAGGGTATCGGGCCACCTGCCGTTGCAGTCGCCGGTGATCCACAGGTCCTGCCACACCATGATTCCGTTCCGGTCGCAGGCCTCGTAAAACTCAGGCCTCTCGGTAATAGATCCGCCCCACACTCTTATCATGTTCATGTTCATCTCGGCATGCATTCTCACTTCGGCATCATATCTTTCCCGGTCAAGTCGCAGCATGCCGTCGGATGCTATCCAGTTGGCTCCCCTGATGAATATTTTCTGTCCGTTGATGGTGAAGATGCGCGCCCCGGTCGAGTCGTCAAAGGAACTTCCTGCCTCCCGGAAGCCAAACATCATGTCCTCGCGGTCGATAGTGTTCCCCTTCTTGTCCTGGAACGTTATAACAGCGTTATAGAGCGATGGCTGCCCGATGCCGTTGGGCCACCATAACCTGGGGTCATTCTGCTTTTTCTCCGGGAAGGTCACTCTCACCGTAGAGTGAGGCTCGATCTTCATCTTCTTCTTATCAGTGTAGCTCATATACTCTAAGACAACCTCACCCTCAACCATCCTGTCAGTGGGATTCTCGAGCTCTGCAGAGAAGGTCACGAATGCAGGATCCTGCAGTTCACCCGGCAGCCTGGCTCCGGGGACTCGCGTTTTGGCAAAACCGTCCCTGACGTCGATCTCCCCTGTCACTTCTATCGTAACCGCATCCCAGATACCTGTGTTGCGATCCCTTACAGGTTGTATCCAGTCCCATCCTGCCGTGAACTGCATGGTCACGTCATGGCCGATCATACCGTCGCCGCCCTGTCCGCCATTAGGGTTACCCGGATGCAGCGGAGGCTCAACCCTCACTGCCAGTCTGTTGGATCCCTCGCGGTTGAGCAGCGGGGTGACATTGAACTTCTGGCGGAGGAACATGCCTTCATGGGTCTTTTCGGTGAGGAGATGGCCGTTCAGGTAAATATCAGCCCGGTAGTTGATCCCCCTGAAGCTGAGCCAAACCTGCTTTGTTGAGTCGAGGCTCTCGGACGTAAACCTCGTAAAGAACCAATATGTGTAGTAATCACGCCCCTCGTCCCAAATATCAGGTATCAGTTCATTGTTCATCCCGTACCATGGATCGGGCATCAGCCCGTTATTCACCAGCGTTGTCAGCACTGTGCCCGGCACCGTCGCGTTCAGCCACCCGCTGAGATCAGGATCCTCCATAGTAAGCTGGCGGCCGTCACTGGTAACATCCGAGGCTTTTTTTGCCCTCCATCCGGTGGTGAGAGGTATCACCTGCGCTGACGCCATCAGGGTAAAGCATGACAATATGCTGATTACAAGTATCCTTTTCATCATACGTGTCTCATTCTTTTTCCGGTCTCCATAAAGCACGGAAAGATATTAAAATATTTCTTACATGAGGCCCCTCCTCAGGTCTTAACGGCAGCTGCCGCAATCGCTCCGGGGGCCGGATAATAATTATTCCCCGATAATGCTTTGATTTTAACCGCAGAATAACAAAATTGCAGATTCATTTTATTCTGTCCATGCAGCCCCCCGGCACTAAAAAGAGCGAAGGGCTCTTCGCACTCATCCTGACCCAGCACCGACGGTGGGGTACTGTACTGGTTCCATATATGCTTGCGAAAACGCCCGGCCGTGAGTATTATACCATGACGGAGGCGCTGTCGCCTTTCCCGGACTCGGGAACCCTGTCGGGACTAGACAATGAGGAGAGGGAAGTGGTCAGGCTGGTAAATGAGTACTCAGACCGCAATCTCTTCAAGCTCTTCTCCAAACACCGCAGTGTCAGGGACTTTATAGACAGTGTCACCGACCGTGAGTTCGAGAAGTACATCAAGCCATACATCGAATCTAGGATCCATCACTGTCTCCATATATCACTCAATGAGGAGATACCGTTATTCCTCCAGAAGACAAAGATCACCACGCTTCATCCTGAAGACAGGCTGTCTGTAGAAGCGACGGAAGCAACACCGGTCTTCAGGTTCGACCGGAGTCCGGGAGGCAGCAGCTATAGCCTCCTCATCGAATCCGCAGGCAGGCCTCTTGATCTCCGGAAGTCGTACATCGAGATCCTTTCAAACAAGCCGTGCGTAATCAGGGCAGGCCTTATAATACACTTTGTATCAGACATTGAAGGTGCAAAGCTGAAACCCTTCCTCACCCGCGAGAAGATAAGCATCCCGCGCGACGCTGAGGAGAAGTACTTCGGCACATTCGTTCTGTCAGTCATCAACACCCACAAAGTCACCGGCACGGGATTCACCCTTGAACAATCTGAACCCGGGAAGAGTGCTTTTCTCACCATTGAAAGAAACCTCTCCGGCGTTCCCTCGGCGATGCTGAAATTCAGGTATGATGAAAGGGATATCTTCTACCCCGATGATTTGATGCACTTCACCTCCTTCAGCAATGAGAGGGGTAACTTCATTTTTCGCAGAAAGGAGAGGGATCGGGGCTGGGAGAAGAGATGCATGCAGGCACTTGAGGAGGCCGGCCTTTTTACCGAGGATGGCATCAGTTTCATGACCCCCGGTGCCAGGGAAGAGAACGGCAGGGCTATGTATGACGTTATTGAGGCCATTGCATATAACAGATCCAGGCTTGAGGATGCAGGTTTCCACATCCGGACAGGCAGCCTTGACAGGCCTTACTCTCTTAATCCTGTGGAGATCAGGCTCAGTCATCAGCTGATCAACGACTGGTTTGACCTTAAGGCTGTTGTGCAGATTGGCCCCTTCAGCATCCCATTCACCCGGTTCAGACGCA
Source organism: uncultured Rikenellaceae bacterium (assembly GCA_963802145.1). Taxonomy (GTDB): domain Bacteria; phylum Bacteroidota; class Bacteroidia; order Bacteroidales; family VadinHA17; genus SR-FBR-E99. Next base: position 879,029 of record CAWDHN010000010.1, read on the forward strand.
ACATCATTGAAGGCATGCGTGAGTATACACTGCCTGACGGCACAGTGGCCGTACTGCCGGAAGAGTGGTTTGCACGCTACCGTGGACTCTTCGAGATGGGAAAGGACAATGATGAGAGCCTTATGCTTCATAAACAGCACTTCGGGATTATCAGTGAAGTGGTCTCTGATGACGATTGCGACATTTGTCAGAAGCTCGGAAAACTAACGATGCCCGAACAGCTGCCCCTGTTACCTGCGCCGGCAGGATTGAAGGCAGAGCTGCGCCCATATCAGCAGGAAGGATTAAGCTGGCTCTGGTACCTGCAGTCAAACAATCTCGGAGGATGTCTCGCTGACGATATGGGCCTCGGCAAGACGCTTCAGACACTGGCCCTCCTGCAATGGAACAAAGAGCAGCGGTCCGGCAGCAATGTAAGGCAGGCAGGCTCGCAGTTGACAGTTTTCAGAGATGAAAACATCCCGGCAACATCGCTGGTAATCGTTCCCGCTTCGCTCTGCCATAACTGGTACAATGAAATCAGGAAATTCTGCCCTGGCATGAGGACCATGATCCATCACGGAGCCGGCAGGCACAGGTCAGCATCACAATTTACCGGCTATGACATTATCATTTCAAGCTACCATACAGTAAGGCAGGACATTGAATTCTTCATAACGGTTAATTTCCTCTATGTTGTCCTTGACGAAAGCCAGCACATCAAAAATCCCTCCTCCAATATCTACAGGGCGGTGATGCGGCTCAGGGCCGATCACAGGATCGTTCTCACCGGAACACCCGTTGAGAACTCCCTCACTGATCTGTGGACACAGCTCAGCTTCGTTAATCCCGGACTTCTGGGCTCGCTCACATTCTTCCGGCGCGAGTTTGCAAGGCCCATAGAAAAGAACTTTGAAGAGGAGAAGGAGAACAGGCTGCGGAAGATCATACAGCCCTTCATCATGAGGCGCACAAAGGAGATGGTTGTCACGGAGCTGCCACCTGTGACCGAACAGGTGATCCACTGCGACATGTCAGAGGGACAGGCTGCCATCTATGAGAGGGAGAAATCGGCTGTGCGCAACAGCATCATGGAGAATATAGAAGCGATCGGCATTGAAAAATCGGCCATCATGGTGCTTCAGGGACTGATGAGGCTCAGGCAGCTGGCCAATCACCCCATACTGACAGACGAGAATTACACGGGAGGATCAGGTAAGTTTGATACGGTGACATACAATATTGAGAGTGTGGTGTCTGAAGGGCACAAGATCCTGATCTTCTCATCGTTCGTGAAGCACCTCGATCTTTTCCCCGGCTGGCTGGAAAGGAACGGTATCGGGTACGCCATGCTTACAGGCTCTACCCGTGAGAGAGAGAGCGTTATCGACCGCTTCAGGAACAACGACAGCATCAAGGTCTTCCTCATCTCACTCAAGGCGGGAGGTGTGGGGCTCAACCTGACAGAGGCTGATTATGTCTTCATACTCGACCCTTGGTGGAACCCGGCCTCGGAGATACAGGCCCTGAGCAGGGCTCACCGTATTGGCCAGGAAAAGAGAGTATTTGTCTACCGATACATCTCGGGGGATACGATAGAGGAGAAGATACAGCGCCTGCAGGAAAGGAAATCGAAACTGGCAGGTTCATTCATCGATTCAAACAATCCCTTCGGCGACCTTGACGTGAAGGAGATGCTTGAAATACTCGACTGATTTTTTTATTAGCTTTGTCCTGTCTTAAGTCAATATCATCCTATAACTCGCTGCAATGAACAATTTTCAAAATCATCCCCTTGCCGGTGCTACAGACCTTGACAGCGCCATGGCAAAACTATGGTTCTTCTATAAAAAGTATTTCATCGGGTTGTACCTGATCTCAGTTGTCCTGGCATTGATCTCATCCCTGATAACCTCAGGCCTGGATCTTTCAGCGATGCAGGCGACCACCGATCCGGCAGAGCTGCTGGAGATGATGAAAGGCATGGCCGGGCCGTATGCGCTGATGATGCTGGTGTCACTCGTGTTTGGTGTTCTGCTTCATGCATGGGTGCTTGAGAAGCCAGTGGGCGGGCCGGATTTTCTCCCCTCCTTCCTGAAAAAGAGCCTCGTGGCATTGATCCCCTGCATGGTGGTGATGGTTGTCTTTTCAATCATTGCCGTGGTTCTTACGACGGTTGGACTTATACTGCTGGTTCTGCCTGCATTCTTTGCAATATTCTATATAGCCACGGTAATGATCTTTGCCCTGCCGCTCACACTTGTCGAGAGCCGCAATCCTGTAACGGTGGTGACACGGTCGTTCCGCCTGGCCCACCTTCACCTGTGGCCGAATATGGGTTGGGTGGTCGTGATCATGCTTATTATTGTCGTCGCTTCACTGGTGCTGGGAGCCATTACCATGCTGCCGTTCACAGGGTCATTCATCAGATCTATTGCTAATCCTGAAGAAGCCGGCACCATGCTTGAAATGAGCCGTAATCCGGTTTACATAGGACTTGGTTCACTGCTGACCTCGCTGGTGACACCGGTCTTGCCGATCCTGGCCTTTATTCTCTATTTCAGGAACAGGGGAGATGAGGTCATCGCAGAAATGACAACAGAAGGTGAACCGGCGGTGACCGTCGAGGATCTCTACCCGCGCATGCCCGACAGGGAATAATCAGGCGCAATGATACTATCCGCCGAATCTTTTTGACATCTTCTCCGAGATCTTCTCTTTGGGATACTGCTTAGAGAAAGTGAGCCAGTACTCCTTCACATTTTGCTTCACCTCTTTCCTGAGTATCAGGATACCGATAAGGTTGGGCACTGCCATCAATACAATGGCCACGTATGACAGTGACCAGATAATGGTAGTGTCAGTGAATGATGCGAGGAAGAATCCTGCCACGTACACCATCCTGTAATAGATTACATATTTCGGCCCGAAGAGGTAGGTCACCGCCCTGTCACCGTAATATGACCAGGAGATCGCAGTAGAGAAGGCAAACAGAAGCAGTGAGAAGGTCACTATGTAAGAGCCGTAACCTTTCAGAATGCTGCGGCTGAATGCAAACGTTGTCAGCGGCGCGCTGTGAATAAGCGATTCCCCTCTCACGGTCATGGAGGCCATGTTGGGAAGCTTTCCCGCCAGGACCTGCAACTCTCCGGAATAGGGTTCCTTGCCTGAGATGAATCTTATGTTTTCTGCCAGTGACCTGGCATGGATGACCGAGATGCCGGCGGTAGTAATCTCACCGTTCGTTATCACCAGCTTGCCGTTATAGAGATCCAGGAACTCATCTCCCCGAAGGTGTTTGCCCAGCTTTTCTACATCAGAGGCGTTACCCTCATCGTAAATGCCTGTGAGTATCTGCATGTCAGTAGTCTGAAACTGATTGTCAGTCTTGGTGTTCCATGCGCCGGAGGCAAGAACTACAAGCCCTGTGAGAGTGCAGATACAGATCGTATCAATAAATGGTTCAAGCAGCGCCACCATACCCTCGGAAACAGGCTCCGGGGCACGTGCGGCGGAGTGCGCTATAGGTGCTGATCCCTGTCCTGACTCATTGGAGAAGAGTCCCCTGTTTACACCCCTGTTCATGGCAAAGGCGAACGTGGCGCCGAGGAAGCCTCCTGCGGCCGCCGATCCGGTGAAGGCATCGGCAAAGATTGACCCAAATGAGGAAAGTATGTTCTCCGGATGCGAGAATATAACAAGGAGCGCACCGATAAGGTAGAGTATTGCCATGAAAGGTACCAGAACGGATGTGACCCTGGCGATCCTCTTTATCCCCCCGATGATAACCATCCCCAGAAGCACGGCCAGGATAGCTCCTGTAATAATGTGTTTTAACCCGAAAGTGGTAAAGACAGAGTTTGAAATACTGTTGATCTGGGGCAGGCTTCCGGTGCCGAATGAGCTGAGAATGGTGGCTCCGGCAAAAAATGCCCCGATGATTGCGCCGGTCTTTATAATCTTCCCGCCGGGGGTGGTGATGTTGAGCTTTTTCTTCATGTAGTACATCGGCCCCCCTGAAATCGACCCGTCCGGAAGAACGTCCCTGTATTTGTGAGATAGCGAGACCTCTACCATCTTTGTGCACATCCCTATGGCTGCGGTGACCAGCATCCAGAAGAGAGCAGCAGGACCGCCAAGATGTATTGCCAGGGCAACACCTGCGATGTTACCGGTGCCTACCGTGCCTGACAGGGCTGTGGCCAGCGACTGGAAGTGAGATGTATCTCCAACGTCATGGGAGTGGTCGTATTTGCCGCGGGTGATTCTGATTGCATGGCGGAAATACCTGATCTGCGGAAACCCGAGATAGATGGTGAAAAAGAGACCTGTGCCGATGAGCAATACCATGAACCACGGATGGCCGCCGAGATATCCGTCAAGTCTTACAAGGAAGTCATTTAAACCGTGCATATCACTGAACTTAAAGTTTAGAATTTAAGCAACCCCAGACCATTGAGAAATACAAGGGCAATTGCCAGTGGGGCAAGAAACCTTATGGCGAACCTGTAGAGACTGTAATATCTGAGGCGGAGAGTGCCTCCGTTTGAGAGCTCGTCTTTTGTTTCGCGGCCCGGGAAGAACCACCCGAGGAAGGCAACGATGAGCAATCCTCCAAGTGGCAGTAGTATATTCGCTGTTGTAAAATTGAAAAGATCAAAAATATTCAGTCCGAAGAGTTTCACACCGCTCATCAGACCCCACGAGAGTGATGCCGATATGCCAAGTATGAACATCGATGCGGTGGCAATGATGATTGCCGTGCGCCTGCTCAGGTTCAGCTGTTCGGAGAAATAGGCGACTATAACTTCGAGCACGGAGATTGTCGATGTAAGTGCCGCTATCGCCAGCAGGAAAAAAAATGAAAATGCAAAAATCATACCCCCTGTCATCTGCTGAAAGATGCTGGGAAGAACTATAAATGTCAGTGACTCGCCTGACGACGGTGAGATGCCGAATGCAAAGACAGCAGGGAAGATTGCAAGGCCGGCCAGAACGGCAACAAGCAGGTCGACCATTGAGACCTGAACCGCAGTGCTCCCCAGCTTATTATCCTTCGGGATATATGAACCGTAGGTGATCAGGGTACCCATCCCGATGCTGAGGGAGAAAAATGCCTGACCCAGAGCCATCAGTACGGTATTGCCGGTTATCTTTGAAAAGTCGGGCCGGAAGAGGAATTCCACCCCCTTGCCGGCTCCGGGGAGGGAAAGCGCCTTGATACACATGACGATCAGAAGTACAAACAGAAGAGGCATCATTATCTTGGTCGACTTTTCTATTCCCTTGCGAACGCCGCCCAGCACAATACCGGAAGTTGCCAGCATGAAGACGGAAAACCAGAGTGCCGGCCTGAGCGATTCGCTCCTGAACGATTCAAACATCGAGGAGAGCTCTGCGGAGCTTTTACCGACAAAACCTCCGATCAATGTCTGGTATATATATTCCAGTGTCCAGCCGGCAACGGCTGTATAGAATGCCAGGATCATGAAGGCGGCCACTATCCCCATCATCCCCACAAAATACCATGGTTTGCGGGGGGCGAGGGTTTTAAACGCCCCAACCGGGTTTCGCTGCGACCTTCGGCCTATGACAAGTTCTGACATCATCACGGGAATGCCTATCGAAAAGACAATGACAAGATAGATTATCAGGAAGGCACCTCCGCCGTTCTCTCCCAGTATATATGGAAACCTCCATATATTTCCCAATCCTACTGCCGATCCGGCCGCTGCGGCTATCACACCCAGCCTGCTGCCAAACGAATCCCTTTTGGAAAAATCAAATCCGCTCATCTTTCAAAAAATTACCTCGTGAAATTCCTTTAAGATGCTAAAGGTGGTAAAAAACTTAAAAGCAGCAATGGAATGGTGTTAAAAAACAGAAAAGGGGTGTTTTTTCCTGCAGCGAGATTTCTGTTCCAGTGTTTCCGGCAGGCTATAAAAAAGAGGCTGCCCCCTTTTTTTGGGACAGCCTCATTAATGCAGTCAACAATATTCTAATATGATTCGCGCTGCGTGTAATGCGTATGCAGGAGTTCGTGCGCCTTATGCCCGTTGGGTTTCTCAAGAAACTCTTCGTAAATGGCCTTGATCTCCGGGTTCTCATGCGACTTCCTCAGGTCCATATGCATATCTTCGGAATAGATTGCCTCCATACGCTTATTCCTGATGGCAGCGTTGGTGGGTATAGGCTGGCCCCCGCCTCCGAGACATCCTCCCGGGCAGGCCATTATCTCAATGAAGTGGTATGTTGCCTTGCCGGTGCTGACAGCCTTCGCAATCTTGTTTGCGTTGACCAGGCCGTGGGCTATTGCCACCTTGAGTTCGGCTCCCTCGAGGAATCTCCACTCCTCCGTTGTACCTTCTATCTTAATAGTAGCCTCCTTCACTCCCTCCATTCCACGGACAGGCATGATATTGAGGTTCTTGAAGGGAACCGGTCTGCCGGTCACTATCTCGTACGCGGTACGGAGGGCTGCCTCCATCACGCCACCGGTGGCTCCGAAGATCACTGCGGCCCCTGTTGAGGTGCCCATGAGTGAGTCATAATGATCCTCTTCGAGAGTAAGGAAATCAATCCCCGCCTGCTTGATCATAACAGCGAGCTCGCGTGTGGTGAGAACAAAGTCGATGTCCTTGTAGCCACTTGATCTCATCTCTGGCCTGTCAGCCTCATACTTCTTTGCTGTACAGGGCATGATTGAGACAGAGACGATCTTTGAAGGGTCAATCTTGCGTTTCTCTGCGTAGAAGGTCTTGGCCAGGGCGCCGAACATCTGCTGCGGTGATTTGCAGGTTGAGAGGTTCGGAAGCATATGCGGATATTTGTGTTCAATGAACTTGATCCATCCCGGCGAGCATGAGGTGAACATAGGCAGGGCGAGGCTCTTGTCGCCTTCAACCAGTACTTTTTTCAGTCTCGTCAGCAGTTCCGTGCCTTCCTCAATAATGGTAAGGTCGGCCGTGAAGTCAGTGTCAAGCACCGAGTCGAAACCAAGCTGACGCAGGGCTGTAACCATTTTGCCGGTCACCCTTTCACCCGGGTCAAACCCCAGGTCTTCGCCGAGGGCCACCCTTACTGCAGGAGCGGTCTGAACCACAACATGCTTGTCCGGATCATAGATGGCATCCCATACCTGGTCTATGTAGGTCTTCTCCGTCAGGGCACCCGTCGGACAGCGGTTGACGCACTGGCCGCAGTTGGTGCAGACCACATGACTCATCGGGCGGTCATGGAATGATGAAATCTTCATGTGTGAGCCCTTGTTCGCCACTGCAATTGCAGAGACGTGTTGAAGCTGGGAGCAGGTGCGCACGCAGCGCTGACACCTGATGCACTTGCTGTCGTCCTTGATGAATGACGGTGACGATCTGTCTATTGAATATGCATGATCTTCAACAAGGTCAAGGAAGATATGCTCCCCGAACGAATACTCGTTTGCCAGCGTCTGAAGCTCGCATTTCTGGTTCTTGTAGCACTTGGTGCAATCGGCCCTGTGCTCTGACAGCAGCAGTTCAACGATATGCTTGCGCGCGTTCCTTACCCTGAGCGAGTTGGTGTGTATCTCCATTCCTTCCGATACCGGCATGGCGCATGCGGCGATGAGCGTGCGTGCACCCTTCTGTTCAACAACACATACGCGGCAGTTTCCCGCAACACACAGGTCCTGGTGATTGCACAGCGTAGGTATGATTATGCTCAGTGTCTTAGCAGCATCCAGAACGGTGGTTCCTTCAGCTACCTTTACCTCATGTTCATTTATCTTTAGAGTTACCATAATAGTCTATACTGGTTTTAATATATAATCTCTTCCCTGAAATTCTCGACAATTGATTTGAAGGCGTTTCCCACCGACTGGCCGAGTCCGCACTTGGAGGCCACCTTCATGGTGTCAGCAAGCTTGACCAGCTCAGTCAGGTATGTCGACTTTGCTTCGCCTTTCTTGACCTTCTCCACACCCTTGAGAAGCTGCTGGCATCCGACACGGCAAGGCGTGCACTGTCCGCATGATTCCTCGGTGAAGAACTCAAGATAGTTATGGAGTACGTTGTACATCGAGCGTGAGCTGTTGAACAGCTTCATTGAACCGCCGGTAGGCACTCCCTCAAACCCGATAATGGTTTCAGCAAATTTCTTGCGTGGAACGCAGAATCCTGATGCTCCTCCAACCTGTACTGCCTTGGCATCGCCGTCGCCGAACTCATTGACGAACTCCTGGACGGTCATTCCCAGCTCAAGTTCAAAGATACCAGGTATGGGAGTATCTCCCGAGATGGAGAACACCTTTGATCCCCGTGAATCCTTGGTCCCAAGCTTCACATACATCTCCGGACCCCTGGCAATGATCATCATTGCGGTCACAAGGGTTTCGACGTTATTGATGGATGTCGGTTTTGAGAAGAGGCCACTGGTCGTCGGATAGGGCGGTTTATTGCGGGGTTCACCACGGAAGCCCTCTATGGATTCAAAGAGTGCACTCTCCTCACCGCAGATGTAGGCTCCGCTTCCCATACGGTATTCGATGTTGAAGTCATAACCGATCTCGGCTATCATTTTATGGAACTTATGAAGCTCGAGATAAAGATGGGGAAGAAGAAACCTGTACTCGCCACGGAGATAGATAAAACCCTTCCTTGCACCCATTGCCTTGCCGGCTATGGCCATTCCGCCATAAACCTTGTATGCAGCGCGATCAAGTATCTCACGGTCCTTGAAAGTGCCGGGCTCGCCCTCATCGGCGTTACATACTATATATTTCTCCGGATCCTTCTCCGCTGCAGTGTATTTCCACTTGAGACCGGTCGGAAAACCGGCGCCCCCGCGGCCTTTAAGACCTGATTCCAGAACCTGCTGAATGATCTCATCACTGGTCATTGAGAAGGCCTTTACCAGAACCTCCCTGGAATCTATTGTTTCAAATATAAGATCTACTTTATTTAGTCCTCTGTTTTCCATTTTGTGCCTCCCTCTCTTTATTTACGCATGTAACCTTTAATAACATCAATAACCGTTTCAGTCGTCAGGTCAGTGTACGGCATGTCATTGATCAGAATGGCAGGAGCCTTATGACACCATCCTATGCAGTTCGTCTCAAGAAGGGTGAACATTTTGTCGGGAGTGGTCTCACCCACCTTTATCTTAAGTATCTCCTCTATCGTGTTAATAATGTCATTCTTTCCTTTCATTGAGCAGGTGATGGTCTTGCAAACCCTGATCACATTCTTCCCCCTGAGCTCAGTGTCGAGGAAAGTATAAAAGGAGGCTGTCCCGTATACTTCTGCTGCCGAGATATCAAGCTCGGTAGCAACTTCCACCATTGCCTCGTCGGTCAGGTAGTTATGCTTTCTTACAATGTCCTGAAGGATCGGCATTAGGCTCTCTCTCTTGCGGCCGTACTTCTCTGCCAGCTCCTTCACCATGTTACCAGTGTGATACATTTCTGTTTCGGTTTTAAGTGATTTGAATATTTTAATCTGGAAATTGGTGCTTCCTTTCGGCTGTGAAAATAATAACAATACTCAATCGAAAACCTTACTTATGTCATGTTTATGAATATTTCAGGTTTGAACCGGAATGACGATCGATGTGCTTAAATCTCCTGTTAATCAGCTGACGGAGAATGCCTCAAGCTGTTTTGTGAGCCAGTCAAGCCAGCTCTGCAAGCCCTCTCCCCTCACTGCAGAAACCTTAAGGATGGTGATCCCCGGATTGATTGCCGCCATGTCACCAAGAAAGGCATCAATGCTGAAATTCGTATATGGCAGCAGGTCTGTTTTGTTCAGTATGACAGCCCGTGCCTCACTGAACAGCATGGGATATTTGGCCGGCTTGTCATCTCCCTCTGTAGTGCTGACTACCGCCAGCTTGAAGGTCTCACCCAGGTCAAACTGCGAAGGACAGATAAGGTTGCCCACATTCTCCACAAAGAGGAGGTCGAGGGAATCCAGATCAAAATGTTCAAGGGCTTTGGAGATGCTGTGAGAATCAAGATGACATCCTCCCTCCGTATTGATTGCTACGATAGGTATATCATACTTCTTCAACCGCTGCGCGTCGCGGTCAGTGGTGACGTCACCCTCTATCACGCCTATCCTTACCTTCGGGACCAGTGCCTCGCATGTCCGTTCCAGCAATGTCGTCTTTCCGGCGCCCGGGGAGCTGATAATGTTTACCATCATCACCTTCTTGTGATTAAGCATCTTACGCACCTCTTCAGCCTTGTTCTGGTTCCTGTCGAGGATGTTCTTCATAATCCTTATTTCCATGATTATTCTCCTTCAATACTTTTTATGAATAACTCTTTTCCGTGTTTTACAATTATCTCATCAGAACCGCATATGCCACAACCATGGATATCATCGGCAGGGGTGTATTCGGCGCCGCATCCGAGACATCGCAGCTCCGGCGGAATGATCTCAATATCGAGTTCCGCAAAGGCTGCAGCACTGTCTCTTGCCGCTTCCCGGAAGGCAGCTTCAAAAAACTCAGGGACAACCTGCACGAACTGCCCGAAGCTGATATTCACCCTCTCAACGGTTGTCAGTCCTGCTTCCGCTGCATATCCGGCCACCATTGCAGCCAGTTCTTCCGCTATTCTCAGCTCGTGCATCGCAGTCTCGTCAGCATATTCTGGGCAGCAGCTGCCCTGAAGGCATATCCAGGAATCTCCTGCCTCCTGTTGAACTGTTAAGTATTACCCTACCCTCTCTTCCGTTCGCAATTTCACCAATAATTGCAGTATCCCTTCCCTGAGGATCTCTGCGCATCCGGTCGACTATCCCTTCCGCCTCTTCCGGGGAAGCGACTATCAGCACCCTCCCCTCACTGGCAAGAGTGAGAGGATCAAAACCGAGTATCTCACACAAGCCTCTTACGGGCTCCCGCACAGGCACGGACGCTTCATCAACGCTCATGCTGCAGCCGGTGATGGCTGCGAGCTCGTTGAGCACCGCGGCCAGGCCACCCCTTGTAAGGTCTCTCATGAAATGTACTGCACCTGGCCTCTCTGTCACCTTTCTTATCAGTTGGTTCAGTGAGGCACAGTCAGATGCCATGGGTGTATCGAACGAGAGGTTCCTGCGCGAGGCGAGTATAGTCACGGCATGGTCTCCCGGAGGTCCGTTGATGATCAGCCTGTCGCCTGCCTTTACAGTGGAAGCGGAGCTGATATGAAGAAGGTCATTACTGATCACTCCCACCCCTGCAGTATTGATGAATAACCTGTCGCACTGGCCTTTCTCCACCACCTTGGTGTCGCCTGTGACTATCCGCACGCCGGCCACCACCGCCTCATCAGCCATTGAGGCCACTATCGCGTCGAGCTCATCAAACCCGAATCCCTCCTCAATAATGAATGCGGCTGACAAATATTTCGGTTCAGCTCCTGATACGGCAAGGTCATTTACTGTACCGCACACCGCCAGCTTGCCAATGTTTCCTCCAGGGAAAAAGAGCGGATCAATGACGTAGGAGTCAGTTGTAAAAGCCACCATCCCCTGATGGAGTGAGAGCAGGGCCGAATCGGTCATGGGTCCATTCATTCCGAACCGCGCGGCAAAATGGTCACGTATGAGTGCCTGGGCCTGCCTGCCGCCGCTGCCGTGACTCAGTGTAATCTTCTCACTCATGATGGTGGTACTTAAAATATGTATTGCACGATCCCTCATCGGATACCATGCATGCACCCTCAGGATGGTCGGGGGTGCATGCCTCTGCGAAGAGGGTGCAGTCAGGGGGTGTGCTCACACCCCTCAGAATGTCTCCGCAGATACATGCATTTGCATGGGAGGCCTCAGGTAGGTCCACAGCAAAGGCAGCGGCGGCATCAAACCGCATGTAACGTTCACGGATCTGCAAGCCACCCGATGCAATGACGCCGAGACCACGCCAATCAACATCGCAAGGCTCAAAAACTTCATTCATGAACCCCTTTGCCCTGGCGTTGCCTTCAACTGACACTGCCCTGCTGTATTGTATCTCTACGCCTGGCGAACGGCTGTTAACCTGCCTGACGAGCATCAGCACCGACGAAAGGATGTCTGTGGGCTCAAACCCTGTCACCACGCATGCCAGCCCGTACCTGGCCGGGATGAAATCAAAGGCTGACGAGCCGGTAATGACGGCCACATGCCCAGGACAGATAAACCCGTCTATTTTAGTCCCCTCCCTTAATATCACCTCCATGGCCGGCGGCATCACCTTGTGGGCGTTCAGCACATAAAAATTGTCGACTCCTTCGCTCTCAGCCTTCATCAGCGTCACTGCCGTACCGGGTGCGGTGGTCTCAAATCCTATTGCCGAAAAGACTGTCTTCCGGTGAGGATTTGACCGGGCCAGTTCCAGGGCCTCATGTGCCGACAGCACTACCCTGATATCCGCGCCGGCGGCCTTCGCAGCACCGGGTGAGAGAAGGGTGCCGGGCACCCTCATCAGGTCACCGAAGAGAGCCACCGTCATGTTCTCACGTTGAGCGAGCGCAACCAGGGTATCGATGTACCGGGCCGAGGTGACGCAGACAGGACAGCCCGGGCCGGAAATGAGCCTGATCTCCGGAGGCAGCAGCGAGGGTATTCCAAACCTGTGAATGGCTGCCGTGTGACCTCCGCAGACCTCCATGAAGGTATAGTCACCTGACGATGACTGCCTGATCATATCGGCCAGCCTGGTTATATGCCTCTTCTGCCTGTATTCGTCAACGTATTTCATGACCGGGTCATTCACTCATTGAATCATCCATCTCCTGCAGCAGGCGTAACGTCTCAAGGGCATCTTCCTCCTTCAGCTTCTCGATGGCGAAACCGGCATGAAGCAATACGTAATCGCCCACCGAGACGTCATCAACCATCTGAAGCCCTGCCCTGAAGAGGGCTCCTCCCACGGAGACCTCCGCCATCTCACCGTCGATGGCGATAACCTTCGCGGGAAGACTCAGACACATACTCCCCTCCTTTCTGCCGCCGTAAGGAGCTGACCGAGTGAGATGCCTCCGTCATTTGCAGGAACCTGGTGGTTGGTGTAGACCATGAATTTGTTCATGGATAAAAGATACAAAGATTTCTCAAGCAGATACCTGTTCTGGAAAACCCCTCCCGAGAGGACAACATCTTTCAGTCCTGTCTCCCTTCGTATCCTGATGCATACGGCGACTATTATCTGTGCAATGGTATTATGAAACTTGGCTGCGATAAGGGGAATATCCGGTTTCTTTATATCCCTCAGAATCTCCTGGAACATTTCACTGAGAGAGACCGTTGAGTTGAGGGTAAAGGGATAATAATCTTCCGTCGTGCAGCATATTGCTGACTCAAGCCGCATCGGTGCTTCAGAATCGAAGGATGACCTGGTGCATGGCATAAGAAGGGCCGAGACAGCATCGAAGACTCGTCCGGCGCCACATGTCAGTGGCGAATTTATGCCCTGAGCAAGCATAGCGGTGACGGTGTCAAGCTTTCTCTCTTCAATTGTCCGGAAAAGCTTAACCGACCGGAAGTCATAACCGTCGCCCACATAACTGTAAAGGCACGAGAGGGCCATCCGCCAGGGTTCATCAACAGCAGCATCGCCTCCGGGCATCATGAAATAGTCGAAGTGAGTGTATCTCTCGAAATCCCGTGCGGTTACTGTCATGAACTCGCTGCCCCAGGTATTGCCGTCAGTGCCATAGCCGGTCCCGTCCATTATCACGGCAATAACCCTGCCGGCAAGACGATGCTCGGCCATCACCGATGCCGCATGGGCATGGTGATGCTGGACCCTCGTCAGAGAGAGCCCCGTTCCTTCTGCCAGCTCTTCCGCAAACCTCGTTGACAGGTAATCGGGATGCATATCGCAGACAATTGATGATGGGGTAAACCTGAAAAGAGAGGAGAAGAGCCTGACGGTCTCCTGATAATAATCGTATGTGGCCACATTTTTTAATATCACCTATATACTGGCTCATAAAAGCCTGGTTGTTTTTGCCAATGCAGAAGCTGTTCTTCTGTTCGGCACCGGCGGCGAAAATACCCTCAGCTGAAGATTCCAGATCAACAGGCTGGGGTGCATAACCCCTTGACCTCCTTATAAGGCTGATGTTGCCGCCAATAATTCTTACAACCGAGTCGTCAGCCCGGTTGCAGATCTCCCTGTTGTAACTAACGACGCAGCCGGTGACGGGCATGAGGTCTCTTTCGGCATGGTGGTCGCAGGTGATTATCGGTTCGTCGCTGAGATTACCGCTTGTCAACACGATTGCAGGTGTGCCGGAGAGCCTGAAGAACATATGGTGAACCGGCATATGGGGCAGCATCGCCCCGACCGTGTTCAGGCCGCTGCTCACTGACGGAGCCAGCTCTCTCCTCTGCCTGAGTATTAATATCGGTCTTCTCCATGACAGCAGGGCAGCCTCCTCCTCCCTATCCGTAAAACAGTACTCCCTGACGGCGTCAATATCCCTGAACATAACTGCAAAAGGCTTCATGTCACGCTGTTTTCTCTGTCTGAGCAGGGTGACAGCCTCCTCATTCAGGGCATCGCACATGAGGTTATATCCGCCTGTCGATTTTATGGCGACACTTCCACCGGCATCAAGGCGGCCGGAGATGAAACGCAGAATGTCAGTTATGCCTGTCACAACTTTGTCGCCTGCCTTCAGAGTGTATACCGGCCCGCAGCTGTTGCATGCCACGGGCTGTGCATGGAACCGCCGGTCAGAGATATCATTGTACTCTGCAGCACACCGGTGACACATGGCGAACGAGTCCATGGTGGTGTTGGCCCTGTCATAGGGAAGGGCCTTAATTATGGTGAAGCGGGGACCGCAGTTTGTGCAATTAATGAAGGGATAATCAATGCGTGCGGGGTCCGCAGCAAGATCAGCAAGGCACTCCCCGCAAAGGGCGATGTCAGGACTAACCTCCGTAATGGTCTCCTCGATATTCCTGCTGGGGGTGATGGTGAAGTCGCTGTATCTCCTTATTTCTGTTATTCGCGCCTCTATAGATTTAATGTTTGCTGCCGCAGGAGCCAGGGCACGGATATCACCCATAAACTTTTCTGCCGTAGCCAGGTCACATTGCAGTACCACTGTAACCCCGTCAGTCCTGTTGACCACTTCGCCGGTCAGACAGTACATGCAGGCAAGCCTGTGAATGAAAGGACGGAATCCCACACCCTGCACAAGCCCCCGGATCAATATCTCATACCCTGTTTCTATGACAGCTATAGGAATAATGACTGCTTCTCCTTCATACGGTAGACAGACCAGATTACACTCTCTATCTCATCACTCAGGTTCACGTTGTTAACAACCACATAGACAGGTACCTTAAGCAATACAGGCGAGAAATTCACAATACCCCTGATACCCATGCTTACAAGTTCATTGCACACCTCCTGGGCCGAAATGCCAGGGACGGCAACGATGGCCACCGTGACCCTGAACCTGTCAATTATCTCCTGAAGGCGCTCCGGGGCATAGACAAGAGATGCAGCCCTGATCTTCTGCTTATTGGGGTCTATGTCGAAAGTGGCAACAATGTTTATTCCACGCTGAATAAATTGTCCGTACTTGGAGAGAGCCTGTCCGAGATTGCCCATACCCACAAGGATCACGTTGGTGATCCTGTCCCTGTTGAATATTGCCTCCATCTCCAGGAGAAGTGATTCGGTCAGGTAACCTCCCCTCCTGTTACCCTTTATGCCATATTCGGAAAAATCTTTCCTTACCTGCTCGGGAGAGACCCCTGCACCTGCGGCAATAGTGTGGGAAAAGACCCGGGTGACACCCATGGTGTTCATTCGTGCCAGCAGCCCATGATAGAGAAAAATTCGCCTCAGGCTGTTCCTAACAGTATGTTTCGTGAATTCCTTCACATTAAATTACTGCTTTTACATTCCTTCATGCAAGTTAAACTAACTTTTTCAAACAGCGTATATAAAAAATATAATATTGATTATGAGTATGTTATTAAAACAGCTGCTGTCGCTCATCCTGTAAGGGATAAAAAAAACTTGACTTGCGTTCATTGCACACTTAACTTTATTATGTGAATCTTCTCACATAAAATGTACTACATAAGCATTAAGAAAGAAGATTGGCATCGTTCACTGGAAAAACTACTCACCTCCCATGACATTTTTGTTCCGGTGAAGGATGAATATAGCCTTGATTATGAGCCTTTCAGGCCGAATCAGGCTGAACATATTGCTTATAACACCCCCAAGCCTGCCACTCCGCTCAAGAATTTCTTTCTGCCCGTAAGGGAGAATGTGACTTCGGCCAGGAATACCGGCAGGCCAAGGATCATCATCGGTGTGCCCAACTGTGATGTTGAGGCTCTGGGGCTGCTTGACGAGATTTATATGGATGAGGAGTTCAACGATCCCTTTTACAGGAACCGCCGGGAAAGCACCATCCTTATATCTTCAGACTGCTACTCGGTGAATGATCACTGCCATTGTACCTCCTATGGTGTTAAGCCTTATTCGATGGCGAATGCAGACATGGCACTGCTATCGGATGGCGATGTTATTCATCTGAGGGTCATAACCGGACGCGGTGAAGAGTTTTCAAAGCAGTTAACCTCCGTCTTCGCCGGAGATGGCTCTGACCACCTCCGTTATGCAGAGAAGCGGCATCAGGAGGCTGAAGCCATGCTGGCTGACCGCAACAAAGGCCTTCCGGACTACAAGACCACGGGAGAGATCGTACAGAAGGCAGGTGCACGGATATGGGCAAAGTACGCATCGAAGTGCGTTTCGTGCGGTGCATGTACAACCATCTGCCCCACCTGCAGCTGCTTTCTCCTGATTGACAAGCCCGATTTTGCAAAAGTCAAGCAGATGGACGCCTGTCAGTACCCCGGGTTTGCCAGGGTTGCCGGAGGAGAGGATGCCCTTTTCCACCTTCCCGATCGTTTCAGGAACAGGTACATGTGCAAGTATGTATGGAAGCCTCAGAAATTCCATTCACTGGCATGCACTGGCTGCGGGAGGTGCATTGAGGCATGCATCGGCAAGATCAGCAAGAATGAACTGTTCATGGAACTCATCTGACGATTCTTATGGCCAGCTATGACAATAATATATATAAGCCTCTCAGGGCGACACTCGAAGAGGTGATTGATGAATCGCCCGTGATCAAGACCTTCGTGCTGATCCCCGATGAAGAATTCGTCTTTAAAACCGGACAGTTCATTGAGCTCTCAGTTGAAGGCGTGGGCGAGGCACCCTTTACCCCTTCGTCGTCACCCCTGGTAACCGACAGGCTGGAGGTCACGGTCATGAAGACAGGTTATGTCACCGGCATCATGCATGAGCTTAAACCGGGTGCGGTGATGGGTATCAGGGGTCCTTACGGACGGGGTTACCCGGTCAGTGAGTTTGAAGGCAAAGAGGTGCTGATCCTTGGCGGAGGATGCGGCCTGGCTCCCATACGTTCACTGCTCTACGCACTTGAACACATCAAGGATGACCTTGAGAAGGTGGTACTCTGCTATGGCTCGAAGACACCTGCCGATTGCATCTACAAGCCTCTGTTCACCAGGCTGAACAGCATAGATAAATTTGAGGCCCACCGTACAGTGGACGTTACCGATGATGACTGGGACGGGCCTGTTGGCGTGGCCACCAAGCTGCTCGACAGCGTAAAGGTGAATATAGACCGGTCGGTTGCCGTGGTATGCGGCCCGCCGATCATGATGAAGTTCGGTACGCTGAGGCTTCTGGAGATGGGCTACCGCGATGAACAGATATACCTCTCCATGGAAAAGAACATGTCGTGCGGCCTCGGCAAGTGCGGCCATTGCATGATGGGCGAATTTTTCGTCTGCAAAGACGGTCCGGTATTCACTTACAAGGAGTTAAAACATAATCCTGAAATCTGGAAATAACCTAAAGGGGAATGTCATGAAGGTGGAAATTGATGATCTGAAACAAATCAGATTTTTTGAGAAGTTCTCTGATGAGCAGCTCGGAACCATTGCCCTGATCTCTTCCATCAGGGAGTTCAGGGTAAAGGAAATGATATTCGAACAGTATGATGAGCTTTCAGAAGTATTCGTCCTGCTGTCCGGGTCCCTCTCGCTGGGTATCAGCCTGCCGAAGGAAAAGAGGATACACCTGGGAACCATTGAAGAGGGTCAGCTCTTTTCGTGGTCAGCTGTTTTCCCTCCCTTTATCTCCACAGCCTGGGTGATGGCCGTCACTCCGGCAAGGGTTATCGCCATCGATGCGAAAAAGCTCAACGCCGAAATAGAGCGCGACTGTGATTTCGGCTTCAAGACCATGTCAAAGATTGCCCAGACCATATCTCACCGCCTTAGCGATACCAGGTTCCAGCTTATGAACCAGCTGAGCCTATAGACAGCATAAATCATGAAGGTGCTCATTGATATGATAAAACTGAGGGAAGCCATGACGGCGGATGCGTCGTTAATACTTCCCGAGGGTCTCTGTTACAACTCTGCCAACACCAACGGCCTCAAGACCATACGTGAGCTTGCCACCTTCAGGTTCACCTGCCGCAGGTGCGAGGATGCCCCCTGCATCGGCGTCTGCCCGGCCGACGCCCTTGAAAAGGACCAGGAGGGGGTGGTCGTCCGCCACACCAACCTCTGCGTCTCATGTAAGTCATGCGTGACAATCTGTCCCTTCGGAACGATGATGACCGATTTCTTCAGACATCACCGCAACAAAGACCTCTTTTATGATCTGTGTGACCATGAAGAGGCACGGAAGTTTGTTGCCGCATGCCCGCCGGGAACAGCGATGCTGACTGACCAGAACGAGAAGCCTGAAGAGCATATCTATAAACTGAATGAGAGGGTGCTCATAAGGGAATACATATATACAACTGAAAACGAGTAAAGAGAAAGGATATGGCGGTTAATCTTCTGTATTTCTTTGTTTTTCCGGGGTTGCTGTTCATGGCAGTGGCCGGAGCTTTTCTCTCATGGTTCGACCGGAAGATAACCGCCAGGGTTCAGTTCCGCAAGGGGCCTCCCCTGCTGCAGCCCTTCTGGGATTTCTTCAAGCTGCTGCTGGTCAAGGAGACTATCCTGCCAAAGAACGGATCGCATTCTGTCTTTCTCATTGCACCATTGCTGGCGGTATTCGGTGCCATCATGGCCGGAGTTTTTATTCTCCTTCCGCTGTTCAATATCGGAACCGGATTCAGAGGCGATCTGATTGTCATATTCTACCTCCTCACCCTGCCATCGTTCTCCTACATAATAGGCTCACTGGCTTCAGGCAATCCCCTGGCTGCCGTGGGGGCCTCACGCGAGATGAAGCTGATAATAAGCTATGAGCTGACCTTTCTCCTGTTGGTGGCGGCTGTAATAATGAAGAGCGGGCAGCAGTTCGACCTCAGAAGCGTGATAGAAGCACAGCAGTCGGGCACACCGTTTATAGGCAGCATCTCCGGAGTCCTCCTATTCATTGCCGGCATCTTCTGCATTCAGGCCAAGCTGGGTCTGGTGCCGTTTGACATGCCCGAAGCCGAGGCTGAGCTGGCTTCCGGCATTTACATCGAATATTCCGGCCCTCCCTACGCGATGATCAAACTGGCAAAGTACATAATGCTCTTTGTGCTGCCGGCATTCCTTGTCGCACTCCTCATGAACGGAATGAACCCGGGCATAAACATTGTCTGGCTCATACTGAAGATCCTCGGCGTTGTGCTTCTCCTGACGCTTATCAGGAACACCAACCCGAGAGTGAAGATCAAGCAGGCCTCCGGCTTCTTTCTTATATGGATGAACCTGCTGGTTGTGATTGCCATTGTGCTGATTGCATTCGGATTATAAAATTACAGATCGTGGGTTTCAAGGATTATTGTTTCAGGAAATCACTCTGGGTCTTCCACTTCGGCGGGGCATCATGCAACAACTGTGATATCGAGATCCTTGACTGCCTGACGCCGAGACATGACCTTGAACGCTTCGGCATATTGCTGGTGGGAAGCATCAGGCATGCCGACGTACTGCTGGTGAACGGATCCATCAACAGACGTGACAAGCCCAGGCTCCTGGAACTCTATCATCAGGCACCCAAACCACTGCTGGTGGTTGCCATAGGCGCCTGCGGCTGCACCGGCGGGATCTTTGCCGAGGGGAACACCTTTGCCGGTCCCGTTGACAAGATCATCCCGGTGGATGCATATATACCCGGATGCCCTCCAAAACCCGAGGCAATCATAGCGGGAATAGTTAAACTGGCGGGAAAAAAATAGTGACAAACCTATGGATACTGAGACAGCCATAAATAAACTGACGGAAAAATTCTACAGTGATACTGTCAAAGTGGTACTCCTTAAGGAGAAGCGCGGCATTGTCACAATAAGGCCAACAGCCATCACCGGGATATCCGAATACCTTTATAAAAGCGAAGGCTACAGGTTCATCATAGCCTCTGCCCTTCATACAAGGCGAGGATTTGAGATCTACTACCACTTCAGTCGCGACGCTGAGGGGATGATACTCAGCCTGCATGTCATACTTGATAAGGAGAAACCCCGTATCAAATCACTCTCAAACATGTTCAGTGCATCAAACTGGATCGAGAGAGAGATGCATGAACTCTTCGGCATAGACTTCCTGGACCACCCCAACCAGGAGAAGCTGCTTTCAGAAGGCAACTGGGCAGACGATGTCTACCCCTACAGAAAAGAGTTCAAATAATACTCTGACCACCATGAGCAGAAAGACACTCATACCGATAGGACCCTATCACCCGCTGCAGGAAGAACCGGAGCTCTTCAAGCTCTATTGCGACGGTGAGATAGTCACGGATATCAAATGGGAGACCGGGTATAACCACAGGGGCATAGAAAAACTCAGTGAATCAAAGAGCTATGATCAGGTGTTCTTCCTCGTTGAACGCATCTGCGGCATCTGCTCAACATCACACCCCTTTGCCTTCGCCAACGCCGTTGAGGAGATAGCCGGCGTTGAGATCACTGACCGGGCAAAGTACATCAGGTCTATCATCGGTGAGCTTGAACGCATACACAGTCATCTGCTCTGGGTAGGCCTCGCAGGCCATTTCCTCGGATATAACACCGTCTTCATGTGGGCCTGGAAATACCGTGAGCCTGTCCTTGACCTCTTCGAGATGATAACGGGCAACAGGAACAGCTATGCCATGTTCAAGGTGGGAGGCGTGAGGCGTGATATTGAAAACAGCAAAATCCCCTCCATCAGGAAAGAGATGGGCATTATGCGGAAGAAAATCGACCTGCTGACAGGGGCAGTCATGGATGACCCGGTCATCCACGCAAGGACCAAAGGGGTAGGGATTCTCACCCGTGAGGATATTATCGACTATGGTGCCGTGGGCCCCACAGCAAGAGCCTCGGGTGTTGACATTGATGTCAGGAGAGATGACCCCTATGCAGCCTATCCTCTTGTCAACTGGAAGGTTATCACTGCCGGGGCCGGAGACGTCTTTGCCAAGGCAGAGGTGAGGCTTCTTGAGATGTACGAGTCGGCTTCGATTATTGAGCAGTGCATTGATGCCCTCGAAAAAATGAAGGAGGGCGATGTTGCACTTAAAATAAATGAGATACCCGAGGGTATCGGAACGGGACGTGCCGAAGCGCCCAGGGGCGAGGTCTTTCACTTTGTGGTCTCCGACGGATCAAACTCACCTGCCCGTCATAAGATCAGGGCTCCGAGCTATACGAACATAGCAACATTCAAAAGATCATGCATAGGCCAGACAATAGCCGATGCAACTATCACTCTCGCAGCCGTTGACCCGTGCTACTGCTGCACCGAGAGAATGGCAGCAGCCTATGACATCTCTTCAGGGAAAAAAATATTCAATGCCAATGAGCTGATAGACCTTTCTATGAAGCGAACAAAAGAACTCAGGAAATCAGATGCCGGCCATGAATGAGCCTCTCGCCATATTAGCTGAACCATCTGCATGCTGGATGCTCCGGATGATTATTGTCATTCCGCTGGTTGCCGGGGTGCTCTTCCTTGCAATACCCGACAGATATCATACTGTAAAAGGGATTCTTGCGCTTGCAACAACACTGGTTACCGGGTATCTGGCTGTCGCCCTTTTCTCCGCCTCCCCGCAGATGACGGCAGAAGGTGAGATGCTCAGCAGAAACTGCATGGCTCTCCTTAATGCGGATCTCCTTCAGGATGCCGGAGAGTTTCTCACATTTACCCTTGACGGACTGAGCAAACTGATAATCCTCTTTATCAGTGCCCTTGCCCTGCTTATCCTGCTCTACACGCTTGTTTACAACAGGTTCCTCAGGGTTCCCAACTACTATCCCTGGTTCCTGATCACCCTGGGGTGTTCCTACGGGGCGGTGCTCTCTGACAACCTGATACTCTTCGTTATCTTCTGGGGTATCCTGGGAATCACCCTGTACAAGCTGATACCGGGAAGGGATGAGAAAAGTTCAGCGGCCGCGAAGAAGACCATGATCATTATAGGAGCATCAGACACGATCATGCTCGTGGGTATCGCTCTTCTCTGGAGACTGACAGACACGCTGAGCATCAACGGCATATCACTGGAAACCAATAACATACTAACGGTTTCGGCGTTCATCGCACTGCTTGTCGGAAGCTTCACCAAGGCCGGCGCCTTCCCGTTCCACTCATGGGTACCCGACTACTCCGAGACGGCCCCGGCATCGTCTGTGGCCCTTCTGCCCGCCTCGCTTGACAAGCTGCTAGGTATATATTTCCTGGCACGCCTCACGACCGATATCTTTATAATGACCGATGGTATCAAGCTCCTGCTGCTGACCGTCGGCGTGATCACCATCATCACTGCCGTGCTGATGGCGCTGATGCAGCACGACTGCAAGCGGCTGCTCGGCTATCATGCCGTATCACAGGTAGGTTACATGATAGTGGGCTTTGGTCTCGGTTCGCTCGTGGGCATAGCTGCAGGACTGTTTCACATGCTGAACAACGCGATCTACAAGAGCGGCCTCTTCCTGAGCACAGGAGCAGTTGAACGGCAGACAGGAAAAAGTGATATCACGGAGCTGGGAGGCCTCTCAAAAGCGATGCCTGTAACATTCATTGCCTCTCTCATATTTGCCATGTCCATCTCCGGGGTGCCTCCCCTTAACGGCTTTGCATCGAAATGGATGATATACCAGGGCATTATCGACTTCGGTGCAGGCGAGGGCATTGCATCAGGCCTCTGGATGGTCTGGCTCGGCCTGGCGGTACTTGGTTCGGCACTCACGCTGGCAAGCTTTGTGAAATTCATCGGAGGCATCTTCCTGGGAAGGAGAGAAAAGGCCATGGACAAAGTGAAAGAGGTGCCGGTAATGATGTGGCTCCCGATGGCGGTGCTGGCACTCTTCTGTGTAATCTTCGGCGTCTTTGCAACCGAACTGGTGATTCCGAAACTCCTTATGCCCGCGACCGGGGCATTTACCTTCAACGGCCTCTGGAGCTCATCGTTAGTCTCTCTTCTTGTATTGATTTCCATCGTTCTCGGCCTGCTCATCTACCTCGCCACAGGAAAGAAGAAATTCAGGACGGAAGAGAACTTCATCGGCGGTGAGAGCATGGAAAAGCTGGGAGCATCATACCCTGCTCCCGAGTTCTACAAGACCTTCACCGAGTTCAGCCTGTTCTCGCGTATCTATAAGAAGGCTGAAGGCAAAGCCTTTGACATCTATGACCTGTCAAAACAGGCTGTTCTCTGGCTCAGCGGAAGGCTGAGCAACGCTCATACGGGTGTGCTTCCCGGATATGTTATCTGGGTCTGCGCCGGACTTATAATCATGTTGCTGATAATGATGTGACACAACAATAAGACAATGGAACTGGCAATATCGGTTATAGTGGGATTTATGATACTGGGGGCAATTTATGCCATCCATGCCAGGGATATTCTGTCGGCGGTGATAGCAGGAGGCATTGTCGGATACAGCCTGGTCATCTGTTTCCTGCTGCTGAAGGCACCTGACCTGGCAATAGTGCAGATTGTGGTGGAGACAATCACCCTGATCATCATGGTGGCAGTGGTGCTTGACAGCTCCCGGACGGAGGCTTACAGCAAGTTTGACACCCGTTCCTGGGTCACGGCAGGCACGACTGTACTGATACTGTTGATACTTTTCTGGTTTCTCAGGGAGGCCTCATCGTCGCTCGCACCATTCGGCGGGCACACCATGAGGATGGCTGACGCCTATGTCAACGGCGCAGTGGAGAAGACGGGCAGTGTCAACCTCGTTACCGGAGTGATCTTCGACTTCAGGGGATACGATACCCTCGGTGAGGCAACAGTGCTGGTGACGGCAGTGCTGGGGGTGCTGACTATATTGAGACTGAAAGGCAAAAAACAGGGAATCAAGAGTTAAGAATTAAGAGTTAAGGGGTTGGAGGTTAGAGTAACGAATTAAGGACGAGCCTGATGAAGGGAATGACCATCATAGTAAAAAAGACGACACAGCTGATTGCCGGGATAATATTCCTTTACGGCATCTATATAATACTGCACGGGCATCTTACTCCCGGTGGCGGATTTGCAGGAGGTGTGATACTCGCGGGGTCATTCATCCTCCTGATCCTGGCCTACGGAAGTGATTTCCTGCACCTGGTCAGGGAAGAGAGAGGCACAACCCTGTATGAGAACCTGGCGATACTGATATTCCTTTTCCTGGCACTGACAGGACTTCTTGCCGGGGCGAAGATCTTCTTTACCAACTGGCTGCCTCACGGCACACCGGGGGAGCTGATCAGCGCGGGCTTTTTGCCTCTGTACAACATATTTGTAGGGATTGAGGTCGCTGCATCCATACTTACGATCTTCCTGGCACTGGTAATCTTTAAAGAGGAGGTACTGAAATGACTGTTTACTGGCTCTGCTTCATACTGTTCCTGACGGGCCTCTATGGCGTAATAACCAGGCGGAACCTGATCAAGATAGCCATTTCACTGTCTGTCATGGAGTTCAGCTGCTTTCTCTTCCTGGCACTGATAGGATACACCGAGGGAGGGGTCGCCCCGATAGTTGATGTGGCTGACCCTGTCAAAACCTATGTCGATCCGCTTCCCCAGGCAATGGTTCTCACAGCCATTGTGATCGGACTGGCCACGACGGCGATGCTGATGGCGGTGATCATAAGGATCTACAGGAAATACGGAACCTTTGACATAAGAGAGATAAAGAACTTAAGAGGGTAAATGATGAATCCGCTGATACCGCTCCTCGTTGCCGTACCCCTGGCCGGTGCGTTCCTGACAATGATACTGGGCAGGTTCGTACCAGGTATCCCCAGGTATATGGCACTGGCAACACTGCTGTTCCTCGCTTTCATCAGCTTCTGGCTGCTGATTGCCGGAGGGGGCGCCTCATCAGTATATACCCTGGGAGGATGGGAGCCTGTTAACGGGGTTCCCATCGGCCTCTGCCTGGTTCACGACGGCTTCTCCGCCCTGGTACTGTGCATTATCAGCCTTATCGGCCTGCTCTCAGTCATCTACTCTTTCTCCTATATGGCCAGATACACCTCCGAAAACTACTTTTATTCACTCTTCTGCCTTATGATCGCAGGCATGAACGGGGTTGTGCTCGGTGGTGACATATTCAATATTTTTGTATTCCTTGAGATATCGGCCATCTCATCCTATGCTCTTGTAGCATTCGGCGTGGAGAAGAATGAGCTTGAGGCAACGCTCAAATACCAGGTGCTGGGTGCGGTGGCCTCATTCATGATACTTTTTGCCATCGGGTTCATTTACTGGAGTGCAAAAACGCTGAATATCGCAGATATAAGGACCGTCTACAGCGAAGGAGATTATGGCAGTCATTACATTCTTGTCCAGATACTTCTTCTCACCGGCTTTGGCCTCAAGGCTGCCATAATACCGTTTCATGCATGGCTCCCCGATGCCCACTCGTCGGCTCCCTCCCCCATCTCGGCGATGCTCTCGGGGGTTCTTATCAAGGCAGTCGGCATCTATGTCATCATACGTCTCTTCTTCAATATGTTCGAGATAACCGAGGGGATGGCCATCCTGATAACCACCCTTGGCGCTCTCTCGATGGCCGTCGGAGTCTTCCTGGCCATCGGCCAGTGGGATATTAAACGACTCCTTGCTTACCATAGCATCAGCCAGATGGGATACGTCATCATGTCGGTGGGAGTCGGGATGATACTCATCGCAAGAGGAATACGGACTGAGGTGGCGGCTCTTGCCATCACCGGCGGCATCTTTCATATGCTTAACCATGCGGCATTCAAGGGACTCCTTTTCCTCAACGCAGGGGCCATAGAGTATGCTGCCGGCACGCGTGACCTGAGGGAGATGGGCGGACTGGCCGGGAACATGCCTGTGACCTCGGCGACCTCATTCGCTGCCTCACTCTCAATTTCGGGTATCCCTCCCTTCAACGGCTTCTTCAGTAAACTGATAATAATAGTTGCGGCTGTGATGGGCCGCTTCTACCTCCTGGCCGCCCTGGCTGCCATTGTCAGCATCATCACCCTGGCTTCATTTATGAAATTCCAGCGCTACGCATTCTATAACAGTGAGCCCGGGAAAATTAAGAATGCAGTCAAAGAGGTGCCTCTGCCGATGCTCCTGAGCATGATCACCCTGGCTGTCATCTGCCTGCTGCTCAGTCTGCTGGCGTTGCCCGGCATTCGTGAAACAGTGCTCTCCCCGGCAACTGACATCCTGATGGACCAGATGAAATATTCCTCACACATAACCGGCCTGTGATATGAGATATGTGGCAGTATTTATATTATCAATGATCTTCTGGATCCTGATTACCTTCAGGTTCACAGTGGGGAACATGGCTGCGGGAGCCGTTGCTTCAGCTGTCACGACAGCCATCTTCAGCAGGTACTATTTCCATAATGTTTATAAGTTTCTGCAGCCACGGCGCTGGCTCTGGTTCATTGTCTATCTGACTACCTTCATATGGGCCTGCATAAAGGCGAACTTTGACGTTGCATACCGTGTCCTCCACCCGTCGATGCCGATAAGACCGGGGATAGTGAAGGTTAAAACCACACTCAGGTCAGAATTTGCCAGGATGCTCCTTGCCAATTCGATAACCATGACCCCGGGGACCATCACCGTTGACATCATCGGCGACGAGATGTATATACACTGGATCTATATCCGGTCTGAAGACCCGGCTGTATATACAAAAATGGTAACCGGAAGATTTGAGGAATACATTAAAAAATTTGCGGAATGACCAGTGTCATGAATATCCTGCTCTACATACAGATTGCCCTTTGCGCAGCCTGTCTCTACCGCATCATCAGGGGACCGACAATTCCTGACCGGATGGTGGGCATTGACATCTTCGGGATACTTGTTGTGGGCATTTGCGGAATAATCTCGGTGCAGACCGGCAAGGCCTTCATACTGGATATCGGTATTGCCTGGGTCATACTAAGCTTTATCGGAACCCTTACGCTGGCAAAATACCTCAGCGGGAAAAAACTGAATGAATGATATGGCAGCCATAATCTTAATATCGGTAGGAGTTCTCTTCAACATCTTCGGTTGCATAGGACTGATACGGCTTCCCGACATGTACAACAGGCTGCAGGCAGCCACGAAGTGTGTGACACTGGGATGCTGCAGCATCCTTCTGGGTGTTTTGGTGCATTACGGTTTCGGAAGTGCCGGCTTCAGAGCCCTGGTGGCAATACCGATACTCTTCTTTACCGCCACTGTGGCAGCACATGCCCTCGTCAGGGGAGCCTACCACTTCGGGACGAAAATGGACGACAGGAGTGTCAAAGATGACTACAGGGAGGAAGTGAGATGAGGTACCCGAAACTGAGAGAGCTGAAAGAGGCGGTGATATCACTGGTCACCCCCGCATACACCTCAAAATTCCCTGTTGAGGAGCATGTGCCGTTCAAGGACTTCAGGGGAAAGCCCGTGGTTGACGATGTCAACTGCGTGGGGTGCGAGACATGTGCCAATGTGTGCCCCCCGCTGGCTATCACCTTCACCGATGACAGGGAGAAAAGGATCCGTACCATCAGGAGAGACTACGGCAAGTGCATCTTCTGCGGACAGTGCCAGGAGCATTGCATCACCGGAAAAGGCGTTAAGCTTTCCGACAAGATCTACGAAATGGCTGTCTTCGACAGGTCAAACAGCGTCGAATACCAGGAAAAGGAACTGCTGGTGTGCGAGAGCTGCGGCGCAGTCATAACAACAGTGGAGCACCTCAATTACATGCACCGCAAGCTCGGCCCGAAGGCCTTCGCCTCTGTACTGAACCTCAATATGCTTAACCTGAAGCTGCAGCTTGCCGAGGGGCAGGATCTTACGGCAGAGATAAGCGAGACCCTCCAGAGGAAGGATATGTTCAACATAATCTGTCCCAATTGCCTCAGACAGGTTACAGTCAAGTATCTTTTCAAAGGTGCCTGAAAAACTTAAAGAGCTCCTGTCGCGCCATGACCGTACAATACTCTTTGTCGGCATCGGTAACGTGCTGAGAAGTGATGACGGGGCCGGCGTTTATGTGAGTACCCGGATAAGGGAGACTGAAAATATTAAAGTCATCACCCCGGAGGTCAGCATCGAAAACTACATCGGAAAGATCAACTCCATTGATTATGACATTCTTATACTGATCGACTGCGTTGATATGAAGAGGCCGCCGGGCAGCATCGGGCTGATACCTGTTGAGGAGGTTAATGACCTGACCTTCAATACCCATAACATCTCACTTAAACGACTGTCTGAATTCTTCAGAAATGAGGTGCTGATACTCGCAATTCAGCCTGAAAATATTGCATTCGGAGAAAATTTATCGTATATTGTACTTGAAGCCTGTAACCAGATAATTGAACTAATTAATAAAAAGGAGGTATAAAATGGCCGTTGAATATTTATGCAAGGCATGCAGGGGACACCTTAACGTCAAAAGCTCCATAGTTCTCTCTGCCACAAAGATCAACAGTACAAAGAGAGGGCTGGTCCTTCTGAACCCGGAACTCGGCAATTATACAAAAACGACCCACCCGTCGTTCGAACTGGAGAAAGGATCCGAGTACCTGATCAACTGCCCTATCTGCCACTCACAGCTGAACAGCATGAAGTATCCTCACCTGGTCAGGATTATCATGATTGATGAGAACGGAAAGGAGTTTGACATCTATTTCTCGGGAATCGTCGGCGAAAACTGTACCTACAAGATCAGTGAGACCGGAGTGGAAAAGGCCGGTCCCGACACAAGACTCTACGATAAATATTTTGACATCCCGAAGGAGGACAGGAAGTATCTTTAGCAGTCTGAAAGTCTTAAAGTAGAAAGTCCGTAAAGTCTGAAGGATTTGCGATTTGTGATTTGCGATTTGCGATTAATTCGAAAGTACATAGTGTCCGTAAAGTCTGAAGGATTTGCGTCCCGATGCTGCCTGTGCGGGATTGATCCTGCTTCCCGACACTGCGTGTGCAGGCCTTTTCCTGCGTCGCAGGCAAATTTACGATTAATTCGACAATCGAAAATCTGAAATCGAAAATTTCCCTGCTGCCTACTCCCTGACCTGCACGATTTATACACCTATCTGACCAATTCCTCCACAATTTTTGGTTATTTTAAGCCAACTTTGTAGTTGTTAACCGGGGAAAAAATGAAAACAGATATTGAAGTCAGGTATGCGGCACACCCTGAAGATGTAAAGCACTGGGACACTGACAGGCTGAGAAGGGAACATCTGGTCGGATCTCTTTTCAGGGATAACACCGTGACGATGGTATACACTCTTTACGACCGCATGGTCGCAGGGGGGGCCAAACCTGCCGGCGAGGCACTTATACTGGAACCCGTGGATGAGGTTAAGGCATCATTCTTCCTCCACAGGCGTGAGATGGGCATATTCAACGTCGGGGGAAAGGGACGCATCAGGGCAGGCGACACAATCTTTGACCTCGGCTTCAAGGAGGCTCTCTATCTTGGGAGCGGCGACAGGGAGATAATATTTGAAAGCGCGGATAAAAATAACCCCGCTCTCTTCTATTTCAATTCCACCCCTGCCCACCGGAACTACCCTGACAGGAAAATTTCCAAAAAGGATGGCATTACCGCGGAGATGGGTTCACCGGAGGCAGCCAACCACAGGATCATCAACAAGATGATAGTGAGCCAGGTGCTTGAGAGCTGCCAGCTTCAGATGGGCATGACCGAACTGAAGCCGGGGAGTGTGTGGAACACCATGCCTCCTCATACCCACGGACGCCGGATGGAAGTTTATTTCTATTTCGAAGTGCCCGACGGGCAAGCCGTATGCCACTTCATGGGAGAGCCCACCGAGACACGGCATATATGGATGCAGAACAATGAGGCGGTGATATCGCCGCAATGGTCCATCCACGCCGCCACCGCCACCTCCAGCTATACATTCATATGGGGAATGGGAGGGGAAAATCTCGATTACGGTGACCAGGATTTCCTGAAGCAGACTGACCTGAGGTAAAAGGCAAAAACCACAAACCAGAAAGAAAGCTATGAGCAACGATCTATTCAGGCTCGACGGAAAGGTGGCGCTGGTCACCGGGGCATCATACGGGATAGGGATGGCCATGGCCAAAGCCCTGGCCGGGGCAGGTGCCACCATCGTCTTCAATGACCGCAGCCAGGAGAGGCTGACGACAGCCATCGAAGACTACAAGAGCGACGGCATCGATGCCAAAGGTTATCTCTTTGACGTTACGGATGAAATCGCCGTAAGGGAGAATATAGCCGCCATCAGCAGTGAAGTCGGGGTGATTGACATACTCGTAAACAATGCGGGCATTATTATAAGAGTTCCTGCTCTTGAGATGGAGGTTGCCGAGTTCCGCGAGGTGATAGACATTGACCTTACAGGCCCGTTCATCATGTCAAAGGCCGTTGCTCCGGGCATGATAAAAAAAGGAGGAGGAAAGATCATCAATATATGCTCCATGATGAGCGAACTGGGACGCGAGACCGTCTCCGCCTATGCCTCAGCCAAGGGCGGGCTCAAGATGCTGACGCGCAACCTGGCCTGCGAGTGGGCTGAGTACAATATCCAGGTCAACGGCCTCGGACCGGGTTACATTGCTACCCCTCAGACAGCACCGCTGCGCACTGAGGGCCATCCCTTCAACTCATTTATTATAGGACGCACACCTGCCGCAAGATGGGGCACTCCTGAAGACCTGCAGGGACCGGTGGTGTTCCTCGCTTCAGGGGCCTCTGATTTTATCAACGGCCATATACTGTACGTCGACGGAGGTATCCTGGCATACATCGGCAAACAACCCAGATAAAAAACTCATGCTATGATGAAAAAAATACCGTTCATACTGATCTCCGCACTTATCCTGGCAGCCTGCGCCGACGACCAGGTTAAGGTCACTCTGAAAAACAGTCTCCCGATTGACAGGACAGCGGAGACAGTTGAGATACCTATCGCCGATATCACGGCAAAACTGACCGGTTCCGATCCATCCCAACTTGTGGTAACTGACAGCAAAGGCACCGAGGTAACATCCCAGCTGATTTACGCCGGGCAGAACGATCCGCAGTCGCTGATCTTCCAGGCTGACGTGAAGGCCAGCTCCTCTGCCGTCTATTTCATTTCCAGGGGAGCCCCTTCAGCATATCCGGCAAAGGCCTACGGCCGCTTTGTTCCCGAAAGATATGACGACTACACATGGGAGAATGACCGCATCGCCTTCCGTATCTACGGTCCTGCCCTGATTGCCAAGGATGGTCCCAGCAACGGCATCGACGTATGGATCAAGAGGACTGACCAAATGATTATTGACAAATGGTATTCCGAATATCTCGCCGGCAAGAACAGCTATCATGACGACAACGGGGAGGGATGCGACTGTTACAAGGTGGGCCGAACTCTGGGTGCCGGAGCCATGGCTCCCTTTATTGATGATTCCCTTTGGCTCGGGAGCAACTTTGAAAGCTGGCAGAGACTTGACAACGGTCCTCTGCGTACATCATTCAGACTCACATATCCGCCATTCATCGTTCGTGATGCAATGGTGACTGAGACACGCACATTCTCCCTCGACGCCGGCAGCCAGATGAGCAGGGTCACGGAGGAGTATTCAGGCATCGGCCAGGAGTTCACTGTGGCTGCGGGCATCGTGAAACGGGATGAGGGCTCTCCCCTCCTGGTTCCGTACGGAACCAACGCCATTGCCTATCGTCTTGACGGCGGCGAGGGCGGCATAACCTACCTGGGAACTGTTCTCACAACCCAGGCTTCCGCAGTGACGGAGAAGGGTGATCATCTCCTGATAGTTACCAGGTGCACGCCCGGATCACCGCTGGTATATTATACAGGTGCCGGATGGAGCAAATGGGGATTTGCCACCGACGAGAAGTGGACTGATTATGTCACCCGGTTCTCGCAGATAATCAGTTCACCGCTGATGGTGAAAACCGAATAGGTCCGCATGCGCCTCCCAGCCGCAATAAGGGCCCTGGTTGTAATTCTTCTGGCAGTGACTGTGCGTGATGGTCTCAGCCAGCCCAAGTGCGCATTCACCCATTATTCGGTTGAGGACGGACTTTCGGAGGGAGTGGCGCTTACGATGCATCAGGACCGCGAAGGGCTGATGTGGTTCGGCACCTTCGACGGACTCAACCGCTTCGACGGCTACAGTTTCAAGGTCTACAAGTCAGGCTTCAACTCGAGCTACGGCCTGACGAACAACAGGGTTGACCGCATCACCGAAGACGATCTCGGACACCTCTGGATAATGAACAATGACGGTGAGGTCTACCGCATGAATACACGCACTGAGGAGTTCATCAACTTCAATGAAATAAGCGCTACCGGCCCCGGCGACTACTCGCCGGTGACCCAGATTTACTGTTTCAGCGGCGGAGAAACATGGCTTTCTACGGAGGCCGGAACATGCATCAGGGTCATCTCATCGCCCTCTTCATCCGAATATAGACTCGACCGGTTTGTTTGCAGGAACGGATCATCATCAACCCCTAACGTAAACCTTATCAGTAAGGATAGCCATGGTACCGTATGGATCCTCTCCGATAACGGCTTGTTCAGAGTCAAAGGCGGAGAGGTGACACCGGAGCATATCCATCACGGGAACAACTCGTCGGCAGGCAACCGCGGATACTTCTGTCTGTTCGAGTCCGGCGACAGGATCTGGTTCGGAACCGGTAACGGAACCATTGCAGTGGCTGACAGCGAGGCGCAAATTCATGAAGAGATAAAACTGGATGTTGCCTCCGATATCATAAGCATCAAACCACTTAACCAGCGTGAGATTATCATACTGACATCCGGGGACGGCTTCTTCGTCTACACGCCTGTCACGGGTGAGAAAAAACAGTTTGACAGGGGTCGTTACCCGGTTCTTCCAACCAACCAGATGGTATCAGTTTATGTTGACAGGTACGGAGAAGCCTGGATCGAAACAATTGCTGACGGTGTGACTCATTATGACCCTTTCAGCGCGACGGTGAAACATTACAGAATGAATGTCGACAAAACGAACCCGAATGTTCTTCTCCCCAGCTTCGTCATATTTGAGGATCTCAATGACTTCCTCTGGATCTACCCCCGTGGAGGCGGATTCTCAAGATATAATCGCATTGACCGCCGGCTCGAGTACTTCTACAATGAGCCCGGGAGCAACGACAGAAGGTTCCCCAACCTGATCCATTCTGCCCTCTCCGATAACCAGGGTAACCTCTGGATGTGCACCATCACCAGGGGGATTGAAAAGATCTCATTTTTCCCGAACCAGTTCAGGGTATTAAGTCCCAAACCGGCCCCCTCCTCTCACTCCGAGAATGACGTGCGGGCCATCTTCGAAGACAATAACAGGTATCTCTGGGCAGCAACCCGTGACGGAAGGGTATACCTCTTTGATCCTGATCACAAAATGGTGGGCTACCTCAGGGAGAACGGCACATTCACATCGGGTGAGGCATTGAATGCGTTGATATATGTCATAGCGCAGGACAGCAGGGGAAATATCTGGATGGGGTCAAAAGGCATGGGTCTCTTCAGGCTTGAGCCCACCGGCCGCACTGCTCCGTATTCCTACAGGATAACCGGATACAGACATGACGACGCTGACCCATGGAGCCTGAGCCATGACAATGTATATTCGGTCTTCGAGGACTCCGGAGGACGGATATGGGTCGGGACTTTCAATGGTGGACTGAATTATATAGAGGAAGTGAACGGCACGGTCAGGTTCATCAACTCTTTCAACAAACTCGCAAACTATCCCTATTCCAATCATAAGCGAGTAAGGTATATCACTTCAGACCACCTTGACAGGATCTGGGTGGGAACGACCAGCGGACTGGTGATATTCGACCGCGATTTCACTGATCCCGGGCAGGCTGAATTCATGACATGCTTCTTTGACCCCGCTATTGAAACCAGTCTTGCGAATAATGACGTGCATTTTATTTATTGTTCCCCATCTGACGAAATATATGTCGCTACTTTCGGCGGGGGGCTCAACCGGGTCATCAACAGCAAATCAGCTGATGAAAAGCCCGCCTTCAGATCATATACGGTAAAAACGGGGGCTCCCGATGATGTGATCCTGAGTATCGTTGACGACCTGAACGGTAATCTCTGGCTCAGCAGCGAGAGAGGCATCCTTAAATTCAACACCGGGAACGAGTCGTTTGAGATCTACAGTGAACAGAGCGGGGTGGAAAAAAGATATTTCTCGGAGGCAACAGGACTGAGAACGGCAGACAATGAGATAATGTTCGGCTTTGATAACGGAATATACCTTTTCAATCCTGCCCAGGTCAGGAAGGTCAACTATGTGCCCCCCATGGTCTTCACCCGCATGTCAGTTGCAGGTGCCGATATTCATCCTGCTGCAGGAGACACGTCTTATGCCGGTGAGTCAAACGCCGGCCCGGTAATTGAACTGAGCCCGCATCAGAAGAGCCTGAATATCGAATATGCAGCTCTCGATTACCGTAATCCGAAAACCATTCAGTATGCCCACATGCTTGAAGGAGTTGATCCTGACTGGATAATAGGGAGAGGTCAGCGAAGCGCTGCCTATACCAATCTCGACCCGGGAGAATACTTTTTCAGGGTAAGGTCTACAAACTCGGACGGTATATGGGTCGACAACAAGCGCACAGTAACGATCAGGGTAAATCCCTCCTTCTGGCAGACGGCTCTGGCTAAGGTGTTGCTGGCCCTCCTGACCCTGATCCTTATAGCATTGACCATTTACATCATCTTCACCTTTTATAAGCTGCGGCACAAGGTGGAGGTTGAGCAGATTATCACAAATCTCAAACTCAAATTCTTCACTGACATATCGCATGAACTGAGAACCCCACTCACCCTCATCTCGTCTCCTGTCACCAACATCCTGCAGAACAATTCGCTCGAGCCGGAAGTCAGGGACCAGCTCACACTGGTGCAGAGCAACACCCAGAGGATGCTCAGGCTGGTGAACCAGATACTCGATTTCAGGAAGGTACAGAGCAAAAAGATGCGGCTCAGGATCGAGGAGTTCCCGCTTGGGTCATTCATCTCAGCCATCTGTTCTGACTTCCGAAAGGTGGCCGATGACAAGGGCATCCATCTCATAGTTGAGGACCAGTCGCGCGGCGAGATGGTCTGGGCCGATAAGGACAAGGTGGAAAAGATAGCTTACAACCTGATTACCAATGCCCTTAAGTTTACTCCCCGGGGGAAAAGAGTCAACATCACAGTCATAAAAAACAGTGATACACTTGAACTTATAGTTGCAGACCAGGGCACAGGCCTCTCCAGGGAGAAGATGAAAGATCTCTTCATGAGGTTCGGCAGCGATGACAGGGAGGTCATCTCACTCCAGCCTGGTACCGGCATCGGGCTCTCGCTGAGCCGCGAACTGGCGGAGCTGCACCGTGCTGAGCTTAAGGCTGAAAGCGAGGAGGGAAAGGGCGCCACATTCCGGGTCATTTTCAGGCTTGGATTTGCCCATTTTGACAATGAGACTGAATTCGTCCTGGCCGACGGAAAGAGCTCTCCATCATCGCGGCTGGCGAAACCGGTGATGAGTGAAAATGATGAACCGGGTGAGGAGGAAGGAGAAGGAGATGATGAGCCGGTCCTGCTCTTTGTGGAGGACAATGAAGAGCTTCGCAGTTTCATAAAGATCATCCTTTCAGACGGATTCCATGTGATTGAAGCAGGAAATGGCATCGAAGGCTTTGAGATAGCGCGGAACCAGCTTCCTGACATAATCATCACCGACCTCATGATGCCCGAGATGGACGGACTGGAGCTTGCGCGGAGGATCAGGGAAGAGGTCACCACCTCCCACATACCGGTGGTGGTGCTGACAGCCAGGACAGACCTCGACACCCAGGTGGAAGCGCTTAAGAGAGGAGCTGATGACTTCATTACCAAACCCTTCAGCTCCACTTACCTCAGGGCGAGGATCGAAAACATTCTGCAGCAGCGTAAAAAACTGCAGGAGCTCTTCCTCTCAACCCTTGCAGACTACCCGCCCTCAAAAGCGGGCAAATCATATGAGGTGACACCGTCGGAACCTTTTGTAGAATCATATGATGACAAGCTGATGAAGAATCTCATGGAGGTCATGGAACATAATATTGACAACTCGGACCTGACCGTTGACGAACTGGTGTCAAAGATCGGGATTGGCAGATCGGTCTTCTTCAAGAAGCTGAAGAGTCTGACGGGGCTCGCTCCCATTGAATTTATAAGGGAGGTAAGGGTGAAGAGAGCGGTGCAGCTGATCGAGTCAGGGGAGTACACCATATCCCAGGTGACCTACATGGTGGGGTGCAATGACCCCCGCTACTTCTCACGCATTTTCAAACAGCGGTTCAGCATGACCCCCTCGGAATACCGCGACAAACATGCAAAACAGAAACAATCGTGATCACCTGTAAAACAGCAGTTACATGAAAAACAGAGCAAGCACCGTTCTCTCCTGTATTATGGCGATGCTATATCCTTACCTCATGCGGAAGCAGCAGGAATGATAAACTGAACTCTCCGCTATGGTCAGTACGCATGGCCGAATCGGAAATGATCCGGAACCCCTCACTGTGGATGGTTGATTTCGTGACGGAAAAGAAATGGAACTACACCCAGGGTCTCATGGGTCTTGCATTCCTGCGCCTGAATGAGGCAACAGGTGACGGGACATACTTCGATTATGCAAAAGGCTATGCTGATTCAATGATTAATAAAAACGGGGATATCTGGAATTACAATATGCTGAACCACAATATTGACCAGATCAATCCGGGCAAGATGCTCTTCCTGCTGTATGACCGCACAAAAGATCCGAAATATGAAAAGGCGATCAATCATTTGAGGATGCAGCTTGAAACTCAGCCGAGGATTGCAGCAGGCGGCTTCTGGCATAAAGATATCTATCCTTACCAGATGTGGCTTGACGGTCTGTACATGGGTGCTCCCTTTTATGCCGAATACGCGTTGAGGTATAACCAGCCCAGGGATTTTCAGGATGTGGTGAACCAGTTCCTCATCGTCGCCCGGAACACATATGACCCGGCAACCGGCCTTTACAGGCACGCCTTTGATGCCTCGCGCAGGATGGCATGGGCAGACAGTATCACAGGCCAGGCACCTCATGCATGGGGCCGCGCCATGGGTTGGTACTCAATGGCCATTGTTGACGTGCTTGACTTCCTGCCGGAGCTGCAACCCGGGAGAGACGAAATCATAACAATATTCAGTGAGATGATTGACAGGCTGTCAGAGATACAGGACCCACAGACAGGCGGCTGGTACCAGGTACTCGACCGTTCAGGTGACCCCGGCAATTATATCGAGACATCCTGCACGGCTATGTTCGCCTACTCAATATTCAAGGGAGTAAGGATGGGGTATATTGACGATAAATACCTTGCCACTGCCGAAAAAGCTTACCTGGGTCTGATTGACAACTTCATCATAACCGACAGTGCCGGCCTGGTGACCATGACGAATATATGCGGTGTGGCAGGACTTGGAGGCGATCCTTACCGCGACGGCACCTTCGAATATTATATAGGCGAGGAGATCCGCGCAAATGACCCTAAGGGCGTCGGCCCGTTCATCATGGCCAGCCTCGAGTACGAGATGATTCGAAAAGAAGGAAAGAGGGATTAAGAATTAAAAGTTACTCATTGATAGTCAGTCATTTATACTGAAGACATCCGGCTGCCGACTGAAGACTGAAAACTGCCGGCTGCCGGCTGAAGACTGAAGACTGAAAACTGCCGCTGCCGTATGAGGACTGAAGACAGCCGGCTGAAGACTGAAGACTGAAGACTGCCGGCTGCCGGCTGCTGACTTCCAAATTATCCACCCTTTTGACAAAAAAGTGTACCTCGCAGTGATGCGGCAGGTTTAACTTTGATATTGGAAATTCATATCCTATTCATTTTAAACACTAACCTGATAACTTATGTTGAAGAACAAGCGCATTTTCAGAAAACCGGTGCTGCTTATCCTTGTACTTGCTGCAGGGGTCATGGTCCATGCACAGACAAGGACCATACAGGGCACCGTCACAGGGGCAACAGGTGAAAAGCTCAGCGGCGTCACCGTCAGCGTTCCGGGGACAACCACCGGCGCTCTGACCAATGCCGACGGCTTTTACACAATGACTGTGCCTGCTGAGGCAACCACCATTCAGTTCTCATTCATCGGTCTGGCACCGGTGACGGAGACCATCGGAAACAGGACCACCATAGACGTGGTCATGGAGGTAAGCACTCTTGATCTCGATGAGATAGTGGTGGTGGGATACGGCACCGTAAAAAAGAGAGACCTGACAGGATCCGTGTCGTCAGTAAGGTCTGACGAGATTGTCAAGACGGCATCAAGCAACGCCCTGCAGTCAATACAGGGCAAGGTGGCAGGCCTTGACGTGACCAGGGAGAGCGGAGAGACAGGCTCGGAGGTCAACATGACCCTGCGCGGAGTGAGATCAGTAAACGCCTCCAACTCGCCACTTTTCCTTGTTGACGGGATAGAGTACGGCTCCACCCTTGACATAAACCCATCTGACATAGCCTCCATCGAAGTCCTCAAGGATGCCTCCTCAACGGCTATCTACGGAACCAGGGGCGCCAACGGCGTAATTATCATCACCACCAAGAGAGGTGACGCTGCCGCAGGAGGCAAGTCAACGGTCTCATTCAACAGTTATGTTTCACTGAACTCGCCTACCAATCTGCCGCGCCTTATGGATGTTGAGCAGGATTACCTTATGATGGCCGAACGCCTCCGCTACTCGGCCGAGAACGTGGCAGACACATGGGGCGAGACCAACCTCGCGGATTATCCTCCTGAAGTAGTTCTGTCCGACGTGTCTGTCATCACCGTGGGAAAAGACGGTGCTCGACCTGTACTATGAGGGCGGGGTCGACTGGTTTGACATGATGATGCAGAATTCAGTCACCCAGAATTACGAACTGTCCACCTCCGGCGGGAACGACAAGACTTCCTTCATCATCAGCCTGGGATACATGGATGAAAACGGGCTTCTGAAAAATGACAACCTGAAAAGATACAACGGAAGGATTAATGTAAGCCATAAGATATCTTCCAAATTTGCTGCAGGTTCCAACCTTCAGTTCACCTACCGCGACTGGGACCGCAGGGAAGACAACGTCTACTCGCAGCTGATCAAGATGCACGCCATGGCACAGCCATACCTCTCCGACGGCTCCATTCTCGACCGTCCATCGGAGCTGGCAGTCAGCCACACCAACCCGCTGCTCAACGAGGTGGAAGGCTTCTATGAAAACAACACACTCTCAAGCCGCCTCTTCGGAAGTGTCTTCGCCACATGGGATATCATGGAGGGACTCCAGTTCAGAACATCACTGGGCATTGACGCACAGTCGGGCCGGCAGGGTATCTACGAAGACTATATGTGCACCTCCAACTACCAGTTCGGCCGCGGTTCATACCTCTCCTCGGAGAATGACCAGACAATGAAATATATCCTGGAAAACACCCTGACCTATACCAGGGAACTGGGCACCCACAGTGAGCTGCAGCTTCTGGCAGGACAGGCCGCCCAGAGGGAGAAATATGAATCGCACAGGGTCTATGGCTACGGCCAGCAGGATCACTATACCAAGACTTCGTTCTACTTCCTTCAGAACATACTGGCATCAGGACGCCAGCTTGAAGACATTTACACCGAAAGCTCCCTCCTCTCCTACTTCGGGAGGGTTAACTACAAGCTGCTTAACAGGTACCTTTTTACTGCAACACTTCGTGCCGACGGGTCATCAGTGCTGGCTGAAGGTAATAAATGGGCCACCTTCCCGTCACTCGCCGCCGCATGGGTCATCTCGGAAGAAGCATTCATGAGCGGAGCACCGGTTGACCTCCTCAAGCTGCGTCTCAGCTGGGGCGAGGCAGGCAACTCAGCCGTGGAACCCTATATGACCAAGACGCGCCTTGGATCAACCCTTGTTCCTTATACTTTCGGCTCTACATTATATAATGGTATGCTGCCGGCAGTGCTTGGCAACCCGGATGTAACATGGGAAATCACATCGACCTTTGACGCCGGCATCGACCTTTCACTCTGGAACGGAAAGCTCTCGATGGTTCTTGATGCATACTATTCAAGGACTTCCGATCTTCTTCTTTACAAGGGACTGCCAGCCACATCGGTCTATCCCCAGGTTCTTGCCAATGTCGGAGAGACCGAAAACATAGGGTTTGAGGCTTCCGTCAGCGCCCGCGTCATTGAGAGCAATGATTTCCTGTGGTCAACAGACATCACCTTCGCGACCAACCGTGACAAGATACTGTCACTGGCCAGCGGGGAAGAGCGCGACGTCTCCATCCCCAACAATGCCCTTGTCGTGGGTGAGCCTGTCAGAGCCTTTTACAACTATGAGGCTGACGGCTGCTGGACCATTGCCGAAGCTGAAAAGGCCGCCCTTTATAACCGGATACCTGGTGATATAAAGATTGTTGATGCCAATAATGACACTCTCATCAATGACCTTGACAAGAGACTCTACAACAAGAGTCCGCAGTTCATCTTCAGCTGGAACAACTCCTTCTCATACAGGGGCTTCACCCTTTCAGGTCAGCTCTTCGCACGCGTGGGTCAGTGGATACAGTATGCATATAACACCGCATACAAACCCACAGAGCAGGATGGCTCGCCTGATGTCGACTACTGGACACCCGAGAACCAGAATGCAAAATTCCCGCGGCCGGGTATTGCCTCGCAGAACGATATGCCGGCACTGGCATTCGAGAAGGCATCTTACCTGAAACTGAGGGAGGTCACCCTGGCATATAACCTTCCCCGCAGCCTGATCTCAAAGGCCGGGATCAGCAACCTGAGGATCTACGGTTCGTTGCAGAACTACTTCACATGGAGCAATCTCGACAACTATGACCCTGAACGCGGCGGAAGCATTTCAAACCCCATGGCAAAACATATGGTGTTTGGCATAAACCTGGATTTTTAACGGACTGTCCGAAAAACATATACACATGAAAACAATAATAAGACATTTCATACTGGTGCTCGCGCTGCTGATGGTGGCAGGCACATCATGTACGGACTTCCTCGAGGAAAATAACCGTACAAGTAACACTGAGGATATTCTTTACTCCTCCAAGGGCGGTATCGACGGACTCGTTGCTGCAAGCTACTCCTATCTGAGAGGCTGGTACGGCAAGGAGGCGGCGCTGGGACTCAGCGAAGGGGGCACCGACACCTGGCTTACCGGTTATGACAACAGGCAGAAGGTCCTGATAAACTACTCCGGCATCACTCCTGAAGTCGCCAGCTCAACACGCGAGACGATGAACGCATGCTTCGACGAGTACTGGGAGATGCTTTACACTGCCGTCAACGTATGCAACACAGGCATCAAATGGGTGACCGAAGCCAATGAACAGGTGCTCTCTGCATCTGTAAAAGAACAGTATCTGGGAGAACTTAAGGCACTGAGGGCTTTCTATTACTGGCACCTGGTTGAGACCTGGGGTCCGGTACAGATAAACAGGGAACCGGTGAGCAGCATCTCCAGCGTCGCCTACCGCGATTCGGAAGAGGATGTGTATGCATTCATGATGAATGATGTTGACGAAGCCATCGTCCACCTGCAATCGAGGACAGCAAAGACGGGTCGCATTAACCTGTGGGCCGCCAAAGCATTGCGTGCACGGTTGCTGATATACAAAGCCAGCAAATTCAATGACGCTGCATCGTACACAGCCGCAGCAGCACAGGCTGAGGAGGTGATCACCGGCAGCGGAGCATCATTCTTCACCAACTATGCTGACTGCTGGCTGGGAGCAAATGAGGACGGGACAAATAACAGGGAGGTGATCTGGCATGTCGACTACTCAACTGAGCTGGCATACAATATCATGCCCGTCAGGCTCAAGCTTGATGCCAATAACAACCAGATGACCTGGTCAGGGATGATCCTCCGTAATGCGGCCAACTCCATAGGCGGCAATGCAGCCCATCTGATGTTCACCGGAGTCTGGAACAGCGTGCCTGCCACCTCGGCAATACTAAGGCGTACTGACACTGAAGCCAATAAGAATATCACCTACAGAAGTGTGGTTTATAATGTTGGATTGAGCTACCAGCCTTATTCAAAAGGCTTTACAAGGTTTGTGCCTTCCGGATACCTGCTTGATGTCTTCAACAGGCAAACAGACCAGCGCTACCAGGCCTCGTTCCGTGACGTCTACTACGTTGCGCCTCAGTTCACGGCAGCATTTGAAGGTGGCGTACCGCCACCCACCGGCTATGCCCTGATGCGTGACACCGCCCTCTACCTGTCGCCCGAGACCGTCACCCCCGAACAGGTGGCCAGGGCTGCAACCAGGTATGTACTCTTCTCCCGCACTGATGTAGGCAATGCCGTCGTTTATCCCCTCTATGAGACTGAAGCAGCAACCATGCCTACGATAGCCACATCCACCAGCGGTGTGCAGAACTATAAGGGCAACAGGATGTATATAGCCCTTAAGAAGTTCGATGACTATACCGGAACCGTGATCAGGGACCTTGGTTCCAA
Source organism: uncultured Rikenellaceae bacterium (assembly GCA_963802145.1). Classification (GTDB taxonomy): domain Bacteria; phylum Bacteroidota; class Bacteroidia; order Bacteroidales; family VadinHA17; genus SR-FBR-E99. The sequence goes on from CAWDHN010000010.1 coordinate 922,034, forward strand.
GGATGCCTTCATCTTCAGGCTTTCCGAGATGTATCTCATCGCCGCCGAAGGTTACATGATGGCCGGACAGTCGGGTCCTGCAACGCAGAAGCTCAATGACCTCCGTACGGCCCGCGCCATAGCGGGTCAGGACAATACACTGACCGCATCGGAACAGGCACAGGTAACCGCAAGGGATATTGACGTGATACTCGATGAAAGAGCACGCGAGCTTTGCGGGGAACAGCAGCGCTGGTTTGACCTGAAGCGCACCGGAACACTGCTTGAAAGAGTCAGGCTGTACAACGGCGCCGCCGCACCCAACATTCAGTCCTTCCATACGCTGAGACCTATACCTCAGCCCCAGATGGACGCAATCACAAACAAAACCGCTGGCCCTGATCCTGAAGGGTTCTGGCAGAATACCGGCTACTAGAGTCATGATACGTTTTTCACTCTACTTTTTCATCTCCCTTGTCACTGCCCTGCCTTCCTGCACGGGCGGTGACAGGTGGAAGATGGCCGCGGAGATCGAGCAATCGATAAAAACGACATCCTTCCCTGCCGATACATTCAATATTGCGGACTTCGGGGCAGTGGCTGATGACACTTCGTTCCTCAACACAAAAGCCATTGAGGCTGCGATACAAAAATGCAACGGTAACGGAGGCGGAGTGGTATATGTGCCTACAGGCTCATGGACCACTGGTCCTGTCACACTGCTGAGCAATGTCAACCTGCACATCTCCGAAAAGGCAACGCTGCTCTTTTCAACCGACTATGATCTCTACCTTCCTCCCGTTCTGACACGGTGGGAAGGGATGGACTGCTATAATATCCACCCCCTGGTCTATGCCATCGATGCCTCAAATATTGCCCTCACGGGCAAGGGCACCATCGACGGACAGGCTTCCAACGAGGTATGGTGGTGGATGAACGGCAATCCGGATTACGGATGGCGCGAGGGGATGAACAGCCAGAAGATCTCCGGAAGGCTGCAGCTGCTTGGACACGAGCAGAACCAGACACCCGTGGAAGAACGCCGCTTCGGCCTCGAGGGAGCACTCAGGCCTCAGCTCGTTAACTTCAACAACTGCAATACCGTTCTGATCGAAGACCTGACACTGAAAAACTCACCCTTCTGGGTGATCCATCCGGTGAGGACCGATAACTTCATCCTGCGGGGTGTGACGATAATCAGCGCCGGCCCCAACTCCGACGGCTGTGACCCGGAATCATGCAATGGCGTTTTGATTGAGAATTGCTTCTTCGACACCGGAGATGACTGTATAGCCATCAAATCGGGAAGAAACAACGACGGAAGAAGATGGTCCATACCCTCACAAAACATCATCGTTCGCAACTGCCGTATGGCAGACGGCCACGGTGGTGTGGTCATTGGCAGCGAGATCTCCGGAGGTTTTTCAAACCTCTTTGTAGAGGATTGCGAAATGGACAGCCCCGAACTGCTGCGAGTCATCAGGATCAAGACATCAGACTGCCGGGGCGGTGTCATCGAAAATGTGAATGTGCGAAATGTGAAGGTCGGGAAATGCTCCGAGGCGGTGCTGAAGATCAACCTTATGTATGAACCCCGCGAGGAGTGCAAGAGAGGCTTTCCGCCCTTTGTAAGGAACGTGACGCTGGAGAATGTGACATCACAGGAGAGCCAGTACGGTATCTACATAATCGGCCTTGATGAATCGGTCAATGTGTCCGATATAACACTCAGGAACTGTAGTTTCAACGGTGTTCAACAGGGAACATCAATCACCGGCGCAGAGCGTGTGAAGGTAAAGAGGGTTTTTATCAACGGAGAAAAGCTCAGTCTCTGAGGTGCTACCTTACTGGATTCCAGCCGTCGTGACGGGCAAAGACCCTCTCAACGGTGTAACCCTTAGCCTCCTTTGGGCTAAGCTGACGGCTCCAGGCAACACGGGCGCCGGGATTGGCTCCCGGACCCGTGTTGAGGTATTCGGAATACCTGGCTGTCTTCTCATTCGCAGGATTGTCCCAGTTGTGCCACCCTGCGGGAAGGATCTGGCTGCCCAGCTCGCACCTCATGAAGAGTGTTGCTGCGAACGGCCGCCAGGGCCTGCCAAGATAAACCTCTGTGATACCCTCTGCTGCCGTCAGACGGCAGCGGTTGAAGACATAGCCGAACTTATGGCTTTCAACGGTTGAAGCCGCAGTTACATATGAATTCTTTTTGCTGTGAATATGACATCTCTCAAACCAGGCTGTGGCAGGACCGAAGATAAAATCGGTGGTGCCTTCTATATAACAATCCTCATAATATTGCCTGCTCTCCTGGTTGGCAGTCAGGAGCGTGTCCTGGTTGCCGAGAAGCCTGCATCTGCGGAAGACTGCCCTGTCACCGTCGACATGCACCGCCACGGCCTGGCCGAGCTGGTCGGCATTGTTCTCAAAAGTGATATCCTCGGCTGTGAACCCTGCACCCTGTACCCATATGGTGTAGGTCCTGAAGGTGCCCATGTTGCGTATATTGGCGTGGTCATTCCAGGTGATGACGGTATTTTCGGCGCTCTCACCCTTCATGAAGAGATTGGTCACCCAGGAGGGGATCACTATTTTTTCCCGGTAGGTGCCGTTCCTGATGAACATGTATGTTGTATCAGACATGTAGGCCCTGATCGAGTTGACCGCCTCCTGTACGGATGTGAATTCTCCGCTGCCGTCGGAGGCAACGGTGATGTGCCTTGGCTGGCCGGTGAATACAATCGGTTGCAAAGCAAGTATTGCAAGGATTGCGAACCTCCTCATTAATGATTTATTAATGTTTAATTAAGACCCCAATTTAGTTATTTATTGCTAATTTTCCGACAGAGAGGAAATCCATAAATGATCAAAATGAAAGAGACAGGCAAGTATTCATTCGGGATCGGGGACAGGTTCTCACACCAGGGCAGGGCGCAGCTTGAAGCCCTGATTAAGGCTTCCGCGGGCCTGGGTGTTGATATAACCCCTGTCTGGAACAAGTCAAACAGGGAGCACAATATCGTGCACTCCGAACCTTCGGACACCCGGGCTGAGGCTGATGCTGCCGTCCGTGATATTGATTACCGTGGGCCCTATTTTGTCGACGCTGATCATATCAACCTAACCACCGTCGGGCGGTTTATTGACCACTCCGATTTCTTTACACTTGATGTGGCCGATTATATTGGCAAAAGAGCATCCGATACCGACATCGAAGGATTTGTGGAGGCCCACCGGTCGTTCTGCGGCGATCTGAGTATTCCGGGCATCCCTGACCACTTCACAGTCACTGAAAATTATCTCAGGGATTTCGCTGCAAAATTCCTCTTTGCCATTAATGAGGCTGCCGCAATATACAGGCATATCGCCTCGGTAAAGGGCGAGGGCAACTTTGTCACCGAAGTCTCAATGGATGAGGTAGACCAGCCGCAGCAGCCACTTGACATGCTCTTCATTCTCAAGGGACTGGCCGACCTCAGGGTACCCGTTCAGACCATCGCCCCGAAATTCACAGGCCGCTTCAACAAGGGAGTTGACTATGAGGGCGATCCGGTAAGGTTCGGAAAGGAGTTCGAAGAGGATATCCTCGTCATCAGGTACGCCGTGAAGATGTTCGGCTTGCCGTCAGGGCTCAAGCTGAGTGTCCACTCGGGCAGCGACAAGTTTTCAATATACCCTGTAATGGGTCAGATCATAAGGAAGCACGACTGCGGCATCCACGTGAAGACGGCGGGAACAACCTGGCTTGAGGAGGTCATAGGCCTGGCTCTCTCAGGTGGCGCCGGCCTCGATATTGCAAAACTCATCTACCGCAGGGCCTTTGAAAGACGTGAAGAGCTGTGCGGACCCTATGCCACCGTCATTGACATCAAACCGGAACTACTTCCCGCACCTGAGGTTGTTGAAACATGGGACAGCATCAGATATTCGGAAACGCTTCGTCATGTGCCGGGTAATCCAAATTATAACCCCGGCTTCCGCCAGCTGATACACGTCGGATACAAGGTAGCTTCGGAGCTTGGTGAGGTTTACACCAATGCCCTCAGAGCCAATGCGGATATTATTGCCGCATGCGTAATTGAAAATATCTATGACCGCCATCTAAAGCTTCTTTTCAGGAAATGAAATTGTATGATAAACCGGTGCGCCGGGCGGCAGAGCCTGCTCCCGTTTGGATCTCCAAAATGCTGATATTGATTGATTTTCAAAACTGAACTTCCACGGACATGAAAGAATTTATCAACGAAGATTTCCTGCTGCAGAATGATATTGCAAGAAAACTCTACCATGAGCATTCTGAAGGCATGCCGATAATTGACTACCACTGCCACCTCAGTCCTGAAGCCATTGCAGAAGACAGGCGCTTTGACGACCTCGGGCAACTGTGGCTCGAGGGCGATCATTACAAGTGGAGAGCCATGAGGGCCAACGGCATCGACGAGAGGTACATTACCGGGAAAGAGACCTCCTTCCGTGAGAAATATGACCGATGGGCAGAGACAGTGCCATGGACAATGCGCAACCCCCTTTATGCATGGACCCATCTCGAGCTGAAAAGGGTCTTCGGCATCAGCAGAATACTCAATCGTTCAACTGCCCCGGAGATATGGGATGAGTGCACGGAGCTCCTTCACAGACCGGATTTTTCGGCACGCGGACTGATTAAAAAATTCAATGTCGAGGTGATTTGCACCACCGATGACCCCGTGGATAACCTGGAGCATCATAAAAAACTGAAGAGCAGTGGTTTTGAAGTAAAAGTCCTGCCAGCCTGGAGGCCTGACAGAGCCATGGCAGTGGAAGATCCGGCGAAGTACCTGGAATATGTCAGTAAGCTCTCAGAAGTCTCAGACACCGAAATCAGTAGCTTTCCCTTGCTCCTGGAAGCCCTGCGCAAGAGACATCAGTATTTTGCAGACGCCGGATGCCTCCTCAGTGACCACGGCATTGAACAGTTTTACTCCGATGAGTATACAGAGAGTGAGGTGAATGCCATCTTCGCAAAGGTCTTCTCAGGAACCCGTCCCGATGCCGGGGAGATCACGAAGTTCAAGTCAGCCATGCTTTATGAACTGGCAGTGATGGATGCTGAGCGGGGCTGGACACAGCAGTTCCACTATGGAGCCATCCGCAATAACAACAGCCGCATGCTGGCCAGACTCGGGCCTGACACCGGATATGACTCGATGGGCGACTTCACCGTTGCAAAAGACCTTTCAAGGTTCCTTGACCGGCTCGAGGCCGGAGGTAACCTTGCCAGAACGATACTTTACAACCTCAACCCGAGGGATAATGAACTTATTGCGACCATGATCGGAAACTTCCAGGACGGCACTGTTCCGGGAAAGATACAGTTCGGTGCCGGATGGTGGTTCCTTGACCAGGAGACAGGCATGACCAACCAGATCAATGCCCTCTCACTGATGGGACTGCTGAGCAGGTTTGTGGGCATGCTCACCGATTCGAGAAGTTTCATCTCCTATCCGCGACATGAATACTTCCGCAGGATCCTGTGCAACATGATCGGTGATGACATTGAAAAGGGTAAACTCCCCGAAACAGAGATGGAGACCATAGGAAAGATGGTTGAAAACATCTCGTACTACAACGCAAAGAATTACTTTCGTTTCTGAAATTAACAAGAGAAGAGAGATGTCAGGTTTTACACGCATTCAGGTGGTGCTCGCGATGGAAGAGACAGGCCTCGTGCCTCTCTTTTATCATCATGACGGGGGGATATGCAAAGAAGTTATCTCGGCATGCCATGCCGGCGGCGCACGGGTCTTCGAGTTCACCAACAGGGGCGACTTCGCCCATGAGGTTTTTGCTGAAGTGAAGAAATGGGCGGCGGGAAACTGCCCCGGAATGATGATAGGGGCAGGCTCGGTGCCTGATGCTCCCACGGCAGCCATTTACATGCAGATGGGCGCAGATTTCATCGTCTCTCCCGTCCTCAATCCGGAGGTGGCCCGGATCTGTAACAGGAGAAAGGTGCTGTGGATACCGGGTTGCGGCACTCTTACCGAGATATCACAGGCAGAAGAGCTCGGTGCCGAGATAGTGAAGATCTTCCCTGGCAATGCCGTCGGTGGACCCTCATTCGTGAAGGCGGTCAAAGGACCATGCCCCTGGACGAGCATCATGCCCACAGGCGGCGTCGATCCTTCAGAGGAGAACCTTGAAAAATGGCTCACTGCCGGGGTGACTTGCGTAGGAATGGGCTCAGCTCTGATCACGGATAAGATAGTGAAGGCCGGCGACTGGAAATCGCTGACAACAACTGTCAGAAACACACTGACAACTATTAATAAAATCAGATCAAAGAATGCCTGAGCCGCGCTGACTTAATGCTATAATCGATAAATACCAATATTTCAAATAATTACTATGTCCTCAACAAACACAGATGCCAGAATGACAAACTACAGGTGGGCCATCACCGGGTTGTTGTTTTTCTCCGTAGCCATCAACTACATGGACCGTCAGGTTCTCTCCCTTACATGGAAGGACTTCATTGCGCCCGAATTCCACTGGACCAACAACGATTACGGTACCATCACCGGACTCTTCTCAATCTTCTATGCCGTCTGCCTGTTGTTTGCAGGCCGGTTTGTCGACTGGATTGACACAAAAAAAGGATTCCTCTGGGCAATAGGCGTATGGTCCGTAGGTGCTGTACTCCACGCTTTCTGCGGTATAGCTACCTCCGGCATCACAGCCGGAAAATGGTTTGTGGGCTTTGAGGAAGCCCGTAAAATAATCGGCACCGTGGATGATATCGGAATGGTGACCAGCGTCAGCGTGACATTATTCATCTTCGCACGCTTCGTACTGGCTCTCGGTGAAGCGGGGAACTTCCCGGCAGCTATTAAAACCACTGCCGAGTTCTTCCCGAAAAAGGACCGTGCTTTCTCAACCAGCATCTTTAACTCCGGCGCCCAGGTCGGCGCCCTGATAGCACCGATCTCAATACCGGTAATTGCAGCAAAATACGGATGGGAGATGGCATTTATTGTCATTGGCGCAATTGGATTCATATGGATGGGATTCTGGATATTCATGTATAAGAAGCCCCATGTCCATCCCCGTGTGAATAAGGCCGAGCTCGATTATATCAACCAGGATACCATTGCAGAGACAAAAGCCAACAATAACGTTGAGAAGATTGAAAAGAAAATGTCATTCAGGCAATGCTTCAGGTACAGGCAGACATGGGCATTCGCCTTCGGCAAATTCATGACTGACGGCGTCTGGTGGTTCTATCTCTTCTGGACGCCTGCCTATCTGAGTGATGTTTACGGACTGACTTCTGATACCACAATGGCCAAACTATTGATATTTGTACTTTATGCCATCGTCATGCTCTCAATCATCGGAGGCTGGCTTCCAAGGTATTTCGTTGACAAGCTGGGGATGAATCCTTACTCGGGGCGCATGCGCGCCATGCTGATCTTTGCATTCTTTCCGCTGCTGGCGCTTCTGGCACAACCGCTTGCAAATTTTTCCTACTGGTTCCCGGTCATCATCATAGGCATTGCCGGCGCTGCCCACCAGGCCTGGTCAGCCAACCTCTTCTCCACCATCGGCGATATGTTCCCCAAATCGGCTGTTGCAACCATCACGGGGATCGGAGGCATGGCCGGAGGCTTCGGTGCGTTCCTTATCAATAAAGGCTCCGGCGTACTGTTTGATTTCTCATCGGGTACTACAACAGTTGACGGTACCGTCAGCGTAATGACAAAGGAACTGCTTGCAACCGGTGCGCAGTATGTCACTGAGCCGATGAAGTTCTTCGGATTCGAAGGAATAAGAGCAGGTTACTTTATCATATTCTGCATCTGCGCTGTGGCTTACCTGATCGGGTGGCTGGTAATGAAAATGCTGGTTCCAAAGTATAAACCGATAGTAGTTGATTAAGAAGATTATTCCATTTGAATGATCTTATTTTAACCCATAACAGTTGATTAGAAGCAAAAATAAATATGAATGACTTCAGTGATCTGAAAGGAAAAGTGGCCGCCATCACCGGCGGCAGCGGGGTGATCGGACAGACCCTCGTCAAAGGACTGTGCAGGGCCGGAGCGACGGTGATCATACTGGATGTAAACCCGGCAAGAGGCGCAGTCACAGCTGCTGAGATGGCGGCGAGGCCCGACTGCTCCGTGGCAGCTGCCATAGGTGCCAGCGTAACCGACAGGGAGTCGCTGCTGAAAGCCCGTGAGGAGATACGATCAGCCTTCGGGACACTTGACATACTGGTAAACTGCGCGGGCGGCAACAAAGCCTCAGCCACCACATCCAAAGAGTGTATCAGCAGAGATGATAAAGACCTGAAAGGGACCTTCTTCGATCTCGATATCGAAGGGTTTGACGGTGTCTTCGACCTGAACTTCAAGGGTACCGTGCTGCCTTCCATGATCCTCAGCGAGGACATGGTGAAGAAAGGCAGCGGAAGTATACTTAATATCTCCTCGATGAACGCTTACAGGCCGCTCACGAAGATACCCGCATACTCGGCCGCCAAGGCTGCAATCAACAACTTCACACAATGGCTTGCAGTCCACTTTGCTCCTGCAGGCGTCAGGGTCAACGCCATCGCCCCGGGATTCCTGCTGACAAACCAGAACAGGTTCCTGCTCACTGATGAGCAGACGGGCGATATGACCCCGCGGGGTAAAAAGATTATAGCCGCCACTCCTATGGGACGATATGCTGAGCCTGAAGAGCTTGTTGGCACCATGCTCTACCTCCTGTCTGATACATCATCATTCGTGACAGGCGTGGTGATACCGGTTGACGGTGGCTTCAGCGCCTACAGCGGTGTATAGATGAACAAACAGACGATTACTGCATTATATAAATAACCGACCGTTTTAATTATGAAGCGAAATGTCATCGTGGCACAGTCGGGAGGCCCCTCCCCCGTCATCAACAACACACTCAGGGGCATAATCGATTCCTGCCTTGGTTATCCCGGAAACTTCGGAAAGATCTACGGAGGGTGGCACGGCATTGAAGGCGTGCTGAAGGAGGAGCTGCTCGACCTCACCGCCCAGGAGAGTGATGAGATCGGGCTCCTGAGAACGACGCCCGCAGCAGGAAGCATTGGCACCTGCAGGTATAAGCTGAAGGATCACCAGTTGCTCGACTTTGACCGTATAGCAGAGGTCTTCAAAGCCCATGACATAGGGTATTTCTTTTACATCGGAGGAAACGACTCGCAGCATACAGCCATGAAGGTAAGCACCCTCTGTACGCAGAAGGGCCTGGATGTCATTGCCGTCGGAGTTCCAAAGACTATTGACAACGATGTGGGCGACAGTGAGTTCAAACTGATTGACCATACTCCCGGATACGGATCAGTGGCACGCTACTGGGCTTACATGATCCAGAATGCCAATGAGGAGAACGCCGGATCCTCACCGGCTGACCCCGTGCTCGTCATGCAGGCCATGGGACGAAAGATAGGATATATCCCTGCCGCAGCCCGGCTCGGAGACCCCGGCAGGCAGATGCCGCTTCAGATTTACATGACGGAATCAGGAGTGACAATGGAGGAGATCGCCGACAATGTCAATGACCAGGTGGTACGTGACGGCCGGTGCATGGTGGTGGTCAGCGAGGGGCTGAGCGTCGGTGATATAGGAGAAAAGAAAGATTCCTTCGGCCACACACAGTTCGGCTCAAGCCAGCTCACAGTGCAGCAGGCAGTTGTGAATTACCTTAATTCCAAGGGCCTGAAGGCTGCCGGATCGGCTCGCGGACAGGTTCCCGGAACAGACCAGAGACATAATATGATATATGCTTCGGTGACTGACCTCGACGAAGCATATAACGTCGGCCGCAAGGCCGTGGAGATAGCCCTCCATGACGGTAACGGATGGATGGCGACAATACTCCGTAACCCGGGGCCCATCTACAACGTCAGGTATGACAAGGTTCCGCTGGAAAAGGTGGCCCTCTCGGAAAGGACATTCCCCTCTGAGTGGATAGCCCCGTCACGTTACGATGTAACCGACGAATTCGTAAGTTACGCCAGGCCGCTGATAGGCGATGACTGGGTGAGTATACCCTTAATAAACGGCATCCAGCGCTTCGCGAAGCTGAAACCTGTTTTTGCTGCACAGAAACTGCCGCCGTACAATCTCCAGGGCAAATAAACCATGCTCCGGAATTGACCCGGCTCTTAAATAGGACAAATAAACCATGCTCCGGAATTGACCCGGTTCTTAAATAGGACAAATAAACCATGCTCCGGAATTGACCCGGCCCTTAAATTTTGAATTATTAATTTTGAACCATGAACATACTTGAAGAACTGAAACCTGTTAAGGAATTTTTTATAGGCATAGACTCGGACGGATGCGTTTTTGACACCATGGAGGTCAAACAGAAGGAGTTCTTTATACCCAACGCGGTGAAACATTTTGAGCTCTTTGCCATCTCAAAGTATGTCCGCGAGACCTGGGAATTTGTCAACCTCTATTCCGTCACCAGGGGTATAAACCGTTTCCCGGCGCTGGTGAAGGTGATGGACCTGCTTGCTGAGAGGCCGGAAATAAAAGAGCTGGGCTTTACACTTCCAGATATGGAGCCGCTCAGGGAGTGGATAGGCAGGGAGACCAAACTGGGCAACCCCGTGTTTAAGGAGTATGTGAAGAATAACCCCCACCCTGCCCTTGATCCCGTCCTGAAATGGACCCTGGCCGTCAATGAAGACATAGCCAGGTGGCTCCGCAATACCCCTCCTTTTCCGTTTGCGCGAAAATCGATTGAGAGGCTGAGCACACTCGCCGATGCCATCGTGGTGTCACAGACACCCCATGAGGCGCTGGCAAGAGAATGGGAAGAGCACTCTGTTGACAGATATGTAAGGACCATTGCCGGGCAGGAGCTCGGCACCAAGACCGAACACATAACCATGGCCGCCAAAGGCAAGTACCCTGACGACAGGATACTGATGATTGGCGATGCACCCGGCGATCATAAAGCGGCACTGGGCAACAACGCCCTTTTCTTCCCGATAGTGCCTGGCCATGAGAACAAATCATGGAAGCTATTCTACGAAGAGGCTCTCGACAGGTTTATTGCCGGAACATACAAGGGTGATTACCAGGACAGGCTTATCAGCGAATTTCGGAAGTCGTTGCCCGAAAAACCCTCATGGTAAAAACTGGGACAGATGATATACTACTCGGATGGCGGTCCTGAAAGGGACCTGAAGAAAGAGGAGATCAGAGCTGCACTCAAGAGTGCTCTCGGCAGCCTCGCTGACCGGGAAAGGGTGCTTATCCTTCCCCCTGACATTACCCGTGCACACTCGGGTGCCGGCATGATAACAGAACTGCTCTGGCAGCAGCTCGGTGAAAAGGTAAAGGACATCCTTCCGGCCCTGGGAACACATGTCCCCATGGAACCCAATGAGATATCAAGGATGTTTGGCACTGTGCCCCACGCCCTCTTCAGGGAGCATCGCTGGCGTACCGACATCGAGGAACTTGGGAGGATACCATCATCATTTGTCTCGGAAGTAACCGGTGGAAGACTCGACTTTGACTACCCCGTGCAGGTCAACAGGCTGCTGGCATCAGGAGGTCATGACCTGATAATTTCCGTCGGCCAGGTGGTGCCTCACGAGGTCACCGGAATGGCCAACTACAACAAGAATGTGTTCGTCGGATGCGGCGGTAGTGAGGCCATCAACAAAAGTCATTTCATCGGTGCGGCCCATGGCATTGAGAATATACTCGGTACAACTGAGAATCCCGTAAGGGCCGTTCTGAACAAGGCATCGGAACTGGCCGCCGGCAGGCTGCCGCTGCTCTATGTGCTGACGGTTGTCTCTCCTGACCGCGATGGCAAAATTAAAATAAGAGGCCTCTTTGTGGGAGACGATATCGGATGCTTCACACAGGCCTCAGCCCTGTCGCGCGAGGTCAACTTCACCACGCTGCCGGAGAGGCTCACCAAGGTGGTAGTATGGCTTGACCCTGAGGAGTTCAAGAGCACATGGCTTGGAAACAAGAGCATCTACCGGACCCGCATGGCCATAGCCGATGCAGGTGAACTCGTGGTGCTTGCCCCGGGAGTGAAGACCTTCGGTGAGGACCCGGACATAGACAAACTCATAAGGAAGTACGGCTACCGGACCACGCCGGAGATACTGGCTTTCGTTGAAGGTAACGGCGATCTGAGAGAAAACCTCAGCGCTGCAGCGCACCTTATCCACGGCTCTCCCGAGAAGAGGTTCAGGGTGACATATGCTGCCGGTCATCTTACCCGTGAAGAGGTAGAATCCGTTGGCTACAGCTTCGGAGACATAACAGGGCTCATGAAACGGTACGATCCGCTCAGCCTGGTGACAGGATTCCACACCACGGCTGACGGTGAGGAGTTTTACTTTATCTCCAACCCGGCCACGGGCCTCTGGAAAGCGGTAAGGTGAACCTATGAAAATCGTAATAGACGAGAAGATACCGTTCATCAGGGGGGTCTTTGAACCCTGGGCTGAAGTTGTTTACAGTCCCGGCCGGGCCATTGATGCTGCCATGGTTGCCGATGCCGAGGCGCTGATAGTACGGACCCGCACAAAGTGTGACAGCCGGCTTCTTAAGGGGAGCAGGGTTAGGGTCATTGCATCGGCTACCATCGGATTTGACCACCTTGACACAGCATGGCTTGAAACAGCAGGTATAAGGTGGGTGAACGCCCCCGGGTGCAACTCGGGATCGGTGATGCAGTATATAACATGCGTACTTTTCTTTCTCGCCGCGAAACACTCCCTTGACCTTCGCCCGCTGACACTTGGAGTCGTGGGTGTTGGTAACGTCGGGTCAAAGGTTGTAAGGGCTGCCAGGTCCATCGGGATGAAAGTCCTGCAGAATGACCCTCCCCGGCAGAGACGGGAGGGAGGCGATGAATTCCTTCCCCTGGAAAGAGTTATATCAGAGTCCGATATCCTCACCCTGCATGTGCCCTTGACCAATGAAGGTGAGGACAGGACCCGTCACCTTGTCAGCAGCGCCAGCCTGGCCCGGATGGGGAAGAATTGCATAGTGATTAACTCCTCGCGCGGAGAGGTGGTTGACAATGCTGCTCTCCGGGAGGCGCTCTCAGCCAAAATCCTGTCAGGAGCGGTGCTTGACGTCTGGGAGGGCGAGCCGGAGACCGACAGGCGGCTTGTGGACCTTACCGATATTGCCACACCGCACATAGCCGGTTACTCCGTCGACGGGAAGGCCAACGCCACCGTTAATTCAGTGAGAGAAGTTGCTTCAGTCCTCGGCATTCCGCTGGCCGGATGGACCCCGGCCTCGCTTCCGCAACCCGCGGAGCCCTTAATCGACCTCACCGGGCAAGGAGATGATGAAACCGCTCTCGAACTTGTGGCACGGGCTGTCAGACATACCTATCCGGTTGATGAAGATGACAGACTCTTTCGCGGCGACCCCGGAAAATTCGAGTACCTTCGCGATAACTACCGGATCAGACGTGAATTCAACTCTTACCGGGTGAAGAGCGCTGACCCGGAAACAGCGAAAATCCTTTCGGATCTTGGTTTTATGATAATTCAATAAACAAATAATACAATAACTCAAAATGAAAGCAGATATAGGATTGATAGGTCTCGCCGTGATGGGAGAAAACCTGGTGCTTAACATCGAAAGCAGGGGCTTCACTGTTGCAGTATTCAACCGTACAACTGACAGGGTGACGAATTTCGTGAACGGACGCGGAAAAGGCAAAAAGATAATACCCTCATATACGCTTGAGGAGCTTATCTCAAACCTAAGCAGGCCGAGGAAGGTGATGCTGATGGTCAAGGCAGGCAAACCGGTGGATGACTTCATTGAGATGATCATTCCCCTGCTCGACAAGGGTGATATAATTATTGAAGGAGGAAACTCTCACTTCCCCGACACCATAAGGAGGACACAGTACGTTGAGAGCAAGGGTCTGCTTTATATCGGTTCCGGCGTCTCCGGGGGCGAGGAGGGCGCGCTGCTCGGGCCCTCGATGATGCCCGGCGGATCGAAGGAGGCATGGCCTCATGTGAAGGACATTTTTTACGCGATAGCAGCCAGGGCATCTGACGGCGCCCCCTGCGTCACCTGGATAGGCGACAACGGCGCGGGACACTTCGTGAAAATGGCCCATAACGGCATAGAGTACGGAGATATGCAGCTCATCTGCGAGGCATACCACCTGATGCTCAGCTCGGGGGCCTTCACCTATGATGAGATGGCAGATATCTTTGATGAATGGAACAAGGGGGAGCTCGACTCATACCTTATTGAAATCACCGGGGAGATACTGAGATACAAGGACACTGACGGCCAGCCCATCGTCACAAAGATACTTGACTCGGCAGGCCAGAAGGGGACAGGCAAATGGACCGTCGTCAGCGCCCTCGACCACGGTGTGCCATTGAGCCTCATAGCTGAATCGGTATTTTCCAGGTTCATCTCCTCCATGAAGAGTGACAGGGTGAAAGCCTCTCCCCTCTTCAGCACTCCGGCAAAAGGTCCGGTCATCGACAAAAAACAGTTCGTCGATGACATTCGCAAGGCACTCTATGCATCCAAGATCGTCTCCTACGCTCAGGGATTTAACCTGCTAAGGAGCGCGGCCGGTGAATACAAATGGGACCTCAACTACGGTGAGATAGCAATGATCTGGAGAGGCGGATGCATCATCAGGTCTGCTTTCCTGAACAAGATCTACGAGGCATACACCCGCGATCCCGGGTTGCCGAACCTGATCATGGATGGATATTTCACCACCATCCTTAAGGAGAACAGCGAGAGCTGGAGGAAAGTGATAGCCGGGGCAGTCAGGGACGGTGTTCCCGTGCCCGCCATGAGCGCGGCACTGGCATGGTTCGACAGCTACCGGTCGGCATGGCTGCCCGCCAACCTGCTGCAGGCGCAGCGCGACTACTTCGGGGCGCACACCTATCAGCGTATTGACAAACCTGAGGGCGAGGTCTTCCATACCAACTGGACCGGCCGTGGCGGCGATACCGCATCATCAACATACAACGCATAGACACCTGTTTGCAGCCGTGCAGCGGCTACCTGTTTATTGCAGCGCAGAGGCCTCCTGTTTGTAGCAGTGCAGGGGCGCCCTGTTTGTTAATTACATCCGATACCCACTCGTATTTTTTTGCTAATTTTACCCTAAATCAAAAGGCATATATCATCATGACTAAAAACGTTAACGAACGCGCAGCAGACAATATCAGGATCCTCTCAATGGCAATGGTTGAGAAGGCCAACTCAGGCCACCCCGGCGGGGCCATGGGAGGTGCTGATTTCATCCATATCCTCTTCTCGGAGTTTCTTCGTTTTGATCCTGCAGACCCGTCATGGATAAACAGGGACAGGTTCTTCCTCGATCCGGGCCATATGTCGCCCATGCTCTACTCGGTGCTGACGCTCACAGGCAATTTCACCGTTGACGATATCATGCAGTTCCGGCAGTGGGGCAGCGTCACCCCCGGCCACCCCGAGCTCGATCTCAGGCGCGGCATCGAAAACACCTCCGGCCCTCTTGGCCAGGGTCACACGATGGCTGTAGGAGCAGCTATAGCCGAACGATTCCTCGCGGCACGTTTCGGGCGACTGTTCGACCATAAGATTTATGCATACATCTCAGACGGCGGGATACAGGAGGAGATTTCACAGGGCGCCGGCCGGATTGCAGGCCACCTGGGACTGAGCAACCTCATTATGTTTTATGATTCCAATGATATCCAGCTCTCCACTGAGACCTCGGCTGCCACCTCGGAAGACACTGCCGCAAAATACAAGGCCTGGGGATGGCGCGTGATGGAGATCGACGGCCACAGCCATGACCAGATACGCGGTGCATTGCGCCTGGCAGGAGACGAGAATAAAAGACCCGTCCTGATCATTGGTAAGACCGTGATGGGCAAGGGCCTCATAGACGAATCCGGAAAGCGCTTCGAGGGAAAGACATCGACTCACGGACAGCCGGTTACCCACGCCGGTGCATCATTTAAAAAGTCGGTCGCCAGCCTCGGCGGCGATCCGGAAAAGCCTTTTGAGATATTCAGCGACGTAAAAAAGCTCTACGCGGAGGTGCTGGAAGCCAAAACTGCTGCCGTAGAAGACTGGAAAAAGAAGATGGAGAAATGGGCTGCAGGAGATCCTGAGGCCGCACGTCAGCTTAAAGATTTCTACGCGGGAGTCGTTCCGGAGATAGACTTCACGGCAATCGCCCAGAAGGACAATGACGCCACACGAAACGCATCGGCTCTGCTCCTCTCCCACTTTGCCGGGAAAATACCGAACATGATTGTGGCATCGGCTGATCTTGCCAACTCCGACAAAACAGATGGTTTCCTCAAGAAGAGCAAGCCGCTGGTGAAAGGCGACTTTTCAGGTGCCTTCCTGCATGCTGGAGTCTCTGAGCTGACGATGGCTGCCATCATGAACGGGATGGCACTCCACGGGGGGGTTATCCCTGTCTGCGGAACCTTCTTCGTCTTTTCTGATTATATGAAACCTGCTGTAAGGCTGGCTGCCCTGATGGGCCTGCCTGTCAAGTATGTGTGGACTCACGATGCCTTCCGCGTTGGCGAGGATGGTCCCACCCACCAGCCTGTTGAACAGGAGGCACAGATAAGGCTGATGGAACATCTGAAAAACCATCATGGCGAGAACAGCATGCTGGTCCTGAGGCCTGCTGACGCAATTGAGACCAATATTGCCTGGAAGCTGGCACTGGAGAACAAATCGACCCCCACCGCACTGATCCTGTCGCGGCAGAATATCAAAACGCTGCCCCCGGAGGGTAAGGCAAGGATGGAAGCAGCAGCAATGGCTTCAAGGGGTGCGTATGTTGTGACCGGCACTCCGGGCAAGCCTGATGTAATTATGGTAGCCAGCGGTTCTGAGGTAGCTACTCTCGTGGAGGCTGCCTCGATACTTTCTGCTGATGGCATCAAGGCAAGGATAGTCTCCGCACCGTCGGAGGGACTGTTCCGGAAGCAGGATGAGAAGTACAGGCATGAAGTTATCACACCTGGTATTCCGGTATTCTGCCTGACGGCCGGACTGCCGGTGACGATGCTGGGATTTGCCGGACCGCAGGGAAAGGTGTGGGGTCTCGAGAGCTTCGGCTATTCGGCTGCGTACAATGTCCTCGATGAAAAATTCGGGTTCACCGGCGCAAACATTGCAAAAGAGGTCAGGAATTTTTTAAAGGGTTAATCCCCTACAGTGAATAGATATATAACTGATCATTAATCTACAATACTCAAACCGCTACGCGGTATGATTGCCCGTAGAGCCTGCCCCGATTTATCGGGGGCATCAAGTATTGTAGGCAGAGTAATTTCCATAACCTTGCCTGTAGAGCCTGCCCCGATTGGACCGGGGGCATTTAGTATTGTAGCCTGAAGGTCAATCAGCAAATCCATTATCGGGGGCATTTAGTATTGTAGCCCCGATCCGGATCGTGACGAAAATCGAAAAATTTATCCCGCCACAGGCCCCCTGCTTAAAGCTCTGAGCTTTTTATTACATTTGCCCCTCAATTGCAGAACAAATGAATTTCGACATCACCCCCGGGGTAAAAGGACTGATATTCGATCTTGACGGAACTCTCGCCGACACCATGCCATGGCACTACCAGGCGTGGCAGAAGGCGTGCCTCAGGTTTGGAATTGTTATGGACACAGCCTTTCTGCAGGCTCATACGGGAGCACCCGGATGGCAGATAGCCGAGGAGATCATTGAACATAACGGCATGACAGGCAAGGTCTCTCCTGATGAGATAATGGATGTAAAACTGGAGGAGTTCTTCTCTATACAGCATAACGTGACCCCCATTGAGCCAGTCATCGCCCTTGTGCAGAAATACCACGGCAAGCTTCCTATGGCAGTCGGTACAGGCGGTCACCGCGAGGCCGTGGAGAAGACACTGGAGATAATAGGCATCAGGCATTACTTTGACATCATTGTCACTGCCAATGATGTGGAGAACTACAAGCCACACCCTGAAACCTTCCTGAGGTGTGCGGAACTGATGAAGGTTGAACCTGCCGACTGTGAGGTGTTTGAAGACGGCGACCTGGGCATCGAGGCTGCAAGGAGAGCCGGCATGATAGCCACCGACGTGCGGACATGGTATGACTCGGATTGGCAGTAGAGTCTGAAAGTCCAAAGTCGAAAGTCGAAAGTCTGAAGGTCAGAATGATTTGCGATTTGCGATTTGCGAATTTGGATTAAATCGACAATCGAAAATCTGAAATCGCAAATTCAAAGTGAATCCTGAACTCAAAATAACCCAAGATGGCTCCCATACCCTGTATGTGCCGTCACTGGATGAACACTATCACTCTCATTTCGGTGCAATTACCGAATCGAAACACATATTTATTGAGGCAGGTCTCGCAAGCCTCCAAAGAAGTGATGTCTCCATCCTGGAAGTTGGCTTCGGCACAGGACTCAACGCCCTTCTCACCGCACTTTATGCCGGTGAACATAAGGTCAGTGTCACCTACTCCTCCCTTGAAAAATATCCCCTAGCCGCGGAGGTGGTTAAACAGCTGAATTACGGCTCGCTGGTCGGCAGTCGCGGGGCGGAGCTTTTTGAATCCATCCATTCGGCACCATGGGGAGTCCATGTGCCAATAACGGAGTGGTTCTCCCTGAACAAGGTACTTTCTGACCTGACTGCCGATGATCCCGAAGGTCTCTTTGACCTGGTCTATTTTGATGCTTTCGGACCGGACAAGCAGCCGGAGATGTGGACAGAAGAGGTCATGCGCAGGATTGCAGCGGTCACCCGTTCCGGATCAGTGTTTGTCACCTACTCGGCAAAGGGAAACCTTAAAAGGATGCTGAGGTCTCTCGGGTTTGAGGTTACCCTGCTGCCCGGGCCTCCGGGAAAAAGGGTGATGACAAGAGCGGTGAAGAGATGAATTGTGGTATATTTGCGCGATCAAAAAAACAATGTAACCGGATGCTGTTGAACCCAACGCCTCCACAGTACAATTTAAAACTGAAAAAATGAAAATCGTTAAACTGATGACCGTTGTGGCCATATCTGCCATGACAATCATGACCGCGACAGCACAGAAATCAAAACTTGTCACCTCCGAAGACTCCCTCTCCTATGCACTCGGTGTGGCAAACTACAAATACTATGTTGCTGACAGCATCGATATAAGCACAAAGATGTTTACCAAAGGGATGACCGATGCATCGAAGGATAAGGCCCTGATGAATGACACCGCTGCCAGTGCCTTTATTGTCAGTTACATGCAGAGACGAGAGAGAGCCCGGCTAATGGCCGAATACAGTGAGCAGATTGAAACCGCTACGGCGTATCTTAAGGAGAACGGTAAAAAGGACGGCGTTGTCACTCTTCCGAGCGGACTGCAATACATGATACTTACACAGGGCTCCGGTGCCATGCCGGGAACGGAAGATATCGTGAAGGTACACTACACCGGCACAACCATCGACGGTACCAAATTTGACTCCTCATATGACCGCGGTGAACCGGCACAGTTCAGGGTCAGCAACGTGATCCGCGGGTGGGTCGAGGGCCTGCAGCTTATGAACGAAGGCACGAAGATGATGCTTTACGTTCCTTATGACCTTGCATACGGAGAGAGGGGCGCAGGAAACGTCATAAAACCATTTGAAACCCTGATTTTTGAAGTTGAACTCCTTGAGGTAATAAAAGAGTAGAAATACCCTCAGTTTGACTTCCAAAATACTATCTTTGCCAAAATTTAAATAAAAACAGATACAATGAAAATCAAAGGTTTAGTAATCTTCGCTGTTATAGCAGCAGTAATCGCAACTTCATGCAACACCAAGTCGGGCATTACAGGCACGAAAATTAAAAGCGCTGAAGACTCTCTCGCTTATTCACTTGGTATTGCAAGCTATTTCTATTATATGAGTGACAGCGTTGACATAGATCCTGTCCTCTTTGCCAAAGGGATGCTTGACTCTAAAGATGGAAAGAACAGTCTTGATGAAACGACTGCTCAGGGCTTCGTCATGACATATATGCAGAAAAGGCAGGCAGAACAGATGAAAGCAATGTACGGTAAAAACATTGATGATGGTGAAAAATTCCTTGCTGAGAATAAAAAACGTGATGGTGTTCAGGAAACTGCCAGCGGTCTCCAGTATGAAGTGATCACGATGGGTACCGGAGCTAAACCAGGCGCACAGGATGTAGTTAAGGTTCACTATACGGGAATGCTTATGGACAACACCAAGTTCGACTCATCGGTTGACCGCGGAGAGCCTGCCGAGTTCGGAGTAAACCAGGTCATCCAGGGATGGCAGGAAGGTATCCAGCTCATGCCGGAAGGCTCCAGGTTCAAGTTCTACATACCCTACGAGCTTGGTTATGGTGAGCAGGGAACCGGTCCCATTCCCCCATATGCAACACTCGTTTTCGAGGTTGAACTGATTGAAATCGTCAAACAATGAGGTTAGCCGAAATACATACCCAAAAGGGTGTGATGAAGGCACTCCTTTACGATGATGATGCCCCCGGCACTGTTGAGAATTTTGTGACTCTGGCAGGGAAGGGCTTCTATGACGGACTGGCATTTCACAGGGTCATTCCCGACTTCGTCATACAGGGCGGCTGTCCTTTTTCGAAAGACATGAGCGATCCGCGCATTGGCACCGGTGGTCCGGGTTATAAAATCAAGTGCGAGCTTACCGGAACCAAACAGTATCATGACCGCGGGGTTCTCTCTATGGCTCATGCCGGCAAAGACACAGGCGGCTCACAGTTTTTCATCTGCCACAGCAGGTCAAACACAAAGCACCTTGACAGAAAACATACATGTTTCGGAAAGGTTATTGAAGGAGTTGAAGTGATTGACCTGATCAGGGCAGGCGACAGCATTGACAGGATAGTCATAACAGAATCAGAATAATGGAATATCAGATTACAGGCAAGGTTGCCGAAGTCTATCCCGTCAACAGGGTCAATGAACGCTTCCGCAAGCGCGAGTTCGTGATCGAACACAAGGATAGCGGCAGTGGACAGGCTTATGTTGACTTCATCAAGTTCCAGCTCACACAGGATAAGTGTGAGATCATTGATGAATCGTGGCTTAGGCAGGATGTCACCGTAACCTTTAATGTCAGGGGGAACAAGTGGGAGAAGAACGGGATGGTGAATTACATCACCAACCTCAACGCCCTGGCGGTGACACGCGGGATCGACGTTGCGGAGAACGGCCAGCAGGCTATACGCAGCCCGAAACTGGAGGATGCCCCCTCGCCCAGTCCAGAGCTGGATGACCTGCCGTTCTGATAATCTCCCAATCAATTGCATAGATGCCATATCCCGTCAGGGGTGTGGCATTTTTTTAGCCTAGTCCTCAGTCTTCAGTCGTCAGTCAATAAATACGTTACGACTGCCGGCTGCCGACTGCCGGCGATTTTAATTGCCGGCTGCTCAGTGGTGGAGGCAGTGGTCTCCCAAATCGCAAATTTGAGCCTGCGACGCAGGAGAAGTCACGTATACGAAGTGTCGGGACCCAATTCGCAAATCGCAAATCGCAAATCGCAATTAGAAATCTATATTTGTCCTGAGAACATCCCGCAACCTATGAACAAAAACCCCTCACCACACAACCCCCTCCTTCAGGAGTGGAACACCCCGTTCAATATCGCACCCTTTGACCAGGTCAGCCCTGAGCATTTCAGACCGGCAGTTGAATATGCCATTGAAGTCGCACGCAGGGAGGTAGATGAGATCGTCGCCTCCCAAGCGGAACCCGGCTTTGTGAATACCATCGAAGCCCTCGAGCGGGCCGGTGCACTGCTGAACCGCATCACGCCCATTCTCTTCAACCTGAACAGCTCAGACACCTCCCCTGAATTGCAGGCTGCGGCCAGGGAGGTCTCACCCCTGCTCACCAACTTTGGCAATGACATCAGCCTCAACCCTGAGCTCTTCAGGAGAGTAAAGGCCGTATATGATAACAGGGAATCCCTGGAACTCAATGCTGAGGAGCAGATCCTCCTCGACCGTAAATACAAGGGGTTCGTCCGTGGCGGTGCAGCCCTGTCCGATGAGGATAAGGAAAAGTTCAGGGCAGTCACCGTTGAGTTATCAACCCTCTCCCTTCAATTTGAGGAGAACCTCCTGGCAGAGACAAATGATTTCACCCTGCATCTGACATCTGAGGATGAGTTGTCAGGGCTCCCTGACGGTGTGCACGAGGCAGCAGCATCACTGGCAAAAGAGAGGGGCATGGAGGGATGGCTCTTCACCCTCCACGCTCCCAGTTACGTGCCTTTCATGCAGTATGCTGACCGGCGTGATCTCAGGGAGAAGATATTCAGGGCTTACACTATCCGCGCATTCCGTGGCAATGAGCATGACAACCGGAACCTGGTGACACGCATCGCCGAACTGCGTCTGCAGCTTGCAGGATTGCTGGGTTTCAGCGACTATGCCTCATACGCCCTTGAGGAGCGCATGGCTTCAACACCGGCGGAGGTGAACGACTTCCTCGCCCGGCTCCTGAGGGCATCAGCACCGGCCGGCAAACGCGATTTTAACGATATTGAACAGTATGCCCAGAACCACGGTCATACGGGGAGGGTGGAGCGCTGGGACTGGGCCTACTGGTCTGAGAAGCTGAGGCTGGAACGGTTCAATATCGATGACGAGGCACTCCGCCCGTTCATGCCACTTGAAAAGGTCAGGGAGGCAGTGCTGGGGCTTGCCACCAGGCTTTACGGACTGACTTTTACAGAGAACCCCGGAATACCCGTTTATAACAATGAGGTGACGGCCTATGAGGTGCATGACGGAGGCAATGCACCAATAGCCATCCTGATGCTTGACTTTCATCCGCGTAAAGGCAAGGGTGGCGGCGCGTGGATGACAGGGTTTCGTGAACAGAGCAATGAGAATGGCAACAGGGTCATACCTGTGGTCTCACTGGTGATGAATTTCACGCGGGAGACGCCGGAGCGTCCATCACTCCTATCCCACAGCGAGATGAACACCTTCCTCCATGAATTCGGTCATGCGCTGCACGGTATGCTGTCAGATTGCACCTATGAGAGCCTGGCAGGCACGAACGTGAAGCGCGATTTCGTGGAGCTGCCGTCGCAGATTCTGGAGAACTGGGCCTGGGAGAAAGAGTGGCTTGACACCTGGGCAGCAGATTACCGTACGGGAGAAAAGATTCCCGGGGAGATCCTCGTTAAGCTTAAGGAGTCACTTACCTACAACGAAGGTTATGCCTGCCTGAGGCAGCTGAGCTTCGGCCTGCTTGACATGGCATGGCATACCCTGTCTGAACCTTTCAGGGGTGATATTATAGAATTTGAGAGGGCATCCATGGCCCCGGCCGAACTACTTCCACCGGCCGAAGGGGCATGCATGAGCGTCTCGTTCGCTCATCTTTTTTCCGGCGGCTATGCCGCGGGGTACTACAGCTACAAATGGGCGGAGGTGCTTGACGCCGACGCCTTCAGCCTCTTCCGTGAGAGAGGCCTCTTTGACAGGGAGACAGCCATGTCATTCCGCCGCAATATACTTGAGAGAGGCGGCAGCCGTGAGCCAGACGAGCTCTTCCGTGCCTTCCGCGGGCGCGAGCCCTCAATTGATGCCCTTATTGAAAGAAGCGGATTCACCACCGTATGAATAAAAAAAGCAGAGACGCTGAATCCAGCGTCCCTGCCATAACCAAACCTAATTCTACCCTGAAGGGCAAAATCTTTAAATATCCATATTACAAAGCAGTGAAAAGTCTTACTGCACTTACAGGCGAGGCAGCCCTGAAACCGCAGAATATATGGTGCACCCTTCTGCCTATTGTACCGGTCCAGAAATCCGCGTAAGGAACCATGACACCGCTGGCGTTACGGACCATAAGGTCGCCGACGATATTGCCGGCGTCATCAACCACCTTGATCCTATAGTCAATGCGGCGTGAACCTGCCGTTACCTGCTCGTTCGGAAGCTTGAGCAGGAGAACCTGCTGCCATCCCGTAGTCTCGCCAAAGGCAACAGGAGCACCAACATTCACAAGCTGACCGGTACGATGACTGATGTACTGGTACTGTAGCTTCAGAGTCGTAGGCACACCGGCCGTCTCATAAAGGAAATTGTAAAACTTGACCCATGTTGTTGTGTCCGTCTCAACAACCTCCCTGCGTATGTAGGGGAACTCGTTGTCAATGACCACCGGTGGCAGGTTGAAGTCGTGCACGAAAAGGTTCTGCTTGATTGCAGTCACTGTCACACTCTGGTCATAGACAAGGACATCCATATTCGTGCCCTGGTACATCTTGATATTGACGTTACCCGGATTGACGGTATAGAATTTGCCTACCGAACCGTTCGGAATGGCATTGTAGGTGTTGAGAGGCGCCTTGCTGTTGGCATACAACTGGTTGTTTATCTCAACCTTTGTAATGTTATTGGCGGCAACGGCATTCACAGGCACAATATAGTGCAGCTGGAACTCGGCCACCTCCCCTATGGTTGTGGCATCAAACTCAATCACGTTCTTCTCGCAAGAAGCCATCAGAGTAACAGCCAGGATCAGACTTAGATATTTTATTATTTTCATAATTGCTGGTTTTTTATTGGTCCATTAGTTGGTTGGCATATTTCCCGGATAAGCAAACCACGGGATTGAGCACTGATAGTTAGGCGCCATTCCGGAGATCGGTTTCAGACTTTCAAGTGAAGGTTTGTTCCACATATACTCGGAATTGTAGCGTGGTCGTATCCTGTAGCAGGGTGAACCTTCGTTGAAAGTGTTGTATGCCACCTTGCGGTTCTGGACCTGCGCAGGTGACAGATAGAGGCCCTTGTAAACCTTGTTGGGGTCAGTGTCCCATTTCTGGGTCACGGTCGAGAGATCCCAGCCGTTGCCGCTTGCAGGATAGTCACCTGTGTAAGCAATGTCATAATGATACTTTCTCATATCGACCCATGCCTCAGTTGCACCCCAGGGATAGAGGGCAACCCATTTCTGCATCATGATATGTGAAAGAGTGAAGTTGGCTTCGGTGAGTCCGTCAACATAAGGTCCTGCAGCATACTCATTGGCCATGGTGGTGAAGACACCCTTCGTCAGCTTGTCTCCTCCGGTTACGCCCTGGGTAGTCTGGACGCCGTCAACGATCTTGCCCTGTTTCCCGGTAAGAATATAATTACCTGTGAATTCGAGATCTGCCTTAACACCATCTTTAAAAGCCTGAAGTGCTTCACCCTTGCGGTTCAGCTTCCAGAGTGCCTCTGCAACACAAAACTTCAGTTCGGCATGTGTCATCAGGATATAGGGGGCGTCATCACGGTAGATCCAGCGGCCGACCCCGTCATGAGCTGCCTCATTGGTACTGGTGGCAGCCGAGGATGAGTTGCGTCCGTAGAATGAAGGAGCCGTTCCTATCGGGCCTGTCAGGCCGGTAAAGGTTCCGCCGTAGTACCTGCGTTTCTTGATGGCATATGCATTGTCAAGATTTGTATAGGCGGCATCGTCGGTGGTAGCCAGTTTAACTGCAACGCGCGGGTCAAAGTGACCGGGAACTGTTATGACAGTGTCGCAGACGAT
The DNA here is from genome assembly GCA_963802145.1 of uncultured Rikenellaceae bacterium. Lineage (GTDB taxonomy): Bacteria > Bacteroidota > Bacteroidia > Bacteroidales > VadinHA17 > SR-FBR-E99. The sequence goes on from CAWDHN010000010.1 coordinate 947,613, forward strand.
CTGGGTTGCAGAAACCTTATATGGAAAATAAGCGTTCCCGGTAACCGGTATCTTGTTGCCGGTTGCCTGGTCATATTCGGGAACCGAACCGGTAAATACCTGTACTGCATACTCGTGCTGCCAGTAGACGCGTGACAGGTTTGCCCTGCTGACGCCCCAGAAGTTGTTATATCCGCTCTGTGCTGCAGCAGCACTTCCGCCTGCAACCCTCACAGTGGCGTTGTCAGCATTGGAGGTAAAAGTCTTGGAAGCGGCATCGAGGAGCTCTGTCGCATAAGCCGTGCTGAAGTCACTCTTGTTGGTGAGTGATGCAAGGTTACGTACAATTACTCCATACGCGAACTTCTTCCATTTCTCGGGATCACCTCCGTAGATATAATCGTTGGCGCTGAGCTTCGTACCATAGCTGGTGGCATCAGGCATGGACAGGTATTCAATGGCCTGGTATGACCAGTTGCGTACGGCCTGGTAGACAGTATCCTGGTAGTCATACCTGTGCGAAAGCAGTCCGGGGACAAATGCATCCTTGAGTATCAGTTCTCCGTGATACTTGGTGATCTGGTCCCATGAATATGCCTTGATGGCATAGCCTATCCCGGCAAGGGTCCAGTTTTCGGCTGCGACAGACTGGTTAATCATGTTCTCAAGGTTCATTCCCTGAAGCCAGTAAATAACGCGCCATAGTTCGCCGCCGGCATCACTGCCCGCGGAGTAATAATGAGTGGCAAATGTCGTATAGGAAGAGGTACCCATCATCTGGGTCAGAGGACCGGTGGCACGGATATCCCAGTACATGCCCTGGTATTGCTGGATGATCCCGGCAAGGTACAGATAGCCTTCCACATAATCGGGAGCATCTACGTTTTTGTTGACATCGAGGTAGTCTTCACAACTTGTAGTTATGAACATGAACGATGCCAGCAAAAGAACGGAAATTGATATCTTTTTTATCATTGTTTCGTTTTTTTTGTATTATCAATTATTTGAACGTCACACTCAGTCCGATTGAGTAACCTCTCGGGTTGGGAAGTGACCAGACATCGATACCCTCACCTCCGGTACCGCCTGCGGCTGCAGATACGGTATTTCCAACGGCATCAATACCTGAGTAGTTCGTCCATACTGCCAGGTCATTGCCTGTGATGAAGACATTGGCCTGTGACAGGATTACGGTTTTTGCAAGCCACTTCGAAGGAAGGTTGTAGGAGAGGCGAAGCTCCTGCAGACGCAGATAGTGGACATCCTCTTCAATCCAGTCCTCGTCATTCCCGGTGTAGGTTGTGTTGTAGAGGTTGTAATCAACCGCTATGTTGTTCTTTGTAGGATTGGCGGTGTTTTCATTTCCATCCTGGAGAACGCCTTCAAATACCTGTGGACGGCTTTCACGCTGATCTGCGGACTCCCAGCTAAGGCCTTCCTGCATCATGTAACGCTTGGTCCCGTTCACGACTGTTGCCTTGTAACGGCCGGAGAGCATCGCAGAGAGGCGAATGCCCTTGTAACTCAGAGCCGTGGTCATACCATAACGCAGTTTTGGTTCACGATCGCCGACCACGCTCCAGGTAGCGCTGACCACCGGAAGACCTGTTGTCGGGCTGATAAGAACGTCACCTGCATCATTACGCATGAATGCCCGTCCTGTAATCGTTGTTACGGGATATCCAACCATGATACCGTTGCGGATGTTACCTGAGTTCCATGTGTAGGGATTGTAGTATTCAGTTACGTTTGGTGGCAGGTAAATCACCTCGGAATCAGTATGCGATGCGGTAATACCTACATTCCAGCGCAGACCGTTGCCCAGGCGGACAACATCAGCACCCAGAAGTCCTTCCCAGCCCCATGTCTCGAAAGTACCCACGTTCATGTTGTTGAGCACAAATCCGGTTCCGTAGCTTAGACGGAAGCCCTTGACGATCTGGTCATCGCAATGGGTCCAGAAATATGTGAAGTCAGCAGTGATCCTGTCATCCAGGAACCGGCCCTCAAAACCGATCTCCTGTGATGTTGTGATCTCTGGCCTCAGGTTCTTGTTCGGGCCGGTAAAACCATATTTATAACCACCTCCGGTGAGAAGCGTAGGCTCAAGCTGGGGATCGATCTCAAGCGGACCGGCATCCTTACCAACCTGGGCTATGGAACCACGGATCTTCAGGTAGTTCAGGTACTTATTCCCCTTGATGAAGGGCAGTTCGGTAAATATAAATGATCCCTCAGCTGCAGGATAGAAATACTGATTGTTCTCAACAGGAAGTGTTGATGACCAGTCGTTTCGTGCACGCAGAGTCAGGTAGACCATCTGGTTGTAACCCAGTTCAACCTGGCCGGAGATAGCCTGTATCCTTCTTGTGGTATGACGCTGTGATGAACTTATCGAAAGCGGGTCGCAGTTGTTGATCGACTGGAAGTCGACAACGGCAAATTTCGATCCGTATGAACCGAGACGGTTAACCCCGTTCTCCAATTGGTGATAACCTACCTGTGCAGATACCGACAACTTATCATCCAGGAAATCATTTGCATATCCTGCCAAAACGTTCAGCGAAGGATCAGAGAAATTTGACTTGGTTATATTGTATACCCCCGTACCGTCCTGGTATGTGTCATAATAGGGATGGCGGGTGGCGATGAATTCCTGGGTTCCAACGTCCCATCCTATCTGGGCACGAATGAAGGTATTCTCAATTGGCACCAGGGTTGCTGAGAGGTTTGAGATGAAACGGTCAGATTCATCATACAGTTTATTCCTGTACAACCCGAACAGAGGATTGATCAGGTCTCCGTCAAGGTAATAGTCAGGAGTGCTCATGTGTGATCCGTCCGGATCGAGCCATATGGACATGTCGTCTACCATCGGCCAGCGCATAGCCCTGTAGAGTGGACCATCAGTTCCCAGCGGAACCTTGTTGTTTTCGGTTGAAACATACTGCATTGTGGATTCAACGGTAAGCCATTTGGTCACTTCAGCCTTCCCTGAGAGCGAGAGGTTGAACCTTGAAAAGTCAGAGGTCTTGATGACACCCTGCTGATCAAGGGTAGATGCTGCAGCGCGGAGGGTAACACGGTCTGAGCCGCCTTCAACGGAGATGTTGTGCCTCATTGTGAAACCGGTCTGCAGGATGGCGTCTATATTGTCATAGAGGGTCATCCCCGGAACGTATTCACCGCCAAAACGGGTAATGTAATAGTAGTTGGTTGTCCCATAGTAGCCGTTGGTGTACTTATCCTGCAGCTCGGGAAGGCCATATGACTCATCCCACCTGAATGAGTTGCTGTAGGAGACCTTGCCCCTGCCGGCTTGTCCTTTCTTGGTGGTTATGATGATTGCACCGTTCGATGCATCCGAGCCGTAGAGAGCAGCAGCGGCAGCGCCCTTGAGAACCGTCATTGACTCAATGTCATCCGGGTTGAAGTCGTTACCGCGTGATGAGAAGTCAAGGTTACGCGACGAGAAGTTTGTACCGTTGTCAGCCATCGACAGCGGGTCGAAGGTAGAGTTGTTCATCGGAATACCGTCAACCACATAGAGAGGCTGGTTGTTTCCCGATATTGAGGTGATACTCCTGAGCACAACAGAGGTGGATGAACCGGGAGCACCGCTGGTTGTTCCCACATTCATACCTGCAACACGTCCCTGAAGGGCTGTGATGAAGTTGTCACGCCCTGATTCCATGATATCAGATGCCTTGACATTCTGAACGGAGGAACCCACGGAGCGCGAAACACGCTTCATACCGAATTCGGAGGTGATTATCACATCCTCTATCATCTGAACATCCGGGCTTAGTCCCACACTTATCCTGTTCCCCGCCCCTACAGTCACTTCAGTATTGGCGTATCCCAGAGAGCTGAATACCAACACCTGCCCCGGAGCTGCATTGATCGAGTAGTTTCCGAACGGGTCGGAACTTGTACCGGTGGTGGTGTTTTTGATTATCACATTGACGCCAGGCAACGTTTCTCCCGTCGTGGCGTCTGTGACAGTCCCTGTCACGGTTTTAGACTGAGCATAAATGCTTTGTGAAAGCATCAGTCCCAAAACCGCAAACAACATTAATAGTTTTGTTCTCATGTGATTGGATTTAGGGTTAAATAGTATTGATTAGGTAATATTGATAGATTTAAATTGAGTTCCCGTCTGAAAGGCAAGATATAAGTTTTATTCAAAGGTTGTATTACATCTTTTCATTTTTTTTCTCTTTAAGTCCTAACCGGGCATGCCTGGGATACCTATTCTCCTGATAGTATACTGAACAGGAGATGGTTTTTCTCCGGCAGCAATATCAAATGATTTAAGTTCCTCCAGTGATTCATGAAGGGCATAACAGGCTTCCTTGTAGTCTATCCCACAAATGTCGGATATAAGTCTTATTCCCCTGTCTTTCAGCTTCTTATTGGTAACGTCAACCCAACTCATCCAGTTACCCAGGACGCGGCCCATCAAGACCATAGTTCCGGTTGAAACCGTATTAAGAACAATTTTGGCTGCCAGCCGATCCATAAGATTGAACACCGAAGTTTGCGGAGAACAGGAGATCTTATAGTCAGCAGCTTCATCGCATGTTCCTATTATCATTGCTGACCTGCCCTGAAACTTTTCTGCAGCCTGGGCGAAGGCAGCCTTGTAATTTTCATATTCCGGCCTTGACAGTTCAATACGGCTGATCACATTGACGGCAACGTTGGGTTTTCTTGAAGTGCGTGAGTTGTCTTCTTCGTTGCCGATCTGAAATTTAAGTATTTGCGAAATATCTATCAGGGGCGGATCTGATATCAGATTCTGAGGAGCATTCATCTTCACGTAGAGTTTCGAATCCCATTCAAGGCATCTCGGGGGACGCCCCAGAACGTTCACCCAGGCTTCAGTAGTTTGCATAAGAGGATTCCTGACAAATGCCCATGAAAGTGGAGACACGGTGTCGTCATACTTCCTGAAAGGGGGCAGCATGAATGTCGGAGAGCGCTCGGTAGTATCAGTAAAGATATCGAGCATCAGGGAATTGCCGTAATATGTAACAAGCCCGTTTGCCTGATACGTGCTCTTCTCCATTTGAATATATTCTCCGATTATTTCACTGTTTTGGTCAGAAAGCAGTTCCATGAGCATTGCATTGTAGGCCCCGGCATAGTCTGTCTCCCTGATATTCAGCAATTCCAGTTCTTCAGCGGACAGTAATTCCCTGAAATATCCTCCCAGGATTGATTCCAGTGCAGCACCGGCAATAAGCTGTTCCGATGTGGTTGCCTGCATTCTTGTTGATCCGGCAATAGCCATCGGGCCGCAGTAGAGATCAAGCACAGTGACCCTGGGATCCTCTATGGCTTTTCTTGAGCGCTCAATATATTTGCAGAGAATGTCGGCAGGATTATTGAATAAAAGGAACACTGCCGCGCCACGGTCGGCAGCCTCAGCCAGGGTGCCCAGGACTGACGAAGTCTCTCCTCCCTCGGTAATGGCTACCAGCATATCTCCTTCTGCAACATCCAGTTCCCGGACCTGCTGCCTGCCAAATTCCTGATAGTCCTCGAAATACTCCACGGCACGGATAAGAGCATAATCGCCCCCGGTCATGATGCTGAATACGGAGTTCTCCACATGCTTTACTTTTTCATAGATTTCGGGATGGTCCTGATGCACATCCCTGAAAAAGCACCTCCAGAAAGATTCCAGCAGAATACTTAACCGGCCGGTTGCCCCGCATCCTGAAAAAATAATCTTCTTCCCCTCTGAGATCGCCTTTACCCCGGCCTTTACGAGTCTGTCATACTCTTTTCCCCTGAAAATCCTCCGGGCCATGGGATATATGTCCATGTCTACTGACAAAAGGGTTTTTACCCCCTCCCCGGTGCTTCCGGCAAATATCCGGTCAAGATTTCGGGTCTTTGGATTTGCCTGCTCTGTGGGCAGCATGCCAAGATGAAACTGTTTCTCATTATTCAGGAAGTGTTCAGCTTCCTGTCGGGCTTTATTCTGCATCAATTATTCTCCTATTCTAAAATTATTCGTCAGTTGGATCAGTCCTCCTGCTGTTGCCGCATCAGTTTGCTGCCTGAAGCTAACCGGCGTTACCACTCTGTTTTTTCTCAATAATTCCGATACCGGGCCTGTCAGGCAGACTGACCCTGCCGTCAACTACTGTCATTCCCTCATATATATCATTGCTTATCAGCAGGTTGCCATCGAGGTCCGCCCAGTCGACCAGTGGAGAGAGCTGAGCGGCGGCGGAAACAGCACATGAGGTTTCGGTCATACATCCTATCAAAATCTTCATCTCCATCTGCCTTGCCATGGTTATCATCTTGTATGCGGCATTCATCCCCCCGCATTTCATGAGCTTGATGTTGATTCCGGAATAGATCCCTTTCATTGTCATCATGTCACTTACAGTCTGAAGCGCTTCGTCGGCAACGATGGGCAGCGGGCTGCCTGCTGTGAGCCAGGCTATGTCATCCCTTTGCTCCTTGGGCATGGGCTGCTCAATGAAGAGGCATTTGTTCTCATTCAGAAAATGAGCCATCTCCATTGCATAAACCCTGTCTTTCCACCCCTGGTTGACATCCACGAATATCGGAACATCAGTCACCGACCTTACCGTCTCAATCATCTCACGGTCGTTGTCACGCCCCAACTTGATCTTAAGCATCCTGAAAGCACTTGCTTCAAGGGTTTTCTCGCGTACTACATCAGCAGTGTCGATACCTATTGTAAAGCTTGTGAGCGGTGTTTTTGCAGGATTGAGTCCCCACAGCCTGAACCACGGCTGCCCGAGGAGCTTTCCGGTAAGGTCATGCAGGGCGATGTCAAGGGAAGCTTTCGCGGCATGGTTGCCCGGCATCACACCTTCAATATATTCAAGGATATCCTCCATCAGGAAGGGATCGCTGAACTGCTCCAGGTTTACCTTTGAAAGAAAGTTCAGCACCGATTCATGACTCTCGCCAAGGTAGGGAGGCATTGATGCCTCGCCGAAACCTGTTACCCCGTCATATTCAATCGTTGTCAGAACCACCGGAGTGGTGGTCCTTGAGTTCGTGGCCACCGTGAAGACATGCCTCAGTTGCAGCTCATAAGGCCTGTAGCTGAGTTTCAGCACCCCGCTGCCCTTCTGCCTGATGATGCCAGCGCCTGATGCCCTTTCGCCCTGCGGGTTTGCACAGCCTGCTATTACAGCTCCTGCTGCAAGCCCGCCTATCCTGATGAAATCTCTCTTCTTCATTTTTTCTAGAAATACCAGCTGTGCTGCGATACACGAACAAAACCTTCTCCGGGAGGAACACCTGCGATCCTTCTTGCTCCCTGCAGGATCTCCAGCAAATACTGGCTATAGTTTTCCCTGGAAGAATCAAGACTGTTGATCTTCACCATGCGGGATGAGTGTATAAACTCACTGTCACCTATATACATTCCTGTATGGGTTATTCTTGTCTTTCCATCCCTGACCCTTCCGAAAAATAGCAGATCGCCAGGGGCAAGTGAATCATACCCATTCTCAATACTTCTCTCCAGCCCGTATCTGAACTGTCCTGAAGCATCGCGGGTAAGTATCAGACCTGCCGAGTAATAAATTGTTTTTGTAAATCCGCTGCAATCGACACCCTTGGTGGAAGTTCCGCCCCACAGATATGGAGTGCCGAGAAAGGTACGGGCAAATTCTATCATCCTGTCAGGATCAGTTTCAGCTTTCTCAGCCCACACCCTGAAATCCGTCACATCACTCTTTTTTACAAAACCCTCTCTCCCGTCAGGCAGCCTGACTTTGAAGAGATCTCTCTGTTCACCGGTTTTCTCCAGAATGGCCCCGAAAACCATGTCTGATACTGTCATCCCCTCAGAGTCAGTGATCACGCCAGTGTTCTTCAGGTAGATCAGTCTCCCGCCGGACTTCCAGGCTACCAGTCCGCTGTCACTTAGTTCAGTCACCGGATCGTCTGTCCATCCGAGGTAGGATTCAGGAGTCTGCACAAGCATCCACCCACCCCTCTTGTTCAGTATCCTGACAGGGGTGCCCATCAGTACCTGGGTAGCCATCTCTGCGGCGTGCGAAGGCCGTGTTCTCACATTGCACACACTCACCGCGATCAGTCCCCATGGCTTCGTCACAACCGCCGGGTCAGGCAAAACAGTGATGCTGTCAGTGAAACTGTATCCTGACCTGCCAAGCATTGCAAGGATCTCTTCCTTTGCCTGGGGTAAGTTCGTCTCACCTTTGACAGTGATGCTTCCGCCCTCTTCCATGACCATATTTATGTCACAAAGGGCTTCTCCATGCTGGGGTACCATGACAGCTGCGATCGAATCAAGCTGTTCCTGCAGTCCGGCAGGGACCTCTTTCTTCTGACATCCGGCAAGCTGAATTAGACAAAATAAGAGGATAAGGTAGTTTAAGGGCTTCATGAAAGTTGTATTACATCTTACAAATTCAAAAATAAATATTTATCATATTCAAGTCAATAGAAAAATGAATTTATTTAATTTGTCATACAGATTTTTTTTAAACATCCTTAAGAAGCTTGTATTATTACCGAAGTAAATTGAGGCCGATCAGGACTGAACCGCTTCACCGGTATTTAAAAAAACAACTTTAAAAAACTAAATATGAAGACATTAGCCAGATCAATTACGGCAACAGGAGTCGCTCTCATGCTGACTTTGGCCCTTACGGTGTCTGCCAGCGGTCAGATCGTTGAGACCGGACTTGAGAACCTCATGAAGAGTAATTATGGCATACTGAAGGGTAAAAGGGTCGGCCTGGTCACAAACCCGACAGGGGTGGACCGCTATCTCAGATCAACAGTTGACCTTCTCTTCAGAGCCCCTGATGTGAAACTGGTGGCGTTGTACGGTCCTGAACATGGCGTCAGGGGCGAGTTCACCGCGGGTGAATACGTTGATTCCGAACAGGATCCGTCGACCGGTATCCCCGTATACAGCCTCTACGGAAAGACCCGCAAGCCAACAAAAGAGATGCTTCAGGGTATAGACATACTGGTGTATGACATCCAGGACATCGGATCAAGGTCATACACCTTTATCAGCAGCCTCGGACTCCTGATGGAGGCCGCAGCAGAGAACAACATACCCGTCGTGGTGCTTGACAGGCCCAATCCTCTCGGCGGCATACGCATGGAGGGTGCCCTGACCCGCCCCGGCTTCTTCTCGTTCGTCAGCCAGTTTGCCATACCTTATATACATGGCCTCACGGTAGGTGAGCTGGCCATGCTCCTCAACGGAGAAGGAATGCTGGCAAACGGCGTTAAGTGCGACCTGCATGTGGTTAAGATGAGCGGTTGGTCAAGGATGATGTATTTTGAGGAGACCGGGCTTCCCTGGGTTCTCTCTTCACCTCACGTGCCCCACAGGGACTCCCCGCTCTACTATCCTGCCACCGGAATTGCCGGCGAACTTTATGCCGTAAGTATCGGCGTGGGTTATACTATCCCGTTTCAGACCTTTGCCGCAGAATGGATCAACGCCGACAGCCTGACAGCCAGGCTGAATAACCTTAAACTACCAGGGGTGATCTTCAGGCCCATTCATTACAAACCCTATTACAGCACCCTGCAGGGCAAGATGGTCCACGGCGTGCAGCTGCATCTCACCGACCCCTCCGTGGCCCCGCTGTCGCTTCTGCAGTTCTACATCATGCAGGAGGCGCACGTCCTTTGGCCGGAAAAGAACCTGTTTGAGATGTGCGACCCTTCGCGACACTCGATGTTCGATAAAGTATGTGGTACCGATGAAGTGAGAAAGGCATTCACAAAATCGTTCAGGGTAAGCGATATCATGGGTCTGTGGACCAATGATATTCCCGCATTCAGAAAAACGGCAACGAAATATTTTCTGTACGACTGACTTGCGGTTCGATTGCCCTTATGAGACCCCGGGGGGTTTGGATAATTACTATGACCTTCAATTCTACATGCAGTAAGCTGCCAGGCGGCTGAATGCCTCGCCGGGGCAAACTCATTAACAACCCTGCAGGTACGGACCGCTTGTGGCCCTGCATGGGCGGACTGGCTATCGGACTATCAGTGCAACACCTCCCCCTCGACGCTTTTTTCGAGCTCACGGGCATGCTGCAGGAACTCGCTGATATACATCTCACGGTAATAGACCATACCGTGTGTCCCCCTGATCTTGGGACTTTCATTCTCGTAGAAGAAGTCCTTGCCAAGGATAAGCTGTACCTGCTTGAACTGCTCAACCCACACCTGCTGCGAGAGATCACTGAACGGTCCGTCATATGCAGGGGCTGGGGAACGAGGCGTTCACCTGGCTTACGTAACAGTCGCGGAACGACTGGTTGAGGACTGCCATGGAGTTAAGCGACACCGGCACAAACACGTTGGCCTCGAAGGGAAGGAACCTGAACCATACATTCCGGTAACCTATTATCCTCAGCCCTGACAGGTCCTTCTCCAGACTCCACTGCCTCAGCGCCTCGGCTATCGCCTGCAACACCTTGTAGTGGGTGTCAGGCCCGGATCCTTCGGGATCGAAGGCGAGGCTGATGACCGTTGGCTGTATCCGCCTCAGGCACTGCAGTATCGGCTCCACATCCCGATTCCGGTCAGGCTGCTGGGTGAATATATCTCCCGTATAGAACCCCAGTCTCAGATGCTCAATATTACGGACCGGAACGCCGTAATGGGCCCAGACCAGCTCCTCCTCAAACTCCCTGAGCATTCCCTTGAGTCGTTGTATGTCAGGCGGATTCTTTTCGCCACTGTAACTGGCATTTATCAGGTCGATATTCTTCCTGATCCGGTCAACCAGCTCATCCGTTGATCTCAGGCGGTAGATATCCACCATCGCCCTGACGATCCTGTGGCATAATCCCCTGAGCTTGCCTGCCTCATCCTTGTCAGCCACCTTGTCAAGGTAATGGCTAACATCCTTGTCCCACTTGTACTTATAACCCGTCTCGAAAAAATCGGGATAACCAAGCATCTGTATCTTGCCTATGGAGATGAGCCTCAGTGTCTCCTCAAGCAGGCCGAGCAGCATGGTGTTTGTAACGGCAGTAAAACCAGAGGTCAGTACGGAGAAATGAAACTTGTTGGTGATCTCCCTTAGCTGCGGGATGATGGCGGGGAAGATCCCCAGCATAATGTCATCATGGTGCGGGCCGGTGTGAAAGAATATCTCATTCCGTTCCCTCTTAAGCCCGGCCTCCATTTTTCGCTTGGTTGATTCAATGACATCATTGACCCTCTCAAGGCTCAGGTCAGGAATAAGGGAACAGTATTCATCGTTCTTAAGGTCTTCAAGGACCAGCTTGTGAGCATACTTGTCAATCTTGTGGCAAAGATCATGGACAGCTCTCTCCGTCTTTTCAAAAGTCCATGCACTCTCTTTGTAATATCTTTCAATGGTGTCATGCAACTGTACCGAGGCACCTTCGGTAAGATAAAAACGGGCATTCTTCTGGCTCTGGAGTACTGTCGCCGGGTATAGGTTGTCGGGTCCGTTTTCCAGGGCATTCTTCACCACAAGCGCCTTGGCATCCCCGGCGGCAAAGATAATTGACACCGCCTCAGGATTAAAGGTGATCGTACCAAGACCAATTGTTATTACCAGCCTTGTCCTTGAGACTTCAATGCCTCCGAGGTCTCCTGCGGATGCAGCCTGCGTCTCGAAGTTTGTGGCCGTGAGCCGTGTGGTGGAGTTGTGATCACTGCCCCTGGTATTGAACGCGATATGTCCGTCGGGCCCGATCCCTCCGAGGAAGAAGCCGATGCCTCCCAGTGCGCGGATCTTCTTCTCATAGCTGGTGCACCAGTTGTCAATCTTAAATAATGAATCCTGTTGCAGCTTCTCGGCCTGATTGAGCGCCTCCCTGTTCCTCAGTGACAGGTCAATGAGGTTATCAGGAAAAATCTCCGAAAAGTGTTTTCCGTCGGCCAGCGTTATCTCCTCCGTATTTATTAGCAGCGCTTTAGAAGGATCGAGGTCAAAGCCTCCGATATAATATTTGCTGACATAGTCGAAGAAGCTGTTGTGCTGGCGGGGATTAATGGGATAGAACTCATCGATCTGAACAAAATGAAGTCCTCTCAGTGAAGGCTTCTCATCCAGGAACAGACCGTTCTCCTCGCGTATCTTCTTCGCCTCCGGCTGGTCCCAGTTATTGAGCAGGAACTGGGTCCACTTGATAAAATACTCGGGAGTTTTACCCGTGGGAAGACTGATTACTCCATTCGGATTGTCTGCTGCCCATTCAAGGAACCTCAGCGCGGTAAGCAATCCGAGGTTCGGAAAATTCCTTACCACCAGGTAAGGCAGTTTTGCTGAGATCTTTATCCTCCCGGAACGGTCAAAGAATGACTGTTCAACCTTGCTAAACCCTTCAGTATCCATAATTCCCGGTTTTATTATTCTTTATTGGATAAGAGCATCATACATCACCTCCACGGGGTGAACTGCCTTTCTTCCTGTTCCGTCCTTTATGTGATGGCGGCATGATGTTCCCGGTGCTGTTATGACCGTATCTTCTGCCGCACTGCGCACTGACGGAAAGAGCACCATCTCCCCTATTTTCATGCTCAGGTCATAGTGTTCCTTTTCATACCCGAAGGCGCCTGCCATTCCGCAGCAGCCGTCGTTTATCTCCTCAACCCTGTAATTTACAGGCAGTGAGAGCATCCTGACGGTTGGCGCGGTTGAAGCTATTGCCTTCTGCTGGCAGTGACCGTGAAGCAGAACCTTCATGGCTTTATCCGTAAACTGTTCAGGTGAGATATTGCCCCTGTCAATCTCCCTGCAGATGAACTCCTCAAGCAGGAAAGCGTTGCGGGCGAGGGCTCTGGCATCGCTGCTGAGGGCGCTGCCGGCAATCTCGGGGTATTCATCGCGGAAGGTGAGCAGCGCCGACGGCTCTATTCCTACCAGCGGCTGATCATCCGAGACAATATCCCTGAGCATGATGATGTTTTTTACAGCAATCTTGCGTGCCGAACGCAGCAATCCCTTGGAGAGGAATGTCCGTCCGCTCTCCCTGTGGCGCGGAATTATTACCTCATAACCAAGCTTTTCAAGCAGCATCACTGCCTTGATGCCGATGTCGCTCTCATTGTAGTTGGTGAATTCATCGGCGAAGAGGCATACTTTTCCCTTTCTGTCGTTGACCTTCGCCCCCTTCCGGAAGTGCCTTTTCTCCCATGCCCTGAGGGTTACAGGTGAGAGCGCCGGTATCGGGCGTTTGACAGAGAACCCTATCATGCGCTTGAACAGAGAGGTCCCTGTCAGGAAATTCGTTACGGGACGCACCATCATCCCGGGCGCATAGAGCCTCGGCAGCCAGGCTATCAGCCATGCGCGGAAGGGCACGTGGTGGATGTCATAATAATGCTGCAGGAACTCCGCCTTCAGCCTGGCCACGTCCACATTGGAGGGGCATTCCGACTTGCAGGCCTTGCAGGAGATACAGAGATCCATCACCCGGTAGATCTCCTCATGGTCGAAGCGGTTCGTCTTCTCCGACCTTGTAAGGAACTCCCTGAGAATGTTTGCCCTGGCGCGGGTCGACTTGTCCTCATCGCCCGTGGCCATGAAGGTGGGGCACATCGTGCCTCCCATGAGTGCGCTCTTGCGGCAGTCAGCTGACCCGCTGCACTTTTCAGTGGCGTAAAGCAGACCCTCTTCCTCCGGAAATTCAAAGACGATGCCCGGTACCCGGCTCCTGACCCCTGCCGGATACCTGAGGTTATCGGTTATCGGCGGCGTGTCGGTGATCTTGCCCGGATTGAAGACTCCGGACGGATCCCATGTCTTCTTAAGCTCCTTAAGCAGGTTATAGTTATGTGCGCCAAGCATCAGCGGTATGAACTCGCCTCTCAGCCTGCCGTCGCCGTGTTCGCCGCTGAGCGAACCGCGATACTTCTTCACCAGCCGGGCGATATCCTCCGCCAGGCTGTGGAAAGTGCGGATGTCATCCGGGTCCTTGAGGTCGAGCAGAGGACTCAGATGCAGTTCTCCTGTTGCAATGTGGGCATAATAGGCACAGCTCAGCCCGTGTTTTTCCAGCACCTGCACCGCTTCCGCGATGTAGTCAGGGAAGAGTTCGGGCAGAACGGCCGTGTCTTCAATCACCTGTACGCTCTTCTTCGATCCCGGGATGTTAAGCAGTACACCGAGCCCCGCCTTTCGCAGCTCCCACACCCTTGCCATTTCACCGGAATCGGTAACAAGCGGGAAGTGAAAACCATATCCGGCACTCATCATATCCCGCTCCATAGCTGAGGCTGTCTGTTTTATCTCCTCAAGGGTCGGCCTTGTAATCTCAATAATGAGTATGACTTTCGGATCACCCTTAACGAAGAAGCGGTTCCGGCTCTGCTCAATATTGTCCTTCGTGCAGTTAAGAATGTAGTCATCAATCAGTTCAATGGCAGCTGGATTGTGCCGGAGAGCAATGATGTTTGCCCTGACGGCATCCTGGAGGCTCTCAAAATGAGCGCAGAGCAGCCCGGTCTTCTGTTCCGTCACCGGCACCAGGTTCAGTTTCATGGCTGTGGTGAAGGCCAGTGTCCCTTCCGACCCTGCCAGGAGCTTGCATACATTTATCTTCTCACCGTTGCCGGTGAAGGGGTCAGTCATCAGGAGAGAATCGAGGGCGTAACCGTTGTTGCGGCGCCTGAGGTCCGGATGCGGATACTCCTTTCTTATCTCCGCCGCATTGCGGCTGTCGGAGAGAATATCGCGGAGGTTCCTGTAGATCCTTGTTTCGAGAAGGTCAGGGTCTCCATCGCACTTTGCATTGAACTCTTCCGTAGTAAGCGCTCCGAAGTGAGCCTCCGAACCGTCGGAGAGAATGGCATCAACCTCGAGGATATGGTCCCTGACGCTGCCGTGTATGAGCGAATGGGCACCGCACGAGTTGTTACCGAGCATGCCACCCATGCAGCAACGGTTGGCTGTTGATGTCTCCGGCCCGAACTGCAGCCCGTGGGGAGCGAGATAGCGGTTCAGCTCAGCCAGAATGACACCCGGCTCAACCTTCACCCAATGCTCATCAGGATTGAACTCCAGTATCCGGTTAAGGTATTTCGATATATCAATGACGATGCCCGGCCCCACAACCTGGCCCGCCAGCGAAGTGCCGGCACCGCGTGGAATGACCGAAGTGCCCTCACTCCGTGCAAAGGCAATGATCTTCCTGATATCGCCAATTCCGGCGGGTCTGGTCACTGCAAGCGGGATCTCACGGTATGCCGATGCATCCGTGGCATAAAGTATCCGCTGGGTTGTGTCAGTGTAAAGATCTCCCCTGATCTCACCCGCGAGTCTTGCAAACCTCTTCTCCTCTTTCATCTCAGCTCCCTGCAGTGCAATTATTCATTCTTTTTCAACCCGAAGGCCGGATCTATCTTAAGAAATATAATGGCCAGCATCCCCGGTATGGTGCAGATCAGGACCCAGATGAAGAAATGCTCATATCCGATCGCCTCGTAGATCTTTCCTGAGACCATTCCCGGGAGCATCATGCCGAGGGCCATGAGCGATGTTCCGATGGCGAACTCCGCGGTCTTGTATTTGCTCTCTCCCACGTAATAGAGCATAAAGAGGGAATAGGCGGTGAAGCCGAAGCCATAGCCAAACTGTTCAACCGCCACCGAGAGGTACACCCCTATATCACCAGGCATAGGCTGACCATAGGCCAGGTAGACATAGACCAGGTTGGGCAGGTTCATTGCTGCAGCCATATACCAGATAAGCTTCTTCAGTCCGTATTTCGCTGCAAGGATACCGCCAAGAATACCTCCGATGGTCAGGCAGATCATCCCGAGGGTTCCGTATATGATCCCATATTGTGCTGATGTTAGGCCAATGCCACCCATGCTCCTCGAATCGACGAGGAATGGAGTGGCAATCTTCACCAGCTGCGCTTCACCCAGCCTGTAAAGCAGGAAGAAGGCCAGCGCTGCAACAACGCCCGGTTTGGAGAAGAATGAGACAAAGACTTCGACAAAGACCTTCCAGCTTACCCTCTCCTTCAACTCGTTCTCTTTTGGACGAGGCAGGATAAACCTGTTATAGAGGGCAAGCAGCAGCAGCAGGATGCCGAGCACACCCAGCGAGACCGTCCAGCTGAATGCAATGTTACCTGCTGTAATGCCAAATTCGGTAGCCGTGACTTCTCTGAGGTTATGGTGCGATTTCAACGAGACGGCAGCAGGCACATCCCAGTTACTGCTGGTAAATTCAAACCTTCCGGACTGGTTCCTCGGGATGTCAAGGTCCTTGCTGCCTCCTGCACGCGAGACATTGACAACAATCGTTTCTCCCTCCTCCGGTGGCGCCGAGAGGGCTATATATACCACCGCCGAATCGAGGTCTGACACACCGGCCTCCCACAGGGGAACGGCGATATCCTCAGGGAAGACAAGTATCCTCGGCTCTCCCTCTTCCTCTGTTATGGCAATCAGTGACGGATCAAAGGGAGTATATTCCGCGACGTTGACCGACCTCGCTTCAAATGCAACAGGCTCCAGGCCGGTATTCTTCTGTATTATCCCGGCAACCAGGGGGATAAGTCCCAGGGCGGTGAGCATGGCAAAGCGATAGAAGGTGCTGCGTATACCTACGAAAAAGGCCTGCTTATGCTGGTTGAGAGCATACATGTAGAAGCCGTCGGCAGCGATATCATGACTTGCCGACGAGATGGCCACAATGGCAAATATCGCAATGGTGACGGGATAAAACAGGGGGAGCTGCATAGCCAATCCGGCACCTATGAACGTGACAGCGAGCAGGAGCTGCGTCCAGACCACCCAGTTTCGTTTTGTGGATACAACGTCAATATAGGGGCTCCACAGTGGCTTCAGGGCCCATGGAAGATAGAGAACGCTCGTCCAGAATGCGAACGAGGCAACGGAGATGCCCATGGTCTTGTAGATAAGACCTGAGGTGGTCATCACGATGCTGTATGGTATACCCTGATAAAAATAGAGTGAGGGGACCCATGCCCATGGAGACCTGTTGGTTTTTTTCTCTGCCATGCTTATAACCTTTTAAACTTGTATCCCATGTTGGTATAAAAATCAATCAGCTCTCCCAGCCTGAGATAAAACTTGTCTGTCCTGGCCGGATCAGTCCCGGGATGGATGAGCACCATCGCACCGTTAAGCCCCGCGTCAGCGCCCGCTTCAAAGGAGGCCAGACGCTCCGCGAGGAACTCAGATGACCGGTAATTTGCCATGTCAGGAGTGGTATAGTCGGCATTGGTGCCGGTACCCGGGGTGAAGTTGATGAGCGTCATCCCCATCTCTTCCGTCCAGCGGCTTATGGCAATATTGTACCACTCATACGGCGCCAGGAAGTACTGCGGTTTCTGCTTTTTCAGTCCTGCCTTTTGCAGCGCCGTCATGTTGTTTCTGAGGTCATCATTGAACTGCTCTTTGGTAACAAGCAGCGTATCGCGGTTTTCCCACGGAATATAGAGCAGGTGCGCATCAGAATGGGGTCCGGCATAATGCCCCCCCGCAATGATCCTTCTGGTGACTGCCGCAAAGTTTTTGTTTCTCAGGAAATTACCGGTAAGGAAAAATGACCCTTTAATGTTCTTGCCATCCAGTACATTCAGGATGTGGTCAAAGCCTTCACCATACTCATCGGCAGAGAAGAGCAAATAAATGGTCCTCTCATCAGACCCTTTCCTGATAAGTGCGCCGTGAGCATCATACAGATCGCCGGTTGAAGCCGTTTTCTGTTTTCTCCCCTCCTTTTCAAGCGTCGAGAGGTAATAGCTCAGGCTGGCTGTTCCGTCGAGGGTAGGCTCGTTGGTGCTGTAATCACCTATGTCATCATGATAGACAACGTTACCCCCCTGGAAGGCGGCATAGGGATCGGGGTTAAGCAGGGTCAGGCCCAGCAGGCTCTCATATATGCGCTTGTATATGGGTCCGTCAACAAGGCCGCCAGTGGTTGTCTGGCCCAGGAAGCGTGTGACGGCCGAGTGGGGATAAAGAGGGTAGTCGCCGCCGGCAGGCAAACCACAGATCATGGAGGTACCCCACGGATTGCAACCGAAGAGCCAGTCCCTCATCGCGCCCTCCATCTGGTCATACCTCGTGTCGCCGGTGGCCTCACGGTAGAGCCTGCACTGGGTCAGCGCTGCCGCCACGTAGTTGTTTGAGCACCAGACAAAGGGTATCTTCACCTGGAACACGTCATTCTGATCACGCCTGTATATGAGCTCAAGCCCCTTGCGCATGAAGTCAATGTACTTCCGCGAATACTCCGTACCTGATTCCCCAAGATGTGCGTGGCCCAGGTTCACAAACGGATAGAACTGATAATGACGTGCCGTATCCTTCTCTATCCATGGCGTGTAGGGCTCCAGCGTACCCCAGTAATCGGCCTGCACCAGGTACTCCCTGTCACCTGTGAGTGTATAGAGCTCCCAGGCCGCCAGTTGCATGTCATCCACATAATTGTCCTCTTCATAGAAATAAGGGGAGACGTTACATGCTGTCTGCGTTGCCCCCGGATCAGTTCTGGCAAACTCGAATGCGTCGGCGGCCTTTGCGGCCATGTTAGTCGCAAAAGCAGGGTCACTCTCCTCAAAGACCTTCGCACCCATGGCAAACACCGATGCGAACTTGCCTGCTGTTGAAGCTACCCCCTCCGTGCGGTTTTTAAATCTTGCCAGTCCCTGGGGCTTGCCTGTCACGAAGTAAACAGGCCTGTAGGGCCCCAGTCCATAACCGGCTTTATCAAGGTTCGGCAGCCGGAAGCCCTGGTGGTCACGGTCGTCAGCCACCTGGTTGTACATCACCCCGCTGTCAGGGTTCATCTTCAGCAGCCAATCGAGACCCCATCTCACCTCATCAAGGATATCGGGTATGCCATTGCTGCCGGGCAGACCGGCCGCATCATGACTGTCACCGTAGATCTCCGGAGCCCTCTGCCAGGCAAACATCATCTGGTATACCGAGTTGGAGGTGGTGGCTGTGTATCGGAGGTGGTCACTGGCATCATGGTAACCGCCAATGACGTCAATGACAGTGCCTGAGAGGGTCGGGTGGTCAACTATCATCCCGTCATGCACGTGGCAGGTATCCTTAAGAAAAGGATTATATCCGCATCGCTGTTGCCTTATGTAGTTTAGTATGAAGTCAGCTGTTCCGTCATAGACACCGGCCCCTATACGGAATGTCTCAGACCGTGTGCGGCCATATAATATATAGTATCCTCCCGGTTCCGTAAGTTTTGAAAAATCGAGCCTGGCAGCTGCTGCCATGCCCCAGACGGAGCCGTCATACAGGGCTGCAGTGCCCTTGTATACAGCACGGTCTGTAAGTGGCGTCACAGACAGTGAATGAAGAGCCTGCTCCCGGTTCCTGCGAGATAAATACTGCGACCTTGACTGACTCCGGGAGATAACCCAGCTGATTGATCCGTATCCATGAATCCGCCTTTGCGGATAAAACCGTCAAGCTGAAAAGCAGCAGGGAGAGAGTCATTTTTACCATCTCAGTATATTTTCTGGATTGCGGAGTTCACAAAATAGTGGGATAGAATGTCCCTGTAAGAGTATCCTGATGCGCCCATCACAGCAGCCCCGATCTGGCAGAAGCCCACGCCGTGGCCCCATCCGGCTCCGTGCAGGATGAATGTCATTTCCCCGTCGCCGGCAACGGTCTCCACAAAGAATGCAGAGCTGTAGAGATGTGTACGCGAGAGGGCTTTCCTTATCTCCAGCTCCTTACCGATGATCATCGTCTTCTTTTCGCCGCTTATTCTCAGCCTGACAATGCGTCCGGAGGTGCCCCTGGTCAGCGGTTCCAGGGAGGTGACAGCACCGAAATCGATCCCTGTCCTCTCCCTCACAAGCTCGCTGATCTCACTCCGGGTGTATGATACCTTCCACCTGAAGAAGTCGCTTGTCTCCTGGTCGTAGTTGTTTAGCACCTGCGACAGGATATTCCTGTCGGAAGTGTTGCAGAATGCCTCCGGGTTTCCCCTGATCCATTCCACGGCATTCTCCTCAACAGTCAGGTCAGTGTCAGATCCTGCCGGCGGCTGACTGTTGTCAGTGATCTTCTGAAGGTACGGATGGCTGACCGGCTCCCATACATTCTCAAACAGTTCGGTGACACCACCGCAGCACTTCGAGTACCGCGCATCGCAGATATTGTCACCTGACATCAGCACCTCGCCGCTGGTCTCCCGCACCGCATCCTGCACAACCTTTGTCGAAGCCCTGGTGATTCCCTGGTAACGCTGGCAGTGGTCATCGGCACATACATCGAATTCCTTGTGATCCTCCCTGTCATACCAGCGTGTTAGCTCTTTTTCAGTGACGAAGCTTGTACGATATCTTTCCGGCACCTCACTCAGCCTTGAGGTCTTGTCAATCTGCGCCAGCAACCAGCTCCTTGATATGACTGCATGTGCCCTTAGCAGCTCGCCTGATGATGTGGCGCTCATTTCCGATGAGATCACACTTACCAGGTAATCCTCGACAGGGAGAATATTTACTGCAGTAACCAGTCCGGCGCGGGTGATGATCTTAAGCATACCCAAAAAGGTCTGGTCCTCATTCCTCTGCCAGTGAAAATCGACGCCGATGGTAACGGCATGGAGAGTGAAGCTGCAGCTGTCATGCGCTGATGGTGTGAGAGTGATTTCGGTCCCTGCCTCAACGGTTTCATTTTCACTCTTCAGGAGCAATTTACCGTCGCGAGCCAGGGCTGTAAACATACCTGACAGCGGCATCTCTCCGTCTCCGGACGTAAACTCACCGTTAAGAGTGAATGTCAGCCCGCTCCCCGAGACAATCCCCACGCTGATCTCGGGTGTTCTGTTTTCTGTCATAATAATCTTGCAGTTAATGTTCTCAATTCTTCCTCGTTCAGGCACACCTCTGCGAGGATGCCTGCAATGTCAGTGGCGGTGATCCTGTTGAAGTCCTCTTCCCTCGGCGTGATGAATACGCCGCCTATGTCTACCGAGGCAGGACTGATCAGAATTTTCTCATCCCCTTCGGCAAAATAGCATGCCGGCCGGTGGACCCTTCGCGGTATGATGTGGACAATCCATTCATCACCGATAAAATAAGCGAGGATATTCAGCATGGGCTCCGGCCGTTCAGGCTGGGTAAGGGCGAATCTTTCATACAGTTTCCCAAACTATCCCGCAATAGCCTCGCTGTCAGATCCTTTAAGCGTCATCATACCTCGTCCGTAACCTTCCCAATGCCATAGCTCCGTACGTCCGGCAGATGCTGTTTTCCTGTAACAGGAGCGGATTCCCGATATCCTGCTCCACAGGAAGGAAGCCCCTGTTGCCGGCCTGAAAGTGCAGGTGATCGGGAGCCGATGCACCGCACTGTGGTCCGTTGTAGAAGACCGCAAACTCAGGCAGCGCCTGCGCCAGGCTGAGCATGTCCGTGAAACTGCCCGAAATGCGCTGGGGGGTATGTGCGGACACGATGGTAAGATGTCTTCTGAATATCGGGAACGGATTGATAAGTATTGTGTAGTCATCCCCGAATGGCACGCCCCTTTGTTCCGGTGGTCTGTTCTTCTCACACAGGAAACAGGGCCTTGCCTCAATCGACCTGGCATCGACCTTCGCTGCCGACGAAGTTATCCGTCCCGGATTGAACTGAACGGCAATATCGTACCCGTCGAAGGGGATCTTCCGCACCCTGACATTGTCAAGTTGCCTGTAGTTGTCCCTGGCCAGGCTCCACTCCCTGAACTGACCGTCAAAAAGATCCCTGATCTTCTGTGAATAATCCTTCATCCGTGGCTTATTTTCCGCTGCTGCTCATCATCCTTCTGCGGGCGATGAGCTCTATTGTCCTTATCTTGTCCTTGTACAGATTGTGCGCATTCATTTTGCCAACATCCAGTATGGCGTCAGAGTTCTCATCCCACCTGCGGCAGAGATAGAGCGGTTCATAAATGCGCCCTATCTGATAGTGACGGCTGATAGCCAGCCCCACCGCATAATCCTCACCGTAGCTCACATTGGGCACCCTTATGCTTCTCAGAACAGGTGTATAGAATGCTCTCGGAGCTCCCAGCCCATTGATCCTGAGCGCATTGTTCCGACCGTTGTCAGGGGTCCACTCCTTATGATCTATCAGTCCCGGAGGTATATCCTTCAGTTCAAAGTTAACCATCCTGTACGATCCGACAACCATGGCACACTGCTGATCATAAAAGGCATCGACCACCCTGGTGATCACCGAATCATCTATGTACAGGTCATCGCTGTCGAGCTGGATGGCAAACCTGCCGCACTTCTCACTGCAGACGGCCACGTTCCAGCAACCACCTATCCCGAGATCCTTTCTTTCAGGTATGATATGCACCAGCCTGTCGTCACCTGCAAACGACTTTATCACCTCCGTTGTACCGTCAGTAGAGTAATTGTCTACAATAATGAGGTTGAACCGGTACTTTGTCTTCTGGCTCAGCACCGACCCTATTGCATCGCCAATGGTCCTGACCCTGTTTCTGACAGGGATTATCACAGAGGCGTCATGATCAAAGCTCTGATCTTCAAATTTTATCTCCCGGAAGTAAGGCTCAAGATATGCATTTATGCATTTAAGGTGGTGAGTGCAGGCCATCTCCATCTCAACCTGTACTGCCCTGTTACGCGGATCGACGTAATCAAACTGCTTCTCGCCTGACTTGCGTGTATCGGTCTCCACCTCGGTATAGAGCAGTTCCTGGATATGTATGAGCGGACGGACCTGTGAAATCTTAAGTCTCAGGTCGTAGAGTCCGGCAAAGCTGTAATCTTCATCCATGCGGCTGCATGCATCGCGGAAGGCCTTCGCGGTATAAAAGATAACAGAGCCGAAATTGAAGTCGTCACGGAGACTGCCCTCCTGATAATCGATGACAGGGTGCGGGGAGAGGGTCTCAGCCTTCCTTTCGAAATAATCGGAATAGACCATCCCGGCTCCGGTGTCGTCACATATCTGCATCATCCTGCCGAAGGCATTATCGCCAAGGTCAAGAGGGAATCCCTTGCTGTAGGTGACAACATAGTCAGTGTCAGTGACAGCGGCCATTTTTTTCAGGGCGTCGGTGGAAGTAAACCCGGCAGAGCGCAGGTAATCCGCCTCAACTCCCTGCAATATCTCCTGGTGATCAGCCGGGACCACAATAAAGATCCTGCCGGCGAAGCCAGAGGCTTTCATTGAAAGTACTGTAGACCTGACCGATCCCGCGTCAGACCAGGGCAAAAAGCATGTTATTGTTTTATCCATGATATCCTGTTATTTGGTCATTAAAAAATTCATAATCTGCTTCATCAGGGAGTCTCTCTCTTCCTGTGAGATGATTGTTTCGAAGGGAAACCCCATCACAAAGCTCCTTACCTCACCCCTGTGCATCACTGCGGCGGAGGTATTGTTCTCAGTGTACCGGAATGCGGTGAATGAAGTCTTGTCAGCTGGCTCAATGGCATCGGGAGCCTCTGCGGCATAGATCTCATCGATCTCTCCGGTGTTGAAACTGAAGGCTCCGGCAAAATCAGGCCGCGCAATATCAGTGGAGTACAATTCCCCGGTCCTTACGGCATGGTCGGTACGTGGCTTGAAATGAAGGGTCTTCGCCACCATGGCGGTTGAGGCAGAATCATTCAGCATCACCAGGTCAGTGCCAATATAGGCTCCTGACATAAACACCGGCAGGGAGGCTTCCTTCAGCCTCTCCAGGCTTCTGAGGAAGGGCCGGGTGAAGATCTGAAAGTCATTTTTCTCCGGGTCATAAACAGAAGGCGTGGTCTTCTCTTCTCCAAACACCAGGTCAACCATGCACCAGGGTTCCAGGTCAAAATCATCATTGTTGAACACCTCGTCGCTGACAGATATGAATGATTTACCGGCAGCCATCACTGAGAGACCGTGGACATATGGAAAGTCAAATGTGTTTCCGGCAATGATTCGCCCTTCGCTGTCGGAATATGATGATCCCCACCCGGCATTGTCATCGTCGGTCCACGGCGACCTGCGTTCAAAATCATACTGGTCGCCCACATTGACGAAGTTGTACCGGTCAGCAACTCCCCGGTCCTCCCACCATGCCACTCCCGCCATACCGTCGCGGTCGAACCATGCCGGGCCCGAGATGCGGTCAAAGCCGTTAACTATCAGCACAATATCATCCGATTCCGGTCGCAGTCCCACGGATACCGTTTCAGAGGGGAAGCTCTCTCCACCGTCATTCACGGCCGTGACCCTGAAGCTGTATATGTTATCATATGCGGGCAGTTCAAAATCGAAGGTGGTACCTGTAACAGGCGTGCCGTTGTCAAACCCGCCGCTGCCGGTACGGGTGTAAACACGGTAAGATGAAGGGTCAGCAGTTGATTCCAGCGGATCACTGACAGACTCCCAGCTAAGCCTGACCCTCCTTCCCCCGAGGGGAGCAAGAGCCATATGATTGACAGGAAGCGGATGAACCACATAGCCGGTGCCTGAGGCGGTGGCGAGATACCTCAGGATGCCCTTGTAAACCGCACGGCTGACGTGAAACCTGAAACGGGGGTCCAGTCCGTAACGCTGGTCAGCCAGATTCTGGTGCGACAGCAGTTCAAGGAGCATGGCCGGCACGTCAGGCTTGCGCGCCTCGTAATAGGAGCGGTCCCACATTCCGCGGCGTGTCCACTCGGGATTGAACAGGACGTGGATGTCTTTCACGATCTGTGTCTGTATTATATCCGTCAGGTCTCGGCTGGCAAGGCGGCTTGTGCCGTCAGGAAACAATCCCTGGTTTGACAGGGTCGAATAGATGCCCAGGGTGCCGATGATGGAATCGTCAGGGGTGACACCGGCATCGGTATGAAACGCAAAGGAGAGATCGACTGGTATTCCCAATCCCGTCATACCGGCAGTGTCAGGTTCGCGCAGGAGATAATTGACCCACTCGGCGCGCGACATGTAATCGTCGTTGTAATCGTTCTTTCCTTTATTGCGTGTGTAAACCAGGGTGTCCGGCATGCCTGCATACTGCAGCCAGTAGCGGGCGCCCTCAAGGTATCTGGGTTTGCCGCTGATTTTCCAGCTGTAGATTACACTGTCTGACCGGGCATCGGGTGCCTGCGGTTGGCTGGAGGCATTGAGCGACCACTGATTGGATATCAGGGATGAGGCCGGACGGCGCGCAACATTTCCCATGCCGCCGCCGAAACGGACGGCATCAACAGCAGCCGGTGAGCCATCATAACCCGCAATTGTCACGGATCCCCTGGCCAGGTCAATTCCCGCATCGAACATGAAGGAACCCAGCCAGAGCCATGTCCCCCCTCCCATCGACTGATCAACTAAGAAGTCTGTGTTTCCCCCGGTATGAGTGACCCTGATCAGTACCTTACCCGAATTGTCATTCAGCTGCGGATATGAGACGGTGACTCCGTACCAGCCCTTTTCGGGGATCTCTGGAATATAAACTGCCGAACCGTCACTGATGCTCAGCGAGGTTCCCATCAGAAATGGATTCTCACCGGTGAAGAGAGTGTCTTTCAGGAGAAATCCCCTGCCGGCATCCGCCGCGGGCCCGGAAGTGTGCAGGATGAATTCCGACCTGCCTGCTGAGCGGTCATTGTCAACAATCACCTCGTTTAGCTGGATATCCCTCTCGCGCGGCAGAAATAACGTTGCTCCGGAATTCTCAAGCATAGGTGTCAGGTAAGGAATTACATAAGCCATCACCGACAGATCCTCAACTGTTCCGAATAGCTTTGCCCGCTGCCACTCCCACCTGTCAAGCGGCATGTCAAAATAATACCCGTGACTGTGCCAGAGAGCAATATACCTTCCGTCGAGCCCTTCAGAGGGCTTAACGCCGTTCAGCCGGCTGACCAGAGCCGGCCTGACGCCTGCATGTACCGGTATTCTGGCCGTATCACGTTGCATGGCATATCTGAAATAATTGGGTATAAGCTGTTCAAGTCTGAAGCCGTTGGCATACATTGCAATGCTGTACCCGCTGAACTTTTTGCCGAGGTCATCGCTGATGGAGTTTAGTAGCCTGGTGCAGGTTTCTTCCCTCACGGGGTTATATGAAAGGGTGGCGGGAAACCATATGCTAAGCTCCCTTTTCTTATCATCGACCCTGATGGAATCAATCTTCAGTTCCCCGGGGAAATACCATTCGGTTACAGGAGAGACCCATCCCTTAAGCCTGGCTTCAGCAGTTCTCTCCGCCCTGCCGGCCTTCTGTCCGGAAAGAGCCTGCGGAACTGAAAGAATGATTAATATAAATACAAGTAAATGAAGAGATTGGAATTTTCTCATTTCAGAAATGATTTTGCTTAATATAGTAAATAAGATTCAAAAATAGAAAGTTTTTTAAAACATGTCATACATCTGACAAAAACTGATTATTTCATTAATATTTTTTACATTTGTTATAACTTAGTAATGGATTTTGGTGTGCGCTTTGATAGCGTTCCTCATAATTAGCTGAACAGAAGTAAATAACGATTCCCCGAGACAGATGATGCTGATTGCTGACAGTGGCTCCACAAAGACCGAATGGCGAGAGGTGAAAGATGGTATTGCCGGGAGGTCATACATCTCTTCAGGGATGAATCCGTTTTTTACTTCCTGCCAGGAGATGAAACGTCTGCTCAGCACCGAGATGCCGGGCCTGAATGTCGCTGGAGTGCACCGCATCTTCTTTTACGGAACAGGGGTGAGCAATCCCACCAAGGCTGAAATCCTGAGAGAAGCGATGACCTCCTGCTTTGGTACGGCGGAGCTCTTTATTGGCAGTGACCTCCTGGGAGCTGCAAGATCGCTCTGCATGAATGAACCGGGGATAGCCTGCATCATTGGCACAGGATCCAACTCATGCTATTATGACGGCAGGGAGATTGCCTCGAATGTTCCTCCCCTGGGCTATATACTGGGAGATGAGGGCGGAGGGGCAGTAATTGGAAGAAAATTAGTATCAAGCGTTCTGAAAAAGCAATTGTCAGGAGATACCATTGAGAAATTTTTCAGGGCTTATCCTCTTACCCCTTCGGATATTCTGGAAAATGTCTACAACATGCCATTCCCAAACAGGTTCCTGGGGCAGTTTGCCATATTCATAGCCGATAACATTGATATCCCTGAGTTAAGGTCAATCATTACTTCAAGTTTCGACGAGTTCATCGTCCGGAATGTTTTGTCCTACCCCGAAGCGAGAAAGTACAAGGTACATTTCACGGGCAGCATAGCATATCATTTCAGGCCTTTCCTTGAGGAACTTCTTATGAAGTACCAGCTTGAACCCGGAATTTTCACCATTTCACCGATGGATAACCTTGTCAGATTTCATATTCAGCATCCACATATCTAACAGTATGAGTAAGCAGGCTTATACAAAGCAATCTCTAAGCATAACCGAATCACCTTCCAACTTCGAGGATCTTGACAAGATGGCCGTTATTGAATTGCTCACCAATATCAATCACGAGGATGCGAAGGTGCATCTGGCGGTAAGCAAAGCCATCCCGCAGATAGAAAACCTTATAAACCAAATACTTGTACGGATGCAGAAGGGCGGACGGCTTTTCTATCTCGGAGCAGGGACCAGCGGGAGACTCGGTGTTCTGGATGCTTCAGAGGTCCCGCCTTCATTCGGCGTTCCTGACACTGTTGTGATAGGGCTGATAGCCGGAGGCGAAATAGCGCTCCGCAAGGCTGTGGAGTCAGCTGAAGATGACCCGGCAAAAGCCTGGAGCGAACTTGAAATATTCAATATCAACACAAAAGATTCAGTCATCGGGATTGCTGCCTCAGGTACTACACCGTATGTTGAAGGCGGGATCAGGAAAGCAAGGGAAAATGGCATCCTTACCGGATGCATAACCTGCAATCCCGAAGGCCCGATCGTTGAAGCCGCTGAATTTCCGGTAGTCGTCGTTGTGGGTCCTGAATTTGTTACGGGGAGCACCAGGCTTAAGGCTGGCACCGCCCAGAAAATGGTGCTCAATATGATAACCACCACCCTGATGATTAAGCTCGGAAGAGTCAAGGGAAACAAGATGGTAAACATGCTGCTTACAAACAAAAAGCTGATTGAACGGGGCACAAGGATGATTGTAGAGGAGCTCAGCATACAGAGGGAGGCAGCACGCATTCTGCTCATGGAGCAGGGATCGGTAAAAAAAGCCCTGGAGTTTTACAGGGAGAATTATAAATGACGACTTTGACCGGGTAATTAAGCCCGGTCTGATATAAAACTCTGAAAATGACAAACGATGTTTTCAGCAAAATCGGTTCCGGACTTACTCTCAGCCAGAAGATAGAGAGGAGAATTGAGGAAGCAATAAGACAGAAGAAGCTTCTGCCTGGCTCCAAGCTGCCAACGGAAAAGGAACTGTGCGCACAGTTTGCCGTCAGCCGGACGGCACTCAGGGAAGCACTGCGGCGTCTCAGCGCCCGCGGACTGATAGATATCCGCAAAGGAAGCGGGATGTACATCACAGAGCTGAAGATCGAGGATGCCATAAACTCCCTCCATCTGTTCTACGACCTGAGGTTCAATTCGGATCTCATCCTGCAGATAATTGAGGTACGCCGGCTCTTTGAACCTGAGGTTGCAAGGCTGGCAGCGAGGAACAGGAGCGATGAGGACATACGGACCCTTACAAAGAACCAGCATGAGCTCGAGAAATGCAATCCCGACAACACCCAGCTGGAGGTCGACCTTATCAACCGCTTTCATATGAACCTTTCCAAGGCGACAGCCAATCCCATTGTCATTATCAGCCTCGAACCCGTCTATTCGCTTCTTCCGCGAATGAGAAACCTGATCTACGGAAATATCGAAGGCGAAAAAGAGTACACCATGAAATACCAGACTGAGCTTCTTGAAGCTCTCAGGGATAAAGACAGCGGGAAGGCCTATACCGTATCCGTTGCCTTACTGGAACGCAACATGGAGATTTACAAGAAGTATTTCAAGGCGAACTGAGAAACCGGTTCCTTTCAGCAAGCATGCGCATTAAGATTACTCTTGCCGCCGTACTGATGGCAGCCCTCATGTCTGAGGCTGCCGCGCAGGAATATGACACATGCCTTGTCGGTATCCACCAGGCTGAGAGCGAGTACTATTCAGGCATCGCTGACACGGAAACCCGGCACTTTGCGAGCTCACCCGAAACCCCTTCCGTCCTCAAGGGCAGGAATGCCGGAACGCTGACGCACAAGGTCTTCGGGTGGCATCCCTACTGGGCTGCATCCACTGCACATCTCTACTATGATTATGATGCCCTTTCCCACATAGCCTATTTCAGCTATGAGGTTGACACCGCAACCGGAGGCTATTCTACTTTAAGGGGATGGGACACAACTCCCATCATCGGCTATGCGCACCAGAGGGGTGTGAAGGTGATGCTTACCGTCACCAACTTCGGCTCAGCCCGTAACACGGAGATCCTCACTGATACCGTGAAGCAATGGACTCTCATCAACACTGTGATCAGCCAGCTCCAGTCGCGCAACGGCGACGGGGTGAACTTCGACTTTGAGTCTGTGCCCGCAGCGCAGAAGGCAAATATGGTCAGCTTCTGCCGCAGGGCTGTCAGAGGCATAAAGGCAGTGCTGCCTGCAGCCGAGATATCGCTTGCCACCCCGGCAGTCAACTGGTCCGACGGCTGGGATCTCGGAACGCTGGCCGGCATCTGTGATTATATCATCATGATGGGTTATAACTATTACTGGAGCGGATCAACAACCGCAGGGCCTGTTGCCCCGGTATCAGGCGAGACATACCACGTTGTCAGAAGCATAAATGAGGATTATCTAGCTGACGGCGTGCCGCCAGGCAAACTTCTGCTCGGAGTGCCATGGTACGGATATGACTGGCCCGTTGTCAGCAGCGAAAGGAAGGCTGCCACCACAGGCACAGGCTCATCCAGGACATACATCAAGGCTCTTGAATTGGTTGCGGGCAACACCAGGGTTTTTGACGACCTGACAGGCGTGCCGTATGTAAACTACCAGACTACACAGTGGCGGCAGATGTGGTACGATGACAGCACCAGCCTCCAGATGAAAAGCAATATCGCAAAAGATATGAACCTGGCCGGGATAGGAATCTGGGCCCTGAGTTACGAGGCAGGGAGACCGGAGCTGTGGAAAGGACTGAAAACCGCCTTCCTGGAAAACTATACCTCATCAGGGGGAAACCCCATGGCGGACCCTGAAGGCAATTTACAGATCATCCCTAATCCCGTCACTGACATGTCAGTCATAAACTACACCATATCAAGGAGATCACGTGTAACCCTCAGGATATATGACACCGAAGGCAGGCTGACTGCAGCACTCGCTGACAGGGTAATGGACCCGGGCACTTACACGGAAACCATTGACTCCGGCACCCTCGCTCAGGGAATCTATATTTGTATACTGCAAACCCGATCTGGCAGATCGGCAATTAAGTTTGCGGCAATAAAATCGAAATAATGAAATCGCTTATGAAAAAAGTACTTTTGGTCATGATAATTGCAGGCATGGTACAGACTCTGTGCGGACAGACGCAGGAAGCGGTCGAAAAAATAAGAAGTGACTACAATCTCATGGGTATTTCCGTTGCTACGGTATGTGACGGGAAGATCACCGGAACATATCAGGCCGGACTGCGCGATTTTGAACGCAACCTGCCGGTTGATGCAAACACCAAATACCGGATCGCCTCCATCTCCAAGTTCGTCATGACTACAGCCATGATGACGCTCTGCGACCGGAAGCTCCTGGACCTTGATGAGGATGTCAGCACCTACCTTGGTTTCCAACTGAGGAACCCGGTACATCCCGACACCCCCATCACCGTCAGGATGCTCCTGCTGCACACGGGTTCGATAAACGAGGGCAGCGGCTATGACGGGTTCCTCATGGCGACATACAACAACGTAAGCAACCCTCCCACCTTTGCCGAACTGCTGGTTCCCGGGGGTACATATTACACTGAAGACATGTGGAGGAAAGAGGCGCCGGGCGAATACTATACATACTGCAATGCCAACTTCGGCCTTGCCGGGACTATCATCGAGAAGATCACAGGACAGCGGTTCGAGGATTTTATGCAGCAGACCCTCTTCGTTCCATTGGGTATTACCGGTTCATACATCCCGGAAGGGGTGACTGACATCAACAACCTGGCAGTGATTTACAGGGGTGAAGATGGAAAATGGGTTCCGCAGACAGATAACTACAAGGGAGTCATGTCCTCTCCGCGCGACTTCTCAGGATACGTTACCGGCACGAACGCTGCAGTCTTCTCTCCCCAGGGAGGACTGCGCATCTCTGCTGCAGAACTGGCAAGGGTCATGATACTGCACCTCAACAAGGGAAAATATGACGGCAAAAGGATAGTCTCCGCAAAAAGCATAAGGCTGATGCATAAACCTCAGTGGACATATAACAGAACCAACGGAGATTCCGAGGGCGGCAGGCCGGGGGGGCGTGGACTAAGCACACATATACTCCCGGAATTTGTGCCCGGAGACCCGTTGCCGGCAAAGGCAAAAATGATGGGTCATACCGGATCTGCATACGGACTGAACTCCGCATTCTACTTTGACCCCAAAGGCAAATACGGTTTTGTCTCCATGATGAACGGCAGCTTCGAAGAACCCAAAAAAGCACCATCAGCCATCTTCTTCGATTTCGAGGTGGCCCTGTTAAAGGCACTCAGGGAACACTCTGCAATGCCTTGTAAATGATTTTAATTAAGAGATCTACCCAATACAAAACTAAGGTCAAAGGAAAATGAGCCTGGAATTGATAACCGCCGTCGCTATAGGAATCGGTCTGGCTGCCAGTACCGGCTTCAGGGTCTTCGTGCCGATGCTCGTTGCCGCTGTTGCCGCCAAGGCAGGCTTTCTGCCGCTGAATGAGAGTTTCCAGTGGCTTTCATCATGGACCGCCATAGCCATATTTGGAACGGCAACAGTGGTTGAGATAATCGCCTACTATATCCCCGTAGTCGATAACCTTCTTGACACGGTTGCCACACCCCTGGCCGTTGTGGCCGGTACCCTGCTTCTCACCTCCGTGCTTCCCATTGACAGCGAGTTGATGAGATGGATAACCGGAGCTGCAATTGGTGGTGGCAGTGCAGCTGTGGTTCAGAGCGGCAGTGCACTGACAAGACTGACCTCCACGAAGCTGACAGCGGGCGTCGGAAACCCGGTGGTGGCCACAGTGGAGAACGTGGCGGCGACAGGCACGTCAATCCTGTCACTCATCATTCCTTTTTTCATCGTTGCCATCTTCCTCCTGCTGGTAATCTTCATATTTACCCGGCTGCGCAAAAAACTGCGCAGGGATAAGCTCCGGAGCGAGCAGAACCGAAGTGAGCAGGTACGCAGTGAGCAGGTGCGCAGCCAACAGAACAACAGCAGGGAAACCCGTTAGAGACCGGGTACCCGACTGCATCACAACTTACGCATAACAACATTAGCCAGACAACAACGGTATGAACCCTACTGCATGACACCCGGCGAACAAATAGCAGTTTTCTGGTTCCGGCGCGACCTGCGCCTGGAGGACAACGCCGCGCTGTGGCATGCACTTAAGTCGGGCTACAGGGTCCTGCCCCTCTTTATCTTCGACAGGAATATCCTTGATAAGCTCGAGAGCAGGTACGACCGACGCATAACGTTCATTCACGGAGCCCTCGATGCTCTGCAGAAAAAGATTACTGCAGCCGGCTCATCACTCCTGGTGATCCATGATACCCCGGAGAATGCCCTGCGGAAGATTTTGGCGGAGTATGATGTCAAGGCATTTTTTGCCAATCACGACTATGAGCCCTATGCCACTGAACGCGACCGCCGGATTTCAGAAAAACTCAAGGATTCAGGTGTTCCATTTCATACCTTTAAAGACCAGGTGATCTTTGAAAAAAATGAGGTGCTGAAATCCGACGGGAAACCTTATACCGTATTCACCCCCTACTCCAGGGCCTGGAAGAAAAACCTGAAGGAAGAAAATATCAGAGCCTTATCCTTCGGAAACCCTTACGGGAAATTTCCTGAAGATCAAACCTCTGCCGCTGCCATCACTGGCTGATATCGGCTTTAGCCAGACAGATTACGATTTCAGGGCTCCGGTGATTGACAATGAAATAATCAGGAACTATCACAAGACACGGGATATACCCTCACTTAACGGTACCACAAGACTTGGTGAACATCTGCGGTTTGGCACGGCAAGCATCCGGGAACTGGTCAGAACTGCACAGTCACTCAATGAGGTGTGGCTCAACGAGCTGATCTGGAGAGAATTCTTTATGAATATCCTCTGGCACTTCCCGCATGTAGCTGACAACTCCTTCAGGAAAAAGTATGACAACATCACATGGCGCAACGACGAGGAGGAGTTTGAGAGATGGTGCAACGGTATGACAGGATACCCCATAGTTGACGCCGGCATGCGCGAGCTCAACGCCACCGGCTTCATGCACAACAGGGTAAGGATGATAACCGCCGGCTTCCTGACAAAGCACCTGCTGATCGACTGGAGGTGGGGAGAAGCTTACTTTGCCGGCAAGCTTCTCGATTACGAGCTATCGTCAAACAATGGCAACTGGCAGTGGGCGGCCGGATCGGGATGTGATGCCGCACCCTACTTCAGGGTCTTTAATCCTGCTGAGCAGACCCGCAAGTTTGACCCGAAAATGACCTATATCAAAAAATGGGTCCCGGAGCTTGACACACCCTCTTACCCCCGGATGATTGTTGATCATCCGTTTGCAAGGGAGAGAGCCCTGAAAACATATTCTGAGGGCTTGATGACACATTAAGTTTTAAATCTGCCAATTTCAATTTATTTATCTTTGAGCCTTAAGCAACGTAAAACCGAAGATGCCCATCCTCACCAAAATAAAATCCCTCTTTGACCCGACCATGTACCAGGGCTGGGGAAACACAAGGCGGTATTTCGAAGGATGGTATTTCAAGATAGTCAATGCTTCCGAATCAAGGGCCTTCGCCTTTATCCCCGGCATTGCCATGGATGAGTCCGGCAACAGCCACGCATTCATACAGGTCCTTGACGGCAAAGAAAAGAGATCGGAGTATCTTTCATTTGATGCCCGGTCATTCATCCCCTCTGATGAGAAGTTTGAGGTTTCAATCGGCAACAACCGCTTCACATCCGGCAGCATGAAGCTTGACCTTCCGGAGATCTCCGGAAGTCTCTCTTTTTCAGATACCGCGCCATGGCCAAACCGTTGGTACTCACCCGGCATCATGGGTCCATATACATTCGCTCCCTTCATGGAGTGCAACCACGGCATAGTAAGCATGGATCACGGTATCACGGGTTCCCTGACAATCAGGGGCGAAGAGACCGACTTCACCGGAGGGCGGGGATATATTGAAAAAGACTGGGGTCACTCCTTCCCCTCCGCATATATATGGATGCAGTCGAACCATTTCAGCTCGCCCGGAATCTCCTTCAAAGCCTCTGTGGCCCGAATCCCCTGGATAACCGGTAACTTTAACGGGTTCATCGCGGGACTGTGGCTTGAGGACCGCTTGTACCGGTTTACAGAGTACAACGGAACGCGTCTGAGCCATCTTGCTGTCACCGGCTCCGTTGTGGAGCTTGAACTCAGAAACAGAACCCATATCATCACCATCTCTGCACCCGTTGACAGTGCCACTTCCCTGGCCTCGCCGGTCAGGGGTTTCATGGAGGGCCGCATCGATGAGAGCATGACATCATCCATCAACCTGACATTATCTGAAAGGAGCACCGGCAAAATTCTCTTCAGCGGCGAAGGAAGAAATGCAAGCATCGAGATCTCGGGGCCAACAGATACACTGATCCCACGCTGAGCCTCAACTCATAATCCCTTCTTCCTATAACATCTTTTAACTACCATCCTTTGGTGTTACATCGTGCGGAATGTTTATTTGCACTCATGAACCATCCGACCTCTGCCAGAATCTCCAGGATTATTGTCCTGCTGATTGCCGCGATCATTTCCCCGATGTTATCTGCCCAGAACCAGGCAGAGACACATAACCAGAAAAGTGATATTGATACCATCAGGAAAAATGCCCCGAATATCTTCATCGACTGCAGGGGATGCGATATGAATTACACAAGGCAGGAG
The DNA here is from genome assembly GCA_963802145.1 of uncultured Rikenellaceae bacterium. Classification (GTDB taxonomy): domain Bacteria; phylum Bacteroidota; class Bacteroidia; order Bacteroidales; family VadinHA17; genus SR-FBR-E99. Next base: position 982,710 of record CAWDHN010000010.1, read on the forward strand.
ATCCCATGGGTTAACTATGTGAGGGATGTCAGGGAGGCCGATGTATATGTCCTGGTGACCAGCCAGAATACCGGAAGCGGCGGAGACATGTTCACCTACAAGTTCCAGGGACTTGGCCGTTTCAAGGGAATGAATGATACCCTCACCCTCTCCTGCAGCCCTGACGAAACAAGTTCGTTAATCAGATCACAGCGCACAAACCTGCTGAAGGCAGGATTGATCAGGTATGCTGCAAGGACACCTATCATGGATGAGCTGGAAATCTCGCACAACGGTAACTTTGACGAGGAGGAGGTAGAAGATAACTGGAAGAATTGGGTATTCGAACTCGAGACAAGTCCGCGGTTCAATGCAGAGGAGTCCTACAAGAGACTTCAGTTCAACAACTCGGTTAATATTTCCAAGGTTACTCCTGAGATAAAAATCGAGTTTGAGGCCGACTATAGCTACAACCGGCAGAGGTTCATTGACGAGGATGAAGACACTACCTACATCAGAAGTTCAAGAAGCATAGACAATCTGGTGGTAAAAAGTCTTGACGACCACTGGTCATACGGTCTGAGATGGGAACTGGGTTCATCTTCATCAAGAAACTATGACTTCAATAACCTGTTCCTTCCTTCTATTGAATACAACCTGTTCCCCTATTCCGAATCGACGCACCGTCAGCTGAGGTTCCTGTACAGTGCCGGATACCAGTACAGCAATTACATCGATACCACCATTTACAACAAGACATATGAGCATCTGTTTTTGCAGCAGATGCGCATCGCATACCAGATCCAGGAAAAATGGGGGTCAGTTAACCTCTCCATACTCTACTCCGGATACCTGCATGACCTCTCAAAGACTTCAGTAGAGCTCTATGCCTCGGTCAGGATAAGGATCGTCAAGGGCCTGTCTCTCTCAGTCAACGGAGGCGGAGGTTACATAAATGACCAGCTGGCACTGAGGAATGAAGGACTTACCGAAGCGGAAAGGCTCCTGAGGCTTAAGGAACAGGCTACAAGTTACAACCTCCAGGGCGGGATAAGCCTTACGTACACTTTCGGATCAATTTACAACAATGTTGTCAACCCAAGGTTCGGCAACGGAGGCGGAGGATACAATTACTAAAGCTGCTTCAGGAAATATCTTTATTATCTGAAAGGTTTTTCGGCGCATCAGCCATATTTATTATATTTGGCGGGTAAGAGACAAGAGAGTACCTGTTGTACCATACGGCTCTTTATCAACTAATTACATCTGCTGCCATGATACTCTTCTTTAAACCTCCTTCCGGAAACATAATAGCCGTCAGTGCTGGAAAAGAGCTCTCACCGGATGAGCTGAAAAGACTTTCATGGCTCTTCGGCAACGCCGGGTTCCTCGGCACTGAAAAGGTTGAGGGCACCTTCATAGGGCCACGGCGTGAGATGATCACCCCGTGGAGCACCAACGCCGTGGAGATAACCCAGAACATGGCCGTAACGGGAATCGGGAGGATAGAAGAGTACGCCCCGGCTTCCGGCGACAATCCGGCGCATGACCCGATGCTGCAACGGGTCTATCACGGGCTTGACCAGGAGATATTCACCGTGCACCACGAGCCGGAGCCTGTCAGGGAGATAGATGATATAGCCGCATACAATGTACAGGAGGGCCTGGCACTAAGCGCCGAAGAGGTAGCTTATCTTGAAAATCTGAGCCATAACCTCGGCAGAAAACTGACCGACGGCGAGGTGTTCGGCTTCTCGCAGGTCAATTCGGAGCACTGCCGGCACAAGATCTTCAACGGTACCTTCGTCATTGACGGCACAGAGCACGACTCATCACTTTTCGGACTTATCAGGCTGACCACCTCTGCCAATCAAAATCACGTGGTTTCGGCATACAAGGATAACTGCGCATTCCTTGACGGACCGGAGGTTGAGCAGTTTGCGCCCGTCAGGCAGGACATACCTGACTTCTTTGCCGTAAAAAAGATCAATTCCGTCCTCACCCTCAAGGCTGAGACACATAACTTCCCCACCACGGTTGAGCCTTTCAACGGAGCCTCCACCGGCACCGGAGGGGAGATACGCGACCGCATTGCAGGTGGCAAAGGCTCTCTGCCCGTTGCGGGGACAGCGGTATACATGACCTCCTACCCCAGGCCTGACGGCCCCCGCGAGTGGGAGAAAGCCTCAGAACCGCGCCGGTGGCTCTACCAGACCCCTGAAGAGATACTCATAAAGGCCTCCAACGGCGCCAGCGACTTCGGAAACAAGTTCGGCCAGCCACTCATCTGCGGGTCAGTGATGACCTTCGAGCATTTTGAGGAGATGAGGCGCTACGGATTTGACAAGGTGATTATGCTCGCCGGAGGGATAGGACTGGGTAAGAGGGAAGACAGCACCAAGGACAGGCCTGAGAAAGGGGATGTCATAGTAGTGCTCGGTGGCGACAACTACAGGATAGGCATGGGCGGAGGGGCCGTCTCGTCGGTCGATACCGGGGCATACGACAGCGCCATAGAGCTGAATGCCGTGCAGAGAGCCAACCCCGAGATGCAGAAGAGAGTATACAATGCTCTCCGCGCCATGGCGGAGGGTGATCATAATCCCGTCATATCGCTTCATGACCACGGTGCCGGCGGGCATCTCAACTGTCTCTCCGAACTCGTTGAGGCAACCGGCGGAAAAATAGACATCAGCAGGCTGCCCGTGGGCGACCCCACGCTCTCGGCAAGAGAGATCATCGGTAATGAGTCGCAGGAACGTATGGGACTGGTGATGCACCCTGACGATGTGGAGACGCTCTCTGCCGTTGCAAGCCGTGAACGGGCCCCGATTTATGTCGTCGGAGAGGTGACAGGTGACCATCAGTTCACATTCTATAACACCGCCAGCGGAGAAAAGCCGATAGACCTGCAGTTGAGCGACTTCTTCGGCAAGCCTCCGCGAACGGTCATGACTGACACCACCCAAAAAATAAATTTCCGGGAGATTGTCTATGACCCCTCCGATCCGGAGAAATACCTGGCAGCCGTGCTGCAGCTTGAAGAGGTTGCGTGCAAGGACTGGCTGACGAACAAGGTCGACCGGTCTGTCACGGGAAGGATAGCAAGGCAGCAGTGTGCCGGCGAGCTTCAGCTCCCGCTTAACAACCTTGGAGCGATTACCCTCGATTACCGCGGAGCAAAAGGAATGGCCACAGCGCTGGGACATGCGCCTGCGGCCGGGCTGATAAGCGCTGCAGCCGGGTCAGTGCTCTCCATCGCCGAGGCGCTGACAAACATCGTCTGGGCTCCGCTGACTGACGGACTGAAGAGCGTATCCCTATCCGCCAACTGGATGTGGCCATGCCGTAACCCGGGCGAGGATGCAAGACTCTATGAAGCAGTAAAGGCAGCCAGCGACTTCGCCCTGGCGCTGGGCATAAACATACCCACAGGAAAGGACAGCCTCTCAATGACGCAGAAATATCCTGACGGTGTGGTTTACAGTCCGGGAACGGTCATAATCACTTCGGCTGCCGAGGTTGATGATGTGCGGGGGATAGTGGGACCGGTGCTGAGAAATGATCCTTCGATGCCTCTCTTCTATATTGACATGAGCGGCATGAAACATGCCACCGGAGGAAGCGCACTGGGACAGACACTGGGCAGCCTCGGCACTGAGCCGCCAACGGTAAGCGATCCCTCATGTTTTGCGGAGGTCTTTGACAACACTGCAGGAGATGATAAGGGAGAAGATGATCATCGCCGGACATGACATCTCTGCCGGAGGTATGATAACCACCCTTCTTGAGATGTGCTTTGCGAACCGTGAAGGGGGTATGGCACTGAACCTCACTGAGATCGGTGAGGAGGATAGTGTGAAGCTGCTTTACAGCCAGAACCCCGGCGTGATAATTCAGGTTGAGGATGAAGCCGAAGCCGAAGAGTTCCTCCTGGAACGGGGTATCAGCTTCGTCAGCATAGGCCACCCGGTGGATGAGAGAAAGGTCTTTGTGACCAACGGCACTCAGAAACATACATTTGATATCGATCACTTCCGCACGCTGTGGTACCGCAGCTCATACCTCCTTGACCGGAGGCAGTCGGGCCCGGCGCTTGCAAAGGAGAGGTTTGAAAATCACGGCACCAAAGCGCTGGAATTTGACCTTAAGGCGTTCAAGGGGAGCTTTGCATCCCTCGGAATAACACCTGACCGGAATGCCGCCACCGGGGTGAGGGCCGCCATCATCAGGGAGAAAGGCGTCAACGGAGACAGGGAGATGGCTTACGCTCTCTGGCTGGCCGGTTTTGACGTGAAGGATGTGCACATGACTGACCTTATCTCAGGCCGCGAGACACTGAAGGATATCAACATGATCGTCTTTGTAGGGGGATTCTCCAATTCTGACGTGCTGGGCTCGGCCAAAGGCTGGGCAGGAGCATTCAGATATAATGAGAAAGCCCGCAGGTCACTTGAAGATTTCTATAAACGAGATGACACCCTTTCGCTGGGGGTGTGCAACGGCTGCCAGCTTATGGCAGAGCTGGGCCTCATTGTGCCTGAGCATAAGGAGATGCCGCGCCTGGAGCGTAACGCTTCACATAAGTTCGAATCTGACTTCCTCGGAGTAAAAATACTTCCCAATAACTCCGTGATGCTCTCCGGTCTTGAGGGTATGGAGCTTGGCATCTGGGTAGCACATGGTGAGGGACGGTTTGTTTTTCCCTACGCCGAGGATAAGTATAACGTTGCTCTGAAATACAGCCGTGGCCACTATCCCGCAAACCCCAACGGATCAATGTTTGACGTGGCAGGAATCTGCTCGGATGACGGAAGGCACCTTGCCATGATGCCGCACCTCGAGAGAGCATATTTCCCATGGCAATGCGCATACTATCCCTATGAGAGACTCCATGACGACGTCACACCATGGATAGAGGCGTTCGTAAATGCCAGGAAATGGGTGGAGGATCAGGCAGTCTGCAATCGGCAGTCAACAGTCAGCAGTCAGTAATGTGCTGATTAACGGATAAATGAATACTGGAATTGAGGACTGAGAGCCTTTCGACTTTAAGGACTTTAAAGCCTTTCGACTTTATGGACTTTATAAATTAGTTCACCATCGGCTTCAGGATCAGGGAGTTGATCAAGGTATGCTTGTCAACGCTCATATCTGACAGGTCAGCAGCATGCCGCTCTACCATGTCGCTGATAACCTGAACCTGGTATTCACCGGGCTTGCTGAAGAATATTGAACCCATACGTGAGTCTGCCCTGTACCATGGTGGCTTCACGCTATTGTCGCCTGTAACTATCTCATCACCTATTGGTTTCTTGTCGAGGCGAGTGTCGCCCGCAGTGATTATGACATTGTCTTCGAACTGAAGATGCAGGGTATCACGTGTAAGGCTTGAGAGCCATACTTCATACCGCCCGGCCTTATCCACTTTGAAATGCCACTCGGCAGTATTATACTGAGGATTTGAATCCACCTGAATGAGAGCCGCATCTTTAATCAGCAGGGTCACCCCGCCGGTCTGTCCTGCTGTCTTGTCTGCTTTGGCAATCCTGTTTTCCTTCTTCAACCCTCCGTTATCATTGCAGGCCGTTATGGCAATTATAAGTACAAATCCCAAAATCCCGGCCTTCTTCGACATATTATTTATCATCACAGATTTTAATCGATTATGGTACCTAAAACTCAATTTCATTTTCCTACTCCAATATTTCATTAACAGACTAATATATACTGTTTACTTACATAACATCACCAACACTAAAAGGTTCTTTGTTTTTTTTCCGTAACAGGTCCCTGATGGATATGGTTCTTACCCTCAAAAACCGTTCCATAGTGGTCAGGAAAATCCGGAGCAAAGTAAAGTCAAATATTTGACTTTCGAAACAGCTTTAAATCAAATATATAGTCCCGTATAAAAAGTTTTCAACCGTTGTTCAGTGTCCTGACGAAAACTCTCGTTTTCTTTTTTCTGGAATTTTTTACCGGTTTGGGAAGAGCGGCTGCCACCAGCTCGGCGATATCGCTGACCTTCGTCTCAGTGGCCTGTCCGAACGTTTTTTTGCACAGCGGGCAGGCCGTGATGAGCTCGTCGGGAGAGGACAGTGTCAGGCTCCGGGCAGCGTCAGCAGCTATAAGGGCCCTTTTGCCTGAGGAGAGCGTCAGGTTGCCGAGGCTCCCGCCACAGCAGAGTGACATATTCCCCTCCTGCGGGGCAGGCTGCAGCTCAGCCACATAGCTTATCACAGCTCTCGGCTGCTCATAAACACCCGAGCCTCGACCCAGATCACAAGGATCGTGATATACAACCTTTCTGTGCAGGTAGCCCAGCCGGAGTGAACCCTCCTCTATCAGGAGATTGATGAATTCGGAATGGTGCATTACCTGGGCTTCAAGGTAATAGCTCTCCCTGAAGACCTTATAGCATATTGGACAAGAGGTTACCAGTATCTTCGCCCCCGACTTCCATATGACGTCGGAATTATGATTTATCAGCTCACGTGCCTCCTTGTCTCTCCCTGCCAGCATAAGTGGCCTTCCGCAGCATACGCCTCCCTGCTCGTCCATAAACCGGTATTTCACTCCTGCGCTCTCCATGATCTTTTTCATGGAGGCAATGACCGATGGCGTAAGGTGTGTCATGCACCCTGCAAAGAAGAGAACATCAGCTCTCTCAGGCTCCTCCCTGACGAGATAATCGTACGACTGTGTGGGTACTTTTTCAATCGTACTCCTTTTACCTGAAAGCGAGTAACCGTCAATGAATTTCCGGATGGTGTCAGGCCTCTCTCCCTGGCGTCTTTCAATCAGGCGCATCGGGCCGAGTTCTATCCCTACAGGACACACCTCATCGCACCTGCCGCACATAAGGCAGTTAGAGGTGATGGCGGCTATGTCCCTGTCGTTCCGCAGGCCCTTGATGAAGTAGGCCGACTGAATGTCATGTATTCCGGCGGCAGAACTCATCTGGCAGACGCTGATGCATACCCCGCACGATGAACAGGCATGCGTCTGTACCTCGGTGTATGATGATGACCTGTCGCCCGTGGTGATGCCTGAGTTTCGCATGAAGATAAGCAACAGTTCGATGGGTATATGAAAGTATCTTGAGACAGGGAGAAGAATGAAGAATGTTCCAAGGGCAAGTGAATAGAGCCACCAGAACCAGGGAGCAATATCCGCTGCCGGAAGAAACGACGCCAGCGCTGCCCCAAGATTGCCGGTAAGGAAACCTCCGCTTCCGTAAGCACCGCATGTAAAGCTCTCGGCCATCAGCCGTGAGGGAAAGATCAGCCATAGGCTCAGCAGGGCGACACGGTCAGTCCAGGTGTGCTTCGTCGTCTTCTTCATGCCCATCATGCCGGGAATGAACCGCTTGATCATTGCAAGCAGAAGTCCTGAGAGTATGAAGGCAAGAAGGAGATCCATCCAGTGCGTGTAAACCCTTGCCAGACCTGCAGCGCCGTGGTCGGGATTGAACGCTCTGAAAAAGATGGCATGCGAGGGCGGGTTGAGGTGCTTCTCCCCGAAGAAGTCGGCTTCGATGGTGCCAAAGACGATAAGCAGGAACCAGCCGAAAGCAAGGCTCATATGCATGTACCCCAGAACAGGATTCTTTTTGAATATCTTCCGGTGAAGGAGGCTCTCCATGAATATCTCTTTGATGCTCTGCATGAAGGGTATGCCAAAGAAGCCCCTCTGCAGGCGCAGCTTGTCAGAACGCGACAGGTTGCGGAACCAGACAGTACTGCGTACCACACTGTAGATCAGTATGAAATAGAGACCCAGGTTAAATGGCCATACAAAGAAATCAGAGCTCATTCCTGTCAAGTTTTCTGATGGCTTCCGCAGTCACTGCAACGACGTTGCGGGTGTTTACCCCCCTTGGGCATACCAGGTGGCACTTGCCGCATAACATGCACTGTTTTACCTCTTCGCGAAGAAGATCAATCTCGCCTCTGCGTATAAGGGTGTTCATCCGCCGGAGATTGAATGAAACATGCTGGCCGGCAGTGCATGTGGCAGTACACCCTCCGCAGGCAAAACAGAGCTTGAAGCTCGGTTCCATGCGAGTGACATACTCCCTCACCTTGCGGTCAGTGGTATCATAATTGATAAGCCTGCTCTGGTTGATAGCGAATCCGAACCTGTTTGCCTGTTTCACACTCATCTTACATTCAGGTATCTCACCGTCTCCGCCACCGCCGCTCGTGCATGCGATATCGTATCGGTTATATTCATCGGGGCTGTGCAGGTACCCGCATAAAAGACCCCCTTGACATGACTGAGGTTGTTGCCGTAATGATGATCACCCGTCTCAAGGAACCTGTTAATGCCTGTTCCGAGTCCGGATGATTCTGCAAGCCTTGTGCCCGTCTTCGACATCTCCATCCCCACCATCAGCACCATCATGTCAAGCTCCATCTTCAAGGGTCTGCCGGCAAGTGTATCTTCGACCTTGATAACCAGCCTGTTATTTATGTTTACCGAGGCCTCCGAAACTTTTCCCCTTATGTAATTGACGTTATGCACCTCCTGTGATTCACGATATAGCTCCTCATAATAGGGACCGTACATTCGCATGTCCATGTAGAAACAGAAGACCTCACATGCGGGCAGCATCTTCCTGACCTCTATGGCCTGTTTTACCGCCGTGACGCAGCACACCTTCGAACAGTGGTTGTTGTTGACCTTCTCATCGCGCGAGCCCACGCAGTGAATGAACCCTATCCGTGCTGGCACCGATCCGTCGGCTCCGGAAACCTTCCCCCTGTTGAACATCTCCTCCAGTTCGGCTGCAGTGATGACGTTGTCATAAATGCCATAACCATACTCTTCCTTTCGATGTGCATCAAAGAGGTCGAAGCCGGTTGCAACTATTACCGCGTCAGCCCTCTCTTCAGTCCCTCCTGACAGGTTCACCACCACATCATGGCCGTGATGCCTGATCCTTTCCACGACTGTATTGGTGATGACGTTTATATTCTCGTGCTGAATCCTCTTCCTGAGGTAGCCCCTGACCTCATCCGCCGGCCTGCGGTCGGGGAAGAGCGCATGCCACTGCAGCAGATGGCCTCCCGGATCCTGCCCCTTTTCAATAAGGGTCACCCTCATTCCCATCTCCGCCAGCGAGCCTGCGGCCTCCATTCCTGCAACGCCCCCGCCGGCTACAATAACATGTTTTCCAATACCTTTCATCCGTTGATAAGATTGGCAGGTTCAGGCAGCCTCGTGCCGTCCTTTGCCAGGAACCTCTTTGCGGGGTCGGCCTTGATCCCCATCCTCTGCATCAGCTGCAACGACTGGACATTATGATACTGAAGACCCAGAACCCATGGATCATAACCCAGGATAAGGCCGGCCAGCTCTTCGTAAGTTAAAACGGGAATGCCCTGACCTTCAGCTCCATATGCTATGCCATCGATCTCCTTTATTGTATACTGCCAGCGGTCCATGAACATGGAGCACCCCGGGCAGTTTGCAATGATAAAATCAGGCTGGTAAGGCTCCATCGACTCAAACTTCTTCCGTGACGCGGAGAGCGAATAACCCCTGTTGGCCTGTATCAGGTACTGCCTGAAGCCGAAGCCGCAGCAGTGGCGGCGCTCGGGGTAGTCAATTATATCACCGCCCCATGACTCGACCATCCCTACAAGCACATGCGGGAACTCTGCTCCGCCGACACCGTATTTGGGGAACATCTTAGAGTAGTGGCACCCTATGTGCTCAACTACCTTGAGAGGCTTGCCTGTTGCCAGGTCGACCAGGTTAAACTTCGCCTTGCGGGCTATCTCATCCCTGAATTTGTAGATGATGTCACTGGTGTGGGATATGGTCTCCGGCACGTCGAAGGTCCGGCCTGTGGCTTTGAACAGATCGTTGCGTGCACGTTCAAGGGTCTCGGGGAAGTGCTTCCAGGTCTCCAGTATCTCGGAGTAAATGCCGAATGAGGTGACACATGAGATTGCTATATGCCTGTACCCGGCCTCCGTGGCCAGCGCAAAATGACGCGCAACCACAGCCTGTATCGTTTCAAACGGCACGACGTCACCGTGATATCCTATGCCTGTGCAGGTGGTATGCCTCGGGTCCTCGAAGACATCCTTGCCCAGGTCATCACGCAGTATCTTCAGGAAGATCTGCTCGGAGCCGGCAAAGAATGTCTGCCTGATGCATGACCTGACGTAGAAGAAGTGATCGTCGGGTATCTCCTTCTGGTACTCAGCCCAGATCCTCTTCTTACCTTCGAGTTTCATATACTTCCCTCCTTACATCTTCCGTTTCGCACTGGTGAGTGCCGTTGTCAGCCGTGACCACGTGCCTGAAATACTCAAAGTCCCTCCCCTCGTTTTTGAACTCGAGGCCCATCTCAGCCGCCTTCTCCTCCGAGGCCTCCTCTATGGCGTCATAGAGCTCCTTCCCGCCTGTCACCGTGAAGATGTTCCTGAGCTCATCAAGGACATCGTCGCTGATCCTGCGTGTAGGGCCCTCCTTGCCGTTCAGCTCACCGCCGAGGCGTGCGAGGGAGTCATCCATATATTTGAAGTAGTGCTCCCATGCTGGCCCCTGTTCAGGATGGGTTGCCGGATCAACGTCGTATGAGACGACGCAGTAACCATGTTTCAGAACATTATCTCCCACGGTTCTCTTGATGGCGAACTGCTGTCTGCCCTTTTCCGAAGCGGTGAAATATCCAAGCTCCTGCGACAGCTTGCGCAGAACCATGATCACCATGCCCGGGGTGTTGCCCCTGGGACAGCGGGTCTTGCAGCTCATGCACTGTCCACAGTACCAGATCGTTTCGCTCTTAAGGAGCTCCCTGATGATGTCGTTGTTCCTCGTCTGTACGAGGTCAACAACCATCCTCGGATCGTAGTTGTAATATTCGGCTGCAGGACAGATGCCTGTGCATACGCCGCAGTTCATGCAGGCGTTCAGTCCTTCCTCAAAACGGACATCCTGCATTAGCCTTGAATAGAGATCTTCCATAATCTGAATTTCCCATTTTTAGGGAAGTTCAAAAGTAGTCAGGATGCTGCTGCCGGGGAAGTGGATTAAAACCTATTTTCCGGAGGTATTTATACTTAGAGGGGCGAGCGTTAGCAAATGACCCGGTGGGTCATTTGAGCGAAGCAGCCAGTTTGCAGGGGAGGCTAGCCTGGGCATACGCACAAAGGACCCTTACGCCGTAGGCGTTAAAGTACTGTAGATTGTACCACGCTATCTACCCAGCAACGCCTCCAGCACCCCGTAATTGACCCTGCAATTCTCAATCCTGACATTCTCTGCAAGCTCCATCAGCGCCTCGTGGGCTGCGTCAGGCGAGGGGGCCGGACCGGTACCCTTCCAGTAGTCAATTATCTCCTGGTAACCGGCTGGAACCGACACACTCATGATGCCGCTCTCAGAGTCCAGCTTCTTCAGAGTCCACCACGCCCACCCGATGCTGTCGGCCTCGAAAAGCGCAACAGCCGACCGGTACCATTCATTGTTGTTCTCGCCCGACTCACCCATCCATAGCGGAACGTTGTGTGCATGCCTGATATTAAGGTACTTCTGAATGGTCTCGACGGTAGTCGGGTTCCAGTACTTGTGAAAACTGTAGACCATGTTGTCATCCCAGGGTGGTGTCAGACCCTCAAAATCCGTGGCAAAATGATTGCCTTCAATGAAGATTATATGATTGGCGTCAACCTCGCGAATGACCCGTGTGATTTCAAGAAAAAGATCGTACAGAGCCTTATTGCCTGCAAGAGGATAGTTGGTCTCGTTGATCAGGTCATACCCTCCTACCCAGGGTTCGTCCCTGTACCGCCATGCAAGCCTCCTCCAGAGTTCTACGGTCTTTTTCCTGTTAAGCTCACTCTCCCATAGCTTCGGTTTTGTTATGTCAACATCGGCAATGGGGATGTCATTGCCCTGGCCTCCCGGAGCCGCATGCAGATCCAGTATCAGGTAAATTTCATTTGCGGCACACCAGCTCAGCAGTGAGTCCGTCATCACAAATCCCCTCTCCAGCCATGTAAACTCTCCTGCTACAGGCTCCTCCTGCACGGGAGGGGTAAAGAGATTATAGTGCATCGCAAGCCTGACTGAGTTGAATCCCCATGCCTTCAGCGAATCAATATCCCTTCTGGTGACCATATTGGCGAGCCAGGCGTCATAGAACGCCTCACACCTCGCCTCCCCTGTCAGCGCGGTGATCCGGTTCCTGATGTCATACTGTGCGGGAGCCACGCCCGACAGCTTGAGCATGTACGGCTCCTGCAGCATCCAGCCTCCCAGCCCGATACCCCGCAAGAAGAACAAACTCGCCCTGCCCGTTTACGATATGCCTGCCCTCAGTCTTGAGGAAGCCTGGTGATGCCGCGTCGCGTGGCGCAGGTTTGCATGATGCCAGCAACAGGGCAGCAAGAACAAACAATAGAATATTTCTCATTCAGGAAGTTTTAAATCCGGAATTCAATGTAGAAATTTTATTTGAATTGATAACTTTATTCCCACTGTATAACATTATTCACGCATGTTGCCACAAACACAATAACAATCGTAATAAATCAGAAACAGGGATGTTCCAACATGCCTCAGCTGACAGAATACTTAAAAATTAAGCCCGCATGATTTCGTGCGTAAACAAGATGAACAGATTCATCAGACCATGTGAGTCCAATGTGACATTTGAAATCAGAAGTATTTTCACATGAAAAAGTCAATATCAGTTATCCGCTTCGTGATTGTGTTTTCAGCCATAATCATCTCCTCCTCATGCAGAAATCAGCAGATCATAACATTCCGCTCCCTGCTCAGGGAGATGACTGTGGCTGAGGCAGTGACAAGATTTCCCGACCCGTCATACCGGCTGGTACAGTACAGCTCGTATGACAGGCGCAGCATCCACCCCGACAGTGCCGGGTGGTTTGCCAATAACGACTTTACCCAGTTCATCCGTGAAGAGATCAATGACGGCAGGCGCGAATATGTCATGCTGGAGGCTGAAGGACCGGGAGCAATCGTCAGGTGGTGGATGACATTCGGGAACGTGAACGCTCTGAACTCGTATGTCAGAGTCTATATCGACAACCACCCTTCCCCCGTCATTGAAGGCATGGCTCCGCAACTAATCGGGAAGGGTCTTCTTGCTCCTGACCCGCTCAGCTCGGCTGTCTCGCCGCTTACAGAGCCGCAGCGCCAGGGATATAACCTATACCTGCCCATACCCTTTTCGCGAAGCTGCAAAGTCACCCTGGAGAATGACTCGATTGTCATCACCCCACAAAGACGCTCTCCTTCAATATATTACAACATATGTGCACGTTTATATGAAAAGGGAACAAGGGTAGTCTCGATGAGGAGTGAGATGCTCTCCGCCGATTCCCTGGCTGTTTCTGAATGCGCATCCGCCATTGCCGCTGCGGGCGAAGCAGATCCCAAAGAGGCACTCAAAAGCTTCACAGCTGGTAAGTATGCACCGGGCACAGCGTGCATTGTCAGAGTCAATAAAACCGGCCTTGCCCTAAGCAGCTTCTCCCTTTCGCTGACAGCAGCCGACACCGCTGCGGCATTGAAGAACACCATGATCCACATGCGCTTTGACGGCAGGGAGACGGTGGCAGTCCCGGCCGGATGCCTGTTCGGCACAGGGTACTCTTACAACAGTTACCGGACCCGCTTCAGTAAAGTTGATGAGGATGGCAGAATGAGTCTCTTCTGGCTCATGCCTTTCCGCGACAGCTGTGAGATAAGCGTCTTCAACGGCTCGGCTGACTCGGTAATTATATCAGCATCAGTTACAATGGCCCCTTATAAGTGGGACATCTCCTCAATGCATTTCGCGGCTTCATGGCATGAGTACAGTGCTGTGGAAACCGCCGGATCTGAGAATACAGGAGGAACCGGTCTGCACACCGACCTGAACATCGCCTTGCTGAAAGGCAGAGGTGTCTACTCTGGTGATGCCGTTGTGGTATTCAACACGGCTGATGCCTGGTGGGGTGAGGGAGATGAAAAGATATATGTCGACGGAGAGAGATTCCCTTCCTCGTTCGGCACAGGCACCGAAGACTATTTCGGATATGCCTGGTGCAGGCCGGAGCCCTTTGCACATCCCCTTATTTCACAACCTGCTGGCTACGGCAATTTCCATCCCGGGATGACCGTAAACATGAGGTACCGTATCCTCGATGCCATCCCCTTCAATGAATCAATAAGGGCAGATATCGAACTCTGGCACTGGGTGAAGACAGTAATCGACTACAGCGTCACTTCGTATTACTATATTTCTCCGGTATAGCTGTTTTCTCACATACGGATGCGTATCTCCAGGCCTTCATGAAGAGCCTGAGGATGAAGAGAGTCTGCGTGGCCAGGAAAAAGAGAAACACCATGCCTCCCTTATCAGGAACTGACCATATAGTGAACCACAAAGAGAGGAATATAAAGATGACGTTCAGAATCAGGATCACCAGAACAATGACGTAGGAAACCCAGAACCGCTCCTTCAACGCCCTGAACCCTGCACCCAGAGCCATGAAAACCTTCCCGGAGCCGGTGGCAGCAACCCATCGCCTCGAGGCGTCAGCTACGAAAAGCCAGACGGGCATACCCAGTGCCCATAAGGCATAAAACAGGTACATGATGTTTGACCCAGGCGTGGAACCTTCTGATATCGACATAATTACTATCATGGGGATGCCCACGATCAGGAAGGTATAAGCAGCAATAATAACCATAACGAGAAGTATAATCATCAGAAATGGCAGGAAATTGCGGGCCGATTCCCTGATGAAAGCGTTTATCCTGAGGCTTCCCCAGGCAGTGGTATACGATGCAAACAGGCCTCCGGCAAAAAACGTATATAGAAAAATCCCGGCCAGCAGAAGAAGCACTCCTCCTGACGATACCGCCGAGATCAGGTTAACAAAGGGCTTGCCAAGATCGCCAGCCAGGCCAAGGTCAAAACCACCGGCGAGCCTCTCCACAGCCATGCTGTTGCCAAATAAATGATTCAGGAAGCTCTTCAGCGGAAGGGCTACGAAAAGGATCATTACCAGAGTAATAACCCACATCAGCAGGATCAGTTTATATGATGTTGCCGCCCTGGCGGCCCCTTTTCCCAGTATTCTTAAAACAGCCATCTCTTTGCAATTAAACGGTGAATATCGATATCATCATCTGCATCAGGAAAACGAACTTGTTCGCCATTCGGCGGGTGGCCGTGAACTTATGGACACTGCTCCATGAATTGTTGATCCGGTCAATATCGATGTCAATCTTGTCATTGGGATCAATCTTTGCCCATACCACCTTACTGTTGCGGGTGTATTCAAAATCCTTGTAACTCTCTTTGCCCTCCCATAGCTCCAGCACCTCCTCTCCATTGTCGAAACAAATAAGTACCTCAACCGGAAGGGTAACCCCTCCAAGCCTCTCGATGCTGACCCTGGAAATATAGAGGGTGTCGCTGGACCTGTCACTGCGGGTGTATGTCACGGAATCTCCGTCAATAACCCCCGCGTAGCTCCTTATCTTATGGGTGGTAACACCTGAAATCCTGTAATCGCATAACTCATTCCCATACAAAACCTGGTCGAAGAACCAGTCCATGTTCTCCCCAAACCTGTCGCCGTGTTCCCTGGTGACAACGTCGTTCACCAAGGCAATGAAATCGCGTCCCGACGGATGCCGGAAAGCCCACTGCCGGTAATACTCACGAAAGACTTCATCCATTGTCTCCGTTCCGATGAGCCCTTCGAGGGTATGAAGCCACGCCGCCGCCTTGTTATATGACATCATGCCATAGGTGCCATGCGGGTAAAGCCATGAAGGAAGGTCATTGGTTGATATAGCACGGCTTGGGGAGGATATGTATCCAAGCCTTCCCTGGTCCGTATCCGACATCTTCAGGAAAGGAAGCCTGATGAGTCCGTACCCGTCACCGTAATAATGATCCACTATCCGCTGCTCCCAGTATGAGTTGATGCCTTCGTCGAGCCATGGCTCCTCAAACTCGTTGCTGGCAAGGATTCCCATGAAATATGAATGCCCGAACTCATGGATGGTGACCATCTCGGCCATCTTTAAAAATGAAGGTACCACGCCTCCGCCGGAGGAGGTGAACAAAGTCGTATACTCCATGCCGCCGGCCCCCTGTCCCGATATGGGCGGGTCAACGAAGGTTAGGTGAGGCCAGGGATAGGGCCCTACCCTTTCATCGAGGTATTCGAGTGCGTAAACCACGGCGGCAAACTGGTTATCAGCCTTTTTCAGTCCTTTCTCAGTGGTGAGAAGGGTTATGTCAACGCCCCTCCACTTTTGAGACAGAACCTTGTATCCCGGCCAGGCTGTCCATGCAAAATCAACAATATCTTCAGCCCTCCAGACAACCTTCTTCAGGCTGTCGCCGAGGTCAATCTCCTCGATAAACATGCCCCCCGACCCGGCAATGAATTCCTTCGGCATGGTCGCAGATACATTGTATACGGAATGGTTTGAATAGAACTCCGAGTTGGGATGAAACTGGTGGCAGTTCCATCCATCCTCCTCGCGCTGCCTCATTCCGGCAGTCTCATAAACGCCGAACTTTGGAAACCACTGGGCAACGAAATGAAAATCATCCTTGTAGCCTGTTCGGACGATGGGAGAAGGCAGCTTTGATTCGAACTGAATCCTGAGCCGCAGGGTGTCTCCGGGTTGAACAGGTTGAGGCAGAACAATCTGCAGGACCGTTTTGTCATGAATGTTGCCATCGTCGGGCGACTGGAAGTTCATTGATCCTGACAGGTCATTTCCGGTGCCGTCCCGAATTGACCCGATCCTTACCCAGCCCCATCCTTCGTCGCCTTCAGGGCTCCATCGGCCGGAAGCGGCAAAGGTGCTTTTATTGCTTGAAAAGGCATTGAGGTACATGTGCATCATGGCATCACCTACCGGTTTCGCTGAATTGTTGACCCACCAGGCTGTCATATCTCCGCTTACAATATGGGATGAGGGGTCAAGCACCGCATCTATGTCGTAGCCTGTCAGCCTAGCGCTCAGCGGAGTATCAACCACCACCTGACCGGCGCTCACCATTGGAATGCAGATGCATACCGCAAATAGAAATCTTTTCATCAGCGTCCGTTTTTCTATAAACCGATAAAATTAAAGCTTAATTTCCTCCGTTTACTACATTTGCACATATTTCTTATTTTGTGCAATGGCACGAAAGAGTACCCGCGATATGATAATCGGAGTTGCAGCCGGACTGTTTGCCACGGTCGGGCTGCGCCGGACTACCATGGAGACGATAGCGGCCGCGGCGGGGCGCGGGAGGCGCACAATCTACATGTACTTCAGCAATAAGTCGGAAATTTATGATGCGGTTGTTGACAGAGAGATAAAGCTCATCACCGGACCGCTCCGTGATATTGTCTCGTCAGTCAGAGGGTTTGATGCAATACTTCACCGTTACGGTGAGGAGCGAAGCAGCAGGCTGAATGCCCTGGTTATGAAGAACCCCCTTCTCCTGAAAGACTTCGCACAGGGGCACAGCAGGGTTGAGAAGCTAAGGGAGAGGCTTAACAGGGAGGAGCTACAGATTCTGACGCCTCTTTGCCGCATGAACATTGTGGAGGAAAATCTGCCCGGTAAGCCTTCTCCCGAAGAGTATGCAGTGATCTTTCTCAATATGCTGAGGGGCAGTGACAGGCTGCTGACAAAAAAGGATGGCTTGAAGGAAGCCATCCGTTTCTCGGGAATCTCATGCGACCTGTTTCTCAGGGGAATCGTGAGCTCTAAAGATACTCCAGCCTGAGAACTGGTTAAATACTTTCCAGTGCCGTGATTATCAGACCAGGGTCTTGTATTTTCTGATTATGTCACCGGTGTTCATCATGAGATTAATATACTGAGCACGGTGATAGGGCACTTTGTTATCGGCTTTCTTCATTGAGAGCTTACCCCGGAAGTCTCCGATTGTTTTATAGCCGTGTCCGTCCATCCACTTTTCGACCTCCCCTGTCATGGATTTTATCACGTCCGTGCCGTTGCGGTAGATTGTGCTTACTGCCTGCACGGCATCTGCTCCTGCAAGAATCATTTTGATCACATCGTTGCCCGAATAGATTCCTGTTGAGGTACAGACTGAAGCACTGATATTGTCATGAAGCATCCCTGCGAACTTGAGAGGGAGCCTGTTGTCTTCGCTGCGGCTGAGGCTGTATGGCATGGAGGGTTCTTCCGTAAAGATGTCAATGTCAGGCTGCCATAGCCTGTTAAAAATTACAACCGCATCTGCACCTGCCTTGTCAAGATCTGCAATGAACCTCAGGGGATTGGTATAGTACGGGCTAAGCTTCACTGCTACTGGAATCTTAACCGCAGCCTTCACCTTGCGCAGGGTCTCGATATAACCCTTTTCTATTGTTGAGCTGTCATTTCCGTATTCATCAGGAAGTGAATAGAAGTTCAGCTCCAGGCCGTTGACGCCTGTGGCAGCTGCCTTAACGGCATATTCAACCCAAACCTTATCACTGAGGGCGTTGAGGCTGGCAAAGAGAGGTATTGATACTGCCTCCCTGGCCTTCTTCAGGTTAAAAAGGTAATCATCAGGCGAATCAGGCACTGAATGTGAATTGGGGAAGAGAGTTATCTGTTCCGCATGCCTCTCCTCGTATTCAGTCTTGAGTTCATATAACTCGAGGTTCTCCAGGGAGACCTGTTCTTCAAAGAGAGATTTGTAGACGATGGCTGCGACGCCTGCCTCCTCCAGTTTTTTCAGCGTGTGAATGTCAGTTACCAGGTCACTCGCACCTGCAATGATCGGGCTCTTCAGTTCAATACCCATGTAATGTGTTCTCAAATCTGCCATGACATTTATTTTTTATGTATAACAATCCGTTAAACAAAATGTTCTTGGTTGTTTAAAATAAGCTGATTAGAAAAAACCTGTCAAAAACAGGGCCTGGCATGCTTGTACCCCGCCATCATGGCGCCCTTAATAAACCCGGCCGTGAATGACGGCCCATGCATGCTCCAAACCTCTAAAAACCGGCCGTGAATGACGACCCTTTCCTGGTCCAAACCCATAAAAACAGGCCGTGAACGACGTCCCCAAACAGCCCCGATCAATAAAAAACCCGGCAGTGAAAGACGTCCCCAAACAGCCCCGATCAATAAAAAAGACCGGCCGTGAATGCAGGCCAGTCATTAATTTATCATAAAAATATTATTTCGCCTGTGTGAACTGTCCCTTTGTCACCCACATCACCGCCTCGTCAGAAAGGGGTTTTACTGCAGGCTTGAGAAAGCCTACCAGGTTACCCTCCTCGTCAATGAGATACTTCTGGAAGTTCCAAGCCACCTCTGAGTCGAGAACGCCGTTGGCTGACTTGCTGGTGAGCCATTTGTAAAGAGGGTGCATGTCATCACCCTTGACGGATATCTTCGACATAATAGGGAATGTCACTCCGTATTTGCTGTCGCAGAACTCCATTATTTCTGCATTTGTTCCGGGCTCCTGGTTCATGAAGTTATTGGCCGGGAAACCGATGATAACGAGCTTTTGCTTGTAAGCCTTATGCAGCAGTTCCAGGTCCTTGTACTGCGGGGTGTGACCGCATTTGGATGCCGTATTGACAATCATCACCTTCTTGCCCCTCAGGTCCGCGAAGCTGAACTGCTGCCCGTCGATTGTCTCAACGGTGAAGTCATAGAACGACTTCTGTGACAGTGCAGGTGCTATGATAAGGGCCATCATTGCGGCAAATGCTATAAGTCTCTTTTTCATTTCTGTTGCTATTTAATTTCCCTTTAAACAAATGTGGTGCCAATTAGTTTCCCGGGCAGTAATAAAAACCTTTCGACGGTCGAATATACGAAAATCTTTCTATTTTTGCATCGCCAAAACGGGGCATAACGCAGTCCGGTGGCTTAAGTGAAAGGTTCTTTAATTAGTACAGATATTTTCGGGGTATAGCGCAGTCCGGTTAGCGCATCTGGTTTGGGACCAGAGGGCCGCAAGTTCGAATCTTGCTACCCCGACAGAAGAAAAATGACCGCCCCCGGTTTCCCGGGGGCGGTTTTTTTATTGATCTGAGCGTTAAATGCTTGCATTTATAAGTGAAAGATCAATGAAAAAGACAGCAGCTCCGGTGAGTGTTATTCCTTCCTGAAGACCTTCTGTACAAAGTCCTGGTACGCCACTCTCCAATAAGCCCATTCATGGCCATACCCAGGTTCCTCGATATATTCGCAGTTGACACCCTGTTCTACAAGCAGATCGCGCAGATCACGGTGGGCTGTGATCAGTCCATCCTGAGCACCTACACTGACATATAAAAGCTTGACCTTGTCGTTGGATTCTTTGCTGAGTGTCGGAATAAGTTCCAGATACTTTTCCTTATCAATAGTGTTGGTGAGATCCGGACCACGGAACCGGCTTGGGTCAGACGATGCTTCGATCTTTTTACCTGCACCCGGCAGGTTCGGTAACCCTCCCGCCAGGGTTCCAATCCAGCTGAAACTGTCCAGGTTTGCGAAACCAGCATATAATGACATCATACCGCCTCGGGACAGGCCGATAATGGAGCGGTGCTCAGCATCGGCCACGGTACGGTAGGTTCTGTCAATGAACGGAACCAGATCAGAGACTAGCGCTTTGGGGAAACTGAGATCATCAGGGCGACTCCCCGGAGGCGGTACGACAGGAATATAGTTGCGGCCGGCGACCTGGTCAGAATAGATATTGCTCATCACCACGATCATCGGTTCGATCTTACCCGTCGAGATGAGATTATCCATGATCTCCGGAACCCGTCCCAGATCTGTCCAGGCGTCTTCATCTCCTCCACCACCATGCTGCAGAAAAATAACCGGGTACCTTGCAATATCGGTTTCATACCCGGGAGGAGTATAGATCGTTGTCCGCTTCTGGATCCCAAGCGTCGGATACGGAATATAGACATGCGATACCGTTCCGTGTGGAACGTCATGATACTCGTAATTGAATGTCTTTTCTCCTGAAATCTGCAGTTCACTACGATACCTGACACCGTCACGGTCAACCAGCGGATTGATGGGATCGAGTGCATAGACACCGTCAACGACGAATGCATAATTGTAAAACTCAGGTGCCAGCGGCCCGATCGTCACGGTCCAGTTGCCCTCAGTGTCCTTTGTCATCGGGATGCTCGCCCCCTGAGGCCATGCATCCGATGTCCAGCCACCGGTGGTGTTGACCAGAACCACTGATTTCGCCTCAGGAGCTGCGAGTCTGAATGTAACCGTACCGTCCTCGTGTATGGCGGGAAAATCAACAGGTTTGGTTCCGACGCTCACTTTCACGGAATCCTTACCGTAAATGTATGTACTACCCTTATCTGTTAGAGCGGCGGTTTTATCATTGCAGCCGGGTGTGAAGGCTGTCGCTGCCAAAAGCAACAACATGGCTTTGAATGAAATCTTCATATTGTATCCTCCTGTATTTGTGTGATTCCTTATTTATTTGTCCAGTGAAATGTATTTGTCCTTTTAATTAAATAATATGTCGGATTGCCTTTAAAATCCCGTCAATTAAATTGTCCCGAGAATGTTCCTGCCGTCATTTTAAAGAATGAAAGTGTGGACATATTTCAGCATAATGGTCTTATTGAAGAACTTTGGCAATTCAGGCGTAGCATAATCATTCGCTATGCCGCGGTAATCATTGTACACCAGGTAAAAATCATTCCCTTCACGCGGATTATACCTGAACCTGAAATTGGCAATCAGCTCTTCTTCGGTATTGACGTACTGAACCATCAATGTCGCTGATATTTTGGTATTGAACATGTACAGTGCCTTGAAGTTCACCGAGTGAATGTCCAGTGAATTATTTGTCTCCCTGTCAGGAAAACGGATCGCTTCAAATATATACTTTGCCGCAAGCTTTAAGCTGGAAGAGAGGTTCAGGTTTGCCTCTGCCTCCAATCCAACCCTCTTTCCGTCATAAAACTGTCCGGCATATAATGTTCCTTCAGCAGAGAGCGTCTTCGTATCCGGGGTTCCTACCTCACCTTCAAACCCGATAAATGAGTACTCACCAGCAGCTATCGGAATGCTGTCAGAGAGCTTAAAATCATTTGGAACCCCCTCCTTCTCGTAATCAATGGAGACTACCCCATGAATTCCCCTTTTTGTGTTGAATTCAAATTCAGGTGACAGTTTCATGTTTTCAAGCCCACCGTCTTCCAGCCGTGTATATCTTCTTCCTTTAAGTTTAATATTATAGTTGAATAATTTTGAGTTTTCGTCCGGGATCCACCCGTACAACAGTTCTCCATTTAAAGCCTGAATACTCTGCATTTTAACGAATCCTACACCAGGATTGAATTCCTTACCTGAATATGAATATTGCATACTATACGCAAATCCCTCTTCTGACCTTCGTTCCCAACCGACAAGCATGAACGAGGGATCGAGAGATTTCAAATTATTTCCAATTTCACTGTCATAGGTTTGCGACCATTTGGCATTGAGATAATCATCGCCGAAGAGCCGGAAAATCCCGTCAACCCCATAAGCGACATTTGTGTAGCCATTCAAACCCAGCCTTGATGTCATCATCCCTCCCACATAGCTGTTCCGGTTGATTACCTGCCTCCTCATCCGCAGAACACCGAAGTTTTCTCCGGGAGTTTCTTCATGCTCCGCTGTCTGCATATCCAGAAAACCCAAATCCCATTTCCCAATCCTGCCGGTAAGTCTTGCTCCACCGTAGATCCGTACAGGATCACCATCTGCTATGCCGATGTTCCTGCTGTAAAACAAGTTATCGGAGCTTTCCCGGAGACTGAAATCAAAGAGGTTCGATCGTTCCTGAAAAAAGACCCTCTTCTCCGGGAAGGAAAGGGAATACCTGGTAATATTTACCTGCTGATCATCAGCTTCCACCTGCGCAAAATCGGTGTTTGCTGTAAGGTCAATGGTCAGGTTGCTGTTAATATTGTATTTAATATCCAGTCCTCCATTGTACTGTGGCTCATCTTCCATTACATATCCCGTCTCGTCCTCACTAAGTGACCAGCCTCGTGAAAAGCCACCCAACAGATACGGGGAAAGATACAATGGCCGGGTGGGCCTTGCACCTTCGATTGTTATTGTGAGGGCCTGTGAAGGCTTACTGGTTGACATGTTACCGTACCTGGGGTCAATGGCCGGGTAAGTGTCAGTTTCGTTGTTCGCACTTATATTTCGCGATATAATCAAGCCCATAACGGTAACATCATCCACTGACTTGAATTTCATGCTTGAGAAAGGAATCCTCATTTCTACATACCATCCTCTGTCATTCCTTGTAGTTTTTACATCCCAGAACGTATTCCAGTTGTAATTTATCGATGAACCCTTTCCTCCACCGCCACTCTGGGTTGCGTCGTTCGAAATGGTGTAATCCGTTCTGAGACCGGTTGGTGTTGTGAAAAATGCAAGCCCGTTCTCATTGTCATCGTATGTATCAAGAATGACCCCGAATGCATCATAATCAGAAAGTTCCTCATCCCTCTTTTTGCTAACCGTAAATATTTTTGAAGCATCCTCCATGAAAAGTCTGGCTCCGATCCACAGGAATTGATCATCGTATCCGATCATGACTTCGCTTAATTCCGAGGGCTGCGATCCGAAATTTGGCTTATGCATCGTCAGTGGGAAGTTGCTGAGTACTTCCCATGCAGCTTCGTCAGGGATACCATCAAACTCTACAGTACTGGTAAGCCTGTTTATCCTTACAGTTTCCTGACTAAGCAGATCTGAAGAAATCGCTAACAGCAATATTGTTAATATAATTATGATGTCTCTAATAGTCAAAGCTTTAGTAACTCAGTTGTAATAGTGAACCTGATCATTTTTACAGTGTATAGGGTGGCAGTTTTTGTCTGGCATCCCTGTCAGGGTCATTCTGAACTTCACATACATCGTCAATAAACATAAGCTCTCCTCTTTCGGATGTATATCTCGGCCACTCCGGCAAACCGCCCCCGTTCGGATCTCCTGTTTTGATGAACTGTATAAGAGTATTGGCCAGTTTTTCTGACAACGCCTTTGGCCTGGCCCCTCCCCCTGTGTGGGTAAGCATCAGATCAGTGTTGTAAAACCAGAAGCACTGGTCCAGGGTATGGAATGCTCTCAACCTGCTGTCAAACAATGGCGGCTGCCATCCGAACCACGCCATATAAACTGGTGGCGACTGCTTTGACTTTGCATCAGCCAGCGATACTGCTCGTTGTCGGAAGCCAGACATCATCGACCAAATCTCAACCGGTTTTTTGTCAGGGAATGCCTTTGCATAAGCATCAACTATTTCTCCAGCCTTTTCTTTATACTGCCCCTTCAGCCGTTCTTTCAGGTCATCATAAGAGATCGATTCAAGCGACGGATCCTTGTAGGCATTGGAACTCTCATTCGTTGTGGAGCTTATTATCATCGGAATGTCAACTGCAACAGGTGTGTATGCGGGTCGGTACGTATGCTGCGGAATAACTTTCCCATCCAGCTGCGGCTGGAAGACCTTCATGGGAGATAAAGACTCTGTTCCTGAGTCGCTGATATATTTTTCGGCTCCTCGCAGGGCGATGTCGTAGTATTCTCTCCAGGGCATCTGCTGCAGCCTGTCAATATTTGAGGCATGCAAACCAGCTTCTTTCATGATGTATTCCCCGACCTTCATCGTCATTGCCTTATCTCTTGGATCGATATCGGCAGCACTCAGGGAAACCGCTTTGGAAAAGAGGCCTTTTGCAGCAGGCATGGCTGTGGTAATCACGACCTTTCCTCCTCCCCCCGACTGACCCATAATGGTCACATTGCCCGGATCACCGCCAAAACTGCCGATGTTGTCCCGAATCCACTCCAGTGCAGCCACAAGGTCGAGTGCACCCACATTGCCCGATAATGCATATTTTTCGCCCCCTATTGCAGAGAAATCGGAGAAGCCCATCGGCCCGAGCCTGTGATTGACAGAACAAAACACAATATCACCATGGCGGGCAATATTCTCACCATTGACTCCGTCATGCTCAATGCTGATCCCATAATTCCAGGCACCACCATGCATCCATAGCAGTACAGGCCTTTTCTTCCCGTCATTATAACCCGGAGTAAATACATTTATCGAGAGACAGTTCTCACTCACATCATCAAAGTTCGCATGATGCAGGAATGCACGGTGCCGGTTGTTGCCCGAGTATATCCCCTCAATTTTCTGCGGAGCAGCGTTTCCCCACCAGATAGCAGGAAACACATCCGTCCATGGTGTGGGTTTCTGCGGAGGCATGAAGCGGTTTACACCCGAAGTGTCAGCTCCGTAAGGTATTCCCAGAAAATAATAAATATCCCTCAGAATATACCCTCTGACCTTGCCATTTGTTGTTTCAGCCACCGCAATGTCGTCACCAATGAATAGCTTCTGTCCGTCATCTTTGCTTGCAGGTGTGGCGCATGAAGAAAAGGCAAGGGGTGAGGCCAGACCCAGTCCTGCTGCTCCGGCTCCCATATTTTTAATAAACTCCCGTCTGTTTGGTTTCATCCGTATATATTTTAATTTTTAAAGGTCGGATGGAACCCACATGTTCGAGGATTATGGTCATAAATGCTTGTGATTGTAGTACATGTGGGTTTCATAGTTTCATTTTTATGCTCAGAGGTGCATTGGCGGCCGTGTGAACCTATAATTCCCGGCCATGGCACAATGATGGAAGATGTTTTATTTACGAGCCCTATCCATTAAATCAAGAAATCCGTTGATTATTGCTCTCTCTGCACACCCGGGCTTAAGACTGGTACTCAGCACCTGGAATGTATTTCTGCCATATGCTTCATCCGATGGTATATAGCCGCCGCCCATAGCATTGGAATGCACTACAAACAGAGTATAATTAAACGGGGATTCATTTTTTAACCTCATCGCGATCTCACTGTATGGGTCGCCTCCCATAATGGCAAAGGCAATATCTCCGAGAACAAGCAGTTTAAGTCCGATATTCACCGGATCACTATCGACATAAGTACCTGGTGTTCCTTCACGGCCGGCGTCAGTACGCTTTCTGCCAGGGCAAACTACAACCGTATCTGCGACAAAAATCTTTAATTCCGACTTGTATCTCTGAGTAAACTTCATGACGCGCAGCACCTCTTCTCCCATAAATTGCCCGATGGAGGAAATCATCTGTGATTGTCTTGAGAGAAGCCCCGGGTCAACATCAAAGATATCATCAACTCCACCACCGAAACCTGCAATCCTGTTGGCTTCATCCGTGTTTTTTGCCCTGCCGCTGGAAAGAGCTACCTCAGATTTCAGCTTCTCAATGTCCTGCATTGGTTGCAGATAACGGGGGTTCTGGTTACCGGATGCACTTGATGACCATAGGGCAACGATCTTCCCATTATAGTAATCTTCAATATAACTTGAAGCCACCCCCGGAGCATCAGCGCTGATAATGCTACTCATATACATGCTGTTAGGGTGCATGCCAAAGTTATAGTACACAGCTATAGGCTCACCGGCAAGTGATTGAAGAGTGACGACGGATATCTCTTTATCCGAGGGTCCGTCATAGTTTGGAGCCTGGGTCCACAGTCGGGTAACAGGATCTATTGCATCACGATTTACGTTCAGATAAGAGGTTCCGGTCATATACCCAATACGTGCAGGCTGAAGATTCTTCAAGGCCTCGATTACAACGTCGACGACACTCTTTTCAAAGTTGGCTGCAAACGCTGAAACATTCGGATCCACATTTTCTGCGTTTTCCCGCGGCAATTGTATGGAGCTATGGGTATGTGACGCCGATATCACAATGTTACCGGCCGGTATCCCCGTCTTCTTTTCAATCTGTTGCACGGCGTGCAGGTAGATATAATAGGGAACCCCACCAACATCCACAGATACCATAGCGGCAGTTGTGATCGAATTATCCACAACAATTGCCCTTACATTTAACCTGTCACGGATCCCGCGTTTAAACCCGTTCTTTGGAAGGGCATTTTCCGCCGGTGTAATATCAATTTTAGCGGCACCTGCCCTAAAGGTGCCTGATACCTTACTCTGTCCGAGTAATGCTGATGGGGCACAAACCAGCAGAATAAAAACCCATTTTGATACTTTTGATTTCATTTCGTCAGGAATTAAAAGTGTTATTTACTCATTCGGTTGATAAATGCCGTTTTCGGTGTACGCGATAGTACTGAAGCCCTTAATGAACTTGTACATTCTCTCCCTGCCGGGACCACCGCTTCCGCTTATGTGTTGAATCTTATAGTCATAGGTGTCCGGGTCTGCGATAGCCTCGTTCAGCGTTTCGAGAATGTTGATCAGCAGATGATTCTCGAGATTAACCATGAAGTGCATCGGGAAAATATAATCGAACTCATCAAGGCGGTCAACCAGTTTAGTCAGGCAATCGCGGTATGTCATCAGATTGGCGTACTTTCCACCATTGCCGCAACCGGTAACGTCACTGCATACATCATCACCGGCAAATAAATAGCGGCCTTTTTTGTCAAGGTACATAGCGTGCTGAGCTGAATGCCCCCCCGTGAACACGAGCTCGACTTCATAATCACCTCCCAGATTGAAGGTGTAGCCGTCCGGTAAACCGACAATTTCGTATTTCTTAAACACAGGCAGGTCTTTTCTGTCAAACTCGAGCCAGATGCTGTTGCCATTTTCATCAAACAGCTTGTCCCACATCTGTCCGTTCTGCGCCTCAAGAACCGGTACCAGGGTTTCGTAGCAATACACCTTATCAAACCAGCAGTTACCCCGGGCATGGTCAGCATGACCATGGGTGTTGGCAACGATAAGGGGCATTCCTCCGGTAATTTCATCGACCAGGCTTTTCATGTCTCCCAGACCGCATGCGGTGTCAATGAGCATCGCCTTATCGGGGCCTATGATGAGCCACATCCACACGTCACCGGCACCGTCACAATTCTGGTTGAAAAGACCATACAAATTGTCATAGAACTGGTAGACTTCAATATAAGGGTTTACATCATAAACCTTAAGGGTTTTATT
Organism: uncultured Rikenellaceae bacterium; assembly: GCA_963802145.1. Taxonomy (GTDB): domain Bacteria; phylum Bacteroidota; class Bacteroidia; order Bacteroidales; family VadinHA17; genus SR-FBR-E99. The sequence goes on from CAWDHN010000010.1 coordinate 1,010,713, forward strand.
GCCTTCCCGGAGCATCTTCATGTACGCCCAGCTGATCTGATTCTGTGCAGCACCCCATTTCAGTCTTTTGGCTTTTGATGCACCATTTATAGGCCACATCTGCCCTGTCTTAATATCTTGGCCTGCCATTAAATTTCCTCCCTGATTATTAGTTCTATCGTCTTTTTTTTATTTTCACATCTTTGGAGGGTAAATACCATTTTCGGTGTATGCTATCGTACCGAAGCCCTTGATGAACTTGTGCATCCGCTTGCTGCCGTCATCACGCCCTATCGCGTAGTCATAATTGTCCGGGTCGGCAATTATATGATTCAGGGTTTCGAGTATGTTTAGGAGCAGATGGTTTTCAAGGTTGACCATAAAGTGCCCAGGGAACATATAATCAAACTCATCGAGGCGTTCAACAAGCCTTGTCAGACAGTCGCGGTAAGATGTCAGATTCCGGAATTCTCCGTAAAACGTTCCTGGCCTGGGGCCGCTGCCACAGCCGATTACATCACTGCATACATCGTCACCCGCGAAAAGAGTGCGTCCTTTTTTGTCGATGAACATGGCGTGGCCTGATGCATGTCCGGCTGTCCAGACGACCTCAATATCATGGTCACCTCCAAGGTTGAAAATGTATCCGTCAGGTACTCCTATCAACTCATAGTCCTTGTATACAGGGAGATCCTTTTTGTCGAACTGGAGCCAGATGTTGTTCCCCTTTTCGTCAAACAGGTAGTCCCATGCACCTGGTTTAACCCTGGCTTTTATGTTATCAACCTCATACTCGTGACAATACACTTTATCATAAAGCACGTTCCCGTACGAATGATCAGGTCCAAGATGGGTGTTGACAACGATAAGCGGCATCCTTCCAGTTATCTCATCTACGAGACCTTTCTGATTTCCGAGACCAAAAGCGGTGTCGACGAGCATAGCCTTTTCCGGCCCAATGATGAGGTACTGCCACACATCTCCTGCTCCATCACAGTTCTGATTGAACAGGCCGTACATATTATCGCGGAACTGATAGACCTCGATGTAAGGGTTTATGTCATAAACTTTCATGGTCTTATTGCCTTCCCGAAGCATTTTCATGTAGGTCCAGCTGATATGGTTCTGAGCAGCACCCCATTTGAGTCTTTTGGCCTTCGATGCGCCATTAATCGGCCACATCTGTCCTGTCTTAATTTCTTGTTCTGCCATATAATTTCCTCCCTGATCTTAGTTCTTTTGTCAACCCTTTTTGTAGCCGTAGGCAATTACGCTGAAGCCCTTGATAAACTTGTAATATCGTCTCGACGGTTCAGCAAAACGGTCCTTGCCCCATTTTTCAGTCATATAATCATAATCGTCCGGATTGGCAAGGATGGCGTCGCAGGCCTCAAGGATATTGGGCATAAGATTGTTTTCGATGTTGTTCATGAAATGCATGGGGAAGATGTAATCATATTCGTCCATGCGGTCTACAAGTCTCTTTACATTGTCACGATAGACCTTGAGTGCGGTATTTTCGGCATACGGACCAGTCGATCTGATAGTGTTGACAGAACCACACCCGGAGACGTCGCTACAGATGTTGTCTCCGCTGAACAATATGCGACCTTTCCTGTCGATGTAAGAAGCATGGCCGGCAGCATGGCCGCCGGTAAATACGAGTTCAACCTCATAGTCTCCGCCCAGGTTGAAGGTATAGCCATCGGGTACGCCGGCAATCTCGTACTTCTTAAATTTGGGCAGGTCCTTCCTGTCAAATTCCAGCCAGATGTTATTGCCGTAGTCGTCAAACAGGTAATCCCACATATGCGCATGCTGGTTATTGAGGTAGGGGACCAGGTATTCATGGCAGTATACCTTTTCAAAGCGGCAGTTGCCGTAGGCATGGTCATAATGGTCGTGGGTGTTTACAACTACAATCGGCTTGCCACCGGTGATCTTGTCAATGAGCCCCTTGAGGTCGCCCAGACCATACCCTGTATCAATGAGCATCGCTTTTTCCGGTCCGATTATGAGGTACATCCAATAATCACCGGCTCCGTCGCAGTTCTCTGAAAAGAGCCCGTACAGGTTGTCACGGAACTGATAAACTTCAACATAAGGGTTGATGTCATATATTTTTCTCGTTTTATTGTGTTCTCTTAGTTCTTTCATAAATGCCCAGCTGATCTGGTTCTGAGGTGAGTCGAACTTGATCCGCTTTGATTTAAGTTCGGATTTGATGGGCCACATCTGGCCTTTCCTCCTGACATTGTCTCTAGGCTTGTCAACTTTGGATGCTTCGACAGGAACCGGAGCGTTTTTCCCGCTCAAAATAGTATTTGAGGCAACAGCCATTGCAGCGGTAGCCATACCAACCTTACCAATAAATTTACGCCTGTTTGTCTTCATGTTAAGTTTGATTATAATTGTTCAGATCATCATTTTCTAATATACTCATTATTAATATTTTAAATTTTCTTATAAATATTTTATGGACGCACGGAAAACTTATAAATGGTTAGCTGCCTGTATTTTTCTCCGGGATTAAGTACAACATCAGGAAACTGTGACTTGTTAGGAGAATCCGGGAAATGCTGCATCTCCAGGCAGAGTCCGTAGTGTCTGCCATATTTGTTACCATCATGACCTGTGAAGCGGCTTAAATCATTGTTTGCTGAAAATAATTGCATACCGGGTTCTGTTGTAGATGCCTGAAGGACCCTGCCACTAACGGGGTCAAAAACCTCTGCAACCAGGGAAAGTTCATTCCCCACCTTTCGCAATTTATAATTGATGTCGTATCCCGGAGTTACTTCCCCTATCTTGTCACCAACCTTCCGGGCAACTGTGAAATCATAAGCTGTTCCGGCAACGGGTAAAATAGATCCGGTTGGAATTCCAATAGAATCAACCTGACATATTGAGTCCGCATTAATCTTAAGGATATGATTGAGAACAGATTCCTTGCAACCGGAAAGATTGAAGTAGGTGTGATTTGTGAAGTTCACAATCGTTGGCTTGTCTGTGGTTGCTTTATATTCAAGAATAATCTCATTTTCACCGGTTAAGACATAAGCCATCTGAAATGAAAGTGTTCCGGGGAATCCCTCCTCCATATCAGGGCTTAGATACTTCATAATAACGACTGCTGAATCATGTGAAACATATGAAGTATCAATGGTAAAAACCTGCATGCTGAAGCCGTTGGCGCCACCATGAAGGGTATTACCCCGGTTATTGGCAGTAAGCTTATATGTCTCCCCGTACAAGGTAAACTCTGCACCACCGATGCGATTGGCAAACCTGCCAACAGTACTGCCAAAATTAGGGTGACGTTCAAGATAATTTTTCAGGCTGTCAAAGCCCAGTACAACAGGCTCATTATTGCCATTTCTGTCGGGCACTGACACATATGTTAATGTTCCGCCATAATTGGTTACCCTTATAACCATTCCGTTTTTATTGACCAGAGTAAAGAGTTTAATTTCCTTGCCGTCCTTCTCTCCCCATTTTTCTGTGGTTACAGATGGTAAATCAGGTGGTACGGGTCTACAATTACTTAAACATGCACTAAGCATAATGAACCATAACAATGCAATTCTCATAATTCAGATACGTTTGCAAAGGGTGAACATGTTTGAATAAAAATGATATTATAAGTGCTTTCACCAGATTGGAGGATACGCTTTTTACGCGTATCCTCCGGTCTCTGTGAAATACTCAACTGGAAATATCAGTATTAATGCAGAACCTGATCTTTGACAGACCCGGATAAGCCTGTCTTCTCCCGGGATTTTTTAATATCCGGGATTCTGGATCATCTCTGAATTACTGTCCATTTCAGCTGTTGGAATCGGCATGGCGTATTTAGTCTCCCTCCATACAAGGGCTCCGCCCATAACTTTCTTATAATATGCAGCCTCGGCAGCTCCCATTCCAAAACGACGTACGTCTATCCACCATTGACCCTCACTGAAGAACTCTGCCCATCTTTCATATTTAAGAGGGTCGTTTGCGAGCGGATCAGCCGCATCAACTGTCTTAGTCCTGGCTGTCAGTGAAGCATAATCATAAGTTGGTGAAGGGGTATTGACAGGAAGGTTGTATGCCCTGCGGTGAACCTTGTTTATATACTCCAGCCCTTCTGTCGGTGCGCCGGTTTTGATCAGTGCCTCAGCATAAAGGAGATATACTTCTGCCAGACGCATAGCATACATATTCACGCCACACCACCCGGCGTTTGCGGTATAGAGCCGGTCAACAACGTTGTATTTATGGCTTCCCCAGGCTTTTACATTTTTTGCATTATAAGACTCGACTCTGCTTTTTGCTACATCGCTCCAGACACTTGTGATGCGGACACTGTCAACATAAGGCTGAAACGTCCCAACATACAGACGGGGGTCGACACTCTTGTCGAGACGAACCTGCAGTGATTTTTCAAGATAGTCAGGTCGTTTCTGATTTACTGTTGTGGTATCGTCAAAACCAAAGCGCGGTATATTCATATCATGAATAAACAGGTTCCCGAATCCGTTCGTCGTTTCTACACCATTGGGAGCCACATATGTAACACTGATTGCCCTGTTCCAGTTAGCTCCGGTATTTGTCACATCGGTACCACCCAGTGGGTCCGGGGTATAGTTTATCTCAAAAATAGATTCGCTATTGAACTCGTTCTGCCCATTGAACATGGAACGAAGTACATCATAACTGACAAGTGATTTCCCGCTGTTGTCAATTACATCCTTAAGGATAATTCTGGCTTTATCATACTGAAGGGTCAGGATGTATGATTTCCCAAGGAAAGCTTTAACCGCCCATTCGTTCGGTCGTGATTTCTCAGTAAATACAACACCATCCAAAAGTGTTTCCGCAGCCAATAGATCTGAGATGATAAAGTCCCATACCTCTCCCTGTGTTGCTCTGGGTCTGGCTGCATCGCTGATCACAGAAGTGACTTCATTCCAGATCGGGATGCCCATCTTACTTTTGTCAGCTTCTGTGATGATAGGATATTCTCCGTAATAGTTGATCAGGTAGAAATAGGTATATGCACGAATAAATAATGCCTGTCCCTTAATTTGATCAAGTTTAGTGAGCTGGCTCTCCGACAAATTTCCAACGTTTCGGATATCTTCCACAGCAGCAAGAAGAGTATTTATCTTACCAATAGCCAGGAAGGATCTTTCCCAGAAATTTCTGACATTTGACAAGTTGGGATTTAACTCATTAAGTGCAAACTCATTGTACTGAGCCCCGTTATATCCGTGATCACGGCAGTGAGAAAGCAATGGCCAGAATCTCATCATGGTGCCATATTCTGTTTCCTGTAATCTCCCGAACACATCAATCAGAATCGGATCAAGGTCATCAACGGTCTTCGGAAAGATATCTTCCGAGAGAACGGTTGGATCAGAAACATCCAGGAAATCATCTCCGCAAGAGTATAACATTAGTAAGCTGGCAAACACCAGTAAGAGTGCATGATATTTTAATTTCAATTTCATGATTTTTTCATTTAATGGGTTAGAAAGTCATGTTAACTCCGAAAGAAACAACCCTTGACAAAGGATATCGCGGACTTGTGAAGTCAAGTCCCCTGAGCCAGTATGCTGCCTCCTTGAGCCGGTATCTCCGGATCGAGTCCTTTATAACCTGTCACGACTAAGAGATTGTCAGCGCTGAAGAAAACCTTCATGTTGCTTATATGTATCCGGGTTAACAAATCAGTCGGCAAAGTATAACTGATCTGCAGGTTTTTAAGACGCATATATGAGCCAGATTGGATGTGGTAGTCTGATAACAGCTCCCCAGTTTTTATTCCTGTCGGGAACTGTCAAAGTTGCGCTCCTGGGTACACTGGTCAATCCGTTGTCGCCAAAGAATGAAGCATCATAGATTTTGGCTGTCGAGTTGTAATCTGAAAAGAAATTATACTCATATGAATCAAACCCGTTATAGATATCATTACCAAGGACGCCGCTGAACTGCAGTTTCACCTCAATATTTTTCCAACCACCGCCAAGTGCCAGACCATAAGTGAATTTTGGCCAGGGATTTCCAATATAGTACCATATCACTGGCATTAATCACACCATCAGTGTTCTGGTCGACATAAATCAAATCGCCTGCCCTGGGTGTGTAACCACTGTAAGTAGGACGGGTTTCACCGGAGGCTGCATCCGTTGCATAAATTCCGGATGTCTGTAACCCATAGAACTGCCCCAAGCGGCTGTCCTGGTTCCGAACGGCAGATAGCTGCACCGCCATAGAAACCTCCTCCGGATTCACCGGCGCCAATATTTCCACTGCTGATAAATAACCTCTCCAGGTCAGGGTTCAAGGAGATCAGTTCATTCTTGTTGAAACCGCCATTAAATGTCACATTATAGCTGAAATCTCCGACGCTATTACGATGGTCGATCTGGAATTCCAATCCTTTATTGCTCATCTGTCCGATGTTTGCCTGAACAGTGGCACCTACACCGGCTGACAGGGCAACAGGTACATCATATAACATTTCCTTTGTCTGCCTCGAATAGAAATCAACGCTCATGGCTAAACGGCCACTCCAGAAACTTGCATCAATACCTATGTTGGCTGTTGCAACTGATTCCCACTGAATCTCAGAATTTGGCAGCTTGCTTACAACCTGCAACCCAGTTTCTCTTTTTGCAGCTTCCGGTTGTTCAGACCAGTCAAAACTGTATCCGGGCTCGTAGTACCTGGTGTATGCGAAATTAGGCCCTACAGCGTTTCCAAGCACACCATAGCCGGCTCTCAGCTTCAGAAGGTTGATAAATGATATCTGGCTCATGAAATCTTCCTTCGAAATTACCCATCCGAGTGAAACACCCGGGAATGTCCCGTATCTGTTTTCGGGACCAAACTTCGAGCCATATCCATCCCTCCTTATATTGGCGGTCATGAGATACTTTTCATTGTAATCATACTCAACTCTAGCGAATTGTGATAAAATGCGGTCAAGTGCGTCGGTCTGGTTGAAAGTGCTCGTAAGATTTGTAATCCCTACTGCCACATTTGAAGACCAGGGTTCAGGCACATAAGAGTCTCTATTGGCATACATCAGGTTACTGTAGTAACTGCTGCGCCATTCATATCCCAGAAGTGCAGATATGGAATGTTTGCCAAAATCCTTACTATAATTCAGTGTATATGTACCAATATATTGTTTGGCTTTCGAATTGGATTTTGAAAAAGTTTCCATTTTTGTCCATGAACCGTCAGAATAAGGATACTGATAGACATAAGCATCAAGATCTCCCACCGTTGCACCCATAAATCCCTTTATGTGTAGATCTTTAATAATCATGTATTCAAGGGTTCCGCTCATATTGATCGTATAATCCCTGTTCCTTGCATATTCGGTTAATGCAGCCGCAACATAATTGCGCCCCTGAAATCCTTTCGGTGTCATACCCCATCCGCCATTAGGATTATTCTCATCATATACTGGCATGATAGGAATGCTCCTCAGAGTCTGATATCCTTCTTCAGGGATAGATGGGGGGTTCTCCAGTCCGGTTTTAAAATAGATATTCTCTGAGAATTTCAGTCGTTTAGTAATCTGATGATCAGAGTTGATGCGGAATGTAAACCTCTCTATCCAGTTTGAAAGGCGGTTTCCTACAATCTTATTATAGTTACCGGACAAATAGAAAGTAGAAGTCTCACCTCCTCCATTCATTGAGAGAGTGTAATTCTGCTCTGACCCCGGATTGAACCATTCACCGAACCAATCTGTATCCGGAAGGCTGCTCCATCCACTCTCAGGCCCGAACAGATCTTCCACATCATAACCGGCCAACGCTTTCGCTTTAATGTAATCATCACGGCGAAATATTTCAGGGAGGACTATTGCGTTTCTGGTGCCGTAACTTGCGTCAAAGCTAACCTGTGGCTTTGATTTCTGTCCCCGTTTGGTAGTAACAAGTATAACACCCCCGGCTGCTGTCGCACCGTAAATTGCGGCTGCAGAAGCATCTTTCAATACACTTATTGATTCAATATCCATCATATTGAAACCATAGCTCAGATCAGCCATAGGGACTCCGTCGACAACATATAACGGAGTTCCTCCACTGATTGAAACCGGTCCGCGGAGATAAATATTTGAGCCTGATCCGGGCCTGCCTCCGTCAGAAGTAATAAATGCGCCTGATACCTTTCCTGTCAGTGCTCCTGCAACATTGGTTACCGCTATGTTTTCCAGCTCGGTTTTTCCAACTGTAGAAATTGCTCCGGTTACTGAACTCTTAGTTTTAGTTCCATAACCCACGACTACCAACTCACTGAGTGCCGTAACCTCCTCAACCATTGCTGCATTAATAACAGTTTGCGTACCTATGACAATTTCTTGCTTTTGATATCCTACAAAACTGAATATCAATGTATTAGAACCCTCCACAACTGTAATGTTATAGCTCCCGTCAATCTCCGATATCGTTCCAACAGTGGTTCCTTTAACCATAACTGTCACCCCGGGAAGAGGGTCTCCCGTCCTTGAATCAGTTACTGTACCGGTTATTTGGGATTGCTGCTGTAATTCTACAGAAGTAACAGGCTGGCCTGCCGGACTGAGAATAATCTGCCGGTCATAAACAGCAAATTGTACTTTCTCATCAAAAATATTGGTCAGAATGTCCGTGATTGGCTCATTCGTCACATCTATATCTACTCTCCTTTCAACGTCCACCAGCTTAGGACTGTAAAGGAAGAAGAATTCACTCTGTTCTTCAATCGCCATGAGAGCATCTGAGATTTTAACATTGTCCAGCTTAAGGGATAGCTTCGTGATTTGGGAATATGTTTCAGTTGCCCAGAGCTGCGAAATTGTCAGGAGCGATAATAAAAGTGATAGTTTCATGACTCTGATCGTTTTTTTAGTAAGGAATTCAAGATGAATTCCTCCATAATAATCTTGAATTTTTTTCATAGATTTGTGCGGATTTAAGTTACTAATTTTAGGAAACTGGTGTACTTGATCCGGCGGGATTGTGGGCAAACACATTCCCGCCTCCGTTTATAAATCAGCTGTAATTCATAGGCTTTTGGTTTTTAGGTTAGGTTATTATTAAGGTTAATTCACTATTTGTTCCTATAACTCAGGATGACTTCTGTCCTGGAAAATGTTCCGTCTCCGTTCACCTTCCTGTCTGAAATCTTGTAATCGACAGGTGTAATAATTGACAAAAGACTCATTACCTGGGGTAATGTTTCATGAACAAAAGTAGCTGTCAGTGTAAGGTCATATAATCTGGGATCTGTTATCTGTATATCAACATTATACCACCTGCTGAGTTTCCTTACGACTTCTCCCAGGGGTTCTGCCGTGAAGATCAGTTTGCCATCCTTCCATGAGAAATACCTTTCATCACTTATTATCATTTTAATAACCTCATCACTGCCTTTAAAATAAACCGCGTAGTCCTTCGGATTCATGATGCTGAGACTGGCTCTCTTCTCTCCCGGCAAGGATTTCACCAGTTCAACACTGCCGTCAATAAGCGATGTTTCTATTTTGTTCTCTTCGGGGTACGCCATAACATTGAATGTGGTACCGTGTGCTACTACTTCGATTTCACCGGTACCTACTATAAAAGGCGATTTCGGATCATGTACCACTTCAAAATATCCCTCTCCTACCAGTTCTACTTCCCTCGATTTTATACTGAAATTTGCAGGATAACGAAGTGAGCTGTTGTGATTAAGCCATACATTTGATCCATCGGGCAGTGTAACTTTTGTAATTGCATCAAAAGAAGAGAAGACCTCATTGTATGCCTGCATGGTTGAAGCCTGAGATGATCTGGCAGAATAGTACTTAATGGAATAAAATAATCCCAGACCAAGAACCGGAAGCAGGAATATTGCAGCAGCATTTCTTATGAACCCTAAAAACTGTTTTCTCCGGTTGTATTTGCTCAGGTCATTTCCGGCATTTTGTATTAATAACTCTGCCTGGTGTACATTAATCCTATGATGTATACTGTTTAGGAGAGAATCAAAATCAACAGGCACCTTAAGACTCATCTTCCGGCAGATCCTCCCATATTCTGTTTAACAAAGCTTTACGCCTCAGACGTACCAGCTGCATCTCTGAACCATGACAGTACAGTTTCGACCTCGTGCTCGTTGCATCTGTTAGCGAAATACTTTTCAATAAGAATTTTATCCATAATTAAAATTTTAAAAAAAGCACTCCCGGTATTCGGAAGTGCTTCTGCATTAAATATAACTAACCATAAAACCCACCCTGATACAGGTTACTTGAGATAATATTTGTAATTCCGGGCTCATTATACTAATGCTGCTTCTAACAGTAAGACGCAGAAAACTGGTCTTACCACTACTTCAAGACTACATTTTTTTGAAGATGTCTGTTTATGCAAACAGATAACAGAATAAAACAGCTATGACAGAGTAGTTTCCCAGTTTTTTGCGGATGTTATCCAGTGCTCTTGACAAATGATTTTCAACTGTGTTTATTGAGATATTTAATCTTTCTGCGATTTCCGAGTATTTCAGGCCCTCTACTCTGCTGAGCAGATAAACCTCCTTTTGTCTTGCAGGCAGATTATCAATGATTTTATTAAGTTTTTCATCCAGTTCCCTGTATTCAACCTGAAGGTCAACAGGCTCCTGTACCAAATCCTGAAGTGTCTTGACATATTCAAGATAATTTGAATCCTTTATCTTCTTACGAATGACTGATATTGCGGAATTATAGGCAATTGTGAAGATATAGTATTTAACGGAAGCTGATTTCTCAACATTGTCACGATTCACCCACAGATTAAGAAATACATCCTGTATAATGTTTTCTGCATCTTCTGTTGACTTAATCATTGAATAGGAGAACTTATGCAACCTCCTGCTGTATTTCCGGTAGAGTTCATCAAAGGCAAGCATATTGCCTGCCTTTATCTCCTGCATCAACTCCTCATCATTATATTGCCCGAATGGACTCATTATCTTATCCCCTTGCTTTCAAAGGTAGAATATTTTATAATTATACATCTTTTAGGTTGTGATTATCATAAATCAGATCTGATCGTGTCTGTCATAACTGACTTAACGGAGAACATGTATACTGCCTGGCATCTACCTGGGTAATCGTTAAATTTATTAATAGGTTTCTACTGATACTCATGACTGTTTCGCTCCTTAAGAACAGGAATGCTCGAACCAATGGATGCTGGCAGGAGAATCCATCTTGCTACCCCGACATAAGGAAAAGCCTGTCGGGCGAAATAATCTTGCTACCCCGACTAAGCAAAAGCCTGCCTCAGTGAACCTGTGACGGGCTTTGATTTTTTCGGGCGACGAAAGCTCGCTTTCAGGATCTGCTACTCATATCTTAATGCCTCGACCGGATTTCTGGTGGCGAACCGGTAATAGTTGGCAGCCGCAACCAGGGCAACTGAAAGCAGTATTGCCAGGCTGCACAGGACGAACAATCCCCAGTGCAGAGGTACTTTTAATGCAAAATTCTGCATCCATTTATTAACTGTAAACCATACCCCTGTCAAGCCTGCAACAACAGAAGGAATAGCAATGTACTCCAGCTCGAGAATAAAAACCCTCAGAATGTCCGACATGGTGGCGCCATTGATCTTTCGTATGGCCAGTTCTTTCTGATGCCTGCCGGCCTCACTTGTGGTATAACCCAGCAAACCGATAAACAGTATGAGTAAAATGACTGCATTCCCCGCCATCAAAGCGTTCCGGAATCCCTTTTCATCATTATACTTATTCTGGAGATCCTCCTCAAGGCTCCTGACAGAAGCATCTTTCTGAGGCATACCCAGGTTCATCACATCCGCAATCTTCTTTTTAACACCTGCCTCTGACCCTTTATGGACTTTAACCAGAATCATAAATGACGAAGCAGGTTTATCAATTTTTAATTGTATAAATTTTTCTTCAGGCAGGTAGAAAAACACCGAAGGTCGCAAGTCTGGATCAGCCATTGAATTAATAATAAAATCAGGAAAGACACCGCATACGGTAGTCGAGCCATGTTCGGTTATGGTGAGCTGTTTCCCGACAACCCCATCAGCCCAGCCATTGTTCATCTTCAGCATTTCTGATCCCTTTTCGCTGATCACAATATCATTTACTGAAGCATTTCCGGGCGAGAAATTCTGCCCTTCTGATACCTTAATATCTAAAATTGAAAGGAAATTCTCATCCGCCTGGTAGAAATCAGCGACATTAAACATCTCCCTCTGTCCATCCGGTGATCTGACGTTATTTCCCGAAGCGCCATCCATTGGTAAAGCATAACCCAATCCAACTTTTTCCACTTCGGGCATCGCCCTTAATTCGTTCAGTACGGCAGAGATTTTACTGCCTTCCATACCGACGGTCGATCCATAATATACTCCATCTGTCCGATACCCATGGTCCGCGTTCTTCATCCTGCCGAATTGCATGGTTACAATAATCATCAATGTAAGGATGAATGATGCACCTGCAAACTGAACTGCGAGCAATGCCAGTTTCCACCGGTTATTTTTCAGCTTGTATGACCGGAAGACCGTTGCAACCGGAATGCGCGAAAAAAACCTTCCCGGGAGATACCCTGTTACAACCACCAGCACAACAAATATGGCCAGCAATGGCCAGATAACATAAGGATTGAGTGCAGCACCGATGCTGTGCTGAAGCTGTGATTCAACCATCGGTTTCAATGCTGCAATGATTAAGACAGCTCCGGTTAAAGAAATGAAGAAAAGTATTACAGTTTCAATGAATACTATTAACTGAAGTTTCTCAGCCTGTGCACCGAAGGTTTTATGAATGGCCGATGATTTAGCCCGGGTTACAAGTGCGCTCAGGGTCAGGAGAACATAATTCATAAGTGAAACAAAGAGTACGGCGAAGGCAATGGTGCTGAGAATTATAATCATGTCCTTCACATTGCCGGAATATATTTTCCTGATGGGCATAAACGAGTATTTCAGAACACTGCCTCCGTTTTCCTCTTCCAGCTTCACAATGTCCTGGTGTACCTCCTGCATCTTCCTTACAGCAGGAGCAAGACTTTCAGGATTGACTCCGGGCTCCAGCTTTACACAGGTGTAGTACCGGTCATTGCCCATCCAGTTATCTGTTCCGTCCCAGGTAAAATGCTTTGTAGAAACCATCGATATAAGGATATCATATTGATAGTTGGTATTCTCAGGCAGATCCTTAAATATCCCCTCAATGGTCAGTTTCTTATCAGGATACCTCTTTAATGTGATAATTTTCCCGATTACTTCTCCACCAATAGCATCAGCGATTTTTTCCGAGATCATGCACGACAATGGTGTTTTTAAGATCTCACCGGGATTTCCTCTAATGACGGGACGAGGAAGAATGTCGAAAACAAATTCATCACTCAGGCAGACTTCTGCCTCATAGCTAAACAGGTCTTCTGTATAAAAAACATTTTTCCCGATTGAGTTCAGGCGGCAGGCTGATTCGATGCCGGGCACCTCAGCCTTCAGCCCGGGGCCAATGGCTCCGCTGACCCTCGGGTGACTGCTCAGCTCTTCTGACGACTTATCCGGTCTGAAGTTTTCATGAACAACATAGATACGTTCAGCATCCGGATAAAAACTGTCGTAACTATAATAATACAATACTTCAGCAATCAGCAAAATGCCAAAAGCCAGCCCGGCAGCCAGGACAATGATGCGTGTGACAGTATGTTCGCCCTTCCGGAATAATGGACGAAATGCCAGCTTAAGTGAATTCATGAAGGATTAATATGATCAGGGTTCTTTATGTAAGAGACATTAAAAATCTCAGATCGTTGCATAGCGGAGGCGGTTATTATTTACCTGATCCCGGGCAGTCAGCATTTCTCAGTGACTATCGCAAAGCTCCGGATGCAGAGGCCACCAGTTACTTTCTATGGCACGGATTGCTTTATAGATTCCATACTGGCATAGAACTGAATCATGCCTGCCATGACAGGTTTTTCCCTCCGGGTCGGAATTGTACAACTCCTTAAGTACTGGCAATGCCTTCTGTGACTGGATCTGGCCCAAAGTCCAGATTGCAACATCGGTCCTGTCGCGTGGGGAGTTGGCGGAATCTGCCAGGTAAGCCAGCAGGGCATCTTCAGCATTGCCCGGATATTTTTCCTGCGCAATACTGATTCGTTCTTTAATCCCGCGATTTATCGATATCATAATGACGGCAAAGGCGCATACCATTAAGATTGCCAGACTGGCCACGGTAATTATAATAACCCTTTTCATGTCTCCCTGTTTTCTTAGTAACAAAAGGTGAACGGCTATTGGTATCTCAAAGTTAATAAAAAGCCACCGGAGATTAATTCCGGTGGCAGATTATCGGTTAAACAGCAGGGTAAAAGGAGTGAAGCTAATTGAGGTCGATTACCAGGTCATTATCGGAGGGTGGCAGATCGATATAAAAGCCATACAGCATGTTACCGAGATCCGATGAAATTGAATATACAAGCTGTATCGCCGCATAAGTCTCCTCTGATATGGTTTCATCTCCTGCAAAATGAGCCATCATGGCCGTTTGATTTTAATTAGTTACTGAACACTAAATGATATAAGTCTCTTCTGACAGATTACCTGTTTTGTACCCGGACAATTATCACTCTACAGCCTTATTTATTTTCTCAATATCCTCATTCCGGGGAACAAAGCTCCAGCTTATGAAATCTAATTTCCATGCATCCCCGGACTTGATTGCGTGAAAAATAGTGCGCCACTGAATGTTCGGACTGAAGAGCTTAAAATAAAATTGTTCCACCGCAATACCAGAATTCCCGTCTTCAGCAATCAAAATCTCACGTTTATCAACTTTATAGTCCATGACAAGCGAGGGATCAGCAAAATACTGTGTCCAACCATCTGCAATCTGCTTTTTGTTCCATATCTCACCAGGATCTGTTCCGCAATACATCCCGACATCCGCAAGCAAAGAGACCAGAGTGCCTGCGTCCTTCGCCATGAAAGCTGAATTGTACTTATCCAGTAAAGCAGTAACAGCCACCCGTGCTGGCTCCTCGATCTCAAAAATGTGCTTTGCCTTCTGAGCTTTGGTCAATCCCCATGCCGGGTTCAGAGAGTTTGACTTCATGTAGGCATCGTAAGCCTTTTTGTACTCTTTGACATTCATGAAATAGTCACCCTTGGAATCGTACACGTTCGGATTATCTGGTGCCAGTTCAATGTACTTGTTAAAAGCCTCCTCAGCCTTATCATTCTGGTTAAGCCTCATAAAGGAATATCCGAGCATGTTGTAAACCGGGGCCGGGTTCGGAGTGTTTTCCAGGGCTTTCAGCAATGTTTCGTGATATCCGTTTACATCTCCGGCAATGTTCTGATAGTTAAGAAGGATGTAATAGACACTGATGTCCTTTGGATACATCGCAACCAATTTTTTACCAACATCTGTAACATCAGCATCTTTCTTTTCCAGGAGCGTCACCAAGGTGCCTTTAATCAGTTTCTCAGCCTCACTCAGTTTGGCTTTGCAGTTTACAGCAGCATTGCCGTAACTCTTGAATTTTTCATCATTCCCCATGTACCATAATGCCAGGTTGTAGTTGGCCATAAAGAAATCAGGGTCCTCAGTCAGGGATTTTTTTAGCAGTTCCACACCTTTTTCCAGATCCACATCTTCAAAATACCTGAACGCCTCATTATAAGTTGCCAGGGCAGCCTTGGAGCTTGTTGTCAAGGGCATCTTGTCTTTCTTTGCCAACTGTGAGTAGGACAGTGATCCCATGGTAAGAACTAAGAATAAAACGAGTAGTCTTTTCATAACTGTGATTTTGGTTAGTAATTAAACTTTGAACTAAAGTCCTGCCCTTCCGGGTGAGGTACCTTAAACACGGGCAAAGTTCGGTCAGAGTTATGTAAACGGTTTTGCTCAGCGTCCCAAAGATTGTTCCCTGTGTTCCAAAATGGTAAAGGAAGACATGACGACTCTATAAGCAGAATGGCATGGCGGTCAGTCTGATTCTGTGAGTCCGGAAGTTTGGTATGGCGGTCAGTCTGATTCTATGTGTCCGGAAGTTTGGTTCATCATTACGGAAGACCTTTTGGAATTCCGGCAGAATTACCGGGGAATGATAGCAGGGTGTCGGATTCTCAGACTTTCCCTGAAGCTTTCATTTAACCGTGAACCGGCACTTGCCGTAAATCCCATCCTGGTCAGAGGGATTCTTGCTCCTGACATAAACCACGTAATCTCCGGTACAGTCTGATGTAATAAAAGATATGGTTGCCTCTCCGCCAGCCGGCAGCCTGAAATCCGGATTCCAGTATAGCAGATTCCGTCTGTCAGGTGTTCTTTGATCTGCAGGTCTTTTGCTGAAATCAAAACCTGGCAGGATTTCTGAAAAGAGGTCGTACGAAAAAAACAGACTGTTCTTATTCAGCTCAAGCCCTGCAAAGTCCTTGTTTCTCGAATAGAAACTCATTATACCGCTATATCTTTCTTTTCCAACCAGATAGTTAGAATTGATCACCTCGACTCTTTCAATCTTACTCAGCGGAATTTTCAAAAATTGTTCACTGCCATTAATCCTTATGTTGTCTAATAATATTAAGGGCGGATAATATCCGTTATCGGTTCTGCGCATAGTTATGACCGGGTTCTTTTCCTTATCATTTATAATATTTGCCTCGGTTATGATTTCATAAATGAATTCCCTGATATCCGGAAGCTCAATGTATTTATCAATAAAGTAAACACTCTTTTTATTTCCATAAAAAACCAGCGGCCCGGGTTTTGCCTGTGCTGAATCTGTGACAAGATCCTGATCCCGTTTATATCTCTCAAGGATCTGCTGGTTTACCATAACCTCCCTGACAAAATCTATTTCATCCATGTTCATTTCAAAGGCTGCATATGGCAGACGGATGGGCCGGTTACAATAGCCATTATCAATACGTAATTCGGATGTGATTCCTGTCTGTACAAAGAAATCATGCTGTCGCTCCATTTCCGAAAGAGAAAAGACGAACCTGCCTCTGTCGTCAGTTGTGTATGTTGCATAGTATTCCCCGGACTGAGTTTCTGAAAGGCTCACAAGAACGTCCTTCATAGGAACTCCTTCGGACATGTCTGTAACTTCGCCTGAAATTGTAATTCCGCGGATCTCAGGCAGGTATTCCATATTTGCGGGCACCCCCCCGGTAAGGTCCGGTACAACTTCGATATAGCTGTCAGTGGCAACTGTCGTTCCGGATTTTGAAACGGTGATGCAATAGCTGTCAAAATCTACCGGGTTAGTGCCGTTAATCCCGATCTTAATCTCTGCTTTCTCGCCCGGTTTATATTCATCCTTATCGGTAACACACCTGATACCGTCGATAAGGCTCTTCTGAATTAAGTTCAACGTATTTATTCCGGCAGGGGTCTCACTGTCTGCAGGGCCTTCATCTGTCTCAGGCCGGTAAGGATTGACAATCTTGACCCCCAGGTAGGCATATTCACCTGGTGAATAATTTCTCATCCATCTGGTATAAGCCCTGAGGTAGTAATTTCCCGAAGGAATATTGCCGGGTATTTCAATGCCGGCTGATGTTGTCTGACCCGTTAATCTCAGTTTCGAACCTGCGATACTGGTGCCGTTCCATCTTATCAGTTCAACGTACAACACTGTGCTCCAGGAGAGTGATTCAAGCTCTTCGGTACATGAATATTCCGCCGTGAAATACACGTTCTCGTTTACGCAATAAATGCTGCGGTCAGTAAAAAGCCTGATCTTTTCGCCTGAGACAACGGGGTATTTTGAATATGTCACTCCTGAAGCGCCATGCTGACCTTCAAGTGTAAAACTTATGAGGCAGCAGAAAACTAACAGTGAACTGACCGTTTTGAATATGTCATTCTTGATTCTCACTGCTCTCCGGCTTAAATATTATTAATCAGATCCATGTTATTCCCAGAAATCCGGTTTATGATTGGTTCCCCCGATGAGTCTGCAATCTATGCATTCATCTTTCGAAAAATAGACGCAGCTCATGCCAGACCCGCTTCTGACAAAATACATATATACAGGCGGTAAAGGAAAATTATGGGTGAATTGCGTGATGTGATAAAGAGTGTTCATGAGATTTTCATCTATGAATTCTGCACACGCTCCGTATGAGGTACAGCTTGAGGGACCTATCTCAATATTGTTATAAAATGGATTCTTTTCAAACATATGTTTTTCAGTGACTGAGGAAACCCAGAAATACCCCAGAACTGCTTCGTTCGGATTCATGGTGTTATGGATATTCGACCTGAGCTGGGTTGGCTGAGTGGTATAGATCTGACCAGATTCCTTCAGTTCGGTTTCTTTCTGATTCCAGTAATAATAGGCATCTTCATCGAGTGCAAACTGCCTCACTGTGGCTGAATACTTTATTGTCAGATCAGGTGAGTCATAAGCCTTGAAATGCAGGGGAACCTTACTTAGCCTGTTGTGTGATAAATTGGCTGTCGAATATGTATAGATCCCCGGAGCTGTTTCAGAATCCCAGCAATAATAAAGACTGTCTGACGGGTTATTCGGATCGAAATAAATTGTTTTTCCATCATAAACGCCAGAAATCTTGTTGGATGCATGCAACTCCCATGTTTCCACTACCTGCCACCGGTAGTATCTTGCGGCATCATCCGGGGCATCAAGATCAACATAGAATTGCAGCCCGTTCAGGTATTCGTCAGCGTCCCTGACATAATGGGTTTCTTTAATTGAATAGATGCTATCAACAGGAGCAGTTTCCGGAATTGCCTGATAGTCTGATTCGTAATTCTCCCCCGAGGGAGTAGTGATTAACAGTTTATAATGACTATAAAAATTCAGGAATGCATCGTCGATATAGGCCACATATTTTCCTGACGATTCTTCAGTAAACATGAACTCATTACCTGAATCATCAGTGATCCTGACAGTGCAATCCCCGACGAGCTGTAAAACAGGTTTCGTGACCGATGTGGATCTGGAAATTATTACCTCCTGTTTCTGGAAACCCTTTATGAGGCTGCCGTCGACCACCAGTAAACTGGTCTCTCCCTTAAAATCCGGTTCAAAGGGGGTGATGCAGCTTATTGCCAATAACATGACGCTTATACTGATAAAGACGAAACGACTGTAGCCTGGTGGTCTTCTTCCGTTCTTTGTATTGATTCTCGTCATATCCTCCAGGTTTCAGAATTAGTCATTAAGGTAGTTCCCGAATTTGTAAAGCCACGAGAATGTAAGGATAGGAACGCTGTAGATTGACAGTTTATGCCCTTGTATCTTCCCGTCCTGACTGTCAAAATAGACGGAATAGACATTATCACGTCCCAGTGCGTTGTACAGATTGAGCATCCAGTAACTGTGAATGGGTTTCTTTCTGATAAGGTTTCCTTCAAGGTTTATCGACAGATCGAGCCTTGCATAATCAGGGATCCGCGATTCATTCCTGCCGGTGTAGTATAACAACTGCTGACCTTCGGAATAATATATTGCGACCGGGTAAGTAACCGGCCGGCCGGTTGAATAGACAAAATTGGCAGACAGGCTTAGACGACGATTTGAACGGCTGTTTATCACAAGGTTCAGGTTATGGGGGCGATCATAATTGGATGGATACTCAAGGCCGAAGTTTATTTGATTCTCGGGAATATCGCTTTTAACCTGCATAAAAGAGCGTGAATAACTGTACGAGACCCATCCTGTTGTTTTCCCGCTTTTCTTACTGATCATAAGTTCTATTCCGTTGGCACGTTGTTTTCCCTGCAGAACCATAGTCTCGATCGGATCAGGCGAGGTGAAGTCTGTTCCGTCCTTGAACTCAACCTGGTTGTCAATCCATTTATGGTATACTTCCAGAGAAGCTTTTATTCCACCATTACTGAAGTCCCGGTAATAACCCATTGAGATCTGATCTGCAACGGGTGGTGAAATATGATAATCACACAATTTCCATTTATCATCCGGAGAAATGGCAATGGTGTTTCTCATCATGAAAATATACTGGTAAAGCCTGTTATACGAAGCTTTAAGTGAACTATTCATGCCGAGAGAATAATTCAGTGCCAACCTGTATTCAGGGCCGGAGTAGAACCTGACCAGATCTCCTTTTTGATAAGTATCTGTTCCTGTTATGTTTCTAACGGTCATGACGTTTGCAGGTGAATATGCATTGACCTCCGCAGGGCCCAGCTGACTGAACATGCTGTATCTCAATCCGGCAAGCACGGTCAGGTTGCTGAACAGCACGAACTCATCCGAAACATAGAGTGCACTTTCAATCCCTTTTTCATTTCCTAAGCTGAAAGGACTCCTGTTTGATATTTCGCCAAAAGGTGTAATATCGCCACGGTTCAGGTCATATAGTATCTGACTTGTACCGAAATCGAACTTGTGCCCCGATTTGCCAAACACCGAGAAGTCTGCCCTCGCCTCGTAATGGTTTATCCTGTACTCTTGCATAAATGCGGTTGACAGGTTTGTCTTATCAATGTTTTCAAAGGAATACCTGCTGTAGATCAATGCAAAATCGGCCGACAACATTGGAGAGAAGAGATGTTTCCAGGCCAGGGAAGAACCGGCATTCGAATAGTTATAGTCACTTTTTGATGCCAGGGAGAACTTGTCCCCGCTAAGGTATACGAAAGCCCTTAACAGGTTCTTATCATTGATTTCGGCATTTGCAGACAGTGTGCCATCGTAGAAGAAAGCACTGCTGTTTTTGATGTCATCATTCTTTATTCTCTTAAGTATCCAGTCGGAATAGGAGGCTCTGAAACTGGCAACCACGGACAGTTTGTCCTTAATAGCCGGAATTTCAATGGAGGAATGGGCTGTAATCGGACTTATGCCTCCCTGCCCGAAGTACTTTTTCTTGCTTCCCTGCCTTGTTGTTATATCAAATACGGAAGAGAGCCTGCCTCCGTAACTGGCAGGAATGTTGCTTTTGTAAAATGAGAAATCATTGATTATATCCGGATTGAATGCGGTGAAGAAACCAAGAAGGTGTGAGGTGTTGTAAACGGGAATCTTGTTTATATAGAACATGTTCTGATCTTCAGAGCTTCCTCTTACATTGAATCCCGAGGAACCTTCACCAACGTTCTGAACGCCCGGCAGCATCCTTGCGACTTTCAGCAGGTCCTTTTCGCCGAAGGCAACAGGAATCTCCCTGATGGCCTTGACGGTAATCCGCTCATAACCCATCTGTATTCCCCTGACATGATCATAGCGACTGGCAGTAATCTTTACTGCATCAATTTCAATAAGGTCTCTTTTCAGTTTTATAATTACAGATCCGTCGGAATATACCTGCAGAAAATACTCCTGTTCTTTCATTGACATAAAACTGAAGATGGCTTTATATTTGCCCGGAGCCAATGCAAGCTTAAACTTCCCTTCCTGATCCGTAACAGCACCAGCCTTCAGCTCAACGATGTAGACTGTAGCACCGATCAGAGGCTCAGAGTTGGATTCATCAACTATCCTTCCGCTGACAATGCACCTCTGACCGTCATCTTCCCTCTTACTGTCACCGATTTCAAGTACTTCAATCGGAATGATCTCCTTCCCCTGAATATACTTTCTTTCCGTCTCGGTTAACCTTGACAGGCTGTCTGAAAACGCAGACCCGGAAAGAGACAATATGAAAGGTGGCAATTCAGTCAGAATAGGCTTGCCCGGATAGAGATAAACTTTGTTACCTTCCGTGTAAAAGTTAAGCCCTTCCCGTTTTAAGGGATCATATAAGAGCCTGAATAAGGTAACAGGTCTGGCCGGTGAAGTTATTGTTACATTTTTTATCCATTCCGGCTGAAAGAAAAACCTGACCTGAGTTTCGGTTTCAATCCTGTCGATGAACTCCGGCAAGGGGGTATTGATGAAAGTGTCTGAAATAACCATGCTATCTGCCCGTTGCGCAAATAACCCGGGATACAGGCATAGGACAAAACTTATAATTATGGTTTTTTTAATCCACATAGCCGATCAGCCACCCTTGTGTCTCATTTTACTTTAACAAAGAATTACAATAAGTCATTAGTTCACACATTCTTTCATCGCTGATTCTGGAGACTTTCATATGGTTTGCCTTCATGTAATGCCCTATGGTTGCCCGGATATCCACTGGGAACAGGTCAATGAAAGACCTGTTTTTTTTGTAGGGCGCAAATGACCCGTTTATGTAAAGAAAGTTCCTCTGCTTACTGCCTGTAAACTCGTAATGAAAATATTTGTAATTCCCGCTGCCTGCGGTTTCCATTACCGTTTTTGACCAGTGATACAGACATTTCAGCTTATCTGTATCATATACAACCTGGTAGTAGCCGGGCTCTCCCTGGAAGTCGCTGTTTATGAAAGATCTGCCATCAAGGCTAAATGTTGAAATGAAATCTTGCGGGAGAATAATCCCTTCATGCAGGGGATTAGACATGATATACACTATTAATTGCTGGTTGCAAATGTCATACTTCATTTCCAGCCCCTTGTATTCTTTCTGTCTGAAAACCAGGTTGCCTGTGTATAAACGGTCTTCTCCAAGAAACTGGTGCCCTTCCTTTTTCCAGTAAGGATCCGTGTAGATGACCCCATTCGCCAGTACCTGGTCAGATCCATACTTGTCAAGTACAAATCTGTATAGATCACTGTAATCTGCAAAGCCTTTTTCAGGTTGTGTCTGGGCAAAGAGCAAAGGTGGGGTTGCCTGAAACAAGAGAACACAAAACAAAATGGAGCTCAGTAAAGCGCGATGCCCGACCAATTTAATAAAGATGTTTCGGATGCTTCTATGCATCTGCTATATTATTCGACATAACCGGAATTAAACGCCAAAAGTAATAAATCCATCATAGGATTTTGATAATATGCCACATTATCGCATCCACGCAATAAATCTCTCCCTTCAGGATGCGATACCTTAAACACGGGCAAACTGCGATCAGGCAGAACCTTATCATCGCACTTTATCAATCGTTGTGTTCAGGGCAATCCGTCTGAGGCGTTGATCCACAGGACTCAGCCGCGCAGGATACTTTCCATCTTTCTTCCTTTGGCCAGCTCATCAACCAGTTTATCAAGGTACCTGACCTTCCGGATTAACGGATCCTCGATCTCTTCAACGCGGTATCCGCAGATGACGCCTGTAATTAACTGAGCGTTGGGATTAAGCGAAGCCTGTTTAAAGAATGTTTCGAATGTCACCTCTTCATCCATTAGCTCCTGAAGTTTTTTCCTGCCGAAGCCCGTCAGCCACCCAATGACCTGGTGAAGCTCTTCTTCAGTTCTGCCTTTCTTCTTCACCTTCGCCAGATACAAGGGATATACTAATGAAAAAGTCATTCCTGCCAATCGCTGATTCTGTGTATCCATATTCTAAGATAATTTGTCTTTCTGATGCGCATATCCGCACTCAAAGCAGACCGTGCGGTGAACACAAAGTGTGGATCCGCATTGCGGACAAGTTCTTCTTTTGTTCTCAAAATCCAGGAACCGGTCCATTCCCTGCTCCTTTATCATTGCAAGATTATCGAAGAAACTTGTGCCATACCTGGTTCTGTATCTTTTATCGAGGTCCTTCAATCTCCGGCACGGGTATTTCCGACAATCATAGCAGAATTTTGACTCTGTTTCTTTGAGCAGTTCACAGTTTATTACTATGCAATCATTGCAGTATGAAGGCTTCGGGTCAGCATCACTCCTGCAGCCGGGACAATGATTCTCAGTCCTCATGTATCCCAGGCATGAGCCGCAGTTCATGCCGCACGGAGCAATCATTTCCTTTTCGAACACGATTGCAGTGTTGTATTTTTTCTTTTCAAACGACTTTCTCATTGCTGTAATGCCCTGTGCTGTCAGTATTCCACATTTTGCAGACCGAATCCGTCCGGTAACGTCGAATAACGAAGTAACCCTGCCGCCAATCAGTTCATGAATTTTGCAGAGGCGAAAGTCCTTCTGATCCCTTTTCTGTACTCTACTGAAGGATACCCGAAAATGACGATCACTCCTTCCCTGCTGGCATATTTTATCCCGTGCTTTTCCCTGAACTTCCTCCCGCCCCCGCCGTTCTGGATCATCGGATGTACCGCTCCGAGCATGCATGTGCCGAGTCCGAGCGATTCGCCGGCATACATTGCTGTAGTTGCTGCCACAATAGGGTCTGCCGGGTCAGTGTAGGGTGACCCGTAAAAATAGATAGCAAGAGGGGCATCATAGGTTATCACGTTCACGCCTTTTCTCATTTGGCCAACGAAAATATCAAACATGGGCTTCACAAAACCCCTGAACATCTCATCGTTTGATTTTCCCCAGAACGGACGCATCAGTGCCAGGAACCATGGGGAGACGAGCCAACGCATTTTCGCCAGGTAGTCACAGAAGTCAGCTGCAAACCTCCGTGTCTTTTCCTTGCTGTCAAGTACCAGCAAATTTACATCGGACGGTGGCAGTCCCATAGGAGAAGTCACGGCTGCATCCAGTATTTTCTGAATAATCTCAGGTTCAACGGCTCTATCCTTAAACTCCCTGATGCTCCTGCGTCTCTTTAACAGGCTGATCATCTGACCGTAATCAGCTGCGGAACCTGCGGCGGGAAGCTCGAAAAGGTCAGCGGGGGAGATTGTCCTCCCGGTAATCTCTATTGCCCCCGTCGGGCAGATGGCCATGCAATGACCGCAGCCGATGCATCCGAATGCGGGATTGCTACTAATGTCAGCCTTGCCATCCCTGAGCACGAGGCTGAAGTCCTTGCATACCTCAACACACTCGCCACAGCCGATGCACGTTTCTTTGTCTATTCTGATCCCGCTTTTTTCTTTCGCTCTTGATGTTGGAATTGCCATGATCCTGTTTTTATGAACTTGTTCTGTTTCAGCCGGATTTAACGTCCGGGAATATGGATCTATAAAAATAGGAATCCTGAATGCATTCTGCAAAGCACCCGCCGGTAAAAATACGCGCCCGACTTCTGAGTACAAACAATTATCTAATGCCGGCGACTCAGGCGATTGGATTGTGCCGCTCAGAGTTTCAGACAACTGGAGCGATAAATGTACTGCTCCCGGCGAGGAACCAATCCTATGTATTGATCATTGGGTTTTCAGCACTCTCCCTGTACTCCAGGATGTCACCCGGCTGGCAATCCAGGGCTCTGCAAATTGACTCCAGGGTGCTGAACCTGATTGCTTTGGCTTTACCGGTCTTCAGGATGGAAAGGTTTGAAAGTGTCAGATCAACTTTTTCTGAAAGTTCATTTAGTGACATCTTTCGTCTTGCCATCATAACGTCCAGGTTTACTATTATTGGCATAATTCAGACTGTTAAATCGTTTTCATTCTGGATTTCGACCCCTCTTGAAATAATAGTCGCAATGACATATACGACAGCCGCCATCAATATATAAGCCTGACTGTCCGCCCAGAACTCGCTCAGTTTGTCAATCCCGATGCCGTGATGCTGCAGACTGCGGGATACCTCCCTGGCCAGGTAACTTATCAGCCCTATGGAAAGAGTGTAATAACTGATTTTTGTTATCTGACCGGCAACATACGTGTTGAATGGTTTTAATAAGTCAAGTTTTAATAAAAGCATGATAACAAGATAAAACAGGTATGCTTTCAGAACCGAGATGAACAGGATGAAACTGTACATGCCGAAATAAATCCATTGATTGTACTCATACATTTCACTCAGGTCCAGCTTTTGATACAGGTGCTGGACAACCTCTGGTTTGAAAAGGCTGTAAACAAAATTGACTATCAGTGCCCCGGCCTCAATACAAAGGCCTACGAAGATGATCCAGGCAACAATATGCAGGGCCGTGAAAACGAAGTTGTTTCTCTTTGACATAGTTCTTATTGTTAGAATTACATCGCAAAGATAACAATTATTTATTGATATTCAATAAATATACATTTATATTCAAAATTTATTTTATGTGATACGAGTAATTACTTTTTTTTCCCGATTGTATTAATCCCTTTGCCTGTTTCAATAAAATTTGTCAGGTCATCCAGGAATCTGACCATTGGAGCGCCGTCAATGACATCATGGTCGACAAGGATGGTCATGTTCAATATCTCCCTGATTCTTATCTCGTTCTCAATCACAACAGGCTTCTTGAGAATCGAACCTATCCCAAATGATATGGGATGAACAGACTTGTGGATAAACCACCCGTTTATTCTTCCCATCATACCGACGGATGTAACAGCTACATTACCCATTGTCCTGAATGCTGTTTTCGGACTTTTCAGAAGAAGCTTCCAGAAGAATCTTCTGAGAAACGCTGGCAAATGGTAATATAACCTTTCGAAAAAACCGGATTGTTTTTCAAGAACAATGTCCCCGGTATGCAGTTCCTGGCTTTTTGCCTGTTCTATCACCCGGCTGATTTCCAGGGCACTCTTTTCATTTACCCTTTCGATTACAATGGGTATCGGGACTTTAGTCCCATTTATCTTCTTCTCTACCAGCAGGGAAACGTTTATATCATCAAAGATTATCAGTTTCTTTTTACTGTAAAGATATGCAGCTGCTTCAGGATGCATTTCCAGCACTGAGCCGATGACCTTTATGAGCCATGCGTTAAAAGAAATGTTAACTCCGGTTTTCCTGAGATCGCGAAGTCGCGAGCGGCTTTCGGTAACATCAAATTCCAGCATGGCATTTATGTGATGTTTACTTAAGCCTACCGAGAAAATATCGAAGGTTGCAATTCTCGAACGGGCAATATCCAGATATCTGTGTGACGCTGTCATTTGAGAGTAGTTGTAACAATTCGTTTCATTGCGCTACCCGGGGCCCATGTTATTAGCTACTTGAGGCCTGTTAAGGACTAGGATTCAAAGTTAATTAAGCCTCAAATCACGGATGGAATCCCGAAGAACGGAAGAACAGGTAATAATCCCATCTGCTTAATCTTCAAAACGGGAGAGCTTCCATAATAATAATTTCCAGTTTCCTAATTGACAGCAAATGCCAGTTCAAGTTCAATTTTTGCCACAGCACCGTCCGGGCCGGTTGTAACAATAAAAGCTGTGAAATCGTCAAAAAACTTACCTCTCAGGAAGATCCATTGCGAATCTCTTTTAAGGTGTTTCACATTCTGGATCTCGGCTTCATCAGGGGGATAGATGACATTCAGAGCAGCTTCAAACAGTTTTGCGGCGTTTTCGTCCTTAAGAGAAAAATCTTTCCTGATTAACGACATGAGGACCGGGCAATCAATATCCATGTGAACCGGTTCGATCATATTGACTTCGGAGCCATTGACATTGATGTAGTTATCGCTTCCGCAAGTATTGACTCCTGAGCCGGGTTCGGTATAACCTATGTTGATTTTATAAAATGTTCCTGTAAAAACCTTGCTGACTGCCATCTGGTCAACATCTTCCAGTTGAACATCGATATTGCTTTTAACGAATGACTCAACAAGTTTCCGATTTTCCGGGCTGATTGTCTGGGCGCAAATGTTCACGATAAACATTAAAGCGATTAAGGAGCTGATGAGCTTTTTCATTTCGTATACGATTTAGATAACAACTTGAAGCAAAGGATTAACGGCTATTGGTATCTCAAAGTTAACAAAACCGGTCCTCTTGTGCTGTTTGTCGCTCTGTTTTTTAATCATCTATTGACTGACCAACAAGCAGACGGAATTTCGATCCGGTATCATCATTACCGATATCCTGGGTTTGTTTCATCAGAATGCCGATAACGTTTTCCCTGGGATCGGCGAAATACTGAGTATTGAAATAACCTCCCCAATCGAAAGTACCGGTACTTCCTCTTCCACCCATATCCTGTCCTTCCTGGTTAATCACACCAAAGGCCAGACCATAATATGATCCGGAATCTCCCCATAGATCTCCGATCTGATTCGCCATTATGAATTGGACTGTTGTCCTGCTCAGAAGACGCACTCCGTTCAACTCGCCATTGTTCAGATACATTTGCAGGAAAGTGGCATAATCTTTTGCCGTGCTCGAGAGACCGGCACCCCCGGAGAAGAAGGTTTTTGCACCAGTTATTGGATAATCCGGATCATAATAAATTGATTTTGGGTACCTTATCCATTTATCATCCTTTTTTGTCTGAACTGCTACCAACCGGTCTGCCTTTGCGTCTGGCAGGTAAAAATATGTATCGTTCATGCCGAGAGGCTTGAAGATCCTTTCGCTAAAAAATTCATCCAATGGTTGTCCGGAAATAATTTCAATGAAATACCCCAGAACATCGAGGCCCTCACTGTAGGTATATTTCTCTCCGGGGTTAAAATGGAGTGGCAGCTTCGCCAGTTTTTCAATATTCTCCCCTATTGTTACCGGTTTTACTGTAAAGGCATCTGTTATGCCTGCTTTCTGGTAGATTTTCCTGAACTCTTCATTATCCAGAACACCATATCCGATTCCGGAAGTATGAGTTAATAAATGTCGGATTGTTATCTGATCCTTTGCAGGTTTCGTGACGTAAGTCGTATCAGCGTCATTCAATGACTCAAGAATCCGGGCATTCGCAAACGCGGGAATATATTTTGATATCGGGTCATCGAGACTGAATTTGCCCTCTTCCCAAAGCATCATCACTGCAGTGGAGGTAATTGCCTTGGTCTGTGAGGCTATCCTGAATATATCATCACGTTTGAGACTTCTTCCGGATTCATTCTCAGCCATACCAAAAGCCTTGTAGTAAACGATCTTCCCGTTTCTGGCAACCAATGCAACCGCACCGGGAATCTGATTTTTTTCGATGGCCCCTGTCAACAAGTTGTCAATCCGTGCCAATCTTTCTTCAGACATTCCAACGCTCTGAGGAGAAGCTTCGGAGAGCGGTGGTGTGGATTTTACCGATTTCGTTTGAGCAGTTGCCGAAATAATGAGGGTAACAGAGAGGAGAAATGCCAGTGTAGTTTTCATAACTGTTGATTTTATGGTTTGTTGTTTATTGTATTTTAGTTAAGTAGTCGTTATAACCACTTCGAATCAAAATCTCTTCCGGGTCCAGGTCAATAAGATTTTGGGGCACTGTCTCCGGATTATTTTCCTTGAAGTGTCTAACGATATTGAATCCGATGTTGTATCCGCTCCCAAAAGGAATTTTATCAGTGCCGAACATTACCTGGTTAATTCTTTCATGTCCCTCTTCAAAGATTTCATTCTTAATGAGCATCCAGATCTCTGATTCCTGTTCGAGAGTCAGGAAATCTGTCAATGGATTTGTTACTGTATTGTATAGTTCTTTTGCAAACAGGTCCGCCCTTCCTTCCAAAACAAGGTAGTCCAGGAGACTGAAGTCCGCTGAAACCCAATTTCTTGAAGTCCAGGTGCTATGATGGTATTCGTGTGCAATGCAGTATGGTAAAAAATCTTCCCAGTTTTGAAAGGTAGGATCAATCGAAAGAATGATTTTGCCGCTACCAAGGGTAATGCCACTTATTGGGATTCCTATTCTTTCAAGAGTTGGCTGGTTTAGCGAGCTTGCAGGCAGAATGATGATTTTTGTGTCTGGTCCGGGAAGTTCTTTGGTAATCCTGGAGAAGGATTCCTGTATAATCGAAATTAAGTCAGACGCTCTTAACAATTCTATCTCGTTCCTCAGATAATCATTTGCCTCATATGGAATTTTAATGGTCTCGAAAAGGAATGCAGCCTCAGCATTTTTAAGGATTTCATGACCGATGGGATTGTAAATGTTTTTAATTGAGGACCTGGAAATATTATTCTGATGGTTATCCGAATCTGATAAATAGCTGTCAAACAGGTTGAAAGCTGTCAGAATCTCGATATTCTGGTTGTTAATACTTAAGACAGTCCTTTCGAAGTCGGGACATTTCTCACGACATCCCAGGATGATGAGTCCGGCCAGAGTGAACACAAATGCTGGATGATGGCTTTTCATTTCACCAATAAAGGTATCTATAAATTTGATGCGCTCTTATTTAGTCAGAAAGCTCTCTTGGGCCGGAAAGTCAACCGAGTCAGAGACGACGCCAGGCGTTTATGGCGATCTGCTTATGAAGATTATAAGCAGCAGAAATTTCAGCGTTTTCATTTGGGGGTTTATTTCTTGTAAAGGACTCTGAATGCTCTCATCCGGGCAGCCGGGGAGCACGACATGCGCGTTTCATCAGGAAAAACCCGGGTTGCCACTTTTAACCCGGGATAATTCCTTGACTTAAGCCTGACAGCCAGTATATCTACATTTGCGACCAATACCGAAGCTTCGGATCCTCCAGCAGTCATGAACAGTGTTGCATTCAGGTCATTCTGTGTGGCAGCATAATCCTTTCATAGGTATAAAGAACACCCTTGTCGTATCTTATTGAAGGGCTGCCGGCAAATAAGCCTAAATGTAAAATTAAGCCAGCACGACCCGGATGTCAATCTTCTTTTTGCCGGATTGGCGCTATGACTGGCCCGACGGTATAATGTAACAGGAGTTACCAGACGCAAAATCCGGTAACTGTCATGGCACCACTCCGGCGGGGCCATGAAATTGTCCGGGTGCAGGAACTACTTTAAATTTGTCCTGGGTGCAGGAGTAAAAGTAAAAAATGTGACGAACAGCTGACCCATATTGTCGGTGTTAACATTTCGGACCAGATTTATTCTGAGAGTAATAAGTTCTTATCTACTTTTCATATCCATCTGGCAATAACGTTATCCCGGTTAAATCAGCCTTCCCGTTTTTCAGGAATTCGTACGTTATCCGGTCAGTCTTACAATCAATGAACCGCATCCTTTTTAAACTTTTGTTTTTAAAGAAAGTGTTCAGTATGGTGGCATTTTTGAAAGTCAACCTGGCAAAAGCACAGTTTTCAAATGAGCAGTTCAGTAATGTACCAGTGATAATAACATCTGCAATATGTGAATTTATAAAGGAAGTGCAATTCCAGACAGCATCCACAATGGTATTTTTCCTAAAACCACCAGATCTTATTATCACTCCGGTAAAATCAGCACCACTGAAATCGCAATCTGTGATATTGGTCTGTAAAAATTCA
Source organism: uncultured Rikenellaceae bacterium (assembly GCA_963802145.1). Taxonomy (GTDB): domain Bacteria; phylum Bacteroidota; class Bacteroidia; order Bacteroidales; family VadinHA17; genus SR-FBR-E99. The sequence continues at coordinate 1,041,693 of CAWDHN010000010.1, forward strand.
GTTTCATTCATCGAACAGTCTTTAAAAAGATTGCTTGATAAATTGGAGTCCTGGATCTGGCTTCTGCTGAAGTCAGAACCTGAAAAGTCACAGGTTTGCACATTGTTGCCTTTTAGAAGAAGTCCTGACATATCAGATCCAATAAACTTGCAGCGAAGCATATTGGATGAACTGAATTTTTCATGCAGCTCCTTTAATCCGGAAAAGTCAGCATCTATCCAGTTTCCGCGTGACATATCCCAGCTACGGTTAGTCCTCTTCTGTGAGGAAGCCAACTCATTTGCCTGTTTCTCCGAAAACTCATCTTGAGTCAACTCTTCAGAGACATGGAATAAACCTTCTGAAAAATAGTTAAGGTCTACACCCAGAATTTCTGCAAGACGGTTAAAAGTTATGATGTCAGGCATGGATTCTCCGCGTTCCCATTTTCCGACTGCTTGTGAGCTAATAAAAAGTTGCTGGGCAAGTTGAGCCTGAGAAATATTTACTTTCTTCCGTGCTTTGGCAATTTTATTGCCAATTATTTTATAGTTTACCATCTCTTAATTTTTAAGCTGTTTGATACGGCAAAGTTATTTTAGTGAATTGCCGGAATCAAAATATATCAAATACATTTGGTTGTTATTACGCTACTTATGGTTGTATATCAACATCCAAAAGTAGTACTTGCCGGATTTGAGAGTAAATCCCACTGATTAATTGAAATTTTGCTTTTTCTGTTAACAATCCGGACCGCTTATATTATTTTCGAAACAGTCACATTAAAGGTAATTTGTTCATGCCCGTATTATTCGTGTTATGTGTGGCTGCTATTTTTAAATGTTATTTGAAAGGCTCACAGTTTGCCTGATAAATTCTTTATTTTCAATGATTTTGATGAAAATCTCTGCTGCGGAATTTCTACTTAGTTTCATACTTTTTGGTATTTCATTTTCCCGGGTTGCAATGGCACCTGAAGAATTAACTTCAGATGACAGCATAGGAGCTCTGCAAATAGTATAATCAATTGATGAGTTCTCCAGTAATTCCTCTTGCTTTCCATGGTCAGCGAAAGCATATCTTAGATTACTTATAGAAACGAAAAATCTTAAGATGGCGGGAGAAGTTTTCCATGATCTTCCCGCACCTATTGTACTCAGGGCAACAAACCTTTTAATACCAGTTTTTTCCATTGCCTTAATTGCATTGGATGCGGATTTTGATATTAAATCTTTTGGAGCAGCCAGAGGTGACCACGGATTATCAGACTTCCTTGACACATTCAATGTATTTATTACAGCATCACATCCTGTCAAGGCTTTCTCTACTGTTTCATAGTCGTATGGTGTTCCTTGAATTATATCAATTTCATAATTCTTAAGCTTATCCGGATCACGAGCTATTGCAGAAACTTTATGTCCTTTTTTTAGAGCTTCGTCAATAACGTATTTCCCGGTGCGACCTGTTGCTCCAAGTATTAATATTTTCATGATTGAAATATTTATTCAATTACCAAAGATAATAATCGTTGTTCACAAGAGGTTTCATTCGTCCAGTAACTCTCCGTTAAACATAAGGTTCAGCGATATGTGCAGTTGGCTCGTAGTCGCGGTGGCGCGTGTTTTTGCACTCGTGGTGCGATGCAGGATAATGATGTTACCTGTTCATTCTCGCGTAGGCAAAAATCCCGATTAATCGGGACAGGCTGCAACACCGGCAGCGGGTCCCCGGCGGGAGGGAGCCGGGGCGGGCCGTGACGCCAGCCACAAAACACCCTCCTTTAGTTACTCAATTGTCGCGACACGGAGCGGCAATTTCATAAACCGACCTGTTACCGCTAGTGCTCTTACCTTCTTGCCAGTAGTTCAAACAAAGGATCATTTATGTAGTAGTTGCCTGTCCCAAGTTTCTTTTTGGTCAGGAGTTTGTCATCTGCAAGCTGATTAAGATAATTGGCTGCAGTTATCCTGGATACGTTCAAGTCACGTTGTATGAACTCTATTTTGGTATAAGGATGCTTGAACAGGTTGTTTAATAAATCCTGACTGTAAAACTTGTAATTATCACGTAATGTGCTCTTATACCGCATCATCAATTCCCTAATTTGCAGTATCAGATCAATAGTTTCACGTGCAGTTGTTTCGATTCCCCTGATCATGAACAAGAGCCATTCTTCCCAATTGCTGGTCTCTCTGACTTCCTTAAGTAATCTGTAATAATCAGATCTGTTTCTGATGATGTATTTGCTTAAGTATAATATTGGGAGGTCCTGGAGTTTTTCATGGATAAGATAAAGGATATTTATTATTCTGCCAGTCCTGCCATTGCCATCATAGAAGGGGTGAATGCTTTCAAACTGATAATGAATGATCGACATTTTAACCAGTGGATCAAAGTCACATAAACTCCGGTCATTCATAAATTTTTCGAGATTATCCATCAGGCTTTCAACCTCTTTAGGATCTTGCGGGGGAGTATAAATGACCTCATCGGTTGAGGAGCTTTTTAACACAGTTCCTGGCAACTTTCGAAATCCGGCTTTATTTCCCATAAGCTCTTCCTGGACCTTTAAGATTATCTTATTTGTAAGAAGCCCGGATTTTGAGATTAATTCAAATCCCTTTTTTGTTGCGTTAATGTAGTTCTGAACTTCTTTGGCATTAAGCGATTTGAAAGAATCAAAGTTCAAACATGACTTATACAGGTCATCATGCGTTGTGATTATATTTTCTATTGCTGAACTATCCTTTGCTTCTTGTAGTCCAAGGGTATTGATCAGAATAGTCTGGTTTGGTATAGTTGAAGCAATTCCCTTTAATTCAGCTAACGCAGCATGTGCCGAAGGCAGACTCTTAAGGACTGGCTTAGTCTCTATGTCGATTTCGAGGGGCAGCAGTTTTAAATCCCTGTTCATTGTGTAAAGGAAATACGAATTTCTATACAAATTCACTATCTTCTGTAAAGAAAAGCAATATTTCTTTACATAATAGAGTATATCTGATAAGATTATGCAGATATCTTAACGCAGGTAAATGCAGAACACCCTTCTTCTTTCTCCACACCCATACCTTGGCTCCAACCTTCACTTCCTTCAAAAAAAATGACTAATTTTGATAGACCCTGACAGCCTGCTGTCTTCAGGTTCATTCCTAACTGATCAACGTGACACCATGAAATACGAAGATTTTTTAATAACCTCCCTCGGGCATTGCAACGTGGTCTCTCCCCTGAAGCAGGGACAGCGGACCACTAGCCCGGTTTATAAGTTCGTCGACGATGACGAAAGGGTCATCTATGACGTCACCGCCGAGAACTACGACCATTGCAGGGCAACAGGCGAGACACCCGTCTCATTTGAGAAAGCAGGACCAAAAGAGAATATCTTCTTCGAACCGGCAAAGACCAAGGTTGGCATCGTCACCTGCGGCGGACTCTGCCCCGGACTCAACAATGTCATCCGCAGCCTGGTTAACCAGCTCTGGTACCGGTACGGCATAAAGAGAATACTTGGCATAAGGTACGGCTATGAGGGACTTATATCCGAATACAGCCACGAGGTGATCGAGATGACCGCTCCCATGGTCAGCGAGATCCATCTCTCGGGTGGAACATTCCTCGGATCTTCAAGGGGCGCCCAGGACGTGGGGAAGATGGTCGACACGCTCGAGATACTGAACATCAATATCCTCTTCTGCATCGGCGGCGACGGAACCCTACGCGGAGCTCATGCCATTTACGAGGAGATACGCAAAAGGAACCTGAAGATCTCCGTCGCAGGAGTCCCGAAGACAATTGACAATGATATCGACCTGATACAGAAATCGTTTGGCTTTGAGACAGCATTTTCCATAGCAAATGACATTATCAGGAATGCGCATAACGAAGCTCACGGCGCCTATAACGGGATCGCCCTCATTAAGCTGATGGGCCGCGATTCCGGTTTTATTGCCGCCAACGCCGTGCTGGCAATACAGGAGGTTAATTTTGTCCTGATACCGGAAATCTCATTCGACCTCTACGGTCCGGGCGGATTCCTCGCCGCACTGAAAAAACGTCTCGAGGAGAGACACCATGCAGTTGTCGTGGTTGCCGAGGGAGCCGGACAGGATCTGTTCGAATCCCTGACCGGGGAGAAGGATGCATCCGGCAATATCAAGCACCAGGACATTGGCATATTCCTGAAGGAGAAGATAAAGGCTGAGTTCAAAGCCCTGGGATTCCCCTTTTCCCTGAAATATATCGATCCGAGCTATATCATACGCAGCGCACCGGCCAACGCCAACGACAGCAAGTTCTGCAACCTCCTTGCCCAGAATGCCGTGCACGCCGCCATGGCAGGCAAAACGGACTTTGTCATAGGATTCTGGAATAACCAGTTTACCCTTATGCCTATAGCTGCGGTGGTGGCCAAACGCAAGAAAATTGACGTCGAAGGCGAACTATGGTGGAACGTCCTTGAGGCCACCGGCCAGCCTATCAGCATGAAGAACAGCTGATCATTATATCTCTGCTGAAAATGTATCACCCTGGTTCAGGTCACCTGTCTGCCATCCTTTGCGAAGCCAGCTTGAACGCTGGGCGGCAGTACCGTGAGTGAACGAATCGGGAATGACCCGTCCCTGGTATTTCTTCTGCAAGACATCATCACCGATGGATGAAGCTGCATTCAGGGCCTCTTCAATATCGCCCGCCTCTATTGAATTGAACATCTGGCTGGCATGATGCGCCCATACCCCTGCAAGGAAGTCGGCCTGCAACTCGAGCCTGACAGTGAGCTGGTTGGCCCTCACCTCGCTCAGTCGCTGGCGCTCTGACTGCACCTCATCAAGTATCCCCATCAGGTTCTGCACATGGTGGCCTATCTCGTGTGCGATCACATATGCCACGGCAAAATCGCCCTGGGCTCCGTATTTTGTCTGAAGATCATCACAGAAGCTGAGGTCGATGTAAACTTTCTCATCGCCGGGACAGTAGAACGGACCGCTGGCGGCAGTGGCATAGCCGCAGGCCGATTGCACCTGGTCCCTGAACAGCACCAGTGTGGGCTTGCGGTAGGTGGCACCTGACTCTGCGAAGATCTTTCCCCAAACCTCCTCAGTGTCAGCAAGGACCACTGAGACGAACTGTGCCATCTGGTTCTCTGCCTCTGTGGCTTCAATCGGACCGGACGATGCAGTGCCGGCTCCCCCCTGTTCAATGATGCTCGACGGATCACCGCCTAAAAGATACACCAGCAACACTATCACAAGTGTTCCTATTCCTCCACCCACAACCTTGCCGCCGGTGCTCATCCCCCTGCGGTCTTCAACGTTGCTGCTTCCTCTGCGTCCCTGCCATTTCATATCGTTTTGCTTTTATCGGTTCTAAAATGAAGAAAACGAAAGATACAAATTCCAGGCAAAAATTGAAAGTTCACCGTGAACAAAACCCGCTTGCTCTTGTTTCCTGTTTAAAAGAAATTAAACATGAGAACAAAAGCATTTCTATTGGTAGCAGTAATTTTCAGTCTCTTAACAATAAACAACAAAACTATGGCACAAGGATACACATTTCCGGAGCTTCCCTACGCTTACAACGCACTGGAGCCCTATATTGATGCCCAGACGATGGAGATACATTACTCCAAACATCACAGGGCTTATTTCGATAACTTCATGAAGGCAGCAGCAGAGAACAAGATCGATGATCTTTCCTTGACAGACATCTTCGCCAAAATGAGCACATTGCCTCCGGTGATACGTAACAACGGAGGAGGATTTTACAACCACAACCTCTTCTGGAAGATAATGGGACCGAACGCAGGAGGTCAGCCCGAGGGAGCCCTTCTGGAGGCCATCAATAAGACCTTCGGTTCATTTGACGCGTTCAAGACCGAATTCGAAACCGCAGCCAAGACACAGTTCGGCAGCGGATGGGCCTGGCTGGCAGTTGACGCCAACGGCAAGCTGTTCGTCTCACAGACCCCTAACCAGGACAACCCGCTGATGGACGTTGCCGCAAAGCGCGGCAAGCCGATCCTTGCACTTGATGTATGGGAGCATGCATACTACCTGAAGTACCAGAACCGCAGACCTGAATATGTATCGAACTTCTGGAACGTGGTCAACTGGAGTAAGGTAGCTGAACTCTACACTAAAGCACTTAAGTAGATTATTACCATATCAGACGATTTAAAGAGGCGCCTCCCGAGAGTGGCGCCTTATTTTTTTGTTCGATTGGCGGGGGTCCCCGTAGCAAAGGGTATTCTGCCTCCGGTCAGTTTTTACGGAGGTCTGCAGCAGAGGAGGGTCTGCCTCCGGTCAGTTTTTACGGAGGTCTGCTGCAGAGGAGGGTCTGCCTCCGGTCAGTTTTTACAGTCGAAGCAAACCTCATTGTCAAGCTTGCGCCCGGCAAAGAAGTCCTCGATGTTCTTAAGCGTCGTCTCAGCTATATTCTGGATTGCCTCACGCGTAAAGAAACCCTGGTGCGATGTGATGATGACATTGTTGAAGGTAAGAAGGCGTGCGAGCACGTCATCAGAGAGCACCCTGTCAGAAAGATCCTCGAAGAAGAACTGGCTCTCCTCCTCATAAACATCAAGTCCGGCAGAACCGATATGACCGCTCTTCAGACCCTCAACCAGGTCAGAGGTTTTGATGAGTTTGCCTCTTCCGGTGTTGATCAGCATCACACCCCTTTTCATCAAAGCGATGGAGGAAGAGTTGATCATGTATTCCGTCTCTTTTGTCAGAGGACAGTTGAGTGAAATTATGTCTGCTTCCCTGTAGATCTCACCGAGGCCGGCATACCTGCTGCCCGTCTCCGCTGCGAACCTCTCATCAGGGAATTTGTCATTGAGCAGCACCTCCATTCCGAAGCCCCTGAGGATTTGTGTCAGCACCTTGCCAATCCTGCCGGTACCTATGACGCCGGCAGTCTTGCCGTACATGTCAAATCCCATCAGTCCGTTAAGGGCAAAATTGGTGTCGCGGGTCCTGAAATAAGCCCTGTGGACCTTCCGGTTGAGGGTTAGCATCAGGGCCACAGTGTGCTCGGCGATGGCATGCGGTGAGTATGAGGGAACACGCACAACTTTGATGTTATTCAGGGCTGCCTTCAGGTCAACGTTATTGAAGCCGGCCGAACGGAGTGCTATCAGTTTCACTCCATATTCCTTTAACTTATGAATCATCTCGGCGTTTACGGTGTCGTTGACAAAGATCACCACTGCATCATACCCCTGCGCCAGAACGATATTATCAGGGGTAAGGTGGAACTTGAAATACTTGATTGTGTACCCGTATCCCGAGTTAAGTGCGTTGAACGATTCCGTATCATACGGCTTGGCGTCAAAGAATGCAATCTTAATTTTTTCCATCGGCTTAGTGCTGTAACTGTAGAACAAAGCCTGAAACAATTTGTTCTCAGGGAGATGCCGCTAAATGACCGGGAAGTTACAGCGCGCGGCAGGCCGGAGTGACTGAAGTACATGCCGCTTGGTAACCGGGGGGCAATGAACGGCAGGCCGGAGTTTCATTAAACCCGGCCGGATACAACGGAATTACGATAAGACATACTTAAACCTTGAACAAGGGGATTCCTTTCAATGCTTTTTCCTTGATGCTCGTTACCTCTGCCTGCTCCAGTGGCTTCAGGTTGCCGGAGAGGCTGAGTGCCTGCCTGAAGAGATTCTCATCTCCCGGCGGTATTGCAGCGGTAACGGGGTGCGACAGGGTAAAACGCAATCCCATCGTGATCTCTTCCGGTGAAGCAAGCGGCTCGTACCAGCACTTGGGATACTTCGCGCGGTCGGCTCCCTCCTGCCACGGCCCTTTCGCCATTGCCTTCAACGCCAGTATCCCCATATTCTTCTCCTTCGCCCTCTCCATAACCTGGGGCCCGAAATTTCCCGCATGCCATGTTGCATAATTAAACGGGAACAGAATGGTGTCAAAATCAAACCTCTCCATCAGCGCCATCGCAGCCTCTACGGAATGAGCCGAGAAGCCGATGAATCTGATCTTCCCCTCCTTCCTTGCCTCAAGGAATGTCTCCATCGCACCGCCCGTACCAAGCAGGGTATCTACATCTTCCAGGGTGGTGACTGCATGATGCTGATACAGGTCGAAATGGTCAGTGCGCATGTTCTTCAGCGATTGCTCCAGCTCCCCGCGGGCTCCCTCTTTTGTCCTCTCCGTGGTCTTGCACGCAAGAAAGACATTCTTCCTGTAGGGTTCCAGGGCGGGACCAAGCTTAACCTCGGCATCGCCGTATGAAGGGGCCACATCGAAATAATTCACGCCCGCATCAATGGCCATTTTAACAGCTTCCGAAGCTTCCTCAGGGGTTGCATTCATAACGACAATACCTCCGAATCCGATCACGGAAAGCATCTCGCCTGTCCTGCCAAGGGATCTCTTCTCAAGCTTCCCCCTGCTTCTCTTCCTTGTCATGCCCGACAGGTCAGCAGAAAAAAGAGTAAGGGCAGGCACCGCAGCTGCAGCTGATACAATAAACTTTCTTCTTTTCATAAGGGTATCATTTATTTGTTCATGGCCTGATAGAACCCACATGTTTGAAAACTTTGGCGTTGAACATTGGAAGAGTAATGCTTGTGGGATTCATCTCATTTCTATTTCAGAGGGTCTTCAGCCCTGAGGTAGAACTCATTGTGCAGCTCTTCTACCCTGTTGCTGCTCTTGAGGTATCTTATCAGCTCCGCAAGCTGGAGTGCATCCCTGGAGACAAGCAGTTCTCCAAGATCACGGTTCGTCTGAAGAACGTCGCCGGCAAAATGGTTCGGATACCGGGCATACCAATTTATCCCGGCAAATGCGTGAGGCATAAGGTCAAGCCTTCCTTGATTCAGTCCTGACTCCATCCCCATGGCCTCAGTATCAACCAGGTCCGGACGGATGAAGTACATCATCGAGGTCTCCTCCTCACCAGCATGGCCGTCGAGCTTCGCTTTCTTCAGGCTGCTGATCTGCTGGTCCATCGCCTCGTCGGGTCCTCCCTGGAAAAGTACTACGATGTAGTCCTTCCTGGTTGCGAGCTGCGACTGGCAGAAATAGTTAAGGAAATAGGTGCTTCCGCCATGGCCGTTGAAGAGGATGATCTTCTTCAGACCGTTCCTGGAGAGCTCCTGGCAGGTCTCCTCCAGCATCTTCCACATCAGGTCATTGCTGTATGCGATTGTCCCGGGCTGGTGTTTTGCCTCAAAAATCTGTCCTACGAAATATGGCGGGAAAACAACGGCGTACTCCTTCTGTGCGGCCATCACAACTGATGCTCTTGCCTCGTACAGGTCGGTTCCCAGCGGAAGATGGGTGGCATGTTTCTCTATTATGCCTATCGGTATGACGCAGACACCTCCCGAAAGCTCTACGGCCTTAGCAAACTGCGGCGAGGTCAGCTCCTCCATCTGGCAGGGGATGCCTGCCTTGCCGTCAGGCTGCTGAACCGACACACCGGCCCTGTCGTCAGGTTGCTGAACAGACGCACCGGCGCTGACCGCGGACTGCTGAGCCAGGACGACACCGGCGCTGACCGCGGACTGCTGAACCGGAACACCGGCGCTGACCGCGGACTGCTGAGCCGGAACACCGGCAGACCTCTGCTGCTTTTGTCCGACCAGCGCCACTGCAAACAGCATCATGGCAAAAAGTGCAATATTTCTCTTCATCGTTTTACGGTTTTTAGATCAACTAAAATTAACCCTTCCGCGGGACTATTTAAAATAAATCGACCTTGCGTTCGTCAAAAAAGATCTCTTTATGCACCTGCCTTTTTAAACTGGTTCAGGTAAGAAGACCTGAGGACCTGTCAAATAACTGCTAACACAAAGTGAGGCTGCCTTATCCGGGCAGCCTCACTTGTTTGTGGATCTTAATTTGACAGGTTCTTAGTATATCACTTTGTCGAAGAAAAGCGGGGTCAATGCTGAATCACCGCCGATCTTTTCTGAAGCAGCTTCGTAATTTTCTGCATTTAATGTCTGCTCCCCAACCGGGTAAAACAGACGGACAGGCACCTTGTCAATTTCCTGCAGATAGTCTGGCGGAGCAAACAGCCTCGGGTAATCAAGCCTCCTGTAAGAGTTCCAGAGGGTGTTTCCGCGGAGCCAGTAGGCCAGCCATGCCTGTGTACCGATCTTCTGCTTCCAGTCGCTGAAGGCAGTGGCGTATGCGACCGATGGCTGAGCCAGATATGCATCGGCCTCGGCAGTGGTTCCGCCCCAGAAAACAATCGATGATCTGACTGCATTATTGTAATGCCCTTCTGCAGTCCCTCCTACTGAAAAACCTCTTTCAACAGCTTCAGCCAGAAGAAACTCGGCCTCGGTGTAATCCATGATCACCCATGGCCTGTCAGGCTCAAGGTGTATCGGATTCACATGCGAGAAGGTCGGGTATCCGTTTGCCTGACCCTGTGCTCCGCCCAGGTATACCGGCGGGTTGCTTCCAACAACAGGGATGGCATAAAATTTAAGGCGGGGATCAGTAACGGTAACACTCAGGATGGGATGCTCAGGAGCAGGAGAGGTAGGCTGCATTGCATCAATAAGGTTTGATGTCACAACATAGTCATCACGACCCGATGCCACAAAATCCACATACTGCTGATTCTGGTTCGGACTTGCTGCCAGATAGTTCATCTGCATGACATCGCCCTCAGAGAAAATATGAGGGGCAGCAGCTTCAACAACGGTTTTTGAATAACCGGCATCCACATCATAAAGCATCAAACCCATCCGTAGTTTTAAGGTGTTGGCAAATTTGTACCACATCTCAGCCTCATTACCCGTACCTCCGAAAATATTATCATACCCATCAGGCATGCAGGCTTCCGTAAGGGTGAGATCAGCCATTGCAATGTCCAAACGGTTGATGAGGTCTTTGTAAATAGTCAGCGCGTCATCGTATTCGGGAGACGGATAAGTAAAATCAAGCGCCTGCGAATAGGGCATATCTCCAAAATTCTCAACGATATAACTCCATGCAAACACTGTCATTATTTCAACGATTGCCAATTGATTATCACGTTGAGCCTGTGTAATCCCGAGGATAGACTGAGTCTCAAGTACTTTGGCAGCTTCCTTGTAATTCATCAGAACAAGCCTGTAGGTTATATCCGATGTATTCTGCGGTATGCCCCGCGTGGTCATGTCATACCTGGTTTCGTCAAAATAGGTGGTAGCTGCCAGATGCTGCATCCATGTGATAGTCACATTAAGGTTCACACTTTCAGTCGAAAGCTGATTGATAAGCTGACGGGTCGCTCCGTTATACAGTGATTCCCCCGATACCTCAGCAAAATCCTTTACGTTTTTATTAAGGTCTTCCAATTTGCTGCAAGCAGTAAATGCCAGGAAAACCGAAATAATTATTAATAGTCTTTTCATGATCTTTCGGTTAGAAGTTAAGTTTTAAGTTGAAACTGAAGTCCCGGGTCGTGGGAAGTGATCCCGTTGAGTAACCCTGGATGTTGCCGGCCGTCATTCCTGACTCCGGGTCAGCATATGGCAAGCTCTTTTGAATGATCCAGAGGTTAGAGGCAATTGCACTTATGGAGACGCCTTTGATAAAAGTCCTGTCAAGGAATCTTGAAGGAATGGTGTAGGTGAATACCACTTCTCTCAGCTTGACGAAGCCGGCATCATAGATAAATGCCTTCTGAGGCATCAGACCTGCTCCGAAAGCATCGGAATTGGTAGCATCAACACGGGTTTTGTTGGGGACGCTGACGCCATCGACGATATTTACACCTTCAATGATGTAACCTCCGCTTGTAGGTGCATAGCCCTGGCTTGGATCATCCGGATCAACATAAACAATCGGGTCCCTGACCGGGTTACCAAGATCATTGATAAAGGCAGTCTCAGGATACAATCCGCTGTACATCCCATAATACATATCGAGCGACCAGATATCACCACCCTTCTGCATATCAACAAGGAAACTGAGTGACAGATTTTTATAGCTGAATGAGTTGCTTATACCACCCACCCAGTCGGGGGTAAAGTTACCGATAGGAATGGCGGCAGAGGTGGTCAGAACCGGCCTGCCCGAGGTGGCATTGATAATGATGTTCCCGTCAGCGTCATAGGTGAAGTCCTTGCCTTTGATTTCGCCGTAGGGCTTTCCTACTTCTGCATTCACCGTGACCCCGCCCTGAAGGTTTACTGAGTTCAGGCGAAGATTCGTAATTCCCGGGTATAAGGAGATTACCTCATTAATGTTCCTTGACCAGTTGGCAGATAGATCCCACCTGAAATCTCCGGCGATGACCGGTGTGGCATTCAAAGTAACCTCAATACCCTTGTTTTCAATTTCTCCGGCATTGATCATTATATTCTGATAGCCTGTGGTCTGGCTGACAGTAAGCGGGATGATCTGATCAAGCGACCTGGTCTTATACAGCGCCAGGTCAAATCCCAGGCGGCTTTTGAAGAATGACATCTCCAGACCGGCTTCAATACTATTGGTGCGCTCATTTTTAAGGTTGGCATTCTTTTTTGATGAAGCAAGCTGATTATTGGCACCGTTCATCGGGTAGTTAGCCAGGTAAACATCAATAAGCTGATCAAACCCCGCAAGGTTGCCCACCTCGGCATAATTCAGACGAAGCTTGCCCAGAGACAGCCAGTCAGCATTCAATACATTGGAGAAAAGGAATGCTCCGGTCACTGAAGGATACCGGTATTTGTTGTTGTCAACCGGCAGAGTGGAAGCATAATCCTGGCGGAAGGTCCCGTCCAGGAACAGGAAGTCCCTGTACCCCAGTGATACGCTGGCATAAAAGCTCCTGACGCCCACTGTCTGGTTCACTTCCAGCGGGAAGGGTAACGGGCTTGCTGTGTTTTGCAGGGAATAGACCCCGGGAACAAGCAATCCTCCGTTGGTAGCATTGGAGAAGTATGTATTGTTGGTTCGCCTCTCATTATATCCTGCAACTCCGTTCAGGCTGAATGAAGTACCCAGATTCTTCTTGAACTTCAACATTACATCAAAATTGTACTCACTGAATGTATTGTCACGCCTTATATAACCTGACTCGACTCTGTCCGGGACATTCGCCAGTCCGAACCGCATTGAGACACTCCCGACTGCTCTTCTCTCTTCCTGCAGCTCATTATATGAATCGACTGCAATACGTCCGAAAGCCTCCAGCCAGTCGAAGATCTTATAATTAACAGCGGCGTTTCCTATAAAGCGGTTCCTGCTGTCAGTCTCATAATTCTCATAGGCATCCCAGTACGGGTTATTGGAATAGATCGGATAATCCAGATCAGAATTATAATTCCATGTCAGGTTCCTGTGTGTAAGCTCATAGGCAGTTTTCAGGTCCATAAAATCAAGGTTAGTCTGCTGCCACTGGCGGAAATTGGTGGTAATGTTGCCATTGTATCCGGTGGCATTACGGCCTTTCCCTTTCTGTAAAATGTAATTGGCTATCCCTGTAACAGTAAGCCTTTTATTGATGTTCCACTGTCCGCTCAGGATCACATTATTTCTTTTCAGGGAGCTGTTGGGAAGCAACCCCTGGGTGTTGTAATTGGTATAAGCTAACCTGACAGAACTGAAATCTGTTGCCTTATCAACTGCCACTGTGTTCGTAAACGTCAGCGGCGTCTCGAAGAAGGTAATCGGACCGTTTTTCGTAAACTCATAGGGTTTCGATTGCTTGTACCACGGTGATTCCGGGTCAACTGAATACCAGCCCCAAACGGGTTGTCCATCGAATGCAGGGCCGAAAGATGCATCTTCGGTTGTCTGTATCCATCTGACCAGGGGATCATTGACCGGGTCATCTGTCGTCAGGCTTCCGGTTACTGTCCGCCAGGCAAAATCAGGAGGGTCTCCGTAACCGTAGCCGGCACCGTACTGATTCTGATAGGTGGGGAATGTTGATTTGTCAATTGTGCCGAATGTGAAGCCGGAGCTGAGTGAAACTCCTATGGGAGCTTTCTCGCCCTCGGCAAGGATCTTCCCTCTTTTTGTGGTGATCATGATTACACCTGCAGATGCACGTGAGCCGTAAAGTGCTGTCGCCGCAGAACCTTTCAGAATATTTATTGACTCAATACTCTCAGGATCAATGTCTGCAGCAGCATTCCCATAATCATATCCGGGACCGGTAGCAGCCTGACTTGAGGTAACACCTACATCAGTGTATTTCCCGATGTTATTGTTGATAGGCACACCATCAACAACATACAGTACCTGGTTGCTGTTGATCAACGATTTGCTTCCACGGACAATGACGTTGGTAGAGCCCCCCAGGTTCTGGTTCCTCTGGATCTGCACGCCCGAGACTTTACCGGAAAGGTTGTTCATGAAGTTAGCTGTCTTGACATTGGATATCACGTCCCCCTTGACCTCCTGCGTGGCGTATCCTAAGGATTTTTTCTCACGCGAGATGCCGAGGGCTGTCACAACCACCTCATCGAGACCAACCATTTCAGGTTCCAGAACGACGTTGACAACAGAACGCCCCTCTATCGCGACCTCCTGCGGTTTCATGCCGATGAAGGAGAAAACCAGTGTCGTCGCATTGTCAGGTACCGACAGGGTATACTTTCCATTGGCATCTGTTGATGTGCCGATGGCAGTACCCTTTACAATAACGGTAACGGCGGGAAGTGGTCCCTCACCCTCGGTAGAGGAGGTGACGGTTCCCGAAATTACCCTTGTTTGTGCCAGAAGTGCTGAAGCACCTGCCACAACAAAGACAAAACAGAAAAGCAATTTTTTCATAAGCTTTACATTTAGGTTAGTTTTTAAAAAGACTATAAATGCTAAGCCGAAGCTGATAGCAGCAAACCGGGAATAATAGCGTACTGAAGCAATAATCTTTTCATTTTATTCAGATTAACACTGATTCTAAATAAACCAAGCTATGTACAGAATTTGGGAGCGCTTTCCATCTCGGCAAATTCATGGCTAAAAAGAAAAAGAACAGACAATACAAGTTACTGTCCTTTGAAAACCGGCACTGTCCATTGCCGTAATCATGACAAAGACCGGTATGCCCCAAACTTGTTGCATAGATTTATTGTTAATCAATTGTTAATGTTTGCCCTGGGCGTGCAATACTCTGATTATCTGGCACATATCTACCAGACCTAAAAGTAAAAAACTACACCTCTTGTGATTCAGCATATTATGAGATTTAAAATTATTCTACACACATTTTTGCATACAGAAATTATTATTATACTCTCCCCTTTTAATACCTTAAACCAGTAGACATCTAACTCTCATCCCGGGTCTGTCTCTCGCTGAAAGGGTCGCTTCGCAGCCATGGATCTAACTGGTTGAACGCCATGACCAATTTAGAGCTTAGCTTCGAGACTGATTTTGCTTTGCGTCCCAAAGATTGTTCTCTGCGTACCAAAATCAAAAACAAATCTGAAGAGGCTTCAAGTGACAAAAGGAGGTATATCTTGATTTATTCTAAAATGTTCGAGCTACTTGCAGTAAGCCTCAAGGGAAATTACCCGGGGGAAAATTGATAATCAGGCCTCAGGGTCTTGCGGGAAAGCCTAGGAGGGTGGAAGGGGAACCAGAAAGGCTGGGCGGAATCGCCAGGTGGAGACGCCGGGTGGTTTGAAGGATAAGTCAGGAGGTTGGTCGTGGTGCTCTGCCATCTGCTCATAAAAAAAGAAGGCTTGTGGCCTCCTTCGTTCCTGGTCGGTCTGCAGGGACTCGAACCCTGGACCCTCCCGACTAAGGGTCGGGATGCTCTGCCCCGAGCCTCCTTCGGTAAACTGGTCGGTCTGCAGGGACTCGAACCCTGGACCCGCTGATTAAGAGTCAGCTGCTCTACCATCTGAGCTACAGACCGGAAAATAATTTCGCGAAAATACTCTTTTTTCGCTTATTACCGAGGTTTATTTCGCCCCGGATAACC
The DNA here is from genome assembly GCA_963802145.1 of uncultured Rikenellaceae bacterium. Classification (GTDB taxonomy): domain Bacteria; phylum Bacteroidota; class Bacteroidia; order Bacteroidales; family VadinHA17; genus SR-FBR-E99. Next base: position 1,057,566 of record CAWDHN010000010.1, read on the forward strand.
CATCCCCTCCCTAACTGTCACTGTGTCAGAACAATCATCCCTTCACGCGGGATAGCCCTGTAAACAATCTTAGCCTCGGCCTTGGGGATCCATATCTTAATATACGGGGCATACGGAGGGGTCCGGAACATGAAGATCTCCTTCATGGTTGCCTTTGCGTTCCTTGACTTGTCGCGAAGATCGAAGAAAAACTTTGACCTCCTGTCGGCCCCGACCGTATCTTCCTGTTGCTCAAAATAAAAGCGGATGTTACGGTCTGTATCAAGAGTGAAAAACACAGCCTCGAAATCGGTGGTATCAGGCTTCGCATCGATCGTTGCCTCCGAGGTATCCTTGGGTGCTATCTTAATCTGAACAGGATCCTTCATGAAGGTAGCCTGCATGCCGGTGATAGCCAGAGGCGAGGAGAGCATACTATAGACAGCCTCCTGGTTCGCCCTCTGGAAGAAGGGCGAGACATCATACTCGTCAATCCTGACCGACCTGACAGGCACACCCTTTATCAGGAGTTGCAAAACGCTGTCGCGGATGTTGATCAGCAGTCCTATTGAATCTGAATCCGCCATCTTTACCTGCGAGCTCAGGAGCGCCTTCTCCCTTATCATCTCGATGTAACCCGGTATGGCGCACAGGTTGATGGTGTCTCCCTCCTTCTGCTCAAGCGAGGCGAAGTATGCATCGTCAAATGTCTTTACAGAGTGATTTACTGCTGAGACCGACTTTGCCAGGTAAAAGATGACTAAGATGCCCAGTGCTGCTCCCCCGATAATGTACCATTTATGTTTTTCCCAGTTCATATCAGATGGCGTATCAGTAAATATAGACTTTTGAACCAACGCTGAGCGCATTGAACACCGCTTCGAGATCCTCGTCGTTGAGCCTGATGCATCCGTGCGTCACAGGCATCCCGAGCAATCTCTTGTATAAGGTTCCGTGTATCAGGTAACCGTCGCCGAGGCTCATGGCATAATCGCCGAGCACACCGTACTCATACCTCGATGCGTCTGTCGGACCGGGAACGGGCAGTCCCTCCTCCACAAATGCCCAGTCGGGCTTGCGCCAGACGGGATGAGTGATCTTTCCCTGGATCGTGAACCTGCCGCGCGGGGTTTTAAAGATCCACTCCTTCTCGCCGTCTTCGGTCTTGAGGAGAGTGTAGCTTCCCGATGAACAGAATCCTTCGCGGACCAGCTTGCGGTTGCGGTAGAGCGAGAACCTGTTGTCAACGGTATTGAAGACAATATAGGTCTGTGTGGGAATGAAGGAGGCGAGCCTGCGTTCAAGCCTGGTTATCTCATTCTCGGTTGCCCGGATCTGCCTTTGGATGGCTCTGTTTTTCAGCAGGGTGGAATCGACTTTGCACTCCGCCCTGCTCGTGCCCCATGAGTGCTGGAGGGCAGGTGCAATGTAAAGGGGAACTGAGGCCAGAAAAAGTAATGCAACGACTATTGCAAGGCTTTTCAGGATGGTCCTGACCCGGCGGTTTGTCCTTATGAAAAGAGCAGCTTTCTGCCAGGCTGTTTTTATTGCAGATCCGGTTTCCGGTGTCATATTTTCGCTCTCTTCTGACATATTCACTTCGATCTGGATGAGAAAAACTCGTCAAGAGTAAGGGTTGAACCGATGATTGTTACCGGTGTTCCCTTTGAGGCATATTTGAACAGGAGGTCCATGTCTTCATTCTTCAGGGCAACGCACCCCTGAGTCCAGTTGGCGCCCTTGCCGCCGTCGCCGTGGATCTCAATCATGTCACCAATGCGCGCATCGGCAGGGAGCTTCCCGTTCCTGATCCTCTCATTGAACTCCTGTATGTCAATCTTGTTGGGATAATTGATCATCAGTGCCTTATGATATTTCGTGGAGCCGCCGGAGAGCTTTTTGGTCACTTCATATTTCCCTTCCGGAGTGGCCATATCGCCCCTGCTCATCTTGTCTCCCAGCCAGTTGCTTCCGAACTCCACCTCAAAGGTATATTTCTTTTTACCATTATGGTACAGGTGACATGCTGCAGGAATTTTTTCGACCACGATTGCATACGATCCTGACTTCCGGCTTTCGGTTATTGTGGTTGTGGCCCACTCCTGCCAGTCGGAATAGTGTCTGAAGTATTCTTCCAGATTCTTTCGGGCAAGGTTATATGTTCCCGATATATATTCGTTTGCCTCGGTAAGCTTAAGGTTGCCGTTGACATAGTTCTCCTTTTCCAGATCTACCTCGGCCTCCCTGAGTAGCAGTTTGCCCCTTGCATGTTTCTTTTTGACATCCTGGGGAAGGGGCATTGAGAGGAATATCTTTTCAAAGGAAGCCATCTCCTCCTTCATCCGCCTTATCTCGCTCTCGAGGTTCGCCTTGAGGCTGGTTGAACGGATGATGGTGTTACGCGTGGCTTCGTTAGCCTTTTTCTGCGCTATCGCAGCAAATGCCGCAACCCTTTCATAGTCGCGGAAGAGGATGTAGCGTTCATTCTCGGCCCGCCATGCGGTCATGGCCGAATCGTAGTTGTTCTGTGCTTCCCTGAATAGTTTCGGTGAATAGACCTCCGACTGGTGATCCCTTGCCTTAGCAATTGCTGCTCTTGCCAGCTCCACCTCCTGCTGGGGCGGCTCCGGTACCAGGGCTCTGAAAAGCAGTACCAGGAGGAATATTATGATGCCGGCGATGACGGCATAGATGATTAAACTGACCAGGGAGCCCCTCTTCATATTTCCGGTTTAAAAAAATCCCCGGGACCAGGCCCGGGGATCCATTTTAATTCCTGGTGGTATTAATTAGATTTTAATACCGGCTTTAGCCATTGCTTCCTTCAGCTCGGCGATGATGCCATTGAGACCTTCGGTAGCAGCTTTCAGTTTGTCAACGACCTGTACATAGTTGGTGCCGCCGTCAAAGAGAGCCTGAGTGTCAGTCAGTGATGTTTCGATGACTGTCAGTTCATTCTTGATCTCTTCTACAACTGCCTTGCCTTCTTTGCCTTTAGGGGCTTTCAGGATGAGAGCGTTAGCCTCATCGAGAAGGGTTTTGGCACCTGCCATCATTGTTTCGGCTTCGGCTTTCACTTCAGCTTTCTTTGCTTCAACTGTACCTGCCAGTTCACCAGCCTTGAGGGTGATAGCTTCAGCGTTGAGTTTGATAGCTTTGAAATCCTTTGCTGACTTTGACTTCTGTGTCTCGATGTTCTGCAGCATGACTGTCAGAGAATCGTTCAGAGCAGCGAATTCTGCGGGGAAGTAAACGTCAGTCTGTACTGTCTTGGCTGATTCAAGGGCTGCTGAAGCAGCGTCGAGAGCTTCCTGAGGAACTTTAGCGCAGCTGGTCATGAGAGCCACTGCAGCAACTGTAGCAACAACTAAAAAAAATCTGTTTTTCATTTCTGTTAAAATTTGGTTCTGTTATTCTGTTAAAAACGTTTACGATGTGTGGTCGTAAAATCGCTGCAAAGGTAATATTTTTTCTGTTGCAAAAATTCTTTCACAAGATATTTTTCAACAATTGTCAGCAGGCGGTTGAAAAAATCATCTTCGCTTTAGGCGGGTTGTGTTGCTTTTTATAGCTACCCCGGTGAACCCTGTTGGCCGACTAAAGCCGGCAGTTTTCCTATTATTCGCCTTTTGAGACTACCTCAAACCACTTGAAGCCTTAGGCCACCGAAATCAGGCAATACTCCGAAATCCATCTGAAAACAGCAGGCTGGTTGAATCCGGCATAACCCCGACAACCCACAAAGTGAACTTAACTCAACCCACCGGAAGCCAGTAGGCCGATAATTACAACAAGGTATATTGCCAGCAGCACGAGGGAAATTATGGCCAGCACATACATAATGAAGAAAGCCCGCGTTTGTCTTTCGATTGCAGTTTCCAGATCTCTGGCGGAGCTGGAAGAGTTATACCCGGTGAAAGCTTCAGCCGACTCCCTGAGTCTTTTACCCATAATATAATATGGTACTCCTATGATAGCCCCTATTATTGTGATGCAATAGATGACACCCCCGATCATTGCGAGCAGCCCGATGAAGCTCATATACTTCGACAGGTTGGGAAGGTTGGTTGACATTGAAGTCTGAGTTTGACTCTGTTCGATGGTTGTTTCTTCGTTTGACATGACTTTTCCTCCTTAAGTTTAGATTGGTATGGATTAAAATTACGAATTGTTTGATTCAAATTTTCATGTGAATGGAAATAAATAGCGGGTTACGCCGTCTGGAATACTTTTTTTGGAAGGAGGTGCGATGTAATCAGCGGAGGTTGAATTAAGCCTCTAATACCGCTCGGGGTAAAAATAAAAGAGGTCCTGACATTGTCAGAACCCCCTTCCGCGGAGAGAGGGGGATTAGCTTCGCAGATCCCCAATTTGTGGAACATGCAGAAGTCAATGCAGGATCTCTTTTGATGTAGCCTCTTCTGTTTTCATTTCTGACCCTCATGAGCAAACTCATTCGGTTCATACCTGAAAACAGAAGCCGGACCACTTTCGGTGGTCCGGCCTGCATTGACTTCTGCGGAGAGAGGGGGATTCGAACCCCCGGTACGGTTACCCGTACGGCAGTTTAGCAAACTGCTGGTTTAAGCCTCTCACCCATCGCTCCAAAAAACGTCTTCAATTTGCTGCTTTTATATGAGGCATCGGTCCCTCATAGTTTTCAGCAGCGGGGCAAAAGTATAAAATCATTGCCTACTTTACAATAATAATCTCCATATTTAAATCCTCCCCCTTACCTTATATTTATAGTACAAAGGATTTGTCTGAGGCTAAACTGCTAGAGTCAGGATTTCCTTTTCTCGAGGAGGACGACGTTCTCTACGTGGAAGGTGTGCGGGAACATGTCGACTGGACGGACACGCGTCACATCATATCCCGCTGAGAGGATGTCAATGTCGCGCGCCTGCGTGGCGGGATTGCAGCTCACATAAACAATCTTCTCTGCACCCGAATGCAGCATCGCGAGGGTTACATCACCATGCATCCCAGCCCTCGGCGGATCAGTGATTATCACATCCGGCCTGCCCCGCTCACTGAACAGCTTCTCATTGAAGATATCCTTGATGTCGCCTGCATAAAAAGCCGCATTCCCAATGTTGTTCTCCGAGGCATTCATCCGTGCATCAGCCACAGCCTCTTCGATATATTCAATGCCCGTTACCCGCGCAGCTCCTGAAGAAAGATAGCAGGCAATCGTGCCGGTGCCGGTATAAAGATCATATACATTCTCATCGCCCTTCAACTGCGCAAACTCCCTGACCACACCGTACAGCCTTGCCGCCTGGCCGCTGTTGGTCTGGTAGAACGACTTCGGGCCGATCCTGAACCTGAGCCCCTCCATCTCCTCGGTTATGAACCTGCTGCCGCGAAAATGAACCGGCGTCAGATCGGCGATGCTGTCGTTCTTCTTGGTATTAATGATATAATAGAGCGATGTTATCTCCGGAAACCTCTCCGCCAGATGGATCAGCAGCTTTTCACGATCCCCGGCGTGGCTGTCGGTTGTCACCAGCACTACCATCACCTCCCCGCCCGAAGTTATCCTGACGAACATGGTCCTGAGGAAGCCATGATGCTCGCGGAAGTCGTAGAAAGGGAGCCTCTTCTCCAATGCATACCGTCTCACCTCATTCCTGATGGAATCAGAGGGTTCAGTCATCAGGAGGCACTCATTGATATCGAGCACCTTGTCATATATGCCGGGGATATGGAATCCAAGAGCTGGGTTGTGCGAGGGAGGAGACTCCGGCGAATCACCGAACTCGTCAATATTTCCTGCCGCGCGGGATTCTTTGTCAGCTATCCAGGCCTCCAGCTCCTCACCGGTCATCCACCGCCTCTCCGAGAAGGTGAACTCGAGCTTGTTGCGGTAGCCGTAGATCTTTTCCGATCCTAAGATAGGGTCGATAGCCGGTATCGGGGTGTGGCCTATGCGAGTCAGGTTGTCGCGTACCTGCTGGGACTTGTAAAAGAGCTGTTTGTCATAAGGGAGGTGCTGCCAGCGGCATCCTCCGCAAACCCCGAAATGTGAGCACGGGGGAGTTATCCTTTGCGGCGATGGTGTGATCACCTCCAGGGCCACCCCCTCCATGTAACGCTTTTTCTTCTTCGTGACCCTAACGTCGATCACATCGCCCGGGATCATTCCCGGCACAAACAACACCATTTCATCAACCCTTGCGATGGCATTCCCTTCCGACCCGATGTCCGTGATTGTTACGCCCCTGAGCGTGGGCAACTGCTTCTTCCTTCCCACCCTCTTCTACCTGTAAACCTTGAAAAACTCGAGTCCTGCCAGAATTGCCGGAACAGCTCCGGTGCCATGGTCGAGGCCATCCATAGGCACGTACAGACATGTCAACGGGCTCGATCCGGCCAGTGTCATGGCGTCATGCATCCTTTCCGAGAGTTCAGGTATCACATGAGTGTCAGCGGTTCCGTGGAGGAACAGGATTGGCACATTGCTGTCCCAGCCTGCAACGCTGTTGGTTGTCAGTGCACTGCGCACACCCTGATACAATGGGGCGGTGGCATATCCGGAGATATAACCCGACTTGAACAGCGTACTGATATTGACGTTAAGCTGAGCGTTTATCTGATCTGACGAATGCAGTCCGTCATACAGACCCGGTATTCGCCCTGCATACGGATCATTGAAAAGATCTGTCAGGGGATTGGCATAGAGGTCATATTCACTGTAGGCGTTGGCTATATATGCAAGGTAAACCGGCATGGGATACTGAGTCTGACCCAGGACATACTCATTGAAGTAGCTCAGGTCATAGGGTCCCGCTCCGCCACTGGCCGCCCTTACAGTAAAATCCGAACTGTAATTTTTCTCCAGGGCTTCCAGAAGCGCCAGGGTGGCCCATCCTCCCTGCGAGTAACCCATGAGGTAACACTCGTCAGTGATTGAAATGTCCTTTGCCACATCCTTATCGAACTCAGCCGTAGCATATAGCATATCAACAATTGTCCGGGCAGTAGATTCCTTGTGGAGGTACGGGTGGTCCATCTGTTTCGATGCTCCGAACCCGAGATAATCAGGAATGATGACAACATAACCTGTACCCGCGATATACTCAATCATTTGGTAGAGGAGGCCCTCCGGATCAGCAGTGGGCGCTGCGGAGTGAAGGGTGTTGGTGCCGTTCTGAAAGGAGAGCACGGGGTATGTACCGGGAACCGATGGGATGGCGACAAGTCCTGATGCCGTTACATCTGTCCCCATGAATTCAGTGTTGTAAGTGATGCTGTAGACATTCACTCCGCTTACGACGTCGGCTGCGATCTCTGCAACCGCGGGGTATTGCGTTGCGGCAATATTCAGAACGGAGATAATGTTTTCCTTTGTCCTCATGAACTCCAGTTCACTGGTGAGGAGGTAATCGTTATCCGCGAAGGGATCGGGATCGGGATCCTTTGTACACGACTGCATCAGCAGCAGCGGCGTCAGCAGGAAGAACAATGCCAGCAGTTTCAGACTCGTTTTCATGACTTTCAATTTGCGCTACAAACTTAACGTAAAAATTCCGGCCGGAGTATGATCGGGGGGACAACAAAACTATAACGTCTACGACGTAAGGTTTTGATGGGTTATTGTCCTGCTACAATACTTCAACGCCTACGGCGTAGTATCGGGTTGTGCGTTTGACAGCTACAATACTTTAACGTCTACGACGTAGTACCAGGTGGAGCGATTGACAGCTACAATACTATAACGTCTACGGCGTAGTACCGGGTTGTGCGTTTGACAGCTACAATACTTCAACGTCTACGACGTAGTATCGGGTTGTGCGTTTGACAGCTACAATACTATAACGTCTACGACGTAGGAATTTGGGGTATTCATCTCTACGTCTACGAAGTGTCCGGTGGAGCGATTTGACAGCTACAATACTTCAACGCCTACGGCGTAGTATCGGGTTGTGCGTTTGACAGCTACAATACTTCAACGTCTACGACGTAGTATCGGGTTGTGCGTTTGACAGCTACAATACTATAACGTCTACGACGTAGATGGGTTTCTCTACAATACTTACGACGTGTAGGGTTGTCGTTTGACAGCTACAATACTTTAACGTCTACGACGTAAAGGTTTGATGCAGCCTCCATGATCTACAATACCATAACGTCTACGACGTATGTATTTATTGACCGTAGGTCATTAAGTATTGTAGCCAGACATGCGATAATAAAACCATTGCCTGTAGGGCATAAAGTATTGTACGCACAGTTAACGGCGGCGGTAAAGATTGATTTTGATTATCTTTGCGAATTCAAAAAACAGCCCGATGGTCTCCGTCAACAACGTATCTCTTCTTTTTGGCAGCTTCGCCCTCCTCGATGAGGTCTCCTTCCTCATCACCCGCCAGGAGCGCATCGGCCTGACAGGAAGGAACGGAGCGGGGAAATCGACCCTGATGAAGATCATCGCCGGACTGCAGGATCCCACATCGGGATCGGTGGAGCGGCCGCGCGAGCTCACCATCGGCTACCTCGAGCAGCAGATGAAGGTCTCTGACACCACCTCCGTCCTGGAAGAGGCTCTCACCTCCTTCACCGAGCTGAGGGCACTGGAGCAGGAGATAGCCGACACCACCCGCGAGGTGGCGGAACGGACTGACTTTGAGACCGAAAGCTACCACCAGCTCCTCGACAGGCTCCATGCCGCCGGCGAGCGGCACCAGATGCTCGGGGGAGGCGACTATGTGGCGCTGACAGGCCAGACACTCACAGGCCTCGGCTTCAGCCCGAAGGAATTCAATCGCCCTACCAAGGAGCTCAGCGGCGGATGGCGCATGCGGGTGGAGCTGGCAAAGATACTCCTCAGAAAACCTGACCTCATCCTCCTCGATGAGCCCACCAACCACCTCGACATAGAGTCTATACTGTGGCTCGAGACCTTCCTTGAGACATACCCGGGAGCGGTGGTACTCGTCTCGCACGACCGCACCTTCCTTGATAATGTCACCAAACGCACCATAGAGATAAGCCTCGGCAAGATATACGACTACCGGGTGCCCTACACCAGGTACACCGTGCTGAGGAAAGAACGGCGCGAGCAGCAGGTGGCGGCATACCGCAACCAGCAGAAGATGATTGACGACACCGAAAAATTCATCGAGCGGTTCAGGTACAAGCCCACCAAGGCGGTGCAGGTGCAGAGCAAGATCAAACAGCTGAAGAAACTTGACCGCATAGAGATCGAAGACGAGGATCTGTCGTCACTGAACATACGCTTCTCCCCCGCCCCGCGCTCCGGCACCGTCGTGGTGGAGGCCGATGAGGCCTCGAAGCGGTACGGCAGCCACCTCGTGCTCGACAAGATATCGATGAAGATCGAAAGAGGCGAGAAGGTGGCTTTCGTCGGGCGCAACGGCGAAGGGAAAACAACCCTTGCGAGGATGATCCTCGGACAGTTAGACCACGAGGGGATAATGAAAAGGGGACACAACGTCTCAACGGGATACTTCGCCCAGAACCAGGATGAGCTGCTCAACGATGAGCTGACGGTGTTCGAGACGGTCGACAGGATTGCGCGGGGAGACATCCGCACACGACTGCGTGACATCCTCGGGGCGTTCCTGTTCCACGGCGATGACATCGACAAAAAGGTGAAGGTGCTCTCCGGCGGAGAACGCTCGCGACTGGCCATCGTCCAGCTGCTGCTGGAGCCGTATAACCTGCTCCTCCTCGACGAGCCGACCAACCACCTTGACATACGTTCAAAGGAGATTTTGAAAAAGGCCCTGACAAAATTCGATGGCACATTAATTGTGGTCTCTCATGACAGGGATTTTCTCGACGGGCTGGTGAACAAGGTGTTTGAGTTCCGCAACAGGAAGATAAAAACCCATCTGGGAGGCGTTGCCGAGTTCCTGAGGTCGCGGAAGATAGAATCGCTCAGGGAACTGGAGAAAAAGAGTCCCCCTGCCGGGAATAAGATGGCTTCATTTGGGACAGCGGCTGTGAAGGGAAAGAGGTTTCCTTCAGGAACAGGGGACGGGACAGGCAACGGTACATCCGCAGGTTCAGGGAAGAGTGGAGGATCAGCGGCCGGAAAAGTCAAGAGTGCAGGAGTCTCCGGAACCGGGAAAAATGCAGGAATACCTGCCGGAACAATGAATAACGCGGGAAGCACTCCCGGATCAGGCAAAAATACCGGGCCATCGGGTGGAAAAGGGAAAAGCACAGGAATCGCCGGAGCAGCAAAGAATGCCCCTGAGATGTCGCAAGGAAAAAACCTGAACAGCGGAACAGGTACTGCTTCCGGGAAAGATACAGCTGCCACAACTGTAGCCGGGGAGAACATCATCCCCCAGCCGAACAGCAAGATGCAGTACCTGGAGAAGAAGGAGACGGAGCGCGTCTACCGCAGATTGAAGAAACAGGCAGAGGAGAGTGAGGCGGAGATAACAAAACTGGAGGGGGAGATAGCGGCAATGAACGCCAGGCTGGCATCGGGCGATGCGCAAGTAGTGAATGACCCGGCGTTCTATGCGACCTATGAGGAGAAGAAGCAGAACCTCGAGGCTCTCATGCAGCAGTGGGAAAAGGCCCACAGTGAGCTCGAGGGTTTCATGGCAGAATACATGACCAGTGATGATAATACATGAAAAATCCAACAGTGAGCCCACGGGTTTCATGGCAGAATATATGACGAGTGATGATAATATTTGAAAGAAAATACTCCGTCAATGTCTTCAATACCGATCTCACCGGCAGGCTTAGTTCCGGTGCGGTGTTCAACTTCTTCGAGGACATCGCCGGCAGGCATGCTGTTGAGCTTGGCTGGGGACGCGATGACCTGATGACCAACGGTCTTTTCTGGGCGCTTTCGAGAATGGTGGTGAAGGTTGAACGTCTTCCAATGACATGGGACGATGTCACGCTGCGCACCTGGCCGAGAGGAACCGAGACTATCTTCGCCCTGCGCGACCTGGAGATGTATGACGCTGAAGGAAAGCGCCTTGCAGCGGCCTCCTCTTCATGGGTCATTGTCGATTATAACACCCGCAAGGCACAGCGGCCCGACAAGATGCTGTCAAACCTGAACAACCGCTTCCCGGAAGAGAGAGCCCTTGACACCAACGCCCGGAAGGTCCCGCCCCTGCCGGCAGGTGAGCACGAGATGACCAGGCTGAAGGTCAAGCTTGACGACATCGATGTCAACAGGCATGTGAACAATGCCCGATACGTACACTGGGCAGTCAATTGCTATGACCCTGAATTCATCATCAGCCACACCCCTGACACCATCGAGGTGAACTACATCATGGAGGGCCACCAGAACGAGATGATAAATATCTTTACCGGCCGCAGCGATGAAACAGGATCAACATTCATCCACTCGGTAACCAGGGAGAGCGACGGTTCGGAGCTTTGCCGGCTGAGGATGAGCTGGAAAGAGAACAGGCTTTGAAATCTTTATTAACTTTATGGCATGGTAAGGCGTATAAAAGATAAGGCAGCGGCATTCATCGCAATAGTGATGACGGCTGCGCTCGCATGGTCCTGCACGGCGACACAGCCCGCCACTGACACCAAGGACATGTCATATATCTACAATCCGGCAAGAAATGTCTACACGCCTTTCATCACCGTCTTTGACGAGGGTGCTGAGACGTCGGTGCTTTCAATCAGCATCCGCCGTGCCGAACTTTACTTCAGCGAAGCCAATCCTGAAGGAGTGCCTATAGCCTCGATGCTCGTCTCGGTGCGGTTGTTTGACAACACCCTTGGAGGCAGCCTTGCAGATACGGCGGTATACAAGTATGACATCTCCCGCGATCAGGTGGGAGGGGAATATGTCTTCCGGGTACCGCTGAAGACACGCGAGAACAATGCATATACTGCAGAAATAAAGATAATAGACCTGGTAAGACAACGTACCCTGCAGACCTTCATTGATTTTGAACGGACAGGAAAGTACAGCAAGCACAACTTCAGGATCCGTGACCATTTCAGCGGTAACGAGCTCTACACCCGCGTGGTAAGGAGGGAGCAGTTTATCAACGTCCTCAGCCCGTCACTTCAGCCTGACACACTATGGCTATTCTACTACAAGCCGGTCAAGACTATCCCTCCCGCCCCGTCGACCGTACTGCCGGAGGTTACTCTTTCACCGGAGCCCGAAATAATAGCTCCCATTGTATATTCCGACACGCTCCCGATAATGTTCCCAGGAGAAGGGATCTACCTGCTCTCGGTTGACAGTCTCATCCGCGAGGGACTGGTACTCTGTAATTTCGGTCCTGACCACCCCTCGATGAGCAGTCCCGAGACAATGATACCACCCCTGGCCTACCTGGCCACGCCGCTGGAGATGGATGCCATGCTGACGGCGGAGAAACCCAAGCTGGCACTTGACCAGTTCTGGCTTGACCGCACGGGAAGCATCGAGAGGTCGAAGGAGCTGATAAGGATCTATTACAACCGTACGCTCTTCTCAAATTACTATTTCAGTTCTTACAAGGCAGGATGGCTGACCGACAGAGGAATGGTATACATCATCTACGGGCCGCCTGACAAGGTCTACAAAAATGCCGAGGGTGAGAGCTGGGGCTACAGGCAACCGCCGGTGAAGAGCAAGTGGGGATCACGTTACACCTATCCGGAAGAGTATCTGTGGTTCAACTTCAGGAAGCAGAAAAACCTCTTCTCAGACAACGATTTTGTACTTAACAGAGCCTCCACACCGGTAAGCTACTGGGACATTGCCGTGGCGCGGTGGCGCGAAGGCCAGGTCTTCCGCCTGGATAATCCCGACGACTTAAAATGATGCACAGCGAAAAAGAATTCATCTTCGGCATGCACCCCGTCATGGAGGCGATAAAGGGTGGCAGGCAGATTGACCGTCTCCTGGTGCGACAGGGACTGCGTGGCGAACTCTACCACGAGCTTATGAAAATGGTAGCCGAGCTTGGCGTGCCATGGCAGGTGGTGCCAATAGAGAAGCTTGACTACATCACCCGCAAGAACCACCAGGGGGTCATTGCATGGCTCTCGGCGATAGAGTTCCAGGATATTGAGAATATCCTGCCCCGTATCTTTGAGGAGGGGAAGGAACCGCTGCTGATGATGCTCGACAGCATCAGCGATGTGCGCAACTTCGGTGCCATTGTGCGATCCGCACTGTGCTTCGGTGCCCATGCCGTCATCGTGCCGGAAAAGAATTCGGCTAGGATATCGCCTGACGCTGTGAAAGCGTCTGCAGGTGCGCTGAGCACCTTCCCCGTCTGCAGGGTGAAGAGCCTGGCACGGTGCCTGACCTACCTGAAGGAGTCGGGACTGAAGGCCGTTGCGGCGACGGAGAAATCCAGGGTAGGACTCAGTGAGGCCGACCTCAGGGGTCCGGCGGTCATCATCCTCGGATCTGAGGAGAAGGGCATCAGCCGCGAGCTGCTGGCGATGTCGGATGCGCAGGTATCGATCCCGATAACAGGCACCATAGGGTCACTCAATGTCTCGGTCTCGGCAGGGATAATCCTGTATGAGGTTGGGAGGCAGAGGGGATAGAAGGGGAATTTGCGATTGTCGATTTGCGATTTGCGATTGCGGTAAGTGGATATCTGCGATTTGCGAATGGGGTAAGTGGAGATTTGAGAATTGCGATTTGCGATTTACGATTTAATCGACAATCGAAAATCTGAAATCGCAAATTCTTCAGACTTTACGGACTTTCGACTTTTATCCTTATCCAATAAGTCCCCTGATCCGGTCATCGAGCTGCCGCTGGTCGGCGGTGAATGATGCCAGGCCGGCAAGAGTCAGCAGGGTGTCGAGAGCCAGCTCACCCTTAATGATCCTCTCCTTCCATGAAGCAAGCACCGGAATCTTTCCTTCTGCGGCTATACGCTCATTATCCTCCCTGCTCATTATCGGGAACATCTCTCCCAATCCGGCCTCATGAACCCTCCTGACCAACTCCTCTCCCGTGAGCGGAACTCTCGCATTGAGCGACCTGCCAAGATCGATCACGCTCTTCGGCACCTCCCAGAATTTTTCTATACCCAGTCCTGAAGCATCATCATTCAGAGGCACATCATAGTGTGTACCCAGTTTACTTGCAAACAGTCCGGGCAGCGATTTTCTGCCTGCCGCAGCCACCTTGGGAGGCATGGTGTACACATCAGTCCCTGCCAGCAGGTCAAGCTGAGTGTAGTTTCTCAGGCTGGCGGCTATCTGTCTTGTCTTCCAGCTGTTCTCAGCCGAGAGACGTGTGACCCATGTCTGGGATGAGAGCAAGGCATTCTCGCCGGCACCGCTGCCATCGCCAATCTTATTGTCAGCTATCAACGCCCCTATCCTTCCAAGGAATACATTCAGGTAGTCAGGCTTTGCAACCAGGGTCACCAGGGCATTCTGCCTGGCGCTGAACTCGAGGGTGAAGTTGATCCTGACTCCTGCCTCACGAAGTCGCCGCGCACCTATGAGTCCTTCCGGAGTATATGGCACCTTGACGATAAACTGTCCGGGGCACAACTCCCAGTAGCGCATACCATATGCAACAATGGCATCAATATCATATGCAGTGTCTGTGTGGAGCTCCACGCTGACCAGGCCCCCGAACTTCTTAGCCAGGCGCAGTCCGTGACGGGCATTTATGATGAAAGCGATCTCCTTCACCTGCTCACTTACCGGAAGATGACGCACAAGCTTCAGCGCCGAGGGGATGAAGCCATCGTAGATACCCTTCTGTATCTCATTGTTCAGCAGCGTGTTATTGGTGGTCAGTGCGGTCATCTCGGCAGTCCAGTTAGCCTCCGCTTCGGCCATGTCTCCGGTATCGAGCCAGAGCTCGGTGCCGGTTGAACGCAGCGACTGCCAGAACGGATCATGCCTGGCTGCCACTGGTGTCTCATCTATACCTGACATAATGAATGTCTTCAGGTCTTCGTGATACTTTAAGTTCATGTATGATTTGTTTAGTTTATTACTTTCCTCAGTGCCTCAATGTCGCTTCCTGACGGACTCTGAAACAGCTTCAGTCCGAACTGGCTCACAACAGCATATGCGTAATCAAGCACCTGCGACTGCACAATCTCGAAAGGCACCCATGAATTTATTTTGCAGAAACAATAGAGTTCCACCGGCATGCCTGATTCTGTTGGAAGCATGTCGCGCACCATGACCGGCATGGCTGAGTCTATTTCCTTGTGGTTCAAGAGGTATTCAACCATATATGCCCTGAAGGCACCAAGGTTTGTAAGAGAGGTCAGTTCTCCCTTCATCAGAGCGGCAAGCTCATCACTGTTCTGCTCAATCCATTTTCCCATCAGGGGCCTCCGGCGAAGCCTGTCAAGCAACTCCGGTGTCATGAATGATATCGACCTGACATCAACCCGGATCTCACGCTTGATCCTTCGCACTCCCGAGTCTTCCATTCCCTTCCAGTTCTGAAACGACTCCGAAATAAGGGCATAGGTAGGGACAGTGAGTATTGTCTTGTCAAAGTTTTCAACCTTGACGGTGTGAAGGGTCATATCGATTACAGTTCCGTCAATATTCCTCCCGGGAATGGTGATCCAGTCTCCCAGCTTGACCATGTTATTGCCTGAGAGCTGTACGCTGGCAACAAGTCCCAGCAGAGTATCCTTAAACACCACCACAAGAACGGCCATGACCACACCGAGTCCTGTAAATACACTTCCCAGCGAAATCCTGAAGAGTATCGAAACAATTATCAGCGTTCCGGTGAATGCCACCAGCACCTTCACCACCTGCACATAGGGTTTTATCGATCTGCCCCTGGCTATCGGCTGCATAAGATAGACCTGGTGCCAGCCTTCGATAAATGCAGTAATGGTAAGGGTGGCGTAGATGACAATATATAATGCCGCACTTTTGTGAATGAAGGTCAGCCACCCGAGGTTCTCCCTGAGCATCCAGGAAGAAAGATAGTAGACAATGACACCCGGCACTATCATTGCAAGGCGCCTGAACATCATTGTCTCCAGGAATTTGTCATCATAAGGCGATTTCGTTCGCCTTACAATCGCCGTAAATACCTGTATGACGATCACCCTGGTGAA
The DNA here is from genome assembly GCA_963802145.1 of uncultured Rikenellaceae bacterium. GTDB lineage: Bacteria > Bacteroidota > Bacteroidia > Bacteroidales > VadinHA17 > SR-FBR-E99. The sequence continues at coordinate 1,073,582 of CAWDHN010000010.1, forward strand.
AATATTTGATAGCCAGGCAATGAACAGTACTGCAATAACCAGGATCAGCGTGCTGACCCAGGAGACAGTTCCGGCAGACATCCCAAGGTTTGCGAGGAATTCCCTGACTATCATGACAGGATCAACAGTTCGGAACATACTGTAGCACTTTTGGTAACAGCCGTGAAATTACTAATTATCTTTTTTTATGACCTCCTGTTTTATACCTTTACGATATAAAACTGTGAAATTATGAGATCAATGTCGGTTTTTGCACTACTGTTCATGTCACTTTCAATGTCTGCGCAGGTTCTGTTTGATGAACACTTCACCGACCGCACAATGAGGTTTGACTTCATGCTGGCCGGTAACAGCACCTCCACAAAGGTCTTTCCCGTCTCAGTCAGGGAGGAGCCTTTCTGGGGAGGTTCGCTCACCAATCTTACCGATAAGTTCGGTTACGGTAATTTCAGGTATGATATCCATGATGCCGCCACCAACACGCTGATCTATTCCCGGGGGTTCTGCACCCTCTACCAGGAGTGGCAGTCGACTGCGGAGGCAAAACTGATGGAAAGAACCTTCCATGAAGTGGCCACCTTTCCCTTCCCGAAGAACAAGGTGAACTTTGTGCTCAGCATCCGCGGACGCGATGGACTCTTCACCAAACTTTATGAGACGACCATAGATCCGGCAAGCTATTTCATCACCAGGGAGAAACCCGAGGCTGCAATGGCCTCAAGGATCTATGGGTCCGGCGATCCCCACACTTCGCTTGACATTGCGTTTATTGCAGAAGGGTATACTCGCGGTGAGATGGAGAAATTCAGGGCTGACGTGAAGCGCATGGCTGATTTCCTGTTCGCGGAAGCGCCTTTCGACAAGTACCAGGACCGCATAAACATATGGGCTGTGGAGGCTCTCTCGCAGGAGTCGGGCACCGATGTTCCGGGAGAGGGGGTTTATGTCAACACCGCGCTCAGCGCGAGCTATTACACCTTCGACGTAGACCGTTACCTCACCACGCAGGACATAAGGAGGGTGAACGACTTTGCTGCCGCCGCTCCCCATGACCAGATAATTGTCCTGATCAACAGTCCGCGGTACGGAGGCGGAGGAGTTTACAACTACTACAGTGCCGTGACCTCCGACCACCAGTTCACCCCGCAGGTCCTGACACATGAGTTCGGTCACGGGTTTGCAGGGCTGGCAGATGAATACTACTCATCAGAGGTGGCTTATGAAGAGTTTTATCCGCTCAATGTTGAGCCATGGGAACCCAATATCACCACCCGGGTTAATTTTGATGCAAAGTGGAAGAACCTGATAGCCAAGTCAGTGCCGGTTCCGACGCCAAACACTAAAAAATATACAGGTGTTACCGGGCTATTTGAAGGAGGAGGCTATTCCGCTACGGGCATATACCGTCCCTCCTTCGACTGCCGCATGAAGAGCAACCAGGCAGAGACCTTCTGCGAGGTATGCCAGGATGCCATAGAGGCAATGATTCTATTTTACCTCAAATAGGAATATGGCAATTTGAGATTGTCGATTTTCGATTGTCGAATGGCTCTCGGGAAATCGCAAATCGCAAATCGCAAATTCTCAATTACTTCTTCTTCTCTCCCCCCGAGGTCGGCGGCTTGGAAATCGAGTCGCGCATCGTGGTGTCGGCCTCGATATTCCTCATCCTGTAGTAATCCATGATGCCCAGGTTGCCTGTCTTGAAGGCGTGAGCCATGGCGAGAGGTATCTCCACCTCTGCCTCGATTACCTTCGCGCGTGCTTCCTGTGCCTTGGCTTTCATCTCCTGCTCATAGGCGACAGCCATGGCGCGGCGCTCCTCGGCTTTGGCCTGTGCGATGTTCTTGTCGGCGTTGGCCTGGTCCATCTGAAGAACGGCACCGATGTTCTTGCCGATGTCGATGTCAGCTATATCAATTGAGAGAATCTCGAATGCCGTACCGGCATCCAGTCCCTTCTCAAGCACCGTCTTGCTTATCCTGTCGGGGTTCTCCAGAACCTCCTTATGGCTGTGTGCCGAGCCTATCGACGAGACGATACCCTCACCCACGCGGGCAAGGACGGTCTCTTCACCGGCACCACCCACCAGCTGCTTGATGTTAGCCCTGACAGTCACCCTGGCTTTTGCTATCAGCTGGATACCGTCGCGTGCCACTGCCGTTACCGGAGGCGTATCAATCACCTTCGGGTTGACAGACATCTGCACGGCCTGGAAGACATCGCGTCCTGCGAGGTCGATGGCAGTTGCCATCTTGAATGAGAGGTCAATATTCGCCTTATTGGCGGAGACCAGGGCATGAACCACCTGTGCAACATGTCCTCCTGCAAGGTAATGCGCCTCCAGATCATCCCGGTTAAGTTTTATCCCTGCCTTGTCAGCCTCGATCATTGCGCCAACGATAATTGAGGGCGGAACCTTTCTCCAGCGCATGAATATCAGCTGCAGCAGGCTGATCCTTACACCGGATACCAGTGCCTGGAACCACAGTCCGATAGGTATGAAGTAAAGAAGTATCCAGAGCAGTACAATCGCTCCAACGATGATAATCACATAAATGCCAAGTCCGCTAATCATATCTGTTTATTTATTGGTTTCACAATCAATTTGTTGTCATCAATTCTCACAACCTCTATCTCCTGTCTGGGGTCAAGGAGTATGTCAATGGATTTTGCCTCATAATATTCACCATTGACAAGCACTTTGCCTCCAGGAGCCAGTCGTGTCACCGTCACTCCCCTGTCGCCGGCCTTCACCTTTCCCTCCTCTGCTCCCACAGTATCAACCTTGCTGTCTATGGAGGTCTTAAGCATGAATTTTTTCCAGGTGCCTGCCTTCAGCATCAGGACTGTAAGCACGACCATCACAAGAACCGTCAGGCCCAGTACAAGCAATCCGCCCGAGGTGCCGAATGTGACAAAGGAAAAGATTATTGCAGTGAGGAGGCATACTGCTCCGCCAACGCCAGCAATTGTTACGCCGGGGATAAGCATAAACTCGACGACAAAGAGCAGCAAGCCCAGTATGATGAGAAATATTATGAGTCCCAGAGACATAATTCTTTTTGTTAAATAACTACTGTGTCAAGGCTTAGTTCTTTGAGCCTGGTGCTCATACTTTCGAGGGTAACTGCATCGGCGATTTTTACCACGCATCCTCCCTTGATATGGGTCAGCACTGCGCACTGTTCAGCCTGTATCTCATCATGGCCGCACACCTCAACGAGTGACTTGATGACATGATCAAAGCTGTTGATCTCGTCATTTATCAGTAAAAGCGTTCTTTCACTCTCCTCGCTTCTTCTGTTGCTCTGTGGCCTTGGTGCTCTCTTAGTCATCCGGCGGTCTGTTTAATAGTTCAATTGCAGCCTCGACCGGTATCTCATTCATGCCAACATATGCTGCAACCCTGGCAGTGCTGTAGCCGTTTCGTATCAGCAGCGAGACGTAGTCTTCGGCGCTTTCAAATGTAATAAAATTACCAATGAGAAACACAGTTTCGCCATCGCTGTTTTTAATCATTTCAAGGCCACGTGAGCCGGCCAGCAGTTCGATCTTCTCAATCACCTCAGGCTTAACGGGTTTAGTGATACGCATCACTTCCGCCCTGAATGACAGCGTTCCGACAGGCACATTGCCGGCTGCGCCGTTACCGTTCGTCTCAGGGATAACATCCTCCTTGCCGGGCAGCGGCTGTGAGGCCCACTGCTTCTCGAGGAGCTGGGCCCTCTCCATTGACACCTGGGTGCCATCCATCATGGCAACGACAAATGCATCAGGGAATCCGGCGCCGCGAGCTCCCGGGAGAGCCTCCCTGGCATCGTCAAGCCTGCGGAAAAGGCCGGTATAGTAGTATGTTGCCTCACTGCCGGGTCTCTTGCTTCCGAAGACCGGGTATAAACCATGGAAGAGCGATGGTGCAACAGGGTTTCTGAAGGCTGCAATCTGCACTGTATAAACCAGTCCGGGAGGCATGGTGAAATCAACTGGCACCGGATTTTGTTCGCTGTAGGCAGGTGACGGACGAACCTCAAATTCGTAGAAGAGATACGCAGGCGGCGGCAGGTCCGGTTGTCCGGCAGCTTGCGTTAGTCCTGATTGGCCTGGAGGTGCCGGCTGTTGGGGTTGTCCGGCAGGTGTCTCCGGGTCAGGACTCTCATTCTCCTCCAGCATCATGAAGAGTCTGTCGGCTTCTGCCTGCAGGGCGGTGGCCCTGGCAGTGTCGCCTGCAACCTGGAGGGCTGAGTCTGCTTCATGCTGCAACTTTACAGCTTCAGCGAGGATTGTCTCATACTCCCCGGGCAGGTTCGCACCGGCGGGAGTCTGTGATCTGTTAACTTCTTCCGGCTGGGCCGGTTTCACGGTTACTACAGTGGTGGTGGCAGCTTTCGCGGCAGCTGTAGTGCCTTCAGTAGCGGCGGCGGTGGGATTGGCAGCTGCAGTAGTGGTACTGGTTTTGGCGGCAGCGTTAGTGCCTTCAGTTGCGGCGTTAGTGTTGGTTGCCGTGGTGGTAGTGGCAACGGTGGCCGCAGGAACAGCAGCGGCGCCCGGAATGGTAGCAGATTCCGCGCTCAATGCTCCTTTCCCCCTGCTGCACTGGTCAATATAGGTCTGAACTTCATACTCTGCCGCCACCTTCCTGCCTGCCCCCCTGGCGAATCTCCCGAATGCCTCCAGGGCCTGTGCGAAGGTGCCGTTCATCTGCAGCGCACGGCCATAGTAGAACCATACATCCTCAGGCACGCTTTTTATATTGACCGAGCTGTTAATGGCCGATCCCAGCAACGTAACCGCACGGGAGATGTCTCGCTCCATTTTCACCAGGCAGGCACCGGTATAATACTTGTAGAGCGGGTCACGCGAGTATAGAAGCAGCAGGCCGTTGTAGTGCTCATAGGCAAGCCCGTAATTACCCTTGTCCCATGCTGCCTGGGCCTCGCTCTTCGATGGCCGCACTGCCCCATCCTGGGCCGTCGACACATTTACGGAGAGAATGCATGCAGCAGCCATGATCGCCAGTGTCCTGACAGCCTCTGTGTTAATAACTCGGAGGAAGAAATTTTTTGCGATAGATGATAACTTCATACCTTTACCAGTCATAACAAAAATAAGAAAAAGTCATGACCCAGCCCATAGCAGGAATGCCCGCCCCACAGTTCGAGGGAAAGGATCAGAACGGAAATACCGTGAAACTCAGTAGTTTTCATGGCAAAAAGATAGTCTTATATTTTTATCCGAAAGATGATACTCCGGGTTGCACCGCTGAGGCCTGCAGCCTGAGAGATAATTATGAGGAGATGCTGAAGAAGGGCTTTGTTGTCCTCGGAGTCAGTCCTGACAGCGAGAAGTCGCATAAGGGATTTGCAGTAAAATATAATCTCCCCTTCCCGCTTATATCAGACACTGATAAGAAGATCATGACTTCCTACGGCGCTTACGGCGAGAAAGTCATGTACGGGAAGAAGGTGACAGGGGTAATCCGCACAACCTTTATCATTGATGAGAATGGGATGATTGAAAAAGTCATCAAAAAGGTTGACACGAAGGAGCATGCTCCGCAGATTTTCAAGCTATACGGAAATGTCTAACTGCTAATAGAATAAGTAAATGGAAAGAAAAGAAGTTAACAAGGAGAAGCTCAAGGCGCTTGAGGTGACGCTGGGTAAGATTGAAAAGGATTTTGGCCGCGGCACCATCATGAAGCTTGGAGATCATGCCATTGACAACGTGCAGGTCATATCGACAGGCTCCATCGGGCTGGATGCTGCACTGGGCATCGGAGGACTGCCTCGTGGCAGGGTCGTTGAGATTTACGGTCCGGAGTCATCCGGAAAGACCACCCTCGCCATACACGCTATCGCCGAAGCACAGAAGGCCGGAGGCATAGCAGCGATAATTGATGCCGAGCATGCGTTCGACAGATTCTACGCACAGAACCTGGGGGTTGATGTGGAGAACCTGCTCATCTCCCAGCCTGACAATGGCGAACAGGCGCTTGAGATAACAGACCACCTCATCAGGTCAGGAGCCATTGACATCATTGTGATAGACTCCGTGGCAGCCCTCACACCCAAGGCGGAGATAGAGGGTGAGATGGGTGACTCGAAGATGGGACTGCAGGCAAGGCTGATGTCGCAGGCGCTGCGTAAGCTCACCGCAAACATCAACAAGACCAACACCACATGCATCTTCATCAACCAGCTGAGGGAGAAGATCGGTGTCATGTTCGGTAACCCCGAGACCACCACCGGCGGCAATGCCCTGAAATTCTATGCCTCAATCAGGTTGGATATCAGGCGCTCAAACCAGATCAAGGATGGCGAGGATGCCGTGGGTAACCGCGTAAGAGTCAAAGTGGTGAAGAACAAGCTGGCGCCGCCTTTCAGGAAAGCTGATTTTGACATCCTGTTCGGACAGGGCATTTCGCGGACAGGTGAGATAGTAGACCTGGGCACCGAATTCAACATCATAAAAAAGAGCGGTTCATGGTTTTCCTATGGCGACACCAAGCTTGGGCAGGGACGTGATGCGGTCAAGAAACTCCTTGAAGACAATCCTGAACTCTCGGAAGAGATCAGGGCAAAGATCACCGAACAGCTTAAGGAAAAGGCAAAATGAAAATAGAGGGTGTCTCAAATTGAAAATGAGGCACCCTTTTAAATGTGCCCGGAACTCAACTTACGCGCCTAAAAAGTAAATCCTTATCCCCCACAGAACCGGGCATTGTCGTGTTCATTGGCAACTGTTACGGTTTACTTCCCATTGTTTCAAAGACGCCGGTCCTGGCTATGCAGGAAGATACCGTTTGCGACCATGCTTCGATACAACAGGTTGAGCAGTACCGGCCTGACTGATTGCAATATTCTGTCAGGCTGCCCCAGTTATTGAAATATACTACCATCCCGTCGCAAATTGTTTTGCCGTTCGAAAGGCATCCGTTGGAACAAACCTGCAGCCGGGCAGGCACTCTGAAAGTTACTGAGGGCTCAATGACAAATGCCCTGAGCAATTCGCACTCGCTTGAGGTCGACTTATTCGACAGTTCGAGAATCCTGAACTCCACATCATACGTTAAAGCTCCGGGAGGAACCGTCAGCACAACTTCTCCGCTAACACCTTCAACCACCCCTCCGGCTTTCCCCACAATGGTTGACGATACTATACGGTCATATCCGACACCATCACCCTCGCAACCAACCAGTGCCAGCACCGTCACCTGCAACAGCATCATCCATTTTAATACGTCCCGTTTCCTCATGATCCATTTTTTTAGTCCTATATGATCTGAAAAACTGCAATACAAAGTTCAGTCATCCCGGAAAGGGACTCATAGCATTATTTAAGTGATTAATATCAAATATGTGCCATTTGTTATAATTATGTTACTATTAATAATTACAATTTATAACCCCATACGCTTTTTATATTAATATTATTCACTTTTACATATTCTCTTCTTCCTGTGGCATCTGCCAAATGCACGGGTGTTGCCATTGGCTGTCAGCATATAACCGGGGGAATAATGACCTGTTTTTGAGATGTCGGATCGTCATAATCCGTCGCGGATCTGACTACCATGGCTAAGATCGGGGGTTAGATCACCAACCCGAAGAGACCCCAAACTGACATTGAGATCAGGGCAAAGATCACTGAACAGCTTAAGGAAAAGGCAAAATAAGAGAAGCAGCCCTGTATATCGGGGACTGGCAATCAGCTTTTATCTCATAATTGCTGCAAAATATCAGCCATGAACGGGGATGGACATGATAAGGAGATTCTATTTTCTCTCAGGGAACAGGAGGCTGAACAATATGGCTGCTCCGAAAGCCAGCAGGTAACTTGCCAGTCGTTCCGAGACACCTGTTGGATCGGCCAGCCACGTCTTCCAGATGATGGCAGACAGGGTACCGGTAATGAGGGAGGCATATACCCCCGCCCGTGAGAATCTCTTCCAGAAAAGCAGTAGGATTATCGCCGGTCCGAAGGATGCCCCTATGCCGCTCCAGGCGTAGGATACAAGGCCGTACACCGTGTCCTCCATTGTCAGTACCAGCAGAAAGGCTACCACGCCAACCATCAGGGTCAGGAACTTATTGAGGAAGAGCAGTCTCTTCTCAGACATAGGTTTTCGTTGAAGGTTAGTCCATATATCCTCGGTGATAGATGATGAGACTACAATCAGCTGTGATGATGCTGTCGACATCATTGCCGACACCGCCCCGGATAGAAGTATCCCTGCCAGCAGCGGATTCACCAGTGTCATTACCATAACAGGCATTACCTTCTCCGCATCGGCGGCGATGGCAGCGGCTCCCTCGCCCATCAGGCCCGACTGTACCATTTTAAAACCTATGATCCCTATGAGGAAAGCACCGATATAAGCAAGAAGTGTCCATATGATCGCAACAACCCTTGCCCGTTTTGTCTCATCAGGGTTACGCATGGCCATCATCCTGTTCAGAAGCTGCGGCTGTCCTGTATAGCCGAATGCCCAGCTCAGTCCGTTCACCACCAGCAGGAATCCGGCTCCCTTTGCCAGTGTTGCCGTGGTCTCCGTCATAGCCGCATCTGAATGCATCAGGGCTTCGGCAAAGCCTATCCCGCTGGCTGCAGCAATAAAGAGAGCAACTATTGGCAGCACCACGCATGTAATTATCATAAGGATGGCCTGGAAGGCATCGACAGCCACAACGGTGATGAAGCCGCCCAGCATGGAATAGAGCGTGACTATGCCGGCGCCTATCACCATCCCCCAGAAAGGTTCGATTTTGAATGTGTCATTGAATATCTTCCCGGCACCGCTGAACTGTGCTGAGAGGTAAAGTACAAAAAAGATGATAATAATAACGGAGGAGAGCAGGCCGATCTTTTTTTCAGAACCCGGGAACGATCTGAAAAAGAGACCTGAGACGGTCAGGGCTCCGGTTCTCTCGGTGATCTTGCGCAATGGCTCTGCCATGAAGATCCAGAGGAAAAGTATTCCGGTGACGCACCCTATGGCCACCCAGATGGCATTCCATCCTTCGGTGTAGGCAAACCCGGTCAGTCCCAGCAGCAGCCAGGCCGACTCCCCGGTGGCCCTCTCCGAGAGAGCAAGGAAGAGTCCCGGTATCTTACGTCCGCCCAGGACAAAGTCAGCATTGGTCTTTGATTGCCTGGAGGCATATAAAACAATGGCTACCAGGAAAAAGAGATAAACTATGAAAACGGAGATAAGCATGGCAAAACGCGAACCAGGGATTTGTCCGCCAGACGAAGTTGTGACGAAAGCCTGAATTCAATCCAAATATAACAATATCACTTAGAAAAAAGCAATAACACCGCATGTGCTCATTCCAGGTAATATAAGAGATAAAAAAAGAAGTGAAGCCTGCACTTCACTTCCACCTAAATTACCTAATTCTAAACCCAAACTGAACGTGACCGGTGACATATGCCCGTGGCTGGCATACTTTTCTGCTTTCTCCCAGGCCGGTCCTGAAATCTTATTTTAGCTAACTATCTTCATTTACAACAGGCAAGTTAGGAAGTGTCTGCCGGATCTGTTTTGCTCAGCGTCCCAAAATCTTTGCTGTGCGTTCCAAAAAAACAAATTAAAGTCTTCCGATCTCAAATTTAACCCTTCCCCGCTCTTAAGGTTGCCGATAACTCATTAAGGAGTTCCTCCCGGTGGGATGAAGTGAATAAAAGTCCGGATTTGCCGGGTTGAATTCATGATAGGGCAACACCGAAAAAAAGAGTCCCGCACGAACGGGACTCCTCCACTGTTACCCGGAAACTAACCAAAACTCCAACGCATGAAAACCTTTCTCTCCAGTCAACCGGGCAACTATTTTATAATTGTTGTTACTTTTCAGCTATCGTAACAACTACGCCAGTCTGGCAGATGCACATGCAAACGGTATGCAAATCGACGTTTACAGTGCAGGATGAGCAGACTTCTGGTGTTTGCTTGTTTATATAAGCAGCCTCATCATCCCAGATCGAGAACAAGATACTCTTTAGATCACACACATTGATACCATTTCCAAGACACCCGTCATACTTCAGAGCCAGTTGCACAGGCTTAGCGAATTCCATAATCGGCTCAATGACAATTGGTTTAAGGGCAGTGTTTCCTGCAGACTTGTTCAACAAATCATGTACAACGAATATGGTCGGTTCTGTCAAAGCGCCTTCCGGAATGGTAATTTCAACATTCCCCTCCATTGCCGTAAACACTCCTCCCTCCTCACCTATCAATACACCCTGAACAGCTGTTGGCGGACCCGGATATTCGTCCTTCCCACAACCCAGATAGCACCACTGCCAGTATCACTGCCAGCGGAAGCATAATCCCTTTCAATACATCCCTTCGTTTCATAATGCTTTTGTTTAGTTTGACCTTTGAAAACCTATTGGTTTAACAAAGTTCGTAAAGTACAATGCGAGATGCATATAAATTATTCAGCTATTGTTTTAATTAATAAGATATTCCTTTAGATTATGTGCCATAATATTAACCTATCTTATTTTAAAACTCATATTACTTTATTATTTTAATTATTGATGCATATTTTCCAGGGACTTGCCGGACTTTTGCATCAGTAAAAAAGAAGTGAAGCCTGCACTTCACTTCTTCTCATTTCTAATTCTAAACCCGTACTGAACCTGACCGGTGACATATGCCCTTGGGTGGCATACCTTTCTGCTTTCTCCCAGGCCGGTTTTTAAATTATATTTATGCTAATCGTCTTTAGTTACAATTGGCAAGTCAGGGATTGTCTCCCGGGGGATGATGTGAACAGGAGTCAGGATTAATACAGCTTTACGTTCTTAATAAATCCTGTCCAGTGATGCGACATAACTGAAACTTGTCCATCATTGGCGACCAGGCAATCTATGGTTCCCTCACCTGTTGCATCTGCGAATCTCCCCGTACCGCCGGTAAATTCGAATCTGCCCGTTATGTGCATCTGATTTGACGGGAAGTCGGCTGTCAGATCACCAGTCGAAGTGCATTCCTTGCATCTGATATAAAGGGTGTTTCCCATTCCATCCGTAAGGGAGCCGCCAGATCTTCCCGCGATGCAGTCAGTTGCACTCCAGTAGCATGTCAGCTGAATTTGAAAACCGCCCAGTTCATCATCTGATCCTGATCCGGTCTGTACCATCTCGTAAACCGTCCCCTTCAGGTCGGAGTGTCCTTCCGGGATCACACTCTTCGAGAATGTAGTATTGAAACTCGCATCTACTGGTAATGACTTGAGCTGGGGGTGAGTACATGGATGGAGGATCATCCCGTTCCTTACAGCTCACCAGCAAGGCAATGCATGCTAAAAACGGCAAAAACTTCAGAAATGTTTTCATGTCATATAGTTTTAGTTAGACAATAAAAATGTCTCAAACTTGCTAACTCAAAGTTCCGCCAGGAACCAGGGCGACACATAGCAACATTTCATTAATAAGTTTAAATTATCGTGCAGGGATTGCATTAGTGTTGCAGAGGATGGAACAAAATTATCGATCAGTTATTTTTATTCATTGATATCCTGATTCTGCTATAATTGTATCATTTGTCGCTGCTCAGCAAGGAACTTTGAGCAGTTGGGTGAAAAATGAGAAGAAGTGAAGCCTGCACTTCACGTCCAGTTCAATTACCTCATACAAACCCCAAATTGAGCGTGACAGGTGACCAGACATGAACCTGCCCTGGGCTGGGTTTTGAAAAGTTCTTTCCTGAGCAGTGAGATTTTACAGCCTGTCAATCCGCTTACTTTAATTTTGCTCTGCTACTGTAGCTATGACACCCGTCTTGCCGATACATGAGGATACCGAATTCGATGGCATCTCTATGCAACAGCAGTTTGAGCAGCATTGAGCGCCTTCTGTACAATAAGCTGCCGGATTATCCCACATAAGGAAAAACACACTCATCCCCTCATTGAGCGTACTTCCGTTCTCAAGACATCCCTGACATTTAACCGTTAACTGTACGGGCAGATCGAAAGTTAAGTACGGTTCAATGACAAATGTCTTAAGGAAACCGCTTTCATTCATGCCCGACTTGTTCAACCATTCGTGTATTACAAACCGTACGTCCTCACTTAATGCACCGGGAGGAATGGTAAGCATGACGTCTCCATTCAAACCTGTTACTATCCCGCCATCCGCTCCTATCATCGGAGGTAACTCCCCAAACACCCCGACGGGGTCTTCTTCACAGCTGCAAACAGCCATTGCCAGTACGATAACCTGCAACAGCATAACCATCTTTAAAATTCTTCTTTTCACCATGATCAACTTTCTTAATGATTTAATTGAACTGGAATACTTCATTACAAAGTTCATTCATAGCGACATGGGCCACATAGCAATATTGCAGTGTATCGTTTAAATTATGTATATTAAATTACATTTATGTTGATATAAATTAACATATTAAATTTTTATATTGATTATGGTTAACTTTATTAATCTGGAGATCCAGGGCATTCTTCCCGGGTGAGGTCTCGGGTCAAGAATAATGGATTGGTACTTTGTTGTTAACGCGGAGCCCTGGTATTGTATGGAGTCAGCCCTGCCTTTTCTACCACGGCTGTGAAGCGCGGGTCACCGCGCAGGATATCAAAATCGGGATTGGTAGTTATAAGATTGAAGAAAGGAAGCGGAATGGACTCTTGTACCTGTGTCCGCTCTAGCCAGAGAATTGATTCCTCCCTGTTGCCGATAATGGCGTACCACCATGAGATGTAAAAAGGGTGCCCGCTCAGACCATCGATGGGAATGGGGTTATTTTGGTTCAGACCGATCAGCCATGTAAAAATACCTTCAATGCCCGATCTTGTGTAGGCATCCTCAATGTCAGCTGTATAATGGCTGGTGGAGGGATACATGCTGAAAAGCTGCTGCAGTGCCGTCATTGCCTTCTCTCCTTCACCCAGCTTTACATAGTTCAGGACCAATAGCCATCTGCTGGCAATGAAATCCGGATTAAGATCGAGTCCTGCCAGAGATGCATCAAGCCCTTCACTGTATTTTCCCTCGAAGTAATAGATCCAGGCACTCAGGTTATACACCACCCAGAAATATGGCTCCAGTTCCACTGCTCTGTCAACATGTAGACGGGCCTCTTCTATCGGTCCGGTTATCATCAGCAGCTGCGCATACCACTGATGTGCTGTTGAGAAGTTGGGATTAAGCTGAATCGCTGTCCGAAGTTCAGCCCTGGCATCTTCGTATCTCTTCTGGGGATAGATGTACCAGACGCCCCTTACTGCATGTGCCTCAGCGCAATTGGGATCAAGCTCAAGTGCCCTGTCAAAATACACCTTTGCCCTGGTTACACCCTCAATATAAGGCTTGTGCCAGCCCCAGGCCGACAGGTTATACCAGGCATTTGCCATGCCTGCATAGGCCTCCGCGAAACCCGAATCGGCCTTAACAGCCATTTCATAGTACTTCAGGCTGGTCATCAGCCCCTCCTTGCTCACATCGCAACGCTGGACATCGTTGGCTTTATGCAGGAAAAAACGGCCCCGGAGATAATAATCATAGGCCTCCAGATTCATTGTAGGGAGTTCCTCAATCTGCCTGGCCTCATTTTTGGTTATGACTGCATTCAGTTTTGCCGCTACCTGTCTGGCTACTTCGCCCTGAAGACCGAGCATGTCTGTCAGTTCCCGGTCGTAGTTTTCCGACCAGAGATGCTGCTCCTTACGTCCGTCAATAAGCTGGACGGTGACCCTCACCCTGTCGCCCTGCCTTCGTACGCTGCCTTCAAGCACATTCCGGGCATTTAATTTCCTGGATATTTCCCCGGCTGTAAGGTCAGTATCACGAAAATGTTCCGCGGTAGTTCTCGAGATGACCCTCAACTCGCTGATCTGATACAGCCTGTTAAGTATGTCTTCGGTGATGCCGTCAGCAAAATATTGATTGTCAGGGTCTCCGCTGAGATTCTTAAACGGCAGGACCACTATTGACATATCATTGGGCTTTCCCGGCGGTCTTATCGCCAGAATAAGCAATATGGCAACAAATGAAAGTGCAAAAGCAGACAGGAGGGTAATTCTTTTCCATTTTGACCGCACCATGGCGATATAAGGCTTCATGCCCTCAGACTCATCTGACACAACAGTCTGTTTTTCAGCCTCTTTCCTGGCAATTCGCTCTCTCTCTTCCCCAGGAGGATAGCCGTAATACTCATGATAACACTTCGAGAAATATGCCGGACTCCCAAATCCCACCTTGTATGCCACTTCAGATGCTGTAATAGAACCCTCCCGAAGCATCTCCCGTGCCTTCTCAAGGCGGATCTCCCTGATAAAGTGACTCGCATTCCGCTTGCCCAGATACTCCAGTCGCCGGTGAATGGCGGAACGGCTCATATGAGCCTCCCGTGCCAGTTCCTCAACGTCAAAATCCTCCCTGGAGATGTTGGCCAGCACAATCTCCTTCAATCTGGTGATAAACAACTGATCTGTCAGATGGGGGTCAGTCATGTCGGTTATTTTCAATATAAGTCATTTACAAAATAATGTACGCCACATCAATGAACGATCGAAGGTCCTTTAAGCACGGATTGAAGCCGAAGCCTCACTCCCCGAAGTACCTAATTTCAGCGATGGTTCTTGACACACCTGCTGAAGGCCCCCATTCCCTGGTACTTCATGCCGCCAGTAAAACTTCCGTTTCCGCCTGTTAAAAGGTACAAGTTAATGGTTTGAAGCCAAATCCGCTTTGCTCTGCGTCCCAAAAGCTTTGCTCTGCGTTCCGGCCGTTTTGCTCAGCGTCCCAAAAGCTTTGCTGTGCGTTCCATGCATTGTACTCTGAGTCCCAAAAGCCTTGCTGTGTGTCCTAACAGGGTTGCTATGCGTTAGTAAAGCTTCTCTGTGTGTCCTAAAAGCTTTGCCCTGAATTCGTAAAGCTTCTCTGTGTGTCCTAAAAGCTTTGCCCTGAGTTCGTAAAGCTTCTCTGTACATATCAGATAACTGAATGTAAGTGTCTTTATTCCATACATATAGTTACCTGACTGTACCGCTCGGATTAACCCCGAACTCAAATTTATAGACACGGCTGAAGTGGGAGACGTTCCTGAATCCCGTCTTGTAGGCAGCTTCGGCGACCGTCAGCTTGTGACCGGTCAGAAGCTCATGCGCCCTGTGAAGCCTGAGTGAGCGAAGATATTCGGTCACCGTCCTGTTGGTCAGCGACCTGAATTTGCGGTACAGTTGCGTCCTGCTCATCGAGATCTGGTCACAGATATGCTGTATGTCAAGCTCTTCATTCCCCAGGTTTGCGAGCATTATCTCCCTGACACTGTGTATGAAGGCATCCTCTATATGGAAGACCTCATCCTCCTTGAGATTGAGATGACCAATGGCGGCATACCGCTCCTGCATGCTTTTACGCTGACTGATAAGGGAGCGAATCTGAGCCTGCAGCTCCTCATTGTTGAATGGTTTCGCGAGATAGGCGTCGGCCCCCCTTTCAAGACCGTCAATTCTCGATGCAACATCAGCCCTGGCAGTAAGGACAACGACCGGTATATGGCTTGTCATAGGATTTTGCTTTACCTTCCCGAGCATGGCAATCCCGTCCATGACAGGCATCATTATGTCTGTAAGAATCAGATCCGGCACATACTCGATGGCTTTGTTCAGTCCTTCCTGGCCATTCCCCGCCACAATGACATCATAGTCTTTTGACAGGATGGTCATAAGATAATGAATGACATCATCATTATCCTCAACTACAAGTACCATTGGTTTTTCTACCTGCCTGTTCTGAGGTATCTCCAGCGCCTTCTTCTCCCGGCCCTTGAGGTTGAAAAGATAGTTCCCCATCCTTCCCTTGATATCATGCAAGTCGGGACCTTCCTGAAGATCAGACGTTTGTGTTACAGGCAGAGCGACAACAAATTCAGATCCGCTCCCAAGGACGCTCTCGGCCCTGATTGTACCACCAAGCAGAATTACCAGCTCCTTTGTCAGTGCGAGGCCCAGGCCCGAGCCGGGGGTAATATTGGGAAAGCAGGCCTCGCCCCGGGAGAAACGGTCAAAAACAGAGGGTAAAAAGCTTTCCGGGATGCCCGTACCGTTATCACTTACCCTGATTTCAAACTCATTGTGCTCAGTCATTACGGTGCTCACCTCTACCCTTCCCGTCTGCTGCGTGAACTTGAGGGCATTTGAGATAAGATTGGATACAATCTGCATCAGCTTCTCAGGATCATAGTCAATTACCGGGGATGGTTCACAGGGGGTGTAATTGAGGGATATCTTTGCCGAAGCCGCAACTGACCGGAACAGCTCTGTTATAAACCTTATATACATATTTATATCTGCCCTGATAAGTCTTACAGGCATGGCCCCTGCCTCAAGCTTCGAGAGATCGAGCATCTGGTTTACCAGTACCAGCAGAACCTTTGCATTCCTGTCAATGGCATCAGCACCTTCAATGAGCCACCGCCCGGGCTCCCTCCGGATCAGGTCATTCATTCCGGTGATGACTGTCAGCGGCGTTCTGAACTCATGTGTGATATTGGTATAAAGACGCGTCCTTGCATCATCCAGCTCTTTTATACGGTCAGTCTCACTCCTCTCAAGCTTTGACACGCGTGGCGATAAAACTCATTACAAAAATCATCGCGAATGTCGATATCCAGACAAGGTTTACGACATAGAGGGAGATGTTGACTTCAGTGGTCATCTCGGGGGTACGGTGAGGCGTGGATTCAGTATGCCGGCAAGAATGATGGTGATCACGTAAACAACGTAAATCCACACAGATTGACTTTTTTTCTTGGTATTGAGTGAAAAGAAAATGAGAGCAAGACCAACAACCACAAGACCACCGGAATAGGGTATCCCTCCCAGCATGAGTATGGCGACAAAAGTCGCTATGGCAACCAGTGTCTGATCAACCAGCAAAAGCCAAACACCCACTCTGCTGAATATCAGCGGATAGATGATCCCCTGCATAAAGACAATAGTAAGGAAGAATCCGTAGTAGATGAGTATCCTTAACTGTGGAAAGATTATATGATACGCAAGAGTCAGAAAGAAAATCATTGTGGTCACCGAAACACTGGCTAACCAGTCTGATCTTTTTCTGGGCCAGGCTGTCCTTATCAAGTGAGGGATGATAAAGAATCCTGGAAATCCAACTATCTGTTTTTAAGAGTAAGGGGGGGACCATCTTTTAAACAGATCAAAGGTTGAAAATCAAAAACTTATCCAAGTTAAACAAAAACTAAAGACAAGTCAAGTTTTTTTAGGGTCCGGTTCTAAATTTTTCAGGGTAAATGAACCATTTCAACGGATATTATCTTTGTTAAAAAATGACCGGACCGGGGGTTCAGAAGCTAACCCTTACAGTTCTGTTGAACTTCTTATTAAACAGTCTGACCCGGCGATTAAATACTTTATCTGATACCATCGGAAATTTTAACCTATTTCTTTATCTTTGAAATGATGGTCATTCATTTAACTCATAACAAACCTGCCATACCATGAAGAAACTTATTTTCTTATTTGTTGCAATCGCTTTGACAGGATTAAACGCCTGCAAATCAGACGAAAAAGTAACACCTGAGGCCAACGTCATAGATGTCTCCCTTACCGAAGCCGAAAAAGCCGGCGGGGTACTTACCCCTGAAATTCTCTGGAAATACGGGCGGATCGGTTCAATAGTGCTGTCGCCCGACGGCTCTACAGTGCTGTACACCGTCACCCACTATGACCTCCCGACAGAAGCACGGACAACAAACATCTATTCAATACCCGCTTCCGGCGGAACCCCGGTGCAGCTGACGACTGACGGAGGTTCAGGCCCGCAATGGATTGACAACGGATCAGCGATAGCTTACCTCGCAGGAGGGAAGATCATGACCATGAAACCTGACGGCACTGCAAAGAAGGAGATAACCGGCTTGCAGGACTTTGAAATACTATCCTTCTCCCCTGCCGGCAACATGGTATATTTCACGCGCCGCGTCAAACTCGACCAGACTGCAAATGAAAAATACGGTTTCCAGAATGCAAAGGTCCGCATCATCGATGACCTGATGTACAGGCACTGGGACTATTGGCACGACTACTCCTACAGCCATCTGTTCACTGCCTCCTTTAATGGCGAGGCCATCAGCAACGAAAAGGACATAATGGAGGGGCAACGGTTTGACACCCCTGATGCTCCATGGTTTGATGAGGCAGATATAAGCTGGAGTCCTGACGGGAAACAGATAGCCTATGCCTGCAAGAAGCTGACCGGCAAGGCATATTCACTAAGCACGAACACAGACATCTACCTCTATGATGTCACAACCGGGGCAGAGAAGAACATCACTGAAGGAAACATGGGCTATGATAAAACCCCTGTTTTTTCCCCTGACGGGTCGATGGTAGCTTATTCAAGCATGGAGGAGGACGGGTATGAGTCAGACCTGGAAAGACTCTTTGTATACAATATCGCCAGGGGGGAACGTAAATGGGTCTCTGAGGGATGGGATTACAATGTAGGAAACATACAATGGAACGGAACCGGTGAGATATGGTTCACCAGTCCTTTCCGGGGCACACAGCCAATATTTAAAATATCATTGGCATCAGGAAGCATTACAAGCGCAACGAAGGGTGATTATGACATGGGTCCCCTTCAGTTGCAGAACGGTGTGCTTGTTTCAGGGATGATGTCAATGGCGAGGCCCACTGAAGTGGCTGCGAGTTAATATGTCGACCGGCGAGTTCAAAATGATTACCGACGTCAACGGCCACATCTACGAGAGCATAAAGATGGGCAGGACTGAGGAGCGCTATACGAAGACAAAGGATGGCAAGGACCTCCAGAGCTGGATCATCTATCCTCCCGACTTTGATCCGGCAAAGAAATACCCCGCACTGCTTTACTGCAAGGGCGGGCCGCAGGGATCACTGGGCCAGGGATGGAGCTACCGCTGGAACTACCAGATCATGGCAGCCAACGGATACATAGTGGTAGCGGTCAATCGCCGTGGCAACTCGGGCTTCGGCAGCTACTGGCGCGAACAGATCTCGGGCGATTACGGCGGCAAAAACATACAGGATTACCTCGACGCCATTGACGCCATGGCGAAGGAGCCGTTCGTCGACGAGGAGCGGCTGGGAGCTGTGGGTGCAAGCTACGGTGGTTATTCAGTCTTTTACCTGGCAGGGATGCACAACAAGCGCTTCAAGGCATTTGTCTCGCATTGCGGTGTATATAATACCATTGCCGAATATGGCTCCACCGAGGAGTACTGGTACCCGAACAAGGATTACCAGGGGGCACCGTGGGACAAGCCGCAGCCTCCGGGATACAATAAGTTCTCACCGCATACCCTGGTTGACAAGTGGGACACTCCTATCCTGATCATAACAGGGGCGAACGACTTCCGCATCCCCTACAGCCAGAGCCTGGAGGCCTTTAACTCGGCGCAGCTGCGGGGCGTACCCAGCAGGCTGCTCTTCTTCGAGAACGAGAGTCACTGGGTCACCAAGCCGCAGAATGCCGTGATATGGCAGAAGGAGTATTTTGAGTTCCTGGATACCTATCTTAAATAGGCAGTCGGCAGTCGGCAGTCAGCAGTCAGCAGTCAGGCAGTAGGCAGTCAATCAGTGAGTTACGACTAGTGACTGAAGACTGGAGTCTGAAGACTGAAGACTGAAGACTGTTGAGCCTACCTTGCCCTCATCTTCCTGTCGATGATCTCAGCAGCCTTGATGAGCGGGTATGCCGCCGGTGAGGCCGTTAATAACGGATGAGTGCCTATCTGAGTGATCAGAAGTGAGTTGACAGTCATCCTGTTCTGGATGATCATTCCTATCACATTGGTAAGCTCGCCTGCGCTGAGGCCACCTATCACTTCTCCTCCGATTATTACACCGGAGTTGCGGGCTGCAATTAGCTTGACAGTCTGCTTCTGAGTCTTTGGAAGTGTCCCGGGATGGCGATCCATACCTTCAAACATACCGGTAAGAACATCAATATTTTCTGCCCTTGCGGCAGATTCAGTCAGGCCTGCGGTTCCAAATCCTGTTTTCCCAACGGCAGTTGCATATATGGCTATCGTCCCTGAGAAGGTCTTGACGGTCTCAAGCTGGAAGAGGTTCATGCCGGCTATACGTGCCTCGGCACAGGCTGTTGATGCAAGCATGGTAGGGACGCGGCGCCTGGTGACGAAGTCGCGCTTCTGCGCACAGTCGCCTACGGCGAATACATCCTGCTCATGAGTGCGCATATACTCATCAACTGCAATAAAGCCGCCCTCATCAACATATATGCCTGATGCCCTTGCCAGGCTTGTATTGGGTTTGTATCCGACAGAAAGTACCACTGCATCTGTCTCTATCACTTCGCCGTTATCAAGCCTGACAGACTCAACCTTTTTATCACCGCAGATCTCAGTAACTCCAACTCCGGTACGCAAGGTCACACCACGTTCCCTGAGTATGTCAGCAATCTTATCAGAGAGCTCCACATCAAAGGCAAGGGCAAGAATGTTGGGAAGTTTCTCAACCAGCACTACCTCATGACCGCTCCTGGCAAACTCATCCGAGAACTCTACCCCGATGAAACCTGCCCCAATGACAACAACCCTGCGGCATCCGTTAAGCTTCTCTTTCATCTCATCGAGATATAACTTGTCTTTTGGTATGGTGAAGACATTCTCCTTTTCACCTCCCTTAAGCCATTTGGGCATCACAGGCATAGATCCTGTAGCCAGGACAAGTTTCTGATAACCAATTATTTCCCCGTCAGCCAATTTAACGCTCCTGGCTTTGGTGTCAACAGAGACAACCTCTCCGACAATAGACTCAATCTCTGACTTCCCCATCAAGGTGTCAACAGGCATGATGTTCTGCTGTGAGCTTTCAAGTGTCCCGAAAATATATGGGATACCACATGGGACCATCACATCCTTCTGTTTCTTGATAAGTGTGAACCGTTTATCCGGGTTGGCTGATTTTCCGGTGAGCGCCACTACCATCCCTGCTGCGCTTCCGCCAATAATTAAAACATCTGTATTTTTCATCATATTATAAGTTATTTAATAAAGGTTGATGAAACCCGCGTGACCTGGTGAAGAGGATTCTCCTTTGTTTTTCCCGCCGGGGCGGGATGCGGGCTTCATCTGATTTAAATGTTTATTTGCTTATTTCTGTACTTTCTGTCACTTCAATAATTTGCCCGGCAAGGGTCTCGAAAGCTTCAACTGCAGCCTTGTTTGTCTGCTGGAAGACATTGCGGCCTTCCTCGGCGGCCTCGCCTACCTCCATAACCAATGGTATCTGGCAGAGCAGCTTTGTGTCATATTCCTTTGCCAGTTTCATTCCTCCGCCCCTGCCGAAGAGATAGTAATGCTCCCCGGGGTGCGCAGCGGGGGTGAACCATGACATGTTCTCAACAACACCCAGGATAGGCACTTTAAGGTCCGGATTAAGGAACATTGACGATGCCTTGCGGGCATCATTGAGAGCTATCTCCTGCGGTGTTGTCACAATTATTGCACCTGTCAGGTTAAGCTTCTGCACTGTGGTCAGCTGTATATCGCTGGTTCCGGGCGGGAAATCGATGATCATATAATCAATTTCACCCCACTGGGTATCCTCAAACAGCTGTTTCACGGCATTGGCAGCCATGGGACCGCGCCATATGAGCGACTGATTACGATCAATAAAGAAACCTATCGAAATAATCTTAATCCCGAATTTCTCTATCGGGAAGATCATCTCCTGGTTGCCATTTGCAGTCACATCGGGCCGCGCATTTTCGATGCCGAACATTGTGGGTATTGACGGCCCGAAGATATCCGCATCAACAAGCGCGGTCTTCATCCCGTTGCGTGCAAGCGCTATTGCAAGGTTTGCTGCCACGGTCGACTTTCCGACCCCGCCTTTTCCGGACGCCACCACTATAATATTTTTGACACCTTCCATCGGTATCTTTTCAAATAAATTATTCTTTTCCATTTGATATCAGTTTATTCCAGATAACTCCTAATGTTTTGCTTATTTCTATTGCAGGGTACAATTCGGTAATACTCTTACCGGCCACCATGGCCTCCGTGACCTTTTTCTCAAAGGGCAGACGCCCGATAACGGGGGTCTCCTGCGCCGCGCACCATCCTTCAATTCTGTCGGCCATGGCCTCGTTCAGGTCATATTTGTTAATGACGACCCCCACCTCACCGCTGAATTTCCTTGCCACTTCATGTACTCTTTTCAGGTCGGCAAGGCCTGACATGGTTGGTTCAGTTACAATGACTATTTTATCCACTCCTGTAACGGTTGAGATAACCGGACAGCCTATTCCGGGTGGACCGTCGAGCAGTACCGTGTCAAGTCCCTTCTCACCCGCGAGACGCTTTGCCTCCTCCCTGACGAGGTTCACCAGCTTGCCCGAGTTCTCTTCTCCCGGAGCCAGGCGTCCATAGACCATCATCCCGTTGCGGAACATACCCGAGTACATGCGGCTCTTGTCGCTCCGTACCATTGTGATGGCGCCCATCGGGCATATACGTGAACAGAAGAAGCATCCGTCACAAGATGTCTCCGAGATAATCATCTTCCCATCCTGCTCCCGTATCGCGTCAAACCGGCAGTAGCTCTCACATATGCCGCATACGGTACACAGTGAAGGGTCTATGACAGCCTTGTGACCGCCTATGTATACTTCTGATTTCTCATGTGCAGGGTTGAACAGCAGATAAAGATTGGCAGCATCCACGTCGCAGTCTGCCACAATCAGCTCCTTGCCCAGGGTGGCAAATGCGGCAGTGATGCTCGACTTGCCCGTTCCTCCCTTACCGCTTATGACTGCCAGTTCCATGATCTGATATTATTTTGTCTGCAAGTTCAGTGAGCAGTGCGGCCATAGCCATATTATCTTCAGATGCAAGCCTTCCCTCCGAATATGCCCGCGCAATGGCAGGATCATAATTTATCTCGGCCAGCAAGGGAATTTTCTCCTCCTCAAGATAGTTTTTCACTCCACTGTCTCCTATGTCGGCACGATTGATGATCACCCCGCATTGTTTATTCATCGTTTTAAGTGTATCAACACTTTGTTTCAGGTCGCTCAGTCCGAAAGGGGTTGGCTCAGTCACGAGTAAAACATAATCAGCGGTATCAACTGTCTGCACAAAGGGACATGATGTTCCGGGAGGTGAGTCCAGGATAGTCAATCCCTCATTGCCTGCCTCCCTGATGGCGGCCTTTATCACTCTCACGGGTGACATTTCATTCACATGCATCCGTGCTTCAATAAAGGGTGAACCGCTGGAGGTTTTGTAGGCAGAGACCGTTCCGAGAGAGACAGGTTTTTCCGTTATGGCTCCGGCATTACAGGCAAAGGTACAGGCTCCGCATCCGTGGCAGAGGTTCTCTATCACTTCAATTACCTGTGCCGACGGGAGATAAAAGATAGCGTTATAGTTGCACCACTTGCTGCACCGTCCGCACCATGTGCATGCATTTTTATTGATGACGGGGACCTGGTGCGTAACATCCGATTCGGAGATCTTCTCAGCCTGAAAGAA
This sequence comes from uncultured Rikenellaceae bacterium, assembly GCA_963802145.1. Lineage (GTDB taxonomy): Bacteria > Bacteroidota > Bacteroidia > Bacteroidales > VadinHA17 > SR-FBR-E99. The sequence continues at coordinate 1,097,121 of CAWDHN010000010.1, forward strand.
GAGGAGGTCATCCGGCGCCTCAGCGTCACAGTCGACCAGTGACACCATATCTCCACGAGCTGAGAGGACATGAAATAAGTTTGTGGCAACAAAGGTCTTTCCCGTTCCACCCTTGCCGCTTGCAATGGCAATTTTCATCCTGACAGCTTCTAATCGTATGCCAGCCTTATGGTTTCGTCAGCCAGTGTCGGTTTTATAAACCGCTGCATGGCTGCTCCTTTCCAGGTGCCCAGGTTCATGTGGGTGGTGTAGTACTTCTGGGGGATAGGGTGAGTGCCTACAACCACCTCAATACCATACTTCTCAGGGATGAACCTGGTGAAGTAGTCTAGTCTGGGACAGGGGGGATAACCGACTACGAGTCCTGTAGCCAGGTGAATGACGCTGACCCCGTTTTTTATCATCTCCTCGGGGGTATATTCGATGTTGCCTCCCGGGCACCCGCCGCAAGTTGTGAAGGCTGCCACCTCTATATCCTGCTCTTTATATCTGTCGAAGGCGCCCTCGCGGTTGCGGACGGCCCTGAAGCACTTGCCCCCGGCACAGGTGTGGTACCTGTCGCATATGATGATGCCAATCCTCTTCTTTTCCATAGCGGTCTCTTAGTGGTCACAATAGTTTGCCCCGGCCTGCAGCTTATCGTTAAGCAGGTCCGTTGCCAGTTCATCCGGGCTTTTCACCGGTGCGCCCACGAAAACATTGATCTTATGGCTGTTAAAAAGACCTATTGCCCTCTGGCCCATGCCACCTGCTATTACGTCGGTCACACCTTTTTCTGCCAGCCAACCGGGAAGCAGTCCCGGCTCATGAGGCGGAGGTGTGATGAGTGCTTCTTTAGTAATGGCGTTGCCTTCGGCGTCCACTATTGCGAACTGTTCGCAATGTCCGAAATGTGAACAAAGGATACCTCCTTCAAGAGGAATTGCTATACGTTTTTTCATGTTTTAAATACTTTGATTTATGATTAATGGATGAATTTTAACAGACTAATAAGCCGGATTTACAAATGAGCGCCGACTCTGTCGCTCCAGTTCGGCAGCTCTATCTTCCAGTTCCAATGCTTCTGCCTCGCCCAGCTCCACTACCTCTGCCTCTCCCGGCTCCTGCTCCGCTTCCCGGGCCTCTTCCGGCTCCTGCGCCGCTGCCCAAACCAGCGCCGGCTCCGGCACCCCTCGATCCGGAGCCTTTTCCGCGTCCGCCGCCAGCACCCCGACCAGCATCCTGTCCTGTGCCCTGTCCTTTGCCCTGACCCTGACCCTGACCTTTGCCCTGACCAACTCCCTGACCGCCACCTGCGCCTTTACCACGGCCACGGCCCTGGCCTGCACCTCTTCCACCGACGCCACCGGGGTTATCATCATTATTGTCGCCTTGTGAGGCTCCCTTCTTCACCTTTCCGGCACCGAAGTTAGTACACCGTCCCGATTTCCTGCCTGTCATGGCTCCCTGGCCCTCAGGGCCCGTCTGATCTAATTGTGGCATAACTTTTCGCTTTTGTTTACTATTTACTTTTTTAACATTTCAATTATTGACTGAATGGTCTTTTCCGGTTCCTTGTATACCACCATTTGTATCTTGAGGCTGTCAAGCAGTGATTTTATCTTCACCCCGAACTCGCCGGAGATGATCTTCTTTACACCTCTTGATGCCACAAGCTGAACAGATGCCGGCCCCGCACCATCCTGGGCATCCCTGTTGGGATTGGGCAGTATCTCAACGCCACCGGTCTCAGTGTCATATATTACGAACCAGGAACAGCGGCCGAACCGCGGGTCAATTGTACTCTCAAGGCTGTTGCCTGTACTGGTGATTGCTACTTTCATCTGTTTATATATTTAAATGTCCTTAGCTAAAAGGTTGTTTTTTCTCATGAGCCGCCCGTTGCAAACGGGGCACACCTGCTCCTTACAGGGTTGCGCCGGTTCATGAAGCTTCTCATAACCGCAGCCGGGACAGACACATATATCTGAGCACTGGCGGTGCGTCTCAGCCATATCTTCATTCATGGCTTCACAGTTTTCAATCTTATCGCTGCCGCAAAGAGGACATGTGAGCACCTCTTTATTTTTCTCAGGCTGATTGAAATAGCATCCGCATGAGTTACAGGTATGCCAGTCACTGTCGAAATAGATCTTCCCGCCTTCGATGATTATCTGTTTGCCGGTAACAAGTGCTTCGGCTATCTTGGCCCTCGCCTTGGCATATATCCGGGTAAGAGTAGGTCTGGATACGTCCATGACCCTTGAAGCCTCATGATGGTTCATGTGCTCATAATCGCAGAGCCGTATCACCTCATACTCCTCAAAATGCAGAAAGACAGAGCCTGCTGTTTCAGCCTGCGCCTTGCCCCCATAAGGTTTAAAGCCCGATATGACCGGAGGGTTGCTTACTCTTCTTAATCTTGTTGGTCGCGGTGACATTTTTTGATCATTTGTTCACTACAAAGATATTGAACATATGATCATAATCCAAATTATTGAATAAGATATTCGTTATTGCAGAGAAATATTCTGATATTCTCATTAAAAATGCGGCGAATAATATGGATATTTGACGCATAAAACACAACGAATAATTTTGAGTTCCGGCGAATAAGTTATATTTTCGCTGCATATTCTGCATCGAATGAAAGTATTTATACATCAGTTAGAAAAATGGCCAAATTTCAAATGGAGACTTGATGAGTTCATAAACTTATTGGGTGATGTTAGAAATTTCCAGGGGCGCATACTTGGAAGAATGGAATCAATAGGATTTGATTTGAGAAACGAGGCCACTCTTGAAACCTTAACTCTTGACGTTTTAAAAACGTCAGAAATTGAAGGTGAATATTTAAATACTGACCAGGTTCGTTCCTCAATTGCCAAAAGATTAGGAATGGAAATAGCAGGTTCAGTAGAGTCTGACAGAAATATAGATGGAATAGTCGAAATGATGCTTGACGCTACTCAGAATTGTTCTAAACCACTGACAACTGAAAGGCTGTTCGATTGGCACGCTGCACTCTTTCCGACAGGAAGAAGCAGAATGCATAAAATTACTGTTGCAGCCTGGAGAACAGACTCCACAGGCCCAATGCAAGTTGTTTCCGGAGCCATGGGCAAAGAAAAGGTTCATTTTCAAGCACCGGATTCATCCTTGTTGAAATCAGAAATGGGTCGATTTATGAAGTGGTTCAATACAGATAATGAACTTGATTTAGTACTAAAAGCCGCAGTTGCTCATCTGTGGTTCGTAACCATACACCCCTTTGATGATGGTAATGGCCGCATAGCCAGAGCTTTAACTGACATGCTATTAGCACAGTCTGATAATAGTTCACAACGTTTTTACAGCATGTCAGCTCAAATCAGAATCGAAAGAAAACAGTACTACGAAAAACTTGAAAAAACACAAAAAGGAGATCTGGACATAACAGACTGGATTATATGGTTTCTAAGCTGTTTGAAGAATGCACTTAAATCGACCGATACAATTCTGAGCCGTGTTCTTTATAAAGCTGATTTTTGGAATAAGCATGGTAAAACTATAATGAATCAAAGGCAGAAGAAGCTGTTAAACAAAATTCTCGATGGATTTGAAGGAAAGTTGACATCCTCCAAATGGGCAAAGATTGCGAAATGTTCAAAAGATACCGCAATCAGAGACATTAACGATTTGATTAATAAAGACATTTTAAAGAAAGATGAAGCAGGTGGAAGAAGCACAAATTATGTACTGATTACCTGATAGAAAATGTGCTGCCTGACTGCCGCAGTGCCCGAACAGGACTTCACCTGTATATCTGCCAGAATTTCTAATTTAAGAACCTGACACATGATGGGGCATTGAGAGTCAGTGTTGAAACTGCCTCATCACTGTTTTCTCCTTCACTCAGAACGGAAATCTCATTCGATCTCTGGTTAGCAACCAGGGAAAATTTCCCGGACGGTGATACAGCGAAGTTACGTGGCCAGTTGCCACCACAATCCTGGTGAGATGGCTCCGAAAGCTTACCATCTGCCCCGACCATGAAGGTTACTATGCTGTTATGCCCACGGTTTGAGCCGTAGATCTTTTTTCCGTTACGCGACAGGTGCAGGTCGGCACAGAAACTTTTCTCAGCATATCCCTCAGGCAGGGTGCTGACCGTTTGCCTGACGATCACGGTATCGGAGAGGATATTGTGCAATGACACGGTCGAATTGAGCTCATTTATTACATAGAGATTTGCGGAGGATTTATCTATTGCCATATGCCTCGGTCCGCTTCCCGGCTCACAGGTGAAATAAGCTATATCAGCATTCATCAGTAACCCCATTGCGGTATCGAGCTTCAACTGGTGCACCTTGTCGAGGCCCAGGTCGGAGACATAATATGTATGCAGGCGCGGGTTATGGATGGTCATATGGGGGTGCGACTTCTCGCCGTAGAAGATCACATCCGTGACCTCCCCGGGTATGCCCTCGCTGTTCAGCCTTACAACCGATACTGAGCCGCTGCCGTAGTTGGCCGTGATCAGGTATTTTCCGTCGTTCGAGAGTGTGATATGGCAAGGCCCTGCCCCGCCCTGGTTGATCGAGCTTACCTTTTCCAGCCTCATGGTTTTCTTATCATAGCGCAACGTGGTGATCCCGCCCCCTGCTTTCTGTTCAAAGGAGTCAACCTCATTGGCAAGATAAACCAGGCCTCCTCTTCCGAAAGTGAAATAGGAGGGGTTGTTCCCGACGGCAATCTCCGATAGCTTCTCGATGTTGCCGCTGCCGTTCAGTCTGCATAGCAGCACATCGGCAGCGCCATCTCCTGAATAGCCGGACGCTATGAACATATTCTCCCCCATGTTACAAGAGACCAATAGTGCAGGAAGTGCAATCATCAGAACAATTATTTGACGTCTCATCGGTTAATTTGTTTTTCATTATTGAATTGTGACTTTGCGTTTCCACTGGATGAAGCCGTAGATCGCCATTGCGAGGAAAATGATGTACTGTAGTGAGACAAGCATGATACCACGCATCGCATACATGGCAATGCTCATGATGTTGACGAGTATCCAGAGTATCCAGTTCTCAAGCTTCAATCGTGCACAGAGGAGCGATGCAGCGATGCTCATAACGGCTATCATGGCATCGGTATAGACAAATGTGGCCCTTACCTGGAACAGATCCGGAAGCCATAGGTGAATACGAGACATAACCATTCCCATGGCAAAGGCTCCGCCAATGACCCCGACAACCCAGAGAACCCTTCCCTTATGGTTTAACAGCGTCACAGGTTCATCACCGTTACGGCTCTGCTTTTTCCAGTTGAACCAGCCATAAATGGCATTGAAGAGGAAAAAGAGTTGCAGCACCATAGCCGAGTAAAGGTTCACCTGGTAGTAAAGCATAAAGAAGAGAACGGCATTTATAAGTGCGAAGATCCAGGTGATGATGTTAGCCCTGGCTGCAAACCAGACAGCAGCCAGCCCGGTCATGACTGCAAGCAGCTCAAGAAGGCTCATCTGGTAGCCAAGGAGGTCGAAGAGGATGGTGTCAATGTTGAACATGTCCGAAAGTCGAAGGTCTGAAGTCCATAAAGTATTAAAGATCGCGCGGTCTGAAGTGCTTCAAGTTTGTTGGGGGTAAAGGTAGTGAAAGAGGTGTGAAAGTGAAGTCTTATTTTCCGGATGGAACCTGCAAAAAAGGTGGAAATTTACAGATGGCGCATGCAAATTCCGATTACTTTTCAATTTCGTGGCAGATTGATTAGTTTTAAACCTTGATTTAAACACGATGTCACCACGTGAGGTCTATCAATCCAGGGAGGCGGAGTTCAGCGCCTTAACCGAACGGCTCCGAAAGCTGTCGGACCGGCTGTCAATGGCCCGGCTGGGTGCGTTTGGCGGAGGAGTGATCCTGTTCGCCATCCTTCTGTCGGCCTCCCTCGTTACCGCTGTCGTCACCCTTTCTGTAGCCCTCATCCTGTTCACCTGGCTGGTGATAAAATATGAATCAACAGAGAAGCGCAGGAAGAGATACCTGCACCTGGCGGAGATAAACAGGCTTGAGATAAAGTGCCTCGAGGGCGACTTCTCCGGCTTTAAGACCGGCGAAGAGTATGCCGGGAGAGACCACCCCTATTCATATGACCTCGATATCTTCGGGAAGGCCTCACTCTTCCAGTACATATGTCGTACCACCAGCAGACCGGCCTCTGACAATCTGGCAGAGTACCTGAAACAACCTGCTGTGCGGGAAGTTATTTTGCAGCGCCAGGGGGCCGTTGCAGAACTGCAGCAGATGACAGACTGGCGCCAGGAGATGATGACACTCGGGCACCTGAATGCCGGTGCCGGCAGTGATCCGGCACCCTTAATGCAGTGGCTCAGAAGTGAAGATGCCTTCATAAGAACAAGGCGTGAAAAGATAATAACAGGCAGCCTCAGCCTCCTGGCACTGGCGTCAGTTATACTGGTCATATCAGGATTGCCCGCCGCAATACTTGCCCCGGTGTTTACCGTGAACTTTATCTTATATTTCACACGGTTCAAAAAGATATCAAAACTGCAGGAGCAGGTGAGCCGGTCATCTGAACTGCTGAGGGCATATTCTGAGATCATAAGATTGATTGAAGACAGGGACTTTGCAGCCACTGTGCTGCATAACCTGCAGTCGCATTTCAAGGGAGAGATCTCAGCCTCACAACGCATCAGGCAGCTTTCTAGGCTGGTTGGCAGGCTCGACTCTAGGCTGAATGTGCTTGTATCAATCCCGCTCAACCTGCTGTTTTTTACCGATATACATTTCTGCCTCGCTCTTGAGAAGTGGAAGCGTGAGCATTCTGCGCGAATCCCCGAATGGTTTGCCGCGATGTCAGAGTTCGAGGTGCTGGCCTCACTGGCAAACATGGCATTCAACAATCCTGAATGGGTTTACCCGGAGGTAACTGATGACTACTTTGTTTTAAAGGCAGAGAAGATGGGTCATCCGCTCATTCCTGCAGGGAGACGCATCAGCAACGGTTTCGACGCGGAGGGAGCAGGGAAGGCGATTATTGTAACAGGATCGAACATGTCGGGCAAGAGCACCTTCCTCCGTACCTGCGGTGTGAATGCGGTGCTGGCATTTGCCGGTGCTCCGGTCTGTGCTTCAGCTTTCGCAATCTCGCTCGTCAGGCTCCACTCAAGCATGCGCATATCGGATTCGCTCGAAGAGAATATCTCCTCATTCTATGCCGAGCTGCGCCGGCTCAGGGCGATCATCGCCGGGGCTGAATCCGACCCCAGGGCATTCCTGCTGCTGGATGAGATCCTCCGGGGCACCAACTCCGATGACCGGTATACAGGCTCAGTGGCACTGATTAAACAGCTTACCGGCTACGGTTCTGTAGCCATGGTTGCAACGCATGACCTGCGCATCGCCGGGCTGGAGATAGAGATTCCGGATGCCATCGAGAACTACCATTTTGATGTAAAGGTGAACGGGGAGGAGTTATTCTTCGATTATAAGCTGACACCAGGGGTATGCTCAAGCTTCAACGCGTCATTGCTGATGAAGAAGATGGGGATAAAGGTCTAAAGGCCCCGACACTTCGTGTGCGGGGTTTCGACCTTTCAGGTCTCAATCTGAAGGTCGGAAGGTCATATGGAGATGAAATAATTACCTCTCCCGTCTTTCCTTGATCCATCTGCTGAAAAACGGATCGTCGAGTTCATACTTATCTGTTTTTATAATATAACCTCCGGTCATCAATCTTTTCAGGCTGCTGTACACAGTACTTGAAGCATTCAAGTCCCAAATGCGCATAAAATATGCAGTAAGGGGCTGTTGTTCAGATATTGAGAGACCCAGTAATACTTTACGGTCAGTACTATTAAAACTCATCCATATCCTTTCATAATCCATGTCATGCATCCTGATCAACTCCCGGACAGCATCATCAACATGTTTAATCGACTGTCCGCGTTCTGATACTGCCATTTCCCATACAGTGAATGCCAACTGCTGTGTGTAATAAGGGTGACCGCGGGTCACTTCCAGAATTTCTCCTGCAATTCTGACTGGCTCATCATGGATTCCGGTAAAACCCATTTCCAGGTACTCACTGAATTCTCCGATATCAATTTTTTTGAGGTACATAACCATCGCAAAATGATAGAAAGGTGAATTCTTCTTTTGGAAAACCTCACGAATGAGACTCTCTTGCGAACCCAGAAATACATAATTGATCATTTTGTGATGCTGCATTATAGCCCTTAACTGATTCAACAGGTTTTCATCAAGTCTTCGTGCCTCCTGAAACTCATCGAATACAATGATCAGTTTCTTATTTTCCGTGCTCAACTTTTCAGCCAGATTCAGTACATCCTCCAGGATCGGGAGAGACGAGGCCCCGGGCATGAATGATACATCGATACTGCCGGTTGTCGGATTCAGTGAAAGTTGCGGAATGATGCGGAATCTTTTCAGGTGTTGTTTAAGTCTTGTTTGTGGATAGATTCTATAGATCCGTCTGAGCATCTGGGCTGCAAGGTCAGCCGGACCTGTCATCAGTTGCATATCCAGGGCAATGACCGGTCTCCCCAAAGATGATACTGCTTTATGTATCAGGCTAGATTTACCCATGCGGCGTGGCGAGATCAAGACAAGATGATTCTCGCTTGAAAGAAAGGAAGTTACCTTTTCAATCTCTTTCTTACGATCTATAAAGAAAGGATCATCAACAACGGTTCCAAATTTAAATGGATTATTCATTTCCTATTGCGATATTATTCGTTGCGATTATTTTCGTTGCGCATTTTATCGCAAATATACTTTATTTATATTTATATCAAGCTCTCATATACATATTTTTGACATTATACAGGCGGTTTTTTCCTCGTCACTCATACTTCCGTCTATCCAGTTGATGGTTATGCCGCGGCGCTCCATGCCCCGGAACCAGGTCATCTGTCGCTTGGCAAAACGGTGGATCTCAACCTCCAGCTTCTGAGCCATCTCCTCATAACTCATCCTGTTCAGGAGATATAGTGTGACGTACTTATACTCAAGCCCGTAATAAAGAAGATCATCCGGATTGACACCAGCGGCCACCAGTTGCTGCACCTCCTCGATCATGCCCCCATCCAGCCTCTCCTTAAGCCTGTCCGAGATCCTCTGCCGCCGCGTTTCCCTGTCAAAGAAGATCCCGGTTACCAGTGGATTCTTAACCGGAAACGGTTTCTCATCCACGGGGTGCCGGGTGTAATAATCGGCTATCTCTATCGCCCTCACCGCCCTCTTCACCGTGTCAACATCGGTTTTGTTGTGGAGGCTCTTGTACTGCGATAAGATCCCTGTCAGCTCCTCCAGCGGCCGCCCGGCAAGCAGAACCCTCAGCTGGCTGTTCACCGGAACCTGTATCAGCCTGTACCCACTGACAATACTGTCTACATACATCCCTGAGCCACCGCATACCACCGGGAAGCAACCGCGAGCAGACAAACCCTCAAAAACCTTCAGGAAATCCCTCTGGTACTCGTACACATTATACCGGTACCCTGCATCAACGATATCCACCAGATGAACAGGCACCCTTCGGCCGTCAACGTTATAATCCGAAAGATCCTTCCCGGTCCCTATATCCATCCCCCTGTAGACCTGCCGTGAGTCGGCACTGATCACCTCCCCTCCCAGCCTCGCAGCCACCTGCGCCGCCAGCCGGGTCTTTCCCGTCGCTGTCGGGCCCGTGATCACAACGATATCATGCATCGGCTTGTCCATCAGAAATTAAAGATAGCCATAAAGGGTTCACGGTAATGCTATTTTGCTTAATTTTGCCCTTCCTAAATCAAAAGAGGTCATGGACTTCAGGTTTCTGTACCATCGGACAAAGTATTTTATTATCAGCCCCGGCAAGGCCTGGGAGGTGGTTTACCGCGAGGCACGGCCCATGAAGTTCGTCAGGGGCAGCTTCTTCATGCCGCTGATCATACTGGTCACCGTAAGCTCATTCCTCGGCTCGATGTTCTTCATCAACACGACACTGAAGCCAATGTACTCAGTGCTTGCTGCCGTCTCCACGTTCTTATTTCTCTACCTGGGCGTATACGCATCATCATTCGTCGTCAGGGAGATAACAAGGGCTCTTGACCTTGGGCACGACTTCCTGGTGGCATTCAAGCTGGTGGCCTATTCCATGGCCCCCATCTTCCTTTCGCTCACCATAAGCCGCCTGTTCGAATCACTGCTCTTCATCAACGTGCTGGGTCTCTACGGACTGTACATCTTCTGGATCGGAATGGAGACAATGGTCAATCCGCCTGACCACAAGAAACTTCCGATGATGATAGCTACGGTTATATCGATGCTGATCATATTCCTGCTGCTGCTGGTTATACTCTCCAAACTGACCGAGGCAGTTTACTTTGGAATATTTGCCTGACACCGGTGATGAGAACCGATACCAGCAATATCGTTATCAGGAACCGAAGAGCCTCTCACGATTATGAATTCATTGAGAAACTTATTGCGGGGATCAAGCTCACCGGCACCGAGATCAAATCGATACGCGCAGGAAAGGCCACACTGACAGACTCATTCTGCGCCTTCCGCGATGGCGAACTGTTCGTCACCGGGATGCATATCTCGGAATACTACTGGGGAAACCTTAACAATCATGACCCGCTGGGTGAACGCAAGCTTCTGCTGACGAAAAAGGAGCTGCGCAAGTGGGAACGGAAGGTGAATGAGACAGGCCTGACAATCATTGTCACAAAAATGTTCATCAACAACCGGGGACTGGCAAAGGCAGAAATAGCGCTTGCAAAGGGCAAGAAACAGTATGACAAGCGCAACACTATTAAGAAGCGTGATCATGAGCGCGAGATGGATCACCACACCAAAGAGAGAAACAGGTAATTCCGCCAAGAATCCGCTCTGCCGCCCCGGAAGATAAACCGGGCACAAACCGGGCTGGGCCACCCTGGCAGATAAATCGGGCACAAAGACGGCTCTGCAGTCCCGGCAGACAAATCGGGTACAACCAGGGCTGGGCCGCACCGGCAGAAATTCACTTATAAATCAGAAGTTCGGACTGAGCAGATACCTTGCGTAGAACTGGTCAATGTAGGCAACCGCCTCTTCCGCCGTATCAACAACCCTGAAGATATTCATATCCTCGGGTGAGATGTTATGTTCCTCGGCAAGCATCACATCAGTAACCCATTCGAAGAGCCCCGACCAGTATTTCTCACCTACCAGTACTATCGGGAAGCGTCCGATTTTCTTTGTCTGTATGAGGGTGATAGCCTCGAAGAGCTCATCGAAAGTGCCGAACCCGCCGGGCAGCACAATGAAACCCTGCGCATACTTCATGAACATGACCTTGCGGACGAAGAAATAGTCGAATGTAATGAGCTTGTCGCGATCGATAAAGGCATTGGGCTTCTGCTCAAACGGGAGGTCGATGTTTATACCTACCGATTTTCCGGAACCTCTCTTGGCACCCTTGTTGGCAGCCTCCATGATACCCGGACCCCCTCCGGTGATCACACCGTAACCCTTCTGCACAAGCTGGAAAGCGATCTCGTCAGCTAGTTTATAATACTTACTGTTGAAATGGGTGCGCGCAGAGCCGAAGATGGCTACGCTCGGGCCTATACGTGAAAGTTTCTCAAATCCTTCAACCAGTTCGGCAATAATCTTGAAGACCCTCCATGAATCCATGGTGTGGATCTCATGCCATGTCTTCGGTTCAAAAGCATCCTTGATGAGATCTTTTTCTTTAGCTTCGTCCATAAGTTGTTATTTAGGTGTTAAATATAGTCTTTTCTGTTGTTCAGGCACGGGACCAGGAAACAAGCCGGTAAAATTATCTTCCGGCCGGTGACTCACTTTTCCTGTTCCAGTACGGGAGCAAGAAACTGTCCGGTGTAATTATCCTTCAGCCGGGCTATCTCCTCAGGTGTGCCGGAGAACATTATCTCGCCGCCTCCGCGTCCACCCTCCCTGCCCAGGTCAACTATGTAATCGGCCATCTTGATTACATCCATGTTATGCTCTATCACCATGATGGTATTGCCCCGTTCCACCAGCCGGTCAAGCACCTCGAGCAGTACCCTCACGTCGTCAAAATGAAGTCCTGTTGTCGGTTCGTCAAGTATATAAAGTGTACGTCCCGTATCGCGTCTTGAGAGTTCCGTGGCCAGCTTAACCCGCTGCGATTCCCCTCCCGAAAGTGTCGTCGATGGCTGCCCGAGCCTCACATACCCAAGACCGACATCCTGCAATGTCTTGATCTTATGATATATCGCAGGGATACCCCTGAAAAACTCCACGGCATCGTTAATGGTCATCTCAAGGACATCATATATCGATCTTCCCTTGTATTTCACCTCCAGCGTCTCCCTGTTGTAGCGTTTCCCTCCACAGTCGGGGCACATAACATAGACATCCGGCAGGAAGTTCATCTCGATGGTCTTCACTCCCGCTCCCTCACACCCCTCGCATCTGCCGCCCTTGATGTTGAACGAGAATCGCCCTGCGCCAAAGCCTCTGACTTTTGCATCGGGGGTGATGGCGAAGAGGTTACGTATTTCCGTAAACACTCCTGTATAGGTTGCGGGGTTTGAGCGCGGGGTCCGGCCAATGGGGGCCTGATCTACCTCAATCACCTTATCGATGTTTTCAAGTCCCTCAATATCATCATATGGCAGAGGGATTCTGCCGGCGCCCTGGAGCTTCCTGGCGAGCGCCGGGTGCAGCGTCTGGTTTATCAGTGACGATTTGCCGCTGCCAGAGACCCCGGTTATGCATATGAATGTACCAAGCGGCACTTTCATGGTGACACCCTTCAGGTTGTTTCCGGACGCACCTGTGATGGTCAGGAACCGGCCGTTACCCTCCCTCCGCTGCTTCGGCACATCGATCCGTTTCGTTCCGTTCAGATAGGCTGCAGTAAGGGTGCCGGTCTTAAGAATTGCTTCCGGTACTCCTTCGGCAACGATCGTACCTCCGTGAACGCCTGCTCCCGGACCAATGTCAATGATATGGTCGGCACTGAGGATCATGTCGCGGTCGTGCTCCACCACAATCACCGAATTGCCTGCATCACGCAGACTGCGCAGCGCCTCAATGAGCCTCCTGTTGTCGCGCTGGTGCAACCCTATGCTCGGCTCGTCGAGGATATAAAGCACGTTAACCAGCTTCGACCCTATCTGTGTGGCAAGTCTTATCCGCTGACTCTCACCTCCTGAAAGGGTTCTTGCCCCGCGGTTCAATGAGAGGTAATAGAGTCCGACGTCAAGCAGGAATCCGAGGCGTGAAGTAATCTCCTTGAGTATCTCCGATGCTATCTTCCTCTGTCGCTCCGACATGTCACCCGTGACCCCGTCAAGGTATTGCCTTAGCTCGGTCAGGTCCATGGAGGCCAGTTCTCCGATGTTTTTTCCGCCAATGCGGAACCAGAGTGACTCTTTCTTCAGCCTGGTGCCCCCGCACTCGGGGCAGACGTGGTACTGTACATACTGCTCACGGCCCTTACCGTTTGCCTTGCGTCCGCTGACCACCTCCTGGTTGCCCACGTAGTTGACAACCCCCTCAAATGTCATGAAGTAGTTGGAGGTGACGCCCAGAGGTGTGTTTGACAGCTTCAGCACCTCATCCGAGCCGAAGAAGATCTTGTTCAGCACATCCTCAGCTATATCTTTAACCGGGGTATCGACGGTGAAGCCGTACTTCTCGCCGAGGGCCTCAATCATCCAGAAGATCCAGATATTACGGTATTTACCCAGCGGCTCAATCCCTCCCCTGCGGATACTCAGCTCACCGTCAGGCATCATCCTGGTGATGTCCACCTCAGATATCTCTCCCAGTCCGTTGCACTTGGGACAGGCGCCCTGGGGCGAGTTGAAGGAGAAGGTATGAGGAGCGGGCTCGTTATAGGATATGCCTGTCACCGGGCACATCAGGTGGCGGCTGTAATACCTGAAGCTCTTCTCTTCAGCGTCAAGCACCATCATTATGCCGTCGCCCTGATCAAGGGCCAGGAGCAGGGCGTCATGCAGCCTCTTTTCAGTCACATGACCCACCTGGAATTTATCGATCACCAGTTCAATGAAATGCGACTTGTACCTGTCGAGCTTCAGTCCTGGTGCGATCTCCTTAAGATCCCCGTCTATGCGGGCATAGAGGAACCCCTTTCGCCTAAGCTGCTCGAATAGCTCCTTATAATGCCCCTTTCTGCCTTTGATCAGCGGCGCCAGGATATAGATCTTCCTCTGGTCATAGCGGGAAGTCACCAGTTCCAGTATCTGGTCATCAGTGTATTTTACCATCTTCTCCCCTGATTCATAGGAGTATGCATCAGCGGCACGGGCATAGAGAAGCCTCAGGAAGTCGTATATCTCGGTGATGGTGCCTACGGTCGAACGCGGGTTCTTGTTGGTTGTCTTTTGTTCGATGGAGATGACCGGACTCAGCCCGGTGATACGGTCCACATCCGGACGCTCCATGCCTCCCAGGAACTGTCGGGCATAGGCAGAGAGGGTCTCCATGTAACGTCTCTGACCCTCGGCATAGATGGTGTCAAATGCAAGTGATGACTTACCGCTGCCGCTGAGGCCGGTGATCACCACCAGCTGATTGCGCGGCAGGGTGAGGCTGATGTTTCGCAGATTGTGAACCCTTGCCCCGTAAACCTTTATCTCATCCCTCTGTTCCGGCATTGAGGATGCTATGAACCTTCAGCTATCCTTGCATCCTTTTCAGGAACCCTGATGATATACTCCCGTCCTTCACTGTTGGTGAGGAATGGCTTGCGAAGCCACGGGTTGAGGAACTTCAGGAGCTTGTAGTTTGTCTCATACTGCCGTGCAAACTGTTCGAAGCTAGGGACCGCTGTGTTAACCTGTATCTCTTTAAATGGGATAGGCTTGTAGAGATCCCCTTCCGTGACCACGAAGCCGTATTTTGAAGGCTCTGACATAATCAGTTTCAGCGCTGCAATACGGAATACATACCTTGCGGTCTCTTCATTCAGCAGAAGATCATAGTAGTTGGTTTCCTTCTGTATCTCAACCTGCTCACTGAGTCCGCTGAAACCGTTATTGTATGATGCCGCGGCCATGGTCCAGCTTCCGTATCTCTCGTATGCCCTCTTGAAATAGCTGCATGCAAAACGGGTTGATTTCTCAAGGTTATACCGATCATCAACCTCCTTGCCGATAGTCATGCCGTACTCCTTTCCTGTGCCTTCCATTATCTGCCAGAATCCCGTTGCGCCGGCAGGCGAAATGACATTGCTCAGGTCACTCTCGGCACATGCGAGGTACTTGAAGTCATCAGGTATGCCGTTCTCGGCAAGGATCTTTTCTATCTCGGGGAAATATCGCCCTGCTCTCTTAATTGTCAGGAGGGTTGAACCATGCCTGTAGGCGGTGGCGTTCAGCTCCCTGTCGAGGCTTTCACGTGTGTCAAAATATTGAAGCGGCAGGGGTTCACCGGCAAAGGTAACCTCATCAGGCAGGGCCCAGGATGCAGCTGCCGGCATATACTCCTCATTATCTGCTGTTTCCGATTGAGGTTCTTTCGCTGAAACGAGGAGAGTAAATATAAATCCGGCGCTGAGCAGCAGCATGATTGCAAGTGTGGCCTTACCTGGGGTAACTTTCATCTTATGGCGGTTTGTTAAGAAACCGCAAAAATAGTGAAATTATTGCGTTTGGGGAAGCAAAAGAATGTGCAGAATGAGTGATATCAGAATTTAAAGAAGAAGCCCGACCAGACCCCCAGCGAGTAAGGCTTGTAAAACGATCCGGAGAGGTTGCTGATCGGTGTCATGTAGTATCTGAAGACCGGCTCTAAGTTGAATGAGATCTTTGACGAGAGGTTATATTCCATTCCCAGTCCGAGCTGGCTGCTAAGGTTGTGTATATTGATTCCTTCGGTGTGGCCTACCGGGATCATGTCGGATCCCTCACCGGTATAGGCCATGTTATCAACCAGGAAACCGTAAGCCACACCTCCGGAGAGGTTTAGTCCCAGTTTGCTGTCGATGACCTTATACCGTAGCACCAGGGGCAGCTCCAGGTAGCGGAAGACCTGCTGGATATCATCTCCCACCTGTGTAAGCGGGTATTTCGAGGGGTCAGCCATGTTTCCCTGGATCAGCGTACCTACCCTGTCCTTACTGTCAGCCAGGAACAGGTCGGTATTGCCGGCGAGGATCAGCCCGGAAGATGTCTCAACGCTGTAGAGATAGCTGCTCTTGACGGCATAGAATCCTGACAGTCCTGCGAATACATCGACGCCCGTGATTGTCTGTCCGATCGAAGATAACCCTACACCTGACTGAATTGTCAGTCGGTTTGAGATCTTATAACCGAATGTGACGCCTGTAGTATATGTTGGTCTTGTTTTTTCGTTGTTCATCAGCTCCGACAGTCTCATATCCTGTCCGGAAGAAGAGAAGCCCATTGAGGGTGCGACCGAGGCGCCTACGATGAATCTCTGATCGATCGGTTCAACGCTGGAAGGGGTCAGCGTCGGTACCAGGCCTTCAGATGCTCCTGTCAGTCGTCGTGAGGAGATCACCGTAATTTCATCCGGATTAACGGGAAGTGATTTGTCATGCGCTTCCTGCAACAGTGGTGTGTCAGCAGAGGCCAGAAGCCTAAGAGGCTCATCAGCCGGGAGGGTAAGCAGGGTTTCACTGACAGGTTCAGCAGGTGAGGACTGATTTGTAATGACTGCCGGGGGCCGGTCAGCAGTGAGAGCATCAGCGATGGCGGTTGTCCTGTCAATCGTGACAGCCTGCTGTTCCCCGCTGGCAATGGTTATCTCATTCAGTGTCTCTCCGGTGTTATTGCTGCGCAGATACCAGTTGGCCATAAGTGCAAGGGAGACAAGGGCAGCGACACCCGCAGCGATCCTGGTAATGATCCTCAACGGTGAGCGCCTGAAGGGCATCGGCGGGATATTATCCCAGACGTCAGCCGGCGGCAGGACCTCCATGTTTTTCAGTCCGTTCCGGAATACAATGTCAATATTTGGCTCCCTTTCAAACATTTACCATTCTTCTTGTGACACCCGTAAGTATCATTACCTTCTTCTGAAGTATCTCCCTCGCCCGTGAGAGATTCGATTTGCTGGTACCTTCCGAGACACCAAGCATTTCACCTATCTCCTTGTGGGAATAACCTTCTATGGCGTAGAGGTTAAAGACCATTCTGTACTTGGGTGGCAGCTCCATGATCATATTCAGGAGATCGAAAGCCTCAAGCCCGGCAAAGTCATTGTTGTCGGGGTCTGCTTCCGGCTCAGTCACCTCATCAATATCGTCGACGCGACTGAGGTAATACCTGCTGCGGTACCTCTCAAGCGCGGTGTTGACGATGATCCTCCTCATCCATCCTTCAAAAGAACCTTCATGGCTGAAGCGCGACAGGTTTTCGAAAATCTTTATAAACCCTTCCTGCAGCACATCCCTGGCTTCTTCCGTATTGCCTGCATACTGAAGACAAACGGCATAGAGCTTCGGAGCATACCTGCGGTAGAGCAGTTCCTGGTCGCGTCTGCTGCCTGACAAACAGCCGTCAATTATGTCTCTCTCCTTATGCAAACCCGGTATTTAGACGAGTTATAAAGGTAAGAAATAAAATCTGACCCTGTCAATAGATTGATGCTAAAAAGAGGCTAAAGGTTGCGTTAAAAGTAAAATTTAGATTTACACTCAGCCGTGTATCGCCTCGCCGAGGGCAGCAGCTGCGGCTTCCATGATTCCCTCCGACATAGTGGGGTGAGGATGGATGCTGAGCATCAGGTCGTGAGCCGTGGCGCCCATCTTTCTTGCAACCACGAGGGAGGAGATCATCTCCGTGACATTCATGCCGATCAGGTGTCCGCCGATGAGCGTGTCGTCAGCAGCGTTAAAGACCAGCTTGACGAATCCTTCACGTGCCCCGGCCGCGGAGGCCTTTCCGGAAGCCATGAACATGAACTTGCCTGTTTTTGTTTCGAGGCCGGCTGCCTTTGCAGCCTCCTCCGTCATTCCGCATGACGCTACCTCGGGTGTGGTATAGGTGCATCCCGGTATGTTTGCGTAATCGACAGGCTCAGGATTTTTCCCGGCTATCTTTTCAACACAGGCTATCGCTTCTGCGGAGGCAACATGGGCAAGTGCCGGGCCCGGCACCACGTCACCGATGGCATATACCCCCCTTACGGAGGTCTGGTAATATTCGTCAACCACAATCTTACCCCTGTCTGTTTTGACCCCGCACTCTTCCAAACCTATCCCCTCAATATTGGGTGTGATGCCTACAGCAGAGAGAACTATGTCGGCCTCAGTCACCTCTTCCCCTTTCGGGGTCTTGATTGTCACAACGCATTTCTCCCCGCTGGTATCTGCTTTCTCAACCGACGAGCCTGTCATGATCTTCATCTTCGCTTTTTTGAATGAACGCTCGAGTGTGCGTGACACCTCTTCATCTTCCAGTGGCAGGATACGGGGCATGAACTCCACCAGTGTCACTTCTGTGCCCATCGACCTGTAGAAGCCTGCGAACTCGCTGCCGATGGCTCCCGAGCCAACCACAACCATCGAGGCAGGGAGTGAAGGGAGGCTCATCGCCTCACGGTACCCGATGATCTTTTTGCCGTCCTGCTTCAGGTTGGGCAGCTCCCGTGAGCGTGCGCCCGTGGCAATGATGACATGTTTTGCGCTGTACGATTCCTTTTTGCCGTCAATAGCCTCAACCTCCACTGTGCCTGCACTCCTGAGCCTGCCGAAACCGTTTATAACCTGTATGTTATGTTTCTTAAAGAGATATTGCACCCCCTTGCTCATGGCGTCTGCCACTCCCCTGCTGCGGGCGATGACTGCGTTGAAATCGGGCGCCGGGGCCTCACCGGCATTGATGCCGTAATCAGATGCATGCCTTGCATAATCAAGAACCTGGGCGCTCTTAAGCAGGGCTTTCGTGGGGATGCAACCCCAGTTAAGACAAACGCCTCCGGTCTCGGCCTTCTCTATCACCGCAACCTTCAGGCCGAGCTGCGAAGCTCTTACTGCAGCCACATAACCTCCGGGGCCACTGCCAATTATCAAAATATCAAATTCATTCATAGGTTGACTTTTTTCATTCTTTCAATACTGCTGTTCCTTTTCAGGCTCCTGGCAGCACGTGCCATCAGCCAGAAAAACACGAGAACGGTCACAATTGTTGCGCCGGTAGGGAGGTTGGTGAACCATGAGATTGCAAATCCGGCGCTTATGCTTATAAAACTGACGACAGTGGAGAGCAAAATGATCTGCAGGTATTTCCTTGTGAAGAGCATGATGATGTTTGCCGGTATGGTAAGCAGGGCAAGTATCATGATCACTCCTGCCATCCTGATGTTAAGCACGATAGCCAGGCCCGTCAGGCCAACTGAAATATATTTGAAGAGGTTGACGTGTCTTGTGAAAGTACGTGCATAGTTCTCGTCAAAAGAGATGTAGAGCAGGGTTCTGTAGAAGAGTGCTGTGTAAATTATCAGCACTGCCGATATGATTCCCAAAGCAATAAGGTCTCCGTTTGTGACCGTGAGGATGCTGCCAAAGAGATAGCTCATGAGGTTGGGAGCGTATCCCGGGGTAAGGTAGATGAAGATGATGCCGATGGCCATGCCCAGCGCCCAGAGGATGCCAATGGCACTGTCCTCGCGCATCTTCCCCCTGGCCGACATGTATTCCATGCCAAGCGCTGATCCCAGTCCGAAGAGAGCTGCCCCCACCACAGGGTTAATACCAAGATAATAGCCGAGACCTATCCCCCCGAATGAGGCATGCGTTATGCCGCCGCTGAGGAAGACCAGCCTGCGTGACACGATATATGTTCCTGCAAGGCCTGCAGTAATACTGGCAAACAGCGCACCCAGGAGTGACCTGACGACAAACGTGTATTCGAAAATATTCTCCATTAATCGTGTTTGTGGAGTACGACGTGAGGGACATCACCATGTGTGACAAGCTGTATGGGACATCCGTACAGCCTGAGGTCCTCGTCTGTTATCTTGCTGTGCGGGTGATAGAAGAGCGACCCGTTGACGCAGGCGAACGACTTCACCCATGTGGAGATGGTCCCAACATCATGTGAAACCATCATAATCGTCATACGGCTGTTGAGAAGCCTGAGCCTCTCATAGAAATCTGCCTCGAAGGAGGAGTCGACGAATGTGGCAGGCTCATCAAGGAGGAGCAGCCGGGGTGACCCTGACACTGCCCTTGCCAGGTAGACGCGCTGCAGCTGGCCGCCCGAAAGCTCATTGAGAGCCTGGTGAGCCAGGGGTGTGAGTCCCAGCTCCTCCATCACCTCTCTTGCGCGTTTTTTCTCCTTACGGCCCATCCTGCCCGTGGCTCCCATGCCGTGCATCATTCCTGACAGCACAACATCCTCAGCAGTGACAGGGAAGAGTGTATCCCCCAGGGCTACCTGGGGCATGTACCCTATCTGGTTCATTATCAGATTTCCGGGGGTATAGTCAACCCTTCCTGACAATGGCTTGAGCAGACCGAGGATCACCTTCAGGAGGGTTGTCTTACCTCCCCCGTTAGGACCTATGATCCCGATGAAGTCGTTCTCCTCCACGGCCATGGTAATATCCTTCAGGACTACCTTCTCCTCGTAGCCGGCGGTGACGGATTCTATGTTGAATAAGACGCTCATTTATGTTTAAAGTCCATAAAGTCTGTAGCATTTGCGATTGTCGATTTGCGATTGTCGATTTTAAATAATCGAAAATCGAAACTCTGCAATCGGAAATTCTCTTATAGCCTATCGCCTATTGCCTTGGCTACTTCAACAACAGCCTCCGGCCAGTTTCTGTTCATCGGGTTGATGACAATCAGTTCCGCACCGGTCTCTGCGGAGAGCGACTGTGCATTGCGCAGATCGTACTCCGCCTGTATGAAGATAGTCTTTATTTCCTTTTCGCGGGCAAGATCGATAAGCTGTTTCATGCGCGCGGGAGACGGGCTCTTACCCTCATCCTCGAAAGATATCTGCTCGAAACCATAATCGCGTCCCATGTATGCCAGCGCAGGATGGTAGATCATTACCGTTTTATTGGGTGCTGTGGCCACAGCCTGGCGTACAAGCGAGTCAATCTCCACAATCCTTTTCAACACGGTTACAAGGTTCGCCCCGTACTCTTCATATGACCCGGGATTCAGTGCAATAAGGAAATCGGCTATATCATGGGCCATGACCATTGCCTCCTCGGGAGACATCCAGTAGTGGGGGTCAGGTCCGCCGTGAGTGTGACTGTCATGGCTCTCTCCCTTATCGGGATGTGCCTCATGGCTCCCGCCTTCAAGGGCAGGTCCGTCATGACCATCACCCTCTGTTGTATCCGCTCCATGTGCGTGCCCGTCATGATCAGCTCCCGCCGAGGCATCCGATACGTAGGACAGGTACTCCTCTTCCGCCACTGTCTCACCTGAACCGATAAGACTGATATTACGCGACAGGTCAAGCACCTTCATGTCCGGATTGACCTGCATGAATCTTTTCATCCATGCCTCTTCAAATCCCAGCTGACCGTTGATGATCAGTGCCTCCGAACCCGAGAGCGAGTTAATCTGGGCCGGGAGCGGTTCCCATATGTGGTGGTCTGCACCGTTGGGAAGCAGCACATTGACAGTGAAGTCGCCTCCTGCAATGCCCTCAACGAACCAGGCAAAAGGGGGAATGGTGACTGTGATAACTCTTTCACCGGCACCGGTACCTGACCTGTTGCCGCATGAAGAGATTAAAAAGGCCAATAACAGCATCCATATTGTATGTCTTCTCATTGCTATCAGATTTGCCATGCAAAATTAACAATATGGTAATTCGGGGCAAAAAACATAAATAAATATTCCCAAATGGTTACAAAAAATGAAATTGATGCATAAGCAGTAGGTTTATCCACTCTGGAATTGAATACGCAAAAGTACCCTCGCAGGGGGCAGAGCACGATTACAATCAACAGAAAAGAGGCCGTCCCTGCTGAGACAGCCTCCTAAAAGGATTACAACCGCAGTGTAATCAGATAATTGAACCAACTATAAAGCAGAAAACCAAATTAATTAGAGTTCAGCGAGATGCGCAGGTTGCCCGTAGCGTTCTTTGCCCGGATCTTAAATACCCACTTGCCGTTCTTCCATCCGTTGTTTTCACCTGCCTCAAAGTTCTTGCGCCAGTTGAGGCTTCCGTTCTCATCAATCACCACCTCAGATAGCTGCTTCCCGTCAGGCATGATGACATCAACCGTTATTGATCCCTCGGCGCAGTCGCCCGAGACCGACAGGTTAACACTCGATTCATCGGTTGCGCTCATTGTGAACTCATTTGTGAATGTTGCCTCCATGACCTGCCGTGAGTAATTCCATGATGAACCGGGTTTGCTTGCATGACCGCTGGTGGTGTACACATAAAAATCACCGGGATTGGGAAGCCCGTACCTGCCAATCCTGGCGTCAGGTATCACCATCACACGCTGATCCCTGGTTATATCCAGGGCATCTTTATGGAGGTCATCCATATACTTGAACTGCCATTCAAAATCCTGCATCGCATCCTTTGCTGCATCACCTTCAATCTCGGCGATCTTCTTCTGGATCTCCATCTCCCTCTTTTTTGCATTAAGCTCTGCCTGCTTAATCTTCTGCTGCTCCTCCTCACTCAAGGTCTGGAGCTTCTTCTGCATTTCGGCCTCCTTCTGTTTCTGCTGATCTGCAGAAGGCTGCGTGCCCTGTCCCGTTGCCGGCCCGGCCGACAATAATAGTGCCATGGCACCGATTGCGATTGAATAAACTGTTCTTTTCATGACTGCCCTTTATAAAAGTTTTACAGTGTAAAATTACAACGCTCTTTCACAGCCACAGGTTAACGGGAGGTTAATGCAAGGTTAATCCTGTTTTATATCCGGATCATTGTATAATTTTGAATAAAAATCAACTGCATGAAGCGTCAGCTCCTTCTTATTGTATCACTTGCGGCACTGATTCTCTTTGTTGCAGTACAGTTCTACCTGATCCACAGCATCTGGAGGCAGAAGGAGGAGATTCTGACCATGAGGTACAGAAACCTTTCACGCGAAGGTCTGTCGATGCTGATGGCCAAAAAGAAGAGCAACGGATTCGAGAAGGCGATGGATGTGACCGACAAGTTTGCATTCTACCTCATAACGGAGGAACTGTACAAGGCTGAGCAGATGGATGACACGGCATCGATCAGCAGACTGGCGCTGCAGGAGATTTATTCAATCCTTTATAAAAATGAGATGCTGACCACCTTCCTCAAGTCTTATATAGGTCAGACAGGTTATGACAATGATTTCAAACCACTGCTGGCAATTGCCCAGCTTGAATTGCTTTCGGGTGACAGGAGTTATGTCCTGGCTGATACCGTTTACAAGACTAAAAAGAAAAACCTGGTGGTTGTCAACACCTTCAAGGAGGAGCATAACAACTTCTTCATTGAATACCATTACCTGATAGATCTCACCCACAAGAATGAACTTGTGTTCAAGGGTGCGTTCTTCTCCTTTGTTCTTATCATCGGCAGCACTTTGATAGTCTTCCTTGTCTTTGGAATAACCTGGAGGAACCTGATGGAGGAGAGGCGCCTCTCAGAGCTTAAGAGCGACTTCATTAACAACATGACCCATGAGCTAAAGACGCCGCTCTCAACCATAACCGTCGCCGGCAGAACGCTTGAGAAGGAGCAGATCCTCTCCGACAGGGAGAGGGTACTGGAGACGGCACAGCTGATCGGAAAACAGAGCATCCACCTCAACCAGCTCATTAACACCATTCTCGAAGTGAGCTTCCTTGAGAGAGCTGAGTTTGAGCTTGACAGGCATATGGTACAGGTTGATGAGCTGATGCACCAGATTGTGACATCCTTCCTTACCTCCTGCGACGGCTGCGCAAAGATCAGTGAGGGTTACGGAGCCAACGGCACCGCCGTATCCCTTGACCTTGTCTACTTCACCACCATGATTAACAACCTCCTGACCAATGCAGTCAAATACTGTGACCGGGAGCCTGAGATCAATATCACCACCGCCATTGACTGCGGTAACCTTGAGATCACGGTTACCGACAACGGGGTTGGCATCACCCGTGATCACATCGACCATATTTTTGAAAAATTCTACAGGGTACCGCACGGCAACATTCACAAAACAAAGGGACTGGGTCTGGGACTCTACTATGTGAAGCGCATTGCTGTTGCCCATGGCGGGGATGTATCTGTAAGCAGCAAACCCGGCAAGGGAACCACATTCAGAATCAGAATACCAAAATAATAAAGCCATGAAACTCCTGCTTGCTGAAGACGATATTGATTTCGGGAACATACTCTCGCAGTACGTTACCCTGAGCGGATTTGAAGTGACCCTGGCCCGCGACGGCCGCGAAGCATGGGAGATGTTTCATGCCTCCAGGCCTGACATATGCGTGCTGGATGTCATGATGCCCGAGATGGATGGCTTCACCCTTGCCGAGAAGCTGCGTGCCGAGGAACCGGGGGTGCCGTTTATTTTCCTTACTGCAAAGAGCCTGAGGGAAGACATCATCAGGGGGCTGAAGCTGGGGGCGGATGACTACATTACCAAACCATTCGACCCGGAGATGCTGATGCTGCGCATCAACAACATCCTGCGAAGGGTCTACTCGGCCGCTGAGGATGAATACACTATTTCCGCAACCACCCTGAAGTACAACTCCCTTGAGCTGATCACCCCTGCGGGGAAGGAGAAGCTCACACTGCGGGAAGCCCAGCTGCTGAGACATCTTATGATGAACCGCAACAAGGCCCAGACGCGTGAGCAGATTCTCACCGAGATCTGGGGGCAGGATGACTACTTCCTCGGCAGGAGCATGGATGTCTTCATCAGCCGGCTGCGCAAATACCTGTCACCTGACAACGGTATCTCCCTGAGAACTCTCAGGGGCATGGGTTTCATCCTTGAGGAGGTACACTGAGCGGTTGTATTCGCCCTGGTAAACCGGGGAAATTCAGCTGACCGGCTCTCTCTGCCCGGCACAAACGGGAAAGATTTATCATTCTGCTGTCTCCGCCTCGCGGATAAGGAATTCCGTCAGATTAACGTCATGGCTCAGGTTAAGTTTTGTCCTTAGCCGGTAACGGCCTATCTCCACTGCCCGGGTTGAGATATTCGAAAGGTTGGCTATCTCCTTCGTGGTAAAGTTCATCCTCAGGTATGAACAGAGCCTCAGGTCATTGGGAGTGAGTGACGGATATTTCTTCTTCATCTTGCTGAAGAATCCCTCCTGTGAAAACTTGAGGTTCTTCATCACATTCTGCCACTCTTCGGTCTGGGTATCAAGCCCGTGATCAATGATCTGCTCCATCTCCTTCACGAACCGCGCCGGCAGCTTTGATGATGACTCCTTGACAGACTCCAGCTTGTCACGCAGTTCCCTCAGCGTGTCAGTCTTCCTGATCAGGTAGCGCATCGTCAGCATCAGCTCATAGCTCTTGTAATCGAGCTCGCTTTCAAGCCTGTTCTTTCCCACCTGATATTCTATCAGCCTGCGGTGCCTCTTAAGAGCCATCCTGAATATCCTTACCCCGGCAGCGATGAGTCCTGCGACGATAAAAACATATAATACCCATGCCCAGCCCGTCAGCAGAAAAGGCCTTCTGATTACGAATAAGGCTTCGGCCATGCCGTTGCCTCCTGCCTCCCTTACCTGCAGATGATACTCGCCGTGCCGCAGGTTGAGAAGTGAAAAATTGTCAGCCGCAGTCCGGTACCACTCGTCATTAAGCTCTCTCACCCTGTACAGATACTCACGCCCTTCGCGGTCAAAACCGGAAGGATTGGCTATGAATACTGTAAGATTGTTTTCCCTGCTGGAGACCGAAAGACTTTCCGTCGATCCCGGGTAGAGAGTCGTGCTCTTATTGCCTCCGCTGAAGATGATGCGGCTCACATAGAGGGCGGACCTGTTTTCAGAATCACCTAGTTTCTCCAGGTCGTAAATGCTGAATGCCTGCCTGGTCGGAATAAGAAGTCTTGAGGAGTCAAGTGAAATGATCTGTTGTTCGCGCCAGGGCAGATCGGCATATTCATGAACGAACTCAAGCACCTTTTCTGCCTTAAGGTCCCTGGATATATTAAAGAGCGCAATCCTGTTGTCAAGAACAAACCAGTAGCTGTTCCCGCGATAGTATATGATCTGTGTCGCACTTACGAACTCGCCCAGACCAGGTTCCAGCGACGTGACAGGATAAAAGTCCTTATCCTCATAATTGAATGCATAAATATGATCGGATGCCATAAAGACGACCTGGTTATTCAGGCTTGACATTGACACTATCTTTGAGCTGTCAGCCAGTAAGCTGAAGTATTGAGAGCTTATTATTGAATCAGCCTTCTCGTTGAGCTCCAGCCGGTAAATGCCCTTCTGGGGATGAACGGCCCACACGTAGCCCAGGTAATCAATCTCCACAAATCTCGTTGGCTCAATGTAACCCTCTATCCTGTTACGGTAAATCCACCGTCCCGACCCGTCTTTCATGAATGAGACGATACCGGTATAAGTACCCTCGAGGAGAATGTCGCCATAAGGTTTTATCGACCATCCGCCTGTCACGCCGGAGATCTGTTCCGCATTCCCGCCTTCGATGATAAATGTTCCGTCGTTATGGCCACAGAGGATCTGACCATCCTGTTGCGCAAGCTTCCATACCTGGCCCTGGGTATTGGGAATTATCCTCAGGCCCGAAAACCGGTAGTTACCGTTATCACTGGCAATGTCTGCCGCAAAAAGGCCGTGGTTGGTGCCAAGGTACAGATGATCGCGGTCCCTGATGGCAGTGTATATAGTTCCAAGGTCCCCGCTTGTGTTTGCATAATAGGTTACGGGAGACGATGGCCTGATATAATTTGCCCCGTCATCCAGACCTGTCCATATGCCCCCTTCAGCGTCCCTGTAAAGCGAGAGGACGGTATTGTTTTTGAGCCCGTTTGAATAGTCAAAGGGCTCAAGTATCCGGCCCGATCTGTCACAGAATACAATACCCTTAAGGATGGTTCCAAACACTACCATGGTATCATTTACTGCCAGGCCTGCATTACATGTCGCTTCTTTCAGGTATTGAGATATTTCACTGTCGAGCGGGGTGAATTTTGCCCCGTCAAAGGCAAAGATCCCGTCATTGGCGGTGCAGATCCAGTGCTCGTCCGGGCCGAAGTCAATCAGCGCATGCACCTTGAGCGATCCGAAAGGTTCACTGCCGCTGATGAATAGGAAATCCGAACCGTCAAACCAGTAAAGCCCCTCCCCCAGGGCCTGTGCAATGAACCTTTCTCCCACCCTGAAAAAGAACAGCATAAAGGAAGGGGTATCAACTTTTCGGACAATATTGTAATCATATATGTAAACGGCTGTAAACGACTGGAAATAAATAGTATGCTCAATCTCATATATATTCCAGATCTCGTCATTCTTCGATATTCCTGCCCCCGCCGAGAGTGAGGAGTAGGTGAGCCTGCCCGACTGATCCTTCGTCCACATGCCAAAATCCTCATATGATCCGGTAAAGATCATGCCATCATTGTTGACATAGACTGATCTTACACCCTGCCTGTAGGGAACAGCATATGTTCTGGCTGTAATACCGTTATATTCAATCAGTCCGGCCGAGTTGGCAAAATAGACATACCCGCTGACCGGGTCCCTGCATATTTCCCAGTTCTGGCTTACGACAGGTATGTTTCCGGAGATGAACTTATCGATCTCATTCCGGTGCCCCGCCTGCTGACCGGAGGTGACCGATGAAAATGACATCAGGCAACCAAACAAGAATAGCGATCTGGCGTTTTTCCATCCTGCTTCTGCTGACATAAGAACTGGTTATTACATCACTTCCTGATACAGCAGTAAATATATTAAAAATGCATGATTTCAGGAAACCAGAAGAGGGAAGTGTTTGACAACAACACTAAAGGTAAATATCGATCCTGTTCTCCGGCTTGTCAAGCAAAGCAAGGAATGTGCCGGCCATTATGGCCGCTCCTCCGGGGCGATAAGGATTTTCCTCATGCGTCATGTCAACCTCCCTGCCATTGATGCGAATTGCTTTCGGTCCGAAATTATTTTTTTTCACCTCATACCGGAACAGCAGGCGCCGGTCCATGAAATTCATTGAAGCAGTCAGGCCATCGAATGAGAACGGCAGTACCGGATCAATTATGACCTTCCCCCATTCCAGTCTCAGCCCCAGGAGATGTGACACGATGATGCCAATATAGATTCCCGGTCCGCTTGAATAGACCCGCCACCCCCCTCGAAGGGTTATGGTGCCGCTCTTGATTTCGGAGTAAAGTCTGTCAGCCTCAAACCGATTGGCAAAGATCACGTCAGAGCTGCTGTAATAGCAATTCGACTGCCGGATATCGCAGCACGGGACAACATCGCTGCAGGCTACCGGGATCGCCTGGCGCAGGGCCATGACAAATGCGTCAGCCTTCCCGGTGATGGCAAGGGCCTCAGCATACCGGATGTGCTCATGCACATACATGAGTCCGATCTCCCTGCCGAAAAACGTACTGCTCTCAGCCCTCTGGAAAAGTGTCTGGATACCCCCGTTATATCTCAGGGGACGGTCCATCAGGCGGGCTCCGTCAGGTCCCTTGAGATGCTCTTCGATCAGTGCCTGGTGCTTCTGTGCCTGTTCATCTGTAAAAATCCCGCTGATGATACCCCTGTTCATGGGCAGGATGCTGTATTTAATCCCTGTCCTCTCATCGGTCGGATGAAGCAGGAGGCTTATGCTGCCGTCGTCTTCTGCCAGCCCGTATCCTGCAACCACCCCATCTCTGACCAGATAACTGTTGAAATCTGATTTTATCCGCTCACATAATTCTGCAAACTCTGATGCTTTACCTGCATCACCCATCATCTGCAAGACCCCGGCATAACTTCTGAAGGCCTGGTAGTTCATCTCCACCGTCCAGCTTGATATCATCCTCCTCGCCAGATCCTTGCTGACCGGCTGGAGTGAATCATTCCAGTCACCTCCTCCAAACTGTACAAGGGAAGTTCCCGGCACAAAATCAGCAATTACTTTATTAACCAATCGGTTAATATGCTCTCCAAGTGATTTTTTGACTGTTTCCGCTGTTTTTCCGTCCAGATGAAAAGGAAGTATTTCATCAAGGAAATGATAATCTCACCGGTCACTCTAATGTAATTGCTCAATGCAATAAGACACCAGTAAATCACATCACCGTGAGCACTGTCAGCCCTTATATCATCATAGCTGTCGAACATCCACCACTGTGGCCATCCTCCATCCGGATCCTGCTTTGAGAAAATAATACGCAGGACCTGTTTCGCCTCATCATATTTCTGCATGCTCAGCAACAGTTCAAGAGGGCCCTGGGAGATATCACGGGTGCCCCAGGCCGCACCGCTGAACTGTTCAAGTCCGTAAGGTGTCAGAAAATGGGTGAGTGCATTCATGCCGTACCACGGAAGTATTTCACGGATTGCGGCAATGTCAGCCTGTTCTCCTTCAAGCGACAGTCCCCGGCTCAGGTCATTCCACACTCCGCTGGCGTCACTGCGGTCCGATATCCACTGCTGTTCGGGATCATCGGAAATGACCGGATGCTCTCCGGCCCGGACCTCGCCGGTAAAGCTCATTCCGAAACCGGAAGTTCTCCCGGTTTCTATTACAAACAAATTACTTCCCTGACCCTTCAGGCTGCTGCTGAGAACTTCATCCCCACAAATCCTGAACTCAGATCCGGCAGGCCGCACGGTCAACCTGAACCGGGCATCGGGGAACCTTGATGCTATCATACTGTCGCGGGCGGGGTGGGCAACAAATTCAAATTCTGTGCTGCCAGGTGAGAGAGTCCAGCCATTGAGATCATCAAAATGGTGGGTGATCAATAATCTTCTGCTATCCCCGCTGATAACCGTGAATTCCATGCTGACCCGGGGTGACCTCACGGAGGTCCAAGTGCGGACCTGGAAGCAATTGCCTCCGCTCCTGTAGATCCAGCGGCAGCTGTTCAGACCAATCTCAAATGCTGAAGGAACACCCAGCAGCCTGAAACTGCCGTCAATCTCCACAAGAATCCTCTGGCCCGTCTCAGGTGAGAGATTGAACTGACTGTTACATACTGAAAGCAGGGTGTTGAAGTTGGTGTTGCCCTGGGTGATATGTGAATTGAACACACCAAAAGCAAATGCGGTGGTAGACATTATCCTCTCGTCCGGCACATACCCTGTTGCAGCCTGCATTATATGGCCGTGGGGACGGTCGGCAAGGCTCTCCTTGGCCCGCAGTACCACATGATTGTTGTCTCCGCAGAAAAATGAAAGCAGTTGCCCGTTGTAAGTCTCGCAGTGACGTCTCTCCCTGCCAAAGAAGCTGTCAATCTCTGCGTCAGTCAGGTCCTCAACCGGCAGGAGATCAGGGTTGGAGAACATGTTACCAGTCGCTGAAACATGTCCATCTGCAATCTCCAACTTCGTATGATCTGCAATCTCATTCACCTTCTCATTAGCACCGCCTGTTACCGGACCACCCTCAGTTTCAGCCACGGTGTAACCTGCAAATTCCCGGCTGAGTCCGGGCAGCCTGTCAAGATCGTAGTCCGAAGTGGCGGGAGGATGATTGTGAAGAAAAGTAGCCACAAAGGCGCTACTGTGGCTCTCTCCGTCAGGAAGGTAAAACGGAAGCTCCTGAAGGGTGACAACCGACGATTCTCCCGCATATTCTCCGCCCTGACCGTCTGCAAGCAGCCCTTCAGGGATGCCTGTCTCGCGGTATGTTCTGCCATAAAACTGCATTCCGTCAGTGCTCGCAGTGGCAGCCCCGTTCACGCTTGCAATCATAATCCACGGGTGCCCTCCGGCCTCCTTCATATTCTGCCGGCAGCAGATAACAGAGCCATGCACTTTGTCTTCAAGGATCCTTCGCTCAATGTACTGGCTCACATAGTACTCATTGACCGGCCCTGAGCTAATGACCTTCAGTCCAACGTCCTGGAGATAAATCAGATCAAGTTCACAACCTGCACCTGAGTTATTCCGGATGTCAACGCTCCACTCCCAGCTCAGGCTCCTTTCAGAGAGCCTCAGGGTACAACTGTAATCAAGACCCTCCCATTTGCCTGTGGCCGAAAAGAAGTCTTTTCCGGCCCTGAAAAGGCTGCCGCTGCCCGGACCGAGCAACGGCCTGTATATAATCCTGCTGCCTCTTTTTCTGAGCCAGATATTTGCAGCCGACCCTGAAAATGGTGAAGCTACTCTTAGGCTAATCCGTACCGGATCAGCATCAATTGTCCGCACCGAACCATTATCCAGGAAATCAACGGATAGCCCGAGGGAGTTCTTTATTTTCATCACCCGATCTTAATATTCAGAATTAGGTCCTCTTTATGTTTATGGCTGTAAGTCAACGCAGTACGTCCTCCGGCTCGGATCATCACAACAGGTTTGCCGTCGATCTCCGCAGCCCGGATCCTGCCCGCCCGGGATCCTTCGAATACTATCTCACCGGCAAGATCGCGGTCGCCGGCCAGGACAACCTGCAAAGAGCCATCACTGAGATCATAACCAAGAATATCCGAAGTAGAGTGTAGTATCTTCAATCCTTCTGCAATTTCAAGGCAGACCGGGGTCAGCAGACTGTACAATGCAGGCAGCGTGATCTCCTCCCCTGACAGTGGCAGATGAACTTCGCCACCGGTTTCCGGGTGAGTGTAGACGACTCTGCTCCGCCGCTCCTCGTTATAGTAGTTTGCCACAAAGAGCAGGGCTTTTCCATTATCGGTAAAGCGTTCTCTGACAGTGATATAATCATTATCAGCCGATGCCTGTCTCAGCTTTGCCCCGGATCTTTTCAGGATAGTCTCATATACCGGTTTGTGGCCTTCCGTATCGAAGCCGATCCATGTACCAAGGTGAATTACCGTCCCGCCTCCCAGAGGTTTCGCAAATCCGCACGAGGCACCGGTAATGGTGCGGGCAATAATCTCCGCTCCCGATAATGACTCCTCTGAGAAGGTAATAAGGGGGTTGCTGCACTTGATGTCGCTAAATCCCAGTATGTCAACCAACGGTGAGTCAATTACCTCGGTCCCGGAGGGTGATACGGAGATGGCATCACGCAGTAAAGTACATGGTTTCTGAGACTGTTCCCGGTCTGGCAGGTAGGGATAGATTACAGCATTGCCGCCGCTGGTTACATAACCGACAATGGTCTGCTGCGCCGGCGCATCCATCTCATCGGTGACGAATGCCCATACCTGCTTGTAGCGGCTTAATGATTCCGGTGTGGCAGTATTCAGGTCAGCCATGTCATAATCGATATTAAGGACCTGGAGCACCTTGAGAAGTCCGTCAAAGTATGCCGGCCTTCGTATCGCAGACGGAACAAACCTAAGCCCGCTGGCTTCGCCGGCAGGTCTTTCGAGCTCCGTGGCGTAGTACGGCGGATAGAATAGAACGCACACCTCTGCCCTGCGATGGGTTTCAACAAATATGTCTCCGGACACCTTCAGCATCTTACTCATTCTTTCAACGGAAGCGAAGGCGCTGGTACGGCCACCTTCGGCTGTCAGTGGGGTGAACCAGTAGAAAGTCTCCCCGGAATAGCCCTTGCGTACAGGATTGCGTCCCTGTGAGAACATGTAATAGTTCCATCCCGTCAGCCCGTTGGCGATGCTCGCTTTATAAAAGAGCTCCATCTCACGCGGGTTTGTCACCACGTGATACTCTCGTGATCCGCTCTGGAATTCGGCTGCAAAAAGCGGTCCCCTCCCCTGCATCGCCCCGGTTATGTCATTGATGATCCGGTCATCATGCATATTGCGGTATGAGACGAACTCGGGGATGTGATCAACACCAAAGATGATCTCACTCCTTTCATTGAAAAGATCCTCATACATGGTGATATTGACCGGGAACTCATATCCATTGCCGTAAATCCATCCGGGAAGATTATGATAGAGAGGCACTTTAACACCCCTGGCCCTGGCCATGAGGGTCAGCATTCTCAGGTAGTCACCATAATATTTACGCCAGAAGGAATGCCAGTCATTATCGCGTCCGCGGTCTCCGGGTGAGGCATAGGGTTCCCTGCCGTCCGGCGGGAGTTCAATCCGCGCAAAGTCCGGGAAATCCGTTCCCCACCGGTCATTCACTTTTTGTATGCTCCCGAACTTTTCCGAGAGGTATGCGATGAACCTCTCCCTGACGGCATTGCCATAGTCTGCCTGCCTTGCCAGCCATGAGAAGACGCCAATCTCATTGCATATCTGCATCATTATTACCGGTCCGCCTGATGCGGTCTCATGCCGGCTGATCAGAGGCATGATCTCATCGTACCAGAGCCCCACCTTCTCCAGGTACCTTGCATTAAAGAGGCTGACCCCGTCACTCATGACCCTGTCCCCCCTGCGGTTGCGCATGCGTACCTCTTCACCGTACCGGTCAATGAACCAGTCGGGCAATCCTGCCCCCCTGAATTCTGCCAGGATAAAGGGTCCGGGTTTCACTATGCATTTCAGCCCGCGTTCGCTGCAACGCTTAAACCATCCCTCCAGGTCCTTCTCCGGGCATGTGGCGCCGGTGAAGTCAAAGAGGCCCTCCTCCTCTTCATGCCAGGCCCAGGGAATATATGTACTGACGGCCGTGAGGCCTGCATTCACGGCTTCATCCAGGTGCCAGTCCCACAGTTCACGACTTATCCTGAAATAATGTATCTCCCCGGAATTGAGAAACACCTTTTTGTCATCCTGAAAGAAATTGCGCCCCTTTACACTAAATGTCATTGTTGTTTATTTTACGGTTAAGCGGAGGGCACCTCTCCGGTTTGCCCTGTGCCGTTATTATTCTCCCTGTTCCTCTGCATCAGCAGATCCTTGATCTCGAATGTCCGTTTTTCAGTGAGCGTATACCGGACTGCAAAGAAGAGTGCCAGGAGGCTTAAGAGCAGCGGAAGGCCGATCTCCACAACCCTCATCATAAGGAGAGTATAGGGGGACTGTTTTTTCAGAGGCTCGATGTCCTCCTCAATAGAGGCCAGTTCACGGCTTAGTATAGCCGGTGGTGAAGATGCACTCAGGGAATTGATCCGGTTATTGATGCCGGATATGTTTCGGGTAAGCTGTATCGTGTGCTCCTTGCTTTTCTCATGCTGCTTCGTTCTGGCCTCCAGGTGTGCCAGGAGATCAAATGAATAGATCCTTGCCTTCGCCAGCTTCGACTGCATGACAAGAGGAATGGCCGCACGTATAAGCGAATCAGCCTGTCCCGGAGTTGCCTGGGCCAGTGCCCTGTCGAAATACTCCAGGTCCTTAATGACAGTCCTGGTGGCAGCAGATGCATTGAGCATTACATTTCTTCTCCGGGCGTCATTTTCAGCACGCCCAGATCTTTTTTTCTCAGGCTCTTTTGTAGCCTCATTTTCAAGATAGAGCAGGTAATCTTTTGATTCCTTAAGGGCTTCGGAGGTCTGCACCCTGGCGGTTTTAAGCCCATCCGATGCCACACTGCTGCTGCCATCATATCCGTTCCAGTATTGAATCTTGCTTTGCATGTCACGGATGCTTCCCTGCAGGCTGTCGACCTTTGTTACCTGTGTCTGGTCAAACAGGGTAAGGGTTATCAGTATCCCTGCAACAAAACTTGCGAAGGCCGTGCCAAGTTTTATGAACCACCAGAAGATGGAGTAATAGCTCCCTTCTGACCTGTGACCGGTCTTCAATTCATCCTCATCGCAGATGTCGCCAACCATTGATGATCCCAGGGTGAAGAAGAAGAGCATGCCGGCGGAAAGCAGGATGGTGGGGATGAGGACCAGGTAAGGATGGTTGGGGTTATAGCATACGATCTTGGAGAGTTGTGCAAGGCACATGAGCACCATGGCTATTATGAGGGTATTTCGTTTCCCGAACTTCGGGCTAATCCAGTTGAGGGGAAAGACAGCCAGAACGCCGGTGATTGCCCATACTGTTCCGTTTATGCCCAGCAGCCTGGCGCCTTCGATCTTGTCACCGCCAAAAACGTAAAAGATAGGTATGTAGGACCCCAGGAGGTTGACAAAGTTAAAGCCCATGGCCAGGGTAAAGATCGTCAGCACCAGATAGATGAAGTTCTTGTTGGTACCCACTATCTTCATGTCATTCCAGAAATGGGTCTTCTCCTGTTTTGCCACCTTTACGAACTTTGGTTCCCTCAGTTTGGCGGTCCACCAGAATGAGAGAGGTATGATGACCGCCGCTATCAGCAGTGATACGTATCTCATTCCGTCCGCCTCATTTCCCCCGGGACCCCTGAATGCCTGGGTGTTCGCAAGGGCGAAGAGCCACGGTGTACTCATGGCGAAGAGGTTGCCAACAAAGCTCTTGCCGCTGAAAAGACGGGTACGTTCATGCGGATCACTGGTCATCTCCATGCCAAGGGCACCATGAGGTATCTCGAAGATGGTGGTGGCAGTGAAGAAAAGAAGCAGGGCAAACAGGATATAAACGAGCTGGAAACGCTGAAAACCGGCATCACTGGGGAACCATGCATGCACCGCCTCACCCTTGGGGATCCACCACATCACCACAAAGAACACCGCTACGGCTATGCCCCCTATCAGGAGATAGGGCCGGCGGCGGCCCAGCCGGCTCCGGGTGTTGTCAGAGAGATGGCCTACAATCGGATCGGAAAAGGCATCCCACAACCTCGGGATGATCATTATCAGACCCAGCCAGAAAGCACTCAGTCCCAGGCTTATATTGCCCATCAGACCTACCAGCTGTCCGGCAATGTTAAAAAGGGCGATGGGAATAATGCCTCCGGCAGAATAGGCGGCCAGCTGACCCATAGTAATACGGTCATTCTGCCCGGAAGCCTTAACTGTGCTCTTATCTCCTATACTCATGCAAGTATTTGTTTTTCAGCAGTTAATAATATATCACCACCTCCGCCGGAACCTCTCTTACAGTGATCTGACCCTCATCGAACTCATTCATCGCCCTGCCGTTGACGGTGATTGCAGATGGCATATTTCTTCCGTTGAAATTCCTGATGGAGATCCCTCCCTCAGGCAGATCCATATCTCCGGTAATGGTGAAGAGGTACCTGTTGCCCTCCTTCCTGACAGAGTAGGATATCTCTCCGTAATAGGTGGGCATGTTTTCAACCGACATCCCTTCAGGCGAGTCAATCCAGTCCTGGTACAGTGCAGAAGCCAGCACCAGGGTCTGGTCGTGCTCGTTTTCATACACGAACATCGACCTTACGGCGTTGATAAAATCGCTGCCACACCATGTATGCGGCATGTCACCAATGAACCCCGGATAACGGTAGTCATTCCACACTACCTCTGCCCAGTGATTCCAGCCTCCGGCCGGCGGACGCTGGTCATCAAGAAAGAATTCAAGTAACTCATGAGCCCTGTCAGGCTGGTCAAGCATAATGAATGAGCCGGCCAGGCGGTTTTCATACGGGGTGTAGTTAACCCAGTCTCTCAGGCCATCTCTCCTGTCGCGGAAAAAGGTGTAATATTGTTCGAAGGTGTTATAGACCTCCGGCACCGGAAGGTTCTTCAGTTCATTGCACGGGGTCAGGGCAATGGTGGTTGATGTGGCATCGAAATCACCCAGCTCTACGCATCCCGGGATATAATCTATGCTCCTGACCTTCATCGCAAGATCGATTGATTTATATAGATTTATCCGGAATGTGTCGCGTAAGGCGGCTATTCTGTGGTAATTCTCAGACTCACCCAGTATCTTCTGGATCTCCGCCGCATCCTTCAGCCCTTTCATCGTAAAGAAATTATCCCAGTAGGAGTGCATCGGCTTGGCCGAATAGCCTTCATGACTTATAGACTCAGGCACCAGCCCGAAGTAGGCACGTATGCTGTCATTCCCATTTCTGAAGTGATCGGTTGACCTTTCAGCAACAAGGGCTTCAATATAATCAACCGCCCTCAGCACGTTGTCATTTTTTGACCTGAGAAAAGCAGTGTCACGGGTGAAATTGAAATATTCGCGGATCAGGTAGATCAGCTGCCCGTGGCTGTCATTCTCAGGGACGGGATCAGGACCCCTGGCATCGACAACACACGGAACCTTGCCGTTCTCGTACTGATGAGCTGCATACCAGTCTGTAAAATCCTTCACCTCAGGCACAATACCCGATTTGAGCAGGGCTGATGATGTCAGTGATCCGTCACGGATCCAGCTGCGTTCATACGAACGTGATCCTGGCTGTATTCCAACGTTGTCCCTGTTGATCAGGATGTAGGCAAGATTTGACCTCCATGTATCGATGATCCTGTCGGCGGATGAGGGCAGGTTAAACCGAATGTGATCGGTTTTCTCCCTCCAGAAATCAGCCGAACTAAAAAAGGCTGCCGGAATATCCTTTGCATCGATGCCCTCTTCAACCGATTTTCTGCCATGATACGGTACTGCGGCAAAGAATTCCGTTGCTTCACCTGCCTCCAGGTGAATTGAATATTTCATAACCGCGCTGGCCATACCTGCCCTGTCGGTGGCTGATCTCCCGGAAGGCATTTTTCCGCTGCGGACCATATCAACAATATTCCCTTCATCAAAGGCTGCTGCCCCGAAAGAATCAAACGGCCTGGTTGTAATAATGACCTTGTCATCTATCGCAACAAGGCCACCCGCCTCTTCACTTATGGTGCTAATCCTCCCGCTTCCTCCGACTGTGTTCAGGAACTGGTAATACGGATTAACCTGAAACGGACGCACCAGGAGATAGAACTCAAAGTCGACGGGACGGTCCGAAAGATTCTCAAACGAGTATCCTATATAGAGCAGGGAGTTCTCATTGGCAGTGCCTCCCGACGACACTCCGGTAACAAATTTGATGGCTCCGTTCTGCCATGTGACCGACGGAATAAACTCAGCATCCCCTGCAACCCCGTCAAAAACCATCGACTGAACAGGCTCACTGTTGCTCCAGTTTACCAGGGAATCGCCCACTCTCAGCATCGGCTCTATGGAAAAGAGCGACTTGTCAACCTCCACCATCCCGTCTTCGTTGAGCAAAGCCTCCTTTGTGTCATTGTTTACGCCCGTGATGGTCCAGTATGATGCCTGCCCGGAGAAGTATCGCGGGTAATTGCCGGCAGGAGAATTGGCGGCACACCAGCCAAGAAAATCATTTGGCGTCATTGTGCTCCGGATATCCGGGAATTCCATTTCAGTTATTCCAAACGAGCCGGCAGCTGAGGCTCCTGCCAATTCCAGTCTGAGAAACCTCGCCTCGGCTTCGGGCATCCTTATAAAGCTCACATCACCGCTGTTGGACTGCACTGAATATGTCTTTTCCCAGATCGCTCCATCATCCGAGAGGAGAATATCAAACCTCCCGGCCCGGTGATCTTTCAGCCACCTGATCTGCAGGCCCCCGAACTCCCTTTTTTCCCTGAAATCAACGGTAATAGCCTGGCCCTTCACTCCGCGGCTCTGCCAGTATGTTTCATCATAGCCGTCTGCCATCATGGCCGGTGAATGCTTCCTGGCAGATGATGATGCTGATATTGCCGGCACCGGCCATTCATTCTTCTCAGGCGGAAGCGGCTCGAACCTGAGATCATCTATCCAGAGCGTTCCCTTGCCGCCGACAAATGAAGCTACGGTAAACTCTATCCTGTCAAAACGCTCAGGATCACGATCCTCCGTCGGTCCCCATGCAAACTCAACGTGACGTTTTTTTATCCGGATTTTTTTCCACTCGCCGGGAAAGGAGTAATTCCTGTTATTTACCCACCAGACATTATTCCCGGTGCTGTCAATCAACTTTATCTCAAAGTTGTTTGACGGTGATTTAGCCTTCAACCAGAAGGTGAACTCGTAATTTTCAGGCAGCTCAACGGGAAAAAACTTCTGAATGCCTCCGTAGCCGGTGCCCTTTGTGAAATCATAGTCTATGCGGATGGCATTGCCTGTCACACCCTTTTCATTTGACAGGTTCATCGTAACCCCGTCAGACAGATTGTAAGACCATCCGGTTTTATTTTCAAACTCATCCAGGGTTCTTACCTGGGCTTTACCGGCATCAGCGGCCAGAACCAGAAGCAGGATGATGGCGGTTATTCTGCTGATATGGTGCTCCATCGGGGTAATGGTATTTTTTCAGGTTTTTACGTTCGGGAAACTATTACAGGTAGGTGAATCCCAGTATATTGAGTCCTCTCTGGATTATCGGATCCTGCATCACATGATCCCACACCAGCCCGGTACGGAAATTTTCTATCATGATGAGCATCGGACCCTGGTCAATCCCGATGAAGTCATCGTTGACCCATCCTGCAGTCAGGTTAAAGGAGTCATAATACCCGTACTTGCCCCAGAGCTTTTCTCCATATTTTTCATTGATCGATTTTATTGTCGGGAGAACTATCTCAGGAGCAAAGGGCAGAGATGAGAGCGGCCCGTAAGGGGCTACCGTTCCGTCATCAAAATAGTTATAGTCGGGCCCGCTTGTTCCCCTGCCGGCATAACCCAGGAACTCCTTGTCGTCAAAGTTGTATTTCGCCGTGGGGCCGTCGCTGGCCGTTATGCCCCAGCAGAGCGAGTCGTACCCGACCCATCCGTGAGGATTATCAATGGCATACTGTCGCTGCACATATGTTGCCCGGCGTGAATTTTCAAAGTAGTCAATCCCCTTCTCTTGCATGTATGAGTCGGCGATGCCACGGAAGTCGATGAATGACTGTGAGAACTGGTGCCCGAAGAGCGGTGGGAACGCCACGTGTGAAAGGCCTTCATAAGGTGTCTGCCATTTATAGGAGCTAAGCCATGAGTTGTAGCTCTCCATGGCATTCTCCATCCCGCTGCCTGCGGCGAGAATATAGAGAAAGAGGGCCTCATTGTAACCGCTCCAGCCCATATGGTGCAGACCCTCCTCAGGATGCCAGCCCATGGATATCTGTCTGGCATATTTACCCGTATCCGGCATTATCATGAAATCCCACTCCACCCGGTTAAGGATAATATCAGCCTGAGACCGGATACGCATCTCGGTTTCATCGTCAAGATTGTAATAGTTGCGCGCAAAGATTATACCCATCAGAAGCAGGCCGGTATCTACCGATGAGAGTTCACATCTCCATTCCCGGGTACCGGTGGTCATCCTCAGAAAATGGTAATAGAATCCTTTATACCCGGTCACTGCAGTATCTGCGCTCTGAACAGAATTGACCAGGAAATCGAGCATGTTCAGGGTGATCTTTGCCGCCTCTTCACGGGTTATCCAGTTTCTCTCCACACCCACGGCAAATGACGGCAGTCCAAATCCGGTCGACGCAATGCTGGCCGGCGCCCATAACGCAGCGCGGTCCTTCACGATACCCCATTCAGGATGATGCTCCATCAGAAAGAACTGAAAGGTCTTCTTCTGAATAGAGTCCAGCATGGCTTCATCATCAGCCGAAAGCTGGTAATTGATCTTCCCGTGTGACCTGAAGTCTGTCTGCTCTGGCTGATTGCATGAGGCAAGCACAAGAGCTGCCAGAATTAGAATGTATCTATTTCGCATCTCTTTCAATATATAAATCCAAGTTTATCGAGACCGGCCCTGACTTCCGGTGCAGACATGAACAGCTCCCAGAGGAGACCGGTGCGGTAGTTCTCAATCATACAAACGATAGGACCCTGGTCAATGGCCAGGTAAGATGTGCCCCACCATCCTGCAGTTGCATTGAAGGCGTCATAGAAACCGTAGTCGCCCCATGTTCTGTCGCCCAGAGTGTAATAGAAATGCCTGATGGCATCCATCGACTGTTCAGGCGTATAAGGAAGGGAGGAAAGCGCAGCCGTCGGGGTAATCACACCAAGGTCATTGGTGGGGGAATGGGCGCTGTAACCCGACTGGTTGTCGCTGGCGGTGAGACCCCAGCATTCACTGCTATAGCTTACATAGTTTGAAGGGTTTGTCTCGCAGTGCTGTAAAGTTGATAAGCGAATGGGCGAGGTTCTGCTCCCAGTAATTAACATAGCTGTCTTCCAGTTTGCGCGGATCCATTCCGAGGAATGAATAATGGGTGAAGAAGAGGGGTCCTCCGTATGCCCCTCCCATGGGCAGCGTGATGCCGTAATAGGAGCTGCCGTTCATTATGGCTCCGTTATTCATATAGCCATACCTGTAGGTATCCCTGCTGATGGTGTGGGTGGGCGATCCTGCGCCAAGGACATAACAGATCAGGGTTTCATTGTAGCCGCGCAGGATCATGTTAATCTGGAACCCGTAGTTGGGCGACCAGTGCCAGTAGAGGGCGTTCTGTCCCTGCGTAAAGAAGTCGAACTCCATTGCATGCCACAGGACATTGATCCGGTTTATAAGCGACTCCTCGGCAGGTACTCCGGGTTCAAGGTACTGCCTGAAGGCTATCAGGCCCTGGATAAGAAAGGAGCTCTCAACAAGGTCGCCGCCGTCGTCTTTGGAGCTGAATGGTACCGTCTTGCCGGTCGATCCGTTGAGCCAATGTGGCCACACCCCGTGGTAGCGGTCACACGTCTCGAGAAAATCGAGGATCTTATCCATATGGGCAAGACCTTCTGCCCTTGTTATAAATCCTCTCTCCATGGCAACTATCATTGCCATGACACCGAAGCCGGATCCGCCGGTTGTGACCACATCGCCCGAGCTGTTGCGCTCACGCGCCAGGCCGCTGGCAGGATGGGCAAATTCATAGAAATACCTGAATGTCTGCCTCTGCACAAGGTCAAGCAGCTCGTCATCGGAGATAACAGGAAACTTCGGGGTTGGATCAAGATCAGTAAAAAAGTAGTTTGAGAACCCGTCGAAAGTGTAGCCATTCTGTCCCTTCAGGCTGCTTGCAATGACGAAGGAGTATTTCCAGTAATAGTTGAGGGTTCCGGTGGTTGTGACAGTCACCCTCTTGTTGCCGTCAGAGAGAGCATATGCTGCCGGCGCCTGGAAACTGAAGTATGACTGATAATCAGATGGATTAAGAGCTTCGGAAAAATTGACGATGATTTCCGTTGCCGTCCTGCTGACATTCTTAGGAATGGCAGGAGGCATGAATGTCTGGCTGTTAAGGGTGATTGAAGTGATCACCATCTTACCGTTGATTGTCTTAAAGCTGTAG
Organism: uncultured Rikenellaceae bacterium; assembly: GCA_963802145.1. Classification (GTDB taxonomy): domain Bacteria; phylum Bacteroidota; class Bacteroidia; order Bacteroidales; family VadinHA17; genus SR-FBR-E99. Next base: position 1,139,224 of record CAWDHN010000010.1, read on the forward strand.
ATGACACCGGGGAAGGTCTCCCCGTTGACACCCTTAAGTGATGAGGTGACCTCCAGGGTGTAGTCAGCATAATGCTCAAGGTTCTGTGCGGGAGTGAAGGCAACCGTCCTGTTGCCGTCCATGAAAGAATAGGCCCCGGACAAAACTGAGCCGCCGCTCTTTTTCAGCAGTATGCTTTTCCTTGCAGAAGCTGTATCGAGCACATTACTGAACTCGATGACGGCATTCTTGTCAACCGGTATATCCACTACGGTACTCTGAAGATCGAGATAGACGGTACCGACTTTTGCCCTTATAAGCTGGACATTGCCGGCGGTGCCGCCACCCGGATCTTTTTCCTCACATGACGAGGCCAGTGCCACAAGGGCCAACAGCCACGCTCCTATTAACCTGGTCCGCATGTTGAATATTTTAATGAAATAAAAGGAGGGTCCGGGCACCTGCCTGGACCCTCCCGCAAACTCAAACCAATAAACTGTTACGGTTTCTCCGAGTTGTACATGAGGAGAATCTCGTTTTCAGTGATTGCCTTGTGCCAGAAGCGGATGTCATCAAGCTGTCCCTTGAAGTGATTGTTCCCCGGCAGAGAATAATCAGCCCATTCGTCGCCGATGGTCCTGTTGTTCCTGCCCTGGATGAAACCGAGAGCCAGGTGGTTGCCTGCAGCAAGACCTGCGTACTTCAGTCCTGTCACCCCTCTCTTGATATCGCCGGCAGGCCACAGATTGAAATCGAAGCTCTTCATTTTCACACCGTCGAAGTACAGTGTTCCGACTTTGGTGGGAGCGTTGTAGGTGTAGACGACATTGATCCAGTTATCCTTCAGTTTTGCCATCATCTCAGCAGCTGTGAGGCTCTTGGCATATGTCCATCCCTGCCAGCCAAGGTCAGCAAGAGCGGGGAACCACATGTCCTCAGCAGCAGTTCCTGTTGCATGCTGGTACTGGATAGCAAATTTGGAGCCGTCATAGCTGCCGAAAACTTCATACTGGAAGCCGTTCCAGCCGGCAAGACCCATTACAAAATGACCATTGGTTTTGTCTGTTGAGTTGGTCTTCATCCAGAATGCAACCGTAAAGCTGGTGGTGTTCATCAGGAGATCACCGTTGGGGATCTCGATAATGCTGGTCGTTCCGTTGAATGTGGCAGCCTTGCCTGCAGCGGATTTTCTCGATGCAGTATAGGTAATGCCGATTATATCTGCTGCTGCGGGATCCCAGGGACCTACCACATCGTTGGCATTATCCTCGAATGTGAAATGAGCCACTGCACCGGCAGGAGCAAATGTTCCTTCGGTTGTAAATGTTCTCTGGGTAGCAGTGATTGCAAGACCATCAGTTGACATCAGTCCGGCACCGAAAGTGAGCTGGTAAAGTGCTCCGGTTCCGAGGCTGGCCTGAGGAACGATTGTTATCTCGTTGCCCGAGGTTGTAATAGTCAGCGCAATATTGGCATCATCATAATCCTGCAGCATGGTAATATTCGCGGCTGTTGCCGTTGCAGGATCAACATTCACGTTGAAAGTAGCAACAATTGTCGGATTAACCGGCACGTTTGAAGGTGAGGTGGCTCCATTGAGATCAATGGTTCCGGCCATAAGCGTTTCCAGGGCAAGCGGCTCCGGATCCTTTTTGCAGCCTGTGAGCATCAGTGAGAATGCCACAGCAATAAAAAGCAAACTTGTAATTGCATTTTTTGTTTTCATACACTTTGTAATTTTAAATTTAACATTCATAAGCACTATCAAATAACTTACCAGTTGGGATTCTGTTCAAGGGATCCCTGTGATATATCTATTTCGTTTTGTGGTATCGGGAATAATTCGTGTTTGCCTGCGACAAAACCCAGTGGGCCCAGCACCGACGCGGCTTTGTCTGTCCTGACCAGGTCCCAGAACCTGTGTCCTTCCATTGCCAGTTCGTGTCTCCTTTCTTCAAGGATAATGTCCCTCAGGGCGCTCTTGCCCGTCTCGGTAATGTCAGGAAGAATGCCGTTGTTCCCCTCACGTGCCCGTCTTCTTACCTCGTTAAGGTAAAGCAGGGCATCATCGGGTTTGTTGTTCTCATTCAGTGCCTCTGCCGCCATCAGCAAGACATCGGCATAGCGGATCAGTCTCCTGTTATGACCCCACTGGGTGGTGGTATTGTTGCCCGGATACCACACCTTCTGATTATAACACTCCACTTCGACAACATTATCGAATTCATCGAGTGTCTCATCGGGCGTTGTGCCGTCTCCCAGGATAAGTACGCCATCTAGCAACTCGCCCAGGTCGATTATGGTTCCATTCAGGCGCGGGTCACCTGTCTCAAAGGAGGCACGCAGATCGAGTGAAGGCCTGTTGAAGCCCCAGCCCCTGTTGGGAGAACCTCTGACTCCCTGTGTGTTGGCATACTGATTGCCGCCGGCGCCGTCAACCTCCATGGCACCAACCTCGAACACTGATTCCACTCCGTGCTCTCCCAGTTTGCCGTTGGCATCTGCGAAAACCGGCTCAAGGTCATATTCATCTGATATGATTACTTCAAGGGCATATTTCTCTGCATTGACAAAATCCTTTCTGAAGAGATAGACCTTTGCCAGGAGAGATTTTGCAGCGCCCTTCGTTGCCCGGCCTGTGTCATCCGGACCGTAGGCACTCTTCTCAGGAAGGTTCATGGCTGCAAACTCCAGGTCAGAAATAATCAGATCATAGATCTCGTCAGCAGTTGAACGTGGAACTTTGGTCGGGGGGGTGGTGGAGGTGACCTTGGGGACTCCTCCAAAAGCCCTGACAAGGTCGAAGTAATAAAGACCCCTCAGGAAACTTGCCTCAGCCAGGTATTGGCTGCGCAGTTCAGTGTCCATGTCAATCAGGGATACCTTTTCCAAAACGACATTGGCTCTCTTGATCCCTTCATACAATGCACTGTACCAGCGGTCAAGCCCATCCTGGGTCGTGGTGTGCGTAAAAGACTCGTACGGACCAATCGTTGGCAGCTGGTCATTTGGATTGCTCCCCTTGTGAGCGTCATCTGACATAATATCCATAATCGGATAACCGCCTGAATGATAAGCCCAGTTACGGATCGTGACATAGACGGCATTGGTCGCAAGCTCAGCGTCCGAGGCAGTGACGGGGAAGGCTTCCTGTGTAAGTTCACCCTGGGGATCTTTCTGCAGAAAATCTTCACATCCCACCGCAATGAAAAGGGATGCTGCCAGAAGGATTGAGAAAGTTATCTTGTTTTTCATCGCTCTTAGAATTGCAGGTTAACACCAATTGAATAGGCAGATGTGATCGGATAGGCGCCATAGTCTATGCCGTTCGACAGGACATCATAGCTTCCTATTTCCGGGGTATAACCGGTAAACCTGGTCAGGGTGTAAAGGTTTGATCCCTTGACATATACCCTGAGCTGCTGCATATAAGCCTTTTCCGACAACCTGGCCGGCAGGGTGTACCCGATGGTAAGGCTCCTCAGCCTGACGAACGAACCATCCTGGATGAACCTGTCGGAGGGAGTGAAATTATATCCGCCAAAGGAAGGCCTGGGTTCCGTATTGCTTGTGCCCGGACCGGTCCATCGGTTGAAAACATGTTGCTCAAAGTTGTACGGGTCAGGACGAACCACCTCTTTGCCGTTGAAGATTTTGTTTCCGGTCTGACCCTGAAAATCAATTGCAACGTCGAAACCCTTGTATTCAATCATCCCGTTAAGTCCGAAGATGAATTTAGGAATCGGTGATCCGATATAAGTCCTGTCACGTCCGTCCAGGATACCGTCCTTCGTTACGTCAACAAACCGGAGATCTCCCGGTTCGGCCTGTGAAGAATGCGGATAGGCGGCAAGCTCAGTCTCATCCTGGAAGATTCCGTCGGTCTTGTACCCGTAGAATGCGCCGATGGGCAGTCCGACCCGGCTCAGGGTAACCGGCCTGCCATCACCAAGATAACCTCCGATAAGCGTTGAGTCAACGCCACTGGCTCCGCCTATTTCCAGAACTTCATTGTGTATGGTAGATCCCAGGATGCCGACAGAGTAGGTGAAATCGCCCTTCTTCTCCCGCCAGTTCACGTTGAACTCAAATCCCCTGTTCAGCACTGAGGCAGCGTTGTAGCGTATCTTCTGGCCCTGCCCGTTGCCGAGATGACCCGGAGTTGACAGTTCCACCAGGATGTCGTCTGTTACACGGTTGTAAAAGTCGAATTCTCCCGTGAGTTTGTTTGCAAAGAATCCAACCTCTGCACCAATATCAGTTTGGGTGGTGCTCTCCCATCTGAGGTCAGGATTGCCGCTCTTGCCGTATGTTGCGGCGGGATAAGGAGCGTCTGGATTGCCTAGAACGGCTATGATGGAAGACTGGACCCTTGCGTAACGGTCGTAGTAACTTATCTTCTCATTGCCAATTATTCCCCAGCTGGCCCTTAGCTTGAGCTTTGAAACAGACTCAACCGTCTTCATGAAAGGCTCATTGCCTATGTTCCAGCCAAGGGCAAACGACGGGAAATTGGAAAACCTGTTCTCCTCTGCAAATTTTGAAGAGCCGTCGCGACGGAAGGTGACAGTGGCAATGTATTTATTGTTATACGAATAGTTGGCCCGGAACAGGTAAGACATCATTGAATAGTAGAGCCCCGCGTCAACGCCGTTGGATATTGACTGTATGGTGTTCACATTATTGGCGGGGTCATATATATATGATGGACTGATATACCAGAAATCCTCTCCGTCACGAAGCACATTCTCGCCCGGAATACCCATGAACTCTGAACTTGATTCCTGCATTGTGAATCCTGCTACAAGGTCAAGTGAATGAACTTTCAGGAATGTCTTCCGGTAACTCAGGGTGTTCTCCCAGAGCCAGTTAATGTTATCCGAGGTTCCCTTGTAAAGATCACTCAATATATTCTGCTGCTGGGAAGCAGTGCCATCAGGATTATATACTGTATAAGCCGGTGTGAAACTGGTCGATTTGTTGTACGAGGCGTCTATCCCAAGGCTTGTCTTCAGGGTGAAGGCCTCAAGGAATGTGGCCTCAGCAAAGATGTTTCCCACTCCTCTTACCCCTTTCCTGAAATCATTGGAATAGGCGAGCTGTGCAAGGGGGTTTCCGACGTTATAGACCACGGCAAAGGAGCCGTCGCCATAATAAGGTACCAGGACAGGCTGCGCACGATAAACGGAGTACGTTACATTGGGTGCGTTCTGCTGCGTATAGGGGGCAATCGTCAGATTGTTCCCCAGCTTGAGGAAGGGAGTAAGATTATAGGTGTTATTCAGCTTGAGAGTAATACGGTTGTAGTTTGATTTGTCGATGATGCCTTCCTGCAGGAAGGCCCCTATGCCTACGTAGTACTGGGTGAGCTTTGTTGCCCCGGTGACGGAGATCTGATGATTCTGTATCGGTGCAATGCCAAACACCAGGTCCTGCCAGTCAGTGTTGGGAACAAGGTCCACGTTGTTGTATGACCCGGCAATAATCTCATTCGAGATGATTGCAAACTCTTTCCCGTCAAGCAGGTCAATTTTCTTTGCAAGGTGCTGTATTCCAAACTCAGAGTTGACATTGAAACTTGCCTTTTCCTGACCCAGGGTTCCGGTCTTCGTTGTTATCATGATGACCCCGTTCGCTCCCCTTGATCCGTAGATGGCCGTTGCTGAGGCGTCTTTCAGTACCTCCATGGAGGCAATATCTGACGAGTTGAGGAAGGAAATGTCATCCAGTATTACACCATCGACAACGAAAATGGGAGCTGAGTTGTTGAATGTGCCCACGCCACGCACCCTAACCGCCGCTCCTGCACCTGGAGCTCCGGAAGTACTCACCACCTGCACCCCTGTAACTTTTCCCTGAAGCCCCTGCTCGGGATTCAGCGAGGTAACCTTAAGCAGATCCTCGGTCTTTACGGAACTCACTGAGCCGGTAAGGTCACTCTTCCTTACCGTGCCGTAGCCGATAACCACCACCTCATCCATCAGCATGGTCTCCGTTACAAGCGTAACATTTATCAGAGTTCTGTTGCCAACCACTATCTCCTGGGTAACCATTCCGACCATCGAAAACACAAGGGTATCCGTTGGTAACGCGCTCAGAGTGTAGGTACCATCGAGGTCAGACATGGTTCCCCTGAAGGTGTTCTTGACAAGAACAGATGCACCTGGCAGAGGAAGGTTCTGGTCATCAACTATTGTTCCCTTAACCGCTACCTGGGCCTGAAGCGGGCCGAGATAAAAAAGGAACAAGAAAAGAATGGAGAGAATTTCTTTCATGTCAGTCAGATATTTGATCCAAATTATGAAGTATTAATGATGTAGTTGCCAGACAAGAGTGTCGTTTGAATTTCTCAATGGTAAAACAAAGCTGTATCAACACCTATATATTACTACAACAACCCAATATATAGTATTGTTTATCAATTATTTATAAATTGATATTTAGCCATTTCACAGAGAACTGTAATGCGCTGCGTTTCCGGCCACTGCAATACTAAGGTCATCAATCCTGAGATTTCAGGAATTACAAAATTCAAGGTGGTTTTTATATAATTCACACATTATGAGCAAAGCAGAGACGGGCATTTTGCCCGTCTCTGCTTATGCTTCCGGCCGCAGAAACGCTGAATGCAGCGTCACTGAGGAAGGACCGGTAACCCTATGTGTTTAGTAACCCAGTGTGAACTCCTTTTCGGTCGCCGGCACGCCCTCCTTCATCCATTGAGGCATCGGCTCACCCTTCAGGTAATGGTTGAAGAACTGAGACATGCGTTTCTGGAAATCAACCCTGTTCGGAAACTTCTGCGCCCAGTGCGGCTCACCGTTGTAGTTGAGCAACCATGCGGGCTTGCCCAGACGCCTCATGGCGACGAAGAACTCGATGCCCTGGTACCATGGCACTGCGCCGTCCTGGTCATTGGCCATGATGAGTATGGGCGTCTCTATCTTTTCAATGGCGAAGAGCGGCGAATTCTCCCAGTAGAGATGGGGAGCCTCCCATATGGAAGCCCCGATGCGGCTCTGCTGGTGCTCATACTGCATCGAGCGGTTGTTGCCCGACTCCCACCGTATGCCTCCGTAGGCACTGTACATATTCACTACAGGGGCACCTGACTCGATGGCTGCAAACAGGTTGGTGCGGGTCGCCAGGTAAGCAACCTGGTAGCCTCCCCAGCTGTGACCCTGTGCGCCTATACGCTTCTCGTCGACAAAACCCTTTTCGATAAGTGACATGATTCCCGGCATGACACAATTATATGCACTCTGTCCGGGGTAACCGTCAATATAATAGACGTCAGGATTGAATATCAGGTAGCCGTTGCTTGTGTAATAATGATAATCAATGGTTGATCTGCCCGGCTCGGGGATCCTGTGCCTGAACAGCTCCGTGGAACTCTTCTCGTAGAAGTTGACGATCATCGGATACTTGCGTGCCGGATCAAAACCCTCGGGTTTGTAGAGCAGCCCTTCTATCTCACGTCCGTCAAGGGAGATCCATTTAACAACCTCAGCTGTCCCCCACACGTAATCCTTCTGCTGAGGGTTGGCATCGGTAAGCCTCTTCTCCCCGCTGAAGGAGAGGTCTGACAGCAGCCAGTCAGGGAAGAGCCCGAAGTTCTCCTTCGTAAATATCAATGTATTGCCCTTCTTCGCCTTTACAGGTGTACCCAGGCTGTAATCGCCCCCGTACAGCCTGGCAGGCATATCTTTCTTCCTGATATCCAGCGAATAGTATGCCTCACCACGGGTCACCCTGTTGGTCCCGGTCAGATACTGCTTTTCAGAGGGGTCAATAAAATCATTCTCCTGGTCAAAGTCAAGCATCCTGTATTCTATGCCTTCACTCCTGCCGTTACCGGTGACGTTCACCGGAGCTCTGCCCGATGACGGGTCAAGCGACCAGATATCGTACATGTCGGAGACCAGAAAAGCTTTGTCATCCTTCAGCCATCCTGCCGGCGGGTATGATCCGGGCAGGTCAGGCACATCATTCAGCTCGTCCCAAACGACAAGGGTCTGAGGCGTTGTCAGCCTCGTCTCCCGGCCGGCGGCAATATCATATGAGTACCAGGAGCTGTCTGCCCCGTGATACCAGTAAAGATATTTCCCTGCCGGCGAGAAACGCATCCTGGCCCTGAGTTTCTCCTTGATCTTCTGTGCCTCGCCTGTCCTTATGTCAACCAGCCATACATCTGCGCCGGCACTTCCCCTCCACATTGATTCGAGATCATACGGAAGCGTTGAGAAAGCTACGGCCTTAATGCCGTCACCCTTGTCGGGCAACTGAATGTCAGGCCTCTCTTCCGTCGCCAGCTGAACGGCCTTTTTCTGGTCCGCATGGTATACTGCCGAATAGAACTTCCTCATATCGCGCGACTTGCTGTTGACCTGCACGGTGTGCAGCCTTCCCTCTGCCCAGTGCCACACATCCACGACTGCACGGTCCTCGTCAAGCACCGTGGTATCCTTGATTTTGTACGCCGGCGAGGTGCCGAAGAAGAGCCTCGGATTGTTTTCCGCGAAAGTCAGTCGTGCATTCTCATTGATGATCCATCCTTCAGGGATGCCCTGCGTTCCCTGCGCGACAGCCACAGTGGCCAGCCCCTTGCCGTCCCAGTAACAGAGTGAATAGGTGTTCCCAACCTTATCCTTCTCATCAAATGACAGTATAAATGCCGCTCTCTCCCCTTTCTTGTCGAGTGAGAGTTGCCTGTACTTCGCCTTGCCGGTATAAAGAGTGGTTTTTGTGTTCTTTTTCAGGTCAGCCATGTAGACCCCGGGCTCAAGCCCGTTGTCATCCCCGGTGGTTGTATATAAAAGTTTCTCAGCCTCTTCCGCGAAGAGAAATTCAGTGACAAACCTGACAGTATCCGTAGTGCCGGTACTGAGGTTCCGGTAAAAGAGGGTATATCCGTTATCGGCCGACTCGCTCTTCGGCTTCTTATTGTTACCCTTGCCTCCTTCCTTTCCGCTCTCTTTGCCTTTCTCCCCACCGGTCTCAGTGCCGGCGGCAGCAGCAGCCACCTCCACGCCCTTCATGCCGGTCTCTTTGCCAGCCTCAGCAGCAGCCACCTCAACAGCCTTCATGCTTGTCTCCTTTGCGGTCTCCCTGCCATTTCCGGCGGAGTCCTTCGAGGCAGCAGGCTTATCCTTCAGGGGCTCGGTCTGCCATGCAATCCATCCGGCCCATTTGGCAGGCACCTTGTATGACTTCAACCTCTCAATGGTGTCAGTTACACCAGTGGCGACGTTATAGATACCCAGCATGTCAAGCGGCATGTCATCCTTCTTCGTCTTTTTGAGCTTGAGCGCCCTGACCTCATCCACCGGTGGCTTGATCGTAAAAAAGAGGAAGCGTGAGTCAGGTGAAATATTAATGCCGGTCGCACAGTTGAATGTGGACTTCAGCTCTGCATTTGCATCATAAAGCGTTATAACGGGGTCACCCTGCGACGGCTCGGATTTGAATGCCACCAGCGATCCGTCGTCCGATATAGCCCTCTCGGTGATGCGGTTCCATGTTGAAAGGTCGTCAATCGTGAGCGCCTTTTTCCCCTGCGGGGTCACCTGAAGCGTGAGCATCAGGACCAGATATAAGACGATACTTCTTCTCATCATTATGAAGTTTTTAATTTAAGTTATGATAGCTTTTCCCGCACAGCGGGAGAAAATTCTTGTTGTTTCAAGAGCCTAAAAATAACATTTCCCCTGAATTCCAAAAGATGTTGTACAACGGGTCACGGTAACTCAATTCACTTTTCAGTGTTATTTTCCATAAATTTGAATTCCGCTTTGCGGACAGTAGTCGCGGATTCATGAAGCCCATACGTCATGCAGCCTCTCCGGAGGTAATCGCCGGCTTCTGAAAATTATTTATCTTGAGGCATGAATATAACCGGTATCGGATTGTCAGAAAGTTAAGAGAGATGGAAACGGTGAGACGCATTTACACATTATTGATTCTGGTGACACTCCCCATGATAGCGGGTGCCCAGGAGAAGGTTGTCACAGGCGTCATCCAGGATAACAGGGGGGTTCCTGTCACGGGTGTCAGGGTATGCCAGGTCAAAACATCAAACTGCACCGTTGCTGATATTGACGGCATCTTTCATCTTCTGATGGTACCTGGAAAGGAGATGAGCCTTCAGGTCGAATGCCTTGGCTTTAACCCGGTGGAGGTGGTGATTGACGAACAGACCACCTTCCCGCTGAAGGTCACCCTGACGCCTATGTATGGACCGGATGAGGTGTTTTATGATGACAGTTACCGCCGGGGAAGCAATCAATCAGTCATGCGCTCTGCATTGAGCATGGATGCCATCTTCACTGATTTTGCAGAATTCACTCCTGAGCTGGGCTCATATAACACTGATGTGATGGATTACTTCGCAGTCATCGGCCCGGAGCTGGGAGCAATAGTTTCGAGGGTATATTTCGGATTCGGAATTGGATTTGGCTACAGTTATAAGGATGATTATGATTCTCTCATCGTTGACCTTAACAACACCCTCTACAAGTTTAGCCTCGGATATGACCTGGTAAGCTCCCCGAGGTTGCGTCTGGCCCCCATCCTTTCTTTCAAATGGCTGCGCTACAGGCTGATGAACTATCCTGATGAGCGAAAGATAACCCTCACAAGCTATCTCGATGAGAGAGATCTCGACCTAAGGTTCAATCAGACAATCGCTGTGGCCGGGCTGGACATTGAATACCTCATGAGTACCGGTAACAACAACCGAAGCGATTACTGGTCGATAGGTCTCGAGGGCGGATATGCCATGCGGCTGAACCAGACCCCCTGGGTCTATTCAAAGGGAAACCGCCTGCTGACTGACAACCAGATAGGGCTGGACCATCTGACCTTCGGACTGAGTATATCATACTATACGATCTTCAGGTGACAGTTACAGATCACTAATTACAAAAAAACACAACTGATGAATTACAGGAAACTTGGAAAGACCGGATTTGAGGTCGCGGAGATAGCACTTGGCACATGGCAGGTGGGCGGCAAATGGGGATCAAAGTTCGATCATGCCCTGGCGGAGTCGATATTGCGCGAGGCAATTGACTCAGGCGTGAACTTCATTGACACGGCTGATGTCTATTCTGACGGCGAGAGTGAGAGAGCCGTTGGTGAGGCCGTCCGGCGGTCGGGCAGGCAGGTGCGCATTGCCACCAAATGCGGAAGGCAGATACAGCCTCATGTCAGCAAGGGATACACACCGGCAGCGCTGAGGGGTTATGTGGAAGACTCCCTGAAAAGGATCGGGACCGAATGCATCGACCTCATCCAGCTCCACTGTCCTCCCGCCGAGGTCTACTACCGGCCTGAGATATTCGGCGAGTTTGAGAAGATGAAGCAGGAAGGCAAGATACTCAACCTCGGCGTCAGCGTGGAGAAGGTGGAGGAGGCCATGAAGGCCATCGAGTTTGATAATGTAACCACCGTGCAGATCATCTATAATATTTTCCGTCAGCGGCCTCACGAAAGGTTCTTCGCCATGGCCAGGGAAAAGAATGTCGGACTGATCATACGTGTGCCCCTGGCCAGCGGCCTGCTGTCAGGAAAGTTCGCCTCTGATACCAGGTTCGCCCCGGGTGATCACCGGTTCTTTAACAGGAACGGGATGATGTTCGACAAGGGGGAGACCTTTTCCGGGGTGCCCTATGAGACAGGCCTCAGGGCTGTCACCAGGCTCAGGGAGCTCTTCCCTGAAGGAGTGCCACTGGCACACGTGGCGCTGAGATGGATCCTTATGCGTGAGGAGGTCAGCTGCATCATTCCTGGAGCCTCATCACCCGACCAGGTCAGGGCGAACCTTGAAGCCACGGCTATGCCACCTCTCACCGGTGACCTTTCAGATGCAATCGGCAGGATATATGATGAGGATATTAGACCACTGGTACATCAGCTCTGGTGAGACCGGCCTGTTTTTTCCGCCACTCACCGGACATATACCGCATTTAACCTGCCTTCAGGTCAGTGAACGGTCCCATTTTTCATAAATTTGGTGCAAGGTTGCCGGTTATGGCGGCTGGAGAGCGATTAACGAACACTAAATTACATTTCATAATCGGATGGATGGAAAGCAAACGGCGCTGATAATCGGAGCCGGAACCGGTGGAATAGCCACCTCGATATTCCTGGCGCAGCGTGGGTTTAAGGTGGATGTCTACGAGAAGAATATCGCCGCCGGTGGACGATGCGGTAATTTTGTCCGCGACGGACACCGGTTCGATGTCGGAGCAACAATGGTCCTGATGCCCGAAGTATACCGTGATGTCTTTAATTCTCTGGGGCTGAATCTCGAGAAAGACCTCCTCATGAAGCCGCTGGATGACATCTACACTCTCTGGTTTGACGACGGCACCAGCCTTGCCTTTACCACAGACCGGAAACGGATGGAGCAGCAGCACGAGCGGATCGAGCCCGGCAGCTCTGCAAGGGCCCTGAAGTATGTAGAGACCGGGTTCAGGCTATATACCATGGCCTTCGCGAAACTTCTCGGACGCAATTTCACAAGGTTCTTCGACTTTTTCAACCTGGGTAATGCACTGCTGCTCGTAAAGCTTAAGACATACATCAGGCATTACAATTATACGGCGAGGTTCTTCAGGTCGGAACACCTTCGCATGGCATACACATTTCAGAACATCTACGTGGGCCAGAGTCCGTTCAGTGCCCCGGCACTCTTTTCAATGATACCGGCGGCCGAACTCACGGAGGGGTCAATGTTCCCTGCAGGCGGCATGTACAGCGTTGTTGAAAAACTGATGACAAAAGCCGCTGAGATGGGTGTCAGGTTCCATTTTGCCATGCCGGTCAGACAGATCAGTGTCAACGGACGCAGAGCCACAGGAGTGATCTTCAGCGATGGCAGCGAGGCAAAGGCAGACGTCATTGTCGCCAACGCCGACCTGCCCTATGTATACCGGGAGCTGCTGCCACCCGGACGCAAATCGCGCCGTATTGAACGCATGAAATACTCCTGTTCGGCATTGGTACTGCACTGGGCGCTCGACAAACAGTACCCGCAACTGGGGCACCACAGCACTTTCCTCTCGGACAGCTACCGCGAGGGTCTCGATAAAATCTTCATTGACAAGTCGATGGGTGACGACCCATGTTTTTATATACATGCTCCGGTGCGCACAGACCCCTCCGCTGCACCTGAAGGATGTGACACCCTGTCGGTGGCCGTGGGGGTCGGACACCTTGACCCCCGGCATCCGCAGAACTGGGACCGGATAACCGACAAAGCCCGTAGCGCAGTCTTCAGGAAACTTAAGAAAATAGGCATAGAAGACATCGAGGAACATATTAAATTCGAGATAATTACTGCGCCCGAGACCTGGGTCGAGGCCCTTAATGTAAGCAGAGGGTCAGTATTCGGCAGCATCGGACATAATATCCTTCAGATGGGATGGTTCAGGCCCCACAACAGGGACCATCGTTACGGCAACCTATATTTCACCGGTGGCAGCACCCATCCCGGAAACGGAATACCAATGGTTCTGCTCTCCGCACGACTGGTTTCAGAAAGAATTATTAGCGAACAGAAAAGAGATTAACCCGGAGAAGATGAAAGACAGGGAACAGTTCATGGCAATTTTTGAATCAATTGACTTTGACAGGATCATCGACCATCCGAATATTCTTATAGCTGCCAACTTCTGGGACAGGGAGCGTTATTGTGCCGCCCGCACCTGTTACAGGTTCATGCGGACCCTCGATGACCTCATCGATGATCACAAGGCGGCCAACAAAGGTATCGCCGAACAGGATAGAGAACGATTCGCAGGAAATGTGGAGGAGTGGATGGGCATGCTTCGGCCGGGATTGGAGTCATCACCCTTCTGCAATGACCTGAAAGATACTGTTGAACGCTTCAGAATTCCATTATGGGCGCTTGAGGCCTTTGCCGAATCGATGCTCTATGATGTTGACCATGACGGATTTGCCACCCTCGATGACTTCATTAAGTATTCGGGAGGGGCCTCTGTCTCTCCGGCATCGGTATTCGTTCACCTGGCAGGACTGCAGGAGCGGGACGGGAAATACCAGGACCCGCCATTCGATGTGCACCGTGTCTCTGAACCGTGCGCCATGTTCAGCTATTTCGTGCATATCATTCGTGATTTCAGGAAGGACCAGCTCAATAACCTGAGTTACTTTGCCGATGACATAATGGCGAAACACGGTCTCACCCGCAGGAGCATGCTAGAGATGGCACAGGGGGCTCCCCTCTCCGGTGGATTCCGGGCCATGATGCGCGAATATTATGACATCACCGACAAGTACCGCCTCAGTACGCTTAAGATTATGGAGGAGGTCTGCCCGCAGATGGAACCGCGATACAGGCTCAGCCTCGAGATCATATTCGACCTCTACATGATGGTCTTCGAACGCATTGATCCGGAACATGGAACATTCTCAAAGGAAGAACTGAATCCCACACCGGCGGAGACGAGGGAACGGGTGCTGCAGGTAATTGAAAGGGTCAGTCGGTAGCCTGTAGTTGGCAGTCGCCAGCATTTCAGGCAGTAGGCAGTAGTCAAGACTTGGCCGTAGGCCATTAAGTATTGTAGCCGGCAGTTCCTGGCGGTTGCAATCCGGAAAACAATTATTATTTTGCAAGGCAAAACCGCAACTGGTGTTTAAAAAGATCCCGCATACATACGTCATAGTCTTCAGTATTGTCATTCTGTGTGCGATACTGACATGGGTGATCCCCGGTGGAGCATTTGAGAGGGAGACCGTCAGCGTCAACGGCATCGACCGCAGCGTGGTAATACCCGGCTCATTCCACTACACCGACAAGAACCCCCAGACATGGCAGGTCTTCTCAGCCCTCTTCGACGGCTTCGTCGACAAGGCAGACATAATAGTATTCATCCTTATCATCGGCGGCGCCTTCTGGATCATGAATGAAAGCAAGGCGATCGACGTGGCAATAGGGTCGGTGCTTCGCTTTACAGGCAGGATGGGCAACAAGGGTCTGATAAGATGGATAGGTGTCGATAACCTGATCTTCCTGCTCATAATGACCATGTTCAGCTTCTTCGGGGCCGTATTCGGGATGAGCGAGGAGACAATAGCCTTCACAATTATTTTTGTGCCGCTGGCTGTCTCCATGGGATATGACTCGATAGTCGGGGTCTCACTCTGTTTCGTGGCTGCCGCACTGGGCTTTGCCGGCGCCTTTCTCAACCCCTTCACCATTGGAATCGCGCAGGGACTCTCAGACCTGCCTCTCTTCTCCGGACTTGAGTACAGGCTGTTCATGTGGGTGATCATCAGCGTGGTGGGATTCGCATACATTCTCCGCTATGCCCGCAGGATCAAAAAAGACCCTGATCGCTCCCCGGTAAGGGAAGATGATGACTACTGGCGCAAACTGCATTCGACCACACAGGTGAAAATTGATTACCACACCCCGGCCCCGGCATGGGTCACCTGGATTCTCCTCATCGTGGTCATGGTTATCTTTTCCGTTTTCAGGCCAATGACTGCCCTCTCATTCGGCGAGGGCGAGCTGAACCATTCCGGCAATTCCGGTCCTGACAGGACTGTTTGTCGTGACCGGGTGGATCACTCTCAGAAAGTCGGTGCATTTCTTTGTGATCAACCTGCTGATGTTCACGATACTATACCTCATAACCGGGGTGATGGGTTACGGCTGGTACATCATGGAGATCGCCACCCTCTTCTTCGCGATGGGACTGGCAACAGGCATTGCAATGAGTTATGATGCCAACAGGATAACGAAGCTCTTTCTTGACGGGGTCAGGGATATTCAGTCGGCGGCCCTTATAGTGGGACTCGCGGGAGGAATTATCATCATCCTGCAGAACGGCAATATTATCGATACCCTTCTCTATAAGCTCTCGGAGACAATTTCAGGGACCGGCAGAATGGCATCGGTTAGCATGATGTACGTTGTGCAGAACCTGATCAATCTTGTTATGCCTTCAGGGTCAGCCAAGGCAGCCCTGACCATGCCGATGATGTCACAGTTCTCTGATCTGATCGGCGTTTCCCGCCAGGCTACGGTGGTTGCATTTCAGCTCGGCGACGGGTTCACAAATATGATCACCCCCACCTCCGGAGTGCTCCTGGGTGTGCTCAGCGTGGCGAAGATCCCCTACGAAAAGTGGTTCAGGTGGGTGTTGCCGTTCATCCTGATACTTCTTGTGCTGGGGTTCCTTCTCCTTATACCGACGGTGTTCATGGAACTGAAAGGATTCCAATAGAATTTGCGATTTTCGATTTAAGATTTGCGATTTGACTGCAGGTTTCACACTACTGCCTGCTGATCCTCCCCTGCAAGCTGGCTGTTTCACGCAAAGGACCCACCGGGTCATTTTTTAACGCTCGGCCCTCTATGGCCAACTGCCTTTAAAAAAAAACCGCTCGCGTGATGCGAACGGTTTCTTTGTGCGGTTAAGCAGGATCAGAAGTTGTAACCCACAGACAGACCGAATCCTGTGTTCTTCAGATTAGGCTCATACTCCCACTCGGTTATGTCGGTCATCATATTCAGCATCCCTAGCTGTGCATTTAACTGTGCATACAGCCCGAATGCAAACTCATATCCCGCAAATATGTCTGCACCGGCATCAAAACCCCGGAAATAGACTTCATCCTGAGGTGAGTAATCCTCCATTTCAACCTGGTTCTTAAACTGTATCTTAATCCCATCAGAGCTACCATCCTTAAAGGTCTGCTTGCCTGTGATGCCGTAAGCAACATACGGCCCAAAACCCAGGAGCAGACGCCCGTTGCCAAGCTCCGGACTGTACAACAGATGGAGGGGCAGCTCAAGATAGGAAATACGGGTATTGTTGTAGTACTCTTCGCCGGATGATTTTTTCCCATACATAAACAAATTATTATCCGAACCCTTCTGCGAAAAGAGCAGCCCGGTCTGGAACCAGAAATCAGGAGCTACGGGAATATTGGCCTTCGCTCCGGCATGAAATCCAACGATGAGCCCGTTGGTGATCTTGTCACCGTCATAATCCTTTCCAACCATATTCTGGAAGTTCGGTCCGGCTACTATGCCGAAGGTCACCTGTGCCTGCAGACCAGTGACTGCCAACATCATAATTCCTACTACTAGAAAAAGCTTTTAACTTCATGGTTTAACTATTTGGTTAATACTTAGCTTACTTGAATGATTTACTTTTTCTCAGCTTCAGCCTCAGCCTCAGCGATCATCTTGTCATTGGCGGTGATAAGAAACTCAACCCTGCGGTTCTGTGCCCTGCCCTCCTCGGTTTCATTGTCATACTCAGGAAGAGTTTCACCAAAACCTTTCGGGGTAACCCTTTCTGTTTTTATTCCCCTGGTCAGAATGTAATCAGAAACTGCTTTTGACCTTCTCTCGGAGAGCGTCTGGTTATATGCTTCAGTGCCCTTGCTGTCAGTATGACCCTGGACCTCAATGTTGGTATCGGGATAGGTGTTCAGAACCGTCACCAGTTTGTCGAGGTTGGCCATGGCTTCAGCAGACAGGGCTGCCTGGTCAAAACCGAAGAGCACAGCACTGCTGAACTCGACTACGATTCCTTCCCCTACTCGTTCAACCTTTGCATCAGGGACAGTTTTTTCTATCTCCTCAGCCTGCTTGTCCATCTCGTGGCCGATGATAGCTCCGGTGGCCCCTCCCACAGTCGCACCTATAATAGCGCCGAGTGCAGCATTCCCGGTTGCCTTACCGATCACAGCTCCCATTGCGCCTCCGGCAGCGGTACCTACCACTGCACCTTTTGTTGTCTTGTTCATTGATGCACATCCCGAAAGAATCAGGGAGGCAAGGATCACAAGCACGGAAACGAATTTGATTTTCATCATAATCACATGTTTTTAATAGTTATAATTTTTAACAACGACTATGTAGTGTTGTTCAATTCCCGCTTGTCTTATTGACATCATTTCATGGCCCTGGTCAGAATCCCCATCACCCCACGGATGAAAGTGGCGGAGGTAAGCACCTTAACCACCGGGTGCGTGGCCGTACGCCTCCGGGAGGTTGTTGTCCGGGTGGTACGGCCTGAATCCCTCTCCCTTGCCTTCCTCTCCTCCGTTTCGTTCCTCTTCATCTCAGCGTTCTGTATCTTCCTTTCAAGCATTTCTGCCGCACTCTCCGGGTCGACAGCGCGCGAGTATCTGTTCACAAGCTGCGATGACCTGTTTATTTCGGCAAGCTCCTCAACGGTGAGGATATCCATCCTGCTCATCGGTGCCCTGACCATCATAGCCGCCAGTGGCGTCGGAATACCTTTCTCATTAAGGGTTGTGACAAGGGCCTCTCCGGTCCCCAGCGAGGTGAGAGCCGTCTCGGTATCATACCATGATGATATCGGGAAGTTTTCCGAGGTGAGCTTGATATCCTTCCTGTCGTTGGCCGTGAATGCCCTCAGGGCATGCTGAACCTTGAGACCCAGCTGTGCAAGAACCGATGAAGGCACATCCATAGGGTTCTGAGTGATGAAATAGACTCCTACCCCCTTGGAACGGATGAGCTTGACTATCGTCTCAATCTGCTCAAGCAGGGTCTTGCTGGCCTGGCTGAAGATAAGGTGTGCCTCATCAATGAAGATCACCAGCTCGGGTTTCGGCTGGTCGCCCCTTTCAGGCATCGTACTGTATACTTCTGCCAGCAATGACAGCATGAAGGTGGAGAAGAGCTTGGGCTTATCCTGGATGTCAGTCAGGCGGATAATATTGATATATCCGTTACCGTTGCTGTCCCTCCGCATCAGGTCCCTGACGTCAAACGACTCCTCACCGAAGAACCGCTCAGCACCCTGCTGTTCCAGTTCAATTATCTTCCTCAGTATTACACCCGTCGATGCCGGTGACATTGCCCCGTATTCACTTTCAAGCTCTGCCTTGCCCTCTCCCTGGAGATACTGGATCACCTTCCTGATGTCTTTCAGGTCGATCAGGCCGAGCTTGTTGTCATCACAGTATTTAAAGATGATAGAGATGATCCCCGCCTGAGTATCGTTCAGGTCAAGTATCCGGGAGAAGAGCACCGGCCCGAATTCGGACACCGTGGCGCGCAGTCGCACTCCCTCCTGCCCGGAAATGGTGAGAAGCTCTACGGGGAATCCCATGGTTGAATAAGGAAGATTGATCTTCGCGTGTCTGTCCTTAATGAATGCATTCTCCGTCCCCGGCCTGGCCACACCGCTGAGGTCACCCTTGACATCCATGACAAGCGACGGGATCCCTTTCAGCGACAGCTGCTCGGAGAGTACCTGCAGCGTCTTGGTCTTTCCTGTTCCCGTTGCCCCGGCGATGAGACCGTGGCGGTTGAGTGTCTTCAGCGGAATCTTAATGTGGGCATCAGCTATCGGTTCGCCATCAAGCATCGCCCCGCCAAGGACAATGAAATCGCCCTTGCAGGCATACCCATCGCTGATGTGGCTGAAAAAATCATCTCTTCTGCTCATATTCATTTTTTTATAATGTAAAAGCCGCTGGGATATGTACCCCAACGGCTTCCTAAATTAGTATATTTTTTAATTATTTGCTATCAAGAAGCTCTTTTACCTTTGCTTCCAGGGCTTCGCCACGCAGATTGTGCCCTACAATAACACCGTCAGCGTCAAGCAGGAAGCTTGCCGGGATGGAATTGACGGCATATTGTTTTGCCGGTGCACAGTCCCAGTACTTAAGGTCTGATACATGGGTCCATGTCAGATTGTCATCTGCAATAGCCTTCACCCAGTCTTCCTTGCTGCGGTCAAGTGAAACGCCAAACACGTCAAAGCCCTTCTTGTTATACTCTTTCCAGATTCTGACAATATTCGGGTTCTCCTGGCGGCAGGGAGGACACCATGCTGCCCAGAAATCGACCAGCAGGAGCTTCGTGTTGCCTCCCAGCTTGGAGTAAAGCGAAACGGGATTGCCATCCACGTCATTGAGAGTGAAATCAGGTGCTTTCTGGCCAACCGATACAGCCTTGAGCTGAACAAGCCTCTCCTTCATATTTGCCACGAGCTGTACCTTGTTGAGGGAAGTGTCAAGCTTGCTGAGGAGTCCTTCCAGTTCAACTGCTTCAAGACTGTATGACAGCTCATTAAGAACCACCGGCGCAACAAAGGATGCCGGGTTGCTGGTTATGTATTCCTTCTTTATCTCAGTCTGGTTTGCCTCAAGCGCCATCAGCTCATTCTCAATTGAAGCTGCCAGCTCTTCATTCCCGGCCATGCGTGCTTCACGGTAACGGTCGTATATTTCTGACATCTCATTGTTTGATGCATCAAGGGTAGCCTTATAAGCGTCAAACTCACTCTGTGTCTTCGAACCGGTCACAGATGCGAGGTAAAGCGAATCAGCCTGACCATGTATGGTGATATCGGAGTTCTCGAGATAGAAATTCAATCCGCCCCTCTTGTCCTTGATAGCAAGGTTAACCATCTGGGGATAATCGATGAATCCGGTCATTTCAAATGCACCGTTTACAAGTGCGGCGGAGTCCATTACTTCGTAACCTCCGGGTATGCGTTTCTGAAGAATGATAGTGGCATTGTCAATGCCGTCAATGGTGCCGGCAATTCTGAATTTCGGCTCCGTGGAGCAGGATGCCGCAACGGCCAGTACTAAAATAAGGTAAATTGTCTTTTTCATCATAATATAAATTTAATTTTAAAGGTATGATGGAACATTCATGCTTTTGATTACATCAGTATTGTGGTGTTTGAGGCATGAATGTTTCATTTAATAATCTTTTATAAATAAACACATTAATTTTTCAAGGGTTCAAAGATAGGAATAATTGGTTACCTGCAATTGCTGCTGAAATATTTGTCGAGGAGCATTAATGCAGGTTTATAGGATGTTGTCTCACCCTCTCGAAGCTGCTTTTCCAGTTCGGGAAGCAGTGACATCACCTCCGGGTGGCTATAGAATGAATTCTTGAGAGTGTCAATGATGGTCTCATGCATTCGCGTCACTGCCTGTTCCCTCCTTCTCTCCCAGAACCATCCGTTGCTCTTGGTAACGCTGACATAGTCACGTATTGTCTCCCAGATCTCTGATATTCCTCTCTTTTCCAGCGAGGAGCAGGTCATCACCCTGGGGTTCCACCGCGAAGGTGACGGAGGGAAGAGGTGCAGGGCATTCTTGTATTCCACCCTTGCGATCTCTGCCTTTTGTACATTGCTTCCGTCGGCCTTGGTGATGACAATGGTGTCAGCCATCTCCATTATTCCGCGCTTTATTCCCTGCAGTTCGTCGCCGGCGCCGGCAAGCATCAGGACCAGGAAGAAATCGACCATGGAGTGGGCGGCTGTCTCCGACTGTCCCACTCCCACTGTCTCAACAAGTATTGTATCAAACCCGGCCGCTTCGCACAGTATGATTGTCTCCCGGGTTTTTCTTGCCACACCGCCCAGCGTCCCTGCAGCAGGGGAAGGACGGATAAAAGCATCGGGGTCAACGCTGAGCTGTTCCATCCGGGTCTTGTCGCCCATGATGCTGCCTCCGCTCTGCTGGCTGCTCGGGTCAATTGCCAGTACGGCAAGACGCCGGCCGTAATACCGCGTAAGCATGGTGCCGAAGGTATCTATGAATGTGCTCTTGCCGGCACCGGGGACACCCGTGATGCCGACCCTGACCGACCGCGAGCTGGCGGGAAGACACTTCTCCACAACAGCCTGGGCAATGTCATAATGTTCGGGGAGTGAGCTCTCAAGAAGCGTGATTGCCTGACTCAGGATCGTCCGGTCACCACGCAGTATGCCATCCGTATAATCGTCTGCAGTGAGTTTCTTCCGTCTGTTCTTTTTCAGACGGCTAAGCATTTCAGGGTTAATGCTCGGGGGCTGCACAACACCCTTCTGAACCGACAAAGCGCCGGCTGGTGGCTTATCCCTGCTCATTATTGTTCTGCCCCCGGAGTTGTCCTCTATTTCGCCGCGTCCCCTTCAACAAGCACCTCTCCCTTTAACATAAGCATCACCTCTGAGTTCTTCGGATCATTGGTATACACAAAGATGTTCTTGTAAATCTGTCCTTTGTAGCCACCGGAATTGAATTTGGCCTTTATCGAACCTCTCCCTCCCGGCTTGATGACATTCTCGGTTGGCATAAGGGCTGTGCACCCGCATCCCGACTTTACATGCCTGATCACCAGATCACTCTTGCCCGTATTGGTGAAGCCAAACTCAATATCAGCAGATGCATTTTGCTTTATTGTCCCGAAACTGACCGTGTTTGAATCCAGCTTGAAAATTGGTGCGCTGGCAAGCTGCTGGCTGGTGAGCCCAGAGAAATCCTCGACCAGGTTGGCCGAAACATAGAGGTAGATGTTGGGCATCTGGTTACCATTGACCTTCAGGCGCACCAGGTCATTCACATTGCCCCACGCACTGCTGTTGAGCTTTGCATCATAGGTACCCAATATAACACCCTTTTCACCGGGCTTGATTGTTGCCGGAGTCACCTTGAGGGAAAGATGGGCCGGCAGCCCTTCAAACTCAATCGTGGCAGGCTCCTTTGATGTGTTGATGACCTGCATCTCCTTTGACTTCTTCTCTGTCTTTTTGGTTGTTGTGAACGCCAGGTGGTTCGATTCAAACCTCACCGGACCAACGGCAAAGGTGAAGATCTCATCCACGGTCTTTTCGCGCGGAACTACCTGTCCTTCAATAATAAGAGCGGTGACTGCAGGCTTGGCATTCGAATAGACCGATATGCTCTTTGCAAAGCGGCTGTTGTAACCGCGCGGATCGAAGACGGCAGTGACAAAACCCTTCCCTCCGGGTGGAACAGGCGATTTCGTATAATCTGATGCCGTGCATCCGCACGACGGCTGAACCCTGGTTATTACAAGTACGGAATCACCGGTATTGGTGAAATTGAAGACAGCTTCCTTCTTGCCGGCCTCCTCCTTCATGGTTCCGTAATCATAACGGGTGGTGGTAAAGCTAAGCTTGGGCTGGGCCGAAAGACCTCCAGCCATAAGCAACAACATTAATGCTGAAAAAATCTGTTTCATAATTTATATTCTTACTTTCTGTCAGACCGGATAAAAATAAAATGTTACAATCAGATAACAAAGATCAGGCCAGACATATTGCATCATATTAAGCACCAAAATTAATAAAAATCGATATGGCTCTGCTTTTTTATTGGTTTATCCATTAGTTTTGTCTCACGGATCCTCACATTTGGAACAGATTTTGTTCGAACCTGTGAAGGCCTCCCGCTTTTGCTTATGATTGGAAAAAAGCTCTTCATACCGCTGTTTGTAATTCTCTGTTCAATGCTTGCTACGCCGGCGTCAGGACAGTTCTATAACGGTATGCAGACGACCTTCGGAAAGAACAGGATTCAGTACAAGGACTTCTTCTGGACCTATTTCAGGTTTGATGAGATAGACTGCTACTATAATGAATTCGGCCGTGAGGTTGCTGAGTACGCCTCCACCGTAGCACACGAAAAACTCAATGAGATTGAGGATTATTTTGACTACACCCTTGACAAAAGGCTGATACTTATTGTTTATAACAAGCAGAACGACTTCAGGCAGAGCAACATAGGCCTTATTTCAGCAGAGGATGACTATAATGTGGGAGGGTACAGCAAGGTAATCAAGAACAAGGTGATGCTCTGGTTCAACGGCGACCATGAGGAGTTCGATAAGCTCATTGCATCAGCCATAGCTGAGGTGGTGGTCTATGAGATGCTCTACAACGCCGATATGCGTGACAAGGTCACCAGCAACTCCCAGATCCAGGTCCCCGACTGGTACATAAAGGGGCTGATAAACTACGTTGCCTTCGGATGGGACAGCGAGACCGATAACCGCGTCAGGGATGCCTTTGAGAACGGCAGATACAAGAACCTTGACGCCCTGGAATATGAGGAGGCAGTCTATGCCGGACACTCATTCTGGAAGTATATCGGCGAAACTTACGGTGACGCAATTATTCCCAACATCATCTACCTCTCCAAGATATACAAGAATTTTGAGGACGGATTTCTTTACGGGCTTGGCAAAGACATCAATGACACCTATCGCGACTGGCAAAGTTTTTATGAGGATTATTATTCTGTAAAGCCAGGAGAGAACTATACCAAACCCCGGGAATTCAAAAAATCGAAGCCCTATGAGCGCTTCACCACGGTAAAGATCAGTCCCGACGGACGTCAGGTGGCATGGGTGTCAAACGACTGGGGCAAAAGGAGGATATGGGTCCATGACACCTCCACCGGAAAGACAAAGAAGATCTTTACCATTGAGCCGAAATTTGAGCAGACGGTTGACCACTCCTACCCTGTCCTTACCTGGCATCCCGGAGGGCAGATACTGACCTTCACCGTTGAGGAAAAGGGAGGTGTGGAACTCTATTTCTTCCGGACCGGCCAGAAGAAGTTCGAACACCGTACCATGCCCTTCTTTGAGAAGGTCCTTTCTCTCTCCTACTCACCTGACGGATCGAGACTTGTTGTCTCGGCCGTGATCAACGGCATGACGGATATCTACATGCACAACATTATAAGCGGGACCAATGAGCGCATAACCTATGACGTGGCCGATGATCTTGACCCCTCATTCATCAGCGGAAGGGAAGAGACCATAATCTTCTCGTCAAACAGGCTTGGCGACACGCTCTCAAACAGGGGTGATCCGCAGGAACGCACCGGATTGACCTTTGATCTCTTTACCTATGATCTCAGGGCCGGCGACGGACAGCTGACAAGGCTTGCCGAAGGCACACTCTATGACCACCTGAACCCCATCGGGGCATCGGTCGGCGCAACCGGGTTCCTGGGTGACGGTAACGGCATACTCAACTATTACAATGCCACTGTCGACAGCACTATCGCCTATATTGACACTGCACTTCATTACAGTTACTTCATTGATGCCCGGCAGGCAACTGATTTCCCCAGGAAGCTTGAAGCCTTTGACAGAAAGGGCGGACAGGATGCTGCGGTGATCTTTGACGACGGCCGCTACCGGCTTATCACAGGACCAACAGCAGATGCTCCCGCTGTCACAAGCGAAGATATTAAAAGCACCCGGTGGCGCGCTGAGCAGTTAGCCATCCTGCATGAAGCTGACAGCATTAACCAGCTTAGAGACTGGCTTCTGGCTGAGCGTGCAAGGATGAATGACACTCTGAAAAAACCGCTTTACGAATACTATGCAACCAACGAGCCCATAGACTTCCGCAATTATGTCTTCGAAAAAGAGAAGGAAAATTTCTACGAGCTGCAGTGGAGGAAGGATTATATGGATGTCGATCTCGACACCTCCCGCATGCAAATGCCCAATGCCCTCGTCTACAGGCCGGCATTCTACAACAACTACTCCGCCGCACAGATCGATTTCAACTTCCTTAACAATTCCTACCAGGCCTACAACGGCGGGGCACCATACTTCAACCCGGGCCTGAACCTGCTCTTCAAGATAGGAACCCTTGACCTCTTTGAAGACTACCGTATTACCGGAGGCTTCAGATTCTCAGGCAACTTTGACAGTAACGAATATCTTCTCAGCCTGGAAGCCCTGAAAGGCAAATATGACAAGCAGGTGATCTTCCACAAGCAGACCTTTGACAGTTACAACAACTTCTACTACTACAAGATAAAGAGTTTTACCACCTATGCCTCACTCAGAAGACCTCTGAGCACCGTACTGGCAGTGAAGGGGACCCTGACCTACAGATATGATACCTATGTTCTCCAGTCTACTGACCAGCTCAGTCTGATGGAGCCCTCGTATGACCGGCACTGGGCCGGATTGAAGGGTGAGCTGATCTATGACAACACGCGGAAACGAACCATCAACATCTACAACGGTACCAGGTTCAAGTTCTTTGGCGAATACTACCGGGAGGTGGTGGAGAAAAACAGTGACCTGTTCGTGCTGGGAGCGGACATCAGGCACTATCAGAAGATCCACCGTGACCTGATATGGGCTAACAGATTTGCCGGAAGCACATCATTCGGCCCCTCAAGACTGATATATTATCTGGGCGGTGTCGACAACTGGATGGGATACCTCTTTAATGACGTGCCGATGTTCGACGAGACCGTGCCTGTCAATCCGGATGTCAATTACGGCTTTCAGGCGCTGGCTACCAACATGAGGGGATTCACGCAGAACATACGAAACGGGAGCAACTTCGCACTCATCAACAGCGAGTTACGCTGGCCATTCGTTAGATACCTGGCAGGCCGGCCGCTACGCTCCGCCTTCCTTAACAGCCTGCAGGTGGTGGCTTTCTATGATGTCGGGATGGCATGGTCAGGATGGAACCCCTGGGGCGATGAGAACTACTGGAATGACAAGGTCTATGAGAACGGACCCGTGGTGGTGACTCTCGATGCCATGCGCGATCCGGTTGTGATGGGATTCGGAACCGGTGCCCGGGCCCAGATTTTCGGTTACTTCATCCGCGGCGACCTGGCGTGGGGAATAGACAACGGCTATCTCCTGCCCATGATATTCTACCTCTCCTTCAGCCTCGACTTCTGAGAGGACAACACTGCAAGCATGTTATCAGAAAAACGAATACTTCAGGAAGCAGAAGCCCTGCTACCGGAGATTGTCAGGATCAGAAGGCATATCCATCAGTATCCTGAGCTCTCCTATGCAGAGCACGGAACTGCTGAATTTATAAGTGAAACACTAACCGCTCAGGGCATTGAGCACATCAGAAATGTGGCTGGCACCGGCATAATTGGCATAATCAGGGGTGAGGCTGCCGGCAAAGGTCTTACAGCCGGACTGCGGGCGGATATGGACGCACTGCCGGTCACGGAGAGGGAGGGGCCTGAATACCGCAGCCTGAATGAAGGAGTGATGCATGCCTGCGGTCATGACGCTCACATAGCCATGCTTCTCGGAGCCGCGAAAATAATCAACAGCAGGCGGGATGAATTTGCAGGAAAGGTGCTGCTGGTCTTTCAGCCCGGCGAAGAGAAGGCCCCCGGCGGCGCCAAACTCATTACACGCTCAGGCATCCTCGACCAGTTCCGACCTGACCTCTTCATCGCCCAGCACGTTGCACCGGAACTGGAGTCAGGAACTGCCGGCTTCTGCTCAGGCCCAGCCATGGCATCGTGTGATGAGATATACATAACCGTGACCGGACGGGGAGGCCATGCTGCCAGACCCTCTGAGTACACTGACCAGATACGGATTGCATCAGAACTGGTGATAGCTCTCAAGGATACCATTGAGACTGCCGCAGAGACAAAAGCCCCCACCGTCCTGGGCATTGGAAGAATAACCGGCTGCGGAGCCACCAACGTCATACCTGAGAAAGTTGAGATAGCGGGAACCTTCAGGACCTTCAGCGAAGAATGGCGGAAGGAGGCGAAGGAGATGATGCGCCTTACAGCTGCCAGACTGGCCGCAGAGAAGGGAGTCACAATCGACGTCAATATTGTTGAAGGTTATCCGGTCCTTGTCAATGATGCGAAACTCACATCCGGCGCTGCCGCACTGTGCGGAGTACTCCTCGGTGAAGGCCGGGTCAAAGATATAGAGCCCAGGATGGGCTCGGAAGATTTTTCATTCTTTGCGGAGCTATACCCGTCACTCCTGTACCGTCTGGGAGTAACCCGCAAAGGAGACATTATCAGGCATCTGCATACCCCGTCGTTCGACCTTGACGAAGATGTTATGGCCACAGGTGCGGCAACAATGGCCTGGCTGGCACTAAATTTAATCAGCATGCCGCAAGGGTGAATATTATTTATGGTTTGGTTAGGAACTTTATAAAATAAAAGATAATTTTACACCCATAATCTTTAAAACACAATTGTAATGGCTTACGTTATTAATGATGATTGCACAGCTTGCGGAACCTGTATAGATGAATGTCCGGTTGAGGCTATATCTGAGGGTGATATCTATAAGATTGACCCGGATATATGTACCGATTGTGGTGCCTGCGCCGACGTTTGCCCGGTAGAGGCAATTCATCCGGCATAAACCGCATTATCATTTTCCAGAACCGGAAGCTGTCTGAGAGGACAGCTTCTTTTTTTTCAGTCAGGATTATACCTGGCCCCGGTCATAATGGCCTGCAGATCGCTCATCGCCATCAGTTGCTCTAGAGTGACATCAGGATTGTTATTCATGAATCTTTCAATGATCCTGAACCCTGTCCAGACCACCGCCCTGCCGGGAGACTCCTCCGTGAAGTAACTGGTAAAGGGCGCCTCGCCCGTAAATTTGCGTATCAGAAAACCGTCAGTCGAGAAGAGAAGATCATTGCTGACAAGATACTCCCATATCTCTCCTTCGCCGGTCTCGCAGAATTGCATCTGAGGGCCCGTGAAACCATGCAGCACCGTGTCGGCAAGCGCAGGCATCATCCTTTTGGTGAAATAGACCAGCTTGGCTTCATGAAGCATGGTGTTGAGAAGGGTCTTTGTACCGTAACCTGCATTATTGTAATCCCACTCGGTTGAAGCCCATGCGTACATGCAGTCGGAGGCAGCGTAGGCCGGAGTCATCTTGCGGGCCTGGTAACCGAATATGCCCAGAGGGGGATAATATCCGGAGCCGGCTCCAAGGTAGCGGTCGAGGCTGACCATCAGCAGCGAATCATCAACGATGATGCTGTTGTTGAAGACCGAGATGCATGTCACCACCTGCGGAACAATCCTCTCAGGGAAATAATACCTGTAATGCCTGAATGCATTCTCAAGCTCCTTTTCGAGCGGCCCGGTCTCAGGCCATACACGCTTCACCTCGTCCCACAGGTCAAGATTGCGCATGTCAGTTGCAAAAAGGATGAAGGCCGACTTCCATCTTTCGTCCGACGGATCACCCAGGCCAATGACAGTGCTGTAGGTGCTCAGCGCGCTCCCGTATTCAAGCTTCAGCCATTCTGCCTTTTCTGCCAGTTCGTTGGGGGGCGTCTCAAAAATATCCCTTCCGAGATCCCTTACCGACAGATCACACTCAATGCCTGAAAGGTTCACCTTGTAAGGGTCACGCCGGCATGCAGTGACAGCCAGGATAAGCAGCACCGAACCTGCAAGCCTGAAGAATGAAGCAACATGGATCATATATGAGGGAATATCAGATTATGTTTACAAAATAAGGACATTTATTTATAATTTTACCCGGCAAACAATGAGAAGATGAAATCTGAATTCAAATGTTCAATCCTGCGGGCGCTGACTGTAATGATACTGGCTGCAGCCCCGTTACGCGGTATCGCACAGGAAGAGATGGTGTTTGTGGTTCATGCTGACCCCATAATATCATGGATGGGATCAAATGAATCGGAGTACGTCAATGAAGGTTCAAAGGCAGGGTTTGACATAGGGTTGAATGTCCTGCACTTTTTTTCTGAGAACTATGCAATCTCATCGGGAATAAGCATCTTTTCTGCCGGAGGAAGACAGAGCGTGACTGAGGAGATCACAATGGTGTTTAACAATTTTACCCAGGATGTCGCAGCAGGCGAAGAGATAAGATACAACCTGCGTTACCTGAACATTCCGGCGGGATTACGCCTTCAGACAAACCAGGCAGGCTTACTTACATATTGGACCGACCTGGGATTTGACATACGGCTTTTACTGAAATCTGCCATTGACATACCGTCAGCGCAGATCGACCGTGAAAATGCAAAGACTGAAGTAAACGGAATGAATTTCGGCTGGCACATCGGCGCAGGAATAGAATATGAGTTGGACATCAATGCTTCGCTCATTGCAGGGCTGAGCTACGCCCAGGATTTTTTTGATGTCACAAAGGACCTTGAGGATGTTTATCAACCCGAAGACAGGTGCGGGTTAAGGATGTTCCGCATCAGGCTGGGAATAAAGTTCTGACACTCCGGTCATGAAGGTTGCACTTGCACAGCTGAATTACATCCCGGGCGACATCTCCTTCAACAGCGCCAAAATCATTTCTGCGATAGAGGGTGCACGCTCACAGGGCGCTGACCTCATCGTCTTCTCAGAGCTGGCTGTCACAGGCTATCCACCCCTTGACCTGCTCCTCAGGGATGACATCATCACTGCCTCCATGGCAGCGGTGCTGGAGATAGCCTCACACTGCACCGGTATTGCAGCCATCATCGGAGCCCCCTCTCCAAATACCGGCCTCTTCGGCAAGAACCTTCACAACTCTGCATTTTTCATGCGCGATGGCAAGGTACAGGCCGTGATCAACAAATCCCTGCTTCCGACCTATGACATCTTCGATGAAGACCGCTGGTTCCAGCCCGGCACTGTGTTCCGGACCGTTGACCTGAACGGCGAAAGGATAGCTGTCACCATCTGTGAGGATATCTGGGATGAGCAGCCTTTCGGCGACAGGGGATTGTGGCGCCTATACAGCATTACGCCGCTCGAAGAAATCATGAAGGATGACCCCTCACTGATTATCAATATCGCCGCCAACCCATTCTCGCACAATAGAATACGAGTCAGGGACGAAGTCTTCGTCAGGAATGCAAGGGAGTATGGTAAACCACTGATCTCGGTCAACCAGACCGGAGGTTACACGGAACTGATATTCGACGGTTCGTCTGTTCTGATAGATGCTGACGGAACCGTGCTGGAGAGGCTTGCATTCTGCAGCGAGGAGGTAAGAACAGTTGAGATACCCGTTGCCGGTGGTGACAGGAGGAAATATTCCTGCCCCTCCTCCTATCCGGCAGATATGACCGGCTATGTTCACCAGGCCCTGGTGACAGGCATCAGGGACTTCTTTGAAAAGGGGGGACTGAAAAGAGCCGTCATCGGACTCTCGGGAGGTATAGACTCTGCAGTGGTACTGGCACTGGCCGCGGAAGCCCTGGGGCCATCAAATACCCTGGCCCTCCTGATGCCTTCGGTATACTCATCTGTACACTCCGTTACAGACGCTGTCGAGATGGCTGAGAAGATGGGAGTCCCGCATCATATCGTCAGCATTGAGGAGGCCCGTCAGGTGCTCGAAAAGACCGTTGAACCTTTCTTCGGAGACAAAGCCCCTGACATAACGGAGGAAAATATCCAGGCCAGGCTGCGTGCACTAATACTCATGGCCTTTGCCAACAAGCTCGGATATATGGTACTCAACACCTCGAACAAGAGTGAGGCAGCAACCGGATACGGGACACTGTACGGAGACATGATCGGAGGCCTCTCGGTACTCGGCGATCTTTATAAGACCGAGGTATACCCGCTGGCAAGGGAGATCAATACCCACAGGGATATCATCCCTTCGGCCATCATCAGCAAACCACCCTCTGCAGAACTGCGTCCTGACCAGCTGGATACCGACTCGCTTCCTCCGTATGACCTGCTTGACCCGATACTCTTCAGGTATATTGACATGGAGAGATCTGCAGAACAGATCATGCAGGAGGGGTTTGACCGTGACCTTGTGGAAAAAGTCATCAGGCTCATACGTACCAGCGAGTTTAAAAGAAGACAATCGCCCCCTGTCCTCCGCGTCTCATCAAAAGCCTTCGGCAGCGGCAGAAGGATACCCATAATTGCCAAATATCGCTGACCTGGCATACTCATTCCCAACTACTTGTTTTATAGTGTGTTAAAAAAAGTTAATTCCACCCTTAACCGACTTTTTTAATATCTTTGCATATGTTGTTTAACATAAGGGGAAATGCTTTATAATAATCCTTACCTGGAACAGTGCCTTGAAGGGCCTTTTTCACTTTTCAGTGACCTGCCTGACAAGGAGAAGGAGTTTCTGCTTCAGGATTATGTATGTACCTCCCTGAGAAAGGGAGAGATAATCTTTCATGAGGGCAGCAGGCCTGCAGGACTCTATTGTCTTGCTTGCGGCAAGGTCAAGGTTTATAAACAGGGCATCGGTGGCCGTGAACAGATCGTCAGGATGGTGAGGCCACAGGGGCTGATAGGGTATTCGGCTTTTTTTGCAGGTACGGCATATACGGCATCGGCAGTGGTTCTGGAAGATTCAGGCCTCTGCAGATTTTCCCGGGATCCCTTCCTGAAACTGCTCAGACGCAATCCGGACCTGTCCATGAAACTCATACGCATGATGGCGATGGAGCTCTCCTTCTCAAATAAGAGAACGGTATCACTTACCCAGAAACATATCAGGGGCAGGCTTGCCGAATCTCTCCTGGTCCTTCGCGATACCTATGGCGTTGAGAATGACGGAAGGACAATCAGGGCTTATGTCTCGCGGGAGGATCTGGCCTGTTTTTCAAACATGACAACATCAAACGCCATCAGGACACTCTCCACATTTGCCACGGAGTCTGTGATTGTGCTCGACGGTAAGAAAATCAGCATTGTTGATCCTGCCAGGCTCGAGAAGATCAGTCAGATGGGCTGATCATTCATTGACGTAAATTCTTTTTACTCTCGGAGGAATTGATGTCAGTATCTCATAAGGAATCGTGTTGCACAGTGCCGCGATCTCTTCAATCGTTATATTATTGCCGAAGACCTCTGCCTCATCGCCGGCCCTGACATTCATTCCGGTTACATCAGCCATGCACATGTCCATGCATATGCTCCCGGCAATGGGCACCCGTCTGTTTCTGATAAAGAGGCTGCCCCTGCCTTCACCGAGCTCCCGACGCAGTCCGTCAGCATAACCCACAGGTATGACCGCAATCTCGCGATCATGATCCGATGCACCACGGCAGCCGTAGCTCACCGGCTCTCCTGCCGGCACTCGCCTCACCTGGGATACTGCCGTCACAAACCTCCCTGTATGCTTCAGCGTCAGACCGGCATACCTGCCTATGCCGTATAATCCGATACCCATCCTTACCATGTCAAACTGGTATTCCGGGAAGCGTCTGATGCCGGAGGAGTTCAGAAGGTGAATCTTGAAACCGTATCCAAGAGCCTCCCTCAGTTTCTCCGCAACAGAGGTCAGCAGCGATGCCTGGCGATGCGAAAAATTGTCATATTGCGGATCATCGCTGGCTGAGAGGTGAGAGAAGAGTGATACCACCCTGACGTGCTGCTGGCCTGAAAGCAGGGCTGACAGCGCATTGATATCACCCGTGCCGAACCCGAGCCGGTGCATCCCGGTATCGAGCTTCAGGTGAACCGGGTAATGCAGCAGTCCGTATCTCTTTGCCAGGTCTGCAAAAGCCATATATGATTCCAGGCTGTAGATCTCAGGTTCGAGATTATGCCTGATAATCAGCTCCATCACGCCCTCATCCGGATTCATGACCATCACCGGGGTCGTAATCCCTGCCTCGCGCAGGGCTACACCCTCATCGGCATATGCCACGGCAAAATAGCTGACCTGGTTATATTCAAGGAGTGAAGCTATCTCGGCTGAACCCGCACCGTAGGCAAAGGCCTTGACCATGGCCATGATGCCTGTTCCGGGTCTCAGCAGATGCCTGAACTCATTGAGATTATGGACCACGGCATCCATGTTTATCTCCAGTCGCGTCTGGTGCAGTTGCCTGACCAGGAGGCTGCTTATTCTTTCGAACCCGTAGATGCGCGCTCCCTTGATGAGGATCGTTTCATTCCGGAATGTGTAGCTGCGGAATGAGTCTGTGAATCCGGCCGTAGACAGGAAGAATGACGATCCGTTGCCAAAGCTTTCCTTCTGTCGTGTCAGCGCTTCCCCTATGCCTATAAAGCGGTCGATACGGGCGGCTTTGACCGCAGCGGCCACGCCTTCGTAAAGTTTTCTTTCATCACCGCCGATCTGCCTGAAGTCGGAGAGAATGAGTGTAGTCTTACCCCTTGCATGGTTTCGCAGGAATTCGAGAGCCATTCCAAGCGAAGCAGGGTCAGAATTGTAATAATCTTCAATGAGGGTGCATCCGTTTATGCCTCTCTTCATCTCCATTCGCATTGCCACAGCCGGCAATATCGCCATGGCACTTATTATGACCCCTTCGGGAAGACCCTCTGCGAGGCAGCAGGCAATGACTGAAACAGCATTTTCCAGCGATGCCCGGTCTGCAAAGGGGATGGCAACGTCGAATGT
Source organism: uncultured Rikenellaceae bacterium (assembly GCA_963802145.1). Classification (GTDB taxonomy): domain Bacteria; phylum Bacteroidota; class Bacteroidia; order Bacteroidales; family VadinHA17; genus SR-FBR-E99. The sequence goes on from CAWDHN010000010.1 coordinate 1,173,155, forward strand.
AAGGTTCCCGGTGGTGCATCGCAGAAGCTTACCGTCGTTGCCTGTCTCCCCGGCCTCAACACTCAGGGAGGCAGGTGAAACCGACAACGACCATGTGAAGAGCGGTACTGCCGGGTATCTGGCCGCCATCTCATTCATGATGACCTCATCATCGGCATTGCAGATTACCAGCCCTGCTTCAGCCGCCAGCCTGAGTTTCTCCCCGGCGATGGCCCCCCTGCCGGCAAAGTTCTCTCCATGCGCATCACCGATGTTTGTAATGATGACGGTATCTGGCCTGATAATGCGTGCCAGCTTTTCCATCTCTCCGGGTCTCGAGATTCCTGCCTCGATGACGGCCGCTTCATACCGGTCGTCGATATTCATCAGGGAAAGGGCCACTCCGACCTGGGAGTTATAGCTTTTCGGACTCCGTATGACGCTGATTGTGGTGCTCATGACGCTTGCCAGCCACTCCTTGACCACTGTCTTTCCGGCGCTTCCAGTCACCGCAATAACCTTGCCTCCGAAGCTCTCCCTGCGCCATTTTGCAAGGCTGTGCAGTGCCTCCAGTGTGTCATTGACCTTAACGAAGCCGGCGCCCGTCATGGCTGAACTGCCCTGTGGTAAAGTATCTGCCAGAAAGAGTCTTACACCCCTGCCGTAGAGCGCTTCAATAAACCTGTGTCCGTCGTGGTTGGGGCCGCGCAGGGCAATGAAAAGTACGTCGTGACCTGCACCCGAAGACCTGCTGTCTGTCATGATGCCGGTAACAGTCAGAGATGTTTCTCCCGACAATGTTCCACCTGTAATGTGCGCCAGCTCCTGAGCGCTTATCTTCACCTGCTTACTGATTTGATATAACATGTCCGGCAGAGAGGCTCATAGATGTCCTTCTCTCCCAGCACCACCACCTTGTCATCCTTGATCTTCCGGTGTGAGTAGTTGGCCAGGTTGCCGCACCTGACACATATTGCATGAACCTTGCTTACATACTCGGCCACAGCCATCAGGGCCGGCATGGGGCCGAAGGGCCTGCCGGAGAAATCCATGTCGAGACCCGCCACTATGACCCTTGAACCGGCATCGGCAAGCGTCGTGCATACTTCAACGAGGCTGTTGTCAAAGAACTGGGCCTCGTCTATGCCCACCACCTCAACCCCGCTTGCAAGAAGAAGTATGGAAGCAGCATTCCCGACGGGAGTGGAAGGGATTGACTTCTCATCATGGGAGACCACCTTGTCATCAGAATACCTGGTGTCTACCGAAGGCTTGAATATCTCTACCCTCAGCCCGGCATACATGGCTCTGCGCAGTCTCCTGATCAGCTCTTCGGTCTTGCCAGAGAACATCGAACCCGCAATCACCTCCACAGAGCCGCGTTTGCCGGCATGGTCAACCGAATTTTCAAGAAAATCCATACTTCAGATTACGATTTCGCCGTTCAATAGTGTAAAGAGATAATTTCAGGCTGAAAAGATTATAATAATTACTTTTGCAAAATAAAGAAAACGATCATTATAAAAAACAAAGAGAGATGGATTTCATTAAAGCGGTGAGCATAATAGGGAGGGATCTGGAGGAGGCGATGGCAATGCTTGACCAGCTCTCCGCCACACAGGGATCAAATATTGCAGAGATAGAACTGGCACGTTCACGGGTGCGTACTGCATCAGAACTGCTCAGGCTTCTGCCCGGACTCAACGGGGTGAATGCCCCTCAACCGGTGCAGGAGGTTAAGAACGAGATGGTTGAAAAGGTAACGGTTGAATCCGTGGTGGTGGAGAAGGTTACTTCTGAAACCGTGGTTGAGATGGTGGAGCAGGCACCCGGGGTACAGAGATTTATGGAGCCGGTGATGGAAGCTCCTGAACCGCAGAAACATGCAGAGCCGGTGATGGAAGCTCCTGTACCACAGAAACATGCAGAGCCGAAGAAAACACAGGAGCCGGCGAAACCGATCCTGGCAGACAGGTTCGCCGCAGCGGGTACCCTGGGTGAAAAGATCACATCAACAAAAAAGGATGAGGCCATCACCTCGGTCATACACAGCAAACCAATTGCTGATATCGCTGCTGCCATCGGAATTAACGACAAATTCTACTTTATCAGGGAGCTCTTCAGCGGCAACAGCATAGCATACCATGAGACAATCAGCAGGCTCAATGCCTCATCATCACTGGGTGAGGCCATGAGGATACTCGATGAGAGCACCGTAATGGGTTCGGACCCGGCGGCACAGTCGTCGTTTGTCGACGTGGTCCGCAGAAAGTTCAACATTCATGTCTAGGCTGTACCTGGTGCCCACTCCCATTGGCAACCTTGGTGACATCACCATACGTGCCCTGGAAGTGCTGAAGTCAGCGGATCTCATTCTCGCGGAAGACACCAGGACAACACGTATACTTCTCGATCATTACGGCATCAGCGTGCCGCTGCGGTCTCATCACAAGTTCAATGAGCACCGAAGCCTCGAAGCCGTCTGCGACAGCATCGCGAGGGGAACAGTGACAGCCCTTGTCTCCGATGCCGGCACTCCGGGCGTCTCTGACCCCGGCTTCCTGCTCGTAAGAGGATGTCTCGAGAGAGAGATACCGGTGGAGGCACTGCCGGGTGCAACGGCATTCGTGCCGGCACTGGTAAGCTCGGGACTGCCGTCGGATCGCTTTTGCTTCGAGGGTTTCCTGCCTCAGAAAAAGGGACGGCAGAAGAGACTCTCATCACTGGCAGAGGAGGAACGGACAATGATCTTCTATGAGTCACCCTTCAGGGTGCTCAAGACCATTGAACAGCTGGCAGCAGTGCTCGGAGGTGACCGAAGGGCGTCGGTCTCACGCGAGCTGACCAAAAAATTCGAGGAGACAATACGCGGAACACTCTCGTCACTGGCAGAACACTTCCGTACCAAAGCCCCCCGGGGCGAATTCGTGATTGTGGTCGCAGGCTCATCATTTAAAGAGCATTCCGAAGAAACCTCCTGATAATGCGTCACAGGATCCTGATCATCATCATCACGGTTATGTCCCCATGGCTTATCTGCAACGGGCAGGTGATACGGGGGACAGTTTCAGACAATACCGGCATTCCGATGGCTTCTGCATCAATATACATCACTGAGCTGCGCCAGGGAACAACCACAAACAGCAACGGCTTCTATGAGATTTCACTGCCGGCCGGAACATACACCATCAATTACCAGTTCCTCGGTTATCTGCCGGTCACCAGGGTTTTCACCCTCGGCACCGAAGAGGTCCGGGCTGATATCACCCTCACGGAGCAGCTCTTTGAGATACCGGCCGTAAGGGTCTCAGCCACCGGAAAGGACCCCGCATACTTCATAATGCGCAAGGCCATCGGCATGGCTCCTTTCCACCTCAACCAGGTCGGGAAGTACAGGGCGGAGGTTTACATCAGGGGCGGCGGCAGTGTTGATAAAATTCCGGCGCTGCTTAAGCGCAGGATGGAGATAGAAGCCAATGAAAGCGAGCTGGAGGTGGGCAAGTATTATTTCTCGGAGTCGATGAACATCATCACCTTCACCGCACCGGATAAGTATGTTCACCGGGTGATCTCCTCCAACTCAAACGTGGATCTGGGCCAGGGACAGGCGTCACCTATGGATTACCTGGAGGCCAGCTTCTACCAGCCTGTCCTTGTCGATGCCGCAATCTCTCCGCTGGCTCCAAATGCATTCTCACACTATGGCTTCACCTTCCTCGGATCATCGTCGCAGGGCGATTACGTCATTGACAAGATCGGGGTGACACCCCGCCGCAAAAGCCAGCAGCTCTTTTCCGGCGTGATCTACATAGTTGAAGACCTGTGGGCAATCCACTCGCTGGACCTCACCAATGAGAATATGGCAGGAACAATCAGGATACGACAGCTCTATACACCCGTGGAAGAGGGAATCTGGATGCCTGTGAGTCATGAGTTCAACGCCGACATTTCCATTATGGGTGTCAAGGCGAGGGCAACCTATACCAGCGCGGTGAAATATCTCGAGGTGGAGCCAGACAGGTCTCTTAAAATGCCCTCCGCTTACACTGCAGTGACTGACGAAGAGATCCAGCCGGAGATTAAAACCCCTGTTCAGAAGGAGATAGAGGTTCTCCTGTCTAAGGATGAGCTGACGGCACGTGACATGTCACGGCTCGCGCGCCTGAATGAGAAAAATGCAGGCAGCACCAAAGAGAAACCCCCGCTTGAGATTGTGGAGAAGACAACTTTCATTATTGAGGAAGACGCAACCCAAAAGGATTCCGCATACTGGAATGAGGTCAGGCCCATCCCACTGACAAAAGAAGAATCGGCCAGCCTGTCGGCAGTCTCCGCATCCGGAACAAAGCTGGCAGCACGTGACTCCTCAACCATCTCAGTCACCCTGGGAGGAGGATCCCGGAATAAGCAGATGAGCCCGGCAGGAACTTTTTTAAAAAACCTTGTCCTGGGCAAGCGGTGGCAGCTCTCAAAGGAGACATCCCTGGAGTTTGACGGACTGATCGACCTTAAAAGCTTATCATTCAATACCGTCGACGGATTTGTGGCGGGCACCGGGCTGAGCCTGTCGACCAGATCGGGCGACCAGGGTCGTTTCACCCTCGCTCCGTCGGTGAAATACGCCTTCAGCCGGCAGAGCCTGATGTGGAATGTCTCAGCCAATCTGCTCTATGACCCGTACCGTTCAGGCAACATCTGGCTGAGAGCGGGAAGCCACTCAGACGAGTTCTCGCCATCAGGCGTCAACCCGCTGATCAACACTGTCTCCTCACTATTATTCAGGGAGAACTGGATGAAGCTGTACAACAGCAACTTCATCATTGCCGGCCACAGGGGTGACCTGGCCAACGGACTTAACCTGGAGGTATCTGCCATGTATGAAAAGCGCGATCCGCTTGAAAACACCACCTCCTTTTCATTTTTCAGACAAGACTATCCATACTCAGACAACATCCCGGAGAACCCGTATCTGACCGGTGAGGTGGATGGCGATGTACCTCTGACAGTCTTCAGCCACAATAATTTCTCGCTTACCACCGGACTGGCCTGGACCCCCAGGAATCGCTACCGTCTCTCCGGAGGTGCAAAAATATATGCCGGATCAGATTACCCCACCTTCAGGATAACATGGAAACACGGATACAATTACAACGACACCCTTTCAGGCCACTTTGACATGCTCATGGGGGAGATTTTCCGTACCAGCAGCTTCGGACCCCTTAATGAGTTTCAATGGCACATCACAGGCGGCGGATTCTTCAACAGCCATAACGTCGAGCTGCAGGATATGTACTTCTTCAACACCCAGGCCAGCCCTGTCCTGATCAATAAATACAGGGATGCATTTTATCTTAAGCCCTATTATTCGCTCTCCTCTCCCCGGCTCTTTGCCGAAGGCCATATACGCTATACCTCTCCCACCCTGCTGCTTAAGCGGCTGCCGGGACTGAGCAGGACCCTGATGAGGGAGAACATAGGACTCTCTCTGTCATGGACGCCTGACCTGGGATATTATTATGAGGCAGGTTACTCTATGAGCGAGATATTTCTCCTGGCAGAGCTGGGTCTGTATGCGGGCTTTCACGACACCTCATTTGAATCGGTGTCGGTCAGGCTCACCCTCAGGTTCGAATAAGAGGATCAGAATGAGGGCTTGCGGCCGTTATCGTCAGGAGAAAAATCACTGTAATCTGACGAGATGTCATCATTCATCTTCGACTTGAGCGTGTAAACACCCCCTGCCGGAGTAGCCGGGAATGACACTTCCGAGCCGAACTCATCGGGCTCGACGAAGGTGGCACGGTCTTCCCTGAAATAAAGCAGTATCTCATCCGTGGGACCGTTACGGTTCTTTGCCAGGATAATGTCGGCATGACCCTTGGTCGACTGCCCGTCTTCAAACTGTGACACCCCCATCTTCTCCGGCCGGTGTATGAAGACCACCATGTCGGCATCCTGTTCAATGGCACCCGACTCACGGAGGTCTGAGAGCATCGGCTTCTTGTTGCCGCCTCGTGTCTCTACCGACCTGTTCAGCTGTGACAGTGCCAGCACAGGTACTGCCAGCTCCTTGGATATGCTCTTCAGGGCCCTGGAGATGGAGCTCACCTCCTGCTCACGGCTGCCCGCGTCAGGCGGGCCGGTCATCAGCTGCAGGTAATCGACCACCACCAGGTCAAGCTTGCCCTGGGCCTTCAGCCTGCGGCACTTGGCCCTGAGCTCGAAGACGGATATGGCCGGTGTATCGTCAATATAGATAGGAGCCTCGGTCAGTGACTTGATGCGCGACTCAAGCAGAGACCACTCCTCAGGGGAGAGCTTGCCGTTCCTGATCTTGTCGCTGGGGATCTCTGTCTCGGTGACAATGAGCCTGTTAACAAGCTGTATGGCAGACATCTCAAGCGAGAAGATAGCCACCTTCCTGCCGTGATCGATGGCCATGTTGCGTGCCATGGTCAGTGCAAAGGCGGTCTTGCCCATTGAAGGCCTGGCGGCGATGATGACCAGTTCCGACTTCTGCCAGCCGGAGGTGAGCCTGTCAAGCTTGGTGAATCCTGAGGGCACACCCACCAGTGCGTCCTCCTTCTTGCCCAGCTCCTCTATCTCGGAGAGAGCCTGCTTGATCACCTCGTGAATGGGTGCAACCTCATGCTTGATGTTGCCCTCGGCGATCCTGAACAGCTCATCCTCGCTCCTGTCAAGCAGCTCGGTCACATCAAGCGCGTCTTCATAGACCATGTTCTGTATGAGCGTCGCCGCCCTGATCAGCTCGCGCTGAATATACTTCTGCAGAACAATGCGCGCATGGTATTCGATATTGGCGGCCGAGACGATCCTGGAGGTGAGCTCGGTTAGATAAACAGGTCCGCCGGCCTCCTCCAGCTCGTTAACGCGCTTCAGCTCCTGTGTGACGGTGAGAAGATCAATGGGCTGGTCACGCTTGTTGAGCTCGGCAATGGCTGAGAATATCTTCTGATGAGCCGAAGAATAAAAAACTTCGGGCCTGAGAATGTCAACCACCATCCTGGCAGCCTCAACCTCAAGCATCGCAGCACCGAGAACCGCCTCCTCCATCTCGGGCGACTGCGGGGGAATCCGCCCCCCTTCAGGTATTACAACCACCGAAGACTTCTTGTCCTGCCTGCCTCTTGAAGCGATCTGTACCATTAATATATGTTATTGATAATTATTGATTTATATCCGGAAAACAGATGTGTCCACCGTGATCAAATTTAACAATAACAACAGTCACAGGGATTGCCCCTCGCTTTTTGTTTCAAACAGAAAATTGTTAAAAAGATGTTGAAAACGGATATAATCGGCAAAGATGAGGTAATTTAAAAAGGTTCGTATATTTTTGATCTCTCAAGTGAGTACCGGGTTATGGTTGTTTTTCCGACAGCGAAGATAAATATCGGGTTAAGGATCGTTGAAAAGAGGCCTGACGGCTATCATAATATCGAGACCTTCTTCTATCCCGTTGCTCTTGCTGATGCCCTGGAGTTCGTGGTAAGGAAGGACAGCCGCAGGCATGACACGCTGACTGTCACGGGACTGATGGATGAGGTGGATTCGGATAACAATCTGGTGATGAAGGCGGTGAAGCTCATGCGCCAGTCGTTTGATTTCCCGGGCATACGCATACACCTTCACAAGAGCATTCCCGTAGGGGCCGGACTGGGAGGAGGTTCATCCGATGCTGCAGGGATGCTCAGGGCGCTAAACCGTTACTTCGGCTTCGGCCTCACCCCGGAGGAGTTGCGTTCGTTTGCAGGCCGGCTGGGCAGTGACGCTCCCTTTTTCATTGACAACACCCCTTCCTTTGCAGAGGGTGTGGGAAATATCCTGTCGGAGTTTCCTCTTGACCTGGGCAACTATCATATCGCCATCCTTTATCCAGACCTGAACATCAGCACTGCCGAGGCATATGCCGGATGTGTTCCGTGCCCCACAGGCTTGTCGCTGAGGCAAATGCTGAACCTGCCTGTCAGTGAATGGCGGGGCAGGGTGGTAAATGATTTTGAACTTAATATTTTCCGGCTCTACCCGCAGGTGGGCAGGATCAAGATGGCACTCTATGAGGCTGGGGCCCTATACGCCTCAATGTCAGGCAGCGGGTCGGCCGTTTACGGCATCTTCCGCGAGGAGCCTGAGCTTCCGCGGGAGATCTCCCGGTATCTTCTGAACACCGGTAACATGATCTGACCGGCCGCTTCCCTCAGACTATCTCAACAAGAACTTCCCCTTTCGTGACCCTGGAGCCCGGACTGACATTGACGGCTGCAACCCGTCCGTCAATATGGCTTTTCAGCCTGTTCTTCATCTTCATCGCATCGAGGATCACAATATCGTCACCTTCAATTACGCTGTCGCCCACGCTGACCAGCACTTCCACCACGGTGCCGGGGATGAAACTGTATATCCTGCCCGGCACGGGCGGGGCGTAGGGCTTGCGCTCCGTAAAGCGGCGGCTCAGCCTGGTCTTATAATCAGTCTGGTCGATGGTAAGCCTTTCGGTATCTCTCTTTTCCATAATACTCGGTTTTCCCTGTTCTGATCAGAAGGGTGGTATTCCATGTTTCTTCCAGGGCATCTGCACATCCTTGTTCTCAGATACCTCCAGGCCGTGAAGCAATAGCCTGCGTGTCTCCGAGGGTTCGATGACCGCATCAACGTAACCGCGTGACGCCGCCACATAAGGGTTGGCAAACTTCTCCTTGTACTCCTCCACCTTCTGGCGGCGCACCTCGTCGGGATTGCTGGCAGTGGTTATCTCCTTGCGGAATATGATGTTTGCAGCACCCTCCGGTCCCATGACCGCAATCTCCGCCGTCGGCCACGCAAACACGAAGTCGGCACCCAGGTGGCGTGAGCTCATGGCTATGTACCCGCCCCCGTAGGCCTTGCGCAGTATCACCGTCAGCTTGGGCACGGTAGCCTCGCTGTAGGCATACAGCACCTTGGCACCGTGGCGTATCACCCCGGCATGCTCCTGATCAACACCCGGCAGGTAACCGGGGAGGTCGACAAAGGTGATGAGGGGTATGGTGAAGGCATCACAGTAACGGATGAACCTGGCAGCCTTGTCTGACGAGTCAACGTCAAGCACGCCTGCCATCTCCATGGGCTGGTTGGCCACAAAACCCACCGTTCGTCCGCCCATGCGCCCGAAGCCGATGACCATATTGCGGGCGTACATCTCCTGTATCTCGAAGAAATCGGAACTGTCGGCCACGGCCCTTATCACCTCCCTGACATCATATGGAAGGGTCGGATCACCGGGGACGATTTTATCAATGTCATAGGTGCTTTCGGGAGGACGGATCTCAGTGACCGTTGCCCTGACCTCATTGTTCCTGGGGATGAAAGAGATCAGACGCTTAATCTGGCTGAAGCACTCATCCTCTGTCATGGCGAAGAAATGGGCATTGCCGGAGACCTCGCAGTGTACACGTGCTCCCCCCAGAGCCTCCATCGAGATCTCCTCACCAAGGACGGTCTTTATTACCTCCGGTCCGGTGATGAACATCTTGGATATGTTCTCAACCACAAAGACGAAGTCAGTCAGCGCAGGCGAGTAGACCGCTCCCCCGGCACACGGTCCAAGTATCACCGATATCTGCGGTATCACTCCGCTGGAGATGGTGTTCCTGAAAAAAATCTCTCCATACCCTGCCAGGGAATTCACCCCCTCCTGTATGCGGGCCCCGCCGGAGTCATTTATACCTATCAGCGGTATCCTCATCTTCAGGGCATGATCCATTATCTTGGTGATCTTGCGCGAGTGCATCAGCCCCAGTGACCCTCCTGCAACGGTAAAATCCTGAGCGAAAATGGCAACCGGGTTACCGTGTACGGTTCCTGTGCCTATCACCACACCGTCACTGGGCAGATGCTTCTTGTCCATGCCGAAGTCACGGGCGTCATGCTCGACGAACATGTCATATTCATTGAACGATCCGTCATCAAGGATAGCCATGATACGCTCACGGGCAGTGTTCTTTCCCATGGCTTTCTGCTTTCCGATGGCTTCCTCGCCGCCGCCGAGAAGCATCTTCTCACGCTTCTCCTTTAGTTCCCTTATCTTTTTTTCCAGTGCCATAATTCAGCCTGTTTTAAACTGTTCGATACATCATAAAAAGCACGCGAATATACAAAATTTCATTTATGCACAGATTGAATGAGAATGTGCTATTTCGGTGCGCTGTAATAAACCCCCATAGCAATGAAAGTATAGATTATGTTGGGGATCCACATAGCCAGTGCGGGCTCAAGGTCTCCCTTAAGCGAGAACTGGGAGGCAAACTGCATGAAAAGGATGTAGGAGAATGTCAGGACCAGGCCGAGACCTATCTGCATCCCGATCCCTCCCTTGATCTTTCGCGATGAGAGTGAGACGCCGATGAGCGTAAGTATGAAGAAGGCGAAGGGAGAGGCATAACGCCGGTGCTTCTCATTGAGATAGAGCTTGATCTCGTCTGAGCCCTGCGACTCCAGCACATCGATATAATCAATCAGTTCACGGCGGGTCATGGTGTAGACAAACTCGGGCGATCTTGTGAAATCTTCAGGCCCGACGTTGAGAACGGTATCTATCCGGCGTCCTGAGGAGAGTCTCTCGCCAATGCTGTCTGTCTCCCTGATGTAGTACCACCATGCCCCCCATTTGTTGGTGGTGCTGTCCCACCGGATCATATTTGCGGTCATCTTCGACTCAAGCCTTCCATTGTCATCAAACTTCTCCATGCTGAAATTGCGGCCACTCTGTGAAATCTTGTTGTACTGCTCCATGTAGATGTAAACATTGGGGTAGACCTGACGGTGAACTGAGGAGACATTCATCTTCCTGAAGTCGGAGCTGCGGTAATACTTCTCCTCAAAATCAAGCCTGGCAATATTGGAATGTGGCAGGACATAATTCTGCAGCATGAAGGCTGCCAGTGCAATGAAGGCGGCTGACATGAAATAGGGCAGCAGGAGCCTCCTGAAGCTCATCCCGCTGTTGAGCATGGCTATGATCTCGGTGTTGACAGCCATTCTCGAGGTAAAGAATATCACCGAGATAAAGACGAACATCGGGGCAAAGAGAGTGGCAAAATAGGGAATGAAATTGAGGTAGTAATCAAAGATTATCGCCTTCAGCGGAGCCTGTTTCTGGATGAAGTCGTCAATCTTCTCGGAGAAGTCAAATATCACCGCTATCCCCAGGATGAGTACCAGGGAGAAGACGAATGTGCCGAGGAACTGTTTGATGATATACCAGTCCAGTATTCCCGGCAAAAGCTTCTTCAGGCTCTCTCTGAAATTCTTCGAACTGTCTCTTCTTTCCATGTTCCGAATGTACCGTCAAGTATCTTCTCTCTTGCCTCCCTCACCAGGCTGAGGTAGAATGAGAGGTTATGTATCGTTGCTATCTGGGCGCCGAGCATCTCGCCCGATATGACCAGGTGGCGCAGGTAAGCCTTTGAGTATGTGCGGCTGATCTCAGAGTCCGCACCGGCGTCCACCGGGGAGAAGTCTGAAGCCCATCGCTGGTTTCTGATGTTTATTATCCCGTCGCGTGTGAAGAGCATCCCGTTGCGGCCGTTGCGGCTGGGCATGACGCAGTCGAACATATCCACTCCTCGTGCTATGGCCTCAAGGATGTTAGCCGGTGTTCCCACTCCCATCAGGTAGCGCGGTTTGTCTGCGGGGAGTATTTCGTTGACCACCTCAAGCATCTCATACATCACCTCGGCCGGCTCTCCTACAGAGAGGCCGCCAATGGCATTGCCGGGCATCTCCTTTGAAGCGATCTTTTCAGCCGAGGCGCGGCGAAGGTCGGCGTATACCGCTCCCTGAACGATGGGGAAGAGCATCTGGTCTCCGCCGTAGAGCGGCTCCGTAGCCTGCAGCCGTTCAACACACCTGTCGAGCCACCGGTGAGTCAGCTCCATAGATCCCAGGGCATATTTGTGATCACAGGGCCAGGGTGCGCACTCATCAAATGCCATCATTATATCAGCCCCTATCTCCCTCTGGATATCAATGACCTTTTCAGGAGTGAAGAGATGCTTTGAACCGTCAATGTGAGACCTGAAGATGGCCCCCTCCTCCGTCAGCTTCCTGTTGGCGGCGAGGGAGAAGACCTGGTATCCTCCGCTGTCGGTGAGCACTGCCCTGTCCCACGCCATGAAGCGGTGCAATCCTCCTGCCTTGCTGATGATATCAGTGCCCGGACGAAGGTAAAGATGGTATGTGTTGGCCAGTATGACCGGGGCATTGATCTCCGATTTCAGATCGCGGTGAAGGACACCCTTCACCGTCGCACCGGTGCCGACCGGCATGAAGACAGGAGTGGAAATATCGCCATGGGCCGTCCGTAACAGGCCCGCCCTGGCCGATGTTGATCCGTCTCTCCTCTCTATGCTGAACATCACTCTTTTACTGGTGGTCACAAAAGTACGTTTTCTCCACCTGATTATGAACATGCAGTTATCAAATTGAGAAACGGGCGGCTTAATTGTTGAAAAGATTCTTGCAACCGTTATTCAATTCTTTATAATATTGCTGCGAACAATGTGACATTCCATGATCTTATCAACTGATACGACGCATCTTATACTTCTCGGGCTTTTTATCGTGATGGCTTTCATCCAGGGCTGGTACTGGCTCTGGTACTATCGCAGGGCTGCATATGCACAACCGGAAAAAGTAAAAACCACCGGTAAGCTTCCTCCCCTCTCAGTGATCATCTGCGCCCGGAACGAGGCGGAGAACATCGCGAAATTCCTGCCTGCAGTACTGGAGCAGGACTACCCCTCATATGAGGTAGTGGTGGTGAATGACTGTTCGGAAGATAATACCGATGACCTGCTCGGGGAGATGATGGCCCGTTATCCTCACCTGAGGGTCTCAATGATCCAGAAGGATCCCGGGTTCACCCACACCAAGAAGCTGGCGATGCTTATCGGCATCAAGGCGGCAAAGAATGAACTGCTGGTCTTCACTGACGCCGATTGCCGCCCGGCATCACCCAACTGGCTCCGCGAAGTGGCATCGGCAGCGAAGGCAAAGAGTGACATTATCATCGGATACGGAGGATACATAGCTGAAGAGGGCCTCCTCAACCGCTATATCCGCTATGAAACAATGTTCATCGCCATGCAGTACTTCGGCATGGCCATGGCGGGGAAACCATACATGGGTGTGGGGCGCAACCTGGCTTACAGGCGCAGTTTCTTCTTCGACAGGGGCGGGTTCGGCCCTCATAACCACATCATGTCAGGCGATGATGACCTGTTCGTGAACCGCAATGCCACAAGCAACAACTGCAGCCTGATGCTCTCACATGATTCATTCACACTCTCAGCCGCACAGAAGAACCCGGGAGCATGGATCAAGCAAAAAAGAAGACACTTCTCCACGGCAACATACTATAAGAAGGATGACAAGCTGAGACTCTTCATGGAGCCTTTCTCGAGAGTGACTTACTACGGACTCCTCATCACCCTTCTTGTCATGCTCGCATCGTGGCCGGTGGTGCTGTTCATTGCCGTGGTTCGACTGGTCATGAGGGCGGTCATCCTGAGGAAGGCCGGCTCAACATTCAATGAACCCCAACTCTGGTATATTTCGCTCTTTTTTGATATCTTGGCGCCGTTTGTAACAGCATTCCTTTACCTTACAACAATCAGAAAAGGCAAGGGCAGAGAGACATGGAAATAGAAACCGGCCTATCGGAGAAAGCACAGCATGACCTGAAGGTCATCGACCGGGCATTGAAAGGCGACAGCAGGGCATATACCGAACTGCTGAACAGGTATCGTGACTCCGTCTATTATGTGATGCTCAGGATGGTCAGCAACCCGTCTGACGCTGAGGATCTTACCATCGAAGCCTTCGGCAAGGCGTTCAACAGCCTGGCCAAGTATGTGCCTTCCCACGCCTTCAGCACATGGCTCTTCCGCATCGCCACCAACAACTGCATTGACTTCATGAGGCGCAAGAGCCAGACTCCAAGGCCATTCGACCATGATGAGGGAGAGGAGGACGAGATGGAGGCAACTGTTGCCTCTGACATGAGAGCTCCTGACGAACTGATGATTGACAGGGAGACGGCAGCATCGCTGAACAGGATAGTCAAGACACTCAAGCCGCGCTACCGCCGGCTTATCGAGCTGAGGTACTTCGAGGAGTACTCATACGAGGAGATAGCCAGCGAGCTGAGCCTCCCCATCGGAACGGTAAAGGCAAGGCTCTTCAGGGCAAAAGTTCTGATACTGAACATGGTCCGCAGTAAAAAAAGCGGTATTTGACCACCATCGCCGAAAAATATTTCCCGTCGCTGACAGAAGGACAGCGCCGGCAGTTTTCACTGCTGCCTCCACTCTACGCGGAGTGGAACGAAAAAATAAATGTCATCTCCCGTAAGGATATTGAGAATTTTGAGGTAAACCATCTGCTGCACTCACTCTCCGTCGCCCGCTTTATCAGCTTTCTCCCCGGTACTGCAGTGATAGATATAGGAACGGGAGGCGGGCTGCCCGGGATACCCCTTGCAATACTATTCCCGGAGGTTAAGTTCACCCTGATCGATTCAATTGCAAAGAAGATAAGGGTGGTGAATGAAATAACCGCTGCAGCCGGCATAGGAAACGTGCTGGCCCGAACGGTGAGGTCAGAGAACACTACCGGGGAGTATGATTTTATTATCGGCAGGGCGGTAACGGAGATGGAAACATTTGTGAAGATCACAAGGCATCTTTCATCACCTCGCTCTTTCAACTCCATAAAAAACGGATGGATCTTCCTCAAGGGAGGCGACCTCGGCAGGGAGCTGCTGCCCTTTCAGGCCTCCGCTGCCGTTGTTCCGATAAGCAACTGGTTTGATGAGCCTTACTTTGAGACGAAAAAAATCGTTTACCTGCCCCGGTAAAATAAAAAAAATACCCCTCCTCTTCATTTATTTTAAAAAATGACTACCTTTGCAGTCTTAAAAACCGGAAATAAACAACGAAATCATAGGAACAGATGAAAAGGACATTTCAGCCATCAAGAAAGAAGAGGACAAATACTCACGGCTTCAGGGAGAGAATGTCAACACCCAATGGCAGGCGTGTCCTTGCCGCCCGCAGGGCCAAGGGAAGGAAGAAACTGACCGTTTCTGACGAGATGGGACACAAGGACTGAGAGGCTGACAGAAAATAAACAGACCGTCTTAATGAACAATTAAGGCGGTTTTTTATTTATACTGTGTTACGGTGATATTAAATTTGCCAATATTTCGCGATATGAAAGAGCTGATCCTGAATAGTACCGGAACTGAATTAAAGGAGATTGCCCTGGCTGTCCTTGACGGCAGGCGTCTCACCCCGGATGAGGCACTGACACTTTACAGGAGAGCCGATCTGTCGCTCATGGCTCTGCTGGCGACACAGGCCAGGAAAGCCAAAAGCGGTGACCTCGTCTTCTTCAACCGCAACTTTCACATCGAGCCCACCAACGTCTGCATCTACAACTGTCGTTTCTGTTCCTATCATAAGCCTGAGGGCGACCCCGACAGCTGGGAGCTGTCGGAGAGCGAGATACTTGACATCGTAAGACGCTTTGAGGGCATGCCGGTCACCGAGGTGCATATCACCGGCGGTGTGCATCCGGAGCGCGACATACACTACTACGGGAAAATCCTCTCCTCAATCCGCACGCTGAGGCCTGACATAAGCATCAAGGCCTTCTCAGCCGTTGAGCTCGACTACATGATACGCAAGGCTGGGATGACATACACTGACGGACTGAAGCTGCTGCGCGATTACGGCCTTGACTCCATCCCGGGCGGTGGCGCAGAGATCTTCGATGCCTCGCTGCGTCGCAGGATATGCAGGGAGAAGGCTGACGCCGAGACTTATCTCGCCATTCATGAGGCAGCACATAACCTTGGCATCCCATCAAATGCCACCATGCTCTATGGCCACGCCGAGAGCCCGGAACAACGCATAGACCACCTGGGTAGACTCAGGGAACTGCAGGACCGCACAGGAGGGTTCAATGCCTTTATCCCACTTAAGTTCAGGAGGGAGAACAACCGCATGAGCGAGCTGGGAGAGGTGCCGGTGACGGAAGACATGCGCAACTACGCCCTCTCACGCATCTTCCTCGATAACTTCAGCCATATCAAAGCCTACTGGCCCGCCATCGGCAAGAATGCAGCACTCATGAGCCTGGCCTTCGGAACCGATGACCTTGACGGCACCATCGATGACACTACCAGGATCTATTCAATGGCAGGAGCCGAAGAACTCAACCCCAGCCTCTCTACGACCGAGCTGGTGGCAATGATACGTTCCGCCGGCTACAAACCGGTGGAACGCGATACAAACTACCGTACAGTTAAGGAGTGGTAACGCCCGCACTCTCACAATATAATTTTATCTTTGACCCTGCGTTAATAATCTAATACTTCATCACACGATGAGCGTCAAGGAATTCTTTAAAAGCCGGATCTTCTGGAAACAGCTGGGTCTGGCATTGGTCATCGGCGTTGCCATTATACTCATCCTTATCATCTGGCTGAACATCTACACCCGTCACGGACAGTCGAGACCCACTCCCGAGATCAGGGGACTGAGCATCGACGAGGCCAGGCATGTGGTTGACAAAAACCGGATGAAACTGCAGATCATTGACTCAGTGTACACCACATTTGTCCCACGGGGATGCGTGGCGGAACAGACACCTCTTCCCGGTCACCGGGTCAAGAAGGGACGAACGATCAAGGCCACCATTAATGCCTTCAATCCCGAGATGGTTGCCGTGCCTGATCTTGTAGGACTGCCGAGGCGCCAGGCATTGTCACTCATCACAACCTCAGGACTGGAGGTGGGGCAACTGAACTATGTGCCTGACCTCACCGTTGATTTCGTTCTGAAGCAGACACTGCACGGCCGCGATGTCTCTCCCGGCGATTCAGTACAGAAGGGCATGGTCATCGACCTGGTCCTTGGCAGGGGACTGAGCAGCCAGCGCACCCCCATACCGATGCTGACGGGAAGAAACCTCGAGCAGGCCAAAAATGAGATCCTGGGAGCATCGCTTAACCTTGGTGCCTTTGTCTTCGATGCCACGGTGATCACAGCGGAAGACTCCCTCAACGCTCTTGTATTCAAACAGAACCCCGAGTATGTCCGTGATGCGTCGGTACAACTGGGATCGGCAGTATATATCTGGCTTACAACCGACAGCCTGAAGATGACCTCCCTCCCCTCAGATGCTGATACCACATCCTCCGTGGATGACAGCACCCTTAAGGAAATTGAGTTAGCACCCTGATGATGAGGCGGAGATGGTTCATATATATCCTTTTTGCCATGCTGACCTCCCTGCACGCACCGGCACAGGAGGTAATCACCGGTCTTTCGCATAACCGGCAGCTGACCAATGCCGGAGGCAGGCCCATTCTCAAAGGCGCCGCCGCAGAAGAACCAATACTCCTTCCTTTCAGTGACGACTTCTCCTCTGACAGTCTGTTCCCCTCTTCAGACAGATGGACTGACATACAGGTCTTTGTCAATAACACCTTCTCGGTCAGGCAGCCATCGCAGGGTGTGGCTACCTTTGACTGCCTCGATGAGCAAGGCAATCTCTATACAACCGCCAACCAGGCAGTCTTCGCCGCTGACCATCTCACATCGCGGGCCATTGACCTTGAGTATCTCCCCGCTGACAGCCTGTGGCTCAGCTTCCTGTATGAGGCGGGGGGCGTGGCTGACAATCCGGAGAGCGGTGACAGCCTGACACTCAGCTTCTGGGCTCCCGGTGAGGAGAGATGGTTCAGCGTATGGAGGACCCAGGGCGGCACCACCGACGGATTCCGCCGCGTGATGATACCTGTCACCGACACCCGGTATCTGATGAATGGATTCCGGTTCATGTTCACCGGATATGCCTCGCTGGCAGGAGTGATCATCGAACCTTCGCAGGCAGGCAATGCCGACCAGTGGAATATTGACCATGTCTTCCTGGACAAGGGACGGTCAAAACATGACACCGTTCTGCATGACGTAGCCCTGACCCTTCCCCAGAGATCACTCCTGAAGGAGTATGAGGCGATGCCGTGGCGCCACTTCAGACAGGCATTCCTGTCGGCCATGAGCCCCACGGCCGCCATCAACTACCGGAATAATGACACCATCGTGCGGAACGTCACGAGACACGTCTCCATCAAAGACATGGTTACCGGAGCGGTGGTGCGCGACTTTGATGCAGGGGCATCAAACGTAAGCCCTCTTTCGGATGTAAAGTATGATGCACCTCTGCTCTATACCTACAACTCAGATGGTACGGATACGGCTCTCTTCGAACTCTCGGTCTGGCTCATCACAGACGACTTCGACCCCAAAAAGAATGACACAATTAGGTTCATCCAGCGCTTCACCGACTACTTTG
Organism: uncultured Rikenellaceae bacterium; assembly: GCA_963802145.1. Classification (GTDB taxonomy): domain Bacteria; phylum Bacteroidota; class Bacteroidia; order Bacteroidales; family VadinHA17; genus SR-FBR-E99. The sequence goes on from CAWDHN010000010.1 coordinate 1,191,557, forward strand.
CAATTGACGACGGCACTGCGGAAGCCGGATACGGCATCAACGGACAGGGTTCACGCAACGCCATGGCTGCCCTGCGTTTCCGGTCATTCATACCTGACTCGGTAACAGGCATAAGGATCTGTTTCAATGATGCCTTTGAGAACAGTAACCAGATTGGCTTTGAGATCATGGTCTGGGCAGATGACAACGGCCAGCCCGGAGTGCTTCTCGGCACCAGCGACGGAGCGACGGCAGACCCCGGTACAGAGCTCAACGGGTTCAAAACATATAACTTTGATACGCCTGTCAGGGTGACCGACTACTTCTGGGTGGGATGGAAACAGAACGGAGAGGTATTCCTCAATGCCGGCCTCGACATGAATACCCCTCCCGCAGGGAGACAGTACTTCATGCTTGGCGGAATCTGGCAGCCCAGCCTCTCACCCGGGACGGTGATGATGCGGCCCGTGATGAAGGGAGCAGGCTCTCCTACATCATCCAATGGCGAAACACTGATAAATGACCTCTTCCGTGTCTATCCCAACCCCTCATCGGGGGAGGTGACCCTGGTGGCCTCCGACGGTGCGCCTGACGACTTCGTTATTGATGTCATCTCCTCATCCGGAGCCGTGGTGAGATCGCTTGACCGCACTGACCGGCCCGATCTCAGCAGGCTTCCCTCCGGCAATTACATGCTGATGATAAGAACAAGGGAAGGCAGGCCCCTTTCACTCCTGCGAATCATACTGATAAAATGACAGAAAATAATAATGGCTGAAGAGGAACTGGCAGACAACCAGGAACAGGAGCTCTTTGAGCACTACCGGTATGTGGTTGACCCGGGGCAGTCCATGCTCCGCATTGACAAGTACCTCGCATCACGCATTGAGAACGTTTCGCGCACACGGGTGCAGACAGCGGCACAGGCAGGTAACATACTGGTCAATGAGACCCCGGTGAAACCGAATTACCGGGTCAAGCCTCTTGACGTTATCCAGATCCTCCTTCCCAACCCGCCCCGCGATATTGAGCTCATACCACAGGATATACCGGTAAGCGTTGTCTTCGAGGACGATGACCTGATAGTGGTGGATAAGGCGGCCGGGATGGTGGTGCATCCTGCCTACGGAAACTACTCAGGCACCCTGATGAATGCGCTGATGTATCACTTCAGGGACCTGCCCCTCTTTCAGACGGGAGAACTCAGGCCGGGACTGGTACACCGCATTGACAAGAACACCTCGGGTCTGCTCGTTGTTGCCAAGAACGAGTATGCTCATAACAGGCTTGCACGGCAGTTCTTCAACCGCACCACGGGACGAAAGTACATTGCACTGGTATGGGGTACCCCTGACCCTCCGGAAGGCACCATCACAGGGAACGTAGGACGCAACACCCGCGACCGGAAGATAATGCAGGTCTTCCCTGACGGCAGCCAGGGCAAGCATGCCGTGACACATTATAAGGTTGTGGATCAGCTCGGGTATGTCTCCATGATCGAGTGCCGCCTGGAGACAGGGCGCACACACCAGATAAGGGTTCACATGGCCTGGTTCGGCCATCCGCTCTTCAACGACGAGGAGTATGGCGGCAACCGTATCCTCAAGGGCACCACCTTCACCAAATACCAGCAGTTCGTACGTAACTGCTTCAACCTGCTCCCGCGCCAGGCGCTCCATGCCCAGACGCTCTCCTTTGACCACCCAGTGTCAGGTAAGCGGCTCTCGTTCGAAGCACCCCTTCCGGCTGACATGGTTGCGGTTCTGGCTAAGTGGAGGGGTTATACTGCCGGCAGAGATTAGGTCAGTCCACAGTCGGCAGTCGGCAGTAGGCAGTCATTTCAGGCAGTAGGCAGTAGTGAAATATTGCTCGTAGAGCATTAAGTATTGTAGCCCGCAGACCGTAGATAAACCATTGCTCGTAGAGCATTAAGTATTGTAGCCCGGAGGAACCACCGAGACCCACCTTCAGACGGAGCGCAGCGATCCCTTACCAACTCCCCCCTGCTCCGCCGCCGCCAAAGCTGCCGCCGCCGAAACCACCGAAGCCTCCGCCGCCACTCCTGCCTCCGCCGCCGGAGAATCCTCCAAAGCTGCCTCCATGCGACCGCCCGCCTCCCATCATGCTCAGAAGCAACCATAGAGGCAGGTTGGATGAACCGCCCTTTTTGAGATGCTTGTTGTTGGAGCTTCCGGCTGAAACGATAACGATGAACAGGATTACAATTATGAAGAAGATTATTCCCGGCAGGGCCGGTGAAGTCTCCCCACCTGCATAGTTCCCGTAGGTGTACTCCCCGGCTGCAAGGGCCATCAGTACATCAGTGCCGGCATCGATTCCGCCGTAATAATTATTCTCACGGAACCGCGGGAGAATCTCCCTGTCGATTATGTCAGCACATGCAATGTCAGGTATGGCCCCCTCGAGGCCGTAGCCCGTGGCGATGAATATCTGGCCTGCCGAACTCTCTGTCTTGGTCTTTACCAGTACCAGCAGCCCGTTGTTGAAGTCGCCCTGACCCACACCCCAGTCCTTCGCCACCTTATAGGCAAACTCCGACCGGTCATATCCCTGAAGATCATTTACTATGACCACGGCAATCTGGTTGGATGTCGAATCATTGAAAGCAACAAGCTTATTTTCAAGTGACTGCAACTCCGAGGCGGACAGAACACCCGCATAGTCATTCACCAGCCGCGGGGGCTCGGGCCTGGCCAGGAGCGTCTGCGCCTCCAGTGTGAAGGTGACCGGCAGAAGCCACAGCAGGCATATCAGGTATTTAAACTTCCTCATTCTCATTCCCCCGTTTCATTATTATCGAAAGAGATGGTGTCAGTGATCTCGTTCACGTCGTTCCTGCCATGCGGGAAGTGCTCCTTCAGCTGTTCACCGGCCATGATGATCCCCTCGGTGAGGCCCTCGGTAAAGAGGTTCTCGCTGAAACGCTGCTTCATATGATCACGGATGTTATCCCAGAACCCGGGAGGCACAACGGCGTTTATACCCGTATCACCTATAATGGCAAACTTGCGCTCCTTAAGCGCCAGGTAGATAAGCACCCCGTTCCGGTCGGCAGTCTTATCCATACCCACCTTACCGAACAGCCATGCCGCCTCATCCAGCACATCGGCTTTGCACGATGTCTCAATATGTACCCGGATCTCTCCGGAGGTGGCATGCTCGGCCTCACCTATGGCCCTGACAATAGCCTCCTGCTGTTCGCGGGTAAAGAATGCCGAAGCTTTCATCATTCTGATCCTCAGAACTCAACCTTCGGCGCCACCTCGGTACCCTCCATGGCCTCAAAATAGGGCCTGTCGTCGAACTTGGTGAAAGAGGCGATCAGGTTGTTGGGGAAAATCTTTATGAAGGTGTTGTACTCTCTGGCAGCATCATTGAAGTTGTTCCTGGCAACGGCAATGCGGTTCTCGGTCCCCTCCAGCTCAACCTGGAGATCGCGGAAATTCTGGGTTGCCTTGAGCTCAGGATACTGCTCCACAACAACCATAAGGCGTGCGAGCGCTGAACTGACCTCGCTCTGTGCAGCCTGGAACTCCTGCATCTGAGCGGGAGTGATGTTCGAGGGATCAATGGTCACCTGCGTGGCCTTTGCCCTTGCCTCAATGACCCTGGTCAGCGTCTCCTGCTCAAAAGCAGCAGCACCCTTGACCGTATTCACAAAATTGGGAATGAGATCAGCCCTGCGCTGATACTGGGTCTCGACATTGCTCCACGCGGTAGCCACCTTTTCATTCATCGGGACGATCTTGTTGTAGATCCTTACACCCCATGAAACAATCAGTAAAAGAGCTGCAATAACAATAACGACTGTCACTATTCCGCTGATAGGTTTCTTTTCCATTTTACGTTTGATGATTTTTGGTTTGGTCTCAAAATTAAACAAAATATTCATCGCGGTGATGACACAACCCGCATTCCCTTTCGTGGATTATCAATATGTTTTTTTCTATTGCATCCTTACGGGATATTAAATAATGTAATTTTGGGGCAAAATTGCAGACACATGAGAACCATTGCCATTGTTGCAGGAGGAAATTCATCCGAATATCCCGTCTCTGTCCGCAGCGCACAGGGCGTAGCCACGGCGCTGAAAGGCAAATATGAGACTTATATAATAACCATCAGGGGAACGGAGTGGTTCTGGGAAGATCCCAAAGGCCGGCTCTTCAGGATAGACAAGAATGACTTCACACTGGTGCTTGACGACCAGCGGATAAGGTTTGATGCTGCCTTCATTGCAATACACGGCGATCCGGGAGAGAACGGACCCCTGCAGGGTTATTTTGACATGACCGGGATCCCCTACACAAGCTGCGACGCTTTTGTGTCAGCACTCACCTTCAACAAGCAGGCCTGCAAACTCTATCTCAACGAGTATGGTATCCCTATGACGGGCGGACTGCTTCTGAGGAATGGCCAGCAGTATGATGCATCAGCGATAGTGAAGCAGACGGGACTCCCCTGCTTCGTCAAGCCCAACGCCAGCGGATCTAGCTTCGGGGTGACCAAGGTCAAGGAGGTGGGTGAGTTTGCCGAAGCCCTTGAAAAAGCTTTTGCCGAGGGGCATGAGGTGCTGGTGGAATCATTCATGAAAGGCACAGAGGTGGCATGCGGCGTGGTTAAGACCAGGCAGAGAAAGATAGTCATGCCCGTCACCGAGATTGTGCCGAAGAAGGAGTTCTTCGACTATGAGGCCAAATATACCGATGGTTTCTCCGAAGAGATAACACCCGCGAGGTTGAAGGAAGAGGTGACGGCACGCATACAGGAGCTTTCGTCGGAGATCTATGATATCCTTGGATGCCGTGGCATTGTCAGGGTCGACTTCATTGTCACCGCTGAGGGTCCTCAGTTCCTGGAGATAAACACCATCCCCGGCATGACCGAGGAGAGCATCATCCCGAGACAGGCAGCGGTCTTCGGAATCTCCCAGACCGACCTCTACTCAATGGTCATCGAGGATCTGTTCTGACTTCCGGCTACAATACTTTAAGCCCCCGATAAATCGGGGCAAGTTCTACGAGCTAAGAGTTTCATTATAATCGTCAGATCTACAATACTCTATGGCCTACGGCCAACACCCACTAATGCCTACTGACTACTCCCTTATACCACTGCCGGCTGAGGACTGGCGTCCCGACGCACTGCGTGGTCGGGATTGAGCCCCCTCCTGCGTCGGAGTCTCAAACTGCCGACTGAGGACTGCCGGCTGCCTAACCCTCCCTCGCCTCCACCAGCCTGGTGATGAATTCCGTTACCTCCGACTGCCTGGAAAAATTATACTTCGCACGCGTGGGACCCTTGCCTACTTTAAGGGAAATGGCATTGGCAGGAAGCGCCGCGAAAAGCTCCTCGTCGGTTTTGTCATCACCTATCGCAAGAATAAAGTCATGCACACCGGTGGCGGTCAGCTTTTTTGCTGCAGAACCCTTGTTATACCCTGACATCTTCACCTCAACCACCTTATGCCCGTCAATGACCTGCAGCGGCATGTTAACAATGGACTCTTCCAACTCATTCTTAAGCTCGATGGCCCTAAGGGCAGAGAGATCCTCATCAGCATTGCGGTAATGCCATGAGAGCGAAGCCCTCTTCTCCTCTACGAATGACCCCTTGCACCTGTTGGTGAACCTGGAGAGCAGCGGCATTATCCTCTCCTTCCAGGCCTCATCATAATCGACAGAGGATTCCCATTCCCCTCCTGCATACCTGATGAATGCACCATGCTCCGCGATGAGTGTCAGGTTAAGGTTTGAAAACCACTTGTCGAGAAAATCCCTGTTCCTCCCGCTTATTATGACCAGTTCCGTCACCAACGCCAGCCTCTCGGTAAGAGATATCAGCCTGACATCCGGGATGGCCATCTCGGGCAACTCCCTGATCGGCACAAGCGTACCGTCGTAATCCAGGAAGAGCAACGGCGATTTAGCCCTGTAGAAAGACTCTATTATCCCGTTTTCTATCTCGCGGCTGATAAGTCTGACTCTGTAACTCCGTCTGTCTTCCTTCACCCTGACGGTGGTCCTGAGGATATCATCAGCCCATGAGAAGACATCATAGTCACGAAGTCGCTTTTTCATTGCCTCGATCCGCACTTTCTTCTCCTCACCCTTCATCGTCAGGGCATTATATATGGCGTCTGCCATCTGCGATATGTCCGTCGGGTTGACCAGGATCGATTCACTCATCTCCGCTGCAGCTCCTGCAAGCTCACTCAGTATGAGCATGCCGTAATGCTTGTGCTGGGCTGCCACATACTCCTTGGCAACCAGGTTCATCCCGTCACGCAGAGGAGTTAACAGGCCGACATCGCTATGTGAGTAGAGAGCTACCAGCTCATTGAATTTCAACGACTTGTACTGATATGTGATTGGATTCCAGTCGAGCGTCCCATATTTGCCGTTGATACGCCCTACCGTGGCCTCAATCTCCTTTTTCATCTCCTGGTAACGCATAATGGTGTCTCGTGATGGCACCATCACCATGTTGAAGATTACCCGCCCCCTCATGGTGCTGTACCGCTCAAGGAAAAGCTCAAAAGCGGCAAGCCTGTTAAGGAAACCCTTTGTATAATCGAGCCTGTCTACGGAGAAGATCAGAAGACGGTCTCGCTTCTGTTTGCGTATCCTCGAAATGAATTTTTCCGTCTCAGGCAGATGGACTGAATCATGGAATTTGTTAAAGTCAATGCTTATGGGAAAGGCGTCAGCCCTTGAATAGATATCCTCTGCCATCACGGTGTTCAGAGAGATGTCATAGCCGAGAGACCTTTTCACCGACTTCAGAAAGTGCTGCGCATAGTCATGTGTATGAAACCCGATCAGGTCAGAACCCAGCAACCCCTTTAAAATGGCTTTCTGATATCCGTCGGGCATGATGCGGAAAATCTCATATGACGGGAAAGGGATATGCAGAAAGAATGCAACCGACGCCTCGGGGAACTCCTCCCGGACCATTCCCGGCAGGAGAAACAACTGGTAATCATGTATCCATACAAAGTCTCCGGGCCGGATAATCTTTTTCAGCTCCTTGAAGAATAGCTGGTTAGCCCTCCTGTAACTATCAAAGTAGCCCTTGCCAAATACTGCCATGGAGGGGAAGTAGTGAAAGAGCGGCCAGATAAGATCATTACAAAAGCCTCCGTAGAATTTCTCATTGAGATTCTCAGGTATCTTCACCGGCATCAGTTCAAAAGTGTCTCTTACCTCTTCCAGTGAGTTCATCTGATCAGCATCGAAATCCCCCATGCCTACCCACACCGTCTTATCCATAGCGGTGTTACGATCAGAATTTCTCATCCTGCTTGTCAGCGAGAGAACCGCGGAGACCAGTCCGCCTGTGTTCTGAACCGCCGTAAGAGTTCCATTGCGGTGTTTGATGGTGAACGGAAGCCGGTAGGCTACTATCACTATCCTCTTGAATTCTGTTGGTTTGCCGTTTTCCATTTTTCGTTTTTTTAAAGAAATACCGGTCTGTCAAGCTTGGCTGCAATCCGATAGATGGCATTCATCAGCCCCACGTGACTGTATGTCTGAGGGAAGTTGCCCCACTGGCTTCCGTCACGGCCGGCATCCTCACTGAAGAGCCCCAGATGGTTTGAGTACTCGAGCAGCTTCTCTATGGTACTGACCGCTTCATCTACCTTGCCTGTACTTGCCAGGGCCTCTGCATACCAGAAGGCACAAACAAGGAAGGTCGTCTCCGGCTTGCCGAAGTCATCATCATGTATATACCTGTAGAATAGCCCCTCCTCCGTCTTCAGATGGTCAGCAAGGGCAGCCAGATGCTCCCGCGCCCTGTCGCTCGAAGGATCAAGATAATTCATTGTCACGAGGTGAATGGTGGCAGCATCATAGTTATTGCTGCCGATGGCCTGCATGTAAGCCTTATGATCAGAATTGTAACACATCTCTATCTTCTCCGCCGCCCTGGTGGAGAGCTTCTCGGCCTTGGCCCTCAGGTCATTGTCGGAAAAATGGGTGGCTATTTTGGCCGCTGCCTTGCTGCCGGCCCAGTGAAAGAGGAAGGTATAACAGTTCTCCTGCATCCGGTTACGGAACTCCCAGATGCCAGCGTCAGGCTTCTCCATTGTCTCCTCAATGCGGCTTAGAAGCCAGTAGATCACCTCCCTCGATTTTTTGTAGGAGAGGTAACTGAGCCTCCTGTCAATATAGAGCGGAAGAAGACTGGCAAGAACCTGCCCGTAGATGTCATACTGCTCCTGGTTGTAGGCGTCATTGCCAAGATGAACCGGCTTGTTCCCCATATATCCCTCAAGATCAAGGTCTTTCTCCTTCGGAACAGCGGTACCGGCAATGCTGTACATCGGCCTTATCTTCTGCTTCTCCGAGAGGATGATATTCTGTATATAAAGGAAATATCGCTCCAGCTCGTCAAAGTGACCCAGGTTATTGAAGGCATTCAGAGTATAATACGAGTCTCTCATCCAGCAGTAGCGGTAATCCCAGTTCCTGCCTGCTCCGGGAGCCTCCGGCAGACTGGTGGTCCCCGAAGCAATAATCGCCCCGGTATCCTCAAACTGATGCAGCTTCAGCACAAGCGCTGACCTGATGATCTCATCCTGGAAGATATTTGGTATGGAGGTGTTCTTGGCCCAGTGAACCCAGTATTTAGTGGTCTTCTCCAGAAAATCGTCAGCCGTAGCCTCCAGGGGTGCCTCCAGCGGGACACCGTAGGTAAAGGCCATGTAATATGTGTCATTCAATAAGAACGGCTGATTATTAATGATGTATGTGAGAGGAATGTTGGTGGTCAGCCTGACCTGGGTGTCAAAATTGAGGAACCTTATATGATTGCTGCCGGCAACTGTCTGAGGTTTGAAATCGCCGTAACTCCCTACCGGTTCGCACCTGACGGTGACAAAGGGATTTCCGTCAAGAAGCTCGATCTTGCGAATGAGCATCAGCGGCCTGTAATACCTGTCGTACTGATAAAACCTCGGCGCAAAGTCTGTAACCCTGAACTTTCCGTCATCAGTTATGAATTCAGTGGTCAGTATATTGGTATTCTTCAGGTATGACTGGTATGTATAAAAATCCCTGTCCGCCGGTTTTACAGAGAACTCTCCTCCTTTCTCTTCGTCCAGCAATGACCCGAACAGGAAGCTGCTGTCAAACCTCGGCAAACACATCCATTTTATCTCAGCTGTCTTGTTTATATAGGCAAGGAATGAACAATTGCCTATAACTCCCATGTCATATTTATGAATGGACTCCATAGTGCGTATATGTTAAGTCAGGCTGCCTGAGCAAGCTTCCGGCAGCTTAATGAACCGACTCCCCGGGAGGGGGTGGCTACAAGATAAACAATTATTCGGACTCGAAGCAGAGCCGTTGATGGCAATGGTTACATTTTAGGCCAGAAAATCAGTCCTGATCAAATTTGAACGTCTCAAACCTGTACGAATCAATCGGTGCGCATGAGCATACCAGGTTGCGGTCGCCGTAGCCGTTGTCAACCCTTCCCACCGAAGGCCAGAACTTGTTCTCAACCGTCCATTTCAGGGGATAGGCAGCCTTCTCGCGGGGATAGGTATGTTTCCAGCCGTCGGAAATGACTGCAGCTGCAGTATGGGGTGCATTTTTAAGCACATTGTCCTCCCTGTCGGCCTTGCCTTCCCTTATCTCCTCTATCTCCTTCCAGATATTCTTCATGGCATCAACAAACCTGTCGAGCTCAGCCTTGGGCTCAGACTCAGTAGGCTCCACCATGAGTGTGCCGTGCACCGGGAATGAGAGTGTTGGGGCATGGAAACCATAGTCCATCAGTCTCTTGGCAATATCCGATTCATCCACACCTGCCTCCTTGAAACCCCTGCAGTCGAGTATCATCTCATGTGCACAGCGGTTGTTGGTTCCCATATAAAGAACCTTATACATTCCGCTGAGAGCGGAAGCTATATAATTGGCATTCAGGATTGCATAAACAGTTGACTTCGTCAGTCCCCCGCTGCCCAGCATCATCACATAGGCATGGCTTATGGTCAGCACATGGGCGCTGCCGAACGGTGCTGCCGCCACAGCCGTGATGCCGTGGCTGCCACCGGTCTTCACTACAGGATGTGACGGGAGGAACTCTGCCAGCTTCGTGTTGCACAGTATCGGACCCATGCCGGGTCCACCTCCGCCGTGAGGTATGGCAAAGGTCTTGTGCAGGTTGAGATGGCACACGTCAGCGCCTATGTGGCCCGGACTGGTCAGCCCGACCTGCGCATTCATGTTAGCTCCGTCCATATAAACCAGGCCGCCGTTCTTATGAATGATATCGGTCATCTCCACGATGGCCTCTTCAAAGACACCGTGAGTCGATGGGTAGGTTATCATTGCCGCACTCAGGTTGTCACGGTGCTCCTCCGCTTTTTTCCTCAGGTCGTCAACGCTGATGTTGCCTTTCTCATCACACTCCACCACAACCACTTTCATGCCGGCCATGGCTGCGCTGGCAGGGTTGGTACCGTGGGCCGAGGATGGTATGAGTGCCACATCGCGGTGACCCTCATTGCGGCTGATATGATACTGCCTGATGATCATCAGTCCTGCGTACTCGCCGGCAGCGCCGGAGTTGGGCTGGAACGATACCGCATCAAAGCCGGTGATCTCCTTCAGTGCCTCACCCAGCTCTTCCATCAGCTTATGATAACCCTCTGCCTGGTCTGCCGGAACGAAAGGATGTATGTTGCCGTACTCCGGCCAGCTCATGGCGAACATCGAGGCTGCCGGGTTCAGCTTCATCGTACATGATCCGAGTGGTATCATGCCATTGGCCAGGGAAAAGTCCTTGCGCTCCAGCATCTTGATGTAGCGCATCATGTCGGTCTCACTGTGGTAGCTGTTGAAAGCGCGCTCCTGCAGGTAAGGCGATTTCCTCTTGAATTTATCGTCAACACAGAAACAATCACAGAGGGCTGTTACCTCTTCAGCTTTTTTGCCGGCCGCCTCGGCGAACACGGCAACGATGTCATTGATATCCTTCAGGGTGGTGACCTCATCCGTGCTTATCACGGCGCAGTTGGCGCACGGATACCACAGGTTGATGCCTTTGCTGAGAGCTATCTTCTCTATCATGTCGGCCGTCACCCCGGTGACTGCCTGCACCCGTACCGTATCGAAGAAATGCTCATGCTTGATTATGTATCCAAGCTTTTTCAGGGCTTTGGACAGGGTACATGCCGTTGAATAAATATGCATGGCTATGCGCCTGATGCCCTCCTGACCGTGATACTGGGCATACATTCCTGACATGGTTGCCAGCAGGGCCTGTGCAGTGCATATGTTTGAAGTCGCCCTCTCGCGCTTGATATGCTGCTCACGTGTCTGCAGGGCCATACGAAGCGCCTGGTTGCCATGGACATCGACGGAGACCCCGATAATTCGTCCCGGCATGTTGCGTTTCAGTTCATCCCTTGTGGCAAAGAAACCGGCATGAGGACCACCGTAGCTCATCGGAAGGCCGAAGCGCTGGTTTGATCCGTAGACGATATCGGCACCCCACTCACCCGGAGGCGTCAGCAGGGCAAGGCTCATCAGGTCAGCTCCCACAGCAATAAGGGCGCCGGCGCCATGCACCTTCTCAACCAGCTCACGGTAGTCACGTATCTCGCCGGTAGAGGCGGGATATTGCACCAGGACGCCGAAGAGAAGGCTGTCAGGCTCCATCTGGGTATAATCAATGAACTGTATATCTATATCGAGCGGCGCAGCACGGGTGATGAGCACATCGCGCGTCTGCTTGAAGACGGAGTTGTCTACAAGGAACCTGCTGGCACCGGCCTTGACCTTATCCCTTGAACGGGCATTATACATCATCACCATAGCCTCAGCTGCAGCTGTAGCCTCATCCAGAAGGGAGGCATTGGCTATCTGCATCGCAGTCAGTCCTGTAACCATGGTCTGAAAGTTCAGCAGCGCCTCAAGCCTGCCCTGTGATATCTCAGCCTGGTAAGGGGTGTACGAGGTATACCATGATGGATTCTCAAGCACATTGCGGATGATCACCGGAGGCACTGCCACACCGTAATAACCCTGCCCTATAAAGGAGCGGTACTGCTTATTGCGCTTGCCGAGCGCCCTGACATGATTGAGATATTCATTCTCACTCATTGCCGGTGGCAGGTTGAGCGGTTTTTGAAGTCTTATCGATGCAGGAACAGTCTGGTCTATAAGCTGGTCCGTGGAATCAACGCCAATTGTCCTGCACATCTCTGCGGCCTCGCTGTCACGCGGCCCGATGTGACGGTTAACAAAATGATCGGATGTCATATTCAGGTGTATTGTTTTATTGTTTCAGAGGTACGGAGCGAAATTAGCATAAAGGGATTTATAAAAAAAAACATATTAATCATGATTCACCCCATTGAAGTATAATTACTCAGGCAATGATGCAGTAACCGCGGTTTGATTTATAAGATATGGAGTCCGGGTCATGGCATCAAGGGTGTTTCACTTGAAAAAGGGATTACTCTTCATCTCCTCCCCGATTGTCGTCTCAGGTCCGTGGCCCGGATAGACTACCGTTTCGGGAGGAAGTGAAAACAGTCTGGCACGTATGTTCCTCATCAGCTGCTCATGGTTCCCGCCTGGAAGGTCAGACCGTCCGATGCTTCCCGCGAACAGGGCATCTCCGGTGAAGATGACGCCATCCTTCTCCGAGTAAAAGGCTATCCCTCCCGGCGAATGTCCGGGAACAGCAATGACCTGAAAACTCACTCCTCCAGCTTTCACTACCTCACCGTCAGCCAGGTAGCCCTGCGGTTCGGGCGGAGCCTCCATGTCAAGTCCGAACATCAGCGCATGCTTCGGGGCAGAGGCATGATTGTACCGGTCTCCGTCATGGAACCAGGAGCGCAATCCGTACCGCTCAAGCATGAAGGCGTTCCCGAAAATGTGGTCAAGGTGACAGTGCGTATTAAGAAGCAGCCTGGGCTTCAGATCCCGGGCCGCAAGAAAATCCTCAAGCCTCTTCTCCTCAGCACTGCCGTAACATCCGCAGTCAATTATGATGCTTTCGCCGCCATCACCCTCTACGATGTAAGTGTTGACCTGGATGGGTGAGAAGACCTCCCTGTATATCTTCATAGTCTCATTCTCTTTCGTTTCCGTTGGCAATGCCTTTTAGCATGGGGACAAATACAAAATGGCCGTGGGTGGTTATCTCCCAGTCATCATCGCCGCGCCGGGTGTAGAGTGTCATCACCTGCGAATCACGGTCGCCAATGGGAGCCACCAGTCTTCCACCCACCCGCAGCTGTCTGAGGAGCTTGTCCGGCACCTCTGCCGTCGCTGCGGTTATAATGATCGCGTCATAAGGACCGTACTGCGGCTGTCCTTCATAACCGTCACCCAGGAAAAAATGGATCCGGTACCCCATGGAGGTCAGCATCATCTGGGCCTTCCTGTGCAGCTCCCTCTGACGCTCGATCGTATAGACCTTCACCCCCATCTCGGCAAGGATAGCCGCCTGGTATCCCGAGCCGGTGCCGATCTCCAGCACTTTATCCCTCTTCCCTACATTAAGCAGAATTGTCTGAACCGCCACGGTGTATGGCTGGGAGATTGTCTGCCCGGCAGAAATGGGAAATGCCTTATCCTGGTAGGCATGGCTGAGAAATGCGTCATCCATGAATATATGACGCGGCACCCGCCCCATGGCCTCAAGCACCTTCTCATCACTGATGCCCTTGCTCCTCAGCTCCTCTATAAGCCTCTTTCTCTTGCCCTTAGCCTCAAATGACTCTTCGATCATCCCCTTATGATTTTGGTCTAAAAATAACAGATATCTTTGCATATAGCTCGCGTACACTGATGAAAAAATTTGCCCGCAGAATAACACTGTCATATATATCAGCTGATTTCGCAGGCTCAGCGGTGGCATGGGGACTCTTTTACCTCTTCCGGAAATACTTCATCGAGACTCCTTTATATGGCGACTATTTCCGGATGGAGCTGGGCGACAAGTTCTACCTCGGCATTTTTCTCATACCGCTCTTTTTCATTTTCGTCTTTGCCATGGCGGGATTCTATTCCGATCCGTTGCGACGTTCACGGCTTCTGGAATTCGGGAAATCACTCGCGATTACCCTCGCCTCGGTGGTGGTGCTGTTTTTTGTTCTGATTCTTGATGATGTCGTCGGTCATTACTCTACATACTACCGCTCCTTCATCGTATTGTTTCTCCTTGAGTTCATGCTCACATGGATACCGCGTTTCATCATCACCTCCCGCGTGTCCGGAAAAATTCACAGGCGCGAGGCGGGCTTCAGGACGCTCATAATAGGCAGCCAGGCTAAGGCCCTGAAGCTGATCGGAGAGATCAGGAATGAGAAGATGCCGGCAGGGAATCTTCTGACCGGGTATATAAGCATTGAGGGGTCTGCCGGGGAACTCCTCGCAGGAGAGGTACCCTGGCTGGGAACGGTTGAAGACATTTTGAATGTCATTGAGAGCCATGACATTGACGAGGTGATACTGGCTCTGGAAGAAAATGAATATCAGGTGGTTGAAACGATTGTTAATACAATCTGTTACCGCGATGTACTCGTCAAGGCTGTGCCCTCGATGAGACAGGTCATCGCGGGGCATGTGGAGGCGGGGCCTATCTATGCCACTCCCCTGCTGCGGGTGTCGTACAGGGAAATGCCGCACTGGCAGCAGATGATCAAGCAGACGCTTGACTACTCCGTCGCATCTGCCGCCCTGGTGATACTCTCCCCTCTGATGGCGGTGCTGGCACTGCTCATAAGATTATCCGGAAAAGGACCTGTGATCTTCAGGCAGGAACGTATCGGCCGGTATGGCAGGCCATTCATGATATACAAGTTCAGGTCGATGGAGGATGATGCTGAGGTAAACGGGCCACAGCTGGCAGTCAGGGGTGATAAGCGTATCACGCGACTTGGGAGGTTCATGAGGAAGCACAGGTTTGACGAGATACCCAACTTCATAAATGTGCTCCGTGGAGAGATGTCGCTGGTAGGTCCGAGGCCGGAGAGGCGTCATTATATTGAAGAAATAAAGCAGAGGGCCCCCTACTACAACAGGATCCTGGCTGTCAAGCCCGGGATCACCTGCTGGGGCCAGGTAAAGCTTGGCTATGCATCAGACATAGGGAAAATGCTCGAGAGGCTTGACTACGACCTGCTCTATCTTGAAAACGTCTCTCTCTATCTCGACTTTAAGATAATTTTTTACACCCTCGGGACAATCATCAAGGGAAAAGGGTTGTAAATCAATAATAGATCGTTATGGTCCAGGCACCCGGTTCATTAATCTGGTACCTCAGTTCGCATGACAACATTGCCGTACGAAGTGCATTGGGGGCAACAAACTTGATTTTACCTTCGAACGGAAATGTTACCTGCTCAAATCCGGTGAAGTTGCTTGAGATAGTTTCAGTTCCTGTGCTTCCTGTCAGCATAAGTTCATTTATGTCGGAGGCTGATCCTCCTGCGCGGGAAAACTTATAAACGACATAATTGGGCGTTTCACCTGATTTCACGAAGGAGGCCCTGGAAATACTGTTTCTAAACTGGATAACATATGGAGCCACAGCCTTCTCTCCCAGATATTTGTCCTCCTTCCAGATGCCGGTCATTACCGTGTCTTTACCATCAGATTTAAAGGTGTAGCTTCCATTGCCGTCCCTGAGGCCTTTCTTCCAGGAGCCATCATATTTCTCTCCTGTCTGCCAGATATAGACACCCTTTCCTTCAGGAAGTCCTTTTTTGAACTCCCCTTTATACTGGTCTGTCCCGAAAGCTTCTCCTTTTCCGTCTGCCAGTCCGTTCTTGCATGAACCTGTATAGGATTCCGATATCTGCGGCAGCAGTACTTTGCAGTTTTCCTGGGCAATAACTGCATATGGCGTCAGAGCAAGGAGAGCCATAACTGAAAGGATTAATTGTCTTTTCATCAGACTTTGGTTTTGGTGAAGAATAGTTATATCAATGAGTCTTTAACTACAAAAATCGTACAAATTAAAGTTACGATAAATAGTAATCGAGTAGGAGGAAAATGAAATAGGTTTCCTCCTATTTCATTTTCCGACCTCTCACACCACCGTACGTACGGGTCTCGTATACGGCGGTTCCTTAATATACAACTTTCACCTTGTTGAGGTAGTCCGAGAATAAGACGTAGCCCGCACGGCGGAGACGCTCAGTGGTAATAGTAGTGTCAAGGATATAACTACCAGCAATGTGCCAATAACCTTTCCTCGTGTTCGCCCACTCGTAAGCCTTATTCTTCTTAACGCCCAGCTTAACGAGGTTAGCTATCTTGGTCTTTGTCCGTTTCCATTGTTTCCAAATAACCATTCGTAACCTCCGGCGATACCACTTATCAACACTTATCAGCAGCTCCTTCATGTCTGCCAGCTTGAAGTATTGCACCCAGCCTTTAATGTACTGACTCAGTGCTTCCTTCCTCCGGTCATTACCCCATCCGTTGCTCCTTGATGTCAACTCCTTGATACGGGTTTTCATCCTGGTTACACTTTTGGGATGTATCCGCAGTCTGCCCTCTCCCTTTACAACGTAGAAGGAGTAGCCAAGGAACTTGATATCCCTGACATAGGCAACCTGACTCTTGTCCCGATTCACTTTCAGAAACAGCTTCCCCTCTATAAAGGGGATGATGTTCTGCATAGTGCGCCCGGCACTCCGCCGGCTCCTGCAGAAAATGACCATGTCGTCCGCATAGCGTACATACTTATGCCCACGTCTCTCAAGCTCCTTGTCCAGCTCATTGAGCAAAATGTTGCTCAGAACCGGACTTAACGGGCCTCCCTGTGGTACGCCCTCTGGCGTCTCTTCGTAATTGCCTTCATTCATCACTCCTGCATTGAGATACTTATGGATCAGCGAGATTACCCGCCCATCCTTAACCTTGCGTGACAGCACCTCTATCAGTTTGCTATGATTCACCGTGTCAAAGAACCTCTCCAGGTCAATGTCCACTGCATACTTATAGCCCTCCGTGATGTAATCCCGGCATTTACAAAGTGCCTGGTGTGCGCTCCGATTTGGCCTGAAGCCAAAACTGTGTTGGGAGAACTCTGGCTCGTAGAGCAGACTCAGCTGTTGTGCTATGCTCTGCTGGATAACCCTGTCTACTACCGTAGGGATACCCAACCCTCGACGCTTTCCGTTCTCTTTGGGTATATCTACCCTCCGGACCGGATTGGGGCGGTATGTGCCCCTCTCAATGGATGTTATCAACTCATCCTTTTCCCTGACAAGATAGTCTTTCAGTGACCCGACATCCATCCTGTCAACACCCCCTGCCCCTTTGTTCCGCCTCACTTGTCTGAAGGCAGTGTTAAGGTTCACGGGCGATAGGATTTGTTCCAACAATCCATTCCCTCTCTGGTGATTGTTGATGGTGAGGTTGTTTTCAGTTATCCTCATGTAAGTCTGCCCTCCCTCATGTCCTTCGGATGCCGTCCTGTCTCCATGCGGGCAGGTCCTTGATCTCTCAAAGATTTTCTGCTCTCTTCCTTTCATGCGGTAACATTCATTTACTGCTCACTCCTTAAGGTTCGGCCCTTCCCGAGGGGTGTCGTCCCTCAGTACTATGGCCTCGGCTGACTTCTCACGGTAAACCTTCTTTCGACCATGACGCATACTCCGTTTTGTCATGTCCATGAGATCTCCCCGGGTAAGAACGATAACTTTCATCCCATCTGTCTGCTTCATTTACCTTGGTTGCTCCGGACAGTATCGGACTTCGTTTTGTCTTGCAAACTCATCCACAACCTTAGGCCTTATATGAAGTTCCTGTTCGTCAGACCGGGACTTTGCCTCCGGCTTCCTTCAGATCCCACCTCACGGTGGGCACCCTTGCCTTCAGCTAACGCTTCCCACTGTCAGGGCGCGTTCGGGTTTCTCACCCTATAGTTATCGCCCATGCCGGGCACACAATAAAATGAGGGTGTCGCAAAAGCGCACCCTCATTTTTATAATGAACTGAAAACTAGTTTACACCGGTTCTCTTGTCCCACCACATCTGGGCACCCCAGAAGCGGTCAACGATAGCGTCATCATTTGCTTCAACAACGGCTTCATTAAGTGTATACTCACTTGTCGGGTAAGGCCAGCGGAAAGGAGGCCTGTTGTGATCATCCAGGAGAGTTGCCGGAACTGCTCCCGGAGCAACACCCATCAGAGGAATGTCAGTACGGCGGGTTTCAGCCCATGCCTCATGACCCTGCTTGAAGAGTGACACCCACTTCTGATAATATATCTTCTGCAGGTTCGTATAGCCCCATGAGCCGGCTCCGTTCCAGGCCACGTTGGTGTTAGCCAGGTAGGTGGTGATGGCACCGGCAGCAACGCCATGTTCAGTACATGATGCCGTAACACCGGCTTCATAAGCTGTCTGAGCTGCAGTGGCATTGTTGAGGAGGTCAGTACGCAGATAAGCCTCAGCCTTGAGGAACTCAACCTCAGCATAGCGCATGAAATAGGTGGCTCCTGTCGGTGACTTGCGGTACCGGTTGCCGATCCTGCTGATTGTGTTAATCGGATTCTGCTGCTGCTGAACATTTGTCATGCCTGCAGGCACACCCCTGTACACACCGTCAGATGGTGCAGGAAAAGCAAACTCGCTGATCCTCGGGTCACTGGTTGCCAGGAGAGCGTCAACGAATGTTTTGCACATCCCATGGTCATCACGGCTCCTCTGATCGCCATAGTAAGGCTCCCAGTAAGGGCTGGTACCATACCAGTTGAGGGTAACCTCATCAGCATTTGATGCCAGGATAGGATAATTGGCAGCGCTTGTGACAAGAATCTTCTGCAATTCTGCCTTTGCATTTACAGGATCGGCATTTGACATACGGATGGCAACCCTCATATGAAGCGAGTTGGCAAACTTACGCCACAGCGCAGCACTGTTATTGTTCCAGATGTCATTCCTGATGGTGCCGCCTTCAGCCAGTTTGGTATTGGCCTCCTCAAGCATGGCGAGGATACCAGTGTAAACACTCTGCTGGCTGTCATAGGCAGGCTGAAGAATACCTTCTTCTCCCTTGCCCCCTTCAGTGAAAGGCACTGCACCATATGTGTCAGTCATAATCTGCCAGAGCATTGCCTGTATTGTAAGGGCTACGCCCTCCATAGCCGGTTGCCTGATTCCTGTGATTTGGCAATGATCTTGCCAAGGTCAACCTGGTAGCCCATGAGTGTACCCCAGCGTTCAATGATAGCATCACGCTCTGCGTACCGGTTCTCATCGACATACTGGATCTTTGCTATATGTCCGGCATATGAACTTGTATTATTGCCGGTCCACCAGACATCTCCAAGAGTGTTGGCTATATTCCGCTCAACATTTATCAGAATGTTTTCTGCCGGAACGTCAGTCGCGCTGTTGGGATCAGTGTTCATTTCCTCCCATCCCTCGGTACAACTGCCCAGTATCAGGAGAGAGATGAAGATAACTCCAAGTAATTTTATATTTTTCATTTCTAATTCTTTTTAGGGTTTTTAATTAAAAGTCAACTCTCAACTTGAACCCTGTTGTGCGTACCGGAGGCAGTGTGTACTGTTCAACACCGACTGCAGCGGTTCCTGTACCGTAGGCGGCTTCAGGATCAATCCTGATGTCGTTGCTAGGATCACGATAGAGAAGCGCAAGGTTTCTTCCGTAAAGACCAACGTTAAGCATTTTTACGAAGGAATTCTTCACCTTTATGTCATAACTGATGCCGATCTCGCGCAGTTTGATATAGGTTCCGTCGATGACGGCAGGCTCGGTCTTGCCCCAGTAATCGCCAAAGAAGTATTCCGGGTCAACTGCCACGGTGTTCTTCTGTTCGGTATTCACATCGATACCGTCAGCGATTGCACCTGTCTCACGAAGATTGTCCTTGACAGTGGCCTCAGTGACACCGGCATAGTCTCCAAACCATTTCGTGACTGAGTATATGTCACCGCCCCACTTCACATCAACCAGGATATTGGCATTCAGGTTCTTGTATTTGAAAAGGTTGTTAAGGCTACCGATCCAGTCAGCCTGCGTATTGCCGCAAACGACAGGAGCAGATGTTGCCTGATAGTAACCGTCTTCAACAAGCTTGTTGCCATTCTCGTCTCTCAGGTAAGCAATACCGTAGATCTGTCCGAACGGTTCACCGGGCCTGGCCTCGATAGTGGTCGGAGACCATGATGAGTTGAGAACATAACTTGTAACACCCGGGGCAAGTTCATTTACAACTGTCTGGGTCTTGGTCCAGTTCAGAACTGCCGACCACATGAAGTTACTGTTTCTGACAATCTCACCCATAAGGGCAACTTCAACCCCGCTGGTCTCAATTTCACCTGCGTTGATTGCTTTGGTCAGGAAGCCTGTTGATGTTGAAATGTTCACTGTCATGATCTGGTCGGTGGTCACCATGTCAAAGTATGACACGTCGAAACCCGAGCCTGTTATTGAAGAACTTCATTTCAAGACCAAATTCCGTTGAAGCTGTCTGCTCGGGAAGGAGGTCTGCAGGTGACATTCTTGACGGGAAGTCAAACTGGGTTACACCGTTGTAAGCAGGTGATACCGAGTTGTAGACAGGTAAAATCTGGTAGGGAGAGGTGTCACTACCCACCTTCGCGTAACTGCCGCGCAGTTTACCGTATGAAAGTATTTCACCGCCCAGGCCGAATGTCTCGGTAAAGATCCATCCGAGTGAAGCTGACCAGTAGGGGTAACTCCAGTTAGCCGGTGGCAGGGTGGAGCTCCAGTCATTACGTATGGTCAGGTCAAGGAAGAGCTGGTTCATAAAGCCGACGTTGGCGGATGCGAAGATACTGTTTGATTCGTATTCCGACATGTACATATCAGTCGTCGGCGTGCCTTTGACGTTAGCTATGTCAAACCAGTTCGGAACGGTAAGCTGTGCTGTACCCAGGGCCGAATAGTTATAATCTACCCTCCTGTAGTTGGCACCGATGTTACCGCTGAGCTGCCATTTTGATCCGAAATCCTTCTGGAAATTCAGGAAGATATCTGCATTGGCCTCCTTGTTGTCACGGTTGTTCTGGGTCGAAGAAACCGCCGTTGCCGGGAAGGCTTTCATTGGATCCTTCATAGGTTACAGACTTCCGGAATTCGTTGTAGTAGTCAATTCCGTAGCGTCCCATCAGGCTGAGCCAGTCGGTAAGCTGATAGGAAAGTGAAACGTTACCGTAAACCCTCTCCCTCTTGCGTGAGTTGGTGTTCTTGTAAACAGTCCAGTAGGGATTGTTGTGATAGTTGCTGTTCCAGTTATACGGCATACCGTTCGGCATCCAGTTGTCTCCCAGTTCTCCTTCAGGTCGGTCATGTCAACCTGACGTCCGAACCATCCGCCGATCGATTGCATGACGTTGTTTGCATCATAACCCTGACCCGGCAGGTTGTCATTGGAGGTAATGGCATAGTTGATATTTACAACAGCCTGAAGTTTGGGACTGATGTTGGCTGTCGTGGAAAGGCCGATCTGGTTCCTGTTCTGGTCAGTATTTGGTATGATACCTCTTTCAGTCTGGTTGGTGAAATTAACGCGGCCTGCGAGGACATCGTTACCACCCTCGAGTGACAGGCTGGTTGTCATTGTCAGACCCGTTTCAAAGAATGATTTTACGTTGTCAGGATGAGATATCCAGGGAGTGGGCGTGTATTCTCCTGTCTCCTCATTGTAGGGCGAGTTGAACTGCGACAGCAACAGACCATCATCGAGCCTTGGGCCCCATGATTCATCATAACCGTCAAAAACTCCACCACCCAAACCGTCAACATACGAGAAGGAATTCTCTGCGCAATAGTCCGGGTAAGAGAGGGTTCCGCCACCAGCTACATATTCATCATAGTTGAATTCACTTCCGCCGGTACCCTGGCCGTACATGTTCTGATAGGTAGGAAGATAAGCCACCTGATCAAACGCTGTACTGTTGCTGAGGCTGACTCTAACCTGGCCAGACTTACCTTTTTTGGTAGTTACCAGCACAACACCGTTACGGGCGCGGCTTCCGTAAAGAGCAGCAGCGTTAGCGCCCTTGAGGATTGAAATTGATTCGATGTTCTCGGGGTCGATGTCAGCAGCGTTGTTACCAAAGTCAACACCACCATACTGATCTGCACCGCTTGCTGAGTTGGATATTGGTGTTCCGTCAACCACCCACAGTGGCTGGTTGTCACCGAATGACTTGATACCCCTGATGAGGATCTGTGAAGAAGATCCTACGGATGAT
Source organism: uncultured Rikenellaceae bacterium (assembly GCA_963802145.1). Classification (GTDB taxonomy): domain Bacteria; phylum Bacteroidota; class Bacteroidia; order Bacteroidales; family VadinHA17; genus SR-FBR-E99. The sequence continues at coordinate 1,213,794 of CAWDHN010000010.1, forward strand.
GACGCCCTTGTGATCTGTACGCCCGGGGCAAGGCCCTGGAGTGCATTCACAATGTTTGTCTCCCTTGTGTTGGAGACAGCGTCACCCTTTACGTCGGTGACTGAATAACCAAGGGCTTTCTTTTCCCTCGTAATACCAAGTGCCGTGACCACAACCTCGTCGAGGCCAAGCATGTCGGTTTGCATCACTACATCAATGGTTGTTCTGCCACTGATGGTTTCAGTTACCGTCTTCATCCCCACAAATGTGAAGGTGAGGGTAGCAGCACTGGCCGGAACGTTTACCGAATAATTTCCGGCACCGTCGGTCAAAGTGCCCAGGGTTGTGCCCCTTACTGCCACAGCAACACTCGGAATGGGCAAGCCATCTTCTGCTGATGTAACAGTACCTTTGATCGTCACCGTCTGTGCCATAAGGGCGGTACACCCCATTAACACAAACAGCGAAAGCAACAGTTTGAGTCTGTTCATAGATAAGAGTTTAGGTTAAACAATTAGGTTTAGAATTAATATCTCCTGACCCGGCAGACCATCCAATAAGGCAGACAAACTGCCGCATTCAGGGGACCGTAAATATAAAAAATAATTTTGGTAGCAATGGTTTTAATGACATTTTTTTGAAATCGGCGCTGAAAAGTGACAGATGAAGGTATATCTATTCCCGGAAAACCACGTTTGAGATTCTGCCCGGAAACAGTGGAAGGCAGCTTTGCCAGGTATTGGATTCAGGATTATCAAAGGTATTTTGTAACTTTATTCCGAAACATTCAGGAAAGAAATGAAGGCAGCAGTAGTACTGGCAGGTTGCGGCGTGATGGACGGCGCAGAGATTCACGAGGCAGTGATGACATTATACGCCATTGACAGTATGGGCGGCACGTACCAGTTGTTTGCACCCAACGTGATGCAGCACCATGTCATCAACCACATCACCGGAGAGGTAATGAAGGAGTCGCGCAACGTGCTGACGGAAGCCGCCCGAATCGCCAGGGGAAAGATCAAAGCCCTTACCGAATACAGGACTGCTGATTTTGACGCCTTGATCTTCCCGGGAGGGTTTGGCGTGGCCAAAAACCTCTGCACCTATGCCATTGACGGCCCTGAATGCCATGTCGACAGGGTTGTGGAGGATGCCATCCGCACTACCCATAAGGCCGGCAAACCAATCGGGGCTCTATGCATCTCGCCGGTGCTCATCGCAAAGGTGCTGGGAGAGGTGACGGTCACCATAGGAAGCGACCCCGCAACAGCTGCAGACATCAAAACCCTTGGTGGCAGACATGAGAACAGTCATCACGGAGAAGTGGTGATTGACAGAAAAAACCTGGTTGTCACTGCCGCCTGCTATATGCTTGATTCAACCATATCAGACATTGCCCGTGATACCAATGCTGTGATCAAGGCAGTTAAGGAGCTTCTTGGCGAAAAGTGAATGCCACCGGGTGCCAGGGCCATTGGGGACTCCCCCGCGGAAAGTGATCAGAGCCTCCCGGCCTCAATCTCCCTGACAACCTGTTCTATGAGGTAGTCCTCACCGCCGGGATCATATGACGACTTCAGATTGGCCCCGAAAATACGCGCAACGCTTTGCCAGAAGGTGGCAGAGAATTTTCCGCGGTACTGTCGTATGAGATCGTATGAGGTGTTCTGCGTCTCCCGGTCTATCAGTTTTATCAGGATCTTGCCCTGCGAGAAGGTCAGCTTCTTCAGGTCTTCCTCATATTTCTGGAAAAGGTCTTTCTCATACTGCTGAAGAAAATTGCGCTGATCCTTTTCTGCGGGCATCGTCTCAAGCAGCCTGTTGATACGGCCGAACTCTTCCCTGACTATCATTGCATAGGGATAGACGCGCCGCACGTTATATACAAGCCGGGCGTGCCTCCGGTAGTCAAACTTCACTCCGCGAGGCATCCTGGCAATGACAATGATTTCCGGCAACTCCACCAGCGGATAAGTCTGCCCGTCAAAGGTGGCTGTCTTGAGAACATGATATACTCCAAGCAGGGTATCGGCATTCACCTGCGTCACCGTAACCGTGGCAGGGGAAGCAATGACTGGTGTTACCGTATCTCTCCTCTGGCCGAAACCGCAAACACTAAAAAACAGCATAAACAATATGCCGGAAAACCTCTTCATAATCTTCTGCAAATTTAACCAATTGTCGTGCCAAAGGTTCATTGCAGCAGAAAACTGAGCAATATCATCCTGCATAAACGGCTATCCCATATCTTTGACGATCCATGAAACCATCCCCCGGCATAGAAGAGCTTGAGGAGGGACCGGGCTATGTAAAGGTCCTGACTCTTAAATACGGCGAGATTGCCCCATTCGTCCTCGGCAACCTGACACGTTTCAGTCTGCCAATGGCAATCATCTGGGTAACTGCTGCAATATCACTCTCCCTCTCAGCCTGGTACTGGCCGGGACTTAAATTCCCATCAGGCGATCCCCGGGTAATAAAGGGACTTGTCACGGGACTGGTTTTTATTCCGCTGCTCCTCATCCCTGTTCATGAAGGGTTGCATCTTATTCCCTTCCGGCTTGCCGGAGCCAGGGATATACGTATGGGAACCGATCTGCGACAGGGAATAGTCTATGTCACGGCTCACCGGTTTGTTGCAGGAACGGGTTTTTTTACCCTGGTTGCCATGACTCCCTTCCTGACCATTACTGCAGGCATCATTATTATAATGGTATTCTCTCCGCCATGGTGGAAGTGGGTCCTGTCACTGGCGCTCCTGATTCACACAACAATGTGCGCCGGTGACGCTGCCCTGATAGGATACATGTGCGGATTCAAAAACCGCCGGGCTTATACCTGGGATGATGCCGATAAAAAAGAAGCCTATTTTTATGTGTCACAAAACAGGGAAAATGATAGCCGGGAACAACCTAACGATGTAAGTTAATTCACTATTTTAACACCCGAAATCAGATATCAATGAACTATTTCTCACGAACAATAAAAAAATTCCCGCGCGTCTTCTGGATCTCCAACCTCATGGAACTGTTCGAACGATGGGGCTGGTATGCCTTTTACAACGGCTTCTTTGCCATCTACCTCACCTCGTCTCCCGAGGCGGGAGCGCTGGGATTCTCAAATGTGGAGAAGGGCACCATCATGGGTACAGGATCAATGATCCTCTATTTCCTGCCGGTGATCACAGGCGCCATCGCTGACAGGGTCGGTTATAAAAAAGTGCTCGTCGTCTCTTTCATAACCTATATCCTCTCATTCTTCATGCTGAGCAGGTTCGAGACCTTCGGATCGATCTTCGCCGCATTTATCCTCCTTGCCGTTGCAGGAGCACTCTTCAAGCCAATAATCTCAGGCACCGTGGCAAGGGTGACCAACAGGGAGACAGCCTCTCTCGGATTCGGAATATTCTATATGGTGGTCAATATAGGCGGATTCATCGGTCCGTTTGTGGCAAGCCTGATATACAAGCACAACTGGGACATGGTCTTCTATATGTCGATGGCGGCAATGGCCCTGAACCTGCTGCTTGTCCTCACCGTCTACACCGAACCGGCGGTGACCGAAACCGGGAACACTTTCCTGCAGAATATCGCGATAGCATTCAAAAATATAGGGGTAACACTCACCGACTGGAAGTACGTGCTGTTCCTGCTGATTATCGGTGTCTTCTGGACTGCCTACAACCAGCTCTACTACTCGTTCCCGGTGTTCCTCGAGACATGGGTGAACCTCGATAAGATGTCCGTCACACTGGGTCTTGATCCCGGCACCATCACCACGGTGACCATCTCAAGCATGGCATCGTTCTTCATTATTCTCTTCCAGCTGGTGGTCTCCTCGGTCACAGCCAGGGTAAGGCCTCTTAACTCCATCATGTCGGGTATCTTCATCCTGGCCTTTGGCCTTGGTATGATGTTCGCAAACCTGAATCCATGGATTATTGTACTCGGTGTGCTGATATTCGGGATCGGAGAGATGGCCTCATCACCCAAGGTGCAGGAGTATCTTGGCGGTATCGCCCCTCCCGACAGGAAGGCACTGTACATGGGCACTGCGTTTCTTCCGATAGCCCTCGGACATATCGGAGCCGGTTGGATATCTGGAAAACCATATGAAATCATGGCCGACAAAATTTTCCTGCTCAAAAAGGCCGTTGCGGCAAAAGGATTCGATATCCCTGACATATCAGCCACATTCACCCAGACTGATTATCTGAACAGGGCACAGGAGCTGTTCGGAATGGATTCTGCCCAGCTGACCCGTTTCCTCTGGGATACCTATAACCCGTCAAAGGTATGGATGCTCTTTGCAGCCATTGCCATTTCCGCCAGCGTTTTGCTCTTCCTGTATGACAGGCTCATACTCAGGGGCAGGGAAGTTAATGGGCATGGAAGGCAGTAGGCATCAGTCGGCAGTTTGCGAGTTGGCAGATTTGGGATTATGCAGTAGGCGAGTATTGATAAATCGCAATCAGAAATCGCAGTAGCGTCAAGATTTAACGGATTTTAAACAATACCCGAGGGATTTAAGAATAGCAAACATCATGAAAACCAAAATCCTTCTCTTAAGCTATCCTGCTTCTGGGCACAATGACATTGTCTGCCCAGAGGCGCATCCTGAATGTCCCGGAATTGCCCGGTTATGTGACCCTGAAATGCGACTTCCACATGCATACCGTCTTTTCCGACGGCCTTGTATGGCCGACAACCCGTATCGGGGAAGCATGGAGGGACGGACTCGATGCAATATCCATCACCGACCATGTCGAATACCAGCCCCGGAAACTGTATGTTCCCACAGATCATAACGCAGCCTGGAAAATAGCAAAGTCAACGGCAGATAATTACAATATCATTCTTATCCATGGCGCGGAGGTAACCCGCAGTATGCCTCCCGGACATCTCAACGCGCTTTTCATCACCGACGCCGACTCGTTGAACAGGACTGACTTCATGGAGGTCATTGCGGCCGCCGTCAGACAGGGAGCCTTTATCCAGTGGAACCACCCCGGATGGAAAAGTCAGGAGCCTGATGGTATTCCAAAAATGTATCCTGTTCATACGGAGCTTATTGCCAAAGGATGGCTTCACGGAATTGAGTATTCCAATGAGCATGAACAATATCCGCTGGTGATGGATATGTGCCGTGACAACAAGCTTGCGGTGATGGGCAACAGCGATGTCCACAGCGTCATCAGTGAGGAGTTCGCCGCCCCGGAGTATTCACACCGCCCCATGACACTTGTCTTTGCGAAGGAGAGGACCCCCGAATCACTGAAAGAGGCCATGTTTGCGGGACGCACAGCAGTATGGTACGGAGATAACCTTGCCGCCCTTGAGGAATATGCAGCCCCGCTGTTCAGGTCGGCAGTCACCGCTGGAAAACCTTTCAAGGATGACGGCAAGAGCATATGGTTTGAACTCGTCAACAGCTCTGACATACCTATGGAACTGACCGGCGGACCCGAAGGTGCACCGGCAGAACTGAAGCTGCCGGCATCAGGCATGGTTGTGGTGAAGGCAGACAGAAAATACCTTTCAGAACCCATCCCCTACCAGGTCAGCAACATCATCACCGGGAGCAACACGGTGCTGAGTGTTGAGATTATGCCGGCAAAAAAGTGATCACCGGGTACAGGGCAGATCGGCTGTTAAAGCAGCTACAACATACTGCTTACCTGTTAATGTAACCATTTAACGGACCGGTACCATCAGGAAGTTACCGGTACTGTTACCTGTCAACGGAGCGGAACCATCCGGAAAGAGTATTCATATTTTAACTCGCGAAGAGAGTATTCCGGGTGCGTGCGCGCCCCCCAGGAATCATCTCCGCCAACACCCATCTGGCCATAATCTATATTGACCCTTACCAGGTCACGCGGATTGATATCGTCGAGGTGCTTGTTCACCAGTTTTGCATCAGGCCTGTATCCTGACAGGTTACCCTGCGATTCAAAGTCCTCATGCAGGTAGTTCATAGCCGCAAAACAGAAGACCGGGATCCCTTCAAAGCGAAGGCCGGACCCATCGCCGTCAGTGACGGCAAGCCACCTCGTGTCAGTCCTGTAACCGTTCTCCTGCGGTCTGACATAGGGAACATACTGGTCGGCCACAGAGCTCTCATACACTCCCACAAAGGCTGATGTCTTGCGGTCAGAGTAGTTTTCGTGCGGCCCCCTTCCGTACCATGACAGGTCGGTGAACCTGCCGGGAAGGATCATCTGCATTCCCACGCGCGGAATCTCCTCCAGGCTCCTGTCAGTCCTGGTAAGGCTGAAATACAGGTCTACCACACCTCCGGCATGAATCGTATATTTAGTCACAAGATCTGCAATCTTTTTGTTGCCGGGCCCGGGTATCTCATGCGAGAAGCTGATCTCCGCGCTGTTCATTTCCGGCTGTCCTATATGAGCTGATTTCATCACTGCCTTTTGACCGGCCTCTCTCCAGGCGGCATTCCTCTTCTCCATGCCGTTGCCATAGTCGTTGTCCGTGGGCGCTCTCCAGAAATCGGGGCGGGGACCTGAGATAAGAAGATCACGTCCTCCTTTACGGAAAGACTTCATAACCCCGGCAGAGATGTCAAAGACAACTTCGAAATCCTCACCTGCAACAGTCAGTTCAGACCCCTCGGTCTTAAGATCAAGAAGAGCAATATTGTCTTCGGCGGCAGGTTGCTCCGGGCTGAAGAACGGCAGCAGCATCTGTTCGGAGGCATACAGGTGATCCTGGGGTATTATGCCCCATTCATCCGCCCTTGATGCATACATGTTCAGGTGATACTCAGTTCCCGGCCCGGGTGTCAGATCGCCATAAGGAATCTTAACCGCAACTGAATCGCCGGGAGCGAGATCCAGCTGGTTAAGGTGACCTGAGCGGAACAGTACGCCGTTTGCAAGGATCTCCCAGTTAATGTTGAACACAGAGAGGTTGGTGAAGTCATACTTGTTGATTATTGTTAAGAGACCACTTTCAAGGTCAGAGGGGATGAACCCGATATACTGATAAACCTTCTTTACCTCGCTGAGTGCCGGATGCGGCATGCGGTCAGGTCCCACCAGCCCGTTGCAGCAGAAGTTACCGTCGCTCCAGGAACCCACCTCACCGTAATCGCCGCCGTAAGCATAATACTCCTCCCCGTCGTCGCCTGTTTCAAGCAACCCCTGGTCAACCCAGTCCCATATGAATCCGCCCTGAAGTGCAGGATATCTCTCAATAACATCCCAGTAATCCTGGAGGTTCCCTGTGCTGTTACCCATTGAATGGGCATACTCGCATAATATCAGGGGCCGGTCAAAGCCCGGTTTCCCGGCATTGAGGCCATAATTCTCAAGGTATTCGATGCGTGCATACATCGGGCACCAGATGTCGGTGTGTCTTTCGGGAGTATGAGTACTCTTTTCGGCGCGCTCATACTGCACCGGGCGGCTGTCGTCTCTTTCCCTTATCCATTTATATGTCGCCACAAAGTTTTGACCGTCGCCTGCCTCGTTGCCCAGTGACCATGTGATGACCGAAGGGTGGTTCTTGTCGCGCTCCACCATGTTCACTGTCCGCATCATATGCTGGTCAAGCCACTCCGGTTTATGAGCAAGTGTAACATCGGGATGATAGCCAATGCCGTGAGATTCGATATTTGCCTCGTCAATCAGGTAAAGACCGTACTCGTCACACAGCTCGTAGAAACGCTCGGGCTGAGGATAGTGAGAGGTTCGCACCGCATTGATGTTGTGCATCTTCATCAGCTTTATATCCTTGAGCATCAACGTCTCATCGATGGTATGACCGCTGACCGGATCGTGCTCGTGCATGTTCGTTCCCTTCAGATGCACGGCCCTGCCGTTGATGAGGAACTGGTTCCCATTAACCTCTGCCGTACGGAATCCGATGCGGCTGCTCACACTCTCGAGCACCCTGCCCCTGCTGTCGGCCAGCGTCAGCACCAGTGTGTAGAGCGAGGGTGATTCCGCTGACCAGGGCTGCACATGGGGCACGCCGGCGGTAAGTTCCACTACCGCCAGACTGTCCACTTCATCTGCCTCTTTGGTCTCACCGAAGATCTTGGTTGTGCCTTCATACAATCCTGCCTCAAGCCTCAGACCTGCCGGCCTCTTCTCACTGTTCACCAGCTCGACTGACAGATCCAGGCGTCCGTCAGTGTAATTATTCACCAGCGTCGCTTTGGCAAAGAAATCGCCGATGAATGCCTTCGGCCTGGCGTGCAGCCAGACGGACCGTTGTATTCCGCTGAGCCTGAAGAAATCCTGGCATTCAAGATAACTGCCGTCACTGTACCTGTAGACCTCCACGGCAACAGTGTTCCGGCCCTTCCTCACGAAAGGGGTGATATTGAACCCGGCCGTCGTCTTGCTGTCCTCACTGTAACCCACCTGCTCACCGTTGACCCATACATAAAAGGCTGAGCTGACGCCGTCAAAATTGAGGAAGATCTCTTTGTTCTTCCATTCGGAGGGAAGCACGAATGAACGCTTGTATGAGCCTACAGGATTATCAGAGTGGTCAATGAATGGCGGATTAACCGGAAAGGTATAGCTGGCGTTCACATAATATGGAATGCCATAGCCCTCCCTCTCCCATGTAGATGGCACAGGGATCTCATGCCACGAACGGGTGTCGTAGTCTTCTTTGAAGAACCAGTAGGGACGCCCGGCCGGTGTCGGAGAATAATTGAACCTCCACTTTCCGTCAAGTGACAATACATTGCCGGATTCCCTCCATTGTGCCGTCAGAGCGGCTGAGTTATCCGGAAAACTCACCATCGTCGCATGTGCCCTGACGGTGTTGACCCTGTTCACGGCAGGATTCTCCCAGTCGGGGAGATCTTTTTCCTGCCATTCAGCCTTGCTGTAATCCTGGTAACGGTTACAGGCGCCAAGCGCCAATGATACCAGGGAAATTAGAACGAAAGCCCTTCGCATGATTCTTTCCTTTAGGTCCTACCCAAATGTAAAAATAAAATCGCACTTACGGTCAGGTAATGACAGCTTTGTGGATCACCCGCGAGGTGATCTGCCTCCTGGTAGTCTGGCGGGCCGGCTCGGATCACCCGTGAGGTGACCTGCCTCCTGATAGTCTGGCGGACCGGTTCGGATCACCCGTGAGGTTACCTGCCTCCTGTCGGTCAGTCGGACCGTGCGGGATAATGCGAAAGTGATGCCCGTCTATTCGCGGCTCAGGTCTCCCGGACTGTTGATGTTGGTGAATGCCTTTACTGTTTTCAGGTTACGCGGCAGGTCATAGTACCTTGTCTGAACCAGCCTGTAAAAGTCGATGACGGCAGGACTGCCTCCCGAGCCGAGGTATCTCTCCAGCCGCTGGTGAAGGGTGCAGCTGTAGAGTGAGTGAAGCGGCTCTGCCAGCTCTCCGATGCGGGCTGCCAGTATCTCTGCCGGCTCCCTGATAAAGTCTCCCGCCTGGGCCTCTATCAGTTCTCCCGAGAGCCAGGGCATATCGCCTCCGAAAACAAAGATCACAGGGGAGGATGATACCTTCATGGCAGCCTCTATGCCTCCCAGCGGACCAAGTCCCGGAAAGTTGTCATCGACAGGAACAACACCCGCAGGCAGGGTACTCCCCGCGGGCCATCCCGCAAGAATAATCTCCCGGAAGACAGGCTCAAGAAGAGTCAGGGTGCGATTGATAATGGGAACACCATCTATCTCTATCAGTGCTTTGTTTTTGCCTCCGAAACGTGAAGCCCTCCCTCCGGCCAGCACGACAGCCGATATGTCAGGAAATCTCTTTTTCAGAATAACCCGCTTATCTGTCCGTTATCGTCAATATCGATCCTTTCGGCTGAAGGCACCGTGGGCAGTCCCGGCATTCGCATGATGGCTCCTGCAATGGGGACAATAAAACCGGCTCCCGATGAGAGCTCCACCTTCCGGATACGTATCGTGAAATCCCTTGGCCTGTTGCGCCGGGCCTGGTCGTCAGAGAGCGACTTCTGGGTCTTGGCGATGCATACGGCCAGATTTTCCAGCCCCAGGTCAGCGATCTTCTTCAGCTGGTCTTTGGCCTCAAGGGTGTACTCAACATTCCTCGCCCCGTACATGAGGGTGGTGATGGTCTCGATCTTTTTCTCCAGCGGCCATGCGAGGTCATAGAGCGGCGTGAAGCAGTCGTTGCATGCATCGGCAGCCTCAATGACTGCTGTGGCCAGCTCAACGGCACCCTTGCCACCGTCAGCCCAGGCCGTGTTCACAGCCACCCTGACATTGTGCTCTTCACAGTATTTCCTGAGGAGTTCTATCTCGGCATCAGTGTCTGAGCTGAATCGGTTGACAGCCACCACCGGCCTGAACCCGTAATAATGCATGTTCTCAATATGCTTGTCGAGGTTCTCGAAACCCTTGCCGAGAGCCTCCAGGTTCTCTTTGCTGAGCTCTGACAGTTTTACGCCGCCGTGGTATTTGAGAGCCCTGATGGTGGCCACAATGACTACCGCGTTGGTCTTGAGGTTGCCCACCTGCGACTTGATATTGAAGAATTTCTCGGCGCCAAGCTCGCTGGCAAAACCGGCTTCAGTGACAACGTAGTCGCTGAGCGTAAGACCCATCTTCGTTGCCAGAATCGAATTGGTACCCTGGGCAATGTTTGCAAAGGGCCCCCCGTGAATAATGGCAGGTGTGCCTTCAAGGGTCTGAACAAGGTTGGGCTTGAGAGCATCCTTGAGGAGGGCGGCCATGGCTCCCTGGGCTTTAATGTCACGTGCAAAGACCGGCTTGCCTGCATAAGTGTATCCGATGAAGATGTTGCCCAGGCGCTCCTTAAGGTCTCTGATGCCAGTGGCCAGACACAGGATAGCCATCACCTCCGATGCTGCGGTGATGTCAAAACCTGTCTCCCTGGGCACCCCCTGTGCGGTACCGCCAAGACCGATCACAATATCCCTGAGGGCGCGGTCATTCATGTCCATAACCCTCTTCCAGGATATCGTTCTCGGGTCAATTCCCAGGTTGCTGTCACCTGCCTGAATGTTGTTGTCGATCATTGCCGAGAGGAGATTGTGTGCCTTCTCCACTGCCGAGAGATCACCAGTAAAATGAAGGTTGATATCCTCCATGGGTATCACCTGTGAAAAGCCACCGCCGGCAGCACCTCCCTTTATGCCAAAGACCGGACCCAGTGAAGGCTCACGCAAAACGACCGTGGCCTTCTTCCCCAGCAGATTGAGACCCTGCGCAAGCCCTATCGAGGTGGTTGTCTTTCCTTCGCCGGCAGGTGTGGGCGTGATGGCCGTAACCAGAATAAGCTTTGCCCTGGCTGCCTTTTTCTCGTCTATAAGCGAGAGCGGCAGTTTGGCTTTGTACTTACCATAGAGTTCAAGGTCATCCTCATTCAGTCCAAGCTTTGCTGCAACTTCAACGATTGGCCTGATGACGGCGCTCTGAGCAATTTCAATATCTGTCTTCATAGGGGAATGATTGTGGGATAAATTTAAGATTTAATTCATTTCCAAAACAACAACCAACTATTGTGAAAGTTTAGTTCAACAAAAGGAGATTCAAAATATTTCCCTGTAGCCCTCCTGTTTTTCCATTCTTATTCGCCACGATTGGGGGTATCCGTTGTTTACCCTTTTCCCGAGGTTATTCACAAACCCGAGAGGAACGCCCCGGTAACTGACAAGGACCCGTCCGGGCGGCATGAGCGCTGCGGGGAGCTGTTCAAGCCTGAGGAATGAGACAGCCTCGTCATAAGAGAGGTCAAATTCAGGCCACGCACCACGCTTCTGCCTTACCGACATAGCCAGGTCATGAGCCGGAACGAGGTCATCATTCTTCAGTTCCCCGATCATGGTTCCCGACTTGATTACCGTCAGTATTTCGCTTAAATAACCTAAAACATGAGGCTCCGCCGCCAGGGCAATTATCCTGTTACCTGTCATTATCAGCCTTCTGTGGTCAAAATCAGCCAGCGGCTCCGCCCTTTTGATTGCCAGGGCAGATTGTCTTATTGCCCCTCTCCTTCCATCGCGGACGGTTGAGCCTGAGCCTGTGCCGGCCGGTTTACGCAATGCCGCTATAAAGAACCCTTCGCCCCTGACCCTGCCGGGATAAAACCCATAGCCTTCTATGCCGTTGTGAGTGACAACGGTGATCCCTTCGGTTCCGGACAGGTCGGCTGTCAATGGCTCAGCGTCCGTGGTCTCCCTGATCCAGGATAAATTCTCCTCATTTTCGGCAGGATTGAACGTGCAGGTTGAGTAGATCAGAATCCCTCCGGGCTTCAGTGCGGGCCAGACCTCCATGACTATCCGTCGCTGCCGTTCACTGCAGAGCCGGGCATTTTGCACTGACCACTCCTGAACAGCAGCTGCGGAGCGGAACATTCCCTCCCCCGAACAGGGAGCATCAGCAACGATGACGTCAAAGAACCCTGGCAGAGAGGCAAAACGGGAAGGGTCATTCTGGGTGACGATGGTGTTTCCCATGCCCCATTTCGTGATGTTCTCAGCCAGCACGGAAGCCCGCGGCCTTATGACCTCATTGGCAACCAGGAGGTTGTCGGCCGTCAGCAGTGCAGAGAGATGAGTTGCCTTACCCCCGGGAGCCCCGCAGAGATCAAGCACCCGCAGATCACTCATACCTGCAGTAACCTGCCGGAAAAACTCCCCGGTAAACATGCCCGATGATTCCTGCGGATAATAGACGCCTGCATGAAACAGCGGATCAGGCGTAAAGAGAGTCTTTCCCGGAAGATACCAGCCATGTGGCTCCCACCCGACCTTCTCATAACCTGTAACGGGATGAGGCCATTTATGAGGATTGACACGGACAGATACCTCTGCCGGACGACCCAGCGCCTCTGCAAGAGCGTGGGCATCAAGATATGACTGACCGCTTATTCGTTTCAGGAATTCCTCTGGAAGCATCTCTTCAACTCTTCAGGCAAAGATAACCATTGGAACCAAACCGTTACAAAAGAATACCGTCCCGGGTTTCCGGGACGGTATATAATAACCCCTAAAACCTAAACTGGCTTATAATGCGATATTTGTTTGTGACAACAACATTAAAAACCGAAGTGTAAGAAATACACTAATTAGGTACTGGCAAATCTAACCTTGATAGCATAAGTGTTTGATGACATATCTCATGTTAAGCCATGTTTAACATTTTTTAGGAAATATGTCAGGAGATGAGCTCACGACCTGAGTCCCTGAGCAATCCGAGCGACCATTTGATGATTACAGCCGAACTGATGAGGGCAGCGATGGCATCAATATAGGGCAGACCCCATATCATTGCTGCCACCAGTCCGATAATGGCAGCCACGCTTGTGACGGCATCGGCCAGAACATGCATGTAAGCCGCCCTGATGTTGTTGTCCTTCTCTTCATGGTCATGTTGCAGCAGGAACGCACTCAGAATGTTCACTCCCAGTCCGATGAAGGCAATCATTATCGCTTCCCTGTATTCGATGACACGCGGACTGATAAATCGTCCCACTGCGCCGGCTATGATCATCCCTGCAAAGATCAGCAGTATGAGGCCGCTGGTATATCCGGAGAGCGTCAGCACCTTCTCCTTGCTTCCGGTGAATGCAGGGTTTAATGACAGTCTCTGCACAAGTACATAGGCAGCCCAGCTCAGTCCTATGGCAAGCACGTGTGAACCCATGTGTATGCCGTCAGCCATGAGGGCCATGGAGCCTGTGAGCCATCCTGCAATTATCTCGATGACCATGGTCACCGCGGTAAGTATCACAACCCACCCGGTCCTCTTCCTGTTCTTTTCAATTGCAGTCACTTACAATAAACGAAGCGCCGGTCTTTTTGTTTATTCCGGCAATGAAACTTCCTTTCCTGTCAGGCGGATGCGCTTACTGACAGTCGCTGTGAATTCCGGGTCAATGGACCCCGTGAACCCAGGCTGCTTGCCACCCAGAGTGATTGTGAACCATCCCGGCTCTATCACCCTGGCATCCTTGGTGTTGATCATCGAGAACTGCTCCGCCGCAAGAGTGAACTCCACGGTTCGGCTCTCACCTGCCGCAAGGTGTATCCGCCTGAACCCCTCGAGCTGACGAACGGGACGAGGCGTAGAGGCTTTCTCATCTGTCAGGTATAGCTGCACCACTTCATCACCGTCCCTCTTTCCCGTGTTGGTAACCGTAACCTTCACCTTTACTTCGCTTCCCGCCTCACTCTTTTCCGGAAGATCAAAGCCGGAATAGGCAAAGGAGGTGTAACTCAGTCCGTAACCGAAGGGATAAAGTGGCGTTCCGGTGAAATATCGATATGTCCTTTTCGCCATTTCATATTCATCGAACGGCGGCAACTGGTCCACGGAGCTGTAGTATGTCACCGGAAGGCGCCCGGCAGGATTGTAGTCGCCGAAGATCACGTCGGCCACGGCGCTGCCGCCTTCCACACCGGGGTAACCGGCCAGCAGCACTGCCGCCGCCTTATCGTTTGCCTGCAGTGAGGCAACAGGCCCCCCGTTCAAAAGCACAACAACAACAGGCTTGCCTGTTGCAATCATCGCTGCCAGAAGCTCCTCCTGAACTGCAGGGAGATTAAGACTGGTGCGGTCTCCGCCCTCAAAGCCGTCTATTTTTATACCCATCTCCTCCCCCTCAAGGCGCTGAGACAAGCCCAGGGCAAGAATAATTACATCAGCCGCTGAGGCGGTCGCAACCGCTTCATCAAGAATGTTTTCCCGGGGTGTTGCCCACAGCAGTTTAACATCTGCGTCACCACTGTAGTTTCTGTAATACAGTTCGATCCTGTACTTCTCTCCGGCCTTAAGTTCCACGGGTATCTCCTTATGAAATCCGTGATGTTCACCGCGGAAAGACATCACTTTTTCTCCGTTAAGCCACAATTCGTAAGACGAGGAAGCCCACGTGCCAAGGTGATAGGTCCCGGTGGCTGGTGCAACAAGGTCCGTCACCCAGTGTATGCCGAAGTTATCTGCCGGCATCAGCCTGTGAGGCGAGTCGTTGTCCCAGTAGAAATCAATATTGTCATCAACCCTTGTAAACAATGGCTCTCCCTCCATATCACGATTGTCAAAGTACTTTCCGAGAGCTCCCTGGCGTCCGTCAGGTGTCTGCAGAAAACAGGAAGGAACAGGGAAGAGATTATGCACTCCGGGGGCGAGATCGCTACCCTCAGAATATTTCACATCAATGCATGAGGCAGCCTTGTTTCTTATCCCGTCCAGCACGGTGACAGGCTCCTTCGGTATGCCGTTATAGTTGCCAACGAGGGCTTCCCAGTTATCAGCATTGGGTCCGATAACCGCAATAGTTCCTATATCCTTGCCCAGAGGCAGTATCCCCTTCTCATTTTTCAGAAGAACTATCGATTCGCGGGCAGCCTGGCGTGCAAGCGACCTGTTATAGTCCGAGCAGTTTGCCTGGTAAGGGATCTGCGCATATTCTACAATACTGTCCGGATCGAACATTCCCAGCCTGAAGCGTGCCATCATCACGCGCCTCACCGCCCTGTCGAGATCGGCTTCGGTGATCAGTCCGCGCCTGTAAGATTCCATAAGGTGATTGTAGTCAACACCGCACTCGAGGTCAGTGCCGGCCTTAAGGGCCAGGGCGGCTGCCTCGGCAGCATCCTTCGCGTAACCCTGGAAGGTGTAGAAGTCAGATACTGCCCAGCAGTCGGAGACGATGTACCCGTCAAACCCCCACTCGTTCCTGAGAATGCCATACAGCTCCTCGCTGGCGCAGGCCGGATGACCCCGGAACTGGTTGTAGGCTCCCATCACCGAGTATACGCCACCCTCCTTCACCAGTGTGCGGAAAGCAGGCAGGTATGTCTCACGCAGGTCGCGCTCACTCACCAGGGCATTGAATTTATGCCTGAGGGGCTCGGGGCCTGAGTGTACCGCGTAATGTTTGGCAGTGGCAACGGTCTTCAGGTACCTGGGATCGGAACCCTGCATGCCCTGCACAAAACGCAATCCGAGGCGTCCGGTCAGGTAAGGATCCTCGCCGTAAGTCTCATGCCCTCTTCCCCATCGCGGGTCACGAAAGATATTTATGTTGGGAGACCAGAATGTAAGACCGTGATAGATGCCATGGTCACCCCTCCTGATAAACTCGTGATACTTGGCCCTGGCCTCATCGGAGATGGCATTGGCCACATCCAGCATCAGCTCTTCATTCCAGCTGTTGGCGATGGTTATCGACTGAGGGAAGACGGTGGCGTATCCGGCGCGGGCAACACCGTGCAGGGCCTCATTCCACCAGTTGTATGCCGGAACGCCCAGCCGCGGGATGGCCGGCGCAGTGTACAACAGCTGGGCTGCCTTCTCCTCGAGGGTCATGCGGCTGACAAGGTCATTCACACGCTGTTCGAAGGAGAGATCAGTATTCAGATAGGCAGGCGCCTGAGCATTTAAAGCCTGAAAGACAGCAAAAATGAGAAATAAAAATAAGGATATTCGTTTCATCATGGTATAGTTCTGATTGTTATAAAATTATGGTGATCATCTCTTATTGAGATCATGTTAATATGTGCTTGCATAACATGCGGATTTCTCCTGCTTAATTTCTATTTTAACGATGTTAAAGTTAGGATTTATTACCTTTGGAAGTAGCCTGAAACGATCGATCGGATAATGTTTATATCAACAAGAAAATGAGCAAGCGAAGAGAATTTGTAAAAAATGGCCTGCTGGCCTCTGCGGGTATTGCAGGACTGGGGCCCATCAGATCAGCATTTGGGATGCCCTCCGGAAAAGTAAGCCCGTCAGACAGAATCAGGGTGGCACTGATAGGTGGCCGTAACATGGGATGGTCGAACCTGGAGACTTTCCTGAAGTTTCCGCAGGTGGAGTGTGTTTCAATCTGCGACATCGATGACGAGTGGCTTTACAAAAGAGCCTCTGACGTTGAAAAGATTGCCGGGAAAAAACCCGTGCAGCTTGTGAAGGACTGGCGGAAAGTGACTGACAACCGCGATGTTGATGCCGTAATTGTAGCTACACCTGACCACTGGCATTGCCTTCAGGCTATAGCGGCAATGGAAGCCGGGAAGGATGTCTATTGTGAAAAACCGCTCGCCAACTCCATCGCGGAGTGTGACACCATGGTCAGGGCAGCCAGGAAAAATAAGCGTGTGGTTCAGACGGGTCAGTGGCAGCGCAGCGACCCGCACTGGCAGGATGCTGTGGCATTCATCCATTCAGGAGCGCTCGGACGCATCAGGACCGTCAAGGTATGGGCCTATATGATCTGGAAGAAGACCCTGCCCGTTCAGCCCGATGGTCCCGTACCTCCGGGAGTCGACTATGAGATGTGGCTCGGCCCGGCCAGGCACAGGACATTCAACCCGAACCGTTTCCACTATAACTTCAGGTACTTCTGGGATTATGCCGGAGGACTGATGTCGGACTGGGGAGTGCATCTGATCGACTACGCCCTGCTGGGCATGAAGGCAGATCTCCCGAAAGCGGTCTATACCGCAGGCGGCAAATTCGCCTATCCAACGGATGCAATGGAGACACCTGACACGCTCCTTGCCTCGTACGTCTATGACGATTTCACAATAAGCTGGGATCATGCCTGCGGCATCAAGGACGGGCCCTACGGACGCGAGCACGGACTGGCCTTCCTGGGCGAGAACGGTACGCTGGTGCTCGACCGCAACGGATGGGAGGTGATTCCGGAGGTGGATTCCGCCCCGCGGATGGAGGCTGTACCCCTGCGGACAAAATCAGAGACGGTGGAAGGACAGGCTGTAGCCGGAGGAGGACTCTCTGCTCATGTGGCAAACTTCCTCGATTGCATGTCGACCCGGAAACTGCCGAATGCCGATGTGGCCATAGGGGCACAGGTGGCCAAGATGACCCACCTGGCAAATGTCTCATGCAGGCTCGGGAAACCGCTTACATGGGATAACGCCGCAGGCAGATTCGGAGAAGATGATGCCAATGAACTGATCAGACCGTATTACAATACACCCTGGAAATTCCCTGAATATTAGTCTGACTATACCCTGGAAGTTTCCTGAATATTAACCTGACTATTCCCTGAACGTTCCCTGAATATTAACCTAACTGCATAATAAAATGAAATTCAAATCAATTATCGTCTGCCTGGTTGTTATCCTGTTCTTTTCCGGATGCCGGAAAACAGACTGGAAGGAGCTTTTCAACGGCAAGGATTTTTCCGGGTTCGTACAGATGGGCGGACAGGCTCAGTACGTTGTTGAAGAAGGTGTAATGGTTGGTATTTCCACACCGGAGACCCCCAACAGTTTTATGTGCACCACAGAAGAGTACGCCGACTTTATCCTTGAGTTTGAAGTGAAGGTAGACACCCTCCTCAACTCAGGTGTCCAGATCAGGAGCCACACCAGGGAGGCCGGCAACGGCGTGCTTGTGTACGGCTACCAGATCGAAATTGATCCCACTGACAGAGCCTGGAGCGGTGGGATTTATGACGAGGCAAGGAGAGGATGGCTCTATCCTGTCACTCCCAATAACATGGCTGCTGTGAAATCATTTGACCGTTACGGCTGGAACAGATACCATGTGGAAGCCATTGGCAACAGGATCAGGACATGGATCAACGGGATCCCCGTTGCCGACCTTGTTGATGATGCGGATGCTTCGGGATTAATCGGGTTTCAGGTACACGCTGTGGCAAAAGAGCTTGCCGGAACCCGTGTAGAGTGGAAGAACATTAGGATAGTGACGGAGAACCTTGATAAATATATGATCGCCGACACCACAGTGATCCACCAGGCCAATTTTATTCCGAACACCCTTACCGAAAGAGAGATAGGCGAAGGATGGCAGTTGCTGTTTGACGGCGCCACTTCCGCAGGATGGAGAGGCGCTCACCAGAAAGATTTTCCGGCGTCAGGGTGGGTGATAGAAAACGGGTATCTGAAAGTGCTTGCCTCAGGAGGAGCCGAATCAAAGGCCGGCGGAGACATAGTCACCCTGAACGAATACGGTAACTTCGACCTGTCATTCGAGTTCTTGATCACCGAGGGGGCCAACAGCGGCGTCAAATACTTCGTCACCGAAGATTATGCAACCTCAGGCTCCGCAATCGGACTTGAATACCAGATCCTTGACGACCAGCGCCATCCGGATGCAAAGATGGGGCGTGACGGCAACAGGACGGTGGCCTCGCTCTATGATCTCATACCGGCGGCAAACAAGCGGTTCAATGGTGTAGGTCAATGGAATGCCGGACATATCGTTTCAAAGGACGGACATGTCGAGCACTGGCTCAACGGCTTCAAGGTGCTTGAGTATGAGAGGGGCAGCGAAGCCTACCGCCAGCTGGTCAGCGAGAGCAAATACAAGGATTTCGCCGGGTTCGGTGAAACAGAACAGGGCCACATCCTGCTGCAGGATCACGGGGATGAGGTATGCTTTCGCTCGATAAAGATCAGGGAGTAGAGGGCCGAGCGTTAAAAAATGACCCGGTGGGTCATTTTAGCGAAGAGCTTGTCCCGCTGTAGCGGGAAGCCAGATTGCAGGGGAGGCAATAGAGGAATTTGCGATTTAAGATTTTCGATTGTCGATTTAATCAAAAATCGCAAATCCCGCTTTGCTCAAGCCATTCGCAAATCGCAAATCCCGCTTTGCTCAAGCCATTCGCAAATCGCAAATCGCAAATCGCAAATCCTTAAGGCCTGCTACCTCACACTGAACCGGAAAGTAGTGCTTGACAGGAACGGCTCTGCCGGCGTCAGCACAACTGACGGAAACGCGGACTGGTTCGGACTGTCAGGGAAATGCTGCGTCTCGAGGCAGAAGCCGGTACGGTAATTGTAAACCTTGCCTCCGCGACCTGTCTGTGTACCGTTAAGGAAGTTGCCGGTATAAAGCTGAACACCAGGCTGGTCTGTGATGACCTCAATCAATCTGCCTGTTGACGGATCATAGACCTCGGCATCAACCGGTTCCACATTGTCAAGTACAAAATTGTGGTCATAACCGCCACCCAGGACAAGCTGATCGTAATCCATCGCTATCCTCTCCCCAATCATATGAGGCGTACGGAAGTCAAACGGAGTACCCTCCACGGGCCTGATCTCACCTGTAGGAATGAGTGTCGAGTCAACCGGAGTGAAGGCAGAAGCCCTGATTAATGCCTCGTGATCAAGGATGTCACCCACTCCTGCGCCATGAAGATTGAAGTATGCATGGTTGGTGATGTTGACGACCGTATTCTTATCTGTGGTGACCTTGTAATCCATTATGATCTCGTTGTCATCGGTCCAGGTGTAGAGCACCTCGGCAACCACATTACCGGGGAAGCCCTCCTCCATGTCAGGCTTGTTGTATGTAAACCTGACGGCCGGAAAGTCAGTTCCCTTAAGCACCTCCGCATCCCATGCCCGGCTGTGCCATCCTGTGGGGCCGCCGTGAAGAGAGTTGGGACCATTGTTCAGGGCCAGCGTATATTCAACGCCGTCAAGCTGGAACTTACCCGCCGCAATACGATTGGCATACTGGCCCACTACCTTCCCGAAATAGAGGTCGCCGTTGGCATAGCCCTCAAATGTATCATACCCGAATGTGACATTGTCACGCTTGCCGTCACGGTCAGGAACACTTACCTCAACAATCACGGCCCCGTAATTTGAGAGCCTGATGAAATCACCATTTTTGTTTGTAAGTGTATAAAGGAAGATTTCCTTCCCCTCGAATGAACCAAAACTTTCAGTAGTAATCATCTCTTTTGCTTTATTGTTACCGCACGAAGCCATGCCAAGCATGACAAGTGCCATTGCTGTTATTAAAAATAGCCGTTGTCTTTTCATTGTCACTTTTTAATTAAGATCACCAAATATACAATTTATGTCTTTGCACCGGGGAACCATGTCTACGCTTAATTATTCAACCGTGAGTACAATTATTGACCCGGCGGGTACCATTACGCTCACCATGTTCTTCTTTATCTTTGCATCCCTGAAGGCCTGCGGCTTTACCTCTTCAGGCTTCTCAAATGTGTTGTGAGCCGTCAGGTCAGCCATGTGTAATATCCTTCCCGAAACATCTTTGTAGTCACCCCCGCGCAGGTCTATAAGCATTTCCACCGCTTTGGCAGGATCAATATTCACCAGGGAGATATTCACCTTCCCGTTTTTATCCTTTGAGGCAGAGGCACTGACAGATGGGAGTTCCTTCCCCTCCATGGTATAGTTGCCGCAGTTCAGGTGCAGCGGGAGCATTGTGGCGTCATGATGCACCTTGTACATCTCAAAGACATGATAGGTCGGGGTCAGAATCATCTTCTCCCCGTCAGTAAGGATAAGCGATTGAAGCACGTTAACCGTCTGCGCTATGTTGGCCATCTTTATCCGCTCGCACCTCTCATTGAAATAATTGAGTGAGAGGGCTGCCACCATGGCATCGCGCATGGTGTTCTGCTGGTAGAGGAACCCCGGGTTCGTCCCCGGCTCAACATCCCACCATGTTCCCCATTCGTCCACCACCAGTGCCACACGCCTGGCCGGGTCATATTTATCCATAACGGCAATATGCCTGTCAATGGCTTTCTCCACATTGAGACAGCGCTCAAGGGTCTCGAAGTATTCCTTCTCCCCGAATTTCGTTGCAGACCCCTTGTTGTCCCAGTTTGTAGTATAATAGTGCAGTGACAGGCCCCACATCATATAGTGAGGTATTTTCTGCATCAGGACCTCTGTCCAGTTATAGTCAGTTGAATTGGCTCCCCCGGCAACCTTCATAAGGCGGTTGTCTCCGTAATTGCGGGTGTATGTGGCATATCGCCTGTACTGGTCAGCGTAATATTCAGCGGTCATGTTTCCGCCGCAGCCCCAGTTCTCATTCCCGACACCCCAGTATTTCAGGTTCCATGGTTTTTCGCGGCCGTTGCTGCGACGAAGGTCCGCCATGGGACTTACCCCGTCGAAATTGATGTATTCAACCCACTTCGACATCTCCTCAACCGAACCACTGCCCACATTGCCGCAGATAACCGGTTCTGCGTTCAGTTGTTCGCACAGATCGAGGAACTCGTGCGTACCGAAGCTGTTATCCTCCGTGACCCCTCCCCAGTGGGTATTTACCATTTTTGGACGTTGTTCACGGGGACCTATTCCATCCATCCAGTGATACTCGTCGGCAAAGCATCCGCCCGGCCAGCGCAGGTTGGGTATCTGTGTCTTTTTCAGCGCCTCCACAACATCATTCCTGATGCCCCTGGTGTTCGGGATGGCAGCATCTTCTCCCACCCAGTAACCGCCATAGATGCAATGGCCGAGGTGCTCGGAGAAATGACCGTATATGTGCCGGCTGATTGTCTCAGTGCCAAGGTCGGTGCTGATTATCAGGTTCGCTTTGGCGGCTTCCTTGCCCGATTGGGCAGAGACTGATGATAAAGGGGCAGCAATAAACAGAATGCCCGCAGTAATGATTGCATAATTCTTCATGTGCTTTTTATTTAACCGGTTTATAATTATCTGAGCCTGATCCTAATTCATTACTTCAAAAGGGAGCCAGACCCTCATCTCTCCCTTTCCCCTGTTGTTCCAGAGATGGTACGGGATGAGTGTCAGCCCGACAGGTTCTCCTGCCGTGACACTGCCGTCAACATTGGTCACTTTGATGTATCCTGTGGTTTTTATTATTTCTGCACCCTCAAGTAGATCTGCAACAAACCCTGAGGTGAATGCAGGCTTTTCATCAATCATGAGGTCGAGGACCTTGACCTCGGGATTATCGGGCCACTCGGCGCAGAACATAAGGGGACCCCTCTGAACAGCATACCTGCCTGCATCTTCTTTCACCCTTTCATCTGCAATGACAGTCCTGACGGGCATGGGAAGGTAGAGCTCCACCCTGTCTCCTTGTTTCCATCTGCGGTCAATAGTCACATAACCGTCACTCACTCTGGTCTCCGGCACCTCTCCGTTCACAAGAAGGGAGTAACTCTCTGCAACGCTGTCGGCAAATTCATACAATCCTCCGGGCATGGCTTCGTTGCGTGCCCAACCCGGAATGCGGATATGCAGGGCAAAATTCCCTCCTTTGTCGGGACTTACTGTCATGGTCACCTTGCCGTCCCATGGGTACAATGTCTCCTGGGTAACCTTCACATCATTTCTCCCGAAACTGACCGAGGCCTCATTTGATGCAAAGAGGTTCACATAAAGGTCATTGTCAGTGACCGAGTATATATAGCCCGGGATTGCCGGTATGAACCTGCAGATATTTGAAGGGCAGCATGCGCACCCGAACCATGCCGAACGCGAATGGCGTCCGTCTGACTCAAGTGGATTGGGGTAAAAGAACCTGTCGCCGGCAAGGTTCACACCTGACAGGGCCCCGTTATAAAGGGTCTTTTCAAGTATATCGAAGTATTTTCCCTCACCGTGCATGGAGAACATCCTGTGGTTGAAAAAAATACTGCCTATGGATGCGCATGTCTCGCAGTAAGCGGTCATGTTCGGGAGGTGGTAAGGTTCGGCGAAGCCCTCGTTGCCGCCTGAGGCTCCTATGCCTCCGGTTATGTACATCTTTCTGTGCACCAGATCCTCCCAGATTTTCGTGATGGCATTGACATAGGCTTCATCCTTAAGAATCGAGGCCACATCGGCCATGCCTGAATACATATATGTGGCCCTGACCGAATGGCCCACCGCCTCTGTCTGATCAACCACTTTCATGTGACTCTGCGCATATTCATCACCGTCTTCGCGGGCACCGCGGGCATCAAGGAAAAACCTGGCCAGGTCAAGATATCTTCTCTCGCCGGTCACCCTGTAGAGCTTAACGAGCCCCATCTCGATAACCTGGTGTCCGGGATAGCTTACAAAGGCATCCCACCCGAAGTCCCTGTCAACAAGATCGGCCGATTTAATGGAGATGTCAAGCAGCTCTCTCTTTCCCGTCGCCTGGTAGTAAGCTACGGCAGCTTCATACATATGTCCCAGGTTGTAGAGCTCATGGCTGAGTATGTTTGTCTTCTCCCATCTCTTTCCCTCTGCCCACTCGTGCAGTCTGCCATAGCCTTTTTCAGCGATGGTGCGGTTGGTATAGAGGTATCCGTCATCCTCCTGGGCAAGGCCGATCTTCCATATCAGCGAATCAACGTATGCCTCCAGCTCCGCATCCGGATATGTCTGAAGCGAATAGGCAGCCCCTTCAATGATCTTGGTTACGTCGGAGTCGTCAAAAGGATATATTGTCTTAAAGGCACCTGTGTCGAGCCCCCCGGCAATCTCGAAGTTCTTCACCCTCCCCGTTGATTCACAGTATCCGAACGCAATGGGTATTGTCACCTCATGGTTCTTCTGAATGCGCGGAGCCCAGAAACTGTCGGTCATCTTTACCGAAGTGAAGGGAACAGGCATGATGGGATAGTTTTCTTCCGCTTCCCGGTTCGTGCATGATGTAATTGCCAGTACAACAATCATTGCTGCAATTGAAATTCTCCCCGTTTCTTTCATAATCTGCTATTTGTCTGTTTTAATCCATACCGTCATCTCACCCCTGCCCCTGTTGGCCCACGAGTAATAAGGAACTGCCTTCACCTTCTGCAGGGTGCCTGAGGGAGCCTTTGCCGTAAAGTCCAGAGTCCCCACTCCTCCCAGCAGGACGGGGTCGAATTGAAATTCAACCTTCACCTCAGGGTCAACCGTGAGTTCCCTCACCGGGCCGTTGTCTGCCTCCTCGAGGCAGTAGACCACCGGCCCGACGCCCAGTGCCACCCGTCCCCTGTCAGCTTCCACCTCATCCCTTGCCTCTATAAACCGGGGCTCCATTGGAAGAGAGACATCAACGACATCTCCCCTGTTCCATTCCCTTTCAATGAGAGCAAAACCGTCCACAATATTCATTGTCGTTCTTTTGCCGTTGACACTGATTCGAACCCTTTGACCCGGGCGGGTAATATATCTGTAAAGGCCGCCATCGAACGGCGCGTTGCCCGTCCATTCAGGAATGCGTATGCGCAGGATGAAGAAGCTGCCCTCATTGTCGGGGTCAACACTGATCTTTATGTCACCACTCCAGGGATACTCTGTCTCCTGTTTCATGACCACCTCACCGGCATCTGTAGTTAGTCTCGCTGTGGAGCTGATGAAGAGGTTCACATTCACGCCATCATCTGACAATGACCAGATGTACTGTTTCAGTGTCGGCATGAATCGGGCCACATTTACCGGGCAGCACGAGCAGTCAAACCAGCCGGCACGTTCGAAGCTTCCGTCCGATTCCAGCGGATTGGGGTAGAAGAAGTGACATCCATCGCTTCCGATGCCCGAGATAAGTCCGTTGTATAGTGTGCGTTCCAGCACGTCAAGGTACCTGGCATCACCTGTAGCCCTATAGAGACGATTGTTCCAGAAAACATTTGCGACTGATGCACATGTCTCTGTATAAGCGGTCATGTTGGGAAGCTCATAAGGCTCGCCGAATGCTTCGCCGTGCTCTTTTGAACCGATGCCTCCGGTGATATATATTTTCCCTCTGGTAACGTCGTCCCAAATCTTCTGCGACGCTCTGAGATAACGGTTATAGCCGGTCGCCTCCGACAGGTCTGCCATGGCCGTATACATATATCCTCCCCTGACGGCATGGCCGACAGCCTCTGTCTGTTCCAGGAGCGGTTTATGCATCTGGAGGTACACTGAGTCATTGTAAACATCGAACCTGCTTCCCTGCGGATGGCGAATATAATCGCCCGTCCTGCCCCTTACATCAAGGAAGAACTGGGCCAGCTCTAGCCACCTCCTGTCTCCGGTAAGCCTGTAGAGCTTAATCAGGCCTATCTCAATCTCCTGGTGGCCGGGAGCGATCTCCCTCCGGCCCCATCCGAACTCTTTATACACCAGCTCAGCATTCCTCAGCGCCACGTTGATGAAGGTGTAGGTGCCGGTGGCCAGATGGTGTGCCACGGCAGCCTCGTACATGTGTCCGGCGTTGTAGAGTTCGTGGCTGACGCGCTCATCGATCCATCTCTCCCTACCTGCACCGGGAGCCATGCTGACCGGATCAATGGTACGGGTTGTATAGAGGTAACCGTCATCTTCCTGGGCAGCGGCGATAAGGGTGACGAGACTGTCAACGTACTCACGCAGTTCAGGGTCAGGGGTCTCCATGAGCGAATAACATGCTCCCTCGATGATCTTGAAGACATCGGAGTCATTGTACCGTTCGCCGGTATGCTTACCCTTCTTTAATCCGCCGGCAACGGCGAAATTATCGATGCGTCCTGTCTGCTCGCACTGACTGAAGACATAGGGGATGGTCTTCACCCTGTTCAGTTCGATCTTAGGAGACCAGAATTCATCATTGACCAGCACCTCGCCGGGAGCAGGCGTACCGAGCCACCGGATCATCTCCTCCTCCTCTGCCGGTACGCTGCAGGCACCCGCGTAAATGATCAGTATGAAATATAGCAGGTATCTGAACATCAGCCTTTTACCTCTTTTCTTATGAGTTTGAGCCGCTTCATGACATCATTGGTGCCGCGGCCGAAATAATCATGCAGTATCCGGTATTCGGCGAAGAGCCTGTCATAGGCCTCCGCATTCTCCGAAAACGGTTTGTAGGTATAATCCCTGACCTTGGCCATGACGGCGGCAGCATCCCGTATGGTGTCAAAGCCTCCGACGGCTTTCCCGGCCGCCACCGCCCCGAACATTGCCGAGCCGAGCGCCGGGGCCTGCGGTGACCCGGAGATCTTTATCTCCATGCCAATGACATCGGCATAGATCTGCATGATAAAGGGGTTCTTCTCAGCAATGCCTCCGGCTGCATAGAACTCATCCACCGGCACACCGTTCTCTTCAAAGGTCTCGATGATCATTCTTGTACCGTAAGCAGTGGCCTCAATCAGGGCACGGTAGATCTCTTCAGGCCGGGTCGTCAGTGACATGCCTGCGATCATGCCGGTGAGGTCAACATCAACAAGCACCGACCTGTTCCCGTTCCACCAGTCGAGAGCCATCAGTCCGCTCTCACCAGGCTTAAGCCGTGCAGCCTTTTCCGTAAGCAGAGCATGAAGGTCGATGCCCCTTGCATCCGCCTCAGCCTTGTATTCTGCAGGCGTGCAGTTCTCAACAAACCACTGGAAGTGGTCGCCGACGCAGCTCTGCCCGGCTTCATACCCGAAGAATCCCTCGATGATGCCGTCTTCAACCACGCCGCACATGCCCGGCACCTCTTTTTCAATATCGCCCAGGAGCATATGGCATGTTGAGGTGCCTATTATAGCCAGCATCTTTCCGGATGAGGTGATTCCTACTGCAGGGATGGAGACATGAGCGTCAACATTTGCCACTGCAACAGCCGTTCCCTCCTTCAGCCCGGTCAGCATGGCCGCTGCGCGGGAAATAACTCCGGCCTTTGTCCCCACCGGCATGAGGTTGCGTGAGAGTTTTTCTTCAACCAGCTTCTCCATCCTTGGATGAAGTGCCCTGAAAAAATCAGATGAAGGATAACCGTCGTGCTTGTGCCATATGGCCTTATAGCCGGCAGTGCATGTATTGCGTGTCTCACTGCCGGTCAGCTGCCACACCACCCAGTCGGCGGCCTCAATGAAACGTGCAGCGGCATCGTAGATCTCCGGATCCTCATCAACCGTCTGCCAGATCTTGGGTATCATCCACTCCGAGGAGATCTTTCCGCCGTATCGCCTGAGAAATTTCTCACCTCTCTTTTCCGCTATGGCATTAAGCTTATTTGCCTCATCCTGCGCAGCATGATGCTTCCAGAGCTTGATCCATGCATTGGGCCTGTTTTTGAACTTATCCAGGAAACAGAGGGGAGTGCCGTCAGCTGTCACCGGCAGCATGGTGCATGCCGTGAAGTCTATGCCTGCCCCCACTATCTGCTCAGGGGTTACGGAAGCCATTCTCATAACCTCCGGGATAGTAATACGGAATACATCCAGGTAATCCTGCGGGTGCTGAAGCGCCCAGTCGACACCCAGCGGGGTGCCGTCAGGAAGTTTCTCATCCATGACCCCGTGAGTGTATTCATGAACCGCGACTGCCACTTCCTTACCGTCAGCCAGATCAACAAGAACGGTCCTCCCCGAGAGGGTGCCGAAATCTACTCCAATGGAAAACTTATGCATGGGTTAACTGGTTTTATTTTTTCTGGCCATAATATGCACCACTGCCATGTTTACGAAGGTAGTGCCTGTCAAGCAGGTGTCTGTCAATCTCCTTCGGCGGGGCAATGGTGACCGAAAGTGCAGCCATGCGGGCCACCTCCTCGAGGATGACTGCATTGTGAACTGCAATGGCAGGCGTGGCACCCCAGGTGAACGGGGCATGCGAATTCACGAGAACCGCAGGCATTGTCAGGGGGTCTATCCCTGCCATCGCCTCGGCTATAACAAGGCCGGTGTTATACTCATAGTCCGTTTCTGTCTCCTCTGCCGTCAGCCTCCTCGTCACCGGCACCGGACCGTAAAAATAATCGGCATGCGTCGTGCCAAGGCACGGTATTGCCATGCCGGCCTGAGCCCATGCGGTGGCATGGGTTGAATGCGTGTGCACTATGCCGCCTATGCCGGGAAAGGCTTTGTAAAGAGCCAGGTGAGTGGGAGTATCGGTAGAAGGAATTAAACTTCCTTCAATGACACTTCCGTTAAGGTCAGTAACCACCATATCACCGGCAGTCATCTCGCTGTACGATACCCCTGACGGCTTGATGACCATCAGTCCTGAAGCCCTGTCAAAGCCGCTGACATTGCCGAAAGTCATGATGACCAGGCCGTGCCTGACGATGTCAAGGTTAGCCTTGAAGACATCTTCCTTAAGCTTTTCGAGCATAATAATGTTGTTTAAAGTTATGCCCGCCGCAGAGGACACTGTGTCAGCTAACGGCGAGGTTGAAAAAGAAGCCGTTTCTGGTCAGCTCCGTGTACTTCTCCGCATTGAACCTGTAATACCAGGCTCCTTTCTTTGATGTCTCCCTCTCTTTGTCCTCCTGCTTTTCAATAAGGTTCATCGAGAGGATCTTTTTCCTGAAGTTGCGTTTGTCTATCGGTTTCTGATAGATAGCCTCGTAGAGATTCTGAAGCTGCACAAGTGTGAACTTCCCGGGGAGAAGCTCAAAGCCCACGGGCCGTACGCCTACTGTCTTCACCAGGTCGCAGAGGGCCCTGTCAACCATTTTCCGGTGGTCGAATATCAGCTCCGGAAGGTTCGACAATGACCGCCACTGTGCTTCGTTGTTCTTCTGTATCTCAGGATCCAGGTCATGAATCCCTATCAGGGCGAAATAAGCAGTGGATATCACCCTGGCACCCGGGTCACGGTCAGTCTCGCCATAGGTATAGAGCTGCTCCATGTAGACCTCCGAGAGTCCTGTCAGGGTGCACAGAACCCTGCAGGCAGCGTCATCAAGGCTCTCACCCTCCTGAACAAATCCCCCTGCGAGCGACCACTGCCCCAGGGCAGGTTCAAAGCTCCTCTTTATCAGGAGGAGTTTGAGTTCTTTTGCGGTTATATCATACCCGAAAATTATGCAGTCAACTGCGTTAAAGTACCTTGGATGCTTTGCGTAGATACTAACCATATCCCGTCATTTGGTTATGCCAGACCCTTATTCAGATGGTAGAAGAGGTCATTCCACCTCAGCTCCTTCTTAAACTGCTCTATATCACACTTACCGTCAATAAGGACGAACTCCGTCCCGGTCATTTCGGCGAAATCGGCCAGGTGCCCTGCGGTAAGAGCCTGGCTGAATGAGGTGTGATGCGCGCCTCCTGCATAAATCCATGCGGTTGCTGCAGTCTTAAGGTCAGGATCGGGCTTCCATAGTACGCTTGCAACAGGGAGCCTGGGCATTGGCGGACACTCAACAATCTTCATTGTGTTTACGATGAGCCTGAAGCGGTCTCCCATCTCAACCATCGAGGCTGCGATGGCCTTCCCTGTACTGGCCCTGAAGACCAGCCTGGCAGGGTCTGCCTTGCCCCCTATTCCGAGGGGGTGTACCTCCAGTGCCGGCTTGCCGGCGGCAATTGACGGGCAGACCTCCAGCATATGAGCGCCGAGGATGGCCATGTTCTTGGGTTCAAGATGGTAGGTATAATCCTCCATGAAAGATGTTCCTCCCCTGAGACCCTGTGCCATCACCTTCATTGAGCGCACCAGTGCCGCAGTTTTCCAGTCGCCCTCGGCACCAAACCCGAAGCCGTCGGCCATCAGCCTCTGCACAGCCAGTCCCGGCAGCTGAACCAGTCCGTGAAGATCCTCAAAGTTGGTGGTAAATGCCTTGAACCCTCCCCTTTCGAGGAAGGTTCGCATGCCGGCCTCGATGCGTGCAGCCTCCTTTACTTCCGGGGCCCAGAGTACCTTTACAGGGGCTTTGTACTCATCTCCGTACTGTTTGAGCAGCTCACTGATCTGCTTATCCGAAACCCTGCTGACAGCGTCGGCAAGATCGCCGACACCAAATCCGTGAACCTGGTATTCAAGATTGAGCTGGGCGGATACTTTATTCCCCTCTGTGACTGCAACATCTCTCATGTTGTCACCGAAACGGGCAACCTTAAGCGAGCGGGCATCGAGTGCCGCCATGGCAGCACGCGACCATGCGCCTATCGAACCCAGAACCTCCTTGTCCTGCCAGTGGCCAACAATAACCTTGCGTTCAATCCTGAGCCGCGAACATATAAACCCGAACTCACGGTCTCCGTGCGCCGACTGGTTCAGATTCATGAAGTCCATATCAATTTCGGACCATGGTATGTCACGGTTAAACTGGGTATGGAAGTGCAGCATCGGCTTGCTCAGCCTCTTAAGCCCTGATATCCACATCTTTGCGGGGGAGAATGTATGCATCCATGCAATAAGCCCGGCACATGCCGGTGAATTGTTTGCCTCAAGACATATAGCTGTAATGGCATCAGCATTAGTCAGTACCGGTTTGAAAACCACCTTCACCGGGATAAAATCAGACATGTCGAGGGCTTCGGCGATAGCCTTCGAATCAGCATTTACCTTCCTGAGCGTATCCTCTCCGTAAAGATGCTGACTGCCTGTGATGAACCAGAGTTCAACTTTTTTCATTTTCAGGATTTAAAATTAACGATGAATAATATGGTTTCCTAATTCCAGAAATAGGCATAAAATACCAGAATAACAGCAATAATAAAACCTGATGTTATCACATCCCACTTATTCCAGCTGGCCCGCGTGATAGCCTTCTGCTCAGCTGTGGCAGACCCGAGATACAGACCGACGATCTTCCTCTCATCAATCCTCGGGGTAAAGTAGCTAACTACTATCATTGTGACAATAACTATCGCGAAGTTTATGATCTCATAATGGAGCCAGTTTGTTCCCACAAATACCTGGTATATTGAACCGTCAGTGTCAAGGAAGCCTTTGAAGATGGTAAAGATCAGGCGGGCCATGCCAATGGTGAAACCTGTAAGAAGGCCTGCAAGTCCGGCGGCAGGGGTTACTTTCTTTGAAAGGATTCCAAGAAGGAATGCTCCTGCGATTCCGGGAGCAAGCAATGACTGGACATCCTGCAGGTAGGCATAAAGCACTTTCCCTATGCCTTTCATCACAGGTATCCAGAGGATTCCAAGGATAACAACAACAACGGTTGCGATCCGGCCCACCCTGACAAGCTCTGCCTCCGGGGCTTTTGGCTTGTACTTCTGGTAGAAGTCAATGGTAAAGAGGGTGGCTGACGAGTTGAACAGTGATGCCAGCGAGCTCATCAGCGCTGCAAGTATTCCTCCTACAACCAGCCCCTTGAATCCCATCGGTAAAAGTTCCTTGACAAGGGTCGAAAATGCCGAATCTGAACTTGTAAGATGAATGACGCCCTGCTGATTGAGAGCATAGGCAATCATGCCGGGGATCAGGAAGATAAATACGGGTGACAGTTTCAGGAAGCCCCCGAAGATGGCTCCGCGGCGGGCCTGTGTCTGGTCGCGACCCGACAGCACACGCTGTACAATATACTGGTCGGTGCACCAGTACCAGAACCCTATGATCGCTGATCCGAGCAGCACCCCTGTCCAGGGATAGGTTGAATCCTTCGGAGACCTTATGAGCTGGGTCATTGTATCACCGAATTCATTGACGGGAACAGCGCGGCATATATGCATCAGCTCATCCCATCCGCCCACTTTTATCAGCCCCGCCACCAGCACGGCAATGGAGCCAAAAAGCAGAATTGGTGTCTGAAGCACGGAGGTCCAGAGTACAGCCTTCATGCCTCCAAGGGCAGTGTAAATACCTGTTATAACCACCAGTCCGATAGCGCTGATCCAGAAGAAATCAATGCCCCAGACGGATTCGATCCCGAAGACATCCTTGAAGACCACCCCGCCGGCATAGACCGTGACGGCAACCTTGGTCAGCACATAACTGACGAGTGAAATAATGGAAAGAACTGACCTTGATGCCTTGTTATATCTCCTTTCAAGGAACTCGGGCATGGTGAATACCCCGCTTCGTGCATAGAACGGTACAAACAGCCAGCCCAGCAAGAGGATTAGCCATCCGTGCATCTCCCAGTGTGCCATTGCCATCCCTGATGAGGCGCCCGCACCGGCCAGGCCTACGAGGTGCTCTGATCCGATGTTAGATGCAAAGATGGAGGCTCCGATGGCAATCCACGTGGCGTCTCGTCCGGCAAGAAAGTAGTCGGTTGATGTCTTGCTCTTTGAACGGATTGAAAGAACAATAAATGCTACCAGTGCCAGGACAAATGCCCCCAGTACGATCCAGTCAAGTGTTAACATGATTCTTTCGTTGTTAGGTTAAATATTGAATATCAATTACCTGCTACAATACTTTATGCCCCCGATAAATCGGGGCAAGCTCTACGGGCAACCCTCAATACTGCCTGTAGCCTTCTACAATACCTGATGCTCTACGAGCAATCCCTCACTCTACCCATTTGCCTTCCCTCCAATCTGGCTTCCCGCTACAGCGGGACAAGCTCTTCGCTAAAATTACCCACCGGGTCATTTTTTAACGCTCGGTCCTCTTTTGCCTATTCCCTCATTCAAGAGAACGCAAGTTAAATATTTTTTAAATGTACGAAGTACACTTTTTGTAAAATATTTGAACAAAAAATCATTCTTTCATCGATTCTTCATCTTCAATTGAATAATTTTGCTGTGAATCAGTTCAATAATATGACAATCACATCAATTGAAAAAACAACTGAGGAGTTGGAGGGCAGATAAAAACGGATGAGTTATGAAAAAGAATAAATATCTCCTGCTGATGATAACCGTGATGATCGTCACCACGGGAATCATCAATGCGCAGGAAGTCAAGGTAAAGGCTGACACGGCAGCCGCAACCACGCTGCAGCAGAAGCAGCAGGTTCAGGAACAGACACAGTCACAGAAGCAGGAACAGACGCAGAGCCAGAACCAGGCACAAGCCGGTAATCAATCGCAAAATCAGAACCAGGCAGGCGCGCCAGAATCAGGCAGGCGTCCAGAATCAGGCACAGACCGGGAATCAGAGCCAGGCTCAGTCCGGAACAAATGCCCAGGCTAAAACTCAGACCCAGGGCAGCAGTGCATCCGGTGTAAAGAAGGTGCAGAGCGCCCGGCCCGACTGGAGCAAGGCGCGGGGTGCCCGCCCCTCCTCGGTTGAGCGGCCATCGGGGTCCAGGATCCCCAAGGGTGCCGGCAAACCCGGCGGTGCAAAGGGTCCCGGGAAAAGATAACGACAATAACAACGGACACTGTGAGGGAAAGATCATCATTTGCGGCAACAATCGCCTGCGGTATTATGCTGCAGGCTTTCGCCATTGGTGCCGCGGCCCAGTCGGCTGATGATACCCTCTCTTCCCCTGATAGCACGGCAGCTGAGGAGAAGAGCTCAGTCCATTCGCTCTACGCCGGGGCAGGGTACGGCAGCAACATGATCTATCTCGGCACCACCCTGTCACAGGATCACGGCTTCGGGTATTCATCGGTTTCATACGGACTGATGGATAAGCTTTACTTCACCGCCACCGGTTATACCATCAGTGGTTTCTCACCATTCCTGGCCTATTACAACCTCAGTGTGAGCTTCAACCATACCTTCAACTCATGGTTTGACATCAGTACCAGCCTTTTGCACTATAATGTGGCCGAGTCACTGAGGGATACCCTCTTCAGCAACTTCACCTACGCTGATGCCACCCTGGGCTTCGACTGGAGGATACTGTACACAAAGATCTCCGCAGGCGGACTCTTTGCCAACGGCAGTCAGCTTTACCTTCAGGCCAGGAACTCGAGATATTTTGAGACACCCTCCTTTGCCAGGGAAAAGGCATTTTTCTCCTTTGATCCTTACGTAAACATGCTCTTCGGCACATTAGTCACTTATGAGACAGGCGAAGGCACCTCCACTACACTCTCGCCCGGCTACAGGCCGTGGAGGAATGGCGGCCAGGGATCATCCACCACATATTCGGAATCATTCGGGCTAATGGAGATTGACTTCGGCCTGCCGATAGCTTTCAGCTATGATTTTTTCACCATCGAGATAGAACCCGGGTATGTCCTTCCCCTCTATTCTGATGCCGAATCAACAGGAATGAATGGTTTTCTCTTTATGGCAAGCCTCTTCTTCAGGATTTTTTAACTTTGGACTATGAACGTTCTGATAGTTGAAGACGAGAAGAGCCTCGCAAACGAGATCGCTTCCTATCTGAGGAAGGAAAATTTTATCTGTGACGTTGCATATACCGGGACAGATGCCTCAGAAAAGATCGCGGTCAACCTGTATGATTTCGTTCTGCTTGACCTGGGGCTGCCTGATTACAACGGGCTGGACCTGATCAGGGAGGCCAGAAAGAACAGCATCGACGTCTCTTTTATCATCATTACTGCACGGGGTGCCGTTGAAGACAGGGTAAGGGGTCTCGACCTCGGGGCCGATGACTACCTGCCGAAACCTTTCGCACTGGTGGAGCTTCATTCCCGCATAATGGCGGTAGCCAGAAGAAAATTCCAGATCACATCGCCCGATATCTCACTCGGCGAATTTTTAATGGAGACACAGGCCAGGAAACTGAAACACAACGACACCGAGGTGGAGATCACCAGGAAGGAATTCGACCTGCTGCACTACCTGGTGATCAACCATGACAAGGTACTTGCACGCCATCAGCTCTACGAGCATATATGGGGAAACACCCTCGACGACCAGTATGACAGTAATTTCATTGACGTTCATATAAAGAATATCCGCAAGAAACTGAGCGCACATGCACCCACACCGTGGCTCGAGACAGTGAGGGGCGTCGGGTACAGGATCACTACTGACCGGTAACAGATTCAAAGGAGCATGATGAAATTACAGACAAAACTTGCCCTCTTCAACCTGCTCTCGAAACTGGTCTTCTCTGCACTTTTCATCGGCTTCCTTCCACTTATCATTGAACGTATTAATACCCGTCAGACAGACAATGAGCTGATAGACAAGAGGGAAGAAGTCATTGCCCTGATCACCGAAGTGGGCATAGAACCGTTCATCACCTCCGGGACAGATGAGGGCTTCGGCAGTTACAATATATTAAAGGAGGAGTTTATCAGCCTTGAGAGGGTTGACCTGACAGAGGACTGGAACTTCATTGAGGTCACACAGAGGCTCATTGATGATGAAGCCATTGTATACCGTGTTCTCCACTACTCACTTAAGATTGACGGACAGACCTACCTTCTTGAGATTGGGAAGAGCCTTTCGAGCATTACTTATGCGGCCAGAAACATCCGCAGGGTAATCCTCGTAATTCTCGTGATCTTCATAGCCACCACCCTCTTCTCCGACCTCTTCTATACAGCCCGCATACTTCGTCCGCTCAGGATTATCACCGGCAGGCTCAGGGAGACCTCATCACCCTCCCTGATCACCACAGAACCTGTTGTAACATCAACGGAGGACTTCATTCAGCTTGACCGTACGCTGAGGGAGATGATGAGAAAGATCGAGGACCTGTTCCTCAAAGAGAAAGAGATAACGGTGAATATCTCCCACGAACTGATGACACCCGTCTCCGTGCTCAGAAGCAAGCTTGAGAACATGCTGCTTCTTGAAAACCTTGACCCTGCCATTGAATCAGGAATAGAGGAGTCGCTCAGGACGCTGCACCGCCTGAAGACACTCGTGAACTCGCTCCTGATGATAGCCCGAATTGAGAGCAGGCAGTATCTCAAAGAGGAGACCGTGGAACTCAGGGCGCTGATAAGCGAAGTAACTGACGAACTGGCGCCAATTGCGGAGGACGGCGGTGTGACAATAACCCTTAATTGTGACCGTGACTTCTCATTTCCCAACGCCAACAGGCCTCTCCTCTTCTCGATGTTTTACAACGTCGTCAACAATGCGGTAAAGCATACTCCGGAAGGTGGCAGAATAGAAATAAGCGGGAATGAAAACGCAGGCAGGTTCGAAATCTCTGTAAGTGACACCGGAAGGGGCATGACACCGGAACAGCTTGATAAGCTCTTCTCACGCTTTAACACCAGGCTTGACCCGGGAGGAGACAGTACCGGAATAGGGCTTGCAATCACAAAATCAATTGCCGATTTTCATGATATTGCAGTCAGAGTAATATCAGAACCTGACAAAGGCACGCAATTTTTTTTCTTTTTCCCCGTAAATTCATTATAGCTTCATTTTCACGGGGTTATTTTTGATCTGTTATTTGATAATAAACAAAAACAGAAACAAAATGAAAAAGGAAATTCTTATGGGCGCTATAGCACTTCTGATAAGTGTTGGCGTTGCGGCACAGACCACTGAACCAGTCCAGACCAAGACCAAAAAGCAGCTCAGGATCGAGTCAAAACAGCAGGCCAAACTGCAGAAGCAGGATCAGAGCGGCGACCCGATCATGACACAGACTCAGAATCAGACCAGGACACAGGAAAAAGCTCAGGTTAAGGATCAGAGCGGAGACCCGATCATGACGCAGAATCAGACCAGGACCCAGGAGCGTGTTCAGGTACAGGATCCGAGCGGTGACATGGTCATGACACAGGAACAGACCAGGACGCAGAATCACGGTGATGCTGTAAGCGGGACAGCCAAACAGGCTAAGACACAGACCGGTGCAGACAAAGGCAAGATGGTCAGTGAGCAGGCTAAAATGCAGGGTGAAGCTCAGAAATCAATGAAGCAGGCCAAGACAGCAACCAAAAACAATGGCGCTGCCAAAAGCGTCAGGACAAACCAACCACCTACTGTCAAGGGTAACGGAGCAGGTCGCAAGTAATCAGTACAAATAAGGCTGAGAAAAAACCGGCGGAGCAATCTGCCGGTTTTTTAATTTATTGACCCTGCATCAGAAATCTCCCGAGGCATTCCCGAAAATCCTGAAATTATATGAAAGCATGATGACCGGCTGACCGAAAATCGTGAGCTGGTATCCCCTTATCCTGCCGTCCTCGTACCTGAAATAGACCGAATAGGGATTTTTCCTGCCGAAAACATTGTAAGCTGACAATGTAAGTGACGAGTGATTAAGCTTCCTGGCCTTGAGCGTACCGTTAATTGTAACCGCAAGGTCAAGCCTTATGTAATCAGGCATTCTGTAACTGTTTCTCGATGAGTAATAGATCTGATTCGCGTTGTCGAAATTGAAGAACGCCACCGGGAAGGTAATGGGCCTGCCTGTGCTGTAATTGAAATTAGATGTAAAATTAAACCTCCTGGTGATTTTTAAATTGGTAACAACCTTCAGATCATGCGGCTTGTCAAAATCCGCAGGAAAGAATTCTTCCGTGGTCATTCCTTCTTCTGCCTGTCCGCCGGATGCACTCAATAACGTTCTCGACCAGGTATAACCTATCCAGCCCGTCAGGGATCCGGACTGCTTCCTGATCATAAGCTCAACGCCATATGCCTTCCCGTAACTGTTCAGGATATCGGTCTCAAGGTGTTCATTCATTATCAGAATCGCTCCACCCCTGTAATCGAGCATGTTATCAAGTATCTTATAATATCCTTCAGCAGAAAGACCGATGCCACTCTTTTTAAAGTTGTAATAAATTCCCGCCGACACCTGGTCACTTCTCTCCGGTTCCAGGTACCTGTTGCTTATTTTCCAGATATCAGTGGGAGATATGGATGTTGTATTCGATATCATATGAATGTACTGATATACCCTCTGAGCGCTGAGCTTAATTGATGATTGCGTTGTAAGGATATATCTGGCAGAAAACCTGAAGTCAAGGCCAGGATAAAAGCTCATCACCTCACCACTCCCATAATTGACAGTATCGGTTATGTTGTCTGCGGTTCGCCGGTTTTCATCGCTGTACCGGAACTCCGTACCGGGCCCGAAGGAGGTGAAAAGGGTTCCTCTCAGGCCTGCATACAATGAAAGAAGCGGTGTTATCTCAATCTCATCCCCAAAATAGAGAGAAGGTTCAACGGCCTGCTCCTTCTCAAGCTCTTTCGGAGGAACTGTGGAATAATCTCCGAAGGGCTCCCTCGTCCCCGGATAGAGCGAAAAGAATGTTGCATCAATGCCGAACTCCATTTTGTGCTTTTCAAACGCCGAATAATTGAAATCACCCCTTACGATCTTCTGTCCAAGCTTATAATTAAGTGAACTATAAGTGGTTGAGTCATTATATGTATCTACCTGATACTTGTAATCACTCAGTATTGCGCAGAACCTGGCAGAAAGATCCGGGCCGAAAATATGATCCCACTTCAGTGTTGTGGCGAGATTCCCGTACCTGAATGAGCTTTCGAGGTAATAATTAAACCTGTCCTGGCTATAGTACGCGGAAAGCGATAGGGAATTTTTTTCGTCGAAATCATGGCTGACTGACCCCTGCAGGTCGTAAAAACCCGCATTGCTGTTCCTTATCCGGTAATCATCAACGAATCCCAGCAGCCAGTCGGAATAGGTGCTGCGCGCACCAATGATGAAGCTTGTCTTTTCATCTGAGATTGGGCCTTCGACGAGGATCCTTCCGGTTACAGGACTTATTCCTCCGCTAACATTGACCTTCTGCCTGTTGCCCACGGAGGGGTTGATGACCATGACAGATGACAACCTTCCTCCGTATCTTGAAGGCATGCCGCTCTTGTAAAGGGTGACATCAGTCACCAGGTCCGGATTAAATGCTGAGAAGAAGCCGAACATATGGGAGGTATTTATTACAGGTGCATAATCGAGAAGTACCAGGTTCTGGTCTGTACTCCCTCCCCGCACATTGAAACCTGCCGATGCTTCACCCACGGTCTGGACCCCGGGCAGCAGAAGCGAGCTTTTTATGATATCAGCTTCTCCGAGCCCCATCGGAATCTGCCTGAGCATCTTTACATTTATCAGCTCCGTGCCGGTTCTTACATCCTTGATATTATCGCGGGTGGCTGTTACTATCACCGCTTCCATCAGATCCAAATCTTCATCCATTGCCACGTCGAGTATGCCATCGGAATAAACAATCACATTCCGCCTGGTGGTTTTCATTCCCATCATCCTGTATTCGACCTGATACTGACCCCTGGGCATGGTAATGGAATAATACCCGGCCTCATTGGTCATTGCTCCCGCCCTTAACTTGCCTATATATATGATTGCCCCGGGGACAGGTTCCCCGTCATATTTACTGATTATTGTACCCGAGAGAGAGGCTGTCGTTCCCCTCCCCGACTCAGACTGGCGTCCTATTATGAAGATCCTCGATTCATCACTTATTTCACTGTCAGGCTTTTCTGAAGGGAGTACCTGCCGGAGCAATGTATCCTGACTGCGAATGTTCCTCCTGAGATAATCAAGATACTCATCACCGAACCCTGTCTTTACCGAATACCCCTTTGACAATATGACCCTGTCGTCTTCAGTGATAAAAAAGGAGAGTCCGCTGCCCGATAAACTTCTTTCAACTATTTTATTGAACGGAATGTCGCTGGCATTCAAGGAAAGTTTCAGACTGTCAACCCATTTGCCGGAATAGTAGAATCTGGCCGGTACAACCCTCTCAAGGGTGTCGATCAGGTCGGTAAAAAGAATGTTTTCAAGCTGGAGGGAGAGGTTTTTTACCTGTCCGGAAGCAGTAACTAACTGTTAACCAGAGCAATATCCACAGAAACAGCTTTTTCATCCCGGCAGGTTCTGTTTAATTTATCACCTCATAGTATCGCAATACCTCAATTATCTGTCTCTTATCAGCCTTTGAGATATTAATTCTCCTGCTCTGCAAGTAACGGTTTATCTCATGAGAATGTTCACCGAAGAGCTGTGTGAACTGCCTGCGTGAAGTTATCCTTACAAAATCATTATCTATCCTTATGTAGTTTTCGGGCTTATAAACGTAATCCCTTAAACTTGGAGCATTATATCCCGGTGCAGCTTTAGTGGCATATGACCGGTGCCTGATCAGGTATGTCACCTCTCCGGAGCGTGCCACTTCATAGAATCCCTCGGGAAGATTGAAAGTGGAATCGCTCTCTTTGCTGAAATACCTGAAAAACAATGTGTCATAACTGAAGATGAGATCAAAGCTGCTTACCTTGTATTTATTCAGTGCAACCTGGCGGACCCTGTTGTCATATATCAAAGAATCGTCAGTATATATAATGTCATCAGTGTAGGTGTCGTACTTCAGGACAAGGTTTTCATAGCTCCTGCCGTTAATGGTTAGCCGGGCAGACCTCCGCTCCTCATCCCTGAGCAGTGGGATATTCTTCGCATTCAGGTAATAGGGATAATAGTTTTTCCCATCTATGAAAGCCCTTGCCGGACCGGTTTTTTCCAGGTAAACGTGGATCATGCCCTCCCCTCCGGTTTTCTGCGCAGGAATTACCTCCTGGCTGCTCATCCTGGACATAGCCATAAAAAGAAATACTAAAACAATATAAACTCTTTTACCTGCCATGCGTTGATTTTGAACCTATGGGAAATATTTACTCTTGACCGGGTTATTGAATTTCTGTAGTTTTGCTTAACAAAGTTATTAATGAATAATCAGAATGCGAAGTGGCTGAGGCTGATTGTTGTTTTTTTAATCCTGACAGTAACCTCTTCATGCATTGATCCCTTCAATCCGCAGGTCCAGGGATTTCAGTCCCTGCTGGTTGTTGATGCTCTTGTGACAGATGCCAATGAATCTTATTACTGCAGGTTATCAAGGACCATCGAGAAGGACCGTGATACACCCGAAAGAGTCACAGGTGCAATTGTATTAATCGAGGACGATCTTGGCAACATGCATGCATTCAATGAAATAAGCTCAGGAGTATATAAATCCGACAGCCTTTCATTCAGGGGTGAGCCAGGAAGATCATATACTTTGCACATCATTACCACGGATGGCAAGGAATATGAATCTGACCCGGCCGTAATGCTCCAGGTTCCTGACATTGACTCCCTGTACTTTGGAAAGGACAGGCAGTTAGACAACGACGACGGCCAGTTTCATGAAGGAATCAGAATCTACTTCGATTCTGAGAAACCTGTTGATGGCAAGTATCTTCGCTGGACATATGAAGAGTGGTGGAAAACACATGTCCCCTTCCCTCCGCTATGGACATTCATCGATGAGTATAACATTATCCGGGTATTGGAGCCGGGTAACGTCATATGCTGGAGAAACAACAGGTCAGATGAAATAATTACGGCCTCATCGGATGCAGACCTTAGCACCAGCTATGAGAAGAAACCATTGCTGTTCATCGCATCTGACAAGGCTGACAGGTTGATGATCAAGTATTACATCAAGGTCAGGCAATACTCAATCACAAGTGGTGAATTCGAATTCCGGGAACAGATGAAGCAGATAAATACAGCCGGGGGCGACATCTTTGACAGGCAGCCCTTTCAGATTGTAAGTAACATCCATAACCGTGGCAATCCCCACGAACAGGTGCTCGGATACTTTCAGGTGTCGGCTGTCAGTGAAGCTTCAATGTATGTCACGCGCCAGCAGGTTGACTCTCTCAACCTCAGGCAATTTGATTACGCCTGCGAAATGCTGTGGGCAAGGCCTAACATGGATTTCCCCGGGAAACCGCTTAACCCGGTCTCCTTTACCACGATGCATAACATTATCATCAAGGAGGGTTATGTCTTCTTTGATTATTCGCTTGATGCAGATGGAAATCTGGGATACCTGATATTCGTGCCGGACTTTTGTTCCGACTGCACGGTTACCGGTAACCCCGACAAACCCGATTTCTGGGATGACACAAAATAAGCTGAGGCGTATATGGAACTAACCCGGCGGGATATCAGAAGACATTTGCATGCTGTTTTGGCAATGGTCTGCTCATTACTCTGCACTGCGGCTCCTTTGAGCTCCTATTCACAGGCCGCCGGCAGACAACCGGGTATTTCACAAAAAGAAATTCCGGAGGAAGTACTTTATATAGTCACTGACCGTGACATTTACATCTCGGGAGAAGATGTATACCTCAAGGCTTATTGCCTGAGCCGGCAGACACACCAGCCATCTGGTTTAAGCAGGGTAGCGTATGTCTCGCTGCTCGACAGAACATCCAACCCGGTTGTCAGGATTAAGATCTGGCTGAACGGGCAGTCAGGTTCCGG
This sequence comes from uncultured Rikenellaceae bacterium, assembly GCA_963802145.1. Taxonomy (GTDB): domain Bacteria; phylum Bacteroidota; class Bacteroidia; order Bacteroidales; family VadinHA17; genus SR-FBR-E99. The sequence continues at coordinate 1,256,260 of CAWDHN010000010.1, forward strand.
GAAATTTACCATCCCTGATACTCTCAGGACCGGCAACTATATAATAAGTGCCTGCACTCACCTGATGCAAAACTTTTCTCCGGACCTTTTCGCGGCCAGGAAGATCTCTGTTATAAACCCCTTCCTGAAAATTGATCATATCGAAATCGGCCCGCAGAAAAGTATACCTGCTGCTGATGCCCGGGATACTGTTACTGAACCCGGCGTACATCATGAAGACTATGAAGCAGCTGCCGGAATGGCGGTATGCAGAATACAGACTGACAAGGCAACCTATCAGCCCAGGGAAAAGGTAAGGGTCTCCGTAAACTCGTCCAGTAATGATGGAAAGCCTGTAGTGAGTGAGTTTGTTCTATCAGTCACCAGATCTTTTGCATATGACAAAACGAACCGCAACATAACGGCCGGTTCATTTAGTCCTCACGGTCCCGGAGATGATGATCCGGGCAAAACGCTGACTGGAAATAATATTTACCTGCCTGAACCTGAAGGACACCTGGTGACCGGCACCGTTTACAATACGGTCACCGGTGAGCCTGTGACAAACGAGACAATGGTTCTTTCCGTTGTGGGCAAAACAGCCCTCTGCAGGTTCTGCAAAACTGATGAAAATGGTGCCTTCTACTTCATTGTTAACGAATCGGGAAAGCAGGAAATAGTCATTCAGCCATTAAACCCGGAACTGAAAGAACTGTATGTTGAACTGAATGATCCTTTCCCGGAGGAGTACAGCAAAACTGACCCCGGACAATTTTTCATTGACACGACCATGCTGAAAGAAATAAACAAAGCAGTTGTAGGTACGCAGGTGCAGGCTCTTTACAAACCATTGGCTGACACAGTGACCAATAGCCGGAAAGAGGAATCCGTACGTGACTTCTACGGAGACTCTCGCTATGAGGTAAGTGTGGCAGATTACATTGAATTATCGTCTCTCAGTGAAGTTTTCAAGGAACTGCTTCCAGTTGTTTTTACAGATGTCAAAAAAGGAAGAAACCGTCTTGCGCTTGACAACAACTCTCCGGAGGAAAAATTTCTTTCTGATCCGTTCGTGCTCGTTGACGGTGTACCTGTAAGTGATCATGATGCCCTGCTTAAGATCAGTCCTTCCGGGGTTGAAAAGATAAAAATCCTCAATTCAAGATATTATGTTTCTGACATATGTCTCACGGGAATAATTGATCTCAGGACCGTTAAAGGAAATTTCAGATTAGAGGGAATTGATCTGCCTGCCCTGAGACAGGAGTTTGAAGCTCCTCTTTCAGGGTCGGAATTCCGGTCGCCTGTGTACCTGACAGACATACAGAAGCAAAGTCGTATCCCGGACTTACGCAATACACTCTATTGGAATCCTGATCTCGGAACAAATCCCGATGGAACAGCAGTTGCGGAGTTTTTCACATCTGACGAGCCCGGCGACTATGTCATAATCGCTGAGGGCTTAACCTCTGACGGACAGCAAATAAGATCGGTTGCGGGCTTTTCAGTGACGCATAGGTAAAATCACGCTGTCTTCCCCGGTTTGCGCACCACTGGCGGGCGGTACACCAAGCCTCTTCTGCGCCGGCTGGCAGCTCCCGGTTTATTCGTTCTTCAGCTTCAACCTCTTGCGGTCGTTCTCATCAAGCCTTATCTTCCGCAGGCGCATCGATTTTGGGGTGATCTCGATATACTCGTCGGCAGCAATATACTCCATTGCCTCCTCAAGCGAGAAGCGCAGAGGGGGCGTAAGCAGCGCCTTGTCGTCAGATCCTGACGCCCTCATGTTGGTCAGCTTCTTCGTCCGGGTCACGTTGACCACGATATCGTCCATGCGCGTGTTTTCACCGATGACCTGTCCCATATAGACCTCCTCACCGGGATATATGAAAAATCTGCCCCTGTCCTGCAGCTTGTCAATGGCGTATGCCACCGCTGTTCCGGTATCCATGGCTATCAGTGAGCCATTGCGCCTGACGGCCATCTCTCCCTTCCACGGTTCATATGCATCGAAGCGGTGTGCCATGACTGCCTCACCCTCGGTGACGGTGAGTACCTGGTTCCTCAGCCCGATAATACCCCTGGCAGGTATCCTGAAATTAAGATGGGCACGTTCATTCCTCACCTCAATATTGGCTATCTCCCCCTTGCGCTGCGTGACCTGATCAATAACCTTCCCCGCGAAATTTTCGGGCACCTGAACGGTCAGTGCCTCCACAGGTTCATGCTTCACGCCGTCTATCTCCTTTATCAGCGCCTTTGGCTGGCCCACCTGCATCTCGAAGCCCTCGCGGCGCATCGTCTCAATAAGAATTGAGAGGTGGAGTATCCCCCGGCCGTATACCATGAATGTATCAGCCGAGTCAGTCTCCTCGACCCTCATGGCGAGGTTCTTCTCGGTCTCCCTGAAGAGGCGGTCCCTGAGCTGACGCGAGGTGACCAGTGTTCCCTCCCTCCCGAAGAACGGAGAGTTGTTGGAGGTAAAGAGCATGCTCATTGTCGGCTCATCCACCTGCATGTAGGGAAGGCCCTCAGGCTCATCACCATCAGCTATGGTGTCGCCAATATCAAAATCATCCATGCCGAATACCGCGCATATCTCTCCCGAACGAACCGGTTTCTTTGTCTTCTCCTTACCGAGTCCCTCAAAGAGATAAACTTCCTTTACGGTGTTCCTGGTTACGGTGCCGTTGCGCTTGATCAGCGACACCTGGCTTCCCGGCACAAGGGTTCCTCTTTTGATCTTCCCAACAGCAATCCGCCCCATGTATGAGGAATAATCAAGGGAGGAGATCCTCATCTGCAGTGATCCTTCCATCATCGGTGCAGGAGGAATATGGCTTATTATCGTATCGAGCAGGTAGCTGACGTCAGTCGTCGGGTGCGCCCAGTCAGGACCCATCCATCCATGTTTTGAGGAACCGTACACCGTGGGAAAGTCGAGCTGATCCTCAGTCGCTTTCAGGCTGTGCATAAGGTCAAAGACACTCTCCTGTGTCTCCTCGGGCTTGCAGTTGGGCTTGTCAACCTTGTTTATCACAACGATAGGTTTGAGCCCGAGCTCCAGTGCCTTCTGCAGTACAAACCGTGTCTGCGGCATCGGCCCTTCAAAGGCATCCACGATCAGGAGCACCCCTTCGGCCATATTAAGAACACGCTCCACCTCTCCTCCGAAATCTGAGTGGCCGGGGGTGTCAATGATATTTATCTTGATGTTTTTATAACGTACCGAGACATTCTTTGATAGAATGGTAATGCCCCTCTCCCTCTCCAGGTCATTGCTGTCAAGTATCAGGTCACCCATGACCTGGTTGTCACGAAACAGCTTAACCTGGTACAGTATGCGATCTACAAGCGTAGTCTTGCCGTGGTCAACGTGTGCTATCACGGCAATATTTCTTATTTCTTCCGTATTCTTAAGTATTTGGGCTGCAAAAGTATAAAAAGAATCGTCAACCCGGCAGGTTTTGCCAAACTGTTTTTGCTGTTAAGGCTCGCAGGTCATCCTGAGGGTCATATTGTCAATCCATCAGATTTTGCCCGGCAGTTTTTGCGGTCAGGGCTCGTAGATCATCCGGCGGGTCATGCCGCCATCAATGATGATATTCTCTCCGTTGATGAAATCGTTCTCGCTGCTGCTCAGGAAGAGGCATGCTCCCGCAATGTCCTCCGGCCTCCCGACACGGCCCGAGAAATGCTGACTGTGGTCTTCCTCCCGGAGTTTGCTGTAGTCGCCGGTCTCGATCCAGCCCGGACTGATGCAGTTTACCCTGATATGATCCTTGCTGAATGATGCCGCAAGAGCGTGGGTCAGGGCAACTAAGCCTCCTTTTGATGCTGCATAGGCCTCTGAATCGGGCTCTGACATAAGCGCCCTGGTGGAAGCGATGTTTATGATCGAACCGCCCCCGTGCTCTTTCATCACCCTGGCCGCCTCCCTTGCACACAGGAAAGCTCCGCGAAGGTTGGTATTGATGACCTCATCCCACTCCTCTTTCGTAAGGTCAAAGGGCGACTTCCACCTGCCGAAGCCGGCATTGTTCACGAGTATGTCAATTGTGCCGAAAAGCTCTGCCGACTTCCTGATCATGAGAGTGATATCTTCCGGATTGCTGATGTCAGTCTGAATGAAACAGGCGGTGCCTCCTGCTGAGGTGATAAGCCTTTCAGTTTCACGCCCCGTGACCGGCTCCTTCTCAGCTATCACCACCCTTGCCCCTTCCGATGCATAGGTTATTGCGATGCTTCGGCCTATACCCCTGCCGGCACCGGTGACAATAACAACTTTGTCATTAAACTTCATTCAACTGCAGATTTTATGATCTTCCAGCTGAGGAAGATGTTTATCAACCCTACTACCAGGAACAGGGGCTGCAGAAAGTGTGAGAGGCCGATCCACGCTACCTGGATTATTATCCAGATGGTCAGCACCACTCCTAGTGTCAACCCGGCATGTCCCGCGAACCTGTTACGGGAGAATGAGAGCCAGGCCCCTGCGACATGTGCCAGGCCATTAACAACGAGAAGGAACAATCCGGGCAACAGAAAAGAGTCAAATGGTGAATTTGCAAGCATTTCAGTGGTTACACCCATCCTCTGGCCCGTGGTGTCGAGCAGGTAGCCTATCCCGGCTGGTATGGCTCCTATCGCCGTAAAGGCCTGAAGGGAACCGAGAATCATGAAATATTTCTTCATTTTAAAAATTTCCTTCAAAAATAGCCGAAAAAAGAATTTTCATGATAATACAACCACAAGATAACGCCATGTAACAATATTTATTTAAATTAGATCACGTCATATTAATCTGACCTGATGGGCTATACGGTTTTTTAACAAAATACTTAAACTTCCCCCCCCATGAAAAAAAATTCAAGCCTCTCCTTTTGTTTTCCTCTCACGGTCGCATTGATCTTAATTCTTGCGTACGGTTGCAAAAAGGAAAATGACTTTGATGTGACAGACATCGACGGAAATGGGTATCATATTATTTCTGTCGGGAACCAGGAATGGTTGAAAGAGAATCTGAAGACAACGAAGCTTAATGATGGGACCGTCATTAAGCTGGAACCTGGAAATAGCGCCTGGGAGGCGTTGACAGTTCCCGGCTATTGCTATTATGACAACAATCAGTCAAATGGCAATATCTACGGAGCCTTATACAACTATATAGCAGTCGCTTCAGGTAAGCTATGCCCCACAGGCTGGCACGTACCTACAAAGGCAGAATGGGAAACATTGCGTGATAATGTAGGAGGAGAAGACCTGGCCGGAGGTAATCTTAAGGAGACAGGTACCGTCCACTGGAACTCTCCAAATACCGGTGCAACCGATCAGGTGGGATTTACAGCATTGCCCGGGGGCGAACGTTATGGAAGTGGTAGCTTCCACTATCTCGGCGAAAACAATAACTTCTGGACAACCACGCCAGGCCCTCAAAACGAACCGTTCGGCGTACGAATGTATTATGACGGCGCGGACTTTCATATGAGCGAGTTTGATAAAGATATGGCAATATCAGTGCGCTGCGTGAGGAACTAAATCTCTTTCAGGGCCCTGATTTCAGATTTTGATGTTATTGGTGGACCGTAGGTGTCCTCGGTATCCTTTTTGCCAGGTTATATAATTCCTGTCATCGTAAGGCGGTAACTCACAGCATGGGAAATAAATTTCGGGTATATGATATCCGGGCACGCTTATTGTATCTGAGAAAATGTAATTTTGTGAATTAGTACCAAATAATCCTGATCCATTATGAAGAAGTATATTCTTGCAATCTGTTTTATCACCGCAGCACTGATGCCTGCACTTTCACAGGACAAAAAAGCGGAAAGGGAGGCAGCAGCCCTAGCAGCGTTCGAAAAGGCGCTGGCCACAATTGAGACAAAAGACTTCGTAATAATAGTTGATTCCTACGAGGTCGGTCAGGGCATCTTTGAAACCAATACCGATGTTGCAAACTTCTTCTCCTATGAGAAGGAATTCGCCTACCTGCAGGGTATGATACTGACAGGCAACAACAATACCAACAAGCTGACGGTCTCTGATTTCAACCAGGTCACTGATAAAAAAGGAAATGTAAAGACCTCGATGCAGACAAAAGGCTTTTTCATAAATGCCAAGATTGAGATCTCACTAAAGAAAACCGGAGGCAGCAATGCCGATGTAATCATTACACCGACCAAAGGAAACGTAAAACGTTTCACCGGCGAGGTCGTTCCCAGGGCAGAGTCGAAGTATTTCAAAAGACCCGGCGAGATTTAGCCCTTCCCAAATCTGAGTCATTGAGTTGACCCTGCGGGGTCAAGAATACCATTTTATGCTTAGGTTTCAGTTCAGAATTGTTATCATATTTGCAGCGACCATTTATGGAATGCTGAACTAAACAACTGACCTGATAACTAACCAATTGACCATGACAGAAAATAAAAAGCCTTTCGGCGCGGGGAAATTCATTGTCGGACAGGACTGGGCATCTGTGGTAACGGGCTTTGTCCTGATACTGTTTGTATTAATTGCCGGATACAGTATTGGAACTCCTTCTTTCGGCGGAAAGGCCGGATGGAGCAGCAACCAGGATATACCAGGAATCTTCAGTGCCTCTTCGCTTTGGATATCTGCACTTTACACACTGCTGATCTTTGGAATAATATCGGTGATCGGAGTCATCCTGAGCGGCGACTCCCTTAAGAAATTCATCACAGGCTTTCTCACCGTTTTCCTTCTCGCCATTCTGGCTCAGTTCATCTCATCATACGCCGGTTTTAAGAACCTGGGGCTCGAGACAGTACTGTTTTCACTGGTCCTCGGCCTCCTGATCGGAAACCTGGGCAAGCTCCCCGAATGGCTGCGTCCGGGAGTCCTTACAGAACTGTACGTTAAGATCGGACTTGTGCTTCTGGGTGCCACAATTCTCTTTAAGGATATTTTGAAGGCAGGTTCATTCGGACTTATTCAGTCAGTGATCGTTGTTGCCGTTGTCTGGTATTTTGCATTCTGGATCTCCCGCAAATTAAAGGTGGATGATGAGTTCTCCACGATGCTGGCAAGCGCAGTCTCAATATGCGGTGTCTCTGCCGCCATTGCAACCGCCGGCGCCATTAACGGGGACAAGAAGAAACTCTCATTCATTATCTCGCTTGTGCTGATTGTTGCCATCCCTATGATGATTTTCCTTCCAATCATTGCCAAATGGATGGGGCTATCTGAAATAGTCACCGGAGCATGGCTCGGAGGCACCATTGACACTACCGGCGCTGTCGTTGCCGCCGGCACTATAGCCGGGGAGGAGGGCCTCAAATACGCTACCATCGTCAAATTCTCACAGAACGTACTGCTGGGCGTTGCCGCATTTGCCATCTCTATCTTCTGGGCATACAGGAATAGAGGTGAAAACGAAAAGGGAAAGCACGTGCCCGCGAGTATCATCTGGGAACGCTTCCCGAAGTTTGTGCTTGGCTTCATTATGGCTTCGCTGGTTTTTTCTTTCATTCTGAGCCCCGAAACGGCACAATCTTCAGGAAAGGTGATAAAGTCATTCAGCACCTTCTGGTTTAACCTGGCATTCGTCAGTATCGGGCTTGAGACACGCTTCTCTGATTTCAGGCATCTGGAGAGTAAGAAACCGCTCTACAGCTTTCTTATCGCTCAGGGATTCAACATAATATTTACATTGGGTGTCTCCTGGGTCCTGTTCCAGCTCATTGGCCCTAAATAGAGGCTAAGCCCGTTCTCCGGAATTCACCTGCACCCGGCATAAGTCCGGGGATGCAAGCATTGCCGCGGCATCTCCCAGGCAGGGAAATGCCGGCATGATTATCCAACTTTAAATCCTGGTCAGATCTTCAGGTCGAGGGAGATTGAAAACCTTGATATGAACGGCATATCATCGCTGGCAGGAATCCATCCCTGGTAGTTGGGCGCAAGATTCACGCCGGGAGCAAGGGCGAATTCTATTCCTGCCACAAAAAGCTGACCGTCCCTGTTGAGATTCCACACCTCATCTTCATTCCCGACTCTTACGGAAGAGACAAAGTCATACCTGCCAAATATCTTAATTTTTCCACTGACCGGTACAGTTCCGTTAAAGGAGATGCCCCGGAGATCACGCCCCACTACTAACCCGTTGTTTGCCAGGTAATGATATGCGGCTGAAAAGACATAACCCTTATTCTCATAGGTTGCGATAACGTCAGCCGATTGCTGACTGGTGCCCTCCTTGCCCATCCTGTCGTAGTAACCGTGCAGCGACACATTCCTTACCGGTATCACGGTTATGCCAACAGCTGCCTTTAGGGTTGAGTCAGATTCTGTCAGCTTGAAACCCTCACCGTTGGTAAAGGCCACATCCGCTATAAGCCATGGGGCTATCTTGTAAGAAACACTTAATCCCAGGTCAGCAGACACTCCGAAACCGTATTCATCATGTGAAGGTTTCGTTACATAACGGTAACCCCATTTCTTATCCACATAATCATATTCGGGCAACGGGATCATGCCTCCGGTGATGGTCCATTTTTCGGTCTGGTATCTCAGGTAACCAAATTTCAGCAGACCGGTAAACTTCATCTTTCCCACTGCCGGATCTGCCACATCATATACAATGCGCCCCGAAAGTGTCTTCGTAAAGTTGTAGCTGTATCCCAGGTAAGCACGGCCCAGATCAAACTTGCTGTGACTCTCTCCCTCAGTAAATGTGGTAATAAAACCCGTAAATATCCTCGCTTCAACCTTGCCGCCGGGTTTGAACTCCACCGGATCCTGCCCCTGCAAAGCCATTGATACTGCCAATCCGGAAACGAACATAAATGCAAAACCTGTCCTTATGCCGAATAATTTGAGTCCCGGCGACCTTGAAATAATTCCTTTCACCATCTTCCTGATCTGATTAAAGTTCTAATTATCTTTCTCAATTGACCAGTAGTACCACTGCTCAAAAGCCGCGTGAAATTAAGGAAAGAAATGGTTATTCAGATGACTGAACGGGGAAGGAGAGCTGAGGCAAAAGGCATTTAAACCCGAAAGGTTCGCAAGTAAATTGCTATATATCAAGCCACTAACCACACATTCGCCTCAACGGATCAACTTAATTACTTACTGTAAAATACGATTTTATACTCACAAAAAAGTGCGGTTGCCACATAAGGCAACAAGTGGGGTTTGGTCATCATTGTAAGGAGGCTTGCCATTAGCAGGGGTGAGTGAAAAATAACTATCTTGCATATATGAGAACAATTATCTGCATGACCGTATTTGCCATGATGCTGGTTTCCGGCATGCATGGTCAGCCTGTTAAAAAGAAGGAGAAAATAGTAATCAGGACGGAGTTTGGTGAAATACATGCAACCCTTGACCTGAAAAGGGCTCCTGTAACGGCTGCCAATTTTCTCAGGTATATTGATGCCGGTCTATTTGACAGTGCCTGCTTTTACAGGGTTGTCAGACCTGATAATCAGCCGAATGATTCCGTACGCATAGCGGTCATACAGGGGGGTCGTTATGAAAAGGAAGAAACGGGCGGCTTTGCTCCCATTGCCCATGAAACAACGGAACAGACCGGAATCCTGCATCGTGACGGTGTGATCTCCATGGCCCGTTGGACACCCGGAACCGCCACTTCGGAGTTCTTTATCTGTGCAGGCGATCAGCCTGCCCTCGACTTTGGAGGGAAGAGGAATCCGGATCTTCAGGGCTTCGCTGCATTCGGTAAGGTGACCAAAGGGATGGAAGTGGTGAAAAGAATTCATGGAATAAATGCCCCGGGGCAATATCTTGACAAACCGGTAGTGATCACGGAAATAGTACGTGCAAAACCATGACAAGCCGGTTGTGCTCAATAAAACCAGCCGTGCAAAAACCTGACAAGCCGGTTGTGATCATGGAAATCACACGGGTAAAACCCCCGAAAAAAAAATTGACTTTGTTCAATCAAGCCCTTACCTTTGATATCAGTGGTCAATTCACTAAAAATCAGCCGAGATGAAAACCATTATCGATCTACTTGAAAACAGCGCCGGCAAGTATTCCAATAATCCTTACCTGCTGGAGAAGAAAACAGACCGCTATGAGTCAATCTCCTACAGGGAGACAAAAGAGCTGGCATACAAAACTGCAGCCGGACTGCTGGCCCTGGGCATAGAAAAGGGTGACCGCATTGCCTTGCTGTCGGAATCACGCACTGACTGGGTCATAAGCGAGCTTGGCATTCTGCATGCCGGCGCCATATGCGTTCCGCTCTCCATTCTTCTCAAGGAAGGTTCCGACCTTAAATTCCGGCTTGACCATTCCGGTTCCCGCTGGGTTATTGTCTCAGCTCTTCAGTATGATAAAATAAATGCAATCAGGAAGGAGCTTACGAATCTCGAGAAGGTTATTCTCCTTGATCACAGGGAAAGCTACGCTGACGATGAGATCTTTATGGGAACTATCAGGAAAAAGGGTGAGGATTTCCTGAATACCCACCATGAAAAATTCATGGAAAGGGTAAAATCGGTCGGCCCGAACGATTACGCGAATATCAGCTACACCTCGGGAACAACCTCTGACCCGAAGGCAATAATCCTTTCCCACAGGAACTACACGGCCAATATTGAGCAGACACTCACACTCATGGATGTCCCCGAATGGTGGACCACACTGCTGATCCTGCCGTGGGACCACTCATTCGCCCATACGGTGGGAATATATATAATGATGGCGACAGGCTCCAGCCTGGCAGCTGTTCAGTCAGGCAAATCATACCTTGACTCCATCAAAAACATCCCCCAAAACATAAGGGAAATCAAGCCGGTCTTTCTTCTGAGCGCACCGGCTCTTGCCAAAAACTTCCGTAAGGGGATAGAAAAGGGCATCAGGGACAAAGGCCCCGTAATCGAAAAACTTTTCAGGCATGCGCTAAAGGTAGCCTATAAGTACAACGGCATTGGATGGGATAAGGGGAAAGGATTCAGGTTCCTCCTCAAACCGCTGTACAAACTTTACGACATAATCCTCTTCAGCAAAATCAGGGCAGGCTTTGGCGGCCGGCTGAAGTTCTTTTTCGGGGGGGCAGCATTGCTCGATATGGAGCTTCAGAAATTCTTCTCCGCCATCGGGATACCGATGCTCCAGGGTTACGGACTCTCTGAGGCTGCGCCGGTAATTTCGGGTAACGTGGAGAAAAGATATAAACTCGGATCATCAGGGGTCATTGTCAAAAACCTGGACCTTAAGATCTGCGATGAGGATGGAAATGCCTTGCAGGCCGGGAAGAAGGGAGAGATTGTAATCCGCGGAGAGAATGTGATGCAGGGGTACTGGAAAAACGAAAGAGCAACCCGGGAGACAATCCGTGACGGATGGCTCTACACCGGAGACATGGGATATGTTGACAGTGACGGATTCCTGTATGTTCTGGGAAGGTTCAAGAGTCTTCTCATATCTGACGACGGGGAGAAATACAGTCCCGAGGGGATCGAAGAGACTATTACCGACAGGTCTCCCTTCATTGACCAGCTCATGCTTTACAACAATCAGAACAAGTACACCACTGCCCTGCTGGTGCCGAACGGCGAAGCACTTGCCAGGTGGGCAAAAAACAACAATGCAGACCTTGCCAGTTCCAAAGGCCTTGAAGCTGCGTTGGCGGAAATTGATGCAGTGATAGGCCAGTACAGGACCGGAGGCCAGTATGACGACCTCTTCCCGTCAAGGTGGCTGCCTGCTGCCGTAGCCCTGCTGAACGAACCTTTCAATGCGGATAACAAACAGCTGAACAGCCTCGGGAAAATGGTCAGGGCAAAGATTATTGAACGACACAAGGATAAGATAGAATACCTGTACACCGCTGAAGGGAAAAACATCATAAATCCGGAAAACATCGCCGTACTGAAACAACTCCTGGGCCATAAGTGACTTTGTCCGGCGATCTCCTTCCGATGCTTGACTTGCAACCTCATTTTTTGTATTTTGTGATGTCAAATTGCAGAAAATGAAACCATCACAAATCCTTGCAGCTGTTCTCCTGGCAGCAGTTGTACTCTTCGCCGCTTACAGACTTCTGCTGGCCAAACCTGGCGATAATGAAAGAAGACAGCTGACCGCAGCCGTCAACTACCAGAAATTCTGCTCCGGATGCCATGGAGCCAATCTTGAGAAGTTTGCTGCAAAGGCATGGATGGAGGAAGAAGGTACCTCCTCGGCATTTAACAGCATCAAGTTCGGGATAGAAAACATCGGGATGCCGGCATTCCGTAAAACCTTCACCGACAGAGAGACTCAAGAGCTTGCAGTCTTCGTTAAAAAGGGGATCCCGGCCGACAGGAGCACACTGCTGCCTGCCCTCACACCTGACAAAATTATAGAATCTGAGGTTCAGAAATTCACACTTGATACAGTCGTGAGCGGGTTGAATGTGCCGTGGGGTATGGCCTTTCTGCCCAACGGGGATATGCTTATCTCGGAACGCTCGGGGGCACTTCTGGTCTTTTCAGAAGGGAAACTGTCAGCACCGGTTGATGGCCTTCCGGATATCATGGCCATAGGTCAGGGAGGATTGCTTGACATTGCACTTCACCCCGATTATGCCAATAATGGCTGGATATACTTTTCATACTCTGCCCTGAACAGCGGAGGCTCACGCCCAACCGGCAATACTGCAATAATGCGGGCAAGGCTTGATGGCTACAGGCTCGTTGACCAGCAGGTCATCTTCAGGGGCCAGCCGGCCACGGACCGCAATTATCACTTCGGATGCAAAATCGCATTTGACGGCAGAGGACATATATTTTTCGGAATAGGCGACCGCGGACAACATTTCGACTTCCCCCAAAAGCTTGACAACCATAACGGCAAAATCCACAGGCTGAATGACGACGGGTCCATCCCTGCTGACAATCCGTTTGTCAACACTTCCGGCTCCATGGCTTCCATCTGGAGCTACGGCCACCGTAATCCGCAGGGGACCTGCTTCGATCCTACTACAGGAGATCTTTGGGTTTCTGAACACGGGCCGCGCGGTGGTGATGAATTGAATCTCATAAAACCGGGGCTGAATTACGGATGGCCGGTTATCTCTTATGGCATCAATTACGATGGGACTATCCTCACCCATATAACAGAAAAGGAGGGGATGGAGCAGCCAAACTTCTATTGGACACCGTCAATCGGTCCGTGTGGCATGACTTTCGTGACGGGCGACCGGTACCCGAACTGGAAAAACAACATCCTGCTTGGCTCGCTGCCATTGAAACACCTGGAGAGGGTCGTCCTCGAAGCTGACAGGGTCACTCACCGTGAGGAACTGCTTAAGGGCATTGGCCGTGTGCGCAATGTGGTCATGAGCCCAGACGGATTCATCTATTTTGCAATTGAGACACCCGGGTACATTCTCCGTCTGATGCCAATAGACCAGAATAACTGATATAAATGCAAAAGTTACATAAGCTGCCCGTTTACCGGATTGACCGGAAACAAGGTCTTTATTGCTGAGGCATGCAGAAATCCCTAAAAAAAATGACGGTTAAAGAAACTGAAAGTATTCCTGACCAGAAGGAAAAATTTACCCGGGGAGAGGAGACTGCAAATGCTGTTTCCCATCTTATTGGCGCACTGCTCGGGGTCGCCGCACTCGTGTTGATGGTAGTCTACTCCTCCAGGGTCGGAACAGCATGGCATATAGTATCGACTGCCATCTTCGGAGCAACTCTAGTCATACTTTACCTCTCATCCATGTTCACACACTGGCTTCCGGCAGGCCGCACGAAAGAGTTCTTCTTCACCGTGGACCAGATAGCCATTTTCATGCTTATCGCCGGAACCTATACCCCGCTCGCGCTGATCTCCCTCCACGGACCATTCGGATGGGTTATTTTCGGCATCGAGTGGGGACTGGCAGTCATTGGGATAGTACTGAAGCTGATTAAACCGGTGAAATATAACACCGGGGTCGGGCTCTTCAATATTATTCTTTATGCCTCAATGGGATGGCTTGTACTGATAGCATTGGTGCCGCTCATCAGGAAATTGCCCCTGATGGGCTGGATGTGGATACTGATCGGCGGGCTGTTTTACTCGGCTGGCATCTGGTTCTTCAGGGTGGCGCGATTCAGGTACGCCCACCTGGTGTGGCACCTGATGGTTCTCGCCGGCAGCATCTCGCATTTCATTGCAGTTTTCTTTTACATTATAGACATTGCCATACCGGCTTAAAAACCACCCGGAGTGGAAAATATTTTTTTATCGGTAATTTAGCGGTCAGTACCCATAAGAAATGAGCAGAGGATTTGTAAAGGAAGACGACCAGGAAGAGGTGCCGATGGTGCCGCAGAGGGCACATCTGCCTGATGGAGTGACTAATTTTGTTACCCGGACCGGGATGGACCTTCTCCTGGCTGAGAGGGAAGCGCTGATGAAGGAAAGAGAGTCCGTCAGCATAACCAGCGAAAATGAGAAACGAATTGCCCTGAACTTCATCAATGCAAAACTGCAGTTGCTTAACAACAGGATTGCCGAAGCCCGGGTCGTTGATCCGAAAGATCAGCCACAGGGTGAAGTAATGTTTGGCGCAACAGTTACCCTTAAGGCAGCAGTTTCAGGCAAAAACCAGGTTTTCCGGATAGTGGGTGTTGACGAGGCAGACATTGCCCGGGGGAAGGTCTCATTTCTGTCTCCCCTTGCCAAAGCCCTGATAAACAAAAAAACCGGAGAGAAGATTACCCTGAAGCGCGACAGGGAGGATATTGTTTTTGAAATCATGGAGATATTCTACCACTGATTCTGATACCGCTGTCACAATGTTCTGAGGCTGCTCTCTCTGATCCGAGATACTCTCTGAAGCGGTATGAGACAGGCGGAACAGAAATGGCTGCATCATTGAAATTTGGTTCCTGTTCTGTCATTTTATCAACCTTTTCTGTCGAAGTATCGGCCGGAATAAAGGTTATTCACCGATAACACTACCCCGGATCGTACCTCATCTCCCCTGCAAACTTGTGCTTCACATGGTTATTTCCTCCATTCACCGATAAATTATTCATGAAACTTCACCGCGGCCATACTTTTGAGCATGATAAACAAACCTCAAAAAGCAGCCTGATGAAGAAAATTATCCTGTCGTGCACCGCAGTTATGTTCTGCGTTTCGATTTTTGCACAAAACACCACCACCCTTAAAATGAACCTTGAAAAGAATAAGGTATACAGGTTAAAATCCGTTTCGGAACAGTCGGTTACCCAAACCATGAACGGGGTTCAGCAAACCACGGAATCAGAGGTCAATTATACAATTTCGCTCAAAATGATTGATGCAACTGCCGATTTCCTGATCACTGAAATACGGTTTGATACCCTGGTTACCAACACCAATACCATGGGAAAAATCGCCAAATACAGTTCTGTCAATGAAGGCGATATCAAATCAACAGAGTCAGCTGATGTGATATCATGCATTATGAACCGGCTCAGTAAAAATGCCATTTATGTTAAAATGGACTTTACAGGCAAACCGCTGGAGATCGTAAATCAGAAGATGCTGTCTGACATAATCCTTAAAGACACCAGCTCCATTGTGCTTACCGGCCCCACTGCCGATGCTGTTAAAAAGCAGATGATAAATACGGTCAGTGTCAGCGAACTTAAAACGATGATCGAATTGTTTACATGGAATTTACCCGGCAGAGAGGTTAAAGTGGGTGATGACTGGAAAATAACCCAGCAGATAAGTTCCGGCGGATTGATGCTCGATATAATCACAACTTACCGTCTGGCCGGAATAGATGGCAACAATGCCAGAATAACCGCCGAATCCTCAATTAAAACTGCAGCAAATGCAGTTCCCATCCAGTCGGGTGGCGCAACAGTGACATACGACGACATACAGGGACTGACCAGGTCAAACATGGTGGTTGATACCCTCACCGGTTTAATAGTCGAAACCACCGGGAAGACTCATATTACCGGAAATCTCGGAATCAGTGCTCCCGGTTTTTCAATGCAGATGCCCATGGATATTAATGGGGAATCAAAAGTGGTTTCCCTGTAACAAAATTAATTCACAGACAAAAATGAGAACATTTATTTTCGGATTACTTCTTGCAGCAACCATTACAGCTCAGGCTCAGAATATAAAAGGCACGGTATGCCTTCAGGAAGATAAATCGCCTGTATCGTTTGCCACGGTCGGATTGGTTCAAATACCTGATTCAGTAATGCTTACAGGCGTCATCACATTGACTGACGGAGCCTACATGCTCGAAAATGTTAAACCCGGGAGCTATTTCATAAGAGTAAGTTTTGTGGGTTATGAAACCATTGGCAAAAGTGTCGTGGTCGGGGAAGGTGATGCCGAAGTTGCGGTTGACACCATTTATTTAAATGAAACCACTGCCACTATAGGTGAAGTCACAGTGGTGGCTGAGCGGCTGAAGGGCAAGGAGATGGTTGACCGGACTGTATACGCCATTCCTGAGGTAGTATCCAAATCTTCAACCAACGGTTACGATCTCCTGAAAAAGATACCCCAGGTCAATGTCGATTTTCAGAACAACGTGACACTCAATGGCAGCAGCAATTTCATAATCCAGGTCGATGGGAGGCAACGCGACAAGGAATATCTCGCCAGGCTTCTTCCGACGGATATCCAGTCAATTGAAATTATCAGCAATCCGTCCGGCAAATACGAAGGCAACATCGACGGGGTGATAAGCATCATCCTGAAAAAGGAAGCCAGGTATGGAATGAACGGAAATATCGGATTCACCATCAAACCGTTCAATAAGATCACACGGTCGGAGTCAGGCAGCCTCGATTATGCATTCGGTAAAATAACATTTTATCTGACAGCGGTCAATTTTTCACAGAGTCTTGACATCACCAATACCCAGGAAAGTCGTTTCACGGAGAATGATTCCACCATCAGCATGTCAGGGAACGGTGGCATAAAGGTGTCAATGACGACTGTAAACAGCGGATTCGATTATTACATTAACGATAAAAACAGCCTGAGCTTCAATGTCAGTTATAAACCTCTGCTTCAGAATATCGATCTGCTGAGTGAGACTCTGCTGTCAAAGGAGGAGACTCCTTTACACACTATTTCAGCGCCGATGACCAATGATTATAAAAGTGATGAGACCTCATTATCCCTTTTTTACAAAAAGACATTTACAAATCCGGTTCAGGAACTGACCGGTGAGGCCAGTTATTACAACTTTGGGGCGGATGAAACAAATGACTTTACAAACACAAGGTACCTTTATAACTCAGATTCAGTTATCAGCACCTTTGCCAGAACGGAAAACACACTGAATAAACGCGATTACTATTCAGTTAAGTTAAACTATGTCCAGCCCCTGGGTATGTCTGCAAAAATTGAAGCAGGTTATCAATTCTATTACCAGAAAATGGGATATGATTTCATAATAAACAATGAGGATTCAGACAACCTGTTCGAATATGCCGAGTTTCGAAATTCGGTCTATGGAGGCATTACATATAATCTGAAAAAAGTAGGACTTCAGGCAATGCTTCGGGTAGAAAACAGCCAGATTGAAGCTGATTCAGTTTCTGAGCCGAATTATACCTGTTTCCTGCCGTCGGCCAATTTTCAATATAAATTCTCGGCGTCACATAACATGAAATTCACCTATAACAGGAGAATTAACCGGCCTGGAATTTATGATCTGAGTCCCTATTTCAAGGTAGACCAGAATTATAATGTGACCCAGGGGAATCCCGATCTGAAGCCTGATTACCGTGACCGCCTGCAACTTACCTACACCTGGAACTTTGGCAGCAACTATTTTTCACCCTATGTTTATACTGAATTCTTTTCCGATAAGGTTGGAAATGAATACCGGGTCGTCAGTTCGCCTGACAACAATTTCCTGACAACCTTTACCAAGCCCTTTAACCTGCTTAATGGCAATGAACTTGGAGGCGGGGTCAATACCATGCTCTGGTTTGTAAATATCAACGCCCGGATTTACAAGGGTCATTTCAACGAATACACGGGGACTTCAAGCTACATACCGGCCAGCGATTATTTCTCCTACAGCATTACAAGCTACGCATATGCCAATCTTGACAAGAAAAAGACAATAACTGCATTTGCTTTCTTTAGCTATGAGGGAGTTAACGTAAATGCACAATCCAGGACATATAACACACCCTTTTATGGTCCCGGCATGCAGGCGCAGATAAAAAACCACAACATAGGATTTGTCTGGCTGCTTCCTTTCTCGACAGAGGTAAAGCTAAACAGGACTGAAACCGAAACCACAGGTTATACATCAACGAATGTTATAGGATTTGATGCAACAACTTACATTCAGTTCATGTATTCCTACAAGTTCAACAGGGGAAAGAATGTCAAAAAGCTCGACCGGAAAGTTGAAATTGAGAGCGATAGCAAAAGCAAAGCAATCATGAACTGAGTGTCATTCTGCAAACTGACGCGGTAATTTCCTGTGACCTTCCGCAAATCCAGAAATCGGATTTACAGGCTATAAAGTGAGGATTCCTGAAGAGACTGACCAGAAAGAAGTCCCGGTATTAAATTAGTTGTTAACCGGGAAGTCAATCATCTCAATAAAAGTCTGAGCATTTTCTCCTTGAATGCCGTATAGGGCGGATAACGCACGGGTATGTCGACCAGATTCGATTTTTCCATGACCGATTTCATGTTTGAGAATGTCTCAAATGATTTCCTGCCGTGATACCTCCCCATCCCGCTTGGACCAACACCTCCGAAGGGCAGGTTTGGCGATGCAACCTGCATAATCGTATCGTTCACAGCCGCGGAGCCACTCTGCGTCACTGACAGGAACTCCCGGGCAAGCTGCTTACTGGCAGTGAAAATATAGGCTGCCAGTGACTTCGGGTTCCTGTTGATTACAGCATAGACCTCGGCAAAATCAGTATAGGTGATAACAGGCAGTACCGGCCCGAATATCTCCTCCTGCATGACGGGGTCATCCGGGCTGACTCCGTCGATGACAGTAGGCGACATATAACAACTCACCGGATCGGTGATGCCTCCGGCAATGACATTCCCGTGTTCCATGAACGATTTCATTTTCATTGTCTTTTCGGCACTGACCATTCGGCAATAGTCCGCGCTTTCAGCCGGATCCTCACCATAGAATGACTTTATTTCCTTAACGAGAAGATCAATGAAACGGTCTTTTACCCTGGAATCTATGAGCAGGTAATCGGGAGCTATGCATGTCTGTCCGGCATTGATGAATTTTCCGGATGCGATCCTTTTTGCCGCAAAATCAAGCCTTGCGTCGGCAGCCACAACACACGGATTCTTTCCGCCCAGCTCGAGGATAACGGGAGTGAGGTTCTCAGCGGCTTTTGTCATTACCTTTTTTCCAACTGAAGAACTCCCGGTGAAGAATATCAAGTCAAACCTGAAGTTCAGAAGGAAATCGCTCAGTTCGTGTTCACCCTTGACAAGCACAATCAGTTCTTTCGGGAAATGACTGATTATCTTTGATATGACCTCAATGGTATGCGGAACTTTCTGTGAGACTTTCATAACAACGCAGTTTCCGGCAGCAAGTGCACTCATCGCCGGAATCATCGATAACTGGAAGGGGTAGTTCCAGGGAGAGAGGATCAGTACCTGTCCGTATGGCTGTGACATTATGTAGCTCCGGGCCGGGAAATTGGCCAGGGCATTTTTTACCCTTTGCCGTGCAGACCACTTTTTCAGATTGCGAATCATCAGGCTGATCTCTGCAACAGTAAACCTCGATTCCGTTCCAAGCACCTCGAAATAAGGCTTCCGGAAATCCTTGTGAAGGGCCTCGGCAAGTTCAGCTTCATGACTCAGGATCAGCGCTCTGAGTTTCTTCAGGTTCTCCATCCTGAAATTTATGTCGAGCGTCTTGCCTGATGCGAAGAATTTCCTCTGACTTTCAAGAATCAGCTCAAGCTCATTTTTGTCCATAGATTAATGCGTTGCATTTGTGAAGGCGCTGTTTGAATATAAATTAATGCGTGGCGTTTGTGGAAGCGCTGTTTATATATAGACCAATGCGTGGTGTTTGTGGAAGCACTGTTTTTATCAGTAAAGTAAGTTAAGCCAACATCTTTAGTACTTTCAACAGAAGCTCAACTATGTTGTATTCAAAGGCCAACAGGGGCAGCATTGGCACTATGGCAAACAAGATACTTGACATCATGATCTTGATATCGAACGGGAACAACCTCATTCTTTTTACGAAGTCAAAACTGGCGTTGAAATCTGCCATTGATGAAGCATCCGGTATTCCCGGCAATTCTCCTTCATGTGGTTTATTGAACCATTTTGCATCAAACTGCATGTGGTGTTCATGGATAAGTGCGGTATAGTCAAACACGCCCTTGCGGCGCTGCATCTGAAGAGGCTTTGTGAACACCAGAAGCGGAGCCAGGTTAACCAGGACCGATATAACGGTAAATCCGACCATTGACCGGGTAAAATGTCGGTAAAGTCCCGTTAAGGAAGAAAATGTTTTCGGCAATAGTGGTTGCAAAGAGAATAGCCAGGGCAAACAATACCTGGGTGAAAGGTCCTGGAGGAAAACCCAGGAACCCGATTCCTCCTGCCAGATCAGGGTGTGCTGATTTAAGTTTCAGAGGCAGCTTTGATAACTTACTGAAATAGATAATCCAGATAATCCAGCGCCATATCCACCGGAACATGATAAACTGCATAACAGGCATGCTGACAAAGCCAAACCAGTAACCACTCAACGATAGAGTGGCAACTTCCTTACCTGGTAAAAAGAGCCAGAAACTTACTCTGTCAGCTTCAAGCCTGTTAAAACGAAATACCAGATTGATGACAATAAAAAGCAGGATTATTATATCTGACCAGTAGGTATTTGCCAGGCTTTCCACCTTTTTTCTTATCGCTTCGAAGCTGCTGTAGTCGCTCTTATCAAGGATGCCGGACTTGAAAAACTGTCCCGTTAATTCCCGTAAGTGAAAATCAACAGAAATTTCTGCAAAAATCAGTATTGGAATGACTATCAGAAACCTGGCATGATTTGCAAAGTCTTTCCAGAACGGGATGTCAATATTCTGATTGATTACCAGCCCCTGCAATGCAGCAAGTATCAGTAATGGCAGCCATGTGACAGCTATGATAGACAGGATCCGTGCATTGATTTCTTTTTTAGTTGTTCCTCCCAGTTTTAACTTTACCATTAGCTTGTGAAGGATACCGCTTTTTGAAATCGTAAAATCTTCAAGTGAAGGATAATCTTTATTGTTCATAACCCGGGATTTTAATAAAGGATTTTTTTATCGATCTGAATTCTGTTCTGCCAAAGTCTCATTTTTTTGATATCATAAACTGGCTTTTATTCTGCCCTTGCAGAAAAGTGTAAAGTATGCCATTTTGAGGCATATGACAATACTCAACAATGTGTATTTTTTCTGAGTTTCAGGCTTTGAGCTGCGATCAATTTATGACTGAGTACCATGGGGAAATCATGTTAACCCGACTGGTGTTCTTTGAAACGATTGCCTCACTGTTAATGTATCTCCTGGTCCGGGCCACGATCAATTCCAAAGAACCGGCCATCCTTCACACCTGTCAGCTGCTGACAAACCCTGAGTTCCTCACCCTCAATGAGTATTTCCGTCTCTCCCGCCCGGTAGCGGTTCAGAATATTACTCATTATATTGAACTCCCGTCTTCCCAGCTTATACTTGCGAAGGAACAGCAGAGCGAAAATCAGGAAGGTGAAGGGTAAGGCACAGAACAGGATACGTATACCCCAATCTGTTGTAGATGAGATATTCCCTGCACTGAGAGCCTCCTTGCTGTAACCGATCACATCCAGAGCAATTCCAAGGACACCCACTACCACTCCTCCCGATAGTTTACGCAGGAAAGTCGACACACCTGCGTAGAGCCCCTCCCTGCGACGTCCGGTGATAAGCTCATCCACATCGGCAATGTCGGGCAGGACGGACCATGAGAAGAGATTAAGTCCTGCACTTCCCACACCGATCAGCGCGCAAGTGGAGATTACAATAAACCCTGGTGTAGAGTTCGAAAAGAATATGACAGCAAAACTGGCAGCAATCCACACTCCGGCGGAGATGTATGCCGGAGTAGTTTTATCAGATTTTTGAGCCACATGAGAGAATATGCCGATGAAAACGAGCTGGGTAGCAAGGATAGATCCCATGATCGGGACGAAAAGTTCCTCCTTCTGCAAAGAAACCGTCAGGAAATAAACAGCCAGTGCCATAACAGTATCAATAGCCATCTGACAGAGGATGAATATGGTTACGTAAATACGGAAGGAACGATTTTTGAGTACGCCCAGCCAATCCTTGATGCTAACTGCAGGGATAGGCTTCATCTGGTTCTCCCAGGTACCAAGAAATACTGCCACCCAGCAAATGGCGAACAGTGCTCCAAAGGTAAGCCCCATTACAAGGTAAGCCTGTTTGGGGTCTGTGTAGGCCCCTGTGATCAGCGCCGGAACCGTGGCACAAAAAATGGCAGCCGCAGCAGAAAAACCAAGACGCATACCTGTGAATGCACTGCGCCTGTTATAGTCCCTTACCATATCCGACAGAATGGCGTTGTAGGGAACCATCACTATGGTGAATGCCATGGAGAAGAAGATATAAGCCAGGGTATAGTACAGGAATTTGGCAGTACTGTCAGTGATGCCAAAACCGTACCACAGCATTACCCAGGAGAAGAAGACAGGAAGGCTGCCCAGAAGGAAATAAATGCGGCGACGGCCAAAACGGGATCTGGTCCGGTCTGACAGTTGCCCCATAAAAGGGTCTGTAATGGCATCCCAGGCTTTCCCGATAAAAACGATGATGCCGGCGCTGGTTCCGGAGAATCCCTCGACATTTGTCAGGTACACAAGAAGCAGCAGACCAACAATTATAAAGGCTCCGCCACCGTAAATATCACCAGAGGCATAGGCCATCCTGCTCAGCAGTTCTTTTCTGTTTTTCATGATCCGGTTGTCTTTTCGTAGTATTCATCCCGGATAAGCCGGATGGCCAGCACCCATTTCATCATCATCCTGACATCATCCAGCACAAAGCGGCGTATGTCAGATCCGTTGGCGATCTCGAAATACTCACCGGCGGCAAAGGGCACCATAAGGATATCTTTCATATCAAAATAAAGTGTATCTGCTTTTTCAAAAACTTTCCCCTCATAGATCACCGCTTCCCGGGTTAAGCTTAGGGTTCCGTGTCCCATATCCTGGTATCCGTACTTCCCCGGTTCATTCCATTGGAGCGACGTGCCAGTGGTGATTATGAAATCCGGATCATGAATCTCGGTTAAAAGACTCTCCTGCTGGAAGTCATACCAGTTATCAAAACCATCATATACGATGCTGTCACTCTTCCCGGGTTCAAAGAACAGTTTGCTGTTCATAATAGCTTCATTGTCACAGCCAAGACAAAAGAGCCTGTTCCCCCTGGAGCGTAAATTGAATTCTGCTTTGCATCTGGGGCATTTATACAGTACAAGTTCGGCACCTTCGGCCAGATGGCTCCCTCTGAAAGTGACGTTATGGTCTCTCTGCCATCGGTAGTCATCAAATGTGATAGCGTCAATCAGCCTGCGGTAAATTACTTCTTCAGAAAGGGTGCCTAGCTCCTCACCGGTAAACAATCTGGTGACAGTGGCATCAATATGTCCTCTGCGGGTTCTTTTTGTCCATCGCGGGCGAGTCAGATAACCACCGTTAATCTGTACAGCAACCACGGGTATTTTAAATGTCTTTATAAGTTTTGCTATGCTGGGAGCGGCAAAGCCCCCCGGACGACCCTCATTGGATAAGCACCCATGGGGGAAGATAGCTACAATACGACCAGCACCTATAGCATATCTCGTTTTAAGAATGGCCTTGTTATCTCTGGTAAATTGATTTTTAGAAATAACACCCATTAATCCCAGCAGGAATTTCAGAACAGGATCGCGATAGAAATTGTAGGCTGCAATGTAATTCATCCTTCTTGGGAAAAGCGCAACGGTAACGGTAATAAAGTCGAGCCAGCTGGCGTGCCCGGCAACCACAAAAAAAGGTTGCTTGATACCCTTTATGGCAGAGCGGTCCACCCGGAGCCCAAGTACCCATCGGAAATATATACCTGCAAAAAAGCAGACAGTATAGTACAAAAACGCATTGGGTTTAGGTACAACGGCTTCTTTCTTTGTTGGCATTGAAACAGATGTATGATGCTTACAATAAGATTTTTAATATTTTTATAAAGGTGCCATCCAGGTGACTGGAATATAAAAATACAGATATTTATCACTGGTCAAAGTAAATGCAGTTTTTTATTGCAAGCATATCCTATGCCTTAATGGCGGCATCCGGAGGCCGGTTCTGACCTCTTGTGGCGAAAGGTACCCCGAACGGAAAGAAGCTGCAACCTGCTGAAGCAGCATCTTATGATTTACTCCGGTACAATCTATATGATCCTCCCCGGATTTTCAACTGATGAGTTGAATACATCGCCCGTTAAAGAATCCGGTAATTCCTCCGGTGATGAAAGGTGAAAAAGTCGCTATATTTTAGTATTAATAAGGTCAGATATAGCCTGCACAAATTCTTTGTGAACTAACGGCTTCTGAAAGGTCAGATCAGCCCCCAGAAGTTTTGCACTGGTGAGATATCCCTCATAATTAAATCTGCCACCACCTGAAATTGCTACGATCTTTAATCCCGGATTCTTTCTTCTCAGGTAGAATATCAGTTCAAGACCCTCTTTTTCAGGCATCACAATATCAGTTACCAGAAGATCCGGGGGACAGCTTTCAATTTTCTGCAAACCTTCACTGCCATTGCTGGCAATATCAACTTCGTATCCGGCCTTTTCAAGCATCCTTTGAAGCATTGTCAGGATCGAAGGATCATCATCTATTATCAAAATTTTCGCCATTGCTAAAGTCTGATTATTTTTCATCCAGTACTTTTCTGATAACCTTGCTGAACTCGTTCAGTTTGATAGGTTTCAGGATTATTTCATAAGAACCGGTTTTTGACTTTGCCGCATCAGATAATTTGTCGATGTACCCGGTTATTATAATGACTTTCAGGTCGGGATTTATTTTCCTCATTTTCGCGGCAAGTTCGGTTCCCAGCATTTTAGGCATTGTCTGATCTGTCACGAGCAATGAATACTTCCCGGGGTTTCTTTTGAACTCCTCAAATGCTTCACTGCTGTTGGTCCTGGTGGTGACTTTATATCCGAGATTTTCCAGCATCTTTTTGCCCATAAAAGTTATGTCCATTTCATCGTCGACAAACAGGATGTGTTCGACTCCCCTTGGAAGCTGATCCATAGATTTGACTTCACTTACAACATCTGAAGTGTTGTATGGAAGAAATACAGTGAATAATGTACCTTTCCCCGGAGTGCTGTCTACAGTTATTGCCCCATTATAATTGCTGACTATGCCATGGACAACAGAAAGACCCAGTCCTGTCCCTGAACCCACTTCTTTGCTGGTAAAGAATGGTTCAAAAATCCTTTCCTTTGTTCTTCTGTCCATCCCATGACCAGTATCTGATAGTCTTATTCTTACATAAATCCCAACCTTAAGATTGTTAATTTCCTTCGTTGTTTTCTGATCTACCAGAACACTATCGACCTTTATGTCAAGGATGCCTCCCCTGTGTTTCATCGCATGGATGGCATTGGTACATAAATTCATGATAATCTGGTGTATATGAACCGGATCTGCAAGAATTATCCCTATTCCCGAATCAATACTTTTCCTTATCTCAATCGCATGAGGGAGGGATGCCTTGATAAGGTTTATTACTTCGACCACTATCTGGTCCAGTTTAACAGGCTTCTTCTCAACGTTTACTTCCCGGCTGAATGTCAGGATTTGCTGGACCAGGTCTTTTCCTCGCTGAGCTGCATTATTTATCTGTTCCAAATCGAACCGCAGTGTGCTATCCTCAGGAATTTCTTCCAGGGCCATATCTGTGTAACCCAGGATCGGTGTCAGAATATTATTAAAGTCATGCGCTATACCCCCTGCCAGAGTTCCGATAGTCTCAATCTTTTTGAGATGAAATAGCTGAGTTTCCAGTTCGCTTCTCTGCTTTTCGGATCTTTTGCGAACCTCAATCTCTTTCTTCAGTTTTATATTGGTATCTGTCAGCTGTTGTGTCCTGTCAATAACTCTTTTTTCCAGGGTGCTGTTGACTGCTTTGACTTTGTCCTGTTCCAGTTCAAGGAGTTTTCTCATATAAAAATCCCTGCGGGAGGATAGTTCCAGGGAATACCCTGCTAGCATTCCGATAATATTTGAACTGATAAAGAAGAAATTGTTATTTACCATTATTGTGAAAGGAGTGTCTGAGATCCATATAGCTGAGATCTCGTAAGCAATAACAATCAGCCAGCCCGCTAACGATGCATAAATAAACCGCGCTTTCGCAAATGTATACCCAAAAATGAAGATCAGTATAAGGCCGGCATAATATGAGTAGTTGGATATCCTGGCACCAAGAACTATCATTACTATAATCCCGAATCCGGTAATGAACATGACGCCTGCTATCGACAATTGCATATATTTCCTGAACGATTTGAAATATGTAAATGCAAATACTGATAACAAAACCGGTAATACAACAGCGAACCTTATAAGCCAGAATATTTCTTTCAGTTCCGGTACCGTGGTTGAATCAAGAAGTGCAAACGCACTATAAAAGATCATCGCCAGGATCAGAGAAACCCTGAACGGGTTCAAAGCCTTGACGTAGTAGTCATTAAGGAATTCAGATTCATAATTCGACAAATATCCTGTAAATGAAAGGGTTATTTTGTTAAAAGTCATTGAATCAGAGCTTTCCCGACCCAATCCCAATAAATTAATCAGCGTTTTTTTGAAAATATTCATCCTTTCTGACTATCGATTTATTGATAAACGTCAGAAGTGGGCATTAGATTTTATCAACTGCTCTTAAAAATATGGGATAACAGCATTATTACCCTTTGCAGAGTAACGATTGAATGGAGTTGGATTGCTGTTTAGATAAAAGCTTATTTTCAGATTCACTGAATATTAAGGAAAAGATTTACCCCAAGGTCTTCGGCATCAACAAAAACTTTCCTGTTCAGGAGGCCTGCCTCTCCGGCGATCTTTAACAGTTCCTCTCTGCTTCTGTAGTTAAGGTACCATTCAGATACGACCTCCATAAGGATTTGTGATGGATTTTCAGTGCTGAAATTGCCAATTACAAGATCACCTCCTTCTGCTACGTAATTAATGTATTTTTTTAGCAAGTAAACAAAGTGTTTCTCTTTGAAATAATCAAATAATCCGGCACTCCAGATAAGGTCATACCTCATATAAGGCTCAAACCTTAAAACATTGACTTTGTGGTAGGAAATCAGTTTTTCAAATTTTTTGTTCTTGGCTGACGAATAATCAATAGCATTCTGGTCATAATCCACCAGGTCAAAACTGATATCGTTTCCGGTGTACATGTTTAGAAATTCATTTACATCTGTTGCCGGTCCTGAACCGAGTATCAGAACCCTTTTTTCACCGTGTTTTTTAAGCGCAAGATTTAGGCATTGATTAAGGAAATAATCTTTACGGTTTCTGACAGCCCTTGTTCCGGCCTGATTCTGATAAAAAATATCCCAGTTACGATATTTTTTATCTCCATTAACATGGTTAGAATAAATATGATCGATTAAGTAAAAATCTCCCGGATATCCATATGGTTTTGTGTAACTCCGGCCAATCAGAGTATTGATGTTAAGTATTGGGTTTATTACTTCCCTGAACTCATGCATGTTTTTCGCATCCAAAGAATTGACAATGAAAACAAATTCTTCATAATCATGCAGTTCAGGACCTCCGTTTTTGACTAAATATTTAAGGAACAATTTTTTGTTTACATCAAACGCACAATCTGACTTGGAAGTTACGTTAAGCATTTTCATTCAAGATTAAAACACAGACACTTTTGAACCCCTTTAGGGTAAGACATTTCACAACATAGTCAAATATAATTCATATTTTTATTTTTACGAACTCAGACGCTATTTTTTCCTGATATTTTCAGAATATCATAAGAAAAGACAAGAGGTCGAATATGACCTCTTGTGCCTCTGGGTACCCGGAGGGGGACTTGAACCCCCACAGCCGCAATGGCCAAAGGATTTTAAGTCCTTCGTGTCTACCATTCCACCATCCGGGCAAAGGATTGTGCAAAATTATCAAATTATTCCATCCGGATGGTGGAAGGTAAAACAATGCTTCATGAAAAATTACATTTGTGATAAACATAGTAAGTACAGAATATGTAAATTATATTTACGCCGGCCAATTTCAATTCCCGGTCAGAATGAATAATAAAACAACCAGAATCTCATGAAACTTACAAGAATGGCAGCTTGTGCTATGGTTGCGCTCCTGCTGGCAGGCAGCAGCGCAGGGCAGGTCCGCAAATCAACCCTGCTTGAATATGACAGACAGATTGACGGCATAATCAGCCAGATGACACTCGATGAAAAAATAAACATGCTGCACGCCAAACACATGTTTGTTTCGGCGGGCGTCGAACGCCTGGGAATTGCCGACATAAAGTATGCCGACGGTCCGTTCGGTATCAGGGAGGAGATGCAGCCTGACGGCTGGATGCCGCTCGGCTGGGTCAACGATAAAGCCACTTTCTTCCCTACAGGATCAGCCCTGGCAGCCACATGGAGCCCGGAACTGGCTTATGCCTACGGGCTTGCGATTGCAAAGGAGGCACGCCTCCGGGGGAAAGACATGCTGCTCGGACCAGCCATTAATATCCAGAGAATCCCCACGGGAGGAAGAACTTATGAGTACCTGAGCGAAGACCCGTACCTGAGCTCCAGGCTCTCAGTCGGGTATACCAAAGGCGTTCAGGACAACGGCGTTGCTGTCTGCCTGAAACACTACGCGCTGAACAACCAGGAGAACAATCGCGGCACAGTAAACGTGATAGTCGGAGAACGGGCCATGCGCGAAATCTACCTCCCGCCCTTCAGGGCCGCGGTCGAGGAGGCTGATGCCTATGGTGTAATGGCTGCATATAACAAGGTCGACGGCTGGTGGTGTGCAGAAAATGATATTCTCCTCAATAAGATACTGCGCGACGAGTGGGGCTTTGCCGGAATGGTCATCTCCGACTGGGGAGGGACACACAGCACTGTGAACTCAATCAATAACGGACTTAACGTTGAAATGCCGGACAAAAAATATCTCGGCCAGGCCCTGCTCGATTCGGTCAGAGCCGGGATAGTTTCCGAGGATATAATTGACAGACGTGTCCGGGAGATACTGCGCGTCAGAATGGCCATCAGCCCTGTCCCTGAAAACGAAGCAAACAGGGAAATGACCTCTCAGCCGGCACAGCAGAAGGTTGCTTATGACGTAGCCAGCCGGTCCATCGTTCTGCTGAAAAATGACGGGGTGCTTCCGCTAAAGCTTGCTGACAAACCGGTGATCGCGGTCATCGGAGCCAATGCCACACAGAAAATGGCATCAGGGGGACTGGGCGCCGGAGTGAAGGCACTGTATGAAGTGACCCCGCTGGAGGGATTGACCAAGAAGATTGGCGACAGGGCTGAAATCATATATGTGAAAGGATATGAACCGGTTCAGTACAGCTGGTTCGACAGGTTCAGGCAACGCACGCCTGAAGAGCTTGAAAAGGAGGCGCAGGCCAAGGAAATTACTGCACAAAAACTGGCGGAAGAAGCTGTCAGAGTAGCCTCCGGTGCAGATCTTGTACTGTTTGTAGGAGGTAATAACCGTGCCGTCGAAACCGAAGGAGAAGACAGGAAGGATATCTTCCTTCCTTCAGGTCAGGATAAGCTGATTACCCGTATAGCTGAAGTGAACCCGAATATCATTACGGTGCTGACCAGCGGCGCACCCAACGACCTTAACACGGTCAACCCGCTCTCCAGGGCATTGCTCATCTCATGGTTTAACGGATCCGAAGGTGGAAACGCACTGGCCGATGTGCTACTCGGAACTATCTCTCCATCAGGGCGGCTCCCTTTCACGATACCTGTAAAGCTTGAGGACTCTCCGGCATATGCCCTGGGCAACTATCCTCAGAATGACAGTAACGCTGATGTCTTTGCCAACCTGGTATCAACCGACACAACCGGAAAGAACCTGAAAGAAGAAGGAAAGGAACTGAAGAAAGACCTTGATAACGCATATTATACCGAAGAGTCACTTGTGGGCTACCGCTGGTTCGACACAAAGAAAGTACCGGTGATGTATCCGTTCGGTCACGGCCTTACCTATGCCTCATTCGAGTACTCAAAGCTGAAGACTGATAAAAAAACGTATGGCATAAACGATGCAATAACCATTACATTTGAACTGCAGAACACAGGGGAAATGACTGCGGATGAGGTGGTGCAGGCTTACGTGCATCGCATTAATCCTGGTCGTAGAGTGGCCGCATAAGGAACTCAAGGCCTTTGACAGGGTAACCCTGGAGCCGGGGAAAACCAAAACGGTAAGCCTGACAGTCCCGGTAACAAGCCTGATGTACTGGAACGAGACGAAGCAGGCATGGGATCATGATCTCTGCAAAATTGAGCTCCTCGTGGGCGCCTCAGCCGGAGATACCATGCTGAAGAGAAAGATCAGGCTCAGGTGATCAGCGGAGAACACTTAAACCACTGACCATATAGCTCTAAAATAGTTCAGAGTTCCGGGTTTGCAGCATGGCAACCACGGAACTCTGAACCTATCGTGAGTAAATCACTTTACTTTACCAGTACCGGGTCTCCGAACCCGACCTTCTTCAATCCCTTCATCTGCGTGGCAGCATCACCCACCACCACATAATTCATCTTCATGGGATCGATGTACTTCTGCACGGTCTCATCAAACTGCTCCTTCGTCAGGCCCCTGAGATAATTCTCCTCCTGTTTGATATAGTCCATTGGTAAACCGTAGGTCGTCATGGTACTCAGCATGCCGAGCTTGTCCTCATTGGTCTCGAAACGCAAGGCATTGGCCTTGAGCAGCGATCCCTTCGTGAAATCAACCGTCTCCTGGGGAACGCCTGCCCTGTATTCCGCCATTATATCCCTGAAGAGCTCCACTGATTCCAGTGTGGCATCGGTGCGCACAGAAGAATAGGCCCTGAAGGTTCCATAGCTCTTCATCCCGTTAAACCCGGAGTAGGCGCCATAGGTGAAACCCTTCTCTTCCCTGAGGATCATGAACAGACGTGCACTGGCAGTGCCTCCCAGCATGTAGTTTGCCACATCAGCCTTGTAGAAGTCGGGATGGTTACGGGTCAGTCCCAGCGTGCCGATACTGATTACCGACTGTTTTGCACCAGGAAAATCAACGAACCATATTGCAGATTTCTCAGGTGCAGGCGGGAGAACAATTGCCGGCATGACAACCTCCCTTGCTTTCCATTTTTCATTAAGGCTTGCCAGAGCCTTCTCAACCCTGGCCCTGTCAACATCACCAACAACATGGAAGTTTGCCACGGAAGGAGAGAGATTCTTTTCGTAGAATGCCTTCAGATCATCGATTGTGATGGCTTCCACACTCTCCACCGTCCCGCTGACGTCTATGGCCATGATGTTGTCAGCGCCCAGGGTGATCCTGTTGAACGCAGTGCTGGCAAGGTAATTGGGTTCAGCCAGGTTACGCTTCAGGTTATTGACCGTGCGTGTCTTGTTAATCGAGAACTGCTCCTCATCCCAGCGCGGGCTAAGCAGCATCTCCTCAACCAGGGCCAGCGTCTTCTCAAAGTTACGTGCCAGCGAACTGACAGAGACAGTAATATCCTCCTGTCCTCCCCAGATGTTGATTCTTGCACCCAGCAGCTGAATTTCTTCCTCAAGCTCCTCCGGCGTCTTGCCGGCCGTTCCCTCATTGAGCATCTGAGCAGTAAATCTTGCCACACCGGGCTTGCTGATGTCATCAAGCAGGTGACCACCCTCAATGACAATTGAATAGGTCACAAGCGGGAGCTCATGCTGTTCAATACCATATATTTTCATCCCGTTGGCTGCCTCTGCCTGCCATACCTCCGGAATAGTCAACGAAGGTTCAGGTCCGGGTGCCGGTGCCACTGAACGGTCGAAGCTGCTCGGTGTCTTTTCTATCACCTCTTCACCTCCTGCAGCAACCTCCATCTGCGTGGCCTTTGTGACATCCTCTTCAACCACACCGGCATTGACAGACCCTGCAGCAATGAGATCAAGCTGCCCTTTGGGCACGAAGCTGGTCGCCACATAATTCTTACCCTTGATATATCGGTTATAAACGTCCCATACATCATCCATGGTAACATTCTGCATCATCTCAAGCTCCTCGGTCATAAAGTCGGGAGAACCCGCAAATTCACTGTACATGGCAAGCATGAACGACTTGTACATGACACTGCTCAGCATGTTGTAGAAATTGGTCTCAAGTCCGGCCTTGATCCTCTCCAGGTCCTTCTCGGTGAATTTTTCTGTTTCAAACCTCTCAAACGACTCGAAGATGGCCTTTTCAACTTCATCGAGACTGGTCGAAGGGTTGGCCGTGATGTTTATCTCAAACTGCCCGGCAAGCTCCTGCGACTGGTTGTATATTCTCACGTTGGAGGTGAGCTTCTTCTCCTTTACAAGCACCGTGTAGAGCGGCGACTTCTTCCCCACTCCCAGCAACTGTGCAAGGACATCGAGCGAATATGAGTCCTTTGTGAACTGCTCTCCTGCAGGAAATACCATAGTATATTGCGGTGCACGGGCAAAGCTGTCTTCGTGATAAAGCTTCTTCGTTTCTGTCAGGGTCACATTCATCGGCTCAGGATCGGTTAGCTCCTCCCCCGCCGGGATCTCTCCGAAATACTTCTCTATCAGTGCTTTTATCTCCTCAACCTCATAATCACCTGACACTACCAGGGTTGCATTGTTGGGGATATAGAATTTCTTGTGAAATTCCTTCACGTCATCAATAGTAGCATTTGCCAGATCCTCCATCTCCCCGATCACATCCCAGCTGTAGGGATGCCCCTGGGGGTAGAGGTTTTTCAGAAGGACATAATCCGTAAATCCGTAGGGTCTGTTATCAACTCCCTGTCTCTTTTCGTTCTGAACGACATTCTGCTGCAGGGCAAACGACTGCGGTGTAACTGTATTGCGAAGGAAACCCATGCGGTCTGACTCGAGCCACATGGCCATCTCAATCGAATTCTTCGGAACAACCTCGAAATAGATCGTCTGGTCGAAGCTGGTGCCGCCGTTGAGGGTACCTCCTGCTCCTTCTATATACTTGAAGAACTGGTCCTCCCCGACATTCTCGGAACGCTGGAACATCATGTGTTCGAACAGGTGGGCGAAACCGGTTTTGCCCGGCACCTCCCTGCTTGATCCGACATGGTAGAGTATCACCAGTGAAGTGATAGGGTCAGATTTGTCCTCGTTGAGGATTACAGTCAATCCGTTGGCGAGTTTGTACGACTCGTACGGAACCGAGAGGGTGCTCTTCTTCCCGCTGCTGCATCCTGAAGCCAGGATCAGCACGGCAAGCATAAGTAAACTGATGGTTTTTGTCATAATATGGATTATTTCACTAAGACGGGTTCTCCAAAGCCGAGCTTCTTAAGCTCCTTAAGCTGCGTGGCGGCATCACCTGCGACCACATAATACATCTTCATGGGATCAATGTACTTCTGTACCATTGCATTGACCTCCTCAACGGAAAGATTCCTGACATAATTTTCCTCGCGGGAGATGTAATCATCAGGCAATCCGTAGGCGCTCATCGTGTTAAGCATCCCGAGCAATGCCCGTTGCGTTTCGAACTGAAGAGCATTGCCCTTGAGCAGCGCATCACGGGTAAAATCGACATCGCTCTGCGAGACACCTGACCTGTATTTTGCCATCAGGTCCCTGAAGATCTCAGCCGACTCGAGGGTAGCTGTTGACCTTACTGCTGAACTGGCCACGAAGGCACCGAAGTTCTTCTGCCCGATGAGGCTGGTTCTTGCACCGTAGGTGTAGCCTTTCTCCTCTCTCAGGACCAGGTTGACATAGCCGTTGAACGAACCGCCGAGCTTGTAGTTGGCAACAAATGCTGAGTAATAATCGGGATGGCCACGGGGTATAGCCGGAGCACCGATGTAAAGGTTTGACTGTTTGGCTCCGGGTACATCGACGAAATAAACAGCGGGGTTCTCAGGCGCCGGTGCGAATGCAATCGCAGGCATCTGAACCTCTTTGGCTTGCCAGTTTGTTCCAAGGGCAGCGAGGGCAGTTTCAATCCTCGCCTGATCAATGGACCCTACAACGAGGAAACGTGCCACTGAAGGTGATATATTCTTCTCATAGAATGCCTTTATGTCGTCCATGGTCATATTCTGAACACTCTCAGTGGTTCCTGACACATCAGTTGCAAGGATGTTGTCACTGCCGAGAGTCAGCCTGGTGAGTGCCATTGAGCCGAGGTAGGTCGGATCGATTGAGCTTCTCCTCAGGCCGTTGAGAACGCGTGTGCGGTTAATCTCAAACGCAAGCGAATCCCATCTCGGTTCAAGAAGCATCTCCTCCACAATGGCGAGGGTCTTCTCGAAATTGCGCGAAAGGGTGTTGACGCTTACCGTGATATCTTCATCATCCGCTGAGACCCTTATCATTGCTCCGAGAAGGTCAATTTCCTCCTCAAGCTCCTCAGGTGTCTTGTTCCGGGTTCCCTCATTAAGCATCATCGCCAGCATGTTTGCCACGCCCGGAGCGCTGATATCATCCAGCATATGACCTCCTTCAATGACGATGTTATACTGTACAAGCGGCACCTCGTTGTGCTGTATCCCGTAAAGCTTCATGCCATTGGCAAGTGAGGACTTCCATACTGCCGGGACAGTCACGGATACATCCGGTCCCAGGGGCGGCTGCACCGAGCGGTCAAACGAGGATGGGGTCTTCGCGATCTCAGCAGCATCGCCGGCTTCGATCTTCACCTCCGTTGCGGTGAGGATGTTCTCCTCGACGATACCCGCATTTACAGATCCTGCAGCAGCAAGATCAACCTTGCCCTTCGGAACGAAGCTTGTCGCAACGTAATTCTTTCCCTTGATGTATTGGTCATAAACGCGCTGAACATCATCAACAGTGACAGCCATCATTCTGGCCATATCTTCCTTGTAGAAGCCGGGGTCGCCGGCAAAGATGTCATACTCGGCAAGACGGAATGCCTTACCCTGCACGCTGCTGATCATATTGTAAAAACTTGTCTCCTGCCCTGCCTTCACTCTCTCGAGGTCCTTTTCATCGAATCCCTCCTGCTCAAAGCGGGCAAATCCTTCGAAAATAGCCTCCTCAACTTCGGAGAGAGACACTCCCGGATTGGCATTCACAGAGATGACAAAGGTGCCTGCAAGCTCCTGCGCCCCATTTCTTGCCATGACATTCGAAGTAAGCTTCTTCTCCTTCACAAGCACTGAATACATGGGCGATTTCTTGCCCCCGGCGAGAATGTCGGAAAGTGCCGAGAGAGCGTAGGAATCTTTCGAATATCTCTCAGTTGACGGGAATGCCATTGTATACTGCGGTGCATTTGCAAAGTTGTCTTCATGATACAGTTTCTTCGTTTCAGGAAGAGTGACAGGCAGCGGGGTCAGCTTCGCCACATCCGGACCCTTGGGTATCTCTCCGAAATATTTCTGAACCAGCTCTTTGACCTGCTCAGGTTCAAAATCGCCCGTGATGGCAAGAGTTGCATTGTTGGGTATATAGAAGCGGCCGTGGAACTCCTTCACATCCTCTACGGTGGCGTTGAAGAGGTCTTCAATCTCCCCGATGGTAGTCCAGTTGTAGGGATGGCTCTCGGGAAACATCGCCCTGGCCATTACCGTTGACGAGTGACCGTAAGGCCGGTTGTCATAGTTCTGCCGCTTTTCATTCTGAACCACGTTCTGCTGAATGGCAAAAGCCTGCTTTGTGATGGTGTTTGTCAGATACCCCATGCGGTCAGACTCCATCCAGAGGACCATCTCCAGGGCATTCTTCGGCACAGTTTCATAGTAGTTGGTACGATCCTGGTTGGTGGATCCGTTAAGGGTGCCGCCGGCACTCTGTATCAGCCTGAAAAACTGGTCTTCAGGTACATTCTCGCTCTGCTGGAACATCATGTGCTCAAACAGGTGCGCGAATCCTGTGCGGCCGGGTACCTCACGGTTGCTTCCCACATGATAGTAGATGGCAACAGATACGATCGGATCGGACTTGTCTTCATGCAGTATGACACTCAGTCCGTTCTCAAGCTGGTACTTCTCAAACGGGATGGTCAGTTCATCTCCTGCTTTTTTCTGACATGAGACTGTGACAAAAACTGTAATGATCAATAGTACTTTAATAAGATTTTTCATATATTTAAGGGATTGGGTTTGTTGAAAAGGTAAACATCTGGCTAATTTAAAACAAATTATACTTTGCCCTGCACCTGTTAACATTTCTTCACATAAAACGGGTATTATATTGCTCTCTGAACAAATTCAGGCTTTGATTGTCTTTTATTCAAGAAACGTTAAACAAAATATATGATGTTCGACCAGTTTGACCCTGCTGATGACAAGATGCTGCAGGTCATTGACAACAACGGAAAGGTAATCAGCAAGGAGCTGATGCCGCATCTCTCCGACGACGAGATGCTGAAAATCTACAAGGACATGCTCTTTGTCCGGACACTGGACCACATGATCGTCTCCTACCAGAGACAGGGTCGTGTATTCACTTATCCGCCCAACTATGGCCAGGAGGCTATTGGCGTTGCGGCAGGTGCTGTGCTCAGGCATGACGACTGGCTGGTGCCGGCGTTCCGCGAGCTGGGAGCATGGCTCGCCAAGGGTATATCGGTAAAGGAGGTCTTCCTCTACGCGATGGGACATGAAGAGGCGTTCAGGTCTGCAGAAGCAAATCATGTGCTCCCCATGTCCGTGCCCATTGCCTCGCAGCTTCTTCACGCTTCAGGCATAGGATATGCAATCAAATATCAGAAGAAGGATGAGGTGGCTATCGCCTTCGTAGGTGACGGCGGCACATCGGAGGGTGATTTTCACGAAGCGCTCAACTTCGCCGGTGTCTGGAAAGTGCCGGTGATATTCGTCGTGCAGAATAACCAGTACGCGATTTCCGTCCCGGTAAAGAGCCAGACGGCCAGTATCAACATCGCCATCAAGTCAAAGGCTTACGGCATCAAGGGTTTGAAAGTCGACGGCAATGACATTTTTGCCATGCTGGCTGCCTTCAGATACGCGCATGAGTATGCCCGCACTGAGAGCCAGGCCGTGCTGATAGAGGCAGTAACCTACCGCAAGGGAGCCCATACCACCTCCGACGATCCTACCAAGTACCGTACAACGGAGGAGGAGAAGGAGTGGGACAAGAAGGATCCGCTGCGCCGCATGAAGCTCTTCCTGGAAAAGAAGAAGCTTTGGACAGATGCAGAAGAGGAGAGGATCACCGACGAATACAAGAAGGAGATTGACCGCCTCTTCATGGAGGTTGAAAAGAATGTTAATTATCCTCTTGAAGATGTATTCAAATATACCTATGCCGAGATGCCTCAGGAGCTCCGCGACCAGCAGATCGAACATGAAAAATTCTTACAATGGAAAAACGCACGCAAATGAAACCAATGAATATAGTCAATGCCGTCAATGACGCCCTGGATATCAAACTTACAGAGGATAAGACCGTCGTTGTTTACGGCGAGGATGCCGGCTTTGAGGGCGGTGTCTTCAGGGTCACCGAAGGATTACAGAAGAAACACGGAGTAGAGAGGGTATTTGACTCTCCCCTGGCTGAGTCAGGCATAGCCGGAACGGCAGTAGGGATGGCTGCAGCCGGACTGCGCCCTGTGATAGAGATGCAGTTCTGCGGGTTCATCTACCCGGCCTTCAACCAGATAATCTCACACATAACACGCATGCACAACCGCTCACGGGGCAGGTACAAGATGCCGATAGTGATTCGCCTTCCCTACGGTGGCGGCATCAATGCTCTCGAGCACCACTCCGAGAGCATGGAGTCAATGTTTGCACATATCCCCGGACTGAAGATAGTTGTGCCCTCAACACCTCATGACGCCAAGGGACTGCTGATATCAGCCATCGAGAGTGACGATCCCGTTCTCTTCCTGGAGCCGAAGCGCATCTACAGGGCCATCAAGCAGGAGGTAAGCGAGGAGAAGTTCTCAGTGCCCATAGGAAAGGCCAAGGTTCTTTCACAGGGCACCGACGTGACCGTTGTAGCCTACGGCGCAATGATACGCGAGGTGCAGAAGGCAATGGTCATGGCCAAGGAAGCCGGGTACTCCGTGGAGCTGATTGACCTCCGTACCATATATCCGCTTGACAAGGAGACAATTACTGCATCGGTAAAGAAAACCGGCAGGATAGTGTTTGTGGGCGAGGAGCCCCGCAGCTTCGGAGTGGGATCCGAGATAATGGCGCTGGCAAATGAGGAGGCCTTCCTCCACCTGGAGGCACCCCCGAAGAGGGTGGCGGCATTTGACGTGATAGTGCCTTATCCCCAGGGTGAGCATCATTACATGGTAACTCCCGAGAAGATTTTCTACGAGATTGAAAGAACAATAAAATTCTGAGGTGATGAGATACATATTCAAATTCCCTGATATCGGAGAAGGGCTGACCGAAGGCATCATCATAGAGTGGTATGTCGATAAGGGCAATGCCGTCAAGGTGGGGCAGCCGCTGGTGAAGATGGAGACTGACAAGGTAGTGACCGATATTCCCTCACCGCGTGAGGGCACAATTGCTGCGCGATACGGCAAGGTCGGTGAGACTATCCATGTGGGAGAGACACTCGTTGAGATAGATATTGCCGGCGAAGCTGCTGCTGCTGCATCCGCTCCGCAGGTGGAAGCGGTTGAGGAAAAGGGAGCCGGCGTGGTCGGCACACTGGAAGTTGCATCTAACAATGCCTTCCTCCCGGCAAGCGATGAGGGTACCCCGGCCAAACCTGCAGCCACCGCTGCTGCACCGAAGAAGGTGCTGGCAACACCTGTGGCACGTGCCATGGCACGCGAGATGAATATCGACATAAACCAGGTAACAGGAACAGGTCCCGCAGGCCGGGTAATGAAGAGCGACATACAGAACTTCCACGCCCCGGCATCAGCTCCAAAGAGCTCTGCCACACCGGTCGGGGCCGCCCGGCAGGGTGATCTTGTTGAGATCAGGCCTATGACCCAGATCAGGAAATCGATAGCCAAAAACATGCTGCGCTCAAAACAGAGCACAGCCCACATGACCCTCTTCGAAGAACCCGAGGTGTCGGCACTGGTTGAAGCAAGAGCCAGATACAAAGAGGAGTATAAAAAGGAGGATATCAGCCTTACCTACCTGCCATTCATAATCAAGGCGGTGGTGGCAGCGCTGCAACGTCACCCTGAACTTAACTCCGAGATGGATTTCGAGAAGGGGAACATCATCTATAAGAATTACTATAACATAGGGATTGCAGTGAGTACGCCGGATGGTCTCGTGGTGCCGGTGATACGCAATGCAGACAGGCTGACCGTGAAGGAGCTGAGCAGGGCTGTAGCTGAGATAGCTGTGAAGGCGCGCGACAGGAAGCTCACACTTGACGACATGAAGGACGGCACCTTCACCATCACCAACTACGGAGCCCTGGGCGGATGGTTCGGCGTACCCGTGATCAACTACCCGCAGGTGGGTATCCTGGGAATAGGACGTATCAACCAGCAGCCAGTGGTTGCCGGCGGTGAGATTAAGGTCGGGAATGTGATGCCGCTCTCCCTCTCGGTTGACCACAGGATGGTTGACGGAGCCGAAGCTACGGAGTTCCTGAATGATGTGGCGGCAGGCGTTGCTGACCCGCTTTCACTGATAATGAGACAATAAAAAAGAAGAGGAAGATGGATTATGATCTGATCATTATAGGTGCCGGACCGGCAGGATATGTTGCCGCCATAAGGGCAGGGCAGGCAGGACTGAAGACGGCAGTGATCGAGAAGAAGCATGTCGGC
This sequence comes from uncultured Rikenellaceae bacterium, assembly GCA_963802145.1. GTDB lineage: Bacteria > Bacteroidota > Bacteroidia > Bacteroidales > VadinHA17 > SR-FBR-E99. The sequence goes on from CAWDHN010000010.1 coordinate 1,296,253, forward strand.
GGGATGTGCCTTAACTGGGGATGCATCCCCTCCAAGGCAATGCTTGAGAGCGCCAAATACTTTGCGAGGCTGGGCATGGCGGCCGACTTCGGTGTTGAAGGGCTCGATCCCAAAAAGCTGACATTCAGCTGGGAGAAGGGCGTCAAGCGCTCTGAGCGGATAGTGAGAAGACTGACCAAGGGGGTTGAGTACCTCCTCAGGAAGAACAATGTTGAGACCATCGCCGGAACTGCCTCAGTGGAGGCGGCCGACACGGTGGTGGTTGACAACCGCAAGCTGACCGCAAAGAATATCATCATCGCCACAGGTTCATACCCGAGGCCGCTGCCGTTCAAGGTGCATGAGAAAAAAATCCTCAACCTCGAGAACTTCTTTTCAATGAAGGAGATACCTCAGAAACTGCTGGTGGTCGGCGAAGGTCCGGTATCAGCAGAGGTATCACAGATGCTTGCACTCATCGGCAAGGATGTCACTCTGCTGAAAACGGCCGAGAAGGTCTTCCCTGCCATGGATGATTACCTGAATACCTATATCACCCGCAGGTTTGATTCACTGAAGATAAAGGTCATAGAAGGTACTGCAGGGTATGAAGCCGTCAATCTTGATGAATACGAAGGTGTTGTCAACTGCATGCCCCGCAGAGGCATCAAGCCCACCGGGGCACTGAATGCTGAAGAGAAAGAGAGCTTCTATGTCACCGATGAACATTTCATGACAAGCATCAGTGGTGTCTATGCCGTGGGCGATGTTAACGGCAGAAGCATATATGCCCATGCCGCATCGGCTCAGGCGATGGCTGCCGTGAACCATATCCTCGGTATCACTGAGACAATGCAGACCGACCGGGTGCCGCTGACCATCTACACCGATCCGGAGATTGCACAGATAGGCCGTACGGAACAGCAGCTGACTGCTGAGGGTGTTGAATACAAGGTAAACGAGTTTCCTTTGTCGGCCAACGGCAAGGCGCTGACAGAGGCACAGCCGGAAGGTGTGCTGAGGATCATCTCCGAGCCAAAATACGGAGAGGTTCTTGGTGTTCAGATCATCGCTCACAATGCCACCGACCTGATCAGTGAAGCTGCGGCTTACATGGCCGTTGAGAGCACTGTATGGGATGTGGCTCACACCATGCACGCCCACCCGACAATCTCGGAGGTCTTCCTGGAGGCCGGTGCCGATGCCATTGGCAAGCCTGTACACAAAGCCTGAACCTGCTGCAACATGCAGGTGGAGGTGAGACCATATGACCTGCCCGATGCCGCCCTCTTCGGCGGCACAGGCAACGGCATGCTGGTATGGCAGCCGGCAGAGACAATAATTGTTCTTGGGCAGAGCAATACCCCGGAGAGGTCTCTGATACTCGATAATGTCCTGTCTGATGGCATTCCGGTTACAAAACGCCCTACCGGCGGCGAGGCGGTCATACTCACCCCGGAGATGGCTGTTATAACTGTAGCCCGTGTTTCTCCTGAAATGGCACGGTCAAAGGATTTCTTCATGGAGATCAACGCCATGATCCTTGACATGCTTTCTGATCTCGGAGTCAAAAATTATGGTACCCGAGGCATTTCTGACATTACCATCGGTGACAGGAAGATCCTCGGGTCTTCTATGCACCGCCGTGAAAACAGGCTCGTCTATCATGCGGTTCTGAATATTGGTGAGGACCCATCGATCTTTGAAAGGTACCTCAGGCACCCCTCCCGGGAGCCCGACTACCGCCTGAACCGCCCTCACGGTGAGTTTGTAACCTCCCTTAAGAATGAGGGCTACGATATTCAATATCATACTATTGCCGCATCACTACACTACAGTCGCATAGCAGCGACTTGATTGCAGCCCTCATTAGAAAATAATCCATTAAATTGTTTGAATATATTTTTTTGACTATTTTTGTCAAATCAAGAAATTCAACAATGCAGACCTTCGCAGGGAAAATACGTGACTTGAGACTGAAAAAAGGTGATCCCTTAAGGAAGGTTGCTGCCTTCCTGGATATTGACCAGGCAATATTGAGTAAAATTGAAACCGGCAAACGCACAGCAACAAGAGATCACGTGATAAAACTGGAAGGGTATTATGGGGTTGAACCGGGGACCCTGATGCTGCTTTGGCTGTCTGATAAAATAGTACTTGAAGTGAGTGGGGAGGAGCTTGCAGTTGAAGCAATTGGCCTTGCCGAAAAAAAAATAGGGTACCTGTCTGCCAGGTCTGTTACAAGAGCACAGGTAATAAAACAGGTAAAAGAGTATTTCAGAAATCAGAACAAGGTGAAAAAAGCATGGCTGTTCGGTTCGTTTGCCCGTGAAGACCATGACATTGACAGCGATGTTGATATACTTGTACATGTTCCTGGCAAAAAGTCCTTTTCGCTCTTTGACATTGCAGAGATAAAATATCAGCTGGAGAAGCTGATCCCCTTTAAGGTGGATGTGGTAATGCAGAGTGCTGTAAATCCGGAAGTCCTTAAGCGAATTACTCCTGAGATGATCCTGATCTATGAAAAATCAAAGAATAACTAACAGAGACAGATTCCGTCACATTCTTGATTCAATAAATACAATTGAGTTCTTCATTGGGGATTATACGAAATCTTCATTTTTAAAGGACAGAAAGACTATAGACGCTACACTGTTTCAATTTGCAGTAATTGGCGAAGCTATTGTTCACGTCAATGAAGAGATCCTTGATAATTATGACTTCCCATGGTATAAGGTCAGGGCTTTCAGAAATTTTATTTTGCATGAATATCATGCCATCGAGGATAAGGTTATCTGGGATACCGCAGAGAAGGACCTGCCTCAGTTAAGACAGATAATTGAGATGATATTGCAAAAGGAATTCAATGAATAGATACCATGCTTAAAATTCGTAACTTCTCATTCACTTATTCATCTCATCAATAGTACTCCATCATGGCCACATCTGAATTTTACCACATCTCAACCGGCGGCAATCTCGAAAAGATCAGCACCCTGGCCGGAGCCCTCAGCGCAATGAAAGATGAAGGGTACGTTTGGTTCAATTACCGTAAAGCCTCCCGCGATGAGCTTTCCGAACTTATCGAACCCCTTGGCCTGCACCCCCTTTCACTTGAGGACTGTACAGATGAAAACCAGGTGCCGAAACTCGATGAATTTCCAAATTACGCTTTCATCGTCTTCAATGCACTTCGGTATGAGCAGGAAGAACTGATGTCGGATGAGGTCGACCTCTTCATTGGTGAAAAGTACCTGGTAACAGTGAGCGGATATTCGGAGACAACAAGGTACCCGATAGACGGCATTAAGGCAATCATGGAACGGAATATCGCAGCCGTCAAGCGGGGACCGGCATGGCTGATGCATATTGTTCTCGACTATATCGTCGACCAGATGGCTGATGCCGTGGAGAAGGCGGAGGCTGATATTGACAAGGCCGAGGAGGCAATACTGGACTCACCGGCAACCTTTGACCCGGCCATGCTTACATACCTGCGCCGCAACCTGCTGGGACTGCGCAAGAGTCTTTTCCATGAGAGGGAAATACTTGTAAAGATCAGCCGCAACGACTGCGAGTGGGTGCCTGAGAAGGCTTCGGTGCACTACCGTGATATCTTCGACCACCTGTCAAATTTCCTTGAGATGACCGAAAGCCACCGTGATAACGTGACCAGCCTCATGGAGCTCTTTGCCTCGATGCTGAACAACCAGATGGCACGCGACTCCAATCAGACCAACGCAACGGTAAGAAGGCTTACCCTCATCACAACCATCTTCATGCCTCTTACGCTGCTGGCAGGTATATTTGGTATGAGCGAGTGGACGGTTATGACCGGCGGTGAAACCAACATACGCCATTCATACCCTGTTTTTGCAGTCATAATGGTTGTGATCGGGCTGGCCAATTTCCTGTTTATAAGGTGGCTCGAGCGCAGGGACTGGAAGAAATTCCTTTAATAATTTCGTCATTGCCGGTACTCAGCAAGCCACGCCATGACTCACTGCTTGCAGGTTACCGAACCTTTTGCGTATGCCAGGTTACCGAACCAGGTGCTTGCAGGTTACCGAACCAGGTGCTTGCAGGTTACCGAACCAGGTGCTTGCAGGTTACCGAACCTCGTAGAGGTTCAATTATTGTAGAATCCCCCGGACATAAATTGCCATTCTCCGTAGGAGATATACCTTTTCAGAAGACACCCCCCTACCCGGCAAACCCCGTTTTATTCATTATCTCCTGAACCATCTTCGTTGTTGTCCGGAAGTCGATCTTGCCTGTACTCATCATCGGCAACTCCTTTATCACGACGAACTCCCTGGGAAGCGCAATGCTGGGCAGATCATTCATCATCTTCCTTAGTATCTCAGTCTTATGCACTTCGCCTGAGACTGAAGCCACGATGTATGAGCCCTTCTTTTCATCAGGGATCTCAACTATGCAGCAGGAGATTCCTTCAGGAAGGTACTTTTCCATAATATTCTCAACTTTGACCAGTGAGACCATCTCCCCGCCTACCTTGGCAAACCTCTTGAATCGTCCGGCGTGCCACAGGTATCCGTCCTCATCAAAGAAGCCCATGTCGCCGGTATTGTACCAGCCATTAACAAGGACCTCAGCCGTAAGCACCGGATCTTCGTAATATCCCTTCATGACCGAGTCGCCTCTGACCATAATCTTGCCCACTTCACCGGTTTTACATGTTTCCCCGGTCTCAAAATTCTCAATCCTTACCTCAACACCCGGAATAACCTTTCCCGTGCTTCCCGGCCTGTTGAACTCGATGGAGTTAACCGAGATCACCGGAGATGTCTCAGTTGCACCGTAACCTTCAAGGAGTGTTACTCCATGCTTTTTCATGAACCCGTCCCTGAGGGCATCCGGACACTTATCGGCTCCCGCAACCATCAGCCTGAGCGTTTTGAAGTCACCCGGCTCGGATTTGGTGAGATAACCCCAGAAGAAACTCGGGGTACCAACCATGATGGTAGGTTTCTCCTCGCGGGCAATTTTGCTTACCGTCTGAAAATCGAGCGGATTGGCATATGAAACCATGGTCATACCGTGATAGAATACAACCCAGAGGTTCACAGTAAGTCCGAAAATATGATAAAATACAAGGTTTGCCAGCAATATGTCTGACTCTCCAACATTCACGTAACTGCTGAAATTCTCAATATTTGAAATGAGATTCCTGTGCGAAAGCTGCACCGCCTTCGGATCTTTTTCACTGCCGCTTGTAAACAGTATGGCAGCAGTGTCATTTTCACTGCCTCCGTGGATTGAATTTAAAATCATACCGACGGGAAGCTTGGTCATCAGTGCAGCCTTAAGCTTGTCGCCCGTTGAAACACCTGCCATGATATCCTCTATAAGCACCATGCCTTCAATAACCGGGCAGTTGATCTTCTCCAACAGGGCTTTTGAGGTAATGATTGTTTTGAAATTGCATTTTTTCTGTGCATACCTGGCATTAGCCTCAGCACCTGTCGAGTAATTGATGAGAACGGGAATCCGGCCGCTCATCAGTGCACCCACATTAGCCAGTGCGGCACCGGCCGATGTCGGAATCATTATGCCGATGAATCCCTTGTCATACTTTTTGAATTTGGAACTAAGGATCAGAGCCCCTATTAAAGCCCTCGAATAAGTCACACTCTTCCCGGTGGTCTTATCAATGACTGCCAGCTTACTGGCATGCTTCTTTGCCGTACGGACAAACTGATGGTGTAGTAACATGGTTACAGGTGTTAATTGTTCATTATTCAAAACACTCAAGGGTCCGAAGATAATTAATTATGTTATAACACATATCAAAATAAAAATTTCGTTCGAAATTTTTTCATCAGGCAGGAAGATTGTATATAACTGTTTAGATGATTATTAGAACTTTTTTAACAGATTTACGTAAATCGGATAATACTTCCATTCGAAAATTTTAGGAAATCCTGGAGGCTTGAATTACGGGCCAGCCTCTAATGGAAAAAGAGCGGGAGTGCTTTCATGCACTCCCGCTCTCTGTCTGATACTGCAGGATTTATATTATAAGGAATGTCTGCGGTGGGTTTATCCGGACCAGATCAGGTCCATGACAAGCCGGCATTTACATTCCCTTCAGCTTCTGATTCGCGCGGAAAAGATCCATTTCCACCTTCTCGCGGGCAATCCTGGAAGATTGCTTGTATGCGGCAAATTCCTCTTTCAGCTCTTTCAGATCCTTTTCGGTTCTGAGCAGAACAACCAGGTTCCTTTTAAAGATAAGGAAGCCAATAGCCATCAGGATAATCAGGCCTCCGATGACAGTCCACATAATGGCGTTGTAGGTACCCTTGTTTATTCCCAGGCCGAGGACACTGATCTTGTTTTTAGTGTCGGTGACCTCATTCAGGCTGTTCCTGGTAGATGCAAGCAGGGTATTCAGTGAATCGGTCTTCTGGTTCAACGCGGATGTCAGGTTCTTTAACTCCACAATCCGGTTTTTCTCTGCTGCAAGAGTATCCAGAAAATTACCATTGACCTTCTGGAAAATATCCTCCCTTATCGCCCGGAAACCCTCATAGATCCTGGTATGTGACTCAACATAACTGAATTGTTCCTCGATAGCACTACTGTTGAGCTCCTCCGGCATTTTCGTCTGCCCGGATGCAACTGTGACTGTAAATGTGAGTGCGGAAAGCAGCAGCAATTGTTTAAACCTTTGATGATTCATTTGTCCCCCGGTTTGGATTTATATAACTATGGCTATAGATATCAACGAACGTTTGGGCGAAAAATTTTATAATCATCCAAGATATATTATTCCGGATTTGTTATTGCACTTACATCTTGTTTCCTTTACAATGAATTGATATTAATCCTGAACACTTAAGCCGATGTACAAGAGATTGATAATGACAAGCCTGTGCCTGTTCCTCATGATTTCCACGGGAGCGCAAATGGCAGAAGATTACTCGCCGGAGATTACCCCGGAAGCAATAATGAAAGTGATGAAGGCGGTGGCAGACTGGCAGATTGATAACTTCACCTCTGTGCCGCACCATCAGCTCGACTGGACGAATGGTGCACTCTATGCCGGCATGATTGAGTTTGCGAAAATCAGTCCGGAGAGGAAATACATGGACTGGCTTTACGGGATCGGCAAAAGCCATTTATGGCAACCGCACAAGAATATGTATCATGCTGATGATCTGGCGGTAAGCCAGATGTACCTTGAAATGTACAGGCTGAAGAAAACAGATAAGGACAGTTATCTGATTGTGGCACCCACGCAAGCCAGGCTTGATTATGTGATTTCGCATCCCTCTTCAGGCAGTCTGCTGCTTGATTACGGTGACCCGCAAACAACTGAAAGGTGGTCATGGTGCGATGCCCTCTTTATGGCACCCCCGGTCTATGCAAAGCTGTCAGCAATTACGGGAGAAAACAAATACCTGGAATTTATGGACAGGGAGTACAAGGTCACCTGGAATTTCCTGTATGATGCTGATGAACATCTGTTTTACCGCGATCATCGCTATTTTCCTGAAAAAGCGCTGGAAGCAAACGGCAGGAAGATATTCTGGGGTCGTGGAAACGGATGGGTGATGGGGGGACTTGTTGCCCTGCTGAAGGAACTGCCTGATGACAGTGTTTACCGGCCATTCTATGAGAAACTCTTTGCTGAAATGGCAGAAAAGGTTGCCCTGTGCCAGGACAAAGAGGGCTTCTGGCACGCCAGCATGCTCGATCACGAGAGTTTTCCGAACCCCGAGACCAGCTCTTCATCCTTCTTCTGCTATGCCCTTGCCTACGGAATCAATTCCGGTCTGCTCGATAAAGAGATCTATACCCCTGTGGTCAGCAGCGCATGGAAGGCGCTTGTCAGTGCCGTTCATGCAGATGGCAAACTCGGCTGGGTGCAACCCATCGGGCAGGATCCGAAGGTTGTTACATCTGATATGACTGAAGTATATGGCGTCGGAGCGTTTCTTCTCGCAGGTACGGAAATGATCAAATTCTCCCAAAACAAACATTGAAGTCCTTCTCTATAACAAAGAACCGCCGGGATTCAATCGATAATCTCAATACATCCAATGTCCTTATAACTAGGATCCGCGAGGAACGTATTGATCAGGTCGGAGTTTTTCCTTAGCACATTTTCAAGGTTACGTGTGCTTGTATTCCCTAGCCTGAGCCAAATCACCTTAGGTGAAGATCCTTTTAGAAGCCCAAAATCATAAAAATCGCTATCGAATGTTACAATTGCATAGCCATTATCCCTGGCAATATTCCAAATTTGTATGTCCTTAGCGTTTTCAAGGCCCAGTTCTTTTACCTGTTTGGAACCGGGGAAAATATCCTGAACCTTTTTAGCTAAACGGAATGAAATATTCTGGTCAAAAAGTAATTTCATCCGATTGACTGAAGTTTACGTTCTCTGTCGGCAGCATACATTAAACAAGCTTTGATGTCTATTTTGGTCAGCTCAGGAAAGTCAGAGATAATTTCATCGAAGGTCATGCCAGAACCAAGCCATCCAAGGATGTCAAAAACGGTGATTCTTGTGTTCCTGATGCATGGTTTACCAAATCTCTTGTCAGGTCTGATTTTGATAATTTTGCTGTAAGATTTCATATTATAAAGATATTGTTTTCTCTTGTTAAGAAATCTCCTGCAAAAGCCAGTGACCCTGACTACTTCTCGCTGGTCTGAGTTGACCACATAAATCCGGTGCTAATATTATGATCTATAGATAATTATAAAATCGCAAGTCTTCCCGGCGCAATGTGGTCAATGCGACTGGCTTATGCACTATAGTAATGCAGATACGGAAATGTCTTCATCTATACTTTCCCAGTGGATCCCAACACCATTGCCTATAAGCCGCCAGTCTTTGAGTTGTTCTTCGCTTGCTTTCCTTAATCTTGGAAACCATAATAAAGGAACACCTATCTCTCTTCCATCCTGTAACTGAACATAAAGCATGTCCTTTGTGAACCATACTTTGGAAGCAAGAATACTTACCGTTTTATTTGCTAAAGTGCTCATTCCATTTTCCCTTATAAGTACTTCATTCTTCTCAATAATCTCACCAATCACTCTTAACTCTTTTCCGGAAAACCATAATTAACTGCTACAAAAAGTGGTTCTATCCAGAATTTTGCATATTTCTCTGCCTTTTCAATATGAATATGTACTGGCTCATCTCTTTCATTACTGAAGAAGAAGAACCGGTAACCCTTTATTACCAATACTGTTGGCATACTTAACAAAGATAATTAATAACAATGATGCCAGGAAAATGATCAGCCAACTATGATCTATGCCCCTTACGAATGATCGATATGACACGAACTTCCAGCATACTACCATTAAATGAACACTGACAAGCCACAATTTGCTGGTTTTTGATAAATCTTTCGGGTAGTTCATCCAATTCCGTCAACACCCATAATGCAAAATCCCGCAGATCATTGATCTTGCGGGATTTGCACTTTTAAGAGGTGGTACCACCAGGAATCGAACCGGGGACACACGGATTTTCAGTCCGTTGCTCTACCAACTGAGCTATGGTACCATTTCGGTCGGCAAATATACTGCCTTTTTCTTTTTCATGCAACACCCTCCTTTCACTTTATTCAAAGCTCCAAACGGCTGATTTCATTGTTATCTTTGTCAATTCTTAAAAACAGGCATGGACCTTACCTTTCACACTCTCCCCAACGGCATCAGGATGGTGCACAGCCAGACGGCAAGCGAGGTGGCGCACTGCGGAATAATCATCAATGCGGGCTCGCGCGATGAGCTGCCCGAAGAACATGGCACTGCACACTTCATCGAACATATGCTCTTCAAGGGAACAACACACCGGAAATCCTACCACATCCTCAGCCGCCTTGAAGACGTCGGAGGCGAGCTGAACGCCTATACCACCAAGGAGGAGACGGCAATCCATGCCTCTTTCCTCAAGGAACACTATGCGCGTGCCACGGAACTGCTGGCTGACCTCCTCTTCTCTTCCACCTTCCCTCCTGCCGAGATTGAAAAAGAAAAGGAGGTTGTGACGGAGGAGATAAACTCATACCTCGATAACCCTGCTGAATACATATTCGACGAATTCGAGGAACTGGTCTTCCCTGACCAGCCAATCGGGAGAAATATCCTCGGCACCCCTGAAACGGTGAGGTCGATCTCGGCCGACTCCATCCGCAAATTCATAAAAAGAAACTACTCCACCACCCAGATGGTATTCTGCTCGGTGGGTGCCATCAGCCCTAAAAATATTGTCTCCCTCTTTGAAAAGCATTTCAGCCGCATCGAACCAGATAACGGTGAAAAAAGAAAAAGGGTCGAATACGTCTATACTCCCGTTTCAACGGAAAAGCAGATGGATACCTTCCAGAACCACTGCATCATAGGCAACATTGCCTACGACCTCCACAACAGCCGCCGGATGGGGCTCTTCATGCTGAACAATATCCTTGGTGGCCAGGGAATGAACTCGCGCCTGAACCTCTCGCTCCGTGAAAAGCGCGGATATGCCTACAATGTCGAATCAATGTACAACCCCTACACCGACACCGGCCTTGTAACCATATACTTCGGCACCGACAACCGGAACCTGGGGAAGAGCATAGCCCTTACCCATGCTGAACTGGATCGACTGCGACGCCAGCCGCTGGGCACCCTGCAGCTCTCCAGGGCCAAGAACCAGATCAAGGGCTACCTCGCCAGGGCATACGAGAACCACGAGAGCCTCATGCTCAGCCTGGGTAAGAGCCTCCTGATATTTGACCGCATCGACAGCGTGGAGGAGATCTTCCGTAAGATCGATGCAGTGACCGCAGCTGAGCTGGCTGAAACTGCCGGCATCATCTTTGACAATTCATCGCTTTCGACTCTGATATACAGGCAAAATGGAGAAAGAACTTGACAGGTACATAAGGGAACACAGCACCCCTGAGGATAAGGTCCTTGAAGAACTATACCGGCAGACACACCTCTATGTGGTTAACCCGAACATGGTCTCGGGTCATATCCAGGGAAAGTTCCTGGAGATGCTTTCATACATGATCCATCCGTCCCGCATCCTTGAGATTGGAACCTACACGGGATACTCAGCCATCTGTCTCGCAAGGGGACTGAAGAGCGGAGGACAGCTGCATACCATTGAGATCAATGACGAACTCAACGAGATGAGCACCCATTATTTTGCCCTCGCAGGGGTGGCAGACAGGGTCACCCTGCATACCGGCAGGGCACAGGATGTGATACCTGCCATGAACTACACCTTCGACCTCGTTTTTATTGACGGCGACAAGCGCGAGTACAGCGAATATTACGACCTTGTCTTTGACAGGGTACGCAGGGGGGGCTTCATCATCGCTGATAATGTCCTATGGGGAGGGAAGATCGAGAGCGAGGATGCACTCAAAGACCCGCAGACAAGGGGAGTTGTGATGTTCAACGAAAAGGTGCGCAACGATCATCGCGTCGAAAAAATAGTGCTGCCGCTGCGGGACGGACTGATGATTGTCCGCAAAAAATAACGGTGGTACGGTTTTTGATCATACCCATATATAAATTATACAACGCCATGAAGAAGATTATAGCTTCACTGTTCCTGTTGTTTATGGGCATTGCACTGATTGCGCAGGAGCTGCCAAAAGCAACCATAAAGGGATCACCCAGGCTCTTCGGAGACAAGGATGACCTCACATCAGTCATAATGATCATCCCTGAAGGCAGCACTGTTGAAGTTGTGACTCCCGACTCGTTATTCACACTGGTACGGTTCGAAGGAACTGAGGGTTATGTCAAGTCAGAGAGGCTCGGGGCACCTGGAGAGGTGGCCGTTGCAGCGGTGGCGGCGGCAGCCCAGCCAGTTGCTGCGGGTCAGCCTGCAGCCTCGCAGGCGCAACAGCCACAGCCACAGGCCGGTGTGCAGGAGTACTCCACCCCGGAGGACAGATACCAGATGCTTGTAAGCAAATACGGAACAGATATAGGCAAACGCCTATACCAGCATAAGGTGTGGAAGGGTATCACCTCCGACATGGCACGCGACAGCTGGGGCAAACCGGTCCAGATCAACCGCATGTTTGTAGACCAGAGCGTTGATGAAGAGTGGATCTACTCAAAGAAATATCTCTATTTCAGAGACGGCATACTCATTGAATGGGGCCCCGTAAAATAACAGGCAATACAATCATCATACACCGGCGCCCGCACGGGCACCGTCACAAAAAGAAAAACGCCCGATGAGGCGTTTTCTTTTTTAATTCTGAGCGGGAAACGAGACTCGAACTCGCGACCCCGACCTTGGCAAGGTCGTGCTCTACCAACTGAGCTATTCCCGCAAATGTGAGTGCAAATTTAATATTTTTTTTAAAATTACAAGCAACTGAATTTACTTCAGTAATTTCCGGATATTATACAGCTTGTTCAACGCATCCATCGGGGTCAGATTGTCAAGATCAAGGCCCATCAGCTCGTCGCGTATCTGCTTCAGCACCGGGTCGTCAAGCTGATAGATGCTAAGCTGGTAGCCTTCACGGTTAACGGCGATCTCATCAACAGGCTTACCCAGGTTCTTGCCACCGCGCCCCTCTTCAAGCAGCTTCAGTATCTCATCTGCGCGCCCCACGACGCTTTTCGGCATGCCGGCCATACGTGCCACATGTATCCCGAAGCTGTGTTCGCTTCCACCCCTCTTCAGCTTACGGAGAAAGATCACCCTGTTGTCAAGCTCTCTTATTGATACATTATAATTCTTTACCCTGGCAAAGGTGTTCTCCATCTCATTGAGCTCATGGTAGTGTGTGGCGAAGAGGGTCTTGGCCTTCTGCCTGCACTCATGGATATATTCAACCATGGCCCATGCTATGGAGATGCCATCATAGGTGCTTGTCCCGCGGCCTATCTCGTCAAGGAGTACCAGGCTGCGGTCGGAGAGGTTGTTCAGGATGCTTGCCGCCTCGTTCATCTCCACCATGAAGGTCGATTCACCCAGCGATAGGTTGTCGGAGGCTCCCACCCTGGTGAAAATCTTGTCTATAATGCCTATGCGCGCCTCCCGTGCCGGAACAAAGCAGCCGGCCTGCGCCATGATCACAATAAGTGCCGTCTGCCTCAGCAGAGCCGACTTACCCGACATGTTGGGCCCTGTGAGTATTATTACCTGCTGCTTATCATTGTCAAGCCATACGTCATTGGGCACATACGGGTCATCAGGAGGAAGCTGCCTTTCGATAACAGGGTGTCGCCCGTCCCTGATGTCAAGCACGTGGCTGTCGTCAAGCAGCGGTCGTGAATAACCATACTCTTCCGAGATTACTGCAAACGATCGGAGGCAGTCGATCCGCCCAACCGCTGCGGCGTCAGCCTGCATGAGAGCGATGTAGGGGGTGAGTGACAGCACCAGGTCATTGAAGAGGGAGGTCTCAAGAGCAAGGATCTTCTCCCCTGCCCCGAGGATCTTGCTCTCATACTCCTTGAGCTCCTCGGTGATGTATCTCTCGGCACTGACGAGGGTCTGCTTGCGGATCCAGTCGGCCGGCACCTTGTCCTTATGCGTATTGCGTACTTCAATATAATATCCGAAGACATTGTTATAGCTTATCTTCAGCGAGCTGATGCCTGTGCGTATGCTCTCCCTCTGCTGCAGGTCGTTCAGGTAATCCTTGCCTCCGTAGAAGATGTTTCTCAGTTCATCAAGCTCCTGTGAGATGCCCTCGGCAATCACCTGGCCCTTGTTGACGGCGACAGGAGGGTCGGGCGTCAGCGTCCGGCCGATTATCTCTGCCAGCTCGGGACAGGGATCAAATCCTGATGCCATGGAGACAAGCGGCTGGCAGCCGGTGTCGGCACACAGTCTCTTCAGTTCTCCGATAGCTGCCAGCGCCCTGCGTATCTGGGCCACCTCCCGCGGGGTGACGCGTCCCACAGCAGCCTTGCTCAGCAGCCGCTCGAGGTCGCCCACCTCCCTGATGAGCCCTTCCATGGTCTCACTGACACCCTTGTCTCTTATCAGGAACTCCACGATATCGAGCCTGGTGTTAAGCACAGTCGTATCCTTCAGCGGCAGCGAGATCCACCTCTTCATCATGCGCCCGCCCATGGGCGAGAGGGTCCGGTCAACGATGTCTATCAGCGTCTTGGCTCCCTCGTAAGGCGAATGGAAGAGCTCGAGATTGCGCACCGTGAACCGGTCGAGCCATACATACTTCTCCTCCTCAATGCGCGAGATGCGGTTTATGTGACCTAGGTTCTCGTGACGGGTCATGTCAAGATAATGGAGGATGGCCCCGGCAGCAATGATACCCTGTGGTATGCCCTGCACCCCGAATCCCTTCAGTGAGGTTGTCCCGAACTGCTTCAGCAGCCTGTCGCCGGCAGCCTCGGAAGTGAAGATCCAGTCGTCGAGCTTGTATGTGTAGAACCGGCTTCCGAACCTCTCGCGGAAGAGTTCTGACTTCCTTTTTTCAAACAGAACCTCCCGCGGATGGAAGTTATTCAGTACCTGCTCAACATGGGGAGTATCGCCCTCAGTGACGAAGAACTCACCGGTGGAGACATCGAGCAGGGCCACGCCAACGGCCTGTTTCTCAATATGTATTGCCGCCAGGAAATTGTTCTCCTTGTGATTGAGAACGTTGTCACTGAACGAGACTCCCGGCGTGATGAGTTCGGTGATCCCACGTTTGACGATCTTCTTTGTCAGCTTCGGGTCTTCGAGCTGCTCGCAGATGGCCACCCGCTGACCTGCCCTGACGAGCTTCGGGAGGTAGGTGTCGAGGGCATGATACGGGAATCCGGCAAGCTCGACCGAGCTCGCTGAACCGTTGGCACGGCGGGTCAGAGTGATGCCCAGTATCTCTGAAGCACGGATGGCGTCCTCGCCAAAGGTCTCGTAAAAATCGCCCACCCTGAAAAGGAGTATCGCGTCAGGGTGTTTGGCCTTGACGGCATAATACTGCTTCATCAGCGGTGTTTCGGCATATTTGTGCATCTGAGACATCGGGCGCGGGAGGCTTTATCCTCTCTGAGAAAACAAAATTATAAATCTCCTTCAACTTAAGTATAACTTTTATCATAAATACTCCGGAAGAGTTTATATACTTTTGTGTAGAGGCTCTCAGTATAAATATGCCCGCGGGAATCCGTAATTCAAACACAGTAAACATAAAAAATATGAAAAAAGTACTCATTCTCGGTGCCGGCCTGGTTTCAAAGCCAATGGTCGAGTATCTGCTTGAAGAAGGTTTTGAAGTAATAATTGCCACCAGGACAAAGGAGAAGGCCGACAAGCTTCTCGGCGGACACAGGAACGGGAGAGCACTGGCATGGATGACGGAAGATATGGAGACCCTCTCTGTGATGATCAAAGAGAGCGATCTTGCGGTGAGTCTCCTGCCCTACAAATATCACGTCGATGTGGCAAAACTCTGCCTGAAGCACAGGAAGCCCCTTGTAACCACTTCATACGTTTCTCCGGCAATGCAGGCCCTGCATGACGATGCTGTGAAAGCCGGAGTGATATTCCTCAATGAGGCTGGTCTAGACCCGGGTATAGACCACATGTCAGCCATGCGCATCATTGACAACGTAAGGCAGAGGGGCGGAAAGATCGATGAGTTCTATTCGATCTGCGGTGCCCTTCCGGCACCCGAGTATGCCACCAACCCGCTTGGATACAAGTTTTCATGGAGTCCGAAAGGGGTTGTGCTTGCAAGCCGTAACGGAGCAACCTACCTGAAACACGGTGAGATAGTAAATGTAGAACCCATCAACCTCTTCAAGGCCCGCTTCACACATCCCTTCCCGGGTGTTGGCGAGCTCGAGGTCTATCCCAACCGCGATTCCGTGAGCTACGTAGACATATACGGACTCAAGGGGATCAGAACCATGTACCGCGGCACATTCAGGTTCAAAGGATGGTGTGAGACCCTCGACCTTATGAAGGCTATAGGACTGATCGATGACGGCGACAAGGATTATACGGGCATGAGCTACAGGCAGTTCGTGGCCGACAAGGCGGGAGTGCCGGGCATTGATCTCAGGAAAGAGCTTAAGGGTAAACCCGGTCTTAATCCTTCAGACAGGGCACTGGAGGCGTTTGAGTGGCTTGGCCTCTTCAGCGACGTGGAGATGGGATATGCGGTGACCTCGCCATACGAGATCACCTCCGACCTTATGATCAAGCTGATGTGGTTACAGGATAATGAGCGTGACATGATTGTTATGCAGCACCTCTTCCTGGCAACCTACCATGATGGCAAGAGCGAGGTGATCAGCTCGAGGATGCTCGACTTCGGCACGCCGGCAACGAACACCTCCATTGCCCGGACTGTTGCCCTTCCCGCCGCCATGGCAGTTAAGATGATACTCACCGGGAAGATAAACCTGCACGGTGTATACAGGCCTATACTTCCTGAATTATACAACCCGATCCTTGATGAACTGGAAGCCAACGGCATCAGGATGGAAGAGGAGTACGGCCTGCCTGCTGATATGATGATAAAATAGCCAGGCATTGTTGGCGACCGGCTCCCGGACCCGAGGGAGCAGGAAGCTATAACCGCGAAAGCCGGAAACGGACCCGAGGGAGCAGGAAGCTATAACCGCTAAATCAGGAACCGGGTCAGCTGTCAGAATTTCAGATAAAAATCCTTTGTGAGGGAGACATACTCATCGGAGTAGAGGTGTCTCCCTCCTTTTTCTATGACCATCTCTGTCTCTTCACAGCTCAGCGGTTTGCCGTGCTGCAGTGACATGAGCACCCTGGCCGGCGGCTTTTCCGGTGTTGGACTGACAATCATTCTCTTACTGCAGTGAAGATCATATTCCGTGGCCAGCTCGATGAACCTCGCAGCCTCATTCACCGGCAGCACCAGGTGCAGTTTGCCCACGGGTGCCAGCAGCCTGGCAGCAGCATCAAGAAGGTCGGCATAGCCCATGCTGACAGTATGCCTGGTCCGGGCCCTGACCCCGGAGGGATTCAGGAGAGAATCAACAAAATAAGGCGGGTTGGTTATGATTGCATCAAAAAACAGGTTGCCGGTTGTATGGTATTCCTGAATTGAAGTGTTCAGCACCGTGATCCTATCATACCAGGGGCTGGCAGTGATGTTAAGTCCTGCCTGCATGAATGAGTTGCGGTCGGGCTCAATAGCCACAATCCGAGCTCCCGACCGCTGCGCTGCCATCAGCGCCAGGAGGCCAGTGCCGGTGCCTATATCGAGGATATTTCCTGCATTCTTCACGTCAGCCCAGGCCCCCAGCAGCACGCTGTCAGTGGTGACCCTGAACGCTGAATGCTCCTGGTGCAGAGTGAACTGCTTGAATGCAAAGTAATTATTTGCCATAACTGATCAGAAGTGCTCAAACACGCCCAGCCCGAAGAGGGCGAAGTCATATCTGACAGGGTCGGCCGGATCCATGGCCCGCAGGTTTCCATCGAGCTCCGCCACCGCCTTCGCGTCATTCTGCTTCCGGGTGAGTAACCCCAGCCTGCGGGCCACATTGCCGGAATGAACGTCAAGGGGACAGGAAAGTACAGACGGAGGTATTGATTTCCATAAGCCGAAATCAACTCCCCTGTCGTCTTTCCGAACCATCCACCTCAGGAACATGTTTATCTTCTTTGCCGCCGATCCCTTGTAAGGATCCGACACATGCCTCTCCGTCCTGGAGTTGTGAGGCAGCTCAAAGAAGATCCTCCTGAATTCATGTATGGCAGGCTGCATGGAGTCAGGGGTGCGGTAATGAGAAAAGATGGCTTCCATTCCACCCTTTTCCTGGTATATATATTTGAGAGCCTCTATGAAATAGATGAAATCCTCGGCAAAGAAGGTACGGTGCATGCAGCCGTCAATTCCCTTCAGGTCGCCGTCACGGTGGTTGACAACAAAATCATAAGGCGCATTCCCCATGATGCTCATCATCCGGTTGGAGCTATTGAGTATGGCAACACGGTTACCCCATGCAATGGTTGCAGCCAGGAAACCGGATATCTCAATATCCTCCTTAAGGGCGAACCGGTGCGGGATGCTTACAGGGTCAAGGCCGATGAATGCGGGTTTGTTATAGCAGTCGACCCTCTGATCAAGGAACTCCTTGAGCTCGCTCCTATTCAGCTTCCTGACGCTTTTTTGGGAAATCATTGTGTGGTCATTCCGGCCTTTGTCGTTACGGTCGGAGATCATAAGGTGGTCATTCCGTCTTTTGTCCTTATGGCCGGAAATCATTGGGTGATCAGTCCGTCCTTTATCCTGATGGTCCTGTCAGACATCGCGGCCAGCTGCGGATCATGGGTCACGATGATGAATGTATGTCCGAAGGTGTCGCGCAGCCTGAAGAAGAGGTTATGCAGCTCCTTCTTGTTTTCCGTATCAAGATTCCCTGACGGCTCGTCGGCCAGGATCAGTGAAGGGCTGTTTACTATGGCCCGTGCCACTGCCACACGTTGCTGCTCGCCGCCGCTGAGCTGCGAGGGCTTGTGATCAAGCCTGTCGCTCATTCCAAGGAACGACAGCAGTTCGGAGGCCCTCACCCCGGCCTCGGCACGCGATTTACCGGCAATCAGCGCCGGGATGCATACGTTCTCAAGAGCGGTGAACTCAGGCAGCAGCTGGTGAAACTGGAAGACAAAACCGATGTTCCGGTTCCTGAATGAGGCCAGCGCACGCTGTGAGAGGGTTCCCACATCCTGGTCGTTGTAAAGCACCCTGCCCGCATCCGGTCTGTCAAGGGTGCCGATAATCTGGAGCAGGGTGGTCTTTCCCGCCCCGCTGGCACCCACTATCGCAACCACCTCCTTCTCCCTGACCTCAAGGTCGATGCCCTTGAGAACCTTCAGATCGCCGTATGACTTGAGAATGCCGGTTGCCTTTATCATTTGATATCATTGTTTAAGTCGCGGGCGGTGTCATTTATCTCATCAGTGAGAGGAGATGCGGCATCTTCAATATCCTTTCGTACATCGTACTGCACCTCGTTGATGTTTCGCCTGACGGAATCGGTCACATCGTTGATGTCTTTGCGGATATCCTGAGTGCTCTCATCAAACTCCTTCTTGATCTCGTCAGTGGCCTTCCTTACCTCGCGCATCCCCTTACCCACGGTACGGGCAATATCCGGGAGCTTGTCGGCACCAAAGAGTAGGAGGACAACTATAAGTATGATTATTATTTCCTGTCCGCTTATGCCCATTTGCTCTTAGATAATGTCCGGCAAAGTTACTAAAGAATACCAAAATATTAAGAGGGGTGCTGCAATAAATGACTGAGGCTGCCTTATCGGGGCAGCCTCAGGTCAGATGCCGTTAGCCGGCTATCTTTTTCTTTGATGCCGTTAACCGGCTATCTTTTTCTTTTCGGCCTCAACGGGATGCGCATCACTCTCCTCGCCTTTTTTCCTGGTGGTTTCATAAAGCACCGGTGTAGAGACGAACAGTGATGAATATGTACCGAAGACGATACCGAACAGTAGTGCGAAGATAAATCCTCTGATAACCTCCCCTCCGAAGATGAAGATCACTATCAGAACGAAGATCGTGGCCATACCTGTGTTCAGGGTTCGGGCCAGCGTGCTGTTAAGAGCCATGTTATAGACCTCCTTTGTCGGCCTCTTCCTGTAGATGGGCAGATACTCCCTTATCCTGTCAAAGATCACCACGGTGTCATTGAGTGAATAACCCACCACAGTAAGGATGGCGGCGATAAACGCCTGGTCTATGTCCATTGAGAAGGGCATTATTCCCTGCAGTATCGAGTAGAGTCCGAGCACTATTATCACGTCATGCGCCAGTGCCACCACGGAACCAACCCCGTACTGCCATTTGCGGAACCTGATAAATATATAGAGGAACATCCCCACCAGGGCAAGCCCTATTGCCCAGACGGCTTTGGATGCCTGGTCCTTTGCAATGGTCGGCCCCACCGTCTCTGAACTGACGATGTATTCATTGATGAAGGTATTCTGGTCAACCCCCGGCACAAGATCTTTCAGCCCGTTATAGATAAGGCTGTTCACCTCGGCGGTTGCACTCGGGTCTTCCACCTTGTATTTGGTGCTGATCTTTACCTGGTTATCTGAACCGAAGGTCACAACCACGGGGTCGCTCCCAAGTTCATCTGACAGCAGGTCGGCAATCTCACTCGTATTGACCGGCTGTTCAAACCTGACAATATATGTACGGCCACCAGTGAAGTCAATACCTCTGCTCAGTCCCTTGGTTGAGAGGGTTACAATGCTGAGTATGGTTAGCGCGATAGAGAATATGTATCCGTATTTCCTTATCCCCATGAAATCAATCTTCATGTTGGTCATGAAGTTCTGGGTATAGGGAGCCGAGAACTTGAGGTTCATGTTTTTCTTCAGCAGCCACTCATAGATGAGGCGCGAGATAAGCACCGCCGAGAAGAGTGATGTGATGATACCGATAACGAGTGTTGATGCGAAGCCCTTGATGGGTCCGGTACCGAAGTAGTACAGTATCACACCTGTTACCAGCGTAGTAAGGTTACTGTCTATGATAGCCGAGGAGGCGCCCTTGTAACCGTCGGCAATGGCCTGTTTAACTCCCTTGCCGCCGCGCAGTTCTTCCTTGATCCTCTCGAATATAAGCACGTTGGCATCGACTGACATACCGATTGTAAGGACGATACCTGCTATGCCCGGCAGTGTCAGGACCGCATTCAGCGAGACAAGCACTCCCATCATGAAGAAGAGGTTGACGGTCATGGCAACGTCTGCCACCAGTCCGGCTGAACGGCTGTAGTAGAAGACCATGTAGAAGAGAACTATTATAAAGGCGATGATGAATGACTTCATACCGTTGTTTATAGCCTCTTTACCAAGTGACGGA
Source organism: uncultured Rikenellaceae bacterium (assembly GCA_963802145.1). Lineage (GTDB taxonomy): Bacteria > Bacteroidota > Bacteroidia > Bacteroidales > VadinHA17 > SR-FBR-E99. The sequence goes on from CAWDHN010000010.1 coordinate 1,317,080, forward strand.
CCCACAACCGTATCCTGGATGATGCGTGCCGGAGCAGGCATCTTTCCTGACTTGAGGATGTTTGCGAGGTCTTCCGCCTCCTCAAGAGTGAAGTCACCGGTAATCTCGGTGTTTCCGCCTGCGATCTCATTCTGCACGCGCGGGTATGATCTGACGTAGTCATCAAGGACAACAGCAATACACCGTCCGATGTTGTCACGTGTCATACGCTGCCATGTCTTGGCACCTTCACCGTTCATCGAGAAGTCGACCTTGATGTCCGAACCGGTCACGCCGGTTGAGGGACGGGCACCGGTAACCACGTCACCGGTGAGTGGTGCACGCCCGTCACGGGTTGTGATCTTTATGGCATGCAGCTCATATAGCGTGCCTGTCTCATCATACTTGTAAGGGTTCTGGCTCCAGTAGAACCTCAGTTCCCTCGGAAAGAGTGCTTTCAGCTGGTTCATTGCGAAGTAGGCGTTCACCTTCGCGGTGTCTTTCCCGGCAGTGAAGCCGATGAGGCTTCCGGGAACCGGCTGACCGTCCTGTCCTACATTCGGTCTCAGAACTCCGAACAGCGGGTTCTGGCGGGTAAACTCCTCGAGTGTGGAGGCTTCGGCTGCTGCTGCGGTGTCACTGCTGACCATGTCAAGGAGCGACCTGTCGCCGGTGGCTGTTGTATCCTCTGCGGCTGCAGCACCCTGAGCGGCAACAGTATCAGTCACAGAAGCCACGGTCTCGGTGACCTGTATTGATTTCAGATAATCATTGGCCTGCATCAGGTAACCTATCACTTCTGAGTTTTCATAAGTCTCCCAGAACTCAAGGTTGGCCGTTCCCTGCAGGAGGTCACGCACCCTCTGCGGGTCTTTCACACCCGGCAACTCCACGAGGATACGGCCGCGGGGCTGCAGCTGTGAAATATTAGGCTGAACCACTCCAAAACGGTCAATCCTGTTCCTCAGTACGTTAAAGGCATTGTCAATGGCTGCGTTGGTCTCATCCTCAAGAACCTTCTGGACATCCTCGTTGGTGGAGTTGAAGTTGATCCGGTCTTTCAGCTCCACGGTGCCAAATACTGCTGCCAGCCTGGCATTGGGGTCTGTCTCCTCAAATGACCGGACGAATAAGATGATATAGTCTTCGTTGCTTCCCGCCAGCTGCTTCTTCTTTGCCAGCGCCAGGGCGTCATTGAATGTCTTATCGGTGCTATAGTTGGAAAGAGCCCTAATAATGTCATCAACCGAGATCTCCAGCACCACGTTCATCCCGCCCTTCAGGTCAAGACCGAGGTTGAGCTCCTTTGACTGCACCTCCTTGTAGGTATTGCCAAGGAATCCCCACTGATCCTTGGGCAAGGAGGCGATTGAATCAATATAAGCCACCTCTTTGTTCAGATCGCCTGCCGCATACTCTCTTGCCTCTTTCTTCACCTTATATGATGCCACGGTGAAAGAGAGCTGGTAAACGCAAACGAGGGTCAGGGCAATTGCCAGAGCTGAAATTAATCCTTTATTCTGCATCTGTATCCTCTTTTAAAATTAATGGTTGTGTATGATTAGCTTAAATATTACGAGGCGCAAATATATAACTTTATTTTCTTAAAGCATATTATAAAAAAGCAAAACTGCCGGCACGAGCCGGCAGCCTCAAACTATGCTGTTTTCAATTATTCAACAAGCTTCTCGTAGTCGGTCTCCAGGGGTTTTCTGTTCACAAAATCGTAAAGTGTCAGAGCCCTCATGTTGTAGTAATATGTCCAGAAATTATTCAGAGCCTGGATATAGCTTCTCTTGTTCTGATCCTTTTTCGTATCGGCGTCATTCAGCTCCAGGACATCGATCCTTCCGATGAGAAATCTCTGTTTTGTCACCTCGTACATCTTTGCAGCCACGGTATCGGATTTGGCGGCAATCCTGACCTGGTCGTCCTGGAGGTTAAACTGCTGGACATCAAGCAGAAGTTGCTGCTCAAAATCGATGCGCGACTGTTCAACCTGCACCTGTGTCAGTTCCTCGCTCGACTGCGCCATCTTGTACCTGCCTCGTCCCTGTCCCCAGTCGAGTATCGGCAGGGTAAAGCCGACCCTGATAATCTGCTGTTGGTTTGGTTCGTTGTATGCCTCTTCGAGGAGCGGGTCCTGGTCGCGCAGACCGTATGATGCGGTAAGGTTTGCATTCAGACCCTTCTCAGCCTTTGCCTGTGCCACGGAGCTCCGGGCTTCAACAAGCTGTCTTTCCAGTGCTATGAGTTCAGGATTATTTGCTTCAGCCAGTTTCAGCACCTCACTTACCTCAACCTCCAGCGATGGGATCTCACCGGGGATGAGAAGCTCGAGCCTGACAGTCTGGTTAAATCCCAGGAATGAGCGCAGTTTCAGTTCCCTGTCGCGCAGGTTAATCTCTGACTCATTGATGGCGGTGCCGGCATTAAGATATGAGAGTTCCAGGTTGAGCAGCTCATCCTCAGCTATCGTGCCTAGATTATAGCGTCCCTTTGCGATCTGGTACAGGGTATCTGCATTCATCATGTTATTCTGTGCTATCTCCCTGTTGATCTGAGCAAGGGCCAGGTTGAAGAAATACTGGACGGCCATAATGTGAACATTCTCAACGTCACTCAGGTATTTCTTGCGCGCCTCCTCGTACTTGAGCGGCTCGATTTTCTTCTGCCACCTGAGCTCATTGTACCTGAAGAGCGGCTGGGTAAGTCTTATGTTAAGCGGTGCGGTAATATACTTTTCAGTATTGCGCTCAAAATCCTTTTCATATGTCAGGTCTGACACAAGTGATATTGATCCGCCCGTCAGTCCTATATTCTGGGCCAGTGCCAGAGTACCTGACGTCTGCAGCACGTTTGTGGATGCATACTCATACTGCTGTGTCACCGAGTTCCAAACCCTGCTGTATGCCGTGCTGTAGTCGGGCAGGTTGCCTGCCAGCGTCAAAGCCGGACGGTATTCGGCCACAAAGGTTCGGTACTGCCAGTAACTGGCACGAAAACGGTGCTTGGCAATAAGGGCGTAGGGCGACTGTTCGGCGGCAAGCATCACCACATCGTCAAGCGTCAGTCGCTTTACGTCCTGTGACCTGAGGGGCACAATGACTAGTGATGCCAGCAGAATAATTAAAAACAGTGGTTTATTACTTTTCATATCTGATTATTATTCATAACGAAGTGATTCGATCGGATCTCTCTCTGAAGCTCTCTTGGCGGGTGAGTATCCGAAGATTACTCCTACCGCAGCAGATACCCCGAAGGCTACTACTACAGAGAAAAGGGAGATAATGGTGGTTATGCCGGCTATCTCCTGGATGGCGACAGAGAGTATTATCCCGATGAAAACCCCGATAAAACCGCCGGTGACACTTATCAGCACAGCCTCCGAGAGGAACTGTACCACAATGTCCATCTTCTTGGCGCCGATAGCCATTCTGGTTCCTATTTCCTTTATCCTTTCCATCACAGATGCGAACATGATATTCATGATACCGATGCCGCCCACTATCAGCGAGATGCTGGCGATGGCCCCGAGCACGATATTGAAGATGTCCTTGGTCCTCTGCTGTTGCTTCAGGAGCAGCTCCGGAACCGTGATCTCGAAGTCCTTGACCCCCGAATGCCTTCTCAGCATCATCCTGCTGAGCACCTCTGTTGTAGGCGTAAGCTGTTCGGTCTCCTGCACCTGCACAACAATCTTGTCAAGCTGGTTGTAGTTGGTTTCGCTGACGGTTGCACTGGAACTGCTGACAACAACCCTACCCATATGTCCGCCACCCCCGAATATCTGCATGGATGTGGCTTCTGAAGCCAGCTTCGTATTGACAAGTGCCCTGTTCTGATATCTCATCAGCATGGTCTTTATCGGAATGTACACATTGTCATTGTATACATTCACTCCCTGCTCTTCAAACCCTGTAAGTGAGACGTTTGTTTTCTCAAGCACGCCGATGACCTTCAGCCAGACGTTGTCGAACTTCAGGTACTGGCCTATGGGGTCAACCTGGCTGAAGAACTTGGCCCTGATATTGGCACCTATGATACAAACCTGTATTCCATGTTCTTCCTGGTACCCGTTAAAGAAGACCCCCTGCGCCAGAGGCAGGTTATAGAGTTCGAAGTAGTCATTTGAAACACCGACGAGCTTGGCGGTATATCTCATTCCGCTGAGAACTATGGTTGAGTTGAATGATATCTCAGGACTGATCCTTTTAACTGCGGGTATAGCATTGCGGATTGCCTCCACATCGAGAAGAGTGAGTCCCCTGGAGAACTTGTTGAGCTGCATCTCACCCTCTTCGCCTGTCCGAACTCTTGTCCTGGACGATGGGACTGATGAGGATGTTATTGACACCCACCATTTTTATCTGGTCAAGTATCTCCTGCTGAGCCCCCTTGCCTATGGCAAGCATACTGATGACGGCAGCCACCCCGAAGATGATCCCGAGGGCAGTCAGATATCGACTTCAGCTTGTTTGACAGGATCGACTCTACAGCAATTCGTATGTCGTGGCCGTATCTCTTGAACATATTATTCCTTGGTTAATTGCCTCTGTGAATATCGGATAGAACTACTGGTTACGGATAATCACCCTCTGTTGCGTTGCGGTTGTATCCGTCCTGGTGCCCCCGGGTCTGCCCTGTCCGGTGCCTTGTCCGCCGGCTCCTCTCTGCTGGCGCATTGCCTCACGCTGCTCCGGAGTCAGGTTCTGCATGAACGCCCGCATCTGTTCCGGGGTCATGTTCGAAGGCATCATTCCTTCAGGCTGAGCGCCGTTCTGCTGGCGTTTCTGCTCCTCAAGCTGCTGCTTCTTACGCTCCTTGATCGCGGCAATGAGATCTTCACCGTGAAGCTTGAACTTATCACTCTCTTCCGGGATGGAGAGATAGAGCTTGTCACCTCTGGAGAGACCCTGTTCCACAATCACATCATTTTCATTTGATTCTCCAAGAACCACAACCTGACGCCATCCATTCTTCGTATAGACGAATGGCACACTGTCGGGTGTGGCAAAGACTGTTTCAAGCGGAATAAAAATCACATCACTGAATGTCTTTGTGATGATCTGGTTACCTGTGGTCATTGAAGGCCTGAGTATGGGATCCGAACCGTCAACCTTGATTATGACCTCAAACACCTTGGCGTCAGTGTTGGGCAACTGCTCGCCAATGTTTGCAACGCTCGATAATAGCGCCAGTATATGTTTTATCCGGGAAGGCGTCAACACAGAGCCTTACCCTCTGCCCTGTCTTTACCTTGCTTACATCAATCTCATTAACAAATGTCTTGGAGATCATTGATGACAGGTCAGGGAGCGTGGCGACTACCGGGTCCCAGGGACTGATCTCTGAACCAACCTTGCGCTTTGCGCCGTTCCATTCCCGCTTGTATATCACCATCCCGTCCGACGGGGCTTTGATCACGAAGTTCTGAATAATATCCTGCATTTCGGCAACCTTTCTCCTCTGCTTTGCAAGCTGGAGTTCAGTGTCCCTGATGTCAGCCCTGGCCTGGCGAACCTTGAGGTCATAATTGCTGAGAGTCTGCTCATAAGCCCGCTCGGCCTTGTCAAGGGAAATCTTTGCCTGCCGTATGGTGGTGGGAGGTTCATATTTCGACTGTTCAAGAGTGATCTGAGCCTCCTCCATGTTGAACCTGAGATTGACAAGGTCATCCCTGAGATTGCCCAGGGTGATGGTTGTGTCAAGCTGTTTCTTGAGAAGATCGGTCTCAAGAGACTCCTGCCTGTCAAGCTCATCCTTCAGAGAGTTGTCAACACTGGAACGGTCAAGGGTAGCAACGTAATCACCTTCCCTGACCTCCGTACCCTCGGGAACAAGATCCTGAATCTTGATGCCCCCGAACCTCATGTTCCTGCTTGCGAGACCTTCGGGACCCCTGATGTCTGTTGAGACTTCGGCCTGTAACTCCCCGGTAGTGGTAACAACTATTTCAAAATCACCCTGCTGGACTTCTGCAATCAGGGTACCCAAATCTTCCTTACCTGAAAGTTTGCTGATCACGATCATGGCAATAACTGCCACTGCAACAACGATCGCGGTAATGATAATAGTCCTTTTCATCTGTGGATATTTCTGTTAATTTTAATTAAGCGGTGAAATTATTACAAATTTAGGCTTCCTATGTTCTTCTTAAGGAAACATTAACTTTCATTAACTTAACATTGTCTTTCTGAGCAAAAACCGTTCAATTATTGGTTAATACCATCTCCCTGGGTAGAAATTTTACAGTTTTTTAACAATGACTGTAACGTCGGCTGCCAGTTTTTCAGCCAGTTCTTTTTGCCTCTCTTCGGCATAGATGCGGATGACAGGTTCGGTGTTCGATTTGCGTATCTGCACCCAGCCGGTGGGAAAGTCAAGCTTGATTCCGTCACGGGTGTCACAAGCAGCACCGGGATACTCGCTCATCAGCATTGTGCAGAGTTTAGCCATGTCAGCGGCGCCAGTCAGTTCAATCTTGGTCTTTGCGATGAAGTAATCGGGATACTGACGCCGCAGAACGCTGCAGGTGACATTCTTCTTCGCAAGATGTGTCAGGAAAAGCGCTATGCCTGCAAGGGCGTCGCGGCCGTAATGAAGTGCAGGATAGATGACTCCGCCATTACCCTCGCCCCCGATGACGGCACCGGTCCGTTTCATCTCTGCAACCACATTGACCTCCCCCACAGGTGCCGAACTGTAAGTGCATCCGTGTCCCTCGGTGATATCCCTGAGAGCCTTGGTGGAAGACATGTTTGACACCGTGGAACCCTTCCTGTGACCCAATACATAATCGGCAACAGAGACGAGAGTATACTCTTCACCGAACATCGAGCCATCCTCACATATGATCGCCAGCCTGTCAACATCCGGATCAACCACGAAGCCAAGATCGGCGTCATGGTCCACCACAACGCGTGAGATTTTTTCAAGATGTTCCGGAAGTGGCTCGGGATTATGCGGGAAGAGGCCTGTAGGCTCGCAATAGAGTTCAATGACTTTCTTTACACCGAGCGCCCTCAGCAGTGCGGGTACTGCAATGCCTCCCACGGAGTTCACTGCATCGACGGCGACGGTGAAACCAGCCCTCTGTATGGCATTCCTGTCAACCAGTGGCATTTCAATGACCGACTTTATGTGCCTCTCCGTCCATCCGTGATCAACCGTCTGTCCCCCAAGTTTGTCGTAGGTCACATATTCAAAATCGGCAGCTTCGGCAATGGCGAGCACCTCCCTGCCGTCGCTGTCGCTCAGGAACTCCCCGGCCTCATTCAGCAGCTTGAGAGCGTTCCACTGAGCCGGGTTATGGCTTGCCGTGAAAATGATACCTCCACCGGCCTTCAGCCCCGTTACCGCCATCTCAACGGTCGGCGTGGTGACCAGTCCGGCATCAATAACATCAATGCCCACACTCCTCAGCGTGGCGTTCACCAGCGAGGCAACCATCTCACCCGACACGCGGGCATCCCTTCCCGTGACAACCTTCAGGGGCCCCATGCCCCTTCTTCTGAGCCATGTTCCGTAAGCGGAGGCAAATTTTACAAGGTCTGGCGGGGTCAGTGATTCGCCGGGGTTGCCGCCTATGGTTCCCCTGATGCCGGATATCGATTTTATAAGAGCCATGTCATGATAATTTTTTCTATCTGCAAAGGTGCGAAAAAGATCGGGGAGAAAACCGGTAAATAGTTGTAAATTTGCACCCTGAAAAACTACGACGATGGAAAATGTGCCGGCTAAGAAGCCAGGAAAGAGACCCGTCAGACCGGGTACCGACAAGGCTGAAGGAGGAAGAGAGAGATCAGTCAGGCCGGGTGCTGCCAGGGCTGAAGGAGGAAGAGAGAGATCGGTCAGGCCGGGTGCCGGCAGGGCTGAAGGAGGAAGAGAGAGACCCGTCAGGCCGGGTACTGCCAAGGCTGAAGGAGGAAGAGATAGATCAGCGAGACCGGGTGCTGCCAGGGCTGAAGGAGGAAGAGAGAGATCAGCGAGACCCGTCACCGAAAGGACTGCAGATGATAGAAAGAGATCCGCGAGGCCCGATGCCAGACCCGGAACCAGACCCCCGGCCGGACCAGGGAAGAGATCGGCCAGACCGGCTACAGGAGGAAAAAGAGATCGGCCAGACCGGCTGCAATACCAGCTGCAGCGGAGCTGATCAGGCTGAACAAATACATCGCAAACAGCGGCGTCTGCGCCCGCCGTGAAGCCGATGAGCTCATAAAGAACGGATATATCTCCGTCAACGGCAAAAAAGTCACCGATATGGGTGTCAAGGTAAAACCCACTGACACAGTTGAATATAAAGGCAAAGCGCTGACCCCGGGAAAGAAGGTCTATATCCTGCTCAACAAGCCAAAGGGGTACGTGACCACCGTAAAGGATCCGCATGCCGATCTGACCGTGCTCGACCTGGTAAAGGATGCCACCACTGAGAGGATATACCCTGTCGGAAGGCTTGACAAGTCAACCACAGGCGTACTGCTTCTGACAAACGACGGTGACCTGGCGGGGAAACTGACACACCCCAGTTTCGGTGCGAAGAAAATATACCACGTCTTCACCGATAAGGACATTACCAGGCATGACATGGAGGCAATCGTCAGCGGCGTAACCCTCGATGACGGAAAGGTAAGTGCCGACGCCATCTCCTACCCTGACACCGAAGACCATACACAGGTGGGGATAGAGTTACACTCCGGACAGAACAGGGTTGTAAGACGCATCTTCGAGAAGCTGGGATACCGGGTGAGGAAGCTTGACCGCGTCAGCTTCGCCGGCCTGACGAAGAAGAACCTTCAGCGCGGCCACTGGAGACATCTGACCGATAAGGAGGTAAGCATGCTTAAGAGAGGTATTTACAAATAGTCTGATATCTCCATGGAGCACAGATCCGGTTTTGTCAATATCCTGGGAAACCCAAACGTAGGGAAATCCACACTGATGAACATTCTTGTCGGTGAGAAGCTTTCCGTCACCACACCGAAAGCCCAGACTACCCGCCACAGGATCATGGGCATCCTCACGGGGGAAGGATACCAGATAGTCTATTCTGACACTCCCGGGATCCTGAATCCCAAGTACAAGCTGCAGGCAGCCATGATGAAATCGGTCGAGTCTGCACTTGACGACGCTGACCTGATCATTTATGTCACTGATGTGGTTGAGACAATATCAAAGAACGAGGAACATCTGACGCGCATCCTCGCCTCTCCGGTACCAAAGATCATAGTGATAAACAAGATAGACCTGTCGAACCAGGATGATCTTGAAAGACTGGTAGAGACATGGAGCGGAATGGCACCAGGAGTGCCGGTGCTGCCTGTTGCAGCGATAAAAAAATTCAACACTGACCTGCTTCTCAGGGAGATCATTGCACGTCTGCCGGAAGGCCCTCCATATTTCCCTGAAGATCAGCTCAGCGACCGCTTTGACCGTTTCTTTGTGACAGAGATCATTAGGGGAAAAATATTCGAGACCTATCAGAAAGAGATCCCCTACTCGGTGGAGGTGGAGATAGAGGGCTACCATGAAGAGCCTTCCATCAACAGGATAGCCGCGGTGATCTATGTTGCCCGTGACAGTCAGAAGGGGATCATCATAGGCCATAAGGGGTCAATGTTAAAAAGGGTGGGTACGGCCGCCAGGAAAGATATGGAGGAGTTCCTTGGCAAAAAGGTATTCCTCGAGCTTTATGTCAGGGTAGCACATGAGTGGCGGGATAATCCGCGCATGCTAAAGAAATTTGGTTACCTGTAGCAGTATAATTGATCATGAGTAAGATAGCAGCAATAGTAGGCAGGCCTAACGTGGGTAAGTCGACTCTCTTCAACCGAATGACAGAGAGCCGTGCAGCAATAGTGAACGAGGAGAGCGGGGTTACACGCGACAGGCACTATGGCAAGGTGATATGGAACGGGGTTGATTTCTCCGTAGTTGATACCGGCGGTTTCGTAGAGAACTCCGAAGATGTGTTCGAGAGCGAGATCAACCGCCAGGTTAAACTTGCCATCAGCGAGGCTGACGTGATCATCTTCATGGTCGATGTGGAGGAGGGGATACACGAGCTCGACAAATCTGTTGCGGAGATGCTGCGCAAGGTTCAGAAAAAGGTCATAACCGTGGTAAACAAGGTGGACAACCACAAGCGTCTGCTTGATGCTCCGGAGTTCTACGGTCTCGGTCTGGGTGATTATTTCACCATCAGCTCCGCCAACGGCAGCGGAACTGGCGAGCTGCTCGACGAGATCGTGAGGCACCTTCCCGAAACGGTTGAGTCCCCGGAACCGGATATACCAAGGGTAGCCGTCGTCGGAAGGCCCAACGTCGGCAAGTCGTCACTTGCAAACGCCCTTCTCGATGAAGAGAGAAACATAGTCACCCCGGTTGCCGGTACAACCCGTGACTCCATCCACAGCCTCTACAATAAATTCAACACCAGCTTCCTCCTGATAGACACTGCCGGGCTCCGCAAGAAGGCCAAGGTTGAAGAGGATATAGAATTCTACTCCATCCTGAGGTCTGTCAGGTCAATAGAAGAGAGCGACCTCTGCCTCCTGCTCATCGACGCCACGCGAGGCATCGAATCACAGGATCTGAGCATCCTCAGCATCATTCAGAAGAACAACAAGGGGGTTATCATCCTGGTGAACAAATGGGACCTGGTTGAAAAAACCCAGAACAGCACCAAGGAAATTGAGGAGGAGATAAGGTCGCGCACGGAACCCTTCACCGATTATCCGATACTCTTCATTTCAGCCACCACCAAGCAGAGAGTGCATAAGGTACTGGAACTGATCATGGAGGTCTATGAGAACAGGAGAAGAAAGATACCCACATCGAAGCTGAACGAGGTGATGCTTAAGATTATAGGTGATACGCCTCCTCCGTCACTCAAGGGCAAGCATATCAGGATCAAATATGTTACGCAGATCCCGGCAGCATACCCGACTTTCGCCTTCTTCTGCAACTTCCCGCAGTATATCAAGGAGTCATACAGAAGGTTCGTGGAGAACAGGCTGAGGGAGAATTTCCAGTTCACCGGCGCCCCGGTAAAGATATTTTTCAGGAAAAAATAGTTAATTTTGGTGTGATTTTTGCTGGAAGAACGATTCAGAGAGGCATGAAAAGGTCATTTATCATAATAGTTTTTGCAGCGTTCATAATGATGGGATCGTGCAAGCCGATCGAGGATCTCCCCGATGAGCCTGCAGTTGAATTCCGGGCCTTTACTCTTTTTGACACCATCGATATACTTGGCAACCCTTCCAAAGCCGGCAGGCTTACTTTCTATTTTGAAGACGGCGACGGCGACCTGGGCCTTGCCGCACCAGGAGATCTGGATTACGATCCCATGAGCAACCTCTTTTTCAAACTCTACCGCAAGAAGGACGGTGTCTTTGAGCTGGCCGAACCTGGCGATCCGCACTATCCTTCAGAATACCGGATACCCTATCTTGAGGCAGAGGGACAGAATAAGATACTAAGGGGAACCATTGACGTGACGCTTTTTTATTTCCTGTACAATACGAGCGACACCCTCTACTATGACTTCTGGGTAAGGGACCGCCGCGGACATGACAGCAACACTGCTTCGAGCTGCATATTCGTTCTCGGGGAAAACGGCACCTGTACGGCCGATTGATCAGACCCTCAGTCCCATAAAGAGGACATCATCCACCTGTTCATTATCCCCTTTCCATTCGGCAAAGAACTCCTTGATCTGAGTGTTCTGTTGCTCCAGGGAAAGACTGTTGATGTCGTCGATGAGTGTCCTCAGGCGGCTGATCTTCATTTTCTTGGCGCCCTGCCCGCCGAACTGGTCACAGTAACCGTCAGTGAACAGATACACCGTATCACCTTCGCGGAGATGATACTCCTGGTCGTCATAGAATTTCTCAGTAACAGATTCACCACCCACTGATGAGCGGTTACCCCTGACATAATGCTGTTCACCGTCAATCACCAGGATCACCGGCCTCATTGCAGAAGAGAACACCAGCTGCCTGGTCTTTATGTTGAACTCGCATACCACTATGTCCATTCCGTCATTTGAGGCCTCCATCTCCTGGTTCTGGTTCAGGGTTGAGAAGATCTGCCTGTCAAGTTCATGCAGAACCTGTGAAGGCCTTGTTATCTTTTTGACAGTGATGATATCCTGGAGCAGGGCCGTGCCGATCATTGACATGAATGCCCCCGGAACGCCGTGGCCGGTGGAGTCTGAACATACCAGGATAAACCTGTCCTTGTCGATCCAGTCAAACCAGTAGAAATCGCCGCTGACAATATCACGGGGCTGGAAGAAGACGAAAGCCTCCCTGAACACACTGCCCAGTCTTGCCGTATCAGGCAGCACGCTGCTCTGAATGCGCTTGGCATATTTGATGCTCTCCGTGATGTCAAGGTTCTTCTGGGCAAGCTCCTCTTTCTGCAGATAGACCTCGGCAGTGCGTTTCTGAAGCTCACTCTCGAGGTACTCCCTCTGCTTCCTGTGAGCCCTCTCCCTGAGCCTGATTATGATATATACTATCACTGACAGCAGCGCAAGCACTGAGAGTATGAACCACCACTTCTGTGTAAAAGGCTTCTGAATCACGATGCTGAATGATGCGGTGGCGGCATTTTCGGGGTCGTCCCTTGTCAGAGCCTCGACATTGAAGCGGTAGTGGCCACTGCTGAGGCTGTATGTCGCCGACGAGCGGTCAGTGGTCATATCTCCCCATGTCTCATCCACATTCTCCATCCTGGTCCTGAAAACGACATTAAGCGGGTCACGCAGCGAAATGCCGGCATATTTGACCCTGACTGAGTATGATGACCTGTAAGGCAGATTGTATGACTCGCTGTAAGGATGTTCTACGCCATTAATCAACACCGAGACTATGGCTGCCTGCGGCGGAACCGAAATCTTAGCCTCCATCGCCGGATTATATGCCACTATGCCTTCTGTAGTACCGATATAAACTGACCCGTCATCGGTCTGGCCCATTGCATTTGCCATACAGTCGCCCCTTACACCGAACTCCGTGCTGAATGACCTGACCGAACCGGTGGCAGGGTTAATGACTGAAAATCCCTTCTCGTGCCCTGTCCATATCCTGCCGTCAGCCGCAATAAGCGTGCTGTAAATGAAGTTGGAAAGCAGGCCGTCTGCCACGGTATAGTTTAGCAGCGTGTCACCGGCAAAGAGGAAGAGCCCGTTGCCATAGGTCCCTGCACATATTGTACGATCGGCGGCTACTGATATGCTCCGGATGTCAGTGACCATCGCTCCCTCCATGACAAGGCCCTCAGTACGGACTCCGCCGGTCACATGAATATAACAGAGCCTGTCGGTCTTCGTGGCCGCAAGCACCTCTCCCGCCCTGTTGACTACAACCTGTGCAACATTATTGTGCGGAAGCATCTCCCATGTTGTATAGGCTGCCTTCTGTGCTCCTGTCTCCCTGTCAAGCAGGACCACCCCGTCAAGCGTTGCGAGCCAGATGTTGCCTGTCTCAACCGCAACAGAGTTCACCCTGTTCTGCCCGGGGTTAACGGAGCGGTAGAACTGCTTCAGGGTACCGTCAGGCTTCATCACCCACAATCCGTTACTCACTGTTCCTATCCAGATATTTCCGCGGTCATCAGTTGCCCATGAGGATATACCTGATCCGCCGGTCTTTGCGGCAAGAGGGCGGTAATCTGAGAAGTTGCCGCTAAGCGGGCTGTATTCATAGATGCCGTTCCTTGTTCCCATGATTACACGGGTACCGATGCTGCCGATAAAGTTTATCTCTTTGTTTGTTTCCGGCTTATGGAAAGAGAAGGCGTTGGTTGTCACCGCAGCCAGTCCGCTGTTGTAAAGGCCGATCCAAAGGTTCTCCTCGCGGTCCCTGAATATCGTCCGGATGTTGTTGTCAGCCAGCCCCGAGGTGATATCATAAACGGCAACCGTCTCCGGTTCAGAGAATTCCGGGTTGAATACCACCTTAAAGACCCCTGCCTCCTGGGTGGCAACCAGAAGGCTCCTGTCAACACCGGTTATCAGCGCAGGAATGCGCATGTTCATAAACAGGGTGTCGCCTACGGAAGTCGGCGTCAGTTTTCCGCCGGCCTCCCTCCTGATCATGAAGAGACCGGCATAGTCTGTTCCTGCGAACCATGTATCCTTATCCATCTGCCTGACGGTATGGACCCATGTATATTCCAGTTCGGGGAAAGAGTGCTTTTCCGATATCCCGTCTCCGGATATGGTGCAGACGTGGAGGTTATCCTGTGTGGCGAGCAGGACAGTTTCGGCACCGTCAAAGGAGATGTCAAACACAACAAATCCCTCCGGCACCGGCAGCCTGGTTATCTTCTCCCCTCCCCCGGCATCAGCCAGGTAGATTCCTTCGGTCTGGGTTATAATCCATACTTTGCTGTCAGGCCCCTCGGTGATGCGGTTTATCCTGTCAGATGCTGGAAGTGCCATATGCTGAAGTGACCCGCCCTCGCTCCAGGTGTAAAGCGAACCGTCTGTCAGGCCCGCCCACATGGTTCCCTCCCTGTCACAGAAAAGAGCATTGATGTTACCGCGCGATTGTTTTTCAGGGAATGCCATCCGGTGAAAGTCAAAACCGTCATACCTGAACAGGTTTGAGTCAACTCCCACCCACAGAAAACCGCTCTTATCCTGAGCAATCACATTCAGGTAACTTCCCGGAAGCCCCGTGTTCTCACCGTAGGTACGGTAACTGAAGGTCTGGGATTGGGCCCGGACGGAGAACAGCACCTGCAAAATGACAATGCAAAGTGCTGCAGTAAAGATACTTGCGCTTCTAAACATGATTACTTCTTAGGTACTACCTTTATCCGTGGCTTGTATACGGGAACGCCGCCGATGGGGGCGCTGAAGAACTGCAGGTTTTCACCGTACTGGTTTTCCACTGTCATGACCACGTTGTTGTTCTTTACAAGTTCTCCCTTTCTCTTGTAGAACCTGAAGTCGAGTGACTTTCCGATCTCTCCATCAAGAATTGACATCCGATCCTCTGTCCAGTGGTCTTCACCGGAGAGGGGCATTTTCATGCCTTTTCGCTCTACAGAGACGACCATGAAATCGCCGTCATTGTCCCAGTCAAAGTTCTTCTGCTGAATGTAAACGCATCCGCTGTCAATATAAGGATATATATGAGAGACGAATGATGTGTCATTATTGTTCCACATCCTGAAGGTGTATTCATAGGTGAAGGCATTGGCTCCCTCGATGGGAACATTGGCATCAGGTCTCCTTGAAAGGGCATACCTGTAGAGATTCCCGTCATCACCTCCTATTCCGTCACATATGATCTTGAATACATTGCTTGAAAACTTCGGATAATATTCACCGTCAGCCGGGTTGAACGGCCCGAAGGTGAACCATCGTTCATCAAGCTTGTTGTCCATGCCGAATGCGCGTGTGGCGAGAAGTGTTCCGCTTTTATAGTTGCCGGTGGGACTGATGCCCTTGGCGTCTGGGTGAGTGTAGCAGCCCTTCCCGCCATATACCGAATATACCATCCGTGTGTCCCAGAAGTTGTTCAGCTCATCTGTTTTACCGCCGATGTCCGGGTCATAAATCCTGATATAGAATGGATCCTTGTAGTCTTTCGGAAGCGTAAAGAAGAATGTCTGCGAGAAGTCATCATCACCCCATGATGTCGCAGCCTTCGGCCCGAAAGTAATAAGGAAGGGTACGTTCTCATCCGGACCCGGCACTTCCTGGGCATTCACCAGCGAAGGGGCGACAGCAGTAAGGGTAAGAATGAGTGACAGTATATTGCGGGTAACTCTCATTTTCGTTTTCAAAAGTTATCAATTTCCATTTGCAGCAACCTCTATATCCTTACAGACACAAACCTCACGCACAACACCACCAGGCCCAGGCACAGAACTGACGATAAGCTGTATGTTGTATTTTCCGGGAATCGAATAGACCTTGGTCGCCTCCAGTCCTGTTGCGACGGTCTCATCCCCGAAGTTCCAGTAGTACCTTGCGATCTCCATCCCCGGCAGATAGCTCTCTCCGGCATTCAGGACCAGTGTCTCGCCCACCATGATTCTGTCGGGCGATGTTATCACGGGCTGCTCAACATCGGTTATTTCAAGTTCATAGGAGGCCTGCCTTTTCTCAATGCCCCCGGTGATGAGGTTTACAATATCAAGGGTAACATCATAGAGGCCCGGACCTGCATAGCAGTGTTCAGCCGTGATGCCGGCGGCCCTGGTACCGTCTCCGAAGTCCCACTCCCATCTGAATCCGGTTTTGACTGTATCCTGCTTCAGGGCATTCTCCTCGATGAACTCATAGCAGTAAATGTTCTTCTGCATGGAGTCACAGGAGGACCATCGTATGATTGTTGATGCAAAACTGTAAATATCGTCACTGTAGTTGCGGCGGTTTGAGGAAAAGTAACCCTGCAAGCCACCCTGTGCGGCATAGAAGGCAAAGTCGTCATCAGCTGAATTTATCGGCTCATCCAGAGCCACAGGTTTTGTCCATGAGCCATAGGCAAGGTTTGAGAACCATATATCGAGGCCACCCAAGCCACCCGGACGGTCAGAAGCAAAATAGAGCCTTCCGGAACTGTGCAGGAACGGATGGATCTCCGCATCCGGTGTGTTGACGCTGTTGCCAAGGCTGACAGGTGCACTCCATCTGCCGTCAATCTTCTCACACATATAGATGTCATACTTGCCAAGGCTGCCCGGCATGTCGGAACAGAAGAACAGATACCTCTCATCAGCCGATATATAAGGATATGAAAGGTTATATTCCGTGTTGTTATATTCAAATGGCTGAATATCTGTCCATTGAGAGCCACTTCGCTTTGCGGTGAAGATGCCCAGCCTGTTGGACTCCCGTTTTCCAAGCTTGCGGCCTTCGGAATAATTCCTCGTAAAATAAAGGGTATTGCCGTCAGGAGTGACGGACGCAGGTCCTATGTTAGCATCCTTCCCGAGGTTGGTGGCGAAGCGCACCGGACGGTCAGGCTCACCCTCCTCATTGAAGGGGGCAAAATAAAGTTCATAGAGCCTTATCCCCTCAAGGTTTTTCTTTGTAAGGAAAGGATTGGTCTTCCTGTTGGAGCAGAAGAGTATACCGTCACTGAGTATCACCGGCGCCATGTCGTCTGAACCCGATGAGATGGCAGAGACATTGAAAACCTCAAATGTGCCTTTTGCCTGTCCGTTAATGACGGGAAGAGAGATAAACAGTATCAGGGATGCAATTGCAATATGTTTCAGTAGTCTCTTCATCCTTTCAGAAATACCTTGGCGATGTTGCACTTACGGAGTACTCGAACTCAAATCTCAGTGACACTTCATGGGTACCCGAGGTGTAGCTGTTCAGGTGACCAAGCTGGTAATCAAAGGAATATCCCAGCTTAAGCTGAGGGGTGACCTGAAGGTCAAGAAGCGCCACTGCCGCCTTCTCGGCGATCCTGTAGGAACCTCCTATCCAGAGCAGGTCGGCGATGATCAGGTTTGCATTCAGGTCCATTTCCAGAGGCTCTGACATGGAATACCGGACGAGTACCGAGGGCTTGACCTTGAAAGCGTCGGAAAAACTTATCAGTGTTCCGGTCAGGAAGTAAGTCTTGAACATCATGAAATCGGGGGAGACACCTGAATCATTCGACGCATCACTCTGGTAGGTAAGAATTGAAGGCACCGATAATCCGGCAAAGAACCTGTTTGTGTAATAGTAAAATCCTGCTCCGATATTGGGCATGGTGTATCTTATGTCTCCTGTCAGAAGCGGATCCTGCGGATTACCGGAAGGGAACTGGAGATTATTGTAATTTGTATTGCTGAAGTCGGCTCCGCCCCTGAGTGCCATGGAGAGCTTGCCCCTTCCCAGGCGGACGTTATAGGCATAGAATCCATAAACGCCTACATCCTTTGTCACTCCGTAGGTCATATACTCAGCAATTAATCCAAGTGCCACCTTCTCGCGCTTGTTCACCGGGCTGTGCAGTGACAGGGTCTGAAACTGCGGTGCACCAACTATTTTAGCCCACTGCTTGCGGTATGAGAGATTGGCGCTGAGAGCACCGCGCGTGCCGGCGTAGGCCGGATTGATAATAAGCCCGTTGGTCAGGTACTGGCTCGTAATGGGCGTTTGCTGCGCCATAAGAGCCTGCTGAAGAGCGACTGCCAGAACAAATAATATGATTGCCTTTCCTCTCATGCTATCTCCTCAGAACTACAAATCCGCTGATATTGGCCGAGTACTCGGGCACACTCATATCCTGTGCTCCCCTGATGGTGAGCAGGAAATAATAGGTGCCTTCCGGAACCTCGTTTCCGTTGAGGTCCAGGCCTGTCCATGCATTGACGGGGTCATCGCTCCTGTAATCTTCAGTCCTGTAGACAACTGCACCGCCGGTATTTATTATGACCAGCTCATTGAAGGTATACTCAAGACCCTCGATATTGAAGTAGTCATTAATATTGTCACCGTTCGGGGTTAATCCCTGCGGTATTATCAGCTCAGGTACTGTCAGTGTTACCAGTACTTCTTCAGCAACACATTTGCCGTTGGTCACCGCGAAGATAAATGTGTTGTCTCCGAAACCAAGCTTACGTACTTCGGTTGATTTTTCCGAGGGAGTCGCAAAGACCGGTTCTCCATTGCCTGAGGCATAGTCATAACTCCATGCTGCCGTGCCTGCACCGTCGAAGCTACCCTCAAGAAGGGCCGCAAACTGGTAGGGGAGCAGTTCCTCGTCAGTTCCGGCGCTGATGTTCTGGGGCATGATGTCAACTGTCACCGTCACTGGAGCAGAGACGGAGGTGCAGCAGTCATTCTCCCCTGAGAAGACCTGTCGTCTGAACTGTGTGTTGCCGTCAAGAAGTGAAGGCTGGTAGCTTGCCGCGTTATTTGCTCCTGCTGCACCGGACCAGTCGGATGCAGTAGCGGCTTTGCTCTCCCACAGGTACCTGTACCTGCCATCGCCGCCGCCGGGAGTGTTTCCTGACAGCGCCGCCGGTACAACGGTATTGCAGACGGTCTGGTCAGCTGCAATGGTGTTGCCGGTGATCAGGGGCAGTACGGTGATTTTGAAGACCGAGTTCTCAGAGCAGACCCCGGATGTTACTGTTCTGCGAAACCATGTGGTGGCGGTAAGGGTTCCCGGCTGGTATGCCGGTGTTGTTGCAGTGAGAGCGGTGAAGTTCACATTGTCAGCAGAGGAAGCCCACGCATAGGTAAAGGTGCCGAGCCCTCCACCGGGCGTTCCTGACAGCAGCGCAGGAGTGGTTCCTGTGCAGATGGTGTCGTGACCCTGTGCAGGCATGGCGATCTCAAACCCCGTTATCCGCGGATTGACTGTAATTCTTATATCATTGCTTGTACTTGTGCAGACTGAGGAGGTGACAACGCGCCTGTACCATGTGGTGGCTGTAAGCGCTGTGCCAGGCAGATCCTCGGCAGTGGCCCCGGAGATGTTCGTAAACACTGTGCCGTTGGGGCTGTTCATCCACTGGTATACATAGGTGCCTGCCCCGGCTCCGTTGGCAGGCAGAGCGCCGTCGAGAGTGGCGGGAGCAGTGCCCTCACAGATGGTCTGATCAGCAGAGATGGTATTGTTGGTGATTGAAGGATGAGAGATAAGCGTGACAGAATTACTGGCCGACTGACAGGTGTTGTTCGGTCCGCTGTAGACCATACGCCTGTAATAAGTTGTTCCGGGCGAATCATCCTGGGGGTCATAGCCTGGTCCGGCAGAAGGGACGGCAGCAGGCAAAAAGTTAACATTGTCAGAGCTGCTCATCCACTGGTATGTGTATGACGGTGATGCTCCGCCACCGGGTGTGGTACCGGTGAGATTGCTGAAGAGAGTTCCCTGGCAGATGGTCTGGTCAGCCGCCACGGTGTTGCCGGTGATGGAAGGCAGTATGGTGACTGTGACCGGCGTGCTGACATCGGTGCAGGCGCCTGAACTGACAACCCTGTGATAGTATGCCGTGGCTGTCAGAGCCTGCGGGTCATACTTTGGATTTGTATTCGCTCCGGCAGCGTTGCTCCATGTAAGGTTATCCGGACTCTGCTCCCATGAGTAATGGAAGATACCGGTTCCTCCTGCCGGTCCGGCATTGAGCTGGTAGAGTGCATGAGGATCCTGGTTGTAACATAGTGTGGTGTCAGCTCCTACAAGGTTGCCGGTAATACGCGGATGCACAATAATCCGCAATGCCTTGCTGATATCAATTATTCCGGCGCCGTCATTTACCACCCTGCGGAACCAGAGGGAGACGGACTCAGTTGATGCCGGCGTATAATCGATGGATGTGCCCGGCACATTTGCCCAGGCCAGGTTATCATAGCTTCTCTGCCACTGGTAGGTGTAGGTTCCGCTGCCTCCTGCCGGCCTGGTGCCTGTAAGCTTCGGAGGTATCATCCCCTCGCAGATCGAGTCAAGCATCGTAAGGTTATGCGCAACATATATCTCATTGAACAGGAATCCGTTAAGGGGAAGGTTCAGGTTGTTGCGTATGGTTCCCGCCAACCCGTCCTTATTGGGATCGCCTGCACTGTGTATCCCTCCCTGGCCGCCGGCCACCGTTGCCGTTCCCGGGAAGGCTCCGGCAGTCCATATGAGACCACCGCCGCCGCCGCCGCCGGCACCGTTCTGGTTAATGTTGTCGCCACCTTTACCGCCGTCGGCATTAATAACGGGCGTGGTTGCAAAATATCTTGTACTGACTGCCACGGAGCCTCCTGCACCGCCACCGGCGGCGCCGCTGCTGGCAGCTGAGTTGTTTCCTCCGTCGCCTCCCCTTGCGGTTATCATCCGCCCGTTTCCAACTATCGTGTCAGCATGTATTATTATTATTCCCCCTCCTTTTCCCCCGATTGAGGTTGAGGGTGTGATTAACCAGACTGAAGCTCCCCCTCCGCCGCCTAAAAACATACCATTATTTAATGTAGGATAGGTGGTCACGGAAAAACCTCCGCGTCCTCCCGGCAGCAAGCCGCCGCAGATATCCGGAGCTGTTTCATTGTCACCCACGCTGCCGGCTCCGTAGTTCGACCCGCCGCCTCCACCTGAGAAATGGCCGTTACCGCCGCCGCCGCCTGTCATATTCGCTCCCTTGCCTCGCATGAAATCAGGGTACAGAGGAAGATCAGTGGCGGTCCTGAAACCAATGCCTTCCCCCTTGTAACCTGCAGCCCGCGACGAGATCCGGTAAGATTCGTAGGTCATTGTATCATCAGATCTCTGACAGTTACCGTTGCCCTGGGAAGCAATCCCGCCGTTGAATCCCTTACCGGCGACGTTTATATCAGCATTGAGGGTCAGTACACCCTTGACGAGGAAAGCAATCACCCCTCCCCTCACCGTTGCTGAGTCCCATGCCTGGCAGGTAAGCTCCGTGTTGACCACGGCATTCCTGTATGACCTTACCTTTATCAGCTGAACCTTGGCCGCCGCGCTGTAGGCATTCAGAAGGAGACGGCTGAAGGAGACTGTTCTGCTGACGGTGTTTATTGAGGATATAATGACAATTTCATACTTTCCGGGAGTGCCTTCCACATTCTGATAGTTGCCCTGCAGGGTTTGTCCGGCATTAATCCTGACGCCGTTCATCTGCATAACCATGACGGTGTCGTCAACTGCAAAATCAGAGACGTTGTCAACAATTACAAAGTCTGCTCCAACGGAGGTTACCCTGGCATACCTGTTTATTTCCCCGGTTACAAGAGATGTCTGTGCTGACAGAAAGGCGCCCCCGCCGGTTATCATAAACAGAATAACTGTAAGATAACACCTGGCTATTTCAGACAATCTTTGGGGCATTTTAAGGGTCCTGGTTTGCTAATATATATAGTAATAACTGAAAATCTTCCGGATTATTTTAGGTACTCCTGTTGCTGTCGCGTTCAATGGTGTAGAGAAGAGGTAATTCAACCGTAAAGGTGGTTCCGCTATCATGCTCAGTATCAAATGATATCGTTCCTCCGGCAGTCTCCACATAACGCTTTACAATTGAGAGTCCAAGCCCCATTCCAGACGATTTTGTGGTAAAATTAGGTGTGAACATCTTCGGGATCAGTTCGTCGCGGATACCGGTTCCGTTGTCAATGAACCTTATCTGTACCCTGTCAGGGGTTTCCGTAACAACAATCCTTATCTCTCCCTTCCGGTCGGAAGGGATAGCCTGCAGGGCGTTCTTGAGGAGATTGGAGAATATCCCGTTAAGATGTTCCCTGTCAGCCATCACAATTGCTTTACTGATGTTACCGGTCTCAAGGCTTATTGTTGCATGCTCAGTGTTTCCGAAAATGCCAAGGGTGGTCCTTAGCTGTGCAAGCACGTCAATTTCGGCAGGCTCGGCTCCGGGCAGTCTCGCGAAATAGGAGAAGGCTGAAGCAATGTTTGACAGGTTGTCAATATATTCGATCTGGTTATCTGTGAAGCTCCTCAGTTTAGCATCAAAATCAGGCACCTTGTCGTTCCACCATTTGAAGAGCTGCTGTACGTTAAGCTTCATCGGCGTCAGCGGATTCTTAATCTCGTGGGCGATCTGCCTGGCCATCTCACGCCATGCCATCTCCCGCTCGGTGCGGGCCAGTTTGCCGGCGCTCTCCTCAAGCTCGTCAGTCATGCGGTTATACTGCCTGACCAGCTCACCCACCTCATCGCGACTGTTGTATGAGATGTGCTCGTTCTTCTTTCCGTATACCACGGAGCTCATTGCCTGCTGAAGCATGTAAAGGGGAGAGGTTATCCTCTCACTCAGGAAGACCGCAACCCACATCATCACCACCAGGAACAGCAGCGTGAAATTAATAAGTGTCACCACAAGATTGGAGACCTCCCTGGTGAGCAGATTCTGCATCTCAAAATATGGCACATTGAGATAGGCCAGCAACTCGTTCTCTTCATTGTAGAAGGGGAGGTATGCCGAAAGATAGCCAAGTCCGCCAATAGTCTCCTCCCCGATATATTCCTCCTTTCCTGGTTCTGTAAGCACGCCATAGGCGACAGGATCAATCATGCTGCCCTCGAGACTCCTGGCAAAGACCTCGGGACGGGATGTAGCCAGTAATCTTCCGGAGGGAGAGTATAGGTTTATATCTGTGAAGAATACATTTGAGAACTTCACAAGCAGGTGATTGAGTGTAGGATAATCCGCTGCCTGCCACCCGTCTTCCAGCGTCTCCTCGGATGAGAGCTTGTGTTCCAGCTCGATGGAAAGTGAGGTGGCCTTTTCACGTATCACCCTTGTGTGATTGGTCCTGAACTGCCTTGTGCTAAGCATCAGGGCTCCCGCAATGACAATGATGAACACAACCGACAGAACGGCTGCAAATGAGAGCTGGAGCCTTCTCCGGAAGGTGTTGAAATTCAGCAGCTCGGCAGGATGCCGGGTAAAGATGATCAGCACAGCGAATGAATAGAGCAGTATTACGATGAAAAGATATGCAAACGTGATGACCCTCTCCACCAGTGTGACTGATGCGGTAGTCAGGGCAAGGGTCATCTCCCCGCGGTTATAATAGAGGTGCTTGTACCCGTTGGTTCTTTCAAATCTGTACTCATCACCTCCTTCCTGCTCAGGGGTGAACTGGTTATCATAGGGATAATCGCCCGACCTTAGCATCAGCATCCCGCCGGAGTATTTTGCATATGAGATATCCTTAAGCTTCGGAAAGCGCTGGTGTGTGCCGTCAAGCAATAGCTCGGGATACCCCGAGAGATAGGTCTCGATATGACTCACCAGCTCAATAAACAGCCCGTTGGTGACCTGGGGAGATACTTCATAGAATATCCTTGAGAAATACCAGGCACGGCCCGCCTGGTTATTCATGAACCAGAAGCCGGTACCGGTAATGGTGTCACCCTCAGTCTTGACCCTGTTGTCAAACCAGGCGAAGCAATTCCCGGCCGATGATCCCGTTGAGGCAAGGGCCAGTGGCGAATCACTGCTGCATATGACAATGTTGAGATCATAGTTCTCCCAGTAGCCGTTGAAATAGTTATCCTCCAGGTACCTGAAGACCCTGTTGGTCTCTGCGGGAGAGATACTTTCCCTGCTGATAATTCCTGAAAGGAGGGTGTCATTTTCCAGTTTTGGCCACATGTCAATAAGCATCCCTTCAGCTACCATATCATTGTCATTTGCAAGGGATATTGCCATGACCTTCATATTACGGTTCTCTTTAATGTCGGAAAACCTTAACACCAGTGCCGTGGCAAAGATTCCTGTAAGAATGGAGAACAGGATTATAAGCGATACCTCCGAATAAGATCTCCTTTGCCATATGATAATCGTAAGAAAGAGCAGCAGCACGTAAAGTATGCCCCAGGCGGTGCATCCTGCACCCGGCAGGCATGCCACCGGCAGCACCAGCGCCCCCAGGGCGGCCACTGCGAGGTTCGTCTTCAGCGGCCACTCCTTCATCATCCTTCCGGCTTTCAGGAACAGGATCATCGGTACCGTCAGCAGCAGCATGACAGCGATGAAACCGGCGAGGCTCATAAAACTCATATCGAGGATCTTGAATGCCTCAAAGCTGATTGCCGAATTGAGCACCAGGTCTTTGAATAATGCCTCCCCGGTGACGAAGAAAATAAATCCTGCTGCAATCATTGAGGCCGGCGCTGCCAGCCTTCTGAATCCCATTCCATTCCATGGCGAGTTGAATGATCCGCTCCTGAAAAGGAGTTTCAGTCCTGAGACAATCAGAAGCCCCAGCAGAATCGCATGCCCCACCGACGGTATCAGAGGGCCTGCTGACCACAGGAACGGTGAGAAGAGTTCTGTAGACCTCACTGATGGCGGCACACCTGTCAGAAGGACAACCGCATAAATGATAATAAGCGCAACAAATGCCAGCAGGATGGAAAGGGCTTCGCTAACCTTCCGGCCAAAGTGCCCTGTGCCAAGAACCACCAGCCTGACCAGCAGGAACAGAAAAATAAACCAGAGCAGCACAGGTATTATGATGAAGACCGTGTTGGGCTTCTTCTCAGGAAAAACCAGTCCGAAGTGAAATTCATCTTCTGACCCCATGACCCGGAACTCCGATGCAGCCTCATCAAAAGTGATCCGGGTTGAGGCAGGCAGCCAGTATGGCTCTGTAAAGCCCGTTCTGAGAAGGTTGTTGACAATAGGATACTGCCTGTAGACCTTTATCAGTGCCAGCATATCATACTGACCTGACTCCCTGTGCACGGGGACAAACCATTTGTTGCTGAAAAAGATCGGTTTATGAGTATCAAAACGGTCTTCATAAGTGACAGGAAAGTCAATGCTGTTAGTTGACCAGTAGGCAATCTTTCCCCCGTCATAAATAAGGATGGTAATCCCCTCCTCCTCAGCGTTGCTGCCGGTGCTGCTGTCAAACATTACTGAGGGGTCCCCAGCCTCCTCGACCTGCTTCAGAACCTCATCAAGCAGCAGAGCCGCTCCCTTTTCCTGGTCTGAAAGCATGGCATCAAGACGTGATGTCCTGAACCGCCACTCCAGGTCACTGAAATAGAGCTTGTCGGCCACGAGGGCCAGAGCGGCAGCAATAAGCAGGGTGACGATTACGACCCTGAGATTCTTCAGTCTTCCCGGCATAATATCATTCATGATGATACGGGTCTCCGGCTATTACCGACAGTACCCTGTAAATCTGTTCTGCGAACAATAATCGTACCACCTGGTGTGAAAAGGTGAGCTTTGAGAGGGAAACAACATGATCTGCCCTGGTCCGGACAGAAGGGTCAAAACCCCATGGTCCGCCTACTACAAACACTATTCGTTTTTTTGGCAATGACATCGTTGTGCGCAACCAGGAGGCCATCTCCACCGTTGAGTAACTCCTGCCCTGCTCATCAAGCAGCACCACATGGTCATCACTCTTAATGATCGACAGCATCCTCTCCGCCTCCTTCGCCATTACCTTTTCTGCATATCTGTTGCCGGGGTTTTTGACGTCAGGAAGGGTGATGATCTCAAAGCGGGTATATTTTGAAATTCTCTTTTCATATTCCGCAACGCCTTCCCTTATCCAGGCCTTGTCAGTCTTTCCTGTAAGCAGGAGAACCAGCTTCATCAATTCATCCCGGTTTGGTGAGTAAGGCAAATATAACAATTAAGGCCTTAAAACTCAGTTGCTGATGCTCAGAATTAAAAGTGGTTCGGTTTTTGATAATAATAGTTAAATTTGCTATGTCCTTAAATGTGTCGCATAAAGGAACTGAAATGAGAAAGAAGTTAACAGCGGCAGCCGGGGTGCTATTCATCATTGTATCCCTGCTTGCAGCCCAGGAGCAGCCCAGGATACCTTCGGGTATCACCATAGCCTTCCGTTCAGGAAGCGCAGCCGGGCTCTCCGAATACCTGAACAGCACCGTTGAGCTGGTTCTGCCTGACAAGGAGGACTTTTACAGCAAGAGTGTCGCCGAGACCATCCTGAAGGATTTCTTCAGCCGTTACCGCTCCCGTGAGTTCGTCATAAAACACCAGGGCGCCAAGGGTGACGCACAGTATGCCATTGCCAGCCTTGAAACCGACAAGGGGCGCTTCCGCGTATATTTCCTGTTAAAGAAGGTCGATGGCAACCCGCTTATACACCAGATAAGGATTGAACCCGATAATGAGTGATCCCGGCCTCCGGTCATTTATACTTAATGCTCTCGCTGAAGACACAGGCAGCGGAGACCACAGCTCGATTGCATCAATTACCCCTTCAGTTACCGGCCGTGCCAGGCTCCTGGTAAAAGAGAGCGGCATCATCGCCGGCCTGGGCATTGCACGCGAAATATTCAGTATCACCGATCCTTCGCTTGAGACAGTTCTCCTCCTTAAAGACGGCAATAGTGTAAAACAGGGAGACATAGCACTGACGGTTGCCGGCAGCGTGCATTCTATTCTGCGGGCCGAGAGGCTGGTGCTCAATGTGATGCAGCGCATGAGCGGCATAGCCACTGCCACGGCAACTTATGTGGAGAGAGTCAGCGGGACCAGGGCACACATAACGGATACACGCAAGACAACACCCGGGATGCGGGCCCTTGAGAAGGAAGCCGTGCGGCTGGGAGGAGGAGTCAACCACCGGATGGGACTCTATGACATGATCATGCTCAAGGATAACCACATCGATTATGCAGGAGGGATAACGGCAGCAGTCAGACGTACGCAGGAGTATCTCATCAGGCAAAACCTGCCTCTCAGGATAGAGGTGGAATCACGCAATTTGGATGAGGTAAGGGAGATACTGGCTGTGGGCGGGGTCGACCGCATCATGCTCGACAATTTTGACATTCCCTCCACCAGGGAGGCCGTTGAACTTATCGGCGGGAGGGCCGAGACGGAATCATCAGGCGGCATCACCCTGGCAAACGTCAGGGAATATGCACTGTGCGGCGTCGACTATATCTCGATCGGGGCTTTGACCCACCACATAAAAAGCCTTGACATGAGCCTGAAAGCATATTAATACCATTTATGAACGCCAGGGAATCGTTTATTGCCAGGACCGAGGGAATAAGGAGAGCGCGGCTGCCCGGCTTTGACGGGGCACCGCTGGAACTGGTGACGAGATTAATAATCAAGGGCCTCTTCGGGCGGGGGGTGCTGGTCACGAGGGCATCATCAATAGCCTTCAACATGCTCATGGCACTGCTACCTGCAACGATCTTTCTCTTCACCCTCATACCCTACATCCCTATCCCTAACTTCCAGACTGAACTGATACGGCTCTTTGAGAATTTATTACCGGTACCGGCCTACAGCTTCATGGAGACAACCATCGTTGACGTGATCACCAATAAAAGCGGGACCCTGCTTTTACTGATGTTCATTGCGACCATTACTTTCTCAACCAATGGCATTCATGCGCTCATACATGCCTTTAACGTCTCAGCCCATGGCTTTGAGAGCCGCTCATGGCTTCAGCAAAGGAAGATTGCCGTTTTCCTGCTCCTTTTCATCCTGATCATGTTCTACGCCTCCAGCGCGCTGATCATTCTGAGCCGCTCGGTGGTGGACAGGCTGGTGGAGATAGGCGTACTGGAACTTAATCTGGTCTACTATGTGATAATGATCTTCAAGTGGTTGCTGATCATTGCCATGCTCTTCTTCGCCATCTCAACGATGTATTACCTGGTTCCCGCCCGTAAAAAGGACTTCAGGTATATCTCCCCCGGGTCAATCCTGGCAACCACACTCTTTATAGTCACCTCTCTGGGCTTCTCCGCCTACGTGAATAACTTCGGACAGTATAATAAGTTGTATGGCTCCATCGGGACGCTTATCATGATCCTGATATGGCTCTACCTTAACTCTGTGGCGCTGCTGGTGGGTTTCGAGCTGAATGTCAGCATCAGGGCTGCCACCTGCAGTAAAGCACCTGCAGACCAGTAAAAAGTCTGCGCCTCCGTGGAACCGGCCGCCGGAAGCAGGCCTGCCAGTTGCAGCAAAGTACCAACGGATGGCAGCAAGGTGCCGGCAGGTCAGTAAGCAGACTGGCCACGGTTTAAATAGACCCTTCGCTTATCGTTCTTCGCAACCAGGTTCAGGAAGGCAAACAGCTCCTTCGCACTCTCTCCCCTGTAGGTTCCCGTGTTGATCTTCAGCTTCCTTGTAAAGAGAACAGATCCGTTATCAAGGTTGTCTATCCTGTAGCTGTAGACTCCGTACGGGCCCTCCGCGGCTACCGGTTCGGGGATATATTCGGGTTTGTAGCCTTCCGGAATCCTGTATACAATCGAATCGATTATATCCTCCCTTTCATGGATCTTTACGGCAATGGTGTCAAAGGGTTGATATTCAAATGCGTTGAGGCAGGGCCTGAAATGTATCCTGGTGCCGGCGACAACGGCAAAATCGGTCATGGTGAGATCAAATGAGAGCTCCGACACGGGCTCTTCCTGCCTGATTTCAGTATATGAGACCGTGTCGGCGCTGAAAGTTCCGAGTTCCATCCCGCTGTTGAGCATTCTTTTCATCTCGGTGACTGCTCTTGCCGTTGAAGATCCGGTTCTTGTCAAAACCGAGCCCGCCGCCGGTCATGGTGAATGATCCCCTGGATGCTTCCCTGCGGCCGACTGTGACAACCCCGGTATTCTTCATGTAGCTGTTACGGAACTGTGGCGTGCGAACGAGCTTTCCTCCCTGTGGGGTGATCAGCAGCACATCCCTGTCAGAGGTGAAGGTGCCGAGATAGTTGAACGGGATGGTCTGGTTGGTGCATTCCAGCCATACCGTGTCACCCTGCAGCGGAACGCACAGGATGATGTGATCAAACTGGTCGGACACGAATGACGGAATGATGTACTGGTTGGTTCCTGATCTCACCCAGGTGTAGTATGAATTGATCCCGGCCTCTTTCAGCAGTGCCCACATATAATTTGTAAGCCCCTTGCAGTCGCCGTAGCCCTTCTCCGACACCTCCAGGGCGGGAGCGGGTTTATAGCCTCCTATGCCCAGCTGAATCGAGGCATAGCGGGTTCGCGACTGCATGTAACGGTAGAGTGCCTCGGTCCTTTCCCTGTCGCTCTGCAGCCCAGAGGTTATTTCCGCAATGCGTTTCTTCTCGGCGTCACTTAGCTGGTCAAGCCCCTGGTTCAGCTTCCATGCCCATTCCCCCAGGCTCTCCCATGAGCGCATGCTGCCGCTGATGCCTCCGAATTCAAAGTCATCTATGGCTGCCAGCAGATAAGGACGGCGGGCAAGGGCAAGCGGTGAGAAGTACCACTTCCT
This sequence comes from uncultured Rikenellaceae bacterium, assembly GCA_963802145.1. Taxonomy (GTDB): domain Bacteria; phylum Bacteroidota; class Bacteroidia; order Bacteroidales; family VadinHA17; genus SR-FBR-E99. The sequence continues at coordinate 1,346,768 of CAWDHN010000010.1, forward strand.
GACAGCCGGAATGCCCCTCTGAACCCAGGTGTAGATGGTCTTGTCCTCATTCCGGATACTGTCATACGATGCATTCATGTTGAACTGTGAGTACCTGAAGGGCACGGAGTTGGGAACGATGTACTGCACACCCGACTCTTCGACCGAAAGGTTAGGGTCAGTATGAAAGTACCAGTTTCTGAGGTTGAGTGATCCGTTGATGATCACGTCATATTCGACTTCAATGGTGAAGGGATACCGGTTGACCGGGAAAAGAATCCTCTTCCTCCTGGAATCGGAGACGAATCCTCCTCCTTCACTCACATCCATGATCCGTGAAGTGGGGATTGACTCAACGAACTTGCCGTCAGCATCATAGACTGCTGCGCTTATCCTTTGAACTGTCCTGAACCTGTCATAAGGGACCTGGAAGTAACGAAGATCATCAGCGCTTTCATTCAGGAGGGTGATCACCAGCCTGTAGCTGGCCTTTGCCTTGCTGACAGACTCCACCGTGTAGACCATCTGGTGGCTTCTGACAACTGCCGAGGCATTTTCACGCAGCTCAACGGGTATTGAATCAACCGAGTACTTGTAGCCGAAGGCTCCCATGGGAATCATGAAAGCCATGATAAGAACAATTGACAGTCGTTTCATCTTCATGGCTGTTAGATCTCCTTCTTTAATATGATGACCTCTGCCTGTTTGCGAATGATCTCAGAATAGAATTTCCTGATTGAGGCGTATCTCTCAGGAAGGTAGGTGACGGTGGAGAAGTTGATCTCCGACTCAAGTATGACCTTTCTGCCGTCAGCGCTGATGTTGTAGATGAACCCGGCACCTCCCCCATCCATGCGCAGATTTACCGACTGAGGAAGTTCAGCTACGGTCCATCCCTCGGGAATGGTTATGGTGCATCTGTATTTCTCCACAGAGGGGCATGTCAGGTCAATCACCGAAATACGCTCTTCGGCGTAGAATTCATTCGATTCCTTACGGCCATACAGGACAGGATTCAGGTACATCAAACCGTCGCCATTGTCCGTAGCCACGGGGATGGCAAGGCTGATCCTCTCAATGACCGGTGCCTCCGGGTTGTCGAGGTTTTCAAGCTCAAGACCTGAAATTTTCCAGTCTGAATAGACTGACTGCATAAAATCGCGGTAAGCCTCGGTTCCCTGGAGGGAACAGGTCTTCCTCACCATCCATGCGTAATAGCTCTCATAGACGTTTGTTGCCTTCCCGGTCAGGCTGCCCTTTTCATCCAGCTCCATCTCGAGGGAGATTGTTTCGCCGTAATGCTCACCATTGTTCAGGTCAACCCATGACCCTCCCAGTTCGTCAACCAGCCATCCCTGTCCGTTGAGGCACTCCTCCGGCAGCATGTTGAACGGCCTCAGCGGGTCGGTTGCGTCAATGACATAGACTTTCCCCTCTGCCGTGGCTGCAACAGCCACATGATTGAACTTCCTTATGATGGCGAAGAGGGGATTGATAAGTCCGTGTTCCCGTGTACTGAGTATCAGCGGATCCGCCTGTAACCCGGCCATCCGGAGCATTGCCAGGAGCATCAGGTTTATGTCTGCCGCATTTCCCCGCGCGTCCTCATAAATTTTCGACATTGTGGCTGAAGCGGTAAAGTCCGAGTAACCGTTCCACATCATATAATCGGAAACCCAGGTATAGATGCGTCTGAGAATGTCTGTTTCAGATCCTCCCATTGACTTAAGCTCTTCCGCCTTTTTCCTGACCACTGCAGCCTTTTCAAAGTAACCTCCGAAATCCGTGCGGGCCAGCAGCTTCTCCGAAAGCCTTGGGTAAGTGGGCGAGACCTCCTCGAAGTAGTAACCGGGTATATTGATCTTTGAGAGTTCGAACCCGATCCGGGCGTAAAAGTCCTCCGAGCCTGTGCTGAACGGCTCCTCACGGTAAGCCGGTATGTTGCTCCCTCTCCAGGTTCCCGTGAATCCTTCAACACTTCCGCTTCCGAACAAAATCCTTCGCTGCCCGCTGGTGTACCTGATGCCGAAGAGATTTCCGCCGGGCACGAATTTGTACTCGAAATAGCCGGGGAACTCGACCTGAAAATTGCATCTCCTGACGGGGATGTCATGCTGGAACTCAAGGGTATAGAGGGTAAAGTAGTCAGGACTCTCCAGGGTGTACCTGTATTCGATCACAGTGCCGGGCCTGACATTTGGTACCGAGAAACGCAGTGTGCTCCGGTAACGGCTTGTATTTTCATAATAGAGGCTCTTTTTGTCGACAGGGCTCTGCACGATAACCCCATCTTCCAGGTTATAGGCAGCAGCCCTCATCCCTATGATCTTCTCATCACTGCCATAGGGCAGCTCGACATTGGCGTAATCGAGCCCGTCGGTATTGATGATCTTGATCCTCACATGGCAATCGGTAATGACGGTGATCTTCTCGGCGGATCGCATACTTACCATGGCATGGTTTTCCAGGATCACGGCATCAGCCGACGGATCGGGTTCATACACTGCCATTTCAAGATCCTCCTTCGGGATCTCGCCAAAGGTGATCTCTTTGATCTGGCCGGCGAGTGCTGTGCTGAAGGCCAGGGAAATCAGGATCAAGGTTATCAGTCGAAAAGAATTATGCATCGCTTTGATAAGGTTAACAGTCGAAAAAGATTATGCATCGCTTTGATGTGATTACTATTTTTATTCTTTAGCCGGGTCATACCTCCAGAAGTCAACCCTCCAATCATCGCCTCCTCCGAAATAGATCATGCCCTCATATTCAAAATCGAGTGAGTTTGCCCTGAAGTATGGCAGTTCATTTTCAAGCTCATCCCAGGAATTTAAAGCCGGATCCCAGGAAAATATCTGATTGTTGCCATATGCTCCATGCCCCAGGTAAACTCTTCCGTTGTATACAACCATCATCAGACCGTAATCACCTGGACCGGGGTATACAGATACAGTTGACCAGGTATCACTGACAGGAAAATATTCCCATATTTTTTGGTCAAGGGAAATGGCAAAGTTCCGTCCGTCAACAGTGAAAAAATTCGACTCCATGCAGTTGAATGGCAGATCGTTCAGCCTGGTCCATGTTTGAGCCGCCGGAGCATACTTCCAGAATTCATTGATATAAGAACCTGAATAGGTCTTCCAGAGTCCGCCTCCCGCATAAAGAACCGAATCGCCGTCCATCATGGATGAATGTGTAGAGAGTCTACCGGGGGGAGCAGTTACAGTACTGAAAGACATTGTATTCCTGTCAAATATCAAAAACTGGGATGCATCGTAGTTATTTGCGAACATAAAAGCTTTGTCACCTTTTACTACCGGCCTCTCAAAGAAGTACATGGAGGTGTTGAACTGACCCGCAGATACGAACGTTCCGGTTCCCGGAACAAATTTGTACAGGGTCACCTCCTGCGAGGCAATAGGTGCTGCAACAAAAATTTCATCACCAAAATCCATCGTGAATGAATTATTCTGAAACGGCAGATCCGGAAGTCTCTTCCATGGGGAAATATATTCAAATTCATTGCCGGAGGTGACTGTATGGCCGCATACTGACAGTGAAATGCGGTATTTTCCCTCCTGTACTGCCGGCATCAGGAATTTTATTTCATTGCGGCTGCTACTGGTTACCGTCGCCTCCGTGCCATTTATCCTGACCACGTTGTATGCATTAACCCTGCTGAAATTCAGACCGGTGACAGTAACCTCCGTGCCGGCCCTGCCGGAAACTGGTGAGAAGTAATTGATTACGGGAGCATCAACCTGAAATATCTCTTCGGTGGCGAGGTAGGATTCGACCCAGTCGCGCCAGGCCCATGCCGTGACAGGTCCTGATGTAAATTCCACTGAAGGAATAATCACCCTTGCATTAGTGCTGTTACCTGAGACAAAATCGCAATAGTATCCCCCCTGCTCCGGGTGATCCGGGTCCATGGCTATAAGAAACCTTGTCACGTTGTTCAGATTCGTGCCTCCGATCGTGAGCGTATCTCCAGGTGAACCATGAGAAGGATAGAATGAAGTTATTTTCGGATTGGTCAGGGTAAAGGGTTCTCCGTATACAGCGGAAGAACCGCAGACAGTGACGCTGATCACAGCTTCACCGGAATAATTGCCTGGTGCATAGCATTGAATCCTGGTGTCAGTCGCACTTATAACCTGCGATTCAATACCGTTGAATTTTACCGTTGTATAATAATTCATGAAATTCTTCCCGGTTATTGTGACAACTCCGCCTACATAATCAATCATGGGGCTGATGGACGCAATCACAGGAGGCGACAGGTAAAAAACAGGTACCGTGGTGAATTCGAACTGTCTGTATCTGTATGTAATGCTGACCGGCGATTCAGTAAGTGATCCCGGCACGATGACCTTCAGGGAGTCCTTTGTTACTGATATGACGGTTGCCGGGTGAGCGCCAAACAAAACAGCTGTTTGCTGGAGGTCAGTATAGAAGTATCCGTAAAGGGTGACTGTATCAGGCCGGAAGCCTGTGGCCGGGTAAATCCTTGTGATTGACGGAGGCAGAATGGTAAAGGGATCGTCCCATGGGAAAGTGCCCCCGCCGGCGGAGAAGGATATGGAGGTCAGATCAAGATCGGCTATCGGCGGGACTATTATCCTAACACTGTGGCCATCGTAGGGTTCAAGCGGAAGCAGGTGCATATTCCCGATGAGAAACTGAAGGTTTTCCACATTCCTGAGGTTTCTGAAAAATATTTCAACGGTATCGCCCCAGTGGACCTCGGCGGGACTGAATGATTCAATCTCCGGAAGATCAATAGTAAGCGGCGTCTGCGTAAAGCTTACCCTGTTTCCTGCAATCTCGACACTGATAATGTTCACGCTGCCTGAAACGGTAAACGGCACAACCACCTTCAGCAATGTATCCGTCACCGGTTCACAGACCCATGCTGTTGCATCATTGAACCTGACGGTGTTGAATGCCCTGACCCAGCTGAAGTTCCTGCCCCTGATCATGATCGTATCACCGCAGAGAGCTCTCCCGGGAGAGAAGCCGGTGATCACCGGGCCCTGACTGCCCAGGCTTCTGAATTCGACGGTGTTGCCGTAGACAATGTAATCGCCCGCTTTGACAAATGCAGTCACTTCGTAAGACTCGCCTTCAGCAAGGGTTGAACTGACCTCTGCACTGAACTGACCCGTACCGCTGAAAGGACCCAGTAGTATTCTGTTATCATTATCAATGTTCGGGTAATTGGCAGCCCAGGCAAATCCATGTTCCGTAATCTCTCCGTTCCCCGGCTCATAAATTTCAGCGGTAAAGAGTGCTCCCTCAGGTGTGATGTTGGTGACCTCCAGGGTCTTGACCCGCGGATAATCCCTTGGTACAGGCTCATCTTCGCAACCTGCCAGGGTAAATAAAAACCCGGCGAGACAGGCCCACATCAGAAATCCCATGTGACCCCTACCGTAAGATGACTTGATTGACATCCTGCTCGAAATATCAGACACTCGTAAATTTAACAAACATTTTTGGACAATCCTGATCCAATATTCGAATACATGCTTAAAAACATCTGCCCGCCGGATAAATTTTATTAAGTTAGTACTCTCCATTCCTGCAAAACAATGAGACGGGGCCTGCTGATAATAATTCTTACTGTTTCGCTGTGCGGTATAATGTCTGCACAGTCGGAATTCATGAACGGCTACATCATTAAGAAGGATGGCAGCTACACCTACGGCCAGTTGAAATTCACGTCAAAAGGCTATACGGCTAAGGAGTGCCTCTTCAGGTGGTTTGACATCTCAACCGAGCACCTCTTTATGCCCGGAGATCTTGAAGCATTCGGCTTCACCCACGGCATGAGGTACAAGTCTGTCTTTGACGGGGGAGTAAAGGTTTTCATGTCATGTCTTACTGACGGAGAACTCGATCTGTTATATGACGGATCAAGGATGTATCTCAACGGGATGGGCCTTGACATGGAGCCCCTGGGAAGCAATGCCGGCAGTGTCAATGCAGACGGGGAGATGGTGATTTACAGCGACTACAAGGATCTGATTGAAAAGCTTCCGGACCCGGACAACAAATTCTCTGTGCCATCGGACATATCCCTCAATCCGGAAAAAATGGCGGAGGTGATAGCCTCCTACAATAGCAGCCGGGGCGTGATGGCTCAGGTATTCGCCCTGAAGAACCCGTCAGGAGTGTATGAGGAGATGCGCAATCTGGGTGCCTTCATGAGCAATTACGGGGTGCTGGCCGGAATGAACGCATCAAGGTACGATGCTGAAAAAATAAACTTCAGCCATCTGGGATTCGTGCCGGAGATGGATTTCTATGAGGTGACGCCTCTCTTTGGCCTCTGGTACAACCGGCCGTTGTCCAGGAAAAGAGACTATATCTCTGCCCAGGGAGAGGTAATGGTATTTACGACAAATGTTTACATATATGATGAAAGAGAAACTTCTTACGTCACACAAAGAAGCGATATAAATCTGAGCTACACCGGAATTAAAGTGCCCCTCTTTTTGAAGGTCAGCCTCCTCGAAGGGAGTGTTAAGCCTTTCTTCAGCGCCGGTGGTTTCGCCATGTTCAACCTGGGTGCAAAATATTCCAGGGAGGGAGAGAATGAGGATTATTTTCACGTCGTCAGGCCATTCACAGACAACACCATCCTTCTTAACACATCGATGTTTGGCGCCCTGGCAGGAGTCGGTGTCAGAAAGGAGCTCAGCCCTAAAAAGAGCTTCTCCCTGGAGGTCAGGGCCGAATACGGCTCAGGCATTTACGACAGGGAAGGCATAAACCAGAAGACTATCAGTTTCAATCTCATCGCCGGATTTGATTTTCTCTGATTTTTGCCGGAGAACCTGCAGGCCTGGCGGCAGCTGACTCACCACAGGGCAAATATATGGATTACCTGTTGTGCAGATCGCGATTTGCCTGTGCCAGAAATAATGGTTTGTCTGAGGTGCTGGTCCTGAACTGCATGCTGAGGCAATGATTTCTAATCTGCAATGCTTATCATGCATTGCCAGCATCCAATAATGGCTTCCTGCAGTCCGGATCGTACCCTACCCACAGTGGAGGTGCTCCTTAACCAGCCTGGCTATCGCCTCGTTGTTGCCGTAGAGCTCCTCACTCAGGCTCTTGTCATTGTATGACTTCAGCTTAGCAGCCAGGTTGTCTATCACTCCTGCCGGGAAAATGCCGTCCTTCTCAAAATGACTCCGCAGGCTGAGCAGCGCATCTGCCGAATCCCAGCATGAAGCGGGAAGTGACTCGAGTTTCCTGGCATCGGCCCTGGTCTTCTCCTTGAAAATATTGTAGTTTACATATAACCTTTCGGCCATCTCAAGCGCACCCGGCATCTCAAGACCGTGCTGTATGGCCACGGCAATGCCTGCCATCAGCATGTAGATGTCGGCCGAGCCGTCAGGCGAACGGAGCTCAACGGTCTGTCTTGATATCTTGTCTGCCTCTCCTGCCGGTTCGGCAGGATTGGCATCATGGATCATCTGCGATGCACCCAGCCACCCCAGCGGCACCCTTACTAGCACCGACCGGTTGCGGTCGCCCCAGCAGATGTTCGTGGGAGCCTCCTGGTGCGGCACCAGCCTCAGGTAAGAGGTCGGGATGGTGTTGCCGAAGGCGGTCAGTCCCTTGCTCAGGTCGAGGATACCGGCGATCATCTTCCGTGCAGTGTCACTCAGCTTTCCGTTTTCGATCATCACGTTGCGGCCATCCTTCTCCAGCATCAGGTGGATATGCATCCCCGAACCGGCCTTCCCTACGGTAATCTTCGGTGCGAAACTGATCTCCACACCGTACTTATAACCCAGCATCCGCAGTATCCACTTGGCAATAATTATCTGTTCAACAGCCTCATCAAGTGGCACATGCAGGAACTCTATCTCATGCTGTTCGTAATCGTCGCCGTCCTTCGAGAAGCTCCCCACCTCAGAGTGTCCGTACTTGATATGACACCCTGCCCGCGCACACAGCTCCAGCGCCTCCACGCGCAGATCCTCGAACTTGGCAAAAGGCTTCGACTGATGATATCCCTTCTGGTCAAAAAGAGGATAGAGCTTATCGCTCTCCGACCTGACGTAGTATTCGAGCTCTCCCAGGGCCCTGATGGTGTAGCCCGTGGCGGCAGAAAACCTTTGTATCGCTTTGCGCAGAATATATTCCGGAGAGCTCTCAAGGGGCTTCCCTTCAGAATTGTAAAACGAACAGAGGATCTCAAGGGTCGGTGTCTGGGCGAAGGGATTGACAAATGCGGTGCGGTACCGTGGCATGACATAGAGGTCACTGGAACCGGCCTCAATAAACGAAAAGAGGCTGGAGCCGTCAACACGCTCGCCGGCGGTGAGGATGGAAGCCAGGTGATCACGGCTGTAGGGCACGAAATTAAGCGACTTGAGCTTGCCGTCGCCGGCCGCATACCTGAAGTTGACCATCCTGATGCCCTTGGCCTCGATGAACCTGATGATGTCTTCGGAGGTGAACTGGTCTGCCGGCTTCCTGAGAAACTGCACAAGCTCGTTACGGCTCATAAGTATATCATTGTTCATTATTTGCTGCTTTTTAAGGATGGGCAAATCTAAAAATTTCCGGATACAAAAAACAACACCTTTGTCATAATTGAATTTACTATTACGCCGGCCGGGGCATGTTGTCGTTTTTTTTCTAATTTTGGTCCGCACAACGGACCCGGATGAAAAGAGTGATCTTTATTGCCGCCATTATTGTTCTCTCGTCATGCCACAGGGATGAGGGACTGGCCTGGTTTTCCGCCGGTAAGGCCGCCGAGTATTTCAGACTCACAGAGGAGGTGTGCAATAATGACAACGGAAAGCTCTGGGGCGAGAACCTCTACGGGCCCGTAATGTATGTCGACAACCTCAACAGGGCAATATATGCCAATGTGGCCGACAAGGAGAACATGCTGAAAGCCCGCGAAGGGGTCTTCACCGGAGTGCTGCCCAAAGAGAGGATCATAACCAACAACGTGATAGAGTTCGGGGGTGTCAGGTACGCCATGGTGCCTCTTCCCGAAACGGAAGACCGTTACCGGATGGTCACCCGCACTGTCCACAGCCTCTTCCACAGCTTCCAGGAGAGGCATGTGCTTAAGCCCTCGACCTTCAGCACAAGACATCTGAACGACAGGAATGCGAGGCTCTATCTTAAGCTCGAGTGGAAAGCCCTGACCTACGCCATCGGCTCCTCCGGGGAGACGCGCAACCAGGCCATACGCGATGCGCTGGTCTTCCGCGGCGCCAGACGCGAGCTCTTCCCTGAAGCCATTGCAGATGAGAACAAGTTTGAGAACTACGAGGGACTGACCACCTTCACCTATATTAAACTCTGCACTTCCGGTCCCGAGGAGCTTAAAAAGAGGATACTCGAATATCTTGACAGAATCTATCAGAACAATTCATACGCATGGGGATACGGGTTTGTGCACGGAGCTCTCTATGCCACCCTTCTTAACGACAAGGACTTCGACTTCAAACAGATACAGGAGTCAGACTTTGACCTGGGCAAGGCCGCTCTGGAGGCTTACGGCGTTACGCTGCCTGCCGTGTGCCGCGACGTTGCAGGATCGCTGGCGATGAACTATGACATCCAGGCCATAAGGGCGGAAGAGAGCGAGCGCGAGGCGATGATCAATGAGAACACCCGCCGTATAGTGACGACATTCAATGAGAAGCCCGTTGTCACCATCACCATGGAGAGCCCGAACTTCAGCTTTGAGCCCGAGGATATCAACTTCCTCGATACCCTCGGCACCCTGTATGAGAAGCTCCGCGTGTCAGACAACTGGGGGAGGCTGGCAGTCAATGAGGGCGGCGCCCTCCTGACAAACGACCTTCATACGCTGAGGGTCAGTGCCAGGGATATTGTTGTGGATAAGAATCACATCTCCGGCGCCGGATGGCACCTGGTCCTCAACGACGGATGGCGTGCGGTGCCCGCAGACGACGGCAGCTATACCGTCACAAAAAATTAAATCCCTTACTGCTGGTTCTTAAGGTGGGCGAGGCTCTCCCTGAGCGTCGCAATCTTCGACCGCGCATCAGCCTCCTTCTTCCTCTCAAGCGTCAGGACCTTCTCCGGCGCATTGGCGACGAACTTCTCATTCGAGAGCTTCTGCATGACCGATGCGAGGAACCCCTCAGTGTAGGCCAACTCCTCCTCCAGCTTCCTGATCTCATCCTCATGGTCGATCCCGGCTGTCAGCGGCACAAAGAATTCCGATGTGTGTATCCTGAACGAGGCTGCACCTTCGACCTTCCCTTCGACAATCCGTATCTCTGAGAGGTTGCACAGCCTGGTGATGACCTGGTCAAACTCAGTCCCGGTGGTGCCGGCGACGGCACAGAGCACAAGCGGCTCACGTACCGGAATGTTCCTCTCCTTGCGAATAGCACGTACCGCGGTTACTATCTCCCTCACCGTCTCAAAGCGCGTCAGCATACCTGCTTCATAGGGTGCGGGAAGGGGCATCTGCTCAACCATGATGCTCTCCCCATCCTTCCTTTCACCCAGCCTCTGCCATATCTCCTCGGTGATAAAAGGCATGAACGGATGGATGATCTTCATGAGCGTCTCGAAGATCTCAAGTGTCTGTCTGTGAGTCTTGCCATCCATCGGCTCTTTGTAGGCTGGCTTAATGATCTCGAGGAACCATCCCGAAAAGTCATCCCAGAAGAGCTTGTAAACCTGCATCAGCGCGTCCGAGATACGGTAACGCACGAAGCTGTCATCGATATCCGCCAGTGTCTTGCTGATGGTGTCCTGCATCCAGTGCACCGCCGCCTTTGATGCCTCAGGCTGCTCTATGGTCTCATCGGTGGGCATGGTTATCACGAGACGGAACGCATTCCAGATCTTGTTGGCGAAGTTGCGGCCCTGCTCCGGCAGGCTGTCATCGTAGAGGAGATCATTGCCCGCAGGCGAACAGAGAAGCATCCCAACCCTGACGCCGTCAGCCCCGTACTTCTCCATGAGTGTGATGGGGTCAGGCGAGTTGCCGAGCGATTTCGACATCTTGCGCTTCTGCTTGTCACGCACGAGGCCGGTGAGGTATACATCATGGAAGGGCTCCCTCCCGCGGTACTCATACCCTGCAATTATCATCCTGGCAACCCAGAAGAAGAGTATCTCCGGGGCAGTGACGAGGACATTCGATGGATAGTAATATTTTATGTCGGCGTTGTCGGGGTCGTTGATGCCGTTGAAGCATGTGATTGGCCAGAGCCATGATGAGAACCATGTGTCAAGGACATCTTCGTCCTGCCTCAGGTCTTTCAGGGTAAGATCCTGCCTGCCGCTGGCCTTGCGTGCCATATCGAGAGCCTCCTCTTCGGTCTCGGCAACGACGAATTCATTGTTGCTGTAATAATATGCCGGTATGCGCTGGCCCCACCACAGCTGCCTGCTGATGCACCAGTCGCGCACATTCTCCATCCAGTGCCTGTAGACATTCCTGTACTTGTCGGGATAAAGACTCACGGTGTCATCCATGACCGCCTCAAGGGCAGGTTTGGATATATCCTTCATGCTCAGGAACCACTGCAGCGACAGCTTGGGTTCTATCACGGCATGAGTCCTCTCTGAGCGCCCTACCTTATTTATATAATCCTCAACCCTGACCAGGGCTCCGGTTTTGCGCAGTTCCTCCTCGGCAAGCTTCCGGGCTTCGAACCGGTCAGTGCCGACGAACAGTCCGGCCCTCTCGCTGATGGTACCGTTATCATTGAAGATATCAATGGCTTCGAGGTTATACTTCACCCCTATCTCATAGTCGTTGATGTCATGCGCGGGTGTTATCTTCAGGCATCCCGTTCCGAACTCCTTGTCGACATACTCGTCGAAGATGAATGGAACCTCACGTCCCGTCATGGGGACGATGACATGTTTCCCCTTCAGGCCGGCATAGCGCTCATCCGTCGGATTGGCACAGACGGCCGTGTCGCCGAGGATGGTCTCCGGCCTGGTGGTGGCCACCATTACATAATCATCCTCGCCTACTATTTTATAACGCACGTAATAGAGCTTCGACTGCTCCTCGGTGTATAACACCTCCTCATCCGAGACGGCGGTAAGCGCCTGCGGATCCCAGTTGACCATTCGTACGCCCCTGTATATAAGGCCTTTTTTATACAGGTCGATGAAAACCCTGATCACCGATTTGTAACGGTCGTCATCCATGGTGAAGAGGGTGCGGTCCCAGTCGCATGATGCCCCCAGGCGCTTGAGCTGCTCGAGGATGATGCCCCCGTGCTTGTGCGTCCACTCCCATGCATGGTCAATGAATTCTTCCCTCGATATTGACTTCTTGTCGATGCCTTCGCTGCGCAGCTTGGCTACCACCTTGGCCTCGGTGGCGATGCTTGCATGATCGGTGCCCGGCACCCAGCATGCATTAAAACCCAGCATGCGTGCACGCCTGATAAGCACATCCTGGGTGGTGTTGTTCAGCATGTGGCCCATGTGCAGCACACCCGTCACATTTGGCGGCGGGATGATGATGGTATAAGGCTTTCTGCCGTCAGGGACACTGCGGAAAAAACCCCTGTCCATCCAGTATTTGTACCATTTGTTCTCCGCTGCGGCGGGCTCATATTTTGAAGGAAGACCGGTCATTGAATTTGCGATTGTCGATTTGCTATTTGCGATTGTGATTAACCGTGATGCGTTAATTTATAAATTGTTTTAATATTTTATTGATAATAAAGATATTACAAGCACTCTTTGGTTTTTTGATTTGTTACCCGTTATTTCAATATGTAAGGGGCAAAATTAACATTTTGTTGGCATTAAGGGAAAAGAGAGCGGGCTTATGCTTAAAATCATGGTTCATTAAGGTGAATTTGAATACATTTGCCCTTCATTTTACGAATGGATTAAAGAGTATAAGTCATGCCAAAGATCTCAGAAAAAGCCGGGAAAATGCCGGCATCGCCGATACGCAAACTCGTTCCCTATGCCGAGGAGGCCAAACGCCGCGGTGTAAAGGTATATCACCTGAACATCGGGCAGCCCGATATCCATACTCCCGAACTGGCACTGCAGGCCCTGAAGAACATGGAGCTGAAGGTGATTGAGTACACCCACTCTGCAGGCAACGAGTCGTACCGTCGCAAACTGGCTGAGAGTTACAGAAAAATCGACATCGACATTGACCATACCGAGATCGTCGTCACCACCGGTGGCTCGGAGGCTGTATTGTTTGCATTCATGTCATGCCTTAACCCGGGCGAAGAGGTGATCACCTTTGAGCCATTCTACGCCAACTATAACGGATTTGCCACCACGGCGGGAGTGACCATAGCGCCGGTGAGATCTTATATTGAAAATGACTTCGCATTGCCCCCGATCAGCGAGATCGAAAAGATGATAACACCGAAGACGAAGGCTATCATGATATGCAATCCGAGCAACCCGACGGGTGCCCTCTATTCGAAGGATGAGCTCTTGCAGCTTCGTGACATAGTGAAGAAGCACGACCTCTTTCTCTTCTCCGACGAGGTCTACAGGGAGTTCTGCTACGGCGCTGAACATTTTTCGGCGATGCAGCTTGAGGGGATAAGGGAGAATGTGGTGCTCCTCGACTCCGTCTCGAAGCGCTACAGCATGTGCGGTGTGCGCATAGGTGCGCTGATAACCCACAACAAGGAGGTGCTGGCCGCGGCTCTCAAGTTTGGGCAGGCAAGGTTATGCCCGCCGGGACTGGGACAGCTGGTTGCCGAGGCTGCCATTGACACCCCGGGGGAATATTTCAAGGAGGTTTATGACGAATATATCGCCCGCCGCGACTTCATGGTCGATGCCCTAAACAGGATGCCGGGTGTCTATTGTCCGCTTCCGCGGGGCGCCTTCTATACGGTGGTGAAGCTGCCGATAGACGACTCCGACAGGTTCTCGCAGTGGCTGCTTGAGGATTTCAGCTACAAGAACCAGACGGTGATGCTGGCGCCCGCAACGGGGTTCTATTTCACTCCCGGCGCCGGCAAGAATGAGGTCCGCGTAGCCTATGTGCTTAAGATCGATGACCTGCGTAAGGCAATGGAGACCCTGGCCGAGGCATTGAAAGTATACCCTGGCCGAGTTGACTGACAGGTGTTAATCCTCTACGAGGAATACTGGATACTAATCACTTTATCTACAATACTTTATGGCCTACGGCCAATTATAGCCCGTAGGGCTTCAGGTATTGTAGAATAGCATGAAGAAATAAAACTATTCCTCCTGGTAGCCCGTAGGGCTTCAGGTATTGTAGAATAGCATGAAGAAATAAAACTATTCCTAGCCGTGGTAGCCCGTAGGGCTTCAGGTATTGTAGAATAGCATGAAAAAATAAAACTATTCCTCCTGGTAGCCCGTAGGGCTTCAGGTATTGTAGAATAGCATGAAAAAATAAAACTGTTCCTCGGAGAGGATCAACAATTTCAGGAATTAATCATATAAGAGGTATTTCGAACGGACGACCATGAAACGGTCAAGCCCCTCCTTCCACGTGGCCCTGATCTCTTCCGCCGTCATACCCTTGATAATCTGCTCACGCAATGTACTGCTGCCTGCCAGGGTGTCAAAATACCCGTTGAAGAAACTCTCCTTCTCCGGATAGGCATTGTATGAATCGATAATCCATCCGATGTTCATCTCCGGCTTCGGAACAAGGCCGTCAGCCCTCGCGTTTCGCAGATCGAAGCCGTAACACACCACTCCGTTATGCTTCGGATTCGATGCACCGAAAGCGGGCTGTGGCGTGAAGCTGAACCCGCTGTCGGGCATCTTCGGCGCCCCCAGCACCTGGAACGGAAACTCTGTCCCCCTGCCGCACGAGAGCACCGTACCCTCGGCAAAACATAGTGAAGGATAGAGATAGATCGAATTCATATTCGGCAGGTTTGGCGACGGTATCACCGGCAGCTCATACATCGTTGCATGAGTATAGTTCTCGCATTGTATGACCTTAAGATCGCACTTCACACCCTTCGCCAGCCATCCCTCACCGTTGACCATCCCGGCATATTCGCCCAGCGTCATCCCGTGCACCACGGGAATGGGATGAATCCCCACAAAGGAACTGTATCCGGCGGTGTCAAGGATGGGTCCGTCAACATAGTAGCCGTTGGGATTGGGACGGTCGAGGACGATGAACTGCTTGCCGTTCTCTGCACACGCTTCCATGACGTAACACATTGTGGTCAGATAGGTGTAGAACCTTGTCCCCACATCCTGGATGTCGAAGATGACGACATCGATGCCCTCAAGGTCTTCAGCTGCCGGTTTCTTCTTGTTTCCATAGAGACTCAGTACATTGATGCCCGTGACGGGATCGGTACCTGAGGTTATTTCCGCACCTGCATCGGCCAGGTCCCTGAAGCCGTGTTCAGGAGCGAATATCAGCCTTATGTTGGCACCCAGTGATAGCATGGTGTCAACAAGATGGGCACCGCCAACCGTTGAGGTCTGGTTGGCCACCACGGCAACCGTTTTGCCTTCAATCAGCGGGAGGTACTCGCCGGTGCGTTCCGCTCCGGTCATGAGCCTGTTGTCATTTTTGTCAGCTGAACATGCCAAGCCGGCCGTCATCACAAGAAAGGTCAGTATGAAAAGGTTCTTCATAATATCATCGTTTTCGGTAAAGTTAGAAAAGCCGCGCAGAATGGCAAAAGAATCCGTAAAACCGTCCATAAACTGCTGAAGACTCGTTCAAATTCCAGTCGATGGCGATAGGAGTCATCCGGCCATCATGCAGTCAGGAGTATAGCCCAGCTGCCTCCCTGCCAGTAATTCATGCAAATCGCAAATTATTATTGCAATTGCAAATCGCAAATCTTAAATCGAAATTCCTAATTTTACCCCCATGTCTACCGGATCCTTCATAGCCCGCCGCCTGATAAAGGAACGCACTCATGGCACAGCCTTCTCACGCCCCATAAACGTGATAGCCATCATCGGCATCGCCCTCGGGCTGGCGGTGATGATCATTGCCGTCTCCATCCTGACGGGCTTCAAGCAGCAGATACGAGATAAGGTGGCAGGCTTCGGGGCACACATACAGGTTGTGAACTTTGATGCGAACATCTCATACGAGACAGTACCCGTCAGCGCCTCACAGTCATTCGTTGAAAAGATAAAAAACCATCCGGGAATAAAAAACATTCAGGTCTTCGCCACCAAGGCAGGCATCATCAAGACCGATGACAACATTCAGGGGGTGGTGCTCAAGGGCATTGGCAGCGACTACGACTGGAGTTTCTTCGAATCGAATATGGTCGAGGGAGAGGTGGTAACGGTAAGCGACACCGCCAGGACTGACAACGTCATCATATCAAGCAAGGTAGCTGACATGCTCGGACTGAAGCTGGGCGACTCCTTCTCGATGTTCTTCGTACAGGATCCGCCCCGTATGCGCAAGTTTACCATCTGCGGGATCTATGAGACCAGTCTCGAGGAGTTCGACAAAACCTACCTCTTCTGCGATATAGCCCACATCAGGAGCCTGAACGGATGGGAAGACGACCAGGTCAGCGGGTTTGAAGTATCCGTGAACGACTTCGACGACCTAGATGTCATGACTGACGTTGTACGGGATGCGATAGGATACAGGGTGGCCGAGGAGGAGGAACAGCTCAAGGTCACAAACATCAGGAACAGATACCCCCAGATATTCGACTGGCTGGGGTTCCAGGACACGAACGTGATCATCATCCTGATACTCATGATACTGGTCGCAGGGTTCAACATGATATCGGGACTGCTTATCCTGATCCTCGAGAAGACCAACATGATCGGCGTCCTGAAAGCCATGGGAGCAGGCAACAAAGTCATCCGAAACATTTTCCTCTACCAGGCGGCATGGCTAACCGCCAAGGGGCTCTTCTGGGGTAATATCATCGGGTTGGGACTGGCGCTGCTGCAGCTTAAGACTGAACTGATTTCCCTCGACCCCTCCTCATACTACCTTAAAAGCGTTCCGATCAATCTTGACCCGCTCCATATCATCCTCCTGAACGTTGGAACGATGATTGCCATCATTCTCATGCTCCTGATACCATCTCAGCTCATTGCCCGTATCACACCCGTCAAGGCCATCCGATATAACTGATTTTCTGAATGTTGCAAGCTTAATAATATTAAGTCCGGCTCGTTTTAACGTAAAAATCATTTTTAGTTGGCCATGTTTATTTTATAAACCTGCAGGCATTGTTTCCAACATATCTTTAACCCTCCGGCATCAAAACAAGCCAGCGGTTAAAGTTGCGCAAACTTTCTTCATTCGGGCAGTTCCATATCTCGGCACTTCTGCTTAAATTGCAGTGACAATGTCTTGCCCTATGACCAGAATTGACCCGGTAAAGAACTACGAAAAGACCAGAGAGGAGATCGGTTATGTCAGCCGTAAGGAGGCGACGCTTAATGATTATAAGCGGATAGGGTTCAAATCGGGTCTCGAGGTGCATCAGCAGCTCAGGACGAGGAGCAAGCTTTTCTGCCGCTGCCCGGCAGGGATATTCCACGGTCACGACGAATACGATGCGGAGGTTGTCCGTCACATGAGACCCACCCTCAGCGAAATGGGCATCTATGACGGTACCGCGCTTATGGAGTTCAGGACCCGCAAGGAGATCACCTACCGCCTCAATAACCAGACTGCGTGTACCTATGAAGTCGATGACACTCCCCCCTTCCCCATTGATCACGAAGCGCTGGAGATAGCCATCAGCATTGCCCTGGCAGCCAAAATGAACATCGTGGGCGAGGTGCACATCACCAGGAAACAGTACCTCGACGGCAGCATCCCGACAGGCTTCCAGCGCTCTGCCATAATCAGCGTGGAGGGTGAGCTGCAGCTTAAAAACAAGAAGGTACGGCTTATACAGCTGAGCCTCGAGGAGGATTCGTGCCGCGAGGTCTCAGACATCGGCCATAAGAGAATATACAAGACAGACCGGCTCGGCATGCCGCTGATAGAGACGGTGACATACCCCGACTGCCTCACTCCGGACGAGCTGGCAGAAGCTGCCGAATATATCCGTTTTCTCAACCGCAGCACCGGCATGGTGCGCACCGGCATGGGAGCGGCACGCGAGGATGTGAATGTCAGCTGTGAGGGCGGAAGCAGGGTCGAGATAAAAGGTGTTGCCCACATAAAGTGGATCCCCGAACTCTCTCATAACGAAGCATTCAGGCAGTATGCGCTGCTCAATATCCGCGGCAAGCTGCAGAGGATGATCGCCGATCCTGCCGCATGGTCGCTGAAAACCAAAGAGATAACGGAAAAGGACTGCCAGTTTCATTTTGCACCGGTGCGCTCCGCACTCGATCGCGGAGAGAAGGCCATGGCAGTGAACCTGCCGGGCTGCAGGGGCATCCTCTCCCACTTCACCCAGCCGGAACATATCTTTGCTGATGAGCTGAGCGACAGGCTGAAGGTCATAGCCTGCATCGAGAAGCCCAACATGATACACTCGGAAGAGATCGGTGAGAACAACTTCAACAGCCTCTTCCCCGAGGTGGCCATCTGGCTCTCGGCAGCGCCGGATGACGCCCAGGTCATCCTGTGGGGGCCTGAAGAGGATATCCCGACAGCCATAGAGACCATCGACGAACGCATACGCCTGGCTCTCACCGAGGTGCCCAACGAGACCCGCAAGGCCTTTGAGGACGGGACCACAATGTTCGAACGGGTCCTTCCCGGACGTGACCGCATGTATCCTGATACCGATTCCCAGCCGATACCTGTAACAACTGAGATGCTGGAGCGACTGGGACGTAACCTTCCCGTAGACATCGCTCTGCGCTTCCGCCAGATGAAGGATTGGGGTATACCCGAGGATGCATGGCACTACCTGCTCAGCAAAAACCTGGTCGGAGTGATCGAGAGGATCGGCAATGAACTGGGGTTTGACCATCGCGAGGCAGGTACTTTAATAGGACATCGCTTCCGCAGCCTGGAAGGACGCGGCAGGGTGGCGAAAGGGTTCAGCTATGAGAGACTTTACGACCTGTTTGCCTTCCTTAAAAGCGAGGAGCTGCTGCCACCAGTGGCACGCATAATGCTTCCCGGCGTTGTCTCCTCCGCCGAACCTGACTTTAAACAGATCCTGACTGACACCGGTTATGCCCCGGCATCCCTAGCGGAGATAAAGTCCGGGGTGAAAGAGCTCGGAAAGAGATTCGAAGAAATTTGCTACAACGGAAATATGGCGGCATCAGTCGACTGGGTCATGGGACAGATCCAAATGAAGGCCATCGGGAAGCTCAGGCTGGCTGAAGTACGAAAAGAGGTGTCTGATATTCTGGAGGTGAAATAAAGACGGCTATGGAGGTAAGAAAAGAGATGTCGCAAATTCCGGAGGCTAACCATAGATGGCAATGACAGAAGATTTTTTTCAGGGTTATAAGGGCGAAGCGCTGGCAGTGCTCAAGAAGTACAACGTCAGGGTATGGGGCCAGGCTGACATCGAGACCACGCGCGGCCTCTTCAAGGGGACGGTCCTGCCAAGGGCGGAGAACAATGACGACCTCCACATAGTGATAAAGATTGAGAGCGGGTACAATGTAGGCATCGACATAACCACCGTCATCATGATGACGGAGACAGGTTATAAGAAAGCCAACTACCAGATCCCTGAAAAAGCATTCCCCTACTCCGATGACAAGCCCACGGTGAAGCTCCTGGGCACCGGAGGCACCATCGCCTCGAGGCTCGACTACCGCACCGGTGCCGTGATACCTGCTTTTTCGCCGGGAGAGCTCTACGGCGCCGTGCCCGAGCTGGCCGACGTATGTAACATTCACACCGAGAAGCTCTTTGGGGTATTCAGTGAGAACATGGGTCCCGACCAGTATATGACCCTCGCCAGGGCAATCGGAAAGGAGATCGAAGGCGGAATTGACGGTATCGTCATAGGCCATGGCACAGACACGCTGCACCATACCGCCGCCGCACTCTCATTCATGATACAGAAGCCCCCGGTGCCAATCATCCTCGTCGGCTCCCAGCGCTCCTCCGACAGGCCTTCGTCAGATGCCGCACTGAACCTGATACACGCTGCAACGGCGGCTGGTCACGGTGACATAGCCGAGGTGATGGTCTGCATGTTCGGCCCCACGAGCGATGAGTACGGCTTCCTGCACCGCGGCACGAGGGTGCGCAAGATGCACAGCTCGTACAGATCGACCTTCAGGACAATAGGCGACATACCCATAGCTACCGTGAGGCGCGGAGAGGTGAAGCCCATGAAGCCGCATTTCAACCCGCGCCGCAAGGACCGCGATGTCACCATTATGCCCTACTTCAACGAGAATGTGACGATGATATATTTCTATCCTCACATGAAGGTCGAGATGTTCCATTCTCTCATCGACATGGGGTATAAGGGCATAATTATAGTTGGTACGGGACTGGGGCATGTGAACAGGGAGCTCTATCCGGCCATCGAGCGGGCACAGAAGGAGAATGTGGCGGTCTATATGACCCTCCAGACCATCTGGGGATATGTGCATATGTTCGTCTACGAGACCGGCCGCGACATGATGGCGAAAGGTGTCATCCCCCTCGGGAACATGTTGCCCGAGGTGGCCTGGGCGAAGCTGGGCTGGGCGCTGGGGCAGACCGATGACCTTGAGGAGGTCAGGAAAATCATGTTAACCCCGGTGGTTGATGAGATAACAGAGCGCGAGCCCTATAACGGCTACCTGGTCTACCAGGGCGGCGTGCCGGAGGTGGAGGAATTCATCCGCCGCGTCCACAAATAACCAGAAAATCTCTGTGATGAGAGAGGCATAAAGGTCTGAAGGATTTGCGATTTGCGATTTGCGATTTGCGAATTTTGATTAAATCGACAATCGAAAATCCGAAATCGAAAATTTCTCTCCTGCTATTGCCTTACTTGATGTTTTTATAGTGCTCGTACCGCTCTAGAATATCGGCTACATACGCATTCACGGCAACACCCTGCTTCAGCCTGCCGTTCCTTACCACGGGATCGCCGTAGAAGACCGGGTCTGACTTGCGCTCAAGGAAAAGAGCCACGTTGTTATCCCACTTGCCGGGATTGAGGCCGTTCTTCTCGGCCAGCTTGATGGCATCAAGCACATGCCCGTGACCGGCGTTATATGAAGCCAGGATAAACTTGATCCTCTCATCCGGATCAGTCACCCAGTCGTCAAACAACCTGTCAAGCATCCTTATATAACTGATGCCGGCATGTATGTTGTTCTCAACCGACCTCGTCACGTCAAACCCGAAAAACTTCCCGGTCTCAGGCATCACCTGCATCAGCCCGTATGCGCCACGTGGAGAAGTAACCGAAGGATTGAACCTCGACTCCTGGTAGATGAGCGCTGCCACAAGACGCCAGTCCCATCCAATGCTGTCACTGTAGTTCCTTATGATATCATCAAAGGGCGATACCTTTCCCGTATATGTGGCGAAATACTCCGAAGAGGCCATGCTTGCCGGGCGGGCACCGCTGAAGTATTTTCTCTCCAGCCTTGCATACTCCCGTGTGGTCTTGAAACCCGTGATCCAGTCGTTAAGCTCGGCCAGGAGGGCGTCAGTGCCTTCCTTGCGAACGCTCCAAGCTATGTTCTGCGGGAAACTGACCGGGGTGTTAAGGTCAAGCTCTGGGAAGAGCGCACCGATGATGTTCGACATATAGTCGTCACAAACGGTATACTCAATCTCTCCTCGTGCCACCTGGCGTGCAAGCTCTTCGGCATCGTAGGGTACCTCAATGATACCTATATCCATGCCCGACTCACGCTCGAGGCTGTAGAGACGCTGGGCGTAGGATGATCCCTTCTGTACGTAGACAGTCCTGTCCGCGAGATCAAGCTGGTTCCTGACCAGTTTACTCCCGACAGCATCTGCAGTCATCCTTGACCATCCGTTAGGCTTACGCTGAACCAGCACCTCAGTGGTCTGCATGAGAGGCTCGGTGAAACGCATCATCTCCTTCCGGTCAGCGCTGACAGATAACCCGATGGCTACCAGGTCAGCCTCACCCTCCCGGAGATACTCAAGGGCTTCATCGATATCATTGCTGGCAATTATCTCGAGCTCAAGCTCCAGATGATCGGCAAACCTCTTAAGTAATTCGAAATGAAAGCCCATCGGCTCTCCCTTGTAGATGAAGTAGCTCGTTTGGCTGATGTTGGTGACCGCTTTGATCTTGCCGTCGGCGAGGATTTTGTCAAGATCACGCGGCGGTGCAGCAACAGTGTAACCCATTCTGTTCTCCTTCTCACAGGAGACGACTGACAGAAAAACAATAAACAAGAACGAAATAAACTTCCTCAAATCTTAACAATTAGTCCGACAATCTAACAATCCTCTACCGGAAATGTTCTTGCCGCAAAGATACTAATTATTTTTTAATCATAGAAAGTCCAGGCTATCCCGTACCGGAACATCCTGATATTCAGCGGATAATTGGGAACCAGGAAGTACTCATATCCGGTCCATCCGGAGTTCAGATGGTCGACCATAAGGAAGATTCTTGTCCTTTTTATCTTCAGATTGAGGAAAACGTTGATAAACGGATAGTTACCGATCTCTGATTCCGACTGGTTAAAATATCTGCCTGTGGCAGGCATGTAATTCATTGCGTTGTATTGAGTGTGGATCATTGCCTCTCCACCGATCTGGAAGTTCATCTCACCCCCGGTAGCTGCGAACTTGAAGAGATGGTCAAAGAAAAGTGCACTTCGGGCTGTCGCAAGGGGAAGGCTCAGCACGTCGTTATTGCTGCTTTGTTGAAGAAGCACTGTATTATCGAAGTGCATCTTCCAGAATATTAAGTCTTTACGGACAGATAGCGAGAGAACGGACAATGCGCCCTCGTGTTGCGCCGGAATGGCATCACTCCCCATATAGATAAAATTATCAACAAGAGCGTAATTGAACCTGAGATTCATGTTGCGGTTGGGCCAGTTAAGCGATGAGCCGGCAGTCAACCTGAACTCCCTGTCGTGATCAAGCTGCCACGCGAAGTTGTTCGAGCCCCATGTAAAATACCAGAATGAGGGCGTATAGCTTGCCAATGAGCCTGTTGCATCCCAGGTGATCGTTCCCTTTTTCGGTGTTGCAAAATCCTTGTATATGCGACCGTCAACGGTGAAGTCACCTGCCCTGTATCCCTGAAACCAGAGATCTCCGGAGGCAGACCACCCGAATTTGGTGCCAATATTGTTGAAAACTTTTCCCGTCAAAACCAGTGAATTCATGTTCCTGTTTACCGTGTCCTGCTTGGTGAGGCTGTCACCCGGCATCACCTGACCGAAGCTGCGCAGCTCACTTCTCACCCCTGCCCCGGCACCTATCCTGAAACGACCGGTGCTTCCGGCAGCAAAGTCCACCCTGATGGTGTTCGAGAGGAGGCCCTGGTGAAGGGAATCTTCCGTGACATTCCTGTCTATCATCACCGTGTCATAGAAGGCAGACATCGGGTAGTCATCGAGATACCTGCGTTTGTTCCATTCATAAGAACCTACATAAGAGAATGTTATGGGGCCGGTCTTCATTATGTCACCCGTAACCGTATCGCGTTTCCCTCCCGGAGAGTATCGCTGTACAAGCATAATATAGCGGTTATTGACGCGGCTTCGGGCATTATTGAGATCATTAAGGACAAAAGGAGTGTTCTCCGGAGTGTACCGGCTTAGGTCATCTTTATTGACGAGGCCTCCGCTCTCCTCTGACTCGTGGTTGTTGATGCCGGCCGAAAAGTATCCGGTGTAGGCGTTGCCGTTGTATGACCCGTGCAGCAGGAAGTTCTTATCAACGGCCTTCTGGAAGCTGTACTGCCCGAAGCTGTAGACAATGTCAAATATGAGCCCGAAGTTCAGGAACCTGTTGATGTTCTGTGAATGCCTGACCCTGAAGGTCTGCTCCGCCTTGCTGCGCCCGCCGGCGTTGGACCATTTCAGCTCGGTGAAGGGGACATGAGTGTTTATAAAGAGAGTGTTGTCCGGCGTGTACATGAAAGGCAGGTAATATGAATTGAGGAACCGGTCAGGATTCCAGTCGCGGTCAAAGAAATTTATCTGGTAGAGCGGAAGCCCGTAGTTTCCCAGGAAGGCGTTGAAGTCAGATTTCCTGTCAGTTATACGGTAACGGTTAAAAAGCGCAAAGGCCGTATCGAGTGGCAGGTCGATCTCAGTGGTATAGTCCGCCGATAAGGTCCATTGTCTCGATACTTTTGGATAGGTGGTGTCACGCTCCCGTCCGGCCAGGAGCCGCTGGCGTACTGCAGCCGCTTCAGGGATGTTGTCGGAAGGTGCCGCCGGCTGGTTGCCCGTCATCCGCGCCGCTGTGGAATCTGGAGCAGGTTTCGACAGCTCAGCGGGCCGTCCTTTCTTCAATGGCACGGTGTCAGGCTCCTGGGCTGTAAGGGTCAGGGGCATGATCAGCAGGGTCATATATACCAGCCAATGGCGCATCACCGGCAAATTTACTCAAAAAGTGACACCGGCAGATGCTATTATAGCGGGCAGAGCCAAAAAGTAACACCGTCACTCCTCCCCGTGTCTGTAACCAACTATTGGCCGTAGACCATTTAGTATGGTAACCCTATGCAATACTTTAACCCCCCGATACGCCTTCCGGCTATCGGGGCAGGCTCTACGGGGTAAGACTTCATGGATACCATTGTACTACAATACCTTAACCCCTACGGGGTATTGTTGGCCGTAGGCCATTCAGTATGGAACCCTATGACTTTACCTCGGGGTAAGACTTCATACATTGCTATCTTCAGTTTAGAAAAAAGAGCCGCCCCGACGCGATGTCGGGACGGCCCGGTGAACAACAACCATAATGGAAAAAACAGAATCAATCTACATTATCATTCAGATAGGCATTATTCTCCCTGATAACCGGCTGGTTATCCTCATCGAGGCTCAGGGTGAACTTCGACACCTTGCTGCCTGCGGCCTTATTGGCGTTATGAATGGCAATCTTCTTGCGGACATATGCCGGCACCTCCTCGAAATCCTCGATGTTGTCATTCATCGACTGCGTGGAGAGACCTTCGTTCTTGATGACATTCTGCATATGCTTCAGCTTTCGGAGCGTACCCTCGTTCTTGTCGGCCGGCGGATGCACCGGACGGGCAGGAGCGGGAGTAGATGCTGATGTCGCCGTCAGGCTCAAAGTCTATCACACCCTGGTTGATCCCGATCGATTTCTGCGGGATGCCGCGGTCAGTGGTGCGCGACGGACGGACGGTATACTGCGAGTCACCCTCGGAAGTGCCATCGGTGAGCGAAGGCTGCTGCGTTGCACTGAGGCTGATGACCTCCTTCCGCCTGTCAGGCTTATAGCCGTCAAGATCGGCGCTGGCTTCGAAGCCGGTGGCAACAACGGTGACACTGATGGAATCACCCAGCTCCTCCTCGGTTGACAGACCCCTGATGATAAGGGCATCATCCGAAACAGCCTCATATACATGATCGGTAAGCTCTCCGAGCTCATCCATGGTGATCTCATTGGCACCGGTGCCCGACTTGATATTGAGCAGTATGCTGCGTGCGCCGGTGATGTCATTGGAGCTCAGGAGTGGCGATGTAAGCGCCGCCTCGATGGCTTTCGTGGCGCGGTCGTCACCCGAGGCAGTGCCAATCCCCATGAGCGCCACGCCTGAGTCGCGCATCACGGTGTCAACATCGGCAAAGTCAACATTGATATATCCGGTGCAGGTGATGATCTCCGCAATGCCCTTGACGGCATTGGCAAGAACATCATCAGCGCGGGCAAATGCGGCCGAGACACCCTCATCACCGTAGATCTCCCTGAGCCGCTCATTGTTGATGACAATGAGTGAGTCGACCTTGTCTTTCAGTTCATTTATTCCGCTGATGGCAAGCTTGATGCGCTGGTTAAGCTCGGACCTGAACGGTATGGTGACAACGGCAACGGTAAGATAGCCGGCATCCCTGCAGGCCCTGGCTATGACGGGGGTGGCGCCGGTGCCGGTGCCTCCTCCCATGCCTGCGGTGATGAACACCATCTTGGTGTTGCCTGACAGTGCATTCATGACATCATCGATGTTCTCGATAGCCGAGGCACGACCTCTCTCAGGCTGGCTGCCGGCGCCAAGGCCCTCGGTGGTGACCTCTCCTATCTGCACCCTGACAGGCACCGGGCTCTTCATCAGGGCCTGCTGGTCAGTGTTGCAGACAATGAAATTCACATCCTTGATGCCCTTCCGGAACATGTGGTTGACGGCGTTGCTGCCGCCTCCCCCGATGCCCAGCACCTTTATGATCGAAGACCGCTCTACGGGCAGGTCAAAATTCATCAGATCGTCTGACATGATTTCAGTTATTATTTGAGTTGTTATCGTCGATCTTCTCATCGGTAGCTTCGATGATCTGTTTCCAGAACTTTCCGATCCTGTCAGTGATTCGTGCTCCCGGACTCCTCTGGGCATCCGGCTCCTGAGTCTCTTCAACCGCCATTTCCGGCTCCCTGACAGGCTCCTTCACGGGCTGAGGCTGGGGCGGAGGGGTGTGCTGAACTACCGGCTCCTGCTTCTTCTCACCGAAAGTGACAACCACCTTGTTCTCTTCAATGTACTCAAGCCCCTTCAGTATAAGACCCACGCTGGTTGCATATATGGGATGGTTGATCTCATCCTTGCCCTTGCCGCTGAGGTGAACATTGGGATGGCCAATGCGGACGTCCATGGCCGTCTTGTACTTTACAAGCTGGGGCAGGTTCTTAAGCATCGCGCCGCCGCCGGTGACGACCACTCCTGCAGTAAGCTTCTCGGCGAAGCCCGAATTCTGTATCTCGAAGTTCACGGCGTCAAGTATCTCTTCCATGCGGCTCTGAATGATATAAGCCAGGTTCTTGAACGATATCTCCTTGGGCTCACGTCCGGCGATGCCGGGAATGGAGACCACCTTGTTCTCAGGTGCTATGTCGCCAATGGCATAACCGAACTTGACCTTCAGGTCCTCAGCCTGCTTCTGAAGGATGGAGCATCCCTCCCTGATATCGGCTGTGACCATGTTGCCGCCAAACGGTATGACGGCAGTGTGCCTGATGACATTGTCATAATAGATGGCGACGTCAGTGGTGCCACCCCCTATGTCCACCAGCACAACACCGGCTTCCTTCTCCTCGTCGGTCAGCACTGCCTCCGACGATGCCAGCGGCTCAAGCACGAGACTCATGAGGTTCATGTCCGCCTTGTTGATGCACCTCTCGGTGTTGCGCGCCGAGGAGATCTGCCCGATCACTATGTGGAAGTTGGCCTCCAGGCGTTTGCCGCAGATGCCGACAGGATTGCTGATCCCTGATTCGTTGTCGACGATGTAAGTCTGCGGTATGACATGAATGATCTCCTCACCCACATCGATGGGCAGCTTGTACATGTCGGCCGTCAGGCGGCGGATGTCGTTGATGTCGATCTCCGTGTCATGCGAGTCGCGTGTGATGTAACCGCGTGCCATCTTGCTCTTGATATGTCTCCCGGCAATACCTACAAAGACATCGGTAAGAACGAGGCCCGTTCGCTCCTCGAGGTCATCGACGGTGGTTCTGATGGCTTTCACCGTCTCTTCAATGTTAAGCACCACACCACGCTTGACCCCTGTTGATGGTGTGTTGCTCAGGCCGAGGATCTCTATGCCCCCGTTGCCGTCACTACGCCCGACAATTGCCACGATCTTCGTCGTGCCGATGTCGATTGCTGCTACTAACTGATCTTTACTGTTCATAATTTTCATATATGGTTGTTCAACATTTATCTCCTCTGGCAGACCACCTGCCCCTTGTATTCCACGTTCACCACCCTGTACCTGTCCCATCCGGCCACCGGCATGGCCTCGCGGTAAAAGACAAGGAGGTTGTCAAGTTTCTCTTCATAGTCATCGGTGCGGCCCAGCCTCACGGTATGGTTGCCCACATGCGGCACCAGCGTCACCCTGCCGTCACGCGTCATGCTCAGCTGGTCTATCATCTCGTTCCAGACACTGTGGCTGCGTATATAATTCACCAGCTCAAAGGCCCGTACCAGGTTCTCAGTCTTCTCCGAATCGTAAATACTTGTTCCCGTCATCTGCTCCGCATTGAATACCATGTCTATCTCGAGGATATGCAGGTTGGGCGTGTACAGGTTGTGACGGCGCATTATTACACCCTCGCGGTCGATGAAGAAATCGCCGCCATATGATGCCACCACTCTCATGACAGGTTCACGCTGGTCAGCATAGACGTGTAACTTTTTGTCTTCGGATATAAATACTTCTGCTACTTTCAACTCCTTGAACGACTTAACCTTAGCCTCCAGTTTCATGAGAGGGATCTCACTCACCCTCGCTCCGGTGACACGTATGCCGGTGGCCTTCAGGGCGTTCATGATGTCGTCTTCAGTGACAAAGCGGTGTTTGGTGGAGTCAGCGATGGTGATCACCACCCCTCCGCAAATGGCCTCTTTCCCCTTGATACTGATGTAGAGCGGCGTCAGGAACAATGCAATCCCCGTCAATATTGTCAATATCTTCATCAGCAGGCTCATGCGTCGCGTACCTTTAGCATCTCGGTTATTGGTTCAATGAAACGGTCGATGTCACCAGCCCCTATTGTAAGCAACAGCCCCTTCTTCACTCCGGCCAGGGCGGGAAGCAGCTCCTCCCTTGTAACAACCTGCACTTTCTTGTTTTTCATCAATGCGGCTATCATGTCAGAAGAGACACCCGGTATGGGTTTCTCCCTGGCGGGATAGAGAGTCAGCAGCAGCACCGCGTCAAGCCTGTCGAGTGCCTCTGCGAATCCTTCGGCAAAGTCGCGGGTCCTTGTGTACAGGTGCGGCTGGAAGATGCCGGTGACCTGCCTCCCTGGCCAGAAGTCGCGCACGGCACTGACAAGAGCGTTGATCTCCGCCGGATGGTGTGCATAGTCGTCGACATATGTTATCTCCTTGCCCCTATACCTCACATCGAACCTGCGGCTGACACCCTGGTAGGTATGCAGGGCTTCGCGGATGTCATCTCCGTCGACGCCGGCGCACCAGGCCGCTGCCGCTGCCGCCGTTGCATTGAGTATGTTGACCATGCCGGGTAACGGCAGCCTTATGTCTTTGACCGGGTCACCCGGGGTGGTCAGTTCAAACCTGTAGCATCCCTCCTCCTTCTCTATGCCGACAGCCCGGAACGATGCCTTCTCGCCCGTGCCGTATGTGTAGATTGTGGCATCATCAGGCAGAGAGAGCGAGGTGATTATTTTTTCATTGATTATCAGCGTGCCGCCGTTGCGTGTCCTGTGGCAGAACTGGCCGTAGGCTTCCACCATCGCCTCCGGAGTGCCGTAGATGTCAAGATGATCGGGATCGATGGCTGTCACCACCGAGATCAGCGGCGAGAGGTGCAGGAACGAACGGTCGAACTCGTCGGCCTCCATAACTGTATACCGGCTCTGTGCCAGGAGCAGGTTGGTGTCGTAGTTCTTCGCGATACCACCCAGGAAGGCGGAGCATTTTACCGGCGCCGATGTGAGGATATGTGCGATCATGGTGCTGACGGTCGTCTTGCCGTGTGTCCCGGCGACGGCAAGAGCGTCAGTGTCACGCGAGATCATTCCCAGTACCTCTGCCCTCTTGTAAATGATGTACCCGTTGTCCCTGAAGTAATTAAGCAGTTTACTCTCCTTTGGTATGGCGGGGGTATAGACGATCAGGACCTTGTTACGCTCACGGGGATCAGCAAAGAGCTTAGGCAGCGAATCCACGTTGTCATCGTAGGCGATGCTGCATCCCTCCGCTGCAAGTCTCTCTGTCAGGACGGTCTCTGTGCGGTCATAGCCGCAGATGACATATCCATCTGACAGGAAGTAGCGTGCGAGAGCGCTCATCCCTATGCCTCCAATGCCCAGGAAATATATCCCTTCTATGTTCGTCAGTCCCTTCATTGCTTCACCAGCTTTAATACTTCGCGGGCAATTACCTCGTCAGAATTTTTTATTGCCAGTCTCTTTATGTTGTCAGAAAGTTGATTTCGCTTTGCGCCGTCATGCACCAGTGTCAGGGCCGTATTGATGAGCTCGTCTGTGCATCGGCGTCTCTTACCAGGATGGCGGCGCCACGGTTGACGAGGGCCATGGCATTGTGCGTCTGGTGGTCCTCTGCCACGTTGGGTGACGGCACGAGGATGACCGGCTTGCCGACCAGTGCCAGCTCGGAGATGGTACCGGCGCCGGCACGGGAGATGATGACATCGGCGGCGGCATAGGCCAGGTCCATACGGTTTATGAAGCCTGTGACAACAGTGTTGGTCACAGCCTTCTCTTCAGCCAGCTCGCGCATCCGGTCATAATAGTGACTGCCGGTCTGCCATATCATCTGCACACCGGATGCCTCCACCTGGCCTATGCCGCCGCCGACACTGTTGTTGACCGTGCCGGCGCCGAGCGACCCGCCCAGAACAAGTATCACCGGCATCCCGGGCTTCAGCCTGAAGTGCTCCATCGCCTCCGCCCTGAGCGCATCAAGGTTGTCATAGGCCTGCCTGACAGGATTGCCCGTCAGTATTATTTTTTCCTTCGGGAAATATTTTTCCATCCCCTCATAGGCCACGCATATCTTTTCCGCCTTCTTCGCCAGCAGCTTGTTGGTCACACCTGCATAGCTGTTCTGCTCCTGTAATATTGTTGGTATGCGCTTGCGCTGTGCCTGCTTCAGCACCGGGCCCGATGCATATCCCCCGACACCCACAACCACATCGGGACCGAACCTCCTGATTATCTGTGCCGACCTGAGCATGCTGCGGAAGAGCTTCCACACCACCAGTATGTTTTTAAGACTGACACCACGCACCAGTCCTGCCACCGGCAGCCCCTCTATCTCGTAGCCGGCATCGGGAACCTTCTGCATCTCCATCTTCCCGATGGCGCCGACAAACAGGATCTTCACCGCCGGCTCAATGCGCCGCAGGGCGTTGGCAATGGCAATGGCAGGGAAGAGATGCCCGCCGGTGCCGCCTCCGCTGATGATGATCCTTATGTCTTTGCCCTCCGCGCTCATGCTTAATCTTGTATCTTTCTCCCGACTCTCATTCTTTTCCTTGTATCCTGTTCCACGCCCTTCATGCCGGTATCTTGTCTGTCCGTTCAATCTCGGAAAGCTTCTCCTGCCGCTCGCGCATGTTCATCACCCTGGAGACACTCAGTATCGCCCCAAGCGAGAAGCTGATAACCATCACGGAGGTTCGGCCCCAGCTGATCATCGGCAGCGTCTGGCCCGTGACCGGGAAGAGCCCAACGGCCACAAGCATGTTCAGGAATGCCTGGAATACGATCATGACAGTAAGTCCCAGCACCATCAGGGCCGGGAACGCATAATCGCATTTTCGCGCTATCTGTATCCCCCGGAACATCAGTGCCAGGTAGCTCAGTATCACTATTATTGCGCCGAACAGCCCGTACTCCTCGACAATTATTGCGAAGATGAAGTCGGAGTTCGACTGCGGCAGCATGTTGCGCTGCGTGCTGCCTCCCGGCAGCTTGCCGAACAGCTTGCCTGTCGAGATGGCTATCTTGGCCTGGTTCGACTGGTAGTCGGCATCAGGTGAGCTCTCGCCACTGAAGAAGGTCTCGATGCGGTTCTTCCATACCTGAACCCTGTTGTCATCCTTCTTCACGACCAGAAGCAGCGCCGCAAACAGCACCACAGCCGCCAGTCCCATCCCTGCATAAGCCAGCAGGAATTTTATCGGCACCCGGCCGATAAACAGTATTATCATGCTGATCATGAAGATCATGACCGATGTGGAGAGGTTCTCCGGCATTATCAGCGCGCACACGACTCCGACAGGAACCACCAGTTTCCATGTCACTGTGCTGAAGTTGTTCAGCTCATTCTGGTATATGGTCAGACCCCTGGCAAGGTATAACACCAGCGCAACCTTCGCAATATCAGATGTTTGTAATCTGAGACCAATGACGGGTATCTCGAGCCACCGTGTGGCCTCGTTGATACTCACACCGGCAACAAGGGTAATGCCCAGCAGCACTATCGACGCCCCCAGCCCGATGGCGGCGAACTGCATGTATTTAATATAAGGTATCCAGTGGGTGACAACAATGATCAGCAACCCGAGCATCAGCATGATGAACTGGGTGCGGAGAAAATAGAATGTGTTTCCGTGATGCGACGCGTAGGCCACGCTCACCGACGAGCTGTAGACCGACAGCAGCGAGATGAACATGAAGAGCGCGATGATACCCCACAGATACCTGTCGCCCCTGAAAAACCTTTTTACCGTCACCTGCGCCATCGCTCTCTTTTACCTGCTGATTCTTAATTGTTTGTTACTTCCGGACAGCCGTCTGCTGTCACTTGCTCCACTGCTTAATCTTACTTTCCGATTTCTAAAGGTTCCTTACCGCCATCTTGAACTGGCGTCCGCGATCTTCATAGTTATTGAACAGGTCGAAGCTGGCGCATGCCGGCGAGAGCAGCACGGTGTCTCCCTTGTGCGCCAGGTAATAGGCTGATTTCACAGCCTCCTCCATAGATGTAGTCTCTACAATGGTTGGCACCATGTCACCGAATGCGCTGATGATCTTCGAGTTATCTTTACCCAGACAGACGATGGCCTTCACCTTTTCCTTCACCACGGTGTTCAGCTCGGTGTAGTCATTCCCCTTGTCGATCCCCCCTGCAATCCATATCACCTCGCTCTTCATGCACTCAAGAGCGTACCATGTGGAGTTGACATTGGTCGCCTTCGAGTCGTTTATAAAATTTATTCCTGCCACCATGATGACCGACTCAAGCCTGTGCTCCACACCCTGGAAGTCTGTCAGGCTCTCGCGGATGGTCTCCTTGCGGATGTTGAGAACCTTGCCGGCAATGGCGGCAGCCATCGAATTGTAGGTATTGTGGCGTCCTTTCAACGCCAGGTCGTGAATGGTCATAAGGCTGGTTTTTTGGGTTATTTGAAGGATAAGGTTGTCGTTTTCAACACAGGCTGCCATTCCCTGGCATCTGTCAATGGAGAAGGGGTGTGAATGGGATGCGATGACACGCTTTGCCACCTCGCCGGCGGTGACCGGGTCGTCAGCGCACCAGATAAAGTGGTCGGCTGCCGTCTGGTTGCGTATCACCCTCATCTTGGAGTCGACATAGTTCTGCATCTCATGATCATACCTGTCGAGGTGATCAGGAGTGATATTCATCAGGATGGCTATCTCGGCCTTAAAATCGAACATGCCGTCGAGCTGGAAGCTGCTCAGCTCGATGACATAGTAATCATATCCGCCTTCGGCCACCGCCAGGGCGAAGCTGTTGCCCACATTGCCGGTCATCGCCACGTTCAGGCCGGCCTTCTTCATCATGTGGTATATCATGTTGGTGGTGGTGGTCTTGCCGTTGCTTCCCGTCACGCATATCTTGACGGCATCGGTGTAGCGGCCGGCAAACTCTATCTCAGAGATGACGGGGATGTTCTTTTCGCGAATGGCTGTCACCAGGGGATTATCCTCGCGGAGGCCCGGACTCTTGATCACCTCATGGGCATTCATGATCAGCTCAGGTGTGTGCTTCCCCTCCTCAAAGGCGATATTGTGCGAGACGAGTATCTCGCGGTACTTATCCTTGATGGCGCCGCTGTCGGTCACGAAGACATCAAAGCCCTGCTTCCGTGCCAGCACTGCCGACCCTGCACCGCTCTCTCCCGCGCCCAGTATAACTATCCTCTTGTTATTTGTCATCGCTTTTCCTCTTACCTATCCTGTTTTATGCCCGCAGTTGTAATTTCATTCTTTCTTTTGTATCTACCTGATTTTCAGTGTCACCACGCTCAGCACCGCCAGTAATATGGCGACGATCCAGAA
Source organism: uncultured Rikenellaceae bacterium (assembly GCA_963802145.1). GTDB lineage: Bacteria > Bacteroidota > Bacteroidia > Bacteroidales > VadinHA17 > SR-FBR-E99. The sequence continues at coordinate 1,380,591 of CAWDHN010000010.1, forward strand.
ACGTGTGACTATCTTTGGTTCAGCATATCCCAGCTTCTGATAATGGTGGTGCAGCGGCGCCATGAGGAAGATGCGCCTGCCCACGCCGTATTTGCGCTTCGTTCGCTTGAACCAGCTCACCTGCATCATGACCGACAGGCTCTCAATGAAGAAGACTCCGCACAGGATGGGTATCAGAAGCTCTTTTCTTATCACTATGGCGAAGACGGCGATGATCCCGCCGAGGGTGAGGCTGCCGGTGTCGCCCATGAAGACCTGCGCCGGGTAGGAGTTATACCAGAGGAAGCCCACCGTGGCACCGGCAAAGGCGGCGGCAAAGATCACCAGCTCGCCTATGTTCGGCAAATACATTATATTAAGGTAATTGGCGTAGATGATGTTACCCGAGACATACGCCAGTATCCCGAGGGTGACCCCGGCGACGGCACTTGTTCCCGTCGCCAGCCCGTCGAGGCCGTCGGTGAGGTTGACGCCGTTGGAGACGGACACCACCACGAAGATCACCATCGCCATGAAGACCAGCCATCCGAGCAGCTGCTTCGTCTTCCCCTTGGCAAACGGAACCAGCCATGAGTAGTCGAACTCGTTGTCCTTGACAAAGGGGATGGTGGTCTTGGTCGATTTGATGTTGACCGCCGTAGACTGCTGAATGATTTCTCCCGCCTGCCTGGCTGACATGTTTGCTGATAAATCCGAGGACATGTTTGCTGACATCTCCGCTGACGTATCCGTCGATATTTTCCTAGACATGTTCGCCGACGCCTCCTTTGAAGTATCCGTAGACGTCTTCGGGGATATGTCTGCAGACACCCCCATTGATGTATCCGTCGAAATGTTCTCCGAAACATTTCCCTGAAAACCCGCTGACACATCTGCATACATATCGGTCGACATATCTGCTGACGCCACCGTAACACCTGCGGGAGCGCTGACATTGACCCTCACAACCACATCATCACTGATATAAAGGGTCAGGGCCACGATAAGGCCCAGGCCGACCTGGCCCATGATCTTGAAACGGCCGGCAAGGCCCTCCTTGTTCTTTTTGAATATCTTGATATAATCGTCGAGGAATCCGATAAGGCCAACCCAGACAGTGGTGATGATCATCAGGATGATATAGACGTTGTCAAGCCTCGCGAAGAGGAGAACAGGAACAAGGATGGATGCTATGATTATGATGCCGCCCATCGATGGGGTGCCCTGCTTCCTGTACTGGCCCTCAAGGTCGAGATTGCGTATTGTCTCTCCTATCTGCTTGCGCTGCAGGAAGTATATCAGCCTCTTGCCGATCAGGACTGCAATTATGAGGGAGGTGATGACAGCTGCAGCAGACCTGAACGAGAGATAATTGAATACTCCTGCGCCGGGAACGCCAAGTTCATTGAGGTATCTGAAGAGATAATACAACATATCAACTTATATTAAATGCTTTACGTAACTCCTCCCTGTCATCGAAGTGGTGCCTGACACCCTTCACCTCCTGGTATGTCTCATGTCCTTTGCCCGCGACGATAATTATGTCACCCGGCTTGGCCAGCATCACGGCAGCCCTGATGGCATCGGCGCGACCGGTGATGCGTATCATCTTCGGCATGGCGTCAGGGGTGAGTCCGGCCTCCATGTCGTCAATGATTTTGTCAGGATCCTCGCTGCGCGGATTGTCTGATGTCAGGATAAGTCTGTCGGCTCCGGCCGAAGCGATGCGCGCCATGACGGGCCTTTTGGTGCGGTCACGGTCGCCGCCGGCGCCCACAACAACTATCAGCCTGCCTGCTCCCTGCCTCAGCCTGTTCACTGCTTCGATCACATTCTCGACGGCATCGGGTGTATGTGCATAGTCTACGATGCCGGTGATGCCGTCTGCCGAGCGTATCACCTCCATGCGGCCGTCGACGGGACGGAGCTTGCTGAGGATCGTCAGAACCTCTTCGCTCTGCGCGCCAAGAAGGATTGCCGAACCGTATACCGCAAGCAGGTTTGATGCGTTGTAGTCGCCGATGAAGTGCGTCCACACCTCTGTGCCGTTGATTTTGAGCAGCATCCCCTCAAATCCCTGCTCGATGATGTTGCACCGGTAGTCTGCCATTTTGCGCATTGAGAATGTGTGCTTTGCAGCCCTGGTGTTCTGTGTCATCACCATGCCGTTCCGGTCGTCTGTGTTGACCAGTGTAAAAGACTCTTTCGGGAGGTCGTCGAAGAACTTCTTCTTTGCGGCGAGATAATTGTCAAAGGTCAGATGGTAGTCGAGATGATCATGCGTCAGGTTGGTGAAGACACCTCCTGCGAACTGCAGTCCGGCAATGCGTTTCTGGTCAACGGCATGCGAGCTCACCTCCATGAAGGCATACTCGCATCCAGCATCCACCATCTCCGCCAGCATTGCGTTTAGCTTTGCAGGGTCAGGAGTGGTGTGCGTTGCATCCCTGCGCTCGTGATGCACATAGTTGCATACCGTCGAGAGCAGTCCGCACTTGTATCCCAGCGCCTCGAACATATTGTACAGTAACGTTGCGATGGTGGTCTTGCCGTTGGTGCCCGTGACTCCCGTCAGCCTTAGCTTTCCTGAAGGGTGATCGTAGAATGCCGAGGCTGCCATTCCTGTCGCTGCTGCCGAGTCATCGACTACTATCATTGTCACTCCCCCATGAACGGATCCTTTAAAGGTTCCTGAGCGAGATCCTGATCTGGAATTTATGGTACTTTCACCAATGCTGACGGGCTTCTTCACGGAGAAATCCTCCGGCATCTTTTCGCAGATGACGGCGGCGGCGCCCCGTTCAATAGCGGTTCTGATGAAGGCATGACCGTCGCTCTTCGTTCCCCTCACGGCTACAAAGAGGCTGCCCGGCTCTACGTCGCGGGAGTCTGCCGTCACGCCAGTGATGAGCTTGTCTTCATCGCCGTAGATGTACGTCACCCTCAGTTCCTTCAGTATATTCTTAAGATCCTTCATCACTTTTTCTCAGGTCAGGCAATGTGCGCCAACAGTTCCTTCCTTGTTTTATTCATCACTCTTATAATGCTGCCATGTGCCTCTATTGCTTTTTTCATCTCCTCTTTCATGCTCCCCTATTCCTCTCCCTTTTTCATCTCCTCTTTCCTGCTCCCATATTCCTCTCTCTTTTCATCACCTCTTTCGTGCTCCATGGTTCTTCATCACCTCAGTCTCAATTCAATCGCCACGGTGGCTCCCCGTTTAATTCTGACCCCCGGCTGCGGCGACTGCCGGGTCACTTTTCCGCGACCGCTGTAGTTCACCCTCAGTCCGCTGTTCTCAAGCATGAACATGGCATCACGCAGACCCATTCCTACCACATTCGGCATCAGGCCCTCAGACCAGGTGAGGTCATCCTTACTTACTATGTCAGCTGCTTCACGAAACTTTACCTTATCCTCATTTTCTGGATTCAGAGCACGCAGGTCGCGGTAAAAACTGGTGGCGTACACCTTGTCTGCTATCTCCTTAAACACCGGTCCCGACACCACATTGCCGTAATAGACCCAGTTCGACGGCGCATTGACAACGACGATGCATGAATAGAGCGGGTCATCGGCCGGGAAGTAACCCACAAACGATGCCTGGTATGATATGCGTGCGCCGGAGCGGTACCCGTGCTTTGCATTGGCTATCTGGGCAGTGCCCGTCTTGCCGGCGATCTTGTAATTGCTGTTCTTCAGGTTCTTGGCAGTGCCGTTCTCCACCACTCCTTCAAGCAGCGACTGCGCCTTGTTGATGGTTGAGCGCGAGCAGATGGCGTTGGTGATGACCTCCGTGTCAAACGACTTGACCGTCCAGTTGCCGTCACGCACCTCTTTCACGAACCTCGGCTTGACCATCTTCCCGTCGTTGGCCACGGCGTTGTAGAATGTAAGTATCTGAAGCGGGGTCATCAGCACCTCATAACCGTGCGACATCATCGGGAGCGAAATGCCTGACCAGAGCTTGTCGCCCGGATAGCGGATGACGGGCTTGCCTTCGCCCTGTATCTGCAGGCCAAGCGGCTTGTCAATCTGCATCGAATAGAGACGGTCAACATACCGGCGCGGGTTATCCTTGTAGCCTTCGCTGATGATCTTGGCAGTGCCGACGTTCGAGGAGTGCTCAAAGACCTCACGGGCGGTGATCTTGCCCAGTCCCTCTTCCTCGTGGTCACGTATGGTCTTGTCGTAGTATTTGACAGTGCCGTCGCCTGTGTTTATGGTGTCATGCAGGTCAACGACGCCATCCTCCATCGCTGCTATCATCGACATCAGCTTGAAGGTCGATCCAGGCTCGGTGCTCTCACCCACTGCGTAGTTGTATGTCTCGTGGTACCCGCCATCCGAACCTATCTCAAGGTTGGCGATGGCCTTGATATCACCGGTGCGCACCTCCATCACCACCGCACAGCCGTGATGGGCCTTGTGCCTGGCAAGCTGCTTGTAGAGAGCGTTCTCTGCTGCATCCTGCAGGTCCAGGTCGATGGTGGTGACGACATTATAACCCGGACGCGCATGCACCGACTCGAGGTTATCGACATCGATCCATGCCCCTCCCGTCAGGCGCTGCTGCACCTTCAGCCCGTCCTTCCCGGCAAGGTAGCTGTTGAACGATCCCTCTATCCCGACAATACTCGTGATGGTGTCATCAGTGATGTACCCGATGGTACGCCGTGCCAGGAGACCGTTGGGCATGATGCGCCTGTTCTCGGGCTGGTAGACAAACCCTCCCCTGAACTTCCCGTGGCGGAAGATCGGGAGCTGCTTGAGGTGGCTGAGCGTTTCGTAGCTGACGTGCCGCTTGATGAGGTAGTACCTGTCGCCGCGCTTGCGGGCGTTGGTCAGGGCCGTCCTCCACCCCTCGGGGGAGTTGCCGCCGACATATTTCGAGAGACCGCGGCAGAGGCCGCTGATGCCGTTGGCCCATGTGGTGTCGGCCATGCCCGAGCTGCGGGTGTCCATGTAGACGGTGTAGTACGGGATGGAGCTTGCCAGGATGCGGCCGTCGTCGGAGAGGATGTCGCCCCTGGCGGCCTGGTCGACCTGCCTGCGGAAGACGACCTTGTCGGCCATGGCGGCCCACTTGTCAGACTCGACGAACTGCAGGATGATAATGCGGACGAAGACGGCAACGGCCATCAGCACCACAACGGCGTAGATGATGCCGGTGCGTGCAAGTATCTGGTCTTTTGGTTTCGTCTTCTTACTCATTGACTGGAGTTCTTTTCTGGCTGGGTGGTTGGAGTGAGTTACTGCTGATTACTGGCTTGCTCTGAATGTGTGTTTGCGGTGGCTGACTAGTGTGCTGTTATACTGATCTGATTGTGTGGTTAGTTTGGGTTACTTGTGATTATATTTGGCTTTGGCAGATTGGCTGCTTGGGTAACTTGTTGACAGTATGCGGTGGCTTTGATTTGTTGTTAATGCTGGGTACTTATGATTGCTAGATTTCTGTTAAATGGGTAATTGCGGTGGTACTTGTTGATTTTCTGCTGTAATGTTCTGACTGGTTAGGTTACTCTGGGTTACTTGTGTATTACTGTTTCTGATCTGACTGTCTGATTACGTTGACTTGCTCTTGTTATGCTTGTCCTATTCTGCCTGTTTGGTTGCATGATTTACTTGTTCACTACTATCCTGTATGGCGGCTCGCGAAGCTCCTCGAGACCCAGTCCCCTCTCCTTAACCAGATCCGTTATCTCACTCTGGCGGCTCACGCTGCCCAGCTCTGCCGAAACCGAGAGCGCCTCAGCCCGCATGTCCCTCACCTCCTGCTCAAGGACGATGATCTCACGCTCAACACGCTCAGCATTGAACTTATTGGCAATGAAGATGATAGCTAGCACTGCTATGAGAGCCGAGTATTTCATGTCCTTGAGGATCAGACTCTCGGAGATGAGTGTCCCGCTTATCAGCCCCCTGAATATGCCCCCCTGGCTCTTTTTGCCTGAGGTTCTTTGTCCGCCTGCCAGCCCTGTTGTCTGATTCCCATAAGCCTCTCCGGCGCCTGACTGCCCGACTTCTGTCCCGGCACTCCGTGTCCGGGATTGATTCTCCTCCTTCGTCGCAGCATCAAACTGCCGACCTGCCGTCCCGACACTGCGTGTCCGGGATTGATTCTCCTCCTTCGTCGGAGCATCAAACTGCCGACTGCTGACTGAGGACGGAGCCTCAAACTGACTACTGCCTACTGCCTGCTGCCTATTGCCTGCCGAATCCTTCAGCTGCTTGATCAACTGCCGGGCACTCCATCCCTCTGTGTTCCTCTCCTCTTCCATCCTCTTCAGATTTTCTCCGCTATCCTTAACCTTGCACTGCGCGCCCTGCTGTTTTCTGAAATCTCCTCCGCCGTCGGGACGATCACCTTGCGGTTAACAGCCCTGAACGGAGCTGTTACGTTTCCGTAGAAATCCTTGTCGCTCTCACCCTCGAAGTTGCCGGTGCGGATGAAATTCTTCACCAGCCTGTCCTCAAGCGAGTGGTATGTTATCACTGCCAGCCGGCCTCCGGGTTTCAGTACCTGAAGAGCCTGCGAGAGCATCTCCGTGAGAGCATCCAGCTCATGGTTCACCTCAATGCGCAACGACTGGAACAGCCTTGCATAGAACTTATTCTCCTCCCATGACGGGACCAGTCCCGTGAGCGCCGACATGAGGTCACTGACGGTATTTATCGGTTTGCTTGCGCGTGCTTTGACAATGGCCGCTGCCAGCTTCCGCGAGTTGGTCAGTTCGCCGTACTTGTAAAAAACATCTGCCAGCTTCTCTTCCTCGTAAGTGCGGAGGATGTCCGATGCCCTGAGGGTCGACTGGCGGTTCATGCGCATGTCGAGGTCGGCATCGCTGCGGAAGGAGAAGCCTCTCTCCTGCTCATCGAACTGATGAAACGAGACACCGAGATCAGCTATCAGTCCGTCGATTTCGGTTATCCCGAGGTAGCGAAGGTTGTTCTTCAGGTACCGGAAGTTCTGGTTGAGGAGGGTGAACCGTGCGTCGCTGATGCTGTTCGCTTCGGCATCGGTATCCTGGTCAAAAGCAATGAGCCTGCCTGAGGTGAGCTGGTCGAGGATGGCGCGCGAGTGTCCTCCGCCTCCGAAGGTTACGTCGACATAGATCCCGTCGGGCCTGAGGTTTAGCCCTGCAATGCTCTCTGTCAGCAGTGCCGGGAGGTGATATATGACCATTATGCTGAACCGGTGTCGGGATTACCAAGCAGCTTCTCCGCCAGGTTGGCAAAGTCGTCGGAAGGAATGTCGATTCGGGCGTATACCTCTTCAGCCCACATCTCTATGCGTCCGTCCTGCCCGGCGAGAACAACATCCTTCGCTATGCCCGCAAGGTCAAGGAGGCGCTTGGGTATCAGAAGCCTGTTGCTGCTGTCGAGCGACACCTCTGCCGTGCCCTTGAAGAAGTTGCGGAGAAAGATATTGTGCTCCCTGTTGTATGGGTTGATCCTGCTGCGGATCTTCTCGAGCTGCCTGTTCCAGTCGTCAATGGAGTAAAGGACGAGGCACCCTTCGAAGATATCCTTTCTGACCACGAAGCGATCTTCAGCTGCCTTAGGCATCTGCTTCTTGAACGCGGCGGGGAGGATTACTCTTCCCTTGGCATCCAGCCTGCATGAATAATCGCCGATAAATGTGGCCATCAGAGTTGTTGTTTCGGAGGGCTAATGTAAAAAGATTTTTCCCACTTCCCTCCACTTTCCTCCATTTTTCTTCACTTTTGTTGAAAACTTTGCAATCAGGAAATTTATTGTGTCGCTATTTGTGAATTTTCCTGATCCTCTACGAGGAACCTATCTAATTGACTGTCATATTTCTACCATACTCTTTGCCCTACGGGCAATTAATGAATGATGACAATCCCCGGAGATCGACGAATCCAATACTTTACCCAGTAGCGGTTAAAGTATTGTAGAACTGCGCGTAAGAATTGATCAAATACCCTGTAGAGCTTGCCCCGATAGCCAATGGGCGTATCGGGGGGTTCAAGAAATTAATGCCGCCTTTAAATTCAATCCCCTCATTAGTATCTTTGTATCTGTAACTAATCAGAATGGCAGACACACCCACCCCACTCCAGCTGGATGTTGAGAAGATCCTCGACGACAAGAACCCGAAGATCCGCCGGATGCTTCCCGGCTTCGTCATCAGCTACCTGAAACGCATCGTCCACCAGGATCTGATCAACGATATCCTCCGCAATTTCAGCCACCTCCGCGGACACGCCTTCAACGACGCAGCCCTTGGATACATGGGTATCAGCTACCGCGCCCACGGGGTTGAGAACCTCCCCTCGGGCGGACGAAACATCTTCGTCTCAAACCACCCCCTCGGCGGCCTCGACGGCATGGTCTTCATGAGCGAACTGTCAAAACATTTCCCGGCAATAAAATTCCCTGTCAATGACATTCTCCTGTACATTGAAAACTACTCGGATATCTTCCTCCCGGTGAATAAGGTCGGCACCTTCGGCCGCGAGGCTGCAAAACTGATCGAGGAGGCATATGCATCAGACTACCAGCTCCTTAACTTCCCCGCAGGGATATGCTCCAGGAAAATAAAGGGAGTGATAACCGACCTGAAGTGGCAGAAGAGCTTCATCGTCAAAGCCATACAGCATCAGCGCGACATCGTGCCGTGTTACTTCGCGGGACGCAACAGCGCCTTCTTCTATAACCTTGCCAACCTGAGGCAATTCCTGGGTCTTAAGATGAATCTCGAGATGCTTTACCTGGCAGACGAGATGTACAAACAGAAGGGCAAGGATATCGACGTGTACTTCGGCGAGTCCATCCCGTGGCAGACCTTCGACAAGTCGAAAAGTCCTCAGGAATGGGCTGACATGGTTCGGGAGAAAACTTACAGCCTGCAGAAAAAGTACGCTCCGGGCTGATATGGTTTAAAAATAACTTTCAACCTTCAGAAATAATAAGCCCCGGGCTTACACGGTTCACGAGAAAACTTGACAGTCTTGAGAAATAATAGACCCTGGGATTTCATGGTTTGCTAGAACGCTTATAGCCAGAGGAAGAGTTATGCTCTGCGTTGACTTGGATCGCAAGAATACATGCATCCTTCAGAAAAATATGACCCGGGCTGATACGGTTTGCGGAAAAAATCCTGCCTTCAGAAAAAACATACTATGGGTGATGTGGCCTGTAAGAAATCTTTTTATCTGCAGAAAAATACACAGCCGTCTGATCAATTTTTTTCTTAATTTTATTCCTCAATTATTATCCCGCTTTGGAGAAGTCAGCTAACGCATGATATGATGGAGCCTCTGGGTGAGGCGGTGCCGGTGGAAGAGCTCGTTGCTGAACTGGCACGCATTGGCTATATGCGAAAGACCAACAACGCCAACAACGAGGTCTATCTCTTTGACAACCGCACCTCGCCCCTTCTCATGCATGAGATAGGTCGCATCCGTGAGCTCACCTTCAGGCATGCCGGCGGCGGAACAGGCAAGGCGCTCGACCTCGACGAATTCGACCTCAATCCTGACCATCCCCAGAAACAGCTGATTATCTGGGATCCCGACAACCGCGAGATCATCGGCGGCTATCGGTTCATCTTCCCGGGACATAAGGAAAAGGACTTCTCAGCCGACCGTTTCGCCTCATCATCCTACTTCACATTTTCCAGGAAATTCATAAGAAAATACCTGCCCCATACCATGGAACTGGGTCGCTCATTCGTGAGACCCGAATACCAGAGCGCCGCCATGGGACGCAAGAGCCTCTTTGCCCTGGATAACCTGTGGGATGGACTGGGAGCTATCATCATCGACAACCGTCAGGTCAGGTACCTCTTCGGCAAGGTGACGATGTACACCCATTACAATGTGCATGCGAGGAACATGATCCTCTATTTCATGTTAAAATACTTCCCTGATCCTGATAAGCTGGCCGTTCCCGATGACCCCATCGTCATTGACGTTCACCGCGAGGAGATGAAACAGATCTTTAGGGGTAGGTCCTTTAAGGAAGATCTGAAGATCCTCGGACAGGAGGTACGCAAGCAGGGAGAAAATATCCCGCCGCTGATCAATGCCTACATGAACCTGTCGCCCACCATGCGGTGCTTCGGGACATTCATCAACCATCACTTCGGAAATGTTGAGGAGACCGGCATAATGATCACTGTGCGTGATATTTATATCGACAAGATCAACCGCCACCTCGCCTCCTACCGCGAGGATTTCGACATCTCGCAATAAAAGTCTGAAAGTCAAGTCAAAAGTCGAAAGGTCTGTTTACAAGTAGAACTGAAGCGGAGGCTTGAAGTCTGTTAACTGGAGGTCGGCCTTAATTTTTGCCGGTTTAGTTGGTAAGTGCCTTCAGATATTTTTCGGATATGAGAGAGACATTTGCCGCTGTCTTTGCGATTTGCTTCTGTGGGCAAGCAAAACAGCTGAAATGGATCTCCGAAAAATCTGTGGCTACCTTTTACTCACCGCCTTTAGCGGTAGTACGCTCTGCGTATTCTTGACACCTTCAATATAATTCACAAACGCCCTGTTAACCACCCTGTTACCCCCTGGAGTCGGGTAGTTGCCTGTGAAATACCAGTCGCCGGTATGCCCCGGACAGGCCTTATGCAGCCCTTCAACCGACTGGTAAACAACCTCAACCTCGGCATTTATCTGCGGTGTCTTCAGCATCACCGCAATCTGATCAGAGATCTCCTCGTAGGTGAAGCTGTCATATATCTCCCTGACAACGTTGATCATTTCAATGTCAGGCTTCTTCAGCTCCTCCTGAGCTTTTGCATAGACCTGGCTGATGACATCCTCCCTACCCCTCTTCTTCAGCAGCTCGATAGCGGCTTTGAAGGCGATGAAATCGCCCAGCTTCGCCATATCAATGCCATAGCAATCGGGATAGCGTATCTGGGGTGAGGAGGATACAATAACTATTTTTGCCGGCTCGAGGCGGTCGAGGATACGTATGATGCTCTCCCTCAACGTTGTACCCCGCACAATGGAGTCGTCGAGCACCACAAGGTTATCCTTACCTCTTCTGATTACACCGTAAGTGACGTCATAAACGTGGGCGACCAAGTCATCCCGATTGCGGTCCTCGGTGATGAATGTCCTGAGCTTGATGTCCTTCACTGCAATCTTCTCGATGCGCGGTCTCACATCCATAATCCTCTCAAAGTCAGAGACTGTGATTGCATCCCCCTTTTTGAGAATAGCCTGCCTCTTCCTGTTATTGAGCCAGTCGTCAATGCCCTTTATGAGTCCGAAAAAGGCGCTCTCGGCAGTGTTGGGGATGTAGGAGAAGACCGTGTTTTTAATGTCATGGTTGACAGCAGCCAGCACCGGGTCGGTCAGTGTCTCTCCCAGCATCTTGCGCTCGCGGTATATCTGCTTGTCAGTCCCGCGCGAGAAGTATATCCTTTCAAAGGAGCACTTTGGCGGGTGCGACGGCTGGAAGTATCTCCTTCAGCGACCACTCTCCGGATGCCTTGATTATGAGTGCTTTGCCCGGATCGAGCTCGTTCACATCGTCGGTTCTGATATTGAATACCGTCTGTATCACCGGACGCTCGGAGGCAGCCACCACTATCTCATCATCGGCATACCAGAATGCCGGCCTGATGCCTGCCGGATCACGCAGCACGAATGCATCGCCGTGACCGAGCATGCCCGCCATGACATATCCTCCATCCCAGCGGCGGGCGGCGCTCTGAAGTACTCCGGCAAGATCCAGCTCCTTCTCGATGATTGGTGATATTTCCCGTTTCGAGTAACCTTTCCCCTTAAAATGACGATAGAGCCTTTCGACCTCGTTGTCAAGGAAATGGCCCACGTTCTCAAGAATGGTTATAGTGTCTGAAAAGTCGACGGGATTCTGGCCTATCTCGATGAGGTTGTTGAAGATAACCTCCATGTTTGTCAGGTTGAAGTTGCCGGCCATCACCAGGCTCCGCGACCGCCAGTTGTTCTCGCGTGTGACGGGATGAACATAATCGATGTTGTAGTTCCCGTAGGTTCCGTAACGCAGGTGACCAAGCCATACATCGCATGGATTCTCCTTAATGTCAGGATAGATGCGGTCAAAGACTTCCTTTATCGGGTTGGCGGAGTTGGAGCGTGCACGGTGGATATACCTGGTTCCGGGTTTGGCACCGATGCGTATGCCCGCCAGCCCTGCGCCGTCCTGGCCCCTGTTGTGCTGCTTCTCCATCATGAGATACATCTTCTTCAGGCTGTAGTCCCACGATCCGTATTTATCAATGTAGTATTCTGCGGGGCGCAGCAGTCTCATCAGTGCTATCCCGCATTCGTGCTTTATGCTCTCGCTCATCTTACTTTACCGGGTTTTTGAAGGCGACCACATCCCTGATCAGGTATGCTTCAGGGTATTTCTTAAGTATATCGAAGAAGACCATGGCAGCCTCTTCCCTTGTTCTGAAATCGCCGACCTTGACTTTGAACCAGTTGGGCCTGTCGAAGGTGCGGTATGTGCTCATGTTGGGGAAATCCTCCATGAACCGTGCCCGTATCTTGTTGGAGTCATCTCCTGCCGTGCGGTGCCCGCCGCGGTATATCTGGATGCGCCATCCGTCCACGCCATCTTTTGCGGCATTGGCGATGATGTGCCTGCTGATCAGGGAGTCTATTGCCGGATCCTGGACAATGATAAGCCTCTCCGCCACGTAGCGGGGACGGTCCTCATTCATAAGCTCCAGGACGCCAAGGCCTTCCTGCGCTGTCATCGACAGGGGCAGGAGAATTAACAGTACCGTGACAAGCAATGATGGTTTCATGGTGCAAATATACAACAGTTTTTCACTGAAGCTTAATGCAATTATCATTCCATAGTTTCACTTAGCATCTGCAGGACTCCCGCTATTCTACTCCAGCGCTTCTGCCAGCTCGTCGGTGATCTCGAGGTTGTGATAGACAGCCTGGACGTCATCGTCATCCTCGAGTGCTTCGATGAGCTTCATGACCTTACGTGCCGACTCGACATCAAGTGTTTTTGTTTCTTTCGGGACCCTCTTGAGCATGGCCTCGTCCGGTTCGATTCCCAGTTCCTCCAGCTTGCGGTTGACGCTGCCGAAATCGTCCTTGGCGCAGGTGACGGTTACAATCTCCTCCTCTACCTGTATCTCCTCGGCGCCGGCATCAATTAGTTCGAGCTCCAGGCTCTCCATATCCTTATCCTTGATGTCTTCGGCATTGATAGTAAAGACCCCCATGCGATCAAAGAGGAATGTGAGCGATCCGTTGGGACCGAGAGCTCCGTTGTATTTGTTGAAGATGAACCTGACGCTTGCCAGGGTGCGGTTGGTGTTATCGGTGAGGCCCTCGACATAGATTGCGATGCCGTGTGCAGCATATCCCTCGTAAGTCATTTCATGGTAGGCTTCTGCATCAGAGCCCGATGCCTTTTTTATTGCCCTGTCGATGTTATCCTTGGGCATGTTGGCGCCCTTGGCGTTCTGTATTGCCAGTCGCAGGCGTGCGTTGCCCGCCGGGTCAGGACCACTCTCACGTACCGAGATCATTATTTCCTTGATGATCTTCGTAAAGATCTTCCCTCTCTTTGCGTCGGCCGCCCCCTTCTTGCGTTTGATGGTTGACCATTTGCTGTGACCTGACATAACTCTTGAAATTGGTAACACTGCAAAAATATACAAATCCCGCAATCTGCAATCAATTGACCACTGGGCTAGGTGCACGGCTCTGACTCATTGCAACCACGCCCGTAGGCACTCCAGGATTACTTGATGACTGGCAATGAGCTAACACTTACCCGGCAGGTCTTGCAAGCATTAATAGCAGAATGCTGTATACGCTGTAGGCGTTCCAGTATTGTAGGTGACGACGATAAGTAGATAGATCAATTACCCTGTAGAGTCTACCCTGATATGCCGGAAGGTGTATCGGGGGGCTTTCAGTACTTGTATGAGTGACTCTGTCACTTTATGGCCTTGTCTACTTTTTCCTACCTTTGCCCCTCTGTTATGACGAAGAAATATTACATCGAAACCTACGGCTGCCAGATGAATGTAGCTGACAGCGAAGTGGTTGCATCAATCCTCGGTGATGCAGGCTACGAACCTGTCAGGGATATCAAACTTGCCGACCTCATCCTCGTCAACACCTGCTCCATCCGTGAGAACGCCGAGCAGCGCGTCTGGGGCCGGCTCGACCTGTTCCGAAGTGAAAAAAGAAAACGCCCGCAGGTGATTGTGGGCGTGCTGGGCTGCATGGCAGAACGACTGAAGGAAAAGCTCCTTGAAAGCGACAAGATGGTCGATATGGTTGTGGGGCCTGATGCCTACCGCGACCTTCCAATGTTAGTTGATTCCGCCGGATCAGGGCATACGGCCGTCAATGTTCTTCTTTCCCGCGAGGAGACCTATGCTGACATATCCCCGGTCCGTCTCGAGAGCAACGGCGTTTCGGCCTTTATCTCCATCATGCGCGGATGCAACAACATGTGCTCCTACTGTGTGGTGCCCTATGTCCGTGGTGCGGAGCGCAGTCGCGATCCGGAGACGATAGTGCGGGAGGCACGCGAAATCTTCGACAAAGGATTCCGCGAGGTAACCCTCCTGGGACAGAATGTCAATTCATACTCCTGGAATGGCAATACGTTAGTCTGATGATCTCCCCCTCCTTAGGGTGTCAACGGCAAGGAGGTGATCCCAGAGCAGAACCTCTCATGTATCGCCAGGATCGGAGACGAGGTCTACATTATCTGATTGGAAAATTCGCCACAAATTTCAGAACCCATCGGCTTTGCCTGATTTATTGGACATGGTCGCCTCTATCGATCCTCTCTTACGCGTCCGTTTCTCCACCTCCCACCCCAAGGACCTGTCGGATGATGTTCTTGAGGTGATGGCAAGACATGACAATATCTGCAAACATATCCACCTGCCGGTGCAGAGTGGCAGTACTGCAGTGCTGGAGCGAATGAACCGCAAATATACCAGGGAGTGGTACCTGGACAGGATTGCCGCCATCAACCGTATCCTGCCCGGCTGCACTTTGTCTACAGATATCATTGCCGGATTCTGCGGGGAGACTGAAGAGGAACATCAGGAGACCTTATCGCTGATGAGAGAAGTCGGGTTTGATTTCGCCTACATGTTCAAGTATTCCGAGCGTCCTGATACGAAGGCCGCACGTCACATGAAAGATGATGTCCCCGATGATGTCAAAACGAGGCGACTGAATGAGATCATAGCACTTCAGAATGAGCTCTCCACCATCAGCAAAAAGGCCGACGTCGGTAAAACCTTCGAGGTGCTTGTTGAAGGAAAAGCCAAAAAGCCTGCCGGAGCTATGATGGGACGAACCACCGGCAACAAGGTCGTCGTCTTCCAGGCTGATAGTGTAAAGCCCGGTGACTATGTCAATGTGACCATCACCCGCGCCACCTCCGCCACTTTGATTGGGGCTATTGTCTAATTCCCTAACCGCTTAATCGTATGATTAGCAACATCGTCCAAATCCCCAACTGCATGAACGCACGACAGCATGACCACATGATCGCAAGACCCTAATAACCAAGACATTTGACCTTCAGGATATTGAAGAGCATAGCTGACTGCCGACAATCCCGTACACGGAGTGTCGGGACCCATACTAAAAAGAAGACAAAACCAAAATGACCCCCTGCAACCTCTGCCCCCGCCAATGCAACGTCGACCGCTCACGGTCCCTGGGTTGGTGTCGCATGGACGACAGGATTCATATCTCCTCCATTGTCATCCATCGCGGAGAGGAACCTCCGATTTCCGGAGAAAAGGGTATTGTGAATGTCTTCTTCCCTTCCTGCAACATGCAGTGCATTTACTGTCAGAACTGGGAGATCTCATGTCGCGACACCCAGGGCACTGTAATGAGTCTTGATGAAGTATGTGCCCAGATAATAAGCCTTCTGCCGCTGTCGGAGAATAACCTCGGCTTTGTTTCCCCTACCCATTTTGTACCGCAGATGGTGAATATTGTTGAAGAGCTTCGGCGTCGCGGACACAATCCTACCATAATTTACAATACCAACGGTTACGATCTTCCCGAAACAATCCACACTCTTGAAGGGATAGTAGATGTTTGGCTTCCAGACTTCAAATACTCAGATGACAATCTTGCGGAGGAGCTCTCTCAGGCTCCTGACTATAGCAAATATGCTCTTGGCCTCGCTGAAAGCCATGGTTCACCAGGTGGGCACCACTCTGCACACCGACGATCGTGGCATCGCCCGCCGCGGAATCATCATCCGCCACCTCGTGCTTCCCGGCTTTGTGGATAATAGCATCGGCGTACTCAAGCTAATAGCCGAAGAACTCTCCCCTGACCTCAACATCTCCCTCATGTCGCAATATTATCCTCCGGAAAGTTGGCATTAGGCACAATCGCAAATCGCAAATTTGAGACAGCGACGCAGGAGCAGGATCAATCCCGTACGCGCACGTGTCCCGATGAAGTCGGGAGCGTCGGGACGCAAATCGCAAATCGCAAATCTCTGACTCGTGTCATTACCCGGCCTGAATATGAATACGTACTTGAGGCATTTCATAATCATGGATTTATCCAACGGCTGGCTTCAGGAATATGAAAGCAATAAAAACTACCGGCCGGATTTTTCAAGAAAAAATCCCTTCGATAAATCCTGTACCTGATAATGACCAATGAAATTGCCTAATAAGCAATAATAATTTTGGCCGCGTCCTGAACAATCGAATTATATACTGAAACAACATAGACTCCTGGCAACAGGCCAGAGATATCAAAGATGCATTCATTGCTATCAATGACCTTTGTCTGAATATGAGTTCCATTGAGGTTGTGCAGGCTTGCCTTGGCAGGGATCAATCGGCTTGGAACCAGCACCCTGAGTTCATAGCGGTTATATGTTATCTTAATGGATTCAACCAGATCAATGGTCACATTAAGTTCCCCGATAACTCCTGAACCGTCCATTGCAGAAGCCACAACAACTACTTCACCTGGTGCAATTCCTGTTAAAAGTCCCTTTGTATCAATGGTTGCCTGTCCGGATTTATTTATAACTGCCCACTCCACGCTTTGTATTGTTGCTTCAGCCGGGAAGATTTCAGCCTCCAATTCTAATGTTCCATCAACTGAAGTAGCAGCTGCAGATTTATTTTTTACCTTGATCTTTATTGAATGAAACCGACACTATCTGCTTACTGAGTATTATTTCAACTTCTCCGTAAATATTACTCCCGTCATTCGCTGTAGCTCTGACGGTTACTTTTCCGTTTGACCTTGCGGTTACCAGCCCGGTCTCAGTTATCGATGCATGGCCACTGCCTTGAACCAGGGACCATTTAATACTCTTATCAGAAGCATTTGATGGAGTCACTGATGCGATCATCTGGAGAGTCCCATCATCTGTTTCAATTGTGGTTACACCACCAAAACCCGTAACCGTAATCCCGGTTACTGCAACGAACTGGTTTGTAATGGTGATCATCAGTTCACCAAATACCCCCGAGCCGTCGTTTGCGGTGGCCCTTGCTGTAACAGTTACCACTGGAAATTGCTGTGACCAGTCCGGTCGTGTTGATCGTCGCCTGTCCTGTGCCATTGACTATCGACCAGGTCACTGTCTTGTTCGTGGCATCGGTCGGTAGGACCGTCGCAGTTAACTGTAGTGTGCCGTTATCCGTGGTGATTAGTGATGACCCTCCGGCTACCTGTAACAGTTATACCGGTTACAGGGATAATCTGGTTGCTGATTGTAATAACCAAGTGATCCAACAACTCCGCTGCCGTCATTGGCAGTAGCTCTTGCTGTTACCGTGCCACTGGCTACTGCTGTGACAAGTCCTGTGGTGTTGATCGTAGCCTGGCCTGTGCCGTTGACTATCGACCAGGTGACTGTCTTGTTCGTGGCATCAGTCGGAGTGACCGTGGCAGTTAACTGCAGTGTGCCGTTATCCGTGGTGATCAGTTGATGACTCCACCGGCGCCTGTGACCGTAATGCCCGTTACAGGGATAACCTGGTTGCTGATTGTGATAACCAGTGATCCGACAACCCCGCTGCCGTCATTGGCCGTGGCTCTGGCTGTTACCGTACCACTGGCTACTGCTGTGACAAGTCCTGTCGTGTTGATCGTTGCCTGGCCTGTGCCGTTGACTATCGACCATGTGACTGTCTTGTTCGTGGCATCTGTCGGAGTGACCGTTGCTGTTAACTGAAGTGTGCCGTTATCCGTAGTGATTAGTGACGATCCTCCGGCGCCTGTGACCGTAATGCCCGTTACAGGGATAACCTGGTTGCTGATTGTGATAACCAGTGATCCAACTACCCCACTGCCGTCATTGGCCGTGGCTCTGGCTGTAACCGTACCACTGGATACTGCTGTGACAAGTCCTGTTGCGTTGATCGTAGCCTGACCCGTGCCGTTGACCATCGACCATGTCACTGTCTTGTTCGTGGCATCTGTCGGGGTGACCGTGGCAGTTAACTGAAGCGTGCCGTTATCCGTCGTGATTAGTGACGATCCTCCGGCGCCTGTAACCGTGATGCCCGTTACAGGGATAACCTGGTTGCTGATCGTGATAACCAGTGATCCCACTACCCCACTGCCGTCATTGGCAGTGGCTCTGGCTGTAACCGTACCACTGGATACTGCTGTGACAAGTCCTGTGCGTTGATCGTTGCCTGACCCGTGCCGTTGACTATCGACCATGTGACTGTCTTGTTCGTGGCATCCGTCGGAGTGACCGTGGCAGTTAACTGAAGTGTGCCGTTATCCGTTGTGATCAGTGATGACCCTCCGGCTCCTGTAACCGTGATACCCGTTACAGGGATAACCTGGTTGCTGATTGTGATAACCAGTGATCCAACTACCCCACTGCCGTCATTGGCAGTGGCTCTGGCTGTAACCGTACCACTGGAAACTGCTGTGACAAGTCCTGTGGTGTTGATCGTTGCCTGGCCTGTGCCGTTGACTATCGACCAGGTGACTGTCTTGTTCGTGGCATCAGTCGGGATGACCGTTGCTGTTAACTGAAGTGTGCCGTTATCCGTCGTGATCAGTGAGGATCCTCCGGCTCCTGTGACCGTGATGCCCGTTACAGGGATGACCTGGTTGCTGATCGTGATAACCAGTGATCCGACAACTCCGCTGCCGTCATTGGCCGTGGCCCTGGCTGTAACCGTGCCACTGGCTACTGCTGTGACAAGTCCTGTCGTGTTGATCGTCGCCTGGCCCGTGCCGTTGACTATCGACCAGGTGACTGTCTTGTTCGTGGCATCAGTCGGGAGTGACCGTTGCTGTTAACTGAAGTGTGCCGTTATCCGTGGTGATCGTTGTGGCTCCACCGGCACCTGTAACCGTGATGCCCGTTACAGGGATAATCTGGTTGCTGATCGTGATAACCAATGATCCAACAACACCACTGCCGTCATTGGCAGTGGCCCTGGCTGTAACAGTACCACTGGATACTGCTGTGACAAGTCCTGTGCTGTTGATTGTTGCCTGGCCTGTGCCGTTGACTACCGACCAGGTAACTGTCTTGTTCGTGGCATCAGTCGGGGTGACCGTTGCTGTTAACTGAAGTGTGCCGTTATCCGTTGTGATCGTTGTGGCTCCTCCGGCGCCTGTAACCGTGATGCCCGTTACAGGGATAACCTGGTTGCTGATAGTGATAACAAGTGATCCCACAACTCCACTGCCGTCATTGGCCGTGGCCCTGGCTGTAACCGTACCACTGGCAACTGCTGTGACAAGTCCTGTGCTGTTGATCGTGGCCTGGCCTGTGCCGTTGACTATCGACCAGGTAACTGTCTTGTTCGTGGCATCAGTCGGGGTGACCGTGGCTGTTAACTGAAGCGTGCCGTTATCCGTTGTGATCGTGGTGGCTCCGCCGGCGCCTGTAACCGTGATGCCCGTTACAGGGATAACCTGGTTGCTGATAGTGATGACCAGTGATCCAACTACCCCACTGCCGTCATTGGCCGTGGCCCTGGCTGTAACCGTACCACTGGCTACTGCTGTGACAAGTCCTGTGCTGTTGATCGTGGCCTGGCCTGTGCCGTTGACTATCGACCATGTAACTGTCTTGTTCGTGGCATCAGTCGGGGTGACCGTTGCTGTTAACTGCAGTGTGCCGTTATCCGTGGTGATTAGTGACGATCCCCCGGCGCCTGTAACCGTAATGCCCGTTACCGGGATAACCTGGTTGCTGATCGTGATAACCAGTGATCCGACAACCCCACTGCCGTCATTGGCAGTGGCTCTGGCTGTAACCGTACCACTGGATACTGCTGTGACAAGTCCTGTCGTGTTGATCGTCGCCTGGCCCGTGCCGTTGACTATCGACCATGTAACTGTCTTGTTCGTGGCATCTGTCGGTGAGACCGTTGCTGTTAACTGCAGTGTGCCGTTATCCGTCGTGATCAGTGATGGCCCTCCGGCTCCTGTAACCGTGATGCCCGTTACAGGGATAACCTGGTTGCTGATCGTGATAACCAGTGATCCAACAACCCCACTGCCGTCATTGGCTGTGGCTCTGGCTGTAACCGTACCATTGGCATACTGCTGTAACAAGTCCTGTTGCTGTTGATCGTGGCCTGGCCCGTGCCGTTGACTATCGACCAGGTGACTGTCTTGTTCGTGGCATCCGATGGTGTGACCGTTGCTGTTAACTGAAGTGTGCCGTTATCCAGTTGTGATTAGCGACGACCCTCCGGCGCCCGTAACCGTGATACCCGTTACGGGATAACCTGGTTGCTGATCGTGATGACCAGATGATCCGACCATCCCGCTGCCGTCATTGGCCGTGGCCCTGGCTGTAACCGTGCCACTGGCACTGCTGTGACAAGTCCTGTGCTGTTGATCGTCGCCTGACCGTGCCGTTGACTATCGACCAGTGTCACTGTCTTGTTCGTGGCATCAGACGGGGTGACCGTGGCAGTTAACTGAAGTGTGCCGTTATCCGTATGTGATTAGTGATGATCCTCCGGCACCCGTTACCGTAATGCCAGTTACGGGAATATGATACTAACGTATAATCATACCCAACAACTCCACTGCCATCATTGCATGGCCCTTGCGGACAGTTCATTGGCCACAGTGCTGCCAGCTTGCTGTGATCATGCTAACCCGTACCTTGACTATCGACCATGTAACTGTCTTGTTCCGGATAACGGTGTGACCGTTCCGTACTGAAAGAGCAGTTATCGTCGTTATCCAGTTATGATCGGCACAGTACATTAGACTGCATAGTTTCGACAGCATTGAGATAATCCCGCTCAAGCTATCTTTCAGGATCATAACACCATCCACAAACCTTATAGCGAGCCTTATCGACCCGAGGTTGCAGTATGACAATATGTCCAATGCCAGACTTTTGTCGCAGTCATTTCGGATTGTATGCCTTCGTACTTGCGTAACTCAATCTGCTCCCTTCACCATAGCTATAATATGTCTGCATACCAGAAATGTTCGTGATGCATACAGCCTCTCCATGTTGCTTCTAGTACTCATGCTCTTAAATGCCGCAGGTACCAGCCTCACCATAATACTCTAGCGGCACCTCGTAAACACCAGCTTACTCGCATAGCACTGGGATCACATGGGCTATCTAATACTCATCACAACCAGGTAATCATCCATATTGACTTATGCCTGTAGCAGATAATCATCATCGCTGTCCCCTGGACTAAAACCCATCAAGCCACATTATTTGAAACTCCATACCTGATTCTACGTAACAGTTGAGGCGAATATCCACATCAATCGCAACGCTATCCTACAACATTGTGATCGATGCTATGATCATGGTCCATACTGAATTACATTAACGAAATCTGTGATTGAGTAGATCTCCAGGAAAGCAATGCCAGGTAACTTTCTGTCATTTCCACTATAACCACATCATTGACTTAAATCTCGATCGATATGATTACTGATCGAATTTTGACGATATGTCATAATTATAGTTTGACAAGATCATGAACTGACCTTATGACCAACGATAAGATGCTCAATAATATGTTATCACTTCTTAACAAAAATATGTCATGCGTACTCCAGATCATTGTAACCGTGTGTAGTTATTATCTGAAAGTCTTAAACAATAATTTCACACAATATTGGAAAAGACTTTTGACTATGCAGAGAATCGTACATGTTGTTAATGATTTTGCACGAACTCATATTCATATGACAAGTATACTTATTTTGGAACGGCAAAGCATTGACAAATGTTTACAATGCGCAAATCGATGAAGTAAGGCTAATTCCGAACTTACGGTTTACCTGTTATCACATAATCGCATTATAAAAATGATTTAAGAAGTTTATAAATGGTTTTACATTTATTCAATGATAAAATCTGTTTGCATTAATTCCCATGTATCATCTAGGTGACAGATTCTTACCTCCTAATTTTTATGTTTAATAAAAGTGATTTGAATAGGATCTCAAAGATAAAAAATGTCTAATGCTCTGGAATACAGCTTAATCAAAGAAAAGAATGACTTATCAATTATTGACTAGGACGATTTGCTGCCAATTTTAACAATTTATGAAAGGCATGCTTGCTATATTATTGATTTACTATGTGATATATTAATACAAATACTACCCTTCTAGTAATTTACAAGATTCATCATGATGAAAGATGATAATATGCCAGATCCAGAGGAAAATAATACCCTTGGAGGAAATATTCACTAATTGGCAGACGACAATCAGAAGATAATGAACGCAATCAGCGCTATTCATCAATATGATATAAGAAATTATTGCCTTTACTTAACATTCGATGTAACTTAGAGATGTATTTCCCGTTAATAACAACATGATAACATCCAATGTCAGCAAAATGAACCAATGCAAGGCAGCCTTTACTGGGGCTTATTAGCCTTGATTGCAGGATATAATGCCACAGCACAGCATACACCCCTGAATCCTATTTCCAACAGGGTATTCACACCATTCATTATCAATCCTGCAATCGCCGGCAGCAAGGACTTTATGGCCCTGGATCTTTCAGCCACAATCCAGGGAAGCGATATGTCCCAGCTCCTTAGCGGCAATAGCAGGATAGCAAAGAAAGGTCCTCGCTACTTCGGAGCTCCGGTGGCGAAAAGCTTTACCCAGTTTGGCCTGGGAGCATCTCTCTTTAATGATGTGTCTGGCCCTTCAAGAAATCTCGGGATGGGCATCGCCGCATCATATCACCTCCCCCTGAACGACAAAAACCTTTCATTTTTATCCGGAGGCATTGCGGTTAAGGGCATTTATAACATGATGGACTCAATCGCGGATATTGGCGCACCACAGAAAAACAGCTTTATTCCAAATGTTGATGCAGGCGTTTACTTCTACGGTCAGAAGTTCTATGCAGGCATTTCTGCAACAAACATCCTCGGCAGTATGACCGACAGTACCGATATGGCAATTTATAACATTCCTGTTTCCAGACAGTATTTTTTCGTGACCGGATATAAGTTTGTACTTAGCCGATCGCTGAATATTGTCCTGGAACCGTCCCTGATTGTCAATTTGAATGACTCGCTCGATTTTGACAAGAAGGAATCATATAATCCCATGTTGAAGCTGTATATGGATGCCTTCTGCCTGGGTGCCTACCTCCACAACTACGATAACCTGACCTTCTTCTTCCAGTATAAATTCCCCAGAGTGTATATCGGCACCCTGGTCGATTTCCCCAGGAATGTGCCTTTTTATAAGCAAGACCTCACAGTGGAGATCGTGGCCGGCGTGAATTTCGGAGGACCGGCACATACCTCCGGCAACAGGTATCAGTGGTAACCCACAAAACGACAATGTCATGAAAAAATTGATCGCAATACTTCCATTTCTTTGCATCTTATCAAGCGAAATAAGCTCCGCTGGTGTAGTTTATGAGGGAGGATCATCAACGCCACAGTATGCATGCGAACTCTCAAAATCATACTCGACCGATGACAGCATAATCCGTGTGAGACCCTTCTACCTGGATATTATCCCACCTTCATCCGGAGTGCAGTTTTACAGGAACGGAATAATCTTCCTCTCCTACACCAAGGTAGAAGAAAAAGTCCCCGACAAACATCTCTCTTTCGGGGCTCTGAAGACCTATATGGCGCTTGTTATCGGATACCGTGCCAGGAGACTACATGCCATTTCTGCCTTCCTCATCAAAAATATTTCCGAGCGAGGCCACTACATTTACAGAGGATTTCAACACAATGTATATGAGCCTCATACCGGACAGAGGTAATAAGGAAAAAATATTCATGGCTACCCTCAAGTCGAACAACTGGGTCATAGAAGACCAGGCCCTGAACTTCTGTGACGGTAATTATATCTATTCCCATCCCTCACTGTCTGCCGACGGAAAATTCATGG
Organism: uncultured Rikenellaceae bacterium; assembly: GCA_963802145.1. Taxonomy (GTDB): domain Bacteria; phylum Bacteroidota; class Bacteroidia; order Bacteroidales; family VadinHA17; genus SR-FBR-E99. The sequence continues at coordinate 1,404,941 of CAWDHN010000010.1, forward strand.
TATTCTCTTCTGATTTGCCAGGCTCCCATGGCGGACTTGATCTCTATGTAACAAAAAAGGAGGAGGGGAAATGGAGCACTCCTGAAAACCTTGGGAAACAAATAAATTCGGCAGGAAACGAACTCTTTGCATCACTTGACAGCCGGAATAATCTCTTTTTCTCATCTGATGGCCTTCCGGGTAAAGGGGGTTACGATGTTTTCGTCTGCGTATACAATGGAACGGGATGGGAAAAGCCTGTAAACCTGTCCGGGACTATAAATTCAAAAGACGATGAACTGGCATTTACTGTAAGCCGGACTGACAATTCATCAGCTTTTTATTCTTCACGGCCGATATCAGGAAAGGGAAGAACACAATTATTCCTTGTTAAATCTGGTCCCGAGCTAGCCAAAAATGCAGAAGCGGACCTGTCAACCGGTATTCTTGCCCTGGCAGGAATAGGACCACAAGTGCATTCTGAGAAATCAGCTGTCTTCACAGCCTGAACCAATGGCAACTCCCGAGAAGGTTGAACAGAAGGCACCTGCCGTTGAACAGAAAGCCACGCCCAAAGCCGTAGAGCCTGAAAAGAAAACGGCTGAGACGAAAGTGACACCGTCTCCGTCAAGCAAACCGGTCGCAGCCACGCCAGCCCAGGAAAAGAAAGATGTTGTGGTGTACAGAGTCCAGATACTTGCAAACACACGACCTGTTGGAAGTCAGAATATCACCGTCACCGGTAAGACCTACAAATCATTCGAATACCTGTATAAAGGCGGATACCGCACAACCATTGGAGAATTCGGGACTATGGCTGAAGCCGTGAAATTACAGAACACCTGCCGTCAAAACGGTTATAGCCAGGCATTTGTGGTAGCCTTTAAAAATGACATCCGCTCTACTGATCCTGAATTATTCAAATAGGGCACAGTGGCCGGCAGAAAGGCAAATTTGACTACAATACCTCCCAAAAAACACCCCGTTCCTCCAACGGGAAAGATATGTCATACATAACCTCAGAGGAAATAGGTCTTTAAGCCCTTTTTTCATCAATTTTTTCAGGCTATTTGTCAAAACAGAGATAGTTACACTATCTCGATGAATTATTCCATTTACTGACATTTTATGTCTGATATTCAACGTATTGCATACTACCCTACGGATGATATTCTCTTCCACCCCTTATATGTTAATAAAAACCACCATGTTTTGACGAAAGTGATCCTTTTTTATGCCAATCATTAAAACAAAGTGATTAACGGCAAATTTACCCCTCTTTACACCATTTATAAGCCATCTGAGATACTCTCAGAAACTTGACTGCAGTCCTGTTAAGACTTACCTTTACAATGAAAATTTTATGGACCTTTTAAATGCATTCAGGAGCTCTGGCATATCACCCGGAAATTAACGAGGAACAAATAGTTCAGGCGAGCTATCAGAAAAGGGATATGCCCGGGAAAACCCGGATAGGCAGACTGTTTGAAGAGCTCCCGGAAAGAGCCAGGGAGGATTTCTTCAGTTTCCTGAATCAACTGGGCCTTACATCTGAATCACGAATGCTGGTAATACCGTCCACACACCATTTCTATTACGATGCGGAGGAACTGAAAGATATTAAAACCGTTGTAAACCTCAGGCAACTGAACCATATCAGGGAAGTGAAGGAATTCCTGAGGACTATTTCAGAACTTCTTCCTCACAAGAGCAATTTTGTGGGATGTTTCATCGACAACAAAGCCCAGAGTGGTTTCTCGGATAGGTACAATAACCTGCCGGGATACGATACCGATAAGGCTGAAGCCTATGAGAACGGCATAGAATCAAGGATCCCGTTCATCAACAGGATGTACAGCTTTATGGACTTGCGTACAAACAGGTACTGACAAGGAGGAGTGTAACAACCCTTCTCAGGGAATGTGGGCTGATGGTTGCAGGAATGACAGAATTGAATGGAACGACATACTTTTACACGCAGAAAATAATACCTGCTGTCTGAAAGAATAAATTACCTGAATCAGGCGTTTATTTAAAACCCGATTTCAGAGGCTGACTAAACATGAAGAACTGCTGATGGATATATTCAGTGCGCTATATCGTTTGCATATCATTCCGTTTCTTAAGAAATGGAATCTCCTGAATTATATTCTGGGAGCACTTGATATCCTGGCAATCTTTCTTGCCTTTGAATGCGCATACCTGATAATTTATTCTGGTACAGACATGAGTGCCTTCTTCTTCATGGAAAAGACTTTCCTGCGTCTTTTCCTGGCCGTTACCCCCTTCTGGCTGCTGACCATGTACCTTCTGAAGGCAACGGAAATACCGAGGACCAAGCAATATATTTCGATATTCTGGGAATACCTGCTGTCAGCCGTAGCAATTTTTCTGTTACTGATTATTTTCTATTTTCTCTTCAAGCTATATGCTGTATCAAGGACATTTATCGCACTTATTCCGCTCTTTGGGTTTATTTTCCTCTTCTCTCTGCGTATCTTCGAATATAATGTGTTCAAACAATACCGGGCAAAAGGTTTTAACTACCTGAATGTAGTCCTGATAGCGGACACCTCCTCGCTCCCCTTTATTGAGAGCTTGCTTGAGCACAAGGAGTGGGGCTACAAGATAGTTGCCATTTTCACCAGTTCAGATGCAATTAAGGAAAAGTATGAGGAAACGATCATAATACTTCCGGAAGGGTACATCCAGGTTCTGAACGATCTGATGGAAGTGGATATGATCGATGAGGTTCTTTATGTAAAAAGCAAAATCCTGCCTTCCGAAATCAGGAAAATCGTACGGTCATGCGAGGAGCTTGGAGTTGTCTTCAGCCTTATGTACAGGGACGAGAAACTATCGCTCTCAAATGCCGTAAAAACAGAAATAGCCGCCCGTAAATTCCTGACCTTCATAAATGTCCCTCACAATACCTACGCACTGGGCGTAAAGAAAATAATGGACATATTCGGCTCACTGCTGGGAATAATCATTCTCTCTCCTTTGCTTATCGTTTTAACGATTCTGATCAGAACCAGTTCTCATGGGCCTGCCATTTATAAGCAACTGCGGGTAGGTCTCCGCGGCCGGCAGTTTGAACTGTACAAGTTCAGAACCATGGTGGCAAATGCCGATGAGCTCAGAAAAGAGCTCGAAGAGATGAACGAAGCTGACGGACCTGCGTTTAAGATTGCAGATGATCCCCGGGTGACAAAGGTTGGCAAATTTCTGCGCAAGAGCGGACTTGATGAGCTGCCTCAGCTCTTTAATATCCTTAAGGGGGAGATGTCGCTCATCGGCCCGCGCCCGCCGCTGCCAGAGGAGACAACCCAGTATGAACGCTGGCAGCTCAGGCGCCTTTCGGTCAAACCGGGATTATCCTGCTTCTGGCAGGTTAAACCTGACCGAAATAATATTAAATTCGAAAAGTGGATGGAGCTGGACTTAGCCTATATAGATAATTGGTCGCTGAGGCTGGATTTTGTAATTTTGTTGAAAACATTGAAGACTGTATTTCATAAGACGGGTCTGTAATATAATAAGCCGAATGTATCATGACAAATAGTGTAAAGAAAGTCCGTAACCTGATCAGTATTATTGATTCTTATTGCTTTGATGGCAGGCTCATGCGTGCCAATAGAGCAATTGAGATACTTCAATGATATGGAGGAAATTGATGAACCAACTGTAAATCCCAAGAGTTCAAAAACTGATTATGCCCTTTGACAAACTGTATATCAGGGTACTCAGCATCGATCTTCAGACAAGCCAGATCTTTAACACAACGGAGGAGATGAGATCATCAAGCTATGGAGCAAGTTCCGGACTGCTCGGATATCTCGTTGATGAGGAGGGCAATATAAACTTCCCATTTGTAGGCAAGATTTATGTGGCATCCATGACCACCGCAGAAGCAGCTGACAAAATCCAGAATGCACTCAGCGATTATGTGGCAAACACTTCGATTATCGTAAAATATGTTGACAACCAGGTGACCGTGATGGGAGAGGTTGTCAGACAAGGACTTTATCCATTTGTCCAGGATAAACTGAATATTTATGAGGCGCTAAGCCTTGGTGGTGGACTTACCCGTTATGGAGACAGAAAAAACGTAATGCTGATAAGACAGGTGGATGGGAAGATCATCCATTACAGGTTGAATCTGAGCGACTCCAAGATTGCCAGTAAAAGTTATTACTATGTACTGCCCAACGATGTTATCGTTGTTGAGCCTCTTAAAGCTGTCTCCACAAGTTATTCCAACATAACATATACAACCATACTTTCAACCATCACGACCGCAATTGCAATTCTTCTTTTTGCGGGTCTTGGATTTAATTAAATCTCCACGAATGACAAACAATAATGATCCCCAGAGCGAAGCCTTTAACATAAAAGAGTTCCTTTTAGAGGCTTTAGCATATAAGTACCTTTATATAGCCAGTTTTTTTATCTGTCTCCTGATTGCCTTTATGGTAAACAAATTCTCTCCGACCGTTTACGAAGTCAATTCAACTATCGGACCTGTTCAGGACAAACGTTCTTCACTGCTCGGATCAAATGATCTCTTCAGCGGCCTTGGAGCACTTGCAGAAGCAAGAAACCTTGAGAATGATATCAACAGTCTCAACTCTTTCAGCCTTATAGCAACAACTATTAAAAATCTGAACCTGGAAATTGGCTATTTCACCGGCAAGAGCAATCTGTTCCAGAAACCTTCGCAGGTTTATCTTGGAAATCCCATATACTGTATCCATTGACAAATCACATATTCAGCCAATCAATACAAAATTCAGGGTTGACATTCTTGATGAGCTTTCATACAGGCTTAGTTGCATCAGAAGATGAGGCAGCCTATTATAATTATATCGATAATGCCAGTCGTAAGTGATAAAAACACTGTTGAAATAGACACTATTTGCAGGTTTAACGAGACCATCTCATCTTACAATTTCAAGTTCTCCATCACCCTGAACAAGGAGTATTCTTAATGCCGTAAAGGCAAAGGAAACGGAATCTTACTTTGAGTTATATCACCTCGATCAGCTTACCAAGTCCTATTTGAAACGTCTTAAGGTTGAACCGGTAAGTATCAGGTCTTCACTTATTACTGTATTCTTTCACGGTGAAAACAAAAGGCTGACTATTGATTTCCTTAACAATTATATTCAATCTTATCTTGATGAAAATCTGTCAAAAAAGAATAAGATAGCCGTTAATACCATAAATTTCATCGATTCTCAGATTTCCGAAATTTCAGACTCACTTTCCATGTCTGAAAACAAACTGCGCGATTACCGGTCGACAAACCAGGTCACTGACCTCAGTTACCAGGGACAGCAGGCATTGGCACAGATGAATCTGATCCAAAACGAAAGATCAACCCTCCAGGTTCAGGAGCGATACTATAACTATATCCTTGATTATTTCGACAAAAACCAGGATATAGCAGGTCTTGCCCCTCCCTCAGCAGCCAATGTGGTTGACCCGATTATGAACTCCCTGGTACTTGAGCTTCTTGCACTTAATGCCGAAAGATCAACCATACTGAGCAATAATGCCGAGAAGAACCTCTTCCTTGGCCAGATTGAAAACAAGATCAAACTTCAGAGGCAGGCTATCATTGAGAATGTCAAGAACAACCTGAATACCCTTAATCTGACTCAGAACGAGCTCGACTACAGGGAAAGCAAATTATCAAATGAGATATCAAGGCTGCCGAGGACAGAACTCAATATGGTCAGCATGCAGAGAGAGTTCAACCTTACGGATGCAATTTATACCTTCCTGCTGCAAAAGAGGTCAGAAGCTGCTATAGCAATGGCTTCAAACTATCCGGACTACGAAATCCTTGAGCCCGCACGGGATGTAACGGCTGCCATTATCTCTCCAAGGACAAGCCTCAACTGGCTGATTGCCTTGTTCATGGCATTCATGGTCCCGACCATTTACATTATACTGCGGAACTTCTTTAATGAGAAAATATCATCGGTAAGGGATGTGGAGCACATAATAGGTCAGCCTGTCATGAACCTGATCTACACGAATTATTATAAGACCGAGGCTGTTGTAAAGGAATATCCCGGATCATCGATAGCCGAATCCTTCCGTAACCTGAGGAGCAGCCTGTTCCTTAAGTTCAGATCGGAACCACAGAAGGTTATTATGGTTACATCGTCGCAGCCCCAGGACGGGAAGAGCTTCGTCTCCAGCAACCTGGCAGCCTCGATTGCCTCGGTTGGTCATAAGACAGTTCTCCTCGACTGTGACCTGCGCAGGCCTACTCTTCATGAAAAACTGAAGGTTGTAAATTCAATCGGACTCTCAAATTACATGGTCAAAAATGCGGGGAGCAATGAGATCATAAAGAAGACCGATATTGACAACCTGTGGTTCATCCCGGCCGGACCGGTACTCCCCAATTCCTCGGAGCTGATAGAAGCCGGTGTACTTGATGACCTGATTGAGGAGCTTAAGGGGAAGTTTGATTATGTTATTATCGACTCCACTCCTGCAGGACTGGTGGCTGATGCTACTCTTATGATTAAGTATGCATCATATATACTCCTGGTTTGCCGGAACGATTATACACGGAAGGATGTGTTCAATGATGTCCTGAACCTTTTCAGGACAAATAATGTTAACAACTTCGACATCGTATTCAACGACCTCAACCTGAAGAAAAGCAGGTATGGCCGTTATGACAACTATTACAAACAATAATCACTGAAAATCACGTTATTATTATCGAACTTATATTCAATCACTATGGCCATTGAGGTAGCAACCGTAAAGGAAAAAATCAGGAATTATATTGTTCAGACATCACATGCTGATGCAAACAAGATCAAGGATGAATCGCTGATCTTCAAGGAGGGATTCTTTGATTCCATGGGATTTATCATGCTGATCACCTTCCTCGAGGAGGAGTTTGGAATAAAGACCGTTGATTCAGATCTTATCGAGGAGAACTTCGAGTCAATCAACGCAATATCTGAGTTCATTCAGAGAAAAAGCCAGAATTAGTAATGTGCGGAGTAGCCGGGATAATCGATTACCGCGGCAAAACCAACACAGTCTCTGCCGTTGGGACAATGCTCCGCTCCTTCAGCCACCGGGGCCCGGATGAGAGTGGTATCTACCATTCTCCAGTGGCTACAATCGGTAATGTAAGACTAAGCATTATCGACCTGCAGACAGGTCAGCAACCGCTTTCTGATATCTCCGGCAGGTACTGGATTGTCTTTAACGGCGAAATATTCAATTACATCGAGCTCCGCGAGGAGCTTGAAAAAAAAGACGTCAGGCTCAAGACCCGGTCTGACACCGAGGTACTTGTAAACCTCTATGCCCTGTACGGCAAGAGTTGCCTCAGTATGCTGAACGGCCAGTTTGCCTTCGCAATATGGGATAAACAGAAGGAGGAACTATTTCTTGCAAGAGACAGGGTGGGGATCAGGCCTTTGTTTTATACTGTCACCAACGGGGTACTCTACTTCGGTTCCGAGATCAAAGCCATCTTTCGCAATAGCGAAGTGACAAGGGAACTTGACCCGCAAAGCCTGTCTCAGATCTATACCTTCTGGACTGCCCTGACTCCCGGGACAGCCTTCAAGGGCATTTTCGAGCTCTCCCCCGGTCACTTTATGACCTTTGGCCGGAATGGACTCAGGACGGAAAAATTCTGGGAACTGAATATTGGGCCGAACCGTACATGACTTATCCCTTCCGGAGGCAATTGAGAGGTTTAATGAGCTGTTCACCAGCGCTGTCCGGATAAGGCTCAGGGCCGATGTTGAGGTTGCAGCTTATCTCAGCGGCGGATTGGATTCAACAACAACTGTAGCCTATATCAGGGATATTGAGCCCGGAATCCTGAACACCTTTTCAATCGGCTTCGAGGACAAGGACTTCGATGAGAGCAAATACCAGGAGGAGGCTGTCAGGTACCTCAACACCAACCATCAGTGCAATTACCTGCTCCTCAAAGGAGATTGCAGAAGCGTTTCCAAAGGTTGTGTGGCATTCCGAGACACCCCTGACCCGTACCGCTCCCACCCCGATGCTTATCCTGTCAAAACTGGTAAGGGATAACAATATAAAAGTGGTCATTACAGGAGAGGGATCTGACGAGATATTAGCCGGGTATGACATTTTCAGGGAGGCAATTATCAGACAGTTCTGGGCAAAGCAGCCGGGATCATCGCTCAGACCGATGCTTCTCAAGAGGATCTACCCTGATATCCCTCATCTCAGGAACGCAAGTCCGAATATTCTGAAGATGTTCTTCGGATACAAGCTTGAGGATACAGGCAATCCGCTCTACTCCCATCTCCTGAGATGGAATAATTCGAATCACATTAAGAAGCACTTTTCGGACACCATTAAGGCATCTGTCAACGGCTATGATCCGCTTGATGATCTGTCCGGCAAATTACCGCAAGATTTCAACAACTGGTCAACCCTGGCAAAGGCACAATGGCTGGAGACTACAGTCTTCATGTCAGGATATCTCCTGTCATCTCAGGGCGACCGCATGGCGATGGCCAATTCGGTTGAAGGAAGGTATCCCTTCCTGGACTACAGGGTGATTGAGTTTTGCTCCTCCCTGCCCGACCGGCTGAAGCTGAACGGGACGAATGAAAAGTACCTGCTCAAGAAGACTGATGACCGGCAGAATCCCGGACAGTATAGTCAAAAGGCCGAAACAACCATACAGAGCTCCTATCAGCAGTGTTTTCCTGGCAGAGGACAAGCCTGATTATGTGAATGAGATGCTCTCGGAAAGCATGATCAGAAAAGCCGGCGTTTTCAGCGCTGAATCAGTTTCCAGTCTTCTCGGAAAGGTCGGGAAGAGCGCCGCGGCATCGGAGATGGATAATATGGTGTTAACTTCTGTGATCTCGACACATCTTCTTTATCACCAGTTCATTGATGATCAGAACCAGGACCTCCTGAATGAACCTTTGAATAACCTGAAAGTAATAAACGAAATATGAGCACCCTGAAACCATTTACAAAAGACATTATTCTGCTGGAGAACGTTGAAACAGTTGTGGAGAACATCATTGAACAGATGCGCGAGGATGTCCTTCAGAGGTTCAAGCGTAACGGTGCCGTGGTCGGGATCAGCGGCGGGATTGACTCCTCAGTTTGTTTCGCACTGGCAGCCAGGGCCTTCGGACCTGAGAAGGTTCTCGGGGTAATGCTTCCCGAGAAGGACTCCAGTCCCGACAGTGAGATGCTTGCCAGGGAGCTGGCTTCGAAGTTCGGAGTAAAGGCAATAAAGGAGGAGATTACCGGTGCACTTTCAGGATTCGGATGTTACGAGCGACGCGATGAGGCTGTGAAGAGGGTTTTCCCCGAGTACGACCCCGCTTCGTGGAAGATGAAGATCGGGGTCCGGCAGAGCGGACTATTCAGCAACCTCCCTCCCATCTTCTATCTTACAATAATTGATTCGGATGGCAATGTCAAGGATAAGATGCTGCCTGCCAGGGATTACCTGCAGATTGTTGCTGCATCAAACTTCAAGCAGCGGACCAGGATGTCAATGCTCTACTACCATGCCGAGGCACTGCACTATGCCGTTATTGGCACGCCCAACAAGCATGAGCAGGAACAGGGATTTTTCGTAAAGTACGGCGACGGCGCCGGGGATGTGATGCCGATTGGCAATCTTTACAAGACGCAGGTTTACCAGCTTGCTGAATACCTGGGAGTGCCGAAGGGAATTATAGAACGGACACCAACAACCGACACTTACTCTGCCGAGCAGACCCAGGAAGAGTTCTTCTACCAGTTGCCTTTCCACCTGATGGACAGGTTCTGGTACGGGTTCGAGAATGGCTACCCGCCGTCGGAGGTTGCAGCCGTTATGGGAGAGACTACAGAACGGGTCGAAGCACTATTCCGCAACTTTGAACGTAAACGGAATACAACGGAATACTTGCGTATGCCGCCAATAAGGGATTATTATCAGGGATAAACTTCGTGATATGAATGCATTTGACTATTTCTTTGAGCATACTTCCGGTTTGGATAAGCCATTCCTTGTCGGACGTGAGGAGATAACCTACAGGGACCTTTACAAGTCCTGCATCAGCCTCGCTGAATGGATAAAGGAGAAAGCAGGAACAGATCAGCATATATTTCTGTTGTCGGTCAACAACCTGTTTTTTCTGAAGGCTTACCTTGCTATAATTAAATCCGGAAATATATGTATCCCACTTGACCCGAGTATTGAAAAGGAAAACTTCAGATACATTCATGATCTAACCCATCCCAAACTGATATTCTTGACGCCGGATGTAGAAAAGAAGGCTGGACTTGGTTCGTCGTCAATAATGTTCTTCCTGATTCGGAAGCATTTGACAGCTAACATCATCTGGCAGTAGGCCGGACCTGAAAAAGAATTTGACAGAGAGCGTTGCGCTGAGATCATCTTCACTTCCGGTTCTACAGGAAAGCCGAAAGGAGTGATGATCTCTCACAAGAACCTTATAGCCAATACATCATCAATAGTCGAGTATCTTCAGCTGACTCCAGACGACCGTATGCTGGTTGTCCTGCCTTTTTATTACTGTTACGGACTCTCGCTTCTGCATACCCATCTGAGGGTTGGAGGTTCCATTGTCTTCAACAATGCGTTCATATTCCTCGGAGGTGTGCTGAAGAGCCTGATCGATTACAAGTGCACCGGATTTGCAGGAGTTCCGAGTCACTTCCAAATCCTACTGAGGAAGTCAGACTCCTTTAAGCAGACAAAATTCCCCGATCTGAAATATGTCACCCAGGCAGGAGGCAAGCTTGCCCCGATTTTTATTGATGAGTTCCGCGAGGCACATCCGGATGTCAGGTTTGTGGTCATGTACGGGCAGACCGAGGCCACAGCGAGGCTCTCCTGGCTCCCGCCGGAGGTTTATGACAGAAGGAAGGGCTCAATGGGAAAAGGTATTCCCGGGGTAGAACTGAAAGTTGTGAACGAAAAAGGAGAACCCATCAAACCTGGTGAAACCGGAGAGGTAATTGCCAGGGGCGACAATATTATGATGGGCTATTTTGCCGATGAAGAGGGCACAAAAAATGCCATCCGTAACGGATGGCTTTACACCGGCGATCTTGGCACTGTTGATGAGGATGGATATATCTACCTCACCGCCCGTTCAAAGGAGATTATCAAAGTCCGCGGCAAACGAATCAGCCCCAAAGAGATTGAAGCAGTAATACTTGCACTTCCGGAAGTCATTGATTGTACTATTGAAGGTATTGAAGATGAGATCGAAGGTGAAATGCTAAAAGCCACAGTTACTGTCCGAAAAGACAGTATTGGTACTGCTTACCAAGGAAAGGCTTATTCGAGCATTGTTCACAACATCTTGCTCTTTTCAAGGTGCCTCAGGTTTATGAATTCAGAGATGATCTGACAATAAGCGCAACAGGTAAAAAGATTAAAAAAAGCTGATAATATGTTAGCAATCAAACACTCTTTTTAAGGTATTATTATCTTCTTGGACAAAGTACCTGTTGTATGGCGGACAGCCAAAATGTATAATCCAGGAGACATATTGGCGATATTGAAGTAAATAAAGTCACTATTGTTGAATTTTGACGAAATTAAACTTCCATTGACAGAATAGAGCTCCACTCCTTCAATAACAATATTAGCCAGAATATCAACTTTTAGTTCGTCTCCAATGACCTCTACATTTATGTGAGACTTTGCAGACGGATCATCCTCAATCCCTGTTATTCCGCCATCCCAACCTGCAATCCTGGCAAGCATCCACCACAGCGCCTTCGCAAGCCTTACGGCTCCAGCTTTTGAAATATGATAACTACCTTCAATCGGATATAAATTCGTCCCAGCAATAGTCGGATATATGTGGCCATTCCATTCTACTGTGGCCAAGTTCCCATTTGCATCATAACATAAGATATCAGCATAATCAAACAATATCCTGCTACTATTGGCCTTGACATAACTGCGGATATGATTATATTTTAAATGCGCCTGATACATGGCCTCATTTGAAAAATATCCCTCATAACTATCTACTGGTCCCGTAGTGAAAAATACTTTCGTTGGAATACTATTTGCAGTACAGTAATCAATATAGGCCTGAGTGGCATTTATATAACTTTCTATATTTACACTGTTTCCCGTAATTGAATTGTCAGATTCGTCGATTCCCCAACACTTATCTCCCGAAGGACTACCTTCTGACCATCCATACCAATGATTACCTGTAACAGGATCCGTACCGTAACTGGCATCTCCAGCCATCGGATCCCAACACCATCCAAAACCAATAGCAGATATTATCAAATTATGCCCTTTACAATAAGCAATTCCTGCCTTGGTCCTGGTTATTGCTGTGGGATTCGTCCACCAATCATCCTCTCCATATCCATAAATCCATCCCGAAGAATTCGAATAATCACCCCAAGTCGCCCTGCTTACTCTCAAATGTGACGTTGTAAACGCTTCCGGAACCCCTTCCTCAACAACACTGACCTTGTAAGACGCATGCTCGTTCGCAAAAAGCATGAGTCCTTCCCTATAACCCAGGCTATGACTCTCACCCGCTATGACTAACCACATCTTCTTAACCTCATCTATATAGAACTGCGGTATCTTGTCATACTTATCAACAACCGTGTGATCCGCTATGATCTGACCATACAGGATAAATGTAAATTGAACCCAGAACAATATCAATGTAATCTTTTTCATTTTAATTGTTAACAGCTTGCATCCAAAGATATATTATAAATAATTCAAAGTTAAATCAAATTAAATATTGTCATTAATCAAGCCAGGGAAGATTAACAAAGTCTATGCTGACTTGTATTAATTGAATACAATACTAATTTTGTATAAACTTTATTGCAGATAAGCCAACTTAAAAGTTCGCAAATACCATGAAATCGAGACTAATCTTTTGTTTATTACTGATAATAATGATGTTCACTAGCTGCAAAAGAAACTATGAGCATATGCAGGTAAAAATTTTATTCCTTCATCATAGCACAGGTGGAATCATTTGGAAGGGGAACCCCACAATTTCAAAAATAGAGCAAGTCGCAGGTAAAATAAGCGATAGAGTAACTGCTTATTCCAATAAGAAAGCACAGTTGCCCATCTTATTTAAGCAATATAATAGGAAGAATAATACAAACTACGTCGTTAATGACTTGCACTTCCCGAAAGGCCCTACGAACGATCCGTATGACTATTACAATATCTGGGTGAGGAATGCGGATACTATACCTTTTCAAGAAAATCCGACTTTAGAGATTCTAACCCGAGAGATTCAGGTCATTATATTCAAACATTGCTTCCCTATCTCTAACATTCAGATTGACATGGACTCAGCAGATGTCAAATCTGAATACAAATCCATATCAAACTACCAACTACAATATAATGCATTAAGGGAAAAACTACACCAGTTCCCGACTACGAAGTTCATATTGTTTACAGGGGCAGCCCTAGTTAAATCAGCGGTGACTGAAGATGAAGCCCAGAGGGCTAAAGAGTTTTTCTCCTGGGTCATAGAAGAGTGGGATATACCGAATGATAACATTTATTTATGGGACCTGTATAATCTTCAGACAAGAGGTGATTTGTATTTCAATGATGAAAATGCAGTTTCATCAGATGATTCTCATCCGAACAAAGTATTTGCCGGTGAGGTATCACCGCTTCTATTTAACAGAATAATTGATGTTATTGAAAATGAGGGAAAAGGAACTCTAATTTCAGGAGAAAAGGTCGACCAATAAGATCTTAATGAATTAATTCCTGCCTACTTAAGGTGCAAAAGAAACCGCAATCAAGGTACTTAGATAACCACTGATAGTTAATCGTTTAACGATTCTTCGTTGCGTCAGAGATACTTACGTTGGCGACGATTCCTGTTATGTGTTTAACACAGATAGAAGGCTTCTTATCATAGAATTCTATCACTTGATCAAAATATGACAAATTCAAGTCGATGAATAGCCACATTATACATATTTTTAACATGCGTGAATAATAAAGGTAACACTAATACATGAAACAATGAGGAATGTAATCAACTTATTCGCAAGCTTGCTTTTGGTCTTTGTGCCAATGGCCTGTGACAATGAAATCTCGGAAGACGTAAGTGCTGAATTGAAGGAAGCTTATGTACAAAGCAATACAACACCAATATCTGATGGTGATGTTACTCCTGTGATTCTTGCAGTAGACAAACCCAGAGGAGGGAACGTGACCTGTAACGATGTTATGCAGGCATTTGATAATGAGGCTTTAATCTGTGGCGATAAGATAAATTATGATGATTATCTGACAGAAGAAGAGTTCGAAGGAGCTTTCCCAAGCTGGCTTAATGTCCAGGTTGATGGGAATTACGTTTCATTTAATATGACAGGTTGTGGAGAAATTGAAGGAGTGAGCCTTAAAGTAGGAGCAGTCATTGTAAAGGGAAGTAATGCCTCAAGCGTCTATTACTATCCAGATGGCGCCTTCAATGATAGTGGTCTCGCAGCTCCTGAAGGGAAGTACATGGTAAGCAACCTCACTTTCTGTTTTGTTCAGTGTGATGAGCCAGAGCCTATTATTCTAGCTGTTAAATGCTATTACACGCCTGGACCAACTTACACTTCCTTAGATTACTCGTTCGCTTTAAGTGAAGGGACCTACCCATTTACAACAACTGAATGGTGCAATGACCTTGGATATAATTATTATCCAACTATTTCATCCTTTGCTATGATTGAAAAATGGACCAAAGAAAATGTTGGCATTGTTACTATCATGCCTAGTGGCAACAACTTAATAATAACAATCGATTTAAAAGGAGAAGGTGTGCTTGATGAAACATATCTTTATGCAGGCCCCTTATCCGGATTGACGGGAGGAGTCGAATCCCCAGTTATATGCCCGGAATATTGGAATTGGCAATACAAATCTTTTGAGGATGTAAATTCCGTCCAATTGATTGTACCTTACGCTAATTGATGAGAATCTCGGGTTGACTACATTTAACGGTCTAATTTTACAAGAGGGAATTGCCGAAAAGCAATTCCTTTTTTTCCCCCATATTGAATCCATTTTTTTTGATTAGGTGAGCTCAATCAAATCTCTCATCTTAAGACTTATCAACAACCAGTTGAGACTGGTCATACAAACTTATAATTCTATCAAAACGATTATATAATATATTGGAACCAGCTGGTTTAATAACTAATTTTAATCAGTATTTATCCATAATATCCGGATGGTGTATTAAATATTGCTAAGAACAATGCGCAAGTTTATTTACAAAACATTTTGGTTTATTTCAATTCTCCTTTTGGCCTTGCTATCGGGTTTGTTCCTTCCTGTGACGCCCAGAGCATCCAAATCCTTGCTTGCAGCAAGCATTCAAAAAGATTCATTAATGCAAAACGTAGACTCTCCACGGATCATTTTTATTGGAGGTTCAAATTTAAGTTTTGGGTTAAACAGCCAAATGATCAAGGATTCTCTTTGCGTAAATCCAATCAATACAGGTATTCATGCTGGCATCGGATTGATTTATATGTTGAACAATGCTTTGCAGTATATCCGAGAGGGAGATATTGTTATTCTAATTCCTGAGTATGAACACTTTTATGGAAACTTTGCGTATGGCTCTGAAGAATTATTACGCTTAATTTTTGATATAAACACTTCAAAAGTAAAACTACTTAATGCTAAGCAGGTAATCAGGATCATACCGTACCTTCCCAAATACACAATTTCAAAATTCAAATCAAAAGAATATCATAATTACCAGGAGGACAAGCATTACAGTGTAACATCTTTTAATGAGTACGGTGATGTTTACACCCACTGGGGTCTTCGCAGGCAAGTGTTCGAAATGGCCAGACCCTTGGGGAACAATTTTAACCATTCGGTTATTAATAAAATCAAAATGTTTCAAGCAGAAGTCGAAAAGAAACATGCACATTTTTATGTTTCATTCCCTGCACTTCAAGATTTGTCATATATGTGCTCTGAGGAACAAATAGCCAGAGTGGAGTCCTGCTATCTTAAGAATGGCTTTAGAATTCTGGGAACATCCGAACGATATATGATACCAGATTCTATGATGTTCAATACCCCAGGACATTTGAACAAAAAAGGTGTCGACTACAGAACCACTATGCTTTTGAATGATTTCAAATGCCATGTTGTTCCCGGGCAACAAACCGCAATCACACCTTGAATAATAACTATATTCAGAAGGGTTGGTTAACACCCATTGAAAAAGAATGTCCTCTTGCATTCAGCGACAACGGCTGTGATTAATATATTCAAAATATTATAGCCTGGCATTTATAAGGTTGTCATTAAGAAGCTAAAACTTAAAATATATAAATTGTTGCGTTTCAGTCCCCAGAACAAGTATTGTAACAATGACGCCATAGTAGGTGACCCACCTTATTAAATTATGAATTGCACGTTTGCCATTCCATATGGATGTTATCCTGATTGCTATAGTCTTGTGGTCATTCTCCAATAGCTCAAGTACCAGAAATATTATAATCAATGCCAGTGATCCCAAGGGCAGGTAATTTAATATCACTGATGCAAAAGAACCATTTACACTGAAAAGTCGTGAAAAAAAGTCAAGGTTGATTTCAAATCAGACGAGAAGAAAAAAACAAGTGAGCAGCAGTAGAATAAGTAGGTTATCAGCCGTCCAACCCAGACTCGTATCAAAGGGATGATCTTTGAGAATAACTTAAGTACGCCATCTCTTTGTAAGAAATTCGAAATTATGGCTAGAGCTTGTAACAGTCCCTAATATCATGAAAGTTCCATCCAGCACCATGCCAAATTCCAAACAGTGTAAAAGTCAGAAATACTGCATAGACAGAAGCATATATCCCCCATTTCCTGCGTCTGAAACTTACCTGTCTAAAGACATAATCATTAAACCACAATGAAAGAGACATGTGAAAACGTCTTCCAAAAAGTGGTTACGTTTTCCGAAAAAAAGGACTGTTAAAATTGGGAAGATTGTCTATCCCAAATGCTTGGGACAAACCGATGGCAATATCTGTATACCCGGAAAAGTCAAAATAGAGATATACAGGTTGCAAAATTAGTAGTATCAAACAAGAGGCACCATCAAAAGCATTTAAGTCAATCTGATAAGACGCAATAAAAGGTGCAAGTTGATTTGCAATTGCAACTTTTTTAAAAACCCCAAAGAGTGCTATTCTTAGTCCGCTTGATACTAACTCCTGATCAAATGATCTAAATGAACTTAATTGAGGAAGGAAATGGTTTGACCGTTCAATCGGGCCTGATAAAAACTTTGGGTAAAAAGTTATATAAAGAAGAAAGCGGCTGAAGTTCACCCTCCGGGTGCTCCCAACCCATTTTAACATTAATCAGATATCCTATCCCTTGTAAGGTAAAATATGAAATCCCTATTGGTAAGATAATATCAGCTATTTTCGAGATTTCGACCTGGGAGTTGAATAAATGAAAAATAGGGTCGATAGCGAAAGTTGCATATCTGAGAATAATTAACTGAGATAAATTGACTAATATACCAGCTCTGAATAATGCCAGTTTGTATCTATTACCAGGCATTCTTCTCCCAATGTAATAGTTAATGGCCGTATAACCTATAACGTAGATTAGCAGACTGTAATTGAAGCTGGCAATAAACCCACAACTAAGAATGACCAGAAACAGTGTTTTATGTTTGGGTTTTACCAAATAAAAAATAAAAACTGACACTATCGCCAAGAAGGCAAACCTCAGTGAAGTAATCTCCATTTAGCCCGGTCTGTAAAATAATCCTACATTAAAAGAAGACATTTCTTATACAAAATATTATGAGCATGTGCTTGAAACCATCATAGAATATCTCTAATAATGTGTTGCTGGCACTTTTTTAATTTCAATTATTAAACACCAATTGCTTCCCAGATATTGTGGCTGACATGTGATTAATGACCAAATCTTATGGCCAC
>CAWDHN010000011.1:0-35074 GCA_963802145.1 uncultured Rikenellaceae bacterium
AAAATAAATTATCAGATAAACCTGAAATCCCTCAGAGCCGTCATGACAATAGCCACATTCCTGGCATACCGTAGACGGTGCAATAATCTAATGCATTGTAATACATTAGATTATTCGCCCCTCAGTTGAATTCCCCGAATAGTTTCGACTTGTTGTATTTCTTGACAACAATCCCGTATAGCAGGGCTGTCCAGAAGAGAAGAGAGCGTAAACCAGTGCAGGCTTGACCATCTCATTGCTCTGTATCAGTGTTCCGGCTACCAGGAGGGCAAGTGTGGTGTTCTGAAGGGCAACCTCCACCCCGATTGTCCAGGATGTTCTTATTCCGGTCTTCCCAAAAAGGCCCATGACCATCCCTGCAGCAAATCCGGCCAGATTTATTATGACGGCGTAAGGCAGGATACTCCACAAATCGGGAAAGGTAATTCCGGAACCACCCTTCGACTCGTCCGCAAAGGCTATCAGTGTATATACCCCGGCGAAGAGAACGATCATCACGGTCCTCACCGGCTTCTGGATCCGGTCCGCAATCTTCTCACGGTAATATCTAAGCAGCACCCCTGTGAAAGCCGGCAAAAGAGTCACAAAAAAGATCTGAAGGAAGGTCTGAACCAGCGGCAACTCGAATGGCGAGTGTCTTCCTGTAAAAACAGTAAGAGCCAGATTGACAAGAAGCGGTATTGTTACAAGGGTGATTAGACTGTTGATGGTTATCAGGGAGACGGAGAGGGCCACATTGCCACGGAAGAGAACCGTAACAAACCCTGAAGTGGTGCCCCCGGGACAGGCCGACAAAATGATGAAGCCCACCTTTATTGCCGGCGGCAGGTCTGTAAAACCTATAAGGAGAAGACTATAAGCGGGAGCAGGATCATCTGCGATATCAAACCGAGGACAAATGCCTTTGGTGACTGGTATATCTGCCTGAGATCGTTGAAGTTGATCGAAAGCCCCACGCCGAACATGATCGTGGCCAGCACTCCGCTCACAAGAAAATCGATATAGGTCAGGTTCATCGGCACAAAGTAACTTCATTTTATCAAAGAGACAATAATCGCCATGGACCATTCGCAGAAAAGCGTTCCATTTATTGCCTTTTATCAAGAAAATTAGTAAGTTAGTTCCCGAAAAGGGAGTTATGTGAAGTCGGAGTAAATGTACCTTTACTCACATATCTGGAAGTCGTTTATCCGTAATGAAAGATGGAGGAGAAATATCTTCACCCGGATTGCCTATCTGTTCTTTGGATTTAACCTCATTTTCCTGTACCTGAGTTTCGGGTATGATTTCAGTTCATCACTGGCAGAGGAGGGCGGTGAGGCAGCCGGAAAATTCCATGCTGTGATTCTGTGGTATCTGTTTGGTGATTATCTCGTGAGATGCCTTATGCAGAACGTGCCTTCACTGGAGATCATGCCTTATCTGAGATTCCGGATCCGGAGGAAGAAACTTGCAAATAATATAATTCTCAGGAGTTATCTCAATCTTTTCAATTTTCTCCCCCTGTTCCTGATCACGCCATTTGCGGTTATGGTTACCGGTCCTTCACAGGGGACTTTTGCGGCCTTTAGCTTCCTTGCAGGATGCATTTTGTTTATCATGCTTAACAACCTGCTGGCCATGATTACCGGTATGCTTATCAGGATCAATACGGTTAACTGGATTATCCCGGCAGGTGTTGCCGCTGCCGTTGCCCTGCTCCATGGCCTCACCGGTTCAATACCCGATATCTCCCGTGCCCTGGGAACATCCATTACTGAAGGACAGCCTCTTCCCTTCATTATTGGCATCGGTCTTATCATTGCCACAATAAAGATTATATACCTCGTGCTGCATGGGTACCTCCGCATTGACCAGTCAGAAAGTACGCTCAGTTTGAAGGCTGCAGGAAGAAGTTTTATGGGGAGATTCAGTCAACTGGGTGACGCCGGAAGGTACCTGTCGCTCGAGATTTTAATGCTCCTTCGCAATAAACGACCCAGGAACACCATGCTGCTCGTGCCATTCTTTCTTGTCTATTTCATTTTTATGTTTTCCCGGGAAGACGGAATAAGCAGTCCGTTCTTTACATTGGTGATCACAACAATGCTGATCGGATTGGCATCCGCGTCATACGGGCAGCTCATCTTCAGCTGGGAGAGCACATACTTTGACGGCATAATGGCCCGAAAGAACGACTTCATCAGTTACCTCAGGGCAAAACTCTATCTGCAGGTAATATTAACGGGATTGACCTTCATCCCCCTCGCAGTCTTCATTGCCATAAGTGGGAAGCCGGATATGATACTTGTTTCATCTCTTCTGCTTTACAACCTCGGGGCTAACTCTTTCCTGGTGATGATGCTTGCACTTCTGAATGACGGACGGGTAGAGCCTTAATGAAAGCACATTCATGAACTACCAGGGTGTCAAGGGAAGCCAGTTTTTGCTGGGATTGCTCTTTGTGATTGTGCCTCTCGGGCTTTACAAGCTGCTCGAATTGCTGGCAGGTGATACCATTGGCAAAATTGTTCTTGCAGGCCTCGGCCTTGCCTTCCTTCTCTCACACCGCTGGTGGCTCAGGAACGTAATCGCTGCCCTCTTCAGCACACGCAGGTACAAATCCATGGAAGGATTCCGGAAACTTTCAAACTGACAAACCTCAACCTATGATCAAGGCAGTAAACCTGGCAAAAAGCTATAAGCAGAAAGTCGTCCTGAACATCAGCGAGCTAACGGTTAACGACGGAGAGATATTCGGGCTGGTGGGAAATAATGGCGCCGGCAAGACCACCCTCCTGCGCCTAATGCTTGACCTGATAAAAGCTGACAAAGGTGAGTTGAGATCCGGCGAATATGTTATTTCCAAATCGGAGAAATGGAAAGATTATACCTCCTCATATCTCGACGAGGGATTTCTTATCGGTTTTCTGACCCCTGAGGAGTATTTTGATTTCATTGCGGAAGAGTATGGTTTTACAAAAGAGCTGATTGCCTCAAAACTTTCAGAATTCAGCAATTTCTTCAACGGCGAGATCCTGGGGCAGAAGAAGAAGTTCATCCGCGATTTTTCCAAAGGGAACAAGCAGAAGATAGGCATCGCTTCGGCACTGATCACCGGGCCAAAGGTTGTCATCCTTGACGAACCGTTCAACAGTCTTGATCCCACATCGCAGATCCTGCTGAAAAGGATTCTTTCAGACTATAACAGAAGTACCGGAGCAACGATGATTATTTCCAGCCATGACCTAAATCATGTTACGGAAATTTGCACCCGCATCGCCATCATAGAGAGAGGCGTCATCATCCGTGACCTCCATAACGGGGGCCAGGCCATGGCCGAGCTGTCAGACTATTTCTCCGCGAGGAAATTCAATTAACCGCCCGGGAAAAGGGTGGAGCCGAAGGGCCGGGGAAAGTGTGGAGCCGAAGGTCCGGGGGACCGGGGGACCGGGGGACCGTGATAAACTCGGCAAAACGGGGAACCGGGCGAAGGCGGATGCCATGAAAAACCCGGGGGGAATACGGAGGGGGCGGGAAACTGGGATAACCGGGGCAACCGGTTGTCAGTAAATCAGCAGATTATCAGCTCATATGGTTAAATTAAGTTATATCTGCATTATAATCCTATGATAATTATCGGTTAAACCGCTGACTGTATCAATTAAAGGATACATTTACCGCCTAATCAATAAATTATATCGTGAAATCATTGAAAATCGGAAACCTGGAGATCGCTGTTCCGGTCATACAGGGTGGGATGGGTGTAGGAATTTCACTGTCGGGACTGGCAGCTGCTGTTGCCAATGAAGGTGGGGTTGGTGTAATTTCAAGTGCAGGCCTCGGTCTGCTGTACAAGGATCTTTCAGGTAATTTTCTGGAGGCCAGTATTGAAGGACTGAAGGAAGAGATCCGGCGGGCCAGGGAAAAGACAAAAGGCATTATTGGCGTCAATGTGATGGTGGCCATGACAAATTTTACTGACATGGTTAAGACTGCCATTGCTGAAAAGGTTGACATACTTATCGCAGGGGCCGGACTGCCTCTCGATATGCCGTCATTCCTGAAAAAGGAGAGCATTACAAAACTCGTCCCCATAGTATCATCTGCCAGAGCTGCGAAAATTATATGCGAGAAGTGGAAGTCAAACTATGACTACCTGCCTGATGCAGTTATTGTTGAAGGTCCGAAGGCCGGAGGACATCTCGGCTTTAAGGAGGAACAGATCGCTGACACCAACTTCACCCTGGAGGTGCTGGTTCCGGAAATAGTGGCTGAGCTAAAGACATTTGAAGAGAAATACGACCAGAAGATCCCGCTCATTGCCGCCGGCGGTATCTATACCGGGCAGGACATTCATGATATAATGGCACTGGGGGCCTCAGGCGTTCAGATGGGGACAAGATTTGTCACAACCAATGAATGCGATGCATCCGCCGCCTTTAAACAGACCTATATTGACGCGGAAGAAGGAGACATTGAAATTATCAAAAGCCCGGTAGGCATGCCCGGACGAGCCATCCTCAGCAGCTTTATCGAAAAGGTGAAGGCCGGAAAGAAACAGCCGAAGAAATGTCCGTTCCAATGCATCAGGACCTGTGATATATCAAAGAGCCCTTATTGCATTATTGTTGCACTGATGAACGCTTTAAAGGGAAATTTCGAAAGCGGTTATGCTTTTGCCGGTGCCAATGCATTCAGGTCTACAGGCATATTCTCCGTGAAAGAGGTCTTCCAGTCATTGCTGCAGGAATACCGGAGCAGTAAGTAACAAGAGTCCAGACGTTACAACAGGCGATTTACATCTTGGTGTGAAGCCTTACACCTTGAATATACAGGTCGATATTGTACCCCTATTCGAAAATCGCAAATCGCAAATTCCGATTTACCTCGGATCCACCACCTGCCCCATAAATACTATAGTGCCTGTGGAGGTCTCTCTAATGAAGTACAGGAACGGACGGTTGATATTTACGGTGGTGACCATTGGCATGGATGTAAACACCATCTCGACAACAGTGGCTGCAGCCGCTTCGGTGCCCTCCTCGTTGGTTTCTATAAAGGTCTGATGCAACACCCTTGATATCATCAGCGGCTGATCACTGATATTGCTGAAATCGGCCGACGGAGTAAATGCGATCCCCATTCCCATGGCGGCGAGGTCATCATTGAGTGTCCTTTTATATTCATATTTGAATCGCGGCAGGCTGAGGTCTACTTCAGTGGCGCCGTTTGCCAGGCTTGCCATCCACTGCGACCATTTTTCAGGGGTTATGGCAGCCGCGGCGACTGAGGTTGAAACGCCCTCATCAGGCAACATCACCACCATCGAATAGTTACCCTGTCCGTAGGGTAGTTCAACAAGCACCGCGTTTTCTGACCGGGTAACGGCAAATTTCTCATTCCGAAACATCATCGGCACCTCCACCTGTGAATCAGGGGTCAGATGAAAAGGTTTATCCTTTGTCTCTTTTGTGTCAAACTGATATCTCCACTTGCCGTTGAAATAGACAGCATTGATAAGGAGCATTGCAAGATCAGGGCTCAGATTATCGAGCATCTTCTGAATCTTGTCATGCGTTTTATCCTCAATCCAGTTATTGACCATACCCACAGCATCCGGGTCTGATACGTCGATGGCTCTGGCCTCGGCAAGATACCAGGTCTTCAGGGCATCAATAAACGGCTGTTTGACTGCCAGTCTCTTTTCCACCCACACAGAGTTGGCAATTTCCATAATGACCCTCGGATCAACGGAAACCATATCTTTCATCAGTTTAAGATAGGCATCATTGATCTCCTCAATTGTTTTGCCATCATAGCGTAGCGCTGTCTTCATGGCCTCGAATGTTTCACCATCTGCTCCGTTGAGTGTCATCGAAAGAGCGCTGGCCACGCTGAACGGTGAGATCATGATATTCTCCGCTCCCTTTTTCTCAGTAATTATTGGCAGAAACAGGTCAAATGCAAACTTGTTTGCCGATTCCACAATCTCCTTTTGCTTCAGGCTCAGTTCAATCTGGACCGGGTCGCCCGGAGGGGTATCGTTATTTGTTCTCTCACATGATGTCATGGTTGCCGGGGTGCCTGTTATCAGCAGCAGTGCAAAGCCTGTCATAACTCCTTTCATAACTCGATCAGTATAGGTTACGGTCAGAATGCACAAAAATCATACCGATTTGGGAGTCAAGTGCAAATGCCAGCTTTTAATTATTGCAATTTTGGAGTATATTGGGATCCTGAACTGTTACCCGGTAAATCAGCTCAGAATGGTAAAAACTAAATCTGACGACAATGAAGTATTGTTTTTCAAAAACAGTTAAAGGCAAAGGTTTTCAGGAGGTAATTGATCTTGTAAAAACTGAATTGAAGACGCAGGGATTTGGAGTGGTTTCTGATATTGATATGTCGGAAACACTTAAGAATAAAATCAATGTCGACTTTAAGAAGTACAGGATCCTCGGTGCCTGCAATCCGCATTTTGCCTACAAGGCACTCCAGTACGAAGATAAGATCGGGGTTTTCCTGCCCTGCAATGTGGTTATCGAAGAAAACGAACCGGGAGTTGTTGAGGTGAGCGCCGTTGACCCGGTGGCCTCGATGGTTTCAGTCGGCAATGCATCACTTGAGCCTCTTGCAGCAGAGGTGCAGCAAAAACTAAGAAATTTCATCGACAGACTCTGATCAAGCTTGTTCAAAAAATTGATAAATCCGGGATGAGTGCACTGACACATGAGGAAGAGGCCCGTTATCACCGCCAGCTCATCATTCCTGAGGTGGGCTTTGACGGACAGGAGAAGCTGAAAAGAGCCAGGGTGATTGTAATCGGGGCCGGAGGACTCGGTTCACCTGTGCTGATGTACCTTGCGGCTGCAGGCGTCGGCACCCTGGGCATCGTTGATCCTGATGAAGTCCGCACTAGCAATCTCCAGCGGCAGATACTGTATAATACAGAGGATATCACCAGACCCAAGGCCGAAGCTGCGGCCGAAAGGATCTCGCTTATCAATCCACTGGTAACAGTAAATGCCTTCCCGGTGAGACTCGGTGAAGAGAATGCCGCGGAGCTCCTGAGAGGATATGACGTTGCCGTGGATTGCACCGACAACTTCTCGTCAAGATACCTGCTCAGCGACGCCACGCAAGCTGCCGGCATTCCGATGGTTTACGGCGCCGTCAGCCAGTTCATGGGACAGGTTTCAGTGTTCAACTACGCAGGCGGACCCTCATACAGGGATCTCTACCCTGAAGAGAGACTTACGGTGACAGATGCCACCCCCTCAGAACAGGGTGTAATAGGACCTCTCCCTGGAATCATCGGCTCATACCAGGCCTGCGAGGTGATTAAGATCATCATCGGAGCGGAAGAAATCCTTTCCGGCCGCCTCATCCAGGTTGATGCAATTAACCTCAGGTCAGAGATTATTATCTTCTGATTTTTTTATTTGCCCTGAGTCGCATTTTTTCCGAACTTGGTTCTTGATATTTGATAGTATCTGCAATTATGACTGCCGTTACTGTTCCCCTTGTGATCATTGCCCTGTTACTCCTTCCCTCTCCGGGAGCGGCGCAGTCATACCAGGAAAACCCTGATACCGCAGTTATCAACAAACAGTCGAGAGATGCCTACGTAGGAGCAAGGCGCACCCCGGACATCTCAATTATCATGGCCCATCAGGCGCTCAGTGCATCCCGACAAAGCGGATACAGTAGAGGCGTGGCAGATGCCTCACTGGCCCTGGGGATGGCCTACCTTGCCAAATACAATCAGGGCGACAGCGCCCGGTACTATAATGAACTGGCTCTCTCAACCTTTGAGGAGACCGGTGATATTACCGGTAAGGCACGGGCATGTTACGGACTATCCTATGTCTTCAGCTTCAAGGGCGATTATCTCAACACGGAAAAGTACGGAACTCTTGCCCTGCAATACTTTGAAGAGGCAGCAGACCACCGTGGCATGATTAACAGCCTTAACGTCCTCTCCTATGTAGCCCGGCAAAAGCAGGATCTTGAAAAGGCAAAGGGGTATCTCGAGAAAGCCGTTGCCACAGCCGGGGATGTAAAAGATACCCTCGCGCTGGCTGACGCAACCAACAATCTCGGAAATGTTTACAAGGAGATGGCTCTCTTCAGCCAGTCGATCGACAAATATTTCGAGGCTCTCCGTCTCTGGGAACTGAAAAGCGATTCAAGCGGTATGTCCCTGGCCCATGGTAGCATTGGCCTGTCATATTTTTATCAGAAAGACTATGACATGGCGCTTGAATACTTCAAAAAACACCTTAATCTTTCCGAAAGGAGAAAAGACCTGTGGGAGGTCAGCAAAGTATGTAACAACATAGCACAGGTATACAATGCCAGGGGCCTGTTCGACAGTGCACTTTTCTACCAGCGCAGAACTCTGACGCTGAGCAGGGAGATTAACCTTACGGCCGGAGAAGCGGATATCTCTGCTAACCTGGCCTCAACTTTCCTTCACCTCAGACTGATTGATTCTGCCCACTGGTATATCAACCGGGCCATCGATATCAGATCAGGTAACGACCAGCCTGTACCGCCCGAATATTACATAACCTTTGGAAACATACTTCAATCTCAGGGCAGATATCATCAGGCGGCAGGGAAGGGTATTGAGGCTTATAATACTGGGAAAAAGATGGATCTGCCACTTGCGGTCGTAGATGCCTCACTTTTGCTTAGCGATATTTATGCAAAAACAGGGCGTCAGGACCTGGCATACAAATATCTCAAAGAACATACCCGTCTTAAAGACAGCATCAGTAACGATGAATTCCTCACGCAGGTAACACGTATGGAGATACAATATGATTTTGATAAAAAGGAAAAGGCCGCGGAATATGAAAGGGAACAGCAGAGATTGATCCAGGAGAACAAGATCAGGGAACAAAGAATGTATCTTAAAGGCCTGTTTATCTTGCTGGCCCTGCTGACTCTGATTTCGCTGCTCTATATTCGCCAGAACAGGTTGAAATCTCAGTATGCCCGGATTGATCTTGAGCAACGGTTGCTCAGGACCCAGATGAATCCCCATTTCATCTTTAACTCTCTATGCGCGGTCCAGGACCTGATAATGGCTGACAAGCCTCAGAAAGCCAATGCCTTTCTGACGAAAATCGCGAGGCTGATGCGGAATATCCTTGAGAACTCGGGTGAAGAGTACGTGGCTCTCGATAAGGAAATAGAAACCCTGCGCCTCTACATGGATGTTCAGCAGTTCAGATTTGAAAAGGGATTTGAATATAATATCAATATCGATCAGTCGATTGACACTGAGAATATCTCCGTTCCTCCGATGCTGGCCCAACCCTGCGTTGAGAATTCAATTGAACATGGCCTTCTCCCCGGGAAGGAAGGAGGACGTGTCACAGTCTCGTATGCCATACGCGACGGGCTGATGATGCTGGAAGTTACGGATAACGGGGTGGGCAGGGTGAAGGCTGCTGAAGAGACCCCGCGTATGAAGAAACAGTCAATCTCCACAAAACTTACCGAAAAAAGACTTGAACATTTCAGGAAGATCCTTAAGGAGAAACAGATAAGCTACGAGATCATCGACCTTTATGAAGATGGTGCTGCAGCCGGGACAAAGGTGGTGATGATGCTTCCGTATAAGAATATTTATGCATAATTTGAGACCCGGGTCACCGATCTGATATGAAAGCGATAATTATAGATGATGAACAGGCAGTCAGGAATACCATCTCAGCCCTGCTGAAACAGAACTTCCATGACATAACCGTCAGCGCTCAGGCCGGCTGTGTCAAAGAAGGTTATGCTGCCGTAATGGAACACCAGCCTGATCTTATCTTCCTTGATGTTGAACTTCCCGATGGCCTGGGATTCGACCTTCTGAAGAAAGTGTCACCTGTGCACTTCAGGACCATCTTCATCACCGGCCACCAGGAGTATGCCCTTGATGCCATCAAGGTCAGCGCACTTGACTATATACTCAAACCCATAGACCTTGATGAGCTGAGGTCAGCCATTGAGAAAGCCCGTGAAGTGGTCAACCAGGAGGAGGAGCAGATGAAACTGCTGGCCCTGAGTGAAAATCTGCATGGAAAGAGAGTCATGAAGCGTATCATACTGCGAACCGCTGATGCGCTTCAACTCATATCCGTCAGTGATATTATAAGGGCTGAGGCCGAAAGCAATTATACCCACTTCCATCTTGCCGGAGGAAAACACATCATGGTCTCACGCACCATAAAGGAATATGAAGCAATGCTTTCCGGTTCGGGACTTATCCGCGTCCATCAGTCGCACATCGTCAATCTGAACTACATCGACAAATTCATTAAAAGGGATGGGGGCTATATTCTGCTGAAGAACGGCTCCTCCGTTCCCGTCTCCCCCAACCTCAAGGAAAAGGTCCTTCAGGCCATCACTGACAATTTATACGAATAGTCCCCGTATCGGGAGCCTGACTTTAAGCCCTCCGTCTCCAGTCCGCAGTTGGCATCTTGAGGCTCTCACGCTAACGGAAACTCAGTCCTGACATCGAAGTGCAGAGGGATGGCAACGATATCGCAAATCGCAAATCGCAAATCCCCTCCAATACTAATCGAAACCACCTCATTACTCATTTGCTATTGATCCGGGGCATACTCATGGTGTAAATTGGTTTAAAAACCATTTTGCCATGAAATACTCAGTTTTTTTTGCAGTAGTAACAACCCTTCTGATCCTCATTTCTATTGAGGCCAGATCCCAGGAGGTGAAGGTAGATGTCAAGGGCAAAGTCATAGAAGAGACTGACAACCGCGCCAATCAGAAAACCGACGAAGCCATAAATGCCGGCTATGACAAGCTCGAGGAAGGCATCGGCAAACTCTTTAAAAAGAAAGACAAAAAAGCAAAGGGTGCCGGAGGTGAAGAGGTCGACTCTGATGACCCCGGAGAGGAAGGAACATCGAAGGCGGGAAAGACGAAACCGCCCGATAATGCAAAACAGAGCTCCCAGCAGACACTGACATGGAACAAATATGATTTTGTTCCGGGAGAAAAGATAATCTTTGAAGATAACCAGGAGGGAGAAGAGAATGGTGAATTCCCATCGCGCTGGGATCTTGCCGGCGGAGGAAATGTTGAAAACGCATCTTTCGGAGAAAAGAATGTGATCTACTTCAAGGAGGCAAGTTCATGCATTGTTCCATTTTTCAAGGAACCCGCGAAAGATAACCTGCCTGATCTTTTCACGGTTGAGTTCGACTGCTGGTTTGAGCCTGACGAATACTGCCAGTACCTGGTCAGTTTCTATGACCGTAAGAACCAGAGTGAGAGCACAATAGATATTGATCACCTGATTATCAATGCATACCATGCAGGTATCAATGATCTCGGTGAAGGCTTCTACCCCGGCCAGGAGGAAAAGGGGGAAATAACCGAAGGATTATGGCGTCATGTTGCCATCTCATTTAATACGCGCGCACTGAAGGTCTACCTTGATGATGCAAGAGTGGTTAACATACCGAATCTTGGGATCAACCCTGAAGGACTTACCATATGCTGTGACCATATGAACTCAGCCGGCGCACTTGGAACAAACCGCCTGATAAAGAATGTCAGGATAGCCGAGGGAGCAGTGAAGCTTTATGACAAACTGATGCAGGATGGGAAGATTGTTGCCAACGGCATCCGCTTCGATGTTAATAAGGCCACTATCAAGCCCGAATCAATGGGAGTCATTAATTCAATCTATGGCCTTCTAAAAGACCACCCGGATATTAAACTTAGTGTAGAGGGTCATACCGATAGTGACGGCGAAGATGCCTCAAACCAGAGCCTATCGGAGCACCGTGCAAAGGCTGTGGTTGATCAACTGGAAAAGATGGGCATCGACGGCTCGCGCCTGACAAGTGTCGGTTGGGGCGAGAGCAAGCCTGTAGGACCTAATAACACCTCAGAGGGCAAAGCCGCAAACCGCCGGGTGGAGTTTGTGAAGATCTGAAGGCAGAGCCAGGATAGCCTGAGGCTATGCTGAGCGCCGGGCGAATGCGCGAAACAAATTCGTGAAATTATAAACTGTATAACAACCATATCGATGAAAACAAGCCGCATCCTGATCTGTTTGACATCAGTCCTGATAATGCTGATGTCATCAAACTGCGGGCATAATAAGAAACCTGCCGGAAACGAAACCGCATCCCGTCCCTGAGGCCGGAGGATCACAAACAGAAGAACCAGCTATCCCGGACTCTCATGCTGACATCAAAGGCAAACCGCTTGGGGTGATATCCGGCATCATTGAGTACAAGTATTCCGGTGACAAAACAGGAAAATCAACACATTACTTTGATGATTACGGCATGAAAAGCGCTGTCTACACTGAAATTGTCTCAGAGGGCGAGGAGAGCAAAGGTTGGGCCGTTTCAATCGGCGAAGACCAATACATGTGGGATCCTTCAAATCCCGGCCAGGGAATGAAAACAAAAAATCCGACAGTAAAAATGATGGCGGATGCATCCGGGAAAGACATACTGACATATATGGCAGGCATATACGAACAGATGGGAATGACAGAAAGCGGTACCGAGATGTGGGAGGGAAAGGAGTGCACCGTGTTTAAGGGGAGCATGGGCAAGGTGCTGATATGGAAGGGAATAATGATGAAGTTAGAAATGAACATTGGAACTATGGTCTCCCGCCAGGAGGTTACATCAATAAAAACCAATGTGCATGTCGATGGAAAGTACTTCCGGATTCCTGATAATATAACATTCTCAGAAATACCCGGATTCTAACCTTGTATTACTTCATTATTCTGTCCGATTAACTTGTCCGGACGATAAAACATACTTAACAATTTGATAAAAAAAGATAAAATTATGAAGAACAGACACCTTTCTCTCAGAAGCGCCATACTGCCCTGCATCATTGCAATGATTTCAATCCCCTCTTGCGAATGGGTCAGGGAAGACCCGCTGTGGATTGGTAAATGGCAATACAAGGACAAGATATATGCAGGTGACGTCACCTATAATACCACCACCACACTCACACTGGCTGAGTCTTCATTCGAGGAGGTCTATATAATTAAGCGTGACAATTCATCAGAGATAACATCACTGCTGGGACTTAAAGGCAGTCTTTCTGTAAAGAACAATAAAATGACTTTCACTCTAAGCGCCGTTGGAGAGTGCGTTGAGGATGCACAGCAGAAATGTACCACGGCGATCGAGTGGTTCCCGAAAGGCTCAGCCACCTATAATACATACATCCAGTATCTGAAAGAAACCGTTACCGGTGAGTTTGAAGCAGATGAGGATTGGCTCTGGCTGTTGCGCGACCGCAACAAAGACGGCGACACCGATGACACCGGTGAAGAAATCGAATTCGAACGCTCATGAAACTCGCTACTACACAATCGGCAAAATTACTTAAGGGTATCCTGGCTGCAGCAGCACTCTACCTGGTTCTGTTCTTCCCAACCGCAGCCACTCCCCTTTCTCCCGGATATACCGCGGAACCGCCCGGGTTGGCATAACGGGCGGGTCCTTAATGGCAGAAGACCCTGCTACCGGCATGTCAGTCAGTCTCTGCGGTTTCCTGAGGGTGCCTGACTGAGGAGACAGAAAGTGACTCTTCGTCTCCATGGTACGAGACAAGCCGGTGTGCTTTCAAAATATCATATCAACGGCATATCTGTTCCTTGCCAGAATCACTGCTGTTTCAGGAGAAGGTTAGTGATTAATGTCTTCAATCCGCCGGTTGAGGTCACCGAAGCAATGGTGATTTACCGTGTGGTAAGCACCCAGTTCATCATCCCGTTGGGAAATCTTGAGCAGATACGATGAAGGATGGATCTCCGGAACAGTCTATGCGACAGGCAGGTTCAGCCTGGGCACTCCCACCGCTGCAGAAGTGACGGCCCAATGCAGGAAACTTGCTGCCTATAATCCTGCCCGGCCACTGGCCTATGCAGGTGAAGAATTTGACACTCCTGCCAGCCTTACTGAGAAAATAAATAACGTGTATGAGTTTTACGCTTACGGAGGTCCATGTGCCGGGCCTCCTGATGAATACCTGCCTTCACCAATCTGCTACTCTGCAGATGATGAGGAATGCATGCGATGGCAGAAAGCCCTGACAAAGGTGGAGGCTCACCTGACATGGGTTAATCAATACATCTATAATAATGATCCGTACAGCCGAGCAAGCCGAAAGGCGAGCAGCTGAAAATGACCTTCAGGAGGCCATAGAAAGGTATCTTAAAAAGGCTGCCCCCACTAACAGGTGCGGTAGCTATACCAAGGCAGCGGCCAAATATCTTGAATCCGCCACTCTCCTCGGGATGAACATCGAGGATGAATTTCCGATTGCACAGCATTTCAACCAGCTGGTTGATGAATGCTCATTTGTTTTCACCGTTGAGACCCGTGTGTGGATCAACCACCCAAAGAGGAAAGAAAAGATGGATCATCGTATGAGGAAAAATCAAATGACTATGCCACAATTAAGTGTTATATCCCGTGGAACGAATTTCTGGTTACGGGAACCCAAAAGGTCCGGGCGAAGGTGAAAGATCAATCACCTGGGATAAACACTGGGTGGGAGATGAGAAGGAAGATCACATGACAATGAAGTCAAACTGGAAGGTTGAAAAAATCGAGGGTGCGATACGTCAGTACGTTGATGATCATGGAGAGCAGACAATGCTGGCGAATATTTCCATATACTGGAAGGAAACCACCAGTACCCGGATCTGGGGCAAAAATCCGCATGGACCATACGATGAGAGTGGTACGGAGACAAAAACCTATGTAGAACATAAAAGCTACAACCTGGTAAATGGTTACTTGAGAATATAGGCAATGATAGTGCAGGACATAGTCTCAGGGTCAATATTCTGAAATCACCCGGCGACGGCAGAGATGATCCGAATGACTGCTTTTAGCAGCTATAAAACAATCTTCAATGGCAACAATTAAATATTGAAGGGGAGCCTGGCGGCAGCAGCACTTAACCTGGTTCTGTTCTTCCCAACCGCAGCCGCTCCCCTTTCTGCGGATATACTTATCAGTATGGAAATAGGTCCTGCCGGAGAGAGTATTTTCCGGAAGACCCTGAGACGGGAGTCTCATTCGGGAATTCTTCCCGAAGGCGCCCTGGCATGAAAAAACTACTGTAACGTTGATAATTTACGGCTCTCCCCGTCCGAGAGTACTTGGGAAAACACACATCAACGGTTTTGCCATACTTCCGGAGACCTGCTGCTCTTGAAAAGGCAACCATTCATCTCTATAATCCGCCCGGCGATGTGCGAAGCGATATGTTGTTGTATCATATTGCCGGTGAAAAGTTCATTATTCCGTTGGGATCCAAATCATACATGAAGACGAAAACTGGATTGAGGGTACCTTTTATTCCACAGGCAGGTTTAGCCTCGGCTCCCCTACAACTACGGAAGCGTCCGCCCAGGCACTAAAACTGGCAACATATAGCCCTGCCTGGCCACTGGCTTATGGCGGGCGGCTTCGGACCTTCCTGCAAGGATTCTTCAGGACGGTCCTGATATGTACACATTTCCCGTTTTAGGAGGCCCTTGCGCAAATCCGGTTGAATGGAACCAGTCAATGCCAGAGTATTGGGCTTCTGATCCCGCTGAGTGCATAAGGTGGCAGAGAGCCCTGACAAAGGTCGAGGGACATATGACATGGATAGAGCATTTCATCTATACTAATAATCCGGCTGCAGAACAGGCTGAACGAGATAAAGCAAGGGATGCCCTGCAGGATGCTATAGACAACTATCTGAACAGGCCGTCGCCTGAAAACCGGTGCAGCAGTTATACCAGGGCGGCGGCAAAATATACTGAAGCTGCCACCCGGTTGGGAATGAATATCGGGGATGAGGCACCTATTGCCCAGCATTTTAAAAATCTTGTGAACGAGTGTTCCTATGTCTTTTCTGTCGAATCGCATGAGTGGGGCGGTCAACCCAGGGGGATGGATCTTGGAGGAATGTATGAATCCAAGTTAGCAAATTATACAACTGTTAAGTGTCATGTTCCATGGAATGAATTTCAGACAACCGGCAATCAGAGCGTACAGGGCACTGGCAACCAGCATGAACACTTTGAATCACATTGGGTAGGAGATGAAAAGGAGAGTCATGAGCAATGGGACAATTCCTATACCTCAAAAAGGATAGAAGGCAGAATTAAGGTAGAGGAAGACGAATTCGGGCGGTTGACCCGCGAAGCGCACATTACTATTTACTGGGAGTGTAAAAGTACAATCCGTCTCTGGGGGAGAAATCGGGATGGCAACTATGACGAAGCAGGTGGCGGGACAAAAACAGTCGAGGAATCCAAAATCTATTCGCTCGATCCTCCCGGTAACAGCTGGAGTAACGGGAATTCAATCTCAGGTGCTTCATACAGGGCGGTCGTAATCAAACAACCCGGCGACGGCAGGTATGACCCGAACGATTGCTTCTGAAAGATTATCTAATACCTGAAGTTAGGATTTAAAGACTATCAGCTATGAGTAAGCGAGTTTTATTATTTACGATATTCCTGATTACATTATTTTCCTTTCTTAAAATTGAAAAGTTAATAAGCAGTACAAAATATATTCAAGAGTTAAATTCTGGACGGATTAATCCCTTAAGTGAAAGCGAAGATCTGAATTCCTCCGAACAGGATCCTCAACGCAAAACGAAGAGAAAGAAAACAACAGGAACGGGTGGTACCGGAGGCGGAACCACAGGAACAACGGGTGGTACTGGAGGCGGAACCACAGGAACAACTGGTGGTACCGGAGGCGGAACCACAGGAACAACGGGTGGTACCGGAGGCGGAACCTCGGGCACAACGGGTGGTACCGGAGGCGGAACCACAGGAACAACGGGTGGTACCGGAGGCGGAACCACAGGAACAACGGGTGGTACCGGAGGCGGAACCACAGGAACAACGGGTGGTACCGGAGGCGGAACCACAGGAACAACGGGTGGTACCGGAGGCGGAACCACAGGAACAACGGGTGGTACCGGAGGCGGAACCTCGGGTACAACGGGTGGTACCGGAGGCGGAACCACAGGAACAACGGGTGGTACCGGAGGCGGAACCACGGGCACAACGGGTGGTACCGGAGGCGGAACCTCGGGCACAACGGGTGGTACCGGAGGCGGAACCACAGGAACAACGGGTGGTACCGGAGGCGGAACCACAGGAACAACGGGTGGTACCGGAGGCGGAACCACAGGAACAACGGGTGGTACCGGAGGCGGAACCTCGGGCACAACGGGTGGTACCGGAGGCGGAACCACAGGAACAACGGGTGGTACCGGAGGCGGAACCACGGGCACAACGGGTGGTACCGGAGGCGGAACCACAGGAACAACGGGTGGTACCGGAGGCGGAACCACAGGAACAACGGGTGGTACCGGAGGCGGAACCTCGGGTACAACGGGTGGTACCGGAGGCGGAACCACAGGAACAACGGGTGGTACCGGAGGCGGAACCTCGGGCACAACGGGTGGTACCGGAGGCGGAACCACAGGAACAACGGGTGGTACCGGAGGCGGAACCACAGGAACAACGGGTGGTACTGGAGGCGGAACAGGAACCACTGAAGGAGCAGAATCTTCCGGAGATCAAACTGCAACTGGCATCGCTGAGTCAAGGAATTTTGAACTTCTCGTAGAACCTTATAGAAATGCTATTTATTCAGGGGAACAAACCACGATCTCAATTGATCTGCATGAATTTAATCCCGCGGGAGAGAAAATACAGGGTTTCAGACAGGAGGTTGATATTAATGTAACAGGAATTATTGATGGTACAGTTTCACATAAAACAGGGAAGATCATCTTGGATAATATAGGTATTGCCTGGATTGAATATAGAGCCGGGCAGCAGGATAAACAGATTAAGATAACAGCCACCTTCACCCCTCCGGGGTATCCGGAAAAGGCTAAGGGTGAGGCCACAATAAATGTCAAGCCCCTTGAATACGATGCCACCCTGACTCTTAAAGGCAGCTATGATAAAACCGAAAACAGTTCATTTAAGCAAGCTATGGGCTGGGGCGACAGTGAAATAACACATGACCTGAATGAAAATCTCGAAGCTTCAATTTATGTACCCTTAAAAATGGAAAACGCTTATGATGTGGAAGCTCAGAACCTGAGGTACGAATATTACCGTCCGCTTGACATTAACCTTTCTTCTTTCTATGCCTCACACAGAAGTAAGGATTTCAAATCCGACATCAGCTCTGACGAGGGCGGCAAAACAACTGTCCTGAAAAACAAGATTCCCTCTGATCAGAAGGTGTCATTAAAGGAGACCATGCTTCAACTCGACATTATTTTGACGATTGATCTGAAAACAGACAAGGTTGTTAAAATAAACATGGATGGCTTCACCGTCGAATTCATCTGGAAGGAGACTGTGGACACACACCATGAAAGCTGGTGGAAGCCTCCACCCGCTCCGGGGCACGAAACAACTGACAAGACAGACAGCGACACAGAAGATGATAATTTTTGTGTCTGCCCGGTTGAAGATCTTATTCCGGATCCCATAGTCACAAGCTCCACGGAAGCGATTAAGAAATACCTGAAGGACCTTGGAGTCGCGCTGCCGGAAAATGCAGAATTACCCGAAGAAGAGCCTTTACTAATAATCGCACCCGACCTGCTGGTGAAATTCGGCGATGGTAAAACATATTTCGGGGGCGAGGGGCAAAAGATAATTGATAACTCCGAAGGATCAACAATCCGCCTGGAGAAATTAAGTTTTTCATGGCAGGTGACAAGAAAAAAGAAACCACTGTAAGAATATCAGCAGGTCTAATCAATACCCCTGAACACCCTTCCAATTAAGATCAACAGGAGCCTGAAAGGCAATATAGAGCCAATAGCATACGACAGCCTTATGGTCCAGCGGGGAATTATCACCGCGGTGCCTCTGTACATCATTTTAACTATATATGATGCAGCTTTGTCAGCTTCAAGCACATTCGACCTTGCCACGAAACCCATCCTGCTGATGCGCTCCCTGACCAGTCCATTTGTCAGTATCGGTCCCGGCATGGCAACACTGACGCTGATGCCTGTTCCGTGCAACTCTTCCTTTATGGCCAGCGAGAAATGGTATATATAGGATTTGGATGCTGAATAGATACTTTTATAAGGCACGGGCATAAAACCGCCAAAGCTTCCAATGTTCAGTAGATATGCCCGCTCCCTCTGCTTAAGCTCCTCAATAAAGATATTCGTCAGTTGTGTCGTGCACCTCATGTTCAGAAAAACGCTCTCTCCAATGGCGGTTTCACTGTATTCTCCAATTGGGCCACCATGGCCAATACCTGCATTGTTGATAAGTATGTCAACATCCAGATTCTGATCCGCCACAAACCTCCATATCTCCACCGGCGCCTCCGCCCGCATGAGATCAGTCTCAATGAACCTCACTGCTACATCATATCTGGCAGCGAGGGCATCCGACTGCTCAGGCAGTCCGGTTCCCGGCAGAGATACCACCAGGAGGTTATGCCCCCGTCGCGCGAGGGCCTCAGCCAGCGCTTTCCCCAGACCGGAGCTTGCACCTGTGACAATCGCATAATTACCGCTGATGCTGTTCACTTTACTTCTCCATTCCTTTTAAGCCACTCAAGCGTGATCTTCACACCCTCACCTAAAGGGGTAATACTGTAACCCAGGTCCGTCATCGCTTTCTGACTGCTCAGGCTCCAGTGATTGAGGTATTTTTTTACCCACTGCGAAGTGATCAAGGGAGGTATTCCGGTGACTGAAGACTGCCACTCCATGACTTTTGCAACCGCTACCATCATTCCAACCGGAAGAGGCAGGAGCCAGTGGCGGCTGCCCGTGACCCCGGCCAGGGTATCAAAAAACTGCCTGAAGGTGAGGTTCTCTCCACCCAGGATATACCGGTGACCCGGCTTCCCCCTGAGCGCAGCAAGTATGTGCCCGTTGACTACATCATCAACCAGCACATAGCAGCCGATACATGTTCCGTCACCAGGCATAATGCGCCATCTTCCAAGGTGATAAAGCCTGATCATCTTCGTCAGGGAATTGCTTTCATTGACCGGTCCGGGGCCGTAAACACGGGGTGGATTGACGATGACAGTCTCCATACCATCCCTGCAGTAAGCCATTACAAGCTTCTCGGCAGCAGCCTTTGTCTCCTCGTACTCATTGAAGAAAGGCACGCTCCTGGGAAAGGTTTCGTCTATCGGATCCACTCCTGGTGAAGGACCAATAACCGCTGCCGACGATGTAAAGACGAATCGCTTCACTCCCGCCCCGAGAGAAACCTTAAGAAGGTTCTCGGTACCGGTGACATTTACCCGGTATGGAATACTTTTATCCTTTGACCACGGCTTGGCAAAGGCTGCAAGATGAAAAACAGTGTCGCAATCGCTGACACCCTTCTCCAGCGCAGAGATATCTTCAAGATCTCCCGGTACGGCAGTGACACCTGCAAGCGATGCAAGCGAAGTGAATTTTCCGGGGGAACGGACCAGACATCTGACCTGGTGACCTTCGGCTGAGAGTCGCTCGGCGAGCCTCTGTCCTATAAATCCACTGGCACCGGTGAGGAAAATGGTCATAACATGATAACCGTTAAACTTTTGATACAATCCTTTCCCAAAGATACTCCTTCCACTTTATTATGCTTCAAATTCCCTCCATGAACAAGATTTGATAAAGTGTGCCGTGTTTTACTAACCTGGCTATTGATAAATTTAATTCAATTCATACAACCACTAAAGAAAAACTTGACACGGGGCAGTTTTTGTTTTAATTTTATTAAGTTATGTAGTATTTATTTTATTACCAATAT
The DNA here is from genome assembly GCA_963802145.1 of uncultured Rikenellaceae bacterium. GTDB lineage: Bacteria > Bacteroidota > Bacteroidia > Bacteroidales > VadinHA17 > SR-FBR-E99. The sequence goes on from CAWDHN010000011.1 coordinate 20,825, forward strand.
CATAAATGCATTTTTATGAAGACGAAGTTTAATATTATTGCAGTTTTAACACTGCTGAGTATTTCATTGCTCTGTTCTGTTTCGTGCAAGGAGAAACCAACCCCCCCAATCGTGACAACAGCAGTTGTCTCAGGAATAACACAAACCACTGCCACATCGGGCGGAGAGGTTACCGACGACGGCGGAGCAAGTGTTTCCGCAAGGGGTGTCTGCTGGAATACATCATCCAATCCGACTGTTTCGAATAGTAGGACAACTGACGGCTCGGGAACGGGTACTTTTACAAGTACCCTTTCGCAACTTTCTCCCGGAACTCCCTTTTTCCTGAGAGCCTACGCAACAAACTCCGAAGGAACAGCATACGGCAATCAGGTTACATTCACAACGAGCAGTATTGCGCCAGCCACAGTAACAACTACTTTGGTTTCAGTAGCTGGAAATACGGCGGTAGTTGCAGGTAACATATCATCTGACGGTGGCGGGCCTATCACTGCACGAGGCATCTGCTGGGGAACTGCTGCCAATCCTACCGTAGCCGGCAATAATACTACTGAAGGAACAGGTACCGGCACCTTTTCCAGTACAATCACCGGATTATCGTGTGGTTTAACATACTATGCCAGGGCCTACGCAACAAACAGCGCTGGTGTTGCATATGGCAATGAAGAGTCTTTCACAACTCAGGGAGAAAAGCCCACGGCATCAGTGGAGAGCGTTACTCCATACTCAGGAACTGAAGCTTACTTGTATGGTGTCGTTAATCCAAAATGGGCCGTAACCACCGTCACTTTCGAGTACGGCCTGACCAACAGTTACGGGCAGACTGTGACAGCATCGGAAAGTCCTCTGCCGGCCGGGGATCTCGATTATGGCGTAAACGCATCATTAACCGGACTGGAGCCGGGGGAAACCTACCACGTGAGAATCAAGGCAGTAAACTCCCTCGGCACAACCTATAGCTCAAATTACACTTTCATCTCATTGGGTGACAAACCCACGGCATCAGTGGAGAGCGTTACTCCATACTCAGGAACTGAAGCTTACTTGTATGGTGTCGTTAATCCAAAGTGGGCCGCAACCACCGTCACTTTCGAGTACGGCCTGACCAACAGTTACGGGCAGACTGTGACAGCATCGGAAAGTCCTCTGCCGGCCGGCGATCTTGATTATGGCGTAAATGCATCAATAAGTGGCCTCGAGCCGGGGAGAACCTATCACGCAAGAATCAAGGCAGTAAACTCCCTCGGTACAACTTACAGCGCGGATTATACTTTCACATCATTGGGTGACAAGCCCACAGCATCAGTGGGAAGCGTTACTCCATACTCAGGAACTGAAGCTTACTTGTATGGTGTCGTTAATCCAAAGTGGGCCGCAACCACCGTCACTTTCGAGTACGGCCTGACCAACAGTTACGGGCAGACAGTGACAGCATCGGAGAGCCCTCTGCCGGCCGGCGATCTTGATTATGGCGTAAATGCATCAATAAGTGGCCTCGAGCCGGGGAAAACCTATCACGTAAGGATCAAGGCAGTAAACTCCCTCGGTACAACTTACAGCGCGGATTATACTTTCACATCATTGGGTGACAAGCCCACAGCATCAGTGGGGAGCGTTACTCCATACTCAGGAACTGAAGCTTACTTGTATGGTGTCGTTAATCCAAAATGGGCCGCAACCACTGTCACCTTCGAGTACGGCCTGACCAACAGTTACGGGCAGACAGTGACAGCATCGGAGAGCCCTCTGCCGGCCGGCGATCTTGATTATGGTGTAAATGCATTAATAAGCGGTCTGGAGCCGGGGAAAACCTATCACCTGAGAATCAAGGCAGTAAACTCCCTCGGTACAACATACAGCTCGGATTACAGTTTTATGACACCTTGAGGAAATCGAAATCCAGGTTGATTTACAATAAGTGATCCTGAGCAAGTATTAATCAGATATTATGAGATAAACCCAAAAGGTAACTAAAGATTAAGAAAGCATCATCTGACCCATTTCACAGATCTTTCCCGGAGATGAGACCGGGACAGCCCATGTTACATTAGAATGAGTGGAACAGTCAGAAAGAATCAGTCAATCCATAGGTAAAGAGGTCCGGTTTTTCTTAAGTACAATTTCACTCACTTATTCTCCTCACTGTAGAGTCCATCACGTGAGAGCAGATGATCAAGATTGGCCAGACCGTAAACGACCACCGCGGTAACAACTGCCGTGTGCTCCTGGTATTCCGGTATGCTCTTGTCATAGGTATCACGCTCAGTGTGCCATATCTCACCGTAGTTGAAGTTGTATCCCTTTATGTCAGACTCATCAAAGCGAAGCGTGGGAACACCGTTGATCGCAAAATGAGCATGATCAGAACCTCCTGCAGTTGCCGGTCGCGGACGGGGAGGATCGGTGCGCATCTTCAGTGTGAAAGGCAACCCGGGGTTGATGGTGGCCAGCGGTTTGGTTATCTTTTCGAAATCATCATACATGGCCTCCGGAACGGTAATTCCCAGGACAGGTGTCGGTCCACCGTCACGATTGAAATAGTTGGATATCTTCGGCAGCTTTTCGGTGTTGCTCTCAACCCAGTGCTTTGACCCCAGCAGACCGAACTCCTCACCGGCCCAGAGGCACACCAGGATGGTACGTTCCGGCTTCCCTCCTGCCGCCATGATGAGTCTTGCGGCTTCCATAGCCGGAGTCACTCCTGACCCGTCATCAACGCCACCGGTGGCTACGTCAAACGCATCAAGGTGTCCTCCCATCATTACGTACTCATCAGGGTACTTTTTACCTCGTATGACGCCTATCACATTATGGTACTTCACCGGTCCCGGCTTGAAATGGTTGCGGATGTCAAACTCGAGCTGGAAATACCTGCGCTCCTTTGCCATCTGCTCAATTATGGTGAACTGGTGCTCATCAAGCTTGATATCGCAGACCGTCGGGAGGTTTTCAAATGTCATATTGTCAAGGTTTTTCCGGTCATACAGAACCCTGATAGGCACCTCTGAAGACTGGATCACCCCGAGAATCCCTGCCTCACGCATCTCCCTGTAAAACAGTGCAGGCTCCTCCTTCAGTGGAAGCATCGGTTTTGGCTCACCTCCGCGGTTGGAGTAATTTTCACGCATGATCTCCCGGTTGATCTTTGAGATAGAATCATTGTACAGCTTGATAGCTTCCCTCGCCGAATCAGCCTTAATGGAGTAATCTATCGGCCAGCCTGTGCTCTTCCCTCCTATCAGAACCCATGCTCCCTTCAGGGTTCCTTTCATCCGGTCAAACTCCTCCTTGCTCTTCGGCTCAAGAAGCACATGCCCGCGCTGAACGCCTTTCGTGCCTGAGGTATATGAGGGTGTGGCAAAATGCAGTATCATGCCGTTGTCAGAGAGCATCCTTCCGAACCATGGTCCACGATTGAATCCCACCGGAACCGTCCCGACCTCATCCATGATCACCTCCATACCCCACTTCCTGAATTCCGAAGCACACCATTCGGCAGCATTCTCATAAGCATCAGAACCAATAAGCCTTCCGCCAAAACGGTTTGAGATGACATCGAGATGTCGCATGGTCTGGTTGTCGGTGGTGCCAATGGCTATTATCCGGTCAGTGACTTTGTTGTGCTGTGCATCGGTACTGCCGGCTAAGATCAGTATTGACAACAGGGTGAGGAGGGTCTTTTTCATTGCTGTGTATTTCAGATTATGGCCGGAAATTTAGACATAATCGTAAAACGAATAGCCTCCGGGGGATATGTTTAGCATAAATTAACAGTTCCCAGTTTCGCAGTGATCTCCACTTGCGCTATCCCTGAGCCTTTTTGTCTCCTTCACACTTTATTACGAATACTCTGGAATGTGACCTTATCCTTCCCGGTCCTCTTTTCCTGACCCTGCTCCTTTAACTTCAACTTGCCTTCTGTCTTTCGATTTTCAACTTTCGGCTTTTGACTTGTTTATTAAAGAAACGCCTGCAGCTTTTCTGTCAGCATAGCCACTCCCCTCCCGGCCCCTTCGGCTATGTAATCAACCTTATGATTCGTATATACTGCCACCGGTTTGGGATCAATTATGAATACAGGTGTGGTCATCGCCACATAGTGAATCAGTCCTGCTGCAGGATAGACATTCAGGGACGAGCCGATAACCGCGAAAATATCAGCATATGATGCAATATCAGCTGCCTCCTCCATTGCCGGAACGGCCTCCCCGAACCATACAATATTCGGTCTGAGCGGGGAGCCGTCGGAGGCCTTCTCTTCCGGAAGGATATCGCGATAGCCAATGTCAATTATGCCGGCGGAGTTTTTGCTGCTGCGCGCCTGTGTCAGCAATCCATGGAGGTGAAGTATTTTTTTGCTGCCAGCCCTTTCATGCAGGTCATCGACATTTTGTGTAATAATGTGCACCTCATAATCCTTCTCCAGTGCAACCAGGCCTTTGTGCCCGGCATTGGGTTCAGCCTTCTCCAGTTGCCTGCGGCGCTCATTGTAAAACCTCTGAACCAGACCCGGATTGCGATGCCAGCCGTCGATTGACGCGACCTCTTCCACCGGGTACTGCTCCCACAGTCCACCGCTGTCGCGGAAGGTCTTTATTCCGCTCTCGGCGCTTATGCCGGCGCCTGTGAGTACAACCAGTTTTTTCATGAGATGAATTTAAGAAAAAGAGAGGTAAAACATTCAGGGGGCAATACAATTTAAAGCTGTTGAAAATAAACTTGACTGTAGTTCCTTTTTTACATAATTTTACTCTCTTTCACAATTAGTTAGAGCATTATAACACCTTGATTATCCCCCCCGGAGGGAAGGATTATGAAGAAACTCATATTTACAGGTAAGGGGTTCCTGCAGAAACTTCTCACCGGTCTGCTGTTTCTGGTATCGGTAAACCTGTGGGCTCAGGATCCCATGATCATACCAAGGTTGTCAGCCACAATTGATTTCGACGGTGTGCCTGATGAAGATGCGTGGGAGACTATCCGGGCTTTGCCCATGATAATGCATAGTCCTATATTCGGAAACGAGCCGACTGAAATATCTGTTGTTAAGATCGCATATGATGATAATTTTCTATATGTCTCCGGCATATTTGATTATAGTAATCCCGGTGATATAAGGGCATTCAGCAAGAAACGCGACTATGCAGTCCCTAAATGCGACTGGTTTGGAGTTATTATTGATACTTTCAACGACCGGCAAAATGCAGTAATGTTCTGGACCAATCCCAACGGATTGCGGACCGAAGGAACCGTTCAGAATGACGCGGTGGAACAGAATACTGATTTGAGTTTCAACTGGAACACCTTCTGGGATGCAAAATCTTCAATTAACGACCATGGCTGGTCAACCGAATTACGAATACCCTTTTCGAGCCTGAGGTTCCAGGTGAAGGACAACAAAACCTATATGGGTTTAACTGTTACGAGTTACCGTCCGGTAAAGCCTGAGCAGGTGAGTTTCCCGGCGATTACTCCCGATGTTGCCAATTCCTTATGGAAGCCCTCCATGACCGCGATGATAGAATTCACAGGTTTACAGCCGGAAAAACCTGTTTATCTGACTCCGTATATCACCGCCGGTATTGGCCAGGTGAATGAACTTAATGAAGCAGGAACAGATTATGAAATGGACACCAAACCTAAGTTTGACATAGGGATAGACGCCAAATACAGCATTACTAACAACCTCACCCTCGATGTTACGGTAAATACTGATTTTGCACAGGTTGAAGCAGATGATCAGAAAATCAACCTAACCAGGTACTCACTTTACTTTCCTGAAAAGAGAGTCTTCTTCCAGGAAAAATCTGACGTTTTTGATTTCTCCCTTATTGGTGGCAACAACTTGTTCTACAGCCGCAGAATAGGCCTTTATGACGGCAATCCCGTAAGGATCTACGGTGGTGTCAGAATGACAGGAAGAATTGATAAATGGGATATCGGCGTCCTCGACATGCAGACGGCTCCTTTTGAAGAGAATCCATCAGAAAACTTCGGGATAATCAGAACAAAAAGAGGCGTCTTCAACCCGAACTCATTTGTGGGCGGAATGGTCACAAGCAGGCTCGGCATGGACGGCAGTTATAATATTGCTTACGGACTGGACGGACAATTCAGGGTAACAGGTGACGAATTTATGACAGTTAAATGGGCTCAGACGTTTGAACGGGATTCAATTAACAGGATTTTCGATCTCGCACCCTCAAGGATCATGTTTAAACTGGCAGCGGAGAAAAATAAAAGGATTCGGTTACGACTTTGTCTATACATATTCAGGAAAAAGGTTTAATCCCGGGGTTGGATTTGAATCAAAAGATAATTATCAGGGAGGGAGAGCTATTTTGCAGTACGGCTGGCTGCCGCCGGGGGAAGCTTTTCTGCGGTATCATTCGATCTCGCTGTCTGCTTACGATTTCTGGAGTACATTGACTGGCTTACACGAGACCACAAGCGGGATACTAAAATGGCAATTCGAGGCAAAGAAGGGATTCAACGGAAACATAGCAACCAACTGGTTTCTTGAGGATCTTAGCGATACCCTCATCCTTGGAGATGATCAGGCATCAGTCGCGCCCGGAAGGTACTCATTCGCTTATTTCAGTGCATTCTACGGGAGTTCCGGAGCACATGCGCTGTCCTACGATTTGTCAACTGAGGCAGGCGCCTTCTACGACGGATGGAGGCTTTCTTTCTCCGCATATCCAAAACTGAGCATTGGGGCCGGGTTCGATCTTGGGCTTTCTTATAATTTCGATTATGTCAATCTCCCTTCAGGTACAAGTTTTACTAACCATATTCTTGGTATCAGGGGATTGCTGACAATGACCACAGAGACTTCCATTTCTGCATATATTCAGTATAATACAGCGATAGACAAGTTTGTGACCAATATCCGCTTCAGGTACAATCCTCGCGAGGGAAATGACTTTTATTTTGTATATGATGAGGGAATGAATTCTTATCCGTCACATGAGACCCCCAGACTACCGCTGTCTTCAGGCAGAACAGTACTGCTGAAATACACTTACACTTTTAGACTTTAAGACGTAGCACATCGACCGGCTCACATATCTGATTTTTTTCGTAACTTGTAATCAGATTGCAGGTTATGAAGCTGCTGACTGTCATATTGATCGCCCTTAGCGGTAGCCTTCTCTGCCAGGAGAAGGACAGATATGCCCAGGCACGCAGCCAGATGGTGCAGGACCAGATTGCCGCCCGTGGCATCACCCACCAGGCTACGCTGCAGGCCATGCGGACAGTGCCGCGCCACATCTTCGTTCCCGCGTCGCATGCCAGCGAGGCATACAGTGACAGGCCGCTGCCTATCGGCTATAGTCAGACTATCTCTCAGCCGTTTATTGTGGCATACATGACTGAGCTGGTGAGGCCGGCCAAAGGCAAGAAAGCCCTGGAGATCGGGACCGGGTCAGGTTACCAGGCTGCGGTACTGGCTGAGATAGTTGATACCGTCTATACTATAGAGATAGTACCCGAGCTTGCCGGGGAATCAGCCACAAGGCTGAAACTACTGGGCTATCAGAATATAATTGTAAAATATGGCGACGGCTACAAGGGGTGGCCTGAACACGCACCGTTCGATATAATAATTGTCACTGCAGCCGCGGATCATATCCCCCAGCCTCTGAAGGATCAGCTCGCCGAGGGAGGAAGACTCGTCATGCCGGTTGGCGACCCGGCAACAGTACAACAGCTTATCGTTCTGACAAAGAGAAAGGGAAAGATCACCGAACAGCGGCTGGAACCCGTGAGATTCGTACCTTTAAAGAGACTGAAATAGCCTGACAACGACCTGAACAATCGGGCAATCGAACGCCGTATTCCACTTCGGCAAAAGACAATCAATTTTTCTGTTCATTTTTATTAGTAATTAATTATACATTTAACATATTTTAACATTTAAGTTATATATTATTGTTATACAGTAATTTAAATAGTATATAGAGGTCATTTATCTCTTTTATGATAGATTTTTTGTATATTTTATTGATACTTAATTTGAACATTTACCGGCTTCATGATGTTTTACAATCAAATTTCAACAAACAATTAAAAATTAAACATCATGAAAAAGCAAACCCTCACTTTCGGACTGGTCGCCCTGATGGGGATCTTTATACTCACAGGCTGTGAAAAAGAAAAAGAAGAAGAGATGAAGGCTGTGGAGGATATGACCATAGCAGAATATGCTCTCTCAAACAGCAACTTCTCAATCCTGGTTCAGGCTCTCTCAAAAGCTGAACTGGTAGACGCTCTCAACGGCTCGGGCAACTTCACGGTATTCGCTCCGACAAATGCAGCATTCACCGCTCTGTTTGCTGAGCTGGGTATCAGCGGAATAGCTGACCTCTCTAAGGAAACACTCACTCCCATACTTCTTTACCACGTTCTGGGTTCAGAAGCCAAATCGTCAATGATTTCAACAGGCTACTATGGTACTTTGAGTCCTGCTCAGGGATCTTTCCTCAGCCTGAAGGTTGATGTATCATCGGGTGTGAAACTTAACAAGAACACCTCTGTTATAACAGCTGACGTCGACGTTAAGAACGGAGTTATCCACGCTATTGATAAGGTCCTCCTTCCCCCGACGGTTGTTGACCAGGCGCTGGCCAATGACAACTTCACCATCCTTGTTCAGGCAGTTGTGAAAGCTGGTCTTGCCGATGTGCTCAGCGGAACAGGTCCCTTCACAATCTTCGCCCCGACAAATGCAGCATTCGAGGCACTGTTTGCAGCCCTTGGTGTATCAGGTATCGCTGATCTTACCGCAGCGCAGCTGACCCCTATACTTACATACCACGTCGTCAGCGGTAACGTACTGTCAACACAGCTTTCAGCAGGCACCGTTCAGACCCTCAACGGCCCCATCACTGTGTCTCTGAGCCCTGCACCCGCCATCAATACCGACTCGAAGATAGTTGCAACTGATGTCCAGGGATCCAACGGCGTGATCCACGTGATTGACAAAGTTCTCCTGCCTTAAGGCATCTACATATCATCCCAATTTAAAAAAGGCGACGCTCAGACCGGGCGTCGCTCCTTTTTTGTTCAATAAATATCCTTCAAATCAATACAAAAGACTATTTTTAACCTCCGAATACTCAACATAATGGACCGTTACACAATAGCCGACCTTGAAAAGCTGACCGGGATCATGGCAGGGACCATCAGGATCTGGGAGCGCAGGTATCACATCATCAAGCCACACCGCACCGACACCAACCGGAGGTGGTATGATGATGACGACCTCAGGAGGATTTTAAATATCGCACTGCTCTATCGCAAGGGAATCAAGATCTCTCTTATTGCCAAACTGTCAGGAAGGGAGATCGATGAAAAAGTTGCCCTCCTGACAATGGAAGCAACAGACAATATCACTTATATAGACACCCTGATCGTGGCCATGACCGGGCTCAATGAGAATACAATCAATGATGTCCTGATGCGGTCAATCGTCAATACAGGTTTTGAAGAGACCATAACAGGTGTTGTCTTCCCGTTCCTGAGAAGGGTGGGCTTCATGTGGCAAACAGGCTCAATCGATATAGGCGGAGAGCACTTCGTCACGAACATCATACGGAAAAGGCTCATCACCGCCATAGACTCTCTGCCGACTGCTGATAAACCGGACAGAAAAAAGGTCATCATGTATCTTCCCGAGAATGAACTGCATGAGATGGGACTTCTGTTCTATACCTACATCGTCCGGAGGGCAGGTCATGAAGTGCTGTACCTCGGACAGGCCACTCCGATCAATGCGCTGGTTGATGTCGCAGAGCGATGGCATCCTGATATTCTTGTAACCGGAGCGCTTACCGGACTCTCCTTCGTGAAGCCTGCAGACTACCTCGGGAGACTCAGCGCTCTGTTCCGAGACAAAAAGGTTCTGGTATCAGGTGCGCTGGCACCGGTAGCCATAGAGAAAAAATTCAGCAATATACATGCAGTAACCACCGTAGCCGAACTGAGAAAACACCTCTGAACCTTGTCAGAATTGCTAACTTTGTCTTCATGGAAAAACTTAACCTGTTTTTTGCCCAGATAAAGGATATAAACTTCTGGCAGAGACTCTTCCACTGGAGGAAGATCAGGACCCTCAGCTTCGATGCATATGAGGAGTACAGGTCGTTTGCCAGGGAGCTTGAAACGAACAGGGAAAACATCGAGAAACTGAAGAACCGCTTCACTGACATCTCTGCCCGCAACGAAAACCTCCTCCAGAAGGTAAGAGATATCGAGCTCCTTTCGGCCCGCAAGGATGCCGGTCTTGAAGAGCTTAACGGCCGCATGCGCGAGTACTCCGGCACAATAAATGAACTGACGAAAAAAGTGTCGGCATTCGAGGCAACCAAGGAAGACAACGTCAAAAACTACAACGAGAACATTGCACGCCTGAACCAGACCAAGGAGAGCTTCGAGGCCGAACGCAGAAAGCTGAACGAAGACCGTGTGAGGGAGGCCGCCGAACGGTTCGAGGCAATGAAGAGGCAGTGGGCTGAACATGAGGCCGACGTTAAAAACAGCATCATAAGAATATGCGACGTCAACCATGTGAGCTACATTGACAAGGTCCCTTTCAGGGGTAATCCCGATAACACCATTGAGATCAGCGGCGAATATATCATCTTCGATGCCAAGAGCCCGGCAAACGACGACCTCTCAAACTTCCCCCTATACATAAAGTCACAGGCTGAGAACCTTAAGAAATACGCCAGCCAGGAGAGCGTCAAGAAGTCTATATTCCTGGTAGTGCCAACCAATACCATTGACAAGCTGAAACAGCTTACCTACAGGCTGGGAGATTATGACGTGTTTGTGATAACCCGTGATTCGCTCGAGCCGGTCATACTCTCTCTGAAAAAGATTGAAGAATATGACCTGGCTGATAAACTGAGTCCCGAGGACCGTGACAGCATATGCCGCATTATCGGCAAGTTCGCCCACACAACCAAAAGAAGGATACAGGTCGACCAGTTCTTCCAAAAAGAATTCATTGATCTTGTCCTGAAGAGCGAAAAGGAGCTGCCGGAAGATATCCGGACGCAGGTCATCGAGTTCGAAAAGTCGGAGAAACTGAACCCTCCTACTGAGAAAAGAGCCAAGATCATCTCCATCGATGAGTTGCAGAAGAAAAGCGAAGAGATCGATGCCGAAGCACAGGCCCGGAAACTGTCCCTTCCCGGCACCGGAGATGAATAACCCCCTGAAGATGCGCCAAGAGAAGGATTTTATAGGAGTAAAGGAGCTGGATGACATCGCCCTGTATGGCATTCATTCGCTCAGGGCCCGCGATAACTTCCCGGATAACACACCTTTTCACATCGAATGGTACAGGGCCATGGCACTCACCAAGAGGGCATGTTATCTTACAGCAGCCGCATTCTTTTCAGAAGCGGCCCAGCAGTATGACCTTGAAAAAATGAATATGAGGGTCGTCGGTTCCTCTAACCTCGCTGCACTTGCAGCCGCCGCTGATGAATGCGCGGAAGGGAAACACCTTGAATATTTCCTTGTGCCCGCCCTCTCCGGCGGAGCAGGTACCAGCATCAACATGAACCTGAATGAGATCATCGCTAACCGCGCCCTGCAGATGACAGGCCATAAGCCGGGCGATTATGATCTCATCGATCCCATCGAGGATGCCAATATCTTTCAGTCGACCAACGATGTTGTGCCCACAGCCCTCCGCATAGCTGCGATGCAACTTCTCCTGGAGCTCGAGAATGCAATCAATGAGCTCCGGAAGGCGATGGAGGAGCTTGAGAAGAGATACCGGAACACGCTTCGCATAGCCTATACCCAGATGCAGGAGGCGGTTCCCTCAACCTACGGCCGTCTCTTCAGCAGCTACAGCGATGCCCTTTCGCGCGACTGGTGGAGGGTTTCTAAATGCCTTGAACGCATCAAGGTGGTCAACCTCGGGGGGTCAGCCATCGGCACATCCATAGCCGTACCAAGATATTTTGTGGCAGAGGTGGTACCACGGCTCCAGCAGTTGACGCGGCTCCCTGTCACACGGGGTGAGAACCTCTCCGACGCCACCTCCAATCTTGACACCTTTGTCGAGGTGCACGGCATCATCAAGGCTCATGCCGTCACAATGGAGAAGATGGTGAGCGACCTCCGGCTCCTGGCCTCAGACATTCACGGGACACGCTCGCTGACCATCCCGAAGAAGCAGACAGGCAGCTCTATCATGCCCGGGAAGGTCAACCCGGTAATACCGGAATTTGTAATCAGCTGTGCCCACAGGGTTTACAGCAATGACCAGCTTATAGCAGGCCTGGCTGCACAGGGCTGCCTTGAGCTGAACGCCTACCTCCCGGTGATAGGTCATGCCCTGCTCGAGAGCCTTAAACTTCTGATTTCATCAGACACTTCGGCCCTCAGCCACCTCCTCCGCGACCTTGAAATTGATACCGGGATATCAGAGACAAGGGTGTTGTCAAGCCCTGTTGTCACAACAGCCCTTCTGCCACTCATAGGCTACAAAAAAGCAGCTGAGATGGCAGCACTGATGAAAGATAACGGCATGAGCATCCTTGAGGCGAATGAGAAGCTGGGCTATGTTGATCGCGCGAAGCTGAAAAGAGATACTTAAGGCTGAAAACCTTGTTCAGGGTGGGTACCGGCTCAAAGACCTTGAAGAGTGATTACCCTATGACAGCAAAAGGAAGAGATACAAAACCCCACGTGGGAATATTCGGCCGGAGGAATGTGGGCAAAAGCTCACTCATCAATGCCCTGGTGGGCCAGGATATAGCAATTGTCTCCGATGTTGCGGGCACCACCACCGATCCGGTGAAGAAGAGCAATCCAGCCACGCAGACTGGTCCTCTTGAGATCCACTGACATAGTGGATCGATGAACAGTGAGCTGGGGTTAGTGCATTAAAAATTGTTGGCGGCAACTGAGCTTGCACAGACGGCTATCCTGTCTTCGGGGAGGGGGCCCAGGAGCCTCAGCAGCAGATTGGCGAGAGAGTTCGGGAGTGCTTGACATTCCATTCGTGCTGGTCCATAACAAAAGTGATGCTGAACCTCTGACTGACACTTTCCGCGACGAGGTCAGAAACCTCACCGGCAGAGAGATTACCGGGTATTCGGCCCTCCAGCATGATAAGTATAATCCTGAGTTACTCAGGGTTCTGAAGGAAACCATGCCGGCCACCGCCCTGAAAAGCAGGGGACTGATCGGCGACCTGGTGAGCCAGGGTGACATCGTACTGCTGATTACCCCCATTGACATCGAAGCCCCGGAAGGGAGGCTGATACTTCCGCAGGTGCAGGTGATACGCGATATACTTGACAACGACTGTACCGCCATCATGTCTGAAAGAAAGGGAGGCAGACGCTTTCCTTCGCCGGACGGGCATCAAGCCGAAGCTGGCCATCACTGACAGCCAGGTCTTCCTTAAGGCTGACGCCTCTATACCTCGCGATATACCGCTGACCAGCTTCAGCATAGTGCTGGCAAGGCAGAGGGCAACTTTCGGAGTATCTGCGCGGCACCCGAAAATAGGAGAGCTTAAGGACGGCGACCGGATACTGCTGCTGGAGTCGTGCACGCACAACGTCTCATGTGATGACATCGGAAAGGTGAAGATTCCGCGGTGGCTAACCAGCTTCACTGGCAAGAAGCTTGAGTTTGACAACGTGGCCGGACTTGATGCCTTCCCCCGACCGATAGAAGAGTATGCCCTGGTGATACAGTGCGGAGGATGCATGGTGACACACCGGCAACTGATGAACCGCCTGCGCGAGCCCAAAAAGCATCATATCCCCGTCACCAACTACGGCATGGCCATTGCATATGTTCACGGTATCTTCAACCGCGCCACCGAACCGTTCACCGGTAAAACGGAAAAGGCCGGTGATCTTCTCTGAGCACCGGCCTCTGTGAACAACTTTCGCTGGCGCTAAAATGCCGACACCAATCCTAAGCTGGCTTTTGCGTATGGGTTGTCTCCCGAGAAGATGTAAGTCCCTTCTGCCACCGCCCGAACATTTCTGCGCAAAAGATAGCCGAAATGAAGCGTGGCAGACTGATAGGCAAGAGCATCAACCTGCGAATCAACAAGGTTCAGAAGTCCGGTCATGTACCACTTGCTCATGTCTCCTTTGGGAGCATAGATAATTTCGGCAAACCCGCCCCGTGTGGCCACATCTGTCATCATCTCTTCTCCGGTTACATCATAGACCTCAGAGTCTGTCCTCCAAAGGTACTGTA
>CAWDHN010000012.1:0-628163 GCA_963802145.1 uncultured Rikenellaceae bacterium
CCTTGAGAAAGACTCCACGGGTACATCAAAGGGCGTTATATCCGTTGACAGGTTCAATCTCAACAAGAGCCGGGGATATGCTGCCACCGTGGATTTAGGCAGTCTCCCTGACAGATCAATGCTGATGGTTAAGGCTGACAGTATACGGTTTGGGAATATTGTCATGGCTGACCTGATTGTTGACATGTCATCATCAGGTGATACGGCCCGTTACACAGTGCAGGCCAGTGACAAAAACGAGATGTTGATGTATGATATAGTGGGTATAGCCTATAAGGAAGAGAATCTTATCAAGCTGAGAACCACTCAGCCGGAGTGGACTGTCAACGGTTACAAATGGACTGTTTCGCAGGGAGAGTTCCTTGTGCTCGACCCGTCGAACAAAAACTTCCTGGCAGACCTGCACTGGAAGAATGACGAGAGTACCATTGACATTTACGGAAGTGAGATGGAAAAGCTCTTTGTCGAAGTCCGGAATGTATGGATAAACATGCTCGCCGTTCCGGGTATGAACACCTACGGGTATGACGGTGAACTGACCGGCAAGATTGACTACAGCGGCAGGAACAAGAATGACCTGGGTGTAAAGATGGACATCAGGCAAACAAAGACCTATGAAAGTCCCATCGGCGATTTCAGGATCACTGCCAGTTATCTGGCTGATACTCTCGGTACCGTCAGGGGTGATCTCAACGCCGTATTGAATGACACTTCCAGCCTTAACCTTGTTTTCAGGTCCGAAATGCAGGATGAG
This sequence comes from uncultured Rikenellaceae bacterium, assembly GCA_963802145.1. GTDB lineage: Bacteria > Bacteroidota > Bacteroidia > Bacteroidales > VadinHA17 > SR-FBR-E99. The sequence continues at coordinate 755 of CAWDHN010000012.1, forward strand.
AAAAAAACCTTGCAGACCGAATTCTCCGGAATCCCCCTTAATACTTTTGAATCGCTGGTCAGCAAATTCATAAGCGGACTGACCGGTGAAGTGAGCGGTGAACTGAGACTCTCATCAACAGCAAAAAAACCACGCTTCGACGGGGAGATTAAGATCTCCGGTGCAGAGATGAAGATAATACCACTGAATTCCAGGTTCTATCTGCCTGATGATGTTATCAGGCTTGAAAACAACAGAATAGTATTCGGTCAGTTTAAAGTACTGGATTCCCTGAAAAAGCAGCTCACACTGAATGGATCGATAAATCTTGAAGACCCTGAAAATACAACAGTTGACCTCCAGGTGATTTCAGACCGCCTGCAGGTGCTGAACACTACTGAGAAGGATAATCCCGGGTTCAACGGTTCCGTCTTTGTCGACACGAAACTGACCATCACTGGTCAGGTACAGAGTCCTTCAATTGCAGGCAGCCTGGTTCTTGCAGAGGGAACGGTGGTCAATTACATGTACACTGAAAACCTTTCTGTTTCCGAGACTGAAAAGACAATAACCTTTGCCAGCCTCTCAGCAGATCCTGAAGGTGAGGCTGAAATATCTCCGTCCAGGTCGTTTACAAGAACACCTGACATTGAAGCTGCTATAGAGATCAATCCCAACAGTCTTTTCAATTTCAAAATATCACGCGGTTTTGATATCAGTGCGCAGATTACCGGCGGAGGATTTCTGACTTATGGCCTGATGCCAAACAGGGACATCAGTCTGAGCGGGACCTACGAGATAAATCAGGGCAGTGCCGAGCTGAAGATACCAGGGTGGCCAAGAAAGGATTTTACAATTACGCCGGGCAGTTACCTCAGGTGGGACGGGCAGGTTGATAACCCGGAGTTTAACGTGGCTACGATCAGTAAGGTAAGGGGGTCGTACAACAACCCCGTCGACGGGCAGACGAGGGAGGTTGATTTCCTGGTCAATATGAAAATGGCCAACAGGCTGTCACAGCTTGAGATAACTTTTGATGTCAGTTCCCAGGATCAATATATAACGAGTGTTTTCAATTCATTTTCAGCAGATGAGCGGATGAAACAGGCAATTAACCTGCTTATTTTTGAAAGGATAGAGCTTCCGGGCCAGACAAGCAGTACCGATTATCTGACCCAGCAGATAAACCAGTTCTGGGAATCACAACTCAATACGATAACCAAATCGGTATTCAGGAATGTGGACTTTTCTCTGGGTATTGACTCCTACACGCAGGCCACTGAAACTGGAGAACAGGCGGTTACCAGTTTCAGCTATGAAGTAAAGAAGACTATGTTCAAGGATCGCGGTTCAGTTATGGTTTCGGGTCGCATGAATGACAACAGTCCGGGCAGTACGCAAACCAGCAACCTGATAGAAAATTTCATTTTTGAATATGCCCTCGACACAAACCGGACAAAATTCGTTAAGGTCTACCGGCAGCAGGACTACGAGGACCTGCTTGAAGGAGAAGTTACCAAGTCAGGGCTTGGATTTATCTACAGGAAGAGCTATGATAAGATAAGCGATATATGGAGGAGGAAGCGGAAGGCAGGGAAATAATCAGTCGGCAGTCGGCAGTCACCAGTAGACAGTCGTAAAATGTTGAATGACTGAGGACTGAGGACTGAAGACTGAGGACTAAAGTGCATAAAATAGATTAATGATAAAACGGCATATACATATAATCCTGATCACAGCAGCCTGCGTGGCGACAGCCGGATGCTCCAATACGAAGTTTCTGGCGGCGGATCAGTTATTGTATACGGGCAGTGATGCTGTCTTCATCAGTGATTCCGCACAGTTCAAGGACTCCCGTGTCAAACAGATCACCGGGTCGGTTACTGCCTTTAAGCCTAATAATTCAATCGGAGGCAAAAGGGTTCTTCCACCATTCGGGCTGTGGTTTTACAATCACCTTAAACCGAAGGAGAACAAAACACCCGGATTGTTATACCGGACTTTTGCGAAGGAACCGGTGCTGGTGTCAATGGTTAATCCTGAGGCACGCAGCAGGAAACTGGAATCTGAACTATTCGGCAGCGGCTACTTTCATTCAGCAGTATGGTCGGCTATTGACACAAGTAAACAGAATTCACAAAAAGCCAAAATAACTTATTACGTCAAACCAGGCCAGCCGTTCCGGTATAACGAAATCTCTTTTGCGCCCTCCCGGGATGCAGTCGACAGCATAATCAGCAGTTTCGAGCCCGACCTGTCACTCAGACCTGATGAAATATTTGATCTGGAAACCGTCAAGGCGGAGACCAGGAAGATAACCGACCGGCTGCAGGAATCGGGTTATTTTTATTTTAACCAGGCGCATGTAAAATATACGGCAGACACCCTTAAGACACCTTACAGGATTTATCTCAGGATCAGTAAAAGCGAAGAGCTGCCCTACAATGCTTCCATGAGCTATTTTATTGATGATATAGCGGTAAAGGTAACCGGTGAGACGGGTGCGAATGATCTGCCACAGGTAGCAGACACAATAAACTACGACGGGATCAATATTATTTCGCAGGGCATGAAGTTTAAACCCGGGGTCTTTTCCCGATCTGTATACTTCCGTGAAGGAGACAGCTACTCAACTACAAGGCATCTTCAGACAATGGCTCATCTGAACAGCTACGGGATATTCAAATTTATCAATGTACGCTATATCCCTGACCCTGACAGCCTTGTAAATAAGCTGGACATGCTGATTGAACTTGCACCCATGAAGGACATCAGCCTCGACCTTGAAGCCAACGTGGTAACCAAATCAACCGGTTTTTCGGGACCGGGATTTGTTGCGACACTGGCTCAGGGTAACCTGGCCGGAGGAGCCAACAGGTTGCAGCTTAAACTTGACGGTGGCGTGGAATGGCAGTGGTCCAACAAAACAACCAGTACACTCGGTACAGTTTCGTACAATTTGGGCATATCCACGTCAATTACCTTTCCCAGGCTGATAGCTCCTTCCTTTTTCATTCATCCCGAGCGTTTTAACCTGCCGCAGACTTCGGTTACAGTAGGTTTTGCAATCCTGAATAAAATCCAATACTACAGGATGGCATCTGTGAATATGGGATTTGGATATCAGTGGAAGCAGTCCGATAAAATAACACACAAATATTTCCCGGTATTCATTAACTCTATCAACCTCCTGGAGACTACTCCGGAATTTGACTCCTTAATGGCCGATAATCCTTTTATAAGAAAGAGTTTTGAAGAACAGTTCATCCTGGGAATGAAGTATGATTTTACCTATGACAACAGTCTTGCCAAACAGCCGCACGGATTTTATTTTTCTGCCGGCGTAGGTTCTTCGGGCAACCTGCTCGATCTGATAATGAGACCCATTAAGGAAGAATCTGAAAGGCCATACAGTGTTCTCGGCAATGTCTATTCCCAGTTCATTAAATTATCGACTGATGGGCGTTATTACAGGAATATAGGGAATATGAGCATCGTCTCGCGCCTCTATGCAGGAGCCGGGATATCGTATTCCAACTCTGTTGTAATGCCTTATGTGGAGCAGTTTTACAGCGGCGGGTCAAACAGCATAAGGGCTTTTGTGGCACGGTCACTTGGCCCCGGGGCAGTGGCGCCCTCTGAAGACATTGACCCGGATTCACTTATCATTGACCAGACAGGTGACATAAAACTGGAGGGTAACCTTGAATTCAGGTTCAGGATGTCAAAGGTAATTCACGGGGCCCTCTTCATCGATGCCGGGAACGTATGGATGTTAAATCCTGACGAGGCAAGACCCGATGCCCAGTTTCAATTCAATAAATTCATTGACCAGCTTGCAGTCGGGACAGGCTTCGGGCTGAGGTTTGACTTTAATTTCTTTATACTCCGTACTGATGTTGGTTTCCCGATACGCAGACCATATGAAACTGACGGGTCAAACTGGCTACGCGATAAAAGCGAAATATGGAAAAACGGGGTCCTGAACCTGGCCATCGGATACCCCTTCTGATCAGATCCGGAGCGTTTTTGATTTTTATTGCCGGGAGCTTATCAGGTGGACTTGTTTGTACTACTTTTGCGTTGCTGAAAGACACATTTAAAGAACAATCAATATGTTAAATTCTGCTGTAAATAAGTTCAGGTGGCTGATTGCCATGCTTGCGCTGGCCTTTGCAATCCATGCCCCGGCCCTCGGGCAGGATTCCATCACTGTTAGTCCCGGCTCTGACTGTCCGCAAAAAGATTTGCCTGATGTGATCAGGGCGGCGCGGCACAAACCTCCCAAAGTAAAGTCAGATGCAGCAGGCTCTTTGCTGATCGTTCCGGTTATTGGTTCTAACCCTGCCACAGGTTTTATCCTGGGTATCGGCGGACAGTATGCTTTTAAGATGCCCGGAAGCACTCTCTATTCCAATTTCAGCGGTTCAGCCCAGTACACTACAAAGAACCAGATGATCTTCATGCTGAAGAACAGCATCTACACGAAAAACAACGGCATCTTTTTAACCGGAGACTGGCGCTACCTGATCTATTCACAGTCGACATACGGTTTAGGCACAACAGCACCGGAGGGAGGAATAATTGACTATCAGTACGGCCTGTGGGGTACTGAGACAACAGATGACTCGCTGGCTCAGCCAATGAAGTTTAATTTTGCCAGGTTCCACCAGTCGGTCTCCTTCAGAATTACTGAAGGCCTGTACGCAGGGGTCGGATTCTTCTATGACAGTTATTCCAAAATTGATGATCAGAAGCTCAGCCTGGTGCCGGGTGATACAATGCTTACAAGCCATTACCTTTACAGTACCAATTATGGCTTCAGCACAACGAAATACTACTCATCTGCGGTGAATATCAATGTTTTGTATGACAGCCGCGATAACATGCTCAACGCATACAAGGGTATATATGCGATGGCCAGCTGGCGGGGGGCATTTGAGTTTCTGGGAAACAAGGTGGGAGGCAACTTTTTTCAGCTGGAGTGGAGAAGTTTTCACGGCTTGTCGGAACGAAATCCCAGTCACCTCCTGGCATTCTGGCTTATGGGTAACTTTACCCGCGAAGGTCAGTTTCCATATATGATACTCCCCGCAACTGCCTATGACCAGCGTGGAAGGGCGGCGAGAGGGTATACCCAGGGCCGGTTCAGGGGAGCAAACATGGTGTACGGCGAGGCAGAATACCGCTTCCCCATATCAAAATGCGGAGGGATCCTGGGAGGTGTTTTGTTCATGAATGCCACCACCGCCGACAACACGACACTGGACCTTAACCTGTTTGAATCAATTAAACCGGGTTACGGAGCGGGTCTGCGTATTATGGTAGACAAGCACTCGCGCACCAACCTGGCCGTTGATGTCGGGTTCGGACAGAAATCATTCGGATTCTACCTGGCAGCCTCCGAGACCTTTTAAGGTAGCCTATCCTGTCACAACGTTCCACGGCCTGACAGACCATTCGGTTATGAGGCCGTTTTTCACATAGGGATCACGGCTGACAAAGTCATGAGCGGCCTGAGGGGTATCACCTCTGAAGACCAGCACTGCACCATCGGCCGGATCAGCCAGTGCACCGGCCATCACCAGCCGTCCGTCAGAGTGGAACTCTTCGACCAGCCCGAGATGATTCGGGCGGAAAGGAGCACGGAGCTCAACATAGTTCTCAACCGTTTTGTAAAAAAGAATGTAGTACATAGAGTTACTGATTAAAATTACATATTCCTCCGTCACACTGAGGCATTACTTTGACTCCCTCATGTAAAGAAGAAGAAGGAGGACTCACGACCGGAGTCTCCTCCCTCTTCTCTGTATCATCACCTGATGGCAATGGCTTTCAGATACCAGCCACCACAACATCGTCAATCACAAGGCTCGGGAATCTCGATTGGCTGTAGATCCACGGATCATTTGCCACCTCCACAAGCCTGTTCCAGAAATTCATATGGTTGTCGGCGATGTTCATTTCCGCAACATTACGGACGAACTCTCCCCTCTCATACAGTTTACCTATAATCCCCACTGAGAAGTCACCCGTTGTGGAATTGGAGTTACCTCCTATATAATCGGTAACTACAATACATCGGTTGAGGTCCCTGATTATCTCTCCGACGCTTCTTGTCCCAGGCGGAATGATAACGTTGGACAATGACCCCGAGGTTGGTTCCCATCCAAGTTTACGGCTGTAGTACCAGTCGACAAGGAACTCATTCAGTACCCCTTCACTGACCAGGGTTCTTCTCAGGGCCGGGAAACCATCACCGTCATAAAGTCTTGAGCCCAGCCCCCTGGGGATGAACGGATCATCAGTAACGGTAAGGAACCTGCTTCCTATCGGCTTGCCTTTCTTATCCGTGAGGAACGATCTCTTCTGCTGTATATTGCCGGCAGACATGGGGCCGACCAACCCGTTCAGCACCCGGCCAGCTCCACGGTTCTCAAGGATCACGGGGATCTTGGTGGTGGCAATCTTTTTACCGCCCATAAGGTCCAGGGTTCTTCTTGCTGCTTCAGCGCCCACCTCATCCATCGGAGGGAGATCGCTTTTATACCTGCAACCGACGTAGTTATAGCCTGCAGGACGGCGGTCGCCTTCATCCTGTGCTGTCATTGACGCTCCCACGTTGCAGAATGTCCCGCGTGACGAACCTTCAAGGCCGTTGCTTGTCTTCACATACTCCTCATAGGACTCATCATATTCGCCTGCCTCCACAGAAATAACTTTGTCGCCTCCGCTTGCGAGGCAGGCATTTTCCACTGCCTTTGTCATTGAGTGTCTCTCCTCAGGTGTCAGGCTGCCGTAATCAGGATCAACCAGTTGCAGATCAGCCTGTGATCTTCCTTCATAGTATTTCGGTTCAGGAAGGGTACGGAACGGATCCTCTTCCATGATGGCAGCATTGCTGACCAGGTCTGTAATAAAGGCTTCCAGTGTCTTTGTGCGGAAGTCAGGTGTTGACTGTGCCGCATAACGGTTATTGGCGAATACCTCAAGATATAGTCCCTGTGTAGTGGCCTCCTTGATCACCTCCGGTTTGCGGTCGCGGTAATTAATCTCCACGGCACGCCTCCTTGAGAGACTTACCTTGCAGTCATCAGCCCCGGCCTTCAGTGTACGGCTGACTACCCAGTCGGCCAGTTCGGGGAAGCTCATCTGTTTTCCTGCTGTCTTGGTCATGACCTGCCTCCTTTCTGTTCTGTGCCGCCTACTGTCAGCGATTTAACAAGGCATGTAGGCAACCCGAATGATACAGGCACTCCCTGTCCGTTCTTGCCGCACTGCCCGGCACCGCCTCTGCTCATCTCAAGATTATTTGCGGCCATGGTGATATTGGCAAGCATCTTCGGGCCGTTGCCCATGATATTTACGTCCTTGATGGGGGCGGTAAGCTTGCCATTTTGAATCAGCCTGCCCTGTGACACGTAGAATGCAAAGTCTCCTTCACCTATCTTAACCTGCCCGTTGCTTACATTCTCCACATAAATACCGTTGCCGGCGGCCCTGATCACATCCTCGACGGAGGCGTCACCTCCCAGCATATAGGTATTGCGCATGCGCGGCATGGGGTAGTTCATGAAGTCCTGCCTTCTTCCGTTGCCGGTAGGTTCAACCCCGTAGTGTTTTGCTGAGATCCTGTCATGAATGTAGCTGGTGAGTATCCCGTTTTCCACAAGCACGGTCTTTTTCCCGGGAGTGCCTTCATCGTCCACATTCAGGCTGCCGGCAAGGTTCATGTTGGTTCCGTCATCGATGATTGTGACGAATGGTTCTGCCACCTTCTTTCCAATCATGGTACTGTAGGTCGAGGTCTTCTTGCGGTTGAAGTCGGCCTCCATGCCATGGCCGATGGCCTCATGCAACAGGATACCGGTTATACCTGGCCCAAGCACAACGGGCATCTCTCCTGCGGGAGGCTGTATAGCATCAAACAGCTTAAGGGCATCGCCGACAGACTTTGAGGCTATCTCATCAATGACATCCCCTGTATAGAATGAGATGTCACGACGCCCGCCCAGATTATGGAACGACTGCTCACGCCTTCCGTTTCTTTCGGCAACAACTGACGAATAGAGGAATCCGCCGGGGATTAAATCCTCAGCCATGATTCCGTCACTTGAAACAATGAGTATACGTTTTGTGCTGCTCTGGAACCCGGCGTTCACTTTTACAATCTCCGGAGATTGCGAAAAGCACTTCTCATTCATCTGTTGCAGCATCGGAAGCTTCATGGCGGCAGGTATTCCGTCAAAGCCATCAGGCACGGGGTAGTAATTACCCGGCTGGAGCCTGCTGAAAGATGAATTGACCACGGTTGCAGTCATATCGCACAGCGATGCTGCCGTGGTTGCAGCTGACATCATTGACTCTTCGGTAAGCTCCTGGGTGTACCCGTATCCGATCTGGTCTCCCATGACGGTCCGGATTCCGACACCGAGTGATATGTCACCGTAAGACTGGTTCACCTTCCCGTCCTCAAGACCAAGATAGTTTGAGACGGTGTATTCAAAATAGAGATCAGCAAAATCACCCCCTCGTGAAAGTGCCTTTGCCAGCAGTTTGCTGCAGAGTGCCTCATCAATCCCGAACTCTCCAAGGAAGTAATTTCCGGACGGTTTGCCATCCGTGAATCCGCATCCATGGATTCCGGGAAGGAATAACAAAGCTCCTCCTGCCAGGGCAGTGCCCCGGATAAATGTTCTTCTCGCAATAGGTTTCATTTTTTGATTTTAATTGACGTCACAAGTTATAAAATAACTTCTTAAACCACTTGCGGGTAAATGGTTAATGTCATGTTAAGAAGGGAGGGAGATTCCTAATGCTGATAACGTGCTGCCAGGAGGGCGATTCCTAATGCTGATAACGTGCTGCCAGGAGGGCGATATCTTTTCCGTAGATGGTCTCTTTGGGATATTCATTCCCGACAAGATATATCATTGACAGGGCAAGCTCCTCCATCGTGTTGAAATAGTCAGGACTCATTTTTTTGCCTATCGGGAGGAACCAGTTGATATAGTTGTAGAAGGAGTGTGCCTTCTTCTGTCCCTTCACCGGTTTGATGAATCCCGGCCGGTAGCCGTAGACTCTTTTGAACGGCAGTTTCCTCAGGTCGTTTTCGGTTTTCCCCTTAATCCGGGCCCATTCAATCTTGCCCTTTTCCGTCCCGTCGGTACCTGCACCCGCAACGTAGATGAAAACCATATCCCGGTTAAGCCTGCTTACTGTCTCGCCGAAGTGCATGGTAAGGTCGTAGGTGACCCTGCGGTACTTATCCATCTTCATCCCCACGGAAGAAACACCGAGACAAAAGAAACATGCGTCATAACCTGCCAGCTGCTCTGCTACCGGGGAGAGATCATGAAAATCCTCATGGATGATCTCCTTCAGTTTAGGGTGTGTGATGCCAAGCGACCTTCTGTTGATGATCAGCACGTTGCTGATGGCGGGGTTCTCAAGGCAGACAAGCAGAACACCTTCCCCGACCATCCCGGTTGCCCCGGTGATTATGACTTTCAATCCCTGTCGCATAACTTTCAATATTGATTTCCTGAACAAAGTAACAACAATATGAACTGATTGTTAGAATCAGGCAAATATTTGCCATGAAATCATTTTTGGAATTGATGAAAAGTTACTTTTACTGACCTGTTTCATTTATCACGGGGGAGAACTATTTACCGGGACCATTAAAGTAAGCAATCAATATGCAGGAATCAGAATTCAGGGTTTACGGCTACCGCTGGGTCATGCTGAGCGTGTACATGCTGGCCATAATCATCAATCAGATAATGTGGATCACTTTTGCACCCATAACAATTGATGCAGCAGGATTTTATGGTGTTTCCGACCTTAAGATCGGAATACTTTCGATGGCTTTCATGATCGTTTACCTGGTTGTCTCTGTTCCTGCGTCATGGATCATCGATACATACGGAATCCGCATTGGTGTGGGGACCGGTGTGATGCTTACCGGAATTTTCGGTATGATGCGGGGGCTTGCATCGGATAATTACAATTTGCTTTTGATGGCACAGGTCGGGATTGCCGCAGGTCAGCCGTTTCTTCTGAATTCCATCACCAAGGTTGCGGCAAGATGGTTTCCCATAAAAGAGAGAGCAACGGCATCAGGACTGGGTACCCTGGCAATGTATTTCGGCATCCTGGCAGGAATCAGCCTGACACCATTCCTGGTAAACGGTCACGGGATAAACGGGATGCTTTACATATACGGGATTTCTTCCCTGGTGATAGGATTTATCTTTTTCATATTCGCAAGGGAACGGCCACTCACGGCGCCCTGTCTGCCCGAACAGGAGGAAAGGGCTCTGGCTGTTGACGGGATGATGCTTCTTTTCAGGAACAGGGATTTTCTGTGGCTTATGTTAATTTTCTTCATAGGGCTGGGGGTGTTCAATTCGGTTACCACGTGGATTGAGAATATCCTTAGTCCCAGGGGCTTTACTGCCGAGCAGGCAGGCATCACCGGAGGCCTTATGATCATTGCGGGAATAGCCGGAGCTGTTGTCATGCCTTTGCTGTCAGACCGCTACAGGAAAAGGATACCTTTCATAATTATTGCCCTTGCAGGTGCAACGGCAGGTCTTGCAGGAGTAACATATGCTACAAACTACGTATTGCTTCTTTTTTCGGCAGCAGCATTTGGATTTTTCCTCCTCAGTTCAGGTCCGATCGGATTCCAGTACGGTGCCGAAGTAACCTTTCCCGTCTCCGAGGGCACGTCAAACGGATTTCTCCTGCTCATGGGACAGATCTCAGGGATAGCTTTCATTTTCGGAATGGACAGCTTCAAATCTCCCGTGACAGGATCGATGACCATCCCGTTATTTGTCATGATCATCCTGATGCTTCTCAGTTTTATTTTTTCTTACAGGCTGAGGGAATCTGTTCTCTTAAGCGGGTCTGATATAAAGGAAAAACCATGAACGGAAGACACTCCGCTCCGGCATCATTAACCATCTTTTTTTCTGCCATTTTTCTTTTACAGGTTATCTCTCTGAAAGGAGAGGAGGTTGTGCGTGACTCGGTAACGGACAACGGAATTCAGGATATTCAACTGATGGCCCTGAAGGACAAACAGAATGCACAGATATGGTGGTACGGATGGCTTGGCGGATACAGTGCCGCCACCGCAGGACAGGCAGTAGTGGCTGCCACAACCGATAATCTGATCACCCGTCAGGATATGGTTCTTGGTGCCGCAACAACATTCCTGGGAGCGCTGGGGCAGTTAATCACACCCCTGGGTCCCAGGGATGTACTTGAAGGTTATCCTTCCGTAAAGCAATTTATGTCAGGTGACTATCCAATGTCGCCGGAAGAGACACTGGAGTTGCTTAAGATTCTGGCTGTCAGGGAGAAAGAGGGAAGGTCATGGAAAACGCATGTGATAGCAGGCGCAGTGAACCTCAGCAGCGGCCTGATCACATGGCTGGGATTCAGGCGAACTGTATGGGATGGGGTTGCAAATTTTGCCCTTAACACCGCGGTGACGGAGGCCCAGATCTGGACACAGCCCACCCGGGCAATAAAAGACTATGAGAAGTACCTCCGTGAATATCAGACCGAAGCAGGACTGCCACCTGGAAAACCTGAAAGTGAATGGTCAGTAAGTGTCTTCCCCGGAGGCATAGCCATCAAGGTTGATTTTTAAGGTCCGTAATTATCGGATCGTTATCAGCGGCCATAACCTGCCGGTGCTGAGTACGGGGACCAAGCCCATAGTATTGCCATATAGTGCCCGTCATTGTCAAATAATGCCCGTCATTGTCATATAGTACCAGTCGGTATAAAATCACTGTCTGTCGGTAAAATGCTTCAGGCCGTCTAAAGAATTTTATCCCGGTAGTTTGCCGTAATAGTTTTGTCTCATCATGTTTCACAAAATGGAAAAGATGAGTACCAGGAAAATATTTACGGCCATGACGGTTTATCTGATGGTTGTTCTGACAGTCAGTGCCCAGCAAAAGCAGTGGACGCTGACAGAATGCATCGATTACGCGCTGAATGAAAACATTCAGGTCAGGAAGGCCGATGTCTCTGTGAGTGTTGGTGAGATAAGCCTTCAGCAGGCAAAGGACAACCGCTGGCCTTCGCTTAATGCATCACTGGGGGAGAGCCTGGGATGGACAGCAGGTGACTGACACTGACGGGGAGACCTCGCTTGACGGGTCGTCACGCACCAGCCGCCTCACTCAGCAGCGGCGTGACCCTTTTCAGCGGCTTTCAGGCTCGGAATGAGATCAGGCAGGCCGAACTTAACTACCAGGGCCTACAGTACAGCACTGAGGAGACGCGGGAGAACGTCTCCCTGAGCATCATGAACGCTTACCTGCAGGTTCTTTATGCGGAGGAACAGGTTGCCAACAGCATGAACCAGGCCGACGCAACGCGTGAGGAACTGGGGCTGGCCAGGGAACGATACGACCTCGGCGCTATCGCCAACAGCGACTACCTGCAGGTAAAGACCCAGCTTGCCGCCGAGGAGCTTACGCTCGCCAATGCGATCAATAATCTGAAAATGGCGAAGGTGACGCTGATGCAACTGATGGAGTATCCTCTGGATGACCTGTTTGAAATTGCCCCTCCGGATATGGATGCTATTTTATCAGCAATACCGGTCGCCGATGCTGCAGCTGTTTTTGAGGAGGCATTACAGGTCAAGCCTATGATTAAAAATGCCGAAATAAACCGCGAGAGTGCCGGGGTCGATCTTGAACTGGCAAAGGGTGGGTTTTATCCATCCGTCTCGATGAATGCCGGACTGAGCACTGGGTTCACCCAGGCGGCGGAGATGGGGTCACAGCTGAAAAGCGGGTTCTCTCCTTCAGTGGGATTATCAGTCTCCATACCCATCTTCCGGAACAACCAGAACAAATCGTCAGTGGCGCGGGCCAGGTATGGCATAAGCACAGCCGAGCTTGATGAGCTTAACACAAAAAACCAGTTGCGCAAGGAGATTGAACAGGCCGTACTTGACGCAGAGTCGGCCGTCATCAGCTATGATGCAGCCGTAAATCAGCATGAGGCTTCGCTGGAGTCGTTCAATGTGGCTGAAGAGAAGTTCAAGCTCGGAGCCATGAACTCGGTCGATTTCCTGATACAGAAGACAAACCTGACAATAGCCGAGAGCAGGCTGCTGCAGGCAAAATACGAGCTTGTCTACAGTTACAAGATCATCGACTTCTACAGGGGAGTACAGCTTTCGTTTTAAAAAAAAGAACAATAAAAGAGAGATATCCATGAAAGGCAAGAGAATTTTCATCAGTGCAGGAATGCTGGCAGTTGTAGCGGTAACGATGCTGTCGGTCCACAGCTGCAAGAAAAGCAAGTTATACACCTTCGAAACCTCGAAGGCAGTGAAGGGCTCGATAATCAACACCGTAACCGCTACAGGCACCCTAGAGGCCATCACTTCGGTGGTCGTGGGAACGCAGGTCTCGGGTATCGTTGAAAAGCTGTATGTCGACTTCAATACCAGGGTGAAAAAAGGGCAGGTACTTGCAGAGCTTGACAAGACAGCACTGCGGTCAAGCGTGCAGCAGTCGCTTGCCACGCTTGAAAATGCAAGGGCGGAGATGGAATACCAGGCCTCAAACTATGAGCGGAGCAAGGCTCTTTATGAAAAGAGCCTCATTGCGCAGGCTGATTATGACCAGGCCAGGTATGGCTATGAAAAGTCAAAGGCCACCTTTAAGAATACGCAGGCACAGTATGACAAGGCCCTTGTTCAGCTGGGCTACGCCACCTTATATTCACCCATTGACGGCGTGGTGATGAACAGGGCTGTGGATGAAGGCCAGACGGTGGCAGCCAGCTTCAACACACCCGAGATATTCACTATAGCCCAGGATCTTACACAGATGCAGGTTGAGGCTGATATAGACGAATCGGATATCGGGATGATCAGGAAAGGTCAGCGGGTTGAGTTTGATGTCGATGCCTTCCCGGATGATAAATTCGGAGGCACGGTTGAGCAGATAAGGCTGTCGCCGGTCACCACTTCGACCGTGGTTACCTATACGGTTGTCATCAATGCTCCCAATCCTGACCTGAAGCTGCTGCCCGGGATGACAGCCAACATTGTCATTTATGTGGAAGAAACAAAAGATGTGCTCACAATTCCGTACAAGGCTCTGAAGTTCACCCCTGAGGCTGATTATCTGGCCAGGCTGGGCAATGAGACGGTTTCCGGAGGGGATAAACCGGGTATGCCAGGCAGCACCGGCAGGTCTGGAGCAGGCATGCCAGGAGGCACAGGGATGCCTGCAGGCAGCATGGGAGCTCCGGGATCAGGCGGAGGAGCAGCCACCGGATCAGGCATAGCAGCAGGCACAGGAGCCGGCAGGGGAATGCAGGGTAATCCTGTTGGAGGGATGCCGGAAGGCTTTACCCCACCGGCAGGAGCAAAAATTCCCACAAGAGTCTGGGTGAAGGATGAGAACGGAATTCACCCGGTACGCGTAGAGCTCGGATCAAACGACGGTGACAATGCTGAGGTAAAATCAGGACTGGAAGAGGGTAGCGAGGTTGTCACGAAGATGACAATCGCCTCCGCCAAGGAGAAGAAAGAGAAGGAAGTAGCTTCCAATCCATTCATGCCTTCGCCTCCGGGAAGAAGGAATACGCAGAGCACATCATCCGGATCCGGAACAACAACCTCTAAACGCAACTGACGATGAAGGCAATAATTGATATATCCTCCCTGAAAAAGGATTATTACGTTGGTGAGGTAACGGTGCATGCCCTGAGAGGGGTTGACCTGAGGATCAACCAGGGCGAGTTCGTGGCGATAATGGGCGCCAGCGGCTCAGGCAAGTCAACCATGCTTAACATAATAGGCTGCCTTGACAGGCCGTCGGAAGGAACATATTTTCTTGATGGTGTGAATGTAGCCGGGATGTCAAAGAACGAGAGGGCCGCTATCCGCAACCTGAAGATAGGCTTCGTTTTTCAGTCATATAACCTTCTCTCCCGTACCTCGGCTCTTGAGAATGTGGAGCTGCCTCTCATGTATAACCCTACCGTAAAAGCCAGGGAGCGCAGGGAGAGAGCCATTGCCGCACTGGAAGCAGTAGGCCTGGCTGACAGGATGGGCCATATGCCCAACCAGCTCTCCGGCGGGCAGCAGCAGAGGGTGGCCATAGCACGCTCACTGGTGAATGACCCTGTGGTGATCCTGGCCGACGAGGCCACGGGTAACCTTGACACTCGTACATCCTACGAGATAATGTCGCTGTTCCAGCAACTGAACAGTAAAGGCAAAACCATAGTCTTCGTGACACATGAGCCTGACATAGCCCGCTGCATGACACGGAGCGTCATGTTCCGCGACGGGCACGTGGTCAGGGAGGAAGAGATCAGAAACAGGCTGGTTGCCGCAGAGATGCTTAATGCCCTGCCGGTTGAGGCAGATTAAAGAGAGACTAAAATGAATATAGGAAATCTATTGAAGGTAGCGCTGAACGCGCTGAAGCGAAATAAGATGCGCTCATTTCTGACCATGCTTGGAATAATCATCGGCGTGGCGTCAGTCATCACCATGCTTGCCATCGGGCAGGGATCAAAGAAAAGCATCCAGGATCAGATAGCCAGCATGGGCTCTAACATGCTTTTTGTAATGCCTGGAACAATGAGGACTGGAGGCATACAGCAGGGCACTACCAGCTCACAGAGGCTGACAGTGAATGATGTCAGCGCCATCAAAACGGGTTGCGATGCCGTGATTGCAGTGTCTCCCGAGGTGAGAAGCAGCGGCCAGGCCGTATACGGCAACTCAAACTGGCCCACCACAATTTACGGAGGCAATGAGGACTATCTCGGAATAAAGAGCTGGACGGTCGTCAGCGGACGCAATTTAACCGACAGTGAGGCGAGGGGCTCTGCCAAAGTGTGCCTGATAGGACGCACCGTGGCTGACGAACTGTTTGGCGAGGGTATTGACCCCACCGGTGAGACAATCCGGTTTAAGAACATCCCGTTTAAAATTATTGGTCTGCTTGAAGAGAAGGGGCAGAACAGCTTCGGGCAGGACCAGGATGATGTGCTTATTGCGCCTTATACCACCGTCCAGAAAAGGATCCTTGCCCAGACCCATATCCAGTCGATACAGATGTCGGCCCGCAGCGCTGAAGAATCAGCACTTGCACAGTCGCAGGTGGAGGAAGTACTCCGTGCCAGCCACAAACTTCGTGAGAATGAGGATAATGATTTCCAGGTCAGAAGCCAGGAGGAGCTTTCAACAACGATGACTTCTGTAACGGATATACTCACCATCCTGCTGGGTGCAATAGCAGGCATCTCACTACTGGTGGGCGGCATCGGGATCATGAATATAATGTATGTATCGGTCACTGAGCGTACCAGGGAGATTGGGCTGAGGATGTCGCTTGGCGGCAGGAGCATGGATATCCTCCTGCAGTTCCTGATTGAATCAATAATGCTCAGTGTCTTCGGCGGTATAGTCGGCATCCTGCTGGGCTTTGGTGCCTCACAACTCGTTGAGGCACTTACCTCATGGCCAATAAGCGTGATGTGGAGCTCGGCCATACTCTCATTTGTCGTGTGCACCGTTATCGGTATTTTCTTTGGATGGTACCCGGCGAGAAGGGCAGCTGAGCTTGACCCGATTGACGCACTCAGATATGAGTGATAATTGAAGGAGATTAATTAGCTTTGAAGATAGTATGAAGATTAAAGGAGTGATAAGGAACAGGAAGAGATTGCCTCTCCTTCTGCACGCAACAGGATGGATCATCCTTTTCATCCTCCCGCAGTTCCTGATAGCAGGAGGACTTTTCAAGGATAACCGTACCACCACTATTATCCTGTTCAACACTTTTATCTTCTTTATCCTGTTCTATGTCAATTACCTCTGGCTGGTTCCTCGGCTGGCCGAAAAAGGCAAATGGTTCAGTTTTACAATACTTGCAGCATCGCTGATAGTGATTCTGGGGCTGGTTTCAGGAAGGTTTTATGAAAGGCTCTTTGCCCCGCCGCCGGAGGTCGTTGAGCGGATGAAGGTGGAAGAACAAAAGAACCCGCACGGAGATGACCGTGGTAAGCGCAGGGGCGAAGGAATGGCACTCTACAACTTCTTCATCACCTCATTTCTTGTCTCCGGGTTTGCCGTCGGATTAAGGTATGCTGAGAGCGCCCTGAGGAAAGAGGAGGAGATCAAGGAGCTTGAACGTGAAAAACTGAACTCGGAGCTGGCGCTCCTCAAGAACCAGGTCAGCCCGCACTTCTTCTTCAACACGCTGAACAATATCTATTCGCTTATCGAGATTAACCAGAAAGACGCACAGGAGGCGGTTCTCAGTCTCTCAAAGATGATGCGCTACATGCTATATGAGTCAGAGCAGGGAAACACCAGGCTCAGCCATGAGATTGAGTTTATGAATGGTTATATCGACCTCATGAAGCTCAGGATGAGCGACAGGGTAAGACTTTCTGTCGACTGGCCTTCGGAGTATGAAGATCATGACCTTCCTCCGCTGCTTTTCATCCCTTTCATTGAAAACGCCTTCAAGCACGGTGTGAGCTACCAGGGAAAATCCTTCATTGAGATATCTCTCAGGTCAGAAGCTGATCATATCACATTCACGGTGAGAAACAGCATCTCCGGGGCGAATGGCAGCGCCCCCAGGGTTGCTTCGGGCATCGGCCTTGAAAATGTCAGGAAGAGGCTCGCGTTGCTTTACCCCGACAGGCATGAGCTGTTGATCGGGGAGCAGGATTCGGTGTTCAGCATTAAGCTGGCGATAAAAACATAACTCCTCAGGACTTATGATCAGGGTCGTTGCCATAGATGATGAACCGCTGGCACTGCAGCTGGTGAGGGGATACGTTGAAAAGACTCCCTTTCTTGAGCTGGCGGGAGCCTTCGATAACCCCGTGGAGGCTGTGGCATTCATAGGGTCATCGGATGTTGACCTGGTGCTGCTCGACGTGCAGATGCCGGACCTGACGGGCACAGAGCTGGCAAGGGTCATCAGCGGCGGACCGAAAGTCATCTTCACAACAGCCTATGAGAAGTATGCCCTTGAGGGCTTCAGGCTTGACGCCGTTGATTACCTGCTGAAGCCCTTCAGCTATGCCGAGTTCCTGAAGGCGGTACAGAAAGCGGAAAAGCTTATTGAGCTTGAGCGAAAGGAGTTGCCTGAGCTGGAGGTGAGGAATGATTTCCTCTTCATCAAGTCAGACTACAAGATCCGGCGCATTAATTTCTCAGAGATACATTACATTGAGGGACTGAAGGATTATGTCAAGATCTTCCTCAACGGAGAGAAGAAGCCGGTACTCTCGCTCTCCACACTGAAGGCGCTTGAGGCCCGGCTCCCTGAAGACAGGTTCATGCGGGTGCACAGGTCGTACATAGTAAACCTGGAAACGGTCAGGGTCATAGAGCGCAACCGCATTGTCTACGGTGAGGTTCGCATTCCTGTCACCGACCAGTACAGGGAGAATTTCCAGAGGTTCCTCGACAGGAATTTCATCTAGACCTGCCTGCCGCAGCACCTTTTCAGCCACTTTTACCACCCGCTTTTTCTTTCTAACATAAAAATTAACAAATATTAACATTTGTGGTATAGTATTTGAGGAATATAAAGAAAGAGGCGCCTCTTCATTAACAGTAATAATCTAAACTGATCATTATGAAGAGGAATGAAAAAGAGGTTCCCGGGTTTGATGAAATCATCTTCCGGGACCGAAACAAGGAGTATGGGGCTTATGACCTCCGGAGACGCTATGGCTCAACCATGAGCATCTCCATCGTGGCAGGACTGATGTTCAGCGTATCAGTGGTTCTGGTGCCCTTTTTTACTTCTGATCATGTTGAAAATCAGCCGGGGCAATTATTTACCATTACTGCCACCGTTGACCCAAATCTGGCAAATCCTCCGGTACCGCCTGAGGCACCCGAGCCTCCTGCCCCGCCGGTTGAAATGATGAAAAAAGTACAGTTCGTGCCGCCGGTGATAGTTGATGATAATCAGGCTCTCTCCGGCTCCGTGATGACTGCTGATGACCTGAGCATGGAGGTCCGTGACGGGCAGGCGACTGAGATTGTGATGGAGATCCGGGAAGATCCGGATCAGATTATTCCGGCCGAGGAGAAGCCTCAGGTAATCGTCCAGGAGATGCCCTCATTCCCGGGTGGTGAGTCGGCACTGATGCAGTACGTCAGTGAGCAGATAAGATACCCTGAAGATGCATTGCTGAACCGGATTCAGGGAACTGTCATCCTAAGATTTGTAGTGGGCCCCTCCGGCGACATAAAGGATGTAGTTTTGATCAGGGGAGTTGATCCGTTGCTCGATAACGAGGCAATAAAGGTCATCTCGGGAATGCCGCGATGGAAACCCGGCAAGCAGGATGGCAGGCCGGTACCGGTCTATTTTTCGATACCCGTGGTATTCAAAATAAAATGATTACTGACGGCTGACCTGTATTTCAATGACGCTTCCGGCACCGGGACTTCCGGCGCCGGATCACACAGCACCAAGGTTGTCAGGGTGCCGGAAGCAGTCAGCCAGGTGATCATTGACTATTCCGGCAGCCTGCATGAAAGCGTAGCATATTGTTGTTCCCACAAATGTAAAGCCTCTTTTTTTCAGATCTTTGCTTATTGTGTCGGAGAGAGGGGTGCTTGCGGGTAACTCACCCAGGCTCTTCCAGTGATTCACTATAGGCTTACCCCCGGAGAACCCCCAGATATAGTTGTCAAAGCTTCCGAATTCCTCCTGAATTCGGAGAAACGCTCTGGCATTGCTGATTGCTGATCTGATCTTCAGCCTGTTGCGGATGATTCGTTCATCCTTGAGAAGTTCGTTGTATCTCTTCTCATCATATTGGGCAACTTTTAACGGGTCAAAGCCATCAAAGGCCCTTCGATACCCTTCCCTCCGGTGAAGGATTGTTTTCCAGCTCAGTCCGGCCTGTGCACCATCAAGAACAATATGCTCGAACCATCTGATATCATCATGGACAGGCATTCCCCATTCGTTGTCATGATAACTGATCATCAGGGGATCACCTGAAGGCCATTCGCAACTCTTTTTCATCTCAGTCCGAATCTGTAGGAAAACTTGACCATGAATACATTGTGCGGAACAGTCTCTGAAAACAGGTCATCTGCCTGGGAACTGACATCAAAAGTACCGCTGCCGGTATAGTATTCCCTTGTCTGCGACCATACCAGGTAGGCGGTTGATCCGGGAAGGAACTCCCAGCGAAGCACGAGGTTATGCAGGAACTCGCTTACAGTGAAGTTGGGATTTTCAAAGGAATAATCAGTCCAGGAGTCAAGGTTCTCATCCACAAAATAGGTTTTATCCTTTACGGTATAGCTCAGCCAGCCGGGCTGATAATCAATGTACCTGTCTTCAAATTCATCGGCATGAGGGTCAGTGATATTCCTGAAATTGCTGTAATCACCTGAACCGAAGAAGGGTTGCCCCCAGTACTGAATCGTCAGGTCGGGAGTGATGTTGTAATCCACCCTGAGTGAGATGCTGAGTATCTTCTGGTCAATTGTTCCAAAGATGTATCTTGGTGTATATACCCCGCTGGTGGCAGATACCGTTGTCACATACTGCATCTCATTCCTTGTCAGGCTCCATTCAGGTTCAGCGCTGAGGGTAAGGTTATCCAGGGGCCTGTACTCGAGCTCAAAGCTTAGATTGTAGCTTGTACGCACATCCTGGAAAGTCCTGAAATACCTTATGTCGAACTCGCTGCTGAGTCTTTTTCGGGAATTGGAATAAATACCACCTCCGATGTAGAATTGTCCCGGCATCTTCATGGACGGTCCGCCCCTGAGAAGCAGGTTGTCTGTTTCGGGACTGTTCAGCTGACTGCTGAGATATGATCCCCAGAGGTTTTTGTACTGAGCTGACCATGATCCGGAGAAGCCAACCACATTTGTATTTCCCCCGAAGTCCATCATGTGTATCAGGTTGGTTCCGAAAGACATGCTGTTGAAGATGCTGAAGGGTTTGTAGATGTTGTAGTTTATGACACCCACTCCAAGATACTGGTCTGCTACCTGCATGTAGCCGATATCGTTCAGCTCAAAGCCGGGCGACTTCCATGCCGAGAGATAGAGGAGCTGCCAGTTGCCGCCGATCTTTCCGGCCATCATATTGCCGCCGAAGCCGCTCAGCGAGGTGCGGGTCGGATCATATTCGGTATAATCGGCATCAGGCCTCCGGAAGTTATGTATTATTGAACGCTGCGTACGTGCAATGGCATCTTCTGTTCCCGTCACACCGCTGAAGGCAGTACGGAGCTGGAGGATGTAGTTCATGTCACCGAAATACTGCGTGAAATCAATTCCGCCGGTTGTGGCTGATTTGTGGAAGTAGTCTTCTGTTGTCTCATCAAGCGCCCTTATGGTGCTGGTCACCATTCCGCCTATGATCGTATTCCCGCCGTTAATGTCTTTCTGTACTCTTCCCACTGCGAAATTTGTCAGAGGTTCAGCAGCCAGGTATGAGGTCTCGTCAGTGATATCATTGTATATCCTGGTTTTCACCTGTGATGTTACGGCTTCAATGACACCGACGGAGAGTCCGCCCGCCGATTTGCCTGTCAGCTTGGCTGCTCCGAGGATCGGTGTGAACGACGGGGTCCATGTGAATTCATCTTCATCGCCTGAATGGTTCAGCGTGGGCCTCTTCCCGATGCGCCTCGAATAGAAGAGGTTGTCATTTCCCTCATCGCCATCTCCTATGCCGAGATTATAGGAGGTAATGTTTTTCCCTTCGACAAAGAATGGTCTCTTTTCCCTTAAATATGTCTCGAAGGCAGTCAGGTTAACCTCTGAAGGGTCAGCTTCCACCTGCCCGAAATCGGGGTTAAGGGAGAGGCTAAGGATCATGTTGTTGGTCACGCCTATCTTGGCATCCAGGCCTGCATTGACCTTGAAATCGGATCCGTCGTACCATGGATTGCCATTTTCTCCCTCGTATGTCTCGACCCGGGCCACTCCGTAGGGGGTGAGGTCAAACAGTGTCCGGGGTTTTATGTTGCTCAGTCCGTGAAGAAGCCCTGCGTTGTGAACCAGTCCCGAAGCATTGCGTGCAATAGGCTGCCAGAAACTTGTCTCGTTGTGACGGTAAAGCACCCTTAACACCTCCAGTCCCCAGACCTGGTTTTCGGATGCGGAGAAACGGAGCTGTGTAAGTGGTATGCGCATCTCCGCTGCCCACCCCCAGTCGTGAACAGCTGTTTTGACGTACCATATAGGGTCGAATGACTCATCTTCATTCATGCCGTCATCCGTATAGATAAGGTCGCCCTTTACGCCGGCGGCGCTTACTCCGAAACCGAATGCGGTCCGCTGGTCAAAGTATGAATCGATTGCAATCGCCACTTCGTCGCCGTCAGTGTTATCACGGCGGGTCATTCGTTGCACAATGCTGTCTGTGGCCGTGTCCCAGGCCTTTATGGCGACATAGATATTGTTATCATCATAAAGCAGTTTGAACTCCGTCTTCTGTTTCGCCGGAGCTCCTTCCAGCGGCTCGTACTGCAGGAAATCACCGCCCCATTCACCCTGCTGCCAGGCTTCATCGTCAAGCTCCCCGTTGATGACCGGAGCGACAGGTATGCGGGTGGCATTGTAAATTCGCTTTTCATAATCCTGGCCACTTATGATCAGAGAGGTACACGATAAAAGCATGAGGATGATTTTCTTCATGGCAGCAGTATGACAGACTAGTAGTTAAAGGCATGTCAAATTTATACAAAAAACTAACCCGGAGAAACATCAAAGTGCAAACGGTATGAAATGAAAAAAGAGCGGAGACCTTGGTTCTCCACTCTTTCGGACCTGCACACTCAGACTCTTACCTGAGTCCGAACCTGTAGGTAAATTTTATCAGGAAGACGTTGTAGGGCTTCTCTTCACTATAAAGGTGATCAAGGTTTTCCTCAAGTGAGAATGAGCCTGTGCTGTCATAGTAGCTGCGAGTCTGGGACCATACGAGATAGAGGGTTGATCCAGGACGGAATTCCCATCGTGCAACCAGGTTCGAGAGAAACTGGTCGTAATTGTAATCCGGATTATCGAAACTGTAATCGCTGGTACCGTCATTGTTGTCATCAACATAGTAGCGGTTTTCCGCCTCGTTGTATGTCAGTTCGCTATCTGTCAGCATATGGTAACGGTCTTCCAGCTCTTCAGCCATGGGATCAGTCACCTCCTTGTACCTGCTGTAATCCATTGCTGCAAGGAAGGGCTGTCCCCAGTATTGAATGGTTAAGTCAGGGGTGATATTGTAATTAAGTCGCACCGACATTGACACAATCTGCTGGTCAATCTGGCTCAGGAGGTAGTGGTCTCCGTCAGAGATATGTGTCACGTACTGGAGGGTATTCATGTTTTTTGAGTAAGAGGGAGAGATGGTAACTGAAAACGATTGTCCGGGATTGGCTGTCAGGTCAACTCCGGCACCCCAGCGTTCGCGGGAATCCTCAGCGCCTTTCCCCCTGTTGGCCCATAGTGAGCCGTAGATCATTCTTGACTGGTTTGAACCAACATTAAGAAAAAGGCTAAGGTTTCCGGGTGTCAGCATTGAGGGTCCTCCCCTGAGGATGGAATTGGAAATTGCCTCACCTTCATAGTTTCCGCCAATGCTTGTCCACCACAGGTTTTTATACTGAGTATATACACTGAGGTTTCCTCCTGTGAAGAGGTGCGTTCCCCCGAAGTCCCACCCGGTCCAGAGGTTGGCATTGGGCCTTATCTGCCTGAAGATGCTGAAGGGCTTGTCAAACCTGTATGCTGACCATAATCCTGATATTATTGCGTCTGCGCTCTGAAGATAGCCGGCATCATTAAGGTCGAAGCCCGGTGATTTAAAGTATGTGAAGGCCATAAAGTTCCAGTGGCCTCCTACCTTGCCGGTCTGAACATTGCCTCCGAAACCGTTCAGGGAGGTGCGTGTCGGGTCAACTTCAATGTAATCTGCATCTGGCCTCTGGTAGTAATGCACAGGAGAATACTGAAGGTTTTCAATTGCCTCCGTGCTGCCGGTCAGATTGCTTGCGGCCACGGCAGATGAAACAAACCAGCTGCGCTCATCCCCGAAATATTGAGAAAAGTCGACCCCCGCTGTGTTGGCATTGCTGACAAGTCCGTCTATACCCGTTCCGTCAAGAAATCTGTGTGTATTGGTGAATGCTCCCCCCACCACGGTTTTTCCACCGTCGAAGTCCTTCATGACCCTCGATACCAGGTAGTTGGTCAAAGGCTCAACTGTCTGAGACGATCTGATGCCCAGGGAGTCTATGTCTGCCTTCACCTCTGCCGTAACAGCTTCCACGATGCCCACCGAAAGACCCTCGGGGGTCTTGCCGGTAAGTTTAATTGCACTGATGATGGGAGTGGTGCGCGGCACGCTCGCATACTCATTTTCTTCTGTGTCGGCGCCGAGATGCGGACTACGGCCAATGCGCCTTGAATAGAACAGGTTGTCGAATCCGAGATCACCGTCTCCTAAACCGGTCCTGAAACTGGTTATGTTGTTGCCTTCAATGAAAAAGGGTCTCTTTTCTTCAAAGAAGGTCTCGTAGGCTGTGAGATTGACTTCGGATGGGTCCGCCTCAACCTGGCCGAAGTCAGGATTGACCGTAAGGTCGAGAGTCATATTATTGGTGATACCGAACTTGGCGTCGAGACCGGCGTTGTATTTCCAGTCTTTCCCGGTGGCAAACGGATTACCCTCTTCGTTTTCAAAGGTCTCAAGGCTGCCAACCACGAACGGGGTTATGTCTGCCTGCTTCCTGGGCCTGATGCCGGTAAGGCCGGTAAGCTCCCCGAAATTATATACAAGCCCGGAGGCATTACGGTCTATATGTTGCCAGATTGACATCTCCTGGTTACGGAACTGCTGGCGGAACACTTCGAGTCCCCACAGGCCTCCGTCTGTTATTCTGAACCTCAGCTGCGTCAGAGGGATTCTCATCTCTGCACTCCAGCCCCAATCGGTTATCTGCGCATCAGTATACCATATAGGATCCCAGGTATCATCTTCAATCTGACCGTTCTTGGCCCACATAAAGTCATTTTTTACACCAGCCGCGTTGGTGAGAAAGGTAAAGCCGGTCTGGCGGTCGTGATAGCTGTCGAAGGAGATGCCTACGAAATCGCCGTCACCGTTATCACGTCTTGAGATACGTCTGACGATGCTGTCAGGGTAAGTATCATAAGCCTTGATGGCAACGTAAATATTGTTGTCGTCAAACAGTATCTGGAAAGTTGTCTTCTGGGCTGGTTTTGCACCGTTATGAGGTTCATACTGAGTGAAATCGCCATCCCAGGCGCCAGCCTGCCAGGCCTCATCTTCAACAGATCCGTCTATGACGGGGGCGGCAGAGGTGAATGTTGCGCAGTAACTTCTTTTCTGTATTGAGTCCTGTGCACTGATCAGTGTGCAAAGCAATGCTACAGCTGCCGTAAGGGCAATTCTTTTCATGGCGGTAAGGTAAAAGTCCAAAATGCAAGTCCGGTATAAAGACCCTTCACGGGTGATTATCGCTGCATTTTGGTGTTATTTAGAATCAATCCGGATAAGGAGGCAGCAGGGAGTAGGCAATGGCAATAGTGGAGTCAGCAGGTTCCAGTCGGCAGTCCACAGTCGGCAGTCTGACAATGCCTAGTCGGCAGTCCACAGTCCACAGTCGCAGTCTGACTATTTGTTGGCCGTAGAGCCTGCCCCGATGTGTCGGGGCCATCAAGTATTGTAGTTATCGGCAGTTGGTAATAACCTATTGACCGTAGGTCATTAAGTATTGTAGAAGAAAGGAGCGAGAACTAGAAGAACTCGTAGCTGTTGCCGGTGTGGGCGATGAACCTGAACAACCCTTCCCGTGGGATGATCAGCGATGCCGTGTTGGTGTTCGGGTGGAAGGAGAGCCTCTCATGGCTGAGCAGGCTCTTGTCTATGAAAAGATGGACATGGCGGGTGTGATCATTAATGAGACCGAAGGGCGATACGGAGCCCGGAGTGAGTCCGAGATACTGCATCAGCCTCCTGTCAGAAGCAAAAGAGAGCTTCCCCTGGCGAAGCTTCTGCTCAAGATCTTTTATGTTGAGCTGTGAACTGTAATAGAGTATGACCAGGTAATGCCTGTCGCCCTTGTGATTGCGGAAGAAGATGTTCTTGCAGTGGCCCGATTCGATGCCTGACCAGTATTTCATGGCCTCCTCCACGGTGGGAACGGGAGGGTGTTCTATATACTCGTATGGTATCTGAAGAAGGTCGAGCAGAGCATATAGTTCTGCCGGACCTCTCATCTGGAGCCCTTGGGTTTGGGGCAGTATTTGAAGGGCAGCTCGCAGAGCAGCGCCAGATCTTCACCCGCCTCACGGAGATCGGTGTCCTCCTCATCATAGTGCCACTCGATATCAACAGGAACGCCATCATTGCCCAGATCCTTGAGATAGGCAAATATGTCAAACAGGAACTTGGCAGATGAAGAGTTGAAGTATTCAAGGTCAAGCCGGAAAATCAGGTGATTGGTGTCGGTATACCGACTGCTTTTCCTGACACTGGCAACGAACTCCTCCATCCATTCAAGTACAGGGTAATATAGTCCGCGCACATCTTCAGGGGCCGACTTGCCTGAGATGATGAATTTATTCTCCTCGGGTGCCAGGATTATTTCAGGAGTAAGGTCAGTGGCTTTGCGTATGAAACTTTTCATTTATCCCCATTTTATGCAAAAATTGCATTTTTTTTACAAACCTCAAAACTTGTGTGCCATCATATGATTTCCGACTCTTCGCTGTCAGGAGCATAACCATTGTCTTCCTGCAGGACTGGTCCTTTTGAGGCGGTGACGGCCAGCATGTCACAACGCTCATTCTCAGGATTGTTATTGTGTCCCTTTATCCATATGAGTGTCACCTGATGGCGGCGGTACACCTCCAGGAAGCGTATCCAGAGATCCGGATTTTTCTTTTTCGCAAACCTTTTCATCTCCCAGCTGAAGAGCCATCCCTTATTGATGGCGTTGACCAGGTACAACGAGTCAGTGTACAGTCTCACCGCTGTACCGTTACGCTTAAGAGCCTCAAGGCCGATGATGGCTGCAAGGAGCTCCATCCGGTTGTTGGTGGTGAGACGGTACCCCTCTGATATCTCCTTGCGGTGCTTGCCGGAGATAAGCACAACGCCGTAGCCGCCGGGGCCGGGATTGCCGCTGCAGGCTCCGTCGGTATAGATGATTACCTCATCAGTCATTGGGAAGTATTATACCCGTGTTGTTCAGGAAAAGCCTTACTGCAATGGCAATCAGGATGATGCCGAAGAATTTTTTAAGAATATGCATTCCGGTGGGACCCAGAAAGCGCTCGATTTTTGAAGTCAGTTTCAGAACGGTGTAAACGATCGCCATGTTAAGTATAAGGGCAATAAGTATGTTTATGGTCTCGTACTCTGCCCTTAGTGAAAGGATGGTGGTGATGGACCCTGCTCCGGCGATGAGCGGAAACGCGATAGGCACGATTGTTCCTCCTCCGGGCGAGTCATGCTTGAAGAACTCGGCGCCGAGGACCATCTCCATCCCGATGAGGAAGATGATGAAAGCGCCAGCGATGGCAAATGAACCTACATCAATGCCAAATATGCCTAAAAGCGGAGCCCCGAAGATAAGGAATGCGAGAAAGATTGCCAGTGAGACCAGGGTTGCCCTCCATGCATGAATGGTTCCGGTTTTAGCCTTGATATCCAGTATGATGGGAATAGATCCCGGGATATCAATGATGGCAAACAGGACCATGAAGCATGCCACTATTTCAAGAAGATTGAGATGCATGGTGAAAATTTCTGCAAAGATAGTGAAATCAGGCAGTAGTTAATAGGCAGTAGAGGGGCGAGCGGAAAGTAATGACCCGGTGGGTCATTATCGCGAGCAGCCAGATTGCAGGGGAGGCCATAGAGGAATTTTCGATTTCAGATTTTCGATTGTCGATTTAATTATAATTCGCAAATCGCAAATCGCAAATCCTTCAGACAAAAAAAAGGGTCACCTAACGGCAACCCCTTCAAGATCATTTTATGATAGCTACTGCCTGATATCCATCTCCTTAAGCAGGTGACCTGCACCGGAGTAGATGTCAATCACCCAGAGCACGTAGCGGATGTCAACGCAGATGGTACGCTGGAAATCCGGTTCAAAGGCGATGTCACCGGTCATTGCCTCCCAGTTGCCGTCAAAGGCCAGGCCAATGAGTTCGCCGTTGCCGTTGATGACCGGACTGCCGGAGTTACCGCCAGTGATGTCATTATTGGTAATAAAGCATACCGGAAGATGACCCTCAGCAGCTGCATACCTGCCGTATTCCTTACTGTTGTTCAGATCGATCAGTCGCTGTGGCAGGTCAAACTCGTAATCGCCGGGCTTGTGCTTCTGCACAACACCGTCGAGAGTGGTGAACCAGTTGTAATGAACGGCATCATAAGGGTAATAATCCTGCACCGTGCCATAGCTAAGTCTCATGGTGAAGTTGGCATCGGGGTATTGTGTCTTGTCGGGCACGTATTCCATCACCCCCGCCATATATGTGCGCTGTCCCTTTGACAGGTCGGCACTGAAGCCCTCCAATTCCTTCTGAAGCGAGGAACGAACCCCATCAATTGACTTCGCAACGATGAAAGCCGGATCCTTCTGAAGCACCTTCAGACTGGGTGATTCAAGAAATGCATTTAGCCTGGCAGGCGAGGTGAATACAGACCTGGCAAATATGTCATCAACGAATGCATCAACGTTGCCCTTGAACTTCTTGTCGATGAGCGAGTAGAAATCGGGCAGGAACTTCGGATCGATATCCTCCCTGTAAAGCTTGATCATAGCCTTTGTGGTTTTGACATCGGTCGGCAGGTTGTAGTTGCCGTAGAAATTATCGAGACCCCTCTTGAGCCTGTCGATCATGCCCTTGGTTCTTTCAGTATCCTTTGCTGCGAGAGCCTCTTCAAGAACAGTCATCTGCCCGGCAAAACTTATCATTTCTGTCGAGCTGCGGAAGACCTCGTTGATGTACTGCTGGGCATTGAATTTCTCCGCCCTGCCTTTTACTGCGCTCTCGATAAGTGAAAGGGCATTGCCGTATTTGGCAGTGCGCTCAGGGTCAGCCTTCACCCACTTCATGAATTCAGCCTCAAAGGCGGCTTTCTTGTCCGCGGTGCGCAGGCGGGTCAGACCCTGGTTCTGACCGATTGAAAATTTCCAGTAGTTGGATGAGCCTGAGTATTTTGAGGCGTACTGGATATTGACCTTCGGGTCGGCCATCATATCCTTCATCCATATCTCCTGGCGTATACCGCGTATCTTGATCCTGTTGGCGTTGGTGATCCTCATCGCCTCATCAACCTCGTATGAGGTCATGTAACGTGTTGTGCCGCCTGGATAACCCATCACCATGGAGAAGTCATCCTTCTGCAGGTTTTTTATCGATACCGGAAGGTAGCGCTTCGGTTGGAGGGGGACATTGTCTTTTGAATACTGTGCCGGCTTGCCGTCGGGACTCATATATACCCTGAATACGCTGAAGTCGCCTGTATGGCGCGGCCACATCCAGTTGTCAGTGTCATGGCCGAACTTGCCAATTGAGTTGGGAGGGGTGCCTACAAGTCTGACGTCGGAATAAACCTCATATACAAGCAGGAAGTACTGGTTGCCGCTGTAGAACGGTTGAACACGGGCGTTATAATGTGTCTCTTTCGTTGCTTCTGCGGTTATGGCCGAGCTTTCAGCCATTACGGCCTCGCGGCGGGCGGCTTCTGTCATGTCAGGGCTGATCTTTGACAGAACTCTTTCCGATACGTCTTCAATGCGCACCAGGAAGGTGACGCTGAGGCCCTGGCTTGGCAGCTCCTCTTCTCTGCTCATGGCCCAGAAGCCGTTGTTCAGGTAATCGTTTTCAACGGAGCTGAGTCTCTGTATTGCTCCGTAACCGCAGTGATGGTTGGTCAGAAGGAGACCCTGTGCTGAAACGATCTCACCGGTGCATCCGCCTCCGAAGATAACGATGGCGTCTTTCAGGCTGGCCTGGTTGATGCTGTAGATGTCTTCAGCCGTAAGCTTCAGTCCCATCTCAGTCATGGTGCCGATATTCAGCTTATCGATAAGGGGCAGAAGCCACATGCCTTCGTCAGCCCTTGCCTGGGAAGCTGAGATGGTTACCAGGATAACAAGAATGGATAAAAGTTTTCTCATGTTTATTTGGTTGTTAATTTTTGCGAAGTGCCAAAGATATCAAAATCCCCTTTCGCGAAAACTGAGAAAACCCGGTTTTAACATTTTATAAGAAAGGAAGTTCCTGTTGGGTGTCAAGGAGGTTGAACGAGAGCCGGTGCCATGGGGTGATGCCGTATTCGGCTATTGCGCGGCGGTGCTCAGGGGTGGGATAGCCCATGTTATGGCGCCAGCCGTACTGCGGAAAGAGTGCATCGAGCTCCTCCATGCAGCGGTCGCGTTCGGTTTTTGCCAGCACCGAGGCAGCTGCTATGGATAGGTAGGTGGCGTCGCCGCGGACTATCGTCTGATGGGGGATGTTTCCATAGCTATAGAACCTGTTGCCGTCTATAAGCAGGAGGAGAGGTTCTGTCTTCAGTCCGCCGATGGCCCTGTGCATTGCGGTTATCGATGCGCGGAGAATGTTCATTGAATCTATCTCGCTGTTACTGCATGAGGCTATGCTCCAGGTCACGGCATGGGAGGTTATCTCTTCGCGCAGGCGGTCGCGCTGCCGTCGTGTCAGCTGCTTGGAGTCGTTCAGCTCCCTGTTACGGTATCTCTTTGGCAGCATCACGGCCGCGGCGTATACCGGTCCTGCCAGGCATCCCCGTCCCGCCTCGTCGCAGCCTGCCTCTTTTATGCCGTCGAGAAAGAAAGGCTTGAGCATCAGGGATTGTTGTTTGTGGCCCTGATGATGCTGTTCCACATCTGTGTGGCGGCGTTTTCCCATGTATATCGTTGTGAGTTGCGGATACCCTCTTCGGCGAGGCGGCGGCGCAGCGCCTCGTCGGAGACGAGCCGTGCCATAGCTGCCGCTATGGCACCTGCGTCAGCGGGGCTGACGCAGAGCGCCGCGCCGCCGCTCACCTCCGGCAACGACGAGCTGTCAGAGAGGATGCATGGCGTACCGCACCGCTGCGCCTCAACAACAGGGATGCCGAACCCTTCAAACCACGGCACGAACGTCAGCGCCTCAGCACCGCCGTAGAGCCGGCGCAGCACATCACGCGTGACGGAACCGGTGAATAGGATATCCCTGCCGTAAGGCGATGCCTCCAGTGCCCGGTCTATCTCACGGGTGAGATAAAGCCTCCTGCCAGCAAGAAGCAACACGTGGTCACTCTTGTTATCGCTCCTGAAAATGTTGAATGCGCTGATCACCGCCTCCACATTCTTACGCGGAGAGAAGTTGCTGACAAACAGAAAGTAAGGCCTGCCGCCCGCAAATTCCTTCCTCGTCTCTTCAGCTTCCCCGGGCATGGGAGGAGAAAAGATTGCCGCCACCCCGTTGGGCACCACATCAATCTTCTCCCTGCTGATACCGTATGTCGACGAGATATCACCTGCAGAGAACTCAGAGACCGTTGCCACCCTGGCCGCCTTGCGGGCAAAAAGCGGGAAATAACGACGATAATAATGTCGTTCCCACCATGGGATGTCTCCAGGCCGGTGCTCATGGTTCAGATCGTGGATCACAGGAATGCACGGTACATGAGTACGCAATGGAATGATCCCGTCAGGGGCGACAAACAGATCGGCACCAATTTTTTTCAGCACTCCCGGAAGAAATAACTCATGCCATTTGTACCAGAGGACCGGATGAAAAGTGCGCAAGGGTATAGTAACATACCCGACATTCTCACTCTCAACCGGCAACACATCATACTTCCTGTCGCCGATGAGCACAAAGCGGTGTTCCGGGTGATCCCTCACAATACCCCTCACCACCTCATGGGTGAACCACCCGATGCCGTCGTGAGGCACCGCCCTGAGGGTGCGCGCATTAATGGCAATAATCATATCCGGCTGCCGTATCTGAACTACAAATGTGGCAATTAATTTATAAATTGTAGCTCTTTACGATAAAGTGAGCAGCAAATCACATTGAGGCGAAAATTCCTGGTAAATATTGTATTCCTCCTGGCGGTGAGCGTCCTTGTCAAGGCCTTCTGGGTGCTCGGCATTGACCGTACCGTTCAGAACATGGTCGGTGAGACGGCTTACGGCAGTTATTTTTCCCTCTTCAGCTTCTCGGTGCTCTTCACCCTGCTTCTTGACATGGGACTGTCGGGGTTCAATACCAGGGCTGTCTCTGCCGATCCAACAAGGGTGAGGCTCTGGTTCGGCAACGTGCTTCTCCTTCGCCTGCTTCTTACGGCAGCATATTTTATCGTCACCCTCTCCGTTGCCCTTGCTTTGGGGTACCCGCGCTGGCAGCTCTCCCTGCTGCTGGTGCTCATGCTGAACCAGGTGATGGCCTCGATGATCCTCTGGCTCCGCTCCAGCATAAGCGGCATGCAGTACCTCTTTCTCGACAGCCTTCTCTCGGTGGCCGACAGGCTTGTGATGATCATCATCTGCTCGGTACTGCTGTGGGGAGGGTTGACAGAGGGGCCCTTCCTTATCAGGTGGTTCGTATGGGCGCAGACTGCCGCCTACTTCATTGTCATGGTCGTGGCACTGACGGTGGTGATACGCAGGGGAGGAGTCTCAGGGGTGAGGCCCGATGCGCGGGTACTGAGGAGCATCATCATCACCGGGTTGCCCTATGCCGCAGTGGTGTTTGCCATGACACTCTACTGGCGCATCGATGCCGTTCTCCTCGAGAGGCTTCTCCCTGACGGCGCCAGGGAGGCGGGCATCTATGCCCAGGCTTTCAGGCTCTTTGACGCCATGGCAATGATACCCGTCATGTTCGGAGGCCTCCTCCTCCCCATCATGTCAAGGGAGCTTGCATCGGGCAGAGACATAAAGCCACTGGCCTCCATGGCCGGGAGGATGCTCCTGGCGCCGATGGGGGTGGCAGCGGTGACGCTGGCCACCTTCCCCGGTGAGTTACTTGACCTTCTCTATGCCTCCCCGGCAGCAGGCGCCACAACCGCCTTCATCTTCCTGATGATTACGTTGCTGCCGGTCTCCGTGGTATATATCTTCAGCACCATCCTTACCGCAGCCGGGAGGTTTAAGCTTCTGGGAATTATAACATTATCGGGCATGGTGCTGAACATCACGCTCAACTGCATACTTATCCCCGCCCACCTTGCGCCCGGGGCAGCCTTTACGGCTCTCATCACTCAACTGTTCGTGGCACTGGCGTGCATGGTGGCAGCCGAAAAGACCATGTTCAGGATGCTCAACACCAGGAGAGTACTGCTCTACCTGATTATGCTGGCGCTGACCTTCGCTGCCGGCAGACTGTTGAAGCTGACAGATATGCCGTGGATCGCTTCAGCGGCAATACAACTACTGACCGGTCTGGCAGTTGCCCTGGCCTTCAGGATGATCGAGCCTCTCAAAAGCCTGAAACTGATGACCGAAAGGCCCAATTCTATTTAAAAAGTGTTATTTTTGGCAGTGATTGATCAGGTGTCCGGTATGATACGTTTTTCGACATGCGTTGTTATGATGATGCTGACTGCCACCATGGCCCTTTCACAAAGGTCGTATGAGTTGTCTCATCAGGTGCTTGTTACGGCTGCCAGCGTAGAACCGATAAAAGGTGGAGTATTATACCAGCAGACTGTCGGGGAGGCAGTTGTAGAGCTGACCCTTCCTGATATCTATGTTTTGTCACAGGGCTTCCAGCAGCCACGCTTCATAATAAAATCAAGCTTTCCGGTCAGGGAGGGGGACGGTGTGGATTTCTTTCCTAACCCGGTGACGGAAGGAGCTGAAAAACCAAATATACTGACCATCAGGATGTTCGGTGTTCTTGCCAGGCATTACTACATCATCATTACCAATCTTCCAGGGGCTGTTCTTTATGCGGAAGATATGGAGTTCTCTCCTGACCATGATGTGTTTCATGAAGTAGACCTTAAGCACTGGACGGACGGGATATACGTGGCAAGGGTCTGGAGCTCCGATGGTGTTATAGACCGGTATTTCAAAGTTGTGAAACTGTAAAGCAAAAGGATATGAAAAGAGTTGTTTCTCTTGTGTTGATGGTTACAGGGTTTTTTCTTATTGGAGGAGAAGTGGTTTTCTCCCAGGGTACTGTTCCCGGGGGAATAAATTACCAGGCTGTGGCACGCGATAACAGCGGGAAAGAGATAGTAAATACTCCGATCGAGGTACAGTTTTCGATATTGAGCGGATCGCCTCAGGGTGATATGGTTTACCGGGAGGTGCACACGGGTATTACCACATCAAAATACGGTGTCTTTTCACTTGTAATCGGGCAGGGCACTCCTGTCAGCGGAACATTTGCAGATATAGACTGGTCGGCATTCAATCACTGGCTGCAGGTTTCTGTCAAGTTCGAGAACAACTTCATGGATATGGGAACAATGCAGTTCATGGCGGTACCCTACGCGCTCTACGCCGGTAAGTCGCTCGAGCCGGGTCCCGCAGGCCCTCCCGGACCCAAGGGTGATCCGGGTGACCCCGCCTCTGATGACCAGCAGCTCTCTTACAGCGCAACGAACAGAACACTCTCCCTTACAAACAGTACACCCGCTGTGCTGTCTAATGAGGTTGCCTTCAGGGCACAAAATAAAATCTCTGATCCTGCAACAACATACACTGAGATTACTCTGACCTATGATGCACCGGATTTAAGTATCGGGGGTGGATTTGACCCCAGCACAGGTATATTCACTGCTCCCTACAATGGGACCTACACGTTTAATATTTCCTATTTTGCTGACGGAACAGGATGAGCAAGGGAGATATCAATCTTTAAGAATTCAGCCTTTTACGAAAAAATGGCTGTTGAGATAGACCAATTTGCTACTGTTCCGGTCAGGTCCGTCACGATTAGACTTTCAACTGGAGACAAAGTTGAGGTCAAAGTATTTACCGGACAGGCAACTCAAACAGGAACAGGCAGTTTCTCCGGATACAAGGTGGATTAATTACGTCGGCCGGATTCAGGGTGTATTCAAAAACCGGTTTTAGGAGTTTTCAAGCCAGGGTTATGTTAATTATAAGGTCAAAGCACTATTCGAAATAGGTGTAAACCCTCTCGCATAATACGGTAAAACCTTTTTCATCCTTGAATATACTCTTTACCCAGTTGCCTCTCTCATCATATTCATAGGTTGAGGATGTTTTAGCCGTCACAATTTTATCCTTGTCATAGGCAGTAAACTCTGACTGAAATCCCTTGTCATTGTAAACAAAACTGTAACTGGAACCGGGTGTGCCGTCTTTCATGTAATACTCTACATGTGTCAGGAGTCCCAGGCTATTAAACATAATCAAAATCTTTGTGCCCGGATCACCTTTGTAGTTAAAATACTCCACAGTCATTGTATCATTGAAGAAAGAACCTTCCACCTCTATTTTCTGGATAAGGGTATCAGCCAGTGCATTGTAACCTTCATAAAGAATGGGATTCCCCTCCACGTCACAGGTGATCACCTGCTTATACCTGACCGTGTCATCTGAGATGTACTCGGATCTGGCAATTATGCCATTAACTTTAAATAAACGCCATACATCTATCACCTTATCATTTTCATCATAAGCAGTACTGGAAACAAGGTCACCTTCAGCGTCGAAAACGGCTTTGTAATCATAAGTATACCCGAGACTGTCCAGTTCCTTCTTTGTGATCCTGGCTCCCTTTACATAAGTATCACCTTCAGGTATTGCCCAGTAACCTTTCTCTGTAACCGATTCAACCTTGCCATTCAGTTTTTCCATGTAGGTTTGGTACTGTGTATAGAATCCCAGCCTGGTGTAGTCAGCAGGCTTCTTCTCCTTGCAGCCTGCAGCTGCGATGAGAACAAAGGCTAAAAGAATAATCAGTCTTTTCATAAGTTCGGTTTTAGTTTTTGGTGAAAAAATCAGATAAGATGTTAACTTGTTGATCGTCAAAGTATAAATTCATGTGTAAGTTACGCCAGCATTTCATCAATGTCAAGTTTTTTAAATAGAATATTTTGGGTGGAAGGTCACTTGCGGCAACCGGGTCGGGTGCGAAGGGATAGGTTAATTCAGGCCGTTGTTCTACAATACTGTAAGCTCTACGAGCTAAGGGTTTGATTTGCCTGTCTATGCTACCATACTTCAAGCCCCCGATAGATCGGGGCAAGCTCTACGGGCTATTGGTAATGTTGTGATCTGGGTTCTACAATACTTAAAGCTCTACGAGCTATGGATTGTGTTATGATCCCGGTTCTACAATACTGTAAGCTCTACGAGCTATGGGTTTGATTTGCCTGTCTATGCTACCATACTTCAAGCCCCCGATAAATCGGGGCAAGCTCTACGAGCTAAAGATTTTGTTATGATCCCGGTTCTACAATACTATAAGCTCTACGAGCTATGGGTTTGATTTACCGGTCTCAGCTACAATACTTTAAGCCCCCGATAAATCGGGGCAAGCTCTACGGGCTATATGTTCTTAGTTGCGACGTCCCAGCTACAATATTACAAGCCCCCGATAAATCGGGGCAAGCTCTACGAGCTATGGATTGTGTTATGATCCCGGTTCTACAATACTATAAGCTCTACGAGCTATGGGTTTGATTTGCCTGTCTATGCTACCATACTAAAAGCCCCCGATAGATCGGGGCAAGCCCTACGGGCTGCTTGATATTTCCGCGACTGCCGACTGCCGTCCCGACACACCTCGTGGTCGGGATTGAGCCTCCTCCCCGACACTCCCGACTTCTTCGGGACACGTGCGTGTGCTGGACTTCTCCTGTGTTGGAGGCTCAAACTGATGACTG
Organism: uncultured Rikenellaceae bacterium; assembly: GCA_963802145.1. Lineage (GTDB taxonomy): Bacteria > Bacteroidota > Bacteroidia > Bacteroidales > VadinHA17 > SR-FBR-E99. The sequence goes on from CAWDHN010000012.1 coordinate 37,678, forward strand.
CCGACTGAAGACTTCACTACTGCCTACGGCCTACTTCCTACTGCCTGCTTTTTACTATCTTTGCGCCGAACAAACAAACCGCAACATGATAACCAATGACCAGATAAAAGACCTCGTTGAACGCCGGGATGCGTTAAGGAGGTATCTTTGACGTCGACGGCCGACTGAAGGAGATAAAGGAAAAAGAGGAGCTGACTCACGCTCCGGGTTTCTGGAATGACCCGAAAAAAGCCGAGGAGCTGATGAAGGAGATATCCTCCGTCAAAAGCTGGACCAATGCATTCGCAACCGTCGACACCGCCGTGGAGGACCTGCTCGTCCTGAACGATTTCTTCAGGGAGGGCGAGGCGACCGACACCGAGATAGGCCAGCAGTACGACAAGACACTGGCCGCCATTGAAAAACTCGAACTGCGCAACATGCTCCGCAAAGAGGAGGATCAGCTCGGCGCCGTACTCAAGATCAACGCCGGCGCAGGCGGAACGGAGAGCAACGACTGGGCACAGATGCTCATGCGGATGTACCTCATGTGGGGCGAGCGAAGCGGCTACAAAATCACTGAAGCATACTACCAGGCCGGCGATGAGGCCGGCATAAAAACCGTCACACTCGAGTTCGAGGGTGAGAACGCCTACGGCTACCTCAAGAGCGAGAACGGGGTGCACCGCCTGGTGCGCATTTCTCCCTTCAACGCCCAGGGCAAACGTCAGACGACATTCGCATCAGTCTACGTGGCACCACTGGTGGATGACGACATCGAGGTGGAGATAAACCCGGCCGACATCACCTGGGAGACATTCCGCTCCTCGGGCGCCGGCGGCCAGAACGTCAACAAGGTGGAGACGGCAGTACGCCTCCGCCATGCACCCACGGGACTGGTCATTGAGAACCAGGAGACACGCTCACAGGGACAGAACAAGGAGAACGCCCTGCGCCTTCTGAGATCACATCTCTATGAGATGGAGCTGCGGAAGAGAAATGAGGAGATAGCAAAGATAGAGGGGGCAAAGAAAAAGATTGAGTGGGGCTCCCAGATACGGTCCTATACACTCCATCCCTACAAGCTGGTCAAGGATCTTCGCACAGGATACGAGGCAGGTAACGCCCAGGCTGTCCTCGACGGCTACATAGACGAATTCATAAAATCGTACCTGATGGAGTTCGGGGGCAGCAAGTGAACCCTATGACAAAAAGCATGGTTTAAAAGCCTGACAATCCTTTTATTTGCACATTCAGGAACAGCATAACCAATGGACAAGAAAGAAAGGTTATTTGAGAAATTTCCCCCGGTTTCCACGGAAAAATGGATGGAGAAGATCACCGCTGATCTCAAGGGTGCCGACTTCAGGAAGAAACTGGTATGGAAAACCCGCGACGGACTCGAGGTCATGCCATTCTACAGGCAGGATGACCTTGACAAACTGCATCACAGGGGTTTTCTTCCCGGCGATTACCCCTATGTCAGGGGAGCACGTGTCGCTGACAACACCTGGCTCGTAAGGCAGGATATCACGGTAAGCGATTACAAGGCCGCCAATGCCAAAGCCCTCGATATCCTCATGAGAGGCGTCACCTCGCTGGGTTTTGTGATCGAAGACCCCCAGTCGATAAGTTTTGAAAATATATCTCAGCTGCTCAGCGGAATACACCTCGAGAGCGTGGAGCTGAACTTCATGACCGCAGGGATGGCCAGGGAACTTCTCAAGGCAATCGAGTCGGCACTGCTGGCCGTCAGGGCAGACATGAAGAAGGTCAGGCTGAGCATCGCCGCCAATCCTCTCGGCAGGTATGCTGAGAATGGCAAACTGTGCATACCCGTTGAGCAGGGCCTCGATTACCTTGCGGAGCTTGTCAGAGAGTCTGAAATGATACCGGGCATAAAGTGCGTGGAGCCCTCGGGCACACTCTTCAGCAATGCCGGTACGGGACCTGTCGCTGAGCTTGCATACACACTGTCTCTCGGCAACGAATACATGGCTGCACTTACATCAAGGGGGATCAGTCCCGAGACTGCCGCAAAGGCAATGAAATTCACCTTCGGCATCGGTCCCGACTTCTTCCCCGAGATAGCAAAGCTGCGTGCCGCGAGGATGCTGTGGGCAGTGATAGTCAGGGCCTATGGCCCGAAGTCGGAGGAGGCTGCCCTGATGCATATTCACTCCGTCACAGGCAGATGGAACAAGACCCTTTATGACCCGCATGTCAATATGCTGAGGACACAGACCGAAGCGATGTCTGCCGTTCTCGGCGGGGTAGAATCAATCACCGTCGAGCCTTTTGATTCCGTCTTCCGCACCGCTGACCAGTTCTCGGAAAGGATAGCCCGCAACCAGCAGCTGCTGCTCATGGAAGAGTCGCACCTCGACAAGGTGGCTGACCCGGGAGCAGGCTCATATTACATCGAGGAGCTCACCTCCATGATGGCCGATGAGGCATGGAAGCTCTTCCTTGAGATAGAGAATGAGGGCGGTTTCCTGCAGGCATTGAAGAACGGAACCATCAGGAACAGAATAGACGCTGCGGCAGGCACCCGGAAGGATGATGTTGCAAGGAGAAAGGAGATACTGCTGGGCACCAACCAGTATCCCGGCTTCAGGGAACAGACAGCACCACCGCATGACCCTGGCACGCTTTTCCCCGCATCCGCCCCCGGGCAGGATGAGGAGGTCACCCCCATCAGACCCTCACGCGGCGCTGAAGAGTTCGAGAAACTCCGTCTGGCAACCGAAAGGGCACCTCACAGGCCGCTGGCCTTCATGCTTACAATCGGTAACCCGGCAATGCGCAGCGCCAGGGCACAGTTCTCATCCAACTTCTTCGCCGTGGCAGGCTATGAGGTGAGGAACAATAACGGCTTCGAGACCGTTTCCGAAGGCGTCAATGCGGCACTGGATGCCAAAGCCGATATCATTGTCATCTGCAGCTCGGATGACGACTACGCCATCGTGGCACATGACATCTTCAAAATGATCGCAGGCAGGGCCCTGGTTGTCGTGGCCGGAACCCCCCCATGCATGGATTCACTCAAGGCTGAAGGGCTGAAACACTTTATCAGTGTTCGCTCCAATGTGCTTGAGACACTGCAGATGTTCAACAGGATACTGGGAATAAACTGACCGGAGATGAGCAGACGACCAAAATTTACACAGCAGGACATCCACAAGGCCAGCGCGCCTTCAAGGAATATAAGGAAGTGGGAGAGAGAGAACGGCATCATCCCGATATGGGATACCCCCGAACGTATCCGTGTCAAGAGCGTTTACTCGCGCGACGATCTTAACGGGATGGAGCACCTCGGCTATGCAGCCGGACTGCCCCCCTATCTCCGCGGACCCTATTCGGCAATGTATGCCATGATGCCATGGACCATAAGGCAGTATGCAGGCTTCTCCACCGCGGAGGAGTCGAACGCCTTCTATCGCAGGAACCTCGCAGCAGGACAGAAGGGTCTTTCGGTGGCCTTTGACCTTGCCACCCACCGCGGCTACGACTCCGATCACGAGCGCGTCCAGGGTGACGTGGGCAAGGCCGGCGTGGCAGTCGATTCCGTCCTTGACATGAAGATACTCTTCGACCAGATACCCCTCAGCCAGATGTCCGTCTCAATGACGATGAACGGTGCGGTGCTTCCCGTCATGGCCTTCTACATCGTAGCCGGACTGGAACAGGGGGCGAAGCTTGAGGAGCTGCAGGGAACCATACAGAATGACATTCTGAAGGAGTTCATGGTTCGCAACACCTACATCTATCCTCCGGCCTTCTCGATGCGGATCATTGCCGACATCTTCAGGTACACCTCGGAGAAGATGCCGAAGTTCAACAGCATCTCAATCTCGGGTTATCACATGCAGGAGGCCGGCGCCACAGCCGACCTTGAGCTTGCATACACGCTGGCCGACGGGCTGGAGTACCTGCGGACGGGGGTGAATTCCGGACTCAATATTGACGACTTCGCCCCGCGCCTCTCATTCTTCTGGGCCAGCGGCATGAACTTCTTCATGGAGATAGCCAAGATGAGGGCAGCACGCATGCTCTGGGCAAAGATCGTCAGCGAATTCAATCCGAAAAACCCCAAGTCGCTTGCACTGCGCACCCATACGCAGACCTCGGGATGGAGCCTCACCGAACAGGATCCGTTCAACAATGTCGGGCGCACCTGCATTGAGGCGATGGCTGCAGCGCTGGGCCATACCCAGAGCCTGCACACCAACGCCCTCGACGAAGCCATTGCCCTGCCAACGGACTTCTCGGCAAGGATAGCACGCAACACCCAGATATTCCTCCAGGAGGAGACAAGCATATGCAAGGCGGTGGATCCCTGGGCCGGGTCATACTATGTGGAGACGCTCACAAACGAGATAGCTCACAAGGCATGGGAACTGATACAGGAGGTGGAGATACTTGGAGGGATGGCCAAAGCCATCGAGTCAGGCATACCCAAGATGAGGATCGAGGAGGCTGCTGCAAGGGCCCAGGCCAGGATCGACTCCGGGGCACAGACGATAGTGGGCATAAACAAATACCGTCTTGAGAAGGAGGATCCGCTCGAGATCCTTACGGTAGACAACAGCACCGTCCGTGAAGCCCAGCTAAACAGGCTTGCACAGCTCAGGGCCTCGCGCAATGAGGAGGAGTGCAGGAAGGCCCTGGATGCCATCACACAAGCCGCAGAGACAGGAGAGGGTAACCTCCTGGAGCTCGCAGTGGATGCAGCTTCAAAGAGAGCAACCCTTGGTGAGATATCATATGCATGTGAAAAAGTAGCAGGGAGATATAAAGCAGTGATAAGAACAATTTCAGGAGTATACTCATCAGAGTACAAGTCAGACTCTGATTTTGAAGAGGCAAAGGCACTGGCTGCCGAGTTTGCCTCAAAGGCAGGAAGACAGCCCCGCATCATGATAGCAAAGATGGGGCAGGACGGCCATGACCGTGGCGCCAAAGTGATATCGACAGGGTATGCCGATATCGGGTTTGACGTAGACATCGGACCGCTGTTTCAGACACCGGCCGAGGCTGCCCGGCAGGCGGTGGAGAACGATGTGCACCTCCTGGGCGTCTCAAGCCTGGCCGCAGGACATAAGACACTAATCCCCCAGGTGATAGGTGAACTGAAAAAACTGGGGCGCGAAGATATCCTCGTAATTGCAGGAGGGGTGATACCCCCGCAGGACTACCAGTTCCTGTATGACGCGGGAGTGGCCGCGATATTCGGACCGGGTACCTCGGTGTCGAAAACCGCAAAACAGATATTATCTTTACTTCTGCAAACGGTATGAGAATATCTCTTATCATCACAGTAATAGCCGCCATGGCCGTGATGGCCGGTTGCGGCAGCGCCCGGAAAAGCAAGACTCCGCAGGCAGAGCCCGCACCCGCTGTCGCCCCTGATGCGCAGTCGCCGGAAGAGACATATCCTGAGGTGGCACCATTCGGCAATGCCGCCCTCGCCGGGAAGCCCGGCGAAGAGGAAGATGCCGCCAGCCACGTGTGGGACTTCCGCGATGCCACCACCTGGCTGCTTGGCGACATACTGCCGGCAAGATTTCTTGACCCGCCCCATTCCTCATGGTATGTGAGCGGCTACAGGGACTACCACCCGGACCAGGCCTTCTTGGATGAACTGAAGGAGACAGACACCAGTGATCTGACAATTACAATAGTCCTGGGGACATGGTGCCCTGACAGCAGGAGAGAGGTGCCCCGATTTTTGAAGATAGCCGACCTGTGGGGCTTCCCGTTAGAGAAAATCAGGTTTATCGGAGTCGATATAAATAAAATTGCACCTCTGGCCGATTATCAGGAACTGGGGATTGAAAGAGTGCCTACCTTTATTTTTTATGAAAATAATTCAGAGAAGGGACGCATCATTGAGGTTCCGGTAACGTCTTTAGAACAGGATACCAGAAATATCCTGACAGGAAATAAAGAACAATAAATACTTGAACCAATGGAAGAAGAAAAAAGCAGCAAGCAGTCGGGCGTAGGTGTCGGAACCCTCGTGACAGCCATTATAGCGTTTCTGCTCGCAGTAGTGCCCTGCCTCGGTCTTATAGCCGTCATACCCGCAGTGATAGCCATCGTTCTGGCTATAATAGGCCTTTCAAGATCAAACAGCAACCAGGGGATGATCATCGGAGGTCTTGTGGTTGCCATTATCGCCCTGATGATCTCTGTGTCGCAGATCTTCGTGATCGGAAAGATTGCCGACAAATCCGGCAGCTGGGCTACGGACATCGAAAAGGTGGTCAGGGACGTCACAGATGACCTTGAGAAGGAGTTTGGCGACAATGAGGTTACAATACGGATCAACACTGACGAAGATACCGTGGAGATCAAAGCCTCGACCAAGCGGGATGATCTGAAAAACAGGCTTGAAGAGCTTGAGGGCACAACTGACACCGTCAAAAAGGATTCTACCTCAGGGCAGTGGTGAAACTGAACCCCTCCGGCAGATCTTATTTCATTCTCAACGCCATCCTTACCGGAGTGATCCTCTTGATTATGGGTTACTCCTTTTTTTATTCCCCGGATGAGGAGAGGTACCCTGTGCCGTGTGTTCACCAGGTTATTACCGGAGAGCCCTGTCCGTCGTGCGGACTCTCTCACGCATTTTCTCTGATAGTGAGGGGCAGGGTTGATGAAGCCCTGCAGTGGAACAGCCATTCGATGAAGGTATTTCTATTCTTCGCCCTGCAGCTGATAATGCGCCTTGCGCTCGGAGCCAGGACACTGATGACAGTAAGGGGTCTGAAACAGATTGCCATCACAGATGCGGCGGTCTCATCCGCCATGGCGCTGGCAGCCTTTTACCCATTCCTGAGGTCACTGTGGCTGACGCTCTTCTGAGCTGTCAGTCATTGAATACCGAGTTTATTACGTCATAGACAAGGCGGCTTTCAAACCCCTTTCCAAGAGCATGTCTTAAGAGCTTACCCTTGAGCTCTATACGGCTCCCGGACTTGATTTTCTTCTTTTGATCCTCAATTATCTTCCGCAGCAGTGCAAGGTACTCCTCCTCATCAATGGCTTCCAGTCCGGAAGCAATTGCTGCGGGGTCCAGCTTCTTGCCCCTGAGCCCCATTGTGATCTTTACCTTTCCCCAGTGGCTGTGCCTGAAGTGATCGATGACAAACGCCCTGCTGTAACGGTGTTCATCGATAAATTTTTCGGCGATAAGTCTGTTGATGACCCACTCCCTTGTCTCCCCGTCACGTGCCCCCCACCTGTCAAGGAGCGCACTGATGTCGCTTATGCAGTATTCTCTTCCGGAGCAAACTCGCATTGCTCTCTGCAGGAGCTCTTCTCTTTCCCTGTTTTCAGCCATGTCTCTCAGCCTTTATGAACCTTTGTTTTCCCCTCAGGTCTTTTATTATCTCTACCTGCCGGTAAATGCCGGCACTGAATAGCCGGGCCGTCTCTGTAGCCAGGTTCTCATTTACCTCCAGCCAGAGGGTACCCCCGGAAGCCAGTCGTGTTGAGGCTATGTCAGCTATCCGGCGGTAATAGATCAGCGGGTCACTGTCAGGGACGAAGAGTGCTTCGTGAGGCTCGTAGTCCATGACATTGACATGCATAGCCTTTTTCTCACTCTCAGTCACATAGGGGGGATTGCTTACGATGATGCCGCTCAGCGGGACGCCAGACTGATCGTGGCTGAAGATATCAGACTCTGATGAGGGTAACTGATGCTCCTGTCGCGGCGATATTTCCTGCAGCCACTCTCAATGCTGCCGGGGAGTTATCCGTTGCCACAACCTTCGCACCGGGAAATGCCATCGACAGTGCTATGGCTATGCATCCTGACCCCGTGCAGAGGTCGGTGGCCGTACCTGTGTACCCAAGGTTTTCAGAGATGATCATTGCGGCCATCTCCTCTGTCTCAGGCCGGGGTATCAGAACACCCGGTTCCACCATGATTTTATGTCCGCAGAATTCAGTGTAGCCGATGATATATTGCAGTGGCTCACCCCGGGAAGCCCTTAAGGCTGCGGAGAGGATCCTCTCCCTGGCGCCGTGGTCCGGCTGACGGTCGCCGAAGGCCATCTGTGCAGCCCTGCTCATGCCGGTGTATTCCAGGATGATGGCTGATGCCATGGCATCAGCCTCATCGGCTGGCCAGAGCGTTTTCAGCATTCCTGAGATATGGCAGCTAATTTCGCTTATTGTTTGTAACTTTTCGGCCATGATTCAAAGATAGGAAATTGCACTCATGGCTCAACCCGATGATATGATCTATATGCGCCGCTGCCTTGAGCTGGCGGGCAGGGCCGGGGGCTGCACAGCGCCAAACCCGATGGTGGGTGCGGTGGTGGTGCATAACGGCATTGTCATTGGCGAAGGGTATCATCTCAGGGCAGGGTACGCCACATGCAGAGGTTCACGCTCTGGACGCTGTCAGGGAGAGGAGCCTTATTCCTTACTCAACCATCTATGTCAGCCTGGAGCCATGCTCTCATCACGGGCGTACGCCCCCATGCGCCGATCTCATCATCCGCAGCGGCATAAGGAGGGTGGTGGTGGGCACCACCGACACGAGCCTCAAGGTGGCGGGCAGGGGCATTGCGCGACTCAGAGAGGCCGGGATAGAGGTGGTGACAGGTGTGATGGAGGAGGAGTGCCGCCGTATCAACAGGCGCTTCTTTACATGGCATGAGAAGCAGAGGCCATGGGTGGTGCTGAAGTGGGCCCGCAGCACTGATGGTTTCATCGACCTGGAGAGGAAGGAGGGTGAGACGCCGGAGCCTCACTGGATAACGGGCATGACAGAGCGGATACTGGTACACCGGTGGCGCGCTGCCGAGGATGCCATCCTCGCGGGAGGAGGCACCGTACGCGCAGATAACCCATCACTTGACGTCCGCCTCTGGAAGGGAAAGAACCCCCTCAGGGTGATAGTGAGCCGCAGCGGAGCCATGGACCCGGCCTCACGGGTTTTTGACGGGGCAACGGATACAGTCCTCTTCACATGTAATGAGAAGGTCAGCCTGCCCGGAACGAGGATCATTAAACTTGCAGATAATCAGTATTTTATAGAAGAAGTACTGAACGTGCTTCATGCCATGGGCATACAGTCGCTCTTTGTCGAGGGCGGTGCCTTCATCATCAGCCATTTCGTGGAGTCGGGACTGTGGGATGAAGCCCGACGATTCACAGGAGGAGTTAAGTTCGGCGGCGGAGTGCCGGATCCCTTCCCCGGGTTCAGTCCTGAAAAATCTGTCAGATTTGAAAAAAGTATCCTCGAAATCATGTATCATTTTGGCGGGATCTCCGTATAACTACTGTTAATAAGTACCCGTACCTGTTAATAAATAAATATTTGTATTTTTGAGTCCCAATTATTAAAAAGGAACTAACGTCATGAAGCGAGGATTCTCAGTTCTTGTCATGTTGTTTATTTTTGCTGCCCTGACCGTTAGCGGACAATCGTCACGCAAGTACATCAAAGCCGGGGAAGATTTCGTCAGGAATAACATGTTCGAAGATGCCATTGATCAGTTCTCACGGGCTATCGATGAAGCTCCCTCTTCGGCTGAGGGTTATCTGAAAAGAGCCATGGTTTATGAGATGACAGGCAACTACGGTCTTGCATATGATGATTACAAGAGGGCCAATAATTTTGTCCCTCATGATACAGGCATCCTTTACAATCTGGGTCGCATGTGCAACAAGATGGGCGCAGGAGAGAAGACGACACCTGAGGAAAGGAACAAATTTTATTCTGAGGCAATAACATATCTGCAGGAGGCCATCAGGGCCGAATACCGCAACGGCAAGTTCTATACCGAGAAGGTCGTTTCACTGATAGGACTGGAGCTGTGGGACAGGGCCCTGGGGACATCCGACACCGCGCTTCAGATGAGGGATGATGCGATAAACTACTATTACCAGGGCATCATCTACCAGAAGAAGAATGATGACAACACTGCCAGGAGGCAGCTGGAGAAGGCGGTGACGAAAGACAAGTCACTCTCCGTCGCACGGCTCGAGCTGGCACGGGTGCTCATACGCCAGGGCGATGTGAACAGTGCACTGGGCCAGTGCAACATGGTCATGCAGCAGGATGCAAAGAATGTGGACGCTTACCTCACGCGTGCACTTGCCTATGAAGCACGGCTTGACTACCCGTCAGCCATCAATGACATCTCTACGGCAATCCTCCTCGAGCCGGCCGGACAGGCACATTATGTGAGGAGAGGCACCTATTACCAGAAATTCAACCAGCATCTGGCCGCGGTAAGCGACTTCACCAAGGCGCTTGCCATTGACCAGTACCAGCCTGAGGTTTACCTCCTTCGCGCAAAATCGTATGAAGAGGTGAACGACTTCGAAAAGGCGGCAGCTGACTATGCCAGGGTTATCGCCATGAATGAGGAAGGCTCGTCTGCCAAAAAGATGCTCAGCGAGGCAAACGACAGGCTCTTCGCCATCAACCGTGAGCCTGACAGCCCCGAGATTTTCATTGAGACACCCACCATTGTCGGCGGTCGTGAGATAGAGGTCGGCTTCGACAAGAAGAGCGTGATGATCACAGGCAAGATCAGCGACAAAAGCCTGCTGGCGGAATTCTCGATCAACAATGTACCGGTCAGGTACGAGGGCAGGGGAACAATACCCTTCGCAGCCGAGGTGGAGATCGCTTCGGACGGGATCCTTAGGATAGTGGCCCGCGACGTCTATGACAACGAGAACGTAATGACATACCATATCCGGCGCACCGAGGTCGATCCGCCCGAGATACAGATTCTCGCTCCTTACCTGATGGGTGACAATGTTCTGATCATTGACAGCACGGCCACACGCATCGATATCGAGGGCAAGGTGCTAGACCAGAACATGATCAGATCGGTGAAGATTGAGAACATAAGCGCACAGTTCTCGCAGGATAATCTTAATCCCGCCTTCATTGCCAAAGGCATTGACATCAGGAACAGTGACAAGGTCACTATCCTGGTTGAGGACAAATACGGCAACCGCACGATAAAGGACTTCGTTCTTAACCGGAACGGCACCACCATATCGGCTTCAAATCCGATGGGCAACACGCTTGTGGTGTTCATAGAAAACAGTGATTACCAGAATTTTGCAGCCCTCCAGGGACCGCCCAAGGATGCCAATCTCATTACCACGGTGCTGGAGGATAACTACCAGGTCTTGCCGGTGAGAAGGCTGCGGAACCAGACGAAGCAGGAGATGGAGAAGTTCTTTTCCATCGACCTTCGCGACGAGGTAAGGGCCAAGGGGATCAAATCACTCGTGATCTGGTTTGCCGGGCACGGAAAGTTCATCAATGACATTGGTTACTGGATTCCCATCGACGCCCGCCGTGATGAGGAGTTTACCTATTATAGCCTGAACACACTCAGGGCCTCGATGGAGACCTACATGAATTATCTCACCCATGTGCTGGTGATAACTGATGCCTGTGAATCGGGGCCCAGTTTTTACCAGGCCATGCGGTCTGAGCTCAAGCCCCGCAACTGCACCGACTGGAGGGCGACACAGTTCAAGTCGAGCCAGATCTTCTCATCGGCCGGATATGAGCTTGCCGTTGACGACTCCCAGTTCACCCGCACATTTGCAAACACCCTTCGAGGCAATCCCAACACCTGCATAGCCATTGAGGAGATAGTGACACAGGTGACGAAAGCAGTGGCACAGAACAACCAGCAGAAGCCAAAATTTGGAAAAATAACCGGGCTCAAGGATGAAGACGGTACGTTCTTCTTCATAAAGAAATAGCCTGATGCGCGGCAGATGCGGTAATTACGGAACCCATTCATTAATCTTTTCGGCATGGCTGTTACTGTTACTCTGTATCCTTCCCCGCCATGCTTCAGGGCAGACCTATTATTTTGAACAATACGGCTCCAAGGAGGGGCTCAGTGCTTCCAAGGTTTATACTGTAATCCAGGATGCCAATGACTTCATATGGCTCGGCACCGGCAGCGGTGTGACGCGGTTTGACGGGCTGAGGTTCGAGAACTTCTCCACCTCTGACAGCCTGGCGCCCGGAGGGGTGAAGAGCATCTGCGAGGACAGCCGGGGAAGATTATGGCTTGGCCACATCGGAGGGGGAATGTCGGTTATTGAAGAGAATGTAATCAAACGGGTCTCCTTCTCTCCGTCAGCGTTTATTGGGGTGGATTCCGCCCGTATCACCGATCCTGTCAGCCCTGTAGTGAGTCTCACAGGTGACATTACAGGCATCTTAGAGTATGAAGGTTCCCTCTGGGTAGCCACCTCGCTTGGCGGAGCACTTCGTCTTGACATGCCGGGTCACGGTGTGACAATGATGTCCGGCCAGCAGTACATGGGAAGGCAGGGTCTCAGCAATGACGCCTTCGGATTCTACTCAGACAGTCGCGGAAACCTCTACTGCATCACTGACATGGGCATCAAGAAGTATGACCATGCCAGTGACAGGTTCATCCCCTTTAGTCCCGAAGGGCTCACAAAATACTTCCTTACCACAACCATCTTTGAAGACTCACGCGGCAACCTCTGGTTCGGCACCTTCAACGGCGGGCTCTACAGGCAGGAGAGGGAGAGCGGTGAGATGAGCTTCTTCGATACGCGTAACGGTCTGTGGGGTAACTTCGTAACCTATATCATCGAGGATTACCGTGGCAATATCTGGGTGGCATCAATGGAAGACTGGGAGAGCAGGGGAGGGATTACCGTCTTTTCACCCGACGGGACGCTTGTCTTCAACACCTCCAACGGACTGATGGCCCAGCATGTCCTCTGCATGATAGAGGATAAGGAAAAGAACATCCTTATCGCGGACAGGGACAAGGGACTATTTATCTACAAGGGGGATCACTTCACCTCTTTCCTTGCCCCGGAGTACCTGCCCTCCAATGATGTCTTCACCCTCGCCCAGGATCCGACAGGCCGCTACTGGTTCGGTACCAGCAAGGGACTCTCACTCTATAACCCCTCCAAAAGTCCTGCTGACCGCGTCAGGCTCACCGACTTTCCATTAACGCTCGAAGGGACGCAGATAAACATCATCAGGCCTGACAACAACGGCCATGTGTGGATAGTCACCTCCGGCGATGAGGTCTACCGTTATGACCTTGACGAGGGTAATTACCGGTATGACCTCGATCTCAATGCCAGCCTCAGGTCGATGAGGATAGCCTCGATGGCGGCAGACAGAGACCATAACCTGTGGCTGGGCACTGACCGTGCCCTGATATTATGGGATGAACGCAGGAAGGAGAGCCGGACCTTCACCCAGATAAACGGACTGACGGGCAATAACATCACCTCCCTCTTCTGCGACAGCCGGGGCTTTCTCTGGATAGGGACAGAGGAGCGCAACGGGCTGACGAAGCACATGCCCGGCACCGATACCTTCACCGCTGTCAGTTTCGGCGCCGACGTCAATCCCACAACCATCAACGAGACCTCTGACGGCACGGTATGGGTCGGCACCATCGACGGTCTTTACGGCCTGAGAAATGATACGGTATGGAAGAGGCTAACCGAGACTGACGGACTGTTGATGAACTCCATCAACCTGCTGCAGCCCGACGGTGCCGGCAATCTCTTTATTGGAACCAACCTGGGGCTTAACATGTATGAGGTCAATACCGGGAGGGTCTCGTCATTCACAGAGAGAAACGGGTTCACGGGAATAGAGACCAGGCCCAATGCCTCATTTGCTGATGAAAGGGGCGACCTCTGGTTCGGGACTGCCAACGGGGCCATCAGGCTCAACCCCACCAGGCTGCCGCCGGTGATGACGGAACCGGCGACGCATATATGGAGGACACTGGTCAATTATGAGACATTCCCGATGCATGACGGCATAAGGCTGGCGCATACACAGAACAGGATCATCTTCGATTTCCTGAGCATATGCCTGGTCAATCCCGAGACCGTCAGGTACCAGTTCATGCTTGTCGGCTCCGACGAAGACTGGGTCACCACTGACCAGACAAGGGCCCTCTATTCCTCTCTCAGTCCGGGCAGGTATGTCTTCAGGGTGCGTGCCTCCAACAACTATGGCTACTGGAACGAAGAGCCCATAGAGCTGGCTTTCTCCATCAGCGGCCCCGTCTACCAGACAGCCTGGTTCCTGATCCTCTGCATCACGGCACTCGTGGCACTTATCTACCTGTACATAAGCCTGAGAGAGCGCAATCTGCGGAAGGAGAAGGAGCATCTCGAGAAGAAGGTCGAGGAGAGGACTGCAGAGGTTGTGGCCAAGAGTATCGAGCTGGAGGAGAAGAGCAGGGATACCACCGCCAGCATCAGGTATGCCGAGCGCATCCAGGCGGCGATGCTTCCTCCCGAGAACTTCTTCAATGACACCTTTGTGCTGTTCATGCCAAAGGATATTGTAAGCGGCGACTTCTACTGGATGCATGACAGCGGCTTCAAGCAGTATATTGCCGCGGTCGACTGCACCGGCCACGGCGTGCCGGGCGCCTTCATGTCAATCATCGGCCATAACTCACTGAACAAGATAGTGAGGGAGGGTGGCATATCGAGGCCCTCCGAGATACTTGACCATCTTAATATAGAGGTTGTCCATGCCCTGCTCCAGAGGAGCGAAAAGGCCGTACGTGACGGCATGGACATTTCAGTTGTCTCCTATGACATCCTGGAGCATGATGTTGAATATGCAGGAGCCTACCAGCCCCTCTATCATGTGAGGGACGGGAAGGTGACAATCTACAGGGGTGACCGCTTCCCGATAGGGATGATCGACGGCCAGGCGAAGAAGAGCTTCACCAACCGCAGGGTGGATGTGATGAAGGGCGACATGATCTACCTCTTCACTGACGGGTTTGCTGACCAGTTTGGCGGTGAGGAGGAGAAAAAGTTCAAGACGATAAACATCAGGTCTCTTCTGGCAGAAATCTACAGCCTTCCCGTTGACGAGCAGAAACGCATTCTGGAGAAGGCTATCAGGGACTGGATGGGTGATGTACCGCAGGTCGATGACATCCTGTTCATCGGCACCAGGATACCGTAAACTATATTCTTGCGATCACTTTCGGATCTGCATGCCAGCCGGTGTAGTTGAGTATTGCCGGTATCACCTCTTCGGCCGTGGTGACGATCTGCCAGATATCCTTGTGCTCAAGCCTCATGAAATGACCCCTGACCATGTGATCGAAGAACTCTATCAGATGGTCATAGAAGCCGTTGACGTTAACGATGATGATAGGCTTGTTGAACTGTCCCAGCTGCTTCAGGGTGATCACCTCCGTCAGCTCCTCCAGCGTACCCACGCCGCCCGGCAGTGCCACCGCGGCATCTGACATGGCAAAGATGGTCTTCTTCCTCTCTGACATGTCCGAGGTGACTACCATGTCCTTTACTCCGTCGTGCCCCCATCCCTCATCCATCATGAAGCCCGGGATGACACCGGTGACGGTGCCTCCTCCTGCCATGAGTGCGTCAGCAAAGATCCCCATCAGGCCGATACCGCCACCACCGTAGATGGCATGCACACCCTCGCGTGCAAATACGGCACCAAGTTCCTCCGCAACCTTGTTGTACGCAACGTCAATGCGGCTGCTGGACGCTGCGAAGACACATACCTTCATACTTTGATTACAGCAGGGGGGTGAGCTTGGCTTCGAAAGCCGACCTGGCAGCTGCACCAACCTGCTTGTCTACCACCTCGCCACCCTTGAAGTAGAGAACGGTCGGGATGTTTCTTATCATGAACCTGCGTGCAACATCAGGCGAACTGTCTACGTCACACTTAACGACAAGTGCCTTGTCCTTATATGCTTCTGCGATCTGTTCCATGTACGGGGCGATCATCCTGCAGGGTCCGCACCATTCAGCCCAGAAATCCACAATCACGGGTTTGTCTGATTTCAGAACAACCTCATCAAAATTCTTGTCGTTAACTTGTTGTGCCATAGTATTATATGTTTCTATTTATGTGTTCGGCCCCCGCTTCAAAGATACCTAATTTACTTTGAAATCGAGTTCCGGATTATCTTCAAGCCACCCAATCAGCTCGTTCGTTATGCCTGCCTTGATGCTGCGCGAAAAGAGCGGGACGGTGATTTTATCGTCATGATCTATCAACAGGATTTTCAGGGTTTTGTTTCCGGGATTCTCGGAGATTATTGTTTTGAGGTTCTTAATGAACTCGGGGTTAATCAGTTCCGACTTCAGTTTAATGGTGATCGAGCTGATAAGGTCATCCCTCACGGCAGAGAGAAGGTGAATCTCCTTTATTTTGAGTTCAAGCTCATCGGGATTAAAATGTCTTCCCTGCACCTTGCCTTTCACCAGCAGCTGGTAGTCGGTGTTGAAGAAGTTGCTGAACGCCACATAATCCTTGTCGAAAAGCAGGAAGGTGAATGAGTCGGAGTAATCCTGGAGGGTGAACCCTCCGAACGGTTTGCCGTTCTTGGTGACGCCGCTTCTCGTCTCCGTGACGATGCCCGCCACGCATACTTCACGGTTGGCAAACTCGCTCAGGTTCTGCAGGTCGGCCAGTGTGGCATTGCAGAAGGTGTTTATCTCAAGCCTGTAGTCGTCGAGCGGGTGTGAAGAGAGGTATATCCCTATCACCTGCTTCTCCTTGTTGAGCTTCTCAAGCTTTGTCCAGTCGGGGCAAGGAGCCGGCTCAGGCTTAACAAGCTCAAAGCCTGCTGCTTCGCCGAAGAGCGACTGCTGGCTGCTGTTGCGTATGTTCTTCACGCTGCTGCCGTAGCGGATGAGGCTCTCGAGGAAGCTCGATCCCTTGCTGTCGGCTGAGAAGTACTGTGCCCTCGTTATGCCGGGCAGTCCGTCGAGGGCTCCGGAGACGACCATCGCCTCAAGCATCTTCTTGTTGACGGTGTTGAGATTCACCCGTTCGGCAAGGTCATAGATATCTTTGTACGGTCCGCTCTTCTCCCTCTCTTCTATCAGGTGGAGCACGGCGTTCTCTCCCACGCCCTTGATGGCGCCCAGCCCGAACCTGATGTTGCCGGTGCGGTTGACGGTGAAATGCAGGTGGCTCTCGTTCACATCGGGTCCCAGCACCTCCATCCCCATGCGCTTTGTCTCCTCCATCATCACAGTGATCTTTTTGATGTCACTGATGTTGCGGCTGAGGACGGCGGCCATGAACTCGGCAGGGTAGTTCGCCTTGAGGTACCCCGTCTGGTAAGCTATCAGGGCGTAGCAGGTTGAGTGCGACTTATTGAAGGCATATTCGGCAAACGATTCCCAGTCGGACCATATCTTGTTGACAGTATTCTCGTCATAACCGTTTCTGCGGCATCCATCGATGAACTCCTCCTTCAGCTTGTCCATGATGGTCCGCTTCTTCTTGCCCATAGCCTTGCGGAGAGAGTCGGCCTGTCCTTTGGAGAAACCCCCGAGCTCCTGCGAGAGGAGCATCACCTGCTCCTGGTAAACCGTGATGCCATAGGTCTCCTTCAGGTATTCCTCCATCACAGGCACCTCGTAGGAGATCTTGTCTTTGCCGTGCTTGCGCCTGATAAACTGGGGGATGTAGTCCATGGGGCCCGGCCTGTACAGGGCGTTCATGGCTATGAGGTCCCCGAACTGGTTGGGCTTAAGGTCGCGGAGGTATCGCTTCATGCCGACCGATTCAAACTGGAACACGCCGGTGGTTTCGGCGTTGCTGAAGAGCTCCCATGTCTTCCTGTCGTCAAGTGACAGGGTGTCTAGTTCTATCGTGACGCCCTTTGATTTTGTTATGTTCTCAACGGCATCCTTAAGTATTGACAGGGTCTTAAGGCCCAGGAAGTCCATCTTCAGCAGTCCTACGGATTCGACGTGGTTGCCTTCGTACTGGGTCACGTAGAGGTTGGTGTCTTTTGCCGTGCAGATGGGGATATGCTCACAGAGGTTGTCCTTCCCTATGATGATGCCGCAGGCGTGCACACCGGTCTGCCTGATACTGCCCTCGAGCACCTCTGCATACTTGAGTGTCTGTGCCACCAGGGGTTCCTTTGATTCCCTCTCCCTGAGCAGCTCTGGCACCTCCTCGTAGGCCGTGGCGAGGGTCATGCCAGGCCTGTCGGGCACCAGTTTTGTCAGCCTGATGGCTTCCGGGAGAGGCAGTTTCTGCACCCTCGCGACGTCCCTGATGGCCATCTTCGCGGCCATGGTGCCGAAGGTGATGATATGCGCCACCCTGTCATGCCCGTATTTGTCAACAACATATTTGAGTACCTTTTCACGTCCGTCTTCGTCGAAGTCGATGTCTATGTCAGGCATCGAGATGCGGTCAGGATTAAGGAACCTCTCAAACAGCAGGTTGTATTTTATCGGGTCGATATCTGTTATCTTAAGGCAATAAGCTACGACACTGCCTGCCGCGGATCCTCTGCCGGGACCTACCCAGACGCCCATCTCGCGGGCCGCCCTGAGAAAATCCTGCACAATCAGGAAGTAACCCGGGAAGCCCATGTTCTTTATCACCGAGAGTTCGAAGTCGATCCGTGCCTGCAGCTCCGGAGAGATGACCTCCCACCGTTGCTCTGCTCCCTTCAGTGTCAGGTGACGCAGATAGTCATCCTTGTCGGTGAACTCCGCAGGGATCGCGAAGTCAGGCATGATGGGCTCACTGGTGAGTGAGTAGTATTCTATTTTGTCAGCTATCTCCTTCGTGTTCAGTACCGCCTCCGGCATGTCGGCGAAGATGGTGAGCATCTCCTCTTCGCTCTTCAGGTATTCCTGCTTGGTGTAGCGGAGTCTCTTCGGGTCATCGATGTCTTTCCCGGTGTTGAGACAGATAAGGCGGTCGTGGGCCTCGGCCTCGTCCTGCATGATGAAGTGCACGTCATTGGAGGCAATGATCTTTATGTTGTGCTTTGCCCCAAGTAAACGGTACGCCGCAATCACGCGCTGCTGCAACGGAAAGACGGTGGCGTCGGCAGTGGGATCGCTGGTCTCATGACGCTGTACCTCAAGGTAGTAATCGTCGCCGAAGATCTCCCTGTATGACAGCAGCGCCTCCTCCGCGCCCGAAAGGTTTCCCGAAAGGATCTCCTGCGCCGCCTCGCCGGCGATACAGGCTGATGAAACAATCAGTCCCTCACGATGTTCACGCAGCAGTTGCTTGTCAATTCGCGGCTTGTAATAGAATCCCTTTATCCAGGCCCGGGAGACGAGCTTGACAAGATTGTGGTACCCGGTGAGGTTCTTTGCAAGCAATATCAGATGGTCACCCGACCGGTCCTCGACGGAGGTCTTGTCTTCAAGGGTGGTGCGGGCGACGTATATCTCGCAGCCTATTATCGGTTTGATGGAAGCGGCTGTGGCAGCATCGTGAAACTCCTTTACCCCGAACATGTTTCCATGGTCAGTGATGGCAAGAGAATCCATGCCCAGCTCCTTCGCCCTTCGGACAAGGGCTTTTACGCCCGATGCCCCGTCAAGAATGGAATATTGTGTATGTACGTGTAAATGAGCAAATGAGGACATGATCATGGGATTTAAGCCTGCGACGGCTCCGGAAACAAAAATATCAAAAAGGTCAATGATCCGTCAATTTATTTATTAACATGAAGCGGTCGATAATTTTTGTTACATCGATAAAATGTGATATATTTGCACCCTCATAAAAAAATCAATATCAATTTAACCTTAAATTTTAAATGTCAGTAAAGATCAGATTAGCTAGGAAAGGCCGCAAGAAGCAGGCCTACTACCACGTGGTGGTAGCAGATAGCAGGTCGCCACGTGATGGCAGATTCATTGAGAAGATCGGTATTTACAACCCGATCACTGACCCGGCAACAATCGATATCAACTTCGAGAAGGCATTGGGTTGGCTGCAGAAAGGTGCGCAACCTACGGATACATGCAGGGCGATCCTTAAGTACAAGGGCGTGATGATGAAGAAGCACCTTATCGAAGGTGTCAAAAAAGGTGCCTTTGACGAGGCTGAAGCCGACCGTCGTTTTAATGAGTGGCTGAAGGGCAAGGAGGAGACGATCGAACTAAAGAAATCAGGTCTTGAGAAGCTGGGCGAGGACGTCCGCAAGAAGAGACTTGAGGCTGAGAAGGCGATCAAGGAAGCAAGGGCAGCTGAATATGCCAAAAAGGTAGCCGCTCTCGCCGCTGAGGCAGAGGCAGCAGCTAAGGCAGCAGCAGCACCGGCAGCAGAGGAGACTGTTGCAGAGGCCGCCGCAGAGGTTGCTGAAGAAACAGTAGCAGAGGTTGCAGAGGAAGCAGTCGCTGAAGCCCCCGCAGAAGAGACAGCAGAGGCAGTCGCCGAACCGGTGGCTGAGGCTGAGGCTCCTGCAGACGACATCAGGGAAGATACTGCAGAAGAGAAAGAAAAGACTGAATAACAGTCTTTCGTCCCTGCCGCTGAACAGTGAAAACGATTGGCAGAATAACCAAAACTTACGGCTTCGAAGGAGCCGTGGTGGTGAGAAGTGAAAGCGGCATCACATGGGAACCCGAACAGGGAGAACCGGTATTCATCGTCATAGACGGGATACCGGTTCCCTTTTTTACACGTGAAGCCTTCTCGCCTTCACCCGCTACACTGGTGATATCATTTGATGACTACCACACCTCCGGGTCAGTGTCCCCCTTCAGGGGATGCGAGGTACGGATTGCCGGCGAGACGGAGGAGAACGATGACATGGCAGCCCTGAACGGCTTCTCCCTGACCGATATCAACAGCGGTGTAAAGGGCACAATCACATCAGTAATACAAAACCCCGGCCAGCTGCTTGCAGTAGTCACTGTTCCCGGAGGGGAGATACTCGTTCCGCTGCATCCTGACCTTATCATCTCCGTTGACCGGAAGAGGAAGACAATAGAGATGTCACTCCCGGAAGGCCTTATACAGCTGAACGACTGACAGTCCGGATCCCCTGGACTTCATTCAGTTGAACGACTCACAGCCCGGCACCACCTTACTTCAGATGGCTGAACCTCCGCCGGACCATCTCCACTTTTTGTGATTCATGATGCAGCGCCGCGATTTTTATTCCGTCTTTCAGGTGTTATTCTCACAACTTAAACAGGTGCAGTCATGAAAAAATTATTTGCTTTAGCAGTTTTGGTAATTCTTGCCGTTCAGGCGACACAGGCGCAGACCGCGTACACCGAGAAGAGAAATGTCTCCGGTTTCAGCGAAGTAGGATTCGGGGTGGCCGGTGAGGTGTTCATCAGCCTGGGAAATGAATACAGCGTCGTTCTCGAAGGCGACAGTGATTATATCAGTGAGATAGAAACAAAGGTCTACGGTGACGAGCTCAGGATCAAAAGGGACAAATGGTTTGATGCCGGAAACAGGAAAGTAGTTGTGAGGATCACCATGCCCGACCTTGAAGGTGTAAGTGTATCAGGCTCAGGGAGGGTCACTGTCAATGATCCGCTCAAGGGGGGAGACCTGGACATAAGCATCAGCGGCAGCGGCAAAGCCTTCCTGCGTGATGTGACACTCAGTGATGTAGAATGCAACATCTCCGGATCAGGCAGTCTCAACATTGCCGGTGACGGCACCATCGAACGCCTTGAGATGAACATCTCAGGCTCGGGTGACTATGTGGGGGAGGCCACCAGGGTGGGAACGCTGGAGGCAAATATCTCCGGCAGTGGCAGCTGCGACTGTCATGTTACAGGGATGCTCAGAGCTTCCATCTCCGGCAGCGGCCACATCAATTATTCGGGTAACCCGAAGATCGATGCGGCTATCTCCGGATCAGGCAAGGTGCGGATGAAATAATCAACTGCGCAGGATCTTAACAATTCCGTTTCCGGATACCCTGATGACCGAAGAGGCTTTAGCCCTGCTTCGGTCATCTTGTCTCCAGAGGCATACGTAATCGACCGAAGCCTTAAGCTCTTCGCTTATCTCGTCAAAGAGTGCCGGGGCACTGCTGCCGCTGATGTTAGCTGAGGTAGAGACCAGGGGCTTGCGCAGGGCAGTGATGAGCTCATCGCAGAAGGGATCGGCGCATATCCTCACACCAACAGAGCCGTCGGCAGAGGCGACTCCCTCGGCCAGGCTCCGCCCCCTGTCATAGACAATGGTCAGCGGGCTCTCAGTCAGCTCCGCCATCTGCAGCGCCACCTCGGGAGGATTGTCGACATACCTCGTCAGCATGCCTGCCGAATTGACGAGGATTATCAGGCTCTTGTTTTCAGCCCTCTGCTTGATAGCGTAGATCTTTCGCACTGCCTCTGCGTTGGTGGCATCACACCCGATACCCCATATCGTGTCTGTGGGATAGAGAATGACCCCTCCGGCACGCAGTACCTTAAGGGCATCTCTTATGTCATCCCCGAATTCGTTCTTCATACCATAATATCATTTTCGCGGAGTGCGTTGTTAAGCGAGGTCTTCTTGTCAGTTGACTCTTTCCTCTGACCGATGATGAGTGCGCAGGGAATGTTGTATTTTCCCGACGGGTAATCCCTGGTGTAGGTTCCCGGGATGACCACGCTTCGCGGCGGCACGTGACCCCTGTACTCCACGGGCTGACTCCCTGTGACATCAATGATCTTCGTCGAGCCGGTTATCACGGTGTTGGCTGCTATCACCGCCTCGGAGCATATCCGTGCGCCTTCGACAATAACGGCACGTGACCCTATGAAACAGTTATCCTCCACCACAACAGGTGCAGCCTGTACGGGCTCAAGCACACCTCCCAGGCCCACGCCGCCGCTCAGGTGCACATTCTTACCTACCTGCGCACATGATCCTACGGTGGCCCATGTGTCTACCATCGTACCCTCATCAACGTATGCACCTATGTTTATGAACGAGGGCATAAGGATGACTCCCCTGGCCAGGTATGACCCGTAACGGGCAACGGCATGAGGCACCACCCTGACGCCAAGCTCCGCATAATTGTGCTTCAGGTCTATCTTGTCATGGAACTCGAGCGGACCGGCGACGGTAGTCTTCATCTCGCGCATGGGGAAATAGAGTATCACGGCTTTCTTCACCCAGTCGTTCACAACCCACCCCTCCTCGCGGGGCTCCGCCACCCGGAGCACACCCCTGTCAAGCGCATCAATCACCTCTTCAACCGCTCTCCTGACCTCCGGGTCGCGGAGCCTGCCGCGCTCATCCCATGCGGCCTCTATCAACTCTTGCCTGTATTTCATCTGTCCTGTGAAAATTATGAATAGCTGAACCGGAATGTTAAAAAACAATAATAGCGGTTATTTGTTCTCCGTACTTAAATACATAAGTATAAATTTGAATTCCATCCAAAAAAACCACGATGATGCGTAAAATCCTTCTCACCTCCATTCTTGCCGGGTCATTCATGCTGCTCAGTGCACAGGACAAACAGGGTTATCAGCTTCCTCCTGAAGCCATTGTCTCTCTCATTGATGCACCACAGACCCCTTCAGTGCTTCTCAGTCCTGACAATAAGACCATACTGTTGCTTGACCGTCCGGGACTCCCGACCATTGCCGATCTTTCGCAGACGGAGCTCCGTCTTGCAGGCATCAGGTTTGATCCCGCCACCAACGGTCAGAGCCGTGGCCGGGCAGTCAATAAGATCTCCTCAATGAATGTCGATGGAACGAACATCCGTGTTCTGTCAGGCCTTCCCGCTGACCCCGAGCTGGGCGACGTCTCATGGTCAACGGACAGCAGGAGCATCGCCTTTACCAACACCACCGGCAGTACAATTGAGTTATGGGTGGCGGATATAGCCACAATGACCGCCCGCAGGATCGACGACGGGCTCAACGGCATCTTCAGGCGGACGATGAGCTGGCTGCCTGACGGATCGATAGTCTACCTGCGCACTCCCCGTGACAGGGGCAAGGCTCCGCTGGCCTCCCAGGTGCCTGAAGGGCCGTCCATACAGGAGAGCGAAGGCAGACAGGGTGAGTCGCGCACCTTCCAGGACCTGCTGAAAACCGTTGACGATGAAAGGATATTTGAATACTACGGCACATCGGAACTGATAAGATGGGACGGACAGAGTGCCAGAGCGATAGGCGGAAAGGGAATCATCACCGACCTCTCTCCCTCGCCTGACGGGAAATGGCTCCTGATGACCCTTATTGAAAAACCTTTCTCATACATCGTACCATATTTTTATTTTCCGTCACGGACGGAGATATGGGATCTTGAAGGCAAGGTTGCAAGGATACTGCTTGTTAAACCTCTCCAGGAGAACCTGCCGAGAGGATACGATGTTGTCAACCCCGGTCCGCGCAATTACAGCTGGCGCAGCGACAGGCCCTCCTCGCTCATGTGGGTGGAGGCCCTTGATGAAGGCAACTACCACGCGAAGGAGATGCAGTACCATGACCAGGTCTTTATGCTGGAGGCTCCCTTTGCCGGCGATCCTGCTCCCTTCCTTGCCACGGAAAAACGTTTCCAGGGCATTATGTGGGGCAATGACAACCTGGCCATCCTGATGGAGGGCCTGGCAAAGACACGCCTGCGTGTCACCAGCACCTTCAACCCGGCCACCCCGCAGACAACCGTTAAAAAGATCTCGGAACTCAATTCGGACGACCGTTACAATAACCCGGGCTTCCCCATGACCGCCCCTAACATCTATGGCAGGAATGTGCTGCTGACGGCAGACAAGGGCAGGAGCCTCTACCTCTCGGGACAGGGAGCATCGACTGAGGGCGACAGGCCTTTCGTTGACAAATACGATCTCAAAACGGGTAAAACCACCAGGCTGTGGCGTTCGGAGGCTCCTTACTATGAGACTGTCAGTGAGTTCATTGACCCGGCAAAAGGACTTCTCCTTACCGTCAGGCAGTCAGTGACGGAGGTTCCCAACTACTTCATCCGTGACCTTAAGAAGGGGACACTGCAGCAGGTGACGACATTTGAGAACCCCTATCCGCAGCTTGCCGGAGTCCACAAGGAGCTTGTGACCTACAAGCGCAAGGATGGCGTGGATCTCTCTTTCACCCTCTACCTCCCGGCTGGATATGACAAAGCGAAGGACGGTCCTCTTCCTACAATTCTCTGGGCTTATCCCCGCGAGTTCAATGACGCTTCCACCGCAGGCCAGGTAAGCGGTTCGCCATACAGCTTCACACGTATCAGTCCCTCTTCCGTACTGGTCTATGTGACCCAGGGCTATGCCGTTCTGAATGATGCAAGTTTCCCGATAGTGGGAGCCGAAGGAGTTGAACCAAATGACACTTTTGTAGAACAGCTTGTTGCCAACGCGGAGGCTGCTATCAATAAGGCCGCTGAGATGGGTGTCACCGACCCGGCGAGGGTGGCTGCCAGCGGCCATTCATACGGGGCGTTCATGACCGCTCATCTTCTCTCGCACACAAGGCTCTTCGCAGCAGGTATTGCACGCAGCGGAGCCTATAACCGGACGCTGACACCCTTCGGGTTCCAGAGCGAGAGGCGCAGCTTCTGGGAGGCACCCGAGCTCTACCTCGAGCTGTCACCTTTCACCCACGCAACGAAGGTGAAGGACCCGATACTGCTGATACACGGTATGGCAGACGACAACCAGGGTACGTTCCCGATACAGAGTGAGAGATACTATGCCGCCCTCAAGGGAGCGGGAGCGACGGTCAGGATGGTGCTGCTTCCCTCGGAAGCCCACGGCTACGCAGCCCGGGAGTCGTTGCTGCACATGCACTGGGAGTATCTCAGGTGGCTCGATAAATATGTAAAGAACAAAAAGTAATAAGTACCGGGTGCGGTTAGGTTTTGTTAAAAAACTGATTAGTTTTGTACCTCAAATCTTATAAAAACCTAAGCTTATGATTAGTAGTTTGTTCTGGATAGCACCTGTCGCAGCGGTGCTGGCATTGCTCTTTGCATGGATCTTCTACAAGAGCATGATGAAATCATCTGCCGGCAGCGACCGGATGCAGGAGATTGCCGGTTACGTCAGGGAGGGCGCAATGGCCTATATCAAGCGTCAGTACAGCGTTGTGTTCAAGGTCTTCGTTGTTCTTGTAATTCTGCTCGTGATACTGGCTTACCTGGGGGTTCAGAACCCCTTTGTTCCGCTGGCATTCCTTACTGGCGGGTTCTTCTCAGGCCTCTGTGGTTACCTGGGAATGAGGACAGCCACCAACGCATCGTCAAGGACAGCCCAGGGGGCTTCCGAATCACTCAACAGGGGGCTTAAGATAGCCTTCCGCAGTGGTGCCGTCATGGGACTCATTGTTGTGGGTTTCGGACTGCTTGACATTGTCCTGTGGTTCCTTATCCTCAATAACCTGGTCTTCAGCCCTGAGAATATGCTTGAAGGATGGAAATGGGCGGGTCTGACTTTCGTTCACCCCGGCACCACTGACCATCAGAAGATGATCGAGATCACTGCCACCATGCTTACATTCGGGATGGGTGCCTCAACACAGGCTCTCTTTGCCCGCGTGGGCGGTGGTATCTTCACCAAGGCTGCAGACGTCGGAGCTGACCTTGTGGGTAAGGTCGAGGCAGGCATACCTGAGGATGACCCCCGCAATCCTGCAACCATAGCTGACAACGTTGGTGACAACGTGGGTGACGTGGCAGGTATGGGTGCTGACCTTTACGAATCATATGCCGGATCTATATTGGCCACGGCAGCCCTGGGAGCAGCCCTGCCACTGATTACGGCAGCTGACCAGATGAAGGCTGTCATTGCACCGATGATAGTTGCTGCAATAGGGATATTGCTCTCTATAGCAGGTGTATACATGGTACGCACAAAGGAACAGGCTACACAAAAGAACCTGCTTAATGCGTTGTTGCTTGGTACGGGCGGCAGCTCAGCCCTTATTCTTATCGCAATAGCAGTTCTGGCCTTTACGGGATGGATCACCTGGGGAGTCTTCGGCGCAGTGGTCGCAGGACTTGCTGCAGGTGTGATTATAGGCCAGTC
Source organism: uncultured Rikenellaceae bacterium (assembly GCA_963802145.1). GTDB lineage: Bacteria > Bacteroidota > Bacteroidia > Bacteroidales > VadinHA17 > SR-FBR-E99. The sequence continues at coordinate 64,476 of CAWDHN010000012.1, forward strand.
TACAGAGTACTTCACATCTGATGAGTACAAGCCTACCAGGAACATTGCCAAACAGACGCAGCAGGGACCGGCTACTACCATTATTGAAGGTATTGCCGTAGGTATGCAGTCTACATGGATACCTGTCCTTACCATTGCCATTGCGATAATTGCCGCCTACGGATTTGCCGGCGGGTTCCAGGACTTCGCCGCAGGCGTTTACGGTATCGGGTTTGCAGCGGTGGGCATGCTCTCAACGCTGGGGATCACCCTTGCCACTGACGCTTTCGGCCCGATAGCTGATAACGCAGGAGGTAACGCCGAGATGGCTCACCTTCCCAAGGAGGTGCGCGAGCGCACTGACGCCCTCGATATGCTGGGTAATACTACGGCAGCAACAGGCAAAGGATTTGCCATCGGATCGGCAGCCCTGACAGCCATGGCCCTCGTGGCAGCTTATATGGAAGAAGTCAAGCTCTGGCTTGGCCGTCTGGCCGACGGAACAGCCGAGGGATACAAGCAGATAGGTGATGTACTGTTCTACAAGACCACAGTGCCGGCAGTAATCCCTGAAGGGATGACAGCCATCAACGTCAGCACGGCTCATATCAAGGATTTTGTGGGAGCATATGACCTGTCACTCTTCAATCCTCTGCTCATCGGTGGGATCTTCATAGGCGCCATGATGGCATTCCTCTTCAGCTCGATGTCAATGAAAGCTGTGGGACGCGCAGCAGGTAGCATGGTCGATGAGGTGAGGCGCCAGTTCCGCGAGATACCGGGTATCATGGAGGGAACGGGCAAGCCTGATTACGCAAGGTGCGTTGCGATCTCAACCAAAGGCGCACAGCGCGAGATGATGCTTCCGTCACTGCTGGCAATCGCTGTTCCGCTGATCATAGGGTTAACCCTTGGCGTTGCAGGTGTGGTGGGGCTCCTGATAGGAGGTATGACAACCGGCTTCACCCTGGCAAGCATGCTCAACAACTCGGGCGGTGCATGGGACAACGCGAAGAAGTTCATTGAGAAGGGCAACTACGGTGGCAAGAAGAGCGAGGCTCACAAAGCCGGCGTGGTGGGTGACACTGTTGGTGACCCGTTCAAGGACACATCAGGTCCCTCGCTTAACATCCTCATCAAGCTCATGTCAATGGTCTCGGTGGTTATGGCCGGTCTGACCGTGACCTGGAGCATAATGGGATAAGAATTTGCTTACTTTATATTGCAGCGGCGCCCCATCCGGGCGTCGTTGCTTTTTTACAGTGGTCATAAAAGAAACCCGTCTGACCTGCCGTGAATAGTTCACATGGCTTCGATATGAATATACCCTTTCGGGTATAAAACACATTATAGCACAAATATTATACCCTAAGAGGTATATTTTTCAATAATTTTATTATCTTTATACCCGTAAAGGTATAATTGCGATAAGTACTTCAATGACATTATCAGGCTTTTTAAAGGACAGGAGGAAAAAATTACGGCTGACTCAGCATCAGCTGGCTGAAAAGGCAGGTGTAGGACTTCGCTTTGTCCGTGATCTTGAACAGGGCAAAACCACACTCAGGATGGACAAAGTAAACCAGGTGTTGAAACTATTCGGACAGGAACTGGGTCCACAGCCAATAGACCGTGAAAAACTTATAAATGAATGAGAAAAGCAAAAGTATTTATGCACAAAGAACTGGCTGGGTTTTTAACTGAGACCACAGATGGTTATACATTTACCTATGATACGGACTATTTGACCGGATCAGGGGCAAAGCCGGTAAGTCTCACCTTGCCATTACAGGATAAACCATATGTAAGCAAGAATATGTTCCCTTTTTTTGATGGACTGATTCCTGAGGGCTGGTTATTGGAACTTGCATAGAAGAACTGGAAATTAAATGCCCGTGACCGGATGGGTTTATTACTTGCATGTTGCCGGGATTGTATAGGAGCTTGCAGCATCGAGGAGGATCATTCATAAGCAGAGGCAATGAGAAGATGTTTATATTGTTACGCACCTTTGGGAGAAGAAAGCGCTGAATTTCACGGCAACTGCTCCGTAAGAATATTCGGAACGGCATTACCTCCTGAATTGCCCTATACGGAAGATCAAATGTTGCATCTTGCTGAAGAAGTAATCAAATCTCAGACTTCCGTCACAGGGGCACAACCTAAGCTGTCACTTCATTTGGAGAAACTCTCAAAAAAGGATGAACCACAACGATTTAACATAGTGGGACTATGGGGTGGATACATTCTGAAGCCGCCCACAAAACAATACAGGTTCCTTCCGGAGCTCGAAGACCTGACAATGCATCTTGCCGATATTTCGGGAATGGATGTCGTACCACACTCTCTTATCAGGCTGAGCTCCGGGCAACTCGCATATATAACAAGGCGTATTGACAGAATAAATGCAACCAGAATCCATATGGAAGATATGTGCCAACTGACAGAGAGGTTGACTGAACAAAAGTATAATGGATCACACGAACAGATAGGGAAGGCGATTTCCAGATATTCAGTCAATCCGGGATTGGATATCATTAATTTCTTCGAACAGGTTCTGTTCTCATTTCTTACGGGGAATGCTGATATGCATTTGAAGAACTTCTCCCTTCTTGACAGACAGGATCTGGGTTATGTGTTAAGCCCGGCTTATGACATGGTTGCATCAGGTCTTGTTGTGGAAGGTGATGAAGAAGAGCTGGCCCTGACATTAAACGGTAAAAAGAAAAATATCAGGAAAAAAGACTTTGTTGAACCGATGAACCGATTTAACATTGATGCAAAAGCTATTGATAATTTATTCAATAAGCTCCGGAGGTCAGTTGATAAATGGCATGATTTTATAAATATTAGTTATCTCCCCGAAGAGATGAAAGCCTCATACCATGATATGATAAGAGAACGGGTAGCCAGAATTTATCCTCATTCCATCTTTATCTAGTCTTTTACAGATAGTGACATGAATAACCATTCCAGATCAGCAGTATCGGTAAACCCTTACAGGTTGCTGGCACTTGTCGTTAACCTGGCTTTGTGTGTCTCCACCGCCTTAGCGCAGGAGGACCCCGGGATAAGATACAAGGTATCAATGGAAGATGCAGTGAATCACAACTTCAGGGTGACGATGACGCTGGAGGGGGTCACAGGTGATTCCATCCTGATTAAGATGCCGGTCTGGACCCCCGGCTATTATTGGATACAGAACTACCCGAAGAACCTGAGCCGGCTGGAGTTCAGGGATGCCGCAGGGGAGACCTGTGCCTTCAGAAAGAGATCCAAAAATGCCTGGCAGGTTGCCACTGGCAGCACCGGCTCACTGACGGCCTCCTGGGTGGTCTATGGCAACAGCCATTCGGTTGCGGATCCCTTCATCGACACCACACATGCCTTCATTGTACCTGCAGCTCTCTTCCTCTATCCTGAGGGCGGACTGCGGTTTCCCAGCGAGGTCTCCTTTGACCTCTACCCCGGGTGGACCACTATCTCTACCGGACTGGAGCCGGTACCGGGGAAGGAGCGGACTTACAGCGCCTTGTGCTATGATGTGCTGTTCGACTGCCCTGTGCTTGCGGGAAACCAGGAGGTGATGACCTTCAACGTCAAATCTGTTCCGCACCATATTGCAGTCCTGAACCCGGGAAATTATGACAGGGAGGCACTGAAACGAGACTATTCGAAGGTAGTGGAGAGCGCCATCAGCATTATAGGGGAGATGCCCTATAATCATTACACCTTCCTGATCATGGGGAAGGGAATGGGAGGACTGGAACACCTGAACTCGATGGCGGTGTTCACCGGACGGGAGGAGGGAAACATATATCCTTCCGAACGCAGATCATTTAACGGTTGGATGAATTTCATAGCGCACGAGTTCTTTCATCTTTACAATATAAAAACCATCAGGCCGATAGCTCTTGGACCATTTGACTATGACAGGGAGAACTACACCAACATGCTCTGGGTCTCTGAGGGGTTCACCGTATATTACGAGAATATCATTATGAACAGGGCCGGATTCATAACCCCCGAAGAGATGCTGGAATCGCTCAGCAGGTCAATCACGGCATACGAATCCATCCCCGGCAGCAGAGTGCAGTCGGCCACCCTCTCGAGCTTCGATACCTGGATCAATTTCTTCAGTCGCAGTGAGAACAGCCAGAACATCACCATCTCTTACTACGACAAGGGTTGCGGACTGGGGCTGCTGCTCGACCTGAAGATCAGGCACAGCACAGGCAACCGGAAGTCGCTTGACGATGTGATGCGGGCCCTTTACCATGAGTATCACAAGGATCTGGGCAGGGGGTTCACCGATGAGGAGTTCCGTGCCGCGTGTGAGAAGGTTGCCGGAACTGACCTGGGAGAGATCTTTGGCTGGGCCTCATCAACTGTCAGGCCTGATTACGACAGGTATCTTGATTATGCCGGGCTCCGGCTGAGCGAAGAGACGCCCTCCGCTCTCGGAAGCAAAGAACGGTATGTCATTGTGAAAAATGAGAAAATGACATCTGAGCAGGAAGTGATCTTCAACGACCTCTTCAGGGCAGTGGAATGAATATATAAATCAGAATAACTATGTCTTTTATCCCGAAATTTGAAGATATTGAGTCGGCCATGCAGCTGATCGCACCGCATGTGCACCGCACTCCGGTGCTCACCTCGCGGCAGGTTGACGCCATCAGCGGTGCTCATCTCTTTTTCAAGTGCGAGAACTTCCAGAAGGTGGGTGCCTTTAAGTTCAGGGGTGCTACCAATGCTGTCATGAGGCTGACGGATGAGCAGCGCGCCGCCGGCGTGGTGACGCACTCGTCGGGCAATCACGCCGCCGCCCTGGCGCATGCGGCGGTGTCACGCGGGGTGAAGGCATATATCGTCATGCCCTCCTCGGCGCCTGAGGTAAAGAAGAGGGCGGTGGCGGGCTACGGTGCGGAGATAACCTTCTGTGAGCCCACGCTGGCGGCGCGTGAGGCCGCCGCCGCCGGAGTGATTGAGCGCACCGGCGCCACGATGATACACCCCTATGACAACTTTTTTATCATCGCCGGTCAGGGGACGGCGGCGATGGAGATGCTTTCAGACATCAACGAGCGCTGATGCGGTCATCGCCCCCGTCGGCGGCGGCGGCCTCCTCAGCGGCACGGCCATCGCCACACGCCACCTGGCACCCTCGGCGAAGATCTACGGGGCCGAGCCGCTCCTCGCTGATGACGCGGCCCGGTCACTGCACACGGGAGCCATACAGCCGGCACTCCCGCCACGGACAATCGCGGACGGACTCCTGACATCGCTCTGCGAAAGGACATTCACAATCATACAGGCAAACGTTGATGATATACTCACCGTGACCGAAGAGCAGATAGTTGACGCCATGAGGCTGATGTGGGAGCGGATGAAGATTGTTGTTGAACCGTCATCAGCCGTGCCCCTGGCAGCGGTGCTTGCCAACAGAAGCCTCTTCGAAGGCAAAAGGGTGGCTATTGTTGTTTCCGGCGGGAACGCTGACCTGTCGAAGCTTCCTTTCGGTCAATCCGCCTGAAATATGCAATGATCGGGTAGTGATCGGAATACCTGGCCTTGACGATGTCAAAGTCGTTGCAGTGGAACTCCTCATTATATAGAATGTAATCTATCCTGTTGGGCGGGTACTTGCCCCTGTAGGTGAAGCCTGCGCCGTAACCCGCCTCCACGAAGGCATCCTTCAGCCCGCGCCTCATTGTGCGGTATGTGTACGATACGGGAGTGTCGTTGAAGTCGCCCGTCACTATCACCGGGTATGGCGATGTCTCTATATGCCTCCTCACCCTGTCTACCTGCAGGGCCCTGCTGGCAAAACCCTGGGTCAGGCTCCGGTAGATGCCCGTGATGTTATCCATAGAATGCCCCTGATCCTCGTTTGTCAGCTCGCTCAGGAGCGTGCCCTCGACGCGGCGCAGGCGGAACGACTGCAGGTGGTTGTTGTATATCCGGAAGGTGTCTGCTTCAACGATGACATCGGTAAAGATGGTCAGCGATGATGATCCCGGATGCACTACATCACCGCGGTAGAGGATGGGGTAGCGGGTGATGGTGGCAATGCCGTAATGACTCGATGCCCCGCTTTTTATCAGCTTGAAGTGGGTGTAGAGCTTCCCGCCGAGGGCATCCTTCAGCTTCCTCTCACCTGCCGCCGGTGCTCCTTTGACAAAATATTCCTGGAGGCACAGGATACCCGGGTCTTCCTTCCTGAGTAGCTGAAGCATCTTACTGTGGGTATTTTTCTCACTCTCCTCATAGAAGTTGAAGAGCCGTATGTTATAACTCATCAGCTTGAGGTCGTGATGCTCCTCCGTGCCATGATTGGTGAACCTGATGAAGGTGTGTATATAGCCGAAGCCGATGGCCAGGGCAAGGGCGGAGATCAGTGCATAATACCACCTTAAAAGGACGACCCATATCAGGATCATCACGATGTTGGCGGCGGCGATGTAGGGAAAAGCCAGCCCGAAGAGAGCCGGAAAGGCGGTGGTGGCCGGGTTGATGTAGATCGAGAGGTAGGCAAGGATAAGGAGCAGGACAAGAACGATGTTCACTGCCAGCAGGATAGTGCGCGAGAATCGCTTAAGAAGGTTATCCTTTTTTCTGACTCTCGCTGAAGAGGATCTCTTTTTCTTCCCTGGTAAGACTGTCATAACCTCCTTTTGAGATCTTGTCGAGTATATGGTCAACGGCCTTCTGTCTCTCGGCCTTTATCTTGTTGTAGTCGTAATCGGTCTTTGCCTGCCGGGCATCAAAATCCGCTGCGGCCTTTTTATAGGTCACCTTCAGCTTTTTTGCCGGCTTGAAGAGATTAACAAAGAAGTCTATGGCAGTGTTTAGCCAGGCGCCGATATCTTTTCCGTTCTTCAGCCCGTAGCCATACGCCATTCCCATCAGCGCCCCACCTATATGCGCTATCTTACCTCCGGTGTTTACCGAGAAGTCGAAGACGGAGGTTATGAGGAAGGTGATGAGGGCAAGGTACTTGAGCTTCACCCTTCCGAAGAAGAGGAGATGCAACTCCATCTCTGGGAGATAGGTCGCTGTGGCTATCACGAGTGCCATCACCGAGGCTGAGGCTCCGAGGGCTATGGATACATGCACCATACCTGCAAAAGCCGGGAAGATGTTAAACACCGCAATATAGAGCAATGCTCCTGCCAGGCCGCCCATTATATAGAGCGACACCAGCTTGCGCTGGTCGAGGTAGCTGAGGAATATCTTACCGAACCACCATAGCCACAGCAGGTTAAAAAGGAGATGAATGAAGCCCTGGTGGGTGAACATATAGGTCAGCGGGGTCCATGGCTTTGACGCGAGAGCACCTATTGATGCGGGGACCGAGAGGTAGGATATGACTGTCGGCGCCAGTTCCGGGCTGGCGGCGAGGACGCCTATCACCTCAATGATCTTGATAAGGATGAAGATGGCGGCGTTGATATACATCAGCCTTGTCAGGGCCGTGCCGCTTTTGAATGATCCCTTTATCTCATCCCAGATGCTCATCAGTAGAGTGTTTTAGTGGTCTTCCTCCAATACCGTATGAGGATGTATCCAAAGATCATGCCGCCGAGGTGTGCAGCGTGGGCTACGTTGCTCCCCGGGCTTGTTATGGCGAGGTAGAGCTCGATGGCGGCATATCCTATTACCACGTATTTTGCCTTTACGGGGACAGGCGGGAAGATGAACATCAGCTGTGTATTGGGGAAGAGCATGCCGAAGGCCAGCAGCACTCCGTAGACGGCTCCCGAGGCTCCAACGACAGGTACGTTGAGTATCGAGTTCAGTTTCCCCATCTGATCGTCGGCAAAGTTCCTGCCCTGGGTGATTGCCTCGCTGCCGCTGTCATAGACCAGCTGAAGCTGCTCAGGAGAGATGACCGCCATGACCTTTGTGTACTGAATATACTGCACCAGCTCAAAGAAGAAGGCTGCACCGAGGCCTGTGACGAGGTAATATATCAGGAACCGCTTCGGGCCCCACACCTGTTCGAGCACCCGCCCGAACATCCAGAGGGCGAACATATTGAAGAGGAGATGAATAAAACCTCCGTGCATGAACATATGTGTCACCACCTGCCATGACCTGAAGAATTCGGATTTCGGGAAGTAAAGTCCCAGGATGCCGTTAAGATTGATTCCTGACATGAGTCTCAGGAGTTCTGCCAGGATTAACATGGCCACGTTGATGATAATGAGGTTCTTCACCACCGGGGGCATGCCTGCAAATATTCTGTTCATCTTATCTAGTCTCGTTTTTCAGTTCGCAAATTTAGCCATTCTGCCCGAAATTCAGCTGAATCTTCGGTCAAGCTCCTCAAGAGTGATGATATTCATCACCGTTTTGCCTGTGGGTGAGTAGTTTGGCATGGAGCAGGCGAAGAGCATGTCAAACAGCTCCTCCATCTCGGTATGTGTCAGGGGCATGCCGTAGGGTATGGCCGATGCCTTTGCCATGGAGAGGGCTACCCGTTCACGGGCGCCGATGGAGGGGTCGCTCATCGTATGTTTGAATTCTGCAATCAGTGTCTCAAGCATCGCAAGCGGACTCGCATTGCGGCTGTCGGCAGGGTGGCCGGTGATGGTCACCATGTTGTCATGACCCGCCTTCACCTCAAATCCCAGCATCTTCAGCTGGTCGCCTATCTCCCGGAGGATGACGATGTCGCCGGCATTGAGCTCTGCCTCCACCGGGAAGAGCGACACCTGTGCCGGTCGGGGGCCGTCGCCCAGGGAGGTGAGATACTTTTCATAAAGCACTCTCTCATGGGCCCTGCGCTGGTCTATCATCATGATGCCCGAGATGACGGGGCACATTATGTACCTGTTTTTTACCTGGAAGAAGCGGCGCTGTCCTGTCGGGCTGTCGTTTCCCGCCCCCTGCTCGCTGCGGGCTGTGATGGTGAAGAGCGACTCCCATCCGTGGGGAGGGGTGCGTTCACCATCTTTTTTCCATTTTGTCTCCGGACGCTGGTATTCGTTTCCATCGAAGGGATTGAAAGAATGGTCTACCTCTATATGCGGCGGCGGGGGTGCGGGGGTGTTACCCATGATGACGGGGATATCCACCGCTCCCTCAGGACCGAAGTCGAGCGAGGGCACCACGTTGAAGCGTCCCAGCGCCTCCCGTACCGAGGCCAGCATTATCTGCCACACCGAACGCTCATCCTCGAACTTGATCTCGGTCTTGGTGGGGTGGATGTTGACGTCAATGGCGGAGGGATCGGCAGTCATGTAGAGGAAGTACGCCGGCACCGTGTCGGGCGGCAGGATACCCTGGTAGGCCTCGAGCACGGCACGGTGCAGGTAGGGATGCCTGATGAACCTGTTGTTGACGAAGAAGAACTGTTCCCCGGCCGAGCGGCGCGCGTTCTCGGGCTTGCCGGCGAAGCCGCTGATGGATACTATCGTGGTGTTTGTCTCCACGGTGACCAGGTTCTGGTTGTAGTGCTTGCCGAAGAGTGAGACTATTCGTTGCCGGGGGCTGCCTGCCGGGAGGCGGTATATCTCCTGGTCGTTGTGTATGAGGGTGAACCTGATCTCAGGGTGTGCCAGCGTCACCCGCTGGAACTCCGTTATTATGTGCCTGAACTCGGTGTTGTCCGACTTGAGGAACTTACGGCGGGCAGGGACGTTATAGAACAGGTTCTTCACACTGAAGACCGATCCGGCGGCGCAGGAGCAGGGCTCCTGTTTTATCACCCTCGAGTTGTTTATCTCCACCAGGGTGCCGGCCTCATCCTCCTCCCGACGGGTGCGCAGCTCGGTCATGGATACGGCGGCGACGGAGGCGAGGGCCTCGCCGCGGAACCCCTTGGTGGTGATGGAGAAGAGGTCGTCGGCCGATGAGATCTTGGAGGTGGCGTGCCGCTCGAAGGCCAGGCGGGCGTCGGTCTCACTCATGCCGCTGCCGTTGTCTATCACCTGCACCAGCGTGCGGCCCGAGTCGCGTATCACCACGCTTATCTCCGTGGCGCCGGAGTCGACGGCATTCTCGGTGAGCTCCTTGACGACGGAGGCGGGGCGCTGTATGACCTCGCCGGCTGCTATCTGGTTGGCAACGGAGTCGGGAAGGAGCTTGATAATGTCACTCATCGGCATTGGTTAAAAGCGGAGGTAAAGATATGCTACCAGGATCATTATCATTGCGATCACCAGGATCCTGATCATGGTATATTTCTGAACGCGTTCCTTTCTTCGGTGGAAGTAGTTTTTCATGTCGCCCCGCATGATCTTCGACCGGTAGGGCTGGTTCTGGCCGGTCATTTGAGCCTGTTCTGAGCTCCGGGCTGTCTGCCCGCCGGCTTCTGCACCGTGGTCTCCGTCTATATGCGACTGCTTCGCCCCATCCGGGGTATCCTGCCTTCTCCAGGCCTTGCGCCGCTCTTCCAGTTCCTCCTTCACAGGGTCATAATAACGCGGCACGTAGTTGAAGCCACGTGGTTTGTTTTGCTTGAAGAATCCCGGGATTGCCATGAAACAGTTTTTGCAAAAATACTAAGAAAAGACTGAATTCTGAATTCCAGGCGGCGCAACAGGAATTTTAGAATTGCTCTCTTTTTGTTACCTTTGGTATTCTTAAACCTGAGACCTGAAAGATGAAGATCCTGATCACCTTTGCCGGGAGTGCCGGGCCTTCAGCCGCTGTGGCTGAACGGATTGCCAGGGTGATGACAGGACTGGGGGCTCAGGTGGCGCTTCTTCCCATGAATGGCGTCTCCACTGTCAAGGGTTTTTCGGCCGTCGTTGCCGGAAGCATGGGGCAGGGTGGCGGCTGGGTTCCGGAGGCGATGGAGTTCGTCCGCAGGAACCAGGGGATGCTGAATAAAAAGCCGTTTGCCCTCTTCACCGTTATCCCTTCGCTGGCTTCTGAAAAAGGTGCTGAGTCGCGCATGGTTATCATGCAGTATACGGCGCATGTGCGGGGGATGGTTCATCCCGTGAGTGAGGGATTCTTCAGCGGCGATATTGAAAAGAAGAAGGAGGATCATCCCGGCGACCGGTCGAAGTTCAAGCTGAGGATACTCCTTGGGCTGCTGAAGGAGGGTGATCACCGCAGCCATGCTGAGATAGAGACCTGGGCGGTGAAGCTTCACGAGAAGCTCATTCGGGTTTCTGGTAACGGGGCGAAGAGCCCGGTGCACGGACTTTAGAGCATAGCATATTTAGCCCTGGACCGGGGCCAGGGGCATTTCCCCGACGGCCTGGGGTCTAAAACGTACAGCGGGAGTCCCTGAGCAGACGCTTTCTCCCATGGAACATGAGTCCAGGGACCTTAATCAGCGACATGAGAACCTGAACCAATGGTCCGGGGGGTTGGTTAAACCAGCAAATCACCCCCTTATTTAACCTTCACGTACCTCTCGGAGGTATAATTGCTTTTATCTACTTCACCCATCTCGTCAGCCGGCCACACCTGGATGAGAGTGTCATTCTTGACAACGATTCTCATTCGGAGGGTCTCTCCTACAAAGTCAGCAGAGGAGTGGTATCTGATAGTCTCTTTATAAACTATACCCTCCAGAGTATATGATCCACCTCCAAAGGCATCCGTTATCACGGTGTCCTGTTTATATTGTCCGGTGAACATCCAGTAGTTATTGCACCACATTTTAACCTGGCTTCCCTGGTAGTTACCCGGGAATGTAGCCACGGTTGTGTCATTCGCCACCTGTTTGGCATAGATGAGGTCCCATGCACCGACGACAGGGTTAGCCGGTTCCTGGTTGCATCCGGCAAGGATGAGCAGGAGCATTGCGCTGAAAATCACAATTTTTTTCATAGGCAGACTTTTTTGGGTTTATGGTAATCACCTTCTGATATGTAAATTTACGCTATCAGTCAATGCAAGTCAAATTATTCGGCAGCCACTAGCCGATGCTGCTTTAATATTTCTGTACGGCCATCTGCAATGATTACGGTTTCAGGCTTTTTCGCCTGTTCCGGGTCAATCCGTTAAATTTTTTCAGCGGAACTATTGACATTTTAAAAAAACCGTTTTAAATTTGAGATGCTGCATTTCTAAAACTATTTACATGTCGTTGATCAAGTACATTGCAAGATTGCAACGGATGGATTCTCTTATTGCCATGAAGGCAACTGGTCCCCCGGAAGAATTCGCTTACAAGATGAACCTGAGCCGGAGTACTCTCTTTGAAACACTTCAGGAGATGAAAGGTATGGGCGTTGACATCAGGTACTCAAACATCAGAGAGTCCTATTACTATGGTGATGCCAGGAGGATTGTCATTAAAGTGGGAAACGCTGCTGAAAGCCAATGACGATCAATGAGAAACATGGATCACCATGACATGGCATTTCCCTGAGGTCACAGGAGTCAGGGGTACGAAATTGAAACAATTAAAAGTTGAGGCATGATTGAAAGATATTTGTCAATAAAGGCTGGAAACTGTTTTCCGGAGTGGTCATGTCTAAATCTGCTTATTCTTTTTTTATCCCAGACTGCCTCTGATTAACGAGATTGTTTTCTTCAATACTTACAGTGAGCAGCTTACATACGACAGGTCCATGGAGCTTTTTAGCACAGATGAAATCTCTCGCCTGGGTGAGCTACGTTATTACTCCTGTTCTCATATTGACTAAAATTCTCAGCGTTCAGTGTGCTACTTTATATTGGGGTATTTTTCAGTGATCTTCATAAGGAGATTACTCTCGGGAAAATATTCAAGGTAGTGATAGTAAGCGAACTGGTTTTTATTGCTGCCTCAATAATAAACTGTTTTGGTTCATCTTTTTTGCCGGCAACTATACTCTTGATGACATGAGTTTCTTTTATCCGCTGTCGTTGATTAATCTTTTTAATCGTGCGGAGGTAGCATACCTATTGGATATATCCACTGCAGACCGTCAATATTTTTCAGTTCTTTACGTCCTAATTCTGGCGCTGGGTCTATCAAGAGTTGGTTCAATTAGAAAAGAGGACGCAGACCGGGTTGTCCTTTCCACATATGTACCTGCCATTGCAGTATGGATTGCTCTGATAATGTTTCTTTCAATTGATGCCAGGCATGAAGAAGCTGATAGCGAAACTAATATGTAGCAGCTCTGTCCGATTTTGGTTTTTCTGATTAGCGGTATTCTTTTCAGAAAGGCAAAAGCAGAAAAGGCTGCAGACAGGATCAGAACACTTCCGGATCTGGTTTTAACGGATATTATGGGAGATACATTAAGGACCAGCCAGATTCACACCGGTCCTTGTTGATCACCTTTTTCCATCCGGAATGTGATCATTGCAGGTATGAACTTTCGTCTCTCTTACCAGTGATTTGCTTGACAGCCTGTTAACTATACTGCTTATTAGTTATGCAGACAAGTCCGAGATACTTTATTTCATGGAACAGTTTGATATTGATGGACACCTCCATCCTGCATATCGTTCATGACCCGGATTTCAAGCTGAGTGATTTATTCAGGGCTGAAGTTATCCCGTCAAACTTCATTTATAATGACAGCTTGCAGCTTGATTAAGATTTTTAAAGGTTCGACTAGACCAGAAACAATTATGAGATATTTGTTCATCGCATGACAACTACCAAAAGAATTAAAGGAGGTATCGTTGCTTCAGCATGATTCCACTGATTGCGGTGCGGCTTGCCTGGCGTCAGTAATCAGATATTTCGGAGGGAACTGCGGAATTGATAAAATACGCAGACTTAGCGGTACCACCCAGTCAGGAACAACAATGCTTGGTTTGTATCAGGCGGCACAGTGAGTCTGGTATGGAGGCCACAGGTTACGAGGCTTCTGTGAGCGATATAATGGAATTTACAGGGATTTTAATTCTGCATGTTACCCCTCAGAAGGGATATGAACATTATATTGTCATCATATGGTTATTTTGGTGACAGATTCATTATCTGGGACCCCGCTAAAGGCCTTTCGCGAGAAGACCACGGCAGAGGTTGAAAAGATCTGGTTGAGTCATAAATGTCTCGCGGTCAGTCCGGGCAAGGATTTTCAGTTTCGAAGAGACGATCAAAAGAAGGAAACGTAAGTGGGTAATAGACACTATAAAACCGGAGTACGAATTGCTTCTTGCCAGTGTCTTTGTTGGGATTGTTATCCGGTGCTTGGCGTTGTTATGGCAGTGTTTACACAGAAGCTGCTTGATCGATACTGCCATCGGGGAGGTACCGCAATGCTGATTGTTTCAACAGTCCTTGTATTTCTTCTTCTTATCGTTGAGAGTGCTCCTTAACGTCTGTACGGCAGTACAATGTTGCTATCCCAGGGCAAGACTTACAATATCCGGGTTGTTGATGGATTCTACAGTTCATTGCTCGGATTGCCCAAACCATTTTTTCGATACCAGGAAAACAGGTGATATGGTTGCCCGTCTAAATGACACAATGCGAATCCAGCGTGTCATTTCAGATGTCGTCAGCACATATGTTATAGATATTCTGATACTATTGATAACAATGGTAATGATCTTCATTTATTCAACAGTTGCCGGGATTATATCCTCTTGTAGCTATTCCCTTGTTTTTCCTTCTGGTTCACAGATGGAACAAGCCGGTAATAAGTCGCAGCAGGATCTTATGGCAGGTTATGCTCTTAACGAAAGTAATTTCATTAACACACTCTAGGGGTATTACTGAGATAAAGAGCATGAACTGGCAGAGGTATTTATGATAACAGGAATAAATCGATATTCAGCTCTTTTTCAGGAAAGAGCTTTTCCCTTGGGAAGATCAAAGATTAAGCTGGGGATGCTTACAAATCTGGCAGGAACCCTTTATCTGATGGGATTACTGCTTTACACCTCACTTGAGGTAATGGGGACGAGGATGACCCAGGGTGAGCTGATGGCTATTATTTCACTTAGTTCGACCCTGCTGCCGTCAGTAATGAACCTGGCCCTCGTCTCCATTCCTCTGAGTGAGGCAAAGGTGGCTATCGAAAGGATGTTTGAATTCACGCAGTTGGATCCGGAAGATTCGGGAATCGTATGATGAAGGAAGTAGACCTCGAGATCTACAGTATTTCCATGAACAGAATAAACTTTCGTTTTCCCGGACAGAGACTGCTGCTTTCTGATGTAAGCCTTAAAATTGAGAAGGGTAGTACAACAGCCCTGGTCGGAGAGTCGGGCTCCGGTAAGAGTACTCTTGTAAATATTATTGATGCGCTTTTATCAACCCGAGTCAGGCGATGTTAATTTTAACGGTTCCTGCAATAGCCGAGAAGTACCGCTTGAGTTGTGGCGCAGATCGGTAGGTCTTATTCCACAGGATGTCCACATTTTCAATGGGACCGTCCTGGAGAATATTGTACCTGATGGTGATGAAACCAAAATCAAGGCTCTGGCTCGAATTACTGAGGACTATGGGTTGGAACCATTTGTAAAGGTCTTCCACTCGGATTTGCCACTCTTATTGGTGAGGACAGCGTTAAGCTTTCAGGAGGGCAGAAGCAGGTTATTGCATTCATGAGGGCAATGGTTAATGAACCGGATATACTTCTGATTGATGAGGGCACTTCCGGGATGGATAGGGATACGGAAACTATCATATTAAATATCCTTAGGCGGATAAAAGGCTCCGTTGGTGTCCTGCTGGTCACCCACCGGATTAACCTGGTTAAAAAGTTGTGTGACAGGATCTATCTTCTTGACGGCAGAACCGTCACTGCCGCCGGCTCCCACAATGAACTTGTTGCCGGAGACAATCTTTACCGAAGGTTCTGGGATGATTTTAAGAACGGAATCAATAGATGAAATAATTAGATACCTCTAATCAAAGAGATAAAAAAATTCACGAGAATCCTAGTATTATCGGACTGCTCTGTTTTTAATTTGATGTTGCAGATGGAGATTATTAACTTTTGTTTGCAGGCAGATACCGAAAAGCCTGAAATAGAGTAGGTGAGAGAAAAATATATCTCGCTATGAAAGAATTAACAATGGATCAAATGGAGACTGTGAGTGGTGGACTCAAGTTCACAACTCTTAGTGGAATCTTATGGGGTTCCGCTTGAATCTTAGCTTGTACTGGTGTACTTGCACCTTTAGCGGCAGCACCTGCTGTTGGTTGTGCAGCAACCCTTGCTGCAAAGGAGTACTGGGAAAGTCAGGGAATAGAAGTCGATTAAAACCAAAAACAATTAGATTATGAAACAGATACTAACATGTGCAATATGAGGGCTACACGGGGAGGTAACTTTTGGGATGGAGTTTGTTAATGGTAGGTGTTGCTAACGTTCTTTCTCCAGTATTAGCGTTTACAGGGGTAGGATATGCAATAGTTAAAACCGCTGGTGTTGGTTGTTTAATTTATAAAGCAGCTACACTAGAATAGAATTTAGGGGATTTGATGTTGCTTGTTAAGATTATGGGTAAAAGAGTTAAATTTGTTGTTGCCAAGATGTATAAAACATTATGAGAGCTTCAAAATGCCATCCGGAACTCATAAATCAACATGGATGCTCGTATAGATTCACATCTCCTAAAGGTAATAAATCATGAATAAAATCACTACAATTGCATTTGTCGCTTTAATAATCATTAGACTCTACCTTCTTTATAAACTGATCTTTGTTGAAGAATTGAGTAGGTTGATAATATTTTGTTTATTATTCTATTAGCTGGAGGTATTATAAATTCTTATATAATTATTTCCAGAAGAAAGAAAAAAACCCTGAAGGAATAATCAAATCTTACAAAAAATCAGTTTTTGTTTGTCTTATACCTCGAGGTCATTCTCGGGGTATTTTGCTCAGGTTGACTTTCAAATGGTGCGGCTCCGATGATATAAAGTACCCAACTATTACTGATACAATTAGTACGTATTCATTTTCTTAAAGCAACTGGTGAAATGAAAAACAATTTCCCATCCGCTTTCGAAGGCTTGTATAATAAAGTAAAAGAAATCCTGGAATCAGCCAGGAATAGGTCTTACAGAGCTGTTAACTTTGAGATGGTTCAAGCTTACTGGAATATAGGGCGGACAATTATTGAAGAAGAGCAGGAAGGCAGGGAGCGGGCAGAGTATGGGAAGTATCTTTTGGCGAACTTATCTATTCGGCTTACGGCAGACTATGGTAAAGGTTTTGATGACAGAAACCTTGCATATATGAGGCAGTTTTATCGGGCCTTTCCAAATATGAACGCAGTGCGTTCAGAATTGTCCTGGACACATTATAGGATACTCATGCGGGTTGAGGAAGAGCCCGCAAGGGAGTTTTACCTTCAGGAGTGTGTGGAAGGAAACTGGAGCACACGACAGTTGGAGAGACAAATTAACAGTCTCTATTTTGAACGAATACTGATGAGCAGCAAAGAAAGCCGTTCACTGGTAAAAAATGAGGCTGATGGTAAAAAGGAACCTATGCATCCCGGACAATTAATAAAGGATCCTTATGTACTCGAATTCCTGAACCTAAATCCCAATATGAATTTTTACGAGAAGGAAATAGAACAAGCTCTAATCGATAGACTGCAAGGGTTCCTTTTGGAACTTGGTAAAGGTTTTTCATTTGTAAGCAGACAATACAGGATATCAGCTGATACGAAGCATTTTTATGTTGACCTGGTATTTTACAATTATATCCTGAAATGCTTTTTGCTTATTGATCTGAAAACCGGCGAGCTGACGCATCAGGATATCGGGCAGATGGATTTTTATGTCAGGTACTTCGAGGATCAGGAAAGACAGGAAACAGATAATCCGACAATTGGACTGATACTCTGTGCTAAAA
This sequence comes from uncultured Rikenellaceae bacterium, assembly GCA_963802145.1. Classification (GTDB taxonomy): domain Bacteria; phylum Bacteroidota; class Bacteroidia; order Bacteroidales; family VadinHA17; genus SR-FBR-E99. Next base: position 82,187 of record CAWDHN010000012.1, read on the forward strand.
AGGATAAGACAATAGTAAAATACAGTTTGTTAAATGAAAGCAAACAAATCTTTGCTTCAAAATACAAACTCTACATGCCAAGCATCAAGGAACTGCAGGATGAGATAACCCACGAGAGGCAAGTGATAGAACAATTAAAAGGACTCTGTAAAAGTCGGAACTCTTAGGATCTTTTCATTAAAGCATGGAGAAGCCAGAGGCTTGTTTTATTTACGTTTATTTTCGAACTATGATGAGGCTTAAACTGAAACAATTGATAAGGGAATTCCAAAACATCTAAACCCGGCATCTATGAAAGAACTAAAACTGAACCTCATTCTAAGAATCCTAGTGGAACTGCCCTTGTCGGGGTTTTATGTCCGCTTTCACTATTGATTGGGCCAGTATCCTTGCTTACATAGGGTATCCTTTGTCTTCCATCGGTTTTGCTCTTTTTTCAAAATATTTCTTAACTCAAAAACATCGAAATGAAAACAAAAATCACCAAAAGAGATCTGACCGCATTCATTCTGGGAGTGGTTGTTATGATTCTAATCAGCTTTTTCTCTGACTTTAAAAACAACGTTCAGAGTTTCATGGATGGCTTCAATGAAACATATCATAACGACAGATAGAATAATTCGATCCGGGAAAGCAGGTCATACAAATAAGCTTTAGGTTAATGTTTGTACAAGACATTGATCTCAAGTGCATACATATAATGGCAAAAAGGAACTGATTGTTAATGCGTACTGTCAAGTATTACATATGATATTGAAGTATTAGTATTATTTTGATCAGTTGCCATTGAGAAATATTCAGGATTTAGTAAATTTGATAGAAATCGGTCAATGGCTGCAGAATAATGATACTGTAACTGTTACAAAGTCAATTATATCTAAACCTGCAATTATGAAAAAGCTTGAAATCATCCTGATAATCGGAGCCGTCATCGGATTCCTGATGGTGCTATTCAACATCCCGCTTAGCCCGGTGGTTGTGTCATTGTTTTTTGGTTACTGGGTTTGCTATATTTTTACCTTGGCTTTGCATTGTTCAATGGTATCCGATACGGAAGATATTTAAACCCGAATCCTATAAAGGGCTTGGTACGTGGAGAATTACTTCTTGCTATCGGAACAGGCGTAGCTCTTTCGAAACTCACCATCGGTTTATATGTTCCACCATACTGAACTATCCGATGGCTAAATCCTTCATGACTTTTGGAATAGTCCTCACGGCAATAATGATGATCCTGGCTGTCTTTAAAAATACAAAGGAGAAGAACCAGTTTTACAGGAATATTATCCTGAGGTGCCTGATATTTATTGTCATCGCAGTAATATTTCTTGTTCTCCCAAACCATATTTTTAAATAACCCCGAGTCATGAAAAAAGCCTGGATCGTATTCGCTGCGGTATCGGTTATTTTCTTCATGACCTGCCTCATAATAGTTATCTTCTTTAATAAGCCAGAACCCAATAAGTTCTGGGAGGAGGCATTGCTGCTTGTAGCAGTTGCTAACCTGGGACTGGCCTTCAGTTATTACAATCGCCGTAAAAAAGAAACTGACCCCGGGTGGAAAATGACAAAAAATCGAGACGCCTTAAATGAATCCAAAGGTAAGACAAAAGATACTTAAGGCAGGATTTATTGGCTGTTTGATCTGCCTCACAGGGGCCATCTTCCAATTCACGCAATCCTCGCCTGGCTCGACATGGCCGAACGGTTGCAATACTGCTTTGCATTACAGCGTCGGTAACAGGCCTGAGTTTTCTTCTGCAACTCTGGTGTTCCTCCCCAAACTCTTCAGGAAGCCAAAAGGATGATGCTTAACACAGGCAGGGTAATGCTAAAGAGTGCTGTTATTTTTCTTCTACAGTAATCCCAAAAGATTGTAACGTTTCAATCAGTTCACTAAGGTAGTACTTCCTGAAATGGTCCTCATCGCGGTAGTCAAGAACTACCTTGCGTTTCTGTGAGTTCTTAGATGTAAGGTAAGATTCAGATAAGATGTAAAATCCTCCCTGATAACCGCTTTGTCAACTTGCCTGATGTCAAGAATCTTGTCTGTGTTGGTTTTTGAACCGGAGACCAATCCAAAAACGCCAAGCGCCAGAACTGCAATACCCAGCAGAATCATATTACTATTATGAGTTACGAAATACCTGCCGATAAGGTATAACGCACCAGCCATGTAAAGCGCAGCATAAACCATATTCACCCTTTTATGCCACTTGAAAATACCATCGGTAATAATAATCTGGTTGTCCGAAAAGTTGACCTCACCCTTGTAAACTGTAAATCTTGTTTTCATATTCGACTACAGAAGGTTAACAGCGAAGACTGGCTTTAGTAAAGTTAGCAAATTTATTTTATACCACCATGATCACCTCAAACAATGAGCGGCCACTGCAATATGTACGGAACTGTATCTTCTGTCGCGGCAAGGGTTATCAACAGATTGTTTTTTCAATTATTTTAGTGTGGTAAAATTACCTGCCTGAGAACCCGACCTAACTAAGCTGAAAATGGAATTCCTGTATAACAGCATTACCCTGATCACCTGGCAACAGGTGCTCATGTGGGTGATAGGAGCCACCCTTATCTACCTGGCCATCTCAAAGAAACTGGAGCCGCCTCTCCTGCTGCCGATGGGCTTCGGAGCCATACTGGTCAACATACCCCTGTCAGGCGCTCTCGACCAGACCCTGCCGGGCATAGGCGAGGTAAGCGGCATCATCGACTGGCTCTTCGACGTGGGCATCGAAGCATCGGAAGCAATGCCAATACTGCTCTTTATTGGTATTGGCGCAATGATCGACTTCGGGCCGCTGCTCTCCAACCCCCGGCTGCTCCTCTTCGGCGCCGCAGCACAGTTCGGCATATTCATTACGGTCACAGTGGCAGTGCTGCTGGGATTCGACCTGAAGGATGCAGCTTCAATAGGTATAATAGGGGCGGCCGATGGCCCGACATCCATACTGGTGTCACAGGTGCTCAAAAGCAAATACATAGGACCGATAGCCATAGCGGCATATTCATATATGGCCCTGGTACCGATAATACAGCCATTTGCCATCCGACTGGTCACAACCCGGAAAGAACGAAAAATAAGGATGAAATACAATCCGAAGAGCGTTTCGCGAACGACAAGGATACTCTTCCCGATAACCGTGACAGTCATAGCAGGACTGGTAGCGCCGGCATCAATAGCCCTCGTGGGGTTCCTGATGTTCGGTAACCTCGTCAGGGAATGCGGCGTGCTGGGGTCTCTTTCCGATTCCGCACAGAAGGAGCTGGTGAACCTTATCACCCTGCTCCTCGGAATAACCATCGCCGCCAGCATGAGGGCGGATCTCTTCGTGTCGGTGCAGACGCTGATGATAATGGGCCTCGGCCTCCTGGCATTTATCTTTGACACCATCGCGGGGGTGACCTTCGCCAAATTCCTGAACCTCTTCCTGAAGACAAAGATGAACCCCATGGTGGGAGCTGCAGGCATCTCAGCCTTCCCGATGTCGGCACGCGTGGTACAGAGAATGGGACTGGAGGCTGACCCGCAGAACCACCTTCTCATGCACGCCGTGGGAGCAAACGTGGCGGGACAGATAGCCTCGGTGATAGCCGGAGGCGTGATAATAGGACTAATGGCAGGATTAATCTAGGAGGAACAGACATGAATTCAGATCTTATAAGTTCGTTTAAACTGATGGGCATGGGCATGGCCGCCATCTTCACTGTCATACTGATTATCTACGTGGCGGTATGGCTGATGCTGAAGATCACCGCCTCGCGCGGGGAGGAAAAGAATACCCCGGTCCAGTGACCACCGGGAAAGAATTCCCCGGGCCAGTGATCCCCTTAAAAAACTGCCGCTTCGCCTGCCCGGCCGCAAGCCGTGACCTCTCAAGTCTGCCGCTAATCGCAGAGAGTGTGCTTTTGTAGCTGCGTAATTATTTTATACCTTTAACCGGGTAATTAAACACCATCAGATGAACCAGCTTGTGCTGCGGGACAAGACTCAGGAATATGTGTTTCGATTCCTGGGCGGACTTCTTCTCTTATCAACAGGCCTGCAACTCTTTGTCTACAGTCCTAAGAATCCCGTATTCTGGATTCTTGCAGTAGTATTTGTGCTGGCGGCAATCCTTTTCTTCACCAATTTCTTCGGTATCCTGATCAACAGACTGACATCGGACGCAGGCACCCTGACAATTCGCTGGAACACCAGGCTCTTCAGGAAAAATGTGCGCATTGATGAGATCGCTGAAATAACCGAGGATAAACGCTTCATCCGCATTAGTCTAAAGAACGGGAAAACCATACGTTTGCCGATAAGACTGATGGAGCCTGACAAACGCAGGGCAGCCAGGAAATTCCTGAAGGAGACCACCGGCTTCTGACTTCCTGATACGGCATCCCCTGCAACTTTAAGCACAATGTATTATCTTTACCGGAGCATAATTGTCGTATCATGAAACAACTCGTGCTCCGAAATACCACCAATGAAAAGATCTACCGGGCCCTTGGCATCGTATTGCTGGTGATGGTTATCATTGTAATCATTACGGGTGACTCATCAACCTGGGTCTTCTGGGTCCAGGTGCTGGCAATGCTTCTTCTGGCCGGCGCTTTCATCAGCCTTAACTTCGGGACACTGGTAAACAGGCTGACTGCCGATAGCGGGAAGCTGACAGTCAGGTGGTACAACCGGCCCGGAAAAGTGACAGTAAACATTGAAGACATCACGGAGATACATGCTGACGAGTCCTTCGTTCGCATCACGCTGAAATCCGGCAGGATCATCCGCCTTCCGACGGGCATGCTGGAGTTCAACGAAAAGCGGGCTGTCCGTAAATTTCTCAAGGAGGCTACAGGATTGTGACTTTTAATCGCACAACTTTCTCTATTTGTCTCCTGCTGCTTGCAGTAGCCATACCGGTTTCAGCACAGAAGGTAACCGTCAGCGGCTATGTGACCGATGCAGGCAGCGGTGAGCGCATGATCGATGCCACCGTCTATGAGAAGGCATCCTTTGCCGGTACAACCACAAACAACTACGGCTTTTACAGCCTGCCGCTGACCCCCGGGAAGTCGGAAATCATAGTCTCATACCTGGGCTATGACGCCATAATGTTGGAGGTAAACCTCACTCGTGACACGGTGATGAACTTCAGCCTCGTCATGTCAGCAAGCGAGATAGACGCCGTGACCGTCACCGCCTCAGGCCGCCAGTCGAAGATAGAGAGTCCGCAGATGAGCATGATAGATGTCCCCATAGACAAATTCCTCAAGCTGCCGGTGATATTCGGGGAGGCCGACGTGCTGAGGGTCATTCAGCTGCTCCCCGGAGTGCAGTCGGGCACCGAGGGCTCCACGGGCATATATGTCAGGGGAGGCGGCCCCGACCAGAACCTCTTCCTGCTCGACGGCGTGCCGGTCTACAACGCCAGCCACCTCTTCGGCTTCATGTCGGTGTTCAATCCCGACGCCGTGAAGTCAGTCCAGCTTTACAAGGGAGGCTTCCCGGCACGTTACGGTGAACGACTCTCATCGGTGGTCGACATACGCATGAAGGAGGGCAACGAGAAAGAGTTCCATGGCAACTTCGCCATCGGCCTGATATCCTCCAAACTGTCGCTCGAGGGCCCGATAATCAAGGACAAAACCTCCTATATCATCTCGGCGCGCAGAACCTATTACGACGTCCTGGCGCAGCCGTTCATCCTGGCGCTTAATGACGACAGTAATTCAAAGACAACGGGGGGATATTATTTCTACGATCTGAATGCCAAGATAAACCATAAGTTCTCTGAGAAAAGCCGTCTCTATCTCAGCTCCTACTTAGGCAGGGACAGGGCTTACACAAGGAACAGCAGCACGCCTGATTTTTATGACGGGAACAACGACAGGTATGAATACAGGGACAGTTACGAGCTGGGGTGGGGAAACATCATCACATCGCTCAGGTGGAACTACCTTCTAACCAACAAGCTCTTCAGCAACACTACGCTGACATACAGCAAGTACGACTTCGATGTGACAATTGAATCGTCTTCCAAAAACCTTACTACCAGGGAGAAGTCAGTCGACTATTTCAGGTACTTCTCCGGCATCGAGGACCTGGGTGCGAAGATCGATTTTGACTATTATCCCTCCGCAAGCCACACCGTGAAGTTTGGTGCGGGATATACGGCGCACCGTTTCAAGCCCGGGGTGACAACCTTCAGGTTTGATCCCATGTCGGAAGATGAGGGTATCGACACCACCTTTGGCGATCTGAAGATCAGGGCGAATGAGTTCATACTGTACGCCGAGGACAACTTTGACATCACCCGCCGCCTGAAAATGAATGCCGGTATACGGTTGTCTCTCTTCAACGTGCAGGACACCAGCTATTTTGTTTTCCAGCCCAGGGTCTCACTGCGCTACCTTGCGACGGACGACCTGTCGTTCAAGATCTCATACAGCAAGATGGCCCAGTTCGTGCATCTGCTGACAACCTCGGCCATCAGCCTTCCTACGGACCTGTGGCTGCCGGTGACACGAAAATTTAATCCGCCAATATCGCACCAGGTGGCCATCGGCTCCAGCTTCAGGCTGCCGTACCAGCTGGAGATGACCGTGGAAGCCTTTTATAAAACCATGGACAACCTGATTGAATACAAGGAGGGAGCCTCTTTCGGCGGCACCGGAGCGGGATGGGAGGCTAAGGTGGAGAAGGGCAAAGGATGGGCCTACGGGGCGGAGTTCATGATAGAGAAGAACTACGGCAAGCTGACTGGATGGATAGGGTACACACTGTCATGGACCGAGCGCCAGTTTGAAAACCTGAATTTCGGGAGGGTCTTTCCCGCCAAATATGACCGCAGACATGATATAAGCGTGGCGTTGACACATACCTTCAGCGAAAGGGTCGACGCCGGACTGGTATGGGTTTACGGGACAGGCAATGCCGCCACGCTCGGGATCATGGAATACCCGCCCGAGGATTTTATGAGCGGTGATCATTTCTATTATCCTGTCACGGAATATCCCAGTCGCAATAACTACCGTACTCCCTCATATCACAGGCTTGACCTGGGAGTGAACCTGCACAAGCAGAAGAAAAGGGGAATGCGCACATGGAGCTTCTCGGTGTACAATGTCTACTCACGCCAGAACCCATTTTTCATCTATTGGGGAACAGAATATTACAGTGAACCTGACCCTTTAAATCCGGGTGCAATGCTTTACTACAGCAAGCCGGTACTGAAGAAGGTGAGCATCTTCCCTATAATACCGTCAGTCTCATACTCATTTAAATTCTGAAAGGCATGAAGATGAGGAGACTGAATATATATTTACCGGCCCTGCTGATCATGGCACTTTCGGCCGTTTCATGCGAGAGTGTGATCAAGTTCAAGGGTGAAGGTGTTGACCCGAAGATAGTGATCTACTCGCTTCTGCAGCCCGACAGCCTGATAAAGGTCTCGGTAGCTGTAAGCCATGCAGTCTATGAGGAGAGGTATGAACCGGAGCAGATAACCGATGCCGTGGTACGCCTGTTCCGCGATGGAGAATTAGTGGAAACGCTTACCTATGTGCCTCCTGAACCACAGCCTGATTATTATACTCAAAATCCCTATTCAGGATACACCTCACTGGCAACCGTGCCTGAGTATGGCAGCACTTACAGGATTGAGGTTGAGGTTCCGGGGTTAAAGACTGCCTCGGGAGAAGCGAGGCTGCCGGAACTGGTTCCCGTCACAGGGATCGATACAAGCTCGGTGATAAGGGAGTGGGGTGAGAGACAGCAGGTGGTAAAGATAAAATTCAGGGATCCGGCCGGGACGGACAATTATTACAGGTTTACAGCCAGAGGCATAGCCGGAACCTATTACGGCGACAAACAGGAGCCCTGGTCACCTCTCATTCCGGTCATGGTCGTGGAGACGGATCTGAGCTATGGGATTTTGGGAGAACCACTTATCACTCCCAGGCAGGAGGAGGATCTCTTCGGCATGGATCTGCAAAACACTTACAAGATTTTCATAGATGAACTGATCTCAGGGAAAGAGTATGCCCTTACGATGCAATTCAACCTCTTGCTTCCTGACACTGACTACTATGAGTTTGCTCACGCCTCATTCAGCCTCCACTCGATAACCAGGGATCTGTACCTCTTCCTGCAGTCAAATTCAGCGCATATGCAGACCAGGGAAAACTTCCTGGCGGAACCTGTGCTGGTCTATACCAATATCACCAACGGACTTGGTGTGATGGGAGCAATGTCGACTTCTGCCATAACCTTTAAAATCGGCGAGTATCCCGTTGAGGGCGTACATTACGAGAGTTACGCCTACTATAAGTGACCGTTATCCGGGTCTTAAGGGGTCTCATGTAAAAAAAATCAAAAAAAATCATTGCGGTATTGGAATATTTATTTACTTTGCATCACAAAGTACTACAAAATATAATCATGAGCCAGTCAGATCAGCACCTTGAAGACATCCAGGTCATAAGAAAAATAATGGAGGAGTCGTCAAGATTCCTGTCTCTCAGCGGTTTATCGGGCATCATGGCCGGACTGCTGGGTATTGCCGGGGCTGTGGCGGCACAATTGATCATTACAAAGAGTGGCGCTCCCGCTGACTGGTACATGAAGCCGCTGGCAAGCGGACCGGATGGATTAAGTTCATGTCTGCCCCTCTTTCTGGAGATGGGAGTGGTTCTGGTGCTGGCTTTCACCGGAGCTGTATTGTTTTCTATGCGCAAGGCGAGGAAGAGCGGTCACAAAGCGTGGACTCCCGTAACCCGGCGGATGCTGGCAAGCCTGCTGATACCGCTGGGCACCGGAGGCCTCTTCATACTATTGACCTCAGGCACTGTCCCCGCCAGCGTGACAGCCGCATCATCACTGATATTCTACGGACTCGCAGTGGTGAGCGCAGGCAAATTCACCTTCGGGGAGATACACTGGCTGGGCGTGCTCGAAGTGGTTACCGGACTCGTCTGCCTGGTCCTTCCTCAGTACACAATAATTCTCTGGGCCTTGGGATTCGGCGTGATCCACGTGGCATACGGACTCTTCATGCATCTCAGATACAGGGGATGAAAGCAATCCTTGCAAATTTCAACAAGGCTTTCGAGAGCCGGATCAGGCTGGGCATCATGTCAGTGCTGGCGGTCAGCAACAGCATGGACTTCACCGGGCTGAAGGAGACACTGGCCGTGACTGACGGAAACCTCGCCAGTCACCTCCGGGCCCTGGAGGAGGGGGGGTATATCAGGATGGAGAAGAGCTTCATAAACCGCAAGCCAAATACAAATTATACAATAACCGAAAAAGGTCTGGAGAGCTTTAAAAGCCATCTGCAGGCGTTGGAGGAACTCATAAACAAGAAGTGATTTTTTTTACCCTTTTTGCTTTGAAATACAAAGTACTTTAATATAAACAAATAATATGGAAAACGAAACTTTAGAACAGGAAAAATGGTACCAGTCGATGACCGTCAAGATGGTCCTGCTGGCAATTATGGGTCTGATGCTTCTCATCCCGCTGGTGCTGATCAGCGAGGTCATAAGGGAGCGTTCGCTGAACGCCGAAACGGCTCGAACTGAGATAGGTGCATTATGGGCATCGGCACAGACAGTGACAGGACCGGTACTTAACGTGCCCGGCACGAAGGTAATAGCAGACGACGGCAGGTATGTAACAACCACCATGCACATCCTCCCCGACGATCTTAAGGTTAACGGCGAGCTTATGCCGGAGATCCGCTACCGCGGCATATATGAGACGGTAGTCTACGACTCAGACCTTGAAATCTCCGGAAAATTCTCCATTGAAGGATACGAGCATCTCAATGACTACACCTGGCAGTGGGATCAGGCTTATATTTCGCTTGGCGTTTCGGATAACAAGGGTATAAGTGACAGGGCTGACCTGACAATCGGCGGCCAGGTGATAGGCGCACATCCGGGTGCAGGGCAGACAGACCTCTTCGAAAAGGGTATCTCATTTCCACTGGCCATTGATCCGGGGAAGCTCGGGGAGTTCAATGGCGACTTCAGTCTCAGTTTCGGGCTGAAGGGTAGCGGCAGCATCGCTTTTTCACCGGTTGGAAGGAGTACCGATGTAAGCCTTTCATCAAAATGGGATGCTCCCAAGTTCACCGGGAACTTTCTGCCTTCCACCCGTGATGTGACAGATGCGGGCTTCACCGCTGACTGGTCCGTGACACACCTCAACAGGAGCTTCCCGCAGGTATGGGCAGGCAAGAGCTATGCCCCGGCTGACGATGCCTTCGGCGTTGACCTGATCCTGGAGGCTGACCACTACACCAAGGCCGAGCGCAGCGCCAAGTATGGAATCCTGTTCATTGTCCTGACCTTCCTGGTGCTCATAATCATTGAACTCAGGTCGGCTCAGCGTATCCATATCTTCTACTATCTGCTCACCGCCCTTGCCCTGATACTCTTCTTCTCCCTGCTCACGGCTCTCAGCGAGCATGTTGGATTCAATCCGGCATATCTGATCTCATCTGCAGCGACCATCGGCCTGCTGACAGCCTTCTTCTGGTCTCTGCTGAAAAAAAGGTGGATGGTGATTCTTATAAGCGGTCTGCTCACCGCGCTGTATGTCTTCATTTTCTTCCTGCTGGCAATGAAGGACTACGCTTTCCTGGTTGGCAATATCGGGCTCTTCGTCATCCTTGCGGTGCTGATGATTGTCTCCGCAAAATACAGGATCTTCAAGGAATAAAACTGGCGGTCTGAACCTCAGGGTAATTCGCGGGCGCCCCCCAGGCACTGCGCCGGGAGGTTATCCGCGGATTCAAGGCTGCCACAGGCTGGTTGTCCGGATAGCTCCGTGCTGTCCGGACATCTGCTTTTCAGGTGTGAGATCCGGTCCCGGATGGGGATTGAAGCACCCGTTATGCAGTCTGAGCTTTTTGCAGTAACTTACAGGGTCGCTTTAAAACACCCGCATCAATGTTGCTGAAAAGGTTTATTGAAGAAGAGAGCAGTGAAAAATTTGACCTGATCATTGTCGGTGGTGGCATCACGGGTGCGGCTGTGGCCTATATAGCCGCCGCACGCAGCCTGTCAGTGGCCCTTTTTGAGAAGAAAGACTACGGCGGCGCCACCTCGGCAGCCACATCGAAGCTCATCCACGGGGGACTGCGGTACCTGGCCAACGGAGAGCTGAAGCTCGTTCGCGAATCATTGCGCGAGAGGAGAATCCTCGGCAACATCGCACCCAATTTTGTCTACTCCCTGCCCTTCCTTATGCCCATGTACAGGAGATGGAAGGGAAACATATGGAAGATGCTCGCCGGAATGTACCTCTATGACGGCCTTTCATATGACAAGAAGGATACATGGGACAGGAGCAAAAGGCTCCAGAACCACAGGCTCATATCACACAGGAAAACCATCAGGCTGGAGCCCAATCTCAGGATGGAAGATCTCCGGAATGCTTTTTATTTCTTTGATTACCAGAGTATTTTTCCTGAGAGGTTAACGCTGGCATTTGTCAAGTCGGCGGCCGAATATGGTGCCAGGGTCTCCAACTACACACCCGTGGAGGGATTTGTTTTCGGTGAGGGCAACCGGATCACTGGTGTGAAGGCAAGGGATATGCTGACGGGCAAGACAAGGGATGTCCACGGTGATCTCATCATCAACTGCGGCGGCACATGGGCGGACAAGATACTTAACCTGGCGGCAGGCAGGGTTTCGTCAGCCCATAAGGTCAAGCGCTCGGAGGGTATACATATTATCACGAAAAAAATTGCCGGCCATCACGTTGTATCGCTTCAGACGAGCTCGGGCGGACACTTGATGATAATGCCCTGGCGTGATCACTCGCTGATTGGCACCACAGACAAGGAATTCCACGGCGACCCGGATGATTACCACGTCTCGCGGGAGAGCATAGATGAAATCATCAACAACGTCAACACACATTTCGGAAGGCAGATCTCGCGTGAGGATATCATTCATGCCTACGGAGGCCTTCGCCCCCTGGTCGATGACCAGACAAAGGGCTCGTACGAAACCTCGAGGAAATACGAGGTTTATGACAATGCCACTGACGGGATCGAAGGAATGATAACAGTCGAAGGCGGTAAGTATACTACCAGCAGAAGCCTCGCCAGGGAGGTGCTGAGACTTATCTCCGCAAAGCTTAACAGGACACTCTCCGACTCGGTCTCCGACAACCTCTACCTGTCGGGATGCGAGATCAGGGACATGAGGCAGTTCATGATCAGGCAGCACCTGAACTACCGGGATTTCAGCCGCAACACCGTCGAGTATGTAAGCAGGAATTACGGCACCGAGAGCAAAGTCGTCTTCCAGATAGCCAGGGACGACCGCCGTTTTGCAGAGGTCATCAGCCACGACGGAGAGATACTGGCCGAAGTGGTTTATGCAATCCGGTATGAGAGCGCCAAAACCCTCAGTGATATCATGCTGCGAAGAACCGGAACGGGAACGCTGGGAAATCCGGGGAAGGCGATCGTAGACAAAATATCAGCTGTGGCTGCGGAGATGCTTGGCTGGGATGAGATCAGGAGAGAAGAGGAGACAGGGCTTATGATGAAGGTATATGAATTATATTAGTAGCATGGAGAGGGTAAACAGCTATCGAGATATCCTTAAATGGGGCGACAAGAGAGAGGAGGAGGTCGGCCATCAGATGGCCACACTTATCAAGGAAAAGTTCGGGTTGACCGATGCCGACTTCAGGGAGAAGTACCTTCCCGGAACGATGCCTGTGAAGCTCGACAGGCCGTCGCTCCTCAAACCGTCCCAGGCCAACTACCTGAGGAGTGTCGCCGGTGAGGAGAACGTGCTGACTGATGATTACAGCCGCGCCCGGTACTCTTGCGGCAAATTCTACGCAGAGCTTCTTGACCTGCGGATGAGCCACGTACCCGATCCTCCTGATGCTGTCGTCTCTCCCCGCAGTCATGACGAGGTGGTGAAGATAGTAGGGTTCTGCAGTGAGGAGAAGATCCCCATTGTACCTGCCGGTGGACAGTCGTCTGTCACCGGAGCACTGAGGGCTCCGCACGGAGGCATTGCCCTTGACCTGACGAAGCACCTCAATGGCATCCTGAAAATCAACGATGTAAATAAGACTGTCACTGTACAGGCCGGCATCTTCGGTCCCGCCCTGGAGGAGGAGCTGAACAGGCACGGCTACACCTGCGGACACTTTCCGCAGTCGTTTGAGTATTCAACCGTCGGAGGCTGGGTCTCGGCCAGGGGTGCCGGGCAGGCATCTACGGGATATGGCAAGATCGAAGACATGGTTGTGGCACTGAAGGCAGTCACACCCGCAGGTATGATAGAGACAAGGGATTTTCCCCGTACGGCCCAGGGATGGGATATCTTCAGGCTCTTTGCCGGCGCTGAGGGGACCCTGGGGGTGATCACCGAGGTTACACTGCATCTCTTCAATCATGCACCGCGGAACACCGCTTCTGCAGCCTTTATCTTCAGGTCGTTTGAACAGGCGGTGGAGTCGATGCGCAGGGCGATGCAAAGCGAATACGGCAGGCCTCACCTGTTCAGGATATCCGACCCGGAAGAGACTGACATTGCCTTCAGGACCAGCGGGTTTGACGGAAGCGTCGCGGAAAAATTCCTGAAAAGGCTTGGATTTAAGAGAGGCAGCCGCTGCCTGATGTTCGTGGCAGTGGAAGGGGAGAAGGAGTATGCCAGGTTCGTTCTCGGGAAGATAAAGAGGACGGCACGCAGGGGCAAAGGCATGTACATAGGGGGCGGTCCTGTCAGGAAGTGGCTGGCTCAGAGATACTCCAGCGCATACCTTCGTGACCCGCTGATGGACCTCGGCATCATGTCAGACACCCTCGAGACCGCGGTGACATGGGAGAACCTGCTGAGAGTGTGGTCAGCGGCGCATGAGTATGTCAGGCGGCGGCCGAAGGCCTTCCTGATGATACACATCTCGCACGTCTACGAGAACGGGGCGAATCTCTACTTCACCTTCCTCAGTCCCATGGAAAAGGGTAATGAGAGAAATGATTTCACACAGTTCCACAGCGGCCTGGTGGAGACAGTACTGGCCAGCGGAGGCTCCATATCGCATCATCACGGTGTGGGCAGGGTGCTCGCCCCCTGGATGGAAGGGCACCTGGGAAAGAACTCCCTGGAGCTGATGAAGGCAGTGAAGAGACATCTTGATCCGAACAATATCATGAACCCCGGCGGCACGCTGGGACTGTTATAATCATACCCGGAAAAGCCCGTGATTCAAAAGAGCAGAGATACAATTACGGTAATATCCGGACAAGAGTGTTTTCATGCTTTGCGGGACAAGCTATCATACATTATTAATCATGATTTATTATGTTGAAATCTTCCGATGAACTGATACTGGCGATCGACTTCGGCACACAGTCGGTCAGGGCGGTTTTAATCGACCTCCGGGGCAATGTGCTGCAGATGGCCAAAACCGAGATCGAACCCTACTTTTCAGTGGCACCCGGGTGGGCTGAACAATACCCTGAATATTTCAGGGACAGGATGTTTGAGACGCTGCAGAAACTGTTCAGGGCGACTGAATACAGCAAGGATCAGATAAAAGCTGTCACCCTCACCACCCAGCGCTCCACCCTGATCAATCTCGACAGCGAGGGCAAATCGTTACGGCCTGCCATCTCCTGGCTTGATCAGAGGCTTTGCTCGGTGGGCAGATATCCCGGTTGGCTGACACAGCTGGCTCTCAGGATCGTCGGGATGAGGGAAGCGGTGATACACACCGTCAAGCAGGGCGAATGCAACTGGCTGATGCAGAACACACCCGAGGTATGGGAGAAGACGAACAAATTCCTCCTGCTCTCCGGGTACCTTACCTGGGCACTGACCGGTGAGTACACGGATTCGATAGGATGCACCGTGGCTTACCTGCCTTTTGATTACAGGAAGCAGCAGTGGACTGACAGGAGTCACATGAATTATAAGATGTTCCCTGTGGAGAGGGAGAAGCTTCCGGAGATTGTCAGGCCATCAGAAATACTGGGTTACATAAGCAGGGAAGCAAGTGAGAAATCAGGCATCCCTGAAGGACTGCCGCTTATTGCTGCCGCAGCCGACAAGGCTTGCGAGGTACTGGGCTCTGGAGTCATCACCCCTGACATAGCATGCCTCAGCTACGGCACCACGGCCACGGTGCAGACGACACATAAGAAATACCATGAGGTGGTTCCCTTCTTTCCCTCATATCCCAGTGCCGTTCCCGACTGTTATAACACTGAGGTGCAGATTTACAGGGGTTACTGGATGATCAGCTGGTTCAAGAAGGAGTTCGGACTGAAGGAGATACAGATGGCAGAGCAGACAGGGACCCATCCGGAGGCTTACTTCGACGCCATGGTGGATGAGGTGCCGGCGGGATCGATGGGACTCACGCTGCAGCCCTACTGGTCGCCCGGACTGAAGGTACCCGGCACGGAAGCCAAGGGTGCCATCATCGGGTTTGGTGACGTCCATACAAGGGCACATGTCTACCGGGCTATCCTTGAAGGGCTGAGTTATTCACTTAAGGAGGGGCTGCTGAGGACCGTAAAGAGAACCGGGGTGCCGGTAAACAGTATTGTTGTCTCCGGCGGCGGGTCACAGAGCAGGCAGGCCATGCAGCTGACCGCGGATATCTTCAACCTGGACACATACAGGCCTCATACCTATGAGACCTCCTCCCTGGGAGCAGCCATCAACGCGGCAGTGGGGATGAGGTATTTTGACGGGTATGACGCCGCAGTCGGTTCGATGACCAGGCGTGGGGAGGAGTTCTCCCCTGAACCCGGGAATGTTGAGATCTATGCCCGGCTTTATGATAAGGTCTACTCAAAGATGTACAGGCACCTTCAGCCGTTGTACGAGCAGATAAGAAACATTACAGGTTACCCACAGAAGATCTGAGTTTTCTTTCAGGTCAGTGAAATATGAATTCACAAATGTAATACTATCTTAGTGCTGCAAAATTAAGATAATGAAGTGTTTATTACTTATAGAAGTTTTGTTTGTCATCCTGGTCCAATACGCTCCACAGGCTATGGCTCAGACAGAAGCCCTGGATTCTCTAAATCGCGTTCTGAACCTGACGGAGGATAGCAATCAAAAAATTAAGAATCTGGTCCTTATTGCGAATGAATTGAGGCCTATTGACAAGCAAAAATCCTGGGATATAGCTGAGAGAGCTCTTGTTCTCGCAAGTACATCTGATGACGACCAGGGATTAGCCTCCGCCCTGACTACCAAAGGGCTTTTAAGCGAGGATTCTGATGATTATCCTCAGGCGCTGAATTTCTACACTGAAGCATTAACCATTTATAAAAATACGGAGAGCCGTGCTGATATTGCCCGGCTCCATTCTCTGTTGGGTTCTGTCTATAAAACCATGGGCAATTATGAGAAGGCGATAGAGAACTGTCTTGAAGCATTGAAAATATACGAGCAACGGGGAGATCAGAGTGGGATAGCTCAGCTTTACAGAATAATGGGAAGCATTTACAAGTATAAGGGTGATTATGAAAAATCATTGTTCTACTACTTTTCCGGACTTAAAATAAATGAAGAAATTGGTAATCTCTCCGGAGTCGCAAATTCCTATAACAATATAGGAGTGACCTATATAATGATGAATGAACCTGACAAAGCCCTGGGTTACTACCATAAAAGTCTCGACATTAACAAATCCATGAATTACGATTCTGAAGCTGCCATAAACTACGGGAATATTGGTGTTGCTTACCGCCAATTGGGTCAGATGGACTCAGCCATCTTTTATCTGGAGAAAAGGCACAATGTTGCATTGCTGCTGAACGACAGGAAAGGGATGGCTATTTCTCTTGAGGCCTATGGTGACTATCATTTTGCAAAGAAGGACTATGCGAGGGCGATTGATTTTTATGAGAGAACTACAGCATTGTCAAGAGAGTTGGGCATACTGGAGACTACAAAGAATACATTAAAAAGTCTGAGTGATTTATATTATGAGAAAAATGAATATGATAAAGCTTATTCATATTTCAGATCTTACATTAATTTGAGAGACAGCCTGTTGAATAAGGAGTCACTTCAGAAGATTCAACAGATGGAGATGGAGTATTCAATTGAAAAAGAACAAAATGAACATCTCCTGGCAGAACAAAAAAACAGACTGTTTATTACTATTGGATTTATATCCCTCATTTTCTTTATACTTTTTCTTGTGGTTATCTATATGATTCAAAACATAAAACTCAAGCAAAAAAAGCTGAATGAAAGGGCCCTGGAGATGGAGAAAGCGCAGCTTAAGTATGATCTCAGGTTCAAAAATAAGGAGCTGTTCAGTAAGGCCGTATATCTTGCTGAGAAAAATGAAATGATTAATGAGCTGACCGGTCGGTTGGGAAGCGTGTTAACTGATCCGGGGTCAGGTTCAGGTGTGATAAAAGAAATCATCAAGGATCTTAAGTATCATTCCAACACACAGGTATGGGATGAGTTTGAGAGCACTTTTCTTAAGGTGCATCCCGAGTTTTTCAGGTCGCTGGCTGAACGTTTTCCATCTCTCACGAATAATGATCGGAAACTTTGTGCATTTATTCGTCTTAACCTCTCAACCAAGGATATTTCAAATATAACTCATCAGTCGTTGCACACTATTACAGTTGCAAGGACAAGGCTGAGGAAGAAACTTGGATTGTCAAACACAGGAGAGAATCTTAGTGGATTCCTGTCGAAGGTTTGACATAAATCCTGTCGACTCATAACAATCATGTAATCATACGTATAGCACCTTTTGTGTCTATTTTGTATCTATAGTTCCTGCGGTCGCTATTGTTTTTGTATTGTAGTCATTGCCAGTGGTTGTCACACTAATATAATATTATTGTTTTCAATGAATTTAAAGGCCTTTGTGTCTTTTAGGTTCAATTAACCTAACCAAAAGAAACTATTATGAAAAACGAATCAGGAGTAAAGATCTGTTCTTTCGGAGCGATCTTGAAGGGACTATTCCACCCCGTGTGGATATTCTCATTAATGATGGCGCTATTTCTGACGCCTGTCTCAGCTGGAGCGGCATTCCCCGGAGTCAATGCATCGGGTGAAGAGTCGGAAGAGGGTACGGTACAGCAGCGGGTAACCGTCAAAGGAGTCGTGATATCTCAGGCTGATGGACTGCCATTGCCCGGTGCTATGGTAGTTGAGAAAGGTACATTAAATGCTACTTCCACCGATGCTAACGGCGGCTTTGTCCTTAATGTTGCCGGAGAACAATCCACTCTGGTGATCTCTTTCATTGGTCTGAAAACAGTAGAGATGGTTGCAGGCAACGGAAGTGCGCAGTTGGAGATATCCCTCTATACGGATAACTTTAACCTTGAAGAAGTAATCGTGACAGGATACGGCTCCCTGAAGAAGGAGGCTTATGCGGGGTCTGCAAGTATTGTGAAGATGGATGACCTGGCAGATGTGCCGGTGACCAACCTTGGACAGCTTCTGCAGGGTTCCACCTCAGGCGTCCAGTTTACTAATACATCAGGGCAACCGGGCGCAGCAACTCAGATCAGAATACGTGGCGTAGGGTCTTTCAATGCATCTAATGACCCATTGTATGTCATAGACGGTGTGCCTATTATCTCAGGCAACGTCTCCGGCCTCGGAACCAGTTCGGGATTGGACATACTTGCTACATTGAGCCCCTCAGACATTGAAAGCATTTCTATAATAAAGGATGCAGCAGCAGCTTCCCTTTACGGATCAAGGGCAGCAAACGGGGTTGTAATCATTACAACGAAAAAGGGGATAGCCGGAACTGCGAAAATTAACCTCAAGACTGAATTTGGTTTTTCTGACTTCGCAACTGAATACCGGCCTTTTATGCAAGGTGATGAAAGACGCGAAACTATCTATGAAGGACTTGTTAATGAAGGCCTATACTATCTCGGATATGATGAGGCTGCTGCAAAGGCCCATGCCGATTCAAATATAGATGAGTACGCCGCATTGCCCTGGACAGGGGAATGGACTGACTGGCAAGACTTGCTTTTCAGGAAAGGCAGCTATCAAAACTATGAGGTATCTGTTTCAGGGGGCAGTGACAAAATGAAATATTATTCATCTCTCGGATATATGGATCAGAAAGGGGTATCTGTAATGGGATACCTGAAACGCTTTTCCGGAAGGTTCAACCTGAGCTATGATGCTACCAAGCGATTAACAGTCGGAGCTAACCTTCTTTTCTCCGATGTTGATCAGAGCACCAACACCGAAGGTACGGCTTACCTCAGTCCGTTCTATTCCGTTTTCAATACCGTGACTCCCAGGGATGTGCCTTTCAATGAAGACGGCACATACGCTTCTGATTTCCCCAGGAACGGTACGGGAAGAAACCCGAAGGCATATGCTGACCTGAACTACCAGATTGAGAATATTACCCGTTCATTCAATAGCCTTTTTGCAAGCTACAATATCCTGAATGACCTGGAATTCAGATCCGTGTTCAGCTATGACTTTAACCTGATCAAGGGCGACTCGTTTACTCATCCCCTAACCTCATATCCTCCTAATCTTGGTACTATTTACAAATCGTTTGATGAATTAAGATCTGTTGTGTGGTCCAATAGCCTTCAGTATGTAAAGACCTTTGCAGGTGTTCATAATTTTGATGGCCTGATTGCATATGAAACGACGGATTTTTCGTCTGACAACATGTATGGTTCAAAGGAGAATCTGGCCAATTGGAATATGGTTGAACTTGATAATTTTTCTGTTACCAGGTACATTGACGGATTGTCGGAAGGAGCCAGAATGATCTCTTATATCTCAAGATTTAATTATGACTTAAACAAGAAGTACTATGCAGGGATAAGTTTCAGGCGGGATGGCAGTTCAAAGCTGGCCCCCGAGAGCAGATGGGGAAATTTCTGGTCGGTCTCGGGAGCCTGGAAAATATCTGAGGAATCATTTTTCACAGGAATAGCGGATATTTTCCCGGAGGTAAGGTTAAGAGCCTCATATGGAGTCAACGGGACATTGCCTTCAGGTTATTATGAATACATGGGTTTATCGAGCTACGGGGCAGATTACAACAGTCAGCCTGGCCTTGTTGAATCGCAATTCTATAATAATGATTTGAAGTGGGAGACAAACTATAATACAAATATCGGGATTGATGTGAGTATTAAAGATAAGGTAAGATTCTCCGTTGAGTTCTACAACAGGCTGACTAAAGACCTGCTTATGAATGAACCCACTTCAATGACAACGGGTTTCAGCTCAATCCTGAGCAATATTGGCGAGATGAGAAACCGCGGCATCGAGTTTGAGTTAATGTCAACAAACATCACGACAAAGAACTTCACCTGGTCAACCAACTTCAATATCTCACACAATAACAATGAGATTCTCGTCCTTGACGGCATACAAACCTCAATTATCAGCGGAACTCAGATAAGAATGGTAGGGAAACCCTATCACACCTTCTATCTCAGGGAGTTTGCCGGTATTGATCCGCAGGACGGTATGACATGGTTCTATACAAACACTGTAGATGAAAATGGCAACTATGTAAAGGAAAAGACAAAGGATCTTAACACAGCAAATGCTATTCCGCTTCAAAGCCCTTACCCGAAGGTCATCGGAGGCCTGGTGAATAATTTCAAGATCTATTTTGTGGACCTTTCTTTCACATTCACCTATTCAGTCGGCGGGTATTCCTATGACTCCGGTGCAGGCAAGCTTGACAAGGAAGGAACAACAAACGGACTTGACGCAAATATTCCGATCTATTACAGGGAGAGATGGAGAAAGCCCGGGGATGAATCAAGATATGGAATTTATATTGCCAATAATAAGTGGGACCTGGCTGACGGTTATTCCAACTCAAGAAGGATACACAGCACAGACCATTTAAGGATGAAGAATATAAGCCTTGGTGTTACTTTACCATCAAAGTATTCATCATACCTGAAGCTTCAGGGTGTAAGAATATTTGCCTCAGCAAGCAACTGGTTTACTATCGCCAGTTGGGATATGTATGACCCGGAAGTAGGAAATGACGGTGTGATGGCCTGGCAGACGCCACCTCTGAAGACAATTGCATTTGGGTTAGATCTCACATTTTAAAACGAAACAAGATGAAAAAGATATTATTTATACTGGTTCTTTTACCTGTCTTCCTCATTTCATGCAGTGAAGACTGGTTAGACCTTAAGCCAACCACAGAGGTGGTATCCACAGAGGCGATAAAAAACCTTGTTGATGCTGACTATGCCATAAACGGTGTTTATTCAACACTTCAGAGCTATGAATATTACGGAGCAAGGATGCAGTATTATGCAGATGTGACCGGTGATGACATGCAGGCCACCGGAACAAACAAAAGGAGTTCTCAGTATTACATGATGATTAGTAATACTGACAATGTTTACAATTCCTTATGGTCATTGCCAAACAATGTCATCAGGCTTTCTAACAATGTTCTTGGCGCAGATAGATGCCCTGGAGGTGACCCCATCCGAAACCGATAAAAAGAATGACATCAAAGGACAGGCACTTGCACTCAGAGCATTGGCCCTGTTTGACGTTACACGTGTGTTCGGCAACACCTATCTTAAAGATAACGGTGCTTCACTTGGAGGTTGTGTCATCACTGAGCTGGTAGGACCTGATTACGCGCCGGCAAGAAATACTGTAAGTGAGTGTTATACACAGATTATCAGTGATCTTACTGCAGCCCTCCCGTTACTGAAAGCAACCAAGAATGACGGGAAGATCAACAGATGGGCCGCCAAAACCCTTCTAAGCAGGGTATACCTGTATAAGGGCGATAACGCCAACGCTCTTATTCAGGCTGAAGAAGCTATTACCGGAGCAACTTCAAACGGGTACCGGCTATGGACCAACTCAGAATACGGATCATCAACAGCAGCCTGGAAGAGCAAGTTTACTCCAGAAGTCCTGTTTGAGGTTGTAAATAATGTAAGCGACAGGGCCGGGAATGACGGCATTGCTTATCTGATGCTCCGCAGCGGGTACAATGATATTGTTCTTACAAATGACTTTCTGACTATTCTTAAGGAAGACCCGAACGATGTCAGGCATCTGATTACCAAGCTTGAGACATCAAGCAGTTCATTCAATAAGACGGAGAAAGTATATCTTCTTAAATATACCGGGCCCGAAAGTGATGTCAGAAATGCCAATGTAATAGTCATTCGGTTATCCGAAGCCTATCTGAACGCAGCGGAAAGTGCAGTGAAAACAAGTGATAATGACAAAGCGACAACTTATCTTGAAGCAATAGTCAAAAGAGCTAATCCTGCAAATTCTGTTGTTGGAACAGTGACACTTGAACAGGTGATCAAGGAAAGGCGTAAAGAATTTGTGGGAGAGGGACATCGCCAGTTTGATGCAATGAGAAATAATGAAACTGTAAGCCGGATAGGAGGATGGCATATACCTGGCCTGATACCTGAGGTACAGAGCTATAACCGGGACTATTTCCATGCAATACTCCCTATTCCGAGATATGAAAAGGATGCGAACCCCAATATGGTGCAAAATCCGGGATACTCTCAGTAAGAATAGCGCTGAACTGACTTTTTAATCAAAGGCTTTCATAAGGAGATCAGATCCGTCACAGCATGGCGAGAATTTTTTAATGACTAATTCATTAATTATCCCATGCTGTGACATCTCTTTCACCTATTTGTCATTCTCTCCATATCTCTGAGGAGATGGTCATATTTCTAATTTTTTATGTGAGTGCAACTCAAATGATCTAATTATGGTTGTTATGGTCAATCTGAATGGTATCAGCAGGAGGCATTATGATTTTAATACCTTCATACTTTGCTTTTTCCTTTTTATGCTCCCGTCCGGGATAGCATTCTCTGGTACAAGTGACGGATCCGGCATTTCCCGTCAACAAGCACGGGATAATCTTCCCTCTTCATCCGATACACTGTTTTATGCTGTCAAAGCTGGCAACATAAACATGGTAAGAGACTTGATTGCACGGGGAACCAACCTGAACGTAAGAGATGATGTGGGGTGGACACCTCTTGATTATGCCAAGAAGAGAGACAAGCCGGCTATCCGTGAACTCCTGGAGCAAAATGGAGCAATTACCTACCCGAAGTCAATTCAAAGCATGAATGAAGGACCTCATGTCAGGATATTGGATGATAAGAATGTGGAGGTTTTATTTCTTAGCCATGATGTTCTCACCAACAAATCTGAGCTAAAGAGAGATAGTTATCAGATCGGAAACACACCATTGTTGATCGAACGTATAGAAATTGGCAGGGAAGATCTGAATCCGGGCTCGGAAATGGCGATCCCGACGGCATCGTTTCGGGGGGTAAGGGAGGTATTTGTTATTGGTGATATTCACGGCGAATATTCAAAGGTTGTACCCCTGCTGAAAAACAACGGTATAGTTGATGATAATAGTGATTGGATCTGGGGGAAGGGTCACCTTGTCTTCATGGGAGATATTTTTGACCGTGGAAATGGTGTGACAGAAGCATTATGGATGATATTCAATCTGGAGAAACAGGCTGAAGCTGCCGGAGGAAAGGTTCATCTTTTATTGGGGAATCATGAGCCTATGATTTTTGAGGATGATTTTAGGTATTTAGCCGACGACTATTATTCGCTGTGTGAGAACCTGGGCCTGAATTACAGTGAGCTTTTTAATTATGATACTGTTCTGGGCTTATGGCTCAGGCAAAAGCCTGTTATTCTAAGCATTAATAATTATTTATTTGTTCATGCAGGTCTTTCTCCGGAAATGATTGAGAGGTCCTTACCACTGGATACCATCAACAGGGTGGTATGGAGGTACCTTAACAATAATGAAAGGAAGGATGATGCTGAAATAAGGGACTTACTACTGGGAGGCAGAGGTATTTTATGGTATAGGGGATTGATAAATGAAGAAGGGCGGAAGGATGTAATTGATGAAAGCACTCTCAAAAGCGGATTGGATTTTTATAATGCCAGGGCTTTAATAGTAGGGCACACTGAGGTTGATTCAATCAAATCATTCTTTAAGGGCAAGGTCATAGACGTGAATATACCAAAAAGAGACCCGAAGATACCAGATCAGGGTCTCCTGATTAGAAAGGGCAGGCTTTGGGTGGTTTATGACAACAGGGAGCGCAAAAAACTCTGAAGGGAATTATAGGGGCGACTGCAAGCCTGTGCTATGGTCTGATTAAAGCGGGAGCACATGCCATGGTTGTCAGATAAACGTAATGTTAATTGTTCCTCCCAGCCCGACTGATTCGTCGGCGATAATGACCACAGAAATAACATCTCGTTTTATGAGTGCCTTTTCTGTCACATCCTGTACCATATCTTTGTTTTTTACCATATTGCAAAAGGCGGTTGCGAAGGCGTCAGCATGTGCCCCTGAGGTACAGGCTATCATGCAGGCGTCAGCCATCCCGAAGCTCAGCGAATGTCCGACAGTGCCCGACGAGCAGCAGAGAGCCAGTGGCGTCTCCCCGGGCTCTACCTGAAGAGCGATCTTCTCCGACAGCGGTGAATCGCCGGCATGAACGGCCACTGTCACCGGGGCCGTGAGCCTCATGAAGATGTCGCCGCCGTTCTCAACTATCACTTCGCCGGCTTCAAATTCTGAGAGTAAGTCCCTGCAGACATTTTCGGCCACTGCTCCGGCCACGGCACTCATCGGACCGGTTCCTGCTGCCAGTGCTGCCTCGCTCATCTCTTCGATGAGGGGATGGACACCACCGGGGGCAACCACGGGTGTCAGTGAGTCCCTGAACTCCGGATGTGAGGCTATATGCTTCTCAAGAATACCACGGTAATAGAGGATCCGGTCCATCGTGAACCGTTCCGCAGCTTTTCTGTAATGATGGCTGTCAATCGCCACCCACAGGTCCGTCTCCCGGTATGCCGACCTGAAGCTTGTCCATCGCTTGTTGCCCATCGCCTCGCGGTAGAGCCGGGGCTGGTATGATGGGCTCTTAGCCAAGGTCGATGGAGAAGAGTTTCAGAGGACAGGCGGTGAGGCACAGCTCGCATACCACACACTTCTCAGGCTCGAACGAGAGCTCGGCAGTCTTACGGTTCATTGTCAGCGCCCCGGCGAAACAGACAGCCGAGCATGCGCCGCAGTGGATACAGAGATCTTCCATGTAGGTGATCTTCTTGTCAATGGGTACGCATTCCACGTTCCGTTGCCTCATGTATTCCATCCCCTCCTTCAGCACCTTTGCCGGTGCTGTCATCTCCATTACGAGGTGCCCTACATGGCCGGGTGTGACATCGGCCTTCACGATGTTCACCATGATGTTATACTTCCTGATAAGATTATATGTTATGGGCTCACCCGTAGCCTCTGGCGGGAAGGTCAGCACAAATCTCCTGCTTTTCATCTGTTCCTGTTTTTGAAAGTTAAAGTTTGATCTCCAGGCTGTTCAGCCCGGAAGTCTTCTTAAAGTGTTCAACGGGCTCCGTGAGAAGGAACCGTCCTGCGACAATCTCTTCCCTGAGTTTTCCTGCTATCTCCCGGGCCACCTTGACACTTGAGAGCGGCGCAGTGCGGATCTTCCTTCCGTTGAGCGTTATCTCCCCCGAGAAGAGAGATTTATAGTCTATGCGTCCAAGTATGTCGTGATCCGGTGATCCGTAGTCCATGATATTGGTCTCTATCTGGCTGTTGCGGATCATTACCCTGCGTGCCATATCCTCATCAAGCACTGGGATGGGTATTCCGACGCCAACGAACATTGAGACCCCGTATTTTTCAAAGTAGGCGGCACGGATGAACTGCGTGCTCATCTCTGCCGCGTTGCCTATCAGCGCCAGCGTTGCCGAATTGCCAACCGGGACGCCGTATTTGTTTGCCGGTTTGCCGGTGTTGAACTGTGTGCCGTGCCAGGCCACATAGCCTGTTGTGCCCCCGAAGAAGATGCGTGTTCCAACGCCTATTGTGCGCATCTCCGGGTCATTCAGAAGGGGGCTCAGCTCGCCCGAGGTGGAGAAGTTGGCGTTGCCGAAGGCCGGGAGGAGGGTTCCCATGTAGGTATGCCTGATTTTAGCGGTGCTGTTCACCGCCACATTATAGTTCTGGTAGGCATTGCGCGGATTGAACATTATCATCTCATTGACGCTTTCTCTGCTGATGTATGTCTTTACCTCAGTCCGCGGGTAGCAGTCGGTGCCCTTGGCCGTGGCCTGCAGGAGCACTTCCTTCCCGGCTATCAGCTCTTCGATGACGTGAGCACCGCCATACTCATCGTGCGGCAGCGCCGTCTCTGTGGCTCCCAGGTAGGCATCAACGGCAGCGATGCCAGCGTATGCCGGTACGTTGTTGAGGGTGATCCTCTCCATTCGCATCGGAGGACTGGTGTGGCCGAAGTTGATAAACATTCCCGACGAGCACATGGGCCCGAAGGTTCCGGTGGTTACAACATCAACCCTGCTCATCACCTCGGCAGGAGAGCTCTCGCGGCCCATGGCCGAGACCTGCTCTGCGGTGAGCACCACAGCCTTGCCGCTGCGTATCTTCTCATTGATCTCCTCAATCGTCCTTTTCTTCGGCATAATATAATTTTTCAAGTAACTTTAACCGTTTCAAAAATAAACTTCAAAGATATGCGCAGAACAGTTATTACCGCCGCTGTTTTATCAATTCTTTTCTTTTCCTGTGTACAGAAGGATGATCGTGCCATTGATGTCATGACATTCAACATCAGGCTTGACACGCCACGCGACAGTGCCAACGCATGGCCTCACCGTGCTGCCATGGTGGCAGGGTTTGTAAATGATCAGATCCCTGATCTGCTTGGCATGCAGGAGGTTCTGTGGCACCAGTACGAATATCTCGACTCTGCGCTGACAGGATACGGCTCGGTGGCTGCAGGGCGTGATGACGGAATCAGGGGAGGGGAGGCCTGCCCGGTCTTCTACCGCCTGGGGAGGTTTGATGCCCTGACCAGCGGCACCTTCTGGCTCTCGGCGACACCGGATGTTCCGGGGTCTGTTGGCTGGGGCGCAGCACTGACACGCATAGCCACATGGACGAGGCTTTACGACAAGACTGTTAAGGATACACTTTTTTATATAAATACTCATTTTGACCACATAAGCGACTCCGCACGGGTGATGAGCTCCGGCGTGCTGCTCGGGAAGGTAAGGGAGCTGGCCGGGGATGATGATTTTATTATTACGGGCGACTTCAACGCGCGGCCTGAGAGTCTGGCAATAGAGAGAATGACCGAAGGGGGGTTTGCGGTTGATTCCTATACAGTTTCCGATACGCCGCCTGCAGGTGAGATCTACACGTTCAACGGCTGGAAGGATGAACCGGGTGAAGGGCGCATAGATTATATCTTCATACGAAACGGGATGAAGGTGGCGTCACACAAGACGCACCGTGTGATCGAAGACGGCGTTTTCATATCGGATCACTGGCCTGTGACGGCAAGAATTCTAAAATAGGCAGTAGGCAGTAGTGGAGTCCTCAGCCGGCAGTCCTCAGTCCTCAGTCAGGCAATAGATACAGGTGTTGATGCCCGGATAATCCTTACCCCGTAGGGGTTTCAGTGCTGTAGAATGTGTTGATACCCATATAGTACTTACCCCGTAGGGGTTATATTATTGTAGGGGAATGATGTACCCAAATTAATTACCTCGTAGAGGTTCCAGTATTGTAGGGTCAGCGGACCATAATCTCTCCCTTCAGCCGGATGTCGGCCGAGGAGGCTCCGACATGCAGATTCACCTTTCCCTTTTCAAGAACAAAAGCATGTTTGTCAACATCCCAGTATGCCAGTTCACCTGCATCCAGGGGGATGGTGACCGTCTGCTCCTCACCCTTGTCCAGATGAACCCTGCGGAATCCCTTCAGCGCCATTGCGGGTCTCTCAACCTTTGATTCCGGGAAGCTGACATAGAGCTGCACCACCTCATCGCTTTCATAGCTGCCGGTGTTTTTAAGGAGCAGGGTGACATTGACGGTATCGCCCTGGCGCATCGTCTTCCTGTCTGCGTTGAGGGCCGAATAGTCAAATGAGGTATATGTCAGTCCATGACCAAACGGAAAGAGCGGCTCAGCCTTGCTGTACATGTATGTGCTGCCTTTCCGTATGTCATACTCCAGGATCGGAAGCAGCTGATCGATGGATGTGGGCCAGGTCTGCACCAGGCGGCCTGCAGGACTGACCTCTCCGAAGATCACGTCTGCCAGTCCGTTGCCCAGCTCCTGGCTCGATTGTGAGATATGCAGGATGGCGGGGATCTTTTCCTTCGACCAGTTGATGGTGTACGGGAAGCTTGAGACAATGACAAGGATCGTGTTGGGGTTGGCTGCACAGACAAGCTTTACAAGGTCCTCCTGCTCCAGTGAGAGGGCCTGCCTGTCGACATCCTCCCGTCCGTCGCTGGACACATGGTTCTGACCCCACTCCAGCCCATAGCTGAGAGGGTGGTTTCCCACGCAGACGATGGCTACATCGGCTTCACGGGCAGCAGTAACGGCGGAGTCAGCCTTGTTGGATGCCGCAAAGAGGATTTTCGTGTCGCTGCCGACAGCATTCCTGATGCCCTGCAGGGCCGAGACCCGGTATGGAGGGGTACCGGAATACCAGTCTGAGACCACCAGGTTGGCACTCGGGCCGATCACTGCGATGGTTTTAAGCTTTTCCTTCTGCAGTGGCAGGGTCTGATTGTCATTCTTAAGGAGCACCACTGACTTTGATGTGGCCAGCCGGGCCAGGGCAATGGTTTCATCCCTTTTCCATGGTGGCACAGTGTCGGTGATGCCGATTTTCAGATATGGGTTTTCACTGTTGTCAGGACTGTCGAGCAGGCCCAGCTTCAGGAGTACCCTCAGGGTTCCCCTGATGGAGCGTTCAATGTCAGCTTCACT
The DNA here is from genome assembly GCA_963802145.1 of uncultured Rikenellaceae bacterium. Taxonomy (GTDB): domain Bacteria; phylum Bacteroidota; class Bacteroidia; order Bacteroidales; family VadinHA17; genus SR-FBR-E99. The sequence goes on from CAWDHN010000012.1 coordinate 111,084, forward strand.
TATGAGGCCTTCACTTATCGCTTCAGCGACAGGGTCCCTGTAGTTGTCGAGGAACATCGTCGTGCCTGCGTCAAGACACCCCTTTGCCGCTGTCTTCAGATCCGGATAATATTTATGATGTGTCAGCAGCTGGCGATAGGCTCCGCCGTCAGTGGCGATGATGCCGTTCTGTCCCCATTCATTGACAGTCACATCCTTAAGAACGGGGTGAACGGTGCATGGGATGCCGTTATACCTGTTGTATGCCGTCATGTAGGCTCGTGATCCGCCCTCGGTGACACCCCTGAAGAAGGGGTATGAGTAGTATTCGCGAAAGAGACGGTCATCAAAGTCGGATGAGTTCAGGGCCCGGTTGTTTTCATTGCTGTTGGCCAGAAAATGCTTCATCAGGGAGGCCGTTTTCCAGTATTTCGGGTGGTCACCCTGCAGTCCTTTGACGAAGGCGACGGTAAGGCGTGATGTGAGGAAAGCATCCTCGCCGTAGCACTCTTCAGTGCGGCCCCATCGCACATCACGGCCCAGGTCAGCATTCGGGGCAAGCACTATCAGGCCTGCGCTGGCATATGCCGGGTTCTGTGTCAGCCAGCGGGTCTCTTCAGCCTCCAGGGCCGCCACCTCCCGGAGCAGTTCCGGATCCCACATCTGGGCAAGACCGATGGCCTGGGGGAAGGTGGTGGTGACTGATGAACCCTTGCCACGCACTGCCCAGTTGGCAGGGCCGCTCAGGGCGAGCCCGTGCAGACCCTCTACTATCCTCGTGCCCTTTATTCCCAGTCGTGGTACCGATGGCCTTGTGGAGAGACAGTTGATCTTCTCCTCAAGGGTCATCAGGGAGATGAGGTTGTCAAGACGCTTTTCATCATCGAGACCGGTCTCCTGAAAGGGGTATGACTGTGCCCGGAGCGGGGCGGCAGACAGGCATAAGATTAGCAGTAATCCAAGACGCTTCATTTTGGCTGAGTTTGACTGCTAAATTAGGATTTAATAAACTGAAACCGCGAAAAACCATCACGGATTTCAATTGTGGCACCTGTGCATTCCCTTAAAAATATGCCGGACAAATTCCCGTGAATATTTTCGCGGATTTTGCTTGTTCCCAATCAGGCACGTTTGCGGTATGCCCGTATTGCCAGGGTAATGAAGGTTATGGCGAGCAATGAAAGTGCTCCCATGTCTCCAGCAATATCCTGGAATCCTGATCCTTTAAGCATAACCATGCGGTTTATGCGCATCAGGTAAGCCACCGGGTTCACCAGGTTGAACTGCTGTGCCCATCGGGGCATGCTCTCGGAGGGTGTGAAGATGCCGCTCATAAGGATGAATATCATCACAAAGAAGAAGGCCACAAAGAGGAACTGCTGCTGGGTGGAGGCCATGGTTGAAAAGAAGAGCGCCAGTCCAAGCACTGCCACCAGGAATATCGCCGCGCAGGCAAAGAAAAGAAGGATGCTACCCTCGAAGGGGATGTCAAAGGCGACCCATCCCACAGTGAGGCCCAGTGCCAGGTCGAAGAGGCCTATAAGGAAGAAGGGGATGACCTTGGAGGCTATCAGCTCCCACTTCCTCACCGGAGTGACGTTTATCTGTTCAATGGTGCCGATCTCCTTCTCGCGGACGAGGTTTAACCCGGCCATGAGCAGTCCTATGGCCGTCACCAGTATTACCAGTATGCCGGGCAGCATATAGTACTTGTAGTTTAGGTCAGTATTATACCAGAAACGGGGAGAGACACTGATGCCAGGTATCGCCGAAGGCGCCATGCCCGAGCTGATCAAAACATCCCTGTTATAATCGCGTACCACGGACGACAGGTAATTCCACCCCAGTTGTGCCGAGGTGGCGTTGACAGCGTCTGCAAGCACCTGCACCTGAGGCCTGCCTTTCCCGGCCAGGGCTTCGGAGAAACCTTCAGGTATGACCAGTACCATGTCGGCATCACCGGAGAGCAGCATCTTGTCAGCCTGGAGCTGTCCGGCAGGAGTTCCGCTTATGATGAAGAATGATGAACCGCTGATTTTTGAAATAAGCTCACGCGATGCGGGCGACCGGTCGTAATCGGTCACGGCAAGATCAATACGTTTGACTTCGAAGGTGATTGCCGGCACCAGGATCAGCATCTGCAACAATGGCACTGCTATTATAGCCCTGGCCATGAACGGGTTGCGGCGGATCTGCCGGAACTCTTTTTTCAAAAGGAAGAGCAGCTTTCTCATTTGTCGCCCTCCCCCAGTCTGACTTTGAACCGCCTGGCGCTGAGTGCCATGAAGAAGAGGGTCATGACCACCAGGATGAGCGTCTCTTTCCATATAAAACCAAAACCGGCACCCTTTATCATGATTGACCTTATAATCTCCACGAACCAGCGCGGAGGTAAAATCATGCTCACATAATCATAGATCTTCGGCATGTTTTCAATGGGGAAAATAAATCCCGACAGCAACAGGCTCGGCAGCATCAGTGCCAGGAATGAAATGAAGATGGCGTTTTCCATTTTCTGCACCGAGGATGAGACGAAGATGCCGATGGAGAGTCCGAGTAGTATGTAAAGCATTGTCTCGGCTATAAGCAGGATGATGCTCCCCCTGACCGGTAGTCCGAAGACGAACCAGGCCATGAGCAGGATGACGATGACATTCACCAGTGAGAGGAAGAAGTAGGGAGCCACCTTGCCGATGATGATCTGCCATGGTTTCAGCGGCGATACCAGAAGCACCTCCATGGTGCCGAACTCCTTCTCACGCACAATGGTAACCGATGTCATCAGTGCAGTAATGAGTATCAGTATGAGGGTAATAACACCCGGCACGAACATAAAATGACTCTCCAGGTTGGGGTTGAAATACATCCGCACCTCCGGGTTGATGACGGGCAATGATGAGGTCATCTGACGTGTCAGTCCTGAAGAGTAGTCGTTTATGATGGCTGTTGTGTAAGCGGTCACCAGGCTGGCGGTGTTTGGCTCGGAGCCATCGGCGATGATGCTTACGGTGGCAACGCCTTCACGGGTGAGTGAGGCGCCCAAATCGGCCGGAAATATTATGGCAGCCTTGATCTTTCCCTGTTTGAATGCCGGGTCTATCTGGTCAAATGACTGAAGGTTGTATTTGATCTCGAAGAATTCCGATGCCTCAAGCTTTAGTGTAAGCTCAGCCGATACCTCATCCCTGGCGTTGTCAAGTACCGCTATGCCGGCATTGGTAAGGTCGGTGCGGACGGCATAGCCGAAGATGAGTATCTGTGCTGCGGGTATCCCGAAACAGTATTATCAGCGTCCGGTAATCGCGGAAGATATGGAGGAACTCTTTCCTTACAAATGCCATGAACCGCTTCATTGTGTCACTGTTTTTGGTCTGGCTATCTTCACGAAAAGCTCTTCTATGGATTGGGTGCCATAAGCGGCGCGCAGTGCTGCAGGGGTGTCAAGGGCCACAATCTTCCCCTCGCTCATTATCGTCACCCTGTCGCAGTATTCGGCTTCGTCCATGTAATGTGTGGTGACAAAAACGGTGATACCGCGTGATGCCGTCTCGTATATCATCTCCCAGAACTGCCGGCGGGTGATGGGGTCTACGCCGCTGGTGGGCTCATCGAGAAAGACTATCTCGGGGTCATGAAAGACTGCCACGGCAAAGGCGAGCTTCTGCCTGAGTCCGAGGGGCATCGATTTTATCAGCATATCACCGTACTGGCTGAAGCTAAGTCTGTTGAGGAGTTCTTCCCTGCGGGGACGGATCTCCTTCATTGTCATGCCGTAGATACCTCCGTAGAGTTCAATGTTCTCGCTTACGGTCAGGTCCTCATAAAGGGAGAACCGCTGCGACATGTATCCGATGCGTTTCTTGATCTCCTCCGGGCGACCGGCATCGATGCCTGCTACGGTTACCTTGCCTGAGGTGGGGCGAGAGAGTCCGCAGAGTATCCTTATGGCTGTTGTCTTGCCTGCCCCGTTGGCGCCCAGGAACCCGAAGATCTCTCCCCTGAAGACGTCAAAGGTGAGGTGGTCATTGGCAACAAACGACCCGAACCTTTTCACCAGCTCCTTCACCTCTATGACCTTGTCTCTCTCTGTCATGCTTCTCTTTTCATCAGTTCAAGGAAGACATCTTCGATGCCCGGGACGATCTCCCTGATTTCGGCACCGGGGAGGCCGGCGGATGCCAGGGCGGATATCACCCCGGCGGGATTGGCGCCTTCCTCGATGGTTATGTGGACGGAGTCGCCGAACGGCTCTGCGTTGCCGGCCATGGGCTTCGCGGCGGATGCAGGCCTGTCAACTGCCGCTGGTCTCACGGGGCTTAGAGCGCGCAGTGCCAGCAAAAGCTTATACTTTTCCGGATGGCTGACGGCAAACAGCTTTCTGCTGTAAGAACGACGAATGTGGTCGGGGGTGTTGATGTCCAGTATCCTGCCCGACTGTATCAGGGCTATGCGGTCACAGCGCAGGGCTTCGTCCATATAGGGTGTTGAGACGATGATGGTAATGCCTTCTCCCTTAAGACGTGAGAGCATCTCCCAGAACTCCGTGCGCGAGACGGCGTCGACGCCTGTGGTAGGCTCGTCGAGTATCAGGATGCGAGGTTTGTGGATCAGCGCACACGAGAGTGCCAGCTTCTGCTTCATGCCTCCCGAGAGACGTCCGGCCTGTCGTTTTCTGAATGGCTCTATCTGCTTGTAGATGGGCTCAATAAGGTGATAGTTCTCTTTTACCGTGGTGCCGAAGATGGTGGCATAGAAGTTCAGGTTCTCCTCCACGGTGAGATCCTGGTAGAGGCTGAAGCGCCCGGGCATGTACCCGATATGGTTGCGCAGCTCCCTGAACCTGCTGACGGTGTTGAGCCCGAAGAGGGTCATCCTGCCCCCGGCAGGGATGATCAGTGTTGCGGCGATGCGAAAGAGGGTGGTCTTGCCCGCTCCGTCAGGACCGACAAAACCGAACAGTTCACCTTTATCGACGGTGAACGAGAGGTCGTCAAGAGCGGTTACCCTGCCGTGCCTGTGGGTGATATTATATGCCTCAATGGCTGCCATCTCAGTTAAAGGTTGTTTTTGCGGGTGTCCCTGTCAGTTCAGTTGAAGTTTGCTTCCCCGGGGGTTCCTTTCATATCAGTTGAAGATTGCCTCTCCGGGGGTCCTTTTCATATCAGTTGAAGATTGCCTCTCCGGGCATGCCTGCCTTTATTGAGCCGTCGTTGGGGACTTCTATTGTGACGGCATAGACGAGTGTGACCCGTTCCTCCTTTGTCTGGATTATTTTGGGTGTGAACTCCGCTTTTTCCGACACGTGCCTGATGGTACCGGTAAGGTTTTTAAAACCTTTCTCTCCCTCATCTATGCGCACGGTGCATCCGGCGCCCAGCTTCACCTCTGCCAGCTGTGCTCCGCTGACCCACACCTTCAGCTCCATGCTCTTCATGTCGGCGATCTTCACCAGCGGCTTGCCGGTGGCGGTTATCTCATGGGCCGAGACGTATTTTTCAATGACGGTGGCGTCGAAGGGAGCGCGGATGGTGCTGCGGGCTATCTGTTCGTTGAGGAGAGCGCATTTGGCCTCCACTCCCTGCATCTCCGCTGCCACAGCGCGGCGTTGTGTGTTGTTGGCGTCGGACTGTCGGCGGAGCACCTCCATCTGGCCGGTGAGGTCATCGAGTTGTTTCTGGGTGGCGGCGCCGTCAGCAAGCATGCGGCGCGTGCGGTCAATGTTGACGGTGAGGTTCTCTATCTGCTGGCGTATGACCGCATCCTGCGCCGCAATGCCTGCCAGGCGCGCCTGCGCCTGTGCCGTCACCGCATCAAGCTCGGCACGCTGCAGCACTGCCATGGTAGTGTCGGTGACGGCAATGACGGCGCCGCCCGCCACCACCATGCCCTCGGTGACATCCATGAGTACTATTTTGCCCGACGTCTCGGAGGAGATGATAACCTCATCAGCCTCAAAGGTGCCAAATGCATCCGCATCACTCTCGCCACGGCCACAGCCGGCTGCAAGAAGAAAAACGATGGGTATGAGTAACTTTTTCATCATTGAATGGTTGTTTTTTTATGATACGAAGGAACCTCCATGCAGTTCATTCTTATACAATTATGGTTGAGTTAGTGCATGAATGGATAGTGCATCTTTCTGCTATTTACTGTATCCGGTGATATATATGTATTCCACCTCTGCCCTTGCTATGCTGATCTTGCGTGCAGCAGCGCCAATGATCGCCTGTTTCTCATTGTTAAGCTCCGTCAGGTACTGCGAGGCGGTGATTGTGCCATTTGCCAGCTGTGACGCTGCCACGCCGGAGATTTTTTTCCTTATCCCTATCAGCTCGTCATCACGGCCTGCAGCCTCCCGCAAGCGCGGTGATCTCCGCCATCCTGACGGTAAGCATGCGCTGCAACGATTCCTCCGCGGCACTCTTTTTCAGATCAAGCAGCTCCTGCTGAAGGGCCAGCGATTTTCTCTCATTGCTGTTTTTGTTCCAGTCGAAGATATTCCATTTGATACCTGCTCCCAGTGAGTAATAGAAGTCCGGGTTTTCCGAAAAGAAGTCATTGCCGGGTGGATTGCCATACCCTGCCTGGGCAAACCCGAAGGCTTTCGGCATTCGCTGGCTCTTCAGCAGGCTCTTTGACACCTCCAGCTGGCGGCTGCGCACATCAAACAGGCGGAGCTCAGGGTTGTCAGGAGTCTCATCACCCGTTATCACCGGCTCAGGCAGTAGGAGTTCAAAATCCTTCAACCCTGACATGCCCGTAACCTGCTCCAGCGCCAAGAGCAGCGCATCACGACGTTGACGCAGCTCCGAGGCTGTCTGTTCCGTCCGGATCATCTCAGCCCTGAGCACATCAAGAGTCACTGTCGGAACGACACCATTCTCAATGCCTGATGAGGCCTCCCTGGTACGCGCCTCAAGGTCGGAGATGAGAAGGTCAGTAACCTCTAGCTGGCTTTCCGTCAGCAGGAGAGAAAAGAAATAGTTGTTCACCTGTTCCCGGAGGCGGTAGATGTCAGCTTCGTTCTGCTGCATGTTCAGTTCACTGACAACCTGCTCCACCGCCCTGGCGTTGCGCGTCACCCCTCCGTCCCATATGACCTGGCTGATGTCAAAAGTGCCCCTGTATTGTTCGTGAGGGATAGATGGGAGGGATCCCGGAGGCAGGGGAATGCCGGGGAGAGATGCCGCCATATCAACAACGTCAGACTGATAGGTAAAAGTTGCGCCGAGGTCAAGTGACGGCAACCATGATGATGAGAGGTTCTGGTCGCGGAGCATGGTCATCTGCCGGTACAACTCCTTCTCACCGGACAACGGGGTCACCGTGGCGGCAGAATCATAGCACTGCCAGAGCGTCACTGTCTGCTGTGACCAGGAGGCCGTCATTGCTGAGAGCAGCACGGCGACTGCAATTATCCTTTTCATTTCTTCCGGTTTTTTAATGCAGCGAAGAGCAGTCCCGACGCAAACTCTTTCCGCTCACGCATGTATTGGTTGAACTTCTTTCTATCACTTAATTCCGGCATGAGGACGGAGATCACACCATGTGCTGCCATCGGGAATACTGAAAAGGATACTATGGTTACCATCAGCTGGGACATATCTGATTTTTTTATGCCATACCCTTTCAGCTCCTTTGCGTGCTGTTCATAAATCACGGTCTTCAGGTCCCCGAGCCTGACCGACTCACTGATCGTTTCATAGAACTCAGGGTTCTGTGACATCTCGTTCAGCAGGAAAAGAGGCAGTTTGGGATTTTTGATCATGAACTCGATATGCTCGTCGAGGAACTTCTTTATCTTTTCCTTGAATGTGAGATCCTCTCTCAGGATAGAGATGATCTTTTCAAACATCTTTTTCAGGAGCACAATGAAGACCGCCTTGAAAAGCTCGTCCTTGCTGCGGAAGTAGTAATGAAGGAGCGCTTTGTTTATTCCGGCCCTGTCCGCTATCTCCTGCATCCTTGCTCCGGCATGGCCTTTCTCCTCGAATATCTCGCTGGCTGCCATGAAAATCCTCTCCTTTGTATGGCTGTCAGTCTCCCTGGGTTTTATCATTATATTTAACCTTATAGTTTAACCATATAGATTAACCAATTGGTCAAAGGTAAATGATTGTTTTTAATTTTCCAATAATTACATCATTTTTTTATTTTTGAAGAACAAAGATTTTTTCACCCTGAAATTAAGCCAATGAAAAAGGTATTCGCAAAATTGCTGCGGTGGCTGTTGGGAATCGGGTTATTCATTATTGCGCTTGCAATCCTTTACCTGATAGTCTTCAGATCCACCGTAAGGAAAATGACTCCCGCCGAAACGGCCCGGCTGACCGAAGACGTATATGCCTTAAGGGACAAGTATGTGAACATGTACCTGGTCAGGGACGGGAATGATTACATAGCGATTGATGCCGGGATCAGGCCGGGATCAGTTAAGGCCGGGATGAAGAAGCTCGACATAGATCCGGACAGGGTGAAGGCTGTCTTCCTGACACACACTGACGCCGACCATGCAGGGGGAGTCACGCTCTTCAGAAACGCAGTCGTATACCTGCATGAAGACGAGGAACAGATGATAAATGGAGAGACCGGCAGGGTGATGTGGATCAGAAATGAATTAGACGTTCAGGAATACCGGCTTCTTGATGACAAGTTCATACAAATAGGGGATCTGAGAATAGACCCGGTGCCAACTCCGGGTCACACGGCAGGACTCACCTGCTACGTAGTGAATGACAAGTATCTGTTTACAGGGGATGCTGTAAGCCTGCAGAACGGGGTGATCGGACTCTTCCCGAAATACATAAACAAGAATAGTCGTAAAGCGCGGAAGTCAATTGACAATATTACCGGACTCGAAGGTGTACAGTATCTCTTCACAGGGCATCATGGCTACACAGCGGACTATAATTCCGCTGTCAGTGGCTATAGAAAATAGGCTGCCTGCCGGGTTTGCGCCTGTCCATCCGGATTATCTTAAGAAATCTGAGGGGAAGCATTCCGGGAAAAAAGTACATTTACAGCATATTCCTGCTAAATGATTAAGAACATACTTATTATAGGTTCAGGCGGATTCCTGGGAAGCGTGGCCCGGTACCTGGTGTCACAGCTGAACCTCACCGTCAGCTTTCATTCAGTGCCTGTCGGCACGCTTGCTGGTGAACGTGATTGGCTGCCTTGCCATAGGATTTCTTACAGGGATTGCCGAGAAAAGTATGATACTGACTTCGGAGTGGAGACTCTTTCTCATGGTGGGATTGTGCGGCGGGTTTACCACATTCTCGGCATTCGCCAATGAAAACCTTATGCTTGTACACAACGGCCAGATCATGGCCGTGCTGCTCTATACCGGGCTAAGCATTTTTCTAGGGTTTCTTGCCGTATATTCCGGATATATTCTGACTAATCTGCTATGATCATGGAGAAGAGCACCCATTCCGTTATGAAGGTATATGCCAGCACCACTGACAGGCTTGGCTCCCAGTTGCTTTATGAAGCAGTAGTTTACCGGGCCAGGGAAGCGGGTATCACGGGCGCAACAGTCTACAGGGGGGTCATGGGTTACGGACTGAGCAGCCACATCCACTCCTCAAAATTCTGGGAGCTGACGGAAAAATTGCCTGTGGTAATTGAACTGATTGACCGGGAGGAAAAGATTGATGCATTCTACAACCTGATCGCACCAGAACTATCTGCCCTTCCAAAGGGCTGCCTGGTGACAATCAGTCCCGTGGAGGTAAAACTGCACAAGCACGGAGAAAAGCCACGGGACAGATGAGGAAAGAAGTCCTCAGATGCCTGTCATTGGTTCCCTCTCAGGCTCAGAGAGGAAAATAGTTCTCAGATGCATATCACCGGTGCTCCGCCAACTTCAGACCGGTGCTCTATGCGATTGACATACAGGCCGCCGCTACGAGGCTCTCAGCCATAAATATAACCGGAACCATTAAAAAAGTTGAAAAAAAATTTGGAAGTTAATGTTATTTATATCTAACTTTGTGTTAGAAATAATTAACACCAATAGTTATGAAAAGGGGATTTATTGCATTACTTGTATCTGTTCTGGTGCTTGGAGCGGCAGCATTGTGGCTCTTCAAAGTTGAAAAATCAATATCAGCCAGAGAGATTGTTGAGTCCGGGATAATAATTATCCTTGTCGGATTCGGTCTTTATTTCGCCTTCAGGCGCTTTTCGTCCGCAAGCAGGGGCGAGCCGCAGGAGGACGAACTGTCAAAGAAGATAATGCAGAAGACAGCAGCATGGTCCTATTACATCTCTGTCTACATGTGGGTATTTATGATCTGGCTGAAGGACAGGGTGGCTCTTGATACCGATGAGGTGTTGGGGGCCGGTATCCTTGCCATGGCTTTGATCTTTCTGGCCTGCTGGATTGCAATTAAGGTAAGAGGAATCCGCAATGAATAACCGCATTAAGGAGTACCGGGCAAAGCATGATCTCACTCAGGACGACCTGGCCAAGAAGGTCAATGTGCGCCGTGAAACAATTGTCTTCCTTGAGAAAAACAAGTACAATCCCTCTCTTAAGCTGGCTCATGACATTGCCCGGGTCTTCGGAGTTCCGATAGAGGAGGTTTTCATTTTTGACGGCGAGTGACTCTCCGCTCTGGTCATTCATGAGGGGACCGGCTGATCCGCAATCCGACACTCAGGTTCAGGTTGACCCGCAATCACATGCTCAGGCGCGTGATTTGCAATCCGAGACTCAGGTTCAGGTTGACCCGCAATTCTACACTCAGTTGCCGGTGGTCAGCCGTCCCACACTCAGGTGCCGGTTGATCAACAATTCCATGCTCAGGTGCCGGTGATCCGCAATCCCACCGTAATTTGGCGGTTATCTGCAATCTGACTTTGCGTCTCCGGCGCAACACGATGGCTGGCACTCTTTCATTGATTTCCTTTGCACTTTTCACCAATAAGTCATAAATTTATGGTGCATTTCCTCCTTTTATTGTGCAACATAAATTCTGAGTCATGCTGGTCAAGACCTTCAGCGCTGCCGTATTTGGCATTGAGGCAGTTCCCGTCACCATTGAGGTTGATGTAACCCGCGGTGTCCGCTACATGCTTGTGGGGCTCCCCGATGCAGCCGTCAAGGAGAGCCAGCAGCGTATTGAGTCGGCCCTGCGTGCGGTAGGGCTGCGGTGGCCCGGCAGGCAGGTGATAATCAACATGGCTCCGGCCGACATCCGCAAGGAGGGCTCCTCCTATGACCTTCCCCTGGCGGTGGGTATACTTGCGGCATCGGAGATGGTCAGCGGCAGCAGGCTTGAGGGCATGCTTCTCACCGGTGAGTTGTCTCTCGACGGCGCCGTCAGGCCTGTCAGGGGTGTGCTGCCCATGGCTCTGCAGGCGCGGGCAGCAGGGTTCCGCGGGATGATGGTGCCGGCAGAGAACGCCCCGGAGGCAGCTGTTGTCGACGGCATCGACGTCTACGGTGTCACCAGCCTCGGCGAGGTCCTCAGTTACATGCGCGGTGAGATCAACCCTCCGCCGGTGAAAGTCGATATGAACACCCTCTTCAGCAGGGAAGGGAACAGGTACGATGCCGACTTTGCCGATGTAAGAGGACAGGAGAATGTCAGGCGCGCACTGGAGGTGGCTGTCGCCGGCGCCCATAATGCCATAATGATCGGCCCTCCCGGATCGGGCAAGACGATGCTCGCCCGCCGCCTGCCCTCAATACTCCCGCCCCTGACCCTGGAGGAGGCCCTGGAGACCACTCAGGTCCACTCGGTGGCAGGTAAGATAGACAACCATGTCTCACTGATGATACGCCGCCCGTTCCGCAGTCCCCATCACACCAGCTCAGACATCGCCATGGTCGGCGGCGGCACCGTGCCTCAGCCCGGAGAGATCAGCCTTGCACATAACGGAGTTCTTTTCCTCGACGAGCTGCCTGAGTTCAAAAGGAGTGTCCTGGAGGTTCTGCGCCAGCCGCTGGAGGACAGGATAATAACCATCGCGCGGGCCAGGATGAGCTGCGACTTTCCCGCTTCGTTCATGCTTGTGGCATCTATGAATCCCTGCCCCTGTGGCTTTCATAACCATCCGGAGAAAGAGTGCACCTGCGCCCCGGGAATGGTGCAGAGATACCTCAACCGCATTTCCGGCCCCCTCCTTGACCGCATCGACATACACATAGAGGTTGTGCCCGTAAATTATGAAAAGCTGTCAGCAACAACCACGGCAGAGCCCTCCTCCACGGTGCGTGAGCGTGTAGTCAGGGCCCGGGGAATACAGGCAAAGCGGTATGCCGGCCTTGACGGCATCTACTGCAATGCCCAGATGACATCTGCCATGATACGGCGCCACTGCCACCTTGATGAGACAGGCGGCAGGCTGCTGAGAGCGGCGATGGAGATGCGCGGACTGTCAGCCCGCGCTTATGACAGGATCCTCAAGGTGGCAAGAACCATTGCCGATCTCGACAGCTCGGAAGCCATCAGGCCCGACCACCTGTCAGAGGCAATAAACTATCGCAATCTCGACAGAGATGGGTGGGCCGGATGAAAAAAACAATTTAGACTTTTTTAACATAGTTCTTTTTGCTTAATTTGTGACCGGGAAAGGTTTTACTTCATTTCGGTCGGAACGTATGGAACTAATTAACAGATTAAGGCAAAAGCTGTCAGATGAACATTTGATGTTCGCTTACCGTGGCGAGGTGACGGGTGATAACTCGGTAGGCCTGCTTACGCTTCTGGAGAGAGAGATGGAATTCTCGGATTTCAGCCTCCTGGGCCGAAAGCGACTATTCATGTTCGTTCTCGAGAACCTTCAGAATATCACCAGGCACGGCGTATCGAAGAGTGAGGAGATAACTTCACTGGTGGTCTACAACAAGACTGCCGACGGCTACACGGTGAGCACCGGCAACGCCCTGAAGAATAGCGAAGTCAAAGGACTGAAGAGCAACCTGGAAAAGATCAATAACCTCGAACCCGACAAGATCAGGGATGTCTACAGGACCATGCTCCAGGACACGAAGATAGGCAAGAAGGGTGGGGCAGGACTGGGCCTGATGGAGATGGCCCGCAAGACGGGCAACAGGCTCGATTATGATTTTCTTCCGATAGACGACAAATACTCATATTTCATACTGAGCAAAACGGTTGATGCCGGAGGCAAGGGCATCAGTGAGCCCGACGGATCACACGCCACCTTTGATACCAAAAAGGTAGCCCAGCTTGAACGCATGATGAAGTCGAACAGTATCTTCTTCATCTGGGCCGGCCCCATGACACATGCCATCAGCAAGGAGCTGCTCAACTTCAGCGAGACTACCATGCGCGAGGCCGAACTCGAGCAGAATCTCCACAAGCGCGTTTTTGCCACACTGATAGAGCTCCTCCAGAACGTGGCCCAGCATAGTCCCGGCTTTGAAGCTGAACAGAAGCATGGCATCCCGCTTGCAATGATCAGGAAGACTCCCGCCTCATTCATCATCACCTCCGGGAACCTCATAAGGACCCGTGATGCCGACCTCCTCATCCAGAAGCTTGACATGGTCAACAGGTATGATGAAGAGGGGCTGAAGAAACTGTTGAAGGTCGCCCTGATGGGTCAGGACATGTCGAAGGTGTCAACCGGGTATATGGGTCTCCTTGAGATGGCCCGGCGGTCGGGCGGACGGCTTACATACAAGTTTGACGAGATAAACGAAGAGTATTCCTATTATACTATTACCGTCAGGGTCAGGGCAAAGGGACTAAAGGCTCACTTACCATTGTAAGCTCCTTCCCGTCATAAACCGCATAGCTTGTCCTGCAGCTGAACCAGTCGCCCAGTATTATCATTCTTCTTCCCTCCTCATCAAAGGTCATGGGCAGGTGTCTGTGGCCGTAGATATAGTAACGCGCATTGCATCCGCCGGCAGCGACCTCTCTAGTATGACGTATAAGGTCTTCCTTCTCTTCTCCCATGAAGGGAAGCGAGATATGTTTGGCCAGACGGCTGCTTTTTGACCATGAATGTCCGAAGGCCATTCCCCAGCGCGGATGGATGGCCGAATAAAATCTCCGTGCCATCTTGTTGCGGAAACAGGCAAAGAGCATCCTGCCCCCTATGCTGCGGCTTCCCAGGCCTTCCCCGTGAGCAATGTAAAAGAGCTCATCGCCTATCTTCGTACGGAGGGGCCCGTAATGGACTGTGACGCCGCACTCAGTGGCAAGATAGTCTTTCATCCACATGTCATGATTGCCTGTGAAGATGTGCACGTCAATGCCCCGGTCGGTGAGCGAGGCCAGGGTGCCGAGGAATCTTGCAAAGCCCTTCGGGATCACCGTTTTGTACTCCCACCAGAAATCAAAAATGTCACCGAGGAGGTAAATTGATTGTGCATCATCCGATGCCTGATTCAGCCATTCCACAACCCTCCGCTCGCGCTCACGCGGGTCAGTCCCTGCGGCCAGTCCCAGGTGAAAGTCAGAAGCGAAATATGTATTCCGGCCTGCCAAATTGATGATTATTTGTTGAACAGCTGATCCATCCTTATCTGAAGGTTACGGCCAAAGAGGTTGGTGTTGATGATGTTACCCTCCGGATCGTACAGCAGGTTGGCGGGGACACTGTTTATGTTCATCAGGCGCGAATAGGTCGGGTTTGCCGGGTCCGGCTCCCTGACGCTGATCCATGGTATCTCCTCATACCTTACAATGTTTTTCCATCTCTCTTCATCGGTGTCAAGGCTCACCTGGTAAATCTCAAGTCCCTTGCCGTGGTATGCCGACCATATGGCCTTCAGCGCAGGCAGCTCGTTGAGACACTCCTGCGAAGCGGTGCTCCAGAACGATACGAGCACATACCTGCCCCTTAGTGATGAGACGCTTACCATTTTTCCCTGCGTATCGGGCAGCAGTGGAGTGGTGTTTGTCACCGGCAGTTGCGATGCAAGGGTCGCCATGCGGTTGATGTACATCTGGTTCAGCTCTGACGTGACATTCTCCTTCAGGGCACGGACATGTCTCGATACAGGGTACTTCACTGAAAGGGAGTCGGAGACGATCTTCAGGTACTGCAGGTCACGGGGCTGGTAGAGGACATAGGTGTTGTCATCTATCCTCTGGTAGAGCGCCTGTATTGCCGCCATGGAGCTGATATTCTCAACAATGAATTTGATGTTGAATTTGCGCTGGGCATCAACAACATCGACGAATGCCTTTTCAAGGTCAGCACCCACGGTTGCCAGCTCGTCGTCACTGAGACCCTCGTAGATCTTCCTTATGGAATCGAGGCGGGCCCTGGTTGACATTAACTGCTGGTCGAGCAGTTTGATCTCATCCGATCCCGGCGAACCGGCTACGGTGTAACTGGTTGCCAGGGGTGACTTCCCGAATTGAAGAGTGATGTTCTCACCGGGCATTGCCAGCAGTCCGACGAATTCCCCGCTTTCAAAGCGTACCTGGAAGAACTCCGGACCGGTGATCTCAGCGGTGAACTTAAAACGACCTCTTCTGATATCGGCCGAATCTATTACATTGCTGCGGTCAACCTCCGACTTGTCGAGATACACTATCCCTTCTTTCCCTTCGCTGAAGGTTCCTTTAATGGTCACATTATTTTCACTGTTGCAGCCTGCAATTATTGCAGCCGTCAAAAAGATCAAAAGGTATCTCTTCATTATGAATTCCGGTTTAGGGTACAAATAAAGCAAAAATAGGGATTGGCTACTGTCCGCCCAGCAGTTCCTCAAGTTTTTTCCGGAGTTCATCTCCCCTGAGGTTAATTGCCACCACTCTTCCTTCGCGGTCTATGAGGTAGCTTGCGGGGATCTCCGTCAGGCCGAAGCTCTTCACCACCTCCGAGTCGCGGTATTTCAGGTCGCTGACATGGTTCCATCTCCCCAGCCTGTCTTTTCTTATCGCTTCCGTCCATTCCTCTTTCCTGAGGTCGAGTGAAACCTGGAAGATGTCGAAGCCTCGCCAGTGCCACTGGTCGTACATGCTTACGAGGTTGGGGTTTTCCTCACGGCAGGGAGGGCACCATGCGGCCCAGAAATCGACGAGCACCACCCGGCCACGCAGCGATGATAGTCTTAGCGTGTCGCCTTCCGGATCAGGGAGTGCTATCTCCGGCAGTGTTTTACCGATGGCAGGCAGTGTGCCGGCGGATGTTGCGATGGCCACAGGGGCAGAGCTTTTCAATCCCGCCACAAAGGAATGCAGGTCAAGTACCAGGTCGGATTCCGGGTAGAGGGCATAGAGAGCAGAGTCAACCCTGTAGAATAATTCAGGCTCCTTCGCCGGGTCAAACAGCTGGAGTCCGGGCACCACCTGCTGGTTCAGCAGATAGACCGAGACCATCGATGAGCCGTTAGCCTCGAGGAGCTCCTTTGCTTTTGCGCGGAAAGCCTCCACTATATCCGCAGCTCTCCTGTCGAGGCTGTCCATCAGCAATGGCAGCCGCGGGCTCATGATGCTGTCGTTATAGACATCCGTCAGTCGCTGCAGTGCATCAATGACCTCCCTGTGTTCCTTCCGGAAGCCCAGCATTGTGGAGGTCTCCTCCGATCCGTTCAATACCCCGGGTGAGTCAAGTGACCCGGCTGCCGCACTCACATCGATCTTATCGCCTGGTGAGACGAGCAGCGTCAGGAAATTGTCGCTTCCCATGCTAAGCATGTAAAAGGCAGGCCACTCAGTAACCGACCTGAAGCTAAATTTCCCGTCCTCATCCGGGATCATTGAGTCTATTGGTTCAAGAAATCCGGGTTTTACCTCCCGGAGCAGCAGATACTCGCCCGTTCCTGCACCCTCGATTGTGCCGGTGATCCTGAAATCCTTATTCCCGCACCCGGTGGCGGTAACAAGAACAGTCAGCAGGAGCAGGGCCATTTTCCCCTTCCGGATACCCGATATCACATAAAATCTTATTTTGGACGTTGCTGTCATTATATCTTTCATATTGAACGAACTTTTAAATGCACGCAGGTTCTCTTACTGAACTGCAAAGATATCTATTTTCCAGAGCCTTCGGGATGATTGTGCCGGCTCAGGTCTGATAATAAATCTGATTTTTTTGCTTTACTTTGCACTTGATTTCTTTTATTATTAAATTAATACGGTTTATTTCTGACTTTTTAGCAGTTAAACGGAACTCCTTGAACTATGGGATACATTAAGTTTGATAAGGCTCAGGTAGTTAACCTCGAGTATTCCTTAAGCCGTGAGATATTACGCACCAACAGGGCAGGAAGTTATTCATCGACCACCATTGTGGGATGCAACACCAGGAAGTATCATGGCTGGCTTGTTTGTCCGGTTGATGCGATGGGCGGTGAAAGGCATGTGCTTCTTTCGGGCGTTGATACCACCATCGTAAGCAACGGTCAGAGCTTCAATACAGGCATCCGGAAGTATCATGGCGATCACTATAGCCCGAAGGGTCACAAATATGTTGAGGATTTTGATGTCCAGGATATTCCGGGCATGACATACAGGATAGGCAACGTCTTTTTCAAGCAGGAGAGAATACTGGTTCATTATGAGGAGCAGCTGATGACCAGGTATACTGTTCTTGACGCTGATGAGCCGGTCAGGCTTCAGTTCAGGCCTTTCCTGGCTTTCAGGAGCATTCACCAGCTGACGCATGCCAACATGTGGGCAAACACCAGGGTTGAGCCGGTGGCGAACGGGATCAGAATCAAAATGTATGATGGGTTCCCATGGCTCAACATGCAGCTCTCAGGGAAATCTGAGTTTGTCCCCGCGCCTGACTGGTACCAGGGCGTTGAATATACTGAGGAGCAGAAGCGGGGTTATGATTATTCAGAAGATCTTTTTTCACCCGGTTTCTTTGAGGTCAATGCCGCCAAGGGTGATGTCATAGTCCTGTCGGCTTCTACAAAGGAGGAGATTCCTTCAGGATTCAAGACGAAGTTCACCCGTACGGTGAAGTCAAAGATACCGCGCAGCGATTTCGGGAACAGTCTGCGCAATGCGGCTCAGCAGTTCATTGAGAAGCGGGGTGACGATACAAATATTGTTGCGGGTTATCCCTGGTTCGGATCGTGGGGGCGTGATACCTTCATCTCCCTCCCCGGCCTGGCGCTGGCACGCACTTCCGAGGATCTCTATGCCGCCGTGCTTGACACGCAGGTGCGCCGCATAAAGGGAGGCCTCTTCCCCAATACGGGAGACAATGACAATCCTGCCTTCAACAGCGTTGATGCGCCGCTCTGGTTCTTCCAGGCAGTGTACAGTTACGGGCTGGAGCCAAAGGAGGCCTGGAAGCGCTACGGCGATGCCATGAAAGCAGTGCTTGATGCCTACCGCAGCGGGACTTCCTTCGGGATACACATGAGAGAGAACGGGCTGATCTTTTCAGGTGCACCGGGTAAGGCACTCACATGGATGGATGCGGTGGTGAACGGTGTGCCGGTAACTCCCCGCAACGGGTATGCCGTGGAGATAAATGCCCTGTGGTATAATGCCGTATGCTTTGCGCTCGACTGTGCACGAGGGGCACACAGCAGGACATTTGTGAAGGAGTGGGAGAAGCTTCCGGAACTGATAGCCAAATCATTTATTGAGACCTTCTGGGACGAGGAGCTCGGTTACCTGGCTGACTACGTCAATGACGAGGAGAAAAACATGCAGGTCAGGCCAAACATGGTAATTGCCACTTCGTTGCCTTATACAATGCTTGCCAAGGAGCAGATGAAGAGTCTTCTTGATATCGTAAACAGGGTGCTGGTCACACCGCGGGGTCTGCGTACCCTCTCTCCGGCCGAAGAGGGTTATAAAGGAATCTATTGCGGCACCCAGGAGATTCGTGACAGGGCTTATCACCAGGGAACGGTATGGCCATGGCTGGCTGGTCCCTTCTGTGAAGGATGGCTGCGGGTCTATGGCGAAGGAGGAGCCTCCCGGGTAAGGAAGCTTATTATGGGATTCGAGGAGACGCTCACGGAAGCAGGTATCTCAACCATCTCAGAGATATATGACGGAGACCCGCCTCACACAGCCAGGGGAGCAATATCACAGGCATGGAGCGTGGGCGAGGTGCTCCGCATTTTCACCCTTCTTGAAACGAAATACAAAGAAAACAAATAATGATATGCGTGTCCTGATGTTTGGATGGGAGTTCCCCCCTCATATTGCCGGGGGACTGGGTACCGCCAGTTACGGTCTCACCCGCGGTCTTGCAGCTCAGAAGGATGTGGAGGTGCTCTTTGTCGTTCCCAAAGCCTATGGCGATGAAGACCAGAGCATTGTGAGACTTATTGGAGCCAACACCATTCCCGTCGCCTTTAAAAAGGTAAAGTACAATTACTTTCTCAAGCCGGTAGACAAGATCGAGGTCTTCTCAAAGCTGGTTCCCTACACTGATCCGGAGGACTTCTGGAAGATCACGCGCGGCGAGGTCGCTGATACCGATGTGCTTGTGGAGACCAACCAGCAGGGGAAGGTCGATTTCTCAGGCAGTTACGGATCGACACTGATGACTGAGATACACAAATATTCCGTTGTGGCGCAGGTCATAGCCTCCGAGGAGGAATTTGACATCATCCATGCCCATGACTGGCTCGCCTACCCTGCCGGAATAGCAGCCAAGGCAGTCTCGGGCAAGCCGCTGGTGATACATGTCCACGCCACCGATTTCGACCGCAGCGGAGGAAATGTCAATCCCGTGGTATACAACATGGAAAAGGAGGGGATGGATGCCGCCGACAAGATCATCACGGTAAGCAACCTTACCCGCGAGATAGTCATTAGCAGATATAATATTGATCCCGACAAGGTTGAGACGGTATACAATGCTGTCGAACCGCTTCACCATTCAGAGCTTGACATTCCCGAGCGGGCTTATGATGACAAGATCGTCACATTCCTGGGTCGCATAACCATGCAGAAAGGACCTGAATATTTTATTGAGGCCGCCAGGATGGTACTATCCCGCATGCCCAACGTAAGATTCGTGATGGCAGGTTCGGGAGACATGATGGAACGCATGATGCGTCACGCAGCCTATCTGCGGATCACCGACAGATTCCACTTCACGGGGTTCCTGCGCGGTAACGACGTGTTCACAATGCTGCGAATGAGTGATGTATATGTCATGCCATCAGTCTCCGAACCGTTTGGCATCTCACCTCTCGAAGCGATGCAGTCGAATGTGCCTGTGATCATAAGCAAGCAAAGCGGTGTGGCCGAACTGCTTACACATGCAGTCAAGGTTGATTTCTGGGATATAGAGGCCATGGCTGATGCCATATACGGGATACTGACTTATCCGGCACTATCGAGGATGTTTATTATGAATGGCAAGGAGGAGGTTGACAAACTTAAGTGGGAGAAGGCAGCCAGTCATGTCAAGAGTATTTACAAAGATGTTTTGAAACAGACAAGTTATAAGATATGAGCACACCACAGAAAAAGGCCATCTGCCTTTATTTTCAGGTCCATCAGCCCTTCAGGCTCAGACGTTACCGCTTTTTTGAGATGGGCCATGAGCACTATTACTATGACGATTTCATGAATGAGTCGATCCTTCGCAAGATTGCCTCAAACTGTTACCTCCCGACAAACAGGCTTCTTCTTGATCTTATACGCAAGCACAAGGGTAAGCTTAAGGTAACCTTCTCGCTCACGGGGATTGTCATCGACCAGTTCAGGCTTTATGCCCCGGAGGTGCTCGCCTCGTTCAGGGAACTGGCGGAAACGGGATGTGTTGAGTTTCTCGCAGAGACTAACTCTCATTCGCTGGCCTCACTCATGAGCAGGGAGAGGTACGAGCTCCAGGTCAATGTCCACCGAGAGAAAATGAAACAGTATATCGGCTATGAACCTACTTCAATCAGGAATACCGAGCTCATATACTCAGACGTGATTGGCAGCTGGATGGCAGAGATGGGTTACAAGGCAGTCGTTACGGAAGGTGCGAAGCACATCCTCGGATGGAAGTCACCCAATTTCCTCTATTGCAACGCCATCAACCCGAGGCTCAAGGTGCTCCTCCGCAACTACACCCTGAGTGATGACATCGCCTTCCGGTTCTCAAACAAAAACTGGTCAAGCTATCCGCTCACGGCTGATAAGTATGCATCATGGGTCAAAGGCCTGGCATCCACCTCAGAGATAGTGAACATATTCATGGATTATGAGACCTTCGGTGAACACCAGAAGAAGGAGACGGGCATTTTCGACTTCCTTAAGCATATGCCCGATGCCATCATCAAAAAGACACCTTTCACCTTCATGACCGTGTCAGAGATAGCTGACCTGTATCAGCCCGTATCGCTGCTCCACGTTCCTTCGCCCATATCATGGGCTGATGAGGAGAGGGACCTGACCGCATGGATGGGCAACGAGCTTCAGACTGCCGCAGTGACAAAACTGTACAGCCTCGCAGAGAGGATAGGCAAATGCAACTCCGATCAACTCCAGCGTGACTGGGTCTACCTCCAGTCGAGCGACCACTTCTATTACATGTCAACCAAGTTTTTCTCCGACGGAGCGGTACATGCATATTTCAATCCTTATGAGAATCCCTACCAGGCTTTCATGAATTACATGAATGTCCTGAGCGATTTCGAAATCAGGCTTAATACCATTTGTCCTGTCAATGACCATGATGAGAAGATAAACAGTCTCACGCAGACGATTGAGACAAAGAATCACCTCATACTCGAACTGCAGGAAAAACTGTCGAAGCTGGAGAAGAAGAAAGGCGGGGTGGTTGTAAAACAATCGTCAAAAAAAGCCGTTACAAAAAAGCCGGCAACAAGAAAACCTGCAACCGGGAAAGCTGCAGCAAAGAAGGCTGCTTCAGCAGGTACTGCGGTGAGGAGAAAGGCCTCCGGCAAATAGTTGTTGCGGGATTAAGCATTGAATAACTGTCATGCGCTTCGGCGTATTAATTCATTATTAACCATATGGAGAAGAAAGCTGATTTTTTATTTGAGACAAGCTGGGAAGTATGCAATAAGGTAGGTGGTATATATACAGTCATTTCGACCAAGGCGCTGAACGTTTCCTATGAGTTTGGCGATAATTATGTTCTTATAGGACCTGATGTGTGGCGCGACGACCAGTCGAACCCCGAATTCACCCCGGATGACACCATGTTCCAGTCATGGAAGGCTGTGGCAGCCCAGGAAGGACTGATTGTACGGACGGGGCGCTGGAACATCAGGGGAAACCCTCGTGTGATGCTCATCGACTTCACTTCCTACTTCGGGCAGCAGAATGAGATCTTTGCACGTTTCTGGGAGACTTATCACCTCGACAGCATTGCGGGACAGTGGGATTATATTGAGCCGGCCCTTTTCGGTTATGCGGCAGGGAAGGTGATTGAGAGCTTTACCAATTATTACCGCGAGTATCCGAGAGTTGTTGCACAGTTCCATGAGTGGATGACGGGCATGGGCGTTCTGTATCTCGAGAAGAATGTTCCGTGGATCACCACCGCGTTCACCACCCATGCTACGGTCCTCGGCCGCAGCATAGCAGGCAACAACAGGCAGCTATACAGCAGGATGAAGGAGTTCAACCCTGCGCATATGGCCCTCGAGTTCAACGTCATCTCCAAACAGTCACTCGAGCGGTTAAGTGCCGCCGAGGCAGATGTCTTCACCACTGTAAGTGAGATTACAGGACGTGAGTGTGAGGCTTTCCTCGGCAAGAAGCCGGACGTCATTACCCCCAACGGGTTCGAAGACACGTTTGTCCCTGCTCCCGAAAACTTCGAGGCTGCACGTAAGGCTGCAAGAGACAGGCTGCTCTCTGTTGCCGGGGCATTACTCGGTTATACCCTGCCTGCCGACACCCTCCTGGTGTCTACCAGCGGCAGGTATGAATACCGGAACAAGGGCATAGACCTGTTCCTCTCGTCACTCGGAGCAATTAACCGGGAGGCGGATACTGACCGTCAGTGCGTTGCATTTATCCTGGTACCGGCATACCACAAGGGGCCGAGGCAGGACCTGGTCGCCGCAATGAACAACGGCTCGTACATCACCGAGGGCGACAGATACCTTACTCACGGACTGCATTATGTCAATGACGATCCTGTCATTAACCAGCTCACGAGGGAGGAGATACGAAACACTCAAGAGGAGAAGGTGAAGGTCATCTTTGTGCCGTCATATCTCAACGGCAGTGACGGCATCTTCAACATGCCCTACTATGATCTGCTCATCGGGTTCGATCTTACCCTCTATCCATCCTATTACGAGCCATGGGGTTATACCCCGCTCGAGAGCCTGATGTTCCGCGTGCCCACCGTCACCACCAACCTGGCAGGATTTGGCATGTGGGTCGACAGCTATTTTGTCGAACCCGGCAACGGATGCCTGGTGCTTGACCGAACTGATGAAAACGAGAAGGAGGTCATCGCCGGGATGGAGGAGTTCATCCGCAGGTTCATGAAGATGAGCCTTGCAGAAGAGGCAGCAGCCAGGGACAAGGCGTGGGAGATATCGCGCATTGCCAACTGGAACACGCTGTTCCATTATTATACCGAAGCCTATACCCTCGCCATTGAAAAAAGCGAGGAGAGACGCGACCAGCCCAGGGAATATGCACGCATCCTTGAGGCCACCGAGGTACAGTCAAGAAAGCCGTTCCAGGCACCAGTATGGAAGGATATCTACGTGCAGTCGGAGCTGCCCGAGCGCCTCAGCTACCTTAAGGAGCTGACAGGCAACCTCTGGTGGTCATGGAACAGCGATGCCGAGTTCCTCTTCCGCCGTATGGATCCAACACTCTGGGAAGAGGTGGGACACAATCCCAAGAGACTCCTGGAAGCCATTGATTACAAGCGACTTGTGGTGCTGTCAGATGATGAGGTTTTCCTCGATGATGCTGACAGGATCTATAAAGAGTTCACCGACTATATGGCCAGGCCCGAAAACCCGGAGCTTCCTTCCGTGGCCTACTTCAGCATGGAGTTTGGAATTCACCCCAGCCTGAAGATCTACTCCGGAGGTCTGGGAGTGCTGGCCGGCGACTATCTCAAGGAGGCCAGCGACTCAAACGTCAACATCACAGCCTTCGGGCTGTTGTACCGGTACGGGTATTTCAGGCAGAAGCTCGGGCCGAGGGGCGAACAGCAGGCAATCTACGAGGCTGAAGACTTCTCCCGGTTGCCTGTATCAATGGTTAAAGACAGCGCCGGCAACCATCTGACCATTCAGCTTACATGGCCCGGACGCATGGTGAAGGCTCGCATATGGCTGGCCTCGGTGGGCAAGGTCAGGCTTTATCTCCTCGACACTGACTTTGAGGAGAACACCCATGAAGACAGAGCTATAACTCACTATCTCTACGGAGGCGATTCCGAAAACAGGCTGAAGCAGGAGCTGATACTGGGCATCGGAGGCATGCGTGCCCTTATCGCCCTGGGAATCAAACCTGATGTGTATCACAGCAATGAGGGTCATTCAGCCTTCATCGGTTTTGAAAGGATGCGACATCTCATCGAAGAGGAACATCTCACCTTTGAGGAGTCGATGGAGATAATAAGGGCCTCAACGCTCTTCACAACACACACACCGGTACCGGCAGGTCATGACGCCTTTGAGGAGGATATGCTCAGGAAATACATATCTCATTATCATACGAGGCTGAACATCACATGGGATCAGCTTATGGCCCTCGGCCGCTGCCAGGATGACCATGACCGCAAGTTCAACATGAGTTTCCTTGCCACCCGTTTTTCACAGGAGATGAACGGCGTGAGCCAGCTTCACGGCCACGTCTCGCGCGGACTCTTCTCGAAGCTGTGGCCCGGGTACCTGCGTGATGAGCTCTACATAGGACATGTGACCAACGGAGTGCACTATTCGACCTGGGTGGCGCCGGAGTGGGAACAGGTTTATGAAAAGATTACCGGACAGAGGCACTTTGACCAGGGCGACCGTGAACAGTGGGCGAAGATCTACCAGGTTGAGGATGAGAAGGTGTACGAGATCAAGATGAAGCTTAAAAAACGGCTGTTTGACAACATCCGTAAGAGGCTGCAGTCAGATATGATGGACAGACACGTCAGTCCGCGCACGCTGATGAATATAAGCTCTCACCTCAATGAGAAAGCGCTCACAATAGGCTTTGCCCGCCGCTTTGCCACCTACAAGAGGGCAACACTCCTCTTCCGTGACCTCGACCGGCTGTCGAAGATCGTCAATAACCCCGAGAGGCCAGTGCAGATCATCTATGCAGGTAAAGCGCATCCCAATGACGGGGGCGGACAGGACCTGATACGTCGCATCAATGAGGTCTCACAGATGCCTCAGTTCGCAGGCAAGGTGCTCTTCCTCGAGAATTATGACATGGAGATGGCACGTTACCTTGTGCGCGGTGTGGATATATGGATGAATACCCCCACACGCCCGCTGGAAGCCTCGGGAACAAGCGGCGAGAAGGCGGTCATGAACGGTACCATCCACTTCAGCGTGCTTGACGGATGGTGGGTGGAAGGGTATCATGCCTTCGCCGGATGGGCGCTTCCCAAGAAACGTACCTATTCCAACCAGGAACTGCAGGACGACATCGACGCCGAGACGATATACAATATGCTCGAGTACGAGATAATACCTGCCTATTACTCAAAGGACGAAGACGGCATTCCGCGCGAATGGACCAGCTACATCAAGAATACCATGGTAAAGGTGGCACCGGAGTTCACCACACGACGCATGCTCACCGACTACATGCAGAAGTATTACACGAAACTGTGGGAAAGGAGCAGGCGGATTACGGCAGACAACTATACCCTGGCACGAGTGCTGGCAGGATGGAAGAGTGATATTACGAGAGCATGGGATGAGATTGAGATCATTAAATATGATTTCAAGAATGCCGATAAACAGATATACCGTTCCGGTCATACATACACCCAGGAGATAATCCTCGATATAAAGAATATTCCTGCGGAGAATGTCGGAGTGGAGATGGTTGTCACCCGTCTGCTAAAGAACGGCGAACATGCCTTCTTCGCCAGCAAGGAGTTCCAGTATGTGAACCATAAGAAGGGGAGGGTAATTTACAGGGTGGAGTTCCAGCCTGAGATGGCCGGCACCTTCTTCTACGGTATACGTATCTATGCGAAACATGACCAGCTTCCGCACAGGCAGGACTTCTGTCTGCTGAGGTGGGTCGACTGATTTACAGGTCCCGGATTGTCTTTATCCTTTCCTGCAGGAGCACAATGGCTGTCCTTGCAGGGAGGTAAAGTTTCAGGTGGTGCGGTGCCGTGACGCCATAACGGTCGTGGTCAGGCACTGAGAAGTAGGTCTGGCTTGAGTCTATCCTTCCCTGTCCTCCAAAGAGCGGATCATCAGTGTTGAGTATGATCCTGAATTTTCCCTTCAGGGGTATGCCGTAATCAGTGAATGAGACGGAGGTATTGAAGTTCATTACCGTGATAAGGTCACCCCGACGGAAGGCAATGATCTTGTCCGCGTCGTTGAATGCCAGCGTCTCCGTCATCTGCAGCTGGGGAAGTCCATGCTGCTTGCCCGTCTCTATCATGGCCCTGTCAAACTCCTTCAGGTGGCGGTACCGCAGCAATTCATTGTCAGCCAGGCTCCACTGTCTGCGCGCGTACTTATAGCTCCATCCGTTACCTTCCCTGGGAAAATCAATCCACTCGGGGTGGCCGAATTCGTTGCCCATGAAGGTGAGATAGCCTCCGCCGGCGGTGATGAAGGTGAAGAGCCTTATCATCTTGTGAAGCGCCACGGCGCGGTCAATGATCAGGCTGGGTGTACTGACGCTCATGGAGAAATACATCTCCTTATCTGCCAGCCTGAATATCAGCGTTTTGTCGCCCACGAGCGCCTGGTCGTGCGACTCACAGTAGGATACCACCCGTTCCTCGGCACGGTGCTGCGTCAGTTCGTGAAGAAGGTATCCCAGGTCCCAGTTTTCATCGGGAATCTCTTTCACCATCTTGATCCATATGTCGGGGACCCCCATGGCAAGCCTGTAGTCAAAGCCGATCCCTCCCGCACTGACAGGTGCCGCGATGCCGGGCATGCCGCTCATCTCCTCGGCAATCGTTACGGCACCGCCGTTGAATTCATGTATCAGCTTGTTGGCAAGGGTGAGGTAGACGATGGCATCGGTGTCCTGGTTGCCGTCGAAGTACTGTTTGTACGAGACGAAGTCAGACCCCAGTCCGTGGTCATAGTAGAGCATGCTGGTGATGCCGTCGAAACGGAAACCGTCAAATTTGTATTCCTCGAGCCAGTATTTACAGTTTGAGAGAAGGAAGTGAGCCACTTTCGGTTTGCCGTAGTCGTAGCAGAGCGAGTCCCACGCCACGTGCATTCTCCTTGACCCTTTATGGAAATAGAGTGCGGGGTCGCCGTCAAGCAGGCCCAGCCCCTCCAGCGTATTGGCAACGGCATGTGAGTGCACCAGGTCCATGATGACCCTGATGCCCATGCCGTGAGCCGTATCGATGAGTTCCCTGAGCTCATCCGGGGTTCCGAAGCGGGACGAAGCTGCAAAGAGGCTTGACACATGATATCCGAATGATCCGTAATAGGGGTGTTCCTGTATGGCCATCAGCTGGATGGTGTTGTAGCCGAGGCTTTTTACGCGGGGCAGCACGTCATCGGTAAACTCCCGGTATGTGCCTGTCCTCTCCTCCTCGGTAGCCATTCCTACGTGTGCCTCGTAAATAAGGAGTGACGGCGGCGGCGGCGGGGAGGGGTGTCTCATGACATAGCTCCCGTCGGGGTGCCATACCTGTGCAGTGAATATCTTCGTCACCTCATCCTGGACAGTGCGTGTGGCGTAGGCCGGGATGCGCTCGCCGCCGCCGCCCTTCCACTTCACATTCATCTTGTAAAGATCGCCGTGTGACAACATCCCTTCATTAAACTCCCCTATCCAGTCGCCATCGGCAGTCCTGTGCAGACGGTAACGGTCATCTTCCTTCCACCCGCTGAAGGTGCCGACAAGAGTTATGGCGGTGGCGTTGGGAGCATGCTCCCTGAAGACCCACCCTTTTTCAGTGTGATGCAGCCCGTACCAGTGATGCCCGTTGGCAAAATCGGATAGCGTACTGCCTCCCGTGATCAGCACCTCCCGATCCCTGCAATAGGTGAGACGGGCCTCAATGACGCTCCTGAAAGGATCAAGCCAGGGATCAATATCGTAGAATCTGTTTTTCAATTTCTGAATCTTCCTCCAAGATACAAAAAGGCAGATATTTTCGAACCTGATTATATCTTATTAAAGTCAATTGTTTTACCGCCGGAACCGGAGAGCCATCAGATCCGGATCACTCAAGTCCGGTAAGGAGAAGCTTAGCCCTTGCAGATATGATTTTACCACTCTTATCAATCAGGTTTACTGTAATGTCACAGTTCTGGGAATCATCGGAGCTCCATAATTCCGCTGAAAACCTGCCTGCACTGTCTCTCTTCAGCTTCCCGTCCCAGAAGATGGTGTTCCTGAAATCAGGGATGCGGCTGTCGCCTTCTGACGAATGACCGGGCGCAACAAAGCCGGAGGGAGGGTCTGCCATAGTATATGATGTTCTCAGGAATCTGGCCGGCAGACGGGTCTCAGTGAAGTTGCCATTCCGGGTGACTACGTTCAGAATACCCGGGAAGACAATCTCACCGAACAGGTAGTCTCCCGTAATGATATCTATCTGTTTCACGTGCGCCGGATCAAGGCCCAGGATCGTTTCCGCGTCCTCCACCGGGACCAGGTCAATAAAGAGGGCAGGGGATCTCTTCAACACCGGGTCCCAGATAACCGGTTTGCCATCCTGCCTGTCTGACCTTACTGTCATCCTTTTAACCAGCTCAAAGAAGATCTCTCTCATAGAGGAGAGACTTATATAATTATCAAGGATAAGCTCCTGGTCCGGGATTCCGTAAAACCGCCAGCCATGGTCCTTATCCCTCTTCGTTGTGTCAGCGGCGGGGGTATCGGTTATACCATAGATCTTCCTTACCTGGTATCGTGCAGCCATTTTATCCAGCTCCTTCATCATCGCAGGCATGGGGGTTGTGTCAGGCCTGAAGAGATTAGTCAGATACCGGTCTGAGAACCTGCTTTCCAGTTTTAGAGGGTGATAGTTTCCCGTGTCGCCGGCTTTGATAATGATTTCATCAGTCTCATGTTTTCTTTCCAGGAAAAAGATGAATCTCCGTGCCGTATCGCTTTTCGAGTACTGGAATGACTGTCTCCTGCCCCAGCCGACCAGGAAGGCAGTCAGCTCCCTTTCTGCCGATGACACCGGTGGACCGGCGAGTGAAGCTACCAGGTACCTTCCGTTCACCTCTTCCGGGAAGAGTGGCGGAGCGCAAGGGCCGGCCGCGATCCTGTCCCAGTTGATCCATTCGCTTTTTATACCCAGCAGGAAGATGTTCCTTGCCCCGGGCGTGAGCCAGGGGAAAATGTCTTGCAGATTAGGGGAGTCCGACAGATGTCTGAACTGGGATCCCAGGAGCAGGTATTCTGATGCCGTCATGATTTTGTCAGCAGTGACAGATGCCGACACGGATATGCTCCCGGTGATCATCTCATCAGTGCTGATCCGGCTCTGCGGGTCACCAGCCTCCAGGTAAATTTTTGTTCTCCGGCCGGCATGTTCGTCGTAACTGAGCTGAAGGCTCTCCCCACCATCCTCAGGCATGAAGAAATATCTCTCGGCAATGCATTTCCCGTTTTCGTCGAAGGCAGCAATGTTATTCATTCCTCCCGCCATCCGGGATGCAGGCACCCGTATCTCATACTCGCCGGTCCATGAGGGCAGCTCCCTGGTAAACATAATATTTCCTCCTGACTGGATCAGTATGAAACCTCCTCGTTCCTGGCTTCCCCCCTCTGCGGTCCTTCCCCTCAGGAGAATACTGACGGCCTGGCCGCCGGCCGCAGATACCCGCAGGTTAAACCCGCCGGACGATGCCGGTGGGATGGGATACCGTTGCCCGGTGGCTGAGGGAGTGAAGAAATAGCTCTCACCCGGCTGCGGAACAAAGTCGAATGATCCGATGCCTGTGGTGTCAACCGTTACTTCCGCTATAACCTCATCCTCACCGTTGGTCACCACTGCACTGCATCCGGCAGGATAGCCGTACTGGTTGAGGACGGTTACTCCCACGGTTGTCAGCAGTCCGTTCACCAGGGTGCCGCCTTCAGGGTAGAAGTCAATCCGTGACGGCGGGTCATGGCTGAATTTCAGCGAGGTGTAAAGGTCGAGGAAATCCTCCCGGAAGGGATTGGCCACAGTGATCTTTTTCATGAAGCATCCGTGAGGCAGGTAGTTTTTCATTACGCCTGTATAGGCCCGCAGGAGGTAGGAGCCCGATACAAGGCTGTCAGGCAGCAAGAACCCCGATTCGCCGGAACCCTTCCCGAGTTGTATGGTTGCCTGGGCTACCGGGTTATTGTAATAGTCGAGCAGCTCCACGTACGCGTAACTCTCCTTCTCTGAAATGCGGAGGTCAGGATAGGAGAGGAGGTAAGCCTTGACCCTGACCATTTCACCCGCAACATAGGTTTCCCTGTCGGTATGCAGCCAGAGCTCCTCAAAGGGGTTGGTGGCACAATAAGCTTCAAGCCTGGAACTTACTGAAGCAATACCGGTTGATGCATCCTGGCCGGACATGATTGCCGGCAGACATGCTGCAAGGAAGAGCACCAGTCTTATTCTGCCGCTAGTCTTCATCGAAAAGGGAATGATAAGTTTTTTTCTGTCCGGGAGCATCCCAGTAGTCAGGCTTAATGGCTGTCCCGGTCATTGAACAGTCAACGCATTCCCTGTGTATTGAAAGGATGTAATAGGGTGGCATAGGTGGTTCGTACCACTCCCCGAGAATGTAAACATTGGGACCGTACACCTTTGGATCATAGTCTCTCACAGGAATGGAATCAATCGGACAGTAAGCATAAAAGTCAGGGAACTGTGTATATACATTTTCAATGAACAGTCGCTCCTCGGAGACCGCTGAAACACCGAAGAATCCCAGGACCTGTGTTGCGGGATTGTCTTTGCATTCTATGTTGCCTTTTATGGCTCCCGGGATTGCGTCATACAGCCCTCCAGCCTCAAAAACGGTCTTTCTGAGATTATCCCGGTAGATGAACTCCTCCTCTGTCAGGGAATATTGCCTTACAAGTATACTGTACTTCACTGTCAGCCGGTCGGTCTCCGTTGTGATAAAGTTGAGGGGGTGTCCTGTCACCTGGCTCTCCGTGAGAGCTGTTGTACTCAGTATGTTGATGTCGGTTGAGGCAGCTGATTTCCAGCAAATCCTGTTGATGATGGTCGGGTACCTGAAAGGGGTGCGGATTTCCCATGTCTCATCATAGGTCCACATGAAATACCGGCATTCACCCGAGGGATCGTACGAGTCGAGGTAGACCTGGTACCCGTAGGTAGACTCACCCGGATAGTAGAATTCATTGTACTCAGGGCCTGCATAAACCGAATCGATGGGCGGCACGGGTTTCATCTCCACAAAGTCGGATTCATATATATGTCCGTCTCCTTCCACATGCAACTTGTATTGTCTGCCGGCAGCGGCCAGGAATTCAGTTGAATCGGACAGGTAGCGGCCACCGCCGGCATTTCTGAAGAAGTATTCGTGGCCCTCATCGTCCAGTACTGAGACCATGAACACCAATGGCGGCGGGGGATAGACAACCTCAGAATAGACGGGCTGCGACCAGGAGATCCTCACCTCGTGGGTCTCACTGCGGTCAGTCACCCTTGCTTCAATTACGATTGACTGTTCTTCTTCACTTATGTCAGGATAGAACGGGGTGACACACCCCGTGGCGGCAGTCAGAAGTATAAACAGTATTTCAGTCAGTCTCCTCATATCCGTAATCAGAAATCAAAACTGTAAGTCAGTGTGGGAACAGGCTTTGCAAAAACAGAAAGCCTGTATGCATTAACGGTATTCCCGTTTATAATGAAATATTCAGAATAGACATTTGCACGTCCGAGAAGGTTGTAGCATGATAGAGTCCAGATAGGATTCATCAGTTTTTTCGATTTGAGGTTTCCCTTGAGACGGGCTGAAAAATCAAGTCTTGAGTAATAGGGCACCCTGTATTTATTCCTGTCAGAATAATTGATGAGCCAGATGCCGCCACTCTGATAGTAACCAACAGGATAGGTTATTGGCCGGCCGGTGTTATAGACATACCCGAGGGAGAAATTCAGCCTTCGTGTCACCTCATAATTAAAACTCATGGAAAGATCATGCGGTTTATCATGGGAGGCCGGGAACCAGTTGCCCGAGTTAATGGTCTCACTGTCAAATTCACTTATGCCGCGAAGCAATATCCTTGAGTAGGTATAACTAAGATGCCAGGTGGTTTTGCCGATACTCTTCCTGAACATGAATTCAACCCCGTATGCCTGCCCTTCAACATTGATGATGTCTTTCTCTATGCTTTCGTTCATTGTCAGCACCGTTCCCCCCTTGAAATCTATCATGTTCCGGATTGGCTTAAAATATATCTCTGCCGAGAGCTCGAGGTTATTCCAGGGTATTGTGAGATAATAACCGGCTGAATACTGATCGGCGACCTGGGGCTTGAGATAATAATCAGATATCTTCCATATATCTGTAGGAGAGATAGATACAGTGTTTGTTAGCAGGTGGAGATATTGTCGCGTACGGTTATAATTCAGTTTCACCGAACTGGAATTGGTGAGCATATAATTGAATGATATCCTGAATTCCGGTCCTGAATAGCTTTTATACGGTCTGCCTGACGGGAAGGAAACCGTATCAATTATTGTGGCTTTGCTTTTGGGCAGTGACGGTTCGTACATCAGCACCGTTTTCGGTCCATATGCGGTGAACAATGAGTATCTCAGACCAATGCTCAGCGAAGCCTGCTCTGACAGTTTCATCCTGTCCTCAAGGTAGAGTGCGTTCTCCATGGCTCTTTCCCTTTCGAGTGTCTCCGGGAGGACCAGAGAGGAGCCGGATGCCGGCTGAAAATCTCCGGGTAATACAGAATAGTTTCCAATCTCGATACCGGCATTTAAATCATGTATTTTGCCAGCCGGCAGTCTGAGGTCACCCTTAACGCTCGAATAGTTGATACTGTAATTGAGATTAAAGGCCTTTTCGATTGCTGAAAGGCTGCTTACATCGTATTTATAGCTGCTGTTTGATGCTGAAACCGAAAGGAGTGCCTTACCGGTAAGCGCCCGGTTCCATATCAATGAGGCAATCATGTTGCTGTAACCGTAGGTGGTGTCGCTGTTCAGCCTGAAAGAATCATGACTCAGGTACCCGGATAATTCAAAGCTGTTCTTTTCATCAGGGGTCCATACCACTCTTGAATTGAAGTCATAGAATGAGGCCTCGCTCTTGTTGAGAAGCGGATAGTCCACAACATCCATCAGCCAGTTTGAATATGTGCTGCGGGCTGCTACCAGGGCGGAAAGCTTTTCCCTGACAATGGGTACATCGAGAAGCAGGTGGGCTGCGATGGGACTTATGCCTGCGTTCCCGCTGAACTCCCTGTTGCTGCCGTCACGCGGTAAGATATCTATTACGGATGAGAGCCTCCCGCCGTAACGGGCCGGCATACCTCCCTTATACAGATGAAGGTCCCTGATGATATCAGAGTTGACGGAAGTAAAGAATCCGAAGAAGTGTGACGGATTGAAAAGTGGCGCGCCATAGAGCAATATCAGGTTCTGGTCTGATGCACCGCCCCTGACATTAAAGCCCTGGGAAGCTTCACCAACTGTTTTGACTCCCGGCAGCAGGAGGATATTTTTCAGGATATCCGTCTCGCCGAGAGAGGAGGGCATCAGGCGGAAGGTTGCCATGTTGACTTTTTCCAGTCCTGTCTCAAACCTGCGCAGCGCGTCGCTCTTTCGCGCAGTAACCACCGCCCCTTCAATGGCGATATAATCTTCAACCATCTCTATGTCAAGGGAGCCGCTGCCGTATACCCGCGTGTTGACTACAGTCTCCTTCATGCCCAGGTATGAGAACCTGAAGTTGTATGACCCGCGGGGTACATTAACAAGGTAAAAACCGTTGGCGTCAGTGGCGGTGCCCTGTGCAAGCTCGCTTACGAAAACCGTCACCCCCCTGAGAGGATCGCCACTGTTTTTGTCCCTGATGTAACCGGTGAGGCTGATGTTTCCCTGCCTCCCCTTTTCTGCTGGATTGCCGATCTCGTATATCAGGTATTCACTTACTGCTGTCCGCTCCTTATCCTCGGAGCGATCCTGGAGGGGGAGCCACGACTCAGAGGTCATGGCACCGGTGGCAAAGGACCTTACAGCAAAATCCTTCGTAAGGATTATATTTCCTCTGTCATCAGTGAAGTAATAAATGGCTTTTCCGGCGAACAGCCGCCTGAGCAGATCACTCAGGAGCGGCTCTTTTCCTGAGTCAGGCATCCTGAGACCCTCTGTCCATTCATCTCTATAATAAAATCTGATTTGCAGGTGAACTTCGGCCTGTGCAACAAAATCCTCAAAGGTACTGCCCTCATAATTCCAGGTAACCCTTGGTTCCCCGGGTTGGCTGGCGGCAAGAGATGACAGCGCAATGCAAAGGGTCAGTAAAAGGTGAAATTTCATCATTCGCTGTTACAATGAGTCGTAGAATTCCAGAACGGGGATGAGCGATTCTGATTTTTTCGGATTAACCCATATATCATTTTCACGTATGAAATGCCTCACCTCCGTCTCCCTGTCAGCCATGACGCTGAAGAGATCCTTCCTTGTCCGTAGTCTTGTGAAACGCCCATCCTTAACCAGGTAGTCAGATATCTCCTCCTCAAAGGCATCAAAACTTCCGTTGACGGCGTTTTTCTTTATCACCTTCGCATATTTCCTTACCAGCAGCACCCCCCCGTCGTGCAACAGCTGACAGTAACCCTTTTCGCCGAAGTATCTGAACATGTAGTTATTGTTCAGATACCTGAGGGTGAACTGGCTGACGTTTTCGCCGTTTACCTCAACGAAGAGGCCAGGGCGGACCATCAGCACTATCCGGTCATTAAAGATGTCATACCATATCAGCTGGTTGTTGAAGACCCTCTCACCGATTGTAAGGGATGCCTCTGACAGGGCTTCGGTAAGAAAAAACTC
This sequence comes from uncultured Rikenellaceae bacterium, assembly GCA_963802145.1. Classification (GTDB taxonomy): domain Bacteria; phylum Bacteroidota; class Bacteroidia; order Bacteroidales; family VadinHA17; genus SR-FBR-E99. The sequence continues at coordinate 146,133 of CAWDHN010000012.1, forward strand.
ATGTCCGGAGACCTGGTCGTACTTCTTTTCCCAGATCCTCCCGTTATGCAGTTGCTGCATTAAGTAGGCCGTATCCTGATGATTACCTTTGGCGTGACCAACGGAAGAGGAGACAGCTGTCTGCACAAAGGCCATAAATAGGGCCAATGCCAGGATCATTTTCCTCCGTACCGATGCAAGCGCTTCCATATTATCAGATGTAAAGAATTACAATATTAAGAATAAATTTGTACTCGTTTAACCGGACTATGATCATTCACGAGGGATATTACGACCTGCACTTCAGGGATCCTGTGGTTACCATGGGTGTTTTTGACGGGGTTCACCTTGGCCACCGCATGCTTCTTAACCGTGTGGTGGCCGAAGCGGACAAGAGCCGGTCGGATGCCGTGGTTGTCACCTTTGATCCTCACCCGCGCATTGTCCTTACGGGCGATCCAAGCCATCTTCGTTTTCTGACTGACATCGGGGAGAGGGTAAACCTTCTGCGCCAGACAGGGATAGGCCATCTGGTTATTATTCCCTTTACGCATGAGCTGAGCCGGATGACAGCCGGGGAGTTTGTAGAATCCATTCTGTGCCGTCACCTAGGCCTGAGGCACCTCATCACCGGCTTCAACCACCACTTCGGGAGGCGTCATGAGGGCGACAGCAACACCATCATCGGGTGTTCCGGCAGGATGGATTTCAGGGTCACAAGGGAAGAGGCATTCATGATTGACGGAGAGGCGGTCAGCTCCTCCTCCATCAGAAGGCTCCTGGAAGGGGGCGATGTCAGAAAAGCATCGGCCATGCTGGGCTATGACTACAGCCTTAAGGGGACAGTGGTCTCCGGGAAGAGGATCGGACGCGGTATGGGCTTCCCTACGGCAAACATTGCCCCTTCGTTTATTTACAAACTGATCCCCGGGTCAGGAGTATACGCAGTTGAGACTCAGGTTGAGGGTGATCACGCGTGGCATGCAGCCATGCTCAACATCGGAGTGAGACCGACGATAACCGAGAATGACGCCAGGCCCACCATCGAGGCCCATATCATTGATTTTGATGCAGACCTGTACGGTAAGACCGTCACCGTCAGGTTCCGCGACCGGTTGCGCGACGAGATGAGATTCGACAATATCGACGCTTTGGCAGCACAGCTGGCGAGGGATCGTGAAATGACGATCGCCCTGTTGCGCCGCTGAACAATTGTGCCGCTTTTTTAGTTATCTTTGCAGACCTAAAATTTATATAGATCATGTCATTCATCAACAACGAACTTTCATACAAGGTAAAGGATATCGCACTGGCTGAATTCGGCCGCAAAGAGATAGAAATTGCCGAGAAGGAGATGCCGGGACTTCTCTCGCTAAGAAAGAAGCATTCAGTTACAAAGCCTCTCAAAGGTGCCAGGGTCATGGGCTCGCTGCACATGACAATACAGACGGCCGTACTCATAGAGACACTGCGTGAAATTGGCGCAGACGTCAGATGGGCGAGCTGCAATATCTTTTCAACGCAGGATCATGCCGCCGCAGCCATTGCCGCTGCAGGCATTCCCGTCTTTGCATGGAAGGGCGAGACACTCGAGGAATACTGGTGGTGCACCGCACAGGCGCTTTCTTTCCCCGGCGGCAAGGGTCCCAATCTTATCGTTGACGATGGCGGTGATGCATCACTGCTGGTTCACATGGGTTACAAGGCGGAGAATGACCCGTCAGTGCTTGACGTCAGTCCGGCAAGCAGGGAAGAGGGAATAATAATCGACACACTCAGGAAAATCCTTGCAGAAGACCCTGAGAAATGGCGCAGGACGGTGAAAGAGATGGAGGGAATTTCAGAGGAGACCACCACGGGCGTGCATCGTCTGTACCAGATGATGGAGGCGGGCGAGCTGCTCGTACCTGCAATAAACGTGAATGATTCGGTCACCAAGAGCAAATTTGACAACCTCTACGGTTGCCGTGAGTCGCTTGCCGATGGCATCAAGAGGGCTACCGATGTGATGATAGCAGGCAAAGTGGTTGTCGTATGCGGTTACGGTGACGTGGGCAAAGGATCAGCCCGCTCGATGCGTTCGTACGGTGCCAGGGTCATAGTGACCGAGATAGATCCCATATGTGCTCTCCAGGCAGCCATGGAGGGTTTCGAGGTGAAGACCGTGGAGGAGGCGCTCCCGGAAGGGAACATCTTCGTCACTGCAACCGGCAACCGCGACATCATCACCATAGAACACATGGAGAAGATGAAGGATCAGGCCATCGTCTGCAATATAGGACACTTTGACAATGAGATACAGGTTGACGTTCTCAATGACTACAAGGGCATAAAGAAGATCAACATCAAGCCCCAGGTAGACAAATATGTATTCCCCGACGGTCATGCCATTTTCCTGCTCGCCGAAGGACGACTGGTAAACCTTGGCTGCGCCACGGGTCACCCTTCATTTGTAATGAGCAACTCATTCAGCAACCAGACGCTGGCTCAGATCGAACTCTGGACCGGGGATTATGAGACAGGGGTCTACAGGCTCCCGAAGCATCTCGATGAGGAGGTTGCACGGCTGCATCTGGCACAGCTGGGAGTCAATCTCACAAGGTTGACGAAGGAGCAGGCTGACTATATCGGCGTCCCGTCTGAAGGACCATATAAGCCTGAGCATTACAGGTATTAGAGGATTTTATTTCCGGTTCCAGACCCTTAAGCTCTGGCCGGTGTACCCGGTCTGATAATTCTTGAGATAGTACTGACCCGGACCTGTCTGGGGAAGACCTGATGCTCCAAGGGCATAATTTGTGGTGCATCTCGGGCAGATGGCATATACCCCGTCAATGTTGACAGCTACGCTCGCACTCTCAGTTACATAGCAATGCGGACAGGTGCGGTCAAAGGCAGCGTATTCAAATCCCTGCAGCCCCGTGTTATAAATGATGATGCCGTTGTTGTCAAATCCGCCGGTGCCGATGCCAAGATGCCTGTGGGAGGAGCTGATAAGCGCACTGATTCCGGGGGAGTAATAGAGATCAAAGAACTCCGGGTCAGAGAAGTTTATGGTAAAATCAATGGTAATGTCAGGGATAACCTCATTTTTCTCCCGGTCGCATGACATTGTCAGCAGCAGAGCCGAGGTGATGATGAAAAAAATCTTTACATTTGAACCTGACATGCGATTATCTGAGTTTCTGCAAAAGTAACCATTTATCTTCTGCGGGGTACACCTGACAAACGAAATGAAGCATAAGATAGTATTTATAAGGTTCCTTGTTATTCTGTCACTTCTCCTCTTTGCGGTTCAGGTCACCGACTGCAATGCTCAGCGCAATGCAACCAAAAAGGCGGAGAAGGAGATGTTCGGGAAGACCGGCAAGAGCAAGCCCTATTCAGAAGGCAAGGCAACCGGGAAGGCCGCGAAGGCGATGAAGGAGCAGGAGAAGAAGGAGGCCAAACGCGACAGGGAGGATGAGAAGCAACTCAAGGAGCTGAGGAAGCAGCACTATGAGAGGCAGAGTGAAGAGACCAGGATGCGCATGGATAACAACAGCAAAAACACTGAGTCGAAATACAAGGTCAAGAAGCAGAAACAGCGGAAAGAGCAGACGAAACCGGAGCTGAAGAAGCCAGAACAACCGAAACCGGCAAAGGCTGCGGCAAAGCCAAAAACAAAGGATCCGAAGAAACAGCCGGAGCTTAAGCAGCAGAAGAAGAAGGCAAAGTCAAAGATGAAGGATCCGAAGAAGCAACCAAAACTTAAACAGCACAAGATCAAAAAATACTGACGATTATGGAAGACGGTGGATTAGGCGGATTGATTTTCTATATTATCCTGGGGATTATCGCTCTTGCCGGCTCATTTAAGGGCAAGGGGAAGAAGCCACAGGCGCCTCCGAAGCAAGTGCTGCAGCGCAGGCCTGAAGAAGAGACAATGATTCCGCCCGTGCGGACAGCACCGGCACCGGCGCGTACGGTCGCAGCCCCGGCACAGCCGCAGCAGCGAAAGCCACAGTATAAACCCATGGACCCTTCCATGGAGGGAAGGTATGAGGATCAGCTGGCTAAAAGATTCAGCAAAGAGGGCTCAGGCAGTGAATCCATGGCCGGAGCTTTCAGTGGTGAGGGCTCTGTCAGCCAGACCATGGCGGCCGCATTTGCCCGGGAAGGCTCAATAGAGGATTCCATGGCTGCCGCCTTCGCATCCGAGGGGGTCTCCTCATTCAAGGATTTCCAGACGAGTGACTTTGTCCATACCGAGATCTCTGACAGTGAGATAGGAGATGCCCCGGAGTATGATTACAACGCCAGGCCGGGCAGTGATATTCTTTCAGGCGGATTCGACCTGAGAAAGGCAGTTATTTATTCAGCTGTCCTAAACAGAAAGGAGTACTCTGTCTGATATACTGATTATTAGAGAAGGGACTTGATTTGCATTTAAATTAAAAAATTTGTATATTTGTTCTTTGAAGAGTTCCGGTGATGCCGGGATTCTTCTTATTTTTTAACCTATTACTGAAGAATTATGTCGGAATTTATCTATGTAACAGAAGAGGGTCTCCAGAAGATGAGGGAGGAACTTGATCTGCTCCGTAATGAAAGGCCGGCTATCGCGCGAATGATTGCAGAGGCACGTGATAAGGGCGACCTTACCGAGAATGCTGAATATTCTGCCGCCAAGGATGCGCAGGGCATGCTTGAAATGAAGATAGCCCGCCTCGAAGACCAGGTAGCCCGGGCACGTATTATTGACGGATCGAGGATCAACACCACTTCGGTGCAGATCCTTAACAGGGTCAGGATCCGCAACAGAACCAGCGGTCTGACCATGGAGTATCAGCTTGTGCCTGAGACAGAGGCTAACCTCAAGGAGGGCAAGCTGGCCGCAACATCGCCAATAGCACAGGGCATCATGGGAAAGAAGGTGGGCGACGTGGTGGATGTAAAAGTCCCCGCGGGAGTTATACCTTTTGAGATAGTTGAGATATCAATCTGAAAAGAGCAGCGAAATGGCATCGATATTCACACGGATAATCAACGGCGAGATACCCAGCTACAGGGTTGCCGAAGATGACCGCTTCATTGCCTTTCTCGACGTCAGACCGCTGAAGCCGGGTCATACCCTTGTTGTTCCCAAAAAGGAGGTTGATTATATCTTCGATCTTGATGAAGAGACACTTGCCGGTATGATGCTCTTCGCACAAAAAGTGGCATCGGCGATGAAGGAGGTGATAGAGTGCAAAAGGATCGGTGTGGCAGTGATAGGGCTTGAGGTGCCTCATGCCCATATACACCTTGTACCTATTACCAGGGAGTCGGATCTTCTCTTCACAAACCCGAGGGTGTTACCATCACCGCAAGAGAATGAGCGCCTTGCCAGGGCCATCAGCGAACATGTCCGGCTCTGACCCGGCAAACAGATAAAAAATCCCTGTCACCGGCAGGGTAAAAAAACAGAGGCTGCCCCATATGAGACAGCCTCTTTTTTCTTATCAGCAGATCTTACTTCTTGCCTGGGCAACAAGGCTGTGCTGCGGTTGTGCCTTCTTTTGCAGGTACTACTTCACCCTTGGTTTCGCCGCATGCAGCAGCTGAAGGGCACTTGGAGCAGTCCTTGCCTGTGGTGGCGGTAGTCGTGCAAGCCTTCTTGCAAGCGTCTGCGGTGGAACCGCATGTGTCACACTTGCCATCCTTGTCCTTATCGACATAAGTGCACTCACTCTTGGAGTTCTTTTTCTCCTTGTCAGTAGTCTGAGCATATACGCCTGCAGCCACAACCATCATTGCGATGAGTAAAAGGCTGCCAATCATCCATTTTTTCATTCTTGTGTAAATTGGTTTGTTAAATAACGCGTGCAATATATAAAAATTTCTGTCTGTCAACTGCTATTTATCATATTTATCATAACTTTATGCTTGCTTCTCGCTGTGAAGTGTCTCATATTAAAGATATTGGCGACGACTTTCTGAGTCTCTTCCTGCCGCGGCTGTGCCTGGCCTGCAGGGCTCATCTCGTCCGTGGGGAGGAGGTTCTGTGCACGGAATGCCTTCTCTCGATGGCCAGGACTGATTTTCACCTGCGACGCGATAACATGCTTGAACAGGTATTCTGGGGCAGGTGCCAGGTTGAACGGGCGGCCGCCTTCTCTGTCTATAACCGGGGGAGCCGCATCAGGAAAATGATACACTCACTCAAGTACGACGGACGGAAGGATATAGGGAAGATGCTCGGGGAGCTTTACGGGTCGACGCTGGCGGAGTGCCGATTCATGGAAGGCATTGACTTTATTGTGCCCGTTCCACTCAGCGCCGACAGGCAGAGAAAGAGAGGGTACAACCAGAGCGAGTCTATTGCGCAGGGCTTGTCAGCCTCAAGCCGCGTACCGGTCAGGAATGACATACTCATCCGGACCGGCAGGTCAGGGTCGCAGACAAGACGCGGCAGGTATGAGCGGTGGGAGAACGTTGAGGGTCTCTTTGCAGTCCGCAAACCCGCTGAGATAATTGGCAAACATATCCTTGTGGCTGATGATGTCATAACCACCGGTTCAACTATGGAGGCCTGCGTCAATGCAATTCATCAGGCCGGCGAGGTGAGGGTGAGCGTGGTGGCCCTGGCGGCAGCACAGAAGCTCACTCTCTGACCCTGCCGCTGTTTTTCTTCACGAAATCTTCCCAGCTTTTTGACTTTCCCGATGCAGGTTTACCACTCTGGTAGAAGTGGCACATGGCTGCACCGAGGGCGTCAGTGGCATCAAGCACCATCTTTTCGCCCTGGAAGGAGAGTATAGTCCGGAGCATCGTTGACACCTGCTCCTTGCTTGCCTGCCCCTGTCCGGTGATTGACATCTTGATCATCCTCGGGGCATACTCGAAGACAGGCAGGTCGCGGTACAGGGCAGCGGAGATAGCTGCGCCCTGCGCCCTGCCAAGCTTGAGCATGCTCTGTACGTTCTTGCCGAAGAACTGTGCCTCGATGGCAAACTCATCAGGGTGATACTGGTCTATCAGTGAGAGCGTCTGCTCGAAGATGGTCCGTATCTTTCTGAAGTGGTCAGTATCCCTGCGAAGGTCGATAATGCCAAGCGTTATCAGCGAAGGGGTCTTCCCGGATACTCTTATCAGGCCATAGCCCGTGACAGTGGTGCCGGGGTCAATCCCAAGGATTATCTTTTCACCTTCGCGGGCTTTCACTGCCTGAATGATTGAGGCGGACCAAGGTAAAGGTTTACCGGCAGCTGATCACCCTCCGAGAAGACCCGGCTGCGTCTTGGCGGGGAACTGCTCTTGGCTTTTGTGCCCTGCAGGAAGCCGATGGCGGCAGCAAGTGATGCCTCCTGCGGATCGCCAAAGTCGCGTGTGATATCATCGGCAGCCAGGATGTCCGGTATCATGCCCTCATAAAAACGGCCTTCGCCGGTTGAATTGACATACTCGAATGTAATGGGAGCAAATACATATTCGTAGTCAGGGTCGGGATTGCTGTTGGAAGGGAAGGGGTACCCCCAAATGTTCATCCCGGCCGGTTTGCCATGGGTGGTGTCACCCACGATGGTGACATTTACATAGGGCTTCAGGCTGTTTATAACAACCTCACTCGCCGAAGCGGAGCTGCGCGTAGTGATGAAGACAACGCGGTCAAGGCCGAGCGGACTCTCTGTCCTGACAAACTTAAAGCTCTCATCCCAGTCGGGCCCTACCAGGCTGTTGTACTTAAGAGTGTAACATACCTTTGTGGTGTCGGCAGCCTTCATCACCAGGCTCGACAGCTGCTGGGCAATATCCATATATCCTCCCGTATTGTACCGGAGGTCAATTATCAGATCGGTGATGTTATTGGCTTTAAAATCTGCAAATGCCTCATTGAGCTCCTGCTCGGAAGGGTCGATGAAGGTCTCAAAGCTGAGGTACCCGGTCTTCCCGCTGGTCAGGTCAAGAACTTTCGCGGCAGTCACGGAGTTGATCGTGAAGCTTGATTTCGTTGAGCTGTAGGTCACGGTTGTGCCGTCAGGCTTCTGAAACAGGAACTTATTGGTATAGCCGGCAGTTGACGGCCCCATGAGCGAATTGTAGGCAGCATCATCGCCTGATATAAAGATGGGGGCGACGGGAGTATCATTGATCTCCCTGACAATCCATCCTCTCCTTACACCCTTCGGCCAGAGGTCAGACCCGTCATAAAGGCTGACAACCCTCACATTGTTTGAGTTGTCAAGACTCATCCTGATGCCATGACCCACGAAAGTACCCTGCATAGATGCCATAAAGCTCTCATAATCTGTTACAAAACTCCATTTATCCCTGGTTTTGTATCGCAGGGCTTCCAGTATCTCCTCAGGACCGTCATAGTCTGAGATTTTTACCGTGGGCATGGCATTGTACCACAGGTATGCGTATTTCATCAGGTCATACAGACCATCACGTGCCCGTTCTTCAAGCGTGTATTCATCCACAGGATCGGGATCTTTTCTGCAGCCGGAAAGAAGGGGGATGACAAGGAGGGTTATAAGTATAATTCTTTTCATTTCGCGTTTAATTATTGGACTGCCACCACAAAAAATGTGCCGTTTGGTTCAGACTTTTTTGCCCCGGTTCTGAAACAGGACGCTTCCTATGATAAGGAGCAGCCCCAGCGGGGTGGTATAAAAGATGGGTTCGTCAATTATAAAGTGAAGCAGGATCAGTGAGATGAACGGCGCGAAATAGACGAGGTTGCTTACCCTGTCGGTTGTCTCAGCCAGTTGCAGTGCCCTCAGCCAGAGCCAGAAGGTGATGCCCATCTCAAAGACACCGCAGTATACCGAGGCTGCGGCTCCCTTCAGGCTCACCGCTTCGCTGAAGGAGCCGTGGGCCAGCATGATCACCCCCATATAAATAGTGCCGAACATGAAGTTGGTGAAGAGTTTTACGGCTTCATCACGACTGTCGCGTACGTTGAGAACGAAGTAAAGGGCCCAGAGCACTCCGCTTACAAGTGCCAGCAACACGCCTATGGTGTCAGATTTTCCGGGATGAAAGATATCTCCCTGTGATGCAATGATGTATACCCCCGCAAGGCTGATGAACAGTGCGATGAAGCTTCGGGCGGGGATCTTCTGGTTCAATAAAGGGATTGAGAAGAAGACGAGGACAATGGGCCATATCATGTTTATCGGCTGGGCCACCTGGCCCGGCAGCCGGCTGTAAGCCGTGAGAAGGATCAGATAATAACCCACGGGGGTGATCAGACCAAGCAGTGCTGACCACAATATATCCTTGCGGTTCATCTTCCCCAGCAGGTTCAGTTTTCCGGAGGAGGCAACAATGATAAACAAAACGATGGTGGAAACAAGCGTGGTGATGCCCAGCATGGTCACTATGCTCAACTCTGCAAGAGCTATCTTGAAGGCTGTGGGGATGGTCCCCCACAGGAACACGGAAAGAGCTGCATAAAGATATGCCAGGGAGCTCTTTTTCATATGTTTCAGCTGATCAGCTCGAATCCTGTGTAGGGCACCAGCGCGGCGGGTATCCTGATTCCTTCGGGTATCTGGTTGTTCTCAAGCAGTGCAGCCACGATGCGGGGCAGTGCCAGCGCGCTGCCGTTCAGGGTATGGCAGAGCGTAGTCTGTTTGGCCCCCTTCTCCCTGAACCGGCACTTGAGCCTGTTGGCCTGGAAGGCTTCGAAGTTCGACGTTGAGCTCACCTCAAGCCAGCGCTGCTGTGCCGCTGACCACACCTCGAAGTCATAGGTCATTGCCGAGGTGAATGACATGTCACCTCCGCACAGCCTGACGATCCGGTATGGCAGCTCCAGCTTCACCAGCAGGCTCTCTACATGACTGACCATCTCCTCAAGCGAATCATATGACCTGTCGGGATGGGCTATCTGCACTATCTCCACCTTATCGAACTGATGCAGCCTGTTCAGTCCCCTTACATGCGCACCCCACGAGCCGGCCTCGCGGCGGAAGCAGGGGGTGTAGCCCATGTTTTTTACAGGGAGTTCTGAGGCATCGAGGATCACATCGCGGTAGATATTGGTGATGGGCACCTCGGCGGTGGGAATCATATACAGATTGTCAATGCCAACATGGTACATCTGTCCCTCCTTGTCAGGCAGCTGTCCGGTGCCGAAGCCGGAGTCCTCGTTCACGACTATCGGCGGTTCAATCTCGCGGTATCCCTTTTTTTCTCCTTCATCAAGGAAGAAGTTTATCAGCGCCCTCTGAAGCCTGGCGCCTTTGCCTTTATAGACCGGGAAGCCTGCACCGGTGATCTTTATTCCCAGTTCGAAGTCAATGATATCATATTTCTTTATCAGGTCCCAGTGGGGCACCGCACCCGGATGGAGTTCCCTGATTGTGCCTCCGCTGCGGACTATGACGTTATCCTCGGCGCTCTTGCCGGCAACGACCAGCGGGTGGGGGAGGTTGGGCAGTTTTATCAGCTCGGTCTGCATCTCACGGCTTACATCATCAAGGGTCTCAGAGAGTCTTTTCTGTTTCTCCTTCAGGGCGCCTATGCCGCTCTTGGCAGCCTCGGCCTCAGCCTTCCTGCCCTCTTTCATCAATGACCCGATCTCGCGGGCGAGGTTGTTAAGTTCGGCCTGCACCGCATCACCCTCGGTCTGCAGCTCGCGGCGGCGGCGGTCGAGGTCAAGCACGAGCTCCACAATGGTGGTGGCATCGAAATTCTTGACCCTGAGCCTCTCAATGACTGACGGGGATTGTTCGCGGATAAGGTTTATTGTAAGCATCTCTGAAGGGTTTTGATCGTATAAGGAGCGTAAAATTAAAACAAAAACTCCTGAAAAGATGCGCTTGCGCGTATATTTTCAGGAGCCTGTATCTTGCAGTGACCGTTACTTATTCTGCTGCGGGCAGAACTGAGACATATGATTTGTTGTCACTCTTCTTCTTGAACACTATCTTTCCGTCGATGAGGGCAAAGAGAGTATGGTCCCTGCCTATCCCGACGTTTTCACCCGGGTTGTGTGTGGTGCCGCGCTGACGAACGATGATGCTGCCGGCCTTAACTGTCTGTCCTCCGAAGAGCTTGACACCAAGCCTTTTGCTTTCTGAATCGCGGCCGTTGCGTGAACTGCCTACACCTTTCTTGTGTGCCATATCCTGATTCTTTTACTGTTTATAGTTTATTCTTTTGCCGGCTTCTTTGTGCTCTTTGCCGGTGCCTTCTTTACAGCCTCCTTCTTCTCCGCCGGCTCTTTTTTGGGAGCGGCTTTCCTTGCGGGGGCCTTTGCGACCTCATCTTTCACCTCTTCGGCAACGGGTGCCACGGTTACTTTCTTCTCAGCTTTGGGAGCAGCTTTCTTCTTCCCTTCTCCCCTCGGACCGATGCTCAGTATCTCCACCTGGGTGAAGTCCTGACGGTGCCCGCTCCTTTTCTGATACCCTTTTCTTCTCTTCTTCTTGAAGATTATCACTTTGTCACCGCGCGGGTGGGCCAGGACCGTGCCTTCAACCACCGTGCCTTCGATGACCGGTTCACCAACGGTGACTGTTCCGTCATTATCCAGAAGGAGAACCTTTTCAAACTCTACATTATCGCCCTCTTCTGCATCCAGACGGTGAACGAAGATCTTCTTTCCCTCTTCCACCTTGAACTGCTGACCGGCAATTTCTACGATTGCGTACATTTTCAATCTCTCTTTTATTACTCCGTGAGGCGGACATGCTCCTCTGTGCATGACACTTCTGCAGGCCCCTCCGGATCTCTGTTTTTCGGACTGCAAAGATATAAAAATTAACTTATTTACAAATCGGCGCGATTAATTTATCACCAACATACTGTGGATAAAAAATTCAATCACCGGGATGATAAAGATTCTTATTCTTTATATTTGTCATATCGGCCTGTCGGCTTGAAAACCTGGTTAACTATGCAGAATAAGCTTATTCGTCTGAAGGTCATAGGTATTTCTTACAGTCAGACCCAGTCCGGAGCCTATGCTCTCATACTGGCGGAAGAGAATGGTGAGAGGCGGATACCGATCATTATCGGAGGGTTTGAGGCTCAGGCCATAGTCATTAAACTTGAGAACCTTGAGCCTCCCAGGCCACTGACCCATGATCTGTTCAGGAGCTTTGCCCTGGCATGCGGAGTGACTGTGGAGCAGGTACTCATCAATAAGCTCCGTGAAGGTATCTTCTATTCCGAGATTGTATGTACTGACGGAGAGAGGCGTTTTAACATCGACTCCCGCACCTCTGATGCCGTTGCCCTGGCCCTGAGATTTGAATGCCCCATCTTCATAGAACCGCAGATACTCAATGAAGCCGGTATTGTAATGAGCGCCACCGCAGAGGAAGAACAGAAGAAACAGGCCGAAGCGCCACGTCAGAAGAAGCCCGCTGTCTCAAGCGAATACGGCGAGTTCACCCCCGAGGAACTAAAGGAGATGCTCGCTGACGCCATTGGCCGGGAGGATTATGAACATGCAGCAGCCATCCGTGACGAGCTGGCAAGAAGAAAAGGACAATCAGATTAAACAAGGGGAAAAAATGAGGGTTTCAGCGATATTACTGGCAGCAGGACTGATGCTGCCATTCACTCTGCTGTCAAAGGAGTACATTGCCAGGTCTCCGGACGGAAAAGTGACTCTTTCAGCGACGGTGACTGACAGGGTAACATGCAACATTGCCCGGGACAACGCAGTGGTTGTATCAGAACTGATGCCGGAGATGCAGCTTGAAGGCATGACCCTCCCCGGGCCAAAACCCTCACTTTTGCGTGCAGTCACGTCAGAGACAAGAGACGTTCTGGTACCGGTGGTTCCACACAAGAACAGCAGGGTTAATGATAACTACAACGGACTGACACTTCGCTTCAGGGGGGGGTACTCCATCGACTTCCGTGTTTATGATGACGGAGTTGCATACAGGTTCAGCACCTCCCTCAAGGGCGACGTGACTGTGATCAACGAAAAGTTCGGTTTCTCGATGCCCTCCGGCGCCGGCGCACTCTATCCGCTTGAGGAGAGCTTCATGTCACACAATGAGAGGACCTTTCTTCCCGCATTGATGGATACCGTTGGCACAAAACACCTGGCAAGCCTGCCTGCCCTCTTCATGTCAGGAGGCATAAATATCCTTCTGACCGAAGCTGATATCCGTGATTATCCGGGCATGTGGATCACCGGTGACGGCAACGGCGGCGTGACATCGCTGTTCCCTGCCTACCCGGCTGCCGTTAAGGAGCACGATGACCGTAATGTTTACGTTACGGCAAGGGAGAATTATATTGCCCGTACCTCCGGAACCCGCACATGGCCCTGGCGCGTATTTATCATCACCCCTGACGATGCCGGCCTGGTGGAGAGCGAGATGGTATACAGGCTCGGGGCACCGCCGGCCCCTGGCAGCGACTTCAGCTGGGTACGCCCGGGAAAGGTGGCATGGGACTGGTACAATGCCAATAACCTCTTCGGGGTCGACTTCAGGGCAGGATTAAACAATGATACATATAAGTATTATATAGACTTCGCCTCTGAGAACGGGATCGAATACGTGATCCTCGACGAGGGATGGTACAACATCGGCAATGTGCTTGACGAAGCGGAAGGATTCGATGTGCAGGAACTTTGTGACTATGCAGCCTCTAAAAACGTCGGCATCATCCTGTGGGTCATCTGGAAAACGTTCCATGACCAGATGGATGAGGCGCTTGCACAATACAGCAAGTGGGGGGTAAAGGGAATCAAGGTCGACTTCATGCAGCGCGACGACCAGTGGATGGTCAACTATTATCATGAGGTGGCCGCCAGGGCGGCAGAGCACAGGATGATGGTCGATTTTCACGGCGCCTATAAGCCTGACGGGATGGAGCGCACCTGGCCCAATGCGATCACCCGTGAGGGGGTCAAGGGGCTGGAGAACAACAAGTGGAGCACCCTGTGCAACCCGGAGCATGATGTCACACTACCCTTCACCCGCATGGTGGCCGGTCCCATGGATTATACGCCCGGGGCAATGGTTAATATGCAGAAACGCGATTTCACCCCCGTCTTCTACCGTCCGGCCAGCCAGGGAACCAGGGTTCACCAGATGGCGATGTATGTCGTTTACGAGAGCCCGTTGCAGATGCTCGCCGACAGCCCTTCCAATTACAAGCGTAACCAGGAGTGCACCACCTTCATCGCCGGCGTGCCTGTCACCTGGGATGAGACAAGGGTTCTGTCGGCAAAAACGGGTGACTATATCATCATTGCACGCAGGAATGGAGATAGCTGGTACCTGGGCGCAATGACCGACTGGGATGCGCGCACACTGGAGGCCGACCTCTCATTCCTGCCTCAGGGTGAATATCTGATTGAGGTTTTCAGAGACGGCGTCAATGCCGGCAACCACGGGGAAGACTACAAACATGTGACCGTGAAGGCCGGTTCACCCGGGATGCTGGAGATAAGCATGGCCCCCGGCGGCGGGTGGGTGGCGAAGATCACCCGTACCGTCAACTAGTTTGTATAAAAGCTATGAAGCAATACCTTGACCTTCTGAACCATGTGATTGAACATGGCGTTGAAAAGAGAGACCGCACCGGAACGGGTACCATAAGTACCTTCGGTTACCAGATGCGGTTTGACCTGTCGGAACGTTTCCCCGTGATGACAACCAAAAAGCTGCATCTCAAATCGATCATTCACGAACTCCTCTGGTTCCTGAGCGGAAGCACAAACGTGAAATACCTTCAGGAGAACGGTGTCAGGATCTGGAACGAGTGGGCAGACCCCGAAGGGAACCTGGGACCGGTATATGGCTATCAGTGGCGTTCATGGCCGGCAGCAGACGGCAGAACCATCGACCAGGTCAGCACGGTGGTCAGCTCCCTGAAGAACAATCCTGACTCGCGCAGGCATGTCGTCTCGGCATGGAACGTGGGGGAGATAGAGAAGATGGCGCTTCCTCCATGCCATATCCTCTTCCAGTTTTATGTTGCAGGAGGGAGGCTCTCATGCCAGCTCTACCAGAGAAGCGCCGACATCTTCCTGGGGGTGCCATTCAACATCGCATCCTATGCGCTGCTGACGCTGATGATGGCCCAGGTGACCGGATATAAGCCCGGGGAGTTCATCCACACACTCGGAGATGCGCATATATACCTCAATCATATGGATCAGGTGCGGATGCAGCTGACACGCGAACCCCGGCCACTGCCGGTGATGACCCTGAACCCTGAGGTGAATGATATCCTTGCCTTCAGATATGACGATTTCAAACTGACGGGCTATGATCCTCACCCTGCCATAAAAGGCGAAATATCCGTATGAGATGATCACCATAATTGTAGCAACCGACCGTAACAACGGCATAGGATACAGGAACAACCTGCTTGCACATATTCCGGGTGACCTGCAGAGATTTAAACAGATCACCATGGGCCATTGCCTGATAATGGGCAAGAAGACATGGGAGTCATTGCCCATAAAGCCGCTGGCCGGAAGGAAGAATATTGTGCTCACCGACAATGAGCTCGACTGTTTCGACTGTGCAGACACAGCCAGATCGATAGATGAGGCGCTTGCCTTGTGCGAACCAGGGAGAGAGGTCTTCATTATAGGCGGAGGATCAGTCTACAGGCAGTTCATGCCCCTTGCCGACAGGCTGATGGTGACACATATTCATGATGAGTTCCCGGCTGACACCTATTTCCCTGAAATCGATCCTGACGAATGGTATGTCTCTGAAAAAGAAGAGTATATAGCCGAAGATCGTGGCATAATCAGCTTCACCTACACAACTTATCTCCGCAGGAAGTAACTTTTTTTTCAATGTGGCGTTAAACCCTGAGTGTTTTCCGTAGTCTCAGAAACAAAGACAAACACAGAACACTTAAACAAACTCTATTATGAAAACAAAGTCAATGATGCTTGTAATTATCCTGGCGGGTTTCGTCGTCACCTCATGCCAGAAGTCGACCCCGCTTGAGACGTCCAGCCTTGATGCAGCCGATGATGCTGCCCTCTCAGAGGCGCTCTTTGACGATGCTTTCGCATCGCTTGAGATTGCCTCCGTGATGGCCGAGATTGGCACAAAGTCTGCTTCGGTTTCCGATACCTGTCCGCTGATAACAATTACTTCCGCAGGACAGGAATTCTGGCCCCGCAACATAGTGATTGACTATGGCACAGGCTGTGAAGGACTGAATGATGTTGTCCGAAGCGGCAAGATTCTCATTACCCTTTCTGCCCCCAGGCGAGAGGTTGGCTCGGTAAGGACACTCACTTTCCAGAACTATTATGTCAACGGGGCAAAGGTTGAAGGGACAAAGACCGTAACAAACCTTGGCCCCAATAATAATCAGAATGTTGTTTTCGCTGCCGTTCTTACCGGTGGAAAGATCACCTTCCCGGATGAAAAGACGATTACCCATGAGTTCGACCGTGAAAGGGAATACATTGATGGTTATGCCACATGGAATCCGTGGGACGACAGGTGCCTGATCACCGGGGTGGCTGCCGGCACAAAGCTTGACGGCGTGGCTTATACTCATACCATAATAAACCCGCTTGAATGGTCTGCTGCCTGCAGGTTCCTGGTGAGGGGTACGATTGGATTTGAGATCGAGGGGATTGAACCGTTCGTGCTCGATTACGGCGCCGGTGAATGTGATGCCACTGCAACTCTTTCAAGGGGTGATGAGACAAAGGAGATAACTCTCCGGTTCAGGCATCCGAAATATACCCTGCGCTGATGATCTGACAGTAACTGCTGAGACACAGTTTACAGTATATCAGAAGATTAGATAAAAAATCCCGGGCTGCACTCTGGCGGACCGGGATTTTTTTTATGATGCCTTGAGGATTTTCATGTCCACCCTCTCAAGCTTATGGGCGGCATATTCGGTGGTCACCGTGAACTCCTTTGTGTCTCCTGACGGAAGCTCGAACATGGCGTCCATCATGATGGCCTCGCATATTGCCCGGAGGCCCCTTGCGCCCAGCCTGAACTCAACAGCCTTGTCTACAATGTAGTCAAGTGATTCAGGAGCGAAGGTCAGTTCGATGCCGTCCATGGCAAACAGCTTGATATACTGTTTGGTGATTGCATTCTTCGGATCGGTAAGGATAGCTCTCAACGCCTGTGCATCAAGCGGGGAGAGGTGAGTCAGTACCGGCAGGCGGCCGATGATCTCGGGTATCAGGCCGTATGCCCGGAGATCCTGAGGGGCAATATACTTCAGGAGGTCATCCTTGTCATAACGGTCACGCGAACGGCTGGCCGTGTATCCGACTACAGTTGTGTTCAGCCTGTGTGCTATTTTCTTCTCAATCCCCTCGAATGCTCCGCCGCAGATGAAGAGTATGTTCTTTGTGTCAACGGGGATCATCTTCTGTTCAGGGTGTTTCCTTCCGCCCTGCGGGGGCACGTTCACAATGGCACCCTCAAGCAGTTTCAGAAGACCCTGCTGAACACCCTCACCCGACACATCGCGGGTGATGGAAGGGTTGTCGCCCTTACGCGCTATCTTATCGAGCTCGTCAATAAATACTATGCCCTTCTCTGCCGCCTTTACATCATAATCGGCGTTCTGCAGGAGACGCGTAAGCAGGCTCTCTATATCCTCACCTACATAGCCGGCCTCGGTAAGCACCGTGGCATCGACGATGGTGAAGGGAACATTGAGCATGCGGGCTATAGTGCGGGCCAGAAGGGTCTTGCCGGTGCCTGTCTCACCCACCAGTACAATATTTGATTTTTCTATCTCAACATCATCACTGTCAGCTCTCTGCATCAACCTCTTATAGTGGTTGTAGACGGCTACGGAGAGAATCTTTTTGGCTTTTTCCTGTCCGATGACATACTGATCAAGGAAGCTCTTTATCTCTTCCGGCTTGCGCAGCTTGATACTGTCAAGGTTGAAACTCGATTTGCTGCCCAGCTCCTCGGACATTATGTTGTGAGCCTGCTCAATACAGTGGTCGCAGATATGGCCCTCAAGACCCGCTATGAGCAGGTTTGCCTCTTTCTTGGTCCGTCCGCAGAATGAGCATTTATCCATCAGTGCAGATTTATTTCCTGGTTCGGGTGAGAACTTCGTCGATCATGCCGTAATCCTTGGCTTCAGCAGCTGTCATCCAGTAATCGCGGTCAGAATCCTTTTCAACCTTTTCCACGCTTTTTCCGGAATGGAGGGCAATGATCTCATACAGCTCCTGTTTCAGTTTCATTATCTCCTTGACAACTATTGCGATATCAGCGGCCGGACCCTCTGCGCCACCCATTGGCTGATGGATCATGATCCGCGAATGCTTCAGTGCTGACCTCTTGCCCTTGGTGCCTGCAGTAAGGAGTATGGCTCCCATTGAGGCGGCCATGCCCGTGCATATTGTCGCCACATCGGCAGAGATGTACTGCATGGTGTCATAGATGCCCAGTCCTGCGTGAACCGAACCACCGGGAGTGTTCAGGTATATCTGAATGTCTTTGCCGGGGTCAGCCGAATCAAGATAGAGAAGCTGGGCCTGGATGATGTTTGCAACATAATCATCTATCGGCAGGCCGAGAAATATTATGCGGTCCATCATAAGGCGCGAAAAGACGTCCATTGATGCCACATTCAGCTGACGTTCCTCAATGATCGTGGGAGAGATGTATCCGTTGCTTGCCGAAATATAACGGTGCATCGTAAGGCTGCTGATACCGAACCGGTCAGCAGCATATTTTCTGAAATCACGGATATCTGACATAATTGATTTTATTGGTTGAATTCCAAATATACGAAAATATCACCTTTAAGGTTTCACTTCTTATCGAAGAGCTTGTTGAATTCCTCCGCCGAAACCTGCTTATCTTCCACCTTCATGGCTTCAATTACTACATCCAGAACCCTGGTATCCAGTACTTTCTCAGCTATGCGGCGGGCATCATCCTCCTTCTTGAGCATGTCCTTTGCAAATGATGTGATCTGTTCCTCAGTTGCATAGTAGAGTCCGTACTGTGAGAACTGCGCCCTGGTGAATTCCTTTGCTTCAGCAAGTATCTCCTCATCGGTGATCTTGATGCCATTCTCCTTTGCGACCTTGTTCTTGATCAGCTGCCAGCGCAGGTCATCACGGAAATGATCCCAGTCTTTCTCTATATCCTCGGCAGTGGTCTTCTCATTGACCCTCAGCAGCCATCTCTTGAGGAACTCTTCAGGCAGTTCGAAAGGTGTCTTCTTCAGCAGTGTGTCACGTGCATCGGTGCGCAGCTTGTAATCTGTCTCACGGCTGAAGTATTGCCTTATCTCGCCGGTTACCTTTGCTTCGAACTCCTCAGCCGAGGTGACTGTTCCTTCGCCGTAGACCTTGTCCCACAGTGCCTGGTCGTTTTCTGCCGGCATGAAGCGCGATACCTCCCTTACCGTAAGCGTAAAGAGCCCGTTGAGGTCCTTAACCTCATCCTTCTGCTTCCTTAGTATCCCGGCTATCTCATAGTCGTTGGGGAAGGCTGTGCGGATATCGAATGTGACGATGTCTCCCTCACCTTTTCCGATAAACTCTTTTTTCAGTGTCTCGTCCTTCACCAGGTCAACTGAGAGCGATGCGTCATCATTGGTTATGCTTCCGTCTGCTGACACGACGGAGCCCTTGAGCACATCCTTCTCCTCAGACGTCTTGATACTGACAAACTCACCGTTCCTGCGTGCGTAATTGTCGACATAGTCGGCAATCATCTTTGCGTCCGGTTCAATGAGGTAACGGGTGAGCTTTAGCTTCTTGGAGAGACTGACCTCGAACTCAGGCGCCAGTCCCAGCTCGAAGGAGAAGGTGAACTCCTCGGAATTGGCAGGGTCGAAAGAGTGCTCGTCATGCTTGGGGATGGGATCGCCGAGTATGTCGAGCTTCTCGCTTCTTGATGAATTCGGAGAGACTCTCCGACACGATCGTATTAATCTCATCGACAAGAACAGTGGTTCCGTACATCTTCTTAATCATCGTGAAGGGTACGTGTCCGGGACGGAACCCCTTGATTGAGGCTGTCCTTCTGTATTCCCTGAGCTTCTTTTCAACTTTCTCCTCGTAATCGGTTTTTACGATATTGATCCTGACAGTTGCGTTCAGCGCGTCAATGTTCTCTCTGGTGACATTCATTTTGCAAAAATTTACAATCGATTTAAAAAACCGCCTCAGGGTCCGCCAGCAGGCGGACTTTCAGAGCGGTTTTAGTGTTTAGTGCGGATGAAGGGACTCGAACCCCCACGCCCTGAGGCACAAGATCCTAAGTCTTGCTCGGCTACCAATTACGACACATCCGCAAAATGTGGCGCAAAATTAGTAAATATTACGAAGTTACAAAAGGGCAGGACTGAAATTACCTCCTGAGTTCGAAGTTCTTACCGAGGTAGACGTTTCTTACCTGCTCATCGTCAGCGAGCTGTGAGGATGTGCCCTGTTTGAGTATTTTACCCTCGAAGAGCAGATAGGCACGGTCAGTGATGGAGAGGGTCTCGTGGACGTTATGGTCGGTTATCAGGATGCCTATGTTCTTGTCTTTCAGGTGGGAGACGATCATCTGAATGTCTTCCACGGCAATAGGGTCTACGCCGGCGAATGGTTCGTCGAGGAGGATAAACTTTGGATTGAGTGCCAGTGCCCGGGCTATCTCCGTACGGCGTCGCTCGCCCCCTGAGAGCTGTGTCCCCAGGCTCTTCCGTATGCGTGTGAGGCCAAACTCTTCGAGGAGCAGCTCCTGGCGCTCCTTCCTCTCCTCCTTTTTCATGTCAGAGAGCTCCATGACAGCCATGAGGTTGTCTTCCACGCTCAGCTTGCGGAAGACGGAGGCTTCCTGGGCCAGATACCCTATACCCATCCGTGAGCGGCGGTACATCGGAAAGCTGGTTATCTCCGTGTTGTCTAGCCAGATCCGGCCTCCGTTAGGCCTTATCAGTCCGACCATCATGTAAAAGGTGGTTGTCTTACCGGCGCCGTTGGGCCCCAGCAACCCGACGATCTCACCCTGCTCCACCTCAACCGACACCTCATTGACGACTGTCCGGGTCTTGTAGCGTTTCACCAGGTTCGTGGTATGGAGTTTCATTCTCTGTTAATTTGATTGGTAAGGTATGGTGTGACACCCATTATTTCTGGCTTTATTTCCGTTGTGGCCCTGCCTGCTCAGAAAGGAATGTTTAATGTCGTCATGGTGTCGCGCTTGCCCCGCTCTCAGCTGCGGCTTCGGCCGCTGCATCTTTCTCGGCACGCTTTCTTATAACCCTTGACGCAATAAAGATACTCACTTCGTACAACAGGACCAATGGTATTGTGACCAGAATCAGGCTGAAGACGTCGGGAGGGGTGATCACGGCCGCTACCACGAGAACGAGTACTATGGCGTGCTTGCGGTACCTGCGCATGAATTCCGGGGTGACAACACCGATGCGGGCAAGGAAAAAGACCACAATAGGCAGTTCAAAGGTAATTCCTGCCGACAGTGCCACGGAGGTGACCGAGCCAATGTATGATGTGATGTTTATCTGGTTATTGACGATGTCACTGACGCGGTACGATCCCAGGAAATTTATTGACAGGGGTGTTATTATGTAGTACCCGAAGAGGATTCCCATAATGAAGAGCACTGAAGCCATGGTGACGGCCCCGCGGGCATACTTCCTCTCCTTTTCATAGAGGGCAGGGCGGAAAAACGACCAGAACTCCCAGAAGACATATGGGAACGCCATTATCAGTCCGGCCACGAGAGATATATTAATATGTGTTGTGAACTGTCCCGACATCTTGATGCTGATGAGCTCTATGGGATCCTGGTTGATGCAGAGGGCCGGAGCGTTTACCGCATCGGCCAGGCGGCAGAGAAGCCTGTTGGTGACAAAATCGGGATTGTTGGGAGCGAGGATGATATTATCGAAAATGAAATTCTTGAACATAAAAGCCACAATGGCTCCGGCCACAACGGCTATAAGAGCCCTGATAATGTGCCACCTCAGCTCCTCGAGGTGCTGGAGAAAACTCATCTCGCCTTCTGTACTCTTTTTTTTGCTTCTGCTGCTGCGGGCCATGCTCTGCGCCTGATTAAAAGCGTGTAAAGATGCTAAATCTTATGGTTCAAAACAAGACCCCTGTCTGCTGGCTCGCTGTGATCACATTTATCTTATTCTTATAAAAGATTTGACATATAATTAATTTTAAGTTAAATTTGATAGAAGGGTTATTTAACTATGTACATATTTCGTAACTTGTTATTGCTATTAGGTTCTGTTTAATATCAGGGGGATGAGGGGAAATTCTATATATACTGATGCTTCCATACACGATTATCTGAAGCGTTACTTTGGCTTTGACACATTCAAGGGCAATCAGCAGGGTATCATCAGGAGTGTGCTTGACGGGAATGACACGTTTGTGCTTATGCCCACCGGTGGTGGCAAGTCGCTCTGCTACCAGCTCCCCGCGGTGATGATGGAAGGCACAGCGGTGGTCATCTCACCGCTGATAGCCCTGATGAAGAACCAGGTTGACGCGATGCGCAACTTCAACACCACCGATGACGTGGCACATTTCCTGAACTCATCGCTTACCAAGACGGCCATTACCAAGGTGAGGCAGGATGTGATGCAGGGCAACACCAAGCTTCTCTACGTTGCCCCGGAGTCGTTGACAAAAGAGGAGAACATCGAGTTCCTCAAAAGCATCAAGGTGTCATTCTATGCCGTTGATGAGGCTCACTGCATCTCGGAGTGGGGGCACGACTTCAGGCCGGAGTACCGCAGGATAAGGCCTATCATTGACACTATAGGGCGCGCACCAATTATCGCGCTTACGGCCACAGCCACCCCCAAGGTGCAGCATGACATCCTGAAGAACCTGGGCATCAGTGACTCCATGGTGTTCAAGTCATCGTTCAACAGGCCCAACCTCTATTATGAGGTCAAGGCCAAGCAGGATGCCACCAGGGAGATCATCAAATACATAAAGAACAATATCGGCAAGTCAGGCATCATCTACTGCCTCAGCCGCAAAAAGGTTGAGGAGCTTGCCGAGACGCTCAAGGTCAATGATATAAAGGCACTGGCCTATCATGCCGGCATGGATTCGGCCACACGTACCCAGAACCAGGATAAGTTCCTGATGGAGGATGTGGATGTCATAGTGGCCACCATTGCTTTCGGAATGGGTATTGACAAGCCTGACGTAAGGTATGTCATTCACTATGACATGCCCAAGAGCCTTGAGGGGTATTACCAGGAGACCGGGCGTGCCGGGCGCGACGGCGGGGAGGGGAGATGCATTGCCTATTACAGCTATGATGATATCGTCAAGCTCGAGAAGTTCATGCAGGGCAAGCCTATCGCCGAACAGGAGATAGGCAAGCAGCTGCTGCTCGAGACGGTCTCCTATGCCGAGTCGTCGACCTGCCGGCGCAGGATACTGCTTCATTACTTCGGGGAGGAGTACCGGCAGGAGAACTGCGAGGCGTGCGACAACTGCCTCCATCCCAAGACCCAGTTCGAAGGACAGGATTACGTTATCAACATGCTTGAGACGGTTCTGGCGGTGAAGGAGAAACACAAGGCCGACCATATAGCCAAGATCCTGGCGGGCACAATGAACTCCGCCATAAAGTCGTACAAGCATCACAAGCTTGAGACCTTTGGCATTGACGAGGAGAAGGACGAACGTTTCTGGAACATGGTCATCCGGCAGGCGCTGATCAACAAGCTGCTGAACAAGGATATAGAGAACTATGGCCTTCTGGGACTGACGCCAAAGGGGCACCAGTTCCTTGAGGAGCCGCAGAGCTTCATGCTCAATGAGGACCATGACTATACCGAAACCGAAGACGAGGAGGCCTCCTTCGGTGCGCGTACGGCGGCTGCTGACGAGGAGCTGCTGAGCATCCTGAAGGATCTCCGGAAGAAGATATCCAAACAGGCAGGCCAGCCGCCCTACAACATCTTCCAGGATCCTTCACTGGAGGAGATGGCGATACAGTATCCCATCACCATTGAGGAGCTTCAGAACATCACGGGTATCGGCGCCGGCAAGGCACAGAGATACGGCAAAGAGGTTGTTGAGGTGATAGCCAGTTACGTTGCCGAGAAGGAGATCATCAGGCCGCAGGATATGGTTGTCAGGTCGGTGGTGAACAAATCAGGACTGAAGGTTTACATCATCCAGAGCATTGACCGCAAGATGCCCTTCGAGGACATTGCCAATGCCAAGGGACTTGAATACGAGGATCTTCTCTCCGAGATTGAAGCGATAGTGGGTTCGGGCACCAAGCTGAGCATAGACTATTATGTCGATGCGGTCATTGACGAAGACCGTCAGCAGGACATCTATTCCTATTTCATGGAGGAGGCTGAGAGCGGATCGCTGGAGGAGGCCATCCGGGAGCTTGCCGGCGAGTTCGAGGAGGAGGAGATCAGGCTGGTGCGCATCAAGGTGCTGTCGGAGGGAAACTGATCTCAGGCAGTAGGCAATTGGCAGTAGGCAGTAGTGAGGGGGTAGTCGGCAGTCTCCGAGTCACCGTACACGCAGTGTCGGGACGGCAGTCTCAGTCTTCAATCCACAGTCCTCAGTCAGCAGCAACAAACATTTACGTCGTAGGCGTATCGGGGCGTTAATGTATTGTGGCACGGCCGTCCATCGCAAAGTATTACGCCGTAGGCGTTAAAGTATTGTAGATCATGGAGGCTGCATCAAACCCTTACGTCGTAGACGTTAAAGTAATGTAGTCAGGCAGCCGCATGTGATTATTTTCCCCGATAGCCGCAGGCGTATCGGAGCGTTAATGTATTGTGGCACGGCCGTCCATCGCAAAGTATTACGCCGTAGGCGTTAAAGTATTGTAGATCATGGAGGCTGCATCAAACCCTTACGTCGTAGACGTTAAAGTATTGTAGGTTACGGCTCATGTCAACCTCTACCGAACCTCCGCGAGGAAGGAAACAGGCTGATGACTGCCACCGTCATAAAGTAAAAGGGATATATCAATTCTGACAGTATAAAGGCAGCGAGGGGCAATTTCTCCCCTCTCTTTTTTATATTCCGCGCAATGATCAGGTAGTCCGGCACCAGGCGCAGGCCGTAGAGGGCAGCGAGTAGCGGGAGGTGTGTGACAGATATGACTGAGGCCACTGCGGCGGCGGTGACGGCGGCGTTGCACGCCGCCGTGGCTGCGGCGAGGGTGAGGGTGGCGGTGTCACTGTAGTAAAATGTCTTTGATGCCCAGCGGGCGCGCTGGCGAAGCAGCGCCGCAGCCTTGACCGCGGACGCGGTCTCCACCGCCGCCGCCCTGCTGCCTGCATGTCTGATATTCCCGCCACCACGCTTGACGGCATGCAGCAGGAACATGTCATCGCCCGATGGCAAGTCCCCCTTCAGCTCACCGGCATGCCTCAGGTAAACCTCCCTCCTGAAAGAGAGGTTCGCGGCATTGCACATCACGGGATGTCCCGCTAATACTGCCGCCTCGGTGACCGACTGCAGCGCCGAGAACTCAAACATGCCGAAGAGTGCGACAAAGCCCTTCGGCGGCCTCTGGTAAACTTCGCCCAGGACCAGGTCAGCGCTCCCCGTCGCACCGACCTCCGCATGTTCATTGCCACCCTGGGGCTCAGAGTCGGCCGCGTGACCGCTTTTACCCACGGCAGCAAACGCCGCCGCGTGAGCGCTGACCCACCCCGGCCCGACGATGCAGTCGGCGTCAGTGGTAAGTATCAGCTCCCCGGATGCCTTTTCTATACCATACCCTATGGCTCGTTTCTTCCCGGAGAACGGATTATAAATCAGCCTAATCCTGAGCCCGGACTGTTGCCTGTTCCGTTCAATGAACCCGCTGACGATGATGGGCGTCCTGTCGGTGGAGTTATCATTCACTATTATTATTTCAAGCAGATCATGAGGGTAATCTTGCCGCGCCAGGCTCTCCAGCAGGGATTCAATGTTACCGGCCTCGTTCCGTGCAGCCACCACTACCGTTACCTTCGTCGTGCCACCTGCAGCCGGCCGGGCATCATCCCGCCTTCCGCGGACGATCAGCCACAGACCAAGTATTCCAATGGAATAGACGGCAACGGGTATGATCAGCCAGTACATTCTTATATATTATATATGGTAGCCCTGCGGGGCAGTTTCCAGTTGGCAGTCTTCATCCTTCAGTCTTCAGTCTTCAGTCCTCAGTCTTCAGTCCTCAGTCTTCAATAACCAGATAATCATTGATTTATGACTGCTGACTGCCGATTGCCAACTGCCGACTGGTCCTGACTGCCGATTGCCAACTGCCGACTGGTTCTGACTGCTGACTGATTTTGTCTGCCAACTGCCGACTGGTGCTGACTGCCGATTGCCGACTGCTGGCTGATCCCTACACCATCCACTCAAACGTCCTGTAGTGTGCACCGTTCATCCCCATCGCCTCGTAGGTCTTCTGGGCACGTATGTTCTCCGACTCCACATAGAGACGCAGGCCGGCGATGCCCTGTGCCATGCCATCCTGCTTCACGTGGTCATACATCATCGTGAAGACTCCCTTCCGGCGATAATCGGGAATCACATAGACCGACTGAAACCACCAGATATTTGCGTTTCGCCAGTCGCTCCACTCATAGGTGATCATCAGTGATGCAACCACAGCGCCATGTTCCTCTGCCACGTAATACCTGCCCCTGGTGTTGTCATGAAAGACAGCCATCACACCTTTGGTTATCACATCGTTCTTAAGCTCCATCCCTTCGGTTTCCATGGCCATCGCCCGCTGAAATGCGATTATCGCCGGGGCATCGTCAGGGGTGGCATTTCTTATGGTTATCATTTTTCTATGGTGTTAATAATATCTGCTGTATCTGCCGACTACAAAACTTCATCCTCTACGAGGAACTTTAATCGTACATAACCATCAGCCCTACAATACTTTATGCGCTACGCGCAATTAATTCACTACTGCCTGCTACAATACTACATCCTCTACGAGGAATTAGTATAGTAGATAACCGTCAGATCTACAATACTTTATGCGCTACGCGCAATTAATTCACTACTGCCTGCTACAATACTACATCCTCTACGAGGAATTAGTATAGTAGATAACCATCAGCCCTACAATACTTTATGCGCTACGCGCAATTATCCCGCCTTGCCAGTCCTCAGTCGCCAGTCCTCAGTCGCCAGTCCTCAGTCGCTCAGTCGCTCAGTCCTCAGTCCTCAGTCAATCAACAAGTTACGACTGCTGACTGCTGACTGGCGACTGCCTAATATTCATCCCACGCCTTTATCTCTATCTCACTCTCGGCCACGCTACAGAAGGCATGGATGAAGGCCGATGCCAGCCGCGCATTGGTGATGAGAGGTATGTTGTAATCAACCGCACTGCGCCTAATCTGGTAGTCGTTGTTCAACTCTGTAGCCGACAGATCCTTGGGGATGTTTATCACCAGGTCAACCACCCTCTGCCGGATCAGCTCCACGGTGTTGGGCGACTCCTTCTCGTCAGGCCAGTAAGCCACCTCGGCTTCCACCCCGGCGTTGGCAAGGAACTGCTGCGTGCCGCGGGTGGCATAGAGCTTGTGACCCCTCCGCTGCAGAAGCCTCGTGGCCTCCAGCAGATCGGCCTTGGCCTTGGCCGGTCCGGATGATATCAGCACAGCCTTCTCAGGCATGCGGTACCCTACTGAATACATTGCCTTCAGCAGCGCCTCGAAGAAGCTGTCGCCGATGCACCCCACCTCTCCCGTGGAGGCCATGTCAACACCCAGCACCGGGTCTGCCTTCGCCAGTCGCGAGAAGCTGAACTGTGACGCCTTCACACCCACGTAGTCGAGGTCGAAGACCGACTTGTGGGGCTTATCCCAGTGCACCCCCAGCATCACCTTCGTGGCCAGCTCTATAAGATTGGTTTTAAGTACCTTGGAGACGAAGGGCATGCTGCGGCTGGCACGCAGGTTGCACTCGATGACCTTGATATCGTTATCGCGTGCCAGGAACTGTATGTTGAAGGGTCCTGAGATATTCAGCTCCCTTGCTATCTCCCTGGAAATTCTCTTTATGCGCCTGACAGTCTCAAAATAGATCTTCTGCGGTGGAAAGACAATGGTTGCATCACCGGAGTGCACCCCCGCATACTCGACATGCTCACTGATGGCATAGGCCACTATCTCACCCGAAGAGGCGACGGCATCAATCTCTATCTCCTTGGCATACTCGATGAACTCCGACACCACCACGGGATGTTCCTTGGAGACGCTGGCGGCAAGCTCCAGGAAATGAACCAGCTCGGAGCGGTTGGAGACCACGTTCATCGCAGCTCCCGAGAGCACATAAGACGGACGAATCAGCACAGGGAAGCCGATATCGCCGATGAACCTGTCAATCTCCTCAAAACTGAGAAGCTCCCTCCATCGCGGCTGGTCGACGCCCAGCATGTCACACATAGATGAGAACTTATGCCTGTCCTCAGCCCTGTCAATCGATTCCGGAGGTGTTCCGAGTATTGGCACCCCCTGTCCGTGCAGCCTCATTGCCAGGTTATTGGGTATCTGTCCGCCCATCGAGAGTATCACTCCGCGCGGCGTCTCGAGGTCAATGATATCCATTACCCGTTCAAAAGAGAGCTCGTCAAAGTAGAGCCTGTCACACATGTCATAGTCGGTGCTGACGGTCTCGGGATTGTAGTTTATCATCACACCCCGCATGCCCTCACGCCTGATGGTATTTATAGCATTGACAGAGCACCAGTCGAACTCAACGCTTGACCCTATCCGGTAGGCGCCTGATCCCAGTACTATCACCGAACGCTTGTCGTTCTCGTACCATATGTCGTGCTCCATCCCGCTGTAGGTCATGTAGAGATAGTTGGTCACGGCAGGATACTCTGCGGCCAGGGTGTCTATCTGCTTGACATATGGCACTATGCCCCTGCTCTTGCGGTGACGTCGCACACCGAGCATCGCCTCGTTGCTCCTGCGGCTGTCGGCCTTGATCACATGCCTGGCTATCTGGAAGTCGCTGAACCCGTTGATCTTGGCATGAAGAAGCTCCCTGTCAGGCAGACTCTCCAGGGTGTCATATGTCTCAAGCTGTTTCCTGATGTTGTCGATGTTCTGCAGCTTGTAGAGAAACCATCGGTCGATCTTCGTCAGCTCATGAATCCGGTCAATGTCCAGTCCTTTCTCCAGTGCCTCGGCGATGGAGAAGATACGCATGTCAGTCGGCTGCGAGAGCTCCTTCTCAACGTCGCTGAAGCTGAGGTTGCGGTTGCTGACGAAGCCGTGCATACCCTGGCCTATCATGCGAAGCCCCTTCTGTATTGCCTCTTCGAAGGTACGACCTATGGCCATGATCTCGCCGACACTCTTCATGCTGCTGCCAATCTCATGCGCCACTCCCTGGAACTTGTTCAGATCCCACCGTGGTATCTTGCAGACGATGTAGTCCAGTGCAGGCTCAAAACACGCGGTGGTGGTCTTTGTGACCGAGTTCTTCAGCTGGTGGAGCCCGTAGCCCAGCGCCAGCTTGGCTGCTATGAAGGCAAGCGGATAGCCCGTCGCCTTGGAGGCCAGGGCGCTGGAGCGCGAGAGGCGGGCGTTGACCTCAATGACACGGTAGTCCTCCGAGTTGGGATCAAGGGCATACTGCACATTGCATTCACCAATGATGCCTACAT
The DNA here is from genome assembly GCA_963802145.1 of uncultured Rikenellaceae bacterium. Classification (GTDB taxonomy): domain Bacteria; phylum Bacteroidota; class Bacteroidia; order Bacteroidales; family VadinHA17; genus SR-FBR-E99. The sequence continues at coordinate 175,703 of CAWDHN010000012.1, forward strand.
GGCGTATTATCTTAATTGACAGCTCCCTCAGCTTGTGATATTCGCTGTTGGTGAGGGTCTGTGAAGGGGCGACCACAATGCTCTCGCCGGTGTGTATGCCCAGCGGATCGAAGTTCTCCATGTTGCACACGGTGATGCAGTTGTCGAACCGGTCACGCACAACCTCATATTCAACCTCCTTCCATCCTTTGAGCGACTCTTCCACAAGTATCTGCCCCGAGTAGGAGAAGGCGCGGGAGGCCAGCGCCATGAGCTCTGCAGTGTCGGAGCAGAATCCGCTTCCCTGTCCTCCCAGGGTATATGCCGCCCGGATTATTATCGGGAATCCCAGCTTCTCAGATGCCCTGAGAGCATCATCGACGGTTGTCACCGCAATGCTTTTCGGGGTCCTGACGCTGATCTCATCAAGCTTCTGCACAAACAGCTCACGGTCCTCCGTGTTCATAATGGCCTCCACAGGCGTGCCAAGCACCTTCACCCCATGCTTCTCAAAAACACCGTCGCGGAAGAGTGCCGTGCCGCAGTTAAGCGCCGTCTGTCCGCCGAAGGAGAGTAATATGCCGTCAGGCTTCTCGCGCTCAATGACACGCTCAACAAACTTAGGGGTTACAGGAAGGAAGTAGATCTTGTCGGCAATTTTCTCGGAGGTCTGAACCGTGGCAATATTCGGATTGATAAGTACCGTAAATATCCCCTCCTCGCGGAGGGCCTTCAGTGCCTGTGACCCGGAGTAGTCGAACTCGCCGGCCTCGCCTATCTTCAGGGCACCGGAGCCCAGCAGCAGAACCTTCTTTATATCTTCCTTCATTGTTCCCGTTTGGGTTGTAAAAATACAACAAAAAGTCCGGAGTGAACCATAGCGGATTATGAGCCGCAGAGGGCGATTATCTTTTTTTATTTCGTTCATTTTTCCATGAACTTAAATTGAGATAAATAAAAATGTATATATTTGCAGTCAAAATGAATAAATATACATGATGAAGAGAGCATCACGATTGATCCAGATAGAGAAGCTGGTGAGGGAGAATGCCATCACCTCGCAGGAGGATCTGTTAATGCTTATGGAGGGTGCAGGGATAAAGTGTACGCAGGCTACACTCTCCCGCGATTTAAGGCAGATGGGGATAAGCAGGGGCTTCGACGGGAGTGGCGGATACCGCTATATACTTCCCGGCAGGAGGGATGAGACAACTGATCTGCTGCCCGGAACTAATACTGAGGCGATAACCGGAATGACATGGGCTCGCGGGATGCTGCTCATCAATACGCCTCCGGGATTTGCATCTGCCGTGGCAATAAGGATTGACCGTGCCGGCCGGTACGAGATAGCAGGTACAGTTGCAGGTGATGACACCATTTTGCTGATACCCCGTGACAACATAAGCAATGAGGCAGTTGAAGAGTGCCTCAGCACAATATTCAATTCACATAAAACAAACAATATTTAACATGAAGAAAGTAATGCTTGCATACTCCGGAGGACTTGACACCTCCGTGATACTTAAGTGGCTCATTAACAAAGGTTATGAGGTCATCGCCTATGTTGCGGACGTGGGACAGAATGATGATTTCGAGGCAGTCCGCGAAAAAGCCCTGGCAATAGGTGCAAAATCGGTCATTATCGAAGACCTGAAGAGGGAGTTCGTAACGGATTATATCTTCCAGGCCGTCAAGGCCAATGCCGTATATGAGGACCGTTATCTTCTGGGAACAGCCCTGGCGCGGCCTCTCATTGCCAAAAAGCAGATTGAGGCTGCCATTGAGTACGGAGCCGATTATGTCTCTCACGGCTCAACGGGCAAGGGGAATGACCAGGTGCGTTTCGAGCTGGCCTACTATGCCCTAAAGCCTGACATCAAGGTCATCTCTCCGTGGAAGGATGCCGAATTCCTGTCGCAGTTCCAGGGCCGCTCTGACATGATCAGGTACGCTGCCGGGCACCGTATCCCTGTCAAGGCTTCGATCTCGAAGCCCTATAGCGAAGACGACAACCTGATGCATATAAGCCATGAGGCAGGCATCCTAGAGGATCCCCTCTACTTCGCCGGGAAGGAGATCCTTCAGAAGATGGTCATGCCTATGGATGCACCTGATAAAGAGACACATATTTCGGTCGAATTCAAGGATGGCATACCGGTGAATGTGACCAACAAGGATGACGGTACAAGCTACAACGACCCGCTGGAGCTCTTTACCTACCTTAATAAAATTGGCGGAGCCAACGGCATCGGGCTGCTTGATATGGTGGAGAACAGGTTCGTTGGGATAAAGTCGCGGGGCATCTATGAGACCCCCGGAGCTACCATCCTCTATGCAGCACACAAGGACATCGAAGGCATTGCCATGGACCGTGAGGTGATGCGCCTCCGGAACATGCTGGCACCGGTCTTTGCCGAGCTGGTCTATAACGGATTCTGGTTCTCGCCCGAGATGGAGTTCCTGAAGGCAGCGATGGACAAGAGCCAGGAGGTCATCGACGGGGTGGTGCACATGATCCTCTACAAGGGCAATGTCATCATCGAGGGACGGGAATCACACTCCTCATTATATAATAAGGAGCTGTCGAGCATGGACATTGAAGGAGGCTTCAATCAGACCGACAGTCTGGGGTTCATCCGGATAAACGCGATTCGTCTCATGGCTCATCATGCCATCATGGAAGCCACCAGGAATAAAGTCAGAGAAGATGCACTTGTGGGATAAGGGAGGCACGACGCGGGAGTCGCTCATAAGCTTCACCTGTGACCGTGACAGGATCTATGATGCGAGGCTGGCTCCCTATGACATTGCAGGGTCAATGGCTCATGCAGTCATGCTTGAGAAATGCGGGCTGATCACCGCCGGCGAGAAGGAGAGTCTTCTTGCCGGCCTGGCCCGTCTCTTTGAGGAGACTGCGCAGAGCGATTTCTCAATTGGTAAGGAGTATGAGGATATTCACTCCTGGGTTGAGATCCGCCTCGGCCAGATGGCAGCAGAGGAGCGAGAGCTGCATGACGGTGTCCCGGGAAACGAAATGACCCGGGGGGTGACTCCCGGACCTGATTCCGGCAGTCCGGGTAAAAACATGTCAGGGACGGCGGCGGCCAGGCTGCATACGGGCCGGTCGCGCAATGACCAGGTGCTTACGGATATGCACCTGTATATCAGGCACCAGTCGTACCTGCTGGCCGGGGAGCTGAAGGTACTTGCAGATATCTTCCTGGAGCTCAGTGAGAAGCATAAGGAGGATCTTCTGCCGGGATTCACTCACATGCAGGCAGCCATGGTCACCTCTTTCGGGTTATGGTTTGCCTCCTTTGCAGAGAGCCTGTGTGATGACCTGCATATTCTGTCCGGTGCGGCTGCACTGGCTGATGCCTCTCCGCTTGGCACCGCTGCAGGCTACGGCACCTCGCTTCCGGTTGACCGGGAGCTGACAGCAAAACTGCTGGGATTCAAGCGACTGATAGTCACGTCGCCTTACGCCCAGATGAGCCGCGGGCGGACTGAACGGCAGATCACCGGAGCCATTGCTTCAGCAGCAAACACGCTCGGAAGGTTTGCGTCGGATGTGATCCTGTTTATGTCGCCCGGGTATTCTTTTGTGACGCTGGCGGATGAGATCACTACCGGGTCATCGATCATGCCACACAAGAAGAACCCTGATGTCCTTGAGCTTATCAGGGCCCGTTGCAACAGGCTTCAGGCTGTTCCCGGCGAGGTGGCAATGATGACCACCGGATTGCCTCCGGGCTATAATCGCGACTACCAGGAGCTGAAGGCCGTGCTCTTCGACACATTTGATGAGATCATTGAATTAACCGGAGTCATGCAGGATGTGGTTAAAGGCCTGGTAGTTAATGGACATATCCTGCAGGATAAAAAGTACAATGATATTTTCTCCGTTGACGAAGCCAACCGGAGAGTCCGCAAGGGCGTTCCCTTCAGGGAGGCTTACAGAATGGTTGCAGGAGAGGTTGGGTCGGGAAAGTTCGAGCCATCAGTAATATCAGAATATACTCACACAGGCAGCATTGGCAATATCGGGGGAGGGTTGATAAAAACGCGTATCGATAATCTGACCGCGGGGTTCAGTCAGGGGTATTCACCTGAGGATTTGTTTGAATCATTGAAGAATTATCTGTGACAAATCAGAGTGCCCTTTCCGGTCATTCGGCTGACATGGAATAAATGCACGTACTGCTGCGGATTATTCCACGTCTGTAATAATCCTGAAAAAATTGTATATTTAATATCCTTAATACACAATGATATGGCAGCGAAGAAGAATACCAGGCCGGAAATAGCCGCGAAACCGGAAAAATCTGAAAATACAGGGAAAAAGAAGAAGTTTGACAGAGCTGACCTGTACCATGATATTGAGGATGAGAAACACTCAAAAATGAAAAACAAAGAGTATTTCCAGAAACTTGGGAAACTCGAGATGGAACTCATCAAACTACAGGAATGGGTCAAGGCCAGGAAGCTTAAGATGGTCGTGATCTTTGAAGGTCGCGATGCCGCCGGGAAGGGTGGTGTCATCAAAACCATCTCAGGCTGCCTGAATCCCCGTATCTGCAGGGTGGTGGCTCTTGGCACTCCGACTGAAAAGGAGAAGACCCAGTGGTACTTCCAGAGATATGTGCCGTTCCTGCCGGCCGGTGGTGAGATTGTGCTGTTTGACAGGAGCTGGTACAACAGGGCAGGTGTTGAAAAGGTGATGGGATTTTGCACCAACGAGGAGTATGAGGAGTTCCTCAGGTCGTGCCCTGAATTTGAGAAAATGCTGATCAGATCGGAGATTATCCTTGTGAAATACTGGTTTTCAGTCAGTGACCACGAACAGGAAAAAAGGTTCCAGGACAGGATCAATGATCCGACCAAAAGATGGAAGATCAGCCCGATGGATCTGGAATCACGCGACAAATGGGTTGAATATTCAATGGCCAAGGATAAAATGTTCTCCTATACTGACACCAAACAATGTCCATGGTATGTGGTGGAGGGCGATGATAAGAGACGGGCAAGGCTGAACACGATAGATCATCTTCTTTCTCTTGTTCCGTATGAAGATCTGACTCCCAAACCTTTTAAACTGCCTCCCCTGAAACGTGATGTAGCCTATGTGAGGCCACCAAAAACAGAACAGACCTACGTTCCTCAGAAGTACTGAGACCGCAGCATCGAACCGTGCCGGAACTTCAGGGTCGCTTCTTCAGCGCTTCTTCAGCGCTTCTTCAATATTCCCGATAAACAGGTCAAACAGAAAATCGGTATCCGTCGGGCCTCCGGAGGCCTCGGGATGGAACTGTGTTGAGAAGAATGGCTTCGAGATATGCTTCATCCCCTCGTTGGTGTTGTCGTTTACATTGACAAACAGCGGCACCCAGCCAGCCGGCAGGGTGTTGTTGTTCACGGCAAAACCATGGTTCTGCGAGGTGATGTATGCCCTGTCGGTCCCGACCATCTGCACAGGCTGGTTATGGCTCCTGTGGCCGTACCGGAGCTTGTAGGTATCGGCCCCTGCAGCCAGCGCCATCAGCTGGTTGCCCAGGCAGATGCCGAAGATGGGACGGTCATCATCAAGCGACCTCCTTATGTTATCAATGGCTGCCCGGCACATCTTGGGATCTCCAGGCCCGTTGGTGAGGAACAGTCCGTCATACTCCTCGGAGCTGTAGTCATAATCCCACGGAACTCTTATTATAGTAGTGTCGCGTTTAAGCAGGTTACGGATGATGTTGAACTTCACCCCGCAGTCGACCAGCATGATGCGGTACCTTCCGCTGCCGTAGACCTGACGTGATGAGGTGCTCACCTCTGCCACCAGGTTGACCCTGTTGGGGTCATAGAATTCCGTGGTTGTGCCTTCGGGCTCAACCTTGCCAAGCATGGCGCCCTTCTCGCGAATCCTTTTAGTCAGCGCCCGGGTGTCGATACCGTAAATTCCCGGCACATTGCTTCTCCGCAGCCACTCGTCGAGGCTCTCTATGGCGTTCCAGTGACTGTATTCAAATGAATAGTCCGATACTATCAGGGCAGAGATATGTACGCCGGATGATTCATAGAACATGAATAGGTCATCCTGTTCGCTCTGTCCCGGAGCTCCGTAGTTGCCTACCAGCGGGTAGGTGAGACAAAGGATCTGCCCGCGGTAGGAGGGATCGGTCAGGCTCTCGGGGTATCCGGTCATGGCTGTGTTGAAGACCACCTCGCCGGCGGCGGCCACCGGGGCTCCGAATGACCATCCGCGGTAAACGGTTCCGTCCTCAAGCGTTAATCTGACACTCAGTCTGTCGTTGTTTCTCATCCTATGCTTTTATTGCACTCTCTATCTGTCTCAGGGCCTTTTCCACAACAGACCGCGGGCATGCCAGGTTCATCCTCATGAACCCTTCGCCTCCCGGGCCGAAACGTGATCCCTCATTCATCCCTACCCCGGCCTTCCTCACAAAAAACTCCTGCAGTCCGGCACCATCAAGTCCCATGCTCCGGCAGTCGAGCCATATCATATAGGTGGCCTCGGGCCTCACCGGTTTTATCTGTGGCAGATGGTCGCGGCAGAAAACGACCACCAGGTCAACGTTCCCCTCAATGTACCGCATCAGCTCATCGACCCACCCCTGGCCGTGTGTGTAAGCTGCCTCCGAGGCCACATTTCCGAAAATATTCCCCAGGTGCAGGTGAAGGCCTACCAGCGTCTTGCGGTATCTCTCCATAAGGACCGGATCGGGTATTATCATTGACGAGGTTGAGAGCCCGGCCAGGTTAAATGTCTTGCTGGGTGCCATGCAGGTGACGGTTATTGAAGCGGCTCTCTCCGAAATCGAAGCGAGAGGTATATGCCTGTTGCCCGGCAGAACCAGGTCAGAGTGTATCTCGTCCGAGAGAATGACTATGCCCTTTTCATAACAGATCTCTGCCAGCTCCTCCAGCTCCTCTGTACGCCATGCTCTTCCCACGGGGTTATGAGGGTTCGAGAGGATGAGCATTTTCGTGGCAGGGGTGATGAGCTTCCTTAGTCCCTGCAGGTCCATCACCCAGCCACTCCCGGTCTCCAGGAGAGGATTGAATACCAGCCGCCTGCCGTGATCGTTGACAGCGCCGTGGAAGGGGGTATATACCGGAGGCTGTATTATGATCTCATCACCGGGGCCGGTAAACGCCAGGGTGCACATGTTGAGTGCCGGTACAACACCCGGACTGAATTCTATCCATTCACGCTGCACCTTCCATCCGTGCCTCATCTCAATCCAGCCGGTCAGCGACGAATAATATGCATCAGGCCTGTATGAATACCCGAGGATCTCATGCTTCAGTCTCCCGGCAAGTGCTTCGGTTATAAATGAGGGGGTCCTGAAATCCATATCAGCCACCCACATCGGGATGACATCGGACCTTCCGAACACCTCTTCTCTAAGATCGTATTTGATGCAACTGGAATTCTCCCGGTTGATCACCTCATCAAAGTTCCACATCAGGGATTTATTAATGCTCCGGGATGCAAAGATATTATAAATCGGGAATGAACAACTGTTGCCAACCGGCTGTTTATTGTGCGTAAATCAGTGATTTTGAGCAAACATAAAATATTGTTGGAATATTGTACCCTCAGAAATGTAAAAGTTTTAATTTTACGTAGCAAATTCAAGTACCAAAAAGAGAGCTTTATGAAAAAGATTTTCACGAAGATACTGGTAGCTGTTATGATCCTGACAGTCGCCGGTGCATACTCCTGCAAGAACAGGGGTGAGTCCAAAAAGCAGAAAGAGATTAATTCGTTAGAGCTTGAGGTCCTTGAGCAAAAGATCGAAGAGAATGTATATCCTCTTCCCTCTTCGGCCGAGGTAATCAAGAAGCTCACCGACATGGATCTCGGTTATATCATTGGCTCAACCAATCCCCCCGCCAATGCCCGTAATTATGTCGAGAGTTATGACAGGTCAGTCAATCTTGGTGTTTACGGTGCCGATCTCAGCTATTCCACCCTTTACAACATGCAGCAGGACGTCATCGATTACCTGTCGGCCATACGCACGCTGGCGCTTGAGCAGAATCTGTCCAAGATATATGATGAATCTCTCTATGAAATGATAAGAGCCAATTTTGACAACAGGGACACCCTGGTTTCCGTTCTGACCGAAGCCTTTGACAACACCTATGCATATATGGTCGATGCCGGACAGGCTAACCTGGCACTTCTGATGGTTGGGGGCGCATGGGTTGAGGGTATGTATCTCACGCTGGCCGTTTCCGAAATAGGAGGGCACCTTTCAGGTTTTGAGACGGTCCTTCTCGAACAGAAGGACTCATTTACGCTCCTGGAGGAGCTGGCCAAGCCTCATGCCGATGACCCTCTTGTATCCAGGATCATGGCTGAACTACAGCCTGTTCGTGACTTCTATGCAAGTGTCGGGACAAGTCTTACGCTGGAAGAAATTGAGGCGATGAAGAAGGCCGTGACCGCGGTCAGGTCAGAACTGATAAAGTAAAAAATCAACAAATGAGACAGACCGCAAACAAAACTTGCGGTCTTTTTTTGAGGTTATGAGGGAGTCAGTATTACATGCACTGATACATATTTTTGCCATTATCTCTACCGTTAACCCTGCCGGGGTTACACCGAGAGGCAAGAAGATCCTTCGCAGCTATCTCAGGAGGTATCTCAACCAGGAGCTTGAGGAGGAGTACTTCAAGCTATATGAGAACAACCTTCATTTCTATGAGCGTGAACTCAGGGCGGTGGAGGAGGGAGAGCTCTCCGACGAAAACTCCCTGATAACTTTTCAGATCACCAATATATGCAGGCAGATCAAAAAGGGGCTCTTCATTGAGGAGAGGATGGTCGTTTTCCTGCAGCTCCTTGAATTTGTTTATGAGGACGGCACAATTTCTGAGCAGGAGTCCTCGATTGTCGATATCGTTGCACGAACTTTCAACATATCCCTCAAGGAGAAGACCAACGCCTCTGCCTTCATGCTCGGCATGAGGTTTGACAAGATCAGTCCCGATTGTTTTCTCGCCATCGAGGGGGAGGAAAACATCGGTGAGGCTTCCTCTGATTATGCCAACTACCACGAGTGGCATCACATGGTCTCGAGAGGTCTGAGGGGGACGATCTACGTACTGTATGTCGGCAGCACGGGTCACATTCTCTTCATGTACAAGGGGAAGTCGCCGCTCCATTTCAAGGGCCGCAACGTGGTGCCGATGAGACCGTTCCTCCTGGAGCCGGGCGTGAACATCAGGGGACAGGGGATGGCACCTCTCTATTACACAACCATTTTCAGGAAATTCATACGCTCAAGCTTTATAGAGGAGATACTCTTTGAGGGTCATGGCATTGAGTATCATTTCAAGGGATCTGACAACGGCGTTCAGCCGATGAGCTTCAGCATAAAGTCGGGCAACCTGGTTGGGATCATGGGTGGCAGCGGGGTAGGCAAGAGCACCCTGCTCAACATCCTCAACGGGAAACTGAAGCCGGAGAGCGGATCGGTCTACATCAACGGCTATGACCTTCACAATGACCCTGAGGAGGTTAACGGCCTGATAGGATATGTGCCGCAGGATGACCTCCTGATAGAGGAGCTTACTGTCTATCAGAACCTATACTATAATGCCAGGCTCACCTTCGGCGATTACGATGAGAAGAAGCTCGATGATGTGGTTGTAACGGTACTCAAGGAGCTTGATCTCTATGAGTTCCGGGATCTGCTTGTGGGTGATCCGCTAAACAAGAAGATCAGCGGAGGGCAGCGCAAGAGACTGAACATTGGCCTTGAGCTTATGAGGGAGCCCGCCGTTCTCTTCGCAGATGAGCCGATCTCGGGGCTGGCATCGCATGACTCGGAGAATGTCATGGATCTGCTTAAGGATCAGGCAATGAATGGCAAGCTCGTCTTTGTCATCATCCACCAGCCCTCATCTGACATCCTGAAGATGTTTGACAGGCTGTGGGTGCTTGACAGGGGTGGGTATATGATCTACGACGGTGACCCCGTTGACGCCATCGTCTATTTCAAGACGGAGACTTCCCAGGCCAATGCGGCAGAGAGTGAGTGCCCCACCTGCGGCAACGTAGAGACAGATGAGATACTCCAGATAGTGGAAGCCAAGGTGGTTGACCCTGATGGCAGGAAAGGAGAAGAGAGACAGGTCTCACCGGTGGAGTGGTATCACAGGTACCGGCAGAAGATGGAGCCCTCCCTGACCGGCATCCCGGAGATGAAACCACTGCCGGCCAGCAACTTCAGAATACCCAGCAGGCGGAAACAGATGCGTACCTTCGCGAAACGTAACCTGGTCAGGAAGTTCGCCGACAGGCAGTACATGGTCATCAACCTCCTCGAACCGGTGCTTCTGGCTTTTATCCTCGGGTTCGTGGCAAAATACCTCTCTGACGGCGTTTACATCTTCTCTGACAACAAGAGCTACCCGGTATTTCTCTTTATGAGCGTCGTGGTTGCCCTCTTCCTGGGACTGACGGTGAGCGCTGAGGAAATATTCAGGGACAGAAAGATAATTGAAAGGGAAAAGTACCTGAACATCAGCAGGTCGAGCTACCTGGTGTCAAAGATCACATTCCTCTTTGCGCTGTCAGCACTGCAGACACTGATGTATGTAATCGTCTCCCATAGTATCCTTGAAGTTGAAGGGATGATGTGGAGGCAATGGCTGATACTGTTCACCACTTCGTGCTTCGGGAATATGGTGGGCCTGAATATCTCAGCGGGAATGAAAACAGTGATCAGTATCTATATCCTTGTCCCTCTTGTGCTTGTTCCCCAGCTTCTTCTCAGCGGAGCCATGATCAGGTTTGACGACCTCCATCATTCGCTGACCAAAAAAGTATATGTCCCGGTTATCGGAGACGTCATGACAATACGCTGGGCATACGAGGCCATAGCCGTGGAGCAGTTCCGGTCAAGCAAGCATATGAAACCCTTCTTCGAGACGGAGATGAGGATAAGTTATTATGACTGGCAGTCGTCATATCTCATACCCGAGCTGAAGAAGAAGAGCAATGAATGCGCATTTGCAGCCGGCAAACCAGAGTATACCGATATTTACAAAAGCAATCTCAGAAAGCTGGCATTACATATCGGGGAGCTAAGCACTGAATCGGGTCTCGACCCGTGGCCGGCCATGAGGGTGTTGAATATGGAACCGTTCACCGCAGACGCATCCTATATCGTAAATGACTTTCTCGACTCGCTACAGGCGGTAGTCCGTTCGAAGTATCGGGCTTACACTGCGGTCAAGGATCAGATAACCGACAGCCTGATAAGGAAGATCGGGCAGGATGGGATGGTGCAGGTGCGCAATGCCACACACAACATTGATCTTGCTGATATGGTTCTGAACCGAACGGTGCAGAAGAAGATCTATGAGACTGATGACAGGCTGATACAGAAGTCGGACCCGGTGCTGATGATGCCCGGCTCCCGCACCGGCAGGGCACATTTCTATGCACCCTTCAAGATGATCGGCAACATTAAGATCAATACCCTCGGGTTCAATATGATTTTTATATGGCTCATGAACATGCTTCTCTACGTTACACTCTATTTCAACCTGCTGAAGAAGCTGCTGAACCTGCTGGAGAGAATAAATATTCCGGGTTTCGGATCTGACAGACTGGTACCTCCATGGGAACTGATAAAGTAAGGGCCAAGAAGCACCTGGGCCAGCACTTCCTGAAGGACAAAAGAATTGCGGCTGCAATTGTGGATTCGCTCGGTGCTGATGGGTGCGATACGGTTGTGGAGGTGGGTCCCGGCATGGGTGTCCTCACGGAATACCTTGCCGCCAGGAAGTTCCCCTCATTCAAGGTTGTGGAGATAGACAGAGAGTCGGTCGATTATCTCAGGATGAACATCAGCGGAATCGATGAGATCATCGCGGGCGATTTCCTGGAGCTCGATCTGAGGCCCATGGGTGAGAGCATAGCCGTGATAGGCAACTTCCCCTATAATATCTCAAGCCAGATCTTTTTCAGGGTCCTCGATAACCGCGACAGGGTGAAGGAGGTGGTCTGCATGGTGCAGAAAGAGGTGGCGGAGCGCATATGCTCGGCCCCCGGCAGCCGCGTGTACGGCATCCTCAGCGTGCTCCTCAGGGCCTGGTATGATATTGAATACCTCTTCACCGTCAACGAATCGGTATTCTCTCCGCCGCCAAAGGTGAAGTCGGCGGTCATCCGCCTTAAACGCAACAGGCGCAGCAGGCTCGGCTGTGATGAGGAGCTGTTTATCAGCGTGGTAAAGCGCTGTTTCAACCAGCGTCGCAAGATGCTGCGTAATCCGCTGAAGATGATGGTGAAGCCTGATGCCGGAGACATGTCGTATCTTTCAATGAGAGCCGAACAGCTATCCGTGGAGAATTTTGAAGAGCTTACCTGCTGGGTAGCGGAAAACAGGTGATCACCCGAAGCGACACGTTAAATGGTCAGAACGAATAACCTATAGCTTCCACAGGGTTCATCCTGGAGGCGGCTGAGGCAGGCGCGAACCCGGCAATTATACCTATGGTGCCGGAGATAACAATTGCCAGAATGATATTGCCCGCAGTCAGGAACATATCAAGGGCAAAGAAGTAATTGACAAAGAGTGTTCCTATGAAGACTATCATCAGCCCCAGGATTCCGCCGGTGATTGATAGCAGTACTGATTCCGTCAGGAACTGAAGCAGGATCCATCTCCTCTTTGCGCCAAGAGCCATCTGTATTCCAATGATGCTCGTCCTTTCACGCACCGAGACAAACATAATATTGGCAATACCGAATCCTCCGACGAGTATTGAAAATCCCCCTATAATCCATCCCGCGACATTGATTCCCTTGAATACAGGCTCAAGTGTGCTGGTTATCTGGCTGGCCTGGTTGATTGAGAAGTTGTTCTCCTTGCCCGGCCCGATCCTTCGTACGGCCCTGAGGATCATAACCACCTCGTCAGTCAGCTGTTGTATCGGCACTCCCCTTTTGCCCCTTATCATAATGTCAGAGTTAAGGAAGGGGTTGCGGAAGTTAATAAACTGACGGCTGTAGTTAAGCGGCACCAGGATCGCCTCATCCATCCCGCTGTCACTCAGTCCGCCCTTGCCCTCCTTTTTGAACACCCCTATTATCTGTGCCTTGTAATTGTTAATGGTGATCTCCTTGCCCACCGGCCCCACGTTGTCAAACAGCTTGTCGGCTACCTCCGCGCCGATTATCGCCACAGGCTTGCCTGAAGCAGATTCCGACTGGGTGAAATAGCGCCCCTTCTCTATCTCCAGTGTCCTTACACTCTCAAAATCATGCGTCGCTGCAATAATATTTGTACTGCTGGCCACGTTCCCGCGGTATTTTACAGTCTCTCCTGAAAAGACTGAATAGCAGAATGCCTCGGCTGTCCTCGAACGCCTGACAAGTGCTTCGTAGTCATCCATTGAGGGTGGCGGCCATTTGAGAATATCCCACCACTTTATATTCGGATCGGGAGTCCAGGGCCATTTTTCAACATAAATGGTGTTGTCACCAAGAGATTCTATGTTTTTCCTGATTCCGTTCTCCATCCAGTCGAACACTGTGAATACTGAGATGATTGAGACTATACCTATCGTAATGCCGAACAGAGAAAGAAACGTGCGGAGTTTATTGCCCGCCACAGAGCTGACAGCAAACAAAAAACTCTCCCTGAACATTTTTAACCACATAACCCCGTCTTTGATTTCGACCAAAGATAGTCAAATAAAAAACATCAAAATCACCGCAATAATTCATCAGATTCAATTATTTGCGGGACATTGCCAATCAAAAAAAATATCTATTTTTAACCGATCGCACCAGCCTTGGCATCGTTAATCTAATTAGTTGATAATGAGGGATATAAAAATAAAGAGCGCCTTTATTTCGGTTTTCTATAAGGAGGGTCTCGAAGCTCTCGTAAAAAAGCTTGACAGCCTTGGTGTCACCATTGTTTCCACCGGAGGGTCATATGATTACATAACCGGTGCAGGAGTAAAAGCCACGAAGGTGGAGGAGTTAACCACCTATCCATCCATCCTCGGAGGCAGGGTAAAGACACTTCACCCCGGCGTTTTCGGAGGCATCCTGGCAAGAAGGAACAATGAGACCGACATGAAGCAGGTGGCAGAATACAACATCACTCTTTTCGATCTTGTGATTGTGGATCTCTATCCGTTTGAGGAGACTGTCGCCTCCGGTGCGTCTGACCAGGAGGTAATTGAAAAGATAGATATAGGGGGCATCTCACTGATCAGGGCCGGTGCAAAAAACTGGTCTGATGTGCTGATCGTATCTTCCAGGTCACAGTATGGGAGTCTCATGCAGCTACTTGATGCAGGCGACGGTATTGTCTCTGCCGAATCAAGATACCGGTATGCACTTGAGGCCTTTAACATGACTTCGCATTATGACACGGCCATCTTCAACTGGTTCAACCGGAATGGTGACGTTGCCGCGTTCAAGCAGAGCATCACTGAGTCGCGCCTCCTGAGATACGGTGAGAACCCCCATCAGAAGGGTCTCTTCTACGGTGACCTTGATCTTGTCTTCGAGCAGCTGCACGGGAAGGAGGTCTCGTACAATAACCTTCTTGATATTGATGCAGCCATCAGCCTTATTGACGAGTTTGAGGATATCACATGCGCGATAATGAAGCATAACAATGCCTGCGGTGTGGCAACGCGTGATGACCTGAAGGCTGCCTGGGAGGCCGCATTGGCTTGTGACACGGTATCAGCCTACGGCGGAGTTGCGATTGTCAACAGGGAGATTGATGAGAGGGTGGCAACGGAGATGGACAAGATTTTTCTTGAGGTGGTGATGGCGCCGTCGTTCACCGGCAAGGCCGTTGAGATACTGAGCTCGAAAAAGAACAGGATCATTCTCCGCCGCAGGAGCACAGGGTCGGCTGTTGCCTCATTCAGATCGATGCCCGGAGGTGTGCTCTGGCAGGAGCGTGACAGAGCCACTGAGAATGTTGCTGACATGAAACCTGTCACTCAGAGGAATCCATCCGATGAAGAATATGCAGATATGGTGTTTGCCAACAAGATCGTCAAGCACAGTCGCTCGAACGCCATCGTACTTGCAAAGGAGAGGCAGCTGTGTGCCAGCGGTATAGGCCAGACTTCGAGGATAGATGCGCTGAAGCAGGCAATTGACAAGGCCCGGGCGTTCGGCTTCTCCCTTGAGGGTGCAGTGATGGCCTCCGACGCTTTTTTCCCTTTTTCCGACTCCGTTACAACCGCTCACGAGGCAGGAATAACAGCTGTTGTACAGCCAGGCGGATCAGTTCGTGATCAGGATTCGATAGACTATTGCAATAAAAACAGTGTTGCAATGGTTTTTACAGGTATAAGACATTTTAAACACTAACAGAATAACAAGAAATAGCATTAAGGACCTATGGGATTATTTTCATTTCTTTCACAGGAGGTTGCGATAGACCTTGGCACGGCCAACACGAACATTATTGCGAATGATAAGCTGGTTGTCGATGAGCCGTCGATAGTGGCAATTGACAGAAACACGGGCAAACTGATAGCCATAGGTGAAAAAGCCCGCCAGATGCATGGCAGAACACATGAAAACATACGTGTTATCAGGCCGCTGAGAGATGGCGTTATTGCAGACTTCAACGCTGCCGAGCTGATGATCAGGGGCATGATCAAGATGATCAACACCGGCCCTAAGTTCTTCTCTCCCTCTCTGAAAATGGTTGTAGGCATTCCCTGTGGAAGCACAGAGGTTGAGATAAGGGCTGTACGCGACTCATCAGAGCATGCGGGAGGCAGGGATGTATACCTGATATATGAGCCCATGGCAGCAGCTATTGGTATAGGTCTTGACGTGGAGGCGCCTGAAGGATGCATGGTGGTGGATATAGGCGGCGGCACAACGGAGATAGCCGTCATTGCCCTTGGTGGCATCGTCTGCAACAGGTCAATCCGTGTCGCCGGCGACGGTTTTACCGCCGACATACAGTCATACATGAGGCATCAGCACAACATTAAGATCGGGGAGAAGACGGCCGAAGACATAAAGATCGCCGTGGGCGCCGCACTGCCTGACATAGAAAATCCGCCTGCTGATTTTATAGTGCGCGGACCCAACCTCATGACTTCGCTTCCCATAGAGATACCCGTTTCATACCAGGAGATAGCATACTGCCTCGACAAGTCGCTTACCAAGATAGAAGCCTCCGTGCTGCAGGTCCTTGAGCAGACTCCGCCTGAGCTCTATGCTGACATCGTAAACAAGGGAGTGTTCCTCGCCGGCGGCGGTGCACTGCTGAGAGGCCTTGACAAGCGTCTCACCGACAAGATAAATATCCCGTTCAGGGTATCGGAGGATCCGCTTCACGCAGTAGTCAGAGGCACAGGCGTTGCCCTGAAGAATGTGGAGAAGTATCCGTTCCTGATGAGATAATCCAGCTGCTTGAATGAGAAGCCTGCTGAACTTCCTGCTCAGGTATAGAACCCTGATATTGTTCCTTATACTGGAAGCAGTGGCTCTGGTCATGATCTCATCGTCGCATAATTACCATCAGACGGTTCTCTATGGTGCTGCCCGGAACATTTCGGGATTTTTCTCCAGGGGACTGGAGAAAAGTACCTCTTATTTCAGACTGCGTCAGGTCAATGAAGAGCTTGCCAGCGAGAACCTGATGCTCAGGCGGCGCCTTGAAGGACTGGAATCAGTGACGGAGGAAAAGTTGGGAGAGGTAAGGGATACCATCAGCGGCATCAACTACTCCTACCTGAATGCAAGGGTCATCAATAACTCGGTCAACAAGCAGAAGAACTTCATCACTCTCGACAAGGGTTCGAAACACGGGGTCACCAACGGAATGGGAGTAGCCTCGTCAGCAGGCATTGTGGGAGTTGTGGTGGGTGTGTCACGCAACTATGCGGTGGTGATGTCACTGCTGAATACCGATTTCAGACTGAGTTCCAGCATTGAGCGCAACGACTACTTTGGCTCCCTGGCCTGGGACGGCATCAATTACCGGTATGCAAGGCTCTCGGAGATACCGCATCACGTTGCCGTCACTGAAGGTGATACCATTGTTACGAGCGGTTATTCCGCAATCTTCCCTGCAGGCATAATGGTGGGTGCCCTCACCGGTGAACAGAAACGTGGCGGCGACTTTGTCTCGCTCGAGGTGCTGCTCTCCGTCGATTTTAAAAAGCTCACCAACGTATACCTCATCGGAAACCTTACGAAGGAGGAGAGAAACAATCTTGAGGAGGAGGTCGTGAGATGAACAGCATCCTCAAATATGGCGGTGGCTTTCTGATCCTGATAGTGCTTCAGCTTTTGATCTTCAATAATATAGAGTTCAGCGGCTATGTCAATCCCTATATCTATGTGATGTTCATCCTGATCCTGCCGGTAGCCATTCCGTCATGGATCCTGCTGTTGTTGTCTTTCCTTACAGGGTTTGTGATAGACCTCTTCTCGGGCACCATGGGGGTGCATGCCTTTGCCACCGTCATGGCAGGATTCCTGCGTCCGTGGGTTTTGTCTCTCAACGTAACGGCTGAGGCATCTGAGCCAGATATGTCGCCCTCATCATACAGGAGCGGCTTAAGGTGGTTCCTTATTTACACCATGATGGTCGTGCTGGTGCATCATATGGCTCTGTTCCTTGTTGAGATCTTCAGTCTAAGAGGCTTTGGGCATACCCTGCTGAGAGTGCTGCTCAGCACGGTGGCAACCACATTCTTTATCGTTCTTTTCGACTTCATCAGACCGCGCAGATGAGGAGGCAGTCATGAAGGACCGTTACGCAAACAGAAAGTACCTGGTGATGGCGATGGTGCTGATCGCTGCCCTCATCCTGGTAGCCCGGCTATTCTATATCCAGATTGTTAACAAGACCTACCGTGTCTCAGCGGCAAACAACGCACTCAGGCCTGTCACGCAATATCCGGCACGCGGACTGATCTATGACCGGAACGGTGAGCTGATAGTCTATAACCAGGCAGCTTATGACCTGCTTGTTATACCGGTGCAGACGAGTAGTTTTGATACGGCAAGGTTCAACCAGATACTGGGGATAACCATGGAGGATTTCAGGAGCCGCATGAAGACTGCCGTCTCCTATTCGCGCCGCGCGCCATCAGTATTCATGAAGATGATCTCATCAGAGACCTATGCCCTTTTGCAGGAAGAGCTCTACAGGTTTCCGGGCTACTACGTTCAGGCCCGTACACTGAGGAAATACACCCGTCCGGTGGCATCTCACATGCTCGGTTATGTGGGTGAGGTCGACAACAAGCTTATTGCACGTGACAGGTATTACAGGTCAGGTGACTACATTGGCATCAGCGGCATAGAGAAATCCTATGAGGAGCAGCTAAGGGGCAGGAAGGGTGTCAATATCTTCCTGGTCGATGTCCACAACAACATCAAGGGCTCCTATGCTGACGGACGATATGATACTGTGGCGGTACCGGGTACGAACCTCTGGTCTACCATTGACCTCAACCTGCAGGAGTACGGGGAGAAGCTGATGCGCAACAAGACAGGATCGATCGTTGCCATCGAGCCTGCCACCGGAGAAATTCTGGCGCTGGTATCATCGCCCTCCTATGACCCGGAGCTGCTTGTCGGCAGAGTCCGGTCGGCAAACTTTGCAATGCTGCAGGCTGACACCGTCAAGCCTCTCTTTGACCGGGCACTGATGGCCTCTTATCCTCCCGGATCAACGTTCAAGATCATGAACGGCCTTATCGGACTGCAGGAGAATGTGATCCGTCCAACATCGCTCTTCGGTTGCAGCATGGGGTATCATGCAGGCTCACTGACCGTAGGGTGCCACTCACACAGCTCGCCGCTCAACCTGCCACAGGCGGTGGCACAGTCATGCAACGCCTGGTTCTGCAATGCATTCAGGAGTATCCTGGAGAACAAGGAGTATCCCCTTATCGGAGAGGCTTTTGATCACTGGAGACAATACCTCGTAGCCTTCGGTTTCGGCAATAAGCTGGGCATTGACCTTTCCAACGAGCTTTCAGGCAACATCCCTACACGGTCATACTATGACAGGTATTACGGCAAGGATCGATGGAAGGCGCTGACAGTCATATCACTGGCCATTGGCCAGGGAGAGATAGGCGCTACCCCGCTTCAGATGGCGAATATGGCTGCCGTAATCGCCAACAGGGGGTCATTCTATATCCCTCATGTGGTGAAAAAGATAGGTGATGATGGCACACCCGCACCTCTTTACACCCAGAAGTACATAACCGGAATCTCACCCGCCAACTTCGAGCCTGTCATCGAAGGGATGGAAGGCGCCGTCAACGGCGGACCCGGTTCAACGGCCCGGGGTGCCCGTCTCGACAGTATAATCATTTGCGGCAAGACAGGAACGGCACAGAACCCGCACGGGAAGGACCACTCAATATTCGTGGCATTTGCTCCGAAGGACAATCCTCAGATTGCCATTGCGGTCTACGTTGAGAATGCGGGGTTTGGCTCGACATTCGCCGCACCTATCGCCAGCCTTATAATAGAGGAGTATCTGACAGGGGAAGTAAAGAGAAAGTATCTTGAGGATTATGTCCTGAAGCTGGTAATCAAGCCTGATGCAAAAGAGTAGCAACATACTGGGAAGACTCGACTGGGTCACGGTGATCCTGTGGCTGGTGATGATGATCATGGGCTGGCTGAACATATATGCCGCCGTCTACAATGAGCAGCATACAAGCATATTCGACCTGTCACAGAGGTATGGCAAGCAACTGACGTTTATCCTTGCCGCACTGGTTCTCGCCGTCCTTGTCCTTGTCACCGACAACAAGCTGTGGTTCTTCTTTGCATGGTTCATCTACGGCTTCTTCATCTTCCTTCTCATCATGGTACTTATCTTTGGCAAGGAGATCAACGGCGCAAGGGCCTGGTTTGATTTTGGCCCGTTTGGTCTGCAGCCTTCTGAGTTTACCAAGTTTGCCACAGGCCTTGCCCTGGCCTCGTATCTCAACTCCCAGAGGCAGTCGTCAGGCTACCGGGTCATGGGGCCCGCCACGGCCATTATTATGGCTCCCGTGGTGCTTATAGCAATTCAGCCGGATATGGGATCGGTCATCACCTACTTCGCCTTTTTCATCGTTCTTTACCGCGAGGGGATGAGTATCTATGTATTTATATCAGCCGTTCTGGCAGCGGCCCTGTTCCTTCTGACCCTCATGCTTGGCAACGTGCCGGTGTCAATAGGTCTGATCGTTATGGCGATAGTGGCCCTGGCTGTGACCTCGGGTTCAATGCTCACCCTTAAGGCGACCGGCATACTGGCTGTCTCGGGCGGCATTGCTTTTCTTGCGGGTCACTTACCTCCTCGACATAGGAATTGCCGGGATCATCGTCGCGGCCGTCGTGATGGCAGGCGTTGTTTTTCTATGGTTTATATACAGGATGAAGCTGAAAATGCCGGCAATCATCTATGCTTTTCTTATCAGCGGGATACTCTACCTTTTTACGGTTGACTATGCATTCCACAACATTCTGCAGCCGCACCAGCAAACAAGGATAAACATCATGCTGGGAATGGAGACGGACCCGTTCGGGGAAGGCTATAACCTGAACCAGTCACTTATCTCGATCGGTTCCGGCGGGTTCGCCGGTAAAGGTTATCTGAACGGCACCCAGACAAAGTTCAAGTTTGTGCCCGAACAGAGCACCGACTTTATCTTCTGTACGGTAGGTGAGGAGTGGGGGTTCCTGGGATCGGTGGTTGTAATCGGGTTGTTTGTCTGGCTGCTGTTAAGGCTGCTTGTCCTGGCTGAACGACAGCGGACAACCTTTATCAGGGCCTACGGATATGGTGTCTTCGGACTCTTCCTTGTTCACGTTTTTGTCAACATAGGCATGACCATTGGCGTCATGCCGGTTATCGGCATCCCTCTGCCTTTCTTCAGCTACGGAGGAAGTTCGCTCTGGGGCTTCACCATACTGCTATTCGTTTTCCTGAGGCTTGATGCCGGCAGGTCAGAATACCTGGGATGATCAGAACGGTACCCTGATGCCCGGAGAGAGGACTATCCCGAATTCCGTTTCCACATAATTGATGAGCTGGGGGAAGAACTCCATGAAATCCTCTTCAATGGAATAATACTGTTTCTTCCATACCCTCATGGCCCACCTCGTCTCTTTGGGCAGTGAAGTCACCGTACTCATGGTCTTAAGGACCCTCTTGATGCCGCTCCGGGTCTGATAGGTCTCAAGCCAGTTGTCGATAATGAAGAAGGGCATCTTTTCACGCACGTTCTCAGGCAGGATCTCGAAGTTGTTGACCATGGCCCTGTAAAAGTTGTAGGTCACACTCTCCAGCGGACGCCTCGAGAAGAGGTCCCATTCGCGGGTGAGGTAGTGGTCATAGAGAATGTCAGTAATGACACCGGCATATTTCCGGTATCTGCCCGTGAAATGAAGCTTGCTGCGGTGAACCACAGGATGCCTGTCGGTGAAGGCATCTATGTGACGGTGAATGATAATGCCCTTGCGGATCCCCTCCGGATATTTCAGATAATCACGCCCCTTTACATAATCGCCGATATAATTCCCAATAATGATATTATCCGAGTCGCCTGAGAGATATATATGTGCCAGGACATTCATCCGCCAAATGTTACTGCAAAGATTCTGCCAATATGCTGTGGTCTAAAATATTAAACAATAATTTATTCAACAAAACCATATAATTTATTAACTTGCATATTATCAAAATATTATGAGCTCAATAAAGATTACCTTAAACTGACTAATATCACTTCCGGATTCAGTTACAAATTATAAATTTGCGGGATACGGTTGGCATAGGAGACAGACATAATTAAAAAAATAACAAATATTTAACTAGGAGGTTTTATGTTAAAAAGGAATGTTATCATTATTGGAGCCGCTGGCAGGGATTTCCACAACTTCAATACCTATTTCCGGGATAATGAACTATATAATGTTGTGGCATTCACTGCAGCGCAGATTCCGGATATTGATGGAAGAAAGTATCCGGCCGAGCTGGCAGGAAAGCTGTATCCCGGCGGTATACCTATCTACACCGAGAATGATCTGCCTCTCCTGATAAAAGAGTTTAAGGTTGATGACTGTGTCTTTTCTTACAGTGATGTAACCTATCAGTGGGTTATGTCAATGAGTGCTGTTGTCAATGCGGCAGGAGCCAACTTCATCCTCCTGGGATGGAAGGAGACCATGGTAAAGAGTGTCAAGCCTGTGATAGCCGTTGGCGCTATCCGTACCGGGTGCGGCAAGAGTCAGACATCACGCAGGGTTGTTGAGCTGCTGATGAAAAAAGGTCTGAAAGTGGTGGCAGTGCGTCACCCGATGCCGTACGGCAATCTCGTTGAGCAGAAGGTTCAGCGTTTCGCTGTGGTGGCAGACCTCGAGAAGCACAAGTGCACCGTTGAGGAGATGGAGGAGTATGAACCTCATGTAGTGAGAGGTAACGTTATCTATGCCGGAGTTGATTACGAAGCCATCCTTCGCGCTGCGGAGAATGATCCCGCCGGTTGCGATGTCATCCTCTGGGATGGTGGCAACAACGACTTCCCCTTCTATAATCCTGACCTGATGATCACCGTCACTGACCCCCACCGTGCAGGCCATGAACTGAAATATTATCCGGGGGAGGTGACCCTGCGGATTGCTGACGTGGTGGTCATCAACAAGATGGACAGCGCCGCTCCCGGCGACATACAGACGGTTCGCGAGAGCATCGAGAAGGTGGCACCGAAGGCCATAGTAGTAGACGGAGCCTCACCCATCAGGGTTGATGATCCATCAAAAATCAAGGGCAAACGCGTCCTGGTTGTCGAGGATGGTCCTACACTCACCCACGGTGAGATGAAGATCGGAGCGGGAGTGGTCGCCGCACGCAAGTTCGGAGCCTCCGAACTGGTTGACCCGAGACCATTTACCGTAGGCAGGCTCACCGAGACATTCGAGAAGTATCCGAACATCGGTACACTCCTGCCTGCAATGGGTTACGGCGATCAGCAGCTTAAGGATCTTGAGACGACGATCAATAACACCGATTGCGATTCCGTTGTCATTGGAACACCCATTGACCTCAACCGCATCATCAATATCAAGAGGCCATCAACCAGGGTATGGTATGACCTGCAGGAGATTGGCAGCCCCAACCTCGAGGAGGTGATCGACGAGTTTGTTAAGAAGCACAAGCTGGCGTGATCTTTCAGTCGGCAGTCGTAACTTATTGATTGACTGAAGACTGAGGACTGAAGACTGAGGACTGGAAATTGCCGGCCATTTCATATCTTTGACAAAAGATTTATAAATGCCGGGAACAGCCTTTGCGGAACTGAATAAAGACGGATCGGCCAATTCTGATGTCACTATAGTGGGATCAGGAAGCTGGGCAACTGCAATGGCAATGGTGCTCACCGCCAACGGTCACCGTGTTACATGGTATATTGACAGGCCTGATATATACAGGCATGTGAGACGGTACGGAAGGAACCCACTCTATCTTTCAACAATCGAGTTTGATCAGGCACTGATCAACCCGTCAGACAATATCCGTTCAGCCGTAAAATCATCAGAGGTCATTATCCTGGTCACCCCTGCCGCCTATCTGAAAGCCGCCCTGGAGGGCCTGGAAGATGATGACCTGGAAGGAAAAACCGTTTGTTCAGGCATTAAGGGAATCATTCCTGTCGACAATTGCGTTACAGGTGAATATCTGATCAGGAGGTACCGGATTGCGGAGGAGAAAATTGTAATCATTACAGGGCCAAGTCATGCCGAGGAGGTATCCGCGGAGAAACTAACCTATCTTACTTTTGCCTCCCGTGACAGCGAAAGGGCAGCAGTGGTGGCATCGCTCTTCTCAAACAGGTGGATCAGGACTTTAATCTCAGAAGATTTTATCGGAACGGAATATGCGGCGGTGATGAAGAATATCTATGCCATTGCTGCAGGCATTGCCAGCGGTCTGGCATACGGCGACAACTTCATCGCAGTGCTTCTGGCCAATGCCGCAGGCGAGATGAGCAGATTTGTGAATACAATATCACCGTTGAAGCGTGAAATCACCGAATCTCCCTATCTCGGAGACCTTCTTGTGACAGGATATTCCCAGTTCAGCCGAAACAGAAATCTGGGCTTTATGATCGGCAAAGGTTATAGTGTAAAGAACGCACTTATGGAGATGAACCAGGTGGCTGAAGGGTACTTTGCATCGTCCTGTATTCATGAGGTGAATGAAAAACTTAAGGCTGATATACCCATCGCAGAGACGGTATACAGAATTCTTTACACAACTGCGAACCCCGTCCACGAAATGAAAAGTCTTTCAAAAAAACTAAAATAGACATGAAAAATAAAATCTCCGTCACAATCAGAGGCATTGAATCATTCGTCAACACGAATGAACTGACCCCCAATCTGAAAAGTGCAAAGGCCAACCTCATGGTTCTCAGGGAGGGTAAGGGCCGGGGAAGCGAATTCACGGGCTGGCTGCATCTTCCGGATAAGACCGTATCGCAGACGCAGGGAATAAAATCATGCGCGGCGCGACTGCGCATTCAGGCCCCGGTGACGGTCGTCGTGGGGATAGGAGGCTCGTATCTCGGAGCAAAGGCACTGACTGAAGCACTTATGGATCCCTTCGGGAGACAGGAACATACCCTCGTTTTTGCAGGGCACACGCTCAGTGAGGATTACCATGCCGCACTGCTCAGATTTCTGGATACCACACTTTACAATATTGTTGTCATCTCCAAGAGCGGTACCACAACTGAACCGGCCATTGCCTTCCGTGTTCTTCGCGATCATTTAAAGAACAAGATCGGAGAGAAAGGGATGAAATCTCATATTGTCGCCATCACCGACGGCCAGCGCGGCGCACTCAAGAATCTTGCTACCAGGCAAGGTTATGAGACCTTTGTTATACCTGACGATGTAGGGGGACGCTATTCGGTTCTGACCCCTGTCGGGCTGTTGCCGCTGGCACTGGCCGGATATGACATTGATGCTTTTGTTGAAGGCATGAGAGACATGGCTCACTCGATACGCGAGGGGAACGACACCGATTCAAATATTGCCATTGCCTATGCGGCCGCACGGAACACGCTTTATCACAACGGATATACTACCGAAATATTAATCAGCTATGAGCCTTCGCTCGTTTACCTGGCGGAGTGGTGGAAGCAGCTCTACGGTGAGAGTGAGGGGAAGGAAAGCAAGGGCATTTTCCCTGCATCTGTCAGCTTCACGACAGACCTGCACTCAATGGGTCAGTACATCCAGCAGGGAGAGCGCAAGCTGTTCGAGACCGTCATTCATGTTGCCGGACCGCACCACACGCTTCTGGTGCCTGGCGCAGATGACGACTCTGACGGGATCGGGTTCATTGCCGGCAAAAGCCTGTCAGAAGTAAACCACAAGGCCGAGGCCGGAACGCGTATTGCCCATATGGAGGGGGGGGTACCTGTAATCACCATAAGTATCCCGAAGATTGATGAGTACAACCTGGGACAGCTGATGTATTTCTTTGAACTGGCCTGCGCAGTCAGCGGATACACTCTGGGCGTAAATCCCTTCGACCAGCCGGGAGTCGAATCATACAAGAAGAACATGTTCGCCCTCCTCGGCAAACCAGGGTTTGAAGCAGAACGCGAGCGACTGGAGCGGGAGCTGAATGCCAGGGGATAGATCAGTCGGCAGTCTTCAGTCTTCAGTCCTCAGTCCTCAGTCAACCAATAAGTTACGACTGCTTACTGCCGATTGCTGACTGCCGACTGATTCTGACTGCCGATTCAGACAGGCTTGAAGAGGCCGTCAATGTCAGCGCCGGAGAAGCCGGCATCATAAAGATATTTCGGGACGCTGTTAAGGGACCTGATCTGCCTTTTGGTAAGCAGTGGATAGTGGCGTACCGTATAGGTGTAATCTCCTATGAATTCAAGGTCTTCGTCAGTAGTTTCCCAGTTGCGTCCATCAAAGCGTGACAGGTCCATCGTGCGCGAATAGCTTCGGAGAGTTTTATGGCCATTCAGATTATAGTACATCTCGAAGTATGACATCGCCAGCTCACGCAGGGAACGGTATACCGGTTCACGGAACCGCAGCACCGTAGTGTTTGATTTGGCGATGGCGCCCCAGTGGTTGCCTTCACGAAAAACAGCAATGATATGGTCATCATCATTCTCGGCTGTCAGGTCGACTATCAGGGGAGGGTATCCCAGCCGGCGGAGGGCTGAGGCAGCGAGAAGTCCGCCATCCATACAGTGGGCCATCTTCTCCCTCAGCACAAGCAAAGGCGACAGGGTCCGATTGGTGGTATTGTAAGGAATTGAATCCAGAAAATCCTGGATCTTAACCGGAGAAGCAAGAGGCTTCAATAACCGCGTCAGTTCTTTCGTGCTGTCTCTATCCAAATTCATATTGTTATCCCTGCAAAATGGCTACTTGGTGTATTGCATCTTCCTTTCAGTCTTCAGTGAATCAATAATATAAGACTGCCGACTGCCGACTGCCCATTGCCGACTGATTTTGACTGCCGTCCCGACACTCCGTGTGCGGGATTGATTCTCCTCCTTCGTCGGAGCATCAAACTGCCGATTGGTGACTGCCGACTGATTAAGACCGACGACTGCCTATACCTCCGGCCTCATCTGAGGGAAGAAGAGGACATCCTGTATCGATGGCTGGTTGGTCATGAACATCGTCAGCCTGTCGATACCCATCCCCATGCCTGAGGTGGGAGGCATGCCGTACTCCAGCGCCCTGACGAAATCCATGTCAATGAACATAGCCTCATCATCACCCTTCTCCGACAGACGGAGCTGTTCCTGGAACCGCTCGAGCTGATCAACAGGGTCATTCAGCTCCGAATAGGCGTTGGCCAGCTCCTTGCCATTGACCATCAGCTCAAACCGCTCGGTAAGACCTGCCTTGTCACGGTGCTTTTTGGTCAGCGGAGAGGTCTCCTGAGGGTAGTCTATAATGAATGTCGGCTGCACGAAATGATGCTCGCACTTTTCCCCGAAAATCTGGTCTATCAGCTTCCCCTTACCCATTGACGGTGAGTGTCCGATGCCGAGCCTGTCGCACTCCTTCCTGAGATCATCCTCACTCATTTCCGAGATGTCAATGCCGGCATATTCCCTGATGGCATCGGTCATGGAGAGCCGGCGATAGGGCGGTTTGAAATCTATTATATGTTCCCCGAGCGGCACTTTTGTAGTTCCATGAAGGTCCATTGCCACCTTCTCGAGGATCTTTTCGGTAAAGTCCATCATCCAGTTGTAGTCTTTATAGGCTACATATATTTCCATCACGGTGAACTCCGGATTGTGCGTGCGGTCCATCCCCTCGTTCCGGAAGTCCTTGGAAAACTCATACACTCCGTCATACCCTCCCACGATCAGTTTTTTCAGATACAATTCGTCTGCAATCCTGAGGTAAAGGGGGATATCAAGAGCATTATGATGGGTTTTGAAAGGCCTTGCGGCAGCGCCGCCGGGAATAGCCTGAAGTATAGGCGTCTCGACCTCGAGATACCCGTTGCCGTCAAACAGCTCGCGCATCGACTTCATTATCTGTGTGCGCTTGCGGAAGACCTCCCTCACCTCAGGATTGATGATCAGGTCGACATACCGCTGACGATACCGCATCTCCGGGTCGGTGACGGCATCATACAACACGCCGTCCTTCTCCTTGACGATGGGCAGGGGGCGCAATGATTTGCTCAGCAGTGTCAGCTCCTTCACATGAACAGTTATCTCTCCCATCTGAGTTCTGAAGGCAAATCCCCTGACACCTATTATATCACCTATATCAAGAAGTTTCTTAAAGAGCGTATTGTATAAGGTCTTATCCTCTCCGGGGCACAGGTCATCGCGCCGCACATATATCTGAATGCGCCCTGATGAGTCCATCAGCTCAGCGAAAGAGGCGTTGCCCATTATCCGGCGGCTCATGATACGGCCTGCCAGGCATACCTCCGGGAATTTATTCTCGTCGTCACTGAATCCGGCAAGGATCTCCGCGGCTGAAACATTAACCGGGTACATCTCTGCCGGGTAAGGGTCGATGCCAAGCTTGCGTATCTCGTCAAGCGATTGTCTGCGAACCTGTTCCTGTTCGCTGAGGTGGGAAGTGGTCATATTCTGAAATTTGTGCAAATATATTAACGAATTGGATTCTCTGCCTGTACCCGGTTACGGAACAGTTGCTGGATATTTCTCGTTACCGGTCCTGAGGTGCCATTCCCGATGACCTGATCGGTGATCTTCAGCACAGGCACAATCTCACCGGTGGTGTTGCTGATAAAGGCTTCGTGCATATAAGGGATCATATCTGAGGCGACAGGCTCCATGACAATAGGAATATTGTTCGCCGCAGCAAGGTCAATGATAATCTTCCTTGTAATCCCCGAAAGGATATCATTGGAATCCGGGTAAGTGTAGAGTGTCTCATCCCTGACGAAAAAAATATTGGAATGGGCTCCCTCGGTGACAAACCCGTTACGGACAAAGCATACCTCGGAAAAACCTTTGTCATGCGCCTCCTGGTAAGGCAGTATATTGGGAAGCAGGGCAGTCGTCTTGATGTCGCACCTGTTCCACCTGGGATCGGGGACAAGCCACAATCCCACCCCGCGTTCACATGCCAGCGTATCAATGCTGTGGCGTCGGGCGTAGCCGTAAACAGTAGGTCTGACAGGAGGTTTTGGGAATGCATGGGTTCGCGGAGCTGCTCCGCGTGTCACCTGGAAATAGACAATTGCGCAATCTCCGCCAAGGTTATTACGGTCTATCATCTCTTTTGATATCTCCTCAAATTTGCCGGCATCGTCCCATACTATTCTTGTCTCCTGCAGGCTTCTCCTCAGCCGGTCGGCATGCCCGGGAAGATCCAGAAAGTAACCCCCGTACCACCTGGTCACCTCATAAATACTGTCACCGAAAAGAAAGCCCCTGTCGTCAGGACTGATAGTAGCCTGATCTTTGGGAATGAATTGTCCGTTCAGATAAACTGTCTCCATTTATTTGTGATATTTAAATTTTAACATCTCTTCCAGCTGGATCGGAGTAAGTTGTCAGGGTCAGTAATTGCCCGATTACCTGCTGCAGGCCTGAATGCCATGGGCAGAAGGCAACAGAGGCATTTTCCCATGTTGCGTCCGTCATAACTGTTACCCGCTTTTTTACCATTGAAGTGCCAGCAAATTATATCGTTCAAAGATACACTTTCATCCCTTCGGAAGAGCAAATTCAGCCACACCCTTTGCCTTTTATTATATACATTTGCATATTATTTCATTTCAGCGGAACAAAGGGTATGTCAGGCAGGAGGAGACTTCCATCATGGCTCAGGATGGAGCGGGCAAGCGGGGAGAGCTACACCCTGGTTAAAAGCCTTGTAGAGGATAACCGCCTCCATACCATATGCACTTCCGGCAACTGTCCCAATATCGGTGAATGCTGGAATGCAGGGACTGCCACCCTGATGATACTCGGAGACATTTGCACCCGTTCATGCAGGTTTTGCGGCACAAAGAGCGGCAAGCCCTTGCCTCCCGACACGGGAGAGCCGGAGAGGGTCGCACGGGCTGTTAAGACGATGAAGCTGAAGCACTGCGTGATCACCTCGGTTGACCGCGACGACCTTACTGACGGCGGTGCCGGACACTGGGCTGAAACCATAAGGAAGATAAAGGAGATGAACCCGGGAGTGACAATAGAGACACTCATACCGGACTTCAGAGGAAATATCAGGGACATTGACAGGGTCATTGATGAAGCCCCCGATGTTATCTCGCATAATATCGAGACTGTCAGGAGGCTGACTCCCCTTATAAGGTCAGTGGCAAAGTACGAGGTAAGCCTCTCCGTGCTTAGGCATATTGCGGCACGGGGCATGAGGGCAAAGTCAGGACTGATGCTTGGCCTGGGAGAGACTGAAGAGGAGGTGTCAGAGGCCCTGGATGACATCTATGCAACCGGTTGCAGAATTGTGACGATTGGACAGTATCTTGCCCCCAGTCTTGCGCATATTCCTGTTGTTGAATATGTTACGCCAGATAAGTTTGAGGAGTACAGGTTAAGGGGACTGGAGAAAGGATTTGAATTTGTGGAGAGCTCTCCTTTGGTGCGCAGTTCATTCCATGCAGAGAAGCACATCAGGACAGGTAAGGGAGAGGGAAGCGCAGAACGGGTAGCGCCGGCCTCGTCACCTCAGAACAGTGCCAGAGTCATCTTTGATGATCTCGGCCGCAAAGACTACAAGGAGACATGGGACTATCAGGATCTGTTCTTCAATGCCAAGGTGGCTGAGAAGGGTAATGGCTCGCCTGACGGGAACAAAACAGCGGACCGTCTCATCTTCGTTGAACATAATCATGTATATACCCTGGGCAAGAGCGGATCAGAGCAGAATCTTCTCCTCGACTATATACAACTGCAGGCACGTGACGCCTCGTTTTACCGGATTGACAGGGGAGGAGACATTACCTACCACGGTCCCGGCCAGCTGGTAGGATACCCGATCTTCGACCTTGAAGGGATGGGGATAGGGCTGCGTGAATACATACATCTGCTTGAAGAAGCAATTATCAGGTGCATCTCCCGTTTCGGTATCAGGGGAGAACGCATGAAGGGTGCAACGGGCGTCTGGATAGACCCTGAAAGCAGCCGTGCAAGAAAGATATGTGCAATAGGCGTGAGGGCATCAAGGTTTGTGACAATGCACGGCTTTGCCCTTAACGTCAGCACTGACCTCTCATATTTCAACCATATCAACCCGTGCGGCTTCACCGATAAAGGTGTGACAAGCATCGAAAAAGAGGCGGGTAAAAGGACTGATATGGATGTTGTGAAGAATGATCTGCGTAACACAATGAGGGAGGTCTTCGGATATGAATATTATTAAAATAACATATAATGGAAAAAAGGTGGCTCTTGAAAGAGAGGGGCGACGAACATGTCGCCACGACCCTGGCGACAGAGATGGCGGTGCCTGCCGCTATCGCCAGCCTGATGGTACAGCGCGGCATCACAACAAAGAAACAGGCTGAGGAGTTTTTCAACCCTTCACTGAGCTCGCTCCATGACCCCTTCCTGATGAAGGACATGAACAGGGCGGTAGACCGGATCAGTACGGCCATTGCGCGCAACGAAAAGATTCTTGTTTACGGTGACTATGACGTCGACGGGACCACATCGGTGGCCCTGCTTTATGCCTTCCTGCGGGAAAGACATTCCAGCCTTGATTATTATATACCCGACAGGTATCACGAGGGCTATGGGCTATCACTCAAGGGCATTGACTATGCTGCGGAAGGAAACTGCCGCCTTATCATTGCGCTCGACTGCGGCATCAAGTCTGTTGACAGGGTTAAGTACGCCCGCTCAAAGGGAATAGATATCATCATCTGCGATCACCACCTGCCGGGCGACGAGATACCGGATGCAACGGCGGTGCTTGATCCCAAACAGCCGGGTTGCACCTATCCCTACAAGGAGCTGTCAGGCTGTGGTGTGGGATTCAAGCTGATGCAGGCTATCTGCCGGGTCCAGAACATCCCGTTTGAAAAGATCATACCTTATCTTGACCTTGTGGCTGTAAGCATAGGATCAGACATCGTTCCGATGACCGGGGAGAACAGGATACTGGCCTATTTTGGCCTGCAGCAGCTGAACAATGCTCCACGCCTCGGCTTCCAGAAGATCATTGAGAAGGCTAAGATAAGGATGCCACTTGCCATCGAGGATGTAGTGTTCCGGATCGGTCCGCGGATCAATGCTGCCGGACGGATGGAGTCGGGGAGCAAGGCTGTGGAACTGCTGGTGTCACAGAACCCGAATGAGGCATTTATCATCTGTGACGCAATAGACCGCAGCAATGATGACCGCAGGAAGAAGGACAGCGAGATTACCTCCGAAGCCCGCCGGATGGTGAGTGACGATGCCAGGATGGGTAACGCCCGCACGACAGTGCTGTTCCGTCAGGGATGGCACAAGGGAGTGATAGGTATTGTAGCCTCCCGCCTCATAGAGACCTACTACAGGCCGACAGTGATCCTCACCGAATCAAAAGACGGGTTTGCCACCGGTTCTGCGCGCAGCGTGCCGGGTTACGACCTGTACCAGGCCATAGAGTCATGCTCTGACCTGCTGGAGAGCTTCGGGGGACACATGTTCGCCGCCGGACTGACCATGAAGCAGGAGAACCTGCCCTCTTTCCGGGCCCGTTTCGAAAAGTTCGTCAGCGAGACGATAAAAGACGAGCATCTGGTACCCTCAATAAACGTGGATGAGGAGATAGCGCTCGAAGATGTGACTCCGGAGCTCTTCAGGAACCTCGAACGGTTCCAGCCCTTCGGACCGGATAATGTGGCCCCGGTGTTTGTCTCGCGCAGAGTCAAGACACTGGCCTGCCAGCCTGTGGGCAACAACGGGATGCACCTCAAGCTGAGCTTCGCACGGCAGAACGCTGAACCGATAGGCGCCATAGCCTTCGGACAGGCTGACATGACGGAGCTCTTCAGGGAGAACGGAGGCGTGGTTGACATCGCCTACTCCGTGGAGATGAATGACTTCAGGGGCAAATCCTCGGTGCAGCTGAATATCAAGGATATTAAGGCGTAAGAGCGAGAGTCCAGTCTTAGCCAGTCTTCAGTCCACAGTCTTCAGTCAATCAATGATTTACGACTGCTGACTGCCGACTGCCGGCTGCCGATTGCCGACTGCCGACTGGTTCGACTGCCGACTTTTTTTTCACTTTCCCCTTGACTTTCTCGCCTTCCTGTCATAAATTTGAGACAGTAATTGTGTCTCGTTATGATGCTGCGGTGGAATGCGGTGTTATTTCTGTTTTTAATTACTGTTCCCCTCCTGCGGGCAGGTGAACCGTTATATGTGCCCCACGGTGCTGATGCCATGGGGATGGCTTTCTCCGTGACGGCCACTCCCGGGCACTGGAACTGTTTTCACAACCCGGCGCTGCTGACTGCCGCCTCAGCCACAAGCTTCTCCGCTGCCATTGAAAACCGCTTCATGCTGCCTGCCCTGTCATCAAAGGCAGTGAGCGCTGTCTTAGCCATTAAACCTGCACCCCTCGGCCTTGTGGCAACTCATTACGGCAACGGTGACTACTACCGGCTGTTCACCGGGCTGGGCAGCGCCGTGAAGATCACTGACGGCATCGCCCTGGGTCTCCAGGTCGATTATATCTCGGAACATGGCGTTGGAGAATACCGGGATGTGTATAATGTGACGTTCGAAGCGGGGATGACCTCTCTTCTTACCCCCTCCCTGACCCTCGGACTGCATCTTTTTAATCCCCTTTCGCCGCTGAATACTCTACCTTCCTCAATTGAAGCCGGTTTGCAGTGGAGTCAGTCTGACGATTTTCTGCTCGCTGCCGGCGTCTCGAAGGTGACTGATGAACCACTCTCCGTTCAGTGCGGACTAAGCTGGGATGTTCTTGACAGGCTGGTGTTGCGGTCAGGATATATGAGTTCGCCATCGGCCTTTGCATTCGGCATCGGTTTCCGGACAGGTTCACTGCAGACCGATGCAGGGTTCCTGATAAACAGCGTGACAGGCGTGACATCTTCCGTATCACTTATATGGACAATCAGATAACTCCGAGGGTACCAATATGCCCAATATTAAATAAGTCAGGCCACCGGAATCATTACGGGAGCCGGCAATGTGCCATAGGTCACCGCAATATGAACGATAAGATTGATGCAAGGCCTTCCGGGTACTTATTTACATGACTGTATGGACAATAAAATAATCCTCCGAGGATCCGCTGTTGTACTCTTAATCATGGCACTCCTGCCATGTCCCCTGTGCTGCCAGGAAGAAAACCAGGCTGTCAGGGAGTCTGTGGAGGAGATACTGGCTCTTTCGGACGACACTGATCACGCCACTCTCCTGGAGGAGCTCGATGAGCTGAAGGCGTCTCCCGTAAATATCAACAGCGGCGATGTGAAGGAGATATCACGGCTCTTCTTTCTGACGGAGTTCCAGGTTATGGTTCTCGCCGATCATGTCAGAAGGAATGGCAATGTGGTAACCCTTTATGAGCTGGCCCTCCTCCCTGCCTTTGACCGTAATACGGTTATGCTGATGGCGCCCTGTATATCTCTGCAGCCCTCCCAGGAGACCGCCGGCAAAAGCTATGGCCGCACACTGTTGACACTGACGGCCTCCACCCGCTTCATCTCCGGAGAAGGTGAAACTGAAGGGGTGCGGTCACTATTTAAGATAAAACATGAACACGGTCGTTTCGGATTCGGCCTGACTGCTGAGAATGACCCGGGTGAACCGTTCACCTTCGATCATGCTCCCGGTACCGATTTTCTCTCGGGATATCTTGAATATCAAGGTAATGGATTGATAGAAAGGGTCATTGTCGGGGATTATGCCATGAGGACAGGTGAAGGATTGGTCTTCAGTGGCAGCAGGTGGATGGGGTCATGGCTCAGCTCGCCGTCGTTCATGTCAGGCAGAAGCTCCGCAGTTCCCTACACATCTACTGAAGAGAACAGATTCTTTCGCGGCGTCAGCATCATGATGGGCGGCGTGAAAACAGGTGCAGTCCTCTTCGCTTCAACAAATATGATCGACGCCCGGTTAGTCTGTGATGAAGATAGCACCGCCACCGGGGTGAGCAACCTTGTCAGCGGTGGCCTTCATGTCAGTGAATCGCAGCTCGGGGCGCACAACAGCCTGACTGAGTCCGTCACCGGCTTTCATCTTTCGGCGGGGGCGGATAAGATCAGGGGAGGGGTGACCGCCTCGGCAACATGGTTCTCCCTGCCTCTCCGGCCTGACAGGAGCGATCCGGAGAACATTCATGACTTTGAGGGCAGCCGGCTCTGGAATATGGCCGTCGATTTCAAGGCTGGTACCGGGCCGGTGCTGTTCTTTACAGAGGCGGCGCTGAGTCTCCCCGGGTCTTGGGCGGCAACGGCAGGAGTACGGGCAAAACCGACGGGGAGGGTTACATTCAATATCCTTGCGAGGCACTTCACACCAGAGTACCATGCCTTTCACTCAGGCGCCTTCAGGGCCGGATCGGGACCAGGTAACGAGACAGGACTGGCAGCATCGGTTCATCTGGAGGCCGCCAGGCATCTGTTTGTCACGGCAGCGGCTGATCATTACCGTATCCCCTGGCTGCGGTACCGCTCCTCTGCGCCATCATATGGCAGCAGGATTGAACTCAGAGGCGAATATCAGCCGCGTGATGACCTTGCACTGAGATTAGCATATACATCTTCATCGAGGGAATATGATGCTGCAACTGAGAGAGGCGCA
Source organism: uncultured Rikenellaceae bacterium (assembly GCA_963802145.1). GTDB lineage: Bacteria > Bacteroidota > Bacteroidia > Bacteroidales > VadinHA17 > SR-FBR-E99. The sequence goes on from CAWDHN010000012.1 coordinate 211,016, forward strand.
CCCTCGTCCGTGACACACACCAGGCAACAGATCTCCTTTGCACTCACCTGTAAACCGGCTGCAGGACTGCAGCTCACCACAAGGGCCTCAGCGACCTTCATTTCTCCTTCGGGAGAGAAGGGGTATCTGCTCTGCCAGGATTTCTCATACTCACTTCGCAGCGTTCCTGTGAGGATCTGGTTCAGGTATGCCCTCTGCTCTTCGGATGGATGGGACAGCCGCCTCTATGCCTGGGAGAATGACCTGCTCTCTTCATTCAGTGTGCCGGCGTTCTATGGCGAGATGACCCGCACATTCATAATGCTGTCGTGGAAGCCTGCAGGGCGGGTGGAAGCAAGGTTGAAATATGCTTTTACCGAGTCCGGACCAGATCCCGCAACAGGGTTGAAGCATGAGCTTAAGGGGCAGGTGCGGATTTCATTTTAGGCAGTAGGCAATTGCCTATTGCCTGCTGCCTTCAGTCAATCCACTAATGCCGACTGCCGATTGAAGACTGCCGAATGAATCCTAATTCGTCCTGAATTTGTAACGCGCGGCACCCAGCTCCTCATTCGCTTTCACGATCTTCTGCTTGAGACTCTCCTTGTAGGCGATCAGCTTCTCCATGACGGCCGGATCACCCGTAGCTATCATCTGAGCCGCCAGTATGCCTGCATTCAGTGCTCCGTCGATGGCGACAGTGGCAACAGGTATCCCCGGAGGCATCTGCACTATTGCCAGCAGGGAGTCCATGCCGTCAAGCGATGCCTTGACAGGCACCCCTATGACCGGCACAGGCGTCATCGCTGCTATCACACCCGGGAGATGAGCGGCCATGCCTGCCCCGGCGATAATGACCTTTATTCCTCGGCCTGCCGCACCACGCGCAAACTTCTCAACCTCGGAAGGAGTACGGTGTGCCGAGAGGGCGTTTATCTCAAAAGGTATCCCCAGGGTGTCGAGGAACTCGGCTGCCTTCTCCATCACCCTGAGGTCGGAGGTGCTGCCCATAATAATGCTGACTGACGGATTCATATGCTCTTTTTTAATGTTACACCATTGTCCGGGGCAAAAATACGCTATAAATTTATAATTTAGCGGCATCAACTACCTGCACTATGAATGAGATAACAGTCCTTGACAGAGAATTCTCAATCTACATTACCGAAGATGAGATCCAGAGCCGTATCACCGCCCTGGCGGAAAAGATCAATGACGACCTGAAGGGACGAGAGGTGCTCTTCTTCGGGATCCTTAACGGCGCCTTTCTCTTTGCTGCAGACCTCTTCAGGCAGATAAACCTGCATGCCCAGATATCGTTTATCAAGCTGGCGTCATACGAAGGGACCAGCAGCTCGGGCAAGATCAAGGAGCTCATCGGCTGGAATGAAGACATTGCCGGCAAGACTGTGGTGGTGCTGGAAGATATCATTGACACAGGGCACACAATGGAGAGAATCATTGGAGAACTGACCCTGAGAAAAGCCAAAGAGGTGAAGATATGTACCCTCCTTTTCAAGCCGGAAGCCTATACAAAGGATATCCCGATAGAATACATCGGGTTTGAAATACCCAACAGCTTTGTTGTGGGGTATGGACTTGACTATGACGGTTACGGCCGCAACCTGAAGGCAATTTATAAACTCACAAAATAATTCTGAAATGATAAATGTTCTTATGTTCGGCCCTCCCGGTTCAGGAAAGGGAACGCAGTCGGTGACCCTCGCCGGGAAATATAATCTCCTTCATCTCTCTACAGGAGACATGCTGAGGGCGGAGCTGGCGGCAGCCACTGAGCTGGGCAAAAAGATGGAGGCCATCATGGCTGCCGGGGAGCTGGTGCCAGACGACGTTGTCATTGCCATGATAGCACATAAGATCGACTCCACCACCGGCAGGGCAGGGTTCGTCTTCGACGGCTTCCCGCGTACCGTTGAGCAGGCGGTGGCGCTGGAGAAGATGCTGGAGGAGAGGAATATGAAGATCGACCTTCTGCTTGTCCTCGAGGTCAATGACGCCGAGTTGATGGATCGCATGAAGAAGAGAGCCCTGGTATCAGGCAGGGCCGATGATGCAGACGAGGCCGTCATCAACAACCGCATTGCCGTCTACCGCGCCAAGACTGAACCTGTCATTGAGTACGGCAGAAGAGCCGGGGTGACGAGGATAGTAGACGGAGTGGGTTCGATCGATGACATCTTCGCCAGGCTCTGCAACCATATTGAAACGGTAATATAGCTGATGAGTGATACCAACTTCGTTGACTATGTAAAGATCTTCGGACGCTCGGGCAAAGGCGGCCCTGGCTCGACACACCTCCGGCGCGAGAAATCCAATCCCAAGGGCGGCCCTGACGGGGGCGACGGAGGCAGGGGCGGAGACGTCCTGCTGAGAGGAGACTCACAACTGTGGACACTCCTTCACCTTAAATTCAGGAAGCACATATTTGCCGGTCACGGAGGCTCGGGATCATCCAACCAGAAGACTGGAGCCGATGGCGAGGATGTCATAATTGATGTGCCTCTCGGCACGGTGGCCCGGGACGCAGAGACAAACGAGATCCTGTTCGAAATTACCTCCCATGGCGAGAAGAAGATACTTGTAAAGGGCGGCCGGGGCGGGTTGGGCAACACCCATTTCAAATCGGCAACCTTTCAGACTCCCCGTTTCGCACAGCCCGGCGAACCCTCCATCGAAGGGTGGTTCATCCTCGAACTGAAGGTGCTGGCTGATGTGGGACTGGTGGGTTTTCCCAATGCGGGGAAGTCGACCCTCCTCTCTGTTGTCAGCGCCGCAAAGCCAAAGATAGACAACTACCCCTTCACCACCCTGACACCCAACCTGGGCATTGTCAGCTATCGCGAGGATAAATCATTTGTAATGGCTGACATCCCCGGCATCATCGAGGGGGCGGCCGAGGGCAAAGGACTGGGACACAGGTTCCTCAGGCATATTGAACGTAATGCCGTTCTGCTCTTTATGATCCCCGCCGACTGCAATGACATTAAGAAGGAGTATCACATTCTCGTCGAGGAGCTCCGTAAATACAACCCCGAGCTTCTTGACAAACCCAGGGTGCTGGCAATATCCAAAAGCGACCTTCTTGATGATGAACTGAAAGACGCCATACGGCCGCTGCTGCCCGATGAAATACCAGCGGTCTTCATCTCATCAATAAGCGGAACGGGAATCACCACACTAAAGGATCTGATCTGGAGGGCAATAAACAGCTGAGCATGATTGAACTTGACCAAAAACTATTTCTCTTTCTGAACTCCCTTCACTCACCCTTTTTTGATACGGTGATGAGGATACTCAGCATTAAGACAGTGTGGATACCGCTCTATCTGGCTATTATATGGATGATTGCCCGCAAATACGGCAAGAGCGCATGGATACCTCTTCTGATTATCCCGGTACTGGTTCTTGTAGATGACCGTGGCGCAAACCTGCTGAAAAACCTGACGGAACGTCTCAGGCCCTGCCATGAACCTGCCCTTGCCGGATTGGTACATACGGTAAATGGCCATTGCCCGGGCATGTACAGCTTTGTCTCAGGCCATGCTGCCAACAGCTTCGGAGTTGCAGCATACTCGGCATCCCTGCTGGGCAGGAGATGGTATACATGGTCTGTCTTTGTGTGGGCTGCACTGGTTTCTTATTCAAGGATTTACCTTGGAGTTCATTATCCGGGCGATATTCTCGCCGGAGCCCTTCTCGGTTTTGTTGCCGGCACCGGACTGGCCTGGATCGCGCAACGAATGATTAAAAACGTTAAGCAATGAATGTAATTAAGTCAATATGGGTGTGGCTGTCTAGTATCACTTTCATACTTCTCGCCTTTCCCGTGGCAGTGATACTCTGGCTGCTCTCCCTGGCCTTTGACAGCCGGCGGCTTATGAATAACCAGTGGATGGTGATCCAGGGTATAGTACTGACGAAGATGAGCCCATTCTGGAAGGTGATAACCGAAGGCCGTGAAAAGATAGACCATAAACAGGCTTACATCATTGTTCCGACCCACCAGTCGATGCTTGACATCGTCTTTTTCAACATGCTCCGTCACAGGTTGAGATGGGTCTCCAAGGTGGAGGTCTTCCGCGCACCCCTGGTAGGATGGGAGATGAGAATGACGAAATACATCGAAGTGATTCGCGGCAACAAGTCGAGCGTCATAAAAATGATGGAGAAGTGTGTGGAATCACTGCAGGAGGGAGTCTCCATCGTGATATTTCCCGAAGGCACCAGGTCACTTACCGGTGCTATCGGCAAGTTCAAGACCGGGGCCTTTCAGCTGGCGGTGAAGACTGATAAGCCCCTGCTGCCCGTGCTGATAGACGGCACCGGAGGGATCCTGCCCAAGAAGGGTGGAGTGATATTCAGAAACCGGAGGATAGTAAGAATAAGGGTACTTGATCCCATCTTCCCCGGCCAGTTCGGGACCGGTGATCCTGAAGAGCTGGCCGCCAGGGTACAGTCGCTCATGGTCGCCGCAATGGAGGAGATGAGGAGTGAGCCCGGATATGGCCGGTAAGGTCGCAAAGCACCGCAAAATCACATTTTAAGGTAATAATTCACCGGTGTTGTTGATAAATCGGCTGACAACGCCTTGCCTAAATCTTTATATTTGCCCCAAATTTTGTATGATGGACGGTAACTATTCTGAAGAGAACATCAGAACCCTTGAGTGGAAGGAGCATATCAGGCTGCGTCCGGGTATGTACATCGGCAAGCTGGGTGACGGCTCGTCTCTCGATGACGGAATTTACGTCATGCTCAAGGAGGTGATGGATAATGCGGTGGATGAGTATATGATGGGTTACGGACGCAAGATTGACGTCACCATCACAGGCAGGGAGGTAAGGGTGCGCGACTATGGCCGGGGCATACCCCTGGGCAAGGTGCTGGATGTCTCTTCACGCATGAACACAGGGGCCAAGTATGACTCCAAGGCGTTCAAGAAATCAGTCGGGCTTAACGGAGTGGGTATCAAGGCAGTGAACGCCCTCTCATCATCATTCATACTGAGGTCCGTCCGCGAGGGCCAGCTCAAGGAGATAGAGTTCAGGGCAGGCGAGGTGGTAAGGGATGAGCCTCTTAAACCCACCAGGGAGGAGAACGGCACGGAGGTGACATTCATCCCTGACGAACTCATGTTCGGGAATTGCCATTATATCTCGGAGTACGTTGAGAGCATGATGAAGAACTATTCATACCTCAACGCAGGTATGGTCATCAACCTCAACGGCAGCAAGATCGTCTCGCGCAACGGCCTTGTCGACCTTCTCAATGACAACATGAGCCAGGAAGGGCTCTATCCCATCATACATCTCAAGGGCGATGACATTGAGGTGGCTATCACCCACGGAGAACAGTACGGTGAGGATTATTACAGCTTCGTCAACGGCCAGCATACATCGCAGGGAGGGACACATCTCATTGCTTTCCGCGAAGCATTGACCAGAACGGTTAAGGAGTTTTTCAAGAAGGACTTCGATGCTTCAGACATAAGGTCATCAATCACAGCGGCCATCGCGGTAAAGATCGAAGAACCCATCTTCGAATCACAGACCAAGACCAAGCTCGGCTCCAAGGATATGGGTCCTGAAGGCCCTTCCGTACGTAACTTCATTGTGGAATTCATCCGCAAGCACCTCGACGATTACCTGCACAAGAACGGCGAGACGGCCCGGATAATGCTGAAGAAGATCCAGGAGTCGGAGAAGGAGCGCAAGGCAATCAGCTCCATTCAGAAGCTTGCCCGGGACAGGGCAAAGAAGGTGAGCCTTCATAACCGCAAGCTTCGCGATTGCCGCATCCACTATAACTCCAACGATGACAGAAAACTCGATTCGACCCTCTTCATTACCGAAGGAGATTCAGCCAGCGGCTCAATTACCAAGTCGCGCAGCGTGGAGACACAGGCCGTCTTCAGCCTCCGGGGCAAACCCCTCAACTGTTACGGGCTGACCAAGAAGATAGTCTATGAGAATGAGGAGTTCAACCTGTTGCAGGCAGCGCTTAATATTGAAGATTCGATAGAAGACCTCCGCTACAACAATGTTGTGATTGCCACCGATGCCGATGTTGACGGAATGCATATACGCCTTCTCCTTCTGACATTCTTCCTGCAGTTCTTCCCTGATCTTGTGAGGAAGGGGCACGTCTACATCCTTCAGACACCGCTCTTCCGGGTGAGAAACAAGAAGGAGACGCGTTACTGTTACAGTGACGAGGAGAGGCAGAAGGCGATAAGGGACCTGGGTCCTGAGCCGGAGATAACCCGTTTCAAGGGCCTCGGAGAGATATCACCTGATGAGTTTATACATTTTATTGGCAAGGACATGCGCCTTGAGCCCGTAATCATGAAGAAAGCCGATTCCTATATCCAGTTCCTGGAGTTCTTCATGGGTAAGAATACCCCTGAGCGGCAGGACTTTATTATTGACAACCTGAGAGTTGAGGAGGAGATCCCCGAGGCCCTTCAGGTGTGAGCGGAGTTTGTTGAAGAAGATGAAAGAGAGCGATCCTTTAGAAGGGGCCCCTGCCGCTGACGGCGAGGAGAAAAAAGAGACAACCAACGGTCATGTACCTGAAGCGCTGCATACCGTCACGGCGTTGTCAGGCATGTACCAGGACTGGTTCCTCGATTATGCGTCATACGTTATACTGGAGCGGGCCGTGCCGCATATGTCTGACGGACTGAAACCCGTGCAGCGCAGGATACTGTACTCCATGAAGCGGATGGATGACGGCCGTTTCAACAAGGTGGCCAACATCATCGGACACACGATGCAGTTTCACCCTCACGGTGACGCATCAATCGGCGATGCGCTGGTGCAACTGGGGCAGAAGGAACTGCTGGTTGACTCACAGGGTAACTGGGGCAACATCCTTACCGGCGACGGCGCCGCCGCCCCGAGGTACATAGAGGCAAGGCTCTCCAAATTCGCTCTGGAGGTTGCATTTAACAGCAAGACCACTGAGTGGATGAGCTCCTATGACGGACGCAACAGGGAACCTGTCACACTCCCGGTAAAGTTCCCGCTCCTGCTGGCCATGGGCGTTGAAGGCATAGCCGTGGGACTGGCATCAAAGATCCTCCCTCATAACTTCAACGAACTGATAGATGCTTCCATAAGCTATCTCCAGAACAAACCCTTTGTTCTCTATCCCGACTTCCCGACAGGGGGGATGATAGATATTTCGAAATACAATGACGGTGCCAGGGGAGGCGTTGTGAAGGTAAGGGCAAGGATAGAAAAGGTCGACAAAAAGGGATTGGTGATCACGGAGATACCCTTTGGGAGGACCACATCGTCACTGATTGAGTCTATAGTAAAGGCCAACGACAAGGGGAAGATCAAGATCAGGAAAATTGACGACAACACCGCCGGAGGAGTCGAGATAGTGGTACAGCTCCAGTCAGGCATCTCTCCCGACAAGACCATTGACGCCTTATATGCATTCACCGACTGTGAGCTGTCGATATCACCCAATGCCTGCGTCATAACAGACGAGAACAAACCCGCATTCATAGGCGTCAGCGATATCCTCCGGCACTCTGTCGACAGGACCGTGAAGCTTCTTACCCTTGAGCTGGAGATACGTAAGGCGGAGCTGGAAGAGGAGTGGCACTTCTCCTCCCTTGAAAAGATCTTCATTGAGAAGAGAATCTATCGCGATATCGAGGAGAGCGAGACCTGGGAGGCGGTGTTAACTGCCATCGACAAGGGCCTGAAACCCTATAAGAAGCTATTCAAAAGAGAGATAACACGTGATGACATCATAAGACTTACGGAGATCAGGATCAAGCGGATCTCAAAATATGATTCCTCCCGGGCAGACGAACATATCAGGGGAATTGAGGGCGAACTGGAGGAGGTGAAAACCCATCTGGGCAACATCATACCATTCTCAATCAATTATTACCGGCAGATAAAAAAGAAATACGGCAAGAATGTTGTGAGGCGGACTGAGATCAGAAGCTTTGAAACCATAGAGGCTTCGAAGGTTGTAGCCGTCAATGCGAAGCTGTATGTCAACCGTCAGGAGGGATTTGTCGGTACCGGACTCAAAAAGGATGAGTTTGTCTGTGACTGCTCTGACATCGATGATATAATTGTTATCAGGAAAGACGGGACCTATCTCATTGCCAGGGTGGCTGAGAAGCTGTTTGTGGGCAAGGATGTGATACATGTCCAGGTCTTCCTCAGAAACGATACCCGGACCATTTACAATATTGTATATCAGGATGGCCGTGAAGGTCCGCTCTACGTGAAGCGGTGTGCCCTGACAGGCCTTACACGCGAAAAGGAATACAGTCTCGGCCGAGGCACCAGCGGTACCCGCATCCTGTACCTCAGTGCCAATCCCAACGGTGAGGCAGAGGTCATCCGCATCTACCACAAGCCGAAAGCCAGGCTGAAGAAACTCACCTTCGACTTCGACTTCGGAGAACTGGCTATCAAGGGCCGGGCATCCATGGGTAATATACTGACAAAGAATGCCGTACATAAGATAACCCTCAAGGAGAAGGGTCTCTCAACGCTGGGCGGCCGCAAACTCTGGTATGACGAGGCTGTGATGCGGCTGAATGTCGACGGCAGGGGAAGATACCTGGGGGAATTTGCTTCAGAGGATACACTGCTTATTGTGACACGGGGCGGATGGTTCAGAACTGCAGGTACCGACCTCTCGCTTCACTTTGAGGATGACATGCTTCTCCTTGAAAAATTCAGGGAGTCAAAGATTTTCTCTGTGGTCTACTGGGACCAGGAGCAGGGATTCTATTATGTGAAGCGCTTTATCTTTGAAGAATCAGAGAGGCTGCAGTGCTTCATCTCAGACAGTGAGGGATCAAAGCTCGTCAGCCTTACGGAGGTTGAGTACCCGCGTCTTGAGATAAGCTTTGGCGGGAAGAATGAAGGCCGCAGGCAGGAGATCATCGAGGTGGCTCAGTTTATCGGTGTCAAGAGCTACCGTGCCAAGGGGAAGAGACTCTCAAACTACAGCGTAACTGATATACGGGAGCTGGAACCGGTGGTAAAAAGCGAAGCCGCTCCACCGTTACCCGAAGCTGAGCAGGATGAAGAATCCGGACCGGCTTCCCGCGGGCCTCTGCCGGATGATCCCGCCCAGATGAAATTAGATCTTTAGCGCTGCGTGAACATCTATCTGACAGGCTTCATGGGAAGCGGCAAGAGCTCGACGGGAAGGAAGATCGCTTCTTCCCTGCACTGGAACTTTGCGGATACGGATAAGATTGTTGAAGAGCAGGAGGGAGCTTCAGTGCCCGACCTGTTTAAACAGATGGGAGAGGATTATTTCAGAGAAGCTGAAGCCGGGGCCTTACGCACCGTGTCAGGACGATCGAAGACAGTGGTAGCCTGCGGCGGCGGCACACCCTGCTCCGCTGACAACATGGATCTCATGAGGTCAACCGGTGTGATAGTCTACCTTAAACTGCCGGTAGCGGCGCTTGTGTCACGCCTTCAGAAATCAAAAACGAATCGTCCGCTGCTTCAGGGCATAAGCCCGGAGGAGATGACCTCCAGGGTTCAGGAACTGATGGAAAACAGAAGCGGCTGGTATGAACAGGCCGACCTTATCATTGATGGCCTTACCGAATCTGTTGAGGAGATAGCATCCCGGATTGCTGACCTTGTAAGATCAAGGGGAGCCTATTTGTAGGATGTGAATATTTATCTTATCTTGTATAAGTGAGTCTGTATTTATTCCGGGTAATGTCAAAATCCTTCGGGCAATGAAAACCGGTTATCTGCGGGTCTTATGGTCCGCCCTTGCAATGATGGTGATAACGGCAGTCACCATCCTTACTGTCATCACAGAACTCTCATTCTTCAAGGTTACACCCCTTATCTACACGGCTATACTGATTGTCACCGGCATTGGAATCGGTCTGATGATGAGGAACCGGTTCTATCTGCCGATTTTAAGGAACATGAGTTTACAGGCCAGGCTGCTCGTGTCACCCCTCGCGCTGCTGATATTTGCTGCACCTGCATCGCTGGTCTTCATATATTATGATCTCAACGGAAGGGAGTCACTCAGCCTGCTCGCAGCCCTGTTCACCTCACTTGCGGCGGTCTTCTGCCTGGCCTTCATGTTCATCGTCACCCTGCCCTCCATGGATACCGTATTATATCTGTTCAAAGAGAGGAACGGGCTCCGGGAGAAGACCGGCAGTCTGACAGCCAAAACACTTACAGCCATTGCCGCAACGACTTTCATCGTTATGATCACGAAATGGCTGACGCGATTCGATGCCTCAGGACTGGTTCTGCTGCTTCCGCTGTATGCCCTGGTGATGATAATCCTTCACATCATTCTTGCAATTGATTTCAGGAATGCTCTTTCAGCAAGAATTGCAGGGGCTGTCCCTTCCGGGATACCCGATGAGCACCCTGATTCCGTCCAGGAACCCGTAAAGGGATTCAGGAGTGCCCTGTTATTTGCCGATCATTACCTTGACCTGATAAGCGGCAGAATCGATTACCTGAAGAACCATGCGGATGAATCTTACGCCTCCACGGTAACCGGCACAGCCGGGAAGGCCTTTGATCCTGCGCTGCTCCCTGCGCTGCGGGTCATAGCTTCGGGAAATCAATTCAGTGATCAGGTAAGGCAGGATGCGGAACTCCTGATAAACAATATCGAAAAATACTATTCCGATCCTGTCAGAAACAGCGAACTGCTCAGGCTCCCCGGGATTTCCGAGAAGGCAGCTGCTGCCCGAAGCATAATGCTAAACAGGAGGGAGCCCTCGGTGCAGGAAATAGTTAAAATCCTGGGTGATGCAAATCATGAGATCAGGAGGACAGGAATCATCGCTGCAGGCAGGTTCGGCATCAGGGAGCTGCGCGAGGAGGTTGTGCAGGCGATCAGCCATCCGGATACGGCCAGGGAAGCTTTTTACGTTTTGCGGCAGTTCGGACCGGATACCTTCGGTGATATCATAGGTACGGCACTGAAGCCAACTAACAGCGAGAAGGAGAACCTGATGATAATGAGGCTGCTTGACATGATGCCTCTCTCCGGAGCTTTGCCCTACCTGAACCGGTTCATTGCCGGCGGCCATGTCAACGTGCGCCTGAAGGCTGCCGCCTGCCTCTGTGGTCATGGGTATGTGCCCCAGGCAAAGCAGAGGCTGAAGGTTGAGGAGACACTGAACGAGACTCTGCATACTATTGCCAGGCTTATGGCGCTGCAGCTCGAGGCGAAAAGGAATAAATACTTCATCATGGCTGCTGCTCTTGAACAGGAGAGATCAGTAAACACCTGCTTCATGTTCTCACTCCTGACCCTCCTTACGGGGAAGGCAGTGGCAGATGTCATCATCTCCTCCTCCGGCGAAGGTGCAGCATACGGAGCAGGGATTGCCGCGGAGACTATCGACACTGCCATTACCGGCTCGTTACGCAGACCACTTAAAGCCCTCCTGGGTAACCATACCGACACAGGCAGACTGGAGGAGCTCTCTCTCTGCTATCCGCTCAGAGAGATCAAAGGGCGGTCGGTTGCTTCATTCATACTGGCATCGGAACAGAACATCACGGGGACGTGGTCGAAGGCCTGTGCGCTACACAAGGTAGCCGGGGCGGGAGGAGGAGTTGACAAGGAGCTGGCGGTCTCATATCTCTTCAGCAACAGCCAGCTGCTTCAGGAAGAGAGTGCAAGGGCCATTCGGGCAATCAACCCTGAATGGTACGGTGAAGCAGCGGCACGGTTGCCGGAGACGATAAGGAACAGGATAGCTGCCGTGGTCAGCGGTGAACTGCCAGAGGCCTCGATGATGTTTGAGAAGACGAGATTCCTGAGCCTCTGCTTCAACCGGATACCAGAAGAAAAAATCGTCCTGCTGGCTTCATCCCTGAGATACTCGGAGAGCTATGACGCCGGGTCAATTCCGGGAATCATTTCATGGATCGTACCCTCTCAAAATGGCAAAAGCGGACTTTATGCGCTTCCCGTAGACGATATTGCCGCCTTTGTCTTTTACTATTCAGAATACACTGATATCTTTGTGAACTATATGGATAACCAGGGGAGTTTGGCTGTTCATTAAATTGGGGTTGTTATGGCTGACAAGAATATTATTATCAGGCCTAATCCGTTTCCGGGGCTGAGGGCATTCAGGCCAGATGAGGGACATCTCTTCTTTGGACGGATGGAAAGCACCCTGAAGGTTGTTAACAGGCTTAAGGAGAACAGGTTTGCCGCCGTTATCGGGGCATCCGGGAGCGGCAAGTCGTCAATGGTTCTTTCCGGAGTCATTCCGGCCCTGCTCAGGGAGAATGCCGAGGGCAGGAAAGCATGGTCTTACCTGGTCTTCAGACCTGGGCACAATCCCATTGACCACCTGGCCTCGGAACTGTCAGCACTCTCTGCCGGCGCTGGTTTCACACAGCTCACTGAGGCGAGCGTTGCTGCATCACTGCATAACAGATCGGAAGGCCTGACTGACGTTGTCAACAGGATAAGAAAGAACCTGAGACAGCAGATAGTCATAGTCATTGACCAGTTTGAGGAGATATTCAGATTCAGTTCTCCGGCGACAAGAGGTACGCTTGGTGATGATGCAACTGACTTCATTGACCTGATAGTCAATGCAGTGCAGAAACCGGATCAGGGACTTTATATTATTCTGACGCTGCGCTCCGAGTATGTGTCAGAATGCGCCCGTTTTCACTCTCTGACCAACCTGATGAACAACAGCAGCTACCTGCTGCCACATATCTCACACGACCTTCTCGGTTCGGTTATCGAAGATCCGGTAAAGGTGGCGGGAGCATCGATAGACCGGGCCCTGGTCAGGCTGATTCTCGCTGACCTGACGGATAAGCCGGGTCAGCTTCCGGTGCTGCAGCATCTCATGATGCGCCTCTGGAACCAGTGGAGCCGGGCCGGTGATATGAGTCGCCCCATCAGTGTTGCTGACTACGAGTCGGTGGGTCAGGTAAAGGGAGCCATCTCGCAGCATGCAGGACAGGCACTTGAATCACTCGATGAGAGACACCGCTATGTATGCTCCCGTCTCTTCCGCACCATAACCACAAGAAGCGATGACGGGAGAGAACTGCGCAGACCCGAACGAATCCATGTAATAGCGGCCCAGACCGGATGTAGCGAACAGGAGATAATTGACGTGGCAGAAGTATTCAGGGCCCCTGAATATTCTTTCATTACACCGTCAAAGGAGGTGCCGCTCACCAGGGAAAGCACCCTTGACCTGACACATGAAAGCATAATAAGGCTGTGGGGTACACTGCGCACCTGGATGGATGAGGAGGAGACCTCAGGGAAGCTCTATCTGCAGCTCGCTGATTCTGCCAGGCAATACCAGGAAGGTAACGGCAAACTATGGACGGCTCCTGATCTCCTGGTGGCCCTGAGATGGAGGGAAGAGAACAATCCTACACTTGCATGGGCTGAGAAGATAGACCCGGCATTCGAAAGAACAATGCTGTTCCTGAAAAACTCGGAGGAGGAATATGTGAACCGGGAGGAATACAACCGGAAAACCGGGACTGAAACTATTAAGCGTTCACGCCTGATTGCTGGATTACTCGGACTGATTGCGCTGGCCACCCTGATAGCACTCGGTACGGTCTTCACCCTCAGAAACAGGGCGGAGAAACAGAAGGCGGTTGCAATACAGATGAAGGATGAAGCCATCGCTGTCATTGATCGGCTGAGCGACAGTCTTGATTTTCTTGCTGATACATTAAGAATAACCGCAGACCAGGCGGGCAATGACAGATTGAACGCCCTCGCTGCATCAGGCAAGGCTGACAAGGCAGAAAAGAGAGCCTATGCCGCTGAAAGCGTTTTTGAAGAGATAGTTGCTGATAAGACAGCAGCGCAGGCGGAAGCTACGGAACAAATCAGGTACCGGATGCTCTCGCTGGCCCGGTCACTGGCTGTAAGATCACTGAACCACACTTCTGATAAGGATCTGCAACTGCTCCTGGCATGGCAGGCTTTCCTCTTCAACAACAGAAACGGTGGACTTGCCGAAGATGCAGATGTATTCTCGGCCCTGTACGATGTGAGCAAAAGGTATGGCAACAGATTTTATGCCCGTATCAGCCCTGACGGTGCCGATGTGACAGCATTGACTTCCGGATCAGAGGGACAATATTTTTATATAGCTGACGCAAAAGGCAGGGTATTGCGGGGGCAGGGTGATAACATGGCACGGGGTTATAAACTTATATGGTCCGGAGATAAGGTCATAAGGGTGATGACTATCAGTCCTGATGCCTCATGGCTGGCGTGTGGCACAGAAACATCTGAAATTATTATGTTACCCATAACAGATGATACTATCGGTTATCAGCTGCAGGACTCATGCGGAAGCATTACATCCCTTCTGTTTTCATCCGGTGGCGACCGGCTCTATTCTTCTGCCATCAAAGGAGGCGTTAATGAATGGGATCTGACCACCCGGAAGGGCAAAAGGATAGTTGAAGAACCTGCCGGCATAAAGGCAATGGATTTCTCCCAGGACAATACCATGATGGCAGCGCTGACAAATGAGGGAAGGGTGCTTTACTGGAAAACGGATTCGCCGGGGAAACAGAATGCCCTTGAAACGGGTGACAGGATCATTACGACGCACAAATTCATCCCGGGAGGTCACCGCCTGGCCACCGGCGATAACTTTGGAACTATAGATTTATGGAATACCTCTGCAAGAACCAATGAGGGGAACATCGAAGGACATTTGTCCGCCATCAAATTCATGGCCTTTGACAGCACTGACGGCCAGATGCTTACAGCGGATGATGCAGGTGAGATAAAGCTATGGACAGTGGCCGACCTTAAGCAGCCGCCTGTTATATTCACTGACTCTGAGAAAAGTATTCTCCGGATTGCCTTCTGCGATGGCGGGGAAGCCTTTCTCTCTGCCACAAACCACGATGTGACAAAACGTCCTGCACACATCAGATGCATGGCCACCGGCATCTGTGACAAGGTGACCCGAAACCTTTCTGAACAGGAGTGGGCTGCCTGGGTAGGAGCTGACATTGAATATGAACCCACCTGCCCTGATAAAGGATACCGTATTAAGGTAAAGGAGATAAGGGGAGCCAGGTAAGGCAACTTTTCATTTCCTCTCTTGTTATACAGCAAGGCCTGTTCTCCTTACGGAGGAAATGGCTATTTTTGCACCAGCTCAATTAAATAAGACAATTTTAAATGAAAGAAAACAGAGTATTGCTGATGATCCTCGACGGATGGGGAATAGGTGACGGTACAAAGAGTGATGTCATCAGCTCATCGGGTACGCCAAATATTGATGCGCTGAAAAAAATATATCCATCGTCATACCTTCTTACCTCAGGCGAAGACGTGGGGCTGCCGGAAGGACAGATGGGAAACTCGGAAGTAGGGCACCTGAATATAGGGGCCGGACGGGTCGTATATCAGGATCTTGTAAAGATCAACAAAGCCTGCCGTACCGGGGAAATACGCTCCAATGAACCTCTCCGGGAGGCTTTTGCATATGCCAGGGACAAGGGTGTTAAGGTTCATTTCATGGGGTTGCTCTCCGATGGAGGAGTACACTCTCTCGACACTCATCTGTATGCACTCTGCGACATGACAATGGAGTACGGGCTTAAAGAGGTTTATATCCACGGCTTCGGTGACGGACGTGACACTGACCCGAGGAGCGGCAAGGGCTTCATGGCTAACCTGCTCAGACACCTTGAGCACAGCAACGGCAGGGTGGCGTCGTTTATCGGGAGATATTATGCCATGGACCGTGACAAGAGGTGGGAGAGGATAAAGGATGCCTATGACCTGCTGGTCAATGGCAAGGGCACCAAAACAACCGACATTCTCGGGGCCATGCAAGCCTCATACGACGAAGGCGTCACTGACGAGTTCATGAAACCGATAGTGGTCACAGATGCCGGAGGCACACCGGTTGCAACATTAACCGGGGGCGATGTCGTAGTATTCATCAACTTCAGGAATGACAGGGCACGGGAGCTGACAATGGTTCTGACACAGCAGGATATGCCTGAGGCAGGAATGAAAACCATACCCCTTCATTATCTTACAATGACCCCCTATGATGACAAATTCAAAGGGCTGAATATCATTTTCCCGAAAGATAATGTCGACAGAACACTAGGGGAGATCCTGGGAGAACGCGGGAAAAAACAACTGCGCATTGCCGAGACGGAAAAATACGCCCATGTGACTTTCTTCTTCTCGGGAGGCAGGGAGAAAGAGTTCCCCGGAGAGGAACGGGTACTCATACCATCACCCAAGGTTGCAACCTATGACCTTCAGCCTGAGATGAGCGCCCGCAAGGTCAGGGACGCCGTTATCGGAGAGCTCGGAAAGCAGAAGCATGATTTTATCTGTCTCAATTTTGCAAACGGCGATATGGTAGGCCATACCGGTATCTACGAAGCAATAGCGGAGGCTGTAAGGACGGTTGACGAGTGTGCCGGTGACGTTGTCAAGGCAGCGCGGACCAATGGTTATGAGGTTCTGATAATTGCCGATCACGGCAACGCCGACTATGCTCTCAATGCTGACGGATCAGCAAATACGGCCCATTCACTGAATCCCGTGCCCCTCTACCTGATAAGCAGCAGGTACAGGACCGTCAAAAACGGTATCCTGGCCGATGTGGCACCGACGATACTTACGCTCATGGGTCTTCCCATACCGCCTGAGATGACGGGCAAATCACTGGTATAAAGCACTATGCTGCAGATAGATGACACAATAGTATCACTCGCACTCATAGAGCGGAAATTTGCATGTGACCTCAGCGCATGCAAGGGAAGCTGTTGCCGCTACGGCGACACCGGAGCTCCTCTGACAGCAGAGGAGGCAGCGACACTTGAACGCATCTGGCTGGATCTGAAACCCTTCATTCGCCCTGAAGGAACTGGCATAATAGAAAAGGATGGTACCAGCATGAGAGATATCGAGGGCGAGCTGGTGACACCGCTCATCAATAATGAGGAGTGCGCTTACGCAATCGTTGAGGAGGGTATATGGAAATGCGGCATCGAAACCGCATTCAATGCCGGAGCTGTTGACTTCAGGAAACCGCTCTCATGCCATCTCTTCCCGGTAAGGATAAAACAATACCGTGATTTCAGGGCGGTCAACTATGAGGAGTGGTCTATCTGCCAGCCCGGAGTGGAAGCCGGAGCCAGATGGGATATCAAGCTCAGCAGCTTTCTTCGCGAACCACTGTTACGGGCTTTCGGGAAGGAGTGGTACGAAAAGCTGCTATGGGCGGAAAGTGAATATGTTAAATACAAACGATAATGGAGATAATTAAGAATTACATCGATGCAAACCGGGAGAGATTTATTGAGGAACTTTTCGGTCTTATAAGAATCCCTTCCGTCAGCGCCTCTGAATCCTCCAAACCGGATATGATCAGGGCAGCTGAATACATACGTGACATGCTTATCACCAACGGTGCTGACCGTGCCGAAGTCTATGCCACAGCCGGAAACCCCATAGTTTACGGGGAAAAGACCATTGACCCGGCACTACCCACCATCCTCGTCTACGGCCATTATGACGTGATGCCTGCCGAGCCCCTCGACAAGTGGGTGTCACCGCCGTTCGAGCCTGTGATCCGCGACGGTAAAATCTTTGCCCGCGGTGCTGATGACGACAAGGGACAGCTCTTCATGCACCTAAAGGCCTTTGAGATGATGATGGCCACCGGCACGCTGCCGTGCAACGCCAAATTCATGATCGAAGGCGAGGAAGAGGCCGGCTCGGTAAACATTGCGGGTTTCTGTTCAGAATATAAGGATATGTTGCGCTCAGATGTGATACTTGTCTCTGACACCACAATGATCTCATCCGATACCCCTTCTGTCACATCAGGCCTTCGCGGATTGTCATATATCCAGATTGAGGTTGAGGGCCCTGACCGTGACCTCCACTCCGGGATCTACGGAGGAGCTGTGGTAAACCCCTGCAATGTACTGTGCGATATCATATCAGGTCTGAAGGACAAGGACGGGCGTATTACGATCCCGGGTTTTTACGATGCAGTGTCTGTACCCTCTGATGCAGAGAGAGCCAAGATGGCGGAGAGGCCTTTTGATCCTGAGAGTTATAAAAAATCAGTAGGAGTTGAAGCACTGGCCGGAGAGAAGGGATTCACCACCCTGGAGAGCGTCGGGATAAGACCCACTCTTGATGTGAACGGCATCTGGGGCGGTTACACAGGAGAGGGAGCCAAGACCATACTGCCCTCGAAGGCATCGGCAAAGATTTCCATGAGGCTGGTACCTTACCAGAAGGCCGAGACGATTGCCGATATGGCCATTAACCATATCCGGTCGGTTGCACCGGCAGGAGTGAAGATAAAGGCGGAATACCTGCATGGTGGCGAAGCATATGTAAGTCCGCTCGACACACCCGAGTATCTTGCGGCAGAGAGAGCATATGAGGAGATCTTCGGCAAGAAGCCCATCCCTGTCCGCAGCGGAGGCAGCATACCCATTATCTCCACTTTTGAGAAGATACTGGGTGTCAAATCCATACTCATGGGGTTCGGACTCGAGGCAGATGCCATTCATTCGCCGAATGAGAGCTATCCCCTTGAGAACCTCTTTGCCGGCATGAGGGCAATCCCGTTGTATTACAGGTATTATACGGAGATGAAGGGTTCAGGGAAGTAACCGTGTTACGGTTGCCTGCAGCCCTCCGGGTGCCATATCCGTCAGCTTGCTGGCGTTTGGCGACGGGGGGCGGTGTGTGGGCTCCCTTTAATCGATTTTCAGCTTAAGAAGCTCAACCTTGATTGGGGAGCTTCGCAATACCGTGAAAAGATTGCGCCCGACACGTATCTTCTCTTGCTGGCGCGGGATGTTTCCGTGAGCAAAGAGTATAAGTCCTGCAAGGGTGGTATATTCGTCGCTCTCCGGCAGTTCCAGATCGTACTCCTCATTCAGATAGTCAATATCCAGTCTTCCGGAAAGGATATACTCCTTTTCATTGATCTTCTTCTCTACGAGGTCACTGATGTCATGCTCATCCTCTATGTCGCCAACTATCTCCTCAAGCACATCCTCGATGGTTATCACTCCGGCCGTGCCTCCGAACTCATCAACAACAAGGGCGATGCTCTTCTTGGCATCTGAGAGCAGCCTGAGTATCTTGTTTGCAGTCATTGTCTCCGGAACAACCGGCAGTTTTCTCATGCCGGTGACAATATCAGGCGGCCCGTGCAGTATGTCCTTCAACTCATAGTAGCCAACCATATTGTCAATATTCTCCCTGTAGAGGAGGATCTTGGAATGTCCTGATTCAATGAACTGTTGCCTCAGTTCATCGGTGGATGACTCTACCGGGAGAGCGACGATCTCAGTCCTGGGCACCATGCATTCGCGTGCCTTCACTGAAGAGAAATCAAGAATGTTCTGGAAGAATCTCAGGCTGCTGTTCTCCTCGTCCTTCTCCTCATCGGTCTCAACAAGGTCATTCACAAAATGATCGAGGTCGATCCGTGTAAAGATCTTATTCTCCTGTTCCTTGCGCTCCGGCTTGATGCCGAAGAAGATCCGCATCAGCAGGTTGGCGAGCCACAGGGTGAATTTGCTGACCGGGTAAAAGAGGTAATAAAAGACGGCAGTGGGTATGGCAAAAATCTTCAGGAAGAAGTTCGGGCTGATCCTCACGACCGACTTCGGGAGGAAGTCGGCAAAGACCAGTATAATGATTGTTGTGATGATGGTCTGGATGATGAAGATGATGACCTCTGAAGGAATGAGATAAGCCAGCCATCCTTCAAGGAGGTCGGCAGATATCATACTGAAGATCACCGTGGCGATATTGACGCCGATAAGCATGGTAGAGATGTAGAGGCCAGGATTGCGTGTATAGATGGAGATGATCCCTGATCCGAACTGGCCCTGCTTGCGGTCGAGCTCAATGCGCAGCTTGTTGGAGGCAATAAACGAGAGCTCCATTGCCGAAAAGAACGCGGCAAGAAGAATGGCAAACGGGATGATCACCAGATGATCCATACCCCAAAGTTACAGTTTTTTCCTCTGCGAGTCACGTACCCAGGCCAGGGCATAGGCACCGACAGCCATGACAAGATAGAGAAGACCACTGGTAAAACCATTTGTGGAGATCTCCCTGATGGCAATACCCAGGCATATCGTACCCAGGATGATCCAGACTATTTCAATCAGGAGGAGCGACTTTTTGTTCATCATCAATGTATATTGTTCCTGTAACGTTTCTTATTGACCAGTTTGTAAACCGGGTATCCGATTCAAAGCCGGTGCCCATAATGATCTGATCATTATGGGTAAACCTGACAAATCTGTCAGACCAGATTCTCTCCCTGGCTTCACTCCAGTAGAGAAGTTCAGTCTCGAGTATGTCGCCGTCGGTGCTGACGGCAACCACACTGTCACGCAGTTCCCACACCTCATCCTTCTCCGTATAGCGCGCGTACTGCGAGGTGATGCTTCCCTGCGGCTCACTCTGCTTCTCATAGAAGAGCACGGTGAGGCCCTCAGGGAAGAGTGTGTACGGCTCCGCCTCTGCAGTAAACTGCTGGATCATAGGGGTTCGTACAAGCAGAGTGACCTTGCCCGAGTCTGAATACATGGTCTCAACATTTCTTGCCGAGAGCGATGGCAGCCCCTTTATCTGAAGATCCTTCACCACTATATCCTTCTTCTCACATGATGAAAGTAAAGCAGTCCCGGCAACCAGGACTGCTATAAGGAAATTATATGTTCTGCAGGATTGCACTGCGGTTATTCTTTTCTGAACCTTACGGTGGTGGACTCATTGACCCATCCCCCCACCTGGTATGAGGCGCCCTCCTCGACGAGGCTCCTGAAGAAGGCCTCTTCCTTTGTAGGGAAAAATCTGGAGTAGAGGGCAATTCTTTCATCTACCTGGGTCTTGAGACCAGGATCAGTATTCTTTGCCCGGATGAGGTAGTCAACCACAACCCAGTAGACTGTCTGGTTCTCAAACGCTTCTCCGACCTTTGCACCTGCGTATGATTCTGCGATTATATAGAGGGCATTGCCGTTTGTCGGATCGAGGGAGTATGCTGCCTTGGCGAAGTCGCGTGCAGCCTGCTTGCTGTCGGAAGTCAGCTCAAGGGTGGCGAGCTTGGTCAGAAGGCCTGATTTGACCTGAAGGTTTGTTTCAAGTTCAATAGCTTCCGTGTAGTATTTTTCGGCCTCATTGTATTTCTTCCTTGCCACATTCATCTCAGCCAGCTGGGCGGCTGATGCAGCATTGGGCTCGGCATTGTAAAGGTTTGTCGCCGCCTTGAAATAGAGCTCGGAGTCCCTGCAGCCTGTCTCGGTCAACAGGGAGATGACCTTCCTGAGCATGGATGTATCCGTAGGGTTCTTGTCGACACCCGGGGTGAACAGCTCCTCAAGATTGGAGCACGATGCCGCACCGCTTGATCTGAAGACGGCGTCAATATTCTTCCTGGCCTCCAGGTAACGCGCATCATCCGGTTTGCGTGCGAGCTGAGCGTCAACAACCTTCATCGACTGAGAGTAGGCTGTGATCACTGCCGGGGCTTCAATGATCTTCAGGGCGTAGCACTTGGCTGATATTGCCATATAGAGGCTTGAATAGGTCTGATCAAAACTCTGGGGAGAGGTCTCCATCACCCCCTTGATCAGGTCATAGCACTGCTTTGCATAGTCCGGATCATTGCCCCCGAATTCATACAGGGCGAAGGCCTTGCGAAGTGAGTTGGCCGGACCCTCATTGAAATACTTCGTGCGCTGATCAAGGATCATCATCACTGTGTCAATATAGGCCTTGTTGCCTGACTTGCGGAAGAACTCCTTGTACATTGCCTCTCCCTTGATATAGGTGTTCTTTGAAGAGCCCGGGCATTCGAAGAATACCGGTCTCCAGAACTGCACCGCCATCGGGAAGTCTTTGTTATCGTAGTAGGTAGAATAAAGGGATGTGTTGCGAAGACACCTGGTGCTGTCTTCTCCCCGTCCGAACGGGGTGCCCGTTTCAACACCCTTCTGTCCATAAAGACTCAGGGAAAGAAATGTCAGAAGTGTTCCGGTTAAAAGCGTGCTTAAATTTCTTTTCATCTCTCTGTAAATAGTTTATTCATATTGTCGTTTGAGGAACCAGTAGTCATAAAGATTGAGACTGGCTCCGACTGAAATCCTCGTCTCCTGGGGGAGGCCTGCATCCGGATTACCCCTGTTTGACAGGTCCACGACCAGGGAGATTCTGGATCTCGATCTTCTCAACGGTATACCTGTTCCAAAAGTTATGCCGTATTCTTTGACGTTGTCACCCTCATAGAGTGCATAACTCTCGCTGTAACGGCATCCTATGCGGTATTCCATACGATCAAAAAAACTATAATTCGAGAACTTGTCAGGGATGTATTCTGCTCCTGCGTGAAGTGAGATCACATCTGTATATGTCCCGTAGGTGCCGGGCAGTGATGCCCCTGACCAGACGGTGTAGACGATATCCGCACCTGTGGTAAACTTATCGTTCTGACCGAAGGCGATGCCTCCCCTGATGGTCTGAGGCATACGGCTGGTGGTGCTGACAGTGACATCGGACAGGGTGTCCATGGCGAGAGCCGTTACCTGAACATTGGAAAACCTGAATACAACGTCCTGGTTGACTGTCTTAAGGTTGAAGCCGGGCGTATAGGTAAGGCCTGCGTTGATGTACCTGTTTTTAGGCAGGGGAGCCATGAACTGCAGTGAACCCTCCCAGCCTATCCCATTCATGGCATAACTTCCAAATTTCCTGGTATTGAACAGGTTGTTGTCTTCGGTAAATAAAAAATCATTTATCCGTGTGATCTCTCCGAACAGTAAAATCATATTAACCCCTGCCGACCAGTATTTCCCCGGTCTGAACCCTGTTCCGATAAGTGCCTTCTGGTAACCGCCGGAGCCAGTATGCCGCTCCAGCATTTTGTCGGCACCTCCGTTGTCTTCAGATTGCTCCACTATATTGTAGGCGCCGTTGGAATAAGGCACGATGGCAGCTGCGACACCCCAGCCCTTCATAATCGGGAATCCGAGCATGAGGTGAGAAAAGTTAAGGTCCTGGGAATAAAAGGTTTGATCACCTTCCCTGAGCCTGATGACACCATAGTCAATGCCAAAGTCAAAGATAAAAGAGGTGGTATCAATGCTGCTGTACGATGCCGGTGTCACAAAGTTCAGGGTGAGGTTGTTTCTTATGCCGCTGCTTATACCCCCCATTGCGCGCGTCCTGAACGTCCCCTGCTGCTCTATGTTGCCGATGCCGTACCTTGCGTAAGGAGACAGGACGTTCTTCTGGCCTGACACCCCTGCCGTCAGGAGAGCAAGCAAAAATATCAGACTAAATCTTCTGGTCTTATACATTATTGTCAAGTAAAAAATTTAAACCCTCAGTCACAAGGTCAGGATAGGTAAGTAATTTCCTTTCAGTTCGCGAAGATATCAGTTCGCTGTCGCCGCCCGTGATGACCGTGACGAGTTTTTTGTGCTTTTCTTCGAATGTGCGAATATACTCATTTATTTCATATACGAGGCCCATGACAACCCCTCCGGCGATAGCATCTTCCGTCGTTCTGGCGGGGAAGGCAAAGTCACTTCGTTTGGTTACCAGAGGCAACCTGCCGGTGTACTCATGCAGTGCACGAAACCTCATTGAGAGCCCCGGAGAGATGCTCCCTCCCCGGTAAGCTCCTCCTGAGACCAGGTCAAGGGTCAGGGCGCTGCCTGCATCAATGACCAGCAGATCTGCTCCGGGGTGGTGCATATAAGCCCCGGCGGCGGCGGCCAGACGATCGACGCCCAGAGTCTCCGGTGTTGCGTAGTCAAGAACGAAAGGAAATACTGACCGGAAGGTCAGATGATGGACCCTCTCACTCCTTAGGCCCAGGAAATCAAGCAGTGCTGAGGGATCATGGCTGACGCTTGACACAATGGCTCCTTTCAGCGAACGGCTGCCGATAAATTTGCCGATAAGCTCCGGATCGGCTGACCTGAAACGCTCTTTCCTGATGATAACTCCATTCTCGGCAAGAGCTGCCTTGGTGGCGGTGTTGCCTATGTCGATGATGAGATTCATTGTTTTGCCTGTGGCTTTGTGGTTGACTCATGGTATGACAGGATCCGGCTGAAGAGACTTATGGCCTGGGTGACTGCAGTCACCTCCCTGACGGTGAGGCTGAGCTTGCTGTTATTCTGTTTTATAGTCATATTGCCCTGTTTCCTGTTCACGAAATTCATCACAGACACAAAGAGAGGCGAGCGGTAGAACTGTGACGACTGATCTGTCACAAAGTTAGCAATCAGTGTGTTATTTTTCAGAATTACCTTTTCAATTCCTGTCTGCGAGGCTATCCATTTAAGCCTCACCAGGTCAAGAAGAGACCGGGCAGGGGTGGGCAGAGGTCCGAACCTGTCGGCAAGATGCGATTCATAGGCTCTGAGCCCCTCCTCATTCCTGATATCATTGAGTTCCTTGTAAAGCCTGATGCGCTCGGGAATGTTTGAGACATATTCGTCGGGGAACATTATCTCAAGATCGGTCTCCACCGTGACGTCAGGTACAAACTGCTTCGTGGAATCTCCATCGTCCGTCTCATCCTTTTTTGCCGAGCCGGGGAAGAGATCCCCGAATTCCTCCTCCTTGAGCTCTTTGACAGCCTCGTTGAGGATCTTCTGGTAGGTTTCATAGCCCACGTCGGCGATGAAGCCGCTCTGCTCACCACCCAGCAGGTTTCCCGCACCGCGGATGTCAAGATCCTGCAGGGCGATGTTAAAGCCGCTCCCCAGTTCATAGTTCTCCTCTATTGCCCTCAGGCGCCTTCTTGCGTCACTGGTGAGTACCGACAGCGGCGGGGTGAGAAGATAACAGAAGGCCTTTTTATTTGACCTGCCAACCCTGCCACGGAGCTGATGCAGCTCGGATAGCCCGAATGAATGAGCGTCATTGATGAAAATGGTGTTGGCGTTGGGGATGTCCAGTCCCGATTCAATTATGGTAGTGGCAAGAAGCACGTCGTAGTCGCCCCTGATAAAGTCGAACATCACGTTCTCAATCTCTTCACCCTCCATGCGTCCGTGTACCACTGCGATCTTTACCTCCGGACAGATGCGTGTTATGGTGGCCTTCACCTCCATGATGTTCTCAATCCTGTTATTGATGAAGAAGACCTGACCGTTGCGGCTTACCTCATATACTATGCCCTCGCGGACTATATCTTCATTAAAGCCGTGCAGCTCTGTGATTATGGGCATCCGGTTCGGAGGGGGGGTGGTTATCACTGACAGGTCACGCGCCCCCATGAGGGAGAACTGCAGTGTGCGGGGGATCGGGGTGGCTGTCAGGGTAAGGGTGTCAACACCGGCCTTGAGGCTCTTCAGCCTCTCCTTTACAGCGACACCGAAACGCTGCTCCTCGTCAATGACCAGCAGGCCGAGATCCTTGAATTTGACCTCCTTCCCGGTGATCTTGTGCGTGCCGACGATGATATCTATCTCTCCGTCTGCCAGTTGCTTCAGTATCTTTTTCTGCTCGGCGGGTTTCCTGTGCCTGCTTATATAATCAACCTTGCATGGAAAATTCTCAAGCCGGGAGGTAAAGGTCTTATAGTGCTGCAACGCCAGGATGGTTGTGGGTACAAGTATTGCTGTCTGCTTTCCGTCGGTGGCGGCCTTAAAGGCAGCCCTGACGGCCACCTCGGTCTTCCCGAACCCGACATCGCCGCAGACAAGGCGGTCCATAGGCATCGGCGCCTCCATATCCTCCTTGACGGCAATGGTGCTGGCAAGCTGGTCAGGGGTATCCTCCCAGATGAATGAGGCTTCCAGCTCCCTCTGCAGGTACGAGTCAGGCGAGAAGGCAAAACCGCCGGAGGCCTTGCGCTGTGCATAGAGCTTGATGAGATCGCGGGCTATGTCTTTTACCTTCTTCTTGGTCGACTGCTTTACCTTCTGCCATGCCCCGGTGCCCAGCTTGTTTATGCGGGGCGGGGTGTTGTCCTTGCCTTTGTATTTTGAGATGCGGTGCAGGGCGTGGATACCCACATAGAGTATGTCGTTATCCTTGAATACCAGCTTGATGGCCTCCTGCAGGCGCCCGTTGACCTCCACCTTCTCAAGACCCCCGAAACGGCCAATGCCGTGGTCTACATGTACAATATAATCACCCGGATTGAGGTCGGTCAGCTCCCTCACGGTCATGCTGTCACGGCGGGTGAAGAAGCCTTTTATCCTGAACTTGTGATAACGGTCAAAGATCTGGTGGTCAGTGTATACCGCTATCTTCAGATCGTGGTCGGTGAAACCCTGGTGCAGGTTGAGCAACAGGGGGGTGAATCCGGCCAGGGGGTCGGTCTCTGCAAAAATCTCCTTCAGGCGCTGTTCCTGAACCTCGCTCTCGGAGATAATGAAATTCTGGTAGCCCTCCTTCCCGTTCGCAACAAGCCTGGATGTCAGCAGGTCAAAATTCTTGTTGAACGAGGGCTGTGGCTCGGTATGGAACTCGATGCTGACAGCTCCCTCAGACTCTCTTCCCCTCCCGAAGAAGACCTGGCGGTGCTGAGAGCAGAGCTCCCCGAGATGCCGGCCGGTGATGATTATGTCACGGCGGTCGGAGATCTCACCGCGTGTGCTGCGGGTACGCGCCTGCGACCAGATATTGTCTGTCTTCTCAATGATATAGTCGAAGTTGTCACTCCAGATGATAGACGAGGGTGGAATGAAGTCTATCAGGCTGTCAGTGCTCTCGTTAAATGCAAGCGCCTGGATATCAGGGATGACCTGTATCTCGTCATGGATCTGGAGCGACAGCTGGTCATCGGGATTGAATGAACGGATTGAGTCGACCTCCTCTCCGAAGAAGTCAATGCGGTAGGGCTTGTCTGCCGAGTATGAAAAGAGGTCGGTGATGCTTCCCCTTACGGAATACTGTCCGGGTTCATATACAAAGTCTGTCCGCCTGAAGTTGTACATGCGGAGGACCTCTTCAAGGAATTCAATGGAGAGTTTTGCTCCCTTGCTTATTGCAAAGGTGTTCTTCTTCAGGTTGCTCTTGCTGACCACCTTCTCCATGACCGACTCGGGGTAGGTGACAATGATGCATTTTCTCCGCCCCGAGGTCAGGAAGTTCAGTACCTCCGCCCTCAGGATGATATTGGCCGGTTCGGTCTGGTCATACATCACCGACCTTTTGTATGTTCCCGGGAAGAAGAAGATGTTATCATCGCCGATCAGCGAGGTGAGGTCATTGTAGAAGTAGGCCGCATCCTCCTTCTCCGGGAGAAGGACCACATGGGTTGTCGGCTGCTGCGACAGGGCGCCGGCCATCACCACCGTCCTCGATGACCCTGTCAGGCCCCGGATCATCACCGGCTCCTTGCTGTCGCCGGCGAGGAGCGCCTCAAGCCTGGTGAAAGAGGGGTGTTTCCTGTAAATATCTCTGAAAACGGTGCTGGCCATTGAATCTTTGTGAGGTGCAAAATTAGCAAAGCCCGCGGTCACCGCAAAACAAAAGATTCTGATAACGATCCGGCGGCGCCGTCAGCAGCACATCCCTGTGAGCTTGCTGACCATCTCGGGAGAACCGCAATAGAAGGGTGACCTCTGGTGCAGCGATTCGGGCCTGATGGCCAGGATCCTGTTCCTGCCGTCGGTGGCTGTGCCTCCCGCCTGCTCCACAAGGAATGACATGGGATTGCACTCATATACCAGTCTCAGCTTTCCTGAGGGATAACTTATTGAAGGAGGATAGAGAAAGATCCCTCCCGTGAGCATATTCCGGTGAACGTCGGAGACCAGCGAACCGATGTACCTCGATATGTAGGGGCGGCCGGTCTCAGGATCATTCTCCTGGCAGTATTTGATGTATCGTTTTACTCCGTCAGGGAATTTGATATAGTTGCCCTCGTTTATCGAATAGATCCTTCCCTTTGGCGGGGTCTTCATGCCTGGGATGTGAGAGACAGAACTCGCCTATGGTGGGGTCAAGGGTGAATCCGTTCACCCCGTTGCCCGTGGTATATACAAGCATGGTGGAGGAACCGTAGATTACATATCCTGCGGCCACCTGGTTCCTGCCGTCCTGCAGGAAATCGACAATGCTGGGCTCGGCATCGCGTTCGGTCACCCGGCGGTAGATTGAGAATATCGATCCTACCGACACATTGTAGTCTATGTTTGATGAGCCGTCAAGAGGGTCTATGCAGACGACATATTTCCCCCTTGCGGCAAACTCCTCCGTGAAGATGACCTCGTTCTGGTTTTCCTCCGAAGCCACTCCGCAGCACTCTCCCGATGCCTGAAGGGCGTCAATGAAAACATCATCCGCATAGCGGTCCAGCTTCTGCTGGTCCTCACCCTGGGGATTCTCCACGCCTGCACGCCCCAGGATCTCAACCAGACCCGCCTTGCGTATCTTGGCATTGACCATCTTGGCTGCCGTGCCGATGTGATGCAGGAGGCTGCTGAGTTCGCCGCGGGCGTAAGGGAAATCCTTCTGTTGCCTGATGATGAAGTCATTCAGGCTTATGATATCATAACTTGGCATCGTGACGATGTATTGATTTGCCTGGTTTTCAGTTCAGGTCCGCCCTGAAGGCTGCCCTGTATGCGTATACCTTCCCGAGATTATTGTAAAGCTCGTACCCGAAGGTAACGGATCTTGCTTTCTTATGCAAGCTGTTTTTTGACGGATCATAGTACCAGTCCTCTGTAAATGACAGTTTGCCGATTTTGGTGCGGTCATTGCTGAATTCCTTCTCGATATCCTTCACGTCAGCGGTTGACAGAGGCTCACCGCTGTGATAGTCGAAGACGGTGAGAGTGCCGTCATATACGCGGGTAAAGATATTGGTCACGAGCACTTCGCCCTGGTAGCCTGCCACCTTTTCAATCTCCCATGGATCACCCTCAGGGTCAGGTTTTATAATCACCTCTGTGACTATATTGGTGGCGATCAGCACAGCACCGGCAGGGATATCGTCGCCTGCAGGGAGTTCTGGTCCGGCAGGGAGCTGAGTGGCTGCGGGACTTTCCCGGCCGGCAGTACCTGCCGCCCCTTTCCTGTCGCTGCCGCGCTCCCCGCATGAGGCTGCAAGCGCCGCCATAAACATCAACATAAATAGCTTTTTCATGCTGCCTTTCCTTTTATCTTTTGAAGCGAAGCATCTCCGGGGCCCTGCGGCCTGTCAGGCGGCCTTCGGAAACGACGGGTATTCCGTTGACGATGGTAGTTATAATCCTGCTTCTGAATGTTGTGCCTTCCAGGGGTGACCAGCCGCACTTGTAAAGGATGTTATCCGTGCTTACCGTCCAGGGTGAGTCGGGGTCAACAAGCACCAGGTCTGCCTTATAGCCCTTCCTGACAAAGCCCCGCTCCCTTACACTGAAAATTATGGAGGGGTTATGGCACATTTTTCTGACTACAATCTCCGGGGTGAGTTCTCCCCTGTGGCACAGCTCGAGCATCATGACAAGAGAGTGCTGCACCGTAGGACCGCCTGAGGGCGCGCTGAAGTAAGGGGCTCTCTTCTCTTCGAGCGTATGAGGGGCGTGGTCAGTTGCAATGATGTCAATCAGATCCTCCCTCACCGCCCTCACCAGCGCCTCCCTGTCGGAGGCCTTTCTTATCGGGGGATTCCATTTGATCAGGTTGCCCCTGTCATGGTAAGAGGAGTCGTCGAACCAGAGATGGTGCACGCAGGCCTCCCCGATGATCTGCTTGGCTGACGGGTCATGGCCGGGAGTGAGCAGCGCCGTCTCCTCCGCCGTGGAGAGATGCAGCAGGTGCAGTCGTGTGCCGGCCCTGTGTGCACGGTCAATGGCGGACGATGATGAGATGATGCATGCCTCCCTGCTCCTGATGAGGGGATGGAAGGAGGGGTCGATCTCCTCACCGTATTTCCCGCGGTAGGATGCAACATTGGCCCTGATGATCTGCTCGTCCTCGCAGTGGCAGGCAACGGGTAGTTTTTTTATGCCGAAAATGGCATCAAGGGCCTCTTCCTTGCTGACAAGCATATTGCCGGTGGAGGCTCCCATGAATAGTTTTATGGCGGGGACAAGCCCGGGATCGGCACTGAGGAGCTCGCTGAGGTTGCTGTCGGTGCCGCCCAGGTAGAAGGAGTAGTTAACTGTTGAACTGGTGGCTGCCAGGTCGTTCTTCTTCTGCCACTCAGAAAGGCTGACAGTCTGTGGCTGGGTATTGGGCATCTCCATGAACGAGGTCACTCCGCCGGCAGCGGCAGCGGCGCTCTCACTGGCGATATCGCCCTTATGTGTTAATCCAGGCTCCCGGAAGTGCACATGATCGTCAATGACCCCAGGCAGGAGCCAAAGGCCTGAGGCATCTATGACGACCGTCTCAGCTCCTGCCTCTGCCTTGCCGGCGGGAAGGATTTCCGAAATACGGTCACCCTTTATGACAACGTCCGCTGCCCGCCTGCTCTCTTCATTTATAAGCAGGGCATTACGGATAAGGATAATGTTTTCTTTCTCCTTGTGCATAACGGAAAGATCAGGTTACTATCCTGCGCGGTTTCCTGAAGATACTTGTTATCTTCATCCGGAGCACGCCCCACATGGCTTCGCCGAAGATGCCTCCTGACATCTTCGAGGTACCGGCCCTGCGGTCAGTGAAGATAATCGGCACTTCAACGATCTTATATCCAAGTTTCCAGGCCGTGAACTTCATCTCTATCTGGAACCCGTAACCGACGAGGCGGATATGTCCGGGGTTGATGTTCATCAGCACATCGCGGCGGTAGCATTTAAATCCGGCGGTGGTGTCCATGATCTTCATTCCGGTGATGATTCTCACGTACATGGAGGCGATGTATGACATCAGCACTCTTCCCATAGGCCAGTTAACGACATTCACCCCCGAAATGTATCTTGACCCGATAGCCAGGTCAGCGCCGCCATTCTCGCAGGCATCCCAGAGCCTGACGAGGTCATCTGGGTCATGCGAGAAGTCGGCGTCCATCTCGCATATATATTTGTAGTCTCTCTGCAGCGCCCAGTCGAACCCTGCGATGTATGCCCTTCCCAGTCCGCTTTTTGATGGCCGTTCAAGGATGTGAAGGTTGGGGAATGAGGGCATCATCTCTTTCACCAGTGATGCTGTGCCGTCGGGTGAGTTGTCATCGATGACCAGTATGTCAAACGGCGTGCTGAGGGAGGAGATGGCATTGACCAGCCCGGGGATGTTCTCCGCCTCGTTGTATGTTGGTATCAGAACCAGGTTTGACATGAGGGTCCGCTGAAAGTGCGAATTTAACTAATTTTCTCACTGAGCCGTTTGATTTTGGCCTTAACATCTTCCCTGGCCGCTGTTTTCCGGTTCTCGTCGCTGTCAGGTGGATTTTCTGCAGCCGTCGCATAAAATATTTCTGAAAATATTTTGCATGTTTAAGAGGAAGCGTTACTTTTGTCACCCCAAATGATCGAGAAATCAATGGGGCGTTCTTTATAGTGTGCGCTTATCAGTCCCATAGCTCAGTTGGTTAGAGCGCTACACTGATAATGTAGAGGTCCCCAGTTCAACTCTGGGTGGGACTACGGAATTTGAGATTGCCGATTTGCGATTTGCGATTTTTTTAATCGGCAATCGAAAATCGAAAATCGAAAATTGCACCGGGGATTTAGCTCAGTTGGTCAGAGCATCCCGACACTTGTGTCGGGAGGGTCAAGTGAGTCAGGTTCCGGTTCTTTTTAATTATGGGGATTTAGCTCAGTTGGTCAGAGCATCCCGACACTTGTGTCGGGAGGGTCAAGTGAGTCAGGTTCCGGTTCTTTTTAATTATGGGGATTTAGCTCAGTTGGTCAGAGCATCCCGACACTTGTGTCGGGAGGGTCAAGTGAGTCAGGTTCCGGTTCTTTTTAATTATGGGGATTTAGCTCAGTTGGTCAGAGCATCCCGACACTTGTGTCGGGAGGGTCAAGTGAGTCAGGTTCCGGTTCTTTTTAATTATGGGGATTTAGCTCAGTTGGTCAGAGCATCCCGACACTTGTGTCGGGAGGGTCAAGTGAGTCAGGTTCCGGTTCTTTTTAATTATGGGGATTTAGCTCAGTTGGTCAGAGCACCTGCCTTGCACGCAGGGGGTCAAGGGTTCGACTCCCTTAATCTCCACAAGAGTCTTCGGAAGAGGGCTCTTTTTTTTTGGCCGTACCGGCTTTAATGTCCGGGATGCCTCAGACATGGTAAGTGACGGGTATTAACATTAAATTTGTAACCCAACAAATTTTAAACTATGCAGAAAGATTATTCAATAACGGCAGCCTCATTTCTGCTTTGCGCACTGTTGTTTGCGGCAACAAGCTGCAATACTGCAGGTCCGAAAAGGAATATTGACACTACCAATCCTGAACCATCTTTAAAAGGGATGAATGTACTTTTTGTGTACGGTGGCTGGGAGGGCCATGACCCCGTACCATCCAGGGACCTGTTTGTCCCCTGGATGAGGTCGGAAGGAGCAAGGGTAATCGTATCCGACTCGCTCGGGGTGTACACAAACGAAGCATTGATGGATACCATCGACCTGATTGTTCAGATCTGGACCATGGGAGAAATTTCAAGCGAACAGGAAAAGGGCCTTTTGAAAGCCATTAAACGTGGAGTCGGTTTGGCCGGATGGCATGGTGGCACAGGCGACTCGTTCCGCAACAACCCGGAGTACCAGTTCATGGTCGGAGGCCAATGGGTGGCGCACCCTGGCGGAGTGATCGATTATGTAGTGAACATAATCGACCCAAACGACCCCGTGACAAATGGCATCGCAGATTTTCCCATGCACTCGGAGCAATACTATATGCATGTTGATCCAAATATCAAGGTACTGGCCACTACCCGGTTCAATGCCGATCATGCAGACTGGATTGATGGCAACACCATGCCGGTAGTCTGGAAGAAATATTACGGGAAGGGACGGGTGTTTTATTCATCGCTGGGTCATGTGATTGCAGACTTCGAAGTGCCAGAGGTGCTTGAAATCCAGAAGCGGGGCATCCGTTGGGCTGCCGGGAGTCGTTCCCACAGCCTTGAAGAATTGAGGAATTCAAAGTATCAGGCAATTTCCGCTTTGTGATGCGGGCCCTCTGGCCGGAATAATCTGGCTTTGTTCGGGGACATAACCATTTCCGGGAAGTTTTCTGAAGAATCCCGGTCACCTTTCTGCATATCGAAAATCACCGTAAGGTACCGGCAGAATGAAACAAAAACCGGAAATCTCAGTTATATAGATTACCCACAAAATAAAAAGGCGGTCCCCCCATGATTGAATGTTAGTCAAATAATATTCGTCAAAATATCGACCCCGAAGGGGTCAGCGAGGAGGGGGGACCGCCCATTTCAAAGATAGAAAAAAATATTTCTGAATTCCCCTTGATTTTTAAACGAAATCTTCTTTTTAATTAACAATCTTTCATAAGGAGGATATTTTGAGGCTTTTAGGGGCCGTGACAGGCCGTTGGAAACACAATACTCATCTCCTTAGATAAGGCTTGCGGGTAAATTTAAATTTCGTCGGCTGTTAGGTATAATGCAAGGTTCATATCCTAAATAAGCGGGGTTTAAGTTTATTTGCTTAGACTCTCATTATTGCCTAAATTTGATAATGAAATAAATAGACCGCTGATGTCAAGCATTATAGAAGGCTATAACTATGACATCTTCATCAGTTACCGCCAGAAAGACAATAAAGGCGACAGATGGGTGAGCGAGTTTGTTGATTCTTTGAAGACGGAGCTGGAATCGACCTTCAAGGAAGAGATAAGCGTTTATTTTGACATTAATCCTCATGACGGCCTTCTTGAAACCCACGATGTAAATGCATCTCTTGAAGAGAAGCTGAAATGCCTGATCTTCATTCCGATTATTTCACGAACATATTGTGACCCCAGGTCATTTGCCTGGGAATTCGAATTCAAGGCTTTTGTAGAAAAGGCTACCCGTGACCGGTTCGGGTTGAAGGTTAAATTGCCGGATGGAAATGTCGCAACCAGGGTCCTGCCGGTTCGGATACATGATCTGGATATTGCTGATTTAAAGGAATGCGAATCGGTGCTGGGAGGTGTTCTCAGGGGGATAGAATTCATTTATAAAGAACCAGGAGTAAATAAGCCACTTGCCTTAGAAGATGATGAAAACAGGAATCTTAACAAAACCAAATACAAGATTCAAGTAAATAAGACAGCTAATGCCATAAGGGAGATTATTACGGGTATTATGGCAGCCGGAAAGGTCTCGGATGAGGAGAATCAGAAGGCAGGGGAGCCCTCAGCGAATGGGCTTAACTCAGGCATTGATTCAAATGGGAAGAATAGGACAGGCTTAAACAAGTCCGCTATTGACAAACCTGTCATAAAAACTCAGAAAAATTTAAAAGGCATAATCTGGATGGGATCAGCCATCCTCTTCATCATTTCTATTCTGTTAATAACTAATGCCTTTAAACGGATACCTTTTTCTGAAGATGATTGGATACTAATTACAGACTTTGAGAATCTTACGGGTAATAATATATTTGACCAGTCCCTTAACACCGCCCTGGAAGTTAGTATTCAGCAATCTTCTTTTGTTAATGTTTTTCCCCGTGCCCGCATAAATGAGACGTTGAAAAGGATGGGCAAGGAAAAAACGGAAATCCTGGATGAAGAAACCGGACTTGAGATTGCTCAACGGGAAGGAATTAAGGCAGTGGTTGTTTGCAACATAAGCCAAATTGGCAATATTTATTTGTTAACTGCGAAAGTGGTTGAAACAAGTACCAAAAAGGTACTTAAAACAGAAACATATCAGGCTAATGGGGAGAGTCAGATATTAGTCAGCCTGGATAAGATGGCCAGAAAACTAAGAGGAGATTTAGGCGAATCTTTAAGAAAAATAAACCATAAGATTGTTCCATTGCCAGCTGCAACGACCTCTTCTCTTGAGGCACTGAAATACCTGGTTAAAGGCAATGAGGCATGGCGCAATGACGGTAAATTTAACGAGGCACTGCCGTTTTATCTGAAAGCTATAGAACTGGATCCGGAATTTGCTTATGCCTATGAGGCTCTTGGATCACTTTATTACTGGAATAACAATCGTATTAAAGGGGAGGAATATTTTACAAAAGCACTTAATCTGCTGGACAGACTTACAGAAAAAGAAAAGCTCTGGATAGAGGCAGAAGTTGAAAAGTATCGGGGTAATTACGAAGGTGCAGTTTTGAATTACAATATTTATCTGAGAAACTATCCGAGTTCATCACAAGGCTGGTTTTCTCTGGGGTATATTTATATGATGCTGGATCGTTGTGAAGAGGCCATCATCGCTTTTAACAGATCGCTGGAAATTTTTCAGGCCAAAGAACCAAATGCATATATAAACATTGCAACTTGCTACAACAAGATGGGAAAGAGCGCACAGTCAGTAGAATATTATCTGAAAGCATTTGCTATTAATCCCAATTTGCTCACTATTTCAAATATAAACCATGAGTTTGGATTTACTTACGTTAATATGGGTCAAATACAGAAGGCCAGGGAAGTATTTGAAAAAATGACGACAGGACAGGCCGGCCCTAAAGCTCAGGGGTACAGATCGCTGGCGTTATTAGAGATGTATACCGGCAAAATTACTGATGCAATAGACCTGCTCAAAGAATCAAATTATATTAATAATAGCCTGAAATATGGCGTAAGTGAGTTCAGAAATCATCTTTTCCTGGCAACAGCCTATAAGACCAAAGGAATGATGCCGGAGTACTATGAAGAACTTAATAAAGCCAATGAATTGCTCCAGACTGAAGGTATGGAGCCATGGTGGTTTTTCCTATACGGGAAATTACTGGTCAGAGATGAGAAAATACAGAAAGCTGAAAGAATTCTGGATGAAATATCTGCAAGAATCAGTAAAGGGAACAACAGTGATACGGCCGCATTCATGATTCTCAAAGGTGAAATTCAACTGGCCAGAGGCAATTCTGCCAAGGCTCTAGATCTGATTGAAGCCGGAGTTAAATTGCGTCACGATAATTATACAGCGGAGTCATTGGCACATTATTATTCCAGGACCGGTGATCTGGATATGGCAATTGCCAGATATAAGGAGATCATTGACACCAGAAAATCATTCGGATGGGAGGCCCAGGAGTACTGGATAAAGGCCCATTATATCCTGGGAAAACTATATGAAAAGAAAGGCAACTACGAGCAGGCCATGATTTATTACCAGAACTTTCTTGATATCTGGAAGGATGCTGATAATGATTTACCGGATTTAATTGATGCAAAGTCCCGGCTGACAAAACTTAAAGAGCTGGAATTATAATACCCCCCCACCACCGGTACCTCAGGTTCCCGCGAGGAGTTATTTCAAAAGACAGTCGGCTATTACATATAATATATGGTATGACTGTGACGTTTCTGGTTGAGAAAGACGGGAAAGAGAAAAATAATTGAAAAAAAGATTGCAATAATTTGTTTTATTGATATTGTTCCATATCTTTGCACCCGCTTTTAAAGAAAAGCACGTTCCCTGAAAGAGAGGTTTGACAGATTGGACTCGCGGATTTTGCCCTGCGAGGGGCGAAAAAAAAAGTGAGAAAACTTTCGAGAAAAGTTTGGTAGAGAAGAAAGAGTTCAGTATCTTTGTCGTCCCTTGCCTCAAAAAATGAGGAGGGAAGGAGTTCTTTGAATTAATGATGAAGTAGTAGCACACAGGCGAGAGAGATCTCGCCAAAAACCTAGCGATTTTGTTTGAGTTTTTGAAGAGACCGGATTGATCTTCAAGAGATATTTAAGAAATGAAATATTACAATGAAGAGTTTGATCCTGGCTCAGGATGAACGCTAGCGGGAGGCTTAACACATGCAAGTCGAGGGGCAGCACGAGGTAGCAATACTTTGGTGGCGACCGGCAGACGGGTGAGTAACGCGTATGTAACCTACCCTGTACAGGGGGATAACCCGGAGAAATTCGGACTAATATCCCATAGAAATATCGGAAGGCATCTTTTGATATTTAAAGTTCCGGCGGTACGGGATGGGCATGCGTAACATTAGCTAGTTGGTAAGGTAACGGCTTACCAAGGCTTTGATGTTTAGGGGTCCTGAGAGGGTGATCCCCCACACTGGTACTGAGACACGGACCAGACTCCTACGGGAGGCAGCAGTGAGGAATATTGGTCAATGGGCGCAAGCCTGAACCAGCCATCCCGCGTGCAGGAAGACGGCCCTATGGGTTGTAAACTGCTTTTCCAGGAGGAGAAACTTGCGTACGCGTTACGCAATTGACGGTACCCTGGGAATAAGCATCGGCTAACTCCGTGCCAGCAGCCGCGGTAATACGGAGGATGCGAGCGTTATCCGGATTCATTGGGTTTAAAGGGTGCGTAGGCGGACTATTAAGTCAGTGGTGAAATCCTGCAGCTTAACTGCAGAACTGCCATTGATACTGATAGACTTGAGTTTGGTTAAGGTAGGCGGAATGTGTAATGTAGCGGTGAAATGCTTAGATATTACACAGAACACCAATTGCGTAGGCAGCTTACTGAGCCGATACTGACGCTGAGGCACGAAAGCGTGGGGATCGAACAGGATTAGATACCCTGGTAGTCCACGCCGTAAACGATGATTACTCGCTGTTGGCGATACACTGTCAGCGGCTAAGCAAAAGCAATAAGTAATCCACCTGGGGAGTACGGCCGCAAGGTTGAAACTCAAAGGAATTGACGGGGGCCCGCACAAGCGGAGGAACATGTGGTTTAATTCGATGATACGCGAGGAACCTTACCTGGGCTTAAATGTAGAGTGCATTTTTTAGAGATAGAAATTCCCTTCGGGGCTTTCTGCAAGGTGCTGCATGGTTGTCGTCAGCTCGTGCCGTGAGGTGTCGGGTTAAGTCCCATAACGAGCGCAACCCTTATCGTTAGTTGCCATCTGGTAAAGCAGGGGACTCTAGCGAAACTGCCACCGTAAGGTGAGAGGAAGGTGGGGATGACGTCAAATCAGCACGGCCCTTATGTCCAGGGCTACACACGTGTTACAATGGTCGGTACAGAGGGCAGCTACCTGGTGACAGGATGCTAATCTCGAAAACCGGTCTCAGTTCGGATCGAAGTCTGCAACTCGACTTCGTGAAGCTGGATTCGCTAGTAATCGCGCATCAGCCATGGCGCGGTGAATACGTTCCCGGGCCTTGTACACACCGCCCGTCAAGCCATGGAAGCTGGGGGTGCCTGAAGTCCGTAACCGTAAGGAGCGGCCTAGGGTAAAACTAGTGACTGGGGCTAAGTCGTAACAAGGTAGCCGTACCGGAAGGTGCGGCTGGAACACCTCCTTTCTGGAGATGATCAAAACGGTAAAATCAATTTCGCCTGTGACTACTTCATTTTTAAAATATTAGGTCTAAAGTCTTAAGTCTTAAGGTCCAAAGGTCAATCAAATGACCCTCAGACCCCCAGACCTCTGACCCTCAGACCAGATCCGCCAACGGGCGGATATAAGTTCTTTGACATACTGGTTTTTATAGAGAAGATATCAAATTTGATAAATTTTTGAATTGTAAGATTAATAAGAGATTACTCAAGAAAGTAATTAAGGGCAAACGGTGGATGCCTTGGCTCTCAGAGGCGATGAAGGACGTGACAAGCTGCGAAAAGCTGCGGGGAGGAGCAAATATCCAATATATCCGCAGGTATCCGAATGGGGCAACCCTCCAAGTTGAAGACTTGGAATCCCGGCGCAAGTCGGGAAGCGAACCTGGAGAACTGAAACATCTAAGTACCCGGAGGAAAAGAAAACAATAGTGATTCCCAGAGTAGTGGCGATCGAAATGGGAATAGCCCAAACCGACAATGTTTAGGCATAGTCGGGGTTGTAGGACCGGCATCATTATCATTAATACAGACTGAAACTACCTGGAAAGGTAGGGCACAGAAGGTGATACCCCTGTACGGGAATGTATTTATGATATAGCTGGTATCCTGAGTAAGGCGGGACACGTGAAATCCTGTCTGAACCCGCGGGGACCATCCCGCAAGGCTAAATACTCCTGAGAGACCGATAGTGGACTAGTACCGTGAGGGAAAGGTGAAAAGCACCCCGAACAGGGGAGTGAAATAGTACCTGAAACCGTTTGCTTACAATCGGTCGGAGCCTTGTCGCAAGACGGGGTGACGGCGTGCCTTTTGCATAATGAGCCTACGAGTTATCCTTACTAGCGAGGTTAAAACTTTAAGAGTTGGAGCCGAAGCGAAAGCGAGTCTGAATAGGGCGTATAGTTAGTAGGGGTAGACGCGAAACTTTGTGATCTATCCTTGGTCAGGCTGAAGTTCCGGTAACACGGGATGGAGGGCCGAACCAGTAAACGTTGAAAAGTTTTTGGATGAACTGAGGATAGGGGTGAAAGGCCAATCAAACTGAGAAATAGCTCGTACTCCCCGAAATGCATTTAGGTGCAGCCTTGAGACGAGTTTTGCAGAGGTAGAGCTACTGATAAGGCTAGAGGGCTTCATCGCCTATCAAACCTTGACAAACTCCGAATGCTGCAAAATGGTCCTCAGGAGTGAGGCTATGGGTGCTAAGATCCGTGGCCGAGAGGGAAATAACCCAGACCATCAGCTAAGGTCCCGAAGTATATGTTAAGTTGGAGAAACGAAGTGCGACTGCCCAGACAGCTAGGATGTTGGCTTGGAAGCAGCCATTCATTTAAAGAGTGCGTAACAGCTCACTAGTCGAGCGGTTGTGCGTGGATAATAATCGGGCATAAACATATCACCGAAGCTATGGAATAGTGTGTAAAAGCATCATTGGTAGGGGAGCATTCCAGTCTGCGCTGAAGGTGTACCGTAAGGTATGCTGGAGCGTCTGGAAAAGAAAATGTAGGCATAAGTAACGATAAGGCAGGCGAGAAACCTGCCCACCGAAAGACTAAGGTTTCCTGATCAACGTTAATCGGATCAGGGTTAGTCGGGACCTAAGGGTAAGCCGAGAGGCGATCTCGATGGACAATTGGTTAATATTCCAATACCACCGCATGTTGCGATGGGGAGACGGAGGAGTGAAAGAACCGCCCGGTGACGGAATACCGGGTTAAAGGGTGTAGCTAAATCACATGGTTAATAGCTGTGAGATGGCGAACCTGATAGTACCGCAAGGCTTCGGCTGAACGGATAGTGTTCCTAATCAGACTTCCAAGAAAATCCTCTAAGCTTCAGACATATGGTGCCCGTACCACAAACCGACACAGGTAGTCGAGGAGAGAATCCTAAGGTGCTCGAGTGATCCGTGGCTAAGGAACTAGGCAAATTAGACCTGTAACTTAGGGAAAAAGGTCCCCCTGTTATAACGGGGGCGCAGATAAATGGCCCAGGCGACTGTTTAACAAAAACACAAGGCTTTGCGAAATTGAAAGATGAAGTATAAGGCCTGACACCTGCCCGGTGCCGGAAGGTTAAGAGGGGGGGTTATCCTGAGTAATCGGGAGAAGCTCTGAATTGAAGCCCCGGTAAACGGCGGCCGTAACTATAACGGTCCTAAGGTAGCGAAATTCCTTGTCGGGTAAGTTCCGACCTGCACGAATGGTGTAACGATCTGGGCACTGTCTCAGCCACGAGCTCGGTGAAATTGTAGTTCCGGTGAAGATGCCGGATACCCGCAACGGGACGGAAAGACCCCGTGAACCTTTACTATAGCTTAACATTGATTTTGGATAAGTGATGTGTAGGATAGGTCGGAGACTGTGAACCGGTTTCGCTAGGAATCGGGGAGTCAACGTTGAAATACGACCCTTCATTTATCTGGAATCTAATCCCGCTCTGCGGGAGACATTGTTTGGTGGGTAGTTTGACTGGGGTGGTCGCCTCCAAAAGAGTAACGGAGGCTCCTCAAGGTGCCCTCAGCACGTTTGGTAATCGTGCGGAGAGTGTAATGGCACAAGGGCGCTTGACTGTGAGACTGACAAGTCGATCAGGTACGAAAGTAGAGCATAGTGATCCGGTGGTTCCGTATGGAAGGGCCATCGCTCAAAGGATAAAAGGTACTCCGGGGATAACAGGCTGATCGCCGCCAAGAGCTCATATCGACGCGGCGGTTTGGCACCTCGATGTCGGCTCGTCACATCCTGGGGCTGGAGAAGGTCCCAAGGGTTCGGCTGTTCGCCGATTAAAGTGGCACGCGAGCTGGGTTCAGAACGTCGTGAGACAGTTCGGTCCCTATCTGTTGTGGGCGTAGGAAATTTGAGAGAACCTGACACTAGTACGAGAGGACCGTGTTGGACAGACCTCTAGTGTACCTGTTGTGGCGCCAGCTGCATCGCAGGGTAGCTATGTTTGGAAGAGATAAGCACTGAAAGCATCTAAGTGCGAAGCTCGTCTCAAGATGAGATTTCCCTTAAGGGTCGTTGTAGACTACGACGTTGATAGGCTGCAGGTGTAAAGGTGGCAACATCAAAGCCAAGCAGTACTAATTACCCGTGAGCTTTCTGAGGAATGTCTTATTAACCTTACAATAAACCAGTATGTCACGATATTTAAAGTCTTCAGGTGGCTATAGCGGAGGGGTTCCACCTCTTCCCATTCCGAACAGAGAAGTTAAGCCCTCCTGCGCCGATGGTACTGCAGAGCAAAATGTGGGAGAGTAGGTCGCCGCCGACTTTACAAACGAAGCCACGATTGGAAACAATCGTGGCTTTTTTGTTATACCATAACCCATCCAACATAAAACAGCCCCGGGCCTCAAAACCCCGGGGCTTTTTTTTGTGCCCTGCCCACTGACTTTTGCGGAGAAACTTCTGGCAACAATACGTCCGTAATAATTCAATATTCCACTGTCTGTTCCGTCCAGGTAGGACCGCTGATCGAAAACACCCCGTTCTCATAAATAACAGGCTCATACCCCAACTGAGGCGTCTTTTCCCATGGCTGGAGATCGGGACAATACGGATATGGCCGCTTATCATACATCAGGTAATGACACGAGCTCCACAGCTTTCCGTCTGGCCCCTCAAACAAAGCATTATGTCCGGTTTCGCAATAGGGATCTTCACTGTCCTGAAACTTAAGACCGGCATACCCTCCGCTGACGGCGAGCTCAGGACGATATCCCTTTTTACGGGTACCAAAGATTGGTTCACGAGAGACCAGTTCCCAAGGACCAAGAGGTGATCCTGATTTTAAAAGGCCCACCTCATAGCCACGGGTCCAGGTTGAAAAAAACATGAAATAGGTACCGTCTCTCTTTATAACAAAAGGACCCTCTATTCCTCCTGCCATCCATTCCGGATAGCCCGGCTCCCTTTTATCGAGGAATTTCTCAATACTGCCAATAACCTGTCCCGAAGGCAAATCTATCTTCCCCTGAAAGAGCCCCCCGCCACTGCAATAGATATATGTCTGACCGTCTTCATCTTCAAACAGGGTTGCATCATTGTTGTACACTGGTGTGAGCGGCCCATTGACCAGTGTATATGGACCCGTAACACTGTCGGCAACAAAGAGCCATATACTGTGCGTCTTCATCCCTTTCGGATCCTCTTCGGTGACCTGCCCGCTGTTAACCGTCAGCCAGAATTTGCTCCTTAAATAATGGATTTCCGGAGCCCAGAACCTTCCGTTATACGGACAGTCAGGAGGCAGTTTGCCTGCATCAATGATCCATGAGTGCTGCTTCCAGTTAACCAGGTCATCAGAGACAAGGAGGCGAACCCCCGGATTAGCGCCTGTCCAGACAGGATTGGAGGTTCCGGTACAAAACCATTGTTTGCCGACCTTTATAATGAAATGATCCCGCATTGAGATACTGGTATCCCTGGTGACAGGGTTGGTATAAAGGAACAGATGTTTAGTTTCACTTTCCGTCGATGCCCCATTTTTTGCTGCAGGCTGGGCAAAACACGAAGCTGATAAGGCAAGAAAGGCAAAAAGGATATTCAACCTGAAACTTAATAATGTCCTCATCATGCACATATTAGAGATAATTCATTTAAACCTTATCCAATCAACCTCAACAGGAGTATCGCTTCCCGATATCAGAACCAGGTTGTGAGTCCCGGGCAGAAACTTTGACAGTCTCGCCCCGGATACATTCCATCCGGAGCTCTTCCGGATTTTCAACTTTGCAATAATGGGTCCGCCGACGTTATCCAGCCTGATCTGCAGTGTGCCGTCCCCGGATGAAGATGCATTTACTTCAACTGATTTCAGCTTATCTTTTCCAAAATCAACCGCATTGTATTGTATCCAGCCATTCTTTCCGGTGAATACCGTCTTCCAGCCCCTGAAGGTATTAAGAGTATCCAGGTGAGCAACTGATACCCCCTGTGGGCTGATGTGGCTGAATCGGTCCGGTTCAATCTGCCGGGAAGCACTGGTTATTCCTACGCCGCGTAATGTGGGTCTGACTTTCTGAATAGTGCCGTCAGCATTGAAGAAGAGGCTGTCAATCCGGATCGATCTGTTCTTGTCGAACTTTGGTGAAAGATCGTTGTCATGATAAAAAAGGTACCATTGATTATTGTATTCGATGATCGACTGATGGTTTGTCCAGCAACCTGAAGGAGACTCATCCATTATTACCCCTGTCACTTTAAACGGCCCAAGCGGATTGTCACCTGTAGCATATTCAAGCCTTTCGGTCTTATTCTCGACATGCGGGTATGTCAGATAATAAATACCATTCCTTTCGAAGAGAAAAGGACCTTCTACCAGCCCCTCTTTTGGCAGATCTTCCATAACCACCGGTTCTGATGCAAGTTCAAGCATGTTGTCATTCAGTTTGGCTGCGAAGATTTTGCCAAGGGAATAGTATATGTATGCCTGGCCATCTTTGTCAGTAAAAATGCAGGGATCAATACCATGGACATTTTTAATCGGTTCAGGCTGCGGGATAAACGGCCCGGCGGGATCATCGGCAACTGCAACCCCGATTCCGAACCCTCTTCCGGAACCGGGTTTGACATTTGCAGGGAAATAGAAATAGTACTTCCCTTCTCTTTCAATGCAGTCAGGGGCCCACATGCTGTATGAGGCAGGATTGACCCATTCGACTTTCTCCTGGGTTACAATGACGCCATGATCGGTCCAGTCTGTGAGGTCTGATGATGAGAACACATGATAATCCTCCATGCAGAACCAGTCTTTACGGGCAACACTTTCCGGAGCAGGTATATCATGCGACGGGTAAACATATACTATGCCATTGAACACCCTCGCTGCCGGATCAGCG
Source organism: uncultured Rikenellaceae bacterium (assembly GCA_963802145.1). Lineage (GTDB taxonomy): Bacteria > Bacteroidota > Bacteroidia > Bacteroidales > VadinHA17 > SR-FBR-E99. The sequence continues at coordinate 255,249 of CAWDHN010000012.1, forward strand.
GTGAACTGGTTGGTTATGAATGGATTCTGAGCATCTGTACTATTGAGGCATAATGCAGCAAATACAAATATGAGAATATCAGATATACGAGTTTTCATTTGAGATCATTTACGGCATTTGAAAGAAAGATATATGCGGCACAGCCATCTATTACACATTCATTTTCACCCCAGAAGAATGGCCAGTCTTCCTTGTTTTCCAGGAAATCAGGCTTTAACAGGATCAGGCCGGGAACGACACCCCCGGCAATAAATGTGAAATCTGCCCTGTTGTTGCCGTATGTGACTTTCTTTGATCTTGTTCCGACCGACGAAACATACGAGATATTGGAATAGGGGTGGCATCCGAAGATATAATTCAGCCCTTTGTAAACATATTCATTACCCATAATCTCAGGGAACGCCTTATTGGCATAGTAGTTGGTTATTGCAAAGTTTATTATCACTGTGCTCTCACCCCAACCCCTTGGATTAAGCGGAACGCCATAAGGGTTTTCTTTGTTATATCCGTCAACAGCCTCCCTGTATTTAATTACATAATCCTTAAGTTTTATCTTGTAGTCATTGTCCATATAAGGCAACGCCTGCAGGGCTGCAGTCATTCCTCCCATGACGGGCGACCTGTCAAGCGACGGCCATAATAATTCGGTGAACCGTCTGGAATATTTATCTTCTCCGGTAGTGATAAACAGTTGAAGAGCCGCAGACATCTCACTCCCGGCTGCAAACCTCTGCCATCCTTCAAGCTGGCTGGCGTCCTGAGGTTTATCGACGTTTTCATTCCAGAGTGTTACAGCAGCAGCCAGACATCTGCCTGCAAGGGCTTCATTATAGCCTTTGAGAGCACGGCTTGAAGCAGCCAGTGCACCGGCGGTGGCATAATCGAGGAATGCTGACCTGCCCGTAAATACCCACCTGTCATCAGGCGTGCCGCTCGACTTGCCGTCAGTCTCATACGGTTTTAGGTCGGGATTATAAGGAAGATTGTCAGTTTCAGTAATTGCATCACCGAGATGATGATACTGGTACAGGTAAGGGACGATTATACCCCTTACCGGATATCCTATATTTTCTATCTGTGCAACCAGGTTCAGCGCTCCGTGTTCAATCTGCTGCAAAATATCCGGTTGGCCATCCGGACGATGTATATCCACAAAACGTGTTGCCTGATCAATATAGGTCTGATCACGGTCAACCTTGAACTGCTCCCAGGCATCAACGAAGTTCAGCAAGACGGTCACATGTGAAAAGGTCTGAATGTCAAAGTCACCTGCATCAAACCAGCCGCCAACGTCCAGACCCGGTATACGCTCCAGGGGCTTGTATTTTGTTTCCGTTGTCGGCCCCATCCTGTAACCGTCAAAATGCTGGTGATTTACCGGTGCCTGCAGTGCATCATCCATGTATGGAGCACCGTGCCAGGTCCGGTAGGCCTCATTCACCATCATATGATCCATCTGTACAGGAAACCAGACATCCAGTGTCGGATGCCAGATATCACGGTAAACATCGGGCCCGATCACAAATGTGTTGGTGGATTCGGCCCCATATTTAATAAAATAGATCCCTGGATCTTTGACGGGAGTAAAATCAAACTTGAGGTAATTATATCTTAAATATTTGCCCCAGAGCTTTACCTCCGAACTGAACTTTTCCACTGTTTTTCCTTCCGGTGTTACCTGGAACACTGTTGCAGTTTTTAACGGAGAATCATTCTTATCGAGCTCGATAACGGCAATCTTTTCCTGACCGGGGAGGTAACCCACCTGTGAAAATCCAATAACCGGATCCCTCTTCCAGGCTGGAATTGCATTTGGTTCAAGATACCATTCCATCACCTTTCCCGTTCTGTCCGCAGGAAGGAGTGAGCGCACAATATACCATCCGTTCTGTGCCAGGTTTCGTCCGTCAAACAGCATCAGTTCCGCATCGGCAGATTGAATCTTCACCAAACGTTCAGGGTCCTCGGGCGCAAGTATGATAGTCTTACCTGAGGCAATAGGTTTTGGGACTATGAATTCACCCTTGCCTCTGTCGTCAAATGTTGAATGACCGGCAAACTGCCTGATCTTATTGCCGGCAGGACTCAATGGTGGTAGAACTGGAAGGATATAATGGAAACAGTCCCGGCTTCCCGTCTGCCAGGAATGTTTTCTCAAAATATGAAGCGGGCAGAAATTCCAGATTCAACCCGGCGCGTCCCTCAAGATCCTTTGGCAGCGGATTGTCAAGATAAACGCTTATTATTACACCTTTGTCCTTTGCAGTGACATTGATCCTGGAAGTAAAATCAAAATCAGGATATTTCAGCACCACGTCAACACTGTTGTTCAGAGCATCAACCTTACGGCTGACGACTGTGGGTATCAGGTCCCACTGTTCAGGCGTGTTCTGCAGCCTTACCGCGCCGCCGGTTGATGTTCTCACACCGTGATGAATGATCTCTATCCCGGCAGTCTTCTCATCATAAAACATTCCTGTATATTGATTACTGTAGACAAGAACGTTAACTCCGGGTGTTTCAAAATATTCCAGGTCGTTCAGTTTAAGTGTCTGCCCAAAAGAATAGCCTGAGAATAAGATAAGGCAGAAATTCAGAATTACTGCCAGCATTGCAATTCTGAGAATACCTGCAGGGACTTCAGAAGTGTGCCATGACACTCTGGCGGCGCCAGATCTGCCTTTGTAATAGTTCTTCATAGTATTGATATTTAATAATTTGAATTATTTGGTATTACTTTTTTCCTGATCAATCCTGAACCAGTCAAAATCAACATATCCGCCAGGTGTTCCGGTGGCGTAATTGAACAATCCAAACCGGTAGCCCATAAAATGGGGCATTGAGTATTCCATTTCGAGTGGTGTTCCGATTGGAATCCAGGTTCTTCCATCGAGGCTGTAAAAGAAATAACCTCTGTCGGCAAGGTTTTTGAAATCGCATTCAGCTTTGAGGTAAACGGTTTTCTTACTCAGTGGGACACTCTCGGTTACAACCGGTTTACCGGATTGGGCATTTATCATCACAATTGATTTGGTCCCGTTGTTATACTTTACGCCAACCAGGCCGAACTTTCTTTGCAGTAATGCAAGGCCTGCAAAATCACCTTCCTTCATGCGCCGAACATCTATTGCGGTTGAGCCCGCGCATTCAGGTCCGAAGGTTCGCTGCGTGAGGGTATTTTTTGCCTGGGTAAAGACTGTATCAACCCTGCCGGTCGTCAGCCTGAGATGGCCTTTTCGCTGAGTGACAGACCAGTGTTTGTTATCAGGGTTGTGGTTCCATTGCCAGACCAGCGGAAGGGCAGGCTCTCCTTTACGGCGGTTAAACTCATCTGAAGCCACAATCCCGGGGATCAGGCCTTCGCTGGCAGGGAGAGCGAGGCTTTCGGGGACTATGCCGTCAATGCCCAGTACTGGCCAGCCATCCACCCAGTTTAACGGAACAAGGTAGGGGATACGGCCGACTGAGCCCTGATCGCGGAAAAGACAGGCAAACCATCTGCCATCCGGTGTATCAATCATACCTCCCTGTGCCACACCCTTATCCTGCAGGGCAAGCCTTCCTTCCCACGGTCCGGTTATTCTGTCAGCCCTGTGAATTACAACAGTCCGCATTCCGTCTCTGGGCCATGTGATATTAAAAAGATAGTACTTGTCATTTACTTTAAAGAGCTGAGAACCTTCTGCCGGAAGCATGATGTTGTCGCCCGCCGGTGCGCTCGCATTTTCGATTATCACCTGCTCTGTTGTTCCCGGTTTAATACCTGAAGCATCGGAATTCAGCTCAACCAGTATGAGCTTTCCTGCGCTGTAAATCATATATACCCGGCCATCGTCATCGAAGAAGAGGGTATTGTCATGCAGCGCAGGTGCGAACGACGATACTTTCCAGGGTCCTTTTTCAATATCCTGCGTGGAATAAACATATGTTTTCCCGGTTGTGTGGGAGAAGGTAGAAACATAGTAAGTGCCATTATAATAACGCAGACTGCTAGCCCAGGACCCTCTGCCATAGTCGTTTTTCCCATTTGTGAGTGTCATTGCGTCACCGTCATCAATTATGTCATAGGCATAGTTCACAAGTTTCCAGTTGACAAGATCTGCAGACTTCATTATGGGCACACCCGGGCTCATGTGCATTGTTGTGCTGCTCATATACCAGGTGTCATCCACCCTGATCACAGACATGTCAGGAACGTCAGCCCATATGATGGGGTTTCTTGCCGGGCTCGTCTGTGCTGAAACTGAAATACCGGAAAGGGCGCTGATCAGTATCAAAAGGCTGAAATGATGAATCTTCATAATCAGGGTTTTATTGGGATCTTAGAATTTAATTGTAATCTTCTTTCCTTCATATGTTATCTCTTTATCGGACTTTTCCACTACCGCCAATTCCGTACCCTTGTTTCCGGGCACCCGCACGATGCTGAATTTACGCTCATGGAGCATTCCGGGGAACGACCCTTTACGGTCATTGATGGTTAATCTCTTTTTGCTGTCGTTCCAGGTAAAAGTAATTGTCGAATAAGCTCCTTTCTCGTAATTATAATTGTCGTTTTCGTCCTCATATAAAACAAAGGAACCATCGGCGCCATCATAAATCCGTATTTCCAGGTTATCCCATTTTTTTTCGGTGGCATATTGCACATCAGGACCGACAGGAAGGATTGAACCTGCTTTTACAAACAGCGGCATGATATCTATCGGTGTTTCCTTTTTCACTGTTTGTCCGCCAGTCTGTTTTTCACCGGTCCAGAAATCATACCAGCCGGATCCCTTTGGAAGGTAAATGTTCCACTCTTCTGTATCTGGTTCCGTTACAGGTGCAACCAGGAAAGCCTTTCCAAACATATACTGGTAAGGTTGTTCAATAGCCGCAGGGTCTTCAATAAAATCCATTACAAGAGGGCGCATCATTGTCGAGCCATTTTTTGTGACATTATAAGCTTCTGAATAAATATATGGCATAAGGCGATAACGCAAATTCAGCATTTTCCGCATACTATTCTCAACCTCCTGACCATAGTTCCAGGGTTCAGTCTCAGACTGATAGCCATGTATCCGGAAGATGGGATTAAACGCTCCCCACTGATACCAGCGGATAAGCAACTCATGATACTTTTCATCCGTATACTGCGATTCCCCCTGGCGGAAGAATCCTCCGATATCAGTCGTCCAGTAGGGCAGGCCGGTAATGGTATAATTTAACCCTGCCACAATCTGCCTTTTATATGCGTCCCAGGTGCCACCAATATCACCGGACCAGTTTATTATACCATATTTATGCTGACCGGGAAAAGCCGATCTTGTCAGAATGCACACACGCTTGCCGGATGATGTCTGCCGCTGACCTTCATAGACAGCCTGGCTGACAAACAGCGGATATGTAAGACGATAAAAATCACCGGGTCCCAGGTAGGTTTCCTCTCCTTTAAGTGCATCGTTTTCGGGTTCAGTGGCATCCATCCACCACGAATCCACACCATAGGTAAAAAGATTATCTCTCAAGGTGTTCCAGTAGGTCTCCCTTGTAACAGGATTGAAATAATCCAACCACTTGCTGTCTGGTATATAAAGACTGGCTGCCACGTATTCTTTGCCTGTTGCAGAATTTCTATCAGGGTTTGACCAGATTGAAATGTTGAAGTGTGCATTCAGATCGTGTATCTCCTTGATAAAACCTGCCGGATTGGGATAATTGATTTCATCAAACAGAGGAACACCCCAGCCATTCTGGCCCCAGTATTGCCAGTCCTGTACAATTACATCCACAGGGATATTCCTTTTTCGAAACTCTTTCACCGTCTCCACCAGCTGATTACCGGAAGTATATCGTTCGCGGCATTGCCAGAAACCATAGGCCCAGAGGGGGAACAATGGAACACTGCCTGAAAGACTGCGGTAGGAGGCAATAACATTATCAGCTGAAGGACCGAAGAAAACAACATAATCCAGGAGCTTTGCATCGGGTGATCTGAAAGTGGTAAGATTGTCCGCAGGTTTCCAGGACACTTCAGGATTATTGGTCGCCTTGCACGAAAGTTCTATCCGGTGTTCTCCTCCCGTAAGACTTACCAGTGTACTAACTGTCGGAGGAAGCCACATGTTGCTCTGATCGATACATGTTTTTCCGTCAATAATCACAAAATGATGGCTTTCCATTTCCCCATAATCAATAAACAAAGAATATACCCCATCGGCAGGAACCTTAAAGGTGCCGTTATAAACTGATTTTATCTGCAATTGCCGCTGTGTTCCGGAGGTTGTTGTAACATCGGCAGACTGGTTATTCCCAGTTGATGCCTCTTGTTTTTCGAGTGTAATAAAATTATCTGCCGGATTAAAATCCGTAAGCCCGTACTGGTGCCAGAGTAATCCGTATCCCTTGCTGGAATAGATAAAAGGTATCGAAATCTGAGAATTAACCTGAGTCAGCCTTCGGGTTATATTTTTAATGTTATAATGTCCATCCTGGAACTGACCAAGTCCAAACAAATACTCATCATCCGGGGATTCGAAACTTTGTTCCGCCCTGAAGCAGGATTCGCCTCCAACGGATCCCGGGACGAGTTGGCGGGTATTTTCTTTTTCCCGGAGGAATATTATCCCTTTATCGTCAGCGAATGATAATGCTCCGGTCCGTTTACTGACAGAAACCGTTATTTTTTTTGCCTTGACAAGCAGGGCATCACGGGTGTCTGTCACTTTAAAAACGGGTTTCTGTGCCGTATTGATGAAAACAAGTTCTGTATCTTTTGGTTGTGAATCTTTAAAGAACCTGATTCTAAAAGTGTTATCTGCCATCGGGAGAATGCTCAATGTTCCCCCGGCAAGACTTACATCAATTCCTTCAGCAGACTGATTATAAGACATTATCGCCTGTCCTGCACAAAACTCAGATAAAGCAAGAAATGACAGGAAGATTATGATTCCCCTTTTCATCAGAACTATTGTTTTCTTCTCATTATTCAAATTATTTCAGATCAGCATAAATCATTACTGAAGCCTCGGTTATACCTTCGGAACTGACTGTAAGCTTAATATTACCGGCATCTCTTGTACTTCTGACAACAACCAAAGCACGTCCATGCCATGCTTTACGGTTAGTGCCACTGTATGGGTCAGTGTCTTTGATATCTCCATTATCAACCCCCGCAATTATTCCGGGTCCGCTTATACTGAAACGTAATTGGTTTTGGGCGTTTGGCTGCACTGTTCCATCCTTATCGGTTACTTCAACCGTAATAAATGATAAGTCCTGTCCGTCGGCTGAAATCTTTATGCGGTCAGGTATCAGCCTGATTCGGGATGCATTACCTGACGTTTTGAGGCTTATTGGTTCAGATTCTTTATCATCAGTAACGCCAACAGCAGATAAGATTCCGGGAACATAGGCTACGTCAAACACAGCCTTGAACTGTTGCTCTTCTGTTGTTGCCTGCTCACCAATGAGTTTCCTATTAAAATAGAGCCGGACTTTTGGATATCTGGAATACACCTCAACCTTTATCTTCTCTCCTTCGAAACCCGGCCATGTCCAGCTTTCCCAGGTTGGCCAGACGGACCACAGGGTTTCATGGATTTTCAGGGAATCACCTTCAGGCTCCCGTACGGCCATATAGATCTGTTCGGTATTATTGTACAGCATGCTACGATAGTGGGAGATTGGTTTTCTCCAGCCTGTCAGATCTATATCACCACAATAAGCGGCATGCCATGGGAATAAATCACTTTCCCAGTGTTCGCCAGGTTTCTCGCCGGAATAGTACCAGCGACCAATGCCCGCTTCGCCCAAATAATCAAGTGCTGTCCAGACAAAATCTCCCAGGATATAATCATGGCTTTGCACCATTTTCCAATTTGCGAAAGCATCCCGCGGATACGATTCCGTTTGAATCATAATCCGCGATGGAACTCTTTCATGGTCAGACGGAGCCCTGTGCAACTGATAATTGTATCCACCAATATCATGTACCGCAAAAAGCGGGTCGAATATATCCCACTCACTGTCCCAGGTAGTCATTGCTGAAGTAACGGGACGGGTGGGATCAATCTTACGGATGCACTCTGCCAGCATCCCTGCAGTTTCAACAGCCTCAGGTTTCTTTCGTTCAATTATTTCGTTGCCTGTACTCCACATGATAATTGAAGGATGGTTACGGTCACGCAACACCATAGCTTCTATATCATGCTGCCACCATTCATCAAAACAGACAGAGTAATCAAAAGGTGTTTTGCTCTCCCTCCATCCATCAAACGATTCGTCAATTACCATCATCCCCAGCCTGTCGCATGCATCCAGGAATGCTTCTGACGGAGGATTATGTGACGTACGAATGGCATTAAATCCCGCGGATTTAAGAAGCTCTGCCCGTCGTTCTTCAGCCCTGTCAAAAGCGGCAGCACCCAGACAGCCATTATCATGATGGACGCATCCACCGTTAATCTTTATGGTTTTTCCATTAAGCTGAAACCCATTCTCAGTTGTGAATGTAATTGACCTTATACCAAAAGTGGTTTTGGTATCATCAGTCACTTTGTTATCTGTTAAAACTTTTACCTCAGCCTGATAAAGATGAGGTGTTTCAGGTGTCCATAACAATGGATCTGATATTGTGATTTGCTGTTCAATCTCCTTTTCGCTGTTTGCAGGCAGTTCCGCTTCTGTCTGATTGTCTCCGGTAATGTCACCATTTATGTTCAGAAGGCTGGTTTTGAGAATGATTCTTTGGGACAGGCCAGTCTGGTTCTTAACCAGCGTTTTTATCTGAATTGTCGCCTTTTCCGCAGATACCTGCGGAGTGGTGATGTTAACACCCCAGGTGGCGACATGTACAGGGTTTGTTACTATCATCCAGACATGCCGGTATATTCCCGACCCACTATACCATCGGCTGTTCATCTGCTTTGAATTGTCGACTTTCACCGACAGTACATTTTCCCCGCCAAAATCCAGGTAAGGAGTAAGATCGTAACTGAATGTTGTATAACCATAGGGATGCAGACCAAGGGATTTTCCATTAATAAATACCTCGGAGTTCATGTAAACACCCTCGAAATAAACTGAAATGATTTTATCCCTCCATGCAGGAGGAACATCGAATGTTTTCCGGTACCAACCTATGCCAGCGGGGAAATAACCGCCACCTCCACCAGTCGGGTTTTCCGGATCTGATTTTCCTTCAATGCTCCAGTCATGCGGTAAGTCAAGACGCCTCCAGCCCGTATCAATAAAATCCCTGGCAGAAGCCGATGGTGCATCTCCCAAAAAGAATTTCCAGTCGTAATCGAAGAGCTGTTTTCGCTGGATATTCACCGGCTCATTAATACCCGATACACAGCCTGCAATTAATACAATTGCCATTGTAAGAAACCTTGAATATTTCAACATAATCAGTTATTAATCCATTTACTTAATGAAAGTCAATGACTGCACTAAAGTTTTACCATAACTTTCTTTCCCTGGTATTCTACAACTGTATTGTACTTCTGAACCGCATCCATTCCGGTACCATTGTCAGAAGTTACCTTTACAATATTGAATTTACGCCCCGGGAGCATTCCGGGGAACGACCCTTTACGGTCATTGATGGTTAATCTCTTTTTGCTGTCGTTCCAGTTAAAAGTAATTGTCGAATAAGCTCCTTTCTCATAATTGTAATTGTCGTTTTCGTCCTCATATAAAGTGAACTCACCACTGGCACCTTCATAAATCCTTATTTCCAGGTTATCCCATTTTTTTTCAGTGGCATATTGCACATCAGGACCGACAGGAAGGATTGAACCTGCTTTTACAAATAGCGGAATGATGTCTATCGGTGTTTCTTTATTGACCGTTTGTCCGCCCGTGAACTTTTTGCCGGTCCAGAAATCATACCAGTCAGCTCCTTTGGGAAGATACAGCTCTCCAGTCCTGACAGTGCTGAAGTCTTCCCTGCCTTCCGATGAATACATAGGCCTGGTTACAGGGCAAACCAGCAGTGATTTGCCAAACATATACTGATCGTTGATATTCAGAACCTGTTTGTCTTCCGGAAAATCCATCATCAGGGCCCGCATCATTGTTGACTGCCTGGCCGTGACATCCCATGACACAGAATATATATAGGGCAGCAGGCTATATCGAAGATTTATCGATTTTTCAATCGCATCGTAGATCTTATCTCCTTTTTCCCCAAACTGGTATATTTCACGGGGGGCATCAGTGCCATGTGAGCGCATCATAGGGCTGAATGCCCCGAACTGGACCCAGCGCGCATAAAGTTCGCGATAGTCAGGATCGTTCAGGGTATTTTTGAAATCCCACAGGAAGAATCCGCCGATATCGCTGTTCCAATACGGGATTCCGCAAAGCGAGAAGTTTAATCCTGCCGAAATCTGGTTCCTTAATGCGTCCCATGATGCCACCACATCACCGGACCAGGTATTGGCTCCGTAGCGCTGCTGGCCGGCAAATGCTGAACGGGTAAGGATAAAAACACGCTTTTCGGAAGTTACGGCACGCTGGTTCTTGTATAAACCACCAACTGTCATTAACGGGAAAGCATTTCGTACTTTCCGGAATGAACCAAGAAATGTTTTATTGTCAAGATCGGAAGGATTGAACTGCAGATGATCGGGTTCAGATGAATCCATCCACCACCCGTCCATGCCAAGGGAGAAGATACCTTTATTCAGATACTTCCAGTAGATCTCGCGGGCAGCAGGATTAAAAGGATCATAGACTTTTACGCCTGACGGGTAATCGGGATTTGGCGGCCACTTTTCCGAACCGGATTCCGGCCAGGTTTTAAAATCCATGAGCGCACCTATCTTATCCAGCTCCTTATATTGTTTTGTCTCAGGGCCAAATGAATTCCAGACAGATATAGTTACGTGGGCATTCAGGCTGTGAATGTCATCAACCATCTTTTGCGGATTGTAAAACTCAGGATTGAGAAATTCCATGGCATTCCAGAGGTAGTTGTTGCCCCAGTACTGCCAGTCCTGGATAATGCCATCAAGCGGTACTCCGAGTTCACGATATTTCTTAACCACCCCAACGAGTTCATCCTGGCTTTTGTAACGTTCCTTGCTTTGCCAGTATCCAAATGTCCAGAGCGGGAACATCGGCACCTGTCCTGTGAGGTTGCGCATGCAAGCAATCACACCATCGGCACTGCCGCCGTACATGAAGTAGTAATCTATGCAGTCGCCCACATCTGATCTGAACGATGTGCTTTCAGGGTTATCTTGAAAAATGGTTGGTGAGTAGTTATCCCAGAACAAGCCGTAACCTTTTACCGAAATGAAAAAAGGAATATAATCGTCGGTATTCCCCTGTATCATATTTAATGTCAGGTTGCGCTGGACCATTTTTCCCTGCTGCTGCTGGCCCAGTCCGTATATGGCTTCGTCTTTATCCAGCACAAATGCCTGGTGCACATTGAATGTTTCGACACCGGCATCGTTGAAACCGATAAACCTGGCGCCTGCCTCCTTTTCGCCAAGCAGCAACCCCGACTTTGAGGTCATGAATGATATCTGTCCGTTGTTAAGGTTTAACGATACCTGGATTTTATTACTGCTGATGATCAGTAGGTTGCCTTTTTGTTTTACTGCAAAATCAGTTTTTTGAGGAGTCATGATAACCGACAGGCTCTCCTTATCAAAAGTCTTTCCTTCCGGCCATTTCAGTACCCTTACAATTGATGGGCTGAAGAATTGGATTTCAATACCTATGGAATCGGTTGCAGATCTGATGCCCAGACCGGTCCTGCTGTAGGATTGTCCGTAGCTGCCTGCGGTTAATACCAGAAATGCTAACAGAAATGCATTAATACGTTTCATGATCATTATGCTTTATAACCTGGTTAAGGAGCATGTTAATACATTAAATAAGATCATTTATTCAATCCGGGGGCATAACTCATATCAGATAACAGGCATGCGGCCAGGCTTGTAATTAATTATTGAACCGTGATATTCACCATCTTCAGATCCTTTATGTCAGAACTGTTGCCATACCAAACCTCGTATTCACCGGGGACAACAGCCATTTCACCGCTTGCCCTGTCAAAGAATTCAAAAGCCGAGCGGGGCAGATCGATGGTTATCTCGCGGGTTTTGCCGGAGGCTATGTTCACACGCTGAAAATCCCTTAAGGTCTTGAGTGGTCCGTCTGAGTTGTTTGCCTTGCCGATGTAAACCTGAACGATTTCTGTTCCGTCACGTTTGCCAGTGTTTGAAACGGGGAGCTTAAGTTCAATGGTTCCGCCACTGTTGATTTCATTCCCGGAAATCTGCGCAGTTCCGATTGTGAATGTTGTATAGCTTAGTCCGAAACCAAACGGGAAAAGCGGATCAGACATATAACGGTAAGTACGTCCCTTCATTGAGTAATCCTCAAAATCGGGCAGCTGTTGAGCACTCCTGTAGAAAGTCACAGGCAGTTTACCGGAAGGATTGTAATCGCCAAAAAGCACGTCAGCAACGGCCTGTCCTCCTGATTCACCGCCATACCATGCCTGGAGGATGGCTTCGCAGTTTTCTGTTTCCGGAACAAATCCCAATGCAGATCCTGAGCAGTTCACAAGAATCACTTTCTTCCCCGCCTGTTTCAGCGCTTTTATGCAATTGCGTTGTACCGCAGGTAATTCTATATCCGTACGGTCGCCACCTCTGAAACCGGGGTATGACACAGGCATCTCTTCTCCTTCCAGCAGGTTTGAGAGGCCTCCGACAAATACAACAACATCAATCCCTTTCAGCTTCGCCAATAACCCGGAAAAATCCTGATCAGTATCTCTTCCGAAGTCGAATTCGATTGCAGCCTGCCAGTTGTATCGCTGGGTAAACCGTATTTCTATCTTATACTTTTTACCTGCTTCAACATGATAGGTGGTTTTTGAAATCAGTTTCCGCCAGTCTTCAAATTTTGCCATGGATTCACCATTTACAAGCAACTCGAAAGCCCCGACAGCACCGTATTTGAACACAATCTCTTCAGTTTTGGAAGGAGTGAACTCAGTCTCAATCATGGCAGAAAACCCTTCAAGGTTTACTCCGGGAGCCATCTGATTCTTACCTTCTGTCGCCACTTTAAGGGAACCTGTAAGCTGCTGATCAGCAACAGAAACACCAGCCATGTCACTATTATTCCAATAAGCGACTTTGAATCCCTGTTTCCCATCCATGGAACAATCGGAAGCAAAACTTTCAAGCACTTTATTGTCTATAATGTCACATGCCTTGTCATAAAATATCCTGTTTTCCGGGACTTTTGACCTGATACCGTCAAGGACCGTGATTGTGCGTACCGGCGTACCGTTATAATTGCCCCACAATACTCTTTCATTGTCTGCATTCGGCCCTATCACGGCTATTTTTTTTACTGATTTCTTCAATGGAAGAATATTATTCCTGTTCTGCAGCAAAGTCATTGTTTCGCGTGCCATATCAAGGGCAAGTTTTCTGTGCTCTTCATTGTTTATTACTGAGGCTGGGATTTTTGTCCAGGGGACAATATCGTCATCGTCCATTTCACCCAGGTCGAAACGTCCAACCAGCACTCGCAGCAAGCTTTTATTCATATCCTCTTCCCTGATGAAGTCCATTGAGACAGCATCCGGTGATTTCAGATAATTATAGTTGTTCCATGCACATTCAAGGTCGGTTCCTGCCGGTATGCTCTGTGCTACCGCATGAGTTGCATCAGATGAGAATTTATGGCCGCGATAAAAGTCGGCAATAGCGTCGCAATCGGATACTACAATATATTTATAGCCCCATTCGTCACGCAGGATTCTCTGCAACAGTCTTGTATTGCTGCAGCAGGGCTGATCTTCAAGGCGCTGATAGGCACACATCACCTGGCGGACATCTGCTTCCTGTACCAGTGCCTTGAATGCCGGAAGATAGGTCTCATACATGTCGAGCGGATCGACATTAGTTACATTAAGTGAATGACGGCTCCATTCAGGACCTGAATGAACAGCATAATGCTTGGCACAGGCCAGGAGCTTTCGGTATTTGGCATCGGCAGGTCCCTGAAGTCCTTTTACCACTGATACCCCCATGCGCGATGTCAGGTAAGGATCTTCGCCGTATGTTTCCTGTCCCCTTCCCCAGCGCGGATCACGGAAGATATTGATATTTGGAGTCCAGACCGAAAGGCTCAGGAAGCGTTTATTCTCTCCGCCTTTTTGTATTTCTTCATTGTACCTGGCACGTGTTTCGTCAGATACGGCATTGAAGATACGGTATACAAGCTCATCGTCGAATGAGGCTGCCATACCTACGGGTTGAGGAAAAACAGTCACATTGTCATTATTGGCGAGGCCATGCAATGCTTCGCTCCACCAGTTGAATTTTTTGATGCCGAGGCGTGGAATAGCCTCTGACACGTCGCACATCAGGGTTGCTTTTTCGCTTAATGTTAACCGTGAGATCAAATCCATGGCACGTTCTTCGGAGCTTAATCCCGGATTCTGGTAAGGGAATGGCTGGCCCAACAGATTCATTGTAAATACTATACACAGGGCAATGATTACACCTCTTTTCATAGTCTTCTTATATTCGTTTCATAATTTCGTCTAAATCGTGTGGCGGCTGTCAGGATGTATATCTCGACTTTTTAAGAATAAGCCCGACTGGTTTCTACCTGAACAGCAGCTGTGCAAAATTGTACAGGTTATTCCTCCACACCGGCCATGTATGACCTCCGGGATGTTCACTGTAACTGTATTTAACCCCGAGTTCATCGAATTTCGACATCATTGTCTGACAGTTGTTGTATGCAATGTCTTCCTTGCCGCCCATTGAAATCCACAGTTGTTTCAGATTGCCGTTGATCTTATCATGATTGGTTTTAATAAAATCATACTGGGCTTCTGCAAGGTTCTTCTGGGCAGGCATTATCCATCCGGAACTGAATACTCCGAGATACGAAAACATCTCGGTGTTGTTTATGCCGGCATAAAGAGTCTGGAGTCCACCCATCGATAATCCGGCAAGGGCACGATTCCCCTGACCGGTTTCCGTACGGTAATTATTTTCCACAAACGGGATGATGCACTGTTTCAGCTCCCTCTCAAATATCATTAAGGCCATATCTCCAAAACCCTGTGCATCAACGTTTCCGTCAGGCATTACAATGATCATGGGTTTTGCCTTCTGCTCAGCGATGAGGTTATCGAGTATCAGGTCCGTTTTTCCCTGTGTGGCCCATCCTCTCTCATCTTCGCCCCCGCCATGCAGAATGTACAGTACCGGGTATTTTTCATTTATGCTGGTATCATAACCGGGAGGCGTATAGATATAAAACTGGCGCCATTTCCCAGAGACGGTTGAGAAATAGCGTTTTATGCTTATCTCTCCGTGTGGAACATCTTTTATTGCATAATAGTCATCTCCTTTAAACGGGACTTCTATTCCACTGGCCATTCTTCCCATTCCGTAGAATGTCTCGCTTGCCGGATCGGCAACAGCCAGACCGTCTATCAGGAGGGAATAATAATGAAATCCTTCGGTCAGTGAATCGGTGGTCACCTCCCAGACTCCTTCACTGTTTTTGACCATGTCATATTTCCTTGCCAGATCGAGCTGAATCCTTTTTGCATCAGGCGCCGTTACGCGGAAGATCGCCCGGCCGTCAGGCAGAATCTGGGGATACTTTGCCCTTCTTACATTGGAGGCAGCCGGTGTACCGAGAAGACTGAATTTATTGAACTTTGAAACATCAACCGGCTTGAAAAGCAGTTGTGAAAACATGTACAGGCTATTCTTCCAAACCTTGAAGTCATGTGCCCCCGGTTCGATATAATAAATGTGAGGGACGTCATTATTCCTCAGGTAATCATGGGTGCGACGGCTGAATGTTATCAGACCGTCACTGTCACCGCATGAGATCCACAGCAGCTTAAGCTTTTCCCTTGCTTCCACCGGATCAGGAACCAGTTCTTCAGGCGGTTTGGTGTTGGGAGCTGAGGAGAAACCTCCTATCCATGCGAATTTGCCGAGGTTCCCCAGTCCGAAATTAAGTGACTGTCCGCCACCCATCGACAAACCTGCTATTGCCCGGTGTTCGCGGTCCCTGATTACCGGGTATTTTTTCTCGATAAATGGGATGAGGTCATTCAGAAGATCATTTTCGAAGTCGGCAAATGCCTGTACCTTGTCAGGCGCCATGATATTTCCTGAGGCACGGTCATCCTTCATAGCCCTGCCATTAGGCATTACCACTATCATCGGCTCGAGCTTTTTATCAGCATAAAGATTATCCAGGATAATCTGCGGATTTCCTCCGTTAAGCCACTCCTTTTCATCACCTCCGATGCCATGAAGCAGATACAGAACCGGGTATTTTTTGCTTTTTGAATAGGAGGGAGGTGTATAAACCAGAGCTTTACGGGTTGTACCTACTGTCTTTGAAGCATACCTGATGGTGTCTATTTTCCCGTGGGCTATGCCGGTTCTGAGAGAATCAAATCCCGGAGGAGCCTGTCTTTCAAAATCCTCTTTAACAATTTCCTCCCTGAATATCTGCTGCAACGTATTGGCAAGATACAGTTTGCAGTTCATCCAGGTATGACCGCCCGGAACGATGAAGGTCTGCAGGTTAAGATTCTTCTCTTTGAACATGGCAATATTCTGCCTGACACTCTCATAAAGAAAATCTTCGGTGGAAATGCTGATGGAGAATAATTTCAGTTGTCTGTTCATCAGTTGAGCATCGGGTGACCAGTTGGTGAAATTATTCCTGAACTCTTCAGTTGCCGTGTAGGGAGCGTATGAACATACATACGCAAATTTGTCGGGATTGGTCAGTCCGATGTTAAGGGTCTGGCCTCCGCCTACTGAAAAACCTGCAACAGCACGGTGACTGCCGTCAGGTACGACGGGATAGTTTGCCTCAATGAAGGGGATGATATCATTGATCATATCCTTCGTAAATCCATCCATCGGACCGGGAAAAACATTCGCATAGGGCATCACTATGATCATCGGCCTGGCTTTGCCCTGGGCAATCAGGTTATCAGCAATGAGGTTGGCGCGGCCAACTTTGGTCCATGTCTCTTCAGTATCCGATCCTCCGTGAATAAGATAGAGTACAGGATACTTTGTCTTACCGCTAATGTCAAATCCGGGAGGGGTGTAAATTACCAGTGTACGTGTTCTTCCCAGCGTTGAAGAGTTATAATGCCTGTAGCTCAGGTTTCCGTGAGGAACCTCCTGGAGGGAATGAACCAGGGGCTGGTCTCCGGGTATGTCAACCAGGCTGAATTTAAACCGTTCATTTGCAAATAGCAGTGAGTTGTTCGGATCTGCCACCATTACGTTATCGACGACAAAGCAGTAAGGATAAATATCTGGTTTGACCGGCCCGATGGTAACTGACCATATTCCCTTTTCATCCCTTGTCATTTGCAGCCTTGCGGATGTTATCTGGGAGTCGAGCTTCACATCCTTCGCATCGGGCGCCCTGAACCGGAAAGTGACACTTTTGTCGGGATGGATTTCAGGGGAAATAAACGGGGCGGAACGCTGCTGAGACGAGACAGCCACCGGCATTGATAAAAGTGCAATGAGTGCTGCCAGGGTTACAAAGAATTTCTTTAACATGATAATATCATTTTATCAGGGACAATATTTACTTGAAAAGGAGGGGAGCTGCTTCTGACAGGAATAATTTGCAGTTCATCCATGTATGGCCACCGCCGGTTATCAGCGTTTTGGTTGATATTCCCTTTGATTTAAGCAGGTCCATGAATTCAACTGCCTGCGGGTACAGGAAATCTTCATTGCCAACACTGAGCCAGAAAAGCTTCATCCGTTTGTTTGTATCATCCGGGTCTGAATAGAATGCGCTGAAGTTTTGTTCGAATACCTCTTTTGTCAGGTAAGCGCTGAAACAGCATATATAAGCAAACTTGCCGGTATTGGATAAACCGGCCCACAGAGTTTGTCCGCCCCCGCGCGAGAAGCCTGCGACAGCCCTGTGTTCCCTGTCGGATATTATCCTGAAGTTACTCTCGCAAAATGGTATGATGTCATTAATCAATTCATTGCTGAAGGTCTGGTACATCGGGACCACATCGGGAGATGCCGGACCGCTGATCGGAATAAAATTATTGCCGTAAGGCATCACAATAATCATCGGTTCCGCTTTGCCCTGGGCAATCAGGTTATCGAGAATAAGATTGGCGCGTCCGACTTTATACCATGTCTCTTCTGTATCCGTTGTTCCGCTGATAAGGTAAAGCACAGGATATTTCCTGCCAGGATTGCTTTCGTACCCTGGAGGAGTATAGACAACCATGGGCCTGGCGATCCCTTTCATTGTTCCTGATCTGAACATGGTATAGGTGACTGTACCGTGGGGTACATCCTGCAGTGAATGAATCAGAGGAGTGTCACCGGGAATATCGACCAGGCTGGCCTTGAAAAACTCGTTGGGAAAGAATGCCACATTTCCGGGATCCATGACCTGGATGCCATCCACCAGAAAACTGTAGGGATAAATGTCGGGTTTCACGGGACCTGCCGTTACGCTCCAGATGCCTGTGCTGTCTTTTACCATCGGCAACGGAGCCTTTTCAAACTGGGCATTTAGTCTGACATCTTCAGCAGATGGTGCCAGATAGCGGAATGTAACCGTTTTGTCCGGGTTGACCTGGGGTGATATCACCAGCGGCCCCCTCGGGGGTTGACCGGCTGTAAAACCGGCTAAAGACAGCATTGCCATAACAAGCAATGGACGGAAGACATTTATATTATTCATCTATTTGGTATTAATAGTCTCATTTGACAAACAGCAGCGGAGCGAGTTCATGGAGACTGCGCCGCCATGTCTGGAACTCATGGCGGGTATTCTCCGAAATATATGAGACGGCATTAATACCGGCATCCCTCAGGGCGGTGGCGGCATTGGTGACGCCAGCGGGATTTTCGAAGCTGCCGCAGCTCAGGAAAATGAGTTTTACCCCTGACTTATCCACGATATCTTCCGGTGCGTAGATGCCTCCGCTGAGAAGAGCATAATGCGAGAAGACATCCGGTCTTGCCAGTGTTATTTTCTTGGTTTCCATTCCCCCCATCGAGAGACCGGCCATGGCACGGCCGGACTGATCGGCCAGGGTACGGAAATTGTCATCAATGTAAGGGATCAGCTCGTCCAGCAAGACTGTCTGGAAGGGTGTTATGTCGAAGTTTCTGAGGCCACCCATCTTAATATCATTGGTCATCCCGTAGGTCATCACAATAATAAAGGGGTTAATTTTCCCTTCAGCAATCAGGTTATCCATGATCAGATTAGCCCGGCCCTGGTTAGTCCATGCAGTCTCATCCTCGCCCCAGCCATGCTGAAGATACAGTACCGGATAGCGGTTCGATATTTCCCTGTCATAACCGGGAGGTGTATAAACGAAAGCACGTCTGGAGGTGTTTGTGCTTTCAGAGGGGAACAGGATTTGCTGTACCTTGCCATGTGGCACATCCTTCAATGCATAGAAATCCTGATCATGGGCAGGTATCTCGATACCGCTTTCCCAGCGGGTTGAACCATAGAAATTCAAAGTACCGGGATCATTGAAAACACCCCCGTCAACTGTCACGTGGTAATAGTGGAAGCCTTCTTCCATCGGTCCGGCAGTGGTTCCGACCCATGAGGTGTCGGCAGCTTTTGTAAGGGGTGTGCCTCCCCTGGTGCCTCCCAGTCCGAGACTCACAACAACACTTTGTGCTTCGGGCGCTATGATGCGAAATCTTGCATAGCCCTGAGAGTTTACCTGTGGAAATTCCTGTCCGGGCTGGTTCAGGGTTGAGGGCTTGAAATCTTCGATTATCGCCGGTTTGTCTGTCTGGGCTAAGCATAAACCCCCGGTTATCAACATTACCGATAACACAATTAATTGTTTGTATTTCATCTGTTTACAATTTAGATTAAACTACTGAAATGCGTAATAAGTGTAAAATTAACAATTATAAATTTAAGAAGTGTTTGCATTTAATCCAAATGATCATGAAACAAACTATTGAAAAATCTTTTTACAGCCCTTTTCCGGCTTACGCTGCCATTTTCAGAGATTCAAGGTCAAGGGTAAGCCAATCCATCGCTTTCTGGCCTTTGCTGCCATTTTCAGAGATTCATTCTCCATGGTAAGCCAAGCCATCGCTTCAGGGAACAGATCCCCTTCAAGACACTGTTAAATTCGTACAAAGCAGCATAGAGGCAACCTGTTTATGCCACACACCGGCATCCGGTACCGCCACCTGTTATTTACGGAGAGACTGATGATGAGTGCCGCGAGGAATGTACCCGGGCCGGTAACCGGCATAAGGGCATTCCGGACGAGCGAGCCGTCAGGCCCGGGAACATCGCTATTTTAAAGGAATCCGGAGCTGCGTAAGTGAGTGTGCCGGGAAGCTGTACTTAATGGTATTTCCCTTGAATTTAATGTCACTGGCGACTGTGTTTACAGGTTCCTGAACCCTGGGGTCACCTGAAGCCGATGGTATTTTCCCGTTCACCTCGTTTACCCTGGCAATCCCGGCAAAATCGCCGCTCTGCAGAATTATATCTGCTGTGATGGCATTTGCCTCATGCCTGTTGACTACGTTTACCACCACCAGTCTGGCTGAATCATTCAGCACAGCAGTGACATCAAGATAGGGTATCTCTTTAAATACATCATTACTGTATTTTTCACATCATTATTATCAAGCTGAATTATTTATAAATTTTATGTTTGACGTATTAAATTGCGAAGATTACTTTTGATCTTCAGTCATAGATTTAAAAACAGACCATTCAAAACATATCAGAAGCAAAAACTTCTTTTCTGGCGATGTTTATGGTTTGATAAATTAATTTTCTGGCAATTTTATATCTTTCCCTACGGTTTACGTATAGGCATTAAGCCAACAGAACTAAAAATCTTGTAACTCAACATTGTATGAAAAAGGCGTTTATATTTTACGTGCTCATCCTGGCTTCCTGTTCAGGAGAAATCGCTCAGGATACTACTAAAACCTACTGCAATCCGCTGGATCTCAATTACCGGTTCCAGTTCACCGACAGCACATCATACCGGGAAGCCGCCGACCCGACAATGATAAGGTACAGGGACAAATTTATTATGTTCGTTTCGCACAGCGGAGGGTACTGGTATTCGGACGATTTGCGCGGGTGGGACTATCTTCCTGTCAGATCACTGCCTATCGAGGACTATGCTCCCGATGCGATAGCAATAAATGATACAGTCTATTTTTCTGCGTCCGCGACGGAAAGGAAACCATTCCATTACACTACCGATCCGTTCCGCGATAACTGGACGGCCATGAGTGATACTCTGCCGTTTGCAGTGTGGGATCCGCATTTCTTTCTCGATGATGACGGACAAAGATATCTTTACTGGGGGTGTTCAAATATCCTTCCTATCTATGGGGTAAGGCTCAATTCAAAAATGCAGGCTGTTACTGAACCCGAAATCCTGATTGACCACAATCCGGATAAGTACGGCTGGGAAGTGCCGGGAGAGCAGAACGAGCTGACAAGCAATGGATGGAATGAAGGAGCCTGGATGACAAAATACAATAACCGGTATTACCTCCAGTACGCTGCACCCGGAACAGAATACAGAACGTATGCTGACGGTGTTTATACTTCCGATTCTCCCCTTGGGCCGTTTGAATATGAAACCTACAGCCCCTTTTCCTATAAACCGGGAGGATTTGCCGGAGGGGCCGGACACGGTTCAACATTTCAGGACAGTTACGGAAATTACTGGCATATAGCCACTATGTCAATTTCCATACGTCATATGTTCGAAAGGCGCCTCGGATTGTTCCCGGCAGCCTTCGACAAAGAGGGTGTGCTGAGAACTTTTACGGCTTTCGGAGATTATCCGACTGTTATGCCTGAGCGTAAGATTGATTTTGAAAAAGAGAGTCTTTTTAAAGGATGGATGCTTCTTTCCTATAAAAAGAATGCGGTTGCATCATCCGCCATGGAACGCTATCCGGTAAATAATGCCTTTGATGAAGATATCAGAACATGGTGGTCCGCCTTAACGGGAGATCACGGGGAATGGCTGATTGTGGAGCTGGATGACAACTCAACCGTGAATGCAATACAGGTAAACTTCGCTGATAATGAGTCAAACCTTAAACCTGACAGCGAAAGCATCATCTATGGTTATCGTATTCTCGCCTCCGGTGACAGGGAATCATGGGATGTTATTGCTGATAAGAGTAATAATGCCGATGATGCCTGTCATGACTATATAGAGCTCGATACGCCTGTTAAGGCGAAATATATCAAAATTGAAAATGTAAGGGTCCCTGATGGCAGGTTTTCCATTTATGATCTCAGAATATTTGGCAGCAGAGAAGGTAAGGTGCCTGCAACCGTTAATGATTTCAAGGTTATCCGGGATGATGCCGATCCAAGGAAGGCACGACTGGAATGGCCGAAGGACGAAAATGCCACAGGTTATATTATAAATTATGGTATAGATAAAAACAAGCTCTATTCCTCAGTAATGGTTTATGATACCGGTTACCTGATGCTGACTGGCCTGAACAGAGATGTGGCATACTACTTCAGCATAGACGCATTCAATGAATCAGGTATTGCAGCAGGCACAAAAGTCATAATGAGCATGAAGTAGTCGCCGTCTCACTTAATTATAAAGGTGCTGCATTGTCCCTGCCCTGCAGCCCGGTTCCTTATGCAAGAGCCCCCGATTACCCGGGGGCTTTTCATTAATGTCCATCCTTGTTTCTCTTTAAAAATTATTATTTCAATTATAAAATTTGCTTTGCAATCGGTTGCATTTTTCATAAAGTTTATTATATTTACAATGTCGTAGATATTTTTTAGGGTAATATCGAAGGGTTTTGTTTGAAAATTTGGCGGAGAATCAGACTGTTATGAGTTTTACCTGGTTCCCTGCCGTGTGCTGAAGGGACTTTATTGCTGTTTAACCGGGCGTGATAATAATTTCAGAATAGTATCAGACAAATTAACACTATGAGAACAAGCGACAATTCTTCGTGAAAGAAGAAGCCTCTTCCTGAAAGTCTAAAGTCTGAGACAATGGCCACAGGTCATTAGCTCAAAAAATAGCCGAACAATTTAACCTTAAAACCAAATCTTATGATCAAAAACCCTAGCTGTCCAGGTATTCCGACGAGGAAATACTTCGGAAAACTAATTTTGAGCTGTATGCTCATGGCAGTGCTCATGCTGGTACAATCCGGTCTGGCATCTGCCTCCGGATCCGTCCCTGACGGATTGAATGTAGTGCAACAGAGAGTTGTAACGGGAGTTGTTACAGATAATGAAGGTATTCCTTTGCCTGTTGTAAGTATCCAGGAAAAAGGTACCACTAACGGTGTTTTGACAGACGCCTCCGGTGCTTACCGGATTAACCTGACCACTTCTGATCCTGTGCTGGTTTTCTCTTTTGTGGGGTATGCTCCGCAGGAGGTGGAAGTAGGCACCAGGAGTGTTGTAAATGTGACACTGGCTCTGAGTGAGACAGGTCTCGATGAAATAGTTGTTGTGGGCTATGGCACCCAGAGGAAAGAATCTGTAACAGGTTCTGTAGCCTCGATGCGCGGAGAGACGATGCGCGATGTGCCTGCGGCAAATATCACACAGGCCCTGCAGGGCCGTATTGCAGGGGTGGACATGGAACAAACTTCAACCAAACCGGGCTCTACACTGCAGATCCGTATTCGTGGCACACGTTCGCTGAATGCCAGCAATGACCCGCTGGTGGTGCTTGACGGTATCCCCTTTGGCGGATCTATAGGCGACATAAACCCCACCACCATCAAGAGCGTCGATATCCTGAAGGACGCTTCAGCTACCGCCATTTATGGTTCGCGTGGTGCCAACGGCGTTATCCTGATAACAACCAACAAAGGTGTAACGGGCCAGAAAGCTCAGTTTACCCTTAGCAGCTATGTAGGGCTGAAAAAAGTCTTTGCCGAATTCCCAATGATGGACGGTCCTGAATTTGTTGCCCTGCGGGCAGCAAGAGGCCAGTATACAAACGGGGTCGATGAATCCGATGATGTAAATACCGACTGGCAGGACCTGTTTTATAAAGACGGCATGGTGACAAGCCACGATATCGGCGTTACAGGTGGTACCGCCAAGGGTAACTACAGTTTCGGCGCAGGCTATTATCGCGATGAGGCAGTACTGCCCGGGCAGAACTACAGCCGTATTTCGATACGGGGTTCGCTTGACCAGGAGATAGGCAAATATCTGCGCTTCGGGTTCATCACGAACAATAACTATTCAATCTCCCAGGGTAACAACCTGGGGCTGTATGGCAGCATAAGCACTTCCCCCATTTCTGACCCGTATAACGAAGATGGCACGTTTAAGAGAACCGTGAAGATGCCTCTGGATGAAAACTGGGTCTATACCAGGGAGACCATAGACGCCCTGGGTGATAAATGGATAGACCAGACCAAAGCGTATGGCTCCTATAACACACTGTTCGGTGAGGTGAAGATTCCAGGCATAGAAGGTTTGAAGTATCGCCTCAACCTTGGCCTTAACTTCCGCATGACCAACGGCGGAAGCTACACCGGAGAGGGTGTGTTCAGTGCCACACCTACAACAGTTTCAACTGCTTCCATCAGTAACTCTCTGAACACCGGATGGGCTGTTGAAAACCTGCTGACCTATGACCGCATTTTTGCCAATAAGCATCAGGTGAATGCAGTAGCGTTGTACTCAGCCGAGCAATCGATGTACAACAGCTCAAATGTGGCCGCAAAGGACATTCCTTCCGACGCATTCCAATTCTACAACCTCGGGCGGGCTGCCGGCGAAATAACTGTCAACCCTGATTACCAGAACTACTGGCAGACCGGCCTGATGTCGTGGATGGGACGCGTAATGTACTCGTACGACAACCGCTATATGCTGTCGGCCAGTATCCGTTCTGATGGCTCATCAAGACTGGCAGAGGGACATAAGTGGCATACCTATCCTGCCATATCGGCCGGATGGAATATCAGCAACGAATCTTTTATGAGTAATGTCACCTGGGTCAATCTGCTGAAGCTGCGTGTTGGTTACGGACAAACCTCCAACCAGGCTATTGATCCCTACGCAACGCTTGGGCGTCTTAGTTCAAGACCCTATAACTTTGGCACTGCCTACTCTACCGGGTTTTATGTATCCGAGCTGCCCAATGAAAATTTGGGATGGGAATTTTCCATAACCTACAACTTTGGGCTGGACTTCGCCGTCCTGAATAATCGCCTCTCCGGTACCATAGAGTACTATTCGACGAATACCCAGGATATCCTGCTGAGGGTCAGTCTGCCCCCCACCTCCGGTGTGAGCAGCTACTGGTCCAATATAGGGGAGACCCAGAACAAAGGCATCGAGTTATCACTCAATGGCGTGATAATAAGTAGCGCCAGCGGCTGGACCTGGGATCTCGGCTTCAACCTCTATGCCAACCGCAACGAACTGTTATCGCTTGCCTCCGGACAAACGAGGGATGAGGCCAACTGGTGGTTCGTGGGCTACCCCATTAATGTAATATATGACAACGAGAAAATAGGACTCTGGCAAGAGGGAGACCCATATCGCGATATACTGGAGCCGGGCGGGAATGTAGGCATGATAAAGGTGAAATACGTGGGCGAGTACAACGAGGATGGTACGCCGAAAAGAAAAATCGGACCCGAAGACAGGCAAATAATGAGTGTGGATCCCGATTTCCTGGGTGGGTTCAACACACGCCTGGCATATAAGGATTTTGACCTTGCGGTCGTTGGCGCCTTCAAAAGCGGAGGCATCCTCATCAGTACCCTCTACTCGGCTTCAGGATACCTCAACCTGATGACCGGACGCAGGGGTAACGTGAAGGTGGACTACTGGACACCGGATAACACTGATGCCAAGTATCCGAATCCGGCCGGTATATTGAGCGGAGACAATCCAAAATATGGCAATACCCTCGGTTATTTTGATGCATCATACCTCAAGATCAGAACCATTTCCCTTGGTTATAACATCGGCAATATCGACGGGATAAAGAACGCCGGGATTGACAGGCTAAGGCTTTATGTCACCCTGCAGAACCCGTTCGTGATGTTCTCGCCATACAACAAGGAATCAGGAATGGATCCCGAGACCAACTCATACGGCAATGAAAATGCTGCAACAACAGGTACTTACCAGAGACGTCTGCTGACAATAGGCACCAACACGCCTACCACACGCAACTACTTGATTGGTCTTGAAATGGCATTCTAAAAAAGAAAAATGATGAAAAGTAAATATATAAAAACTTGTATAGGAACAATCGCGTTAGCGTTGTTCATGGCAGCGTGCTCTGATATTCTCGAAGAACAGCCGCGCAGCATTTATGAACCCGGTTACTTCAAGACCGAAAAGGGCGTTATGGGAGGATTGACTGCAATGTACGCACATCTGCGCTACATATACGGACAGGCCTACTACTACAACGCCTGCATTACCGGTACAGATGAAGCAACATACGCTCAGAGTGCCGATGGAAACTTCAAGGACCATGACCTTTCCGGCGTAGGAACGATCTCTGCAACCAGCAGCCGTTCCGATGTCTTGTGGGGAGCTGCTTTCGCCAACATCAACACTGCCAGCGGTGTTATTGAAAATGCCGCCGCTGTAGGTACCATTCCGGAGGCACATATTGCAGAGGCCCGGTTCTTTCGCGCGTTCGACTACTTCCAGCTGGTACAGACTTTCGGGGGGGTGCCCCTGGATCTGGGTTCCGGTGAGCTGAAGTTCAACACCACCCCGGTAAGAGTCTCTGTGCGCAACACCGTGCCGGAGGTCTATACCAAAGCCATTTTCCCGGACCTGCTGACAGCGATAAACGATCTGCCTGAGGTAGGACGCGTTACCGGTGGTGCAACCAAAACACTTGCCCGCCTTTTCCTTGCAAAAGCCTACCTGACGTACGGATGGTGGCTCCAGAATCCGAATAACATTCCGACATATCCTGCAGCAGACAGGGTTGACCCTGACGGACACAATGCAGCATGGTATTTCCAGGAGGCTTACAATGTGGCCGTGACCGCAATCGACAATCCCGGACCTTTCGGGTTGATGGAAACATTCTATGACGTCAACCTGGCGCAGAACGACCGCAATAAGGAGATACTTCTATACGCCGACCACACTGAAAAAAGCGAATTCTATAACGCATCCAGCCTTACTTATGGCGGCGGCGGAGCTCCTGATAACTTTGCCGTCTGGATGATGACCTGGAACTATACAGTCATCAGAAGTTCCGGCGTTAGTTCAGTTCAGCGTGAGGCAGAACAGCACCTGGGACGCCCGTGGACACGTATGTGTCCGACCATCGGGGTTGTTGAAAACACCTTTGCCGACAAAACCAATGATTCCCGGTATGACGGCACCTTCACAACCGTTTACCGCGGCAACTGGCCTAAAGGCGGCACCACGAACCCGTCACTGGTCAATGCAAACGGGTTGACCGTGTTCCCTGGTGATCCGATACTGACTTTCCTGAACGAGAACGATCCAACCATTGTTTACGCTACCGCAAATGGTAATATAGGTGCAGGCGTACTGCCCGGAAGAGCCGATTGGGTGATAGCACCTCGCGGCATAAGCAGGGTAACCTATCCTGGCCTTTGGAAGCTTGGAGTCTATCGTACTGACAATGGCACCGGACTGGGACAACCGAATGCTGCCAGTACCCGTCCTTTCAACATTGCCAAATTCTCGGAGCTCTACTTTATAGCTGCCGAAGCAGCCGTGAAGGGTGCAACCACACAAGCCGGAAAAAGCGCTTATGACCTGATTAATGTTCTTCGTGCCCGTGCCGGTAAATGGCGCTGGGATAACAATGGAAACGTTGCAAAAGTGGCGGACAACAGTGCTGCCATGGTCGCTGCCACACCCGCAACCATTACCATTGACTATATCCTTGATGAGCGTTCACGTGAATTATATGCCGAAGGATACCGCTGGTTCGACCTGGTACGTACGCAGACATGGGCGACCAAAGCCGCCACGTATGAAATATGCGGAACAGGTTATGCTGACCGTACACCGGTGTTGTATACGCGGACCATTGAAGCGAAGCACTATCTGCGTCCCATTCCGCAGGGCCAGCTCGATGGAATGGAGATGACCGCAGATGAAAAAGTTGCTTACCAGAACCCGGGATACTAGTCTGATGGATTACCACCAGCGTGTTTATCCCTGATTATGAAAAGTTTGTTTTTGTAGAATAGTGGGTTTATTCATTAGGTTGATTTAGGGAAAGTGTCCGTGGAGATGAGCTCCACGGACACTTATGCCCTTAATGACTAAAATATCCGCTCCTTTTTAATGTTATTCCTGTGTACAGGCAACCAAATTAAACTTTAATAATTTCCTGATATGACTGAGCTTCTTGAAAAACTGTCAGTCTGTGTAGAGTTTGGAAAAATCGACATCAAGTCGCCCTATCCTCCGGCTATGAGGGATCAGGAGGGTGCTTTTGAGCTCACCAGAGCTGCCCTTGAACAAGGCATCAGTCCGGGCGAAATACTTGAGGAGGCCCTCATCCCCGCCATGTCAAGGGTGGGGCAGAAGTTCAGCAGGAATGAAATATTTGTTCCGCAGATGCTCATGGCTGCCAAGGCAATGAGCAGTTCCATGATCCATATCAGACCCTATTACCTTTCCGGGGAGACAAAACGAAGAGGAACATTCATAATCGGAACTGTGACAGGCGATCTGCATGATATAGGCAAGAACCTGGTTGCCATGATGATAGAAGGTTCAGGATGGGAGATAGTTGACCTTGGCGTGGATGTCAGCGCTGACAAGTTCATACAGGCTGCCGAAAAACACCCTGGTGCAGTGATCGGGCTCTCCGCCCTGCTCACAACCACAATGGAAAACATGCGCAGGACTGTAACCACACTGAGGGAGAAGTACCCTGACATTAAGATACTTGTAGGGGGAGCCCCGGTGACTGCGGAGTTCTCTCAAAAGATAGGAGCTGACTACTATTCACCCGATCCCCAGGGAGCAGTCGAATATCTCAGGGCACTGGCATAGATCAGGATAAAAAACAGTTAATTTACCATTGCGTTTGCCGGGTTACATCAAAGGGCACAGTTTCCGGACAGGAAACATTGTAACTCTTTTTTGGATCCGGGTCACTTTGAGATTAATGTCAGGAGAAAATAAATGAAGACAATTCTTACCGGAAGGACGAGGGAGGTGATTATCGATACCGGAGGGCCGGTGGTGATAATTGGCGAATCAATCAATCCGACAAGGCGCAAAAAGCTCGTCTCCACATTGCAGGAGAGGAACTTTGAGTATATGCTGTCAATTGCCAGGTCGCAGATTAATGCAATGGCAGATGTCCTGGATGTAAATGTCGGATTTCCCGGGGTGGTTGATGAAGAGCTTCTTCCAGCAGCAGTCATTGCCCTGCAGGAAAACTTTGACATCCCCCTCTGCCTCGATTCTCCCAACCCGGCAGCAATTGAAGCCGCTCTGAAGGTCGCAACGGGCAAGTGCCTCATCAATTCCGTCAATGGTGAAGAGAAATCGTTGCAGAGGCTTTTGCCCATTGCAAAGGAGTACGGCGCCGCCATTATCGGCCTGGTCCTCGACGACGATGGTATAACCCATGACCCGGAGAAACGGTTGAGGATAGCCGAAAAAATCATTGAGCGTGCTGTCCGTGCCGGTATAAGGGAAGAAGATGTGATAATCGACCCCCTGGCCATGGCCGTCAGCGCAGACCCCAACGCCTGCCGGGTGACGCTGGAGACAATACGGCTGGTGCATGACAGGCTCGGGCACAACATAACGCAGGGCGCCAGCAATATATCATTCGGACTGCCAAACCGCGAGAACCTCAACAATGCCTGCATGGCAATGTCAATAATGCTGGGTCTCACATGCCCCATCGCCAATCCTGAAAAGATTTCCGGGCTGGTGCGTGCTGCGGACCTTGTCCTCGGAAGAGATGACTATGCTATCCGTTTCATCGAACACTATCAATCAACTCTGCCATCCTGAACAGGTTCACCTATACATTCAGAGAGTTGCTCCCCGGTGCTGAGGCACTGGAGCAAACCATGGGCTACCTTCCCGGAACGGCCCCGGAGCCTGTTGCAGACCTCATCCTGGAGGTGTCGGAAGAGCTTGTTTCCATGGGAGACATCAGGGCTGAATACAGGATCTTCAGTAATATCAGGTTTGTCGGTGAGGAGAAGACAATTGAGATCGAAGGGGTTGTTTTTGCTGTCAAGCCCATTATCTACAGGCAGATCAGAGATGCGGAGGAGGTAGCTCTCTTTATCTGCACGGCCGGCCCGGCGGTGGGGGAGATGAGCCGCCGGAGCATGAAGGATGGCGATCTTCTCAGGGGATACGTCTATGATGTCATAGGTTCGGAGGTGGTAGAGAATGCCGCCGACACGATGCAGGAGGAGCTGAAAAGAGCCGCTCTGACAACGGGAAAGAAGATCACAAACCGTTTCAGTCCGGGCTATTGCGGCTGGGATGTGGCGGAGCAGCATAAACTGTTCAGCTTCTTCAAAAACAATTTCTGCGGCATCACCCTTACGGAATCAGCCCTGATGAATCCCATCAAGTCTGTCAGTGGCTTAATCGGAATTGGCAGGGTGGTGGAATACACTTCCTATCATTGCCATCAGTGCGATGATAAAAACTGCATCTATCGGAAAAGGAAGTCTGAAAGTCCATAAAGTCGAAAGAATTTTCGATTTAAGATTTTCGATTGTCGATTTGATCAAAATTCGCAAATCGCAAATCGCAAATCGCAAATCGCAAATTCCTCTACTGTCTACTGCCTGTTGTCAGTGCGGAATGGCGCGGCCGGAAGGCCTTCGCGGTTGAAGAGATTTACACCTTCGGGGTTATCAGCCCACGCGTACCTGACTGCAACGGGGTGTCTTAGCTTTTTGCCTCTGACTATTACCCTGTCACCCCTGACAACTGCCTTTGCCCATACAAATTTCATGTCAGCACCGGCGATGGCAAAATGCTTTGGTTTTCCGCCGCCTTTAACCACCAGTCCGGAGCCGGTGTTTTCAAATGTCACTATTATTTTTCTTCTTTTAACCTCCATCGATTTGTATGTCGGGCCATACGCAACAACACTGTTGTCTCCGTAGGCAACCCTCCGGGCAACCAGGGCCAGTCTTGTTCCGACATCCTTCTTGTTCAACGGGTGGATGTCATTCCATTCCCCTACATCAATTGTCACAGCCATACCTGTTGCAGGAAGCTTCAGCGCCTCAGTCTGCGCTTCCCTGAACATCGCCCAGCCACTTTCCGATGGTTCTTGCTTTGCTTCCATGAAGTTTGGAAGCTGTACAAGGATGAACGGTACGTCACCCTGCCCGAGGTTCTGCCTCCAGTCGCGGATCATTGACGGCAGAAGGCTCCGGTATTCATCCGGTCTCCCTGCGTTGGATTCTCCCTGGTACCAGAGGATGCCTTTGATCTGCCAGTTCAGCAATGGTGCCAGCATGGCATTATAGAGCCCTGCGGGTTTGTATCCGAAGAATGTCTGACCCCTCAGGGGCGGCATTACAGCCCCGACCCTGTATTTCCACTCCCCCTCCAGGCTGGTTGTAAAGTCGCCTGCAGCCAGGTCATACGGTTTGTCGGGCACGAACCCGCCGTCGCCGATGTTGCTGATCACTCTCACAGTCAGGATATTGGTTCCTTCCCTTAATACTCCGGCCGGGATGGTATAACGCCGCGGAGGGTACTGGTAGGATACGGTTCCGATGAATGATCCGTTCAGAAAGGCTGAGTCTGCATCAACGATCCTGCCCAGGTTAAGGGTGCCGGGCTGACCGGCAGCTGATGCCGGGACAATGATCTCTTTCCTGTACCATACAGCGCCGTTGACACCCTGCAGCCCGGTGCCCGTCCATAGACCCGGAACAGAAATTGGTTTCCAGTCGTCGGTATTCATGGCAGGGTCACTCCACTTCACCCCGGGAGTTTTATAGGCTTCATCAGCCTTCTGAAGCTGCCCGTACCATTCCCCGATGCGTTTCTGGTCAGCTGCAGCGATTGCAGACATGAGCGAATCCGACTTGCATTTTTGAAGCTCTTCGTAGTGAAGGGGGAACTCCTTCAGGCTCTCCTCACTGATCCATGCCTCGGCAGGCGATCCTCCAAAGGCGGAGGTGAGCAGACCTACAGGCACCCCGTATGTCTCATTGATATGAACAGCAAAGAACCATGCGGCTGCTGAGAAGTCGAGCACGGTCTCCGGACCGGCTGCCACCCAGTTTCCTCCCGAAAGATCATTCAGAGGTTCCTTGAAGTAATAGACTTTTGGCACAATGAACGACCTGATGGAATTATTAGTCGAGGCGGCTATCTCCGGCTCATAGAGAGGCCGTACCCTCCTTACCGGCAGTTCCATGTTCGACTGCCCCGAGCAGAGCCAGACATCGCCTATAAGGATATCGGAAACGGTAATGGAATTACTTGCCTTTATCTGCATGGTATGAGGTCCTCCGGCCTGCATCGGAGCGAGAGTGATCATCCATTTTCCCGCGGCATCAGCTTTTGTCTCGTATTTTTCCCCGGTGAAATCCACCGTGACAGCCTCACCCGGTGCAGCCCAGCCCCATATTTTTACACTGGCATCACGCTGCAGCACCATCCCATCACTGATAAGCTTCGGCAGCCGCACCTGGCTGCTCAGACTGCAGGAAGCAGCTAAAGCCAGCAGAAAAAACAATAAACGGTTATTCATAATTTTATTTTTTAGGGAATTATGGATTTAAGTGGAGCTCAATTAATTTCAGAGAATCATTGTTGATTGCGAACAGAAACCCATCTTTTCCTGAAGCCAGTTTTATCTTTCCGATTGCTCTTACCTCTCCTCTAACAGCAAGACCGCTTTCTGACGGAGGAATAACCCGCGTTTCACCTCCGGCATCAGACTTCAGTACCAGTCCGATGCCTGCATCATTTCTCGGGGTCTCTGCTTCCGAACCGTATAAATTGCCGGCAACTATAAAAGCAGTACTGGTCGTATCACTTATTTCAGCAACAGCATTGACCGAAGATAATTGTGCCCGGTTTGGAAGCTTATGCATTCTGAATTCTCCATTCCCTCTGTTTTCAATCCAGTGATGTGCAAAAGTATTTGCCTTGTAATGCAAAGAAGCCTTCAACATTTGTTCGCCATATATTTCCTGAAGTGTTGCCTTTGCAAATTCTTCGTAACCTTTGTATCTGAGTCCGATAAACGGTATCTGTCTGGATGAGGCATTTAAACCGGCAACCGGATAGTTAATTCCATTTTCACTGTAGCCCAGGACGATATCTTTCTGGCCGTCTACATCAAAATCATTGGCATATATTTCAAACGGTTCCGTTTCGCTGGTTTTATATTTGTAATTCAGTCCCAGGTTGCCTGCCACGTAATCGCCATCACCATCCTTATCTACATCAAGACAGGCGATACTGTACCACCAGCCGACAGTCTCCTTAAATCCTTTTTCATCAGAAACATCAACAAATCCTTTTGGAGTATTCTCAAAGAAATGAATCTTCATCCACTCACCCACGATTATCAGGTCAACATCACCGTCGCTGTCAAAGTCGTCCCAGATTGCATCCGTTACCAGGCCGAGATTTAGAAGTGCCGGGGCAATTTCCGGAGTATTGTTTCCAAATTTCAGGTCAGCACCTCTCTTACCATTATTTTCCAGGATATAGCTGTTTGCAGGGTCGGGATAATTTCCGGGAACTATGCGTCCTCCCACGAATAAATCAAGATCTCCGTCTTTGTCATAATCTGCCGCTTTCACACATTTTCCGCTTTGCCTCAGGCCGGAAGGAAGACAGTCCTTACTTTTAATGAAGCCATTATCGGTGTTCAGATATAACCTGTCCTGGTAGTAATCTACCTCCTGGTTCCTGCTATTGCCTCCGCTCACCACATATAAGTCCATTCTACCGTCACCGTCGGCATCAAACAGAAGGGCACCTGTATCTTCATAGATTGAATCAGCTGACCATGGGCCGGGAATTTCCCTGAATGTACCCTTATCAGTCTGCAAATACATCGCACCGGGGAATCCTTTTCCGTTGCCGACAAAAAAATCTTCGTACCCGTCTCCGTTAACATCCCCTGTCGCCAGACCAGGGCCCATCCGGGAATTTTTATAGGGAAGCAGCGGTTCATATGCAAAATCGTTGTAATTATCCTCCCGATGAATAAAGGTTATACCGGACTTCTGTGTGATATCGGTAAACGCGGATACTTGCTTTGTCTTTTCTTTCAATGCAAAAGCCGCATCCGAATATTTTAATATTATTGTCTGGTCAGTACTTAAATCTCTGATTACCTGTTGTTTGCCATCCGGCCAGGTAATTGTTAATTCATCTATGACTGCTGTTTTGTCCAGGCCGAAATGTATAACCGGTGGCACGCTTGACTGGTAGCCCCTTGTAAGTGTCAGTTCCTGATATTGGGTAATATCACCGGTTTTCACTTTAACAATGCTTCCAAGGCCGAAAAGATTATTTTTCGGACCGGCCAGTTTTATTTTTATATAGTGCTGATCTTTACTGACTGCTCTGTTTTCATAGACAGATGATATCTGATTTACCGTACTGATCACTATGTCAAGATCACCGTCGTTATCAAAATCTCCGTATGACATTCCGTTTGTCAGGTTAGGCTCATCGAATCCCCATGTTTCTGATTTATCAGTGAAAGTTAAATCTCCGTTATTTTTATAGGCATAATTTCTTACCGGGGTGCTGGGGAACAGTTCCGGACGGTATTCCTTCATTTGTCTGAAATAGACATTACCGTTGGGATCACCCAGGATATCGCGGTTATTGATGTCCTTCAGAACACCGTTGGCAACAAAAAGGTCTTTGTTTCCGTCATTATTCATATCAAGAAAGACACCGCCCCAGCTCCAGTCGGTATAGGCAACACCTGCAAAAAGCGAAACAGTGCTGAAAACCGGAATGCTGTCAAAGATCCCGTTATTAAGTTGCAAAGAATTCTGCATGTACTGATGATGCATTCCAAGATCAACACTCAAATCAAACGTTTCCTGGCTCATGGGTATCACGTTCACCATTCTGCGAAAATGATCCTCAGGTGTCATATCGATCTGGAACAGATCAATCAGTTCATCGTTATTGACATCTGCGGCATCAAAGCCCATTCCAAAAATGGAAGTCTGAAAGGTGGCCTCCTTAAGAATATCCGTAAAAGTGCCATCGCCATTATTCATGTAGAAACGGTCAGGCGGATTGAAATCATTGGATATGTATAAATCTTTCCAGCCATCATTATTATAATCCATGGCAACTACTCCTATTGACATACCAAAATTTCGTACACCTGCTTCGTCAGTCACATCCGTAAATGTGCCGTCCCCGTTATTTTTATACAGATGGCCCGACTCTTCGAATTTATTCTCGATCATTTTGTTATGATAGAATTCGGCCCCCATGCTTACCAGTATTATCGGGTAATTGGCAACAAATAAATCCAGAAGGCCGTCATTGTTATAATCAAAAAAGGTAGCCTGGACAGATGAGCTTTTATCATTGATACCATAAGCTTTTGCGCACTCTGTAAAAGTATTGTCCTGATTATTGATAAACAGCAGATTATCCGATGGCGGATATCTCCCTGAAACGCAGGCATAGATATCCAGCCAGCCATCACTGTTCACATCTGCCATTGTTGACCCTGTAAACCATTGACGATTACCCGATATGCCTGCTTCCTCCGATATATCTTCAAACCTCATGTTACCCTTGTTGAGGTAGAGCTTATTGGGAAACAGGTTGCCTGTAAAAAAAATGTCATCCAGCCCGTCATTATTGATGTCTCCCACGGAAACACCTCCGCCCATATACATATAGGGAAAAACCATGTAGTTCAAGGTGTCA
This sequence comes from uncultured Rikenellaceae bacterium, assembly GCA_963802145.1. GTDB lineage: Bacteria > Bacteroidota > Bacteroidia > Bacteroidales > VadinHA17 > SR-FBR-E99. Next base: position 291,213 of record CAWDHN010000012.1, read on the forward strand.
TTTTCCGTCAATTCATTTCTGAAATTAATACCTGACCTTGAAGGGGATATTTTTACAAAGGTTTCTTTGGAAAGTTTGCTGCATGAAAACAGTGAAAGACTTATCAGTACCAAATAAAAAGTGACTTTCATAATCTGAATTGAATGATCTGTGGGCCTAAGATATTATAATCACGGTTAATTGAACAGGGAGGCTTTTATAATTCTTATCTGACTCTGAATATCTGAAGCCTGTCGTTATTATTCCCTACCAGTATTTCCCTCTTTTTGTTATTGATATGGATTAATGCCAGGCTTTTTACATCACCCGGGGCAAAGAACCCGGATGATTCGAAAGGTAAAGCTGTGAAATGGCCCTCTCCGTCTCCCTTAAGGAAAACCCCGATGCTTCCGTCGTTTCTGGGGGTTACCACCTCAACATTAAACAAATTGCCTGCCGCAAGAATATCCTGATGCCCGTCGCCGTCAAAATCATCGATGATCATATCATTTACAGATGATAACTGGGCCTCAACCGGCAATTTACGCATGGCAAACTCACCATTTCCCATGTTTTCAAAATAGCAGCTGGCAAAGGTCTGGGCTTGCAGGTGAAGAGATTCTTTCAGCACCTCCTTTGTATAGACATCCGAAATCGTTGCTTCGGCGAAGCTTTTAACCGTGGGGAACCTGAGGCTGAGCCCCGGATTCTGGGTCAGAAAACATGATCTGGTTCTCACCGGATATTGTTTGTTCCCCTGGTAATAGCTAAGTGCTATATCTGATTTACCGTCCTGGTCAAAATCTGCAGCATAGACATCAAAAGTTTTTTCGGCACTTGCCTTATACCTGAAGTTTAATCCAAGGTTACCTGCAACCAGGTCAATGTCGCCGTCTTTATCGAAATCGGCACCCTCAATGCTGAACCACCAGCCTTTGGTCCCGGCTATCTCAGTCCTGCTGAATTTCCCGTTGCTGTTTCTATAATAGCAAACGGGCATCCATTCCCCTGCCACGATCAGATCGGGCCATGAATCATTGTCAATATCAGCACATAAGGCATCTGTGATCATTCCTGCTTTGCCAAGCTCAGGTGCAACTTTATCGGTAACATCCTCAAATTTCACAATCCCTTTTTCCGATTTGTTTTCGAGAATGTAGCTTTGAGCCGGGAAGGGATATTGTCGTGGCACCTGTCTTCCGCCCACGAACAAATCCATGTCACCGTCTCTGTCAAAATCAAATGCCTTAACGCATGACCCGCTTGAAGTGGTTACCGGCAAAGCATTTTCATCCGTGATGAAGTTGCCCTTGCCATCATTGATGTAAAGCTGGTCCTGGTATTCTTTTGAACCTTCCGGAAATTCATAGCCACCGCTTACCACGTACAGATCGGGATCCCCGTCGTTGTCAGCATCAAACAGCAGGGAGCCCGTTTCTTCAAGCCTGTTGCCTTCTTTTTCCCAGGGTCCCTGTTGAACGCTGAATGTTCCATCAATGCCCTGAATGAATAATTGACCAGCGCTGTTGGATGCGTTTCCGACATAGAAATCTTCGAGCTGATCGCTGTTGACATCTCCCACCGTAATGCCGGGACCGGTCATAGATAGTTTGTGAGGCAGAAGGGGCTGGTAATCGAAGTCGATAAAGCTATTCTCCTTATGGCTGAATCCGGGTTGTACCTGGTCAGTAATTTCCCGGAACAGTCTTTCCCTGGCAGCCGGAACTGACGGGGACATCGTTGCATCGGTGTAATGCAGCGTCAGCTTTTGATTGGTACTTACCTGCGTAAGGATTTGTACCTTCCCGTCGGGCCATTTTACACACAGGGAGTCTATCTTCTCATGACCGGCAAGGCCAAAATAGAGTATTGGTTCCACAGAAGACTGATACCCCCTTGACAGGGTCAGCTCTGCCATTTGCATTTTCCCATCATTCCATATGGTAACTCTTGAGCCTATTCCCATCATGTTTTTCGGAGTTCCTTCAAAATCAATTTTCAGGTAATTGCCCATCTGTTTTTCACGGGCAACATTTCTGTAAACCAGGGCTTCCCCGTCAACATCGTTAACGATAAGATCGAGGTCTCCGTCATTATCCAGATCGGCACAGGCAACGCTGTTTGAATAGCTTTCTTCCTTTATTCCCCATTCCCTGCCCCGATTCGAGAAAGTGAGGTCTCCGTTATTTTTATACAGGTAATTTACAAGTGGTTCATAAGGCATTTGCCGGACCCATTTCAATAACTCGCTATTGTTTACTTCCTTGTCAAAATAGGTTGATTCGTTCATTTTGTTGAAGTAATCAATATTATTGATATCCCTTCGGATGCCGTTAGTTATATACAGATCTTTCCATCCGTCAAGGTCAAAATCGGCAAACAGCGAAGCCCAGCTCCAGTCGGTTGATGTCACACCTGCAATCCATGCAGTATTGGTGAAGAATGGCAGGCCGTTATCCCTGATTCCCCTGTTCAGTTGCAGTGTACTGTACCGGTACTGATGGTGAAGTCCCTCCCTGATCATATCATCAAAATCTTCCCGGCTCATGCTGCTCATGTTTTCCTTGGCTCTCTGATTATCTTCAGGAGCCATGTCAATTTGCATGACATCAGGCAGACCGTCATTATTATAGTCTGCAATATCATTTCCCATGCCGTAAAACGAGGTCTGGCCAACTACATCTTTTGTCCTGTCGGTAAATGTACCATCGCCGTTATTGAAGAAATAGAAGTCCGGGCTGGTGAAATCATTTGAAATATAAAGGTCGTCATATCCGTCCTGGTTCAGGTCGCTGACCGTTGCGCTCAACGACAGGCCAAAAGTCAACAGACCTGCTTCAACCGTGACATCCGTATATGTGGCATCTCCGTTGTTTCTGTATAAATGTCCAGATTCATCCAGTCTGGCATTGTTCATCATTTGCCGGTAAAAGAATGGAGGCGCCTTGAACTGGGTGATAGGGTAATTTGCAACGTACAAATCGAGATCCCCGTCCTTATCGTAGTCGAAGAATGTTGTCTGTGAGCTTTTCCCGTTATCATCAATGCCATATCTGGCTGCTTCTTCCCTGAACAGGGGTATCCCTCCGGCATTGTTTCCCTGGTTTACAAACAGCAGGTTCCTGCAATTGTCATCTATTCCGGAAACACTCACATAAATGTCGGGCAGTCCGTCCTCATTTATATCACATATGGTTGAACCCAGCATCCAGCGGTTGTCGCCACCTGTGCCGGATATTTCGGTAACGTCTTTAAACTTCAGATTTCCCATATTGAGATACAGGCGGTTGCTGACCATGTTACCTGTAAAATAGATATCCGTCAGGCTGTCGTTATTGAAGTCTCCAACGGAGACTCCGCCACCCATATACATGTAGGGGTAAAGAAAATAGTTAAAAGTATCGGTTTCCGTAAGCGTATTCCTGAAAGTAATATTTGTTTCCCGGGAGGATAATTTAGTGAAGAGACGATCTTCCCCGGTTTTTCCGGGATTGCATGAGATACAGCTGGCAAGAACAGCAACCAATGCAACTATGGGATAAACTCTTTTACCGTACTCAAGTACCAAAAGCTTAATCATAAGGTTGAAATTATAAGCAAGAAGGGCTGAATGTACATAATTTAACCAAAAAAATGGTCCTGTTTTGCAGGACCATTTTTTCAAATCATAACATTTGATATGTTTTACCAACCCGGATTCTGATCTGTCTGCTCAATATTAGGGTTAACATCGATTTCCTTCTGAGGAATAGGCCAGAGATAATGTTTGGCGGGATTGAAAACCAAAGCAGCCTGGTCGGCCTTGGGAGTAGTGGGCTTGCATTCGTTCTGGATGAAGTCGGCAAGTCTGCCCCATCTTACAAGGTCTCCGTAGCGAACCTGTTCACCGCATAATTCAACCTTGCGTTCATGTTCCAGAGCAACCATGAACTGAGCCAGATTGGAAACCGGATATGAGGTATTCATTGCGGCTGTGCCATATAACGGAAGATTAACATCTGCTCTTGCCCTTACCTGGTTCATTAATGCGACAGCGGCTGTAAGGCTTCCACCCGGGCGGTTAGCTTCTGCTTCGGCCTTCATCAGCAATACATCGGCATACCTGATAACCTTCATGTTGATGCCTGACTGGTTTCCGGCAACAGCTCCTTCAGTAGCAGCCTTGTAGTAGTTCTGGTATTTTCTCCAGCCTCTTCTCTGGTAAAAATCGATCTGATTCCCGTCCTTATCAAGTACGGTAACCGGATCAACTGTAATGGTCATTGTATTGTTATTATACAGATCACCAGTCTGGTAAGCGCAATAACCGCGCCTCGGATCGATTTTTGACCCATTGTCGGCGGCAGTTTCGAATTCGTTCCACAGATCTTCTGAGACGAATACGTTGAACCAGTTTAAGCAACCATATTCCTGTGCCCTGAAAGTAGATTCGTTTTTACCTTCGTCCGTTCTGTCAGAATTCCACTGCTGGGAATAACCGGCTTCGATGTTAAACTGGACTTCGAAGAGCGATTCCGGACCATTTTCGGTTTCTTCCATGAAATTCCTGAAATATTCAGGTTCGAGTGAATAGCCGGTAATATTATTAAAGGCTTCCAGAGCTCCCGAGTAGTTTTCCTGATACAACCGTGCTTTGCCCAGCAGCGCCCATGCGGCTCCTGAGGTAACCCTTCCGGGTTCTTCAGCAGCTTTGGAGAGACATTTTGCAGCAGCGTCTGCACAGTCGGCTTCTATCTGAGCCCAGACAGCTTCTTTGGGCGATTTGGCAAGACCATCTTTCTCTGCGGGATCAGTTCCCAGATAGAGGGGAATATCACCATATCTGGTAACCAGGTTGAAATAATATAACGCCCTGAGGAATTTTGCCTCACCGATATACTTATCTCTTGTGGCCGCAGGTAAAATACTGGTGGGGATATTATCAGTCATTGCCTGCTCATTGTTGATTACAAAATTGGCTTTGTTGATGCCCCTGTAGCAAGAACTCCAGTAAGCTTCCATCAAACCATGATTCGGACCGAATGAGAAATTCAGCCACTCTCGTTTATCGGCCTCCTGCTGTGAGTTACATGTATTTTCATGAGCCATGTTTTCACTGCTGTACCACATGCCACGGTTGTACATACCTGTTGTCTGCAAGCTTCCGTAAACAGCATTCACAGCTGACTGCACCTGGGAAGGAGTAGTAAAATAGGTGTCAGGTGAAAGTTGGTTCGGATTCGTAAGTTCCAGTTTATTTGCATCACAGGAGAAAAACAGAACCAACGCACTTAAAATCAGTGCAGGAGTAAAATATTTTATAAATCTTTTCATAATAATTCTGTTTTATAGGTTAGAATGTTATTTGGAAACCACCAATAACTGATTTTGGTATAGGATAATTACCTACATCAATTCCATTGGAATAGTTGGTTGTAGATGTCTGAGGAGCCCCAATTAGTCCTAATGTAGTTCCACTTATACCGGCGTTATATCTGCCAACCTCAGGATCCAAACCGGAGTAGTTTGTTACAGTAATCATGTTCTGTGCACTGATATAAACCCTGAACCTGGTAAGTTTGTTTTTCGTCAGATTTGCTGGTATGTTATAACCAAGCGTTATGTTTTTCAGTTTTGTATAGGCACCATCCTCGACAAAACGGTCGGATGCTTCGACGTTTACAGAAACATCACCGGCCCTTGGAATGGTATTTGATGGATTATCGGGTGTCCATCTGTCAAGAACCTCAACACCGGCATTGAATAACCTGGGCATACCCTGCAGGTCGTAGATGTTGGTGTTATAAAGCTTGTTGCCATAGACACCGCTGATGAAGATATTCAGGTCAAAGCCTTTGTATGAAGCATTGAGGTCAAGACCAACTGTGGCTTTGGGGAAGGGGTTACCGATATTCGTTCTGTCATCCACGGTGATTTTGCCATCACCATTGGTGTCTGAAATACGGAAGTCACCTGCGGTTGAAGAATAAAGAGCTTTCTGCGTACCTCCCATATAGGTATTGGCTTCATCAGCTGTCTGGAAGATACCGTCGAAATCCCATCCGTAGAAGAAGAAAGCTTGTTCTCCTACCTGGCATCTGTTCAGGTCTTCACCTTCAAAACCAAATCCTGAAATATAGGTGGCACCACCAAGTGATTTGACTTCATTCTTGAAAGTACCAAGGTTTAAACTGGCCGACCATTGAAATTCTCCTTCAAAATCGTTGTATCCCAGCTGCAATTCAAACCCGCTTGTTTCCATGGAGCCTGCATTCTTGCTGATCGTGCCCCTGAAGTCACCCGTGGAGAGGGTCAGTGGAACCTGCATCAGAAGGTCATCGCTCGCGTTCATATAATATTCGGCCGACAAGGTAAACTGGTTATTGAATAAACCCAGATCCAATCCGATGTTGGTCATGGTTGTTTCCTCCCATTTCAGATCGGGATTTGCGGCACCACCGGGGGTAGTTCCAACGACAGGCAAATCGTCTATTACATAATACATATTTGAGGTAAGCGAAGAAGAATAGGCATAATCAGGGATCTTGTCATTACCTGCCATACCCCAGCTTGCTCTGAGTTTTAAGTTGTTGATAGCAGAAACGTTGCTCATGAAAGCTTCCCTGGCAATGTTCCAGCCCACTGAAACCGAGGGGAAGGTACCCCATCTGTTGTTGGCACCAAACCTTGAAGAAGCATCAGTTCTGATTGAAGCCGAAAACAGGTACTTCCCGTCATAATTATAGTTTAATCTGCCCAGGTAACTAATTCTGTAATAATTAAATGACGATGAGCTTAATGAAGCACTGGAGGAACTCAATTCCTGAATCTCGTTTGTAATATTGTTCTGTGAACTGGCATTCTGCACCTTTGAGAGAACATCGCTGTATTCAGTCAGTGCCAAAGCCTCAAAATTATGTTTATCAGCAACTGTAAGACCATAATTCAGGCTGTTTGTAAATATCAGTGCACTGTAGTTGGCCTGGTTTTTCGTAATGGTGGCAAAAGTTGCCTGGTGAGTAGCGCCACCCAGGTTATCATCATTAAATGTGGGGGCGAACTGTTCGTCACGTAAGCTTTGACCTTCAATACCGACATTGGACCTGAATTTAAGGCCTTTAACAATATCCAGTTCACCGTAGATATTACCCAGGATGGTCACTGAATTCCGTACGCGGCTGTTCAGTTCCATGATTCTGACGGGGTTTTCAGCATCCTGTCCGTCGATGGAGGTCGTCGGACCCTGATATCCGCCCAGGTTGTTTTCATTGTAAACCGGCAGATAGGGGGCCATTTTAATGGCATGTTCCAGAAGGGAACGTCCGCCGTTATCAGCCAGAGGATCCTGTGAGCCGTATGTTAAGCTGAAGTTCTCCCCGATTTTCAGAATGCCCTTTTTAAAATCACTGTTGGCCCTGAAGTTGTATCTTTCCATACCGGTATAGATAACAATACCCCTTTGATTCTGATATCCGGTTGACAACCTGAAGGTACTGTTTTCATTACCCCCGGAGAGAGAAAGGTCATAATTCTGCATTGGACCAGTCTGATATATCTCTTCCTGCCAATCGGTTTCACCGCCTTCAGGCCGGCTCGGACCTATACCGGCCAAACGATCTGCATATGTAGGATTTACATAGACCGTAGGTGTGGTAAATGCCCCACCTGTGGCATATTCCCGATATTCCGCAGCATCCAGCAAATCATATCTTTTCGTTGTGTACTGAACCCCGAAATAGCTCTCGAAATCAACTGTAACCTTACCGGCCTGGCCTTTCTTGGTGGTGATCAGTATAACGCCGTTCGACCCCAGTGAACCATAAATAGCAGCTGTGGAGGCGTCTTTCAGAACTTCAATTCTTTCAATGTCGGAAGGATTGAGGTTATTGATGGTGGTTGACACAACGCCGTCAATAACGTACAGGGGATTAGCGTCGTTAACCGTACTTATACCCCTGACCCTGACTGTAGCTGCAACACCCGGAGAACCATTGCTGATAACTACCAGGCCAGCTGCACGTCCCTGCAATGCCTGGTCAAAGTTTCCCACAGGCACTGCGTTAAGTTTTTCGGATGAAACCGATGATATGGCACCGGTCACATCGGCCCTTCTCTGAGTACCATATCCTACAACAACAATTTCACCTAAAGCAAGTGATTCTGTCTGAAGGGTCACATTCAGAACCGAGCTGGTTCCGACAGGTACCTCCTGCGTTGTGAATCCAATAAAGCTGATAACAAGTGTTCCTCCGGGCGAGGGAACATTTATGGTAAACTTACCATCGTTATCTGTCAGTACTCCTATCTGGGTGCCTTTCACGACAACGTTGGCACTTGCAACAGGTTGCTGCTTGTCGTCAAGCACAGTTCCGGTTACAGTTCTCTGCGCATATATGCCAGCGGCACTGCAGACAGAGAATAAAAGCAACAGGATGACTTTAAGTAGTTTTTTCATGCCTAATTCGGGTTAGATTATAGTTTAAAAGAATACTTGAAACTCGTGTTCGGGGTGGCTTGTAAAATTCTGTCAGGGTTGTTCATTATATATAGGTGCAATTTGCAATACCAGATCAAGAATAAGTGTAAATAGAACACTAAAACACAAATATAAACAAATTAAAATAACATTAAAACAATTTTTAATATTTTTTTACGAAAAATTAAAAAAAATATATTGCCTGCCCCGTAACTGCCTTAAAAACTCAAACAACCTGTCCTGTTCGGCCAGGGAGGCACACAAAGTCCATGAACCTTATATAACAGGATATCAGTGGCTAACAGGGGTCTCAATGTAAATAATCTACTTCTCCTGGAGATACCTTACCTTTCGGGTGGGAGTACGATTTTGCGATTAAAAACTTGTTAAAAAGGACCGGAAATTGCTATATTGCCAAAAAGTTACTCTAAATCAATGAAGATCCTGATTGTCGAGGATGAGACCAAGGTGGCGTCATTTATTAAAAGAGGCCTTGAGGAGAACCATTATGAGGTTGATCTGGCTTACGACAGCGAGTTTGCTGAAAAACTTGCCATACAGTATAAATATAATCTCTTCATCCTTGATGTCATCATTCCCGGTACCGGAGGCCTTAAATTATGCAAAAAGTTCAAGACGGACTTTCCGGATGTCCCGGTTCTTATGCTCACCGCCCTGGGAACCACTGATGACAAGCTCGCCGGTTTTGACGCCGGAGCCAATGATTACCTCGTAAAGCCATTTGAATTCCGGGAATTGCTTGCGAGAGTGAAAGTTCTTCTGAAAACATCCGGTCCGGCACGTGAAACATCCGACACTCTCAGGTTTGACGACCTTGAACTTGACCTTGACAGGAAAGCGGTTCGGAGGGGAAACAAATATATCAGTTTGACAGCCAAGGAGTTCTCCCTTCTCGAATATTTCATGAGAAATGCAGGCAGGGTACTTTCAAGAAATGATATTGCCGAAAAGGTATGGAATGCCAGTTTCGATTTCAGCACAAATGTTGTGGATGTTTATGTCAATTTCCTGCGGAAGAAAATTGATAAGGGACATAATAAAAAACTGATCCAGACCAAGGTGGGTTTCGGTTATATTTTCGGAGACCGATAGGATAAGAATTCAGGCCAGAATGCAGATAAGAACCCGGTTGACGCTTCAGTTTCTCCTGCTGGGAGGATTGATAATGCTGATTGCTTCGCTTGCCATTTACTATTTTTCGGCTAACCTCAGGAGGAACGACTTTAACCATCTCCTTAAATCGAGGACCGAAAGCGTAGCAAGGCTTGTGCTCGACAGCTATGAATACAATACAAACCTTATCCTGAGGAGTGGGTCCGGAAACCCTGACAGACTCCTGGGTGAAAAATTCCTGATTGTCACCCTGGACACGAATATTCTGTTCACAAACGACAAAAACTGGAAATTAGAAGAAATCAATACCATCATCGGGCAGGTAAGAGCCGGCAAGGATGTGTTTTATAGGGACTATCCCTATGATATCCTGGGGACGACGCATAATGCAGGATCATCCGAATTTGTCGTAATTGGTGCAGCTATCGACAATGACGGCCAATTGCACCTGAAAAAACTGAGAATCATTCTCATGGTGGTTTGCCTTACCAGCCTTGTCTCATTCTTTTTCGCGGGGTGGTTCTTTTCGGGGAAAGCCCTTAAACCAATCTCAAAGGTGGTGAAGAAGGTCGAGGATATATCAATAACCAGTCTGAACTTAAGAGTTCCCGAAGGCAATGGCACTGACGAGATCGGAAGGCTGGCCAAAACCTTCAATAAAATGCTCGGGCGTCTTGAGACATCATTTGGCATGCAGAAGAGTTTTATTGCAAATGCATCGCATGAGCTCCGAACACCTCTTACCTCAATCAACGGACAGATTGAGGTCCTGATGATGGAGGACCGGACAACGGAAGACTATAAAAATACACTTGGCTCAGTACTCGAAGACATCAAATCACTTATCTCCCTCTCAAACAGATTGATCCTGATTGCCAGGACCGCCTCGGAAGGCCCGACTGGTTATAATAATAAAATCAGTATGGACGAGATCATCTGGCAGGCCCTTGAAGAGATGAAAAGATACAATCCCTCCTATAATATTGATATTTCACTTGATGATTCTGTTACCGATTCTGAAAAGTTAACAGTCGCCGGAGATGAATACCTTCTTAAAACAGCAGTTTCCAACCTGATCGAAAATGCATGCAAATATTCTTCGGACCATTCTGTCAATATCGCGATCGGATGTGAGGAGCAGTATGTAAAGGTGATTTTCGAAGACAAGGGTATCGGCATACATGAGGAAGATATACAGAAAATCATTGAGCCTTTTTACAGAGGTACAAATACCGCAGGAATTCCGGGAACGGGCATTGGCCTGTCACTTGTGGATCAGATCATTAAAAACCATAACGGAACAATCAGCATCAACTCAAAGCCAGGCGAGGGTACACGGATTACCCTCCTGCTTCCGGCACTCTCATCAGATTAAATTTTTTTTAATTTTATTTTAATTGCGGTTTAATTTCAGCCTGATAAATTTAGGCTGGTTAATCTCTTCGGTAAACAGGTTAGACAGTACTTGCTTGAACATTATTTGTATGCATTCTATATATCTGGAACCCTTTAACTCAGACCTGTTATGCGAAAAAATCCCTTTTGCACCCTTGTATTAATATTTCTGTTGTTATTCGCCGGCTGCCGTCAGGGGAGCAACCCGGCCTCAGGACCGGGGAAGAAATCCGGGACTCCAATTACAGCCGCAACTGATGATTTCTACCAGGAGACAAGTCAGGAGGCAGGACTCGATTTTGTTCACTCCATCGGCGATGACGACCTCACCAATATTATCCAGTCAGACGGCGGAGGCGCTGCCTTTTTCGACTTTGACCAGGATGGCTTCATAGATATTTATGTGTGCAGCGGTACATGGCTTGAAGGATTCAGCAAGAGCGAAAAGCCATCTGAAATGCCCGGGAATCGCCTTTACAGGAACAGGGGCAACGGATCATTTGAAGATGTTACGAAGAAGGCAGGTGCCAGCGGGCCATGGTACACCATGGGAGTGGTAGCCGGTGATTTCAACAATGACGGCTACCCTGATCTTTTTCTCAGCAATTACGGAGCTAATGTCCTGCTGAGGAATGACCGCAACGGAACATTCACTGATGTAACAAAAAAAGCAAATGTTGCCGGCGGGAATGAGTGCAGCGTCGGTGCCGCATGGGCGGATTATGACAATGACAGCTTTCTCGATCTCTATGTGGGCAATTATCTTGCCTTTGATCCGGATTACAAGTATTACTATGCACCTGACGGATTTCCGGGACCAATGGCCTACGATGCCCAGAAGGATGTCCTTTACCATAACAACGGCGACGGTACCTTTGAAGATGTAACTGAGAAAATGGGAATCAGGGACATTGACGGAAGGGCAATGGGAGTCGGTGCAGCTGATTATGACGATGACGGGTTCATCGATATCTTCGTTGCCAACGATCACACATTGAACTATCTGTGGCACAACGATGGCGGCAAGGGATTTACAGATAAGGGAACCATGTCGGGAACCGGCTTCAGTCAGGGTGGAGAAGCCACCGTAAGCATGTCAGTCGACTTTGCCGATTATAATAACGACGGACTGCTTGACCTGTTTGTTTCGGATGACACCTATTGCTCCCTTTATGAGAATCTGGGCAACGGGGTATTCTCTGACAGGGGAGTCTCATCTAATATCTCAATGCAGGCTGCACAGTTCGTAGGATGGTCGTCTTCGTTCATGGATTTTGATAATGACGGTGATCAGGACATATTCAAAACCAACGGCGCACTGAAACATCTGTATGGCCAGGAAGATCAGATTTTTGAAAATCAGGGGAACGGATTATTCAAGGATATTTCTCTGGAGCTCGGCAGGTATTTCAGCGAGGAACATGTTGGAAGAGGTGCATGCATCGGGGATTACGACAATGATGGCGATCTCGATATCTTCATAGTCAATCTTAACAGCAGGGCAGTTTTTCTCAGGAATAACAAGGGGAATCAGAACAACTGGCTTATGCTTGGACTGGAAGGTACTGTAAGCAACAGGGAAGGGATAGGGGCAAGGGTGAAGATAACATCCGGAGGCAAGACACAGATAGCACAGAGAAAAACAACCACCGGCTACCTTTCCCAGAATGATCCGAGAATTCATTTCGGCCTGGCAGGCAATAATATGGTCGAAAGGATCGAGATAAAATGGCCCTCGGGAAAGGTACAGATCCTTGAAAATGTAAAAGCCAACCAGATACTCGAAGTAAAGGAACCTTAAAGCCACTGGCCCTCTATGATTAAGCGGATACTCATTTTGAGTGAAATTATTTTGGTGGGGCTGGCTTGTACGATAAGTATATCGTGCGGTAAACATGCCTCAGATGATAATAAACTGATCCTTACGGAAGCTCCCGGAAATGTAAACCCGCCTGATTATTCAGGCGGGGCATCATGGCGTAATTTGCCCGGTGCAAGGATCAGTTCAATCGATTTAAAAAGATCCGGTTCACAAAAAACACTGACAGGGGATTTTTATTCAGCCTGCTTCCCTGAAATTTCTTATGACGGAAAGTTCATGCTCTTTACAGGTCAGCATAATGAAAGTGATCCATGGCAGATATGGGAAATGAACCTGAAGACTCTTAAATACAGGCAGGTTACTTCAGGCACGGAAGATTGTGCTGACCCCGTCTATCTGCCGGGTGAGCGAATTGTATTCAGCAGACTGACTGTCAATGATACGGTTAAGTCGGCACGCTGCCTTTATACCTGCAATGCCGATGGCTCGGACCTCACACAGATAACATTCAGCCCTGATGACAATCTTGCCACAACGGTATTAAAAGATGGCCGCCTGCTTACAGTCAGACACAGGTTACTGCCGGATCAGGGAGGACCAATGCTGGCAGTTATGCGACCTGACGGCACAAAAGCTGAAAAGTTCTACTCTGGTCCGGGAAATAACATACACCTGAACCGCGCACATGAAACTGATGATGGCACTGTCATATTTGCTGAATCGTACGGTGAAAGCCCTGCCAGATACAGACTGGTTTCAATACTATATAACAGACCATTGCATTCAAGAACTGACCTGACATCATCGGTCCCCGGGGATTTTTATAATGTACTTCCGCTCAGGCCCGACAAATATCTTGTCTCCTACCGTAAATCAGATTCAGATCGTTTTGCGCTTTATGAGTTTAATCCTGAAAAGGGATCACTCGGACCGGAAGTCTTTATTGAAAATGATTATCACATACTTGATATCGTCAGCGTCAAACCGCATGAGAGACCAAAAAAACTTCCAAGCGAAGTGGATGTGCAGGTGAAAACAGGGTTGCTTTTATGCCAGGATATTAACTTCAAGGATCCTTTTCTTCCGGAGAATTCCTCCTTAATGAAAAAAGCCCTGAAGATTGAGGTGCTGGGCGTTGATACAACCTATGGAGTAGTAGATGTGGAAAACGACGGTTCATTTCAGCTGAAAGTGATGGCAGATAAGCCTTTCCGTATACGAACACTTGATAAGGACGGCAATGTTGTCGGCGGTCCGGGTTCATGGTTATGGTTGCGACCGAATGAACGGCGGGGATGTATAGGATGCCACGAGAATCCTGAGCTGGCTCCTGAAAACATAGTGTCACTTGCAGTTAAAAAATCACCTGTTATAATACCTGTTCATATAACAGATGTCAAAGAGAAGATTGTTGAACTTGAATAGTATGGGAAGATTCGTAAAAATTATTATACCTGCGGCAATCCTTGTTATTCTTGGTTTTGTAATCTATAAGCCTTATCACAGGTGGGCCAGGGAACATGTCAATAATCTGACTGCTACAACTGACCACCCGCTGAAATGCGCATCGTGCCACCTTTATATTCAAAAAACAGGGCCTGTTTCAAAGATTGTCAATGCGAAATACTATTCGCCGTTTAATCTGGCATCGTCACCTGATGGAAAATTCCTTTATGTGGTTGCAGAGGAAGGCGATGCATTGCTGGTTGTAAACACTGAAAAGAACAAAGTCACGAAGGAGATTAAGGTAGGTGTCCGTCCGCACACAGTTGTCGTGAGCAGCGACGGGAAGACTGCCTATGTAAGCAACCAGTGGTCAGATAATGTGTCGGTAATTGATCTTGAAGAATACATCGTCACAGAGACACTTAAGACGGGGGGAGGACCGGCCGGCCTTACCCTCAGCGCTGACGGGAATTGGCTTTATGCAGCCAATTCATTTTCATCCGACCTGTCAATAATCGACCTTGCTTCAGGTGTTGAGCGGAACAGGCTGCTTACAGGGAATAATCCCACCGGAGTACAATTAAGTCCTGATGGAAACCTGGTGATGGTCACCAGCCGCCGGACACTTGGGTTACCATATGGGGATTCTTTAAGGTGCGAGCTTACGGTGGTGAATGACAAAAAGCAGAGGGTTGCTGAACGCCTCGATATTAAACAGGCCTATATGATGGAGAATATTGCCTTTACTCCTTCGGGCGACCTGGCAATAATTCCCCTTATAAGGCCTAAAAACAATGTCCCGACACTGCAGATCGAAAGAGGATGGATGATGACAAACGGTATAGGGATCATTGAACAGAAACCTCCGGGAAGGACCATACAGTTGCTTCTTGACGAACCCAATGCCTATTATGCCGATCCCTTTGATATTGAAATAACTCCGGACGGGAAAAAAGCTTTTGTTTCACATGCGGGGGTCGATCGTATATCTGTAATTGATATAGACGCAATACGGAAACTTATTTCTGAGTCGGACGACAGGATGCTTACTGCATATTCCAACTACCTGGGCATAAGCAGCAGAATAGTTCTCAGACGTATTCCCACGGGAGCAAACCCCAAGGGAATGGCCTTGTCACCAGATGGGAACAAGCTTTATGTTGCTGAGCATCTTGAGGACAGAATAGCCGTAATCAGCACTGAAAGCCTTGAGACAATCGGTAACATACCCCTCGGCGGACCACGCAGGATAACAGTAGCCCGTGAAGGCCGCCGTCTGCTCAACAATGCCGGAGGCACATTCCAGAATCAGTATTCATGTTATACATGTCATCCTGATGTACATGAAGACGGGCTGGTCTACAACATGGCATCGAAAGATATGGGTCGCAATGTGACAAATACGCAATCGCTCAGAAACATCGGGGAGACTCCTCCTTATAAATGGAACGGGAAAAACCAGAGTATCTACAAGCAGGACGGAATGCGATTTTCGACAGTTCTTACAAGAACCGAGGCTTTCAGTTATAAGGAACTTGACGCTCTTACGGCATACGTAATGGCAGGAATACCCAATCCGCCAAATCTGCAATACAATCCTGATGGAGAACTTACTGATTCTCAAAGACGCGGTAAGGAGATTTTTGAAAGAACACATGATTTCAACGGAGTAGAAATACCGGTTTTCAACCGCTGTGTCACCTGCCATCCTGCTCCCTTTTATACCAATAAGAAAATGGTGGATGTCGGCACCCTTGCGGCCAGTGACGATTCAATCTTTTTTGACACGCCGCATCTTAACAATATAGTCTATTCGCCGCCTTACCTTCATGATGGCCGTGCTGCTACCCTCGAAGAGATATGGACCATCTATGGGAAAACCGAAGAACATGGGGCGGTCAATGACCTCACAAAAACCAATCTTAACGATCTGGTGGAATATCTGAAATCTCTCAGGGATGAGGAGTATGATAAAAAACCCGCTTCAATAAACCAGGCCTCTTTTGCTCAAAAAAAGGTGAAATAAAATCATAAAAAAATGTCTCACAAATATTTAATTAAGTACTCAGCTTTTACAATCATCCTGGCAGCAATTGTACTGGCTGGCATAATGCTTTTAAAAAGAGCGGATAAATCTGAAAAGCCGGTGAAGAGTGAACATATGTCCGTTTCAGGTACCTATACAAACAGTTCAGACAAAGATCTTCCGGGCAGTTCGGGTTTTATAAAAGAAGCAAAGGAAATGCCTGTCTATGGCAACTGGCGTAACTTCACAACAAAAGACGGACTGCTTTCCGATCATGCCTATACGGTGCGCATCATCGGAGACAGCGTGCTTGTTGGCACTCACGAGGGTCTTGCAGTCTACTCCGGGGGGAAATGGCGTAATTATACCACTAATGACGGATTGGCTCATAATGGTGTGGTGTCAATCGATTACAGCAAACTGACAGGCGATATCTGGATTGGAACCCTGGGGGGCCTGAACCGTTGGTCATCCGGTAAATTTGAAACTTTCAACCAGTTTAACAGCGGCATGCCTAACGATCTGGTCTATTGCGTTTATTGTGACGGGAAAGACGTGTGGGTTGCAACCGGAGGCGGAGCAGGACATTATGACACCTTTACAAGGGTGTGGGAAATATTCACTGAACAGAATGCCCCGATGCATGAGCCCTGGACCTATGGCGTTTCAACCGGCGATGGCAAGGCATTTATCGCTGCCTGGGGAGGAGGAGTGATAGAGTATAATATGGCAACCAGGCACTTCAGGGATTATGTCGACCCTGACGGCTTTATGGAAATAGATCTTCAGCCTGATGATGGTATTATCCACGACATTACCACAGCTACAGCTTATGCAGAGGGTATCCTGTGGGTTTCAACTTACTTCGGGATGAGCCGGTATGACGGCAAAAACTGGAAGGGCTATTTTGATCACGACAGCGGCCTGGCAAGCAATTTTATCAACTTCCTCAGGGCTGAAGGCCGGAAGGTATTTGTTTGCAGCGATAACGGATTAAGCAGCACAGACGGGACCACATGGGTTACATATAAAAAGGACGATAACAGTGAAAACGGGAAGGCCATAATTACAAACGGAACAGAAAAAAAGGAGATCCCCTTATCACCTTCAATAGCACACAATTTTATTATCGGCGTGGATGCCGATGAAAATTACCTGTGGGTTGCTACCTCAAAAGGGGTCAGCCGTGGAGAACTTATGAGATAAATAGAGATGACTATAACAGAAACAAAATTAAAATCACAATAACTGATATGGAGAACAGGCAGCTACTTATAGATCCGTCAAGAATCACGGATGGAGAACGGGAAGAAATGATAAAATTAGGGATACTTTCTGAAGATAACCGTATACGTGAATACATATATCCTGAGCTTCACAGGGAGCGCCCGCCGATTGAGAAACATGTGGTTCATGCCCCGCAGGTTCTTAATGAGGCTTATAATTATCAAAAACCATCCTCCTTCTCCAGGGCATTAAGGCTTGAATTCGGAGGCTATAAGATCTTGCTTATATCTGGCACTGCCAGTGTTAATGAAGAGGGCAAAGCCGAACACATCGGTGATTTCAAAGCACAGGCCTGGAGGACTTACAGGAATATCACCACCCTGTTGTCTGCTGAGGATATGACGTGGCATGATGTAGTAAGGACCACCAACTATCTGAGGGACATTGAACGTGACTATGAGGAGTTTAATAAGATCCGGACTTCCTTCTTCCGATGGCTGAATCTTGACCCGCTGCCTGCCAGCACCGGAATCCAGGCAAGGCTTTGCTGGGAAACCCTCCTTGTGGAGATCGAGGCTTATGCAGTTTGTAAAATCAAATAATTTACCTTATATGAAGCATCATAACAGGCTTTTACTTATTGCCCTCCTTTTTGCCATTCAGCCGCTTTCATGTCTGACAGGGCAGGAGAAACCCGCTAACTATGGGAACATCCCGGATGAACTGGTTGCTTATGATAAATACATGAAAGCCTATAAGTATCATTTTCTGACGCCTACACAGTTTTATGGCGCAGGACGTGAAATTCCTCCTCCTGCGAATCTGGAAGAGGTCAGAATTGGTTTCCTTGGGCCATTGGAAGGATCACCTATCGTATCGCTTGGAAAGCAGATGCTCCAGGGTTCCCAGCTTGCAATTGAAGAAGCCAATAAAAAAGGAGGCTACAATGGCATACCTTACAGGCTGATGATCCACACTGACGTAGGCTTGTGGGGTGCTGCTGCCAACGAAGTTGTCAAAATGGATGATGAGAAGGTCTGGGCCTGGCTCGGTACGATCGATGATAACAATTCACATGTGGCAATCAGGGCCACCCTGAAACTGGAGATTCCCAACATGAATACAGGGGATCCGGATCCCACGTTTACTGAAACCAACATCCCGTGGGTTGTACGTGTAATCCCTGATGACCGGCAAAGCGGCTATGTCCTGGTTGACCGGATTTACAGAACCGACAAGCACTCACGTGTGGCGGTAATGAGAGCAAACAACCGTTACGGCCGGGTCGGGATCCTTCATTTCAGCCGCTCAGCCACCCGTCTCGGATTCCCGGTTATAATTGAAGAACGTTTCAGTGACGGGGAGACGGATTTTAAGGAACGTCTTGAAAGGATAAAGAAGATTTCACCAGATGCCATCGTAATCTGGGGAAATGCTAAGGAATCCGCACTTATTCTCAGGCAGATTCGGGAACTTGGCATGAAACAGCCTGTTTATGGTTCTGACAGGATGGTCAATCCCGAATTCCTGGAGATAGCAGGTAAGCTGGCTGATGGTGTAGTGACCACCTGTCAGTATAACCCTGACTCGGATAATCCCAAATTGAAGGCATTTAAGTCCAGCTATATCAAAAGGTTTGGTCAGGAACCTGATGTTTTTGCCGCCCACGCTTATGACGGCATGAATATTCTCATTGCAGCCATTGAGAAGGCCGGATTGAACCGGGTATTAATACGTGATGTGCTGACTGATCTGAAAACCTTCCAGGGGTATCAGGGGGTCACCGGTGTAATGAATTTTGACGCAACCTGGAATAACGTCAGACCTATTTTCCTGGCTGAGTGCGTTAACGGCAAATTCAAATTTTCGCCCGCTCCTCCTTTTGATAAAGGCGACCAGATATATAAGAAACCTAAAACAGGATATCAATATTAACACATTTAGAAATGGAGTCAGATAATTACAACGATCCTGCAGTGATCGGAGGATGTTCAGTTCACGTCAGGGTGGACAGAAAGTCAAAACCTGATCCGACAATTGTTGATGTAAAGGGAATAAAGTTCGGATCTGCAGAGGTTGTCATTATTGCCGGACCCTGTTCGGTTGAAAGCCGCGAACAAATGATGGAGACAGCTAAGGCTGTCAGGTCAGCAGGAGGAGTGATTTTAAGGGGAGGTGCCTTCAAACCCCGTTCGTCTCCCTATAATTTCCAGGGACTGGGAGAGGAAGGACTGAAATTGCTTCAGGAGACCAGAAGTGAAACAGGGTTGCCAATTGTCACAGAAGTTATGGATACCCGGATGGTTGAACTGGTTGCCGGATATGCTGATATGCTGCAGATAGGCTCACGGAATATGCAGAACTATCCATTGCTGAAGGAGGTCGGGATGCTCCGCAAACCGGTATTGCTGAAACGCGGAATGATGGCAACAATAGAGGAGTTTTTGCTGGCTGCAGAATACATTCTTAACCAGGGAAACGAACAGGTAATCCTGTGCGAAAGGGGGATACGCACTTTTGAAACCGCCACCAGAAATACCCTTGATCTTGGCGCTGTGCCTATGCTTAAGCATCTGAGCCATCTTCCGGTGATTGTTGATCCGAGTCACGGAACCGGACACCGGTGGATGGTGCCTTCAATGGCCAAAGCAGCTGTTGCTGCCGGAGCCGACGGACTCATAATGGAAGTACATTATAAACCCCATGAGGCCCTGTGCGACGGACATCAATCGCTGAGCCCCGATGAATTTACACTTCTGATGACTGATCTGAGGAAGATTGCACAAGCTGTCGGCAGGGATATTTATCCTCATGAGATTAAGTAAGGCCATCTGTCAGGCATGCCTGATTGCAACGGTTATAATTTTCGCTTCAGGGATAGCTTTTGCCCAGGATTCCTCACATCCGGGACAATCTGTCAAAATCGGATTGCTTATACAGGATAGCAGCTGGACTTCAGCAGTTCATGGAGCTGAGCTTGCCATCAGTGATGCAAACAGAAACGGCAGCTCAAACGGCAGTATGTTTCAGCTTGTTGTCAGGTCAATGGAAGGCCCGTGGGGAACCGGATCAAAACAGGCGGTCAGCCTTATTTTTGAAGAGAGAGTGGGGGCTCTTGTTGGCATTCATGACGGACGAAATGCCCACCTGGTTGAACAGGCGGCCACAAAATCGCAGGTGGTTTTCCTTTCGGCATGGCCTGGTGACCCTACCCTGTCGCAGGCATTCGTTCCCTGGTTCTTTAACTGTGTCCCGAATGACAACCAGCAGGCAGCTGCAATATTTAAAGAAATATATGAAATAAGGAGATATCGGAATATAGTTGTTGTTCATGATAAGGAATACGATTCCGAGAAGAGCTTTTCCAGCTTCATTAATATCATCAAAACGTCAGGAAAACCTGAACCGTTGCAATTCAATACTGAAGATTATGACCAGAAGACAGATGCTCTGGCTGATAAAATAGGCGATTCAGATGCGGACTGTCTTATACTCTTTTGCGGGCCTCCGGTTTCATTAGAATTAACCAGGCAAATAAAAAAGAAAAATTATCTCCTTCCGGTTTTTGGTCCGATAGCCCTGCTGAATGAGAATATACTTTCATCCGGGGAATTGAAGGAGTTCGACAATGTGTTTTCAGTTCCTGCAGATAAATGGCCGGATGCGGAAAACCGGAAATTCAGGAGGGAATTCGAAACAAAATATGGATACGTGCCAGGAATGGTTGCTACATATTCATATGACTGCGTGAGAGTACTTATTGAGGCTATAAATCAATCAGGAAATTCCGATCGCGAGATGATACAGAATTCTCTGAAGAATATCCGCTTCAACGGTTTAACCGGGCCAGTTCAGTTTGATGATAAAGGCAACAGAATGGGAAAATTCGAAATGATGAAAACAAGGAACGGCCTTCCCGTCACCTTCAAAACTGATTAAGTTTAATTTGCTAATTTGGTGGCATGAAAAAGTATTGTCTCTTTGTAGTGACCACTCTCCTCATCACATTATTTACGGGATGCAGGAACAGTGGTGAAAAATCCACGCAAAAATCGACGGATCTGATTACAGCCAGAACACTTGGGCTGGCATATCTTGAGGAGTTTAAGCTGGAAGAGGCTGAAAAGGAATTCCTGAAGTTCATTGATCTGGCCCCCGATGATAAGTTTGGCTATGCAAATCTCGGTCTTACTTACTTAAGGATGGCTAATTATCCGGATGCAGAAAAAGCACTCGCCAAAGCAATAAAGATCGATCCCAAAGATCCGGATGTCAGGCTTATCCTGGCCACTGTATATAAAATGAACAATGAGCGTGAAAAGGCTATTAAAGAACTGTTAAGTGCACTTGAGTTTGCTCCTGATCATAAAAAAATACTTTACGAGATTTCCGAGTTGTATTCCACCCAGCCTGACGAAGATTCATGGAAACAACGCGAGAACTATATTGAAATACTTGTCCGGAATGCACCCGATAATCTTGTCCCGCGCCTCAACCTTACAGATATCCTCATCAGGAAAGGTGAATTCGATAAGGCAGTTGAGCAGATGGAGATAATCAATAAGCAGTTTCCGGAATTCCCCAGGGAGGCTGTTGAATACTTTGACAAGACGCTCTCCTTACTGAGAAAAAAGGATAGGGAAAATGCAATTATCCAGTTTACTATTTTTCATAATTATCTGAAAGTTACCCCCCCTTACCAGGCCGGGATCATGGATCTGAAGGGCCCCGGAGGATCCCTTATCGGATTTCCGGTCATAACTTTCGACAGACGGGGTCCTTCATCCGGTAATGAAGAAAACAGGTCGCTGCTCGATATTATCAGATTTACCAATGTGGCTGCGGGAGCCGGTCTGGACATAATTCCGCGAACCGAAGAGGGTACCAATGCGGAATTCAGGTTTTCGTCCCACGTCGTAACATGCGATTATGACGGCGACGGAGATATTGATATCTATGCCGGCAGCTATGATCCGGCATCCTCATCATATAAGCATTTTTTGCTCAGAAACGACATGGGCAAATATGCTGATGTGACCCGGGAAGCAGGCCTGAATCATTCCGGAATTGAAGCATCTGCAGCTTTTGCCGACTTTGATAATGACGGTTTCCCCGATCTGTTTGTTATGAAGGAGGGGGGCGACATGCTCTACAGAAATACAGGAAAGGGCACCTTTGAAGATATAACAGCCAGATCAAAGGCAGGCAGCAGGACCGGGGGTAAAAAGGCTCTTTTCTTCGATATGGATCACGACGGTGATCTGGATCTTTTTGAGATACTTCCGCAGTCGAATCTCTATCTGAGAAATAATTCAGACGGGACATTTGAGGATCAGTCTGCAAAACTTGGCCCGCAGACCGCAGGAATTATTTCCACAGCCGCAGCTTTCGGAGATTTTGATGATGACGAGGATATCGACTTCATTGTTGTCAGTAAAAACTCAGATGTCTGCCTGTATTCAAATCAGAGACAGGGCGTTTTCAGGGATATTGCTGCCGAAAGCGGACTGAAAGGGTATGAAGGAGCCGGGGCGGTTGCTGTAGGTGATTATAATAACGACGGATATCTTGACCTCTTTATCGGTTCTCTCACCGGAGAAAATCATGCGCTGTTAAGGAACCTGCGAAACGGCACTTTTGAGAAGGAGAAGAATAATTCAGAAATGCTCCGGTCACTTGAAAAGGTAAATGTCTTCGATGCTTCATTCATAGATTTCAATAATGACGGATTCCTGGATATTCTCGCGGCAGGAGAAGCACAGGGGATGGATGGTCGCGGGATCAATCTCATTTACAATGACGGAAAAGGAAATTTCAGGAATGTTTCAGAATTATTGCCGTCTGAAGTAAAATCAGGAAAACAGACAGCAATTTTCGATTATAACGATGACGGTGACCTCGATGCGCTGATTGCCGGAATAAATGGCGGAGTTGCCCTGCTAAGGAATGACGGCGGGAATAACAACCATTTTATAACAATGAAGCTGGTGGGACTGAGAGCAGGCAGCGCAAAAAATAACTACTTCGGCATCGGAGCGAAAGTCGAAATGCGTGCCGGCGATCTCTATGAAACAATGGTTGTAACCAATCCCAATATCCACTTTGGGATAGGCAGCAATTCGAGAGCCGATATCATCAGGATCAGATGGACTAACGGAGTGCCTCAGAACATTTTCATGCCGGTATCAGACCAGTCACTGGTAGAGCAGCAGACCCTCAAGGGTTCATGTCCTTTCCTCTATGGATGGAACGGGGAGGAATATGTTTTTGTGAAGGATATCTTATGGAGAAGCGCTCTCGGGATGCCGACCGGAATAATGGGCGGCACCACCTCATATGCCTTTGCTGATGCCTCGGATGATTATCTGAAAATTCCGGGCGAGATGCTGAAGCAGAACAATGGGAATTATATTATCCAGGTCACATCCGAACTCTGGGAAACCATTTACATTGACGAACTTGAACTTGTTGCAGTGGACCACCCCGATTCACTTGATATATTTGTTCCTGAACAATTTGGTCCTCCTCCCTTCCCGGGACCGAAAATCCTTACCGTTAAAGAGAAACATGCACCGGTATCAGCCGTGGATTCGGAAGGGAATGACGTGCTTTCCTTTATATCCCGGAAAGATGACATCTATCTTGCAGGTTTCAAACCGGGCAAATACCAGGGAATAACTGAAATGAGGGACCTTATAATTGATCCCGGGCAAATTGATGTGTCAGGAAGATTTTATCTTTTTATGAATGGATGGATCTTCCCGACCGATGCAAGCATAAACGTGGCAATATCACAATCAGATGACATCAAAGTGACTCCTCCTTTAATCCAGGTTTTGAATAAAAAGGGTGAGTGGGTGACAGTGACCGGCAGTGTTGGGTTTCCGATGGGGAAAGATAAAACCGTAATAGCCGATCTTTCGGGCAAATTCCTGTCAGAAGACCACCGGGTAAGGATCAGGACAAATATGGAAATATACTGGGACCAGATCTTTTTCGCTGAAGATCTGCCCGATGCTCCTGTTGTAAATAATGCTCTCAGTCCTTCATCTGCTGATCTTCACTTCAGGGGATTCTCTGAGCCATTCAGAAAAGGAAGCCGTTACGGACCTCACTGGTTCGATTATTCTGTTGTTGAAAAGGGACCGAAATGGAGAGACCTGACAGGAAATTATACGCGGTTCGGTGATGTCCTGCCACTTCTGTCAGAGTCGGATAACAAATATATTATAACAAATGCCGGCGATGAGACTACTGTAAGCTTCTCTGCTGCGGAATTACCTCCCTTACCGGAAGGATGGAAGCGGGACTTCCTTATCCGAAGCGTCGGATGGGTTAAAGACGGAGACCTGAACACCGCTTTCGGCAGCACGGTTCTGCCTCTGCCGTTCCATGGAATGAAAAGCTACCCTCCGTCAGAAAGCGATACTTACCCGGATACTCCTGATTTGCAGAAATATAACCGGGAGTATAATACAAGGGTGGTAACAGCGGATGAATATTTAAATGCGTTAAGAGTAAATGATAAAAAATAGCTTTGCGAACTCTGCGACTTTGTTGCGGACTTTCAGGTTAAAATGGATCTTCTGTATCAGCCTGGTATTTGTCTCTTATTCCATGACAGCCCAGAAGCGGGTAATCAGATTCACTGATGTCACAAAACGGTCCGGCATAGATTTCATATATACATTCGGAGATCTCTCCTATAAAAACATTATTGAAAGCAGCGGGTCTGGAATCACAGTATTCGATTACAACAACGACAATCTGATGGATCTGTTCATGATGAACGGAACCTGGCTTGAAGGCATATCTGATCCGGACGGGAAGAAATTCATCAACACTCCCGACAGGCTCTACAGAAACAATGGCAACGGAACATTTACCGAGGTCGCTGAAAAGGCAGGAGTCAATGATACCAACTGGAGCATGGCTGCCGGAGCAATAGATTATGATAATGACGGAGACCAGGATCTCTACCTGCTTAATTATGGTCCGAATGTTTTCTTCAGGAATAATGGCAACGGAACATTTACTGACATTACAAAGCTTACAGGCCTCCGTGGTCCGGACAAGTTAAACGGATTTGTAAAATGGAGCATCGGAGTCTCCTTCTGGGACTATAACCTCGACGGCAGGCTTGACGCCATGGTCGGGAATTTCCTCGCGTTCGATCCGGATTACTTTACACCCACGACCCCCGATCTGATGCCTCAACCATCAGAATATAAAGGTCAGGCTTCGATGCTGTATGAACAACAGCCTGACGGAACATTCAAAGATGTCACCGAAAAGAACGGATTGTATTATCCCGATTCAAAATGCATGGGCCTTACTGTATTTGATTATGATGATGACGGGGACCTTGATATTTTTCAGGCCAATGATCACCATCTGAACTACATGTTCAGGAACGATAATGGTGTCTACAGGGAGGTTGGCGTTGAAATAGGCGTGGCTGCCAACAGCCATGGCATAGGGACCGGTTCAATGCATGGAACAATAGGTGATGTTGACGGTGACGGATTAATTGACATCCTTGTCGTTGATCTTTCATACGGAGCCCTTTACAGGAACAAAGGCAATGGATTCTTTGAAGACATTACCGCATCAAGCGGTATCCAGGTGCCTCTGGCAGGGAAGGGAGGTTGGGCTTCCGCCTTCATTGATTTTGACAATGACGGTGACCTCGATATAGTATCGGCAAACGGCACGGCAGAGGAGCTCATTCTGCAATACCCGCTCCTGCTTGAGAATGACGGGAAAGGACATTTCAGGGATACGGGAAAGGAGTATGGAGAATATTTCAGAACGAAACGTTCGGGCAGGGGACTTGCCGTGTGGGATTATGATAATGACGGAGATATGGATATCATTGTATCGCATGTCGATCTTAACGGAACTGCAGCGCTTCTCCGAAACGACGGAGGGAATTCGAATCACTGGCTTGGCCTTACATTGAAAGGCAGCAAGGGACCGGCCTCAGCAATAGCCGCCAAGGTGGTCGCAACAGCCGGGGGGAAGAGACAGGTACTTGTCAATCAATGGACAACAGGCTATCTGAGCAATAATGATCCCAGGCTGCATATAGGGCTGGGAAGTGCAAAATCAATCGATACTCTTGAAATATTCTGGACAGGAGGCAAGAAAGAGGTTTTTTACAATGTACCTGCTGACAGATATATTACAATAATGGAAGGAAAGGGAATTTTAAAGTAAAACCCATAAAGTATGAATAATCAATACATAAACAAGGTGGTCGATCTGACCAATCCAGCAAAGAATACAATTTATAACATGACGCATGAGGAAGCCGTTGAAGCTGTCAGGTCAGGAAACACAGAAGCGGTCAGGAAGATAGATGGTCAGTTTTCACTTGTCTCCGTCGATGGGAAAACTATCCGGATGGCAAGGTCTATTGGCCGTCCGATCCGTTATTTCATCGCTAAAGTACCGGCCGGACCACAACTGGTGATTGCCGAACGGATTGATGTCATTTACGAGTATCTTAAGCAGGAAGGTCTTGATCACCAGTTCCATCCCTCTTATACAAGGATGGCCCCTGCGCACTATATAACAAAAATAGAACTCCTGGGCTGTCCCGATCCCAACCCGGTATATGAAAGGTTCTTTAAACCGGAGAGAAACAAATACTCTTCTTCAGATATTTCCCGGTTAGGTGAACTTTACATAAGAACACTTTATAATGAAATAAAGAAATGGCTGAGGTTCCGTGCCAGTGCCGGACCCGTTGGCATTACCTTTTCAGCCGGAGTTGACAGCGGGGCTCTTTTCCTCCTGACTTACCAGGCTCTCAGGGAACTTGGCGAAAGCCCGTCGAGGCTTAAAGCCTTTACACTTAGTATCGACGGAGGGGGCGAGGATCTGGCACAGGCCAGGAAATTCCTCGATGACCTGGATCTGGGATTTTTCCTTGAAGTAATTGAAGCAGATTATTCAAGTCTCGACTGGAAGAAAACCGTAAAAGTTGTTGAGGATTACAAACCTCTTGACATACAGTCAGCTACAATGAACATGGCGCTTTTGCGAGGCATACGTTCCCGGTATCCGGACTGGAAATATATGATTGACGGCGACGGTGGGAATGAAAACCTGAAGGATTATCCCATCGAAGAGAATCCGGAACTTACGATCCGGAGTGTGCTGAACAACCTGATGCTTTACCATGAAGGATGGGGAGTCGATTCAATAAAACACTCACTCACCTACTCCGGAGGACTCAGCAGGGGATTTATGAGGACATATACCACAGGCGAAAGCCTTGGCTTTGAATCTTTCAGTCCCTATACGTTGCCAAATGTAATTGAAGTCTCGGAAGGCATTCCATTCATAGATATCACTGACTGGGATCATAATAAGCTGTATGATCTTAAGGGACAGATTGTTTCTGACGGAGTGAAAGCAGTCACGGGAATGGCCATGCCTGTATTTCCCAAGAGGCGTTTTCAGCATGGGGCAGCTTCGGGAGATGCCTTCAGAAACCATTTTCCTGAAAAGGAGATAGCCTACCGGAAAGAGTTTCTTTCACAATATGAATGACGATCCCGGGTTCGTTATCGATGACCGGTGGATATTGTCCATACGGGGGGAGAAGAACGCCGTTGACCCGCGCAAACCATATGCATGGCTGGTTGAGAAAGAACGCACCGCGTCAGGAATAATAGAGGATACAGCGATTATTTTTCTCACAAACAGGGAATGTCCGTTCCGTTGCCTGATGTGTGATCTGTGGAAAAACACCACCGATGATTCTGTGCCGGGAGGGGCTATCCCTGAGCAGATTGAATGGGCTTTAAAACAACTGCCTGCAGCAAGGAACCTTAAACTATATAACAGCGGAAGCTTTTTTGATGAGAGAGCCATACCTGCAGAGGATTATAAAAGCATTGCATCACTTGTCAGCGATTTTGAGACAGTTATTGTAGAAAGCCATCCCAGGCTGATCAATGAAAAATGTCTGAATTTCAGAAAAATGCTTAAACCTGATTTACAGGTTGCTCTTGGTCTCGAAACCGTACATGCCGGGGTGCTCAGGAAACTCAATAAACAAATGACCCCGGAGGATTTCAGTAAAGCGGTCAGTTATCTTAAGCAGCATGACATACTGTCAAGGGCGTTTATTCTGCTGAGACCTCCCTTCCTTTCGGAATCAGAAGGCATCTTCTGGGCAGAAAGGTCAATCGATTTTGCCTTCAGTGCCGGAGTGGAATGCTGCACGGTTATTCCTGTGCGGGCAGGTAACGGGGCAATGGATCTGTTAATGGAAAAAAACTGCTTTGAACAGCCAGATATCCGCTCCCTGGAAACAGTCCTGGAATATGGTATCAGGCTCAATGCAGGTCGTGTTTTTGCAGATGTGTGGGATTTGGAAATGTTTTCCGGTTGTAAGAAATGTCTCGATGAAAGGACCAACCGGTTAATTGCCTTAAATCTGAACCAGGAAATAACCGGTCCGGTAAGATGTACATGCAGCTCGTAATGGCGAGAACAACTATTGGCTCATGTCACCTCTGAAAAAGCTTTCCGGCGGCCCCAGATAGGATGGTTTTGCTCCTCCCGTATTAATTACGATCTTTTCAAGGACAATGCCCGGATCGATCATCCATATCTTAAGGGTGTGATATCCGGCTTCGCTGACTGAGAGGTCTGCCTTTACATACCTGGTGTTGTCCATCACGGTCTTTTCCCACTCCCTGTTTCCGTTCTGCGCGTTGAACTCTTTCGGCACGACAGTGATAACCTGAGGAGTCTCATCATCGAATGATATGCCTATTCTGAAATCCCTGTCAGGAAGAAAATTCAGGGAAGGGGCGACGTGCAGCAGGGTTTGAAACTTACCGGTCGAGAAAAGATACATCTGATATTCGAGACAGGGAGAATCCATGCCAGGTATTGCCGGTGGCGCATCTGTCACAGCTGTTGCGCGCATGGCTGAAAGAGTGCGGCCATAATCTTCGATCAGTTCCCAGTATCTGTCTACTCTGTTTATCAGAGCCGTATAATGTTCTGCTTCGATGGAGACGTATCCTTCGGCCTCAACAAATCCCTTCAGGGTGGCAACCTGCGGTACGGCAGGATTGAATGCCGAAAGGGCTACAGTAACCTCGCTGCCGGCGCCGCTCACCTTTATGGCGCCCTGATGAGTGCCATAGGTAAGCAAACCCCAGTCTATCCCTATGTTGATACGATGCTCTCCCGAAACAGAACCTGTGTGATTACTTATTATTATCCAGGGATTATCCGTGGTCACTGAGAACTCAAATGTCTCCGTGCCTCTGTTAAACACCTCTATATAACGTTCCTGCCTGTTGAATACATCAAACGGGGGCAGGGCAGGAGGCGTAATCTCTCCCGGCCACGATTTGTCGGAGCCCTCGACGGCCACACCCATTGAGGAGGTCTGAGGCACTTCGATACGGCTGAGTTTTATTGCCCTCAGGCTGTTGAAGGGAGGGTCAGCCCAGTTAGTGTATCCCAGGTGAGCCTGGTCCATGAAGTGCTTCCATTTTCCTCCGGCGAAAGAGCGGTTGTAGTATCCCATCAGGGCAGTGTCAGCCTGAAACAGAGCCTCTGTTCTTTCGGCCATCTCATTGGTCATCGATCTTGCCTGCGATGCATAGAGCGCATTCTTTCCGGCTGTGACATACAGCTCATTGACCAGTGCGCTGGCTTTTACCGGGAAGAGAACCAGGTCATAGAAAGCGTCATGCACCTCTTCCGGAAGCTCCTTTTGTATCTCTTCGGCCCTGGCGGCCAGAGCATTATACTCATTGACTATCCACTCCGCCTCTCGGTAGTCCGTAAGGCTGTATGTAAAGGGGCTGAGCAGCTCAGGCTTGCGGCGTCCGTTGAATTTTGTGTACAGTGATATGATGCCGGCAATCTCAACGGCATGGTCAGGTCCGAACTCACGGGCGCACCATTGTGAAGTATATTCCCGCAGGTCTTTGCTGCCATGTGCCTCAGTGTCCCGGGCGAGAGAGAGAAAATATTCCATCGGGAATTCATAGCCCTTGAAGTGCCCGACATTTACGATCCATATCCTGTCGGCTCCGTATTGTTTTGCAAGCGACAACTGGTCCCATATTTTCGGGATAGGATTTGTATTTATCCACTGGTAGCTGCGGGGTCCGCCGTGGTAGTCGAAGTGGTAGTAAACACCTGCCCCGCCGCTGCGCAGGCGCTCATCAGCTGAAGGCAGCCTTCTTACGTTACCCCAGTTATCCTCCGCCCACAACAGGGTTACGTCATCAGGCACCCGCAAACCTGCATTGTAGTAATCCTGCACCTCCTTATAGAGGCACCACAGCTGAGGCACTTTTGTCACATCGGGATTAATCTCTTCAGATATAAGCCGGCGCTGGATGTCAACTATCTTTTCAAGTTTGGCTATATTGGCTTCGGGTCCTCCCGGTCCCATCTCAGTGTCGTCGGCACCGCGCAGTCCAATTGTGATAATGCTTTCATAGTTCTTGTTCCGTCTGATTCCATCACGCCAGAATTTTACAAGGGTGTCAGCATGGCTGGTCCAGCTCCAGCTGCCAAGGGTCTTCTGATACCGGCGGTCCCACTCTTTCTGTGCCCTCAGCATCGGCTCCTGATGGCTGTTGCCCATGACGATTCCATACTCATCGGCCAACCTGGCATTAAGGGTGTCATCCTCGTTAAAGGCATTGTTCCACATTGCCGGCCAGAGGTAATTCGCCTTCAGCCTGAGCAGCACCTCGAAGATTCTCGCATAGAACTCGCTGCCGTAGTTGGCCACACCCGGGGGTACTGGCGGATTAACAGAAGGTGTCACCTCACCGTATGTGTGCTGAACCCACCTCGTCAGCGCAGGGTATTCATCATTCAGAAATATACCCCTGTATCTGACCGAAGGTTCACCGGATACAAGGCGGCCGGGGTTAATGTAAAGCTCATCGGTTTTCCGGACCGGCACGCCAGCCCACCAGTACCACGGTGAGACTCCGATCTGTTTTGATATTTCATATATACCGAAAATTGTTCCCCGCTTGTCGCTCCCCGCGATGACCAGGGCTTTCCTAACACCCGGGAATGGCCTGTCGACAGTTTCAATGAGATATGACTCCCATTTGCCGTTTATTTCGCTTACATCAATCCTCCCTTTTCTTATGAGCCTGTCGATCAGCTGACTCCTGCCAATCGTACCGGCCACTATCAGCATATCAGAACGCGGAGCTTTTGCACTTGCCCCGAGTGTCGGCTTTGTCCCCGTGACACGGTAAAGGTCACTCTGCAGATCAGTGACTGCTCTTATGACTCCGGGCCAGTCATCGGGGCTTACGCTGAGCGGAGCACACAGACCGGGAGAGGCAAGGGTCAGTGACCCTTCACTTCTGACCGTGGTGACTGCCGGGGTCTCAACAGCTTCCTGGCCGCTTGCCGGCATGCCGGAAAAGGGAATGATCAGAAGTAATGATGCAACTACCTTATACATTTCAGATGGGTTGGTTTAATGCTTCATATTTCAAGAACGACTGTTGTTACGGACTTCGCTTTAAGAATGATATTCTGATCGGAACTGACCGGCTCAATCTCCTTGTAAGACGAAACCGCATCGGTTTGCCAGGCACGGATTGATTTTACGGTCTTGCCGATAACCTCGAAATCATACCAGGCTTCGTCTGCATTTGGATTAACCGCCACAACGGTGATCTTTTTTCCCGAAGGATCGATGAAGGCAGACATCGGCATAAAGGGTGAAAGGACACTGATACGGACATATCCCCTGTCAATCTCTTTTGAGAAGTGTTTCATCATATAATAGAAGGGAGTGAGAGAGTAGGCCCCTGAAGTGCTTAATTTGATCATCGCCTCCTGGCTGTCGTTGTGCCAGGCCATCAGCCAGTACAGATAACCTGATGCATTTGCCTCATTGATGTTCTGGATTATGAACCATGCTGTGTTGAGCCACGTAAAGTTGGAGTACTCAGTCATGATGCAGGGCTTGTTTCCGTAACTGTCACGGATCATGTTGAGGTTCTCCTTGGTCTGTGAAACAGGCGTTGACGCTGAAAAATTATATGTATGATAAGCATAGGCAGCCAGTTGAGGCTTGTTCTTTACCGGGTCTGAGAAGAGGGCGAAGGTATTTCCTCCCAGCTTGCTGCTGTAGCCTATGTTCTCAGCCTCGGGCCCGAGCATTTTCGGCGGATCCGGCCTTGTGCTGATCTTGTTATAGACAGCGTCAAAGGCATTTGCAAATCCCGCGAACTCACCTGTCTCAGTGGGGCGCCATTCACATGTCTCCCAGTCGGGAGTGACCCATGCCGGTTCATTCTGGATGCTTATATAATCAGGCTTGAAGGAGAGATGCTCAAGCACATCATTCCAGTATTCGGCGAAAGCCTCGTACATGAAAGCTCCGTTCTCCTTCTTCAGGGTCCCTTCGCGCAGGTTATTATTGCTTTTCAATGAAGAAGGGGGTGTCCAGGAACTTACCATAATACCGATCCCGGGGTTTAGCTGCCTGGCGATGGTACTGAGCTCATTGGTGACTGTAAAGAGTGTTTTGATTGAGGTGTTCTCCATCACATCAGTTGACTTGACGGCGGGATACCCCATCGGATAATAGTTATTCTTGAACCGGATCATGTCAGTGCCAAGATCTTCGAAAAGGAGCTGGCATATCTGGTTCTTCTGAGGGCTGGTGATGATCCTGTCAGAGTACCATGTCAGTGACCCTCCGAAGCCTATCATCTCCTGGTAGGTCACTGACGGATCAATGAAGGCATTGGTAATGACAGGTTCAATTTCAGGCTCAGGGGGCCCGGGATCCTTGCACGACTGGCCCAGCACCATAAGACCGGTAATAATTACCAGGGAAAGAATACTTCTCATTGAGTTGAAATTTAATCAGTTACTCTGTATAATCTTCCTGTGGCGACAGACATAATGGCACATGTGCCGGGATTATACGACAGTTAGTATCGTCTTCTGAAGGTCTGCATCACGTGACGAGGAACCTGTCATGATCTCAAATGAGCCCGGTTCAACCACAAATTTCATATCGATATTATGAAATGCCAGCTTATCCGGGGTTATATCAAATGACACCTTCCGTGTTTCACCGGGCTTGAGTGAGATGCGGGCGAACCCGCGCAACTCCTTCACGGGCCTGGTCACGGTACTTACCACATCCCTTATGTAGAGCTGCACTATCTCATCTCCCTGAATCTTCCCGGCATTTTTCACCTCTACGGTTACCCTGGCTGTCTCACCTTTTTTAATTGTTTTTTTCTTCAGTACAGGTGGTCCGTATGTGAACCTTGTATAGCTCAGGCCATAACCGAAAGAAAAGAGCGGTTTGACATCCTGTGATATGTAGTCCTGCCACTGTGCGCTGGGTTTATGGTTGTAATACATAGGCAGCTGCCCGGCCGACTTGGGGAAAGTGATGGTCAGTTTTCCTGAGGGATTGACCTCTCCGAAGATGATGTCGGCAGCAGCAGTGCCGGTCTCCTGTCCCATGTACCAGCCTTCAAGGATAGCAGGCACTTTCTCCGCAAGAGTATTGATGGAGAGCGGACGACCATTCATCAGGTAGAGCACCACGGGTTTGCCGAGGGCTGTGATGGCATCCGCCAGTTCCCCCTGCTCGCCGAAGAGATCCAGTGTCATGTTATCCCCGATATGGTTCTGTGCCCATGCCTCGCGGCAGAGATGTTCATTCTCACCAAGGGCGAGGATGACAAGGTCAGCTCCGGAGGCCACCCTGACGGCCTCCCTGATGAGCTTCAGGTTTTCATCACGTGATGCAAACTTGATCTCGTCATATTTCCAGTTAAAGTAACTCACAGTGGTGTTGATGGTCAGTCTGCATCCCTGTGCGAAGAGCACCTCTGTGCCGTTGCCGGCCCTGGCTCTGATGCCGTCAATGAGGCTCACTTTTTCATAAGGTTCACCGGAGTAGCCTCCGAACCACAGATCCTTTGCACATGGCCCTATGACTGCAATCTTTTTGTATTTGCCCTTCTTCAGAGGCAGCAAGCCGTCGTTCTTAAGCAGTACGACAGATTCATGAGCTGCCTTCAATGCTGTTTTCTTGTGCATCAGTGATTTGCTTACACTGATGGCCTGCTTCTCATCGACGTAGGGATTTTCGAAGAGTCCCAGGTTGAACTTGAAAGTCAGCACCTGCTCCACGGCTTTGTCGATATCTTCTCTCTTTATCTTCTTCTTTCTGAGAAGCTCCGGCAGAACCCTGTACATATTGGCCTGCGGGAATTCATACTGTACGCCGCAGTTGAACGCTGTCATTGCAGCCTCGGTGGCATCATTGCAGACGAAGTGCTTGTTGAACAGATGGTCCACGCCATAGTAATCAGATACCACCATCCCCTTGTAGCCCCACTCCCCGCGAAGGAGATCCTGCAGCAGCCACCTGTTGGCATGCGAAGGTACGCCGTCAACCTCGTTGTATGAGGGCATGACCGACACTGGCTTTGCATGGTCGATGCACATCTTAAATGGAGGCATATGGTAATCACGCAGCACCCTCATGGAGTAGTTGGCCGGACCCTGGTTCAGTCCGCCTTCTGACTCCCCGTGACCTACAAGATGTTTGAGTGTGGCGGCAACATTATCCTTGCCCACCTTACCCGTATCTCCTCCCTGCAGTCCTTTCACAGCTGCTATCGAAAGCATGCCGTTGAGGTAGGGATCTTCGCCATATGTCTCTTCCGTTCTTCCCCAGCGAGGATCACGGCAAACGTCAATGACAGGGGTGAGGGCATGATGTGTGCCCCTTGAGCGCATCTCATGAGCGACGATGCCGTAAACCTTCTCAAAAAGGAGGGTATCCCATGAACATGCAAGCCCGATAGCCTGTGGGAAGACAGTGGCTTCCGGCCGCATCATGCCGTGCTGACCCTCATCGACAAAGACGGCAGGAATTCCCAGCCTTGTCTCATCGACAAGGTATTTCTGGATCTTGTTGCGCATCCTGACTGTCTCCTTTATTCCAAAGGGGGCCGGGTGTACCGAATTACATCCCTTGCCGAAAATCTCCTTCATCTTTGCCGGATCGTCGAAGATCTCCGGCTTGAAATCCTCCACGCCACCGTTCCACAGCCCCATGAGCTGAGCCGTCTTCTCTTCAATTGTCATCCTGCCCAGAAGGTCCTGCACTCTCTTGCTGACAGGCAACGCGGCATCTTTATATGGTAATGTAACTTTTGGTTTCATGGTCTATTAAGTATTATCTGGTTATTTGATTTTTTTTGCTTCTTCAATGACGGCATAGTAGGAGGGTTTGGGCTGATAGTTGCGGTCAAACAGAAGAGGATAGTTGGTGCGCCCCGGTATTGGCCAGTTGTTTTTCCATGAGTAACCGTCATGAACGCCCCAGAAGGTGACCCTGCTGACGTTCTCCCTGTGCTTCAGCAGAAGCCTGAAGAGTCCTGCATAACGGTCAGTGAGCATAGTCTGGACAGAATCGGGCAGGCCGGCAACATACGGATTAAGCGAATCTTTGTATTCAGCCATCTTTGATATTTCTGCACCGTAAAGCCATGCAGGGGTTGGCAGGACATTTATCTCCATCTCGGTGATCATAACCGTCATCCCGAGAGCGGCATATTCGACTATGCTCTCCTCAACCACCTGAAAGTCCGGCGAGTCGAGATGCCAGTGACCCTGGATGCCGACACCGTCTATACGGATCCCTTTGTCCTGAAGTTTTTTGACAAGAGCTATAACCCCTTCTCTCTTGGCTCTTTCCTCATTGTTGTAATCATTGTAGTAGAGCTCTGCGTCCGGATCTGCCTCATGTGCAAATTCAAATGCCTTTTCGATATAGTCTTCACCTATTATCTCAAGCCATTTTGTCTTCCGCATGGAACCGTCCTCATCCACTGCTTCATTCACAACGTCCCAGCCTTTAATCTGACCCTTGTAGTGTCCGACGACAGTGAAAATATGATCCTTCAGTCTTTCGAGAAGGGCGTCCCGAGTCAGAGGATTGCCCAGCGAATCCTGAAAAACCCATGCGGGTGTCTGTGAATGCCATACCAGGCAGTGTCCGATGACAGCTATGCCGTGTTTCTGAGAGAATGACACAATGCTGTCAGCCATTTTGAATTCATACCTGCCCGGCTCAGGGTTTATTCTTTCCCATTTCATCTCATTCTCAGGAGTGATTGAACTGAAATGAGTGGCAATAAAGGGCAGAACCTTTTCATCTTCACCCATTACCTGACGGTAATTCATTGCTGTGCCTATGAGGAAGTCGCCCTCAAAGGCATCTTTCAGACCCTGTTCCTCTTTCCTGCATGATGATGCAACGACCATCATAAGTATCAGTACTGCGGTAATAAATCTGTTTTTCATATTACGGGTTCTGTTTTATTGATTAGCTACTGCCTTGCGTCTTGATGCCAGCTCATCCTGCATTTGATCTTCGGTTTTCTTGCCTATGGCATAGATAAAGAGTGCTATAACACAGATAATAATAGTTATGGCAGGATAAATACTCACTGTGAGCCTTATACCCATCAGAGCGGAGGGTGTCTGTTCCGCATTTGGCACGTATCCGTATCCCTTGAGCAGCCAGCCGGCCAGTGCACCTCCTACCGCCAGACCCACTTTAAGGCCGACAACAATGGCGGCAAATGTTATTCCCGTGGCGCGCCTGTTGTTCTTCCACTCGCCATAATCAGCCACATCGGCCATCATAGCCCATGGCAGAGGCATTGTCACCCCCCATGAGAAGTTGAAGAGAACAGACAGGATAAATGTAAGCATCACCGCGGAAGGAGGAATGACGAAGAACAGCGCTGCCGCAACTGCTGCAACCGCCAGCCAGGTACGGAACACATTCCTCTTGCCGAATCTCTTCGCCAGTGCGCTTGAAAGAGCTATACCGGCAATTGCCGTCAGCTGGCTGATGATGTTTATAACGCTGAAGGTGTTGTCTGCAAAACTGGCACCGGCATTTGTCATTCCCAGGCTATTCAGCAATCCGAAGAGCACCTTGTCGACATTGACGAGGAACCCTCTCATGCTTTCCGGATCAAGATAATACCTGAAATAATATAGGAGGATGCTGTTGCGCATCGCAAGGAAGATGAACATGAAGAGGAAAACGATGAACATCAGCACAAACTGACGGTTATGGACGAGGTCCAGCAGATCCTGTTTCAGTGAAGACTTCTGCTGTGGCGGAGGCTTAATCCTCTCTTTGGTCGTAAGGAAGGTAATCAGGAAGAATATCACCGCCAGGGCCGCGAAGATGCCCATGGTGATCTGATACCCCTTGCTGCTGCTCCCCTGTCCGAAGTGGTTGACCATGGGCAGGGTGAAGCCCTGTATGGCTATTGTGGCCAGTGTGACGACAACGAACCGGAAAGATGAGAGGCTCGCGCGCTCTTTCATGTTGCCCGTTATGACGCCGCTGAGCGCTGAGTAGGGGTTATTGTTTGCAGAATAGATTGTCAGGAGAAGGAAATAGGTGATGTAGGCATACAGCAGTTTCCCTGACTCGCTCAGTTCAGGCGTCTTGAAGGCCAGATAGCCCAGTACGCCGAAAGGCAGGGCGGTCCAGAGTATCCATGGCCTGAACTTGCCCCAGCGGGTGTTGGTACGGTCTGCCAGTGCCCCGAAGACAGGGTCGCAGACAGCGCCCCATAGACGCGCTATGAGAAAGAGGGTGGCTGCGGAACCGGCCGAAAGGCCAAAGGTGTCAGTGTAAAAGCTGAGCTGCAGCAGCATCATAGTCTGAAAAATGAAGTTGGCTGCACCGTCACCAAGGCTGTAGCCAATCTTCTCCTTAACCGATAATTTTCCTGTTTCCGGTTGCATAATCATTTAATTATAAGAGGTTTATTATTGTACACAAGCTGCGCATTCCATTGCAGGCAACGTCCATGAACAGTTTTAAGCGTAAATAAAAGTATGCAATAAGATTTAAATGTGCAACCGATTGCAAAAAATATTTGATTTTGTTTCAATTATTTATGTTTTATTACTTATTTTGAAGAATTATGGCCGGAATGAAGAAAAAAGCCGAGGTCACCATTTATGACATCTCCAAGGCGCTGAATATTTCAGCCTCAACAGTCTCCCGCGGCCTGAACAACAATCCGCAGGTACGCAAAGAGCTTCGGAAAAAGATCCTGCATAAAGCCCAGGAGATGGGTTATCAGCATAATAAGTTCGCTGCAAACCTCAGGCAAAAGAGAACCAGGACCATAGGCGTGGTAATACCCAGGATAGACAGCCACTTCATGTCGTCAGTCATCTCGGGAATGGAAAAGGTGGCAAACCACTCCGGTTACCAGCTGCTGATAAGCCAGAGTGAGGAGTCGGCCTCCCTCGAGGAGGTAAATATCCAGGCACTCTTTAACAGCCGTGTAGACGGATTTCTTATTTCACTCTCTTATGAGACAAAGAACATAGATTCCTTCCAGAATATCTTCCGGAAAGATATTCCTATTGTCTTCTTTGACAGAGTCTTTGAGTGCGGCAACTGTGTAAGCGTGGTCATTGATAATTTTAAGGCCGGCTATGAGGCGACAAAGCATCTTATTGATCAGGGCTGCAGAAAGATAATTCATGTGGGGGGAAGCATGAACCGCAATGTGTACAGCGACAGGTTCCGGGGATTCAGGCAGGCCCTTGCCGAACATTCCCTGGAGTTTAACGATAACTCCCACATTATTACTGACCTTATGGACAGCTCGGGTGAAGTGATAATCAGGAGGCTGATCAGCAGGGGATCGATGCCCGACGGCATCTTCACGGCAAATGACACCTCGGCCGTGTCAATAATATGCGAGCTGAAAAGGAAAGGCTACCGTATTCCCGACGATGTGGCTGTTGTGGGGTTCAATGACGATCCGGTATCACGTATTATAGAGCCCAACCTGACGACGGTCCATTACCCGGGAAGGGCTATGGGTGATGTGGCAGCATCAACAATGATCCGGATACTTGAAGGAACCCAGTTTGAAAAAGTCAACTCTATTATACTCAGCCATGAACTTATTATCAGACAGTCGTCGCTGAAATCCGTTAATATGTCAGAAGCATGAGAGGAAGGGGCGTAATGGTAGTGTTATTATTGCTGCTCGGCTCCGTGATGCCTGCCAGCGGCGATGACGGATACCGGCTGTGGCTGAAATATGATCAGATCAGCGACAAAGCCTATCTTAAGGAATGCGGCAAAGCACTGAACAGTGTGATGGTCACGGGAGACTCCCCGGTAATGAGGGCTGCCCGTGAGGAGCTTCTCGCCGGCCTGGCTGGCATGACAGGCCGCGATATAGCTGATGTGAAAAGTATAACCCGCGGGGGCACAGTTGTGGCAGGTACCTTTGAATCGTCACCCCTGATCGCCGCCCTGCTGCCGGATGTACTGCCGGGAACGACGGGCGAGGAGGGTTATCTCATCAGGTCAGTCACGCAAAAAGGAAAAAGGATCATCGTGATAGCCTCGGAGGGCGACAGGGGAGTGCTCTACGGCACTTTTCACCTTCTGCGGCTCGTCAGCATGAGGGTTTCCCTGAAGGATCTGTCGGTCACGGAGAAGCCTGCCGTTGCACTCAGGCTCCTGAACCACTGGGACAATCTTGACCGGACCGTAGAGCGCGGTTATGCCGGCTTCTCAATATGGAACTGGCACCTGCTTCCTGATTATATATCACCACTGTATAAGGATTATGCCAGGGCCAATGCCTCGATTGGGATCAACGGAGCCGTTATCACCAACGTCAACGCCAATGCACTGGTGCTTACAGAACCTTATCTCCGCAAGGTGGCAGCGATCGCTGATGTGATGCGCCCCTACGGGATAAAAATTTACCTCACCGCCCGCTTCAGCGCCCCGTCAGAGGCAGGCGGACTGAGCACTTCTGACCCTCTTGACCCGGGGGTCGTCAGATGGTGGAGAGACAAGGCGGCTGAGATTTATTCTCTCATTCCCGACTTCGGCGGGTTTCTTGTCAAGGCAAACTCCGAGGGTCAGCCAGGCCCGCAGAACTATGGCCGGACACACGCCGACGGAGCGAACATGCTTGCTGATGCCGTCGCACCATTTGGGGGAGTGGTCATGTGGCGAGCCTTTGTTTATGACAACAATGTGCCGGTTGACAGGGCAAAACAGGCATACAACGAGTTTGTGCCTCTCGACGGCAGCTTCAGAAGCAATGTGCTGGTGCAGGTCAAGAACGGACCTGTGGATTTCCAGCCCCGCGAGCCATTTCATCCGCTGTTTGGCTCCATGCCATCAACGCCTCTGATGATGGAGTTCCAGATAACCCAGGAATACCTTGGATGTGCCACTCACCTCGTCTTTCTTGCCCCGCTCTTTGAAGAGTGTCTAAGGAGTGACACTTACGCCCGCGGAGAGGGTTCGGCTGTCTCTGACGTGATTGACGGGTCACTTTACGGACACAGCCTTACCGGCATGGCCGGGGTGGCTAACATAGGTACGGAGAGAAACTGGACCGGACATCTCTTCGGACAGGCGAACTGGTACGCCTTCGGGCGCCTGGCCTGGGCGCCTGCACTCACCTCCGCCACCATAGCAGATGAATGGATCAGGATGACAATCAGTCATGATCCTGAGGTAGTGGAAGGCATCAGCAGCATGATGCTTTCATCGCGCGAGACGGCTGTAAATTACATGACACCGCTTGGCCTCCACCATATCATGGCCGAAGGGCACCACTGGGGCCCAGGACCATGGGTTGACCGGGGGCGGCCCGACTGGACCTCGGTCTATTACCACCGTGCTGACACGGCCGGGATCGGATTTGACCGTTCAGAAAATGGCAGCAACGCAGTTGGCCAGTACTTCCCGCCGCTGAATGAAATCTTCAATGACCCGCAGCAATGCCCTGAAAACCTGCTGCTATGGTTCCATCACCTTCCGTGGCACCACCCGATGAAGTCGGGGAGAACGCTGTGGGATGAGATGTGCATCCTGTACCAGCAGGGTGTCACCGGGGCAGAGGCTTACGTTACATACTGGGAGACCCTCAGCGGGAGGATCGATGACGAACAGTTCGGGCATGTGAGACAGTTGCTTAAGATACAGGCGCAGGAGGCACGATGGTGGAAGGATGCCTGCCTGCTCTATTTCCAGACTTACTCCCGCAGACCCTTCCCGGAAGGGGTGGAGAAGCCTGAACATGATCTCGATTATTACAGGGGGTTGAAATTTTATTATGTCCCGGGCATATGAGCATCGGTATAAATCATCAGATGAGACTATATGAATGACAAACACTGGGAGACCCTTCTGAGGGTCATCGACGGGGAGGTCCTGAAAGAAAAACCTGTGGGATTTATTATTGACAGCCCATGGCTGCCGGGCTGGCACGGAACAACGATCCTTGACTATTTTACAGACCCCGGAATATGGTTTGATGCAAATGTCAGTGCCGGAAAGACCTTTCCTGAGGTGCTCTTCCTGCCGGGGTACTGGTCAGAATACGGGATGTGCACTGAACCGTCGGCCTTCGGAACAAAGCTGGTGTGGACCGTGAATGACTTCCCGCATCCGGTCAAGCTGCCCCTGACAGCTGAGGCGATCTCAACCCTGGCGA
Source organism: uncultured Rikenellaceae bacterium (assembly GCA_963802145.1). Classification (GTDB taxonomy): domain Bacteria; phylum Bacteroidota; class Bacteroidia; order Bacteroidales; family VadinHA17; genus SR-FBR-E99. Next base: position 333,290 of record CAWDHN010000012.1, read on the forward strand.
AGCCCAACGTGGAAACAGACGGTCTACTGCCCTTCGTGATAAGAAGGATGGCCAGGTATGAGGACAAACTGAAGGAAAACGGATGTCATTACAGGTTCGCCACGAGCCGGGGACCGTTGAACATCGCCTCTTTCCTCTTCGGAACCACTGATTTCATGCTGGCGCTGGCAATCACTCCGGATGAGGCACAGAAGGCTCTGACTGTGATCACCGATTTTGTGATCGACTGGCTGTCACTGCAGTATGAGAAATTCCCGGGTATCGATGGTGTATTTCTCCTTGACGATATCGTCGGGTTCCTGGGACAGCCCGATTTCGAGACCTTTGTTCTGCCGCACCTGAAGAGAGTCTATCACACATTCAACCCTAAGGTGGGCTTCTTCCACAACGACGCACCGGGATTAATAACCGCCGCTTACCTGAAGGAGATAGGCATCAACCTGTTCAACTTCAGCTTCAGTCACCCCATAGATGAGATGAGGAGGCTCGCCGGCGACAGTGTAACCCTGCTCGGCAACCTGCCTCCGAGGGATGTGCTTGCCATGGGCACACCGGCCGATGTCGAAGCCGGAGTAATCAGCATGATGCGTTCAGTATCTGACGGGAAAAGGATCATCTGGTCATGCGGAGGAGGCATGCCGCCGGATGCTTCTACAGAAAATTTACGTACATTTATCACGACAGTGAGAAATTATTCGTAAAAAAAGAACCTTATGCTATTACTGGGTATTGACCTCGGCAGCTCGTCGGTAAAGGTCTCCGTAGTTGACGGAGTGACTGGCAGGGCTATATCATCCGCCTCCCATCCACCCTCCGAAATGGAGATATCCGCCCCCGTGCCCGGGTGGGCTGAACAGGACCCAGGGGTATGGTGGAAGAACTTTACTCTCGCTCTGGGGGCATGCCTTAAAAAACTGGGGCCGAAGAGCAAAGACATCGGTGCAATAGGTATTGCCTACCAGATGCACGGACTGGTTACCGTTGACAGCAACAGGAAAGTATTGCGCCCTTCCATCATATGGTGTGACAGCAGGGCTGTGGAGATCGGAGAAAGGGCTTTCGAGAAGATGGGTAAGGACTTCTGCCTGCATCATCTTCTCAACTCCCCAGGCAACTTCACAGCATCGAAGCTGGCATGGGTCCGGGAGAATGAACCAGGCCTCTTTAAGCGCATTTACAAGATCATGCTTCCGGGCGATTATCTTGCCATGAGGCTTACAGATGAGATCAGGACCTCATATACAGGACTCTCGGAGGGTATCTTCTGGGATTTCATAAGGAATGAGATCTCCGAAGAGATACTTGATTATTACGGAATAGCTCCGGAGCTCCTGGCTGAACCCCTGGAGTCATTCTCAGTGCAGGGCCAGCTTACCCCGGCCATGGCGGAGGAGCTCGGACTGCCGGCAGGAATACCGGTCTCGTACAGGGCAGGAGACCAGCCCAACAATGCACTTTCACTCAATGTGATGCAACCGGGTGAGGTGGCAACCACCGCCGGCACCTCCGGCGTGATCTACGGAGTCACTGACATAACGCAGTTCGACCCGCAGTCGCGCATAAACACCTTCCTTCATGTCAACCATACTGAACGTGCCCCCCGCCTCGGTGTCCTTCTCTGCATAAACGGCACTGGCATACTGAACTCGTGGCTCAAGAGAAATACAGGGACCGGACTGTCATACCCTGAAATGAATGACCTGGCTGCCGCCGTGGAGCCCGGCAGCGAAGGACTGACCATCCTTCCCTTTGGCAACGGTGCGGAACGTATGTTCCAGAACAGAGATATCGAAGCCTCGGTGCAGGGACTGAACTTCAACATTCACCGCCAGGGCCATCTCTACCGTGCGGCACAGGAGTCAATAGCATACTCCTTCCGCTTCGGCCTCGAGATAATGAAGGAGACAGGCATAAACCCATCGGTCATCAGGGCAGGCGAGTCAAACATGTTCCTGAGCAGGGTCTTCAGAGGTATTCTCTCCAGCCTCACATCGACGGTAATTACCCTCTACAATACCGACGGTTCGATAGGCGCGGCACTCGGCGCGGGGATAGGCTGCGGTTATTACAAGTCGGAGGAGGAGGCCTTCAACGGACTGGAGATAACGGGAACGAATGAACCGGACAGCAAACTGGCCCGGATCTACGATGAAAAGTACATGGAGTGGCTTGATTTACTGGAAGATAAGTTATATAAATAAACATTAATACTATGGTAAAAAAGAGTAAAAGTGAGGTCTTCCCGGGCATCGGGAAAATCAAGTATGAAGGCAGGGATTCGAAAAACCCGCTTGCATTCAAATGGTATGATCCCGAAGCTAAGGTGGGAGGCAAAAAGATGAAGGACCTACTGCGGTTTGCAATTGCATACTGGCACTCATTCTGCGGCGACGGCGCTGACACCTTCGGGGCCAAGACAAGGGATTTCCCGTATGACGGGCTGGAGGGCGACGAGAGGATCAAAGTCAAGCTTGACATGGCCTTCGAGTTCTTTGACAAGATAGGAGCTCCTTACTATTGCTTCCACGATACTGACCTGGTCGGAGACGGCTCTGTCTTCGAGATTGAAAAACGGCTTGAGAAGTTCGTCCCGGTAATAAAGGCAAGGCAGAAGGAGACCGGCATGAAGCTGCTGTGGGGTACAGCTAACCTGTTCAGCAATCCCCGTTATATGAACGGCGCTGCCACCAATCCCGATTTCAACGTCTTAACCAATGCTGCCGTGCAGCTGAAGAACGCCATTGATGCAACCATCGCACTCGGCGGGCAGGGTTATGTATTCTGGGGCGGACGCGAAGGCTATCTGTCGCTGCATAACACAGACATGAAACGTGAGCTTGAACACCTGGCCATGATGCTGACCCTGGCGCGCGACTACGGACGGAAAAAAGGGTTCAGGGGGACCTTCTACATCGAGCCCAAGCCGATGGAGCCCACCAAGCACCAGTATGATTTCGATGCTGCAACTGTCATCGGGTTTCTCCGCCACTACGGTCTTGACAAGGACTTCAAGCTCAATGTGGAGGTCAACCATGCCACTCTTGCCGGACATTCGTTCCAGCATGACCTGCAGACGGCAGCTGACGCCGACATGCTTGGCAGCATAGATGCCAACAGGGGCGATTACCAGAACGGATGGGATACCGATGAGTTCCCGACGAACATCAATGAGATCACGGAAGCCATGCTCGTCATTCTGCAGGCCGGAGGCTTCAGGACCGGAGGCATCAATTTCGATGCCCATGTGAGACGCAACTCAACCGATCCCGAAGATCTCTTCATAGCACATATCAACGGCATGGATACTTTTGCCAGAGGACTGGTGATAGCTGACCGGATCCTGAAGGAGTCTGATTATCTCAAGCTGCGCAAGGCAAGGTATGCTTCGTTTGACAAGGGTAACGGGGCCCTCTATGAGAAGGGCAAGCTTACTATTGAAGACCTTCATGCACTGGCCTCGAAGGCTGGCGAGCCGAAGAAGATCAGCGGCAGGCAGGAGCTCTATGAGCAGCTGATCAACATGTACATCTGATATTCAGATGGCCCTTTTCACTCCCGTGCGCCGGTGGCAGCCTGCTTTTCGTCCGTTCAGGAGGCTGCCTGCCGGGGGGCGGTTGCTTGCATTTACCGAAAGGGTGGTCAAGGGACCGCTCTTCGGATGCAGGATGTGCGGTAACTGCCTCCTGCAGGAGACAGCTTTCATCTGTCACATGGAGTGCCCCAAGGGAATAAGAAACGGTCCCTGCGGCGGAGTGAACAACGGTTACTGTTATGTCGACCCCACCAGGCGATGTGCATGGCACCTTATCTATGAGCGGTCACGGAGAATGCATCGTGAACAGAGGCTGCTTGAGGTGCTTCCGCCGGTAGACTGGGACAGGGCGGGCACAGAGACCTGGGGTGAGGTGGTGAGAAAGGTGAGGGAGACCGGACTGCGCAATATCATTCTCCCCTCAGGAAGAAAAGGCAGGAGTGCGGGCGCTGTCCTCGAGGAGAAGGTCTTCAGACCGATACGGCAACCCGACTGGTGGAAGGGTGATTCGGAATACCACCCTCCGGCTGTCACGGAGCCGCAGTCGCGCCTTGAGAGTGAGCTCCGCAGCGGCAGGTTCGTCATCACCGCCGAGGTACAGCCGCCGCTCACCGCGGCCACGGCCAGGCTTGAAGAGAAGATCAGCCTGGTCAAGCCTTATGTTACCGCAATAAACTTCACCGACGGCTCATCAGCCATACCAAGGATGTCAAGCGCCGCCTGCTCAGCCGTGGCCGCATCACTGGGCGCTGAGCCGGTGATGCAGATCTCTGCGCGCGACAATAACCGCAACAGCCTGCAGTCACAGGCCATCGGGGCCAACGCCCTCGGGGTGCATAACATCCTGTGTCTCTCCGGCGACAGCCCCCGCGTGGGACCGCAACCAAGAGGGAACCTGAACATCATCGACATCGATTCGGTGCAGATGCTATGGATCCTGAGACGGATGAGGGATGAAGGCATCTATCTCGACGGAAGGGAGATAAAGAACAGACCCGGGCTCTTCCTGGGTGCGGCCGCATCTCCTTTTGCCCAGGATCCTGCGATGCAGGTCATCCGCAACAGGAAGAAGATCAATGCAGGGGCACAGTTCCTGCAGACAAACCTGGTCTTTGACCCTGACAGTCTTGACCCGTGGCTGGAACTCCTCTATAAGGAGGGGCTGCTTGACAAGGTATACATACTTGTGGGCATAAGCCCGCTCAGGACAATGAACCTGGCACTCTATCTCAATAAAAACATACCGGGAGTGACCATCCCGGATGCCGTAATGAAGAGGCTTGCCGGTGCCGGAGAGAGGTTCGCCGAAGAGAGCATCGCCATAACCGCCGGGAATATTCGGCGTCTCAGAGACAAACCCGGGGTGAGCGGCGTTCACATCATGCCTCTTGGCTGGGAGGCAGCGGTGCCGCTGCTCCTTCACCAGTAGTGTCAGACAATCACCCCGGAGAGACTGAAGCGCTGCTCCGGCTGAATTTGTCAATGCCCTGTCCAGGGACCAGAGCGAGGAGGAGGTCAGCAGGAGATCCAGGGGTAAGGAGAGTTGAGGCATTGATCTCCTGTAAACAAAAAAGACCCTCCTGACGGAAGGCCTTTTTATTATTTATGTGATTTTCGGTTACTAGTAGAACTTATACCTCAAATCTTCCACCTCTTTCTTGTCGCGGATGGCCTGGTATGCCTCATAGGAGGCCCGTATCTGGTAGTTGGAATTCAGTCTCTCACGCACCATGGCCAGCTCTTCAGCCACTGACGGGGTGGCAGTATTTACCACGAACAGATAGACGCCGTTGTTACCTTCCACGGGTTTTGAGAGAACGCCGGTTCCTGATGTCGATGCGGCAGAGATGAGGCCGGGCTCTATTCCTGCTCCCGGTATTGAATATGACCTGAAGTTGATGCCGCTTGCATCCTGTACTGTCGTATTGTAATGAGAAGCGATGTCATAAATTGTTTTCCCCTCGGCGGCCAGCTTCATCATCTCTGCAGAGATGATCTCCGCCTTCTTCTTCTTGGCCAGGATGAACTTTATGTCGGAAGTAACATCCTCCAACGGAGCCGGTCCCTCTTCCTGCACCCTGGTGCAGTAGGCCACCACATACATATTCGGAAGCTCAAACACTGCCTGGCTGCTGTTGTCAAGAACAATGGCTCCCTGCTTGCTGTTCTGGAAGAGTGCCATAACCAGCCCTCTTCCCTGCTCGAGTCCCGGAAGCTCTTTCTGATCAGGTGTGACATTCATGGCCAGTTTCTTGTTCAGGTTGCCTTCCGCCACTGCCTTGTTGAACTTCTCATAGGTGTCATTGGTGCCGGCAAACTGTGATGCCTCGGCATAGATGCGCTGGTTGGTGGCATTGCTCGGAATCACCAGCCGGTCAACGATACCGATATCATATTTTTTTACCCTGCGGCTCTGGTCAAGTATATTGATAATATGGAGCCCGAATGTGGTCTCAACCGTCACCAGGTCACCCTTTTTGCCACTGAAGCATGCGTTATTGAAAGGAACGATCATCATACCCTCGCTGAACCATCCGAGATCACCCCCAACCTGAGCTGACCCCTGGTCGTCGGAGTTGGCCATTGCCAGGACCTCGAAGTCAATACCTGACCTGACAAGCCTGATCAGACTGTCTGCCTCAACCCTGGCCTGGGCCATGGTTCTGCCGGCGTTGGGAGAAAGGAGTATGTGGGCAGCCCTGACTGAGTCAGGACGCTCGGCGATGTCAACTATTCGTGCCAGCTTATAATGGCCGTTTTCAAAATAAGGTCCTGCCACAACTGACCTGTCACCTGACTCAGCCAGCCCGCGAAGGTTCTCGGGAAGGGCTGAGAGTGTACTGTAAAAGCCTGTGTGACGCGTGTCGGCCGTGAGGTTGATGTACTGGACGATGTCTGTTGCGGCAGCAAAGTTCTCCTTCTCATTGGTAGCCCATGTCTCAGTCTCTTTCATGTCCGATTCCGAGGGAGCGATGTCAAATACCATGTATTCCATGTCTCTCTGGGCAGTACGCTTGAAGTTATCCTTATGGCTTTCATAATAGTCCTTTATCTCAGCCTGGCTCACCGTTATTGTGCTGTCAGGCACCGCGGCGAAGTTGCGTGCGATGAAGCTGAAACTGACAGTGTTGGCTGCCAGGCTGGCTTCATATTCCGACTGTTTGCCGGTCACGTACAACCCCTTTGACATGAGATTCACAAGCTTTGTGTTCAGCCTGTCATTGATGATCTGGTCCTCAAAGAAGAGCCAGTATCTTTTGGTGGCCTCATCTGTCTCAGTGGCCTTCAGGAAATTGACCAGGAACGATTGGTTGAACGCACCGGTGGCGGGGTCCGTGAAAAGCTGCCTCACTATCGGATGAGGGTTATCCCCGAAAACGAGCATCTCCACCTCATCAGGACTGACTCCCAGTCCGGTTTTCCTGTAAGTCTTGTCCATCAGCTTTTCGGAAAGCATCTGCTGCCATACCTGCTCCCTGACGCTCTGCATCATCTCTTCATTGACCTCATTGGTGCCGGTCATTTTGTAAATATCCACAAGGTCCTGCACCCTTAATTCAAAATCCTGGTATGAGACGCTCTCGCCGTCAATGCGGGCAAGCTCGTAATATTTATCTGCCTTACGGCGCTGTGAATTATTGTTACCGAAAAAATCGCTTACAACAAAGAGAAGCAGTGAAACTCCGATCACACCCGCTACAAGTGGTCCCGCCTTCTCTCTTAAAGTCTGAAGTATTGCCATCTGAAAACTAGTTAAATAATTGAATTTACCTCTTGAAAAATACAGGCGACAAATATAACAAAATTCAGTTAAACAAAAGGATGGGGTCTCTTCTCATTTAATAAACTGTCCGTGAAATATGATAATTCTCATGTTTACTATATATCTTGCAGTCAGATAATATATTGTGACTCTAAAAATATAAAGGTATGTCAAGAAACCTGAGAGGACTGTCTGCCAGGAAGGGTGTGGCGGACGGTCTGTATGACGAGGTTGTCAGGGCTGCGGGCACCGGGGAAGCGTCCACGGACGAGAGGCTTATTTCAGTGGCCGGGGACTTTATGACAGGCCATGCCGCCGTTTTGGGAACCAGCTCTTTCTATGATTTTCTGAGGAAGGATCACCTTGGTAAGAAGGTCTTCGTATGTGATGGCACGGCCTGTCTTACATCGGGAAGGCAGGAGGGTCTCAGACGCAGCCTGGCGGAAAACTACGCCGATCATGAGATTGGGGTTGTGACCTGCCTGGGCCACTGCCACTCCAACGATGCCTTCATGGTCAACGGTGAGATACGCGTCTCCGGCGGTGATGGCACCCCCCCTGCGATGCGGACCGGCTCCAATGCTGACAGGCCTGCCCTGCTGGTGCCCACCGGTGATCTGAAGGAATACTATTCTCTTGCGGAAAAATGGCGTTCCGATACCGGATCCGCCCTGAAGGAGCTGGAGCTGTCGGGCCTCAGGGGGCGCGGCGGTGCCGGGTTCCCGTACCATCTGAAGGTCAGGTCGTCACGTGACGCCAGGGCTGACCGCAAGTACATTGTGTGCAATGCTGACGAGGGTGACCCCGGAGCCTTCTCTGACAAGTGGCTCCTTGAGGAGCGCCCTCACTCCGTCCTCTTCGGGATGCTTATGACTGGCATAATCACCGGGGCCGACACAGGGGTGGTGTATATCAGGGGTGAATATCCCCTTGCCGTGAGAAAAACGAGGGAGGCCGTAAGGCAGCTTGAAGAAGCCGGCATCACTGAGGGCTCCTCCGGCGAGGCATCGTTCAGCTTCCGCTTTCATGTGGTGGAAGGATCGGGAGCATATATCTGCGGAGAGGAGACCTCGCTGCTCAACTCCCTTGAGGGACTGAGGCCCGAGGTGCGTACCCGTCCGCCCTTTCCTGCAGTATATGGCCTCTTTGGAATGCCCACGGTGCTGAGCAATGTTGAGACATTCGCAAACATACATTATATATTAAAGGAAAGCGGCAGCGTCTATGCCGCCCTCGGCACGGAGAAGTCGCCCGGCACCAAGCTGGTGTCACTCGACGGCGCCTTTAACAGGCCCGGACTGCTCGAGGTGAGGATGGGCACACCGCTCAGGACGGTGATAGACGAGATGGGAGGAGGAACACGATACCCCGTCAAGGCGTTCCAGATAGGGGGACCGCTGGGAGGACTGGTGCCGGCAACAAAGGTCGGTGACCTGACCCTCGATTTTGAGTCGTTCAGCAGGGAGGGGTTCCTGCTGGGCCATGCCGGAATTGTATCAGTGCCGGTCGACTTTCCCGTCATTAAACTGCTGGAGCATCTCTTTGAGTTTACCAAAAAGGAGTCATGCGGGAAATGCTTCCCATGCCGTATCGGGTCGGTACGCGGCCATGAACTTCTGAGTGAAGCGGCAGAGAAGGGTGAAAAGATCGACAGGCAGCTCTTTGACGATCTCCTGGAGACGATGCAGCTTGGATCGCTCTGCGCCCTGGGTGGGGGATTGCCGCTGCCGGTAAGAAATGCGTTGCAGTGGTTCAGCGATGAACTTGAAGGTTACTTCACATCAAAGGAGGCAAAGTGATGGAAAACACAGCATATATCGATAACAAGCCATACCCGGTGGTTGCGGGTGAGACAATACTTGAGTTTGTACGGAGGATCAGGGGCCGGGAGGTCATCCCCACGCTATGCCAGGCTGATAACCTTGAAAACTACGGGTCATGCAGGATCTGCTCCGTAGAGGTGGCTCTGAAGGAGGATGGTCCCGGCAGGGTGATGGCATCATGCCATACGCCGGTGGCACCGGGATACTATATCTACCCCTCCACGGAAAAAATCAGGAGGCTGAGACGGAATATCCTCGAGCTCGTCCTCTCGGAATACCCGGCTGACAAGCTCAGGCCGGACCCCGGCATGCTCCCGACGGAGTTTCAGGAGGTGGTGGCCGCCGCCGGCACTCCCGAGGTGAGATACCCCCGTTCGGTTGCTCAATATGAGAACGACAGGAGCCATCCATATATATGGTCCGACCTCACGGAATGCATTAAATGCTACAGGTGCGTCAGGGCCTGTGATGAGTTGCAGGCAGAGCACGTGCTGGGAATAAATGGCAGGGGCCATGAGAGCCGCATAATCAAGGGCTTTGACCGCTCTTTCCGCGAATCGCCGTGCGTTTCATGCGGCGCATGCGTTCAGACCTGTCCCACCAATGCCCTGTCAGACAGGTATTCGACGAAGACACTCGCTGCAGACAGCATTGTACGGACCACATGTACCTATTGCGGCGTGGGATGCAACCTGGAGGTCAAGGTGATCGACGGCCGGGTGAGGGGTATCCAGGCCCCGCTTGACGGTGCAACAAACAGAGGTCATACCTGCGTCAAGGGGAGGTTCGCATTTGAATTCTATAACCATCCTGAAAGACTGCGCTCACCCCTGGTAAGGAAGAACGGGATACTCACGGAGGTGACATGGGATGAAGCGTATGACTATACGGCACAGGAGGTTCAGGGAGATAAAGGAGAAGCACGGACCGGATGCCCTGGCGGGGATCTCCTCGGCACGATGCACCAATGAAGAGAACTACCTGATGCAGAAGTTTTTCAGGATCGTGATCGGGACAAACAACATCGACGGCTGCGCGCGGGTATGCCATGCGCCCACGGCGATGGGCATGCAGTGGGCCTACGGCACAGGTGCGGCAACCAATTCAATCGACGAGTTATATAAGACCGGCTGCATACTGATTATCGGAGCCAACCCGTCGGCGGCACACCCTGTCACCGGGGCGCGCATAAGGGCGCTGGTTGAGTCAGGGATACCACTTATCGTTATTGACCCCCTGAAGATCGAACTCGCCAGGCTGGCAAAATACCATCTGCAGATCAACCCGGGCACCAACGTTGCTGTACTGAACATGTTCGCTTACTATATCCTCACCGAAGGTCTCCTTGACGAGGAGTTCATCAAGTCGCGTACCGAGGGGTGGGAGGAGTTCAGGCGATACCTGCAGGCACTTGATCTGGATGACCTTGAAAGGGTGTGCGGCGTAGACCGTGAGCTGGTGAGGGCTGCTGCCACAGAGTACGGCACGGCACATGCGGCAATGGAGTTTCATGGCCTGGGTGTGACGGAACACTGGCAGGCCACCAAGGCGATAACACTCATCTCGAATATTGCCATGATGACCGGCAATATAGGCAGGGAGGGAGCCGGCGTTAACCCGCTGCGCGGACAGAATAATGTGCAGGGAGCAGCAGACATGGGCGTACAGCCACACCAGGGAGCAGGTTACCTTGATGTCACTGATCCGGCAAACATAGCAACCTATAATGCCTATTACGGGGCAGAGCATCCATCCGTGCCGGGTTACAGGATCCCGGAGATGTTCGCTGCCGCCGGCAGGGGAGACCTGAAGGCTCTGTGGATCATGGGAGAGGATATAGTGCAGACTGACCCTAACACCTGTCATGTGAAGAGCTCTCTCCAGGAGCTTGATTTCCTTGTGGTACAGGAGCTTTTCATGACCGAGACGGCCCGGATAGCAGACGTGATATTCCCTGCATCGTCGTTCCTTGAGAAGGAGGGGACCTTCACCAACGGTGAGCGCCGGATACAGAAAGTCCAGAAGGTGGTGGAGCCGCTCGCGGGAACCAAACCCGACGGGCAGATAGTGGTTGACATGATGAACCGTATGGGATACCGGCAGGAGGGATATTCGGCAGATGTAATACTTAAGGAGATAGCAGGCATCGTGCCATTCTTCAGGGGAGTGAAATGGGATGAGCTGGGCGATAACGGCAAACAGTGGCCTGTCAGGGAAGACGGCACAGACACGAAGATACTACACACTGAGACATTCAAGAGGGGCAGGGGAAAATTCCATTCATGGGACTTTGACCTTTCGCCGGAGCTCAATGAGAATGCCGGAGTTTACCCTTATATACTAACGACGGGCAGGATCCTGGAGCATTACAACAGCGGAACAATGACCCGGCGTACCCCGAACAGAGAGCTCGTCACGGAAGACATACTGTTCGTGCATCCGCATGATGCCGGGCTGAAGGGACTGGTGAGCGGCGACTTTGCAAGGATCTTCTCGGCACGCGGCCTCACCACCATGAAGGTGAAGGTGACTGATGTCGTCAAGCCGGGGGTGATCTATACCACATTCCACTTCCCCGAGGCGGCAATCAACTACCTCACCAGCGGCGTGGGTGATGAGTACACCCTTACTCCCGAGTACAAGGTTGTCGCAGTCGATTTTGAGAAATCATTATACGGCATATTCAATCGCGCTGAATGCCGTACTGACCTGAAAAATGAATAAATATTGAATGTACCCCCTCAAAAAAGGGGGGTTGATATCCAAAAAACATATAAAAGTCAAAAAATACCTCAAAAAATAGGGGGTGTATTCTAAAATGATCTATTTTTACAAAAAAAACAGATCATGGCAGAATTACGTTTCAGTGCATTGAAGGAACTCTTCTCAAGAGATACGGTTGAGGTATCAGTACCCAGGGAGACAGTCTCCTCCTATTTTTCAGAGAATGTTTTTGACAAGGTAAAGATGGAGCGCTATCTGAGCCGGGAGGCTTACAGGGCGGTGATGACGGCGATAGATGAAGGCACTCCCATAAACAGGCAGATAGCAGACCAGGTGGCAACCGGAATGCAGGCCTGGTCGATGGAGCATGGTGTAACACATTTCACTCACTGGTTCCATCCCCTGACAGACGCCACAGCCGAAAAGCATGATTCTTTTGTGGGCAGGGGAGAGCGCGGAGCGATCATCGAGATTTTCTCAGGCGAGGTGCTGGTGCAGCAGGAGCCCGATGCCTCAAGCTTCCCCAGCGGCGGAATCAGGAACACCTTCGAAGCAAGAGGATATACCGCATGGGACGTATCGTCACCGGCATTCATCGTTGGCAATACCCTCTGTATCCCTACAGTCTTTGTCTCCTACACCGGTGAGGCTCTCGACTACAAGACGCCGCTGCTGAGGTCCCTGGCTGCACTCGACCATGCTGCCACTGAGGTCTGTCATCTCTTTGACAAGGATGTCAAAAAGGTCATTGCAACACTTGGATGGGAGCAGGAATATTTCCTTATCGACGAGGCTCTCTACTACGCTCGTCCTGACCTCATGCTTGCCGACCGGACGCTCATGGGGCATCCCTCGTCGAAGGACCAGCAGCTCTCCGACCACTACTTCGGGTCTATCCCGGAAAGGGTGAAGGCCTTCATGAAGGAGTTCGAGTATGAAGCATACAAGCTTGGCATACCGGTAAAGACACGACACAATGAGGTTGCACCAAACCAGTTCGAGTGTGCACCGGTATATGAGGAGGCCAATCTTGCCGTTGACCATAACCAGCTTATCATGGATGTGATGCGCAGGGTGGCGCGGAGGCATAAGTTCAGGGTGCTTTTCCATGAGAAGCCTTTCGCGGAGGTCAACGGATCAGGCAAGCACAGCAACTGGTCGATGGCAACAGACACAGGTGTCAACCTGCTGTCACCGGGCAAGAACCCGAAGACGAACATGCAGTTCCTCACCTTCCTGGTGAATGTGGTGAAGGCAGTGAATGACAACCAGGAACTGCTGAGAGCCAGCGTCACCAATGAGAACAACTCATACAGGCTTGGCGGACATGAAGCACCTCCCTCAATCATCTCAGTCTTCCTTGGAAGTTATCTCTCCGAAATCCTTGACAACATAGCAAGCAAGGTGAAGGACAAGAAGATGACCCCTCAGGAAAAAACAGAGATCAAGCTTGGCCTTGGCAAGATACCGGGGATCTTCCTTGACAACACCGACCGCAACCGCACTTCGCCATTTGCCTTCACCGGCAACAGGTTTGAGTTCAGGGCCGTGGGGTCATCAGCCAACTGCAGCTCCGCCATGATCGTTCTGAATGCGGCAGTGGCCCGACAGCTGAAGGTCTTCACCAGCGAGGTGAATGCCCTGGTTGACAAGGGAAACAAGAAGGATGATGCAATATTCCAGGTTCTTAAGAAGTGTATCATAGCTTCAAAAAGGATCAGGTTTGAGGGTGACGGATACAGCGAAGAGTGGCACCGTGAGGCAGCCAGGAGAGGACTCTCCTCCGAGTCGAGCGTGCCAAAGACCCTGAAGTCATATGTCACTGCCTTTTCACGCGAGACACTCGTTGGCACAGGGGTGCTGAGCGACCGCGAGCTGGAGAGCAGGGTAGAGGTGGAACTGGAAAAATTTACCAAGAAGCTGCAGATCGAATCCCGGGTACTTGGTGATCTGGCAATCAATCATATCGTCCCTACTGCCGTAAACTACATGACTTCACTGGTCGATAATGTCAGAGGGTTGCGTGAGATATTTGACGACAATGAATACATGAGGCTGGCCGGTGCGCGCAAGGAGCTTATTGTCACCATCTCTGATCATATTTCCATGATAAAGAAACTTGTTGCCGAGATGATTGAAGAGCGGAGAAAGGCCAATTTAATCGATGACCTTTACAAAAAGTCACTTGCCTACGAGAGCAAGGTAAAGCCCTATCTGGATGAGATCAGGACCCATATCGACAAGCTCGAGCTGGTGGTTGACAACGAATTGTGGCCCCTGCCCAAGTATCGTGAGCTTCTTTTTACGAGGTAATGATTTGTCATAAATTTTGAGGTTTATGGTGCCCTCCTCCGGGAGGGCATTATTTTTGCTGTAAGCTCTGCGGTAAGGTAATTATTGGAATGGTGGTACGTTAACATTAATAACAATCATTACTTTTGCATAAATTAAGGTATTCAGCATGAATAAACTGTTAATCCTCATATTCTCACTGATCGTATTACTTCCTGCTGCTCTCAGCGCGCAGAAACAAAAAACGGAGCGTGCTTATTCAGCCTATGAGGCAGGCAGTTACTATGAAGCCATAGACCTCTTCAAGGATGTCTACTCGAAGACGCGTGATAAGCAGGTAAAGGCTGAGATGGTGTTCATGGTATCAGAATGCTACCGCCTGATCAATGATCCCAAGAATGCCGAGTTGTGGTACAAGAGAGCCGTGAAGTCGGCATTCCCCAAACCGGAGGCTCAGTACTGGCTTGCCGAGAGTACCAAGAAGCTGGGCCGTTATCCGCAGGCTATCGAGGAGTTCAGAAAATACCGGCAGCTTGTCCCTGGTGACCCGCGTACCGAACAGCAGATAAGAGCCTGTGAGCTGGCCATGGAATGGCAGGCCTCTCCTGAATCATACAATGTTGAAGAGCTGAAAGATGTCAACTCCAGGGACTCTGACTTCAGTCCCTCCTTCGGCCGCGATGACTATGGCCTCTTGTGGTTCACCTCATCGCGTGACGACGCCCAGGGCAATAAGGAGCACGGAGCCACCGGACAGAGTTTTACTGATATATTCGAGACCCGGCTTGACAAGAAGGGCAAGTGGAGCACCCCCGTGCCGGTTGATTACCTGAACAGTGAGTTTGAAGACGGTACCCCTTCGTTCTCCTCTGATTTCACCGAAGTATATTTCACCCGCTGTGAGGCAGGCAAGCGCGAGAAAAAGGGATGTGTGATAATGTATTCGTCACGCGAGGGCACGCGCTGGTCAGAACCGCAAAAGCTGGAATTGCTTGCAGACTCGCTGGTAGCTGCTCACCCAGCCCTCTCTCCAGACGGACAGACACTCTATTTTGTCTCCGATATTCCAGGCGGACTGGGTGGAAAAGACATTTACAGGGCCAGCCGCACCTCTCCGGGCAGCCCGTGGTCACGCCCAGAGAACCTCGGAACGGACATCAACACAAGGGGTAATGAGCTCTTTCCCTTCGTCCGTCATGACGGAACCCTCTATTTTGCGTCTGACGGTCACATAGGCATGGGAGGACTTGACCTGTTCAGGGCGGTACCACAGTCGGGCAGCGGATGGATAGTTCAGAATATGAGACCACCGATAAACAGCCCGTCGGACGACTTCGGCATCACCTTCGAACGGGATGCCGAGAAGGGCATCTTCAGCTCATCACGCAAGGGCAGAGGTGTTGATGACATGTATACCTTCGAGATGCCTCCGCTGCTGTTCAGCATAACGGGCCTCGTCAAGGATGAAAAAAGCGGACAGCCCGTCCAGGGCGCCACCGTTCAGCTCATTGCCAGTGACGGCGCCAACATGCAGACTGAGACAGGCAATGCCGGCGACTTTAAATTCAGCCTGAGGCCGGAAGTTGATTATATCTTCCTGGCATCCAGGAAGGGATTCCTGAACGGGAAAGAGAAAGAGACAACCAGGGGGCAGGACAAGAGCCGCGAATTCATGGCTACCATCCTGCTGACACCGATTGACAGACCCATCGAGCTGCCGAATATCTTCTACGACTTCGGCAAGTGGGACCTGCGTCCGGAATCGATGGTCTCGCTTGACAAGCTGGTGGAGACACTGAATGACAACCCGAACGTGACCATCGAGCTGATGTCGCACACCGACTCGCGTGACACGGAGGAGTTTAACCTCGATCTTTCCCAGAAGAGGGCACAGTCGGTTGTTGACTACCTTATCGGCAAAGGAATCGCCGCTGACAGGCTGACAGCCAGGGGATACGGTGAGACCAGCCCGAAGATTGTGGATGCGGCAATCATGCAGGACGCACCCTTCCTGCGCTCCGGAGCCACACTCAGCGAGCAATACATCAATTCTCTCGCCAGCGACGAACAGAAGGAGATAGCCCACCAGATCAACCGCCGCACTGAGTTCAGGGTCATGAGAACTGACTATGTTCCCGCACAATAGCAGCGGAGGAAGATCTTCATAACCATCATGACTGACAGGTCACGTTACGCAAAAAGAGGTGTCTCATCCGGCAAGGAGGAGGTGCACGCCGCCATCAGCAGTGTTGATAAGGGACTCTTCCCTCGGGCATTCTGCCGGATCAATCCGGATTTGCTGGGCGGAGACCCCGCGTGGTGCAATATCATGCATGCTGACGGCGCAGGTACCAAGTCATCACTGGCATATGTATACTGGAAGGAGACGGGAGACATATCCGTATGGAAGGGTATAGCCCAGGATGCCGTGGTGATGAACCTCGATGACCTACTCTGCGTCGGGGTAACGGATAACATCCTCCTGTCATCTACCATTGGAAGGAATAAAAACCTTATCCCCGGCGAGGTTGTCAAAGCCCTCATTGAGGGTACCGAAGAGTTCCTCAGCCGGATGAGGGATGAGGGGATAGGAATATGGTCCACCGGAGGAGAGACGGCTGATGTGGGCGACCTGGTCAGGAGTGTCATTGTCGATTCCACGGTCACTGCCCGCATGCGGAGAGCCGATGTCATTGACAATGCGAATATCAGGCCGGGTGATGTGATCGTAGGGCTGGCCTCCTTCGGCCGGACAAGCTACGAGAAGAGTTATAACGGAGGCATGGGCAGCAACGGGCTCACCTCGGCACGGCATGATGTCTTTCATAAATATCTGGCAGCACTTTATCCTGAGAGTTTTGACCCGGCTGTGCCAGGATCACTGGTTTATTCCGGCAGCATGAAGCTCACTGACCCGACATCTGTGCCGGGCGTGAATGCCGGGATGCTGGTACTGTCACCAACACGCACCTACGCCCCGGTGATAAGAAAGGTGCTTGAGGCGATGAGACCTGCCGTGCACGGTATGGTGCACTGCTCCGGAGGAGGGCAGACCAAGGTCCTTCACTTCATTGACAGGATGCACGTCATCAAGGACAACCTCTTCCCCGTTCCTCCGCTGTTCGATCTCATCCAGAAGAGCTCCGGCACACCCTGGGAGGAGATGTACCGTGTCTTCAACATGGGTCACCGTATGGAACTGTATGTTGATGAAGCGGATGCTGCGGCAATCATTGAAATTGCCTCCGGTTTTAATCTTGAAGCACAGATCATCGGTCGTTGCGAATCTTCCCCTTCCGCTAAACTTACAATACGAAGCGGGGTTGGGGAATTCCGCTACTAGTCCTCAGTCTTCAGTCTTCAGTCTTCAGTCCTCAGTCAATCAGCATGTTACGACTGGTGACTGCCGATTGCCGACTGCCGACTTATCCTCCCCTGCAATCTGGCTGCTCGCGGCCATGACCCACTGGGTCATTGCTCTCCGCTCGCCCCTCTATTGACTATTGCCTTAGAATAATTACCTTTGCAGCCTGAAATTTGGCAAGTAATGGCAAATAATCTTATTCTTGAAAGGCTCCTGGGAGTGAAGAAGCGCTTTGTCGAAGTCGGCGAACAGCTGAACTCACCTGAAGTGATGTCTGACATGAAACGTTATATCAGGCTGAACAAGGAGTACAAGGAGCTTAAGCCCGTGGTGGAGTCTTATGAGAGATACAAGAGCGCTATTGACAACCTCGAGAGCGCAAGGGCGCTGCTGGCAACAGAGAAGGACGAGGAGATGCGCGATATGGCAAAGGCAGAGATAGATCAGCTTGTCAACGCCATCCCCGACATGGAGGAGGAGATCAGGTATCTGCTGCTGCCGGCCGACCCGGAGGACGACAAGAATGCAGTGATAGAAATACGTGCCGGCACCGGAGGCGATGAGGCCAGCATATTCGCCGGGGACCTCTTCAGAATGTATTCCAAGTACATTGAAGCGCGGGGTTGGAAGCTTGACCTGAACTATTTCACCGAAGGCACTGCAGGCGGTTACAAGGAGATAGTCTTTGCCGTCCTGGGCGATGGCGTATACGGGATAATGAAATATGAATCGGGTGTGCACCGTGTTCAGAGGGTACCCCAGACCGAGACCCAGGGACGCATACACACCTCCGCCGCCACCGTGGCCGTGCTGCCCGAGGCAGGCGAGTTTGACATTGAGGTGCGCAGTGAGGATATCCGGAAGGATACTTACTGTTCTTCAGGACCGGGCGGACAGAGCGTAAACACCACCTATTCAGCAATAAGGCTGACACATGTACCAACAGGCATCGTTGTTACATGCCAGGATGAGAAGTCGCAGATCAAGAACCTCGAGAAGGCGATGAAGGAGCTGCGCACGCGTCTTTATAACCTCGAGTACCAGAAGTACCTCGATGAGATCTCGCAGAAGCGCAAGACGATGGTCTCCACAGGCGACCGGTCGGCCAAGATAAGAACCTACAACTATCCCCAGGGAAGGGTGACCGACCACCGCGTAAACGTGACCATCTATAACCTGCCGGTGGTGCTCGACGGTAACATCCAGGAACTGCTCGACAAACTGCAGATGGCAGAGAATGCCGAGCGTCTGAAGGCAAGCGATTATTAATAACCCCCTTATGCTCTCAAAAGAAATCTTTCAGCACATACTGGAAAAAAAGTCCTTCCTCTGTGTGGGGCTTGATCCTGAAATATCCAGACTGCCTGCTTGCATTGCCGGTGCAGATGATCCCATATTTGAGTTCAACAGGCGGATAATCGATGCCACTCATAAATATACCGTGGCATACAAACCCAACTTTGCCTTTTATGAGTCTTATGGTCCCAGGGGGATGGCGGCACTTGACAAGACTGCGAGATATATTAACAAGCTGGATACCAATATATTCATCATCGCTGACGCAAAGCGTGGCGACATTGGCAACACGTCGAAGATGTATGCCAGGGCAGTTTTCGGCGAGATGCCGTTTGATGCCGTCACTGTAGCTCCTTATATGGGAGAGGATTCAATAACGCCATTCCTTTCGTACCCCGGAAAATGGGCGGTAATCCTGGCCCTCACCTCCAACAGGGGCGCCGATGACTTTCAGTACCACACCGACAAGGGTCAGAGGCTGTTTGAGAGGGTGCTTACAATAACCCAGAGATGGGGAACCCCGGACAATATGATGTATGTTGTCGGAGCCACCCGTGCGGAGATGCTCGCCGATATCCGCAAGATAGTTCCGGATCACTTCCTCCTGGTGCCGGGAGTTGGCGCGCAGGGCGGCAGCCTGGAGGAGGTAGCCCGTTACGGCATGAACAAAACCTGCGGATTGCTTGTGAATTCCTCACGCGGGATCATCTACGCTGACAGTACCGAACGGTTTGCGGAAGTCGCCGGGCAGAAGGCCCGCGAGATGCAGGAGGAGATGGCGGTCTACCTGGCAGAGAGGTTCAAAATCTGAAGGTCTATAAAGTCCTCAGTCTTCAGTCTTCAGTCTTCAGTCTTCAGTCCACAGTCTTCAGTCCTCAGTCTTCAGTCTCAGTTAATCAATTAGTTACGACTGCCGACTGCCGACTGCCGACTGGTTTTGACTGCCGGCTGCTGACTGCCGACTAACCTCCACCGCCACCATCCTTCTTATCGGAGGAATCAGAAGAAATGCAGCGATGCCCAGTGAGGCAATACCGCTGCCCGAGATGATGAAGGCGTTTCCTATCCCTATCGTGTCAGCAATATACCCTGTTGCCAGAAGTCCGATCATGGAGGGGAGCAGAGTCACGCTCGAATAAAGGGAGAATACCCTTCCCAGAGCTGCCGGTTCAACCATTGTCTGCAACACAACCGTGAATGAACCTGAATAGAGCGTCATCGTGATACCCCCTATGGCAGTGATTCCCGCGAAAATGGCGAAACCTGACGGAGGCAGCAGTCCGGAAAAGATAAAAGTGAGGCCCAGGATCAGGTAGGTCATATTGATGAGAACAACCTTGTAGTTATTAAGACGTCGGTGACCGATTATCGCACCTCCGATGAGCATTCCTATTCCCCAGGCTATCTCGACAATGCTCATCATGTATGTTGTGCCGCTGAAGTGGTCAAGTGTCATCAGCGGGAAGAGCGCTGCAACAGGCATTATAAAGAACATGGCTGAAAGGGCCAGGATGAAGAGCCACAGCAATCCCGGCTTGCTGTATATCTCCCTCAGTCCCTCCATCAGTTCCCTGACAAGATGCGGTTTGGCAGATTCGGCTCTCTCCGGGTCGGGGATGTGAACCATAAGCAGTGTTGTAACCGCAATAAGTGCCCCGGCGACGTCAATCAGCAGGATCCACTGGAGCTCGAAGAGGCTTATCAGCAAGGCAGCCAGGGCAGGGCTGGCTATAGTGCTGACCGACTGTATCATGTTGTTGATCCCTGCTATCCGCATCAGCTTGTCCTGCGGAGCAAGCAGGGGCACCGAAGCCTGCATGGCGGGGACATGGAATGCCATCCCGGCAGAGCGCATCATCAGAAGAAGGTAAACATAGAAGATCTTCGGTTCTGTAATCCAGAAAAGCGAGGCAAGCACCAGGGTGCACAGTGCAATGAAGAGATCTGCGAATATCATTGTCCGCTTGCGGTTCCAGCGGTCGACAAACACACCGGTGAATAGTCCCAGCACCATCTGCGGCAGGAGGGATGCTATGGTGGCATAGGCCAGTACCTCAGCCGACCTGGTCTCAACGCTCAGCCAGAATATGACGGCATAAGCCACCACATAGCTGCTCAGTGTCGAGAACAGCTGACCGGTGAAGATTATTGCAAATACCTTTTTCCAGTCAGACATGCTGCTTTTCAATTTATATCGCACTGTCAATGCAAATAAGAGAACACAAATATAGTCTCTTTTGTTCCCGGCAGGTCAGGCTGCGCTGCAAAGCAGCAATATCAAATCCGTCGTTCCGGCCTCCGGATTTCGCATTTTTTTTCGATAATTCGGGGTAATTAACGGGAAATGACTGACTGAAGTGATCTGATCTCCAGTTCATCAAGCAACCTGTATATATAATAATAGCCATCACCCCCCCTGTAACAATTTTCCATCTTGTTCTTTACTGTTGCGTCATCAGGGGTTTCAAAAACCATTATCTGAATAGCTGAGCGAGGCAGGTTCATGTTCCAGTATTCGGGAGAAGACCGCATTACAGGAGTTCCGTTTTTAACCGGAACAATTCTGTAAACACTCTCAGGATTACCGAAATAGGCATAACTATCCTTCTCCTCTTCCGTAAAGCCGGACAATTCTTTGTTCAGCATGGGTACAAATACATCTGACTGACTCTTATCGGGCACACATTTCCAGTAATTGATCAGAAGCCGGTATGCTTCACGGATGGTCACCTGTTCCCAGTAGGGAGGCCGGTCAGGGTTATATATGACATAAGTGTCACCGTAACGGTCTATGCCCGGTGTGATAGTCTCCCTGATACCCGGCTGGTAAAAGAGCTCATTCACCTCAACGACAGCACTTCTCATCGCCTCTTCGCTGAAGTCCTGATTTGTCGGATTATATGCATTGCTGAAATCAGACTCATTGAACCCGTTGTCGCGGTACTTGTCAGTCATGTTAATCTCCATCCTCCATTGCGGAGGTTCAATAATCCATTGCGCCTCCTTCCCCTTGTAAAGGCTCCATGTGCGAAGGTAAAAGGTGAGTGTCGAAGGCACTCCGAATCCATATTTCGAGCTGTAACGGCCCGCACCGAGGTCGCAATCTGCATCAAAGCCTTTTATCTCCTTCAGTACCGGGCACTGCCGGAAAATATGCACAAGCTCTTCAAGCTCATTCATTGCTGCCTCCGCCTCAGAAGCACTGAAATTGCTCTCCTTCCCGTAAAGATCCATTGACAGCCCATTGAGAATCCCCTGCCTGATCCTGAATGTCCCGGGCTTTTCAGTGAGAAGAACTTTGTCCTGGGCCCTGACAGGCTGAATAAGAACAACCAGCAGGATGACAAAAACGGTTCGGCTGATACTGCTCATTTCCCAATCTCATTTGCAAGGTTGCGTATATCTGTCATCCCGAAGGCCAATTCAAACCGCCGGTTGTCGCAACCGCTTCCGCTCCCTTTCTTCCAGTAATCCCTGCATTCTTCAAGTCTTTTGTTCATGTACTGCTTATCCTGCACTGACGTAAACCAGATGAACTGGATGGCAGAACGTGGAAGAGTCCGGTCAGGATAATCAGGGTTCACCTTCATTATCCGGGGGAAGATGCTGTCTTGCCCTCCGTAGCCCGGAGTGACGGAGACGCGTGACAGCATGCCGCCGTAGTATGCTGGTTTCTGACGGTCTTCGACGGCAATTGCTTCCCATTCCTGGTCCAGGAGCTGCTTCTTGTAGGCCGCAGCTATTTCATTCGTCTCCTTTGAAGAGGACTCCCTTGCGGCCTTAAAGGCTTCTTCAACCGTTACCGGGATCCAGTATGGAGGTCGATCCGGATTGTAGAGAACCCAGAATTCCCCGTCGTAAACATCGATACCCGGATCCACAGTTTCCTTTCTCAGCGGCACGGTGAAGTAAGAATGCTCATTGTCGAAAGTTCCACCACCGGGGATGAATTCATTTGTGTAGAGTGACCATGAGGGAGGCTCTATCGTATTGAATGCCACCTTCCCTTCCTTGTTATAAAAGAATGATGAAAACTCAAAGGCTACACGTACCGGCACACCGTACCATACTTCTCTTTTGCAGGTCATTGACATGGTATGGAGCCTGGCCCTTCCGTTAAAGCCTTTTATATCCGCCAGAACCGGGTTCTGCCGGACAACAGCCACCACCTCCTTTATTCTTTCCATGTTGGCCGTCATGTCAGCCTTGGTGAATCCGCACTCAGGCATTGCATAATCAGTTCTGCTCAGTATCTCGAACGTGCCCGGTTTCTCAGTGAGAAGCTGAATATCCTGAGCAGTAAGGCTAAGTGAAAATCCGGCAAGCAAAACCAGCGATAAGGCAAGATTTGTTTTCATTTTCAGGGAAATTTAATATTTGGTTGTAATCGAATCAACTGTGACAGTGATGGCGGATTTCAGAACATCCATTCCGGTCGTTACTGATTCCGGGCATTTTTCAAACTCTTTCAGGAAAATCTTTCCGGCTTCGTCGTATGATTGTGTTTGATTTATCAGCGAATCCAACCGGGGTTTTGCTTTTATGGCTTTAACCCTGAATATTTCAGGATCTCCGTCAGCAGCAACTTTCAGGGAATCAGCCAGTGACGAGAGTTCGCGAAGGGTATTAGCATAGTCATTTACGGAAGTTTTGTTGAAGCTTTCCACACAGTCGCCGATGTTCTTTACCCCGGCCTGAAGCATTGAAAACCCTTCAGAGGTTACGCCTATGGCTTTAGTCTTGTCGCATCCGCATTCTTCAGGTGAATATGGAAGTCCTACCTGCCGGGGCGGGCTTGTCGGCGGCGGCGGTGAGACCGGGGGCTCCTCTTCTCCCGGCTTCTGTGCCGGTGGTTCCGTTGGCGGTTTCTGTGCCGGAGGGGTGTCGGTCTTGGGCTTTGGATCAACAGGAGGTTTCGGGTCTGATGGCTCTGGCGTCGGGTCTGCCTTGGGTTCTTCCTTTTGCTGGGGCTGCGTTTTATCCCGTTTGCAGATCTGCTGACGCTTTACGACATCTTCCAGAGCCTTTAATGCCTTTTCGTAACTTTCCAGAACGCTTTTTAAAGCTTCCTCATGTAATTGAATTTCAGCGATATTCTTGTAGAACCTGTCGGCCGCTTCTGCGATAGATTCCAGCCCTACCAGGGTACTGGCTGTTGCTCCCCAGATTTTACCCGCTGCCGCCTTAACGCCGTTAATGAAAAACTCCTCGTGACTATTACTGGCAATCATATCTTTCAACCCTACTGCGTCATTGGCTATCTGAGCAGCCGTATTAATGGCGGCTGACGAGGACTTCCCGCCAGATATAATAGTAACGCCTACCTTAATAAGCAGGTCTCCGGTAGAAGCAACAAGATCATCCCGGGCCTTTTCAAACTCTTTAGAACCAGCAAGCTTTTGCAGCTCCTTGGTGGCAATCAGCAGATTTTCAGTCGCTGCCTTTCTCTGCTTCTCAAGCCTTGCAATTGTTTCATCAGTGCAGTTGACAACCTCCACCTCAATGGTCGGACCTGTATCATGGCCACAGTTTGTTTTTGCCTGAAGAGTGGTTTTTCCTTCCTTTGAGCCCGTTAATTCTACTGCTCCCGGCAGTCCAACGGCCGTGAGAACGGATTTATCAGCAGGCACGAAATCGACCAGTTCCTCTATGTTTGACGGCTGGGCTGAAACCGGAACCTTAAGTACACCCGGAAGTTTCTCTCCGTCAACATCGAAGAGTGGAATCTGAGGGATTGCCTGCCCGCCGTTGTAATTTTCGATTTTCACGCATGAAGCAGGTTGTGATGCTGTATTTGTCTTTCCCAGAGGAGTTGTGTATTCGACATACAGCGTGCCCTTCCCGGGTGTTGAACCAGTTATGATGGCCGACGATTCGCCGTCAGACTGAACCTCCAAGAGATTGCCGGGCTCAACCCAGAACCGGAATTTTCCGCCTTCAGGTTTTCCGGATGCAAAAGCTTCACCCTGTTCTTCCATGCTGAGTTCCGAACAACCATAGAGATTTACTTCAGGCTTGTCAGGTTCCTTGTATGGCGTTATTGTCAGACTCAGGGTACTTTCGGTGGTGATGAATTCAGTGCCGTCGACAGTATGTCTCTGCCTGCTTTCACTATTCTTCCAGGTTGCCTGGAAACCAGTAGGTGTTTTGGTGATATTACAGCTCCTGTCATCGGATACGCCGCAGCTGGCTGAGCATGAAAGATAATAGTCATCGAGATCACCTCCATAATCTTTCCATTCTTCATAGAACATACGACCCCTGTCGGACCCTTTGCCCCTGATGCCGATACTGGCGGAGGCATCTTTGCTGTCAGGAGAGTAATAAAACATAAGAGATGCCTCGGGCAAAGCAGACCCTGAAACATTAATTTCCCTTTGATCAGCATTTATCATCGTGCCATTAATTGATTCTACGAATTTTGACGATTCAGAGTGTGATCCTTGACCTGAAACGGTTATGCTGATTGGTTCGCCGGAATCTGAATGGTACATGAATTCATTGGCGGGATCTTCTGCCTGATTTTCAATAACAGCCGTTATCTCACCACGCGTAATGGTTCTTACTGCGACATGCCTTTCTTTTTCCCATACATGATTTCCTGCCTCAGTTCTGATAAGTGTGTCTTTGTTCATGGTACGGCTTTGAGAAATCCTGGCTGAAATCAGCCATAATCCGGAATCCTGGGCGAACGTAGTAAGGCTCAACGTCAACAAAGCAAAAAGAACCGCAGACTTTTTCATTTAAACAGAGTATATGAATGTGTGAAGAGCCAGTTCCCGATAAGCGGTGCCAGTGCCCTTATATCGTCAATGTCAAATGCTTCCTCAAAAATTGTCAGATAAGGGGTATCCCCCCGATCTTTTGCTTCCCTGATTAATCGTGTGTCAGTGTAAAATCTATAGTGATCGTTGTTTTCTCGCCCGTTATGGGGTCATTGACCTCTTTGGAATCCCTCTCGTGCAAAACCTTGCTGGATGCATCCCCTGTATAGGGACCGAATATCATCATCAGCGGGATCTTTATCTCACGGGGCTCAGGACTGGTTGTAAGCGGGATGTTGTCGCATGTCCCTTCAGCATGGGTAGTCACGTTGTCAGTGCCGGTTACCGGTAAGGATGTGGCTTTAACAATCATAATATATGTTCCGTCTTCAAGGAACTCGAGATCTATACGGGTGTCGTACTGGGCTTTGCCATTATAAAAACTTGTCTGTGAAAGACCGCTGCCCTTCACTTCCATTGACCGCTTCTCTGTAAAGATGCGGCCTCCTGACCTGCCCGACTTGCATTGGTGACACCCGTCCTGTTCACTCACCTCTGATTCTTCAGTCGCATGAAATGTCATTGTCCCATCCGTTCTGGGGATGCCTTTTCTCTCCAGCTTCCATTCACTGTAACTGCTGTTGTGAGTCTCCGTTTTCTTTATATACAGCTGATCCATTTCATTGCAGTAAACATTGTATTGAAGAGTATTGACCGAGTCGAGTGTTGAGGTTTTGGTTAATGTCACCGGGCCTTTGAACGGACAGATCTCATATTTCTTAAGGGCTTCGATCATTTTATCTGCAACATCATTGCATGCAGCTGTAATCCCGGTTGATGACGTCCTGCTGAAGGAAGTAGTGGTGGTTTTCCTTATAATGGGTGTTTTGTCCTGGGTTCTGTAGGGTGTGCAGGTAGAAGAAACAATTAAACGATCTGCGAATATTCCCAGCTCAAAGGCGACAAGGTAGTCAATATCATGAGCGTCTCTTATGTCATTCATGGCTTCCTCTGATCCTGCACCAACCAGCTGTTTCTTCCTCTCCTGATCCAGGAGGGCATATATTAATTGATCCTCAATCTCATCTGCGCAGGGGAAGTTTTCCTTTAATCCGGCAGTGAAACGGTTGCCGAAAATATTATTTGCTCCTGTGCCTTTAAGGAACTTCACATCATCGTCAGTTCCGGTGTACCTGTAAACGACATAGAAAATCACATCGTTTTTCTGTGCCGGGATGCTGCTTGCACAACCCAAAAAGATCATGCAAAGGATGAATATTTTCATTCTCATTTTGACAGGATTGTACATTGTGGCAATAATCGTTCAATTTCCCTGATCTCTGCTTCTGTGACCGAGGTGTTTGCAATACCAAGTTTTTTCAGACCCGTAAATGAACCCAATTCCGGAAGGAGGGATGGTATGGGATTCAGGTCAAGATAGAGGGAATCCAGATTTTGTGAAAAGCCACTCATATCCGGCAGCCCGGCCAGGTTATTATTGAAAATCCCCAGTGTCCTCAGGTTACTGAACTGATTGATCTCATCAGGAATATCTGTTACGTAGGACCTGAAGTTAATGATGTAAAGTGTTTTAAGGGGATATGCAGATGCCTTGTGCAGGATATCGCCCAGGTTCACAGGGACGCCTTGATTGCCTCCGGTTATTACAAGTGTCTCAATAGCCCTGAAGTTTTCCATGACATCAATCGTTCGCTGAATGGTTGGAATCGTCATGTCAAGTACGAGAAGTGTCGTTTCATTTAAAACATTCTGGTTTATATTTTTGGGCGACTCATCCTCGAGGTAGGCCTCTGCAATCTCTTCCCTCAGCGGTTCTGCCAGATCCCATTCACCGTGTTCGCGAAACACCTTCATCATCTGGTTCCACAATTGGTTGTTGTAATCATCCACCTCCTTTGTTATCCTGCTAACCGGATCGGTCACCTCCTGGTTTTCTTCTCCGGTGCCCGTGCCGGCGGGGGGGGTCTGAGCGGTGGCGTTAGCGCTCCGGATAGCCTGCGTGAGTTTGACTGACAGCTCCTCAATCTTCTTGTTGGCCGCCTTTGCCGCATCAGGATTATTCCAGTCAGTATTTTTCCTGACATCGGCCATCTGCTGCCTTATCGCGGCTGGATCATTCCCGCTGTTCTGGGCACACATAATCAGACACGCTGCCAGTAGCAGGGTCATAGAGACAAATCGTTTCATCTGGTCACTCTTAACTTAGGATTATTCCAAATTCAATCTCATGAAGGAGATGATAAACAGGTAGGGGATCAGTACTTTCCAATTCCGGCCTTACGCGCCAGGTCCTCATCGCTGGGATCCTCACCAATTATGTTGTACTTGTATGCGGCGTTCAGCCGTGAGACATAATCAGCCAATGCTTCGAGTGCCAGCAGGCCGGGTTCAATATCCAGCCTTACGCCGGTCTGTGCCTCATTTACCTGGTTACTGAGCTCTTCCAGTCTGAAATAATCCGTTATTGCATTTCTCATGAATACTTCATAAGAGCCAAGGATTTGAAGGTATCTGGGACTTTGCATCCTGCAGTAACTTACCTGCTCGGAATATATAGATGCCCGTATTTCCTCAGCTCTCTCATTGCCGCCCAGTCCCTTGGCCAATTCCTCAGACAGTTGATTATTCAGGTATTCCAGATGTTCCAGGATCCGTTTGGCCGCCTGATCATTTTCCAGATCCTGGAATTGGGTAATGTATTTTGCATGTGCGGCGCCCAGGCTGTCATTGAGCCTGGTATACTGACTCAGGAGCCTGTGTTTTTCCATGGCCTTAACGTTCTGATCCTGGTATTTCT
Source organism: uncultured Rikenellaceae bacterium (assembly GCA_963802145.1). Lineage (GTDB taxonomy): Bacteria > Bacteroidota > Bacteroidia > Bacteroidales > VadinHA17 > SR-FBR-E99. The sequence continues at coordinate 361,666 of CAWDHN010000012.1, forward strand.
CCGGTTCCGCCATGACTTCAGCCTTTTTCTCTGTCGCATAAGCTGATGCCCACGCTTCTTTGCCCTCCTTGCTCATATTCTTCATATTGCTGATCTCTCCCATTGAGATGTTTGTGCTTTGCTGTACCATCTGGCCAGTCAGGGCTTTCATCTCCCTGTCGATCTGCTCTTTTTCGGCCTGGGAGGTTGCAGCTTTCTTCCTTTGCTGGAGAGCCATCATCTTCTGGGCAATATCAGGAGAAACGCCTGACTGTTTAAGGGCATTGGCCTTCATCTGATCCTCGTTGTTTTCCACGCTGGTCTCTGCCTTATTTTTGCGCCGCCGGATATCATTGTTCAACTCTACGCTGACTGCACTGACCATTGAGTGAAATTGGTTTCTTGGTACAGTGTCAACGGAGCATACATCACCGGGCTTGGGTAACCTGCCCAGAAAGTCGTCTGGCCCTGGCTGTGCATTTGCTGTTGTCATTAACAGCAGTAATAGTGACAGAATATATAATCTTCTCATAAGTAACGGGCTTTAAGATCAACGGGTCATGATAAGCGCATCACAGCTTGATGAACTCTACCCTTCTGTTCAGCGCCTTGTTGGCAGGTGTGTCATTGGCTGCCACAGGCTGGCCTTCGCCCGCACCGTCAGTCACAAGGCGGTCGCCGTTCACACCGAACGACTTTACAAGCTCGTTCTTCACAGAGGCTGCCCTGCGTTTTGAGAGATCGAGGTTGGCCGCATCAGCTCCGTCGCTGTCGGTATGGCCTACTATCTTGACCTTGACATCGGGTACTTCATTAAGGATAGCTGCAATCTCCTTGAGTGTTCCGTATGATTCAGGTTTGACAACATCCTTGTTTACGTCGAAATAGATACCATAGGTGATCAGTTTGCCTTCGGTCATGAGTTTGTTGCGCATGTCAGGCGCACCCACGGCAATACGGACATTGCTGATCATGGCAGCGCCATACTCGAACCTGAGCCTGTCAGGTTTAACACATCCTGCCGGGAATGCCCTTGGCAGGTCGACGATCTTATTTTCGTTCTGGTACAGGCGCACCCTTGTCTTCTGAACCCAGATGGCAATATGGTATTTCTGGTTCATCTTCTGCTTCAGATGGTCGCCTTCGACAAATCCGCTCAGCTTGGCAGCAGAGCATGCATCGCCGTATAACCAGGTGCTGTAGCCAGGCCTGCCGAAATATTCAACCTGGAACTGGAATCCCCCCTGCCCGGGAGACGAGCCGCCATCCCATGCATTTACGTTCTTTGCCTGCATCAGCCTCATGTGCCACCCTGACATACCCGCACCCTCAAGTCCTCCTATAGGTATCACATCAAACTCAATGGTATAGTTCTCAGGCAGCTTGAGTAACCCGTCGGTCCATACACACTCATCCATAACAAATCTCATCCAGTTGCCGGGAAAGAGATTGGTGGTCACAATCTCAGCCGATCCGTTGGTGTTCCACAGCGCCGGGAAGTCGCCCACGGCATCCTGACTGAAATCGTCAAAGAAGATTACCTTCTCGCCGGGAATAAAATCATACTTTGAATATGACTGCAGGGAGGTCTGCTGATTGCCTGCTGTCCCTCCTTCAGTGTTCTGATCACTTTTGCCCGCTGCCGCTCCTGCCTGGTTACCTGTTCCGGAGGCATCCTGACCAGTGTTGCCGTTCTTTTTCAGGTCTGCTGCAATACTGTCTTCCACGGTATCGAGCGTTTTGTCGATGGCCTGGTCGGCCTTCTGATTGAGCCTTTTGTTTACCTGCTGTTCAATTTTCTTCTTGAGATCAACCTTGATCTGTGCTTCTGCACTGAAAGCCAGACTGAATAAAATAAGCATGGCCATAATCCTGATTAGGGTCTTCATTTTCATTTGGGAATTAGGGGAATAGTAACATTATTTCTTGCGAATAGTAAAATTAAAGCATAATACCGGTTCGTTGTCATCACCTTCATCTTTATTTTATGAGGCTTCGTCAAATAATTAAGGGGGGAAATCACAGATTATTCCTTTTCGGGGATTCCGGACTTCGTGCCGGTAATTGACCGCGCTGGTTGCATTATCATGCCATATCTCTGAATTTTACCAGGAATCCTGATTCTTTTATTCAATTGCCAGCTTGTTCTGATGGCTGTTTGTTTATATCTTTGGTATGCTGCATTTCTAAACATACCGAACATGAAGGAAGAGTTCCTCCACTGGCTGTGGAAAAACCGGTTCTTTGATGCCGGACGTCTGTGCGATACTGAGGCCGGCCTGATTGAGGTGATCACTCCGGGCGACTATAACCGTGACTCCGGCCCCGATTTCTTCAATACCCGTCTTTTGATAGGCGGCACAGCCTGGGCGGGTAACACGGAGATACATGTCAATGCCTCTGACTGGTACCGTCACGGGCACCATACAGACCATGCGTATGACAACGTGATCCTGCATCTTGTCCATAATGATGATGCCGCCGTTTATTCGGCCTCAGGCCGCCGCCTGCTGACTGCACGGCTGGAATATGACCCGGCCCTGTGGGAGAACTACCTTGATTTTGTCAACTCTCCGACACTGCTGGCCTGCAACGGGCTGATAGGCAGGGCCGACGGGTTCATGGTCAAACACTGGCTCTGGTCGCTTGCCGTTGAACGCCTGGAAAGAAAAAGCTGTGAGATCAGGGAGATACTGGTGAAGACCGACAATGACTGGGAGGAGACGCTCTACAGGCTTGTCTCACGTTATTTCGGTTTCAGGGTAAACACCGACCCCTTTGAGATGCTTGCTTCGAGGCTTCCGCTGAAGATCATCAGAAAGCACTCAGACAACCAGTTGCAGGTTGAGGCGCTGCTCTTCGGAACGGCGGGCCTCCTTGACGAGACGCTTTTCAGGGAAGCGGTCAGAGATGAATATTACCTTCTCCTGGGCAGAGAGTACCGAATGCTGAAGGCAAAGTACTCGCTGCAGCCTGTCGATGGCTGGATGTGGAAGTTCCACCGGCTGCGTCCGGCAAACTTCCCCACGGTACGCCTCTCCCAGCTGGCAGCACTGCTTACCCATAGTGAGGGCCTCTTCTCGCGGGTTCTCGAATGCCGTGATATTGCCAGCCTCAGGCCCCTGCTCAGTGTCACGGCCTCAGGTTACTGGAACCATCACTACCAGTTCGGCAGGGAGGTCCCCTCTACGGCAGGCCGTGCAGGCAGGCAATCGGTCGACCTCCTGGTCATAAACGCCATCGTACCCATGCTCTTCGTGTACGGAAAAAGCAGGCAGCAGCAGGAATGGTGTGACCGGGCCGTCGATATCCTCGATTCGCTTCCCCCGGAAGAAAACAGCGTGGTTACAGACTTCGTGGAGGCAGGCCTGAAGCCGGAGTCGGCCTTTGCCTCCCAGGCGCTGTTAGAACTGAGAACGCACTGGTGCAGATACCACAGGTGCCTCGACTGCCTGATAGGTTCATCACTCATCAGCATGGGTCATAAAATAAGGGGTTCAAGCTCAATCTTCCTCGAGCCGTGAAAGGACATCAGTGCCAGATTCCTTATCCTCTTGACCAATAATTCATTTAAGTTTTCATCCGGCGCAACTTTTGGTATCATTATTGCGTCTATTAATAAGAAGCCTCCTGATAAAATTTTGTACCATGAAGGAGAGTGCCGTTGCTCAGCCAAATACAAAAAAATTATTCGAATTGTTTGAATTATTACAAATAAGAGTTGTATCTTTGCGATCCAAAATTGGAGAATTTATTAACAATCTATTGGATAAGGATATGTATTTGACAACGGAGAAGAAACAGGAATTTTTCAAGACATTCGGATCATCAGAGATGGATACAGGAAGTGCTGAGGGTCAGATTGCTCTTTTCTCCTACAGGATTGCGCACCTGACTGAACACCTGAAGAAGAACAAGAAGGATTTCAGCACGCAGAGGTCGCTCATCAAGCTGGTCGGGAAGAGAAGGCGTCTGCTTGACTATCTGAAGGTAAAAGATATTTCCAGGTATCGTGAAATAATCAAGGCACTGAACCTGCGTAAGTAAAGAGAGAAAAGGCAATTTCAGATTGCCTTTTTTAATTCCCGGGTGAATACTCCCCCCATATTTATCATCTATCCCGAAATAATCAGTAATACAAATGTATAAGTTAATTGAAAAAAGCATTGACCTTGGCGATGGCCGGTCAATAGTAATCGAAACGGGCAAGCTGGCCAAACAGGCCGATGGTTCGGTGGTGGTGCGGATGGGCCGTACCATGCTGCTCGCAACTGTAGTTGCGGCAAAAGATGCGAAAGAGGACACTGACTTCATGCCTCTTTCTGTTGAGTACAAGGAAAAATATGCGGCATCCGGCCGTTTCCCCGGCGGCTTCCTCAAGAGAGAGGCAAGGCCCAATGACAATGAGATACTCGTATCGAGGCTGGTAGACAGGGTTCTGCGTCCGCTCTTCCCTGATGATTATCATGCAGAGGTGTTTGTGACAGTTAACCTGATCTCTGCTGAAAAAGACATTATGCCTGACGCACTGGCAGGACTCGCAGCATCGGCTGCGCTAGCCGTTTCAGACATCCCGTTCCACGGTCCCATCTCTGAAGTCAGGGTTGCCAGGATCAACGGAGAGTTCATTGTCAATCCCACCCTGGTGCAGATTGAGAATGCCGATCTCGACATAGTTGTCGGAGCCACCTATGAGAACATAATGATGGTTGAAGGTGAGATGAAAGAGGTCTCCGAAGAGGTCATGCTCGAGGCTCTGCGCATTGCCCATGAGGCTATCAGGATACAGTGCGTTGCTCAGACGGAGCTGGCTGAGATGGTTGGCAAGACGGTCAAGAGAGAGTATTGTCATGAGGTCAACGACGAGGATCTGCGCAAGAAGGTCTGGGATGAGACATATGCAAAGTGTTATGCACTGGCAGCCACCGGCTCTGACAAGAAGACCCGCAGTGACGGTTTCGAAGCCATAAAGGCTGAGTTCCTCGCCCAGTTCACGGAGGAGAACCCGGTCAACAAATCACTGGTGAGCAGGTACTACCACGATGTTGAGAAGGAAGCTGCACGCCGACTTGTTCTGGATGAGCACAAGCGTCTTGACGGACGGAAGCTGGACGAGATACGCCCAATATGGTGTGAGATCGATCCGCTCCCCGCTGCGCATGGCTCTGCCATATTCACACGCGGTGAGACACAGTCGCTCACCAGCGTAACTCTGGGCACCAAGCTCGATCAGAAGATGATCGATGAGGTCCTCAGACAGGGATCGGAGAAATTTACCCTTCATTATAACTTCCCGCCTTTTGCCACCGGCGAGGCCAAGCCTGCCCGCGGCACCAGCCGCAGGGAGATTGGCCACGGCAACCTGGCGCACAGGGCACTTAAAAACATGATGCCTCCCGATGAGACCAATCCTTATGCGATCCGCATCGTGTCCGATATCCTTGAGTCAAACGGTTCATCATCGATGGCTACCGTATGCGCAGGAACACTGGCGCTCATGGACGCAGGCATCAGGATCGCCAAGCCGGTGTCAGGCATAGCCATGGGACTTATCAGCGACAAGGACGGAAGCAAATTCGCAGTGTTGTCAGACATCCTCGGTGATGAAGATCACCTGGGTGACATGGACTTCAAGGTCACAGGCACACGTGACGGCATTACAGCCACGCAAATGGATATCAAGGTAGACGGACTCTCGTTTGAGGTGCTGAAACAGGCTCTGGACCAGGCACGCAAAGGGAGACTCCATATTCTTGACATCATGGAACAGACAATCGCCGAACCGAGGCCCGAACTCAAACCTCATGCCCCGAGAATAGAAAAGATCTACATTCCCAAGGAGATGATCGGAGCAGTTATAGGCCCCGGTGGAAAGATCATACAGGATATACAGGCAACCACAGGCGCAACAATAGTTATCGAGGAGATCAACGGTCAGGGTATGATCGATGTCTTCGGCGACAACTACGATGTAATCAGGGCCGCCCTCGACAGGATCAACGCAATATGCGCCGTTCCCGAGGTTGGCAAGGTATACACGGGCAAGGTAAAGACCATTACCCAGTTCGGAGCCTTTGTGGAAATTCTTCCCAACAAGGATGGCCTGCTTCACATCTCTGAGATGGACTGGAAGAAGGTGGGCACCGTAGAGGAGCTCTTCAAGGAGGGTGATATAGTTGAGGTGCAGCTGATAGAGGTCGATCAGAAGACCGGCAAGCTGAGACTCTCACGCAAACCCCTTATTCCCAAGCCTGAAGGCTATGTTGAGCCTCCCAAGCGCGAACATTCGGAGAGAAGGGATTATCAGGGCTCACGCGACGGCGGAAGAGGAGGCCATGACCGTGATCGCGGTGATCGTCGCCCCCATGACCGGAGAAGGGATGACAACAGATAATTTTTTCTTGCAGTAATTTCAGCGAAGGCCTTTAAGGGCATCGCTACACAAGGATAGAAGAGACGGACAATTTGCCCGTCTCTTTATTTTTATTGGTATTGTGACAGTCAAATGCTATTTTTGATATTGAATGCAATGAGGGACCGTAATGGAGACCGTGAGGTATAACTATATAGTCATTGAGGGAAATATAGGGGCCGGCAAGACCACACTGGCTTCAATGATCGCCAGGGATTACAACGCCAAGCTCATCCTTGAGCGTTTCGCAGATAACCCGTTTCTTCCCAAATTCTACGATGACCCCGCCAGGTACTCTTTCCCGCTTGAGCTCTCATTCCTTGCTGACCGGTACCGTCAGCTGAAGGAGGAACTGGTGGAGCAGGACCTCTTCAGAAGCTTTACAGTGGCAGATTATTACTTCATGAAGTCACTGGTGTTCTCTTCAAAAACGCTGGAGAAGGATGAGTTCAGCCTCTACAGGCAGATATTCTACATTATTTACAGCTCACTGCCAAAGCCGGACCTCTACGTCTACCTCCATGTACCGCCGGAGAGACTCCTGAAAAACATTGCAGTTAGAGGCCGGGAGTATGAGAAGTCGATAACAGCCGAATACCTTACAGGAATACAGGAGAGCTATTTTAACTTCTTCAGGCAGAATCCCGAGAACAGGTACCTGGTGATTGATATATCAGGTATCGACTTCGTGGCCAGCCATGAAGATTACCTGAAAGTAACGGAGATGATTTTCAACGAACCTGTAGGGCCGGGCATTAATCTCCGCGATTTCTGAATTTTTAATAGGAGGAATGAAGGTATTGACTAAAAATTATCTTAAATTTGCATCCAAATCAGAAATATTGTATAATTGTAATTAACAGAAACTGATCGCAACTAATAAAAAACAAATTATGAAAAATTTCACCAGACTTTTTGTCATTCTGCTCTCTGCTGTACTTATGTCAGGTTGCAGCAGTCTCGACAAGATGAAGAAAAACGCAAATCTTGTCCAGTATGAGATCACTCCCAAAGTACTTGAGACCCATGCAGGAATTGTTGCCGCACAGGTAAAAGCAACCTATCCGGAGAAGTACTTTGACAAGAACACTACGCTGAAAATCACCCCCGTGCTTGTTTACGAAGGTGGCGAAACCGCGTTTGATGAAATCCTCTATGCCCAGGGTGAAAAGGTTCTGGCTAACAACAAACCAATCAGCTGGGAAGGTGGTAACATCAATTGGACAGGTGATGTCAACTATATACCTGAGATGAAGGTTTCCGAGTTCATGCTTCGCGTAGAAGCAACAAAGAAAGACAAGACTCTGGCATTTGATCCCATTAAACTTGCTGACGGCGTAATAGCCACATCAACACTGGTTGAAGATCACGCAATGCCTATCTCACTGAAAGACAACTATCAGCGCATTGTTCCCGAACAGAAGATGGCTGACATTCTTTATAACATAAACAGGGCTGACATCAGGCCGGCTGAACTCAAGTCAGCCGACATCCAGGCTCTCAAGGATTATATTGCCCTCGTTCAGCAGAATGAGAGGATGGCAGTCAAAGGTGTCACCACAAGCTCATATGCTTCACCTGACGGCCCGCTCACACTCAACGAGAAACTGGCTGAGCAGAGGGGCAAGGCTGCCGAGAAGTATCTCCAGAAGGAGTACGGCAAGATTCCCGAACTGACTGCACTGTTTGCAAGCCAGACCACCCCGGAAGACTGGGACGGCTTCAAGGCCCTCGTTCAGGAATCATCCATTGCTGACAAGGAACTTATACTCAGAGTGCTTTCAATGTACCAGGATCCTATCGTCCGCGAACAGGAGATCAAGAACATGTCTACAGCTTATGAGGCTCTCGCAGAACAGATCCTTCCTCAGCTGAGAAGATCGAAGTTCATTGTTGATGTCAATCTTATCGGCCTCAGTGATGAAGAGATCCTTGCAGCAATCAAGGGTGACGCTTCAGTCCTGAGCCTCGAGCAGATGCTCTATGCTGCCACGCTGACGGAAGATATGAATGAGATGCTCAAGTACTACCAGATGGCTGCTGAAAAAGAACCCAAGTGCATGCGCGCATGGAACAACATCGGCTGGGCTTATCTGAACATGGGCAAAGCTGACGAGGCTATGGTGGCTCTCGAAAAAGCCAAGGCTCTTAAGAATGATGACGTTGTAAAGAACAACATGGGCTTCGCCGCCCTCCTGAATGGTGACGTCAAAGCTGCTGCCGAGTATTTCAACTCGATGTCAGCTGCAACCCCCGAATCAAAATTCGGACTTGGCACCATAGCAATTCATGAAGGCAAATATGACCAGGCAGTCAACCTTCTCGGTGACAAGCCAACGATGAACCTTGCTCTTGCACAGCTTCTCAAGGGTGACCTCAACAAAGCCAAGACAACCATGGATTCAGTGAAACCATGCAAGTGCGGCGCACCCTCATACCTGAAGGCTGTCATTGCAGCACGCCTCGATGATAAGGACGGCGTTCTCAACGGCCTCCGTGAAGCTATCGGCTACAACTCTGACTGGAAGAACTATGCTCAGACAGACCTCGAGTTTGCCAAGTTCTTTATGGATGACACCTTTAAGTCAGTTACCCAGTAACAGGATTTAATAAAAACAGAACCCCGTTCGCCGCAAGGCAGACGGGGTTTTTTATTTGTTGCCCGGGATCTTTCCGGCCAGCTCCCATAATACTATCCCTGCACTGACAGCAACGTTGAACGAGTGCTTGGTTCCGTATTGAGGTATCTCCACACAGACATCCGAGAGGTTGACCACCTCCTCGCTGACTCCTCTGATCTCATGCCCGAACACAAGTGCATACTTTTTCCCGGCTTCCACCATCAGCATGTCAAGCGAAACAGCCTCATCAGCCTGCTCCACCGACACAATTGTGTATCCTTTCGATTTTAAGACTCTCACCGCATCAGCCGCACTGTCAAAATAGATCCACTCTACCGATTCAGTAGCCCCCAGCGCCGTCTTGTGTATCTCCCTGTGAGGAGGAGTTGCAGTGATGCCGCACAGGTAAACAGCCTCAACAATGAAGGCGTCAGCCGTGCGGAAAATCGATCCCACGTTATTCAGACTCCTGACATTGTCAAGCACAATGATGAAGGGCGACTTTTCAGAAGCCCTGAATTCCTTAACGCTCTTGCGGTTCAACTCATCATTGGAAAGCTTCCTCATTCAAAAAAGTTTTAGCGAAAATAATTATAAAAAAGAGTAAATTACATACCTAATTGCAAAGCGGGACTTTATAACCTCATACCAGATATCTAATCATGAACATCCACGAATATCAGGGAAAATCAATCCTGCAGGCTCACGGAGTAGCTGTACAGGAAGGATTTGTGGCTGAGACAGCCGACCAGGCAAAGCTCATAGCTGAAGAGCTGCAAAAGAAATTCGGAACACAGATCTTCGTCATCAAGGCTCAGATCCATGCCGGCGGCAGAGGCAAGGGCGGAGGGGTCAAAATAGCCCGCTCGCCTCAGGAGGCAGCCGAGGTAGCCTCGCGCATGCTGGGGATGACACTGGTGACCCCGCAGACCGGACCAGCTGGCAAAGTGGTGCGAAAGGTCCTTGTAGCCTGTGATGTATATTATAAAGGTGACTCTGACATCAGGGAATTTTACCTCTCTGTTCTTCTTGACCGCAAGAAATCGGCCTATGTGGTTGTCTACTCCACTGAAGGAGGGATGGACATTGAGGAGGTGGCTGCCAGAAACCCTGAGGCTCTCTTTACCGAGGTGGTCGATTCTTCATGCTGCCTGCATGAATTCCAGATGAGGACCATTGCTTCCAACCTCGGCCTGCAGGGCAAGGCCTACAAGGAGATGACACGCTTCATAGGCGGGCTATGGGAGTCCTTTGTCAATTCAGACGCCTCGCTGATAGAGATTAATCCTCTCCTCAAGACAAGCGATGACAGGGTGCTGGCTGTCGATTGCAAGGTCTCTCTTGATGACAACGCCCTCTACCGTCACCCGGAGCTGGCCGCCATGCGTGACCTGCACGAGGAGGATCCGACGGAGGTGGAGGCGTCAGCCAGTAACCTCAACTATGTCAAGCTCGACGGCGACGTGGGGTGCATGGTTAACGGGGCAGGCCTGGCTATGGCGACGATGGACCTGATACAGCTCTCCGGTGGCAAACCGGCAAACTTCCTGGATGTGGGCGGCGGTGCCAGTGCAAAAACGGTGGAGGCCGGATTCAGAATAATCCTCAAGGATCCAAATGTAAAGGCCATACTTGTGAATATCTTCGGCGGTATAGTGAGGTGTGACCGCGTTGCAGCCGGCATTATTGAAGCATACAAGACCATTGGCGACATACAGGTGCCGGTCATTGTGCGGCTGCAGGGCACCAATGCCATTGAAGCCAAAGAGCTCATTGACAGCTCAGGCCTTAAGGTAATTGCGGCATCAACCTTTACCGATGCTGCCGAAAAAGTAAGGGCAGCATTGAGTTAACAGCTTAATTCAACCGTCGTTGATAAATCCTGACCGGCGGCCCGGCCGTTGCAGCCTGTTGTTTATATTATTTCTTTCTTCAAGCTATTGAAACACGAGTTCGCAGATATTATCATCCCTGTTGCCGTCACCGGCAGCTATACCTATGGCATTCCGGAGGAGATGCGTGGCGTCCTGAGGCGCGGCAGCATAGTTACTGTACCCTTTGGACAGACCCGGAACGCAACAGGGCTCGTAATCAACATTCACGATACTCCGCCGGAAGGATTTACACCGAAAGAGATAACAGGCTTTCTGCCTGAGGAGGCCTCGGTCAATGACCGTCTGACTGACTTTTTATTATGGGTCTCTGAATATTATATGGCCTATCCCGGTGAGGTGATGAAGGCTGCCATTCCAGCACCTGAGGAGCTTCCGGGAGTCAGGGTGATGAAGCGAAAGCGCAGCGCCGTCGGGCCATACAGCGGGGAGATAATCCCTCCTGTCCGTCTTAATGAGATGCAGGAGCAAGCCATCATCAAAATCAGGGAGCTGTATAATGAGCATGAGACTGTACTTCTTCATGGCGTTACCTCCAGCGGCAAGACAGAGATATATATTCACCTGATGCAGGAGCAGCTTGCCCGGGGAAGGCAGGTTCTCTACATGCTCCCGGAGATAGCCCTTACAAGCCAGATCATCGAACGTCTCCGGAGGCACTTCGGCGATTCAATCGGGGTGTTCCACTCCCGCCTGACAACCGCAGCACGGCGGGAGGTATGGAGAAAGGTCAGCGACGGCACGCTGCGTGCCGTTCTGGGAGTACGCTCCTCACTCTTTCTTCCCTTCAGTGACCTCGGACTGATCATCGTGGACGAGGAGCATGATTCATCATATAAGCAGTATGACCCTGCACCGCGGTATCATGCCCGTGATGCAGCCATGATGCTCTCACGGATCCATGGTGGCAGGACGTTACTGGGTTCAGCCACCCCCTCACTGGAGAGCTACCATAACGCCTCCTCAGGCAGGTACGGGTTCGTTGAGCTGATGACACGCTACGGTGATGTCATGATGCCGCAGATGATTGTGGCAGATACCCGCTCCTTCGGAAAGAAGATTAAAATGACATCACATTTTACCCAGCGCCTGCTTGAGGCTATTACCGAGGCACTGGGCAAGGAGGAACAGGTGATACTCTTTCAGAACAGGAGGGGATTCTCGCCTTACCTGATGTGCCCCGACTGCGGGTGGGTGCCGGGATGCACGAACTGTTCCGTAAGTTATACATATCACAAGAGCATTGGCAAGATGGTCTGCCACTACTGCGGGCGCAGCACGAAGCTACCGGCTGCCTGCCCGGAGTGCGGATCAGAGGCAATGACAACAAGAGGGTTCGGTACTGAGAAGATCGAAGAGGAGATCAGGCTGCTCTTTCCTTCAGCCAGGGTGGTGAGAATGGACCAGGATACAACCAGGAGAAGAAGCGCCTCTTCGGAGATCCTGTCTGACTTCGCCGCCGGCGCTACTGACATCCTTATCGGCACCCAGATGATCTCCAAGGGACTCGATTTTGAGAGGCTGACGGTGGTAGGGATCCTCGATGCCGATAACATGATGCACTACCCCGATTTCCGTGCCTTTGAACGCAGCTTCCAGCTCATGGAGCAGGTGAGCGGCAGGGCCGGAAGACGCACACGCAGGGGCAAGGTGATAATCCAGACCGCCGATCCGGCCCATATTATCCTGCGGCAGGTGATGAAACATGACTATAAGGCCATGTGCACCAGCCAGCTTGAGGAGAGATCGCTTTTCGGGTATCCCCCCTTCACAAAGATCATCAGGCTGTCGGTCAGGCACCGTGATCCGGAAGAACTGAATGTGTCGGCAGCACGCCTGGCAGAGAGCCTGCGGAGGCAGCTCGGCAGCCATGTCCTCGGACCGGAGTTCCCGGTGATCATGCAGGTCCAGCGATGGTACATCAAGACTATCATGATCAAGATAGACAGCAGCCTCTCCCCGTCGAAGGTTAAGGAGGTTGTCCGAAGGGCCATGGAGCGCGAACTGAAGATGACAAGGAAAGGTATCCTGCGCATTCATGCTGATGTAGACCCTCAGTGACAACGGTTGCCCATTGGCATTAAAAGTATATTTTTACAGGTTCAAAGACCACTTCATGAAGACAGAGGTATCAAACGGAGAGATAACCTTAATCCAGCAGCCTGATATAATTATAACCAGGAAATCATACACGATGCTCGTGGCGGCAATCGCAGTCCTGTTTGCAATTTTCCTTGCCGGATGCGGGCATCCTGGAGAGCAGGCCGAAATGCCCATTTCCCCGGCAGACCTGGCAAATCCGCTTATGGGCACCGACTCGGAATACCTGTTGTCGCACGGCAACACCTACCCGGCTGTGGCGCTGCCCTTCGGGATGAACTTCTGGACTCCGCAGACACGACGCAACGGTGATGGCTGGGCATATACCTATGATGATCATAAGATAACGGGCATCAAACAGACCCATCAGCCAAGCCCCTGGATCAATGATTACGCTGCCTTCTCCCTGATGCCGGTCACGGGCGGCCACAGGATCACCGAAGATCAGCGTGCATCATGGTTCTCTCACAAGGCCGAGGTGGCGAGGCCATACTATTACAGTGTCTACCTGGCCGACTATGATATCACGGCAGAGGTCACCCCAACGGAGAGATCTGCCCTCTTCAGATTCACCTTCCCGGAGAGTGACTCATCGGTGGTGGTCATTGATGCCTTCGCAGGCGGATCAATGGTAAAGATCATCCCAGCTGAGAGAAAGGTGATCGGATATTGCCGCAACAACCACGGTGGTGTGCCGGAGAATTTCCATAATTACTTCGTGATCATCTTCGACCGCGACTTCAGTTTCTCCTGTGCAACCCTTGACGGCAAACCTTTGCCGGGAAGCACGGAGCAGTCCGGTGATCACGCTGCTGCCGTCATCGGCTTCCGTACAGAGAGGGGAGAACAGGTTACCGCCAGGGTGGCATCGTCATTCATATCACACGAACAGGCGCTGCTCAATCTTGAGCGCGAGACCGGAGACCGCGACTTTGACATGGTACGCGATGCTGCAAAGGAGAGGTGGAACAGTGAGCTCGGACGAATAAGGGTTGAGGGCGGAACAGAAGACCAGGTACGCACATTCTATTCAACGCTCTACCGGACCCTGCTCTTCCCGAGGATGTTCCATGAATATGACAGCGAAGAAAAAATTGTGCACTACAGCCCCTACAACGGACAGGTACTGCCGGGAAGGCTCTATACCGACAACGGCTTCTGGGACACCTTCAGGGCCGCCATGCCTTTGCTGACCCTGTTATATCCTGATGTCAGCTCGCAGATTATGGAAGGACTGGTGAACGCATACCTCGAGAGCGGCTGGCTACCCGAATGGGCAAGTCCCGGCCACCGCAACTGCATGATCGGCAGCAACTCAGCATCGCTCATCGCTGATGCATATCTCAAGGGTATACGGGGATATGCTATAGACACGCTGTGGAATGCCATGGTGAAGAACACAAAAGGACACGGACCCGTTCATTCCGTAGGCAGATACGGGGCTGAGTACTACAACAGCCTTGGATATGTCCCCTATGATGCAGGCATTAACGAGAATGTTGCACGCACGCTGGAATATGCCTACGCCGACTGGTGCCTGTGGCAGCTCGCGAAGGAGCTGGGCAGGCCGCAGGAAGAGATTGAACTCTATGCAAAAAGGTCGCAGAACTACAGGAATGTGTTCGACAGCGAGCGTCTGCTGATGAGAGGCAAGAACCTTGACGGCACCTTCCAGTCGCCCTTCAGCCCCTACAAGTGGGGCGACGCTTTCACCGAGGGAAACAGCTGGCACTATACATGGAGCGTGTTTCATGACGTGGCAGGTCTGGCCGGGCTGATGGGAGGAGCGGAGAAGATGGCTCAGATGCTCGACTCGGTCTTTATCGTACCACCCATATTTGATGATTCCTATTACGGTTTCCCCATTCATGAGATACGTGAGATGCAGATAATGAACATGGGGAACTATGCTCACGGTAACCAGCCGGTGCAGCATATGATTTACCTCTACAAATATACCCCCGAGCCTTGGAAAACAGAGATGAGGGTCAGGGAGGTGATGGATAAGCTGTATAATTATACACCCGACGGCTACTGTGGCGATGAGGACAACGGGCAGACATCGGCATGGTATGTCTTCAGCGCACTTGGCTTTTATCCGGTCACCCCCGGAACAGGCGAGTATGTGCTGGGATCACCGCTTTTCAGGAAGGCAACAGTCACCCTTGCCGACGGCAGGGAGACTGGTGATCTCGGCGCCGGATAACAGCCGTGACAATGTGTATGTGCGCGATGTGCTCCTCAACGGTAAAAGGATGAATGTCAATTATGTCACTCATTCACAGCTGCAGGCAGGAGGGAAGATGGAGTTCGGGATGAGTCCTGAGCCGGACAGTGAGAGAGGCATCTCACCGGGATCCCGGCCCTATTCAATGAGCACACATAATCAACGACAATAGTTATATGATACCATCATGACAGTATTAAACCTTTCCGGAATATTTCCTCCCCTTCCAACGTCATTTGATGAGGACGAGAACCTCCGCTCAGAAAAGATCAGATTTAACATCAGGAGGCTGTCACGCTATGACCTGAGCGGATTCCTGATCCTGGGTTCCAACGGTGAGCAGGTCATGCTGACCGAAATTGAAAAGGCTGAGGCTGTGGCGGCAGCAAGAGAAGCCGTACAGGGGGGGAAGATACTCCTCGCCGGCACCGGCGGACAATCGACACTCGAGACGATAAGACTAACCCGGGCTGCAGCATCAGCGGGCGCTGACGCCGTACTGGTAATCAATCCTGCCTATTACAAGGGACAGATGACGCAGCAGGCTCTTGTTAAGCATTACAATGATGTGGCTGATGCCTCTCCCGTGCCGGTTGTGGTCTATAACATGCCGGCCAATACAGGGCTGGATATGAGCGCGCAGGCAATAATTGAGATGGCGAAGCACCCGAATATCATCGGCCTGAAAGAATCAGGCGGCAATGTTGTCAAGATGGGAGAGGTGCTCCAGGGGTCAAAGGCAGGCTTTCAGATATTGGCCGGAGGGGCGGGCTTCCTTCTTCCTGCCCTGGCCACAGGTGCTGCAGGAGGTATCCTTGCCCTGGCCAATATAGCTCCCGCTCATTGCATTGATATTTACCGCTCATTCAGGGACGGTGATATGGAACATGCACGCAAAATGCAGCTATCGGCCATAGCTCTCAATGCCGCCGTAACATCAAAATGGGGAGTACCTGCTCTGAAGGCGGCAATGGATCATCTCGGGCTCTATGGCGGCCCGGTACGCCGGCCTCTCTTGCCTGCCGGTGACGATACAATGCGAGCACTGATTGAGCTGCTTGATGATAAAACAGTTGATTTGTACAAAACCATTGAAGAATAGAATATGAAAGGCCGAAAACTTTTAATGATACCCGGTCCGATAGAGTTTGAGCCGGCGGTGATGCAGGCAGTAGGAATGCCGACCACCAGCCATGTGGCTCCTGACTTTATCGGGTCATTCGGGCATTCACTTGAGATGATGAGAGAGGTATGGCTGGCACCCTCAGGACAGCCATTCATTATGGCCGGCAGCGGAACCCTCGCGATGGATATGGCCGGAGCAAACCTGATTGAGCCTGGCGACAATGCCCTGGTGATCTCCACCGGTTATTTCGGAGACCGGTATGCAGACCTGTTGAAGCGGTACGGCGCGGATGTGACACTGCTCAAGGCTCCTCTGGGCGATGTGGTGAGACCCCCGGTGATAGAGGCAGAACTTAAGCGAAAGCGGTATAAGTTGATGACATTCACTCATGTCGACACATCCACTGCCGTCAGGGTCGATCCGGAGCCGATGGGAAGGATGGGGGAGAAATACGGAGTCCTGACCGTGCTTGACGGCGTATGCTCGGTGGCCGGCGAGGAGATAAGGCAGGACGACTGGAAAATGGATGTGGTCCTCACTGCCTCTCAGAAAGCGGTCGGAGTACCGCCCGGACTGGCACTGATGGTTGTGTCCGAGAGAGCCATGCAGGCCTGGAGGGAGAGAAAAACGCCTGCCGGCAGCTACTACAGCGACTGGAACCACTGGCTGCCTGTAATGAGGGCTTACGAGGAGCGCCGGCCGGCATACTTTGGCACACCGGCAGTAAACCTGGTGCTGGGCCTGGAGGTAAGCCTCGGGCTGATCCTGAAAGAGGGGATGGAGGAGAGATTCAGAAGACACAAGCTCATCGGAAAGATGTTCCGGGATGCTATGAAGAGCCTGGGAATGAAGATGATACCCGTCAGCGATGATGTCAGCGCCAACACCCTTTCAGCGCCGATGTACCCTGAGGGTGTAAAGGCAGCAGACTTCATGAAGTCGATAAGCACCTCTGATGTGATTCTTGCCGGCGGATTACTGCCGGAGATGAAAGATAAATACTTCCGCGCAGGCCATATGGGTGCGGTAACAAACGGGGACATACTCACAACGGTTGCCTCTGTTGAGAGGGCACTCAGGGAGTGCGGCCATGTCACGGCATAACAGTCAAGCGGGCAGAATAATTCATAAAATAATTACTAAAGTCATGTCACTTACGGAAAAAATTGCTGCCGACCTGATGGCAGCCATGAAGGCCAAGGATACACTGTCACTGGAAGCACTGCGTGCTGCCAAGACAGCCTTTATCCTGGCCAGGTCAGAGAGAGGATCTGATGCTGTTCTGAGTGCCGATGAGGAGCTTAAGATCATTCAGAAGCTTGTCAAACAGAGAAAGGAATCTGCAGCCATCTACAGGGAACAGAAGAGGCCTGATCTCTATGAGAAGGAGGAGAGCGAGGCGGCAGTACTGGAAAAATACCTGCCTTCAAAGATGACCGATGATGAGCTTGAGAATGCCCTGAAGGCCATCATAGCGCGAGTGGGAGCCAAAGCCCCGTCAGACATGGGCAAGGTCATGGGAGCAGCCACAAAGGAACTGGCGGGCAAGGCCGACGGTCGCGAGATATCGGCAAAGGTTAAGCAGCTCCTGGGCTGACCGGGAGAGAAAGGGGATCAGCCGTTGCCCTTTTCGGGCTGACCGGGAGAGTAATGGGCTGACCTGAAGTGTAAGGGGCTGCGCGGGAGAGTAAGAGATCAGCCTTGTGCCGGCTCTGGGTTATTCCTGTCATAACCCAGTATGTGCAGGATCTTTCTCCGCTTGGCCACCAGGTCAGTGAGCTCAATAAGCATATCGCCGTTGACCAGTTTTGCCATCGGGATAACATATTTTTCAGTCTGATCAAGATATACAGAGATCTTCTGTTCTGTCTGAATGTCACGGTGAAGGTCGGTGAGATTGCTTATCCTGTCAGCACACTTGAGCAGATGGGCATTTTCCGAACCTTGTTCAAGCACCCGCTGAAGATACTGCTCCTTTGTCTCATCTTTTCTCTTTGTCACCTCAAGGACAAGCTCAACCACGGCCGTCCCGTCACTGTCTATCCACCGTATCTCATCCACCTGCGTCTCGGGCATGTCTTCAAGCAGGTCATGAAGCAGGGAGGCCTTAAGGAGCACGCTGTTGGAGTAGAACTTATAGTCTAACAGAATCCCCAGGGTGGAAAAACAATGGCGGAACTGGTTGCCGCCGACCGCTCTCTGAACGCTTATAAGTGCCGTCGCTTTAAGTATATACGGTGCCAGTACAAGATTCTTCAGGCTTTCCAGAGAGGTCATAGGTGTCAGATTAACACTTTAAAAGTATATAATCCTCATATTAAGCGGTCTCTGACACAGTGCTACTTATAAACACTCTATCCACAATATTAACAGTCAGACTTACATTGCAGGAGGTCAGAATTCGACCGTAATTGAATTCTTCTCCACCCCCAGAGTTGCCAGTTGTTTCTTTAAGGCATTCATCATGGGAGGGGGGCCGCACAGGTAGAAATTTGATTTGAAGTCATCTGCACTGGCCCGTAAAAACTCCTCGCTGATCATTCCGTGAGCGTAACCGGGATGGTTCTCCTCAGAGAGGATATTAATGAAATCCGTTCCCAGGAGTTCCCTGAGTTCATCTTCCATGATAATATCGGCCTTTGTCTTGTTGGCGAAGATCAGCCTGTTGCCCTGAAGCTGGTTTTTTGTCTTCAGATCCCTGAAGATTGACACAAAAGGGGTAATACCCGCTCCGCCAGCAATGAAGATTCCCGGGCCTTTATATGAAATGGCGCCCCACGCCTTCCTGATGATCAGTTCATCACCCGGTGCGAGCTTGTCAATTTCGTTCGTTACCCCCTTGTGTGAGGGATATATTTTAATGATGAACTCAAGGTAGGGATCATGATCCAATCCTGTAAAAGTGAAGGGCCTCTTTTTGCTCTTAAGCTCCGGGGTGTTCACTGAGACATCTGTGGCCTGCCCGGGTGTGAATGTGTAACCTGCCGGTTTTTCAACGCGGAAAATTTTTACATCATGTGTCAGGCTTCCGGTGCTGATTATTTTTACTATATGTTCTTCCATTCCTCTGTTATATTTATCATCAACAAAACGGTGTGCGGAATTGTTTAACATAACAATGATTCATACCGTGAGTGTTTGGCCTATCTTTGCATCCTTATCCAAAGGTACAATTTAAATGTCTGAAGGGAAGTCGAAAGATACCGGGAGCGGTCTGAGGGATCTTGCCAGATTATACAGGTTCCTGAAGCCATATGTCTGGTTGTTTATCCTCGGGATGTTCTGTCTCCTTATGTCCACCGGTGCGAGCCTGATGTTCCCCAAGCTCCTGGGTGACATGGTTGATCTGGGGACCAAAGGCAGGATGATGGAGGAGATCACCAGGACGGGTCTCATCCTGATGGCTATCCTTGTTGCCCAGGCTCTGTTCGGATACACCAGGACAAGGCTGTTTGTGGTAGTGACGGAGAAAACCCTGGCTTCGATCAGGCAGCATATCTACAATCACCTTATCAAGCTGCCCATGTCATTCTTCTCGGCAAGAAGGGTGGGTGAGCTGAACAGCCGCATATCATCAGACATAGCCCTGCTTCAGGATACGCTTACATATACCCTTGCCGACCTGATATCGCAGATAATTGTCATCATCGGGGGCATAACACTGATGGCCATCAGCTCATTTCAGCTGACGCTCTTCACGCTGGCCATTGTGCCGGCCATATCTCTCCTGGCGTTCTTCTCCGGCAGGGCTATCCGCCGGTATTCGAAAAAAGCCCAGGCTTTTGTTGCGGAGTCAAACACCATAGTGGAGGAGACACTCCAGGGCATTCAGAATGTGAAGGCATTCACCAACGAGACTTTTGAGAGTGACCGTTACCGGGCAAAGACAGAGGAGGTCGCCAGAATGGGCATAAAGGGGGGGAAATACCAGGCTGCCATTTCATTTATCGTACTGGGATTTTTTATTTCCATGGCTGCTGTGATATGGAGGGGGGCAACGATGATCGCCAACGGACAGATGGAGGCGGGGCAGCTGTTTTCATTCGTCATCTACTCGGGGTTCATCGGGGGGAATATTGCAGGCATGGCCGGTGTCTACACCCGGCTGCAGAAGACACTCGGAGCATCGGAGAAGCTGTTGCTGCTGCTTGATGAGCGTACGGAAGCGATTGATGAGGAGTATGTTCATGATTCTGCGCATGACCTGCACGGGCAGATAACCTTTGACAGGGTGGGATTCAGGTACCCGTCACGCGAGGAGGTGGTTGTGCTGGGAGAGGTGAGTTTCACAGCCGAGCCCGGACAGCAGATTGCGCTCGTAGGCCCGAGCGGGGCAGGGAAGTCCACAATAGCATCGCTGATGCTGAGGTTTTATGACCCTGTTGAGGGGAGAATAATGTTTGATGGCCGTGACAGCCTTAGTTTTCCCGTAACCTCTCTCCGCTCACAAATGGCTGTGGTGATGCAGGATGTATTCCTCTTCGGAGGTACGATCCGCGAGAATATTGCCTACGGAAGACCCGGGGCTTCGGAGGATGAGATAATGGAAGCTGCGGTACAGGCCAATGCCTGGGACTTCATACAATCATTTCCTGATAAGCTGGAAACGGTAGTGGGGGAGAGGGGAGTACAGCTCTCGGGAGGCCAGCGGCAGAGAATTGCCATCGCCCGCGCGGTGCTTAAAAATCCCAGGATATTAATACTGGATGAGGCTACCTCTTCTCTTGACTCCGAATCTGAAAGACTGGTGCAGGAGGCTCTGGAGAAGCTTATGGAGGGCCGCACCTCACTGGTTATTGCACACCGGCTCTCAACGGTTCGCAAGGCAGACAAGATAATAGTGCTTAGCGGTGGAAAGATCGTTGAACAGGGTACTCACACCGAGCTGCTCTCAAACGGTACCGGACTCTACAAGACCCTGACAGAGCTTCAGTTCAGTATCTGAACCCCGGCCCGCCGGCACCGGGAAGCGCGTTCTGTACCGGCTGGATGCGGGAGTGGCTCTAGGGATACAGAAGCCTTATGGTCCATCCTCCGTCAGGAGCAGTCCTGATATACTGGATCCTGTCATGCAGACGGTGCTCCCTTCCCTGCCAGAACTCCACATACTCAGGCCACAGATAATACCCGCCCCAGTCGTCGGGCCGTGGCACAGGGCGGTCCCTGTATTTCTCATCAAGCTCCGCAGCCATCTTCTCAAGCAGCTCCCTGTTATCGAGGACCCGGCTCTGTTGTGATGCCACAGCACTTATCTGGCTCTCACGCGGACGGCTCCTGAAATATGCATCCGACTCTTCTGCCGGCAGCTTGTAAACCTTTCCTCCGATCCTGATCTGGCGATAAAGCTCACTCCAGAAGAAGGTCATCGAGGCCTGGTTGTTCTGCTCAAGGTCACCACCCTTTCTGCTCCCGTAGTTGGTAAAAAAGGAAAATCCCCGTTCACTGAAGTCCCTGAGGAGGACGATTCTGCCCGACGGCCTGCCGGAAGCATCAGCAGTTGCCAGATGCAGCGCATTGGGTTCTTTTACATTATGTGAAATGGCATCCTCCATCCATCTCTCGAACTGGATTACCGGATCTTCAGAAAAATTTCCCGAATCAATGCCTTCACCGTGGTATTCATTCCTAAGAATGCTGGTCATCCTTCGCATGGAGTTCATCTTCAGTAATATCTATGAGTTAATAATTAAATTAAACAACCGGAACCGTAATATGTTTAAGGTTTTTCGGCTGTGTATCATTTATATGAAAATATTACCTTTACATCTGATAAAACAGTTAAAATGTCAAGAAAACGCATTCTTCCCTTTTTTGCATTGGTGATTGCCCTGATGGTACCGGCCGCCGTCAGTGCTCAGGTGCCTGTTGAGGTGTCAGCTGAAAAAACGATTATCGGAGGCAAGATCTATTACATGCACCAGGTGCTGAAGAACCAGACCCTATATTCTATCTCCAAGGCGTACAAGGTATCCATTGCGGAGATTGAACGCGAGAATGTGATACCTGTCAGTGGCATCCAGACCGGACAGGTGCTCAGGATCCCTTCGAGGGAAGGTCAGTCAGCGACACCGGCGCAGACGCAGTCGCGCCCCGCCGCTCAGCCGGCTCAGCGTCCGGCGGCCTCGGGTTCAACTGTCCCGGCTGGCTCCCCCGTGTATGATGAAGCAACGGGTATAAAACTGGCGCGGGAGCGTATCATGTACAACGGCAAGGCCTATTTCATGCATGAGGTTCTCAAGGGTCAGACACTTTACTCCATCGCCAGGGCTTACAAGGTGACAATACTTGATATCGACCGTGAGAATGCCATTCCTGCGGGAGGCATTCAGGCCGGGCAGATACTTAGAATTCCTGCATCTTCCTCGCTGGTGGCCCAGGAAGAGGTGGTGCCGCCGCCTGCCGCTGCTGCCGCCACTACTGCTTCCGGCCAGGAGAAGGCTGCTGCTGCTGCCGCCACGCCGGACCCGAAGACCGCAAAGGCAAAGGAACCTGCGTCAGAGGTGAAGACTGAGCCGGAACCCAAACCGCAGCCGGAGGCAGCTTCAAAGAGTACTGCAACCACTCCTCCGCCGGCTGCATCAGCCCAGAGCACCACCCCTGCAAAGGAACCTCCGGCCAAACAGGCACAGCCTGAAAAGAAGAAGATTCACAAGGTACAGAAGGGTGAATCCCTGGCCGACATAGCAAAGAAATATGGCATAACCGTCCAGGAGCTGAAGCAGGCAAACAAGGGCGTCATCTTCGCCATGCCTGACATGAGGCTGGTAATACCCGTCAGCGACGACAAACAATAACAGAGGGGCATATTTTCATATCCCCTGAAATAAATAACCCCGGATCAAAACCTGACCCGGGGTTTCACTTTTACATCCGTAATCTTATTTTTCCCTGCCCCAGGTAAGGACAATCACCAGGCCCATAATGGCCATGACAGCCGTTGAGACCAGGATATCTGTAACCATGGCTCCGGCGTTAAGGTACATTGTGCTCATTGACCAGTACGATAAGCCGATGCCTGCTCCGAAAAGCAATCCGAACAATGCCCCGTACTTAAGTCCGTCGACGATGCTTTTGGCTTTGGCCCAGTTCAGTACCAGGGTCAGCAGGAGCGCCATCACCAGGTTTGAAAGAATGATGGCCCACCATACCATTTCGCCCATGGGCCGGCTGGCGCATTGATTCATGTTGGCTGAGAAGAAATCCATAAGAAGGATGCCCCATACCAGCCAGCCAAGGAGGAAGTACGCTATTCCCCCAAAAACGGTTCCTCTGAGAATTTTCATAGGTCTTTTGTTTTTAGTTAACCATTAAAGCAATTTATAACAAGTAATTAAACTGATGCTGCTACCTGGAAGGAAAGTTGTTGGCTGCGTCAATAAGCTTCCGGATATCGAGCTTAACCATTTTAAACATGGCCTGAGTTATCCTTGCAAGCTGGTCCCTGTCTGTGTTCATCATCATGTCGTCCATTATTTCCGGCACAATCTGCCAGGAGACTCCAAAACGGTCTTTAAGCCAGCCGCAGGCTTGCTCCGCTCCTCCCTCTGCCAGTTTTCCCCAGTAATAATCGATCTCTTCCTGGCGGTCGCAATAGACCATGAAAGAGATAGCCTCGTTGAAATCAAAGTCGTGCTTAATGTTGCTGCTCATTGCGTTGAAGATATATCCGGCAAGTCTGAATTGCGCAAAGAGCAAGGATCCATCCGGCATTCCGGATGAGTCATCCCAAGGCCACTCCATTATGACCCGGGAGTCGGGGAAGAGAGAGCTGTAATAGCTGACAGCCTCCTTAAGTTTTGCCGCTTTTTCATTGGTGAAGAGGAGCGAGGGAACAATTTTCTGGCTGTCATTGATGTCTTCAACGTCAAGTTGCCATGAGACTCCGAACCTGTCTTTTACCCAGGCGTAGCTCTGTGACCAGTCATATTTCCCAAGAGGCATCAGGACCGACCCGTTTTCTGAGAGCTTTCCATAGAGCCTCTCAATCTCATTGATGGAGCCACAGTAGACAAATAAGGATACAGCATCAGAAAATCTGAATGCAGGCCCGCCGTTTATGGCCATGAAACGCTGGCCACGGAGGTTAAATGATATGATATCAGTATCACCAGATGGCGTGCTTTCAATCATTGATTCGGCGATAATGCCTGAGTTGCTGAAGAGCGAGACGTAAAACCTCACTGCCTCCTTTGCGTCCCTGTCGAACCAGAGGTGCGGAACTATTTTATCTCTGAAGGTTTTCATCCAAGTCCGGGAAATTTGATTTCATATTTCGAAGCTGTCTCAACAATTTGTCTGACATCCTGGGGACCCTGCAGGACACTCCAAGGAAGTCCCGGTAATAGAAACAATCAGGATGCAATTATGTTTGGCAGGAACCGCCGCGGGGTTAATAAGAACCCTATTCCAATCTCCTGCGGATTGATATAATAACAGAAAATTCTGTCCGCATCTAAGATAGGCAATGGCCACGACATTGCCAGCAGGCGAAGAAATCCATGAAATATGAATGAAGAGAAGAAATAATTACCAAATTTGAATTTTAATTAAATCCTGTTGACAATGCGAAGTGCAGAAAGCCTGAGACGAAAAATTGAGATGGAAGAAAGGACTGTGCCGATAAGGGAATCTTCTTCCGGAACTGCAACGATTAAAGTAGGGGACGACTCCAGTTCAAGTGAGATTCTTGTCTTTACCTCCCTGTGTAATGTTTACAAAGTTCAGAAAAAGGAACTTATGGACAAGTTTCAGGCACTGCAGAAAATTGATCTTGAACCAGGGGAAAGGCCGGTTTATCTGACCGGAGAAAAGAGATATAAAGGCTATCTGATCGTGGCATTTGAAAATGGTAAAATCGGGAAAATTTCACTGGAAAGTTATCAAACCGAGTACACCAGGAAAAAACTCAGGAGTGCTTTCAATGGCGAATCGCGTTTGATCTTCATTGAACTCGTGGAACATGATATTGATCTCGTTGCACTGAGCAGCATTAAGAAGGTCATTCTGTTCAACACCTCTCAGATCAATGCGGTGGAAAGCAGAACGACAAAAGGTGTTCAGGTTATGAAACCCAAGGATGGCAGTATATTGTTAAAAGTCAGTCGGCTGGAAAATACAAAACTTACTGATCCCGAATATTACCGGAAAGGGGATTCTCTTAATGCAATCGGATTTTATCTGAAACCAGGTGATGAAATCTGATTCCTGCCATCCCGCTTAAGCGCTAACAAACCTCACTGCGAATCGCTTCAATCTCCTCTACTGTCTTGGGCTTGGGTTTTCCCAGTAAACGGGCACCGTTTTCAGTCATCACAAAATCCTCCTCGTTTCTTATTCCGCCAAAATCACGGTACCTGTAAACCTCATCCCAGTTGATAAACTCACTGAACCTGTTTTGACTTCTCCACAGATCCATCAATTCAGGAATAAAGTATATTCCCGGTTCAATAGTATAAACATGCCCCGGTTTCAGCGGTTTTGCCAGTCGTAACGATTTAAGCCCGAACAGCGTGCTCTTGGGCTGTCCGTCGTAACCGACCCATACTTCCCCCAGGTCTTCCATGTCGTGTACATCCATTCCCATCATATGGCCTGTGCCGCACGGAAAGAACAACGCGTGGGCTCCGGCCTCAACGGCATCGTCACTGTTGCCCTTTGTCAGGCCCATCGCTTTCAATCCATCAAAAATTGTTTTTGATGCAGCGATATGTACATTTTTAAATGGTTTGTTCAGTTGAGCTGCGTCCATGGCGGCCTGATGGGCGTCAAGCGTCAGCTGGTAGATATCCCTTTGCACCGGGGTGAATTTTTTGCTTACGGGAATGGTGCTCGACAGATCGCCGGCGTAACACATTTCATTTTCATAGCCCGCATCAATTAAAAACAGGTCACCTTCCTTCAGCGTATTCCCATGATAGTGGTTGTGGAGGGTTTGTCCGTTTATTGTGGCAATGACAGGAAACGAAATATTCCCCCCGGCTGCAATGGCAATCTTCTGGATTTCGGCTGTAACCTGTGCTTCCGTAATGCCAGGTTTTGCATATCTCATGGCCGCCACATGCATGTCAACAGATACATTTACTGCCTGGTGTAACTGGACAATCTCCTCCTCCGTCTTAATTTCGCGCTGGCTGACAACTGCTTTCACAAGCTCTACAGAAGAATTACCGGGAACATCCTTCGGCGCTATACCCAGCAATTCATACAGTTTGATTTTGTTTTCAGGGCGGTAAAGCGGCAGAAAATGGATGGCCTGTTTCCTTTGCTGCGCTGCGTCAATCATTACAGCAAGGTTCTTGGTCGGTTGTACATTATGTACTCCGGATTTTTCGGCCTGCCCGGCGATGGTTGGCTGGGGCCCCCTCCAGACATAATCCTCGACTGTATATTCATCTCCAAAAACAATCTCCTGGTCGTTGTCAGCATCAATTACAGCCGCCAGCCCGGGCCGCTGAATTCCAAAATAATAGAGGAATGTGCTATCCTGCCTGAAATGGTAGGTATTATCCGTGTAATTCATCGGCGACTCATCATTGCCTATCAGCAGGATTAATCCCCTGCCAACTTTTTCCTTTAAGATTCTTC
The DNA here is from genome assembly GCA_963802145.1 of uncultured Rikenellaceae bacterium. Taxonomy (GTDB): domain Bacteria; phylum Bacteroidota; class Bacteroidia; order Bacteroidales; family VadinHA17; genus SR-FBR-E99. The sequence continues at coordinate 388,607 of CAWDHN010000012.1, forward strand.
TTCTTTCCGTGTAGGTCGTTCTGTTAAACATATTCTTCGTGTTTTATGAAACTGATGATTCCTTTAATTTATTTTCAATGTTCAGTGCTGTTCCAGTTATGGCCAATCCTCCCTTGCCTGTGCATTTCACGCAGGCTGGCATTGTGTTGCCTACCCTCGAAACGGTTTCGATTACCTGGTCCAGAGGAATAACGGCATCGAATCCGGCCACTGCCATTATTGCCGAGGAGTAAGCATTGACAGCAGCACTGATGTTTTTACCCAGGCAGGGCACTTCGACACGGTTGGCCACCGGATCACAGATCAGTCCGATCATGTTTTGTATAGCCATCGATGCAGCGTCGAGGGCCTGTTTCGCAGTTCCTCCCATCAATTGCACGATTCCCGCAGCTGCCATGCCGGAGGCAGCCCCGCACTCCACCTGGCAGCCATGTTCTTCGGCCGAAAAGCCGGGCCCCTGTGCAAAATATGCACCCACAATTCCCGCAGCAAAATATGCCTTCATTAATTCGTCCCCGGAAGAACACCTGCTTTCGGCAACGGCCCGCAGCGATCCCCCGACGGTTCCGCAGGAGCCTGCCGTTGGCGCAGCTACGACTACTTCCATCGCGCTTTTTGATTCCATCAGTGCCGTTACATTCTCAATTATCCGGTTAACGACGGAATCCTTTATTCTGCCTTCTTTTTCCGCCTGTCCGATCAAATGCGACTGCTGCTGCAGAATCCGGTCTGCATATTTTGTGCCTCTTAACCCGGTATCAATGCTTCCGTGAATGATCCGGATTATCTCCTGCATTTTGTTGATTAATTCCTCTTCCGGCATTCCGCTGATGCATTTCTCGTATATCAGTCCCATTCTCCCCAGATCTGCATCGTTTTCTTCTGCATAAACGATAAGTGACTGAATTGTGGTGAATGGCATCTCTGTCTCTCTGCCGGCTATAACGGGCATAATCGGATTAATAACCGCTATATCGTCAGTTGACCAATGGTTTTGAAGACGGGACGTCAGTTCAGCAGAAAAGGGGTATGACGACTTAAATTCATACCTGATCAGGTCATCTTTTTGTTCTGATTTAAATTCCACCCGGGGAGGAACCGTGGCTTTCAGTTCATCACTTATATCCGGTTTGTTTTTGCTGAAGATCAATATTCCATACTGGTCGCCGCATAACTGTACCGGGAATCCGTTAACCGACCTGATCTCAAAGGAGCCTCCTCCCAGTGACACCGCAATTATCTGAACTCTCTTTTCTGAAATGCCCAGGAGGGTCAGCCGCACTGTGTTGGCATGGTCAGTCGGGAAAGAGTTTACCTGGTATTCGATTTCAATTCCTTTTTGCCGGGCATAGCTTTCCGTCACTTTCATTCTTTCATCGGTGATATCAAGTCCAAGAAGGCCACCGTCAATTCCCATTGTAGTTCCCTGTTCCCGGTAGTTTGGGGCCCATGCTCCGTTGCTGTCAAATTCCGCCAGTGCCTTTTTCAACGGCTCGTTCAGGATATCCAGTCCTATCCGGGCAATGCGCCACGAGGCCGCCGTGTGTGAACTGGAAGGCCCCCGCATCACCGGTCCGATAACATCATTGAATATGCCGGGTAATTTCTTCATCTCCTATTTTACAAAAAAAATGAAAATGTCACTGTGATTCATAGTATCAAAACCGGGCAGGGTCTGTTAATCAGATAGATCGATTTCAAACCCGAATCCCTGCTCCAGTGCGTATTTGTAAATATCGGTTGCCACGGCATAATCCTGAATGGCCACGCCTACGCTTTTAAAGATGGTGATCTGCTCTTCCGACTCCCTGCCTGTCATTCGCTTTAAGAGAAGATCGCCTATTTCACCCGCTATATGGCTTTCATCGAAAATTCCTTCCAGGATTGGCTTTATCAGGTCACCGCTCTCTTTCAGGCACTGTTCGGTCTGGTCGGTAAAGACTCTTGAGTCCCGGATCAGCCAGGGATCAAGTTCCTGCATGTGTGGCTGGAAAGAGCCGATTGCGTTTATATGCGCACCCTTTTTAACATCTTCTCTTTTAAACAGAGGAGCCGTTGCATTGGTAGCAGTACATATGATATCAGCCTCCTTTACCATGGAGGCATCTACACAAAATATCATCTCCGGATTTGATTCTGCCTGCAGTTCTTCCATGAACCGGGAGGCCCGGTTTCTGTCTTTATCGAAGAGGAGGATTTTTTTGATATCCCGTTCACATATTACTGCCTCAACCTGAGTTTTTCCCTGCGCACCACAGCCGAACAATGCCAGGGTATGAGCATTTTCTGCGGCAAGGATGCGGGTTGCCATTCCGCTTGCTGCTCCCGTCCGGAGTGCAGTAATGTACCCCCCATCCATTATTGAGGTGATTTCCCCGGTCACCGCATCTATCACCATGACAACGCCCTGGATTGCAGGTTTCCCCTGAATGCCGCTTCCTTCCCGCTGCGTGATGAATTTAACGGCAGCCTGACTCTCCTTCTCCACGAAGGCAGGTTTATACAGCATAAGCAGTTCACTGGCCGGAAGCCTGGTTACCACGCGCATGGGTATATGGCATTCGCCTGATGACAATGAGGAGAATGCCCTCTCCATTGCGTCGATGGCCTGCTTCATTGAATAAAATTGCCGTATCTCTCCTGCCTTAATTATACGCATGGTTTTCCTGATAATCGGACCGCTTTCCGCCGGAGCAATATACTCTAAGCGCACTTAACGATCCGGTAGGGTGAGAATATTATTGTTACCGCCCGCGAAAGGCCAAAATGGTGGCAAATAAAGTTCACTCCATTGGTGAACCGGACCTATCAATCTGAACCGGTCCGCCAGATATATGTCTGATTAATTTATTTCTTCTATCTCCGATAATCTCCATGTCTTATCAAACCAGGGCTCCAACGGACCATAAAGACGGAATAATGTGTTCCATCCTTTATTAGGTATTGTCTGTATCCAGTTGTTTTCCATGCCAGACGGTGCTTCAGGACCGAAGTATACATCAACCGAACCATCCTGATTAATAATTAAATCCTTGTTTTGACTTGAAACCATTGGGAACTTCTGGTCGGTCTGAAGCATAGAACGTGTTTGGTTATCGTATAAAATAACTGACCAGAAATCCTTAACCGGAACATTTGGCTGCACATGTAAGCGGTAGTTTTTGCCACCATCCAATGGATTGCCCTTGGAATCCACAATACCTACGGCATACTGAGAACCCTGACCAACCATTTTCGCTTCCATAGCAGGGGTTACGCCTGTTGCATAGAAATAGAAAAATGCTGCAGCATCCAGATAACCAACGCCAGGTTGTGACTCAAATTTATATCCACCTAACCATTGGCGCCATGTACTGTTAGGATAATAAAATGCTTCCGGGATACGACTCTGATAGGTTAGTGTACGGGCAGTGGCATCGCCTACGAATGCTGCCTCGGTCAGAATCTTTTTCATCCTTGCATCAGGTGCGAATGGTTTCCCCTTTTCAATGCCGATAGAAGCAAAGAATCCCAGGGTTACCGGGTCAAGCGATTCAACGGGTTCATTTTGAACAACGACATTCAGATATTCCCAAAAGGTATAATCTGCAGGAGCAATTGTGCTGAAATCTTTCTCTGAAACATTCACAAAGGTGTTAGGCTTTGGATTCTTTAACTCGGATAAGGGATAAATCTTTGTGAGATTTTTAAGATTCGCCATGGAAGGGGTTATATCACCGTTCACCGGGAAATTACGCCAAACAAGAATAGACTCATAAGTAGGTACTTTAACAACTATATATCCATTAGGTATTTCTCCCTGATAATCAGGTGGCAGAAGAAGGTACTTGCCCCCTTGTCCCCTGTCAGGACCAACAATGCCAATGTCTGTGACATAACGGAACCAGAAATCGTCAATCATACCAAGAATCATTGGTGGCACTTCTGCTACCAGAGGCCCTTCATGCAGGTTTATCCAAATCCATGTATAAGCAGTGTTTGCATTGGCTGTCAAAAACAAGGAACGTGAATCCATCATGGATTCGAAGGTAGGAATGGTGAAGTTGGCTGGTCCAAGTTTCGTCAATCCTTCTCTTAATCCCATCATGTTAACTGCCGGAAGTGCCAGCAAATAGGATTGAACAGCTCTTTGGAAATCCAGATTGTCATACAGTAAGCTAACCGTAGCTGTGTCGGGAAATCCATCACGAAAGTTTAATGTTCCCAACCGGGTGTCTACCTTGTCGGGTATGGCTATTCCGTCAGGAACGGTCGTTGTCATCTTGAATTTTGCGGTTTGCGAAAGGGGTTCTTGCTTTTCCTGTTGTTTACATGAAGCAAATACTGTGAATACACATAATAATGCGACAGAAACTTGTTTTGTTACTCTTAAGGCCATGTTCTTTGTTTTGAATAGTTTTATTTGGAGGCTGAAAGTTACAAATAATTTAAAGTATCACTTCTGTAAATCATACATTTTCAAGAAAGGAAGTAATGCACTGCATTCAATGAAAGATACTGGCTTTTGCACTTGAACTGCATTTATGAATATAGCGAACAAATCCACCATAAATTCACCTACAAAGAAGAGGTCGCTGCAATCAACTGAATTACAGAGTAGTATAAATTTAAATGTCGGTGTTAGAAGATTGCTCGCCCTCCCGGAGGTCGGACTCGCGGACTTCCATGGGGACGGCCGGAAGAGAAGGTGAGAAGATTGCCGCAAATACTTCGCTTTGCGGCGGACTTCCTCCGGTATTAAATGATCATCATAAAACACATCTGTTTAAAGATTTCTTAAAGGAAAGTAAAGAATTATAATTTTGGAATCCATACATCTCATGGCAGCTTCTTTCATTAAATATGTTATAATATTGGTAGTATTACTACCTATTTTGATATATATTTAATGAAAATATCAATCAATATTTTGTATTTCATTAAAAATGTTCTAATTTTGGTAGCATGACTACTAATTTAGACAAAAAATTAATGAGGCTCCTGGATAATCATATGCCGGGAACAGTCCTTCTTGCATCCTGGCTGGAAAAGAATGGCATCTCACGGGATCTGCAACAATATTACCTGAAGAGTGGCTGGCTTGAATCATATGGGTTCGGAGCATTCAAACGGCCTAATGAAAACGTTCAATGGGTCGGAGCTTTGCACTCATTACAAAGACAAACCAAATTGTCAGTCCATGTTGGAGGATTGACATCCTTAACACTTCAGGGTCTTTCTCATTTTGTGCGTCTGGCCAGGGAAAATCTTTATTTGTTTTCACCACAATATACAGATCTGCCTAAATGGTTTCTCGATCAGGATTGGAGTGAACAGGTAGTGCATGTTAAAACAAAATTTCTACCTGCAGACCTGGCACTGTATGAATATAATCAGGATACCTTAAAACTTAAATTATCATCACCTGAACGTGCAATCCTGGAGTGTTTGTATCTGACCCCTAATCGATTTGATATGGTGGAATGTTATCAAATACTTGAGGGTCTTCCAAATCTCAGGCCAAAAGTCCTGCAGGAATTACTTGAAAACTGCAACTCAATAAAAGTAAAACGCTTGTTTTTATATATGGCATTTAAAGCCAAACATCACTGGCTGGACTTTGTCGATAAATCCAAAATAGAATTGGGTACCGGTGACAGGGTTATTGTAAAAGGGGGTGTTTATATATCAGAATTCAGGATATCGGTGCCAAAGGAATTTACCGCATAATGATCAATCAATCATATATAAATCAGGCTGATTTGCTTCTGCAGGTGATACCATATATAGCTACAGAAAAGACTCTTGCGTTGAAGGGAGGAACAGCCATTAATCTTTTCTTGCGGAATATGCCCCGTTTATCTGTCGATATTGACCTCACTTATCTCCCATTTGATAACAGGGAAACAGCGCTGGCCAATATTTCTGATTCACTCGGCAGGATCAGGGAGCGAATTACGAAATCAATCCCTGGAATCACCGTTTATAATCATATTATAGAAGGAAATGATGCCAAATTGTTTGTCCAATCTCAAAATGCACAAATAAAGATTGAAGTAAATACCACAACTCGTGGTCATCTGTATCCAGTGAAATTACTTCAGGTGAACGATAAGGTGCAGGAAAGATTCAAGAAATTTGCTGCAATGCAAGTGGTTTCAGACGCTGAACTCTATGGAGGAAAAACATGTGCAGCACTTGACCGGCAACATCCAAGGGATCTTTTCGATGTTTACCTGCTTTTTAAAGAATCAGGTATTACCGAAGATATTAAAAACGGGTTCATTGCAGCACTTGTAAGCCATATGCGCACAATGCATGAGGTTTTGCAGCCTCATCTATTGGATCAGAGGTCTGCATTTGAAAAACAGTTTAAGGGTCTGTCTGACATTGCATTTACCTATGAAGACTTTGAAAGTACACGTAAGCGACTTAATTGAAACGATAAATTCCAGGTTGACAGAAACGGATCGTACTTTTTTGCTTAGTTTTAAACGAGGAAATCCGGATTGGGATCTATATCCGGTTGCTGGACTAAAGGATATGCCAGCCGTACAGTGGAAACTGATGAATCTTAAAGATCTGATAAAATCCAATCCCGGTAAACAACAAAGAATTACTTTCAAAGCTGGAGACTTTACTCTCTAAAGGAAGTTGACCAGGATTTCATTTTACCTAAATATGTATTACTTTTTGTACTACTAATGAAAAATGCCTCGTAAATATTTGATTTACAAGGTTATTGAATTAAACTTGTCGGGCTAAGAAGATTGCTCGTCCTCCCGGAGGTCGGACTCGCGGACTTCCATGGGGACGGCCGGAAGAGAAGGTGAGAAGATTGCCGCAAAGACTTCGCTTTGCGGCGGACTTCCATGGGGCCGGCTGAAAGAGAAGGTGAGAAGATTGCCGCAAAGACTTCGCTTTGCGGCGGACTTCCATGGGGCCGGCTGAAAGAGAAAAAGCCTGTCGTTCGCTTCGCTCACCACGGCCTTTATTTTTATTCCTCTCCCTGAAGCAAGCTTCAGTCGAGTCTTAAAAATAAAGCCCGCCGCTTTCAGCGGACAGGCTTTTTCTCTTGTCGGGGTGAGAAGACTCGAACTTCCGGCCCCTACGTCCCGAACGTAGTACGCTACCAACTGCGCCACACCCCGATTCGGCCACCGTATCCGCCGGAAGGCGGAGAAGGAGGCTTATTCCTGAATAAATTCAGGTTCGCAAAAATAACTAATTTTTCTTTTCTCAGTAAAGTTTTTATCCCTTAAAGCGTCAGCTCTGCAATCTTGCGGTGCAAGTCGTTGCTGCTCACGGGCTTGGGAAGATAATCGGTGCAGCCGGCCTCCAGAGCCCTTCGCTTGTCGTCGGGGAATGCATAGGCTGTGACCGCAACGATTGGCAGCTTCTCAAACGCAGCCTCTGACCGCAGACGACGGGTAAGTGAAAGACCGTCCTCATCACCCTTGAGAGAGATATCCATCAGCACCAGGTTAAAAACCCTGTCGTGCAACAGATCCCAGGCCTCCCTGGCCGATGCTGCCACGGCCGTGTCATACAATCCCGACAGCAGCTTCGTGAAATAGAGCTGACTGTGCGGGTCATCTTCCACAATAAGTATTGCCAATCGGTTCGCTGATGGTTCGTTCATCATGGTATCATTTTATTAATCAAGGTATGGCAGCCTGTCCGGCAGAGCGTGAGAACACCCATGGTGCAGCCTTTATCAATATCATGACTCTGTTTTTGAGCCAATGGTTGTTTCATATCTTTATCAGTTTGTATGATAATGACCCCAGATTGATTTTCTCAGCGTGAAGCAGAGCCGTGTTCCAGTCGGTGGCTTTATGTGCCATCCGGAACTTGTCAACACCGCTCAGGTCACCGCCTGTCTCCTTATCCAGCAAATGCCGTGCCGCAGGTGCGGCAACAACCATATCGGCACATGCCTTGTCAAGCGCCACGGGGTCTTTCGAGGCAGCGATTCCTATGTCAGCCACCAGAGGCATGTCGTTATGCCCCCAGCAGTCACAGTCGGGCGAGACATCCATAATGAAGTTGATATGCAGTGACGGCTTGTCCTTAACGACTGCCAGGGTATACTCGGCTATCTTCTTGCTGAGGATGTCTCCGTCCGAGCCCCATACCACCCGGGCAGCGTCATACTGGCAAACAGCCACGCACTGTCCGCAGCCGGTGCACTTTTCGGTGTCAATAAACGCTTTCCTGCCTGGTTTGAGATGCACGGCGTCATGTGCGCAACTGATGACACACAGGTTGCATCCGGTACAGTTCTTCTCATAGATTACCGGCGGGTTGCCCGAATGGAGGAAGAGCTTGCCCCCCACGGAGGCGCAACCCATGCCCAGGTTCTTCAGGGCACCGCCGAAACCTGTCTGCTCATGCCCCTTGAAGTGGTTCAGTGAGATGATGATGTCAGCATCAGCAATGGCGGTGCCAATCATTGCCTTGCCCGTGTGCTCGAGGTTCACCTCTATCTCCCTGTAGTCAGTCCCCTTGATGCCGTCACCGATGACCACATGACAGCCTGCACTCAGGGGGTTATATCCGTTTGTGAAGGCGGCTTCAAGATGGTCGGGAGCATTGGACCGTTCACCGTAATAAAGGGTGTTGCAGTCGGTGAGGTATGGCTTTCCGCCTTTCTCCCTAACCATCCTGGCTATGCGTGCTGCGAAGTTGGGACGCAGGTATGCCAGGTTGCCAGGCTCGCCGAAATGGACCTTCAGGGCCGTCATCTTGCGGTTGAAGTCCATCTCATCAAACCCTGCAGCCCTTACAAGCCTCTCCATCTTCTTCAGCAGGTTAAGCGAGGGGGTGCTGTGCATATCGGTGAAATATACCTCAGAGGCTTCCATAAGCTAATTAACGTTTTTTGTCAGACGTTCAGTATGTCAATAATATCGACCAGATGCTGGTTCAGTCCCTTGTGCTGTTTGACGGCTTTTCTGAAGGGCACGAGTGTAATCTCGTCGTTCTGCAGGCCCACCATCACACTCTGTTGTCCGTCAAGGAGTGCCTCTACGGCTGCATTCCCCAGTCGGCTGGCGTTAACTCGGTCGAGGGCTGACGGTGACCCTCCCCGCTGGAGGTGTCCCAGGATGGCCACCCTGACCTCATAACCTTTCAGCTCGGGCTTGAGTCTCTCGGCAATGGCAATTGCCCCGCCCTCTTCGTCGCCTTCGGCCACAATGATGATATTGCTTGATTTTTTTCTCTTGTTGCCGGTTTCGATCATCTTGGTGATGTTCCGCGAATCGCCTTTTATCTCAGGCATGATGATGGCCTCGGCTCCGCTGGCAATGCCGCTGTAAAGTGCAATATGCCCTGCCTCGGCGCCCATCACCTCTACAAAGAACATACGGTTCATCGCACTGGCAGTATCTCGGATCTTGTCAACGGCTTCCACAACGGTGTTCAGCGCTGTGTCATAACCTATGGTATAGTCGGTGCCGAAAATATCATTGTCTATGGTGCCGGGTACACCCACGAAGGGGATATTATACTCTTCATTGAAGAGACTGGCGCCCTTGAAAGAGCCATCGCCGCCGATCACCACCACACCGTCAATGCCGGCGGCCCTGAGGTTCTCATAGGCCGTCTTCCTTCCTTCAGGTGTCCTGAAGGCTTCGCAGCGCGCTGTCTTCAGGATGGTCCCTCCGCGCTGGATGGTATCGGATACGCTGTGGGCATACAGCGGCTTGAAATTGGCATTGACCATACCCAGGTAACCATGCCTTATCCCGATGACTTCAAGTCCGTTGTAAATCGCAGTGCGGGTTACAGCCCGGATGGCTGCATTCATCCCGGGAGCGTCACCACCCGATGTGAGAACGCCTATCTTTTTAATTTTCGCCATGGTAGAAATTATTTATAACCAGTGCGAAATTACTATTATTTTGTGCATTACCAATCCGCACCTTTAACAATATCCAATCTGCCTGACAGCTTCAGCCACCTGATGTATAAGCCACTTCGGGGTGGAGGTGGCACCGCATACTCCTGCACTCTCAGCATCCTTGAACCAGCCGGGGTTTATCTCCTCTGCTGACGAGATGAAGTGAGAGCGATGGTTCTCCTTACGGCACACATCGTAAAGCATACGGCCGTTGGAGCTTTTCTTTCCGCTGACGAAGATGATGACATCATGCTTCCTGGAAAAGGTCCTTAGCCTGGGTTCGCGGTCAGATACCTGCCGGCAGATGGTGTTGTGCACCTTGAGCTCATTACCCGGGTGATCCTTACCTGCCTTTTCGAGGTTTAGCCTTATGATCTCCGTCACCAGCTCATACTCAGCCTTGCTTCTCGTTGTCTGGGCAAAGAGCCAGACAGGCTTGGTGAAATCGATCCTTCCTATATCCTGTTTACCGGTCACGAGGATGCCCTTATCACCTGCCGCTCCCATCAGTCCTATCACTTCGGCATGACCCTCCTTGCCGTAAATCACTATCTGCCCCTTCTCCTCGCGGGAAATCACCGCCACCCGTTTTATCTTCTCCTGCATGGAGTGGACGATGGGGCATGTGGCATCGATGATGGAGATGTTGTTTTGCCTGGCTCTTTCATAGGTCGAAGGGGGTTCGCCGTGCGCCCTCACCAGGACTTTGGTATCATGCAGCTGTGCAAATTCATCATGGGTGATAACCTTCAGGCCCAGCTCCCTGAGTCGTGCTACCTCAATGTCATTGTGCACTATTTCGCCGAGACAATAGACCTCTTCTCCTTCCCGGAGGGCCTCCTCGGCTATTCTCACCGCGTTCTCTACTCCAAAACAGAAGCCTGATCCAGGCTCAACGTCCACTTTCATTCATTCTCCTTTTATAAAGCTTCCTGAACCATTTCATCTGTTCCCCGGGAGTCATGTCACTGTTATCCAGCACCACGGCATCATCGGCCTGCCTTAGCGGACTGACCTCGCGTGACGAATCTATGCGGTCACGGTCATTGATATTTTTCACCACGGCGTCGAGGTCGGCCGGCATACCTTTGCTCACCAGTTCCAGGTATCGCCTCTGTGCCCTTACTTCAGGCGTGGCTGTCATAAAAATCTTTAGTTCGGCATCGGGAAAGACCACGGTACCAATATCGCGCCCGTCCATCACAATTCCTCCTCCGGCTCCCATGCCTTGCTGCAGCTCAACCAGCTTGGACCTTACCTCTGCAATGGTGCTGATAGCACTTACATTGTCAGAGACGGCCCTGTCGCGCAGTTCTCTCTCAACCGACTCTCCGTTCAGTAATGTCTCAAAATATCCCGTCTCCCCGTCGGGCCGGAAGGAGATTTGTATCAGGGGCAGGGCACTGATGATACGGTTAACATCCGCTACCCCTCGGTCTACCAGACCATTGCGGAGGCAGAAGAGGGTCACTGCCCTGTACATGGCGCCGGAGTCGATATACAGGTAACCCAGCTCCGCAGCGATAGCCTTGGCGAAGGTGCTTTTGCCGCAAGAGGAGTAGCCGTCGACGGTGATAATGATCTTTTTCTTTTTCTTCATTCTGACTTCTAAGTTAAAACGAAACGGGTGTCATAAGGTTCAGGGGAAATTAATTTTTAAATATCAGTTCAGGCCTGAGTGTCAGGGTAAGGTGATTCGATCCTCCCGCCGGGTGAAAGGCTTCATGCCCGAAAGAGAGCTCAAAGGCCCTTGTCCTGAACCCGAACCCTGCCGAGAAGCCTGCCATACCCGTCCGCTGCTCAGTACGCATCTCCGCCCTTCGCTGATAGTTGAGTCCCGCCCCGATCCAGAACGCGTCGGCGGGGAGTATCTCAACACCGAATACCATATGTTTAAGGATATTCTCACCGAATCCACCTTCGGGGATATCATCACCGGTATCATAATCATATGTAAGGTCAGGCTTCTCCAGGTGCCTGACAGTGAGGGAGAAGCTGAAAGGCGCATAGGCCAGGCGCTTGGTTGCACCGGCAATGATCTCAAAGGGAAGAGGCTCACCCCCATGTCCGGTATAGCTCTTCAGCTGCAGACCCGCGTTCCTGACGGTGAGCCCGGCATCGAGCAGAAGCCTCTGGTTATGATAGGCTACACCGATATCTGCACAGAGGCCGGCAGAAAAATATCGCTCGAGGTTTGACAGCACCGGCTTGATGTTGATACCCACCGTGAATGATGTATCAATCCGGTACGACCATATAATGTTAAAGGCATATTCGGCAGCACTGAAGGTGCCGGTTATATTGCCGGCAATATCGGCTTCGGTGAAGCTGCCGTAGCTGATGAAGCTGACACCGGCGGCAAATGTACCCCTTGTTTCAGTGTTACGCGCATATGCAGCATATCCGTAATTGATGCCAGCGAAGTATGTGGAATAACTGAGGGAGATATCATTGTTCATCGACGCGCTGAGGAGCGCAGGATTGAAATAGGGAAGGCTGAGGTCATTGCGGCCCTGCGAGACCGTGATCCCTCCCGTGGCCGAGGCGAAGGCCGAGTGACTGAGGTTCAGGAACTCATAGGTATTGTCGCCGCCGGTCTGGCCCCTGACCGGCAGAAGAGTGAAGAGAAGAAGGAGGGAAAGAGCCTGATGCCTCATATTCCGGAAACTTGAGGACAAAGATAACACTATCGGGAAAACGGCGCGCGGAAGATGGTCATTCAGGTATTATCAGGCATTTCGTCAGGATCAGTCATTGTCAGGCATTTTCAGACAACATCAGGCATTGTCAGTCAGCATCAGACATTCGCAAGTCAATTATCAAGGAATTGTCAGGCACGCATCAGTCCTTGTTTCATGCAGCATTAAATCATCTAGCCACTGTCAGGCTGTTCTGCCGGCGAAGTCGGTATCAACGACCGGCGCCCTCTTCTTGCGCGCCTGTGAGAGGAAGAGTCCGGCGATGACAACTATCATTCCAACACCGTTGCGGAGGGTGATCCTGTCTCCGACAATAAAAAAGGCCAGCACTGCAGTGAAGACCGGGATGAGGTTGCTGAAGATGTTGGCCCGTGATATCCCGAGATGCCTTAAAGCATAGGCGAAGAGAACAAAGGCCCCGCACGAGGCGAAGACTGCCAGAAGCACTATCGACCCGAAACTCTCAGCCACAATGCCAGTTGCCAGTAGGTCTTTCAGGTCGAAGATGATGAAGATTGGCAGGAAGAGCACCGCACCAATTATGTTCTGGATGTTTACTATTGTTACGGGGTCATAGTCAGAGGCAAGCCTGAACAGAACCATGTTGTATCCGGTGGCTGATACCACGGCCAGGAACATCAGAGCCAGCCCTTTCGGGTCCAGGGTTATGTTTCCGGTGCTGTTGGTGATGAAGATCAGCACTCCGATAAATGATACTATCACTCCGAGGTAATTGATAAGCTTCAGCTTTTCCCGGAAGATGACGAATGCAAATATTACAGCAAACACAGGGATGGTCGAAATTATTACCGAACCCACTGTGGACGAGACATAGGTAAGCCCGAAGCTCTCGCCGAGGAAGTAGAGGAAAGGCTCAAACAGCGCCAGAAGGAAGAAGTATTTGCGGTCACCCTTGCGGACACGTGTAAACCTCCCGGTAATCCACAGAAAGGCCGACAGGAACACTATAGCCATACAGAGCCTGATAAAAACTATGGTGATGGGTTCATAACTCCTGTTCGCGATCTTGAACCACACGAAGGAGAATGACCAGAAAATCATGGCAAGCACTAGGGCTGCGTAGGGTTTACCTTTCATGGGAGAAATAAAAGAATGGCCTGTTTGGCGGGCGAAGTTAATTTATTTTTTGTTACTGCATCACCGGAAAACGAAAAGCAGTTTGTTAATTCGAACGGTTTGGCGGAGAGGTCGGACATGCGGCGGTATTTAGCATATTATCAGTGACATAATAAAGGCATTTCTTTCGACTGGATCAGGCATACTGACCCGCCACGATTTGGTGATATTGAATTATTATTATATTTGCCACTTCAAAAGTGAGACAGATATGAACGGACTTAAGATCGTTGTACTTGCCAAGCAGGTCCCTGACACACGCAATGTTGGTCCTGACGCCATGAAGGCTGACGGCACCGTAAACCGGAGTGTCCTGCCTGCGATATTCAATCCGGAGGATCTGAATGCCCTTGAGCAGGCGCTGCGGCTGAGGGAGCAGTATCCGGGCACGACAGTGACGGTTCTGACCATGGGACCCGGCAGGGCGGCGGAGATCATACGCGAGGGGCTGTACCGCGGTGCAGATGACGGGGTGCTGCTCACCGACAGGGCTTTCGCCGGCTCGGACACACTGGCTACATCATATGCTCTTGCCCTGGCTGTGCGCAAACTGTCGCCCGACCTGGTCATTGGCGGTCGCCAGGCCATAGACGGTGACACGGCACAGGTAGGACCGCAGATTGCCGAGAAGCTCGGATGGCCCCAGGTAACCTATGCCGAGGAGATGCACTTTGAAAATGAGAGACTGATTATCCGCAGGAGACTGGAAAGGGGAGTAGAGACTGTCTCCGCCCCTCTGCCACTGGTGGTTACTGTTAACGGTACAGCTCCCGCCTGCCGTTACCGCCATGCCCGCCTGGTGATGAGATACAAGTACGCCCGCACCGATACAGAACTGCAGGCAGAGAGCGCCGATTATATCGCCGCCAGCCGTCCGTTTATTAAAATAACCGAATGGGGAGTGGATGCCATAGGAGCCGATCCCGAACAGCTGGGGCTGTCAGGCTCACCTACAAAGGTCAAGGAGATTGACAATGTCATCCTGCAGTCGAAAGAGTCCAAACACCTTACCGCCGCTGACAGGGATATTGAATCTCTTGTCAGGGAGTTGCTTGACAGTCATACAATTGGTTAATTAACGGATAAAATATACTTACTGTGAATAGTCTATTCGTCTTTTGTGAGCTTGATGAAGGAAAACCGGCTGATGTAAGCCTCGAGCTGCTTACCAAAGGCAGGTCGCTCGCCAACACCCTCGGCTGCAAGCTGGAGGCTGTTGTCCTTGGCAGCGGCATTGAGGGCATAGAGAAGGAGCTCTTTCCTTACGGCACAGATGTGGTGCATGTGGCTGATGACCCGGTCTTCGAGCATTATCGTACCCTTCCGTTTACCTCGGTCATAACAGGGCTTTTCAGGCAGGAGATGCCGCAGATAGCCCTCATGGGGGCCACCACCGCCGGCCGTGACCTGGGTCCGAGGGTATCATCGGCTTTGCACAGCGGACTGACGGCAGATTGCACCGCTCTCGAAATTGGCGATCACTACGTCAAAAAGAGTGATACCACTTACAGGAACCTGCTCTACCAGATAAGGCCTGCCTTCGGAGGGAATATCATCGCCACGATCATCAATCCGGATCACCGTCCTCAGATGGCTACGGTCCGCGAGGGTGTGATGAAGCGTGAGATCGTGAATAAGAATTACAGGGGAGAGCTGAAGAGGATAAATATCTCTGACTTCATCAGGCCTGAAGATCTCGCGGTAGAAATAATAGAGCGGCATATGGAGGCCCGGAAGGTCGACATCAAGTCAGCACAGATTGTGGTATCAGGTGGTTACGGCATGGGCTCGAAGGAAAACTTCAGCCTCCTCTATGAGCTGGCGTCGGTCCTCGGTGGCGAGGTGGCAGCATCAAGGGCGGCGGTAGACGCCGGTTTTGCCGGCCATGAGCGCCAGGTGGGGCAGACAGGGGTGACGGTCAGACCCAAGCTTTATATAGCATGCGGCATCTCAGGCCAGATACAGCACACCGCCGGAATGGACCAGAGCGGAAAAATCATAGCCATCAACAATGATCCGATGGCTCCTATAAACAGTATAGCCGATTATGTGATCAACGGCGATGTGGCGGAGATAATCCCCAAACTGATAAAGTATTACAAGACCAACGCCAGATAGAATAACAGCAGTCTGACAGAAAAAATCAATCCGATGGCAAACTTTTTTACAGATAACAAAGACCTCAGGTTCCACCTGAACCATCCGATGATGGAGAAGATTGTGCGGCTGAAGGAGATGGATTACCGGGATAAGGATCAGTATGACTATGCTCCTCATGACTTTGAGGATGCAATGGACAATTATTGCAAGGTCCTTGAGATTGTTGGCGCCATCTGCGCCGATGTCATAGCTCCCAATGCCGAGGATGTTGACCATGAAGGTCCGCGGGTGACAGAGGGCCGCGTGCAATATGCGCGGGGCACGCAGGAGAATCATGAAGCCCTGACGAGGGCAGGCGTGATAGGGATGAACTTCCCGCGCAAATATGACGGGCTGAATTTTCCTATGGTACCTTACGTCATGGCTGCCGAACTGGTTTCGAGAGCTGATGCCGGTTTTGCAAATATATGGGGGCTGCAGGACTGCGGAGAGACAATCCTTGAGTTTGCCGCGGAGGATATAAAGGAGGATTTCCTTCCCCGTTTCAATAAGGGGGCCACGGCAGCGATGGACCTTACCGAACCCGATGCCGGATCAGACCTGCAGGCAGTGCAGCTCAAGGCACATTATGATGAGGAGAAGGGGG
Source organism: uncultured Rikenellaceae bacterium (assembly GCA_963802145.1). Lineage (GTDB taxonomy): Bacteria > Bacteroidota > Bacteroidia > Bacteroidales > VadinHA17 > SR-FBR-E99. The sequence continues at coordinate 405,075 of CAWDHN010000012.1, forward strand.
TTTGGCTTCTCAACGGTGTGAAAAGGTTTATCACCAACGGTGACGCAGAGATATCGCTTGTACTGGCTCGCTCGGAAGAGGGGACCACTGACGGCAGGGGACTCTCACTCTTTGTCTATGACAAGGCGGAAGGTGCCGTGAAGGTGAGGCGCATAGAGAACAAAATGGGCATAAAGGGCTCGCCCACATGCGAGCTGGTTTTTCGCAATGCCCCGGCAAAACTGATAGGCGAGAGGCGCATGGGACTGATCAAGTATGTCATGTCGCTGATGAACGGCGCACGCCTGGGCGTAGGTGCACAGTCGGTGGGCATAGCCCAGGCTGCCTATGAGGAGGCTGTCAGGTACGCCTCCCAGAGGAAGCAGTTCGGGAAGACCATTGACCAGTTCCCGGCAGTATACCAGATGCTGACACTGATGCGTGTCAGGCTGGAAGCCATGAGGTCACTGCTCTATGAGACTGCAAGATTTGTAGACATATACAAGGCGTGGTCATTCATTGCCGGAGAACGCACCCTGAGCAAGGAGGAACGCGAAGACATGAAGACCTTTACCCGGCTGGCAGACATCTATACTCCAATGGTCAAGCTCATCAGCAGCGAGTGGTGCAACCTCATTGCATATGACGCACTGCAGGTCCATGGCGGAGCCGGGTTCATCAAGGATTTTCCGGTGGAACGGCTTTACCGTGATGCCCGTATCACTTCAATTTATGAGGGTACGTCGCAGCTTCAGGTGGTGGCCGCAGTCCGGGGTGTCACAACAGGAGGCTACCTGGCCCAGATCCGCGAATATGAGAAGAGAGACGTCAGGCCCGAACTGGAACATCTGCGCAAAACATTGATAACCCTCACTGACGATTTCGAAAAGAGAGTTGCAGCAGTGGTCTCTGCCGGCAACAACGAGCTGACTGATTTTCATGCACGCCGCCTGGTTGAGATGGCAGCCAATATTATCATGGGATATCTGTTACTGCATGATGCACAGCGTGATGCAGACTACGCTGCTTCCGCCGACCTGTTTATCTCCCTCTCTGTCTCTGAAAACAGCATGAGGTCAGGCTATATCGCCGGGTTTGAGGAGAAGGAGCTTGGCCTTTTCAAGGTCAGCTGAAAGGCCGGTGGGCCGCAGAAGCCAATGCCTCCTGCGGATATAATATTTAGCAGCCCGGCAAATGATAAATGTCAACTTGTCTGTTGACAAGAAACATCTATATATCAGTTAAATATGTCTGTGTTGAAAAGGATGTGATCCCTTATTCCAATATATTTGTGATTAAAATAACAACCTAAGAAAGATGGATCGTAAGGAAAGGATTTTAAGGATATTGCTTCTGCCTGTTTTTGTGGCGGGTCTGTTTATCCTGTCATCATGTGAGAAATACTCCTGGGCGAAAGAAGAGATACCGGAGGATCTTGTAGTAAGCTACTCTCAGGATATTTTCCCGTTCTGCAACGGCTGCCACGGGTCATGGAGCATCGAGAAGACATACGATAAGCTGTACGCAAATGTTGACACTGTTACTCCGTCGTCAAGCAAGGTATTGTCCATTCATTCATCAATAACCGCGTTCGGGTCAGCGATGATACAGATTGACACAGTACTGATCTCAGCGCCTGACATGATAATGCTGTGGGCATCCCAGGGAGCACAGAATAATTAACCGTAAGAACCTATAAACTAATAAAACCATGAGAAAGATAATAGCATCAGTTATTCTCGCCCTGTTATTTGTGCCATTATTCAGCCAGGAGAGCCAGGATTACCCTGTAAGAATTTTTGAAACCAGCATACTGATAGATAACCAGACGGTTGCCACTCCTTTCAAGGGTATGCTCGAATTTGAGATTCACCACAGGTTCGGTACGGTTACCAATGGCATTGACGACCTCTTCGGCCTCTGGGCTCCTGCCAATATCAGGCTGGGTCTCAATTACGGAATTACCGACAAGCTGATGATTGCCGTAGGTACCGCCAAGAACTACTTAGCTCAGGATCTTGCCGTGAAGTATGCATTCCTGCAGCAGACCAGTTCCGGATCTGTACCCCTCTCGCTCACATTTTACGGGAACATGGCAATTAATCTCCTTGATCAGAACACATTTGGACCGTCACACGACTGGCGGGAAATCCACCGTCTTTCCTATTTTACCCAGGTACTGATGGCCCGCAAGTTCGGTGAGAAGTTTTCACTGCAGCTGGCACCCACATTTATCTGGTTCAATGCTGTGGAGGTAGGGTATAAAAACGCCAATTACGGGATTTCTGCCGGAGCAAGGTATAATTTTGCCGGCTCACACAGTATTATTGCGGAATATGACCAGCTGTTCAACAAACAGGAGAATGAAGAGTTTAATCCTGCTCCGCAGCTTGCAATCGGATGGGAGATAGGAACGGCAACCCATGCTTTCCAGCTGTTCTTCGCAAACTATAAGGATATTCTCGGACAGTATAATTTCGTTTACAACCAGAACAGTATCGGTGACGGTGAATACCTGATCGGTCTTAACGTCACTGTAAGGTTCTAAGAGCGCATGCTGAACATGTTTTTCAAAAACCTTATTCTTTGCATTATTCTGCCGGCAGCCCTCACCACTCAGGCCGCAGCGATGCAGCAAGAGACAGGATCAGTTCAGGGAGAGAAGAAAAAAGGAATGGATCTCAGCCAATACGCTGATGACAATGAGCAGAATTGCCTGAGGTGTCACGGCAAGCTCGTTTACAGTATTACCGACACTGTCAGCGGATTGTCAAGGAAAGAGCTGATGGCTGAGCACAATTTTATCAGCCAGGATGCTTTTTATCAATCGGTCCACTGGAGTTTCAGCTGTCTCGACTGCCACAGTGAAGGATTCAAGAGCTTCCCCCATGCAATAGAGACGCGTTTTGAGACCAGCTGGGGCTGCCTTGACTGCCACGGTTATGATCCCACTTATGCGCAGTATAAGTTCGAGGAAATAGACATTGATTTCCAGAAAAGCGTTCATTATACCGCCACCGAGGGTGCTTTTACCTGCTGGCAGTGCCATGACGCACACTATTACAATCCATTGGCCCGCGAGACAGGCAGCGGACGGGATAATATCTTTAAATCCAATGAGATGTGCCTTCACTGTCATGGCAACCCCGATATCATGGGTCTGGTGACTGAAAAGGAACTTACCATGGTGCTGCCCAGACATGAATGGCTTCCTGATGCCGACAGACATCTCGCTGCGGTAAGGTGCATTGACTGCCATACCCGTATGAATGACAGTGTCCTCGTGGCTCACGAGGTGATGCGGGCCGACAGTGCTGTAAGAAGCTGTACAGACTGCCACAGCCAGAACTCCATACTGATGGGTACCCTTTACAAGTATGCATCGAAGGAGAGCCGGGACCAGTATGGTTTTGTCAACGGAGTAATTTTCAGCAATGACTCTTACGTGATCGGTGCAAACAGAAGTAAATTTATCTCCCTCACGGGTATGATCATCATTGCCCTGGTTCTGGCAATAGCAGGGGTACATACTGTATTCAGAATAATAATCAAGCCAGTAAAGAGATTTTATGAGCAATAATTTCTATCACTATCCGGTATGGGTAAGATTATGGCACGTGATTAATGCAGTCCTGTGTCTCTTCCTGATCGTTACAGGATTCAGCATGTTGTATTCCGACCCGGATAATGCCCTTGTGGTAAAGTTCCAGCGGGCTGTTGCAATTCATAATGTTTGCGGTGTGCTTCTGACAATAAATTATACGCTGTTTCTTTTTGGAAATCTTTTCACGCCCAACGGCCGGCACTATCTTCTGAGCCTGAAGGGTCTGGGGCAGAGACTCTGGAAGCAGGGTTACTATTATGGTTACGGATATTTCAAGGGTGAGAAAGCACCTTTTCCTGTCGGCAGCGACCGCAAATTCAACCCTCTGCAGCAGGTGTCATATGTAGGTGTGATGTATTTTGTAGTGCCAATGTTATTCGTTACCGGCTGGGCCTTGATGTTCCCGGAATTCATCCTGAAAAAATTCCTCGGACAAAGCGGCATTTTTCTTACGGACCAGTTTCATGTAGTACTTGGTTTCCTGGTCGTAATATTCCTGTTTATACATATCTATGTCAGCACGATGGGCAAGTCACCCGTCAGCAACTTCAGGTCGATAATCACCGGCTGGCAGGAAAGTCACTGATCAGGACTGCTTGTCCTGGCCAGGAGTGTGGTTGTCTGGAGAGACCATGTCAACCGCTGGTTTAAAAAGATAAATATGGAAAGGAAAGAGAAAGATTCTTCATCACGCAGAAAGTTTCTCAGGAAGGTTGGGCTAAGCCTGGGATCAGTTGCAGTTGCCGGCACTGCTGCGGCTGTACGTGGATCATCTGAAACGGAATCCGGCGAAATGGTCAGGCTGCTTTCTCCCGACGGAACACTCGTTGAGGTGGACAGGTCAGCCGTTAAAAAGGCAAAGTCACAGACCAGGGAGCAAATTAAAAAATCATACAAGGGGATTCCTGACAGGAAATTTGTGATGGTGATAGACCTGGCAAAATGCAAAAATGCCCGCAAATGCGTTGACGCCTGCCAGGAGGGTCACATGCTTCCCAGGGACCACGAATGGATAAAGATACAGTTGCTTCAGGATTCCGAACTTGCAAGCAAATACTGGTTTCCTAAGCCATGCTATCACTGCGACAGTCCACTGTGCGTTAGTGTATGCCCGGTCGGGGCTACCTATAAGCGCGATGACGGTATAGTTCTGGTTGATAACAAGAGATGCATCGGGTGTAAGTTCTGCATGACTGCATGCCCCTATTCCGCACGTGTTTTCAACTGGAAGGATCCGGAGGTCGATTTACCCGCAGACCACGTGTACGACCCCGAACTGAATGTGCCTCCTGTGGAGGGTACTGTCGGGAAATGTGTTTTCTGCGCTGACAGGTTGAGAATCAATGAGCTCCCGAGATGCGTCAAGGCATGCCCCATGGGAGTGATTTATTTCGGCGATCTGAATGAAGACGCTGTGACAAACGGTGTGGAGACATTGAGGTTCTCCTCCCTGATGGTTGACAAGCACGGCTACAGGCATATGGAGGAGCTCGGTACGATGCCTACCGTTTATTACCTTCCCCCGGTAGACCGGATGTATCCTGTCGAAATTGGCTTTGACGGTCTCGACGAGTCAATTACCAACCGTTACAACCCACGTGGTTTAAAGAAACCCGGAAAGACTAAGAAATGAGCCTGAAAAACAGAGAGGCACTTCTCAGGGACCTGACCCCGGAGATTGCCAGAACCAGCAGAAGCTGGTATATCGTCTTCGGAATCCTGCTGCTCGTGTTTCTGCTCGGGATTTACGGACTGGTCAGACAGATAGACAAGGGACATATTGTGACCGGCATGCGCGACAATGTAGTCTGGGGCGTCTATATTGTGAATTTCATCTTTTTCATGGGGCTCAGCTATGCCGGTGCCCTAGTGTCAGGTACCCTCCATCTGTTCAAGACTCCATGGAGAGCCCCCGTGATCAGGCTCGCCGAGCTGATAACGGTAATCTCCCTTGCCATCGGACCATTCTTTATCTTTTTCTGTGTCGGACGGCTCGAAAGGATTCCTTATATCCTGGCCTTTCCGCGTATACAGTCGCCAATAGTATGGGACGTGATTGCAATACTCACGGATGTGTTTGGCGCAGCCATATTCCTCTATGTCTCTTTTATCGAAGACTTTGCCATACTGAGGGACGCTGAGAATCTTCAGATTGCCCCGTGGAAAAAGAAGATGTTCAGGATTTTGTCATTGGGGTACCGGGGAACTGAAAAACAGAAAAGGATCCTCTCCTTTTCAAGGAACGTCATGGCCGCAATGATTATCGCCATAGCAATTATTGTATATTCCGTACTAGCATGGATCTTCGGTGTCACCCTTCAGCCCGGATGGCACAGTACCATCTTCGGACCCTACTTCGTGATAGCGGCCGTCTTTTCAGGTGTCGGCCTTTTGATAATTCTCATGGCTATCTTCAGAAAGATCTATAACCTTGAAAAGTATATAACCCTGAAGCATTTCGTCAACCTGGGAATAGTACTCTTTGTGATTGCTGCCTTTTTCGGGTATTTTACATTCAGTGACTACCTGACTAAATGGTATGGTTCGGTAAAGATGGATAAGATATTGATTGATAAGCTTTTTACGGAGTTCAGAACCTACTTCATTTTTGCAAACTATATTGGAATTCTCACACCTATCATCATCATTGCCATTCCCCGGTTACGTACGATCAATAACATTACGATAGCTTCCGTAATTGCCCTCCTGGCACTATGGGTAAACAGGTATATCATTATCATTCCCACACTTGAAACGCCGTTCCTTCCTATTCAGGATACCAGGCATGACTGGCTGTTCTACTCCCCTACATGGGTGGAGTGGTCACTGACTGCGGCCGGCGTTGCGGTATTTGGAATGCTGTTTATGATTATTTCAAAGCTGGCGCCTATAATTTCAATTTCCGAGCTGGAAGAAGCCGAAGAGAAGAATAATCTTAAAATCTGAAATCCCAAGGTATCATGAGCAAGGTTTCATTCAAATATGTGTCCCTCTTCATTCTCGTCCTTTTATTCCCGGGCAGCCACCTCTCCGCCGCGGAAATTCAGGACTCTAAGATAAATCCCTATATGCTCTTTACCTACCTGAAGGATACAGATTCACGGCAAATTCTGCAGGTAAAGATGACCAATATCACCCAGAGCGGTGAGGTACCGCTGCCAGGGCTGAAGATACGTTTTTACAATAATGAAGCCCTCCTCGGAGAATCGTCCACTGATGCTGCAGGCAATGCAAGCCTGACCATTGGCGGCTCACAGCAGTTATTCACAAGCGAGGACGGCTCATGGCCTTTCAGTGCCCTCTTCGATGGAGACAGCCTTACGGATGCGACCTACGGCGAGCTGAGCATACTTGATGTTGATATTGAAATGAATGTCAGCGAGGAAGAGGGGGAGAGAATTGTTACCCTGAAAGCAACTGCACAGACCAGTGATGGTCCGGTGCCGGTAACGGGAGAGGAGATCGGGGTTTATGTTCCCAGGATGTTCAGCCTGCTTCCTGTCAGCACTGGCATGCTCGATGACAACGGGTCTTTCAGGATGAAATTCCCTGCTGACATACCGGGAGACAGCCTTGGTACCCTGACAGTCATAGGGAGGTTCAATGACCACTATCTATATGGCAATGTGGAAAAAAGGGAAGATGTCAGGTGGGGCACTGAAGCGGCGATCACCTCTCCGGTTTACAGAAGCCTGTGGTCAACGCTTGCCCCCAAGTGGATGGTCATCTCTCTCGCCGTGATGCTTCTCGGTGTCTGGGGTCATTACACCTATGTAATTATTAACCTTTTCAGGATCAGGAAAGAGGGTCTGAAAAAGAGTGATTAAAAGGATGTTGCTCAAATTGGCACGAAAAATGATATATTTAAGTTAAATTTAAAAAGCAAGATTATGAGATTTAAAGTTTTATTTGTTGGTACTGCTCTTCTGGCATTCTCTTTCACCCAGGTGATGAATGCACAGCAGGCAAAAGGAGAGCCATGGACTATTCCCGCTGAGTATAAGAAGATGGCAAATCCTGTAGCAAAAGATGATGCCTCTGTAAAGGCCGGCCTGACGGCTTATAACAAGAATTGTGCTTCATGCCACGGAAAGACCGGACTGGGCGACGGACCCAAAGGGAGGATGACAAAAGTATTCCCTGGTGACTTTTCGGGCGCTGTATTCCAGGCCTATACCGATGGTGAAATGTTTTACCAGACAAAGTTCGGCAGAGGCGAGATGCCTGCTTACGACAAAAAAATTCCTGACACAGAGATCTGGAGTATGGTCAACTACATGAGAACGCTTAAAAAATAAGCGCTTTCAACAGAAAAAAAAAGAGGGTGTCTCAACGGGCACCCTCTTTTTTTGGTGTTATTTTCTTTTGTCCTAAGGAGCCGGATAACCGAGAGTGGTCATGGCAGCTATTGAGTTGTCAAGAAGCACCTTGATGTATTGCGGGTTGTGTGCCCCATTACTGCGGTCTTCCTTGATTGTATTGTAGTTCAGGTAAGCCAGCACGGCATTTGCCGGGAAAGTACCGGTTTTGGCAAGTTCAGTAGCAGGATTGTATATTCCGGCTGCAATGAGCTGCGCCTCCAGAGTTGCCATTTTCTCTTCGACATCACTTTCCAGTGTGGCAATCATCGTTGCCAGGGTGGTTGCATTTGTGTGACAGGTAGTGCAGCCGGTCAGCAACCTGGTCTCGGTTCCGTGGCTGTCATACATGACGCCCATGTTATGACCGCCTGCTGTGTAGCCGTAGGGTGCTGACATGTGGCAGGTGATACATCCGCTGCTGGTAGAGTGAGGGTTCGTTGTCGGAACGGCAGTTCCGGGAAGCTCAAACGGAGTCTTGCCAAGTATCAGGTTGGTATTGGGTCCGTGATGAGGCCCGATACGCGAACTGGTGATGGCAAAGTCTGGTCCTCCGACCGTCGGTGCAGGAGATACCGGCCTCGACTGGTGGCAGAAGGCACACTGATTGCTGGTTCCTTTGTCCCATATGACATCAGCACCGGCATATTTGACGTCAAGCGTCTGTGCCCCGGGCTTGGTGAGCGCCCAGTCGTCGTCAGAGAAGGTCTTGTGGATCTTGTGACATGTATAGCAGGTAATCTGGCTGGGATTTTCTGGCAATGATATTGCAGCCGTCGACCCTTCAGCTACATACTCAAGAAATCCCTGGCTGGTATGACACTGCGTACAGCCGGTACGATTAGCGTATCCGGCATTGCCTCCTGTTGCATGTGTCGATGTACTCCACTGGGCGGAGAAAATAGGTACCTTCTGGTTGTCGTTATGGCATTCGGCACAGGCAAGTGTGGTTCCCGGATCACCCTTATCACCCTTGTCACCCTTGGTACCATCAGCACCCGTCGGCCCCATAGGACCTTCACATGACGCCATTGCCACGGCGCCTGAAACAAGCAGAATGACAATCTTAAATCTATTTTTCATATGGTTATTCATTAATGAGTTAAATTCGGTGAAAGGTAACAAGACGCTTAGTCTCAACACTCTGTTTATCATTGATATTTCAATCACAATAGATTGATAAGTACAGGCTCCGGAGTTGATAAAAATCAAAAAAGAATATGATATATGTTATATTTCTCGTAAATTACATTCGGGTCTGGATACATTTGACTCCGGAAATGGGTTTTTATCATGTATAGCGAAAATATCATCTCAAGCTGCGAAGCCTGCAACAGGTGCTGGACCAATTTCAAGAATCTCTCGAAAGAGGAGCTCGACATTGTCAACCAGAACAGGTACGAGGCCAGTTTTAACCCTTCTGAGATAATTATCAAGCAGGGTTCTCCCTCATCAAATGCAATTTTTCTGATATCAGGACTGGCAAAGGTATACATGGAAGGGTATTCGGGCAGAAACCTGATCATAAACCTGGCCGAGCATTCAACCCTGCTGGCTGGTCCGGGTGTGCATGTCAATTCGCGTTACTGTTATTCCGTTGCTGCCATCACCCATGTGAAGGCCTGCTTCATAAGTTTTGAAGTGATCCGTAAGATCATCTCCGGAAATCCGGGCTTCGCCGTAGGCTTTATTGAAGATCTGAGTGATAAGGCATTCCGGATGCATCACAAGGTATTGAATCTTACCCAGAAGAAGATGCACGGAAGGCTTGCTGAAGCACTTCTTTATTTTGCGGATAATATCTTTCATTCTGATGATTATGAGATGGTTCTGACGCGTCAGGAGCTTGGTGAGATGACAAACATGGCCAAGGAAAGTGTAGTAAGGATAATGGGTGAACTGGAGAATGAAAATATCATTCAGTCAACACCGCGTAAAATAAAGATACTTGACCGCGAAAAATTGCAGGTCATATCCGAAAAAGGATAGTTTTGTGTTCAAATTGATTCCATGAAAATATTAAGGTTTTTGTTTACACCCGCCATGATGGGTGTTCTGTTTATAGTGCTGGCCGTAGCAATGGCCGCAGCCACCTTCATCGAGAACGACTTCGGTGCTGATGTGGCCAGATCCACGGTCTATAACACACGTTGGTTTGAGCTGCTCTTTCTGCTGCTGGTGATAAACCTGGCAGGACAGATCGTTATCTTCAAACTCTACCGCAGGGAGAAGCTGACAGTAATGCTGTTTCATGCGGCCTTTATTGTAATGATCGCCGGAGCTGCCATTACAAGGTATACAGGTTATGACGGGATAATGCACATCAGGGAGGGTGAGACAACCTCCCTGACCCAATCTTCGGGTAGCAGCCTGACCTTTGAGCTGAGTGATCATGACGGATTGTCACTTGCCAGCCATGCCGGCGCAATCAATCTGACCGGTGGCCGCAACAGCCATTTCAAAAAACGACTTGAGGCTGCAGGTGAAGAGGTGACGCTTACATTTGACAGGTATCTTCCCGGTGCAGTCAAACAGGTTCAGGATGCGCCCGACGGGCGCCCCGCGGCAGCATTTCTCATAACACCAGATATGGTCAGCAGCGAAGTCGTTGTGCTGTTACAAGGTGAGACGGACCTTATAGGGGAGATGTCTGTAGGTTTTGGCACTGACGCTGAAATCACAATTCTCACTAACAACTCGGAGTTCTTTATCAGGTCGTTGAGAGAGGTACGTTCCACCAGCATGCAGGACATGCAGACGGTTATTTATCCTCCGGATACCCTCATTGTTCTTGCCAGGGGAATCGTCTATACGGTCGGAGGGTTCAGAATAATGCCCCAGAAACTTACGATGAACGGTATTGTTGTACCCTCGGAGGAAGGCGGAGGGCGGGGCCCCGGAGGCGCCATTGAATGCACTCTCTCGGGAGCCGGGTTTGACCGGAAGGTATACCTGTGGGATGATTCCGGCGAATCGAGGTCAACCTGGCAGGGCAGTGCCGGCAACCTGACCGCAAAGGTCAGCTATGGAAGGAGGGTTCTTAACCTGCCCTTCAGCCTGAAGCTTGATGACTTCATGATAGAACGCTACCCCGGTTCAAACAGTCCGTCAGGATTTAAAAGCAGGGTCACACTGAATGACCCTGACCACGGCACGGAAATGCAATATGATATTTACATGAACCATATCCTGAAATACCGCGGTTTCCGGTTCTATCAGTCGTCTTATGACAATGACGAACTTGGTACGGTACTTTCAGTGAACCATGATCCGGCAGGAATGTATACCACTTATACCGGTTACGGACTCCTTTTCCTCTTTATCATCCTTTCACTCTTTAACCGGAGATCCTCTTTCAGGACCATCAAACCAGGTTACTGGAGTTCGAGATACCGTAAGCCTGTTGCTGCCATGGTGCTCCTGTTCATGGTTTCCCTGGCACCGGCCCGCAGCCAGAAGCTTGTCATTGATAAGGAGGCTGCCGACCGTTTCGGGGAGGTGCTTGCCCAGGACCAGAAGGGACGTACGAAGCCACTTTACACAATCAGCAGTGATATCCTCAGGAAAGTTGCGAGGGAGAACAGCTTTGACGGTCTCTCACCCATGCAGGTCTTTCTTGGCTGCTCGCTCGATTCTTACCACTGGCAGGATGTGCCCCTGATAAAAGTATCGAATGATGAAGTCCGCCAGCTGCTGAAGCTGAAGGGCGAGAAGGCTGCATTTTCCGATATTGTAAGCTTCGGTGACGGGGGCGGCTATAAGCTGTCAGCCTATGTCGAGAAGGCCTATGCCAAAGCCGAGAGTGAGCGCAGCAGGTTCGATAAGGAGGTGATAAAGGTTGATGAGCGTGTGAATATATTCTATATGATGTCACGCGGGGACTTTATGCGCATATTCCCGCTGCGTGACGGCACCGATCACTGGGGAATGGCCGGGGATGCCGTCAGGCATGATGTCAGCAGCGAGGATTCGCTCTTTGTGCTCAGCGTGGTGCCAATGTGGACTCAGACAGTGACATCCGTAGGCCGGGCTGCTGTCGCACCGGAGGATTTTATCACCGCCATCAGGCAGTACCAGCGCACCCATGCCGGCTATGATCTCCCGTCGGAGACGAAGATAAAGGCGGAACTGTTCTACTACAAGGCGAAGATATTCGAGAGACTGTTTCCTTACTATGCCATGACAGGACTGGTAATGATCTTTACAATCATCACCCTGATAATAAGGGGGAAAGGAAACTCCGGCCTGATTCTTAAGATTCTTGCCGGGCTGGTTGCCGCCGGCTTCCTTTTTCACACACTGGGACTGGGAATAAGGTGGTATATTTCAGGCCATTCGCCAATGAGCAACGGGTATGAGTCGATGCTCTTCATCTCATGGGTGACAGTTCTTGCCGGCATCATTTTCAGCCGCAAATCACTTCTGACACTGGCAGCCACGGCTGTACTGGCCGGACTGACACTCATGGTGGCTCACCTGAGTTTCATGGATCCGGAGATAACCAACCTTGTGCCCGTGCTGAGGTCATACTGGCTGACGCTGCACGTGTCGGTCATTACCGGCAGTTACGGGTTCCTCGGACTGGGGGCAATACTTGGCATAATTGTGCTGATAATGATGCTCTTTGTCAATTCACAGAACCGGGAAAGGATCAGTTCCGTCATAGATGAGCTGACCGTCATAAACTACAGGGCACTTACCCTCGGTCTCTATTTCCTGACCATCGGGACATTCCTCGGAGCCATCTGGGCAAATGAATCATGGGGCCGTTACTGGGGATGGGATCCCAAGGAGACATGGTCGCTTATTACTATTATTGTATACACTCTTGTGACCCATTCGCGGATGATCCCCGGTATGAAGGATACGTATGTCTTCAATCTGCTGTCGCTCTTTGCATTTGCTTCAGTGTTGATGACCTATTTCGGTGTCAATTATTATCTGTCGGGACTTCATTCCTATGCAGGGGGAGACCCTGTGCCCGTACCGGTATTTGTGTATGTAGCCATTGGGCTGGTTGTACTCCTGGCTGCGGGAGCGAAGTACAGGTACAACCGCTCTGCAGTCAGTTAGCGCCCGGGCAAAAGCTTTATTTTTCCTTCGGCTGAAGCAGGCTTTATCCTTTAAAACAAAGGCTGACCGTTTTCACGGACAGCCTTTACTGTTTGGGTGGAAGACCGGGTTCGAACCGGCGACCTCCAGATCCACAATCTGGCGCTCTAACCAACTGAGCTACAACCACCGTTTTACGGATTGCAAAGAAACAGCAAAAATTGCATTCCGCAAATATTTGTCTTTATTTTGTTATCATATCCCGCAAATAGTATCTTAGTCGTGCTGAAATCCAATGGTACAATTATTGCGGGCTGTCAGCGTTCAGGACTCTATACGGGGAAAGCTTGGCCAAACTAAAGTTCATAGACAACATATCGGGATTGCAGGCCATTCAGCTGCTCAGATTCAGCACCTTCCTCATTATCAGTATCGTTTTCACCAAGAGTCACCTGTCACGTGCGCAGATCGGCAACTGGGAACTGTTCCTGTTCATCTCCAGCCTCCTTAGTTTCTTCTGGGTGTCAGGCATCATCCAGTCGCTCCTGACCCTCTATAACCGCAACCGTACCTTCAGGGAGGATGGTGAGGCCGAGGGCCGGAAATCGCCTGAACTGTTCAATGCCTTCCTGCTCTTAACCTTCTTCAGTATTCTGGTATTTGCAATGGGAATACCGGTGAAGATCATGCTCGCATCAGCCCGGGTTGAGCCGGAGATACCATATGCCAACCTGCTGCTTCTGTACATACTCCTGAGCAACCCCGTTACACTGATTGAATACATATACCTGCTCAACAAAAGGCCTCACCGTGTCATTCAGTACGGGATTTACACCTACAGTGCGCAGATGCTTTTTGTTCTGGCACCGGTGGTGTCAGGGTTTGACGAGCGGAGCGCCATCTGGGGTCTCTTCGCCATAACCGCAATAAGGTGGGTGTGGCTGATCATCCTCCTGCGCCGCTATACATTAATAAAAGTATCGTATGACTTTATCAGGGAGCATCTCAGGGTTGGCATGCCTCTGATACTTACCTTCCTTATCAGCGGTTCGGCTCAGTATATTGACGGCATAATCATCTCAGCCCGATATGCCGACCCGGGTGTTTTTGCCATGTACCGCTACGGGGCGAAGGAGTTTCCCCTGGTGCTGCTGCTGGCCAACGGCCTGAGCAACGCACTCCTGCCGCTATTCAGCACCAGGGAGGGGATGCGCGGGGCGCTGGTGACCCTCCGCCACAGGTCTGACAGGCTCATCAAATACCTCTTCCCCTTATCTATCGCTACCATGCTTGTGGCACGCTGGGTCTACCCGCGACTGTTCACACCGGAATTCACCCGCAGCGCCGACGTATTCATGATTTACCTGCTGCTTATCATTCCGCGTCTGGTCTTTCCTCAGACCATCCTGATCGGACGCAGAAAAACAAGAGTAATACTGATTGTTGCTGCCGTTGAGATTGCGGTGAACGTCCCCCTGAGCCTGTTGCTGATAAAACCCTACGGGGTTGTCGGTGTGGCCCTGGCCACATTCATTGTCTATTCCCTTGAAAAGGTATTCCTTATCTATTATGTGTGGAAAAGGATGAAGATCAGGCCTGCCGAATATATCCCCGTTGCCAGCTGGCTGATCTGGTCTGCCCTGCTGATACTGCTGTTTGTCCTTATCGACCACCGCATAATTGACATCCATTAGTGAGCTTACGGGGCAAATGAAGCAAACCATCCGGCCCTGACAGTGAAATCAAAAAGAATTATCTTTGGGGCTTCTGATACATAGCGTGGACCATGTCTGAGCATAAGCAACATTTGGAGGATTATTTCACACGGTTTCGAAGGAACATAGTGGGTATAGACCAGGCGTATTCCACACCATACGGCCTGAAGAAGATCATATACTGTGACTGGATAGCCAGCGGAAGGCTCTACGGACCAATAGAAGACAAGATGGTCTCGACGTTCGGTCCGTTCGTAGGCAACACCCATACCGAGACTTCGGAGACCGGCTCGGCAATGACATGGGCCTATCACCACGCACAGGAGATTATCAAGAGGCACGTAAATGCCGGTCCGGATGATGTGCTTATCGCCGCAGGAGCAGGCATGACAGCCGTGATAAACAAGTTCCAGAGGATACTCGGACTCAAGGGATGCAGCTACCCGAAGACGGCACGCTGTCTGAGCGATACCGAGCGCCCGGTTGTCTTCATAACTCATATCGAGCATCACTCAAACCAGACATCATGGTATGAGACCCTTGCCGATGTTGTGATGATAGAGCCGGGAAAGGACCTTACCGTTGATCCCGGGAACCTTCAGAAGGCTCTTGACAAGTACCGGGAGAGGAAGTTCAAGATAGGATCCTTCTCCGGATGTTCAAACGTGACAGGTGTGTTTACCCCCTATCACAAGCTTGCGCGGATCATGCATGAAAACGGCGGCCTCTGCTTCATTGACTTTGCAGCTTCGGCACCTTATGTTGATATTGACATGCACCCTGCCGATGGTATGGAGAAGCTTGATGCCATCTTCTTCTCACCGCATAAGTTCCTCGGCGGACCCGGTTCGTCAGGGATCATGATCTTTGACAAATCGCTCTACAAGACAACTGTGCCGGACCAGCCGGGCGGCGGCACCGTCGACTGGACCAACCCCTGGGGAGAATACAAGTATGTTGACAGTATTGAGTCAAGGGAAGACGGAGGCACCCCGGGTTTTCTCCAGGTTATACGGGCCGCCCTGGCCATCGGGCTCAAGGAGATGATGGGGACAGCAAATATTAAGGCCAGGGAGGAGGAGCTGGTGGAGAGGGCCCTTGAAGGACTAACGGCCATACCGGGGCTTCATATCCTTGCTCCCGAAGTCAGGAAGAGGCTTGGTGCAATCTCATTTTATATTGACGGTATGCATTATAACCTGGTGGTCAAGCTGCTCAGCGACAGATACGGGATCCAGGTGAGGGGCGGATGTGCCTGCGCAGGCACTTACGGCCATTTCCTGCTTGACGTTACCTATGACCACAGCCACCGTATCACCGAGATGATCAACAGGGGAGACCTGTCTGAAAAACCCGGCTGGGTGAGGCTCTCGCTGCATCCCACAATGACCGGCGAAGAGCTTGAGACGGTAATAAGGGCACTGGGGGAGATCAGGGCGAATGCTTCGGAGTGGAGTGCAGATTATAGCTACAACAGAAGAACCAATGAGTTCAGGCACAAGGATGATGCCGGTGAAGGCATGGAGAGAGTCAAGTCATGGTTTAACCTACAAGGCTGAATGAGATGAAAGTAACGGAAGTGACCACCATTTCGCACAGGAAGGAGTTTATCGACTTCCCCAAGAGGCTGTACAAGGGAGACCCCTACTGGGTGTGCCCCCTCGACAGCGAGGTCGAGTCTGTCTTTGACCCTGCCAGAAACGCTGCCTTCAGGCATGGTGTGGCAACGCGCTGGATCCTCACCGACAGCGGGGGCAAGACTATAGGCAGAGTGGCCGCTTTTATCGATGAGATCCGTTCAAAGGCAAACAGACAGCCTACAGGCGGTTTCGGTTTCTATGAAGTGATTGAGTCGCGCGAGGCGGCATTCATGCTCTTTGACACTGCCAGGCAATGGCTCACCGAGAGAGGCATGAAAGCTATGGACGGTCCGATAAACTTCGGAGAGAATGACAACTACTGGGGCCTTCTCGTGGATGGGTTCACCCAACCCGGATTCGGCATGCCCTACAATAAGAAATATTACAGGCAGTACTTTGAAGACTACGGGTTCAGGGTATACTTTGAACAGTACAGCTATCATAAGGACGTGGCGGCCGTGGAGGTATTCCCGGAACGGTTCATGAAGATCGCGGAGTGGATCTCGAAGAGGCCGGGGTACACCTTCAAACATTTTGAATACAAAAGGAAGGACAAGATCATTGCCGATATGGTTGATATATACAATGCCACATGGTCGGTCTTCAAGGAGGATTTTACCCCGCTTGACCCGGCCATGCTGAATACCACGCTCAGCCAGGCAAAGGCATTCCTTGATCCCGAGCTGATCTGGTTTGCATATCATAATGACAAGCCAGTGGCATTCTTTGTCATCTTTCCGGACCTTAACCAGATCATAAAGCATTTCAACGGCCGCCTCAACCTGTGGAACATGATAAGGTTCGTCTGGTATAAATATACTCACGAGATGACACGGGCCAGGGCGCTGGTGGCCGGAGTACACCCCTCATACCAGAACAGCGGGATAGAATCGGCCATCTTCCTCGAGATCTTTCATGTCTTCAGGAAGAAGAGGTTTTACAAGGAGCTCGAGCTGTCATGGGTGGGCGACTTCAACCCGAAGATGATCTCAATATATGAGGCCATAGGGGCACAGAAGGCGAAGACACACCTTACCATGAGGTACATGATTGACGACACCCTGCCGTTCAAAATGTACAAGCTGGAGATGGAGGAGAACAAGGCGGAACGGCAGGCGAAACTCAATAGCTGAAAAATATTTACCTGTGCTTTTGTATTTTTCTTAATGTTCATTATCTTTGCACTCCCTTGAGAAAGGGATTTTAAAAACAGTAACAAACTAGATCAGAAGATGAAAGAAGGTATACACCCGAGCAATTACAGGATGGTTGTATTTCAGGATATGTCAAATGGTACGGCATTTATCACACGTTCAACTGCCTCATCACGTGATACCATCAAATGGGAGGACGGGAATGAATATCCGCTCATCAAGCTTGAGATATCAAACACATCGCATCCGTTTTATACCGGCAAGATGAAGCTTGTTGACACCGCCGGAAGGGTAGACAAGTATATGAGCCGCTACAAGAACCACATCGACAAGAAATCGAAGTAGGGGTCCGTCACACACAGGGAAGCTGCCTTAAACAAGGCGGCTTTTTTTTTGTTATCAGGGCATGCACCACTGAACCTGAGGTAGAGAGGGTGTAAGATATAATTAACTAAATTTGCATAGTTTTACTTAGTATGGAGAAGAAGGTTTTGAGAAAGTGGGATAATATCGGATTTCATGAGCTGATTGACGAGGGGAGGGAGATTATACCCATTCTTTCTGACGGTGACGACCAGGAGCTGGAGGAGGTAGAGATACCGGGGAGTGTTCCCCTGCTGCCCCTGCGCAATACGGTGTTGTTTCCGGGAGTGGTGATACCCATAGCTGTCGGGCGCTCAAAGTCGGTGCAGCTTGTGCGTGAGGCCTACCGCGGCAACAAGCTGGTTGCTGCCGTGGCGCAGCTTGATGCTGAGGTGGAGGATCCGCAGGTCCGCGACCTGAACGTTGTGGGGACCCTCGGTCAGGTGGTGAAGCTGCTCGAGATGCCTGACGGAACCACTACGGCAATAATCCAGGGCCGCAGGCGCGTCTCAATCATCAACGTCCTGCAGACAGAACCATATATGACTGCACTGGTGAAAGCCATCCCTGAAGCCAGGGGCGGTGAGGACGAGAAAGACTTCGAGGTGATAATAGGCTCTCTCAAGGACCTGTCGGTGAAGATCGTCAAACTCAATCCCAATATCAATCCCGAAGCCTCATTCGCAGTCAAGAACATTGAAAACAGCACCTATCTCATAAATTATATCTGTGCCAACACGGAGATCAACGTCAATGATAAGCAGAAGCTGCTTGAGGCAACCACGCTCAGGGAGCGCGGACTGCGGCTGCTGGAACACCTGGTGCGGGAGATACAGCTGCTTGAGCTGAAGAATGAGCTTCAGTCGAAGGTCAAGTATGAGATTGACCAGCAGCAGCGTGAGTTCCTGCTTCACCAGCAGATGAAGACCATCCAGAATGAGCTGGGCGGCAATCCCATCGAGAAGGAGGTAGAGGAGTTCCGTCTCAGGGGAACGAAGAAACTGTGGAGTGAGGATGTGGCTAAGGTCTTCAGCCGTGAGCTCGGCAAACTCTCCAGGCTTAATCCTGCCGCCGCTGAATACTCAGTGCAGGTGAATTATATACAGACCCTCCTGGAGCTGCCGTGGAATGAGTATACAACCGATAATCTTGACCTCAGGAACGCGCAGCGCGTGCTCGATGAAGACCATTACGGACTGGAGGAGGTGAAGGAGAGGATACTCGAGCACCTGGCTGTGCTGAAGCTGAAGGGCGACCTCAAGTCGCCCATACTGTGCCTTTTCGGCCCCCCCGGAGTAGGTAAGACCTCGCTTGGCAAATCCGTTGCCCGCGCCCTTGACCGCAAGTACGCACGCATGTCGCTCGGAGGGCTGCATGACGAGGCTGAGATAAGAGGCCATCGCAAGACATACATAGGTGCCATGCCGGGAAGGGTGGTACAGAACATACGCCGGGCAGGCTCCTCAAACCCGGTGTTCATCCTCGATGAGATCGACAAGGTGGGGCAGGATTTCAGGGGCGATC
The DNA here is from genome assembly GCA_963802145.1 of uncultured Rikenellaceae bacterium. Taxonomy (GTDB): domain Bacteria; phylum Bacteroidota; class Bacteroidia; order Bacteroidales; family VadinHA17; genus SR-FBR-E99. The sequence continues at coordinate 424,464 of CAWDHN010000012.1, forward strand.
CCTCCTCGGCGTTGCTCGAGGTGCTCGACCCGGAACAGAATACACATTTCTACGATAATTTCCTTGAGATGGAGTTTGACCTCTCGAAGGTGCTCTTCATTGCAACGGCCAATACCCTGGCAACGGTCACTCCTGCCCTCCGTGACAGGATGGAACTGATAGAGATTACCGGTTACCTGGTTGAGGAGAAGAGGGAGATAGCCGTCAGGCATCTCATTCCAAAACAGCTGGAGGCCCATGGTGTTACCACTGAGCAGTTCCACCTTCCTGACGAGGTGATAGAGGATATCATCCAGAAGTATACACGCGAATCGGGCGTCAGGGAGCTTGACAAGAGGATAGCCAAGCTGGTCAGGTTCAGGGCCAGGGAGATAGGATTCGACAACACACCCGAAGCTGTGATGACCAGTGAAAAAGTGGGGGAGATACTCGGACCTCCGAAGTACCTTAAAGACATCTACGACGGTAATGACCAGGCCGGTGTCGTCACAGGCCTTGCGTGGACAGCCACCGGCGGTGAGATCCTTTTTGTGGAGACAAGCCTCAGCAGGGGCAAGGGCAACCTGACCCTAACCGGCAACCTGGGTGATGTGATGAAGGAATCGGCAGTGATCGCCCTTGAATACCTTAAGGCACATGCCTCGCTGCTTGACCTTCCCGAAACATTCTCCGAAAAGTGGAATATCCATGTGCACGTCCCGGAAGGAGCCATCCCCAAGGACGGCCCCTCGGCCGGAATAACCATGGCCGCCTCCGTCGCCTCCGCATTCACCCAGAGAAAGGTGAGGAAGTATGTGGCCATGACCGGTGAGATAACACTCAGGGGCAAGGTGCTTCCCGTGGGCGGGATAAAGGAAAAGATCCTGGCAGCGAAACGGGCAGGCATCAGGGAGATAGTGCTCTCGGAACAGAACCGCAAGGATGTGGAAGAGATAAATGAAAAGTATGTCCGCGGCCTGAAGTTCAGGTATGTTGACACCATCATGGACGTACTTGATTATGTGCTGCTGCGGCAAAAGGTGACCGATGCAAGAATCATTGAGTTTGACTAACCGTTATACTGCCTGTCATGAATAAAACTGCCGTTTTTCCCGGTTCCTTCGATCCCTTTACCGTGGGCCATGAAGCCCTCGTAAAAAGAGCCCTGCCGCTGTTTGACAAAGTCATTATTGCCGTTGGAGAGAATTCGGAAAAGAGTAACCTGTTCAGCATTGAAATGAGACTCAGGATGATCTCGAAGGTCTTTGAAGGGGAGAGCAGGGTGGAGATCACCAGGTTCAGCGGCCTGACAGTCGATTTCTGCCGGAGGCACAATGCGCGTTATATCCTGAGAGGACTGCGCACTGCGGCCGACTTTGAATATGAAAGGGCTATGGGGCACATGAACTGGAAGATGGCTCCTGAGATAGATACCGTATTCCTGCTTACAAGCACAGAGCATACACCGGTAAACTCAACCATAGTCCGTGACATCATCAAGAATGGCGGCGATGCCTCGATGTTCGTCCCTGATTCAATAAAAATTTCGGATTATCTCAATAAGTGATCACTATACCCTGAGGGTATAGTTCAGCAGGTCAAGCAGCGACTGGAAGGTGTTTGACTTGATGCGGGCTATCTCCTGGGGTGTAAGCCATTCGGCGTGGGTGATGCCCTCCTCGGCCTGCGGCTCGGTGATCATCTCGCCTCTGTAGCTCATGCGGAACCACCAGGTCTTTTTCATAAATGGCTTGTTGTCAAAGAGATAGGTGTGATAGCTTGAGGGGAGCGAGCCTTCGATGAAATGGCCGCGAATATTGCACTCCTCGGTCACCTCCCTGAGGGCACACTGCTCGGGAGTCTCACCCTTTTCAATATGGCCCTTGGGCAGATCCCACCTGCCGTAGCGCATGATAAAGAGGTATTTCCCGGAGGGATGGCCTATCAGTCCGCCGGCAGCCTCAATCACGGTAAACCATGATGAAAATACCTTCCACAGGTTGTTGATATCGGATGAATAAATATTCAGCGAGGGGATGTCATTATTGAGGGCAAACTGTGATATTTGGGCAAAGAGTTCCTCCTCCACGTTGTATTTATGGAAAAGGGCGTATTTTTGCACCCTGTCGGGCTCGGGGGAGAGAGTGATTACCCTGTTGTCAAAATATACCTTATACTTCAACATATGGACGATACAGCAAATAGAACTGCAGAATACCTTCTGCAAATTAAAGCAATTAAATTACAACCCGCAAAACCTTTTACCTGGGCTTCAGGCTGGAGATCGCCCATCTACTGTGACAATCGCATGACCCTCTCGTTCCCCGCCGTACGTGGTTTCATAAGGGATGCCTTTGCCGACAGGGTGAGGCAGTTATACCCTGATGCCGGACTTATAGCCGGTGTCGCCACCGGCGCGATAGCTCACGGCGCCCTGGTGGCTGACAGCCTGCAACTGCCCTTCATCTACGTGAGGTCAGGGGCAAAGGACCATGGGCTTGGAAACCAGATTGAAGGATATTATGAGAAAGGGCAGAAGGTTGTGGTTATTGAGGACCTGATCTCCACCGGTGGAAGCAGCCTGGGGGCTGTAAGAGTGCTCCGTGAAGCCGGATGTGACGTGCTGGGGATGATTGCCATATTCACCTACGGCTTCAGCAAGGCCACCGATGCCTTTGCTGCCGAGGGGTGCAGGCTCGATACCCTCAGTAATTACAACGTACTGGTTGATATGGCTGCCGCTTCCGGGTACATCACACAGGGTGATGTGGAAACACTTAAGGAGTGGCGCAGGGAACCATCGGTGTGGGGGAAGGAGTGAAGTCGAAAATAATGAGTCCAATGACAACATATACCAGCAGGAAAGGCGAGGTGCCCTGCGGAGACGGCGATCTGTATGCCTTCCTGACTGACATGCGCAACCTGCAGACAGTCGTTCCTGACGGTATGATAACCGAGTGGGAGGCGACGGAAGATCATTGCAGCTTCAGGTTCGACAAGACAGGCAGAATATCGGCTTCGCTGGCTGAGGCACTGCCTCATTCGCTGATCAGCTATGATGCGGAGACTTTTCTTACCGGAAAAATGACGGTGCAGGTGGCGATTGAGTATATCACAAACTTCAGGTCAGCATTTCACATCACGGCAGGGGTGAATATGAACCCCATAATGCGGATGCTCGTGGGAGACTCAGCCGGCAGATACCTTGACAACCTGATTGATGCCATTGAGTCTTACAAGGGTTATGACAAGATCAGAGGATGTAATCAACCTCTTTAAAGGCATACTCCGCGGTCTCACCGTTTCTTTTTCGCATCACCAGCATTCCGTCCGGTTTCACTCGGTCAATGAGACCTTCGAACACGCCGTGGCTATCCCGGTAATGGTGCCATGTGCCTGCTCTGTACAGCACCTCCTGGTAATCCTTCTCAAGAGCGGCTGTCTCACCCCTTAGGATCATGCCGTACCTGCTGTCAATCAGTTCTGTCAGCTTCCCGGTAATGGCTGGCAGGTCATGAGCCGTGCCTGTGACCGAGGCAAGTGAGACCGGGTTGGGGGCGTCGCTCCTGAAGACAGTCTGGTTGACATTGAGTCCAATGCCTGCCACGGTGCTTCCAAGCGTTTTTCCCATAATGCTGTTCTCAATCAGGATGCCTGCTATTTTGTCATCCCTGACATAAATGTCATTGGGCCATTTGATAGTGGCATCAGGGGTGTGGAGGCTCACCAGGTCATGGACGGCAAGGGAGATCATCCGCGAAATTATAAACTGCTCCCATGGCTTTACCATGACCGGATACAGTATCACGCTCATCAGCAGGTTGCTGCCGGGCTCACTCTCCCAGCTGTTCCCCGGCTGTCCCCTCCCGCTATCCTGAAATGATGCCGTTATGACGGTGCCTTCCGAAGGCTTTCCCTCACGAAGCATGGCCAATGCCACCGTATTTGTTGATGACACTTTTTCATAATGCCTGACATATGAGCCTATGATCATGGTAAACAGGTATTTGCAATGTTACTATACGGTAAAACCGGCGCTTTTGTCCCAACCGGTCAAATTGGCACCCTTATTGTAAAAAGAGTTAGAGCCGGACGAAAATACGGATAAATGTTCGTAATTTTGCGGCAGTTAACAGGAACTGTTTATTACTGAAAAGTTTATTGATGAGAAAAGCCGGGAAAGAGGCCACCCAGATGACAGAGAGCATTGTTAAGGGTTTGTTTGAGAAAAAGGGAGAGAGGGTGGCGCTGATTGATCTGAGAAAAATTGAAAGCAGGATGTGCGACTTCTTCGTGATCAGTCACGCCGCATCCACAAAACAGGTTGATTCGCTTGCCTGGTCAGTTGAGGATGTGGTGAGGAAGGAGACAGGGAGAAAACCCTATCATATTGAAGGCAGGGAGAACTGCATATGGGTCCTGCTCGATTACGGTGATGTTCTCGTACATATTTTTCAGCAGCCTTACAGGGACTTTTACGACCTCGAATCGTTGTGGGCTGACGGCCGTGTAACGATGCTCGAGGACAAAACAGAAATGAAAGGTTAATTATATATGGCAGAGAACAAGGAGACTCCCAGGTCAGACAAGAACGATAAAAAGCCCAAATCATGGTTCAACTCAAGTTGGCCCATTGCAATTCTTGTGCTGACATTTCTTCTGTTCCAGATCCTCTTTGCAGGCAAGTACACGCAGAAAGCCGGGCAGAGGGAGGTTGAGGAGATGGTCATGAATCACGACATCGAAAAGGTTATCGTGATCAATGAGGAACAGGCTGAGATTTACATAAAGGCAGACTCACTCAAGAGCGGGCGTTATCCCGATTTTGCAGAACAGCGTAGCTTTGGGCTGCAGCCCCCAAGGCCGCAATTTTACCACACTTTCGGAACCGTGGAACTCTTCCAGGAGTTCTTTTCTGCGGCCCAGGACAAGGCCGGATATACTGAGGAGAATCGCATCTACCTCGAATACCAGAAGAGAAAGGATTACCTGGCCACCTTCCTGGGTGTCATACTTCCGTTTCTGATCATCGCCCTGCTGTGGATCTATGTCATGCGTCGCATGTCAGGCGGAGGTGGCGGCGGAGGTGCCGGCAATATCTTCAGCGTTGGCAAGTCGAAGGCCCAGATATTTGACAAGGACACCCATATAAAGACCAACTTCAGCGATGTTGCCGGTCTTGAGGAGGCCAAGACCGAGGTGATGGAGATAGTTGATTTCCTGAAGAACCCGAAAAAATATACCTCCCTCGGTGGCAAGATACCCAAGGGTGCTCTGCTTGTGGGCCCTCCGGGGACAGGCAAGACACTGCTTGCCAAGGCTGTTGCCGGTGAGGCCAATGTACCCTTCTTCTCCATCTCCGGTTCGGACTTCGTGGAGATGTTTGTCGGTGTCGGCGCCTCGCGCGTCAGGGATCTTTTCAAGCAGGCAAAGGAGAAGGCGCCGTGTATCGTTTTCATTGATGAGATCGATGCCGTAGGTCGTGCCCGCGGCCGCAATCCGAACTTCGGCGCCAACGACGAGCGCGAAAATACTCTCAACCAGCTCCTTACGGAGATGGACGGCTTCGGGACCAACAGCGGGGTGATAATCCTTGCAGCTACAAACAGGGCAGACATACTGGATAAGGCTCTCCTCAGGGCAGGCCGTTTTGACCGCCAGATCAGCGTTGAGCTTCCTGACATCAAGGAGCGTGAAGCCATCTTCAAGGTGCACCTTCGTCCTATAAAGCTTGAGGAGGGATTTGACATAGCCTTCCTGGCAAAACAGACTCCGGGCTTCTCAGGTGCCGACATCGCCAATGTGTGCAATGAGGCTGCCCTGATAGCCGCCAGGGGTAACAAGACGTTTGTGGAGAAGCAGGATTTCCTCGATGCCGTTGACAGGATCATCGGCGGGCTCGAGAAGAAGAACAAGATAATATCGATGGAGGAGAAGAGGACGATTGCCTACCATGAGGCCGGGCACGCCACCGTCAGCTGGCTCCTGGAACATGCCAGTCCGCTCCTCAAAGTGACCATCATTCCGAGGGGAAAAGCTCTCGGGGCAGCATGGTATCTCCCTGAAGAACGTTCCATATCGACACGTGAACATATATTTGACGAGCTTGCATATGCCCTGGGAGGAAGGGCAGCTGAAGAACTGGTCATTGGGAAAATTTCCACCGGCGCCCTGAGTGACCTCGAGAAGGTGACCAAACAGGCGTATGCCATGGTTGCCTACTTCGGAATGTCAGATGCAGTCGGGAATATGAGTTTTTACGATTCCTCGGGTCAGTCGGAATACGGATTCACAAAGCCCTACAGCGAAAAGACGGCTGAGCTGATAGACAGTGAGGCCAAAAAGATAGTGGAAGAGTCATACGGGAAGGCGAAGGAGGTCATCTCCGCCAACATCGATGGACTGAGGCAGCTTGCCGAGCAGCTGCTGGAAAAGGAGGTGATCTTCAGCGAGGATCTTGAGCGTATCTTCGGCAAACGCAAGGGTGACCACACAAGGGACCTGTCCGATGGAAAGCCTGCTCCGGAAATAACGTCAATACCTGAAATCAAGGACGTGCCTGAAACCCCGGCAGCCACAACAACGCCGGAAGCTCCCGCATCACCGGTGGAACATGGAGAATGAGTGGGTTGCCATAGCCGGCTTCACGGATGATGTCAGAAGCCAGATAGCCGTTGAACGTCTTCTGACCAGCGGCATAGACGCCGTCGCAATAGACAAGCGCGACAGCATCTACAAGATAGGTGAGATCGAGGTTTTTGTCCATCGTGATAACGTGCTCATTGCAAAGGAGATAATTAAAGATCTGTGAGGTGACAAATCTTATCAGGCGCACCATTACCGGTGCTTTCATCGTTATACTCGTTCTTGGAGGACTCTGGCTTCATCCTGTCTCCTTCTTTATTGTGGGGGCGGTGATGATTGCCGGGACACAGCACGAGTATTACATCATGGTGAGAGGCACAGGCGTCAGGCCTCAGCTTGTCACAGGCATCATCAGCGGTTTCATACTCTATGTCACCTCCACAATAATCGCTCTCGGATGGCTGCCCCTGGATGGGTTCCTGCTGATGATACCCGTGATATCGGTAGTGATGGGGATAGAACTCTTCAGGAAGGTGGAGAGACCGTTTGATTCGCTTGCCCATACACTGTTTTCAATCATCTATACCGCTGTGCCCTTCTCGATGTTTCCCTTCGCCGCATTTGGCAGGGCGGGCCTCGAGCCGCTGGTTTCCATGGGTGGCATTCAATTTTCTCCCGGGATTCTGATAGGGTTCTTTCTTTTGTTGTGGACCAATGATACCGGGGCCTACCTCGTGGGGTCATCAATAGGAAAGCACCGTCTCTTCGAGCGGATCTCACCGAAGAAGTCGTGGGAGGGTTTCTTCGGCGGGATGATACTGACCCTGATTGTTGCGCGTCTGATCTCCGGATGGCTCGGTGTGGCAGACACTGTGGGGTGGATGATCATAGCTGTGATCATATCCGTGGCCGGCACCCTGGGCGACCTGCTGGAGTCGATGCTGAAGCGGAGCCTGGGGCTGAAGGACTCCGGGACGATATTGCCCGGCCACGGTGGCTTTCTCGACCGGTTTGACAGCGTGGTAGTGGCATTTCCGCTGGTTTATCTATATCTTGCAGTCTCTGTATGACCATGATGTTAAGAAAATTCAAAATACATAAGGAAGGATACAGGATTATCTTCGGAGTCTTTGTGCTGCTCGCCGCACTGAACGTTGCGGCCTGGCTCATCTGGCAAGGTCCGACACTCTGGCATTATGCCGCTGTTGTCGCATCACTGCTTTTCTTTGCCTTTATAGTGATGTTCTTCCGTACTCCGGCAAGACCTGTAGAGCCCGACCCGCTTCTGATCTACGCTCCGGCAGACGGCAAGATAGTAGTGATAGAGGAGACATTTGAAAATGAGTATTTCAAGGACAACAGGCTGCAGATATCGATCTTCATGTCACCCTTCAACATGCACAGCAACCGTTACCCTATTTCAGGGACCGTATCATATACCCACTACCAGCCCGGCAAAAAATATCATGCCCGCAGCCCGAAATCGTCTGAACTGAACGAAAGGAGCACGATAGTTGTTACATCTGATAACGGCACAGGGATCCTTATAAGACAGGTTGCCGGGGCGGTTGCCCGACGCATTGTCACTTACTCGAAAAGGGGAGAGAAGGTGCATCAGGGTGACGAGCTTGGGTTCATCAAGTTCGGATCACGGGTAGACATTTTCCTTCCCACAGGAACGGAGGTTGACGTGGAAATGTTTGACCAGGTGAGGGCAAGCAGGACAATCCTTGCCAGGGTTTTATAATATACCGGATATGAAAGAAGATACAAAAATACTGGATCTGACACCCGACGTGAAGTGGATAGGAGTGCTTGATCCTGATATTAAAACATTTGATATCGTGATGCATACTGATCACGGCACCACCTACAATTCCTATTTCATCAATGCTGAGAAGAAAACCGTCATCGAGACGGCCAAGGAGAAGTTCAGTGATACATACCTCAGCAAACTCAGGAGGGTCACTGACCCGGCTGACATTGCATACATAGTGCTTGACCACACGGAGCCTGATCATTCAGGGGCGATGCGTCAGCTTCTTGACCTGGCGCCTTCAGCGGTTGTCGTTGGCAGCGGCAATGCCATAAGGTACCTTTCAGACATAGTCAACCGGCCGTTTAAATCGCTGGTCGTAAAGGATGGAGACACGCTGGACCTCGGAAACAAGACACTGAAGTTTATCTCCGCCCCGAACCTTCACTGGCCTGACAGTATCTATACGTGGCTGGTTGAAGACAGGATACTTTTTACATGCGACTCGTTCGGAGCACATTACTGCAATGAGGAGATGTTTGACGACCTTGCGGGAGACTACAGTGAAGATTTCAGGTATTATTTTGATGTGATCCTGAAACCTTACAGCAAATTCATGATAAAGGCCATTGAAAAGATCAGGCCGCTTGATATTTCAATGATTGCCACCGGTCACGGTCCTATCCTCAGGAAAGGATGGAAGAAGATCGTTGATGATACACATGACCTGGCATCAGCCTATCTTAAGCTTACGGAAGAATCTGAAGAAAAGAGGGTGCTTATAACTTATGTTTCCGCCTACGGTTACACCAGGGAGATGGCTGAACTTATTGCCAGGGGTGTCTCGGAGATAAATAATGTTGTGGCTGAGGTAATGGATATTGAAACGGCGGATGTTGGGGAGATAGACTCTAAGCTGACAATAGCAGACGGCATCATTGTGGGGTCGCCGACGATCAACCAGAACACCCTGCTGCAGGTATACAAGCTTGCGGCGATGGTAAGCCCGCTGCGCGACAGGGGAAAGCTGGCAGGCTCATTCGGCTCCTACGGATGGAGCGGAGAGGCCCCGGTACTCATCGCTGAGATGCTTAAGAACCTTAAGCTAAGATTCTTTGAGTCGCCAGCAGCATATAAGTTCGTGCCCGGGAACGATAAGGAAAAAGAACTCGTCAGCTATGGCGAGCGGTTTGCACGCGAGCTGATGGCCGTGAAGGCAGAGGCCTGATTACAAAAGCACAGTAAATAAAATAGAGAGACGCCCTTTCCGGGGCGTCTCTCTTATGTGCCCCGTCAGGGGCTTCTCTCTGTTATGCGCCTGATGGGGCGCCTCTCTGCTATTCCGCCGTCAGGGATGTCACTCTCTTGTGACCCCGTCCGGGGCGTCTCTCAGTTTGCCGATGGCTGTCCCGCAATTACGAGATGCTGATCGAACGGATTTTTTCCTTCTTCTTCTCTTCCTCGAGCTTCGGGATCTCAACGCTCAGGATACCATCCCTGTAGTTGGCACCGATCTTTTCACCGTTGACATCCTCAGGCAGATAAAAGCTGCGGCAGAATGAACTGTAACTGAACTCCCTGCGCCTGTATCCTTCCAGATCGTCCTGCTGCTCTTCCTTGTGCTCCGCGGAGATGGTCAGAACATCATCCTTAACCTCGATGCGCAGATCCTTCTTGTTCATGCCGGGAACGGCAAGCTCAAGATAAAATCCCTTCTCGTCTTCCCTGATATTTACTGCAGGCAGACTGCTGGCATTCCTGTTGAATGCCGGGAAGAAGTCCTCATTGAAGAAATCCGACAGTGTGAGCGGTTTGTAATTCCTTCTTGTAATCATAGGTAACATAGCAACCTCCTTTTTAATTATGTTAAACATATTTGTCATTTTCACAGGTAATATTGCAATCACTATGCCGATCCTGAATGTATGCCATAATGGCACAATAAATAAAATATGGCATGACATAATGGCATTTGATATAAAACGATTGTATAACCGGGAATTCTTTTTAAATTTGATGAAAGGAGTTTTAGCCAATACCTGCGGGAGCATGATTTTATTACCTGACCCTGAAACCTGATGAACACAACTCTGCGCAATATACTGATACTTATAGGCCTGGCTTTGCTGGTATACCTCTTTTGGTATTTCCGCAGCATCTTTGCCTACATCCTGATAGCAGGTGTTATTTCACTGATCGGGAGGCCTGTTGTGGATTTGCTGAACAGTATCAGGGTTTGGAAACTCAAATTCCCCAGGGTGTTGAGTTCCCTGCTTACCCTGGTTTTGCTTTACGGCCTGCTGGCTCTCTTTTTCATGATATTTATCCCTCTCATTGCCCGGCAGCTCGATGCGCTTTCAGGTTTTGATGCAGGGTCAATCGTACAGGGTCTTCGTGACCAGCTCGACAAGCTTGATACGGTGATAAGGAAGATTTACCGTGACATGCCCGCAGACAAGACCCTGTATGACATTGCGGTCACAACAATCACCAATATTCTCAACCCTTCATCAATCACCGATTTTGCAGGCAATATCGTCACGGTGATCAGCAGGTTCGTCGTTGCATTTGTTGCAATAACCTTCCTGTCATTCTTCTTCCTCAAGGATGAGGGACTTTTCAAGGAGACGGTGATGGTCATGGTTCCGGATCAGTATGAGGCACGGATACGGAATGTCCTGCACTCCATCAAGCAACTCCTGATAAGGTATTTTATAGGTATTATTCTACAGTCGTCCATTGTGCTTATCAACATCACCATCGGCATGACGATAGTAGGATTTCCTTTCCATCAGGCCCTGGTGATGGGGCTCCTGGTAGGGATCTTCAATGTGATACCGTATCTGGGTCCCTGGCTGGGCGGCTCAGTTGCCGTGCTGATGGGTGTGGCGACAGCCGTGACAACGGCAGGCTACCCTGTAATTTGGCTCCTGATCATCTATATGGTCATAGTTATTGCCTGTACCCAGATCATAGACAATAACCTGATTCAGCCCATGATATATTCACGGAGCGTCAATGCCCATCCCATTGAAATCTTCCTTGTCATCATGGCAGTGGGAAGTTTCGCGGGCATTGTCGGGATGATCGTGGCCGTGCCTGCATATACCGCACTGAGGGTTTTTGCCCGTGAGTTCTTCTATAACTTCGGGCCTGTGCGCAAGCTGACCTCCGGCTTCGGCAAAGAGGCCAGGGAAAGCACGGAGGTAAGGGAGACCAGGGAGGCAAAGGAGGCCGGGGAGACAAAAGCGGCCCGTGAAAACAAGGAGGCCGGGGAGACAAAAGCGGCCCGTGAAAACACTGAGGTCAGGGAAACCGGGGAAGCCGGGGAGACCAGGGGCAAAGGAGCAAAGAAGTGATGGCAGGAATAGGATCTGCCATTGGCAAGATTGCAGGGTTCTATTATGACGGGTTCCGTAACATGTCGTGGTGGGGCAACAGGGTATGGGTCATCATCCTTATCAAACTCTTTATCATGTTTCTCATCCTTAAACTCTTCTTCTTCCCCGATTTTCTTAAAACAAACTTCAGCTCTGACGAGGAGCGCAGCGACTACGTCTTGGAACAACTAACAGGAAATAAATGACATCATGATTGAAAATATCGATCTATCACTGGTAAACTGGTCAAGGGGGCAATTTGCACTCACCGCCATCTACCACTGGCTGTTCGTGCCTCTCACCCTTGGTCTCTCCTTCATCCTCGCGTTCATGGAGACTATCTATGTGCGTACCGGTGATGTGGCATGGAAGAGGATCACAAAGTTCTGGATGACCCTCTTCGGCATCAACTTCGCCATAGGGGTGGCTACCGGCATCATCCTCGAATTTGAGTTCGGCACCAACTGGTCGAACTACTCCTGGTTCGTTGGCGACATCTTCGGTGCTCCGCTGGCGATCGAAGGCATCCTGGCCTTCTTCCTCGAGTCGACTTTCGTGGCGGTGATGTTCTTCGGATGGAACAAGGTGAGCAAAAGGTTTCACCTTGCCTCCACATGGCTGGTCGCCATCGGGGCCAATCTCTCGGCCCTGTGGATCCTTGTGGCCAACGCATGGATGGAGAATCCCGTGGGCATGGTCTTTAATCCTGACACCGCCCGCAACGAGATGGCCAGCTTCAGGGAGGTTGTGCTGAACCCCGTCGCCATAGACAAGTTCTTCCACACTGTCACCTCCGGGTTTGTCCTGGCTTCGGTGTTTGTCGTCGGCATCAGCTCATGGTTTCTCATACGCCGCAGGGAGGAACTCCTGGCCAAAAGGAGCATTCTCATTGCCGGCATCTTCGGTCTCGTATCATCGCTGCTGGTGGCCTTTACCGGAGATACTTCGGCACGCACCATCGCAAAGGTGCAGCCCGTGAAGTTTGCCGCCATGGAGGCTCTCTATGAAGGCAGGAGCGATGCCGGACTGACGGTTATAGGGGCGTTGACAGACAGCGGGGAACGAATAGGAGAAAAGAAGGTCCACGACATAAAGCTGAAGATAGAGGTGCCTGAACTGCTCTCCATAATGACTACGGGGAAGGCTGAGGGTTATGTGCCGGGTATCAAGGATCTCGTCAACGGAAACCCTGAGCGTGGCATCATCTCAGTGAGTGAGATGATGGAGCGCGGAACCTATGCCCGCCAGGTGCTTACCGACTATAAAATGGCAAAGGAGATGGGAGACACCGAATCGATGTCTCTGCTGGCAGCCAAATTCAAGGACAAGGATTTCACCGAAAACTACTTCAGGTACTTCGGATACAGCTACTTTGAGCACCCATGGCAGGTGATACCGTCAGTACCGGTAACATTTTACAGTTTCCGCATCATGGTGGGACTCGGTTTTTTCTTCATGCTGCTATTCATACTTGCCATCTACTTCTCACGAAAGATGACGCTTGAACAAAACCGCTGGTTCCTCTGGATGGCCCTCTTCTCGATACCTCTGGCTTACCTTGCCAGCGAGCTCGGATGGATAGTGACCGAGATGGGCCGGCAACCATGGATAATACAGAACCTGATGCCGGTCAGTGTGGCCGTATCGAACATCAGCGCGGGAGCCGTGCAGACAACCTTCTGGCTCTTCGCAGTCCTCTTCACCGCACTGCTGATTGCAGAGGTATCCATTATGGCAAAACAGATCAAAACAGGTCCCAAACACCAGGAGGAGTAACCATGACACCGATGATATCACACGCATTCCTGCAAGACTACTGGTGGATGATTATATCACTCCTTGCCGGTCTTCTCGTTTTCCTGATGTTCGTTCAGGGAGGCCAGTCGTTTATCTTTTCGCTGCCGCGCAATGACATGCAGCGGAAGATGATGGTCAATGCCCTCGGCCGCAAATGGGAGTTCACGTTCACTACCCTTGTCACCTTCGGCGGAGCCTTCTTTGCCTCATTCCCGCTCTTCTATGCCACCAGCTTCGGCGGGGCATACTGGGTCTGGATGGCAATTCTCTTCAGCTTCATCATACAGGCTGTGGCATACGAGTTCCGGTCAAAACCGTCAAACGTTTTCGGCACAGGCGTCTTTGACGCCTTCCTCTTGATCAATGGCTCCCTCGGTCCATTCCTGATAGGGGTGGCCGTCGCAACCTTCTTTACGGGATCGGACTTTACGCTTGACCTCTTCAACAGCGTGACCTGGGGATCAGGATGGCATGGTCTTGAGGCTCTGACAAATCCTGTCAACCTCCTGCTCGGACTGGCGGTTCTCTTTCTTGCAAGGGTGCTGGGCCTGATGTACCTGAATAACTCTGTTGAAGATGCAGACCTTGGAGTTTCGATAAAAAGGGCGCTGGTGAGAAACGCAGTTCCTTTTCTACTGTTCTTCCTCTCTTTTACAGCCCTTATCCTTCTCGGAAAGGGTTACAGGGCCGACGGTGTGACAGGCAATGTGACCCTGGTGCAGTACCACTACCTCCACAACCTTGTCGGAAGCCCCGTAACCCTAATCCTGTTTGCGGGTGGTGTGGTGCTGGTGCTCGTCTCATTATGGCTGGGAATTGTGAAGAATTCCCGCAGGGCAGTGTGGTACGCAGGCTTCGGCACCGTGCCGGTGGTAATGGCACTCTTCTTCTTGGCCGGTTACGGCGAGACGGCCTTCTACCCTTCATCGGCTGAACTGCAGAGCTCCCTGACACTGCAAAGGGCATCATCAAGCCAGTTTACCCTCAGGACTATGTTCTATGTCTCATTTATAATCCCCTTTGTGGTGGCATACATCTGGTATGCCTGGAGATCAATAAACAGAAAGAATATCACTGCCGAAGAGATGTCGGGAGAGGACCATATGTACTAAGCAGCGGGCAGCTACACCCCGGAGGGAGGAGTCTCCCGGCGACCGGCCAGGTTAAAGACCACTGATATGATTATATAGGCTGCCATGATCATCGGCAGCGAGGCGAGCCTGAAGATCAGGAACAGCAGAACAATAACCCCGGCAAAGAGCCACCGCTCCTCGTTACCCTTCCATCCCAGGCTGGAGAACTTGAGCGAAAACATACGCATATTGATCAGCATCATCACGGCAAGGAAGAGTGACATCAGGCCGGCGAACCACGGTGACCCGGTCAGCGTGTCAAAGACGGGATAGCCGGTGTATGCCGAGGCTATTACGACCGATACAACGATGAATGCACTCCCCGGCGTAGCCAGGCCCCTGAAGGAGGTCGACTGGGTGGTGTCATTGTTGAATTTGGCAAGCCGCAAAGCCGAGGCGGCAGGTATAAGGGCAGCAATGGCAAAGGCCGGCACAAATTCCATACCGGCTGAAGAGAGCAGGTTAAGGACGATGGCACCGGGGGCAATGCCGAAGGTGACCACATCAGCAAGGCTGTCGAGGTCTTTCCCAATGTCGGAATATGCCTTCAGCAGTCGCGCCGCAAATCCGTCGGAAAAATCGAGGATCATGCCGGCCATGATGCAGAATGCCGCATAATCATTATAACCTTTTATTGCATAGATAGTTGCAGCGAAACCTGAGACCAGGTTCAGCAGTGTAAGGGTATTGGGAATGTGTTTTATCATGACTCTTTGAGAGGTGGAGCTAAATTACAATATTCCGGACAACTATATTTGTTTATTTTTGCATCTGGATTATGAGGGATCTGACAAATATAAAGATAGCGGTTGACTTTGACGGTACAGTTGTTGAGCACGACTACCCTGCCATCGGCAAGGAGATGCTTTTTGCCTTCATCACCCTGAAGGAGCTTCAGAAGAGAGGTGCGCTGCTCATTCTCTGGACATTCCGCACCGGCAGGGAGCTGAAGGAGGCGGTCGACTACTGCAGGCAGAACGGCATTGAGTTCTATGCCGTGAACAAAAACTACCCGGAGGAGCTGTGGACAGAAGATACGCCACGCAAGGTAAATGTTGACATTTTCATTGACGACAAGAATGTAGGAGGCTTCCCGGGCTGGGGCGAGGTGCTGAACATGATCGATCCGTGGTCGGAGAGAGAGGAGCAGGCAATGCGTGCGATCAAGACGCGGCGTTTCAGCCTGTTCGGTAAGAAATAATATCGCCCCGATGAAGCAGCTATTCAAACATATCGGCAATTCCCATTCGCAAATCGCAAATCGCAAATCGGCAAATCACCGCTTTGCTCAACCCATTCGCAAATCGCAAATCGCAAATCGCAAATCCCGCTTTGCTCAACCCATTCGCAAATCGCAAATCGCAAATCGCAAATCCCGCTTTGCTCAACCCATTCGCAAATCGCAAATCGCAAATCGCAAATCCCTCTCTTCCTCTTCCTGCTCGTGATTATTTCAATGATCTCCTGCTCTGGCTCCCCGGGTAAGGGAATTGATAAGACCGCCGTCACTGCCGGAGATGAGGCCGCGGCTGACACCCGTCCGTCGAAGAGGCTTATTGAAGTGCTTGCCCCTGCCGATAACTCAATGTTGTCATGCTCTGACAGGATAGTCTTTTCCGTTGCACAGGCGGCAGGCCAGACAAGGGTTGACTCCGTACAGCTATGGGTCGACGGCTCCCTGAGGAAGACTCTCTTCACCCTGCCGGCTGAGGCAGAGCTCGACCCGGCAGGCATTCCGGGCAGGATATCCCTGCGGGCCGTGGCATACTCATCATCGTCAAAACCTCAGACAGTGGCACTCTTCGTTACGCTCCTGTCAGATATCACCCCGGTGACTTACCGTTACCGCGTTGTCAGGAGCTATCCGCATGACAGGCGGGCCTATACGCAGGGACTGGTTTATGACAGCGGCTTCTTCTATGAAGGCACAGGGCAACAGGGTGAATCATCGCTGAGGAAGGTGGAGGCCGTGACAGGCAAGGTGGTGAGCCAGGTCAATCTCGACGGCTCTCTCTTCGGAGAGGGTGTGGCACTGCTCGGTGACCGCATCTATCAGCTCACATGGACAACCAAAGTGGGCTTTGTATACGACAAATCGACCCTTAAACAGGTCAGCAGGATATATTACCAGACCCAGGGATGGGGTCTGACGACCATGGGCGACAGCCTGGTGATGAGTGACGGAACCAATGTGATATGGTTTCTCGATCCGGAGTTCAATGTCCTCTCTTCGGTTGAAGTATGGGACAATAAGGGGATGGTGGATAACCTTAACGAGCTCGAGATGATTGACGGGGAACTCTGGGCAAACATATGGCAGACAGACAGGATAGCACGCATTGATCCGCTGTCAGGGAAGGTGCTTGGGTATGTCGAACTTAATAACCTGCTGCCCCGTGAGGAGCGTTCACAGGAGACCGACGTGCTTAACGGCATCGCCTGGGATGCAGTTAACAGACGCCTCTTCGTCACGGGCAAATACTGGCCCAGGCTCTATGAGATCACTGTCTCTCCGCTGACCCGCAACTGATCGCTTTTGCGGTCTTCCCGCTGTTGAAAACGTGTTAATAAACCCGGGCCAAATGTTTACAAGAACATGCATGGCCGGCTTTCCGGGATAGCCATTAGTAGTAAATTTGAAGCTCATTAATTTAAGGAAAAAAGGGATCATATGTCAAGGATAATAGCACTGGCCAATCAGAAGGGAGGGGTAGGGAAGACGACTACGGCAATCAATCTGGCCGCAAGCCTGGCAGCGCTTGAAAAGAAGGTACTTATTGTTGATGCCGACCCGCAGTCGAACGCCACATCAGGCGTGGGCATTGACAGCAAGCAGGTGAAGGTCACCATATATGACTGCCTGATTGACGGGGTAAACCCACGCGAGGCGATAATGGCATGCGGCATAGACAACCTGTCGGTCATCCCTTCAAACATTGACCTGGTGGGAGCCGAGATAGAGATGCTCGAGAGGCCTGAGAGAGAGAAGACCCTTAAGAAGGTTCTCGCGGTTATCTCTGCCGATTACGATTATATTCTCATCGATTGCTCCCCGTCGCTCGGTTTGCTGACCGTCAATGCACTCACTGCCGCCGATTCGGTGATTATACCTGTGCAGTGCGAGTATTTTGCGCTGGAGGGGCTCGGCAAGCTGCTCAACACCATCAAGATCATTCAGACCAACCTTAACCCGGTCCTTGAGATCGAAGGTTTTCTTCTGACGATGTATGACTCGCGTCTCCGACTTGCGAACCAGGTGGTGGATGAGGTCACGCGTCATTTCCAGCAGATGGTCTTCAATACGATCATACAGCGCAATGTTAAGCTGTCAGAGGCTCCCAGTTACGGGCAGCCCGCCATACTCTACGATGCAGAATCACGGGGTACGGTCAATTATCTCAGCCTGGCCCGCGAGTTGCTCGACAGGGTAGAGGCCAGGCAGAAGAACCAATAATACGTTTATCCGCGTTATGAACACAGCCAAAAAGAGCCCCCTGGGCAGAGGCCTCGGCGCCCTGATTGATGGTGTTGAGAAAGAGGTGCTGGAGAAAAAGGTTGAGGCCAATCTCCAGATAGATATCAACTCCATTGACGGCAACCCTTTTCAGCCGCGCACCCGTTTTGACAGCCAGTCGCTTGAAGAACTCGCAGCCTCCATACGCCAGGTGGGTATAGTGGTGCCCCTCACCGTCAGGGAGACAGGTGAAGGCCGTTACCAGCTCATCGCCGGTGAAAGAAGGCTGCGCGCCGCTCGCATGGCCGGCCTGACACACGTTCCGGCATACATCCGCACTGCCGATGACACTGCGATGCTGGAGATGGCCCTGGTGGAAAATATTCAGAGGGAGGATCTTGATGCCATCGAGGTGGCAATCACCTACCAGCGTCTTATTGAAGAGTGCAGCCTCACCCAGGAGCAGCTCAGCGACAGGGTGGGCAAGCAGCGTTCGACGGTGGCGAACTACATGCGCCTGCTGAGGCTTCCAGCGGAGATACAGCTGGGCATACGCAACAGGAATCTCTCCATGGGTCATGCTCGTACCCTCGTCAATATCGAGGACCCGGCCAAACAGATTAACGTCTTCTATCATATCATTCAGGAAGACCTCTCCGTAAGGGCTACGGAGGAGCTGGTACGTCACCTCCAGGGTACACCCTCGAGAGATCCGGTGAAGGTTGAGAAGAGAAAGAGGCTCAGCACCGAATACGAGGAGCTGGCCCGGCAGCTAAGCACCCTCTTCCGGTCGGAGGTGCAGTTCCGCATCAATGAAAAGGGCCGGGGCAAAATCGTCATCCCGTTCGGTGACAGCGATGAGATGGAACGCATAATCGCATTGCTCGATAAACTTAGCAGGTAAATAGTTATATTTGCCGGCAAACGTAAAAGGTTTGCCCTTTGGAGCTGTTCAGCAAAATAGCATTCTTCTTTTTTTTATCATCGGTAATGACCTGCGGCACACAGGCCCAGGACACTATTCCAGTCAGGAAAGAGAGAGTCAGAAGGTATACTATTGAGCCGGTCAGATCGACCATGTATGCAGCTGCTCTTCCCGGCCTGGGCCAGATATACAACCGCAAGTACTGGAAAGTGCCTATTGTCTATGCCGGGTTTGGAGCGCTGGGTTATGCAGTCACCTTCAACACGCAGAACTACAACACATTCATCACCGCTTACCAGGATTTCACGGATATCATACCCGAGACCGACAGTTACCTGGATCTGCTGGTTAACCAGGATCCCTCAACGTATGACCCCGTCCTCTATCCCGAGACATACGACCCGTCAAACGAGGCGTGGGTGAAGACATCGCTGCTTAACGGCGTGGATTACTATCGCAGATACCGCGACCTCTCTTATATTGGCATTGCGGCATGGTACCTGCTGACCATCCTGGATGCCCACGTTGATGCCAGCCTCTTTGACTACGATATCAGTGATGACCTGAAGGCATCGTTCCTCCCGGTTACCGCTACCTTTGCCGGCATAACACCCGGAATAATGGTTTCCATTACGAAGAATTTCTAAAAAATGATGAAGATGAATCTTAAAACAATAATCCTGCCTCTTTTTATAACCCTTTTGCCACTTTCTGCTTCTGCTGTCAATGATACCATCATAATAAAAAATGACGATTCCACCGAGCGCATTGAGCGTGATCTGGACAGTCTCCTGAATAACTGGTTCATCCAGATGTCAGTTGCCAGGGCCGACACATCTCCGGCTGACTCGATCATAACGGAGTTTTCAGACTCTGTTTACAAGGACCGCATCGGCAGGATCAATTCAGTCATACTCCTTCCCTACAACAATATCATCAGAAGCCACATCCACGTCTATACCGAGCGTAAGGTCGACAGGTTCCAGGTCATGCTGGGGCTGCAGGATTACTATTTCCCGATGATAGAGGATATTTTTGATTTCTACGGCCTGCCTGTGGAGCTGAAATATATGGCGGTCATTGAATCCGCCCTCAATCCCAACGCCGTAAGCCGGGTAGGAGCTACGGGTCTCTGGCAGTTCATGTACAGCACGGGCCGCATGTACGGTCTTACAATCAACTCGGTGGTAGATGAGCGCCGTGACCCGGTGAAGGCAACCCATGCCGCCGCCAGGTACCTGAAAGACCTCTATGGCATCTACAACGACTGGATACTGGTTATTGCAGCCTATAACTGCGGCCCGGGAAACGTCAACAAGGCGATACGCCGGTCAGACAACCGGAAGGATTACTGGGAGATATACTATCGTCTGCCCCGCGAGACCCGCGGCTATATTCCGCAGTATGTGGCTGCTACCTATGCAATGAACTATTACCGCGAGCACAATATCACTCCGGTTCAGATCGACCTGCCACTGGCAGTAGACACTGTGATGGTCTCGCAGGATATTCACCTTGAGCAGATTGCCGCCGTACTCAGCCTGCCGCTGGCGGAGATCAGGGCCATGAACCCGCAGTATCGCACCGGGCTGGTTCCCGGAAAGAGCAAGCCCAGTGCCATCACCCTTCCGGTTGACAAACTCGGAGAATTCATTGCCATGACTGACACCATCACCGGCTACCGGAAGGAGCAGTACCTCACCAGGGTCAACCAGACCACTGCTACAACACAGTCGGCCTATAGCCCGCCCGAGGTCAAGGGAAGGACAGCCCTTACCTATGTGGTGAAGGATGGCGATAACCTGGGTTACATCTCCGAATGGTATGATGTAGGCCTGTCGGACCTGCGATACTGGAACAACATTTACCGTAACACAATAAGGATCGGACAGAAACTCACCATCTATGTCGATCCGGCCAAGGTCGACAGGTACAGTAAAATCAATTCAATGAGCTTCACCGAAAAGCAGAAGCTGGAGGGGAAGGTTACCGCTGCAGCCACAGGGGTCTCAGTGACCCCTGCCGCAAACACATCCGTATCCTCCTCTTCCGACGGGGACTTTGAATTATATACCGTCAGAACCGGTGACACGGTATGGGACATCGCCAAGAAGTTTGACGGTGTGACTGCCACTGAGATAATGAAACTGAATAACATTTCTGACGCTTCCAGGATTCAGGTTGGCCAGAAGCTGAGGATCAGGAAAAAAAGCTGATTAATAATTGAATATGCGCCCCGGCAGAATTCTGCTTTTTCTGCTTGCCGTCGTTCTGACGCTCTTTGTTCTGAGTCTCGCGATCACTTATCAGAGGTCGGGGAGGGGCACGTTATTTCATGAATCATCCGATGATACCCTTGCACATGATACGGTCACTCACGATGAACTCTTCAGTGACACCACTGTAAATGAGACACCGGTGGCTGACACCGCCGCGCATGAAAGTCCGCCGGCTGTTTCTGACCCGGATTTGCCGGCCGTCACCGTGGCAGCCCCCTATTATCCGGGTGACGCTCTGAGGGACTCGCTGGCAAAGGGCCGCCAGGTGAGGATACTCTATTACGGCGACTCCCAGGTTGAGGGCGACCGTGTCACTTCTTTGCTCAGGAGGCAGCTCAGGGAGGAGGGAGGCGGGACAGGCCCGGGGCTTATCTCTCCGGTCATGCCGGTGATGTATACACGCTCCTGGGTTGTCAGGTCGTCATCAAACTGGAAGAGGTATACGCTGCTCGATTACCGGAAAGGCTCGATTGCCCATAACAGAATGGGACCGATGCTCGCCATTTCCCGATTCACACCACCCGGCGATTCGCTTGAAACACGCTCTTTTGCCTCGGTAAAGATAAATCCTGTCCCCGGTGCCGATGCTTCCGTATCGGAATACGATAAGCTGAGGATTTTTTACGGTAACAATTACGATACCATACTTGTCGGTATCAGATCGGGTAGCAAACTGGTGGATTTCGCGATGTTGCAGATGGGCGAAGGGCCCCTGGAATACACCGTGCCTCTGCCTTCAATATCCGATATCACCGTTGAATTTACCGGCCGCAACTCCCCGGATATATACGGTCTGAGCCTGGAGAGCGATGAAGGAGTGATCATTGACAATGTCCCGGTACGCGGAAGCGCCGGACTCGAGTTTGTTATGACTGACATCAGGGGGATTGAAGGGTGCCTGGAAAAACTTAAACCTGATATAATCTTTCTGCAGTTTGGCCTTAACGTGGTCAGGAATGTAAGAAGCGAGTATCACTATTATGAGGAGGGCCTGGTCAAGCAGATCGAATACCTTAAGCAAGCCTCCGGAGGCGTTCCGGTGGTGCTGGTTAGTGTGACCGATATGGCACTCAGGGTAAGTGACACCATAAGGTACTTCCCTAACATCAGGGCCATAAGGGATGCGCAGATGAAAGCCGCCGCGAGGAGCGGTGCCATTTTCTGGGATGCATGGGAGTCTATGGGCGGACGCGGCTCGATCCTTAAATGGTTTCAAAAGGTGCCGCCACTGGCCTCCCGTGACCTCACCCACCTCTCCAATGACGGTGCAGACACATTGGCCGCAAGGATTTACGCTGACCTTCTGATTGCCCGAGCATCGGCGGCCGTTACTCCTGATCAGGCCGCCGCCACCGCCGATACCATTTTTGACGGAGCGGCGACAGCAGAGTCAGCGGCCGCAGACAGCACCGCTGCCTCGCTGCAGAATATCGCCACGGATGACGATGAGAGCGTTGCCATGTCCGGGCCGGAAGATGAAGGAGGAGGCTGGCTCCTCTATCTGCTGAAGTACCACCCGCTCCAGACATTCATTTTCACCACAACGGGTTTCTGGATCTTCTTCCTTGTGGTGATGGCCGGCTTTGCGCTTATGCATAAGAAGAGAGCGATGTGCCATACATGGCTCCTGCTGGTAAGCCTTTACTTCTACTACCGGGTCGGAGGCCTCTTCATAATACTGCTGCTGCTTACCACTCTCCTGACCTACATGACGGCCCTGATGACCGGCAGGAGTGAGCGCAAATCCGGGAAACGGTTCTGGCTGGTGACCAACATCGTACTGCTGCTTGGCTTCCTCTCATACTTCAAGTACGCGGGATTCATCACCGAATCGGTAAACTCACTCTTTGATACGGCATTTGTCGCTCATGACATCTTTTCAGCATGGTCTAACAGCCTCTTCGGAACCTCTTTTAATGTCAATACCATTGTGCTGCCGGTGGGCATTTCATTCTTCACCTTTCAGGCACTGAGTTACAGTATCGACGTCTATCGCGGGCGAATGGCGCCGGAAAGGAACTTTGTCGACTTTGCCTTTTACCTGACATTCTTTCCCCAGCTTGTTGCCGGTCCTATCGTGAGAGCCTCCGAATTCATACCCCAGATGAGGGGAGAGTATACGATCAGCCGCAATGAATTCGGGTACGGACTCTTCCTCATACTTCAGGGCCTGGTAAAGAAGATGCTGATTTCGGACTTCATCTCTGCGGGGTTCATTGACAGGGTGTTTGAGACTCCGGCGATCTTCTCGGGTTTTGAGAACCTCATGGCCGTTTACGGATACGGGCTTCAGATCTATTGCGACTTCTCGGGATACACCGACATAGCCATCGGCGTGGCGATGCTGATGGGATTCAGGCTTCCCCTCAATTTCAACTCACCATACAAGGCTGCCAATATCGCTGATTTCTGGAAGCGATGGCATATATCCCTCTCCCGGTGGCTCAAGGATTATCTCTATATCCCGCTCGGGGGCAACAGGAAAGGTCCTGTGCGTACGGGCATCAACCTGATGATCACCATGCTGCTCGGGGGGTTGTGGCATGGCGCCGCCATCCGGTTTGTGATATGGGGTGGGTTGCACGGAGCCGCTCTCGTGGCAGACAGGATATGGCAGTGGCTCTTCCGTGGTGTAAGGAGAAAGACGCGTGCGGCACGCATAGCAGGCATCATTCTCACCTTCAACTTCGTCAGCTTCGCATGGATATTCTTCAGGGCGGGAACCATGGAGGAGGCAGGGATGATGCTGACGCAGATCTTCACATCGTTCACCCCCGGAGACTACGGGATGGTCATCATGGCCTACCTGCCTGTGATAGTACTGATCGTATCAGGATACATCCTTCACTTCCTTCCGGTAACCACCAAGGAGGCATACAGGGGTCTCTTCATCAGGCTCCCGCTGGTTGTCAAGTTCCTGGTTGCTATAGGTGTGGTGCTTCTGCTCCACAAGGTGGGGACGGATGTCGTGCAGCCGTTTATCTACTTCAGGTTCTGATCAGCCGGAACATCCCCCGGCATCATCTCCTTTTTAGATTCTGAGCAGCCGGAGCAGATCCGGCGTCATCTCCTTGACTCGATCATTATCTCAGCCTCAGCCTTCTCACCCGAGAGTGCCCTGATCATTATTTTCCCGGGGTTGGGGCCGGCCCTTAGCAGTATTGAAGCCACTCCGGCTTCAGCTCTCGCGGGGTTATGACCTATCAGCTCTCCGTTTCCCCTTACCGAGAATTCTACCAGTGAGTCGGCATTATGTACCGCATTGCCCAGGGAGTCAACAATGGTGGCATAGATAAAAATGACATCCGATCCGCCGGCCTTCAGCGTCTTGTTGCTGAAGTCGGCAAAGAGCCGAAGTGCTGCCGGCGGCCCGGCAGTAGTGACACTGTGCGTGATAACCTCAGCTCCTTTTCTTAGTCCGACTGCCCTCAGGGTGCCGGGCGCATAACCCGGCAGGGTAAAGGTAAAGGGAGGATGTTTCAGGTTCACCGATGTGGGGTCACTGTCGGGACCCTGTATGGCAATCAGAGTGTCATTACGGAAAAGCTGCACGCTGTCGGCGTTGCTGAATACCCTCACCGTGTTGCCTGACGACGGGAGGTTATGATGGGCTATGAAACAAACCGGGCCCACTTCTGTCTGGCTCCGGTAGAACCACCAGGCGAACTTCGGGATCCTGAAGATATCCATAATGCCCGAGGCTTCTATATCGGGGGCGTTACCCCTGTTGTAGTCGAACATGAGCCAGCTGGCGTCGCCGAAAGCAGGACCGTGGAGGTTGTCGTTATGGGCTTCCTGGAAGTTATATGCCTGCTGCAGCATCTGACGGTCTCCTGCACCGCGCATTTGCCTTGAGCTCCTCTCCCCGGGAGCCAGGTCATTGAACTCCGTCTGGTTGAATCCCGCATTATTTGCATAGTACTCCCAGTCACCGTACTCGGAGATAAAGAGAGGTTTGCTCTTGCTGTAGCCCTTCCAGTAACCGGGAGCTGTGGCGTGCTGCCTTGCAGGAATAAAGACATCACAAATGGTATCCATCCAGCTGCAGGTATAGTTGTTGCCATAAGGGAGCTCCTCCTTGACAGTCTCATGGAGGCTGGTGAGGAAGCTGTATGGCATGAGGGTCTCGTCAAGCGACGCTTCCCACATTATTACCGAGGGATGATTGCGGTCACGGCGGCACATCTGGCGTGTGTTGCGTACCGAGGCCTCCCTGAAGAGCGAATCACCGATGAACTGCCATCCGGGGATGGCATTGATGACCATCAGTCCGATCTCGTCACAGGCATCGAGAAATGCCGGGGAAGGCGGGTAGTGTGAACAACGGACGAGGTTGAAACCCGCCTCCCTGATCTTGACTGCATCACGGTAGCTGGCTTCGTCGGAGAGAGCATATCCTATGTACGGATATTCCTGGTGCCTGTTAGTACCAGTAATTGTCACAGGATCTCCGTTCAATACCAGCCCCCTGTCAGGTGTTATTCTCACCGATCTTATGCCGGTGCGTGTCTCCCTCTTGTCAATGACGCCTTTGTCTGACAGCAGCTCGGTCTGCAATGTATAGAGGAACGGCTTGTCAGGCGACCAGAGTGCAGGTTGCATGACGATTATCTTCGTCATCAGGCGCTTGCTCTGCCCCGGTTCCAGCTCCACGAGCTCGGAACGCGATGAGGCGACGTCAAGGCCGGCTGCATCAAGCAGTGTATTCTTCATGTGGAATGAACGCGGAATGTGGTCATCATTGCTCACATGAACCGAAACGGTGAGGGTGGCAGCATCGCGGCTCAGATCACGCACTCCGGTGATTATTCCCCCTCCGAACAGGGCATGAGATTCTACCGGGGAGGTGATGTGAAGCTTGTCAGTCACATAGAGACTCACGTTACGGTAGAGGCCGCTGTAATACAGAAAATCGAGCTCCGCAAGCGGTTTGCCCGGAGGGATGGAAGGATTCTCCCTGTTGTCGAGCCTGACAAGAATCTCGTTCTCCCTGCCGTAATTAAGGTCATTAGTCAGGCTGACATAGAACGGCAGATAACCCCCGGTGTGCCGGTCGATCTCGACGCCGTTCAGATAGATGATGGCGTCATTCATTGCACCGTCAAATAACAGACCGGTGTTCCGGTTACGATGCCTCCTGTCTGCCCTGTAAAGCTTCCTGTACCAGCAGATACCTGTCCACTGGCTGCCTGATACGACAAGGGGCTCAATAAAAGCCGAATGGGGAAGAGTGACCTCCTCCCATTTGTTATTCGGGATGTTACCCGGGAGGATCTGGTCAGATATGGCGGAGTCCTGCCTGATAAACATCCATCCGTCATTGAATGAGACAGGTATCCCCTCCCTGTCACTCCTGTCACAGCCCGGGGATAGGGCAAGTACAAACAACAGTGACAGGGCCGGTATTATTATTCCGTTCCTCTTTCTCATATCTCTCCGAATCCTGAGACGGGATGAGCATAAGCCACCACATCCCTGCCCGTGATCTCCTCGGGACAGAGGATGATAAGGCGTTCCAGAACATTCCTGAACTCCCTTATGTTGCCGGTCCACTTTATCTTCTGCAACTCGTTGATGGCATCCGGTTTTATCTTCTTCTTTCCCATGCCGTATTCACCGCAGATGAGGGTGTTGAAGTGGTCGGCCAGGAGAGGGATGTCATCACTTCTCTCGTTGAGGGTGGGCACATGGATCAGTATGACGCTCAGACGGTGGTAGAGGTCCTCGCGGAAGGTGTTGCGGTCAATCTCATCCCTTATGTTCTTGTTGGTTGCGGCAATGACCCTGACGTCTACATGAATGTCCTTGTCGGAGCCCACCCGTGTTATCTTGCTCTCCTGCAGCGCCCTCAGCACCTTGGCCTGCGCCGCCAGGCTCATGTCACCCACCTCGTCGAGGAAGATGGTTCCGCCGGTGGCCTGTTCAAATTTCCCGATGCGCTGTTTGATGGCCGAGGTAAACGATCCCTTTTCATGCCCGAAGAGCTCACTTTCGATCAGCTCCGAGGGTATGGCGGCGCAGTTGACCTCCACAAAGGGTCCCCTGGAGCGGTTGCTCTTTTCATGTATCTGGTGGGCGACAAGCTCCTTGCCGGTGCCGTTGGCCCCTGTTATGAGCACACGCGCTTCCGTGGGAGCAACTCTGTCAATCATATCCTTGACAGTCTTAATGGCCCTGGAAGAACCTACAATTTCAAATTTCTTGCTTACCTGTTTCTTCAGGACCTTGGTCTGGGAGATGAGCGAACCTCTTTCAAGGGCGTTGCGGATGGTGATCAGCAGACGGTTAAGATCAAGCGGCTTCTCCAGGAAATCAAATGCTCCCTTCCTGATGGCGTCAACAGCCGTGTCAATGTTCCCGTGACCTGAGATCATTATGACAGGCACATCCGTTGACAGCTCCTGCAGTTTCTGCAGGACTTCAATACCATCCATCTTCGCCATCTTGATGTCACACAGGACAGCATCATATGATCCCTGCGAGAAACGCTCTATGCCTTCAGGTCCCTCCTCTGCGAGATCGACCTCATATTTTTCGTATTCAAGTACATCCTTCAGGGTGTTCCTGATTGACCTTTCGTCATCTATGACCAATATCTTCGGCATGTCAGTTCCTGTTTATCCTTTGTATGTCAGCCACTTCCATATTTCCTTGTAGGATGACTTCTTCCCGTACATCAGAATGCCGGTGCGGTATATCTTTGCTGCCATCCATACGCTTCCGATAATTGTCACTATCATCAGGGCCATCGAAAGCGCTATCTCCCAGGCCGGGACGTCAAATGGAATACGGGCCACCATCACGATAGGTGAGGTGAGAGGAATTATTGAGAACCAGAATGAGAGAGAGCTCTCGGGGTTCTGCATTGTTCCCATGGCCACTATCAGTCCGAGTATTATAGGTATGGTTACCGGCAGCATGAACTGCTGTGTCTCCGTCTCGTTGTCGACCGCCGATCCTATCGCTGCAAAGAGCGAGGCGTAGAGCAGGTACCCGGTGATGAAATAGAAGACGAAACAGAAAATGATCAGTCCCCACGGCTGGTTCATGGCGTTGGCAAACATCGACTGGAACTCGGTTATCTGTTCTGCCGAAATGGTTGCTGCTTCCGTCCCTTCCAGTGCCGGGTTGCTCCCGGCCATGCTCTGCGGCAACTGCTGTATCTGTTCCATGGTGGCGTCAGGAAGCACGGTTGTCTTAACCACCGTGACTATGGCCAGGGTGAGAAATATCCAGAGTCCGAACTGGGTGAGCCCGACGAGCGCAACGCCAATGATTTTTCCAAGCATGAGCTGAACGGGCTTGACCGATGATACTATCACCTCCACAATTCGGTTGGTCTTCTCCTCTATCACGCCGCGCATCACCATGGAACCGAACATGAATACCAGCATGTACATCAGGAATCCGCTTATATATGCAAGGGCCATTGATATGCCTGTGCTTGTCTCCCTGGCGCTGCCTGTCTCATCAATCTTTATGGTCTGGATCCTGACACTCGTGTTTATTGTTTTGAGGATCTCATCGAGGTTTTCGATGTTGTATGCCAGGAGTTTCTGTTTCTCAATCTCCTTCTCGAGGGAACCTGAGATATGGTCAAGAAGGCCTATCGGCGGCTGTTGCCTGGATATAAGCTGAATGGCGTTTGGTGTGGTGATTACCTGGGGTGAAATGTACAGCACGCCGTAATAGCCCAGCTCAGCGAAGTTGTTCTTGATGTCATCTACTTTAACGCCTGTAAGATACTCGAAATCAGTGTCTTTGGTGTCAGGGATCACGTTGGTGAAGAGGTCGGCTCCGTCCTCGATGACGGCGATCTTCTTGAAATCCTTGTCTTCATTTGACATGACAAGTGCCGGGATAACGAAGATCATTGCAAACAGGAACGGTGTCAGCAGGGTCATTACGATGAATGACTTCTTGCGAACCCTGGTTATGTACTCCCTGCGGATTATTAATGATATTTTGTTCATGGCTCAGTTTTTTGCAGCTTCCTTGTTCTTTTTTTCCACAACCCTGATGAATATCTCATTCATTGACGGGAGTGACGGATTAAATGATACAACCTTGCCTGCGGTGGTCATGGCCCCTATTATTCCGTTTGTATCTGCTGATTCCGCAGCCTTGATGCGCACTGCGGTCTTCCCTTCCCCGAAGGTTGTACTCACGACGGAGAATTGACCGTTGCCTGACGGTGTTACCTCTCCGGCAAAAACAATGTCGTATTCATTTGCTGCCCATTCGCTGCGTATCTTTTCAACGCTCCCCTCAAGTATTGTATTAGCCTTGTTGATCAGGGTGATATTGTCACACAGCTCCTCCACAGAGCTCATGTTATGGGTTGAGAAGATGATTGTTGCCCCACGGTCCCTCAGGAAGAGTATCTCATCCTTTATCTGTTTGACGTTTATCGGGTCAAAACCTGTGAAGGGTTCATCGAAGATGAGCAGCTGCGGCTCATGCAGCACTGTTGTCACGAACTGCACCTTCTGCTGCATCCCTTTTGACAGCTCCTCCACCTTCTTGTCCCACCAGCCGGTTATCTCCAGTTTTTTGAACCAGTATTTGAGGCGGCGCATGGCTTCTGCATGGCTGAGCCCCTTTAGCTGGGCCAGGTAAAGGGCCTGTTCGCCCACCTTCATCTTCTTGTAGAGGCCCCGCTCTTCAGGCAGGTATCCGATGTTATGCACATCGGCAGGCTTGAGCGGGCGGCCGTTGATAAACAGTGAGCCGCTGTCAGGAGCAGTTATCTGGTTGATTATCCTGATCAGAGTCGTCTTGCCGGCGCCGTTCGGGCCGAGAAGTCCATAGATGCTCTTCTCAGGGACGCTTATGCTGACACCGTCAAGTGCTGTCTGTGTCGCAAAGCGTTTTGTCACGTTTTGTGCTTCAAATAATATCATTTTCTTTCCACGATTTAGTCTCTAGTCCGGGAAATTCAAAGATATAAAAAAAAGGCTGATACGTACCTCCGGTCACGCATCAACCCTTATATTCAGTGTTTACGTCGCTATGAAAAGTAGTTCTTGACCCTGTCGAAGAACCCCTTGTCATCGGCATCGGGTCTGGGCGTGAAAGTCGCCGAGCTGCGGTACTGTTCAATGGTTTTCTGTTCTTCCCTGCTAAGGTTCTTAGGGATCCAGACGTTCACATTAACGAGCAGGTCTCCCTTGCCGTAGCCGTTCACGTCAGGCAGGCCCTTGCCTCTGAGGCGCAGGATCTTGCCTCCCTGTGTTCCGGGGTCTATCTTGATTCTCACCTTGCCGTCTATGGTGGGCACCTCCACGCTGGAGCCCAGGATGGCATCGGGTATGCTGATGAAAAGATTAAAGATGAGGTCATTGCCCTCGCGTACCAGCTGGTCATGCGGCTCCTCGTCAATGACCACTATCAGGTCTCCGTTGACGCCGCCACGGCGTGCGGCGTTGCCCTTGCCCGTAACCGACAGTTGCATGCCGGGAGCGAGTCCTGCAGGTATTGAGAGAGGTATCACCTCCTCCGCCTGGGTTATGCCCTCGCCGTAGCACTTGTGGCATTTTTTCGTTATCACCTTGCCCTCGCCGCCGCAGACATTGCAGGCGGCTGTTGTCTGCATCTGTCCGAGGATGGTGTTCATCACCCTGGTGGTATGGCCGGTACCCTTGCATGCGGTGCATGTTGTCACATCGTTGTCGGTGGCTGCACCGGAGCCGTGACAGGTGTTGCAGGTGACATACTTGCTTACCTTGACTTTCTTCTCCGCACCGTGGGCAAACTCTTCGAGGGTGAGCCTGACCTTCATCCTCAGGTTCGTCCCCCGGTTGACGTTTCGTGAGCGCCCTCCGCCCCTGCGAGAACCGAAGGCTCCGCCGAAGGCATCGCCAAAGATATCGCCGAATGAGGAGAAGATGTCTTCCATGGTCATTCCGCCACCGAAGCCGCCACCCATGTTGTTGCCCATGCCGGCATGCCCGAACTGGTCATACCGGGCCTTCTTGTCATCATTGCTGAGAACCTCGTAAGCCTCGGCTGCCTCCTTGAATTTCTCCTCGGCATCCTTGTCGCCCGGGTTCTTGTCAGGATGATACTTGAGTGCCTGCTTGCGGTAGGACTTCTTTATCTCATCCTTCGAGGCTCCCTTGCTGATGCCCAGTACTTCGTAATAGTCTCTTTTCGACATGTTTGAGTGCAGAACTATACTGTTATTCGCCCACTACCACCTTTGGGAAGCGGATCACTTTCTCATTCAGGGTATATCCCTTCTGTGTCACCTCGATAATCTTTCCTTTCAGGGCTTCATCCTCAACAGCGAAACTGGTCACGGCTTCATGGAGGTCACTGTTGAAGGGTTCATTAACGGCTTCTATCTCTTTCACTCCGTTCTGCCTCAGGAAATCATTTATTTTGACATAGATAAGCTCCAGACCCGCTTTCACCGCATTGCAGTCTTCGGTGGCACGCATCGAGATCATGGCCCTGTCAAAGTCGTCTATTATCGGGAGCAGTTTTTTGATCACCGATTCGCCGCCCGACTGCGAAAGTTCTATCTTTTCACGGAGTGTCCTCTTCCTGTAATTGTCAAACTCGGCTGAAAGACGGAGATACCTGTCCTGCATTTCTGTCAGTTTTCCCATCATTTCCTCCCCGGCCTGGCTCTTCACTGCAGACTCAGCGTCACCGGGCGGTGTTGTCTGGCCTGACGTTCCCGTCTCTGCAGTGGTCTGATTTTCATCTGTTTCATTCATGGGCATGGATTCATCATGCCTCTCTTCGTGACTTCTCTTTTTCACCATGATAAGAATACTTTAATACTGGCCCATAAGCAAAATGCCGGCCACGATGATAAACATGACAAAGTGGCAATTCAGAGAGTGAAAGCCACTGCCTCGATCTCGACCAGGCAACCGCGATGAAGGGCTGCCACGGTGATGATTGATCTCGCCGGTTGTACCGGACCGAAGAAATCGGCATAAACCCTGTTGACCTCTTCCCAGAACTTTACGTCAGTTGTATAGATGGTTGTCCGTGCAATCGTTGTGATATCTCCGCCGGCAGCCATGACAATGCTGAGCACGTTTTTCAGTGCCTGCAGCGTCTGGTCGCTGATATCCCCGGCCAGTTTGTCACCGGTCAGAGGAATAACGGGCAGCTGACCGGAGACGAAGATCACATTTCCGGAGACAACAGCCTGGGAGTAATGGCCTCCCGGAAGAGGGGCGTCATATGTTTTTACAGTGTTGATGCTCATGGCCTCAGGTTTGAAATCGTTAATACCCGTTCTTGTGTTTTTTCTTTCCCTGTTTGTTTGACCGTCCCTGGTATTTGTCCTGGGGTCTTCCCTGGTACCTGCTCTGGGTCTTGCTCTTCGGCTGTGCCAGAAGCTCTTTTACGTCGGGCATCTTGAAATTCTCAGGGACCTTCAGCCGGTTGCCTGACATATCCATCAGGTCTCTGATGATCAGGTCGTCAGCCACCTGCGTCTTGTTCCAGGTGAGATAATCCTTCTTCATCTGATTGAGAATGAGGGATGTCAGATAGTCCTTCTCCTCTCCGTCTTCCATGGCCGAGGCGGCTTCAATCAGGGCAGGAACTATCTGTCCGTAATGGGCATATTTGATGTTGCCGTTATGGTATGGCACCTTGTTGGGTTTGGCATCGAGCTTGGCGCGGTCAGGTGCCGGATAGGGAGAGTCAACATCGAGATCGAAATCGGCGATGATCATAAGATGATCCCAGAGCTTGTGCCTGAAGTCGGTCACCTCCCTCAGGTTCGGATTGAGGTTGCCCATGATCTGAATTATGGTTTTGGCAGCCCGGCTCCTCTCTTCCGGATCTTTTATGGTTTTGATATGTTCTATCATTTTAAGAACGTTCCTTCCGTATTCCGGCAGGGACATTCTTTTTCTCTGTGTGTTGTAGTCGAAACTCATCTGGTAAATTTTGGCAAAACTAACAATAAAAATGATCTCAGAGACCAAGAACCTGGATGGCAAGTCCGGATACTGCAATTGTGGCTCCGGCAATTACATTGACATATCGTTCGAGCGGTCTCAGGTTTATCCGGCTCAGGCCGAGCCTGAAGGCAAGCACAACCGTCATCATGGTGGCTATGGTGACAACAGAGAAGAGCAATGAGACGAGGATCACACCGCTTATGTTGTTCTCAGCGGCGGGGTACATCAGGATCGGAATGAGCGGTTCGCACGGACCCAGGACGAAAATAAGGAACAGTATCCATGGCGTCATGTTCTTCCTGTCGGCAATGTGAATATGTGAATGGCCGCTGAAGTGGTCATGTTCATGCTCATGATCCGTACCGTCGGTATGATGATGCTTGTGAAGGTGTTTCTTCTTCCGGTAGAGTGCGCGCAGGCTGATCAGCATATAAACGAGGCCGAAAGCAATCAGAAGCCATGCTGCGATGTTCCCCCTGAATGATTCAAAGAACTCAAGTTTTGAAATCGACAGTCCTGCCGCTATGCCTATGAATCCAACGACAATCGAACTGAGCACATGTCCCACCCCGCAGAGGAAGGTAATGAACATTGTCTTTTTAATGCTCCATGCGCGCGCCTCTCCCATGACGATGAAAGGCAGGTAGTGGTCAGGTCCGATGAGGGTATGTATGAACCCGATGGTGACTGCGGTAACTGCAAGAAGTATTGTTGATTCCTCCATATCATGGTATAAAACAGTGCAAAGATACTAATTAAGCGATACGGGCTCTCTCTCCAGCCTGATCCAGTTTCCCTGTGAGTAAGTCATCTCCCTGAATCCCTTGTTTAAACTGTCAAGAAGCCTTCTGGCATCCCTTATAAAAACCATCATGGCCTCATACTGTGAGGGAGACTGGAAGAATTCAGGCAGGTTCTCGAAGGCCGCGCAGGGCAGTATGTAAAACTTCCGTTTGCCCTCTTCGGTGGGGGTATAGACCCATGTCAGGACATAACCGGCATCAGAGATAAAGGCAGTGTCACCCCTTACCTTCAGATCAAGCCTGATCATTGCTCCGCCGTCCCTTCTGCGGGTGCGCTGGTTCGAGACGAAGTTCCCCATTGACCATACCACCGGATTTATGTACCCGCATGAATCCGTATCTGCGATCATAGGCTGGATCACATGCGGATGAGATCCGATGATGATGTCAGCGCCGCTTCTCAGGAGGGCAGCAGCCGTCTTCTTCTGCTGCAGGTCGGGGAGGGTGTCATATTCCGTTCCCCAGTGAATGAATATGATTGTCTTGTCAGCACCGGCATCAATTGATCTCTTTATTTCCGCGGCTGCCCTGACGGTGTCAATATAGGAGACGATTGCAGGGGGTGGCACCACTATACCATTGGTTCCGTACGTATATCCCAGAAGTGCGAGCTGCATGCTGTCATGGCTTATCATCAGGGGTAACAGGCTGTCTCTTGCCTCGCTGCTTATCCATGTGCCTGTATGCCTTATGTCCAGACTGTCAAGTACCCTGATGGTCCGGACAAGACCCTTTGTTCCGCGGTCAGCCGAATGGTTGTTTGCCGTAACCAGTATGTCAAAACCGGCATTTTTGCATGCCACCGCCAGGGCATCCGGTGAGCTGAAGGCAGGGTACCCCTTGTAGGGAGCACCCCCGAGGGTGACTTCGAGGTTGCCTATGGCAACGTCAGCGCCGGCAATAAGGGGTGAGATATATTTGAATACACTGTCATATTCATAGGTTCCGGTCGAGTCATTCAGGGCCGCTGCTATCTGGCCGTCGTGACCCATGATGTCTCCCGTGAATAAAAGGGTCAGAACCGAATCAGGCTGGTGACCGGCAATCAGGAACGAATCAGCTTGGTGACCGGAAATGGGAACCGAATCAGGCTGCTGACCTTCAATGAAAACTGAGTCGCGCTCCTGAGCGGCAACCTGAGCCGTGTCCTGTTGCTGTATTTCAATGAGGATCGAATCGGGACTCTGGCCGGCAACCAGAGCAGAATCCTGCCCCTGACCTGCGTCACGAACCCTGTCCGCCCGCTTACCTGGTTTGAAAAACGGCTTCTTATCCTGCCCTCCGGCAATGAGAGGCAACATCAGCGATGCAACCAGTGCAAAGATCTTAAGTGATTTCATCAGGCTCTGTGTTGGGGCAATCTTTTTCAAAAATAGTCATAACTTAGCAAGTTCAAAAATGTTTGTTAGCATCATGGAAGTACTTAATTCAGATGTAGTTACATATATCCTGTTGCCTCTCTTCATCTTTGTGGCCCGAATAATCGATGTTTCTCTCGGCACACTGAGGATCATTTTCGTTACCAAGGGAATGAAGAGGGTAGCCCCGGTGGTGGGGTTCTTTGAAGTTCTTATCTGGCTCATGGCTATCAGCCGCATCATGCAGGATCTTGACAACTGGGCCTGTTACATCGCCTATGCGGCAGGTTTCGCCACCGGCAACTTTGTGGGCATGTTCCTTGAGGAAAAGCTGGCCATAGGCCATGAGATGATCAGGGTTATAACCCGCAAGGATGCCACGAAGCTTATTGAGGATCTCAGGGCGAAGGGCTACGGTGTCACCTCGGTCAGGGCAGAGGGCATTGAGGGAGAGGTGGCGGTGATATACATCATCGCTCGCAGAAGCATGATTCAGGAGGTACTTGACCAGATAAACCTGTTCAATCCACGCGCACTTTATACCGTGGAATCGATCAAATACGTCAACAAGGAGATATTTCACATAGCCGAGGAGGAGCGTCAGCGAAACTGGCTTACGAACCCGCTCAGGAAAGGCGGCAGGTAGATCATTTTTCCGTCATTTCTTCACCAGCCTCAATAGGTCTCCCTGCCTTTATAGATCTGTGCCCCGGTACCTGTCCAGGGTACGAGGACACCGCTCATGTCAATCCTGCTTCCATGGTTTGAAGAGACTGATGCAGTAGCCATATCGCCGGTTTTATTAACCTTGATCACTATTGTGAGATTGCCTCCGTTGCCGACGGTGTTTATCATAATGGTGTATCCACCGTGTTTCTTTTCCTGGTTCATCTCGAACGAGGTTATCTTGCCCTTCAGTGTCACCCCGCCAAGGCCGTTAAAGCCAACGCCTGACACTGACGCCATCTGGAAATATGCCTCTTCTCCCTCTACCGCCACGAAGTTTGTGGTGGGATTGACACTCATCATGTACCCTCCGCGTCCCCTCATCTGGTCGGCCTTCATAACGAACCGGCCTGATTTGAGTGCTTCAGATGTAGTTCTGGCCATGATTGCTTCATTTTGCTTTTTCTGTTCCTGTCTGAGAGCTTTCTTCTCCTGCTTTGTAAGAGGAACATCTTCCTGTGCCGTGGCTGCTATTGTAAATAGCATTATAAGGACTGATATTGCTAAATTTTTCATATCTCAACTATTTATTTCATCAGTACAGGAACAAGAACCGTACCAATTTATTCGGCATTGTACAGTGCGAAAGTACTGATATGCGGGTTTGCCCTGGATGAGACTATTGTGAGCCTGATCTCATCGGCCTTGACCTCGGGGAACCGTATAAGACGCTTATAACCAATTGTTGTGCCTGTGGCTATTGTATCCCATTGTGATTCCGACAGGGCTTCTATGACGAACTTCTCAACCCTCTGTCCCCTGCTGATATCTTCCTGAAGCATGGCCACATTGAATGTGGCAACTATGGCCGGTACGAAGGAAGCTACGCGTCCGCGCCGGGGGCTCCATGAGGTCCGGTTATCACCGTCAATGGCGTAGGAGGCACCACGGCCATACGGCCTGGCACCGTTGAGAAGGTCAGTGTCGTACATACCGTCGATCCACTCCTTTAAGCCCATCAGACTTTTTATGTCACTATCAGTTATCAGTCCCCTGTTGTCGGGAGGGACGTTCAGCAGGAGCACCGCGTTGCGTCCCACCGAACTGAGAAAAATTTCCGCCAGCTTGCTGACATCCTTCACCTGGCTGTTTTCACTGGCATGCCAGAACCACCCCGGTCGTATTGAGACATCCACCTCGGCAGGGTACCAGAATACATTATCAGCCTTTCGAAGCAGTGTGCTGCTCCCCAGGTCCCCGGACATGGGAGTGAGTCCCAGCGCCTCGTTGATGGCACGGCTTTCCGGTGTGTCTCCGGGTGCCAGTGCCGTAACGCTCCATTCCGTTTCGCGCCCGTATCCTGTCTCTGTACCCACCCATCTCACATCTTCTCCCATGATTGCCGTGACGGCATCAGGCTGCAGTTTCCTGATAAGGTCATAATAAGCCTGCCAGTCATATTCCTGCCGGCGTCCGTCAGGACCTTCGCCATTGGCTCCGTCAAACCACACCTCATCCACCTTGCCGTACCATGTCAGCAGCTCTGTCAGCTGCTCCATGTAAAACACGTTGTAGTGCGGGAGAATCGCCATAACAACCGGCATTGCGGTCCCATGGCGAGAGGTACACCCCGAACTTCATCCCCTGTTTGTCGCATGCATCCTTCAGCTCCCTTATCACATCACCACCGCCACCCTTCCATGGGCTTGATGCCACCGAGTGATCTGTCGTTTTCGTCGGCCACAGGCAGAAGCCGTCATGATGCTTGGCTGTGATGATAACCATCTTCATGCCTGCCTCACCCAGTACCTTTACCCACTGTTCAGCGTCAAGGGCTGTGGGATTGAAGAGCTCCGGGGATTCGTCACCGGTGCCCCATTCCCTGTCGGTGAAGGTATTGATGCCGAAGTGAATGAATGCTGTCATCTCCAGCTTCTGCCAGTCAAGCTGACGGGGATGCGGCACCACACGTGCCGCCATGGCCTCCTTGGCGCCCAGGTTGGGCTGAACGGGAAATTTCACCCGGCCGGTGAAGTACTCGGATGCATCTTCACGGTTGCATGAGATGAATAATGCAAGACAGAATCCCGTTAACAGAAGCAGTCTCATTTGCCTTACTATTTCCCTGGCTTCACATACTTGACATTACGGAAACGCAGTGCTGACCAGTCGTTGTCAATTGCCACCTGCCCCACACGCCTGAAGCCGGTTTCCTCTACAGTATTCCATCCGCGGTCGCGGTTGATGTCACTGACATACTTGCGCGAAGTGCCTTTGGGATAGGCCATCCACAGCTTTCCGTCATCGCTCAGGTTGTGAATGCATGCCGGTCCGATCTTCTCCACATCCGGGGAGCCGGGTGTAAAGGCAATCATGAAATCATACAGGTACCGGGCATTGATCTCAGTGTCTATCATTACATCAGGAAGCAAGCCGGAAATCCGCTCCCTGAACTCATCCGGAGCATTCAGAACTGCAATACGCCCCTGGCTGCCATACTTTAGTTTCTTAAGAATATCATCCATTTTCTTCCCTCTTTCCTTCTGACAAATATACAAATATAGAGATAACTGAGCTTTGCTCCGGTTTTTTGGCATTTCAGCTGTTTATGTCGTATATTTGCAGTGTCAAATTACGGGGTGCCTTACTTAACAGGCTGAGATCATACCCTTAAAACCTGATCCGGGTAATGCCGGCGTAGGGAAAGAGAGTAATCATTTCCGGCTTGTTGAAACACCCTCACTTCTGACAGTGAATTATTAAATGGTTAGAGAAATGGTGAGGAAGTTTTTGGTTTTCATTTACCTGATACTGACTGCATGCCTGGCGGCCTCGGGCCAGCGCCCCGGCGGCATGATCACCGGCCGCGTAAGTGACGCCGGAGGAGTCCCTATGGCGGGAGCCTCGGTGGTGATTGACAGTATCAGGGCAGGAGTGGCTACGGGCAACGACGGCAGGTATGCCCTGCGTGGACTGCGTGACGGCACTTATGCACTGCGAATAAGCTTCACGGGGTATGATACCTTTGACACGGTGGTGGTCGTCAGAGGCACAGCTGTGGCCGATGCGTCACTTAAGGAGGCTCTTTTCGTAGCTGAGGAGGTGATCGTCAGGGGCAGTCGCGCAGGTAACCGCACACCCATGGCACACAGCACAGTGGAAGCAGCAGAGCTCAGGGAGCGCGACATGACAAGGGACATGCCCTATCTTCTGTCGCTGACCCCCTCGGTGGTTGAGACCTCTGATGCGGGGAACGGCATCGGTTACACCTCTCTCAGGATACGCGGCACTGACGCCAGCAGGATAAACATAACGCTTGACGGCATCCCTCTCAATGATGCAGAATCACAGCAGGTGTTCTGGGTCGACCTCCCTGACCTTGCCTCGTCGGCAGGGAGCATTCAGGTTCAGCGCGGGGTGGGAACCTCCACCAACGGCGCCGGTGCATTCGGGGCGTCAGTGAACATCAGCAGCATGACCCCGCCCGCTGATCCGGGCTTTGTGACTGAGCTTTCATACGGCTCGTTCAACACCTTCAGGGCCTCGGCAAAGGCGTGGACAGGTATTCTCGGAGAGAGATTCAACATGATGGTGCGGGCATCACATATAGGCAGTGACGGGTTTATCGACCACAGCGACGCTGACATCAAATCAGCGATGGTCACCGGCATATGGTCAGCTCCTTCGGACAGGATCCGCTTTAACGTGATCACCGGGAGCGAGAGAACAGGGATAAGCTGGTGGGGCGTCCCCGCTGAAGTGCTGCCTGAAAACAGGCGCTATAACCCGGCAGGCGAATATACCGACAGCGAGGGACAGGTGCGCTACTATGAGGACGAGACCGACAACTATGAGCAGAACCATTACCATCTCTTATATACCCATAACTTCCCGCGACACGTCAGCCTGAATGCCGGCCTGCACCTCACAACGGGGAGAGGGTATTACGAGGAACAGAAGAGCGACCTAGATCCGGCTGAATACGGACTTGACGATATGATGACCTATGATCCTGAGGTGACCGCCACTGACATCGTGCAGCAGAAGTGGCTTGGCAACTATTTTTACGGCGCTGTATGGTCTCTGATCAGACAGGGAAAAACCGCCGAATGGACCTTTGGCGGAGCATTGAACCGCTATGACGGTGATCACTACGGTAAGGTAAAGTGGATGGAGTTTCCCGGACTGATACCGCCCGGATATGAGTGGTACAGGAACGAAGGGCTGAAGGATGAATTCAACATCTACGGCAAGGTAAACGCGACGGTGTCGGGCGGTCTCAATGCCTTTGCCGACATGCAGCTGAGACATATCAGCTACCGCTTCACCGGCCCTGACAGTGACATGAAGGATCTCACCGGCAGCTACCGGTTCACCTTCTTCAATCCCAAGGCCGGGCTCTTCTGGAGCAACGGCAGCGGGAGCGAGGCCTTTGTCTCGGCAGCCGTGGCTCACCGCGAGCCCACGAGGACTGACTACAAGGATGCTGCAGGCGATGAGGAGGCAACCCCGGCACAGGAACGCCTGACTGACTTCGAAGGAGGTTACAGCTGGAGGAACTCCAGGACTGCCCTGAGTGCCAACCTCTATTACATGCATTATAATGATCAGCTTGTACCCACGGGAAGGATAAGCAATACCGGTTACCCGATCATGACAAACGTGCCTGTCAGCTACAGGACAGGGGTGGAGCTTGCCGGCAGCTACAGGCCTTCGCCGGTGGCGGCCCTGAAGATGAACCTCACCCTCAGCCGCAGCAGGATAAAGGACTTCCGGAATTATTACTTCAACTATGATACCGGAGAATGGAGCGAGGAGTATCTCTATGAGGAGCTCGGCCTGGTTGATATAGCCTATTCGCCCCGTCTGACGGGATCGGCAGAGCTGGAAGTCAACCCGGTGGAACGGCTTTCATTGAGACTGACAGGAAAATACGTCGGGAAACAGTACTTTGACAATACCATGAGCGAGGAGAGGACCATCAGCCCTTACTTCGTCAGCAACCTCTCTGCCGGCTACCGGATTGATATAAGAAAGGCGGGAGAACTGACGCTGCGTTTCCTTGTCAACAACCTCTTCAGCGCCACCTACGAGAACAATGCATACGGTGGTATGTGGACCGAAGACGGAGTGGAAAAGACATGGGCTTACTTTTTTCCGCAGGCCGGGATCAATTACACAGCCGGGATTTCATTATCTTTCTGACACAATGGTAATCAACTGGATAACTGAAAATATTGTCGAGATCTTCGGGGCCGTTGCGGGCATTGCCTACGTGATCCTGGAGATAAAGCGCAACATACTGCTGTGGCCGCTGGGGATAGTCACCTCCGCGGTGTATATATATGTTTTCGGGCGCAACGGGTTTTATGCCAACATGGGATTGCAGGGATACTATCTTTTCATAAGCGTTTACGGATGGTACAGGTGGCGCCGGCAGCAGGAGGGTGATCAGAGCGGTGCACGGACCGATGTCAGGCGGATAGACTCCGTCACGGCGTGGGTGTGTGCACTGGTGTCGGTGGTGCTCTGGGCAGGACTGTGGTTGCTTCTCGACCGGGCGACGGACTCACCGGTGCCACTTTGGGACGGTCTTATAGCCTCCTTCTCCGTGGTGGCCACATGGATGCTGACCAGGAAATACATTGAGCAATGGTATGTATGGATTGTGGCCAATGCCATTGCCGTGGCTGTCTACCTGGCCTCCGGCCTTTACCCGACGGCCGTGTTGTTTCTGGTCTATTTTGTGATGGCAATTGTTGGGGTGCGGGAGTGGCGAAAGCAGTCGCCAGTCAGGCAATAGAGGAATTTTCGATTTCAGATTTTCGATTGTCGATTTATCGCAAATCGCAAATCGCAAATCGCAAATCCTTCAGACTTTACAGACTTTTGACTTTATGGACTTTTAACTTTAAGGACTTTTGACTTTACAGACTTTCGACTATGAAAACCGTAATCCTCGCCAACGGCGCTTACCCCATACACCCGGTCCCCCTTGGCCGCCTGCATGATGCAGATCTTATCATATGCTGTGACGGGGCGGCGGAAAAGCTTGCAGACCATGGACTTGAACCGGGCATAATAATCGGAGACCTTGACTCCGTCTCTCCTGCCCTGAAAAAGAGGTATGAAAAGATCCTTGTTCAGGATTCAGACCAGGAGACCAATGACCTCACAAAGGCGGTCAGGTGGTGCGCGGCGCATGGAATAGAGGAGGTTGTCATCCTCGGCGCCACAGGCATCCGCGAGGACCATACACTGGGCAATATTTCGCTTCTTGCAGAATACAGCCGCATCATAAAGGCCACCATGGTCACTGATACCGGTACATTCAGGGTTTATGACCATAACGCAACAATCAGCTCGCGTCCCGGTCAGCAGGTCTCGCTCTTCAGCCCCGACCCCGGTCTGGCCGTAACCTCCACCGGTCTTCGCTATCCGCTGGATGATCTTAAACTGTCATCCTGGTGGCGCGGAACCCTCAACGAAGCAGAGGGGGAATCATTCTTCCTGGAGTTCACAGACGGACAACTTATTGTCTTTATGGAGTTCCCTGACCAGAGCTGATGAATGCCACTGCAATAAATATTCCGGACGCCAATCAATTGCAAAAAGTCTCCCCTTCACCAATCAAACATAACATAGTCTCGCAGACGCCAATCAATTGCAATAAATCTTCCGGGCGGGCGTCAATTTAAATAATGCCCCCGGACCCCGTTCAATTGCAACAAGTCTCCCGGCCGCCATTCAAAGGAAAATAATTATAACTTCGTCTGATTGTTAAATTAAACATGCTCCGCTATGAAAAAAAATCTCCATACCGCCATCGTTGTCTTTTTGGTGCTTGCTGTTGCCTCATGCAGGCAGGATAGCGTCAGGAAAGCAGACGGTACTGCCTCTTTCCGTTTTGAAGA
Source organism: uncultured Rikenellaceae bacterium (assembly GCA_963802145.1). Taxonomy (GTDB): domain Bacteria; phylum Bacteroidota; class Bacteroidia; order Bacteroidales; family VadinHA17; genus SR-FBR-E99. Next base: position 467,426 of record CAWDHN010000012.1, read on the forward strand.
GTACACCATAGAGCAGTTGCAGCAGGGCTATGTCAACGGTGATTTTACCGTCACCGAGGTTGTGCAGGCCTATCTTGACCGCATTGATGCCATTGACGATGCCGGCCCTATGCTCAACGCGGTTATCCAGGTCAATCCTGATGCGATGACAATAGCTGCGCAGCTTGATGCCGAGCTTAAGGAGGGCAAGTCACGCGGACCCATGCATGGCGTTCCGGTGCTGCTGAAGGATAATATAGATACTCATGACGGAATGGAGACCACTGCAGGCTCACGTGCGTTGCGCGGATCGCATCCCCTGAAAGACAGTTTCGTGGCGCAGAAGCTGCGTGAGTCCGGAGCGGTGATACTTGGCAAGGCTAACCTGAGCGAGTGGGCCAACTTCCGCGGGAACCTCTCATCGAGCGGCTGGAGCGGCGTGGGCGGACAGACAAAGAACCCCTACATCCTTGACCGCAACCCGTGCGGCTCCAGCTCGGGGTCAGGCGTGGCAGTATCCGCCAACCTCTGCATGATAGCCATAGGTACAGAGACGAACGGCTCAATAGTGTGCCCATCAACCGCCAACGGCATCGTGGGCATCAAACCTACCGTCGGCCTCCTTAGCCGCAGCGGAATAGTGCCCATCTCATTCACACAGGACACACCCGGACCCATGGGGCGTACCGTGCGCGACGCAGCCACCGCCCTGGGAGTGATGACGGGGATAGATCCCGCCGACAGCAGGACGGCAGAATCGGAGGGCAAGTACCTTACTGATTACACACCTTTCCTGAAGGAGGAGGGACTGAAGGGGAAAAGGATAGGATGGTACACGTCGGCACGCGGACAGCATTACAAGGTTGACACCCTGATGCAGAAGGCCGTTGACCATATCCGAAGCCAGGGAGCCGAGGTGATAGAGATAGACCAGATCTATGACAGGGAGGTGGGCTCGCTATCTTTCCAGGTGCTGCTCTGGGAGTTCAAGGACGGACTGAACAAGTACTTTGCCTCCCTCGGTGAGAATGCGCCGGTAAAAAATGTCGAGGAACTGATTGCGTTCAACAGCAGTGACAGTGTGGAGCTCCTCTACTATGACCAGGAGCTTCTTCTCGAAGCACAGAAGAAAGGCAGTGTGGAGTCTAAGGAGTTCATCGATATCGTGGAAAAGATGAACCGCCTGGTCAGGGAGGAGGGCATTGACCGCGTTATGACGGAGAACAGGCTTGACGCCTTTATCGCCCCCACGGGGTCACCCGCATGGAAGACCGACCTGATCAACGGTGACGCTTACCTTGTAAGCAGCTCATCACCGGCAGCCATCTCTGGCTATCCCAACATCACCGTGCCAATGGGTTTCATTGAAGGGCTGCCCGTGGGAATATCATTCTTCGGCCGGGCCTGGAGTGAGCCGGTTCTGATTGAGATGGCATATGCCTACGAGACAGGAACGAAGCACCGCAAAGCACCCGGATTTATTCCTGTGTGGCCTCCTGAGACTGACCGTTGACTTTTTGGGGTTAGCCGTTGACTTCCTGAGACTGACCGTTGATTTTTTGGGATCAGACGTTGTCTTCCTGAGACAGACCGTTGATTTCCGCCAGGTAACGGTGGACCTCAATCTGCGAACGCAGGGGATTACTGCCGGATTTGACCAGACGGTTTGAAAGCTCCTCATCGTGGAGCCTCGCTTTCACGTTGTCATTCCACTGAATGTCAAATACATCTGTGATCTCCTTTTTCAAAGCCGGATCCCAGATCGGACAGGTAACCTCTATCCTTCTGTCAAGGTTACGTGGCATTATATCTGCCGAGGTTATATAAACCAGCTCGTCTCCGCCATTGGCGAAAATAAGGAACCTTGAGTGTTCAAGGAACCTGTCAACAATGCCTATCGCCCTGATGTTCTCACTGACACCCTTGACGCCGGGAACGAGTGACAGCATACCCCTGACAATCAGCCTGATCTCAACCCCGGCATTGCCTGCCTTATACAGTTTGGATATGATCTCCTCATCTGTGAGGTTGTTGATCTTGATATATATGTAGGCCTCCTTTCCGGCTTTGGCATTCTTCATCTCGTTCTCTATCAGCATCACAAGCCTGTTGCGGAACCCGAAGGGAGAAAGGATAAGATGGTAGAACTTGTCTTTCCGGTAGTTGGCTATGAAGAAGTTGAAGGCCTTGAGCACCTCGTTGGTGATCTTCTTTTCTGAGGTAAGGAGCAGGTGATCTGTGTATACCTTTGCCGTATTCTCATTGAAATTCCCGGTTCCCACGGCTGCGTACCTCTGGGTGACATCACCCTTCACCCTCGTTATCAGGCACATTTTGGAGTGAACCTTCAATCCGGGTACACCGTATATAACCTTCACCCCTTCGTCAAGCAGCTTGTTTCCCCACAGAATATTGGCCTCCTCGTCGAAACGCGCCTGCAGCTCAACCACTGTCGTTACGCTCTTTCCGTTCCTTGCCGCATTCATCAGCGCGTTGATTACACTCGAGTTCCTTGCCAGCCTGTAGAGTGTTATGTGAATGGAGGTCACATACGGGTCAATGGATGCCTCCCTCAGAAGATCAATGAAATGGTCAAAGGTGTTATAAGGGAAATAGAACATTACATCCTTCTTCTTTATGACAGACAATATGCTTTTGCCGGTCTGGATGTCGCGGTGCCTGATCGGAGGGAGCTTCTGATAACTCAGTCCGTCCTGCTCAATCTTAATGAACTTCATGAAATCCTTGAAGTTGTGATACCTGTCTCCGGGAATCTGAACATCTTCAGGTCCGAGATTCAATTTCCTGGTAAGTATCTTAAGCAGGTCAGGCGGCATGTTCCTGTCATAGACGAACCTGACGGCGGTGCCCTTGCGGCGCTGCTGGAGGCTCCGGGAGAGCTTGTCAATGTAACTCTCGGATATGTCATCAGCTATCTCAAGCTCGGCATCCTTTGTAAGCTTGATGGTGTATGCCGAGAGCTCGTCAAACTGGAGTATATAAAATATCTCCTTCAATCCTGACCTTATCACGTCATCAAGGAAGATCACATTCCTGATCCCGTTCTTTTCAGGCAGCTGGATGAACCTGGGCAGTATGTCCGCCGGAGGAATCTCGAGAAGAGCGTACCTTTTTTTGTCAGACGCGGAGTTTTTGAGCTGAATGGCAAAATAGATCGCATCGTCGGTGAGATCGGGCAGCTTGATCTCTTTATTGAGTATCAGGGGCATAAGCCTGGTCCTCACCTCTTTGTGGAAGAAGTTCTGTACATATTCTGCCTGTTCGGCATCAAGCTGCTCCTCATTTATAAAATTGATTCTGTGCTTCCTGAGTTCCTTCAGAAGGTCATTATAGGTCTTTTCGAACCTCTCATTCTGTTCCAGGACAATCTCCTGGATCTTTTTCAGGGTGGCCTTTGGACTGTAACCAAGTATGATCTTTGATTTGCTGCCGAAAAGGGAAAGCCTCTTGAGGGTAGCCACCCTCACCCTGAAATACTCATCCAGGTTATTGGAATAAATACCGAGGAAATTGAATCTCTCAAGAAGCGGCACTTCTTTGTTCTCCGCCTCCTGCAGGACCCTCTCGTTGAACGAGAGCCAGCTGATCTCCTTCGGGATGTAGGCTTTGCTCATAAAAGGGATTTTGGTATCAGGAAATACTCGGTATTTCCGCTCTCCGGTTCGATGTCAGACCAGTGTGCGGCATCGAACGAGACACAAAAGATGCCAGTCTTGGGCAGCACATCCGGTTCATCGGCGGCATAAAAGGCTCCCATTTCGGTGATCAGGGGGTTATGGCCGAAGATCGTGACGGTGTGCACATCATCATCCTGTCTTGCAATTAAAGGGCCGAACCCTTCCGGCCCGAAGCCCGAGTAAAGTTCAGAGACTATCTCCATTCCATCGGGACTGACTTCATACTCCCTGCAGAAGATAATGGCTGTCTCAATTGCCCTGAAAGCAGGGCTGCTTATTACTGTTCCCGGATTTTTCTCCTTCGATTTAAGGATTCGGGCCATAAGCCTTGACTCCCGTTTCCCCCTGGTTGTGAGGGAACGTTCGAAGTCGGTTATTTCAGGACCCTGTTCTTCAGCCCTTGCGTGTCTTACGAAAATAATCTTCCTTCCCCTTGTCGCACTTTTAACGGTCTTTTTCATATAAAGCAGAATTAAATTATCATATCCCGAAGCTGGTTCCCATCTCCCTGGCCTGTCTGACCATGGGATCGTCAGGACATACCAGCTTCGTCTTGCCTGCCACCTCTGAAAGCTTCACGGAGGTTATCTCCCCGTTGCGGTGTGCAACCATCCTGCCAAATTCGCCTTTGGCTATAAGGGTTGCTCCGGCAGCTCCAAACCTGGATGCCAGCACCCTGTCCATCGGAGAAGGTGACCCGCCTCTCTGTATATAACCAAGAACTGTCTCTCTTGTTTCCAGTCCGGTTACTTCCTGTATCCTCCTGGCGAGGTATCTTCCTGCAGAGTCTTCACCCTCAGGTACTTTGATGCCTTCAGCCACCACTACGATTGTATAGGGTTTATTGTTTTCAGCTCTCTTCCGGAGGTAGTCCATCACAATCTTCTCATTATGGGGTATCTCCGGTATCAGTATGACATCTCCTCCTCCTGCCATGCCGGAGTAGAGGGCGAGCCACCCGGCGTTGTGCCCCATAATCTCTATCACCATGATCCTCTTGTGCGAGTTGGCTGTGGAGTGCAGCCTGTCAATGGCCTCAGTTGCAATATTCACTGCAGAATCAAACCCGAAGGTTATGTCTGTTCCCCAGATGTCATTGTCTATCGTCTTGGGAATACCCACCACGTTGAGTCCCTCCTCCGACAGCATGTAAGCCGTCTTCATGGTGCCGTTGCCGCCGATGCATACGAGGCAGTCGAGCCCCATCTGCTCATAATGCTCTTTGATGAGCATCGGTTTGCGGAACTCGTCCTTCTTCTTTCCGTTGCTCTTGAAGGGTTTCTCCCGCGAGGTCCCGAGAATGGTGCCTCCAAGGGTCAGGATACCGGAGAGGTGGTGCTCGGTCAGCTCAAAATACTCTTTGTGTATCAGGCCGGCGAAGCCGTCACTGATACCTATCACCTTCATCCCGTATTTGACGATGGCAGTCTTGCCGACACCCCTGATGGCGGCATTGATGCCGGGGCAGTCGCCTCCTGCCGTAAGTATGCCTATAATCTGAGGTTTGATTTGCTTATTGCTGGATTTAGCCATAATCGCGTATGTTTTTCCTTTATCAAATGTATGAAAAAATAGAAGGCAAAAAGTAACCCTCTGTTAACTAATGATCTGGTACAAAAGTAACTGATCGCCATATTGCTGATGTCAGGGATTCGTTACATTTATGTAATTTTATGACGCGCTAACATTTCCCCAATGCCGGCAAAAGAATCCAGACAGGCAAAAGATATCAAGGCATCGATTCTGTGTCACATCTCAGACTCGCTTGTTCTGCTGTCGCAACAGCCCCTGCCTGACGATGCCGCCATTCATGATATCAGGGTGATGATGAAGAAACAGCGTGCTGCAGTCAGGCTGGCAAGACCGCTGCTTGAGGAGGCTGTATACACCAGGGAGTACCTTGCCGGGAGAGAGACGGGACGGATCCTCTCCACATGGAGGGAGACGGCTGTGCTGCGGAAGACAATAAAGGTGCTGAAGAAGGAGAACCCGGAGCTCTTCCTGAAACTGTGGGATAATGAAAAGATCCAGCACCTGCTGCGCAAACCCTATGCAACCTGGGTTGAGGCCGGTGTACAGGCGCAAGCCGTCAGTGAGGTAAACGCACAACTGAATAAAGCTAAGTACAGGCTGAGGTTTGTAGGTCTGAAGGAGCCTGATATCAGACTCCTGCTTGATGCGCTTGACATGAGCTACCGGTCTGCCACGGCGGCATACCTCCTCTGCCGGAATAACAGCAAACCCCGCCTCCTTCATGAGTTCCGGAAAAAATCCAAGACATTCATGTTCCAGCTCTGTTATTTCAGGCACCTGAACCCCTCTGTCACGAAGTCGCTGGAGAAGAAGCTCGACAACATGACTCAGAACCTGGGGAAGTACAATGACCTGGAGCAGGTAAAAGCCATGACCGGATACAAATATGGCGCCCCTGACAACAGTGATGTGGCCAACGAACTAGCCATAGTGATAAGGGACAAGCAGGACAGGTACCTGGCGAAGGTGTGGCCCGTTGCTTACCGGATTTTCACTCCGGGGAAGAAACTGCAGGATCTGCTGGATTTGGCCTTTTAAAGACTGGTATCATTCAGAGAGTGGCATCATTCAGTGACTGGCGTCATTCAGAGACTGGCATCATTCAGTGCCGGGGATCATTTAGTGCCAGGCGTCATTTACTGTCTGGCGTCGAGACCCTGAACCATTGCCATGAGCTGCATCCTGTTTTTCACATTGGTTTTGGAATAGATGCGCGAGGTGTGGTCCTTCACCGTCTGAAGGCTTATGAACAGCTTATCGGCTATCTCCTGGTTACTCAGTCCGTTGCATATCTCCGCAATGATATCGGCCTCCCTTGGTGAGATCTCATGTTTCCTGATGAACTCCGCTATGCCCTGCGGAAGCTGAAGCGAAACAGGAGGAAAGCATGGCCTGAGGTCCGCCTCGTAGGTGAGGTAGAGTGGCAGAAGCGTTATCGAGGCAAACAGCAGGAAAGCGAAGATAAGTGCCATCCAGACCGAATAGGGCAGAAGGAGAAGAACGGCGGCCTGAAGTATCGCCCCTGCCGCAACCAGTGCAGCAAGGTAAATCCGGTCGCGCTTCCCGGGCAAATCCGACTTGCCCCTTATTAGGATGAAGGCGGCTGCTACTGAAAAGAGAACCGCAGCGGCCGCATAATAATATTTGAAAAGAGGAAGAGCCTCGCTGAAATCCATTTCCCTGATGACAAAACTCAATGTGATGATAATTCCGAAATTAACCATCAGAAATAACAGCGTCAAGTAATTCCTGAATTGAAATCCTGCTGCCTCTGCTCCAAACTTAAGCAGCATCATCCAGCCGAACACAAGAAACGGCAGTCCAAGCAAAAGAGAGATGACCGACACTGTCGAGAAGGTCTCCGGGGCAATCCTGCTGCCGGCAAAGAAGACAATGATGAACTGTCCCCAAATACCGTAAAAGCCGAAAGCAGAGATGAAAATATTGTGATAGAAGAGTGATCTGACAAAAGGCGCAGGGCGTTCTTCAAGCAGCCTTGTGAGCAGCAGAATGCTTCCGGCAGCCATTGCTGCGCAGAAAATAAATATGACCAGGCTTATAAGCTCCATTTCCCGATTTACGTAATAATCTGACAAACAGTCACTACCAAAGTAGTGCAGGGCATACTTAAGTAGTATTTTAAAAAATCACTACTAAGGTATGAAATCCGTGTCACCATCCCGGCATAGATTTGCTTCAACAAACAAAATTTTTCTGAACAGTAAAAAGCAAATAAAAATGGAAACGAAAAGAATTTACCGCTTTGTCCCGTCATTCAGCGGCTCGTATGGTACCGGATGGAAAGTCATGACTGACAATTTCCTGAGGTTATTCCTGGTAGTTATTGTACTCGCCATTATTTCAGGCCCTATGTCATTCTTCGGGCACAGTAACTGGAAGGTTGATTCATTTGATTTTGACAGCATACCATTTAATATGGATGACTTTTTCAAGATCAGTGCCATTGGCATTGCAGCCGCCTTCATGGGGTTGCTGGCCCTGCTCTATGCCTTCCTGCTCAGGCCTGTTTTCAAATACGGTGCGAAAATGATGTTCGTGCAGGCCGTACGTCAGATAACACCCGACTTTGAAATGCTTATCCAGGGTTTTCGCAAGAACTATCTGAACATCGTGCTTGCCAACCTGCTCGTAACCGCCCTTGTTGGCATAGGTCTGATCTGCCTGTTCATCCCCGGGATAATCATCGGATGCCGCCTGGCATTCACCGCCTACCTGGTCATGGACAAAGGACTTGACCCGATAAGGGCTGCCGAGGAGAGCTGGAGGCTCACACGCGGACACGGATGGAGAATCTTCCTGATGGGCTTTATAGCTTTCTTCATCTATATCGCAGGCTTCATCTGCTTCTTCATAGGGGTGTTCATCTCAGACATGTGGATCAAGAGTGCATATGCAACCCTCTACCAGTCGGTGCTCATTGAAAAAGGACTTTACCAGGCTGAACCGGTTCCGGTAGCCGATACCGTTACTTCCGGAGCACCTGAGACGGAAAACCAGTAAATTATTGCACCTGTATATTTGAACTTCAAAATCTAATGTGGGGGAGCCGGTGATGAGCCGGCTCTCTTGATTACCAGGAGCTCCCTGCGGTGACTGCTCCGGTCCGAGGTCTCCGGATCCGGTCTCCGGTCTGAGGGTTCGGCGGCTGGTGTCTGGCGGATATGACTTGCCGGATGGTTCCCGGAATCCAGATACTCTGTGTCCTAAACCTTCGTAAGCTTTGCGAACCGCAGCAGCAGTTTCTTTGTGCCTGCGGTTTTGAATTCAATTACGGCGGTGGTGTTGGGTGCCTCACCCTCGACGGTTACCACCTCACCCTCCCCGAACCTTTCATGGGTCACCCTGTCACCCGGCTCCAGTCCGGCATTGTCTCCCGGCATCGCAGGAGCGTGGGCGTCACGCACTCTCGTCATGTTCCTCGCAGGAGGGGTTGGCCTGAAGGTCTCTTTTTTGTCACCCAGGGGCTGGGGTTCATATCCCGCCCTCTGGCCGAAGGGCTTTCCACCCGTCTGCGGATACCACAGGTACTCGCTTTCGATCTCGCCGATAAAGCGGCTTGGAGAGCTTCTCTCAAGTGTGCCCCACTTGTACCTGTTCAGCGCGTAACTCAGCGTGACACGCCTGCAGGCCCTGGTCAGGGCCACATAGAACAGCCTCCGTTCCTCCTCCAGCTCACGGGGATTATACAGGTTCATGTTTGACGGGAAGAGGTTTTCCTCAAGTCCCACAATATATACATACTTGAACTCCAGTCCTTTTGCCGAATGTATGGTCATCAGCGTGACCTTGTCCCTGTCCTCCGGCTTTTCCCTGTCCTGGTCGGTTAGAAGTGAGACGGACTGCAGCCAGGTTGCTATGTCTGCAGGGTCACCGTTGGTAACTGCCGCCTCGGTGAATTCCTTGATGCCGTTGAGCAGTTCCTGAACGTTCTCCAGCCTGTCTATCTCCTCGGGCACCTGTCCCTGCCTGAGCTCGGTGATGATGCCGCTTGCCGAGGCAATGCCGCTGGCCACATCCCAGGCCGTCGCCGTCTCCGCCACAGCCATGACAGGCCGCAGCAGCCCCGTGAAGAGAGCCACCTTGGTCCGCAGGGCAGCGGTAAGATATTGTGCACTCAGCTCAGGGGAGGTAATGATTGACCATATACTTACATTAAGGCTCATGGCAAGCTCCATGAGCTTCTGAACCGTGGTGTCACCGATGCCTCTCCGGGGATAATTGATGACACGCCGGAGGGCCTCTTCGTCGTCAGGATTGACTACAAGGCGCATGTAGGCTATAAGGTCACGTATCTCCTTCCGTTCATAGAATGACTTGCCGCCGTAGATCTTGTATGGTATGTTCCGCTTGCGAAGCATCTCTTCGAAGATGCGCGACTGTGCGTTGGTGCGGTACAGGACCGCAAAATCCTTCCACTCGAGCCTCTCACGCATACGCGTATCGAGGATGTCTGAGGCGGTGACGATACCCTCCTCACTGTCGATGGTTGTCTGTACCACCCTTATTTTCTCGCCCTCGTCGTTCTTTGAATATACAGTCTTTTTAATCTGCCCGATGTTCTTTTCAATGACACTGTTGGCGGCATTGACAATGGTCTGGGTTGAGCGGTAGTTCTGTTCAAGCTTGAAGAGACGGTAGTCGGGATAGTCGTTCTTGAAGTTTAGGATGTTCTCTATGCGTGCCCCTCGGAATGAGTAGATGCTCTGCGCATCATCCCCCACCACACAGAGGTTGCGGTGCTTCTCGGAGAGCTTGTGAACGATGATGTACTGGGCATAGTTGGTGTCCTGGTATTCATCCACGAGAACATAATCGAACCGGTTGCGGTACTCCTCGAGAACGGCCGGGAAATCGCGGAAGAGGATATTGATATTCATCAGAAGGTCATCAAAATCCATCGCATTGGCCTTGAAGCACCTGGCTGCATAATGCTTGTAAATGGCTGCAGCCTCGGGCACCCGTGAGGCCTTGTCAGATTCGGTTATCTGCGATACCGAACCGTATTGCTGTGCCGTGATGAGGTTGTTCTTGGCATGCGATATCCTGCCAGCTATTGAGGCCGGTTTATAGACAGAGTCATCGAGGTTCATCTCCTTGATGATCGTCCGCACCAGGCTCCTGGTATTATCCTGATCGTAGATGGTGAAGTTGTTATTATAGCCGAGGTAATGACCATCACGCCTGAGGAAACGGGCAAAGATGGAATGGAAGGTCCCCATCCAGAGACTGCGTGCTGCATCGGCACCCACTATCCGGCTGATCCTCTCCTTCATCTCTCCTGCCGCCTTGTTGGTGAATGTAAGGGCGAGGATTCGATGAGCAGGAACACCCTTCTGCAGGAGGTAAGCAACGCGGTAGGTCAGCACCCGTGTCTTTCCCGAGCCGGCGCCGGCAATGACCAGGGCCGGCCCCTCAGTGTTGACAACGGCAGCCTGCTGTGCCTCGTTAAGCTCTTTCAGATAGTCGCGAAACATGAATGAGAAAGCAGATTTTAATGCCCCAAAGAACGGCATTTTTTTATTAGGTTTGCATATCATTTTGGTGTGTTAATCCGTTTATCAGGTGTGTCAAGATACCTTGCCTTCATAATCATCCTCTTACCGCTGGCACTGCAGGCGCAGATCACCGCCCCCGGCAGTCGCACCGTGCGTATGACCAACTACCCGGCCACAGCCAGGCAAGACCCTGTCTTCATCTTCTGTGTTCCTGATGCCTCGGCTACAGGCACCCTCGTTGCCGCCAGCCCGGGAGGGACGGCGCCGTACACCTTTGTCTGGACCAGGTATGACCAGACCGGAGGCGGCTATTCGATAGCGGTGAAGACTGAGTCGGGAGTGACCTCCACTGCCAGCGGACTTGCCGAGGGGGGATACAGGGTCAGAATAACCGACGGAGGCGGGTACAGCACCGACCTCTATGCCTGGGTCAACCTTGACAAACCGGTGTCTGGTGCGGCGCTGCTTCACTTTACATGCGACTACGTGGCACTTGACGGCACGGCAGCCCCTGACAACTTCGTCTATTACGACCCCTCAACCAATGCCTCACGGCAGCTGCCCAACGGTGTGAAACACCTGTGGTCATCAACACCGGCGTCGGCAATACCTTTCCCCGATCTGGTTCTGGATCCCATTACCTTCTCTCCTCCGCTGACCGATGTACGGTACATGCTTGAGGTCACTGACAGCTTCACCTGCTCATCCACATCGTCATTCGACTATACTTCGATTCACGTCAAGGCGGAGTTTACGGCTGATCCCATGGAAGGAGAGGCACCTCTGGAGGTGACATTCACAGATAATTCCATACGTGGAATGAAGTACCTGTGGAAGTTCGGTGACGATTCGATATCGTCACTGCCTGACCCGGGCACACATAAATATTATATCCCCGGTGAGTACACCGTGACACTGACCATTGAGAGCGAGCTGACCTGCCGCGATTCCGCCACGGTGAAGATTAAGGTCCTGCCCTCGATGCTGCAGATTCCCAACGTCTTTACACCCAATGATGACGGCATCAATGATTTCTTCATCCCCGACAAGAAGTCGTTGAAATACCTGAACCTTCAGATCTTTGCCAAGAGCGGGCAGAGGGTTTACAAATACGAGGGTGACGGTGATGACCTGCAGGGCTGGCAGGGGTGGGACGGCAAGGTCAACAACTCCGAGCGACGGGCCGTTCCCGGTGCATACTACTACATATTGCGTGCCTATGGTTATGACGATGTGGAGTATGAGGGCCAGGAATATAGGGGGACGGTCTATCTTTACAGGTAGAATTTTCGATTGTCGATTTTCGATTGTCGAATGATTGGGTAAATCTGATATCGCAAACTGACAATTCTTTACGGGATCTGCAATCGCAAATCGCAAGTCGCAAATCGCATATTTCTCCACTTTCTGCTGCCTGATCCGCCATTCACCGCCACTTTCTGACGGCCCGCCGGTATTTAACAATTATTTGACTTAAAAAACTTGCAAAACTAAAAAAGTTTTCTGATTATTGCACCCGAATTACCAGAGCAGGATGAATCCAGCAGAAGATTATGATGACAGAATAGTAGCCGGAGCGGCAGAATTGTTTCGCACCTACGGAATCAGAGCCGTCACAATGGATGCAATAGCAGCTCATCTCGGTATGTCGAAGAGAACCATTTATGAAAGGTTCCGCGACAAGGATGAACTGCTTTTTGCCGTGATGTCTGAAATGATCCGCAAACAGAAGGAGATGCTGGAGAAAATCCTCAGCTCTTCATCAAACGTGATGGAGGCCATCTTTACCATGCTGAGGATAAACCGGGAGCATATGGCTGCAATGAATCCGCTGATAGGTTACGATCTGCGAAAGTACCATGATGCGGTACTAAAGCGGATAAAGGCCACCTGTGACAATCCCGATTATGAGGGAGCGAGGAAAATGCTCAGGTCCGGGATAGAACAGGGAGTTTTCAGGGCTGAAATTGACATTGAAATCATCAGCAGGGCAGTGTCGGGATTTGGAGGAATGACAGGTGACACGAACCTCTTCCCGCCTGAGCAATTCTCACAGCGTGATGTAATCAAAAATATCGTGATCAACTTCCTGCGGGGTATTTCAACAACCAGGGGTATCAGCCTGATTGATGAACTGGAACCCGGATTTTGAGTATTGGTTGAACAACAGTAAAACTTATATATATGAAAAGAATGATTGCTTTTATTTTGCCTCTTCTGGCAGCTGCCTCACTCAGCCTGTCGGCACAGGAGGAACCAGCCACACCGGCAGCACCGGCAGCACCGGCAGCACCGGCAACACTTTCACTGACCATTGACCAGGCAGTGGATTACGCATTGGACAACAACAGGAATGTAGCCTCCGCCAGATATGATGTGCTGGCATCCGAGAAGGGAGTTTGGGAAGCGGTAGCATCGGGCCTGCCTGCAGTAGGAGGAAGCGCTTCGATAACCGACAACCTTGAAGTCATGACAAGGATAATCGACTTTGGCGGTACGCCCACCGCATTCAAGTTCGGAACTCAATACGATGCATCCATCGGCGTTTCAGCTTCCACGCTGATCTATAACGCCTCCTGGCTTGTGGGAATCCAGACGGCAAAACTGGCAGCCACAATGGCAGGCCAGGGACTGACGCTGACCACAATTGAGACAAAGGAGAATGTGATCAATATCTACCACCTTATCCTCACTCTCAAAGAGACACTGAGTATTATTGATCAGAACCTTGAAAACCTGAATGAGATCCTGGCTTCCACCAGGGCCATGTTCAGCGTCGGGATGGCAGAGGCAACCGATGTAGACCAGATGCAGTCGAATGTTACGATGCTCGTTAACTCCAGGTCCTCCATGCTGAGATCGCTTGAGGTGAATTACAATATGCTGAGATTCATGCTGGGGGTAAGCATTGATACGGAGATCAACCTGACTAACACACTCGATGATGTTCTTGAAAAGATAAATGTCGAAACCCTTGTATCTGAAGAGTTCAAAATAGAGGATAACATAAACTACAAGCTCATCGAGAGCCAGCTGATGATGTCAGAGCTGTCGCTCAAGAGTGCCAGGGTCACCACACTGCCCAGTCTGGCCGGTACCTATTACTATAACAGCAATGGCATGGGCGACGAGATTGCGCATATGCAATACTTCCCCAACTCAGCTGTTGCACTGCAGTTGCAGGTCCCTATTTTCGCTTCAGGACTGAGGAGTGCCCAGATCAACAGGGCGAAGATCAATCTTGAGAAGGCTCAGAATGAGAAGTCAATGATTTCTGAACAGCTTCTCCTGCAGGAGCGTCAGCTGAGATACAACCTGCTCAACGCCAATGAGCAGTTTAAAAGTCAGAAATCGAATATTGAAATAGCACGCAGGGTGGTTGAAAGCTTTGAAAACAAGTACAGCCAGGGGGTGGCTTCAAGCCTTGACCTGACACAGGCTAACAACAACTACCTGACCGCTCAGAACAACTATATTTCTGCCCTCATAAACCTCCTTCAGACAAAGGTGGCATTTGACAAACTCATGAACAAACTATAAAAAAATAACAATTCAAATCTGCATACAATGAACCGTAACTTATTCTTAATGATCTTCGCCGGCAGTCTGCTGCTGGCATCCTGCGGACAGAAGGGGAAACCTTCAGACTCGACGGCCACAGACACATCGGCAGTTGCCGCGGCAATACCCGTAAGGGTCATGCCGGTAACCATGACAACCATTGCCCGCACCATCGATTATACGGGAACCATCCTGGCTTATGAGGAGGTCAACCTGGCTCCCTCAACACCGGGGCGGGTAGACAAGATATATGTTGAAGTTGGTGACCGGGTTCAGAAGGGGCAGCAGCTCTTCCTGATGGACCGCACGCAATACTATGCCAACAAGATTCAACTTGCCAGTCTCGAGAAGGACATGGCCAGGATGGACACCCTGCTGAAGGTAGGGAGTATCATGGCCCAGACCTATGACCAGACAAAGGCTCAGTATGATGTCATGAAGACCAATGTCGAATTCATGGAGCAGAACACTCTTCTTGAAGCCCCCTTCAGCGGACTCATCACCGGAAAATATCTCGAGGATGGCGAGCTCTATTCAGGTGCTCCCGGCATGTCAGGCAAGGCGGCCGTGGTCACCCTCATGCAGATCAATCCCGTGAAAATCATCGTCAGCATCTCCGAACAGTTTTTCCCCCTCATAAAGAACGGGATGAAAGTTCGGGTTATGGCTGATGTTTATCCCGACAAAAACTTCGAGGGAACCATCTTCAGGGTTCATCCGACAATAGATGCCATGTCGCGTTCTTTCCGCGCTGAGGTACGCATCAGCAATGGCAGCGAGCTGCTTCGTCCGGGGATGTTCGCAAGGGCATTCATCGACATGGGGCGTGAGGATGCCTTCGTGGTCCCGGCCAATGCCGTAATGATGCAGGAGGGCACCAACGAGAGGTTTGTCTTCGTGGTGGAGAATGGCGTCGCTGTAAGAAAAACAGTGCTTCTGGGACAGAGGTTCGATGACCGCTTCGAGATCACCGGTGGCGTCCTGAAGGAGGGAGACAGCCTCGTCATTGACGGTCAGGCACGCCTCAACAACGGCCAGAAAATCGAAATATCCAGGTAACAACAAACAAGAGACAACACCAGATTATGAGCATATATGCCAGTGCAGTAAAGAAGCCCGTAACCACCATCCTGATCTTCGTCATCACGATGGTCATGGGGCTTTATTCCCTGACGCAGCTGCCAATCGACCTCTACCCTGAGATCGAGCTCCCCTTCCTGTCGGTTTACACGACATACGCCGGAGCCAGTGCGGCGGATATAGAAACGAACATAACGCGTCCCATAGAGGACGCCCTCAACTCAGTCTCCGGGCTGAAGGAGATGACATCCACCTCAAGTGACAACGTCTCGGTGATATTCATGGAGTTCGAATACGAGACGAACCTCGATGAGGCATCTAATGACGTGCGAAGCTCCATGGCCTTCATCGAGAGTTTCCTTCCCGAAGACGCCGAAGCCCCTACCATCTTCAAGTTCAATTCCAGCATGATGCCCATCATCTTCTACGCCATCACTGCCAAGGAGAGCTACATGGGACTTGAAAAGATACTTGACGAGAAAATTGTCAACCCGCTGAACCGTATTGACGGGGTGGGTAACGTCGGCCTCGCCGGGGTGCCCGGCAGGGAGATCTACGTTGAGGTGGATCCGAGGCGAATGGAAGCCTACAACCTCACCATCGAGCAGATTGGCAACGTACTCCGCGCCGAAAACATGAACATGCCCGCGGGATACCTCGAGATGGGCAGGATGGACTACCCGATCAGGATCCAGGGCGAGTTTGCGGAAAGTTCCATTATCTCCAACCTGATTGTGGGCAATTATAACGGTAATAACGTCTATCTGAGAGACGTCGCCACGGTAAACGACACCATCCGTGAGACCAAGCTGGTTGCGAAGATCGACGGTAAGCAGGGCATGACACTCTTCGTTCAGAAGATGTCAGGCGCAAACAGCGTGCAGATCTGCCGCGAGGTTGACAAGGAGATAATGAAGCTTCAGAAGGACCTGCCCCCGGATATCCGCATCGATAAGATAATGGATACCTCGGAATTCATCCAGGGATCGATCAACAACCTGACGGAGACACTCATGTATGCCGCTCTCTTCGTGGTGCTGGTGGTGCTCTTCTTCCTCGGAAGGTGGCGTGCTACCCTGATAATCATCCTGACGATCCCCATCTCACTGCTTGTGGCATTCATCTATATCTTCCTGACGGGAAGCTCCATTAACATTATTTCGCTCTCGTCACTCTCAATTGCCATTGGTATGGTGGTTGATGATGCCATCGTGGTGCTTGAGAACATCACCAAACATATCGAACGCGGCAGCCGGCCCCGCGAGGCAGCCATTTATGCCACCAACGAGGTGTGGCTGGCGGTCATCGTCACCACCCTGACGGTTGTGGCAGTGTTCCTTCCCCTGACATTCGTCCAGGGACTGACGGGAGTTCTCTTTGCACAACTTGGCTGGATCGTTTCCATAACGATTATCATGTCAACCCTGGCTGCAATCACCCTTACCCCGACTCTCAGCGCACTGCTGCTCAGAGTCAGGCCGTTGAAGAAGGATGCCCCGTTCTGGACATGGGATGGTTCCATTCATAAGTTCCTGGAGTGGTTTGACGGGTTCTATGTCAAAACCCTCTCCTGGGTGCTCCATCACAAGAAATTCGTGATTGCCGCAGCCATTATCCTGTTCGCCGGATCAATGTACCTGTTCAAGCTTGTAGGCACGGAGTTCATGCCTGCTGCCGATGAGTCGAGAATAACGGCTACCGTCGAGCTGCAGACCGGAACCAGGGTGACGGAGACGGAAAAGGTTGCAGACCGTATCGATTCAATCGTACGGAAGCAGATTCCGGAGGTCAAGCTTATTTCGATGTCTGCGGGTACTGATGACAGCGGGGGTTTCAGCTCGCTCTTCGGCGAGAGCGGGACCCACGTGGTGACCTTCACCGTTGCTCTGGTTGATGTGGAGGATAGACAAAGGTCGTCTGAGGAGGTGGCTGAGGAGATACGAAGCATTATTGCCCCGATGCCCGAGGTGACCAACTTCTCCGTGCTGGCAGAGTCCGGCGGCATGGGCGCCATGGGCGGCGGAAACACCGTTGACATAGAGATATACGGTTTCGACATTACCCAGACAAATATGCTGGCTGAGCAGCTGGCTGAGAGGGCCAGGAAGATACCCGGGGCCACAAACGTGGATATCAGCCGCGACAAGTCCAAGCCGGAGCTTCAGATCATCATTGACCAGGACAAACTCCTGAGGTACGGCCTGACCACAGCCCAGGTATCGCAGATGATCAGGAACCGCGTCGACGGACTTACCGCCACCCGTCTCCGCCAGTACGGCGATGAGTATGACGTCATCGTAAGGTACAAGGAGTCGGCACGCAACTCCATCACCGAGCTGCAGAACGTAGGAGTGGCGCTTCCTTCAGGTCAGATCATAAGGCTGGGCGAGATTGCCCAGGTTAAGGAATACTGGTCGCCACCCAACATTGAAAGAAAACGCAAGGAACGCATTGTCACCGTATCCGTGACCCCCTATAAGAGGGCGCTTAACCTTATTGTGGCTGACATCCAGAAGGAGCTTGACAGCATGGTCATCCCCTCCGGCGTGATGGTGGAGATTTCAGGAGCCTTCGAAGACATGACTGAATCATTTATGGATATAGGTTTGCTGATGGTTATCTCGCTGGTCCTGGTATACCTGGTCATGGCATCGCAGTTTGAGTCGCTGAAGATGCCGGTCATCATCATGCTCTCGATACCGTTTGCCTTCTCGGGGGTTGCCATGGCCCTCTTCCTGACCGGCACCAAGCTCAGTCTTATCGCCGGCATAGGAGCCATAATGCTGATAGGTATCGTTGTCAAGAACGCCATCGTGCTGGTCGACTTCATCAACCTGACGCGCGACAGGGGAGTGGAGCTCTACCAGGCTGTTCTGATCTCGGGGCGTTCAAGGTTAAGGCCCGTGCTGATGACCTCGATGACCACCATCCTTGCCATGCTCCCGCTGGCCATTAACCCTGGTGAGGGTTCTGAGCTGTGGCAGCCGATGGGGATAGCTGTTATCGGTGGACTGATCTTCTCAACCATCGTGACAATGGTACTGGTGCCCGTGGGCTACGTGCTCATTGCACGCCGGGGTGACAGGGACAAGAAGCATAAGATGGCATTCAGGGACATGAAGTTCCTGGATGACATAAAGGCAAACAATGAAAATCAATAGTTATGAAAGCAGTAATGATAATCTATAACCTCGCCCTGACCGAAAAGATCGAATACACACTTGAACATTTCGGTATCAGGGGATACACCCAGTGGGACAATGTTGAAGGAGTGGGATCATTCACCGGGGTGCCTCACCTTGGCACACATACCTGGCCCGAGATCAATGGCGTCACACTGACCTTCCTGGAGGAGGAGAAGGTGCCGCTTCTGCTCGAGGCCGTCAAGCGCATCGATGCCATCAACAAAGAGGTTGGCATCAGGGCCTTTGTCTGGAACATAGAGCAGGCGGTATAACAACATTATGCCGTATCTCTTGAATTTAAGCGACGCTCCTCACGGACGTCGCTTTCTCTTTTTATTCGCGAAATAGTGCGTCCTGTGCATGTAATTTTAATTCGTTAATAAAAATTTTTATTTTTACGCTGGAAGAATCACTAACCTTAACCAGAATGTCATGACCAGATTAATTTGTTTTTGTGCAGTCTTAATTTTACTGTTTTCAGTCTCATGCGGCAACACCCAGAGTGATCAGCCCGTGAAAGCTTCAGGAACCTCAGCCCTTGTATCCCCGGAGGTTAAACTTAACTCCGATCTGCAGGCCAAATTAGGATCATGGCTGGAGAAAGATGCTGAATGCTATGGAATAGTAGTAGGTTATTTTGCCGATGGAAGTACCCTCGGCAAATCGGTCAAATGCAGGGTTGTCGCAATCAAGCCTGACAAAATAAAGATGAAGACCATTGAGAGTGTCAGTCTGCTTCCGGGAGAGGGATGCGATAAGATGGGACTGGCCTATGGTGACACATGGTGGGAGGAAGAGGGAGACATCTTCAGAACCCGTGAAGAGGCTGAAGCCTACATCATTGCGAAGGGCTGGACAAGAAAGCAGCCATAAATCCCTTCTTCAATGAACTGGATAATCCCACTTATTTTTCTGTTTACGGTCTGGGATGAATGATCAGGAACTGGTAAAGGCCATTATCAGAGGGGATAATTGTGCCATGCGCGACCTGATATCGAAGTATCAGGATCTTGTGCTTAATACCTGCTATAAGGTTTTGCATTCGAGGGAAGACGCACAAGACATTGCCCAGGAGGTCTTTATAGAAACATACCGGTCTGCAGCGAGCCTGCGAAACGAAGAGAATATTTCATTCTGGCTCTATCGTATTTCACTTAACAAGTCGATCAATCACCTTAAACGTTCCCAGAACATTCTTTTCCGGACAGTCCACCAGCTGGAATCAGTATTCCGTCCTGATATGACCGGTAGTTCATCACCCGTTCCCCATTCCGATGATCATCCCGGTGAAATTCTTGAGGCTGCCGAGAGGCAACAGATGCTGTCGGCAGCAGTCGGTTCCCTGCCACCAAGGCAGCAAAAAGCCTTTATACTTTATTATTATGAGGAACTGGCCTATAAAGAGATCAGCGCCATTCTCGGGCTCTCGGGCTCTTCTGTTGAATCACTTCTTTTCCGTGCCCGGGAGAATGTGAGGAAAAGATGCTGCCCGGACTTCCCGGTTAATAAGGAAATTAAAACTTTCAATCATGATACCTGAAAAGACAAACAGGATTTTGCTATGGCTTAACCTGGTTCTGCTCCTGGTTATCGCCTCTGCAGCCGTGACTTTTTTTGTAATGAAAAGTACAAATGAAAAGGTCAAGGCTGATACCGGCGTGATTAACTCCATGGACCTCCTTCGTAAGGAGCTTGGCCTGACTGATGACCAGTACAGAAAGGTTCTCGTGGAAAATGACCGTACCACACGGACCTATAACATTGTCTTCGACATGTTGTGTGAAACAAATGTCGCAATGATTGAGGAACTGGCAAAAACCAACAGTGACCCTGCGGTACTCGATAGCTTATCCAGAAAGGTGGGAACCCTGAGCACATCACTCCGGAGACACACAACTGACTATTTCATGAATCTTAAGGGGATATGCAATGAGGAGCAGCAACAGAGGCTTACTCTCATCTTCAAGAGTATGATGCAGCTCGACGAGCAGTGCAAGACCTGCAACAAGAAGGACTGCCCGAGAAAGGAGCGCATCAATAACATTGGAAAATAAATTTTTGCATTGACCGCAGGTTTTTGGTAAATGAGTTGTCTTTTTAACAGAAAGGAATAAACAGATGACAGACCAGATCAGTGATCTTGCAGGAGGATTGAAAGGTATGCTTATCACAGCACCCGAATCATTCGCTGACGATGTGATGCATAAGATAGAATTGCAGAAAGAGGGTAGCTTCAGGTCGATGCCGGTAGCTTCCCGGATTCTTGTATCAGTCATCATGATAGCCCTTTACTGCTCCCTCGGCATACTTCTCGGAGCAAAAGGTTATGAGGGTCTCAGGCCTGAAGAAGAGGCATCGTCCCATAAGGCACTTGTGGAACTTATGGAGTCACACCATATGAATTCTGACTTCCTCCATGACCAGTTATTTAAAAACCTGACCTCAACGAACTAACTTTTTACTATACCTGACCTTATGAAAAAGCAAAACTGGTACAAATTACTTTATCAATTTGCAATTATCGGGATCCTTACGTTCATGGGTTTCCGACTGATATTCGATAAAGCCTATGCGCCTGATTTCGAGGCATACTGTCCATTTGGCGGACTGCAGGCACTTGGAAGCTACCTCACCATGGACTCACTGTCATGCTCGATGACAAGCACACAGATAATGATGGGGGTGGTCCTGTTTATTGGCATTGTTCTTTTTTCCCGACTGTTCTGCGGGTACATATGTCCGCTGGGGACAATAGGGGAATGGATTGGTAAACTGGGCGACAGGCTTAAGGTAAGGTATACTCCCACAGGATTCGCCGACTATGCTCTCCGGCTGCCGAAGTATGTCCTGCTCTTTGTGACATTTTATTTCACGCTTAAGTCGAGCGAGCTGTTCTGCAAGAAGTTCGATCCTTATTATGCCGTTGCTTCGGGATTTGATTCCGATGTTGCGCTGATGTGGGCCCTGCTCGCAATAGCTGCCCTCCTCATAGGATCGCTTTTCATCAGACTCTTTTGGTGCAGGTATCTTTGCCCCCTTGGAGCACTGTCAGCAATATTCAAATTCTCATGGTGGTTCCTGGGTGTGATGGGGCTATACGTGATCCTGATTTTGGTCGGGATTGATATATCATATATATATCCGCTTGTGGTGATCACAACCGGGGGATATATCCTTGAGGTGGCACGGATGAAAAAGGTATGGCCCGATCCGGTTCATATAACCCGTAATACATCAACCTGTATTGACTGTGGTCTCTGCTCGGAAAAATGCCCCCAGGGTATTGACGTCGCTTCAATGAAGAAGGTAACTCATACTGACTGCACCCTGTGTGGCGATTGCCTCTATGTTTGCCCTGAGAAAAATACTCTTCAGATAAACAAAAGGAACATGAAGTGGCTCCCCGCAGCTGTGCTCGGCGCCCTGATAATAATCGGGATTTCGGCAGGTACATTTTTTGAACTGCCCACCATCGATCAGAAATGGGGTACTCCTGAGCAACTGAAGAGCGCAGGCGTCTTTGAGATGGAAGGACTGAAGAACATCAAGTGCTTCGGCAGTTCAACGGCTTTTGCAAACCAGATGAGAAGAGTGGAAGGCATCTACGGTGTTTCCACCTACGTGGCCAGCCATTCGGTGCATATTCTTTATGATACCACCAGATACAACGAGGAGAAGCTGCAGCAGCTTCTTTTCGTGCCGGTCAAGAGAATTATTGAGCCTGTGGCAAGAGATGTTGACTCGGTGGTCTACTATACACTCACAATCGACAAGTTCTTCGATCCGCTTGATGCCACATACCTTCAGCATCTTCTTGACCAGAAGACAGATGCATGCGGCTATCAGAGCGACTTTGCATGCCCGGTGATAGTACGCATTTACTTCCCGCAAGGCAAGGAGCCCGGTAAAGAGTCCCTGGTCCAGGCCATCGAATCAAAAAATCTGACCTTTACGGCCAATGACAATGAATTCAATGTCAAGCTGCCTTATAAGGTAATCACCTTCGAAGAACAGCCCGGAAAACTTTCAAAAGCTGATTATGCCTCGGCAATGTTCGTTCCCACAAGCTCACGGTTCAACGGCTTCTCAAACTTCTCCGATGACGTGGTCTCTCAGTACATACTAACTATGGGTCCGAATACGGCCCACAAAGCCAGGTACAGCTACCTTGTCAGCCATCTCTCCAATGACAGCGGGGTGATTGCCTTTGAGACAATGCTTGATTCAGTCGGGGCCGAACTGGGGGTGATCCATTTCGTTGACACGGTCACAGTGCCGGAAAACATCTTCTCAGCCGTAAACGCCGATACACTCGTATTCCATTACTCCGACGGCCGAACCGGTAAGCTTGCCAATCCTTTCCGATTCCCCGACCGTGGCACAGTGAAATAAATAGTAACCGATAACTGAAAGCAATCATATGTATGCAATAGAGTGCAAAAACCTCACCCATTATTACGGACGTAAGCTTGTCTATGAGAACCTGAGCTTCAACGTGGAGGAGGGAAAGATACTGGGCCTCCTTGGCAAGAACGGCACAGGCAAATCGACGACCATCAATATTCTTAACGGCTTTTTACAACCGAACTCCGGCGAGTGCCTTATCTACGGAGAGAACACCCAGCTTCTCACTCCTGAAACAAAGAGAAGGATTGGCTTCCTGATCGAAGGCCATGTGCAGTATTCGTTTATGAATATCCATCAGATTGAAAAGTTCTATTCAGGCTTTTATCCCAACTGGAACAGTGCCCCTTACTGGGAGCTTATGTCAAAGCTCAAGGTAACTCCGAAACAGAAAATCTCAACGATGTCATGTGGCCAGCGATCACAGGTGGCTTTGGGGCTTATTCTTGCACAGGACCCCGACCTGCTGATCCTTGACGACTTCTCCATGGGACTGGATCCGGGTTACAGGAGACTCTTCATTGACTATATGCGTGAGTACGCCAAGGCCGAACACAAAACCGTCTTTGTTACTTCCCACATCATCCAGGACATGGAGAGGCTGATAGACGACGTCATGATAATGGATTACAACAAGATACTTGCCCAGCAGCCTATAGACCAGTTCATGTCCAGCTTCAGGCAGTTCAATATCACGCTGGCTTCACCTGAAGAAGAAATTGATATGGACGGAATTGCGGTTAACATCGATAAGGTGAAGGACAAAATTGAGTTCTACACCTACTCAAAGGAAGATGAAGTAAAAGGATACCTCAATGCAAAGGGGATAGCCTATACCTCATTCGACGAGAAAAAGATGTCACTTGAGGATGCATTTATCGGACTGACCCGTAAGTATTAACCCTGAATTTTACCTCTATGCTGAAATCATTAATATACAAAGAATGGATCAAGATCAGGCTTGTAGTCTGGATTGCTTTGGGACTGAGTCTCGTGGCACTGATCAACATATTCCTCAAGGTACGTCATGATATTCTGTTTGTTGACGCTGCCAATTACTGGTACTCATTCCTTTTCAGGGGAGTTACTTTTTTCAGTATCCTCAAGTTCCTCCCATTTATAATAGGACTGGCCATTGCAATAGCCCAGTATTTCCCCGAAACGGTCAACAAGCGGATCAAGCTTACTTTCCATTTGCCGGTATCTGAGAACGGTGTTCTGATATGGATGCACACATTTGGAGCGCTTGTCATTTTAACAGTGTTTCTGGTGGTCCTCGCATTGTTCACCGCCGGCAGCGCCATCTTCTTTCCCTCAAACATCATCAGGGCCTCCCTGCTGACCATGATGCCATGGTTCCTTGGAGGGATGGCAACATACTTCCTTGTTGCCCTGATTCTGCTTGAACCGATGTGGATCTTCAGGGGGTTATACACCGCAGTGGCGGCAGGTTTTGTCACAGTCTTCTACACCAGTGCATCGATAGGTGCGTTCAAACCGGTACTTATGCCACTGGCACTCATCACACTGCTGTTAAGTTTAGTTGTGTTGTTTTCAGGTTACAGATTCAGGAAAGGAGAGATGTAAGATGATAAAGTTCAGCAGATACATACTTGTGGCTATTGGCATACTGGTTGCCTCCATCGTGTTGCCCTCATTGTTCTGGACAATCTTTGAAAAGGTGCCCAGATCACCCAATATATTTTATAGTTGCATTACCGAAGACTTTATCGTTGTCGACGGTAGCATCAGGAAATCTCCTGAAGGAAGGGAATATACCTCTGACGAATACGAACAGGCACTTCCCTTCATGTTCTACCGGCAGCTTATGGCTGACGATACAATGCCCGATACCATCAAAGGAGTGAAGATGGAGACACCCTCGATAGCCAGGGCTTCATCGTTCTACCGCTATACTCCCAAGAGGCTGGATGCTCCTGCACCAACGCTTTGGCCCTTGCTGGAATCTCAGAGCGGTAAGGTGAACCTGGCCATGCCCGAGGATTATTTCCGCATTGAAAAACGAATGGAATTCATCGTTGCCAGAACCAATGAGATCAATGAGGAAAAGAGCAGGCTCTTTACCGAAGCGCTCACGGCTGAAGGATTTATCTTTCCGGCAAATCTCATCGCCGGATTACCGACAACAAGAAAGTCATGCGATGAGGGTTACTTTATCACTGATAACGAGGGGTCGCTCTTCCATGTGAAAATGATAAAGGGAGAACCTTACGTGGTTAGAATTGAAACCCCGGAAAAGCTTGACATTGTTTATATTGAAGCGGTTGACCTCAGAAGCAAAGAGTACTATTGTTATGTTTTTACAAGAAATCAGGGTATATTTGTGATAATGGATGAGGTTTATGATCTTCAGCGGCTGCCCGTTGACGGTTTTGATCCTGCCATTCACACATTCAGGCTGAGCGCAGACCTGTTCAACAAATGTATCACCATTCTTGGTGAAAACTGGTACGAGGCAATAGCTGTTGACGAAATGTATCAGGTAGTGGGAACACACGGGGAGAAATGGGAAGGCCTCTATGAGAGACCGGAGGGGAAAATGCTTGCCACATTATTTCCTTTCGAGATAAGAATGAAGGATGAAGATTCCTCCTTTGTGAGGTTCTACTTCAAACCTTCACCCGGCTTCATGTGGCTGATCTTCAACCTTATTGCTCTCATAGCTGTTATGCTGCTAATAACGAGGCGGGGGTGGTCACTGAAGGCAAACATTCCTGATCTCCTGATAACCGCGGCGACTGGTATTTACGGACTGATAGCCACCCAGTTCTTTCCGAATAAGTTCAGCAAGGTGAAACCACCAACAAAAAAATGATGCCTTGAAAAAGCTTCTTTCCATCCTGGTATTGGTTTTTGCGGCCCTGACACTATCGGCCCAGACAAAGCCTTCGATGCAGGGAAAGATCATCTGCCGGACCACCGGGGAACCGGTAACAATGGCTACCGTCGTTGTGAAAGAGCTTAATATCTGGGCAACGACAACAGATAACGGAGATTTTGTTCTGAAGACTGTCCCTCCGGGGAACTATACCCTGGTGGTCTCATGTCTGGGGTTTATACAGCATGAGCACAGTGTCATCTTCCCTTTGAGCGAGGAAAAGGTGACCATCATGATTGATGAAGCCACCCTGGCAATAGAAGATGTCGTTGTCACGGCAAAGGAGGGACGGCGCATCGCTTCCGGGTCAGTGATAGAGCAGGCTGCCATTCAGCATGTTCAGCCTACCGACCTCTCCGATGTGCTTCAGCTGCTGCCCGGACAGACGGCGCTGAATCCTGACCTTTCAAAGCCGAAGCAGCTGACTGTCAGGGAGATCATTCGCAAGGACGGTTATGTAAGTGATAATATGGCCAGCCTCGGGACACTGCTCGTTGTTGACGGTGCACCGGTATCAAACGACGCCAATATGCAGTTCCTTAAAACCACCGGTGCCTCAACGGGTGTTACGGCCGGGTTTGCCACCTCGGCATCCGGCGGAACTGATGTACGCCAGATTTCCGTTGACAACATCGAAACCATAGAGGTTGTGAGAGGCATTGCAGGTGTTGAAAACGGTGACATGCTTAGCGGTGCGGTCAAGGTAACCATGAAGAAGGGAAAGACACCATTCACCGCAAAGATTAAAACTGACCCGGGCATTAAGCAGTTCTATGCAGGGAAAGGACTGTCACTTGGGGAGAAGGCAGGAACCCTTAATCTCGATTTTGACTATACCCAGTCATTTGACGACATCAGGTTAAAATACAAGACATTCAACAGACTGAACGGTGGCATCATTTACAACAATACCCTTTTCCGGGATTCAAAGCCCCTTACATTAAGTCTTTCCGCAAGAGGGTACCAGACGGTTGATATGAACAAGAAAGATCCTGATATGCTTGATATTGAGGATTATGAAGCAAGAGACAAGGGGATATCATTCAATCTGAATACCAAGTGGGCACTCAACTCACTGCTACTGACAAACCTCAATCTTATGGTCTCGGGAGACCTCCAGCATCAGGTGGGCCATGAGGTGACGCTTGAGGAGATACCTTCAGGTGCACAGCCTCAGCCTGTGGCTCTTGAGCCGGGAGAGAACCAGGTACCTATCCTTCCTTCATCATACATCAGCGATCTTACGATTGACGGCAAACCATATTATTATAATGCCAGGCTCTCCGGCAACCGTTCCTTTAACATCGGTCATGTGCTCAGCAACGTTGTGGCAGGTGTTGAATGGAAGTTATATGGCAACGACGGGCTTGGCAGGGTTTATGATCTGTCACGGCCACCGGTGCCCACCGGAGGAACGGATGCCAGGCCAAGGTCATACAAGGACATCCCCTCGCTGGGCCAGCTGGCCTATTATGCCGAGGAGAACCTGGCTATACCCATCGGAAAAACAAGGCTGGACCTGCAGGCAGGAATAAGGTTCACCAATGTTCAGCCTGACGGACTATTCAGCTCAAAGGAAGAGACAACTATGCTGGACCCGAGGTTCAATGCAAGATATACCGTTATTGACAAGGGGAAAAATGCTATATCGCACCTGGCAATAAGAGGAGGGTACGGCCTCTTCTCAAAAGCCCCTTCACTTCTCTATCTCTATCCGGATAAAGCTTACTGGGACAAGACAGGACTAAGCTATTATGACCCTGTTGCCCAGAGCGGCCTGTTCGTGGTGACTACAAAGATTTTCGAAGATCCACGCAACGAGAGCCTTGCGCCTGCAGTCAACAGGAAACTGGAAGCCGGTTTTGATATGACTGTCAGTGATATTGACATCAATGTCACCCTCTACTCCGAGAAGATGGAGAATGGATTTCAGCTTTGAGTCTTACTATGAGAATTTCATCTTTAACCGCTATACACAGCCTACTCAGAATGGCCTTGATCTCTATTTTGTGCCCGGATCCGGAGTATTCTATACCGACCCTGTAAGCGGAACGGAAATACAGCTTCCGGTCACGAATGATACAGTCTTCGTCAGTTTTACCTATCCGCAGAACGGAACCATGACAACGAAAAAGGGAGTTGAGTTTACCCTTGATCTGGGGACGGTGCAGGCGCTCAGGACATCCTTTATTGTTGACGGAGCATGGATGATGGTAAGAAGACAGGCAATAGTGGAGGACTTAACAAAGCCTTCCTCGGGAAGCATCGGCGGAAAGGAGTACCCTCTGGTGGCTGTTTATCCTGCGGGCTACGGAAGCATAGACAAGCGTTTCAATACAAATATCAGAACCATTACCCACATCAGGGAGCTTCGGATGGTTGCAACCATCACAACCCAGATAATATGGTTGGACCGTGACCAGAATGTCTGGGATGATCCTGATGGCAATCCCCTGTTCTATACCACTACTCCTGTTGATGATGTTTATGCGGACAAGATCTATCCGAAATACGTTGACCCGGTTGGCTATTATGACAGGCAGATGGTATATCATGACTTCGAACGTGAACTAGCGGTATCAAAACCCTATTCGGACTTGATAAAGCGTTATAATACACCCTGGTATTTTGCGGAAACGGGCTATCCGCCCTATTTTGTCATAAACTTCAAGCTTACCAAGGAGATAACAGATTACGTCAATATTTCTTTCTATGCAAATAACATTACCAACCATAATCCACTGCTGAAACAGAGCGGCGGAGCGCCGGAAGTATATGCACGCAGGAATCCGCCGCTCTATTTCGGGGCAGAGTTGAAAATTAAGTTCTAACCAATAATTACAGAGTATGAAAAAGTTTCCGTTATTATTAGTCATGATGATTGCAGGCGTGATGGCACTCACCTCCTGCGAAAAGGGCGCCGAGCTCTATGATGTGTCCATAACAGCCTTCTATCCTGAAGGATACGGGACAGAAAAAGTAGCCAGTCAGGAGATCAAAGTCAAGAATACCCTGACAGGGATCGAAATCACTGCAACAACTGACGCAACCGGTGTTGCGCAGACAGAACTGGAGGAGGGGATGTACACCATACAGGCCACCCTGGAGACAGATGATTTCTACTTCAACGGTATAACCGAGAACCTTACCGTCAGTACCAGTGCCGTAAACAACTGGGAGATCCATATGATTGCCTCCTCCAAAGCGGGCGGACTGGTGCTCAAGGAGATCTATTACACAGGCTCCAAGACTGAGGCAGGGAGTAATTACTATTCGGATCAGTTCCACGAGATCTACAACAACAGTGACGAAGTTATCTATCTTGACGGCCTGTGTATCGGCCTGCTTGAGCCGATTGGCACTTCTCCTACCGTGTGGGTCAATCAGGATGGATCAATAATGGACAGGCTGCCGATAGCTTACCATGCGTTGATGTTTCCCGGCACCGGCCAGCAGTACCCGATACAGCCCAGGACAAGTGTGGTCCTCGCAATGGATGCAATCGACCATAAGACAGACCCTCTGGGTAACCCACTCTCCCCTGTGAACATGGCAAGCGCACAGTTTGAGGCTTTCATTGAAGCTCCGGGTAAGGACACTGATTCTCCGCAGGCTGCTAACCTGATCGTAATGTATACAACCTCTGCTTCAATGTATGACTGGCTCCATTCAGTGAATGGCGCTGCAGTTGTGCTGTTCAGACTCCCTACCGGTCTTAACTATGCGAGTTTTGCCGCCAATCCGGATAATTTTATGACGAAACCGGGCACAACATCAGCCACTCAATACTTTATGGTACATAAAGACTGGGTGATCGACGGTGTTGAATGCAACCGTCCGGAGGAGGACAAGAGATTCAAGCGTCTTCCTACATCGGTTGACGCAGGCTGGACATGGAGCCTTGCCACCTACAACAGCAAGAGCGTGAGAAGGAAAGTTGAGAAGATTCTCGATGGAAAGGTATTCTACAAGGATACAAATAACTCGACCAACGACTTCCTCATCGATCAGACTCCGACTCCTTTTGTCCATCCAACTTCTGTGGATCTGTAGTTTACACCAGGTGCAGTGTGCCGGAAACCGGTAAACCGCATGTCCGGCACACTGCCTTAAAACAATTGAACTGATCCGGCTGATGAATAAATTAACCTCAATAATTATTGTGACCTCTTTGTTAGCCGCAGGGATGGGCTCAGGCGCGGCTGCCCAGGATAATGAAACGGCAGGCAGCAGTCTGTTTGAGACATTGCCGGTAGTTCTTCCCTGGACAGGCACATCGAATCCGGCAGCACTGGCTGATTATGACTTCGGCAACCATAGCCTTGTCCAGGCAGGGTATAACTGGCAGAAGAGCGAAATCAGATTCATTCAGCAGCCTGATCTTACATCGGCCTACAATGTTGCCATAAAGGGATACAAACAGCTGGAAAAGATCATACTCTCCGGGTCATTCGGATACTCCAACTCCGCTTATGAAGGGGTAAACTATAACGGAACCATGATGTTCAACACTCTGAACCCTTATCTCCTCGGAGATACGGTGTCAGCCAGGCAGTCCATGGAAAGCTTTGACATGGAGGGGAAGATGAGCTACATTATGAACGATCGCATCAGCCTTGCTATTGGCGTTGAGTATCTGACAGCTGTTGGTGCCAAACAGAAGGACCCTCGAAACAAGAATACGATTTCCTTGCTTAAAGTCACTCCTGGGGTGACCTATAATTTCGGAAAAACAAAAGTCGGACTTTCAGGGTCAGTTTATAACACCAGTGATGAGCTGTCTTACACGGTTGAAGGTAACTGGAACCAGAGCCTCTTTACCTTCCTGGGGCTGGGTTACTACAGGCAGGAGCCAAATATCTCATCCTATACGCAATGGTATACAGGAAGGGGTTATGCCGGTTCGCTTCAGGCTTCGCACGATGGCGGCGATATATATCTGATTGGTGAACTCAGCTATGACCACTTCTCTGAGGAGGCCAGAACCGGCAGTTCATTGAGGCTCATCAACGGTATAGCCTCAACAAATGACATCTCTCTATCAGGATTACTGAGAATTTCCGGCGAAAAGGCACAACACATTTTCTCCGTTACAGGTTCCTATCTGTCGGTCAGCGGCGACGAGATCCTCCAGCGGTCATACACCGTCAACAAGGGCACCTATTCCTATGACTCGCTCGCAACTGTCAGCTGGATCGAGAACAAGCACATGATAAATGATATAGCAGGTGAACTGACTTACTCTTACCTGGTCTTTGACAGCGACCGCAATATCGACCTGAAAGTGGGTGGAGCGCTTGATGCGAAATATTTTTCAACCGAACATTTCCCGGTTCAGAGCTACGGTTTTTATAACGTATTCAATATCGGTGTAAACATCTTTGCACGCAAGCTTTTCAGGTTTGGTACCCTGATGGTGACACCAGGGCTGGATGCAGGTTACCGTATGAACCTGGGCAGCGACATTTCATATGTGGTACAACCGTTGAGTGTACCGGATATGGTTTACCATGATTATTTTATCTCAAAGGCGGACGTAATAAGTGCGGCAGTTTCTGTCAGGCTTGAGAAGCCCGTCATCGGCAACAAATTTATAAACTCATTGTTTCTATTGCCACAGGGCCGGTGGGCTGCGGCTCCCGGTTCCGAAGCCGGAAACCTGTCAGGTTACATGGTAAATGTTGTGGCCGGACTTACATTCTGAAATTATGAAGAACTTAATTGTTACAGCAGTGATGGCGTTGACCCTGTTAACGCCATCACTTTCTCAGCCCCTTAAAGGGGAATTTGCGATAATCGTTGACAGCCATTCTCTGAATACAGCAGGCGATGAAATAAAACAATATGCCGCCGTCCTTCAGTCAGAAGGCCTGGATGCAGTGATCATTGAAGACCGCTGGCAACACCCTGACTCAATTAGGCTGCTTCTGCGCGAGATGTACACCTCCAACAAAGGATTCGAGGGTGCTGTCTTTATCGGAGATATCCCGGTGCCTATGCTCCGTGATGCCCAGCATCTCACATCGGCATTTAAGATGGACCAGGAGAGGTATCCATGGCACAGGTCGTCAATAGCATCTGACCGCTTCTATGAGGATTTTGACCTGCAGTTTGATTTTCTCAGGGCAGACACCAACGGGCTCTATTACTATTACAGTTTGAATCCGTCATCGGTACAGGTACTCACCCCGGATATCTACAGCGGCCGCATACGGATACCGGGTGACAGTGACGGCTCGAAGCTCAGGGCCTACATGACCAAGGTGGTTGAGGCACACAGAAACCCCGATAGGGTTGATGAGGTTCTGTTCTTTGCCGGTCATGGCTATAACTCCGAATCGATGACTGCCAGGATGGATGAGAAGGCTGCACTGCTTCAGCAGTTTCCGCAGCTGAACAGGCAGGACAACGGTCTCGAGTATATTGATTACACCTTTGATGAGCATATCAAGAACCGCCTTCTGTCAGCCATGACCATTGAGCAGACTGACATAGCTCTTCTGCATCACCATGGGTCAACCGACGCTCAGCTGGCCGGTTCTGAGGCGGCTGCAAACGGTGTCCAGCAGAATATTGAAAGCATTAAATTTTACCTCCGCTCAAAGGTAAGGGGTGCCAAAGATACAACAGATGCCAAGAAGCGGTATATGGAGTGGCTGGATGTCCCTGATTTATGGTTTAAGGGGGCAAACGAGAAAATTCAGTCGGAAAAGGATTCGGCATGGTTTGCCGACATGGATATTATCTCTGCAGATTTGGTGAAATATGATGTCAAGACACGGTTCATCATGTTCGACGCCTGCTTCAACGGTTCCTTCCATGTGGATGAGTTTATCTCCGGCGCTTATGTGTTTGGTCCCGGACGTACTGTGGCTGCACAGGCAAACACCGTTAACTCGCTGCAGGATAAATTCCCGGATGAGATGGTGGGCTTACTCTCCTACGGTATGAGGGTGGGAGAGTGGAACCGCATGGTCTGTCTCCTTGAATCACATATAATTGGGGACCCCGCATTCAGGTTTGCCTCATCATACCCGAAACTTGATGCAGACAAAATGATGCAGATCGCAGGCAACAATTCCAGGTTGGTTAAACTGGTCTCCTATCCTCATCCTGACGTTCAGAGCTGGGCACTCTGGCACCTTAAGCGGAACGGTTACCCCGGCATCAGCAACATGTTGGCCGATAAGTACTTCAGCTCTCCATATGCCACTACCCGTGTTTCTGCCATGAAGCTGCTGGCGCAACTGCGTGATGACAACTTTGTACGAGTGACCTCTGCCGCACTTGATGATTTATATGAGCTTGCAAGGCGTTTTGCCGCGGTCTACTGCCAGGAGTCAGGCGACCCCCGCCTGGTGCCGGCACTCATCAGGTCAGTGACTGATCCCAATGTATCAAAAAGGGTGAATTATCAGGCTGCTGATGCACTGGCCTATTTTGACAGGGATTTGCTGATGCAGGAACTTGATAAAAGGTTTGCAGGCCTTGATACCTCAAATTATCTCGGAACTATTTACCGGCAGACAGCAGCAAATATTGAAAAGAGGGCAAAGTCGTGCCGCGAGACCCTTGAGACCATAACGGGGTCTGACGTGACCGAAAAGAACAGGATTTTTGATATCAGGGCACTCCGGAACCTGACCTATCACCCGCTTGTTGAGCCACTGTGCGACTACCTGCTCACAGCCCCCGGAGAAAAGCTGGAGGTAACGCTTGTGGAGGCCCTGGGCTGGTTCAGCCACAGTTACAAGAGACAGCATATAGTTGATACATGCAACAGGATCATCTCAGACACTGATAAGTTTGCGGAATCCGTCAGGCAGGAGGCTGTCAGGACAATAAGACGCCTGCAATAATATACCGGATAAGAGGGGCAGGCCAATTCCTCAGGCATAGTCCCTAATAACAGCAAAGACAGGCCACACGGGCCTGTCTTTGCGTACAAAACATATTGATTTCGGATGTCTATTCTTCTTCCTCTTCTCCGGCGTAAGCCTTGATGACTGCATCCTGGACCTCTCCGGGAACCGGTGAATACTCCGAGAACCTCATCGTGAACATCGCGCGGCCGCCGGTGAGCGAGCTGAGAGCCGTCGAGTACTTGTTCATCTCTGCCAGGGGAACCCTTGCCTTGATAATCTCAAAACCCTTTTCGCTTGCCATGCCCAGAACCATTCCGCGGCGCCCCTGCAGGTCGCTGATCACATCACCCATGCGGTCGGAGGGAACCCATATCTCAACCTCATAGACCGGCTCAAGGATCTTCGGACCGGCGTTCTTGAAGGCGGTGCTGAAGGCATTACGGCCTGCCAGACGGAATGATATTTCGTTTGAATCAACCGGGTGCATCTTGCCGTCATAGACATAGACCCTGATGTCACGTGCATAGGAGCCGGTGAGCGGACCTACCTCCATCTTTTCCATTATGCCCTTGAGGATTGCGGGCATGAAGCGTGCGTCAATGGAGCCGCCGACGATACAGTTCATGTATACAAGCTTGCCACCCCACGGAAGGTCAATCTCCTCCTTGTCGCGGTTGGCCAGCTTGATCTCCTTGCCGGCGATCTTCATCATCGACTTGGCTTCCGAACCCTCTTCAAAGGGCTCGATGATCATGTGAACCTCACCGAACTGACCTGCGCCGCCCGACTGCTTCTTGTGACGGTAGTCGGCCTGTGCCGTCTTGGTAATGGTCTCCCGGTATGGGATCTTCGGTGCGATATACTGGGTCTCGATCTTAAAGATATTGTCAAGATGCCATTTCAGTATATTGAGATGATATTCGCCCTGGCCGTGGATGATGATCTGCTTGAGCTCCTTGGAGTACTCGACGATGATCGTCGGGTCTTCCTGGTGCATACGGTTGAGAGACTCGCCCATCTTCTCCTCGTCACTCTCGCTGAGAGGCTTGATGGCAGCGCGGTACTTGGGCTCGGGAAACTTCATGTTCTCATATGTCCAGTCGTTGCCCGGAGCATTGAGAGTATGATTTGTCTTGGTGTTCTTCAGCTTGACAAAGCCGCCTATGTCACCTGCATGAATCTCGGGTACGCGTGTACGGTTCTTGCCTGCGCAGACGAAGATCTGCGAGAGTCGTTCCTTGGTTCCGTTGCTGGTGTTGATGACATCGAGGTTCTCACCTATCTTGCCTGACATCACCCTGAAGTAGTTGATCTCGCCTATGTGCTCCTCGAGTGTTGTCTTGAAGACGAAGACTGAGGCAGGTGCGGCAGGATTGCATTTCACCTCGGTGCCCTTCGAGTTCTTCGGGGCCGGCATGTCAGAAGGTGCGGGAGCGGACACAGCCGTGAAATCGAGCAGCCTGTCAACGCCTATATTGCCTTTTGATGATACGCAGAAAACGGGAAACACACCCCTCTTCAGCAGTCCCTGGCTAAGACCGCGTCCAATCTCCTGCTCGGTGAGCTTGTCGTTGGCGAAGAATAGCTCCATGAGCGACTCATCGCTCTCGGCCACCTTTTCAGTAAGAGCTGCGTGCAGCTCTGAGGCCTTTGCCTGGTGTTCGGCAGGTATGTCAAGCACCTCGGCCTTGCCGCCATCCTTGCCGTAACGCAGCATCTTCATGGTGATGACGTCGATGATGGTGTTGAAACCTGTGCCTTCGTTAACGGGAAACTGCGCCAGGGTGACATTGCTTCCGAAACGTTCATGAAGCATCTCAACCGTCTTTTCAAAGTTGGCCTTCTCATGATCAAGCCCGTTGACGACAATGATCAGGGGCTTATTGAACTTGACGGCATGCCTGAAATGGATCTCCGTTCCGACCTCCACACCGTTCTGCACGTTGATGACCAGCATTGCCGTGTCGGCAGCATACATTGATGAGACAACACCTCCCGAAAAGTCATCGAGACCCGGCGTGTCAAGGATATTTATCTTTTTATCCCTGAATTCGGTGTAGAGAACAGTTGAAAAAACTGAGTTGCGGTTCTCCTGCTCTATCGGCTTGTAATCAGAGACGGTGTTCTTTGCTTCTACGGAACCCCGTCTCTCAATGACCCCGCCGTTGAAAAGCATTGCTTCCGCGAGTGTGGTCTTGCCTGAGCCCGAGTTTCCCAGCAGAGCAATGTTCCTTAGGTGGTCTGTTGAGTATGTCTTCATCTTCGGCTTGTATTATATTATAAATGTATATCGTCTCTTTGGGAGCGCAAAAATAGCAAATTTTCAAAAGAGTACATAAAAGTTGTGGTGGATTGGAAAATATTTCTTTTCTTTGCACCGGTTTTTTGAGAAACAGGAGTACCGGTCTATCCTTCAAAACGTAAGTTTACAAAAGAAGTCGATAGGAAAGGTCGGGAAGAAAATCCTGTAAATAACTTACAAACCAATAAGTTACATCTCCAGAAAACTTTGCCCGAGGGCACTGTGGCGGCTTCTTGCCGCTGCAATGACCAAAGGTGCATGTATATAATGACAACAGTGGGCGCAGTGCGCAGAAATGATTGAGGGAATACTTTTGCAGACCAGTATAAAACAAGGAAAATTAATTTAAAAGAGAATTATGCCAACAATTCAGCAGTTAGTTAGAAAAGGCCGCAAGAAGCTGGTGGACAAGAGCAAGGCACCCGCTCTTGACTCATGCCCGCAGCGCAGGGGAGTATGTGTCCGTGTATATACTACCACGCCAAAGAAACCTAACTCAGCCATGAGAAAAGTTGCCAGGGTAAGGCTGACCAACCAGAAGGAGGTCAACGCCTATATACCGGGTGAAGGACATAACCTCCAGGAGCACTCCATCGTGCTCATCAGGGGCGGCAGGGTCAAGGACCTTCCCGGCGTCCGTTATCACCTCGTACGTGGTGCACTTGACACCTCCGGTGTTGATGGCCGTAAGCAGAGAAGGTCAAAATACGGAACAAAAAGACCAAAGAAGTAACAGTTAAAGGATTCACAATATGAGAAAGGCAAAACCAAAGAAGAGGATCCTCTTACCGGACCCGAAATTCAACGATCCGTACGTTACCCGTTTCATCAACAATCTGATGTACGATGGTAAAAAGACCGTTGCCTTCAGGATTTTCTACGACTCACTGGAAATAGTGAGTGACAAGATGAAGAACGCTGAGAAGACTCCGCTCGAGATATGGAAGCAGGCTCTTGACAATATCACTCCGCATGTGGAGGTGAAAAGCCGCAGGGTTGGTGGCGCCACCTTCCAGGTGCCCCTTGAGATAAGGCCTGACCGCAAAGTCAGCATCAGCATGAAGAACCTTATTCTCTTCGCCCGCAAGCGTACCGGCCACAGCATGGCTGAGAAACTTGCTGCCGAGGTGATGGCTGCCTACAACAATGAGGGCGGAGCATATAAGAGGAAAGAGGATACCCACCGCATGGCCGAAGCGAACAAGGCCTTTGCTCACTTCAGGTTCTAGTCTGACAGACAGGTGGCAAACAATCAGTTACAGATGAGTACCGATCTCAGAAATACAAGAAATATTGGCATTATGGCCCATATCGATGCCGGGAAGACAACCACTTCCGAGCGCATCCTTTATTATACGGGCCGTGTACAC
This sequence comes from uncultured Rikenellaceae bacterium, assembly GCA_963802145.1. Lineage (GTDB taxonomy): Bacteria > Bacteroidota > Bacteroidia > Bacteroidales > VadinHA17 > SR-FBR-E99. Next base: position 504,818 of record CAWDHN010000012.1, read on the forward strand.
CGCATCGGCGAAGTCGATGACGGCAATGCCACTATGGACTGGATGGTACAGGAACAGGAGAGAGGGATCACCATCACATCTGCGGCTACCACCACCTTCTGGAAATACAGGGACCAGCTCTACAAGATCAATCTCATTGACACCCCGGGTCACGTCGACTTCACCATGGAGGTGGAGCGGTCACTCAGGGTTCTCGACGGGGCTGTTGCCGTCTTCTGTGCCGTCGGCGGTGTTGAGCCGCAGTCAGAGACAGTCTGGAGGCAGGCAAACAAATACAATGTACCGCGCATCGCGTTCATAAACAAGATGGACCGCTCCGGCGCCGACTTCCATGGAGTCGTGCAGCAGATGATCGACAAACTCGGAGCGCACCCGGTACCGGTTCAGATCCCGATAGGGGCTGAGGACAAATTCATCGGGCTTATCGACCTCCTCGAGATGCAGGCAATCATCTTCGCCGACGGGGAGGATCCACTCACCAACTTCACCGTCGGTCCGATACCGGAAAACATGAAGGAAGAGGCTGACGAATGGAGGATGAAGCTCGTTGAGGCATGCGCCGAGATGGATGACACCATCCTCGAGCGTTACCTTGAGGATCATGAAAGCATAACGCCTGATGAACTGATGACAGTGCTGCGCCGTGAAACGGTCGAGGGAGTGATAGTCCCCGTCTTCTGCGGTGCCGCCTTCAAGAACAAGGGCGTGCAGAGACTCCTTAACGGCGTGGTGGCTTACCTGCCTTCGCCGGTTGACGTGGGGGCCGTAAAAGGCAAGGACCCGCGTGACGACAAGGAGATTGAACGCAAACCTGAGGCCGGGGAGCCGTTTGCAGCCCTCGCCTTCAAAATTGCCACCGACCCGTATGTCGGACGGCTCGTCTTCATGAGGGTCTATTCAGGCACCCTCAATGCCGGCGACACCGTTCTCAACGCACGAAGCGGCAAGAGGGAGAGGATCAACCGCCTCTTCCAGATGCATGCAAACAAGCAGAACCCCATTCCGAGCGTCTCCGCAGGAGATATATGCGCCGGCGTGGGCTTTAAGGAGCTTAAGACAGGAGACACTCTCTGTGCCATCAACAAGCCTCTGGTACTCGAGTCAATGGAATTCCCTGAACCGGTAATCTGGATCGCCATTGAACCGAAGACGCAGGCTGACATCGACAGGCTGGGCAATGCCCTTGGCAAACTTGCCGAGGAGGATCCGACCTTCAGGGTCAAAACCGATCCTGACAGCGGACAGACTGTGATAAGCGGCATGGGAGAGCTTCATCTTGAAATCCTTACTGACCGTCTTAAGAGAGAATTCAGTGTTGAATGCAACCAGGGCAGACCCCAGGTCGCATACAAAGAGGCCATCACATCATCTTATTCCCACAGGGAGCTCTTCAAGAAGCAGACCGGAGGCAGGGGCAAGTTCGCGGATATCTCCGTTGAGCTTATGCCGGCCGATGACGATGCTCCGGGGCTCACCTTCGTGAATGAGGTCAGGGGAGGAAATGTGCCTAAGGAATACATACCTTCCGTTGAGAAGGGATTCCGCGAGGCAATGCTCAACGGCCCTCTGGCCGGCTTCCCGCTTGACAGCCTCAAGGTTATTCTCAAAGACGGTTCGTACCATCCCGTTGACTCCGACTCGCTCTCGTTTGAGATAGCAGCCAGGCAAGCCTTCCGCCACGCGGCAGGCAAATGCCGCCCGGTGCTCCTCGAACCCGTGATGAGCGCCGAAGTCGTTACCCCTGAAGAATACGTGGGCGACGTCGTGGGCGACTTCAACAAGCGCAGGGGAAAGGTGGAAGGTATGGAATCGAAAGCAGGTGCAAGGGTTATCAAGGCAAAAGTACCTCTGGCAGAAAACTTCGGATACGTTACCGTACTTCGGACCCTTACCTCGGGAAGAGCAACATCCACAATGGAGTTCTCCCATTTTGAAGAGGTGCCTGCAGAACTGGCGAAGAAAATTATTGAAGTAACAACAGGAAAAATTCTTTAAAAAGATGAGTCAAAAAATCCGCATCAAACTGAAGTCTTACGATCATAACCTGGTCGACAAGTCGGCTGAAAAGATTGTGAAGACAGTCAAATCGACGGGTGCAGTAGTCAGCGGTCCCATACCGTTGCCCACCCACAAGAAAATTTATACGGTGCTCCGTTCACCGTTCGTGAACAAGAAGGCAAGAGAGCAGTTCGAGTTGTCATCGTACAAGAGGCTGCTTGACATATACAGCTCAACACCCAAAACCATCGATGCTCTGATGAAGCTGGAACTGCCGAGCGGGGTTGAAGTGGAAATAAAAGTGTGAAACCGGTAAAATACTGAATTATGCAGGGATTAATAGGAAAAAAGGTTGGAATGACCTCCGTCTTCGATGAGAACGGAAAGAACATTCCATGCACAGTGCTGGAAGTGGGCCCGTGTGTAGTGTCACAGGTCAAGACTGTGGAGACTGACGGTTATGCAGCACTTCAGCTAAGCTTTGATGATAAAAGGGAAAAGTCGAGCAACAAGGCAGAGATAGGACATTTCAAGCAGGCCGGTACGGGCCCCAAGAGAAAGATGGCCGAGTTCTCCGGTTTTGAAGATGGCAAATACAAGAGAGGCGATCTCATTACAGTCGAACTTTTCAATGATGATACATATCTTGATGTAAGAGGATGGACCAAGGGCAAGGGATTTCAGGGCGTCATCAAGCGCCACGGGTTCGGCGGCGTAGGCGGCACAACCCACGGCCAGCATGACAGGCTCAGGGCCCCGGGCTCAGTGGGCGCTTCATCATGGCCTTCAAGAGTCATGCCCGGCATGCGTATGGCAGGCCGCACAGGCGGAAGAATGCAGGAGACGGAACTGAGAGTCGTCAAGATCCTCCCCGAATCAAACCTGCTCCTCGTTAAGGGTGCCGTCCCCGGCCCCAAAGGTGGTTACGTAATAATAACAAAGTGATGGAAGTAGCAGTATTTAACATAGAAGGTAAAGAGACCGGAAGAAAGGTTAATCTCAATGAGACCATCTTCGGCATTGAACCCAATGATCACGCTATCTACCTTGATACGAAACAGTATCTGGCAAGCCAGAGACAGGGTACGCACAAATCCAAGGAACGCGGCGAGATCGTGGGCAGCACACGCAAGCTCAAGAGACAGAAGGGCACCGGAACGGCACGTTTCGGTAGCATCAAGAACCCCGAGTTCCGTGGCGGCGGCCGCATCTTCGGCCCCAGACCCAGGTTCTACGGGTTCAAGCTCAATAAAAAGGTAAAACAGCTGGCCAGAAAGTCAGCCCTTTCCTATAAGGCAAAGGAGAACAAAATCATCGTTCTTGAGGATTTTTCATTCGAGGCTCCCAGGACTTCAGAAATGGCCGTGATGAACGCAAACCTCAACATCACGAATAAAAAATCACTTTTTGTTTTATCAGAACAAAATAAAAACATATATTTGTCATCTCGAAATTTGCAGGGAGTTGAAGTTGTAACTATCAGTGATTTAAATACTTACAACATTATGAAGGCTTCAACTCTGGTGCTTACAGAGAGTGCAGTTGATGTTTTGCAGTCGACATTATAAAACCAGGAACTGAGAAATGGAAATATTACTTAAACCCATAGTGACCGAGAAAATGACCAGTCAGGGAGAGAAATTCAACCGGTATGGTTTTCTGGTGTCGCGTAAGGCCAACAAGCTGCAGATCAAGAAGGCGGTTGAGGATCTTTACGGCGTTAACGTTGAGTCTGTTAACACAATCAACTACGGTGGCAAGACCAAGACCCGGTATACCAAGTCAGGTATGATGAAGGGTCGGACAGCAGCTACGAAAAAGGCTGTTATCACTCTCGCCAAAGGGGAGACAATAGATTTTTACAGCAACATTTAAAACAATATGGCAGTCAGAAAGATCAAGCCTGTTACACCAGGCCAGAGACATAAGGTCATGAGTTCCTTTGAGGAGATAACTCATGGCACGCCGGAGAAATCCTTGCTCGCGCCGCTGAAAAAGACAGGAGGAAGGAACGTTAACGGCAGGCGGACCATGAGGTACATCGGCGGCGGCCACAAGAGGATGTACCGTGTGATCGATTTCCAGAGGAACAAGGATGGCGTAGCCGCCACGGTCACCTCTGTCGAATATGATCCCAACCGTTCCGCACGGATAGCACTTCTCACCTATGCAGACGGAGAGAAGAGGTATATAATTGCTCCCACCGGCCTGAAGGCAGGGCAGGAGGTGATGTCAGGCAAGACGGCAACGCCGGAGATTGGCAACACGCTCTTCCTTGAAGACATACCCCTGGGAACGATAGTCCACAACATTGAGCTGAAACCCGGCAAGGGTGCAGCCATGGCCCGCAGTGCAGGTACCTTTGCACAGCTGGCTGCCCGCGACGGCAAGTATGCCATCATCAAGCTCCCCTCGGGTGAGACAAGGATGGTGCTTATCACATGCAGGGCCACCATCGGCACTGTTTCAAACACCGACCACAACCAGGAGAGATCAGGCAAGGCGGGACGCAAGCGCTGGCTGGGCCGCAGGCCCAGGACCAGGGGTGTTGCAATGAACCCGGTTGATCACCCCATGGGTGGTGGTGAAGGAAGGGCCTCGGGAGGTCATCCGCGCTCACGCAGCGGCATGCCGGCCAAGGGTTTCAAGACCAGGAGCAAGACCAAGTATTCGAACAAGCATATTATTGAAAGAAGGAAAAAATAATTGATACGATGAGCAGATCTATTAAAAAAGGCCCCTTCATCGATCTCCACCTGGGCAAAAAGGTGGATAAAATGAACGACAGCGGAAAGAAAACGGTGATCAAGACCTGGTCAAGAAGATCGGTTATTTCTCCCGACTTTGTGGGACACACCATGGCAGTGCATAACGGAAACAAATTCATACCTGTTTACATTACCGAGAACATGGTTGGTCACAAGCTGGGTGAGTTTGCCCCTACCCGCACCTTCCGCGGTCATGGTGGAAAACAGAAATAGGGTAAGGTATCGTAACAACTGAAAAAGAATCAGAAATGGGTGCAAGAAAAAGAATAAGCGCCGGCGCCAGGAAGGAAGCCGCAAAAGAGAAGACGGGAGCCGTTCTTCGCAATGTCCCCACCTCACCGCGCAAGATGAGGCTGGTGACAGCCCTTATCAGGGGTCAGGAGGTCAACAAGGCTCTTGATATCCTGAAATTCAGCAAGCAGGAGGCTTCACGCAGGGTCGAGAAACTCCTTCTCTCAGCCATCGCCAACTGGCAGGCCAAGAACGAAGGTGTCCGCCTTGAAGAGAGCAATCTCTACGTCAAGGAGGTACAGGTTGATGGCGGCCGCATACTGCGCAGGATCCAGCCTGCCCCGCAGGGAAGGGCTTACCGCATACGCAAGAGATCAAACCATGTAACCCTTGAGCTGGGTAGCAGGAAACAGGAAGTTGAAAACATTTCAAAGTAGATAATGGGACAAAAAGTTAATCCGATAGGCAACAGAGTAGGGATCATCAAGGGATGGGACTCGAACTGGTATGGTGGCAGCGACTTTTCAAGCAAGCTTGTTGAAGACACCAAAATCAGGGAATACCTGAATGCCAGGCTTGCAAAGGCCAGTCTTTCAAAGATTATCATCGAACGCACCCTTAAGCTCATTACCGTCACGGTCAATACGGCACGCCCCGGCATCATCATCGGCAAAGGCGGCCAGGAGGTTGACAAACTGAAGGAGGAGCTCAAGAAGATCACCAAGAAGGAGGTTCAGATAAACATCTTCGAGGTGAAGCGTCCGGAGCTTGATGCAGCCATTGTTGCCGGTAACATTGCACGCCAGGTGGAAGGCAAGATCTCATACCGCCGTGCCATCAAGATGGCCATAGCATCAACCATGCGCATGGGCGCCGAAGGCATCAAGGTCGTTATCTCAGGCAGGCTCGGCGGCGCCGAGATGGCCCGTAACGAAAGCTACAAGGACGGCAGGATTCCGCTCCATACCTTCCGCGCAGATATCGACTACGCCCTTGCCGAAGCTCTCACAAAGGTGGGCCTCATCGGCATCAAGGTGTGGATCTGCAACGGCGAAGTGTACGGCAAGCGTGACCTCAGCCCCAATATCGGAGCAAAGAACGCCAAGAGTGGCAAGCCGGGAGGACCCACAGGCGGCTTCAGGAAAAAAGGCGGCGACCGCGGCGACCGCAGCGACCGTGGCGACCGCGGTAACAGGAAAGAATCCCGATAAGTATATAACTGTTAATATAATATAGCGATGTTACAACCGAAGAAGACCAAATTCAGGAGGAGCCAGAAGGGCAGGATGAAAGGCAATGCCCAGAGAGGCAATCAGCTGGCATTCGGATCATTTGGCATCAAGACCCTCGAGGAGGCATGGATCACCGGTCGTCAGCTTGAGGCTGCACGCCAGGCTGTCACCCGTCATATGAAACGTGAAGGCCAGATATGGATCCGCGTTTTTCCTGACAAGCCCATAACAAAGAAACCTGCAGAGGTGCGTATGGGTAAAGGTAAAGGTGCTCCTGAAGGCTTCGTGGTACCGGTAACCCCCGGACGCATACTCATTGAAGCCGAGGGCGTTCCCTTTGATGTGGCCAAGGAAGCACTCCGCCTTGCAGCGCAGAAACTGCCTGTGGCAACCAGATTCGTGGTGCGCCGTGATTTTGCAGCAGAGTAATAAAGAATAAGAGAGATGAAGAGTTCAGAAATAAGAGAATTAAGCAACCAGGAGCTTCTCGAACATATTGACAACGAGAAATCCAGTCTCGTGCGCATGAAACTTAACCACGCAATATCCCCGCTTGAAAACCCCCAGAAGATCAAGGAAAGCAGGAAAACCATTGCCAGGCTCATGACAGAGAAGCGCAAGAGAGAGATGAATGACAAAACAAAATAGCCGTTATCAGCATGGAAGAAAGGAATCTTAGAAAAGAGCGTATAGGTGTTGTCGTCAGCAACAAGATGGACAAATCTATTGTCGTTGCCATCCGCAGGAAGGTAAAGCACCCCATCTATGGCAAGTTCGTCAACAAGACGAAGAAGCTCATGGCTCACGATGAGGAGAACACCTGTAACATCGGTGATACGGTACGCATTATGGAGACCAGGCCTCTCAGCAAGAGCAAAGCCTGGAGATTGGTGGAAATAATTGAAAGAGCTAAGTAATTATGATACAGCAGGAAAGCAGGTTGACTGTTGCCGATAACACCGGTGCCAAAGAGGTTCTTTGCATCAGGGTGCTCGGCGGAAGCAAAAAGAGGTACGCAAGCGTGGGAGACAAGATTGTCGTCTCAGTCAAAAGCGCTCTGCCCTCAGGTGAAGCAAAGAAAGGTACAGTGAGCAAGGCCGTGGTGGTAAGAACGAAGAAGGAGATACGCCGCGCCGACGGTTCCTATATCCGCTTTGACGACAACGCCGTGGTTTTGCTGACCAATACAGACGAGGTGCGCGGCACCCGTATCTTCGGCCCTGTCGCAAGGGAACTGCGCGACAAGTACATGAAGATCGTCTCACTTGCACCTGAAGTGTTATAATATATAAACTGACACCCGATGCAGAAGAAATTACACATCAAAAAAGGAGACACAGTGGCAGTCATTGCCGGTGAATCCAAAGGACAGAAAGGTCGTGTCCTCGAGGTTGACAGGGATAAGAACAAAGCCCTGGTGGAAGGGGTCAACATGGTATCAAAACATACCAAACCCAATGCCAAGGCACCACAGGGAGGAATCCTCAAGAAAGAGGCCCCCGTGCATCTTTCCAACCTAATGGCCATTGACCCGGCCAGCGGCAAACCGACACGCGTCGGCCGCCGGCTGAATGATAAGAACAAACTTGTGCGTTATGCCAAAAAATCAGGAGAGGAGATCAAGTAATGTACACGCCTGCGTTAAAGACAAAATACAAGAGTGAGATCACACCTGCACTCATGAAACAGTTCAACTATACGACTGTGATGCAGGTGCCCCGGCTTGAAAAGATAGTTATCAACCAGGGACTGGGTCAGGCTATCGCCGACAAGAAACTGCTTGAAATGGGCCAGAAAGAGGTTTCTGACATCGCCGGACAGAAGGCGGTACAGACCATCTCAAGGAAGGACATATCAAACTTCAAGCTCAGGAAGGCAATGCCCATCGGCGTCATGGTGACCCTCCGCAAGGACAAGATGTATGAGTTCCTTGAGAGACTGATATCAGTGGCCCTTCCGCGTATACGCGACTTCAAGGGTGTCGGGGCGAAACTCGACGGCCGCGGGAACTATACCCTCGGAATAACCGAACAGATCATCTTCCCCGAGATTGACATCGATAAGATCGCCAAGATCATGGGACTGCAGATAACATTTGTCACCACCGCCAAGAGCGATGAAGAGGCTCATGCCCTGCTTAAAGAATTTGGAATTCCTTTTAAAAACAAATAAACAGATCGGAATATGGCTAAGGAATCAATGAAAGCCCGCGAGGTCAAACGCGTTAAACTTGCTGAAAAGTACGCCGCCAAAAGAGCCGCGCTCAAGGCAGACGGCAACTATGTTGCACTCAGCCTGCTGCCGCGTAACTCAAACCCCATCAGGCAGCGCAACAGATGCAAGATCACCGGCAGACCGAGAGGCTACATGAGACAGTTTGGCATCAGCAGGATCACCTTCAGGGAGATGGCGTCACAGGGCCTCATCCCGGGCGTAAAGAAAGCAAGCTGGTAACAACCCGACAGAGATATAAACAATTAATCACAATATAAGATGACAGATCCAATAGCAGATTTTCTTACCAGGGTAAGGAATGCCGTCAAAGCCGGACATAAAGTGGTTGAGACACCGGCTTCCGGCCTGACAAAGGATATCACCAGGATACTCTACGATAAAGGATACATCCTCAGCTATAAGTTCATTGATGATGAGCTGCAGGGCAAGATCAAGATAGCCCTCAAGTATCATCCCAAGACCAAGCTGCCGGCTATCAAATCGATACAGAGGGTGAGCCGTCCGGGCCTCAGACGTTATGCAGGTGTTGATGAACTCCCGAGAGTCCTGAACGGAATGGGGATAGCCATTCTTTCCACCTCTCACGGACTTATGACCGAAAAGGAGGCAGCCAGAGAGAACGTCGGGGGTGAAGTTATATGTTATGTTTATTAAACAGGAGGAGGTTAAATGTCAAGAATAGGAAAATTACCTGTAAACCTGCCATCAGGAGTCACCATCACGGTTGATGATGACAACGTGGTCAGTGTTAAAGGCCCCCTGGGAACCCTGTCACAGAAGATAGACAGCGATATCAGGTTGGAGGTTGAAAATAATGATATCATTCTTTCCAGGCCTAACGACGAGAAGCGTCTCAAATCACTTCACGGCCTCTACAGGGCTCTCATAGCCAACATGGTTGTGGGTGTTTCGAAAGGCTACAGGAAGGATCTGGAGCTTGTAGGCGTAGGATACCGCGCTGAGGCAAAAGGCCAGCAGCTTGAGATGAGCCTCGGTTATTCACATGATATTATCATGGAGCTGCCGCAGGAGATAAAGGTTGAGACCAAGACAGAGAAGAGGAGCAACCCGGTTATCACCCTGACAAGCATAGACAAGCAGCTCATAGGTCACATAGCAGCGAAGATCAGATCACTGCGTCCGCCTGAGCCATACAAAGGCAAGGGTATCAAATTCGTGGGTGAACAGCTCAGAAGAAAAGCCGGTAAATCGGCTGGTGTTTAACATGATTAAATATTGAAGTCATGGCTTTGACAAAGACAGAAAAGAGAGAAAAAATCAAACTGAGGATCCGCAAGCGGATAAAGGGAACCCCCGAAAAACCCAGGATTTCGGTGTACCGCAGCAACAAGCAGATATATGTTCAGGCAGTTGACGACGTCAACGGCGTGACAATGGCATCTGCCAGCTCCAGGGAAAAGGAGATAGCTGTTGTAACCGGAAAGAAAAAGAGCGAACTGGCAGTGATGGTAGGCAAACGCCTTGCCGCAGTGTGCAAAGAGAAGGGCATTGAAAACGTTGTCTTTGACAGAAGCGGTTACCAGTATCATGGCAGAGTGAAATCATTAGCTGACGGAGCACGCGAAGGCGGCTTAAAATTCTAATCAGTATGGCATACGGAATAAAGAGAATAAAGAACAGCGATCTTGAACTTACCGACAGGCTGGTAAGCATCCAGAGAGTAACCAAAGTAACCAAGGGCGGTCGTACCTTCAGCTTTTCGGCCATCGTCGTCGTAGGCGATGAGAAAGGCATCGTGGGACACGGCCTGGGTAAGGCAAGTGAAGTCACAACCGCCATCGCCAAAGGAATTGAAGACGCCAAGAAAAACCTCATCAAGGTACCCGTGTTCAAGGGCACCATACCTCATGAGCAGTACGGCAAATTCGGCGGAGCCTTCGTCTTCATCAAGCCCGCAACCGAAGGAACGGGAATCAAGGCCGGTGGCGCTATGCGCGCCGTGCTTGAGAGCGTGGGAGTGAAGAACGTGCTTGCCAAGTCAAAGGGCTCATCTAACCCCCACAACCTGGTAAAGGCTACCATCGCCGCCCTGCTTGAGCTGCGCGATGCCAGCACAGTGGCTGACCACAGGGGAGTTACATTGGAAAAAGTGTTTAACGGTTAGTAATATAACATCGATTATGGCAAGAGTCAGGATAACCCAGATTAAGAGCAAGATAGGCCAGCCCGAGACACAGAAGAGGACACTCGCGGCACTGGGTATTAAGAAGATGCATCAGACTGTTGAGCACGATGATTCACCCGAGATAATGGGTATGATCAACAAGCTGAAACACCTTCTGAAGGTAGAGAAACTATAAGGTAATAACAGCATTATATATTTCGCAATGGATTTAAGCAATTTAAAACCGGCCCCCGGATCGGTAAAAAGAGAAAAGCGTATCGGACGCGGTGAGGGATCAGGCCACGGCGGCACCTCAACACGCGGCCACAAAGGGGCCAAGTCACGCTCCGGATACAGCAAGAAAATAGGCTTTGAAGGCGGCCAGATGCCCCTCCAGAGAAGAGTACCGAAGTCGGGATTTAAGAACATCAACCGCGTTGACTACAAAGGTATTAACCTCAGCACCCTGGAGAATCTTGCGGATAAACTGAAGACCGACCGCATCGACTTCCAGACACTTCTGACGGCAGGACTGATCAACAAGAATGCACTGGTGAAGGTTCTGGGCAAGGGCACACTGACAAAGAAGCTCGAGGTTCATGCCCACGCATTCAGCAAGTCAGCACAGGCAGCAATAGAAGCTAATCAGGGAACCGCAGTTAAACTGTAAGGCATGAAATTTATACAGACAATAAAGAATATATTCAAGATCGAAGATCTGAGAGCCAGGATCTTCTATACACTTGCTATAATCGCACTCTACCGTCTGGGTAAATACATCACTCTCCCGGGTGTCGATCCGTCGATGCTCGAGGCACTGAAGGGTCAGACATCGTCGGGTATTATGGGACTGCTGGATATGTTCTCCGGCGGAGCCTTTTCACAGGCCTCCATCTTTGCCCTCGGTATCATGCCCTACATCTCTGCATCCATCGTCATTCAGCTGCTGGGCATAGTCTTCCCCTATTTTCAGAAACTTCAGAAAGAGGGTGAGAGCGGCCGCCGCAAGATGAACCAGTACACAAGGTACCTTACAGTTGCGATACTTATACTGCAGGCACCCACATACCTGGCCAACCTTCATGCTGTGCTGCCTCCGGAGGCATTTGTGCTCCAGGGCCTCTTCTTCCAGATCTCATCGGTTATCATGCTTACAGCAGGGACCATATTTGTCATGTGGCTGGGTGAAAGAATAACAGACAAGGGAATTGGAAACGGTATTTCACTCATAATCATGGTGGGTATCATTGCCCGCTTCCCCGTAGCATTCATATTTGAAGCCGGAACACGCATCAACGGGTCCGGAGGACTTGTTGCCCTCCTTATAGAGCTGGTGTTCCTCTTCGCAGTGATAGTTGGCTCGGTACTGCTTGTACAGGGCACCCGCCGTATTCCGGTACAGTATGCCAGACGCATCGTCGGGAACAAACAGTACGGCGGCGTAAGACAGTATATCCCGCTCAAGGTGAACGCAGCAGGCGTTATGCCCATCATCTTCGCCCAGGCGATCATGATGCTGCCCATCATCCTGGCAGGCTTCAGTGAAAGCGGATCAGGCTTCGTGGTAGCCTTCACAAACATGTACGGCTTCTGGTACAACCTGGTAACGGCAATTCTCATCGTCCTCTTCACCTATTTCTATACCGCGGTGACAATTAACCCGGTGCAGATGGCTGAAGACATGAAGAAGAATGGCGGTTTCATCCCCGGCATCAAACCGGGCCGCAAGACAGTTGAGTTCATTGACACCATCATGTCACGCATCACCCTTCCGGGATCAATATTCCTGGCAATTATAGCCATTCTCCCTGCCTTCGCCGTCAACTTCGGCGTCAGCGGTGAGTTTGCACAGTTCTTCGGAGGCACCTCTCTCCTCATTCTTGTGGGGGTTGTGCTTGACACTCTGCAGCAGATAGAAAGTCATCTGCTTATGCGCCACTATGACGGGCTCATGAAATCCGGCCGCGTGAAAGGCAGGACCGGAGCCGTCTCGGCTATGTAATTGTTGACGTTCTTTGATGATATATATTAAGACGGATGCAGAAGTAGAGTTATTGAGAGAGAGCAATTTGCTGGTCTCAAGGACTCTTGCGGAAGTAGCCGGACACATCAGGCCGGGGGTCACAACCCTCAGGCTTGACAGCATCGCCGAGACCTTTATACGGGATCACGGCGCGCTGCCCGGGTTCAAGGGTTATGCCGGTTTTCCCAACACGCTCTGCACATCTGTTAATGACGAGGTGGTACACGGGATACCGTCAGACTACACCCTGAAGGAGGGAGACATAATCTCGGTCGACTGCGGGGTGATACTCAACGGTTACTACGGCGACAGCGCCTACACATTCACTGTGGGCGAGGTGAAACCCGAGATCCGGCGCCTTCTCGAATATACACGGGCTTCGCTTGAGGCCGGAGTGAAGGAGGCCATTACCGGCAACCGCGTGGGAGACATCTCGCATGCAGTGCAGGCAAAGGCGGAGAGCGGTGGCTACTCGGTGGTTCGCACCCTGGTCGGACACGGCATCGGCAAACACCTGCACGAGGGACCTGAAGTGCCTAACTTCGGAAAAAGAGGCACCGGTACGAGACTCGAAAGAAACCTGGTCATCTGCATTGAGCCGATGATCAACCTGGGTGGTAAAAGCACCCGCGTCCAGGGTGACGGGTGGACTGTCAGAACAGATGACGGCAAACCGTCAGCACATTTTGAATACGCTGTTGCGGTCAGGGACGACAAAGCAGACCTGCTCACAACATTTGAGTTTATAGAAGAAGTATTAATAAAGAGGTAAGAATATGGCCAAACAACCATCAATAGAGATTGACGGAACGATCATCGAGGCGCTCTCAAACGCGATGTTCAGAGTCAGGCTCGAAAACGGACATATCATCACCGCCCACATCTCCGGCAAGATGAGGATGCATTACATCAAGATCCTGCCTGGTGACAAAGTGAAGGTTGAAATGTCGCCCTATGACCTTACCAAAGGAAGAATAACATTCAGATTTAAATAGAAAAACGCACTGCGATGAAAGTAAGAGCATCAATAAAAAAGCGCTCGGCCGACTGCAAGATTGTAAGGAGGAATGGGCGCCTGTATGTGATAAATAAGAAAAATCCCAAGTTCAAGCAGAGGCAGGGATAAAATTGATTAACTTTGCACTTCAAATTAAAAGAGGTATATGGCACGTATTAATGGGGTAGACCTACCAAGGAATAAGCAGGGCGAAGTGGCTCTCACTTATATCTATGGCATCGGACGCAGCACGGCACAGAAAGTGCTCGACAGGGCTGGCGTTGACCGCCAGATGAAAGTAGAGGAATGGAATGACGATAACATAAACGCTATCCGTCAGATCCTCTCCGAAAACTATAAGCTCGAAGGCGAACTTCGCTCCGAAACGCAGCTTAATATTAAACGACTGATGGATATCGGATGCTATCGCGGTATCCGCCACCGTATCGGACTTCCTGTGAGGGGCCAGAGCACCAAGAACAATGCCCGTACCCGCAAAGGCCGCAAGAAGACCGTTGCTAACAAGAAAAAAGCTACTAAATAATTAACATATGGCAAAGAAGACTGGGACGTTAAAGAAGAAGGTCGTAAAAGTTGAACCCGTGGGACAGGCTCACGTTCATTCATCATTCAATAATATTATCATCAGCCTCACAAACAGTTCGGGACAGGTGATATCATGGGCGTCAGCCGGCAAAATGGGCTTCAGGGGTTCAAAGAAGAACACCCCCTATGCCGCACAGATGGCCTCTGAAGAGTGCACCAAGGCAGCATACGAACTGGGCCTCCGCAAGGTGAAGGTTTATGTCAAGGGACCAGGGTCAGGCCGTGAATCAGCAATACGCGCCATATCCAACAGCGGTGTCGAGGTTACTGAGATCATTGATGTCACCCCAATGCCTCACAACGGATGCCGTCCGCCTTCACGCAGAAGGGTTTAACAGCCTCTTATTTAATATTTTATAAAACGATAAACAGTACAATTAAATGGCAAGATATACAGGACCCAGATCAAAAATCGCCAGAAAATTCGGAGAGCCTATTTTCGGCCCTGACAAATACCTCGACAGGAAGAATTTCCCGCCCGGACAGCATGGTCAGAGCAAGAAGAGGAAAAAGACCTCCGAATACGGTGTGCAGCTCCGCGAGAAGCAGAAGGTGAAATATACCTACGGCCTCCTTGAGCGCCAGTTCCGCAACTTCTTCGAGAAGGCAGCAGGAGCATCAGGCGTTACCGGACTTGTGCTTCTGCAGATGCTCGAGTCACGCCTTGACAATGTGGTATACCGCCTCGGTGTCGCCCCGACCAGGGCAGCAGCACGCCAGCTGGTATCCCATCGTCATATAACAGTCAATGGCAACGTTGTCAACATACCTTCCTATATCCTCCGCCCGGGTGATATAATCGGGGTACGCGAGAAATCAAAATCACTCGAAACCATCGTTGAATGCATTGGCTCAAACCGCCGCTCAAAACTGGCCTGGCTCGAGTGGGATGATACACAGATGGCCGGAAAATACATGAGTGTCCCTGAACGTTCTGAAATTCACGAAGATATCAAGGAACAGCTTATCGTTGAACTATATTCCAAGTAATAAAGTAATACAATTCATATGGCCATATTAGCATTCCAGAAACCTGACAAAGTAATATTACTGGAAGCGGACGACCAGTACGGAAAATTTGAATTCCGCCCGCTTGAACCCGGCTATGGCATAACCGTAGGTAATGCTCTCAGAAGAATCCTTCTCTCATCACTCGAAGGATTTGCCATCACAACAATCAAGTTGGAGGGCGTTGACCATGAATTCTCCACAATAACCGGAGTCATGGAAGATGTCACCGAGATAATCCTGAACCTGAAACAGATCCGTTTCAAAAGAATGGTTGAGGATATCGACAGTGAGAAGATAGTTGTCAAACTGTCCGGCCAGGAGGTTTTCAAGGCCGGCGACCTCAATAACTCACTGAGCAGCTTCGAGGTACTTAATCCGGAGATGGTCATCTGCCGTATGGAACCCGATGTGAAACTGCAGATCGAAATAAACATAAATAAGGGCAGGGGATATGTCCCGGCTGAGGAAAACCAGCCTGCAGAGGCTGAGTTCGGTGTCATCGCCGTTGACTCAATCTTCACCCCGATAAGAAACGTCAGATATTCCATAGAGAATTACAGGGTCGAACAGAAGACTGACTATGAGAAGCTTATCCTCGAGATTACCACTGACGGGTCAATACACCCGAAAGATGCCCTCAAGGAGGCTGCCAAGATCCTGATATACCACTTCATGCTCTTCTCGGAAGACAAGATCACCATTGACTATGAAGATAAAATGGCCAATGAGGAGTTCGATGAGGAGATACTCCACATGCGTCAGCTGCTTAAGACCAAGCTCGTTGACCTTGACCTCTCGGTGAGAGCACTCAACTGCCTTAAGGCCGCTGAGGTTGAATCACTGGGCGACCTCGTCAAGTTCAACAAGAACGACCTCCTTAAGTTCCGCAACTTCGGCAAGAAGTCACTGACTGAACTTGATGAGCTTCTTGAGACAATGAACCTCTCATTCGGGATGGATGTGGCAAAATATAAACTCGACAAAGATTAATAACAGGTAAGGATAGAGAGAAATGCGACATTTAAATGCTATAAACCACCTTGGAAGAAAAAGCGCTGACAGGAAGGCAATGATGGCCAACCTGGCGTCATCACTCATTCTTCACAAGCGTATTACAACCACCAACGCCAAGGCGCGCGCGCTAAGGAGATATGTTGAACCCCTCATCACCAAGTCAAAGGATGATTCAACACACTCACGCAGGATGGTATTCAGTTATCTTGAGAATAAAGATGCCGTCTCGGAGCTCTTCAGAGAGGTTGCACCGCGCATCGCATCACGCCCGGGAGGTTATACCCGGATACTGAAGATGGGAAACCGCCTGGGTGACTCAGCCGAGATGTGTCTTATCGAACTGGTCGACTTCAATGAGAACATGCTCTCAGGTGAAGGTGGCAAGGCCAAGACAACACGCCGCCGCCGCAGTCCGAAGAAAAAGGCAGAAACAGTTGCTGCAACCGAGGCCCCGGCCTCAAAGGCAAAAGCTGCCAAAGAAACCGCCGCTCCTGAGACCGCACCGGAAGAAAACACTGCTGACGCTGATCCTAAAGAATAGAAGCACATGCTCATATACGGAAGGGATATTGTCTTTAGGGCCATATCCCTTTTTTTCATATATTGCAGATAATCCATTAAAACATAAGATACAATGAGTCAAATAATTAGTGTACATGCAAGAGAGATCCTTGATTCAAGGGGCAATCCGACTATTGAAGTCGAAGTGGTAACAGCCAGCGGCGCCTCAGGCAGGGCGGCAGTGCCCTCAGGTGCATCAACAGGCGAGAACGAGGCTCTCGAACTGAGAGACGGCGACAAGACCCGTTACCTCGGTAAAGGTGTTCTTAAGGCTGTCTATAATGTCAACAGCATCATTGCTGAAGAGATAATGAGTATGGATGTCACCAACCAGGTAGCCATAGACCAGAAGATGTTAGACCTTGACGGCACCCCTACCAAGAGCAATCTGGGAGCAAATGCCATCCTTGGTGTCTCACTGGCATGTGCCAAGGCTGCAGCAGCATTTCACGGACTGCCCCTCTACAGGTATATCGGCGGGACAAACGCACGCGTGCTTCCCGTCCCGATGATGAACATCATCAACGGCGGATCACACTCCGATGCACCTATAGCATTCCAGGAGTTCATGATACGCCCCAAAGGCGCCATATCATTTGCTGAGGGCCTGAGAATGGGAGCCGAAGTGTTCCACTCTCTCAAGAAGGTGCTCAAGGAGCGCGGTCTCAGTACAGCCGTAGGCGATGAGGGTGGTTTCGCACCCGCACTCAAAGGCACGGAAGATGCCCTCGAAAGCATCATCAAGGCCATCACAAATGCCGGTTACAAGCCGGGATCGGACGTCACAATAGCGCTCGACTGCGCAGCCAGCGAGTTCTTCGAGAACGGCGTTTACAACTATGCCAAGTTCGAAGGCGAAAAGGGCAAGAAGCTCACCCCTGCACAGCAGGCCGATTACCTCACCTCACTGGTTGAGAAGTACCCCATCATTGACTCTATTGAAGATGGAATGGGCGAGGGCGACTGGGAAGGATGGAAGCTTCACACAAAGCAGCTCGGATCAAAGATCCAGATAGTAGGTGATGACCTCTTCGTTACCAACGTACAATATCTTGAGAAGGGCATTGCCGAGGGTTGCGCCAACTCCATCCTCATCAAGCTGAATCAGATCGGAACCCTGACAGAGACTCTCAACTGCATCGAGATGGCCCACAGGGCAGGATACACCACTGTCACCTCACACCGCTCAGGCGAGACTGAGGATTCAACCATCGCTGATGTGGCCGTGGCAACCAACTCGGGTCAGATCAAGACCGGCTCACTCAGCCGCACTGACCGCATTGCCAAGTACAACCAGCTTCTGCGCATTGAAGAGGAGCTCGGCAACAACGCCGTCTACGGCTGTGACTGATATGTGATTGCGGGGACGCTCCCTGGAACGTCCCCGCAACCTGCAAAACAAAACTCCTTCACCGGATGGGGGGAGTGGTATCCCTGACGGTAACGCCGGGGGAGAGGGGGGCTGACGTGCCACCTTCTTTTTTTATATATTTGTACAAATCTGCTTCTCAATGTCATTCAACGGCCTGTCTCATTATGTAAACCTTCTTGAATCGCGCGGCGATCTGGCCCGTGTGAAATGCCATGCTGATCCCGTTCTTGAGATCACCGAGATAGCTGACCGGATGGTCAAGAACGGAGGCAAGGCCCTTTTATTTGAGGATACCGGTACCGGCTTTCCTCTTCTGATCAACGCCTTTGCCTCTGATGACCGCATGGCAGCCGCCATCGGACGCAGCTCTCTCGATGATGCCGGTGAGGAGATCTTTTCGCTGGTTGAATCGTTCAGCCAGGCTCCCGGACTGTCGGCCAAGCTGGCACGCCTGCCGCAGATGATCAAGCTGCTGAGGCTGATACCACGGAAGAAGAGGGGCAGGGGTGCGTGCCAGGAGGTGGTTGAGCCCGTCGCAGACCTGGATATCCTTCCCGTACTTAAGTGCTGGCCCCATGACGGCGGACGGTTCATCACCCTCCCGCTGGTACACAGTGTACACCCAGGTACCGGCAGGCCCAACCTTGGGATGTACCGCATGCAGATAATGGGCAAGGATATTACCGGCATGCACTGGCACCGCCACAAGACAGGCGCACGTCATTTTGAGGCTTACAGGAAGGAGGGAAAGCGGATGCCTGTCACGGTGACACTGGGCGGTGACCCCGTCTACACCTACTCTGCCACTGCACCACTGCCGGAAGATGTCAATGAGTATCTCCTTGCAGGCTTCCTCCGCCGCAAAAGGGTCACCCTGGTCAAATGCCTCACCAACGACCTCTGGGTGCCCGCTGACTCCGACATTGTCATTGAAGGCTATGTTGATCCCTCAGAGGAGCCTGTTATTGAGGGTCCCTTCGGTGACCATACGGGCTTCTATTCCCTCTCCGACCTCTATCCCGTATTTCATGTCACCTGCATCACCCACCGCAGGGATGCCGTCTATCCGGCAACCATAGTTGGGGTGCCTCCCATGGAAGATGCATGGATAGGCAAGGCAACGGAAAAGATATTCTTTGCTCCGATTAAGCTGGCAATTGCTCCCGAGATACGTGAGCTGCACATGCCGGTATCAGGGGTTGCCCATAACCTGGTGATAGTCAGTATCGATAAGACCTACCCTGGGCAGGGCCTTAAGGTGCTCAATGCCCTCTTCGGGGCGGGTCAGATGATGCTGAGCAAGTATATCATCGTGGTCAGCAGTCCCGTCAATGTCCATGACTACCAGATGGTTGCAGATGCCATATTCGCCAATGCAAGGTTCGAGACTGACCTGCTCCTCACCCGCGGTCCGCTTGACGTGCTTGACCACTCCTCGGACAGGTTCAGCATGGGAGGCAAGATGGGGATCGATGCCACCATCAAGCTGTCCGAGGAGCGCACTGCGGAGTACCATTCGCTTCCGCTGTTGCTGCTTACTGACGCCGAGGTGAAAGGTGATTTCATCACAGGCATGAAGACAATGGCGGAGTATGCCCTCCCCCTGGCAGTGCTGACCATCAGGAAACCGCCACAGGGTCTTGACATGCACCGCCTCGCCACCAGGCTCCCGTCTGCTCTCACCATGCCCGGCACGGTAATCGTTGCCGTGGATGAGGGTGCTGACGCAGATGATCCCGCGATGATCACCTGGCTTGTTACAGGCAACAGCGACCCGGCACGTGACCTCTACCACCTTGACGGAGGAGCCATATTCATTGATGCCACCTCCAAGACACGCTCCCTCCCGGCTTTCCCGCGCGAGTGGCCTAACGTTGTATGCTCTGACCGCGAGACGATAGACCTGGTTGACCGGCGCTGGACTGAATATGGGGCCGGTGAGTTCCATGAGTCCCCGTCGCTGAAGCTGCTGCCTCTCCTCAGACCCGGGGAGGCTGCCGTGGAGTCAGTCAATACCACGGTGACGTGACCATTCTGCTGCCACCGGCTGCATCTCTTGCAATGACACCGGGCCTGAGAGACAACCCGGTCATTAACTATGCAATCGCTGTATTCATTGTTGTTGCCCTTATCTACCTTGCTATACTGCAGTTCTGGGTGCTGCTTCGTACCAGGAAGCACCTGACGGAGATGAAGGGCGCCTATAATGAGATCGATACCCAGCGCTCCGAGCTTCAGCTGCGTAACAAGGATCTGACTGACAGCCTGAACTACGCCCGCAGGATACAGGCGGCACTGCTTCCGGCAGAGCATCATATCAGGAAGATATTCAGCAACTACTTTATCTATTACCGTCCGAAGCATATCGTGAGCGGCGATTTCTACTGGTTCAGCGAGCGAGATGGCAAGTATTTCATCGCCGCGGCTGACTGCACAGGCCATGGCGTTCCCGGAGCCCTTATGTCAATGATAGGCCTGGAGCTGATACAGAAGATCATCAACGAGATGAAGGTCGACGACACTGACCAGTTGCTGCTGACCATGAACCGGGAACTCGAATCGGCCTTCTTCAAGGAGGAGAGCGGCAAAGCCCTCATCAAGGACGGCATAGAGATGAGCATATGCATTATCGACAAGAAGACAAGGGAGATGGAGTTCTCAGGCGCCTTCCTGCCGGTATATATAGTGCGTGACGACAAGCTCATTGAGATAAAGGGAGACAAGAAGAACGTGGTGCAGTCTTTTGCCATGGTCTCGTTCAACCGCAGCACCTTCAGGCTCCAGGAGGGCGATCTTCTCTACCTCTTCTCCGACGGTTATGCCGACCAGTTCGGAGGGCCCGAGAACAAAAAGTTCATGTACCGCCGGCTGAGGCACCTTCTGCTAACAATCAGCAAGTATCCGCTAATCGACCAGGAGAGGATTCTTGATGAGACCATCGCATCATGGATGGATGGTCATGATCAGATAGATGACATGATGATTCTCGGGGTACGGCCGTTCTGAGGTCAGAAATGATGACTCCGGGGACATGCCCTTTCTGAGGCCTGAACAGATGATGCCTGTGAAAATGCCCTTCTGAGGTCAGATCAGGGCAACGATCTTTTCGATGAGCACATCGGGCTCTATCGGTTTGCTGATATAATCATCCATACCCACTGCCAGGCACTGCTCCCTGTCGCCCAGCATGGCGTTGGCTGTTATGGCAATTATCGGAACGTGTATCCGGGTGCTCATCTCAAGCCCCCTTATCTTTTCTGCCGCCACCAGGCCGTTCATCACGGGCATCTGCACATCCATGAGTATGAGGTCATAGCGTGATGTCCCGAACATGTCGAGCGCCTCCTTGCCGTTTCGGGCTATCTCCAGCCGCCTGACCAGCGGTTCGAGCATAAGCTGAGTGATGCGCTGGTTGATGGGATTGTCTTCAACGAGTAGTATCGACAGGTCTTTCAGCTCCTTCTTGCCTGTCTCCCCGGGCATGCCCTTCATCAGGGTGCTGGCCGCGGCCGGGCGTTCGATCTTATCCGCTCTGCGGATGTTTACGAAGAAGACGAAGTATGATCCGGCGCCGGCGGTGGTCTCCTGCCAGGTTCCCCCGGTGTCATGTATCAGCCTGCCTGAGAGGGGAAAGGGCTGACGGCCCTCGCCAATGAACACAACAGGATTGTTCGATGAGAGGGTGAATTCAACCTTCTGCATCCCGTCGCGCTCGCCGGCCTCCCTGGCCTGTATCTTGATGGTTACCTTATCAGAGGTGCCGGAGATGGCGGCGCTGAGAAGGTCAATCAGTATCTGTTTGAGAATGATGGGGTCGCCCATGTATTCAGTCGCACCTTCGCCACGGTCATCATAGAGGATCAGGCTCTGTTCATGCCTCCTGTTGAGCTTCATCAGCTCGATGGTGTCCTTTATTATGGGTCCGAGCCTGAACCGTATCTCCCCTCTGCGTTCAAAGGTGATGTTGCCTGCCGTCTCCATGGTAAGCTCATTGACCACCTCAACCATCGAGCCTGTGGAGGCGACAAAGGTCTCGACAAGCTCCTGCTGCTTGGGAGAGGTGGTGGTCTCCCTGAGCATGTTGCCAAGGAGCACGAGGTTGTTGAGCGGCTCCCTTATCTTGTGTGAGAATGAGTTGATCACATCCTCGTTCTTCTCTGCTATGGAAGCCAGCTCCCTGATGATTGCCCTGCTGTCGGTTATGAGCCTGCGCAGCTCGTATACTGCCATCACCAGCGGAACAAGAGCCAGTCCGCCTGCCACAAGGGGTGCGTACAAAAGCCCCGCCAGGGCAGCGGAGAGTGCAATGATTACCAGAAGCAGAGCCAAAGCCACCGGCATCAGTATCCGGTCCCTGGTTCGCCTGGTCAACAGGTCAGAATGCGGAATGGAGGCTGGTTTTGATCTTTTCGGCATATTGTGAGCACAGTAGAGTAATGACATTCAAAGATACATGAATTTCAATAAAGATGTGAGGAGGGTTGCTTTCAGAGTATATAAAAGATTATTTTTGCCTTACGGTATAATATTTGAGGTAAAGTTTGAAAAAGAGTGTGATGAAACGGACCGTAGTGACCCTGATAGCCCTGGCGATAGCCACAGGCATGATCACAGCGCAGCAGGGGGATACTCTTATCCAGTATACTCCTGATTTCAAATTCAGGGATGGAATATACCTGAATTTTGACATGGTGAAGTCAAACAACCCGATCCCGAAAGCAAAACTTTTTACTTCTATCGACTATAACGATAAGGATTTCTTTGACCAGGTGATCTCGTCGGAGAAGATCTATTTCTATGATAATATGGGCGTCAGGCAGGAGATTGAGAAGGATTTGATCTGGGGATTTGCACGCAATGGAGTTCTCTATGTCAAGGTGCAGAAGGCATTCAACCGCATCACCTTCTTCGGCTCCATCATCCACTTCGTGGCTGATGTGACAACCGTTTCACCGGGATACAACCCCTACGGCTACTATGATCCCTATTACTCACCCTACAGGTCATACTACTCACCATATTCTTACAGTCCCTATTCTTCACGGTACTATGATCCCTATTACTCCGGATACCCTTACAGCAGCAACACCTCGCGCACTGACCTGCAGATGTTCATGATCGACTTCGAGACCGGGAAGTCATACGAGTATGACCTCGAGAACCTGGAGGCGCTGCTGATGAAAGACGCTGAACTGTATGAGGAATTTGTCTCCCTGCGCAACAAGAACCAGAAGAAAATGATGTTTGTATACCTGAGGAAGTACAACGAGAAACACCCTGTCTTTATACCCTCAGGCAAATAAGTAGTAGATGAAAAAATCTGTTCTCTTTGCCCTGCTTGTGCTCTCCGCACTGGTGGCTACAGCCCAGGTGAGACCGTATCCTACTGTCGCTGACGCTGAAAAGTTCAAATCCTCCGAGACATGCGTAGTCATGGAGTCTAACCAGATCTCATTCTACAATGCGGAGATAAAGAATGCGGTAAACCAGTACTGGAAGGTGACACCCGTAAAGTTTATTACGGAGTCGGAGTTCAATCTTACCCGCACGGACCCTTCCTGGTCCTTTATAGTGCTGACCATCACCAATTTCAGTAATGATAAGTCGGGTTCGGCCTACGATTTCCTGAATCTTCTCCTCGGCGCTGACGTTGAGAATCTTGATGAGTTGCCTGAGTTCTGCGCTATTCCGCTCTCCTTTGCCGGGGCTCCCGAGGAGGAGTATAGCTATAAGCTGGGCCTGATCATCAGGTTCATGCAGTATCATGCTGACCTGGTGATGAAGAATCCGACCACATCAGCACTCCGCTACCTTAAATACTATAACAAGAATGTGCCTGACATAAAGGGGAAGACGATTCTTGTAAAAGAGGATGATCTTGCACCTGAGATAAATACCGAAGAGAGGATCAGGGCATATTATCCGAACAGTGTGAGGATAGTTGACGAGGATGAGATCATGAGGGCCATTGAAGAGAAGGAGAAGGATGTCCTGATCGTTCACAAGGTAGGGCCTGACGGTGTCAAACAGACGGGAACATGCATGAAGATGCTTATCGGAACCGATGATGCGGTGATGTATTACTATGACAGTCACCTCGTTGACAGCAAGAATGCCAACGGACTGCTCATCAGTGACCTGAAGAGGCTGGCACGTTTCTGATGATGCAGCATTTTGCCCGGGAATCCGTCTTTAAAATAAAATAAATGGAAGAGATTAAAACATACACTCAATCGGAACGCGACTGGGCAATGTTCTGCCACCTGTCAGCATTCGCCGGATACTTTTTCCCCTTCGGCGGGATCATCGGCCCGATAATCTGCTGGATATCCAGGAAGGACGAATCGGCATGGGTTGATGCAAACGGTAAGGCATCGCTGAATTTCCAGATTTCGATGCTGCTTTATACAGTGCTTGTTATTCCCCTCTGTTTTATTCTTGTGGGCATTCCCATACTGATCGGACTTGCAGTGCTTGAAACAGTCTGCATAATCGTGGCAAGCATCAGGGCAGCAAAGGGTGAGGTTTTCAAATACCCCATATCCATTCCATTCATTCAATAGCATTTTACTTATAAGGTAATAGCCTGCCTCTGGTATTATATGCCAGCAGGCAGGTATTATTTTAAAGGGCTCCCCCTTCAATCCGGCTTCCCGCTACAGCGGGACAAGCTCATCGCTAAAATGATCCACCGGATCATTTATTAACGCTCGGACCCCACTTTTTTTCTATTTTTACGGGGTAATATTTCCGCCATGTCTCAGAAACCATCCATACCCAGGGGCACCCGTGATTTTTCTCCCCTGGAGATGCTCCGCCGCAACCATATCTTCGGAGTTATCCGCAAGACCTTTTCCCTCTTCGGCTACCTGCCGCTGGAGACACCGGCGATGGAGAACCTCTCCACGCTCCTCGGTAAGTACGGAGAGGAAGGCGACAGGCTTCTGTTCAGGATCCTCAACTCGGGCAATTTCCTTTCTGACATACCTCCCTCAGACCTCGCTTCTGCTGACTTCTCCGCAGTATCAAGGCGTATCTGTGAAAAAGGACTAAGGTATGACCTGACAGTGCCATTCGCCAGGTACGTCGTACAGCATCGTGACGAGATCACCTTCCCGTTCAGGAGATACCAGATACAGCCCGTATGGAGGGCGGATAAACCCCAGAAGGGAAGGTACCGGGAGTTTTTTCAGTGCGATGTCGATGTCATTGGCAGCGACTCGCTGCTCAACGAGTTTGAGCTGATCCGCATCATCGACCGGATCTTCAGCGACCTGAACATAAGGGCAATAATCAAGGTGAATAACCGGAAGATACTTGCCGGCATCGCCGAGATGGCAGGAGCAGGGGAGAGGATAACAGACATTACCGTAGCCATTGACAAGCTTGACAAGATAGGGCAGGAGGGTGTCAGGCAGGAGCTGACGCAGCGGGGCATTGCCCCTGATGTGATTGCCAGGCTCGAACCGGTGATCAGCCTCAGCGGATCAGCTGTATCAAAGCTTGAGGAGCTGAAGAGGGTGCTCGCCTCCTCGGAAACCGGTCAGAAGGGGGTATCCGAGATGGAGGAGCTCTTCGGATACCTGGCCATGGAAGAGTCAGCGTCAGTGGTGGAGCTTGATCTCTCGCTGGCACGCGGACTCAACTACTATACCGGGGCCATCATCGAGGTGAAGGCTGCGGATGTGGCCATAGGAAGCATCTGCGGAGGCGGCAGGTATGATGATCTCACAGGCATATTCGGACTGCCCGGCGTCTCCGGCGTGGGCGTATCATTCGGAGCTGACAGGATCTATGACGTGATGCTCCAGCTCGATCTCTTCCCCGAGCAGACAGGCTCAGCAACTGAAGCCCTGGTCATTAACTTCGGCGCGACGGAGCTGCCGGAGCTGATGAAGATCACACGCTCACTGCGCGAGGCCGGAATAGCCACTGAGTTATACCCTGACCCTGCCAGGCTGAAGAAACAGTTCTCATATGCCGATGCACAGAAGATACCTGTGGTGATCGTCGCCGGCAGCACCGAATTAGCCGCCCGCCAGGCTACCGTTAAGAATATGAAAACGGGAGAGCAGACAACTGTTTCACTGTCAGCACTCCCGTCATATATAAGGGAAGAAAAAAACTCCTGATATCAGCTCTCCGTCATGCGGCGTAAGGCCAGGCTACAGCCATGCTTCATGAAGCCGGGCTACAGCCATTCGGCTTGAATGCTACAGGTCAGACTCCCGCGGCTGACCGTCGCGGCCGGCTCCCTTGCCCTGGCCCTCCGGCTGTCCCTGTCTCCTCTGATTAAGCTCCCTGAGCAGCTGCTGCTTATACTGGTTCTCGATCTGGTATAACCTGATGACCTTGACCGGTGGCAGCACCTTCTTCAGGTCATTGTTGAACGATACCACCATGCTGGCTTCGTCAGAGTAAGTTTTCGCCAGCTTGTCAGCCGTCGACGAAAGCTCGTCGTCACTCATGTTCGCTTCGTTCTGCATGGCATAGCGCATCAGCGACAGGCGATCAGCCTGCAGCTTGTTCCTGCGCGCAGAATAGTCGTTGTACAACGGCCAGAATTTTTCCGCCTCGGCCGGGCTGAGATCGAGCCGCTGGGTGAAAAAGGCAATCTTATAGGCGGTGAGCCTCTCCCCATCGCTCTGCATCTGCCCCTGACCCATGCCCTGACCCTGTCCGCTCAGCGATGTGATCGCGGTCAGCATCACAACCATCATTGTGTAAAATTCTCTCTTCATCATAGTAGTTCATAAATATCATTAAGGTCAATATCTTCGGTCATCAGGTAATCAATAATGACATCGGAGGAGATAACCTGCCCGTTTCCGGTGGTCTCAACCGGCTCAGTCTGGCTCAGCTCATACTCAATCATGTATGTATCCAGCTCTTCTGCAGCAAGGTCAGCATAAAGACTGCTCCCCGTTTCGTTCTCTGCTCCGGCCCGGTCACCCGTCATCACCCTGACCATCACGGTGGATATTACGGCAAAGCCAAGGATAGCTGCGGCAAGAGCCAGGTATGGCTTAAGGCTGATCCGTCTCACCGGCCTCTCCGTCTCCGTCACGGCATCTTCCTCATCCCCGCTTTTACGTATCGCTGACATCGTTCTTTCAGTCAGCGTGTCAAAGTAACCTTCAGGGACTTTGAAGGGATTGCCTTTTTTTATTTCTTCATTGAGGTTCATAACATTTCTTTGATGTTCAGGGATGGAATTGGTTTAATCG
This sequence comes from uncultured Rikenellaceae bacterium, assembly GCA_963802145.1. GTDB lineage: Bacteria > Bacteroidota > Bacteroidia > Bacteroidales > VadinHA17 > SR-FBR-E99. The sequence goes on from CAWDHN010000012.1 coordinate 532,218, forward strand.
TCCTGTAAAAATTGTTCAATTTTTTTTACCGCATGGTGATATGATGCTTTCAGTGCTCCCACGGATGTTCCCGTCACTCCGCTCATCTCCTCGTAGCTCATGTCGTCGAAGTACTTCATATTAAAGACCGCACGCTGTTTCACCGGCAGTTTGAGGATGGCATTCTGCAGCTTCACGGAGGCATCATCACCGTCAAAGTATGAGCTGCCTTCGAGTGACTGGGCAAAGATACCCTCAATATCGTCAATCGATACGGCATTATGTCTCTCTCTCTTCCTGATCAGGGTGAGGGCTTCATTGGTGGATATAGACCAGAGCCATGTCAGCAGGGAGCTCTCGAACCTGAAGGTGGAGATGTTCTTCCAGGCGTTGATGAAGGTGTTCTGCAACGCATCATCTGCATCATCATGTATGATCACGATGCGCCGTATATGCCAGTAAAGCTTTGATCCGTACAGGTCAATGATCATGCGGAACGCTTTTTCGGCGTCGGTACTGATCAGGCTTTTTATATCATCCTCAGTGATTTGCGACATCACCTCCAGTGGCGGTAGTTGTCAGTGTGACGCCCGCCGGCGTCAATGGTTTAATCTGATGATCAAAATTAGTAAAAAGTGCGTGCCTCATCACAATCTCTTACTCCCTGCCGGCAATTACAGTAAAAAGTGCGTGCCTCATCACAATCTCTTACTCCCTGCCGGCAATTACAGTAAAAAGTGCATGCCTCATCACAATCTCTTACTCCCTGCCGGCAATTACAGTAAAAAGTGCATGCTGCGTCACCCTCCCTTACTCGCAGTCGGCTCTTTTTGGTAACTTTGCAGCAACTGAAATATGAGACATGGCATTGAAATGCGGAATTATAGGTATCACCAGTGTAGGCAAGACCACGATATTCAACTGCATATCCAACACACGCGGTGAGACAAACACATACGGCACGGGCGTCAAGGCTAACCTCGGCGTGATACAGGTGCCTGACAGGCGCCTCTATGAGCTGGAGAAGCACCAGCCGACGGAGCGTATAGTACATACCACCGTTGATATCGTAGACATACCTGGACTGGTCAGGGGTCAGGGCGACAGCTCGGGCGCAAGGCTTCTGGGCGAGATAAGGAACACTGATGCGCTGATACACGTGCTGAGGTGCTTTGATGATGACAACCTGCCTCACATAGACGGCTCCGTCAATCCTGTCAGGGACCTTGAGAACATTGAGTTTGAGCTCCAGGTCAAGGACGTTGAATCGGTTGACAAGAAGATCCAGCGGCTTGACCGTGCCGCCCGCACCGGCGATAAGGATGCGAAGCACGGGATAGATATACTTAACCGTTACAAGGAGCATCTCGAGGGTTTTCAGAATGCCTCGTCGCTGGAGCTCAAGCCTGAGGAGAAGAGGTACGTCGATGACATCTTCCTTCTGACGATGAAGCCGGTCCTCTACGTCTGCAACGTTGACGAGGCCTCTGCCGTCAGCGGAAACAGCTACACGGAGGCAGTCAGGGATTACCTGGGCGCCAGGGGTGCGATGCCACTGGTGATAGCCGGCGCCCTGGAGGCTGAGATAGCCAATCTCACCGAGGAGGCTGACCGTATGGAGTTCCTTCAGGCTTCGGGTCTCAGCGAACCTGGCGTTAACAAGCTTGTCAGGGCTGCCTACGAGATGCTCAACCTGCTCACCTTCTTCACCGTCGGGCCCAAGGAGATAAGGGCCTGGACCATCACCGCCGGGATGACCGCTCCGCAGGCTGCGGGGGTCATACACTCTGACCTGGAGAGAGGATTCATAAGGGCCGAGGTGATGAAGTACAATGACTTCATGACCCTGCGATCAGAACACGCCTGCCGTGAGGCCGGCAAACTCTCAGTGGAAGGCAAGAGTTACGTCGTGGACGACGGTGACATACTTCATATCAGGTTTAACGTATAACCCAAAAGGTGAGACACCTCCTTGTCATAACTGTTCTCCTGCTTCTGAAAGCTGTACCTGACGGCTACGGTCAGTACACGAAGAGAGGAGATGACATAAGGGAGGCGGTGAGGAGTTACGGTCAGGCCGAGGTGACGATCAGCTACCCGGGTTTTGAGGCCATGACACAACTGGCCGGACGATTCTCAGTGGCCTCATGCGACGGCAAGGAGGCACTTCTCAGCCTCTCGCCCAATGACATTGAGGATTTTCTAGCCACGGGGAGGGATTACAAGCTTGTAATGCCCCTGCCCAACAAAGGGTTTTACACAGCCTCTTCGGTGGCCGAGGCGATGCTATGGCAGTCATACCCAACCTGGAAACACTATGACACCATTATGCACAAGATCGCCATGCACTGGCCCGATGTATGTCTCCTTGACACGATAGGGTTCAGTGTGGATGGCAGGGCCGTGCTTGCGCTTAAGATATCTGACAACCCCCGGGCCGACGAACAGGAGCCTCTGGTCATGCTCAGCGCTTCCATCCACGGTGATGAGCCTGCAGGCTTTGTACTGCTGATGCGGCTGGCCGAATATCTTGCCTCTGAGAGCGCATCCGGAGGATTGGTCGGCGACATTGTCTCAGGCCTGGAGATATGGATCAACCCGCTTGCCAATCCTGACGGCATGTACCGTAATAATGACACCATAATCAACCCTGTCAGGGCAAACAGTAACGGATATGACCTCAACCGCAACTTCCCCGATCCGGAGGTTGCCTCCCCGCCTCCGCTGCAGAAAGAGACGCTTGACATGATCTCATTCATGGAGGAAAAACGATTTGTCCTCTCGGTTAACCTCCACTCCGGAGAAGAGGTTGTAAACTATCCGTGGGACAAGTGGACCAGGCTCCATGCTGATGACGAATGGTTCAACGATATCAGCAGACGCTATGCCGACACTGTACACCTCCACGCCGAACCGGGATACATGACCTTCCTTGACAACGGGGTGACGAGGGGATGGGTGTGGTATATCGTAAAGGGAGGGAGACAGGATTTCGTTACATGGGGTCTCGGGGGAAGGGAGGTGACCATTGAGCTTGACAAAATAAAGATGACTCCCGGATCAAACCTGGAAGCCTTGTGGAACTGGAATCACCGCTCACTTATAAGGTATATCGCCGAGGCCCTGAACGGAGTCAGGGGCATCGTCACCGACGCTGCAACGGGAGACCCCCTGAGCGCGAAAATATTCATAGAGGGTCATGATACCGACTCGTCACATGTGTACTCTGACACCCTGACGGGAGAGTATTACAGGTTCCTCCCTCCCGGCACCTGGAACCTCACCTTCTCATGCCCGGGATATGCATCCTGGTCATTTGCAGCTGATATCACCGGATGGGATACGATGGTGTCAGAAGATATTCAGCTGCAGAAGGCAGATGACATTTATCCTTCCCCTCCTGAAAAGGGACTGCTGATCTGGCCTGTGCCTTCGCACGGCTCATTAAACATCATGCTGCCTGTCACGGTGACGGGAGAGGTAACGGTCACCCTGACCAGCACCCGTGGTTCTGAGGTAAGCAGCTTTCGTACCACGGCCCAGCCAGGCATACCGCTGGTATGCGAATGCGATGGTCTTTCATCGGGAGTATACATAATCTCAGTCATGAAAGAACCCGGTGGCCCCCTGCTGAAAGGCAAGGCCGTAATCACACGGTTTAAATAGGGATGCCATTTGTTGATATCTTTGTTCCCCCGCCTTGCACAGAAGGTCAAAACTGATATTTTTGGGGCTTATTTCTTACCACGCACCTTTTTACCATGAAACAGACAGTCACAATACTATATTTTCTTCTCATCCCATTTGTCACAGGCGCACAGACGGCATACATACCTCCGGATAAGCCAAAGCTGGTCGTTGGCATCATCGTTGAGCAACTGCGGTATGACCAGCTTGAGCGAGTATGGGGCATCATTCCTGACAAAGGGCTCAAAAGGATGGTCAACGAAGGCACCTATTACCGCAACGTCTCACTTGATTACCTTTCAACGCAGGCAGCCCCCGGGTTTGCCACCATTTCGACAGGAGCATCACCCTCAGCCCACGGCATCACCTCAGACTCATGGTTCCATCCCTTCAGTGACGAGATGATTTTCAGCGTCCAGGATCCGGGTGCGGGTGCTGTGGGCGGCAGTTTTGAGACCGGCCTCTTCTCGCCCGTCAACCTGCTTTCGTCAACATTCGCTGATGAACTTCAGATGTCGACCTGCGGGGGCTCTAAAGTTTACGGCATCGGCATAAGGGAGATGGGTGCCATAATAACCGCCGGACACGCCGCTGACGGCTCCTTCTGGTATGACGACCGCACAGGCACCTGGATGAGCAGCAACTACTACACCAAAACACTCCCTCCGTGGCTCATGGACCTCAACGCCATGCTCCTCCCGGGCCAGTACCTGAACCAGCCGTGGCAGCCGCTGATGGATCCCTCGCTCTACCCGGGCTGCCAGGCTGACTCGAACAACCTCGAAAAAGGCTTTAACGGGCAGACCTGGTTTCCCTATGACCTCAAGGCGATGTCTACCAAAGGGAAGCTCATTAACACCACAAGGGATTACTCAGTGCTGCGCGAGACACCTTTTGCAGATGACTTCACCACCGAACTTGCCATCAGGCTGATTGACAATGAACAGCTGGGGCAGGATGATATAACTGATTATCTTGCAATTACCTATTCGGCTACCGATTATATAGGTCATCGTTTCGGACCCTCATCGGTGGAGTCAACCGATGCTTTGGTGAGACTTGACAAGAACATAGGACTGCTGCTTGACAAGCTTGATAAATCGCTGGGCAAGAAGAATGTGCTTGTCTATTTTGTCTCCGCCCACGGGGTGTCGGAGATACCTGCCGTACTTGAAAAGAGCCGGGTGCCATCCGGCTATTTCAAGCTGAACCAGTCGCTTCAGTTGCTCCGCAGCTACCTCAACGCCATCTATGGACAGGGCGACTGGGTGAAGGGTTTCTTCGACAACCAGATCTTCCTTAACAGGGATCTTATTGAAGATGCGAAGCTAAGCCTCGAGGAGATCCAGATAAGGGTGGCGCGCTTCATGGTTCAGTTCTCGGGAATAGCTGCGGCGGCACCCACCTCCGCCTTTGAGATGGGAGATTTTTCCGGCGGTCTGCTCCAGAAGATGAATAATAATTACAGTCAGCAACGGTCGGGCGACGTGATGATAGCGCTGAATCCGGGATGGGTTGAGAAGACTGACAATGTCACGGGTCACAATTCGCCATATGAGTATGACAGCCATGTGCCTCTCATCTGGTTTGGATGGACGGCCAGCAGGGCCTCAATCACCCGCAGCGTAACCACCAGGGATATTGCCGTTACACTCTCGGTACTGTGCAGGATTCCTTTGCCGAATGCTGCCAGTGGCGATCCGCTTCACGAACTGTTCAGGTAGTCTGCAACGGGGGAGTTAACCTCAGATGCTCAAAAGAGGCCTGTTGTGGTTGTCTCTTATCCGGCAGGCATCAGTAATCAGGTGCGGATTCTGCTCGCAGCCGTTTCCTGTCACAACCATATCTGCTCCGGCAGCAAAAGCCTCATCGACCCTGTCAGCGGAATCGAGTCCCCCTCCGGTGATCAGCGGGATGGTTATCTCTGCCCTCACCGCACTGATCATCAGAGGGTCGACGGGTCTGGCAGCACCGCTGCCCCCTTCCAGATAGATTGCCTTCATGCCCAGCATCTCGCCTGCAAGGGCAGTGGCTACGGCGATATCATGCTTACCGTAAGGTATGGGTGAGGTATGGCTCATGTACCCGACCGAGGTGGCTCCGCCGCAGTCTACAAGGATATACCCTACCGGTATGACGCTGTCACGCATCTGTTTCAGAAACGGGGCGGCGATGACATGATTGCCGATAAGAAGTTCGGGATTGCGGCCGCTGATGAGTGACAGCATGAATATTGCATCTGCCTCATGGGTGAGCTGTGTGAGGTTGCCCGGGAAGAGGATGACGGGTATGCCGGTGAGCTGTTTCAGTTTCCTGATCACCTGGCCAACGGGGAGATGAGTCAGGCTGCCGCCGGCAAGGAAAAGGTCGACCCTGGCCTCAACCGCCAGCCGGGCGGTAATTTCCAGTGATTCATCTCCCGCCCTGTCAGGGTCAATGAGCTGCGCCACAACCTTCCTCTTTCTGCAGGGGATATCAACTCTCATGCTTCTTCTTGGTCCAGACAATGGTGTAGTTGTCGTATTTTGAATAAAAGAGAGTGAACTGATCATCTATCCTCTCATTCTTCACGCGGCCCCTGATCTCTCCAGACTCCTGCACGTCAAAGGGCTCGATGGAGATGTCATTTACAATGTTGATTCCCTCCTTGTCGCAGATCTTGTACATAGCCTCCTTGGCACACCAGTGAATATACAGATGGTATGTACGGTCGGCCCACCGGCGGGTGATCTTCTCCCTCCGGTTAAGGAACTTTGACGCAAAAGCATTGATATTCACGCGCATATACTCCAGGTCGATGCCTACCCGCTCATTCGTGCTCATCAGAATGGCTGTCAGCTTGTTCGAGTGGGTAATGCTTATGAAGTGTGATCCGTCCTTTATGAAGGGTTTGTTATTCTTGTTATAGACTATCCTTGCCTCCTTTCCCAGTATCTCAGCCAGGAGGGCCCTGACGCTGAGGAACTCCATTTTCCGGGAGGTGCTGCGGTAGATCTCGTATCTCTTGATATCCTCCGGGCCAAGGTCAACCATCTCAAGGAGAGTCGGCAGGTCTTCTTCGATCTTCCATACGCCGAGGACGGTCTCCTTGTTAAGATAGTGTTTCGTTATGCAACCCATGGGTTATCTCCAGTTGAGGGTCTCGATAAGGTGAATGATGTCTTCCCTGAGGAATCTGATCACCGGCATGAGTGAGTCTTCGTTGGGCTGTGCCATGAAATAGAGTGAGCCGCGCAGGTAATGCCTGGTGCTGTCGGTGACGAAGAACTGCACGGCTGATGCCGTATTGCCCTTCAGGTCGTACAGGATCCCGTAGACCCGCGACGAGTCGTCTGCCCAGAGCCTCTCGTCAATGGCATCAGCCCTGATGGTATGCTTATAGGCGAGCTCGCGCGACAGCTCCGTCAGCGAGGCAAGATTGCCGTGAAGATCAAAGTAGGTGAGGTGTAACTTGGCCCTGAACGATGGAAATTCGATGTCCATCCAGCATGTGTCGGTCGCTACCGCAGGCCGCAGGTTTATCTTTCCGTAACCGGGATATTCAATGGAGTAGGCGCAGGGGGTGTCATAATGAAGATAATTCTTTTCAGGCATGTCTATCCTGAAATAGCCTGCGGGCCTGGGCACAGCCGGCTCTCCGCATCCTGTCGTCAGGAGTGTCGCCGTCAGCAGCGCTGCGGCAAAAAGATATCTCATAACTCTTCCCCCTTCTTTTCAACAGTTATTTCCCGTATACGCCGCTTCTCTATCGTTTCGATGGTGAATACAAAGCCTCCTGCGGAGATCACCCTTCCCTTGGCCGGTATCTCTTCCAGGAGCTCCAGCAGGAGACCGGCAAGGGTCTCAGAGTCGCCCCTGATATCCTCAAAGGGATCGCTCTCGGTGCCGGTGATCCGGTAGAAGTCGTTGAGCAGGATCTTCCCGTCAAAGCTCCACCTTCCCTTGCCCGTCTCCCTGTAGAGAGGTATCTCCTCATCGGTCTCATCGGTGATCTCACCCACTATCTCTTCGAGAACATCCTCGAGGGTGACAAGGCCGCTGGTGCCTCCGTACTCGTCGACCACAATGGCCATGTGTATCTTTTTTGCCTGGAACTCCTTCAACAGATCACTGATCATCTTTGTCTCGGGCACAACGTATGGAGGCCTGATGAGAGACTGCCACCGGAAAGAGTCAGGCTTGCCCAGATGGGGCAGAAGGTCCTTGACAAAAAGTATCCCCCTGATATGGTCAAAAGAGCCGGCGTACACCGGAACGCGGGAAAAGCCTGATTCCACAACCTCGGCCATTATGGCGTGAAAGCCTTTCTGAATGTCGAGGGCCGTCACATCCATTCGCGGACACATGATGGCGCTGACACTTATGTTCCCGAACCTCACCACCCCCTTCAGAAGGTCCCTGTCATCCCTTATCTCAGAGGAGGTGAGTTCAAGGGCAGCGGAGAGATCGTCGATGTTGAGGCTGCTGTCCCTGCTTCTTGACCTGCCCTTGACAAAGAAGGTGGAGTACGAAAGCAGCGACGCCAGGGGCCTGAAGATTGCTGAGGTGACCGTAAGGGCAGGCGCCATCATCAGGGCGAACCTGAGCTGGTAACGTGATGCCACCACCTTGGGCATGATCTCGCAGAAGAGCAGCAGGATGAAGGTGATGACCACCACCTCTATTATAAATGCGAGGAGGGGGTTGTTGCCCAGGTCAAACAGCCTTGAGCTGATGAAGGCTGCAAGGATTATTATGGCAATGTTAATGGTGTTGTTGGCGACCAGTATGGTGCTCAGGAGCCGGTCAGGCTTTGAAAGCAGCCTCAGCGCGATGGAGGCATTCCTTGCCTTTCCGTGCTGCAGCTTCTCCATATCGTTGGGGGTGAGTGAGAAATATGCCACCTCTGACCCTGAGATAAAGGCAGAAGCTATTATCAGCAGGACAAGAATGATTATTTCCGTGACAAGGGAAACCATTGTCCCTGTTATTGCAGCAACTGTAAAAAAACCGGCAAGAGAACCTGACAGTATCGTCTCCAAAATCAGTGCGTTTGTTTAACTAGAAAGGCAGATCATCTGCGGTGTCACGGGTTGTGAGATCCTCATTCATGCCGTCACCTGTATTTGATGAGGGCTGGGATGGCGGAGCATAACTCCCGCTGTTATTCTGTGTTCCCTGACCCGGCTGGCCCGGACCGTCACTCTTGCGTCCGAGGAGCTGTATGACATCAGCCTCGACTTCAACGATATATTTTTTATTACCGTCCCGGTCATCATAGGAGCGATAGCGCAGCTTTCCCTCAATAAGCAACTGCGAACCCTTGCGGATGTAATTCTCGGCAAGCTCGGCCAGCCTTCTCCATGCCACAATATTGTGCCATTCGGTCTGCGTTACCTTGTCGCCGCCCTTGGGGGTGTATGTCTCACTTGTGGCAAGGGAAAACGATGCCTTGATGTTATTCTCAAAACGCCGGATCTCGGGATCCTTACCGACGTTGCCTACCAGTATTACTTTATTGAATGACATAGCTTTAATTAAATTTTCCGTTAAAAGAAGCATGTAAAGTTACAAAAAAAAATGTTGAGAGGGCCAGGTGAAGATTTCGGGCCCTGTTGTGCGGCCGCCGCGGCGGGGCAAAAAGCGCCTGTTTTGACGTTCATATTTTATAGGTATCAAAAAATCAGTGTATTCGGAGCGAAAAAAAAATTATATCACCTATAATTGATAAATAATATTTTATATTTGCACATTGAAAAAACAGACACCAAAATAATTTGTTGAATTTAAAATTCTTGCAAAATGACAAAAGCAGACATTGTTAACGAAATTGCCAAGAACACTGGAATTGAGAAAGTGACCGTTCAGAAGACCGTTGAGGCATTTATGGAATCCGTAAAAGACTCTATGGTAGCCGGCAATAATGTGTATCTCAGGGGTTTCGGCAGTTTTATCGTGAAAAAACGCGCTAAGAAGACAGCCAGGAACATTTCTAAGAATACCACAATTATTATTCCTGCACACAACATCCCGGCATTCAAACCGGCAAAGACCTTTATAACCAAAGTCAAATCTCACGTTAAGAAGTAATAATATGCCAAGCGGGAAAAAGAGAAAGAGGCATAAGATGGCTACCCACAAACGTAAGAAGCGTTTGCGGAAAGACAGGCACAAGAAGAAGAAATAGCATATAATGCATAGTCTGTACTTTGAGACCTAACCTAAAGATCCACTGATCTTTAGGTTAGTTGCATTTTGAAAAGGACTATAAGCGAATTAACAAATTCCGGAATGTGAGTAAGGATTTAATAATCAGCGTAAGCGATTCTGAGATATCCATAGCACTTCTTGAGGACAAGCAACTTGTCGAGTTAAATAAGGAAAAGCGGAATGTAAAATTCTCTGTCGGCGACATTTACCTGGGAAAGGTAAAAAAGATAATGCCGGGACTGAATGCAGCGTTTATCAACGTAGGTTTCGAAAAGGATGCTTTTCTGCACTATCTTGATCTGGGAGCCCAGTTCAGGACCCTTCACCGTTATTATACCCAGGCCACACAGGGAAAGCTTAAGATGATCCCGGTGTCAAAGTACAAGCCTGAGCCGGACATTGATAAGGAGGGGAAAATTGGCGATGTCCTGACATCAGGACAGACAGTCATAGTGCAGATAACCAAGGAACCGATCTCCACCAAGGGACCGCGACTGGCGTCGGAAGTAAGCATAGCAGGGCGAAACCTGGTGCTGATGCCTTTCGCAGACAAGGTCTCCGTCTCATCGAAGATTGAGAACCCCGATGAACGCAACCGCCTCAAACTGCTCATACAGAGCATAAAGCCCAAAAACTACGGTGTCATTGTACGCACCGTCGCCGAAGGGAAGAAAGTTGCAGCCCTCGATGCAGAGCTGAAGGAGCTATTAAACCGCTGGGAGACAGCGTTCGGTACAATCCACAAGGACATCAAGCAGCCCAGGCTGCTGCTGGGTGAGATGAACCGGACTACAACAATCCTCAGGGATATTCTCAGTACCGACTTCAGTAACATCATCGTTGATGATGAGATGATAGCCGGCGAAGTAAGAAGCTACATCAGGGAGATAGCCCCTGAGAAGGAAAAGATAGTAAAGGTATACAAGGAGCAATACCCGATCTTTGACCAGTATGGCATAAGCCGGCAGATCAAGGGGCTCTTTGGCCGCACCATTTCATTCAAGGGCGGCTCTTACCTTATCATTGAGCATACTGAAGCACTGCACGTCGTTGACGTCAACAGCGGCAACAGATCAAAATCAGGCTCTGACCAGGAGTCCAATGCCCTGTCAGTAAACATCGAGGCTGCAAGAGAGATTGCCAGACAGCTGCGACTCAGGGATATGGGCGGGATCATCGTGGTAGACTTCATTGACATGCAGTCGAATGAGAACCGTCAGGCTCTCTTCGACAGGATGAAGGAACTGATGAGCGATGACAGGGCCAAACATAACATATTACCCCTGAGTAAATTCGGACTGATGCAGATAACACGGCAGCGTGTAAGGCCGGAGATGACCATCATCACCGACGAAAAATGTCCGGTATGCAGGGGAGAGGGTAAGACGGCATCAACCATCCTCCTTACAGATGAGATGGAACGGACGCTGACAACCATTATTGAGAAGGTGAAGACCCGGAAGTTTATCCTCCGCACTCACCCCTATGTTGCTGCTTACCTCAGGGAGGGACTATTCTCGATGATAGGCAAGATCAACAAGAAGCACGGCGTGAGCATAAAGGTTCAGGCAATTCAGTCATACCATTTCCTGGAGTACGGGTTCTTTGACCGTGACGGGAATGAGATAGATCTGTCATAAAATGAAAGAGGGGGTCTGCGGAAGACCCCCTCTTCAGTTGAATGAGGCGCCGCGTGGCGCCTTTTCCTTTTTCTCAGAACCTTCCGAACTTGAATGAGAGCGAATAGGAGAACCCTTTAAGATCCTGCGGACTCAGTTCAGGCGTCTCAGTGGTCGTTGCATTGAAATCCGTCGGGAATCTGTAAGATGCTCCCAGGCCTATCCTGAAGAACCTTGTGACGTTGAGTTCAATCTCTGCACCAGGCTGTATCAGCATGAAGAAATCCGTAGCTGCGACAAAATTGTCAAACTCTTCCCAGTCGGTTTCCACATAAGATATCCCGCCTCCGCCTATCAGAATGGGAAAGGCAATGTGCACAGGGTACATGGGAGCTACAATAGGCTCAATGATAAACCCGCCGTAACCTCCTGTCAGGAAGTTGTCGGAGCCACTGGATGAATTGTACATGGCCTGGTTGGCAAAACCGGTACCGCCGAACCCCAGTGCAATGGAGTGGTTGATCACCCACATGCCGCGGAAACCGAACTCATATGCATGCCTGTCCTGTATGGTTGAATAACCTGCTGTGAATGCTCCATAACCGCCTCCGGTATGGTCCGGACCGGTGAGGGTCATCATCTGACGCGGTTTCTTTTGCTCCTGTGTCACCTCCTGGGAGAGGAGAATGCCGCTGGCTGATAAAATGAGGGACACTATTAAAAGGATCTTTTTCATATATATATTTATTACAGTTTATTAAAACAGATAAGCCACCGAGAATCCGAAATCATAAGGTACAAACCTGAAGAATGCGGGAGTAACCATCTCGACGAATGGTTTGTAACTGAGTGTCAGCGTCACGGGTATTGGCGGAATGGTGTATTCAATAGCTGCGTACCCGTCGGCGCCTATCAGCGGGAGGAACCTCTCTTCGGGAAAGTAGTAATTTTCTCCCATGCTGGTGATGTTGTCTGTGACCATGAAGCCAACATGGCCGCCATATCCCCATACCAGCTTGAAATCGGGAGAGAGCGAACCCAGGGCGTATTCGTAGGTTATCCTGAGACCGGTGGCCTGCAGGCCACCTTTCCTGAACGAAGCCATCATGAGAGCCCCAACCTCCGAGTTACCAGCCGGCGATGTCACCTGGTAATACAATCCGAAGGAATAACCGAATCTCATCCCGGCCTGCTGGTTTTCAAACTGGGCCCCAGCCGGCATCATTGAGAACATTATTAAAACGATAACAGAGAGTATAATTCTTTTCATCCGCGGTTTAGGTTTTTCAGTCTGAGATTAAAGACACCATTTGAGCTTTAAGGTTGCATTACCCTCTGATTATTTTTGCACAATTCTTATCTCTCCCCGGGTAGCCTCGATCCTGATACGTGAGTCATCAGGTGTTTTTCCGTACTTGCCGGAAGTAAGGTATATCTTGCTTTCAGCATTTACAGTTGTCCGTTCGGGCTCAGGTGTTATGCCGGGCAATGAAACAAATGCATTTGTATGCCTGATCTCCAGATCATATGACGATTGTTCTTCAACGTAGAAATCAACATCTGTATATGAGGTGTTGAGATCGACGAGACTGAATTTAGCAGAGAGGCTGTTAACTGAAAAGTTGCCGTACTTCATTGCCAGGCCGGCTTCCTTTTGGAGTTCAGAGACCTTTATGTCGCTGAAGAAGCTTGACCCCCTGATCACTCCCGCCTTCTCAATGGTTATATCATCACGCTTTGAATCAAGGTTTATCGTGCCAGCATATTCAATCCTGGCTTTCGAGGCTATTGCTGTCAGTGATATGTTGCCTGCACTGTCACACTTCATCTCGCCATAGTTGAGTGATAGCCGGCCCTCCCTGACACTTTTGATTTCTGCCTTGCAGAATGTGAGGTTCATCTGTTTTGCGTTCTCAATGACCCCTGCATGGAGGGAACCGTTTGAAAGAGTGAGGGTCAGTTCAGGCGTACGGTCAGGGATATAGACGTCTCCGTAGCTGTTTTCGATTCGCAGCCGTGCATGTGGAGGACATTCTATGAAGTAGTTGATCTGCAGCTTTGTGTCATAGTTAATGAAGCTTTTGGTGAGTCCCTTGAAGCTCTCCAGGAATGTATTTACACTCCTTCCCACCTCAGTCCTGGCAATGATCCTGTTCTCCGACTGTGTCAGGCTGATGTCAATCCCTGACATCATGCCCTTCAGTTTGCTTTCATTATCGGAGGAGGCTTCCGCTTCAACCCTGATGCTGACCGAATCACTCATTGTGTGGCTGACACTGATGTTGCCATATTTGTTTGTCACCTCGATAAGCACCTCCCCGTCAGCCAGGAATGACTTTCTGAAGGTTTTGCTGTCAGTGACCTGCTGTCCGGCTGCCGCTATACTCCCTGCAAGGAGCGAGGCAGCAATGAAATATGCCTTACAATTCATAGGTCTCTTTGTTATTGTTCGATTCCTCCGCTTCCCTCATGATGGAAAGCATATCTTCAAGAAGTTCAATGCGCAACCTGTAGTTGTGTATCAGTGCCTCGATAACTTCCCTGTTTGCGACCCTGTCACGGAGATCCTCACGTATCTGTCTTGAAAGGCTGTCGAGTTCATTCATGCCGGTGTTCAGTTCACTTTTCACATCGGGGTTAGAGGTGAGCAGGGGCTCAGCCTCCTCGTAGAGAGAGCTGATAAGATTGTTATAGTACATGTCTGTCTCCCTGACCAGCCTCATCTCCGGGCTGGTTCTCAGCCCGGAAGAGTCCAGGGATCTGAATGTGATAGTCAGTCCTGCACCAACCACAATGATCACCGCCGCAGCCTTCCAGAGGAATGCCCTCAGGCGCCTCTCCCTTCCCGGGAGTTGCTTCAGCGGATGCCTCTCCCTTCCCGGGAGATCCTTTTCTATTCTGTTCCACAGGCCGGGATCGGGGTCATGGATATCCATCTCCTCCCGGTGATTTTCTATATGTCTTTCAAGCTCATCCATCGGTGCGCATTGATATTAATATTTTTTTCAGTTTCTCCTTTGCCCTCAGATACTGTGTCTTGGAGGTCGATTCCGAGATTCCCAGTATCTGTGAAATCTCTGTATGGTCATATCCTTCCAGGAGGTAGAGGCTGAACACCACCCGGTATCCGTCTGGGAGCCTCTCCACCGCCCTGGCAATCACCGCAGGGTCTGGCCAGGTCACCTCCCGGGGCTCTTCCTCCTGCATCTCATGCCGGCTGTAGTCTTCTATGTAAACCAGTTCAGCCTCCCTCTTGCGGAGCCTGCTGATGCACCGGTTGATCACTATCGATTTAAGCCATGCCCCGAAGGTGGAATCCGTCCGGTATGACCCGATATTCCTGAAACAGTCTGAGAAGGCTTCCTGAAGCATGTCTTCAGCCTCCTCCCTGTTGCCCGTTATGCGGTATGCCGTGTTGAACATAGCTTTCGAATAGAGCTCATACAGCCTGAACTGGGCTCTCCGGCTTCCATTGCGGCACTCATTTATGAGATTATCATGTATGTGCAAATCCGGTGTCGACAATTTTCAGGCTGTTACGTACAAATGACGCAGCAAATTTACTCAAGTTGCACGTAATTAGTGTTTCTGAAAAGATTCAGGTTTCAGCTGAAAAATTTTATTTGTGATTTTTTATTGTTATATTTACGTGAAGTTAGTGACGGAGCAGGTTTAAATACATGCAATGTCATGAAGCTTTAAAATGCTTTTTACTGTCCAAAAGCAATTTTTCCATTCTTTTCATGGCTGCCCCGACCTTTCAGTCGGGGCTTTTTTTTGTGCCGGCGACAGCGGAATTCATTTAACCTTTTTTATGTTTTCGCCCGGCCCAACATGATGACATTCAGTTTGTGATATGCTTATCTTAGCGCAGTCAACAAAACTGATTATGATAGCGTCATAAAATATTCCCTGACCATCCTTTTCTTCGTCGCCGCAGCCTGCACGTCAGGCGATGACAAGATCAGCCGCAAGGCAGACAAGCTGCACAGTGCCATGCTCTCTGTCGATACCCATTGTGACACTCCCATGCGGATGTACAGAGGCGGGTTTGATCTGGGAGTCCGCAATGAAAGGGGTAACGTTGACTTCCCCAGGATGAAGGAGGGGGGACTTGATGCGGAGTTCTTCGCCATCTTTCTTGGCCAGGGACCAAGAACCCCGGAAGCATTTGATAAAGTACACCTTCAAACCCTTGCCACGTTTGATTCCATCAGGTCAAACGTCAGCCGGAACGCAGGCATGGCAGGCCTGGCCCTTACCCCTGATGATGCATACAGGCTTAAGTCGGAAGGCAAAGTCTCTGTCTTCATTGGCATTGAGAACGGTTATCCGGTGGGAACGGACATCTCGAAGGTAAAACAGTACTATGACCTTGGCGCACGCTATATCACGCTTTGCCATTCATTCAACAACGACATTTGCGATTCGTCCACCGATAAATCCGGGCCCGAACATAACGGTCTCTCTGCCTTTGGCGAAGAGGTTGTCAGGGAGATGAACAGGGTGGGGATGATGGTTGACGTATCACATATTTCAGACGAATCCTTCTACGATGTGCTGAGCGTCTCCAAAGCCCCGGTGATAGCATCCCATTCATCATGCAGGGCCCTCTGCGAGAGTCCGCGCAACCTGAATGACGAGATGCTGCAGGCCCTGAAGAAAAATGGCGGAGTGATACAGATATGTATTCTCAGCGATTATCTCAAGCAGCCTGAGCCCAATCCTGAGTATGATGCCAAAGCCAGGGAGCTGCGCGAGAAGTGGAAAGCCATGGGTCGTGAACTGACCGATGCCGAGCAGGAGCAGCGCTGGAACGAAATATCAGCACTGAGGAAACAGTATGTAAAGCTGGCCACTGTGGCTGATGCCGTCAACCATATCCAGCATGTGGTTGATATAATCGGGATCGATTATGTGGGCATCGGGTCAGACTTCGACGGCGGTGGAGGAATAGAAGGCTGCACTGACGTCTCGATGATGAAGAATATCACCATCGAGCTTCTGAGGCGCGGCTACAGCCGTGACGATATAACCAAAATCTGGGGCGGCAACTTCATGCGCGTGATGCGCGAGGTGCAGGCACTGGCGATATAGCAGTCGGCAGTCACCAGTCGGCAATCGGCAGTCGTAACTTATTGACTGACTGAAGACTGAAGACTGAAGACTGGACGACTATTTTGTGCCTGCCTTTACCCTCGAAAACCTAAGCGACTTGATCATCCAGGATGGAAGAGGTTTGTTCGGATCCCGCTTGCGGAGGTCGAGATACCATCCCAGTTTCTTGATAATAGGGACCTTATGGGTCTCAACAAACTCTATCAGAGTACCGTCAGGGTCTTCTATATAGGCGAAGTGGCCTGCCGCCTCACCCATGTCGAAGCTGTGGCCATCATGACTCTGCTGGCTGTCGACGGTGAACGGGAACCCGGCCTCGCTGCAGTACCTGCGCAGGTTATCCATGCCACTGATGTCATAGCATAGATGGATGAAGCCCGGGTCACCCCACAGCCTCCCTTCAAAAATCCTTGTAACAGACTTCTCTTTTGCCTGGATGAGCTCCATCACGCTCTGCCCGTAGATGGGGTTGAACCCGCCGTGGAAGGGCCTCGTGGGGGCAAGCAGTACCCGCCTGAAGAGGCCACCGCCACCCGGCACGGGAGCAAGATCGTCAAAGGTGCCGGTGACATCATAGACAACCTTGTCGTAACCGAGGATATCCGAATAGAGCTTCATGGCCTGATCAATGTCAGTAACGCATATTATTGCACCGTATGATCCTCCTGAGATCTTCCTGAGGTTCATGAACCAGTCAGTTGCTTCCACTATGTGAAAGATATTTCCGAACGGATCCCTGACAAAGAAGCTCTTTTTACCGGATGGGTCTGCTACCGGTCTGCCCAATACCTCAACACCGGTATCAGTCCAGTACTGCCATGCATTTTCAACATTCCTTACCTTCATCTTACAGGCAAAGATGCCCAGGTCGCCCAGGTTTGTCTCGCGGTTCCGGTATTCCGGTTCTTTCCCCTTGTGCTGCCATACCTCAAAGCCCCCTCCGCTCTGCAGGTTCATCGCCAGCACGGCGTGCCTGCTGCGTGTCTCACCTGCGGTATAGGGGAGCATAAGCCTTGCCTCAGCCTCATCCTCAAAAATGCGGCAGTCCATCCCGAAAGCCCTGATATACCAGTCCCAGGCTTCGCTGAGATCATGCACCCCGACCCCCATCTGCTGGATGCCGCTAATTATGTATCCCTTGAACTTCATCTCACAATTACATTGGTTCGATCTTCCCTGCTATCCTGAAGAATAGTGCAGGCATGTATTTTCTGATCTTAAGCATCAGCAGTTCACTGCTGCCAACAAGTATCTCCCTTCTGTTCCTTCTCAGTCCCCTGATGATCTGTTCTGCCGCCTTCGCAGGTGTCACCCCGCCGGCCTGTCCGCCGTCCATCTTCCCATGCTCAACGCCTGTGGCTGTCAGGGCGTGGAGTGAGATCATGGTCTGAACCCTCCCGGGGATAATCACTGACACCCTGATCTTGTCTCTTCCGTGCTCCAGCAGGAGTGTCTCAAAGAAACCGTGCAGGGCCTGTTTTGAAGCGGAGTATGCCGAACGGAGCGGAAAGCCAAACCGTCCTGAGATCGAGCTTGTGGCTGCAATGTGTCCGCCGCCACCGGCGATCATGTGCGGCAAAACCGCCTTGGTGAGAGCGATTGTGCCGAAGTAGTTGATCTCCATGATCTTCCGGTCGAGCCACAGGGGTGTCTCCTTTATAAGCGCTCTCTGGCTTTTGCCGCCAATGTTAAGCAGCATGTCAACCCTTCCTTCCCGCTTAACCACTGAAGCAACGAGTTCATCAATGCCTGCCGTCTCGCTCAGGTCAAAGGTGACGGTGGTGACGCTGCCTTTCATCCCGGAGCATGAGTCTGCCACCTTTGCCAGTCCGGGACCGTCATTTGATGATGCTATCACCCTGCTCCCTCCCTGTGCAAAAGCTTTAACCAGCGCTTCGCCAATGCCTGACGAGGCTCCGGTTATCCAGACTACCTTACCCGTGAAGATATCCCTCATGGTCAGAGTGCCGTTACGCGTTTGATGAGCCGGTTGTAGGTGTCACGCAGTCTTGTGAAGTCCGGGTTTTTGACCCGGTTCAGGTTCCATATCCTGAAGCCTCCGACAGTCCTGCGAAGTAGGAGGAACCAGTTCCAGGCGAGGATACCGGCAACAGGCACCATAAGGAAGGCCAGGATGGCAAGCCACCATGGCTTGATGAATATGAGTGCAAGAATCAGGTAAAGAGGCCCGAAGATGAAGCTCAACCCGAGAAAGAAGCCATACCTTGCCGTACTTATGAAGGCCGGGTCTTTTGACTTCATTGACTGCAGATAGGAGACCCGGTAGGAGAGTATGTTCAGACCGGCACCCAGCAGGAACACGGGCAGTGTGAGAACCAGCAGCACCGATGAAAGGAACAGCCAGCCTATGGGATGCTTCTTTTTCCTCAAATGCCTGTAGGTGAGCCGGAGCTGCGTGGCCAGATCCCTTACGGTAAGGGTGTCGCTGCAAATCTCACCGTATCTCTCCGGTTCTGACACATGCAGTTCATTCATCTTGCTTACCAGCCTCTGGTCACGGAAGAGCTTCGGATACCTGATGCTGTCACTGTATTTCTCATTGACGATGCTCCGCAGCTCATTTATGGCCTCATAATCCTGTTCCTCATCGATGTGCACCATGACCTTCTTCATCTCTGCCGAGAGCCTGTCACGCAGTTCCAGGATGGCCCTGTTGGGATTCTCCCTGTAGGAATCATAGTACTCAGAAACATCTATGGGACGGCCGTAGACCACTGTGAGAACCTGCCGGAATCTCCAGTAGTGCGAGTATTCCAGTCCTACCGGTACAATGTTTATCTCTTTGCTGAACCCTGATGCCTCGGCTGTCTGGAAGGCAATCCGGCAGATACCCTTCTTGAGTTGCCTCAGTTTCCTGTAGTTGGCATGGTTGCCTTCGGGAAGGATCACGACTCCGTTGCGGTGCTCCATTACCCTGAGCGTGTCACGGAAGGTTTCATCGTTCTGTTTCAGGTTCTCAAAGCCGTCCCTGATCCTGTATACCGGCAACATCTTGAGAGTATAGAGAATACGCGCTACGAATTTGTTTTTGAAGATGTCTGCCCTTGCCAGGAAGATAAGCTGCCTCTCGAGGGTGCCGATGACAGCCATGGCATCCATGAGCGCATTCTGGTGGTTGGGCGCAAAGATGGTTGGAACCGAAAAGTCTATATTGTTCTTACCGTAGGCCAGAACCTTCCGGTAATAGATGTAATTATGCCAGAAATCAACATATTTCTTCAGAAGCTGATAAAAAAGATCATACTTCTCGATATTGTTCTTACCCATTCCGCAACCAGATTTACCTTCTGAATCCTTATAAATGAAAGCAACATGGCTTTCCGCATGACTAAGTTAGAAAAAGTTCCACCCTCAAAATCAAAATTGCTGATTCTTAGCGGCGGATGACCGATTTTTAGGTATTTATACCACCGTCTTACCGGATATTCAGGCGAATTACCCGGTGAAATCTTCCAGGTCTCTTCTCTCCCTCTTGGTAGGGCGGCCGCTTCCCCGGGGCCTGTATCCTGATACCGTCCTGGCGGCTGTGATCTTGTCCTTCTCCTCTTCCGGGGTCATGTCACTGATGTAATCGGGCACCAGTTTGGCGCCTACCCTGCTTTTGGGCAGGCCTGTTACCAGGTAGGTGTATGTCACCGGTGGTTTTCTGACGAGGATTGTCATTCCCGGGGTGACCATATGAGCCGCCTTGACCGGCTGTCCTCCCACGGTGACTCTTCCCCTTCGGCATTCCTCGGTGGCTGCGCTCCGTGATTTGAAGATCCTGACTGACCAGAGGAACTTATCAATCCTTTCTCCCTGCTGGGTCGTCATCACTGATTTTTTTCCCGGCTTTGTTGTATGCCGTCATTGTAAGCTCACATCCGGCAGTCACGAATGACATTATCATCTCCACTGCCAGGGGAAGCCGGGGTGTGAGCAGGCCGAGCTCATCCGTCGTCCACTCGCCAAGGACATAATTTACCTGTCCTCCCCGGGGATAGTTGTTTCCGATCCCGATGCGAAGGCGGGCATACTCATCCGTTCCCAGCGCCTCGCTGATGCTCAGGAGGCCGTTGTGCCCGCCGGGTCCTCCCTTTGACCTCAGCCTGATGCTGGCGGTAGGAATTGCCAGATCGTCAGTTATCACCAGGAGGTTTTCAGGAAGTATGTTCTCTTTCTGCATCCAGTAACGTACGGCATTGCCGCTCCTGTTCATCAGTGTGGAGGGCTTGAGAAGGATCAGCCGGGCGTTCTTGTGGCGCATCTCTGCCACGAAACCGTAACGGCGGTCCGTAAAAGAGATACCGGACGCTGCAGCAGCAGCATCCAGTACCATGAACCCGACATTATGCCGTGTGTTTTTATACTCCTCGCCTATGTTGCCCAGACCGGCGATAAGGTATTTCATTTTTTTTCTGTGGACAGCTTATTCCTTACTCTTCAGCAGGAGCTTCAGCTTCAGGAGCGCCAGCGGCAGGTGCAGCGGCAGCTTCCTCATCCTTGATGGAGACCCTCGATACATCGACCGATACGATCATTGCACGCTTGTTGTCAATGACTTCAAGCTTGTCGTAGGAGAGATCGCCGATTTTTATCGACTGCCCGATCTCAATGTTTGTGATATCAATTTCAAGATGCTCGGGAAGATCCTTAACCAGGCCCTTGACCTTCAGGTTTCTGCGTTTGACCCTGAGTTTTCCGCCGGCTTTCACACCGGAGGATTCACCCGTGATCTTCAGCGGGATGTCCATAATTACGGGCTTGTCGTCAGATACCTGCATAAAGTCGATATGCTGGAGCTGATCAGTCACCGGATGGAACTGAAGGTCCTTCATGACGGCGTTATAGTTCTTTCCGTCAACTATGAGGTTAACAAGAAATACTTCAGGGGTGTAAACCAGTCCGCGAAAAACGTTTTGATGTGCATAAAAATGCAGATTTTCCTTCTCCCTGTACATGACACACGGCACATTGCCCTCTGCCCGCAGGCTGTTGGAACTCTTTTTGCCGAACTGATCGCGTGAGACGGCTTTGATCTCAATAGTCTTCATTAGTCTTTAATTTGTTGTGTTACTCAAGGTTACTTGCCCGGTAACCTCCCATCACACGTTTGACGTCTTCAAAAAAAATTGGCCTGCAAATGTAGCGAAAAAAGTTAAAAAACAAAACCGGTGCTGATTGAGCTGTTGGTATACACCGCTTTTATTGCCTCGGCGAAGATCTCGCTTACAGAAAGGATCTTGATTTTTGGCGAATGTCTTGTAATGGGTATGCTGTCTGTGACTACCAGTTCTTCAACAGGTGACCTGTCAATTTTATCTACGGCATCACCTGAGAGCACGGGGTGTGTCGCCACTGCCCTGACGCTCAGTGCGCCGCGGTCTTTCATCACCGTGGCAGCAAAAGAAAGGGTGCCGGCAGTATCAACCAGGTCGTCTATGATAACCACATGACGCCCTTCCACCTCACCGATCACCGAGATCTCCTCAACGACATTCGGTTTTTTTCTCAGCTTGTAGCAGAGCACCATCTCACTCTGCAGATACCTCGCGTAGGCATTGGCCCTCTTCGAGCCTCCCATGTCGGGAGCCGAGACAGTAAGGTTGGGCAGATTGAGATTCCTGATGTACGGAGCAAAGAGAGCCGAACCGAACAGGTGGTCAACGGGAACATCGAAGAATCCCTGTATCTGGTCGGCATGAAGATCTATTGTAATGATGCGGTCAACACCGGCCTTGGTGAGCAGGTCGGCAGTAAGCTTTGCGCCGAGAGAGACCCGCGGCCTGTCCTTGCGGTCCTGCCTTGCGTATCCGTAATAGGGAATGACAGCATTGACCTTGTATGCCGAAGCCCTCTTGGCAGCATCTATCATCAGAAGGAGCTCCATCAGGTTCTCGGCCGGAGGATTGGTTGACTGTATTATGAAGACATGGCAACCCCTGACCGACTCATCAAAACAGGGCTGGAACTCGCCGTCACTGAAGCTCAGGAGAGAGCTTTTTCCAAGTGCTATGCCGAGATGGTCTGCTATTTTTTCCGCTATGCTAAGCGATGAGGTGCATGAAAAGATCTTAAAAGGAGCTCTGCCGATCATATGAGGAGTGTTAAGGTATTTTTCACTGAACGATGCCGCTAATTTAATATTAATGGCTTTATCATTTTTCTCTTTTGAAAAATATCATGTTCTCGCTGATATAATCGAGAAGCTCCTCCCTTCCGGTACCCTTCGGGGCTGAGGTGGCAAAGGCAGGAGGGAGGCTCTCCCAGCTGCCAAGCATGGCCCTGTCATGAAGAGCCATGTTCTTTTCAACCTCACCTGCGGAGACCTTATCCGTCTTTGTAAAGACCCTGGCAAAGGGAACGCCATTCAGCGCCAGCCGTTCCATGAAGGCCAGGTCAGAGGCCATCGGCTCATGCCGGGCATCCAGCAGCACAAACAATGATACAAGGCTTTCACGTTTGGTGACATAGGTGGTGAACAGCCTGTCCCATTCAGCCCTTAGCTTCTGCGACCGGCGGGCGTAGCCGTACCCGGGAAGGTCAACGAGGTACCAGCCCTCATTGATCAGAAAATGGTTGATGGTCTGTGTCTTTCCCGGACTGCCTGATATTTTGGCAAGGCCTTTTCTTCCCACAAGCATGTTCAGCAGTGACGACTTGCCGACGTTGGAACGGCCTATGAAGGCATATTCAGGCAGGTCAGGCGGGGGCAGCTGACTGAACTTAGCACTGCTGGTGATGAAAGTTGCTGACCTGATGATCATCTCCTTCCCTAATTCAGGTCTTTATAAGGCAGGGGTATGGCGAGGCGGTAGTAGATCCTGTTGCCGAACCCGGTCAGATATGACGCCACCACTACAACCGAGTCGGCCTTGTGACCCGGGGTCTTCAGCAGGTCGAGGTAACCGGTGGTGGCTGTCTGCAGCAGCGGTTTAAGGGAATCCATATCCACCAGCCCGTTGACCAGGTCTCCCCTGAAATACTTCACATTCTCAGACAGATCGGTCATCTCTATGAAGAGCTTGTACATGCCTCTCTCCCCATACCGGTCGTTGCTCCTGTAGATTATCCCCGGGTAGCCGGTCACCTTCTCTCCGTTCATTGTGTACTCCTCAAGTCCGGGCAGACGTTTGCCGTCGACATAATCAATTCTGGCCTTCACCCGGCCACTTTTGTAATACTGTATCTGTGAGCCGTGGATTGTGTCATTGACATAAGGGGTGACCCTGAAGAGCTTGCTGTCAGGATAGTACCACCTGGCCTCGCCGTTTTTCTTCCCGTCAGCATATAATATCTCCTGTTCAATCACCCCGCCCTTGTAGAAGGTACGGGTCATACCTGATTTGACGCCGTTTTTGTACTCCTCCTCCTTGACCTTGACATCATTCCTGATGTAGTTCCTTATTCCGGTGTATCCCGTATCAGGTACATGTCCGCTCTTTTTGTTCCTGCCTCCGGTATCACCGGTTCCGCCTCCGCATGAGGCGGCGATGAGCATTATCAGTGTGACTGTGATGGCTGTTAGCTTCTGCATTTTAATTTCTTTTTTGTGGCACAAATACTTCAAGCAGCGTTGACGTTCCCTGCGGAATAAGCGTCACGCTGTCGGCAGCGGCAGGAACGAGGAGGGTCTCGCCTGCCTTAAGCTCCTCGCTGTGTCCGAAACATTCGATCACAGTCATGTTCTCCGTACATATATAAATAATGAATGAGTCCGTGAGACTGTAATCCTTTATGACCGGACTGTCGATCTGTAGCAGGCTGGTACGAAAATACGGGCATTCGGCAAGCATCACCGCATGGTTCACCTGCGGATCCTTTTTTATTAGGTTGGTGGTGTCCAGGTTGAAGTTTATGGCATCAAGGGCCAGTGCCGTATGCATCTCGCGCGGTGTGCCCGAGGCATCAACCCGGTCCCAGTCGTATATCCGGTAGGTGACATCGGAAGTCTGCTGTATCTCGGCAAGCAGCACGCCGGCACCAATGGAATGCACCATTCCGGCCGGGATGAAGAATACGTCGCCACGCGTCACAGGTGTGACATTGATCAGGTCTGCCAGCCTCTTGCCGGTGAGGTGATCAAGGTACTCCTCCTTCGTGGTCTTTTTCCGGAATCCGGTATAGATAACGGCTCCGGGTGCAGCGTCAAGAACATACCACATCTCGGTCTTGCCCCAGGCGTGATGCCTCTCCGAAGAGAGCCTGTCATCAGGGTGCACCTGTATGGAAAGTTTGTCATGGGCATCGATTATCTTGATCAGCAACGGGAACTCAGTCCCGTACTTCTCAAAGAGAGCCTCCCCCACGATGTCGCCCATATATATCTCCGTTATCTCCTCCAGGGTGTTCCCCTTGAGGAAGCCGTTTGCCACCACGGAGCTCGCTCCGGGCATGCCGCTGATCTCCCAGCTCTCGCCAATCACCGTCCCGGGCTTTGCTTTCTTGCCGTAGCGCTCCCTCAGGGCGCTTCCTCCCCACAGAGTCTCCTTGAGAACAGGCTTGAACCGTATGGGGTAAAGTGAACTCATGGTCAGATCATATAATCAACAACGAGTTTGGCCTTTTTTACAGCCGCGGCACCTGAGACAGCATCGCGGTGAGGCTCGCTGTTCTGATACCGCCTCAGGTCCTCAAGAGAGGCAAAGGTGGCATCGATGACAAAGTCGCCCGCATGATCAGCTTCCAGAATGTTTGTGCCTGTCCTGTATTCAATGATATAATTCAGCCTGTTGCCGACCGGACCGAAGGCCTCCTTGAGCTTTCTGACAGATTTCTCCTTCTCCTCGGGAGTATATGGCTGGGTGAGCTTAAAGATCACAATATGTTTTACCATAGAGATATTTTGCTACATTTGGTACAAAAATAATCATTTTATGCTTACTGTCGGGATTGCCGGAGGAACAGGTTCGGGAAAGACTACCGTTGTTCGGAAACTTATTGAGATGCTCCCTCCGGGGGAGGTTGTGATACTGCCCCAGGACAGCTATTATAAGGATAACAGCCATATTTCAATTGAAGAACGGCAAAAGATAAACTTTGACCATCCTGATTCGGTCGAGTGGCCTCTGCTCATGGCTCATCTCACGGAGCTGAAGGAGGGGCGTCCCATAGAGATGCCGATCTATTCCTATCTGACCTGTCTCAGGTCACATGAGACCATTGCGATCAAGCCTGCAAAGGTGGTGGTTGTCGAGGGGATACTTGTGCTTGTTGACCCCGGGCTGAGGCCGATGCTTGACATCAAGGTCTTTGTGGATGCTGACGCCGATGACCGGCTCGGCAGGGTGATACAGCGTGACATCATCGAGCGCGGACGTTCGGTGCTCGCGGTGCTGGAGCGCTATAACATGACAGTCAAGCCGTCACACCTGCAGTTTATCGAACCCTCAAAAAGATATGCCGACATCATCATCCCCGGGGGAGGGGAGAACCTGGTCGGTATCGAGGTGCTAAAGACGATAGTGGAGAAGCATCTGCAGTAAGACGGAAGTCAGCTGCGCCGCAGTTCGCGGAGGTACATCTGGATTGTGTTTTCAAGACCGTAATACAGCGCATCGGAGATAAGGGCATGCCCTATTGACACCTCCATCAGCCACGGGATGTTTTTGTGCAGCCAGGCCAGGTTGCTGAGGTCGAGATCATGACCGGCATTGACTCCCAGCCCTGCCGCCCGCGCTTCCTCTGCAGCCCTTGTGAAAGGAGCTGCTGCTGCCTCCCTGTCGGCACCGTACATCGCTGCGTAGGGCTCCGTGTAGAGCTCGATGCGGTCGGTGCCCGTACGGGCGGCGTACTCAATCATCTCAGGATCGGTACCGGTGAAAATCGATGTGCGTATGCCCTTCTCATGAAAGCCTGCGATGACATCGGTGAGGAATGAGAGGCTGGCTTTGGTGTCCCACCCCGAGTTGGAGGTGACGGCATCATGGGCATCGGGTACCAGCGTCACCTGGTCAGGGACGACATCATGCACGAGCCTGATGAACTGCTCCTCGGGGTTGCCCTCTATGTTGAACTCCGTGGTGATAACCTCCCTGATCACATAGACATCACTGTACCTGATATGCCTCTCGTCAGGCCGGGGATGGACGGTGATACCCTCGGCTCCAAAGCTCTGACATTTTATGGCAGCCAGCCTGACATCAGGAACATTGCCTCCGCGGGCGTTACGAATAGTGGCAATTTTGTTGATGTTTACGCTTAGTCTTGTCATGGCTCTCTCTGCTGTTTATCTCTGCAAAGTTATAACGATCCGTAGTTTTTCGTACTTTTATTCGCTAATTGAATGACTGAATGCTTGCCAAAGAGATGATATCCGATGTGGTACCTGCGCTGAAAACATCTGATACTGCGCAGACTGCCCTTAACTGGATGGAGATATTCAGGGTCTCACATCTTCCTATAGTGAATGAGACCGAATACCTTGGACTCATCTCTGACAGCGATATCTATGATCTCAACCAGCCTGAGGAGCCTATAGGCAACCATTCCCTCTCACTGCCCCGTCCTTCAGTAAAGGGAAACCAGCATATCTTTGAGGTCCTCGCGCTGGCCGCCAGGCATAAGCTGACAGTGGTTCCGGTTGTGGATGATGAAAACCACCTCAGGGGCGTCATAACCTACAACGAGATGATCAGGGGAATAGCATCATTCTCCTCCATCGAACAGCCCGGCGGAATGATAACCCTGCAGGTCCTCTCACGCGACTATTCCATGAGCCGCATCTCGCAGATCGTCGAAAGCAACAACGCCAGGATACTCAGCATGCATATCAGTTCCAACCCTGATTCCACAAGCCTGGAGATAACCCTGAAGGTCAATACCACAGACCTCACATCCATCATCAAAACCTTCGAGCGATATTCGTATGAGGTGACGACGTGGGTCACTGACGATGACGAGCTGGACCGCTTCTATACCGACAGGTACAACATGCTCATGAAATACCTCAATATGTAACTGCATATCGTGATGGCCAGAAAGATAGCCTTATTCAGCAAGGGTCTGACTGAAAAGACCACGGCCGGACTGCTTCGTCTCATTGATGCGCTTCACCGTCGCGGGGCGACCATATACCTCAATATCATGGAGCCGAACGGAAACCATTTCCGGAGTGATCCGAGGGTCAGTCTCTTCAGCGATCTCTCAGGACTGCCTGATGACATATACCTTGTACTGAGCGTGGGCGGCGACGGCACCTTCCTGGAGACAGCCATGAGGGTTCGCTCCACCGGCATCCCGGTAGCAGGCATAAACACCGGCCGGCTTGGTTTCCTGGCCAACATCCAGGATGATGATATAGACAGGTCGGTAGACCTGCTCTGTTCGGGTGAGTTTGAGGTCATCAGCCGCTCAATGCTGGAGATCGTCTCTCCCGCCGGCCTCTTCGGTGAAGGCAATGCCATTGCCCTGAACGAGGTTACGGTACAGAAGGCTGATCAGAGCATGATAACCATCACGGTGAAGGTCGACGGCATCTTCCTCAATACCTATCGTGCCGACGGATTGATAATCTCTTCGGCCACAGGATCAACAGCATACAATCTCAGCGTCGGCGGACCTATCCTCTCGCCCACTGATGACAGCATAATCATTGCCCCGATGTCACCGCATAACCTCACAGTGAGGCCGATAATCGTCACGGGAACCAGCACCATAACCCTCGAAATAGGAGGAAGGAGCAAAGAGTGTCTCCTGACCTGCGATTCAAAAGCGGCCAGGGTTCCTTCAGGCACCATCGCCGAGGTGCGACAGGCAGCCTCCAGACTGAAGACGGTGACCCCCGCCGGAAACGATTTTTTCAGCACCCTGAGGAATAAGCTCATGTGGGGCGCTGACCCCCGTAACTGACAATAATTAAGGAATATTTAAGTTTTAAGTATTGTACATTCCTTATATTTGTAGCCAAATCTGCAAAGCGACTGATGATCAAGCGTCTTATACTGCTGTGTTTGGTGGTGCTTCTTTCAGCACCATTTGCATCTGCACAGCTGTGGAAGATGAAAAGATACGAGGCTACTGCAGGATTGGGCACATCACAGTTCTATGGTGACATCGGAGGGTATTCCCTCGGAGAAAACGCCTGGGGGCTGAAAGACATTACATTCTTACAGACCCGCTTTAACGTTAACGGCTCATTCAGGTATTTCTTTACCGATGCCATTGCCGCAAAGATCTCATTTGCCTACGTGATGCTTCATGCCACTGATGAACGTGGCAGCAATCCGGGCAGGGGTTACGAGGCTACCACCTCGCTCTATGAGCCGGCTCTCATCGGCGAGTATTACTTCGTGAGAAACCGTGAGCGAAACAGCTTTCTCTTCCAGACATACAGGGGATTATCGAGGAACCGGGTGAGGGATTTCTTCCGGAGCATCGACGTGTATGCCCTTACGGGGGTGGGAGGTGCCTGGTACAATGTAAGGGGCAATGACGCCCTGGAGGAGAGATGGAGCGTTGACCCCACACTTGAATCCAGCGGATTCACAGCCGTGATACCACTGGGAGTGGGAGCAAAACTGGCCTTCGACCCGAACATACTGTTCGGCGTGGAGCTCACCGGCCGGTACGCGTTCTCCGACTTCCTTGACGGCTATACATCTTCGTTTTCTGAGAGAAACGATATCTATCACACCTTCAGCGTTACGTTTAATTACCGTATCAAAACGGCACGGAACGGACTGCCTTCGTTCAGATGATGCTTAAAGGACCACCTGGAATGAGAAAAGCAACAATAATTATACTTCTGATTGCAACCGCACTGCCGGCCATGGCCCAGCGCACCGCCGACTACGGCGCCTCCATCGGTGCAGTGTCATATCTGGGCGATTCCCTCAACGGACTGTTAAAACCCGGGCCGGCTGCTCAGTTCTTCTACAGGTACAACTTTAACCCCAGGCAAGCCGTCAGGGTTAACCTTATGGGAGGATATATTTCTCCTCTTGATGCTCCCATCGGGGAACTCGGGGCAACATATGAATTCAACTTCTTTCCCTACTCCACATTCAGAAGCAGGCGGGTCGACTATTCGCCCTACATAGCTGCCGGGGCAGCACTGTCAGCGGTTTACAACCAGGTTACACTGGCTGACGGAACAAGGAACTTACACCCTTTCTTTTCTATACCATTCTCTGCCGGAATCAAGGTAAATGTGGCCAACCACATTGGCGTTGAGTTCGAATATGGTTTTCGTAAGACTTTTTATGATAAATTTGACGGCCGATATGAAGTGACATCCGGAGATCCGCCAGCACCGGTGGATCATTCAATACTTCATAACAATGACTGGTACAGTTTCATGGGGATCTCGGTCACCTGGAAGATGTACAACAAGCTGGCTGGCTGTCCGGCTTTTGCAGAAATGGGTAAAGAGAAAAAAAGAAAGAGATAACATTGACTTTTAAGAATCAGATAGATACGAACAGGCTGCCACGGCATGTTGCTGTCATTATGGACGGCAACGGACGCTGGGCCCGCAGGAGGGGGAGGGAGCGGATCTTCGGCCATCACCAGGGTGTCAGGGCCGTCCGCAAAACCGTCGAGGCAGCCGCAGAACTGGGTGTACGGTATCTGACCCTCTATGCCTTTTCAACAGAAAACTGGAACAGACCCGACGATGAGGTGTCAGCCCTGATGGACCTGATGGTCGAATCAATAAATGACGAGACTAAAACCCTTATTGAAAAGCAGATCTCACTTAAGGTCATCGGTGACCTCAGCCGCCTCTCGGTCAATGTCCGGAACAGGCTGTTCGAAACGATGAGGGTCACGTCGGGCGGCTCACGCATGACACTGATAGTCGCTCTCAGCTACTCCTCAAGATGGGAGATCTCCGAAGCATGCCGCCGGATAGCCGTGGCAGTGAAAGAGGGGCGACTCAGCACCGGCGACATAAACGAGGAGACCGTAAGCGCCAACCTCGAGACAGCAGATTTGCCTGACCCTGAACTGATGATACGTACCAGCGGAGAGAAGCGCATCAGCAACTTCCTCCTGTGGCAACTGGCATATGCTGAACTTTATTTTACAGAGAAACTTTGGCCCGATTTTGGTAAGGAGGACTTTTACAAAGCAGTGGCAGACTTCCAGAAAAGGGAAAGGAGATATGGAAAGACCAGTGAGCAGATCGCTGATAACAGATGAGATGATGAAAGAAATATTTATGCGGATAGTTTGCCTTTTTACCTTGTTGCTCACAGGATTGATTGCCACAGCCCAGACCGACGATAAATATGCCAATTACCTGTACCCCGAGGATTATACCATTGCAGGCATTACCATCTCCGGTGTCAAATTCCTTGAGCCCAATGCCCTCATAGGCATCTCGGGACTGCGCATCGGACAGAAGATAGAGATACCGGGTGAACAGATAACGGCAGCAGTGAGGAAACTCTGGGAACAGGGGCTCTTCTCCGATGTGAAGATTACGGTGACAGGCAGGGAAGGTGAAAACATCTGGCTGGATATATACCTCCAGGAGCGCCCCAGGCTCTCTTTTCTCAGGTTTGAGGGGATAAAAAAGGCCGAAGAGACCGATCTCAATGAGAAACTGAGCCTGCCAAACGGCTCCCAGGTGACCGCTCACCTGCTCAACAGGGCTGAGCGTACGATCAAGGATCATTATATTGAGAAGGGCTTCCTGAATACCGAGGTGAACATCATTCAGAAGGATGACCCGGATATGCCCAACAACGTGGTTCTGAATATTATCGTTGACAAAAAGGAAAAGGTCAAGATAGAACAGATACAGTTCGAAGGCAACGAATACTTCGATGCCAAGAGACTGCGCCGTGTCCTGAAAAACACCAAGCAGAAAGACCTCAACATATTCAAGGGCTCAAAATTCATTGAGGATAAGTTCGAAGAGGACCGCAGCAGCCTCGTTGCGTTCTATAACGAAAACGGCTTCCGCGATTTCCGTATCCTCAAGGATTCAACCTACAGCATTGAAGACGGGAAAATGGTGCTGGTGGTGAAGCTCAATGAAGGAAACCAGTATTATCTCAGGAATGTCGACTGGGTGGGTAACAGCATCTACACCAAGGATCAGCTGACCAGGGTATTCAACTTCCCCTCCGGCGAGGTCTACAACCAGACCATGATCAGCAAGAGGCTCATTGAAGACGAGGATGCCGTCAACTCAATGTATCTGAATTACGGTTATCTCTTTTCCAGGGTCACCCCCGTAGAAAAGAATGTCGACGGTGATTCGATTGACCTTGAGGTTCGCATTTTCGAGGGTGACCCGGCCAACCTCAACAACGTCATCATCTCTGGTAACACCCGCACCAACGAGCATGTTGCACGGCGCGAACTATACACCAATCCCGGCGACCTCTTCAGCAAGGAGAACATCATCCGTTCGGTAAGACAGGTGGCCGTGCTGGGTCACTTTGACCCTGAGAAGATCAACCCGCAACCCATACCTGACCAGGTGAACGGCACCGTCGACCTCCTCTATGCACTTGAGGAGAAGGCAAATGACCAGTTCGAGATATCAGGCGGATGGGGGGCCGGCATGCTCGTGGGAACAATAGGGGTGAGGTTCAACAACTTCTCCATGCGCAACTTCTTCAAATGGAGTGAATGGAGACCCTATCCCTCCGGCGACGGCCAGTCAGTCCAGATAAGGGCGCAGTCCAACGGACGTGTCTATCAGTCATACAACATCTCATTCATCGAACCGTGGCTCGGCGGCAAGAAGCCTAACACATTCTCGGTCTCGCTCTTCCGCTCCCTGATGACCAACGGCTCCCCGAGCAGCGCTGACGACAGGCAGCATATGATCATCGACGGCACTTCGGTTGGTTTCGGCAAGAGGCTTGAGTGGCCCGATGACTACTTCTCGATCTATTATGAGGGAAGCTACCAGAGGTACAGCATGAAGAATTATTCCCGCTACCAGTTCCTCTTTGACAACGGTAACTCAAACCTGGCAACACTCAGCGCCAAACTGAGCCGTTTCTCGGCCGGACCCAACACCATCTTCCCCCGCAACGGATCAACATTCTCTCTATACGGGCAGGTGACACCTCCCTATTCTCTGCTCAGCGGACAGGATATGGCGGGTCTCCCCGATGAACAGAAATACAGATGGATTGAGTTCTGGAAGGTGGTATTCAAGGCCGATTATTATTTCCCCCTCTCGTCCAATGACAAACTCATCCTTAATGCCAAGGCCGCATTCGGATACCTGGGTTACTATAACCCCGACATAGGTCCCTCTCCGTTCGAAAACTTCTACGTGGGAGGCGACGGAATGACAGGCTACAGCTTCTATGGCCGGGAGGTAATCGCGCTCAGGGGATATACCAACGGATCACTGACCCCGACCATCATCAAGGATGGCAGGATTGTTGAAGCGGGAAACGTCTATTCAAAGCTGACGCTCGAACTCCGTTACCCCATCTCCCTCAACCCGCAGGCTACAATCTACGGGCTCGCATTCCTTGAGGCAGGAAGAGCATGGTATGACATAAACGATTACAATCCCTTCAAAATGAATCGCTCTGCAGGAGTAGGCCTGAGAGCCAACCTGCCTATGTTCGGGCTCCTGGGCATTGACTGGGCCTACGGATTTGACCCTGCCCTGACGGGAAGGGAAGACGACTCCGGCAGCCAGTTCCATTTTGTAATAGGTCAGCAATTCTGAACAAGATAACAATCAAACAAAAAAGCTATGAAGAAGATCATTATCATGACAGTACTGGTGCTCACCGCATCTTTAAGCGGTATGGCACAGAAATTTGCATTCGTTGACAGCGAATATATAAGAAGCAATATACCTGCCTATACCGCAGCTCAGCAGCAGCTTGACAAACTATCCGAGGGATGGGAGAAAGAGGTTGCTGACGGCTATGCTGCCGTGGAGCAGATGTATAAGGACTACCAGGCAGAAGTGGTGCTTCTGTCACAGGATCAGAAGAGAAAGAGGGAAGAGGCTATCATCGCCAGGGAGAAAGAGGTGAAGGACCTTCAGAATACCTATTTCGGCATGGAAGGCGAACTCTTCAAAAAACGCGAGGAGATGGTTAAACCGATCCAGGATGAGATTCTCAAAGCCATAAAGGAGATATCGGTGGAAGGCAGCTATGCTGTCATATTTGACACCTCCGCCGGGTCAAACATACTGTTTGCAAACCCGAGATATGACCTCTCCGACCAGGTATTACAGAAATTAGGTTATAAGAATTAAATAATTACATTTGCACGATTAAAAGAAAACTACTACAATGAAGAAATTATTTGGTATACTACTGTTTGCTGCACTGATATTTACAGCACAGGAAGGATTGGCGCAGTCATTCAAGGCAGGTCACATCAACAGGGATGACATCATCATGAATATGCCTGAGTATGACTCGGCAATGAAACAGTACAATGCATACGGTCAGGAGCTGACCAATGCCCTGGAACTGATGCAGGTTGAGTACAACAACAAGCTTGACCAGTATGTTAAGGATAGCAAGAATCTCACTGACCTGGTGAAGGCCAACAAGGAGCAGGAGCTGGCTGACATGCAGAACCGCATAAACAATTTCCAGCAGCAGGCCCAGGTGCAGTTGCAGGATAAGCAGGCTGAACTTCTCAACCCTATCATTGAAAAGGCAACTACGGCTATCAACGCCGTGGCAAAGGACGGGGGATTCATTTATATATATGATGTCCGCACCCTGGTCTATGTCGATACGGTTAAGAGTACTGACATCGGTCCTCTGGTGAAGACCAAACTCGGAATAAAGTAAGCCAGGCATAATATTAATATGGCTGTCCGCTTTCAGGCGGGCAGCCTTTATTTTAGATCATCATGGAAGCAGGGAACCGTCCTATCGGCATATTTGATTCAGGCGTTGGAGGTCTCACCGTGGCTCATGCCATAAGGCAGACCCTCCCGGGCGAACGCATCATCTACTTCGGAGATACCGCCCATCTTCCATACGGAGACAAGTCTGAGGAGGCAATAAGGGGCTACTCACGCCGTATCACCGATTTTCTCATGGGCCATGATGCCAAGCTCGTTCTTATAGCGTGCAACTCGGCCTCAGCCTCAGCTTATGAAGACCTGCTGGCCCGATATGGCGACAGGGTCCTCATCCTCGATGTGATCAACCCCGTGGTTGAATATGTCTCCGGCCGCAGCTACGGAAAGCTGGGTGTCATAGGCACCAAGAGAACCATCAGTTCGGGCACCTATGAGAAGAAGATACACGAGTCCTCTCCCTCAACCGACGTGGTCTCACTGGCTACTCCTCTGCTTGTGCCTATGATCGAGGAGGGTTTCATTTTTGATGATATCAGTAACGCCATCATCCGTACCTACCTTTCAGACGGCAGACTTCAGCAGATCACGGCCCTGATACTTGGTTGCACCCATTACCCGATCATCCGCAACCAGATCAGCAAGTTCTTTAACTTTGACGTTGAAGTGGTTGACTCAGCACGCATAGTGGCTGCCAGGCTGAAGGAGACACTTGAGAAACACAACCTCGTCAACAGGGGAACCCCGGGTGAAGATCTCTTTTTTGTCTCGGATTACACCGAGTACTTCGAGAAGATCGCAAGAATGTTCTTCGAAAGCACAATCAACCTTCAGAAGGCTGACATCTGGTCGTGATACATCTCCTGATGCCATTACCGGACATCCGCCGGCGTCAGGATATCTGCCTGCGAATAAATCATTTAGCCGGTCATGACAAACATGACCAAAATCATACAGTTATATCAGTGTATTGCTGAACTTAGCTTCATCAAACTGGTTATTATTTTTAAGGTACTAATCAATTCAAATACGTTACTATCATCATGGCAAAAAGATCAAAGGTTATTGAAAAAGACGCCGTTGTGATCAAGTTTTCCGGAGACTCGGGTGACGGGATGCAGCTTACAGGCACTCTCTTCTCGAACACCTCGGCCCTGTTCGGAAATGATATCTCCACTTTCCCCGATTACCCTGCCGAGATCAGGGCTCCACAGGGTACCGTGGGAGGTGTCTCCGGCTTCCAGGTTCACATTGGACGTAAGCACGTAAATACGCCGGGTGATTTTGCAGACGTACTCGTGGCGATGAACCCCGCCGCCATACGTGCCAATGCCCGGAGCCTTACAAAAGACTCTACCATCATCTATGATATCGATAATTTCACTGAAAAGTCTATACTGCGCGCAGGCTATAAATCAGATCCTTTTGCTGAAGACAAGCTTGATACCCTTAACCTCATCGGGGCT
The DNA here is from genome assembly GCA_963802145.1 of uncultured Rikenellaceae bacterium. GTDB lineage: Bacteria > Bacteroidota > Bacteroidia > Bacteroidales > VadinHA17 > SR-FBR-E99. The sequence goes on from CAWDHN010000012.1 coordinate 568,034, forward strand.
CCGATAACCTCCCTGGTCAGGGAAGCCCTGAAGGATATGGACATCGATCCCAAGACTGTGCTGAGGACGAAGAACATGTTTGCCCTGGGAATAGTCTACTGGCTTTTCGACAGTAAGCTTAAGTATACAGAGGAATTTATCGAGGAAAAATTTGGCAAGAAGCCTCTCATTGCAGAAGCAAACAGCAGGGTTCTCAGAGCCGGTTATTATTATGCCGAGACCATCGAAGCCCTCACGCCCTCTTACCACGTGAGCCCGGCTCCCATCGAGAAAGGCGTTTACCGGAACATCAACGGCAACCAGGCCACTGCATGGGGTCTCCTCGCCGCTGCCGAGAAGGCAGGTCTCAAACTGTTTATCGGCTCATATCCCATTACCCCGGCAACGGGTATCCTGGAAGAACTCGCACTTCGCAAAGACCTGGGCGCAAAGAGCCTGCAGGCTGAAGACGAGATTGCAGGTATCTGCACCGCCATCGGCGCCAGCTTCACCGGCCGCCTCGCAGTGACATCAACCTCCGGACCGGGTCTTGCACTCAAGTCCGAAGCGCTTAACCTGGCGGTGATGACAGAACTGCCGCTGGTGGTAATAAATGTGCAGAGAGGAGGACCGTCAACAGGACTCCCTACCAAGACCGAACAGGCTGACCTGTGGCAGGCTCTCTATGGCCGTAACGGGGAGAGTCCCGTGCCGGTAATTGCTGCCGGGACACCCTCTGACTGCTTTCATTTCGCATTCCAGGCTGCGAAGATCGCCCTTGAATATATGACACCGGTGATACTCCTTACTGACAGCTATCTGGCTAACGGATCAGAACCGTGGAAGATACCCTCGATGAAGAGCATGCCTTCCATTACTGTCCCGTGGGCTGTGAAAACAGACAAGGAGTACCTGCCCTATGAAAGAGACCTGAAGAACCTTGCACGCAAATGGGCTGTGCCCGGAACACCGGGCTTCGAGCACCGGATAGGCGGCCTCGAGAAGACGATTAAGGGAAGCGTCTCATATACCCCGGAGAACCATGAATATATGGTCAGGATACGCGACGAGAAGGTGGAACGCGTCGTTGCAGATGTGCCTGACCTGGAGATCACCGGAAACAAAACCGGAGAGCTGCTTCTGATAGGATGGGGCAGTACCTACGGACATCTGATAAGCGCGGTTACCGAGCTGCGCGAAGAGGGCTATAAGGTCTCGTCAGTCAATTTCAACTATATCAGACCGCTGCCCGCCAACACTGAAAAGGTGTTCAAAGGGTTTAAAAAACTGGTTGTTTGCGAACTGAACAACGGACAGTTTGCCAATTACCTGCGGATGAAACATCAGAAATTCTCGTATCATCAGTACAACAAGATACAGGGACTCCCATTCACCGTTAAAGAGATCAAGGATTATTCAAAAAAATTGCTGGAGGGTAAATAAGATGGCCGAAACAACAAATAATAACCGCTACGTTGCAAAAGACTTCAAGAGCGATCAGGAAGTAAGATGGTGTCCGGGTTGTGGTGATCACGGTATCCTGGCCTCACTTCAGAAAACGCTGGCTGAACTCGATATACCAAAGGAAAAATATGTCTTTGTCTCAGGTATAGGATGCTCATCACGCCTGCCCTATTACATGAATACCTACGGCTTCCACGGCATCCACGGACGGGCTGCCGCCATCGCCACAGGCATAAAGATCGCCAACCCCGACCTCATGGTGTGGGAGATGACCGGCGACGGCGACGCTCTGGCAATAGGGGGCAACCACTATATCCATGCGATAAGGCGCAACATAGACATCAAGATCATCCTCTTCAACAATGAGATCTACGGCCTCACCAAAGGTCAGTATTCTCCCACGTCAAAGAAGGGGCTGGTTACAAAGACATCGCCTTACGGAACCATTGAAGAGGCCTTTAAGATAGGCGAACTGACCATCGGCGCCCACGGACGCTTCTTTGCCCGTACCGTCGATTATAACCTGCAGCTCTCCAACGAAGTATACAAGGAGGCCGCAAACTTCCACGGTACAGCGGTGGTGGAGGTGATCCAGAACTGCGTCATCTTCAATGACGGGGCCTTTGATCACATCACAAACAAGGAGACAAGGGATGACAACACCATCGTGCTCCGCCACGGCCAGCCAATGATATTCGGCAAGAACCGTGACAAGGGCATGATCCTCGTAAACCTCAAGCTGAAGGTGGTCAGGCTGGGAGAGGGTGGTATAACCGAAAAGGACCTGCTTGTTCATGACGCACACGAACCCAATCCGGGAATCCATTACAGGCTCGCCGGAATGACCTATCCTGAATATCCGGTTGCACTGGGTGTCATCAGGGCCATCAATGACCAGACATATGACGGAGCCATGGTGGAACAGCATGAGAGAGTGCAGGCATCGTCGAAAATCAGGAATGTTGATGACCTCCTGATGAGCGGATCAACATGGAAGGTGAAGTAAAGGGATACTTCGGGGGCAGGGACTTACTATCTTAATCTATTTTACTAATTTTGGCATCTTAATTCACTGATGCCTGAATGACTGAAAATCCTGATACCGGTAACGGATTTAGCCGTGATATACATGACCAGCAGGAACGCCTGAAGGAGCTGGCATGCATCAACCGGACAACACAGATACTCAAGGAGAGGAAGCCTCTTGAAGAGACTCTTATGCACCTCGTCCTTGAGCTCCCCGGAGCATGGCAGTACCCTGATTATGCCGTTGCACGCATCAGATACCAGCAAAAATCATTTGAGTCACCGGGCTTCGCGGAGACAAACTGGAAGCTGGTGCAGGATTTTACCACCATCGATGGCAAAGGCAGCGTCGAGATATTCTATACCCGTGAATTCCTGAGTGAATACGAAGGCCCCTTCCTGAAGGAGGAACGCGATCTGATCAGGAACTTTTCGAACCTGGTAACCGGTTATATCAACAGCCTGGCCGCTGGCAATTCCGGATTAAAATCAGGCGACACCCCTGACAATAAGGAGGATATAAGCAGTCTCTCAAGCCGCAAGCTGCTGCAGAAGTTTCTCGACCGGCATAATGCTGAGCGAGATGTCTTTCATGACCTTATGCCATTCATGGTCAGGGAGATACTGCTTGTTGCCAGCCTCTATGATGCATATTCCATTGAGGGGGAGGGACGCTTTTCCGACCATATGCTGGGCGAGTATTACCAGATGAGTCTGACAACCCTTCCGAGGATAACCGGCGTCTCGGGTGAGGATGAGGCTTTCTCGCGCCTCGGGGCGCGGCATTATGACATGATCATCATAATGGTGGGCGTAGACAAGACCAAACCCATGAGCCTCTGCCACAAGATAAAGGAGAAATACCCCTATATCCCTACATTCCTGCTGCTCAATAACCCGGGCGATATCCCGTTCGTGCAGGAACAGAAGACACTCGGCATCCCGTTTGATAACTATTTTGTCTGGACGGGTGAATCAAAGGTCTTCTTTGCCATGGCAAAACTGCTTGAAGACCAGGTCAATGTAGAGAACGATACAAAAAAGGGCCTCACAGGGGTCATACTAATCATAGAGGATGCAGCCGACTACTACTCCACCTACGTCCCGATGCTCTACACGCTGGTCCTCGAACAGACCCGGATACTCATCGAGGATGTCTCCTCTGACGAGCTTTACAAGGTTCTCAAGCTGAGGGCCAGGCCCAAGATACTCCTTGCCACCACCTGGGAGGAGGCAATGTCAGTCTATGCCAAATACAAGGACAGGCTGCTTGGGGTCATCTCTGACATGCGCTTCCCGCGCAACGGCGTGCTCAATGATAAGGCCGGCTATGACCTTATCCGCCATATCCGCGAGGAGCAGACCAATCTGCCCACCCTGCTGCAGTCGTCAGACCCCGGAAACGCTGTTTACGCCGAGCAGCTCAAGGCAAGCTTCATAAACAAAAACTCCGAAACACTGCTCCAGGACCTGAAGTCATTCATTACCTATTACCTGGGTTTTGGCCATTTTGTTTACCGCGATACCAAAGGAAGACAGATAGCCGTCGCCAAGTCGATGCGCGAGTTCGAAGCCTTCCTCAAGACCGTCCCTGAAGACTCACTGGTATACCACGCCATGAAGAACCACTTCTCGCTCTGGCTCATGGCAAGGGGAGAGGTGAAGGTGGCCAAGCAGATCAACCCTGTCAAGATATCCGATTTCCGCAGCCTGAAGGAGATGCGTGAGTTCCTCATAGAGGTTATCCGCCGGAGAAGGAGGGAGATGAACAAGGGCAAGGTGGTCAACTTCGACGAGTCGCTGATGATCGATGAGTCAAACGTGGTGAGTCTTGCCGGCGGGTCACTGGGAGGCAAGGGCCGTGGCCTGGCATTCGTAAGCACGCTGATACACAGCTTTGAACTCGGGCGCCTGTTGCCCGGCATCAATATCAAGTCTCCCCTGACGGCCATCATCGGAACAGATGAGTTTGACCACTTCATGGAGTCCAACCACATGTGGGATGTGGTCAACAGGGAGAAGGACTTCGGGGAGTTACAGAAGAGGTTCCTCTCGGGAACGCTCAGCAGCGCGCTGGAAAGCAAGCTCAGGATATTCATCAAACTATATAACCAGCCGCTGGCGGTTCGTTCGTCGAGCCTCTTCGAGGACTCGCTCAGTCAGCCTTTCTCGGGTGTCTTCGGAACATACCTGCTTCCGAACAACCATCCTGATACGGAGGTGAGGCTCAGACAGCTCATCAGCGCCATCAAGCTCGTCTTCTCTTCCATCTATTCCGACAACTCGCGGATCTATTTCGAAGCCATCAACTACAAGATTGAACAGGAGAAGATGGCTGTCGTGATCCAGGCTGTGGTAGGCAAAAAGTACGATGAGATATTTTATCCCCATATAAGCGGAACGGCTCAGTCATTCAACTTCTACCCCGTTGCCAACATGACCCCTCATGACGGCTTTGCCATTGCGGCTGTAGGACTGGGTCAGTACGTTCTTGACGGGGAGAGGGCCTTCAGGTTCTCACCCTCATTCCCGGCTCTTGACATAATGTCAATAGAAGACCTGATCCGCTATTCACAGGTAGAGTTCTATGCGGTTAACCTGGCCAGGAGAGATGTTGATCTGCTTGAGGGGGAGAGTGCCGGACTGGTGAAGCTTGACATCAGCAGGGCTGAAGCCGACGGTGCCCTTAAACATTGCGCCTCGGTGTTCAGCATGGACAATGACACTGTCTCTCCGGGGCTTGATGTGCCGGGGCCTCGCGTCATCAACTTCGCCAATATCCTCAAGTATGATTACATACCCCTGGCACCCACGCTGAAGAAGGTTCTGGAGGTGGTCAGGGAGGCTTTCGGAGCTCCTGTGGAGATAGAGTTTGCCGTTGACCTTACCAGGGATGAAAACGACAAAGCCTCGTTCTACCTGCTGCAGATAAAACCGCTTGTAGGCAGCGGCGCGGGCTATGCCATTGACCCTGAAACCGTCTATACCGATGATATGCTGCTGGTCTCGAGGAAGAGCATGGGCAATGGTCTTATCAATGACATCACTGACATCATCTATGTTGAACCTGAGAAGTTCGATAACCTTAAGACCAATGAGATGGCCGAGGAGATTGACGCCATAAACAGGAAAATGCTGGCGGAGGGCAGGAAATATATTCTGATTGGCCCCGGCCGGTGGGGAACAAAGGACAGGTTCCTGGGCATCCCTGTGGCATGGCCTCAGATATCAAACGCCAGGGTCATAGTCGAGGTAAGCCTGCCTGATTATCATGTTGACGCGTCACAGGGTTCGCACTTCTTCCATAATGTTACATCGATGAACATCGGCTATCTCTCCGTCAACCAGTATACCGGCGACGGCACCATCCTGTGGGACAGGCTCCAGAACCAGAAGACCATAGGCAATGGTAACTGGTTCAGGCATATACGGTTTGATGAGCCCCTGGTAATAAGGATGGATGGCAGGAAGGGTATGGCAGTGATATCTGTCAGCAGCTGACCGTCAGGGCCGAGGCGGCAACCTCCTGCTTATCTGTCATCAGCTGACCGTCAGGGCCGAGGCAGCAACTCCCTGGTTTATCTTTTTGACAAGTCCCTGCAGCACGCTGCCCGGGCCGGCCTCAATAAACTCCGTTGCACCGTCGGCTATCATCTTCTCCACTGTCTGTGTCCATCGTACCGGCGAGGTAAGCTGTGCCACCAGGTTATCCATTATCTCCCCGGGGTCAGTCACAGGCATGCCTGTGACATTCTGGTAGACAGGACAAACCGGGCGGCTGAACCGGGCTTTCCTTATGGCCTCCTCCAGCTCCCGGCGGGCCGGCTCCATGCATGGCGAATGAAATCCGCCGCTCACTGAGAGTGGCACAATCCTTTTGGCGCCTCTCTGCTTCAGCTCAGCTGATGCCACACTGATACCCTCGAGCGTGCCGGAGATGACTATCTGGCCGGGACTGTTATAATTGGCCGGGACCACCGTCTCCGCGACCGAGGCGCACACCTCCTCAACCACTGCATCGGGCATCCCCAGCACGGCGGCCATGGTCGACGGGTTGATGCCGCATGCCTTCTGCATGGCGGAAGCCCTGCCTGCAACAAGCGTCAAACCGTCCTCAAACGGGAGGGCGCCGGCAGCGACGAGAGCCGAAAACTCTCCCAGCGAATGGCCGGCGACCATCGCCGGATTAAAACCAGACCCCGCCATGGCAGTAAGTATGACCGAATGGAGGAAGATGGCAGGCTGGGTCACCCTGGTCTGCCTGAGCTCTTCATCGGTCCCTGAAAACATTATGTCAGTTATGCGGAAGCCAAGAAGCTCGTTGGCCTTTTCAAACATCTCACGCGCTGCGGGAAAATTGTCATAGAGATCTTTTCCCATTCCGGGGTATTGCGCTCCCTGCCCCGGGAATACGAAGGCTTTCATAATTTATGCTGAAGATTGGTGTGTGAAGTTTAGTTTAGTGCAGCCTGTTGGCTATCAGATGCATGAACTCCTCGCGGGTGTTGAGGTTCGAGAGGAAGCAACCGGTAAAGGCTGATGTGGTGGTGACCGAGTTCTGCTTCTGCACCCCGCGGATCTGCATGCACATGTGCTGTGCCTCAATGACTACCGCCACCCCGAGTGGCTTGAGGTTATCCTGGATGCAGTTCCGTATCTGTGTCGTGAGCCGCTCCTGCACCTGCAGCCTGGCAGCATAGGTCTCCACAATGCGTGCTATCTTGCTCAGTCCTGTTATCTGTCCGTCAGGTATATAGGCTACGTGCGCCTTGCCGAAGAAAGGCAGCATGTGATGCTCGCACATCGAGTAGATGTCGATGTCCTTCACCAGCACCATCTGCCGGTATTCCTCCTTGAACATGGCGCTGCGCAGGATCTGCTCCGGGTCAGAGTTGTAGCCCCTGGTGAGAAAGCTAAGCGCCTTCGCCACCCTCTCAGGTGTCTTTAGCAACCCCTCCCTCTCGGGATCCTCTCCCAGGAGTTTCAGTATCTTATGGTAATATCCCGCAATCTCACCGATGACTTCCGGGTTCCATCTCTCAATCTTGTTGTAGCCGTCTGACAGCTTGCTGCTTCCGTCGTTTAGTTTTTCCATATTATCCGTAATATTCAACATAATTGTTTTCAGTCTCCTCAACCCTGACACAGTGCAGGGCGGCGCCCTCGGCAGCCAGCGGCGCCTCAAGCTCATGCCAGATTGCTATCGCCAGGTTCTCCGTGGTGGCAACCCTCCCCGCCATGAAATCCGTCTCCAGGTTCATGTTCCTGTGGTCAAGCTTCTCAACAACCCTCTCTGTCATTATCTCCTTCAGCCTCGTCGCATTCATGAAGTACCCCGTCACATGATCCATCTCTCCCTTCACCGTAACCTTAAGCACATAGTTATGTCCGTGCCATTGAGGGTTCGAGCACTTGCCGTAGATCCTTCTGTTCTCCTCATCACTGAGGCCGGGACGAAACATCCTGTGCGCGGAACTGAACCGCTCTCTTCTTGTCAGGTAGATCATATCCTCTGAATTATTTAGTTGTCTGGAATGAGGACTATTTTGTTCAAAAATAATATATTTATCTGTCTAATCACAGGTATAACAGATGGATTACAACAGCGGAGATATTCTGATTGCCGTGGCTCATCCTTCGGAGGAGCAGGCTGTGCGGCAATCCGTCGCCCGCACACAGGGCCGCTGCGAAATAATCGTCACCGGCGTGGGCGGGGCAGCAATGTCATGGGCCCTGCAGAAGAGATTTTCATCAGGACCGCTGCCGGCGCTGGTGATAGGAGCAGGCATTGCCGGCAGTTACGTTCCCGCCATCACTCCGGGCGATGTTGTGATAACCCGGTCCGATTGCTTTGCCGATATGGGTGTGGATGATAACGGCGACTTCCGGTCGCTCTTCGGAGCCAGCCTGGCCGACCCTGACAGTCCGCCCTTCAGCGGAGGGAGGATCCACTGCAGCGGGAGGTGGTTTGACCTGCTCTCAGAAAGATTCCGTGCCGTGACCGGGGCCACGGTCAATATGTCTTCCGGCTCGCAGGCTGTCATAGACCGCATACGCAAGGCATGGGACCCCGACATAGAGACAATGGAAGGGGCATGGCTTGCCTATGCCTGCGCTGTCACCGCGATACCATGGCTCTCACTCAGGGCGGTCTCAAATATGGTTGAACCACGCAACACAGGGAACTGGGACATACCGCTTGCTCTCCGTCGCCTGCAGGAGGAGATGGAACAGGTAACCGACATAATTTTAACAACATGAAACTTACGCTGGGCTTTTCCCCATGTCCCAATGACACCTTCATCTTTGAAGCCATGGTGCATGGCAGGATAGATACGGAAGGGCTGGAGTTTGACTGGTTCCTTGCCGATGTTGAGGAGCTGAACCGCAGGGCCATAGAGGGAAGCGTAGACATCACCAAGATGAGCTATCATGCATATGCCAGGGCGGCTGCCGGCTACCTGATACTCGATGCAGGCAGCGCCCTCGGCCGCAACAACGGCCCGCTGGTGGTAAGCAGGCGCATGACTGATCCCGGTGAGTTGATTGACGCACTGATTGCCATCCCCGGAAAATATACAACAGCCAACCTGCTCTTCAGCATCTTCTGGCCTCAAGCGACACGCAAGCGCGAGTACCTCTTCTCCGACATACCCGGGGCGGTACTCTCGGGTGAGGTTGATGCCGGACTTATTATCCACGAGACCAGGTTCACCTATGAAGCACTCGGATTAATAAAAATAGCCGATACCGGTGAGAGGTGGGAGGAGCTTACCGGCCTGCCGGTCCCGCTTGGAGGGATTGTTGTAAACCGCGGGGTCGATGGGGAGACGGCCGCCAGGGTGAACAGGGCTATAAGACGCAGCATTGAATATGCCTATGCCAGCCCGGAAGCCTCTGTCAGCTTCATCAGGAAATATGCCATGGAGACTGACCCGGAGGTGACGAGAGAGCATATCGGATTATTCGTTAACAGCTTCAGCCTTTCGCTTGGGCAGGAGGGGAGGGCAGCTATCGAACGCCTCTATGCCGTTGCCATCGAAAAAGGCGTCATTGACCCGTTGCCGGAGAGGATTTTTCTCCTCTGATTGTTTCGGAGGTGTTCTCATTTTAGTATCTTTACTTCTAATCTAACATAATCTGACCAGGCCATGAAATTTGAACTACCCCCCCTTAAGTACGCTGCTGATGAACTCGCGCCCGGTCTGAGCGCCGAGACACTTGAGTTCCACCATGGCAAGCATCATCTTGCCTATGTGAATAATCTCAATAACCTGCTTCCCGGGTCACCGTTTGAGAATGCTACTCTTGAGACGATGATCAGGAAAGCTGAAGGCGGCATATTCAACAACGCTGCCCAGGTCTGGAACCATACCTTCTACTTCGATGCCTTCTCTCCCTCGGGAAAAAGAGTTCCCGCAGGAACAGTGGCAAGAGCCATTGATGCTGAGTACGGCTCCTTCGACGCCTTCCGCGAGGCATTCACCAAGGCTGCCTCCACGCTCTTCGGAGCAGGATGGGCCTGGCTCTGCATGAAGCCCGACGGCAGGCTGACCATCACCCAGGAACAGAATGCCGGTAACCCAATCAGGTCAGGACTGGTGCCGATAATGACCTGCGACGTATGGGAACATGCGTACTATATTGATTACAGGAACAGGCGCCCTGACTACATCACCAGCTTCTGGAAGATGCTCGACTGGAAAGTCATTGGCGAACGCTACGACGAGGCGCTGAAGAAATAAAAATCAGTTGACATATCACCCTTTCAGGGATCTCTGTAACCTCGCAGGCAGCCTGCCCTGCACTTCGAAAGAGGCTTTCTCAGTCGCGCCGGAAACGAACTGACTGTGGCAAACAACATCTTCACACCAATCCTGGCACCCCGGGATTGAACTGTCTGTTTTTTATCTATCTTTGCCCCCAAACTTTATGAAAATGAACATCCGACAGCTAGTTGAGCAGACAAGAACATACCGCAGGTTCGACGAGAAACACGAGGTTGGCAGGGAGACCCTGGTTTCACTTGTTGACCTCGCCCGCCTTTCAGCTTCCGGCGCCAACCGGCAGCCTCTGAAATATATCCTGGTTACAGATCCGGCAAAGCGTGCAGATGTATATTCCTGTCTTGCCTGGGCAGGATATCTTACCACCTGGGAGGGACCTGATCCGGGTGAGAGGCCTGCGGCATATATCGTAATCCTTGGCGACAAGGAGATATCAGATTCATTTGGAGTTGATCACGGTATCGCAGCCCAGAGCATCATGCTCGGAGCCACTGAAGCCGGCCTTGGAGGCTGTATAATCGCCAGCGTGAAGAAAGAAAAGCTCAGGTCATTGCTGGATATACCCAGGGACCTGGAGGTACTCCTTGTCCTTGCTCTGGGAAAACCGGTTGAGAAGGTTGTCATTGAGACTCTTGCAAATAACAATGTGAAATACTGGAGAGATGAAAAGCGCGTTCACCACGTACCCAAGAGGACGCTTGACGAGATCATCCTTCAAAGGTAAGGCAGGCCTGACCATATCTGTCATTCTCCTTCTTTTTGCCATTCTGCAGCAGAGCGCTTCGGCCCAGCAGGCCGGACCGATACTCTTTCACGGCGTCATACTCGACGCTGAAACCAGGCAGCCGCTGACGGGAGCACATTACCTGGTCAGAGGCAGGACGGGAGGCGCCACCGACAGCAGGGGCATGTTCTCACTCTATGCCCGCCACCATGACACGATAACATTCACCTGCATGGGTTACAAGGAGTACAGCATGACCGTGCATGATACCCTTCGCGCAAAAGAATATATTACAGGCATCTACCTCAGCAGTGACACACTGATGATCGCGGCGGTGGTGGTGATACCCAGGATTGGAAACATCAGGGCTGAAATATTATCAGAACGGCCGAAACCGGACCAGGAGCTGATCAATGCCACAAATAATCTTAAGATATCTGCTTACCAGGGACTTACCACCGCCGCCAAGCTTGGCGATCCTGACGCCAATTATGAAGTTCTGAGACAGAAGCAGCGCTCTGAGGCATATTCAAAGGGTCAGATTCCGGCGGACCAGATGCTGGCGCTGAGTCCGTTCACCATTATTCCGCTGATCTATATCCTTGCCGTTGGTTTGCCTGAACAGCCAGAGCCGCCTGTTCCATATATATCCGCCCGCGAGATGGAGAGCCTCCGTGCCATGCATGACTCACTGATCTACCGGGCACCGGTGCGCTGATTTTCAATCGCAAATTTGAGCCGGCGAGGCATTCGCAGGCTTAATCCCGTACACGAAGTGTCCGGACGCCAATCGCAATTCGCAAATCGCAAATCGCAAATTCCTATCCCTTGTAGAATATCGCCTTAATAATGTGCTCCGCCATCTTCGGGTTCTCTTTCAGCCTGCGGGTTGAATAACCAAACCACTTCTCGCCGAAGGGAACATACACCCTCATGACATGCCCGGCATCAACTATGCTCTGCCGCAGCTTCGGGGTGACGCCGTAAAGCATCTGAAACTCGTACATGTTCTTCGGGACATTGTATTTCTTTATGAGCTCGTAAGCGCCATCAATCAGAGGCTTGTCGTGCGTGGCGATGCCAACGTAAATTTTGTTCCGGAACATGAATTCAAGGTCTTCCAGGAAATGTTTGTTGATCTCTTCGTACTTCTTGTAGGCGATCTCTGCCGGCTCCACGTAGATACCCTTGCATAGCCTGTAATTGGTTGGTATCCCGGGGGTGTTCATGTCAAGCATCTTCTCCAGGTCACTGTAGGTCCTCTTCATGTAGGCCTGCACCACCAGTCCCACGTTCTTCGGGAATTCAGCATGAAGGCGCCTGTACAGCTCTATCTCCATGTCGGTGCATGGAGAATCCTCCATGTCTATCCTGCAGAAGTTGTTGTATGAGGCTGCCTTCATCACTATCTCCCTCATGAGCCTGTAGCATACCTCCTGGTCTATCAGCAGCCCGAAGCTCGTAGGCTTGAGCGAGTAGTTGCCGTCGATGCCCTGCTTCTGGGTCTCCTCAATCAGGTCAAGATACTCCTGCTTGTTCGATTCGGCCTCATCAAGTGACTTGATGAATTCGCCCAGAACATCCAGGGTTACTTTTATTCCCTTGGAGTTGAGGTCCTTTGAAACGCGCATGGCATCCGCCATGGTCACACCCGAAATATATGCGCGTGAGAAGATCCAGACGAATTTCTTCGGAAAATAAGGAAGAATGGAAGCGATAAACTTATTGAACATCGTGCTGCTTTTTAATTTTTTTAAGATTTTCAAATTTAAGTGCGAATATCCCGGCTACTAATGACGTTTATCATTAGTTCAGGCTAGTTTGCCATATTTTTCGGATATTTTGAAAAAAAATCTCAGACAGTGCAACCATTTGCAGGTGAAAAAGGTCTTGATACTGTGCTCGGCTGATGATGAGTGACCAACATATCATTGAAGGCTGTCTCAGGCACAACAGGAGGGCACAGCAGATGCTCTGGAAAAAGTTCTCAGGTTATCTGCTGGGCGTTTGCCTGAGATATGCCACTGACAGGCCTGAGGCTGAAGATATGTTGCAGGAAGCATTCCTGAGAATTTATTTTAATCTCAGTGAATATTCGGGCACGGGTTCTTTCAGGGGCTGGCTGAGGAGAGTGACGGTGAATACCGCCATCACATATTACCATAAGAACCTGCGCCACAAGCATCATGCCGACATAGATGACTATGTGAGTGCAGAGACGGGATCAGCGGGGTTTGAAGAGGATTTTTACACCGCGGAGGATCTGTACAGAGTGCTTGGCGAACTTTCACCCGGTTACAGGATGGTCTTTAACCTATATATAATAGATGGATACAAGCACCATGAGATAGCAGAGATGCTTGGTATTGATGTTAATACTTCAAAATCGCAATACAGCAGAGCCAGGGCCATACTCCGGAAAAAACTTGAGGAGCTGGCAAGGCTGAAAGGAAAATATACCTGAAGAGGAAATGAGAGAAGAGGAGAGTGATAACGGTCTTGAGCACCTCTTCCGCAATAAGCTGGAAGAGAATGAGATGGTCGCCGGAAGCGACCTGACCGGGCGTTTCATGCGCCGTCTTGACCGGAGGGAATTCTTCAGGTTTAATCCGCTCCGCTTCAATATATGGTATGTTACGGCCGCCGCTGCCGGCCTGATTGCAGGCGTCATGCTTCTTACCGGCTCACCCCGGTTCGAAACTGATACCGTCCCGCCCCGGCAGGAGATCCCCGGGAACATATTGCCGGCAGAGGATGGTAATGCGGAAAGCAAAACAGCACAGGCTTCCGGGACAAAAGCTGTTACCGTGACTGATAATCCCTCTGCATCAGGTTCAGAGGTGACGGCAGCTACCCCCGCTGACTCTTCGGTAAGGCGCGAGTCGATCATTACTCCTGTCAGAACGGCAACCGGTACTATTGAGGTAAGTAAGCCGGGAACGACAGGAGTGTCGGCAACGGCACCGCTGGTGATGGCTGCGATTGAACCGTCAGTCACCTCGGGATGTGTACCCCTTCATGTCCAATTCACAAGCAATGCCGGCGACAACCGTACAGCCTCATGGAGCTTCGGCGACGGAGGAACCTCATCAGATGCCAGCCCTGACTATATTTATGACCTCCCTGGTACCTACCGGGTCACACTAAAGCTTACTGACGGCAGGGGACGTACCAGTACCGCCACGACAATCATCGAGGCCCGCGATAACCCCAGGGCAGCCTTCGAGATCCGTCAGAACGAGTCCTTCGGCGACAGCGACAAGGTGCTCTTTGTGAACCTCTCCGAGGGGGCTGTGAACTACCTGTGGGACTTCGGTGACGGGACCTTCTCATCACTTGATAATCCGTCATATAAATACGAACGCACAGGCAGGTATGACGTCAAGCTGGTGGCATACTCCGCGAACGGCTGCACCGATTCGGTTACCGTAAATGACGCCTTCACTGACCAGGGGTTGTACATCAGGTTCCCCAACGCTTTTGTCCCGAACAGGGGAGGGCCGACAGGAGGTTATTACAACACGCGCACCGACGAGGAAAACCAGGTTTTTCATCCGGTTGCGTCAGGTGTCAGCTCATATGATCTAAAGATATACAGCAAGGCCGGGATACTGGTATTCGAAAGCAACGATATTGCAATGGGCTGGGACGGCTACTACAAGGGCGAGCTCTGCAGTTCCGGTGTCTATGTATGGAAAGTCAGAGCCACTTTTCGCAACGGAGAATCAATAATAATGGCAGGCGACGTAACGCTGATAAACTACTGATAATTAACATCCTAAATAACAGTTGTTGATATCTTCCCCAACCCCGGGGCCGATTGTTGATATTATCAGATGCAACCTTCCTTGAGTTTGGCCGTATAATTAGCTACTTTGTATAACTAAAAGGATCCGGATTGCCCTCTAGTACTAAATATCTGATCGGCCTGTTATTATCAATCTCGGTTTTAACCAGGGGTCAGGACCCGCAGTTCTCTCAGTTCTATGCGAATCAGCTTTACCTTGCGCCTTCATTCGCAGGTGCCACGGAAGACTATCGCGTCGCAATGAACTGGAGGAACCAGTGGCCCTCAATTCCCGGTGTCTTTCACACCTACAGTTTCTCCTTTGACAAGGCCGTCCCCAACTTCAACTCCGGCATCGGAATCCTCGCCACCTATGATGTGGCAGGCTCCGGCGACCTGAGCACCACGAACATAGGACTGCTCTACTCATACGACATACAGATCAACGATGAATGGCATATAAGGCCTGGCGTGAACTTCAAGTTCACATACCTCGGGCTTGACCTGATGAAACTGACATGGAACAGCCAGATAACCACGGGGGGGACTTTGCCGCCGATCACTCCGCCGCCGTTTGACAACGTGGCTGACATCGACTTTGCAGTATCAGCTCTCGCCTTCAATGATAAGATATGGGGAGGATTTACCGTTGACCACCTGCTCAGGCCCCGCACCTCATTCTGGGGCAACACCAGTTACATCCCGATCAAGGTAGATTTCTTCGGAGGATTTCAGGTCATAAGCCGCGGCAGGCTCAAAAAGAAACTTACCGAGGTGATGTCGGTTGCCGCAAACGTAATGTTCCAGGGCGAGTTCTACCAGTCAGACATAGGCCTCTATTACTTCAAGCATCCGCTTGTCTTCGGCGTGTGGTACAGGGGCATACCCTACGCCACATCAGAAGATGTCTCGGCACAGGCAGGAGATGCAATCATAGGTATGATCGGAATAAAAACCGATCAGCTCAACATTGGCCTGAGCTATGATTTCACCATCTCAAACCTGATAACCTCATCGGGCGGAGCATACGAGATATCACTCATCTATTCTTTCACATCGGAGCAGGTGAAGCGAGGACAGAAGATACACGCAATACCCTGTCCCGAGTTCTGACAATCGGCCTCCCTTTCATAGCCGGCACATCCCATTCTGCTTTTTCATATTTAAAATTTGTGTATGTTTGTGCAACAATTTGTTGAACCATAACCTAATTTCCGAAATGAATAGATTATCTGTATTGAAGAACACCCTGATTATGTCAGTGCTGGTTGTTGCCGGTATCCTTGTCACCAGCGGATGCAACAAGGCCGGGACCACGGCTGCCGAAGGCAAGTCTGAAGGAGTGACTGGCGGCATCGTTTTCGTTGAGCTTGATACCATCATTGCCAGATTTGATATGGCAACTGACAAATCCACCGAGCTTGAAGAGAAGACGAAAAACTCGGAGGCCGAGCTTACAGCCAAGTCACAGGCATTTGACCGTGACGTCAGGGATTATCAGAACAAAGCCCAGAAGGGACTTATCACAAGGGCCACAGCTGCCGAGATGGAACAGACACTTGCACAGCAGCAGCAGAACCTGCTCGCCCTGCGTGACCAGATGGCCTATAACCTTAATGAGGAGGGCGTTGTCGCCCAGAGGCAGGTGCTTGAATATATTAATATGTATCTGGCTGAGTATAACGCTGAGCATGGCTATCAGTACATCCTGGCCAAGCAGTTCCCCGGCCCCATTCTGTTCAGTGACTCCACCCTCGACATCACCGCCGAGGTTGTCGCCGGACTGAACACCAAATACAACGCTGAAAAGTCCAAGAAATAACTTCAGTCACGCGAAGGCTTCGGAGCCCGCTTCACGGCGGGCTTCGCTGTTTTTGACACCTTGCGGTCACGCCTGATCTTGCGCTCCTGCTCCGGGGTGACGATGATGAAGAGATCCTCGTCAGGTTTCTTCATGCGGTATTGCTCACGGGCATACTTCTCCAGGTTCTCGTTGCTGGTCCTGAGCTCATTCAGCTTCCTGCGATCCTCCTCTATGCGCCCCATGTAGTACTCCTTCTCGCGCTCGAGCCTGTTCCGCGCCCTTACCTCACGCACCCGCATTATCAGATTGTTGGGATCAAGCAGAATGATCCACACAAGGAAGATGAGAACCGTAAGCACGTACCTGTTCTTCATCCATGCGGGCATCCTGTCGCGCAGGGCTGCAAGCGTAAACCGTTGCCAGAAATCTGACTTCAAGACCTTATTGTGTAATTTGTTTTTAACGTTATCATCCTCCGCTCATCAGGTAGATCACCTGCACTGTGTCGCCGTCATTTATCACCTCTTCTCCGTAACTGTCACGGTCAATGAGCCTGCCGTTGATCTTCACTATCCTCAGCCTGAAGGTGTACCTCTTCAGCTCAAGCAGCTTCTCCACGGTGATACTCTCACCCTCAAGGTTCATGGGCTCATTGTTAAGCGTAATGTTCATTTCTTCGGTGCTGCCGGTTTGATGCCTGATTGGCAAATATAGTTGAAAGTCTGGCAGAATTTGCGATTTGCGATTTTCGATTTGCGTCCCGACTCACTTTGTGGTCGGGATTGAGCCTCCTCCAGTGTCGGAGTCTCAAACTGCCGGCTGGAATTGCTGATTGGTTTTGACTGCCGACTGAAGACTGCGGCTGCCGACTGGCATTCGGCTGCATATTGACTATTATCATTAGAATGTGGATATTTATACACGTAATTTGTCTCTGGGACATAAAATCACTTTATAAAAAATATTATGGATATCAGCGAAATCAAGTCAAAGCACAGGCTTCTTAACAGGTGGGACTACAAATGGACCCCTCTGTCGAAAGGCTATACCGACAAGACTCTCTACATCAACGTCGGCACAAGCGAGATAAAGGAGAAGGATGTACCTCTGGCAATGAAGGAGAAATTCATCGGGGGAAAGGGCTACGGCCTTCGTTACCTCTGGGATGCCACAAAACCTGACACCAAATGGGACGACCCTGAAAATGAGATTGTCATCTCATCCGGACCGATCGGAGGCATCACCCAGTATTCCGGATCCGGCAAGTCGCTTGTGGTAACGATATCGCCGCAGACCGACTCGGTCATGGACAGCAACGTGGGAGGTTTCTTCGGACCCTTCCTGAAGTTCTCCGGTTTCGATGCCATAGAGCTGCAGGGAAAGGCTGCCGCTGATGTGATTGTTTTCATCAACGGCGTCGATCATTATGTAGAGATCTTCGAGGCACCCGCCGAGGCTCTTGACAGCCACGTGCTGGCCGAGCAGCTGACAGACATGTTTGCAGCTGACGAGTCAGACCGCAGGAACCTTGGGATAGTCTCCACGGGCTCCGCGGCAGACCACTCACTGATAGGCATGCTCAATTTTACATTCTATGATCCCAAGCGCAAGAAGATCAGGATGAAGCAGGCCGGGCGCGGTGGCATAGGCACCGTCTTCCGCAACAAGAAGATCAAGGCTGTCGTCTGCAAGATCCCCGGAGTGAAGGGTAACCTGAACAACGTGGTTGACCTCGAGGCGATCCAGGAACGCGGCCGCCGCTTCAACCGCGAGATGCGTGAACTCGATGACAAACAGTGCAAGATGCGCCAGATCGGGACCGCACACCTGATGGAGATAATGGACGACCATGATCTCCTGCCCACACATAATTATAAGTTCGGGTCACACAAGGACTCACCCAGGATTGATTCCGGCGTGTGGAAGTCGTTCTTCACGCAGAACATTCCCGACGGCTGCTGGATAGGATGCAACATGGCATGCTCCAAGGCCGTGGATGACTATGAGCTCGCCACCGGACCCTACAAGGGACATAAGGTCATCGTCGACGGTCCGGAGTATGAGACAGCGGCCGGATTGGGTTCCAACGGGGGTTTCTTCGACCCGCGCTATATAATTGAAACGAACTTCTACTGCGACACATACGGCATCTGTACCATAACATGGGGCACAAGCATCGCGTTCATGCAGGAGTGCTATGAAAAGGGGATCCTCAATAAGGAGCGCACCGGAGGACTGGAGCTCACCTTTGGCAATATCCCCCCGGCACTGGAGCTGCTGCACATGGTGGCACGCGGCGAAGGCTTCGGCCTGATAGCCGGACAGGGTATTCGTCGCATGAAGAAGATCTTTGCAGAGAAGGGATGGGGCGACCCGCAGTTCATGCAGGATATCGGCATGGAGAACAAGGGCCTCGAGTACTCCCAGTACATGTCGAAGGAGTCACTTGCCCAGCAGGGTGGATATGCCCTTACCAACAAGGGCCCGCAGCATGACGAAGCCTGGCTTATTTTCATGGATATGGTTAACAACCAGATACCAACATTCGAGAACAAGGCCGAGGCACTGCACTACTTCCCGATGTTCCGTACATGGTTCGGCCTTGTCGGCCTATGCAAGCTGCCATGGAACGACGTCGAACCTGAGACCAACGCACAGACCGACGAGCCGGCCAAGGTGCCCGAGCACGTTGACAACTATGTGACCATCTATAAGGCAGTCACCGGCAGACCATTTGACAAGCACAGGCTGGTGGAAGACTCCGAACGGGTCTATAACTTCCAGAGAGTGTTCAACATTCGCCGGGGCTTCGGACGCCGCAAGGACGATGACCAGCCTTACCGCGCATGCGGACCGGTGACGGTGGAGGAGTATCTCTCACGGGAAGAGCGCTATGATAAGCAGCTGAAGGAGAAGGTCGGCTTTGATCCGGAGGGAAAGAGCACCGAGGAGAAGGTCAGGGTCATGAGACAGTATCGTGAGAAGCAGTATGACCTGCTGCGCGATGCGGTCTACAAGCGCCGCGGATGGAACAATAACGGCATCCCGACCATAGAACACCTGAAGCGGATCGGAATGGATCTGCCGGAGGTGATCGAGGTGGTCACCCCGCTGCAATAGCAAATCCTATTCGCTAATCGACAATTGTCGAATCGCAAATCGACAATTGCAAATCGCAAATCCAGAGGCCGGTCCAAAACCGGCCTCTGAATTATTTATTTACTGAATTTTGACCGGTTAAAGGCAGCCTCAATCCGGTCATATGCATCAACCGGATTGGTAAGAGGCATGTCATTAGTGAACAGTTCATAGTCGAGCAGGCTGGCTTTCTTACTCTTCTCAAATGTCGGCAGCTTGGTGCGGTTGGTCGTTTCAAGGTGATTGCCCATCTCGTCAACGATGATGATCCTCGGAAGGAATGCACCTTTCCTTCCAATAAAGGCATCCATGACCTTAACTGCGCTGTCAAACTCACTTCGTGTGGCACGCCCCAGCGCCTCATACTTCACGATCTTCTTGTGATCCCACGTAAAGACATTGGCGAAGCTCTCCGAGATCTTGTCGTCAATGTTCAGATCCTCGTTGAGGGTATCATGGCCTGACGGCATCAGCAGCACCTTGCCGCCGCCGCCCTCGATGTTGGCAGCATACCGGGGCATGGTGATGCCGCTGATCCATCCCTGAAGGTGCTTCATGTATATCTTGCCCACCTGTATGGGAGTGATGAAATGCACTATCCCCCTCTCCTTATGACACTGAAGAAGGTAATAGGGATGCACCCCTATCCAGAACATCCGCCTGAAGGTCTCGGCCAGGGTGCGGTAGTTGTCATTGACATGGTTGAGAAGTACAGTCTGGTTGCGTATCGTAAAGCCATGCGAGGTGATCCTCTTCACCGCCGCCGCCAGGTCAGGGGTAATCTCCTGGTAGTGGTTGATGTGAGTCATGAAATAGACATACTTTTCAGGCCCCTTGTTATACCTGTTTGACGAGGCCCTTATCAGTTCCAGCAGCTCTCCGGTGATAAGCATCGGCAGAACCACAGGCACACGCGTCGCTATCCTGACGACACGCAGATGGGGTATTCGGCTGAGTTCTTCAAGGATGTACCTGAGACGCTTGTTGCTTATCATCAGCGCATCACCGCCGGTGACAAGCACCTCATTGATATTCCTGTTGTATGAGATATAGAAAAGCCCCTTGTCCACCTCACGCTTGTTGACATCGGCAGAGGTGTCAAGTGATTTGGCACGCTGGCAGTGCACGCAGTAGGATGCGCAGCTGGTATTCTCGGCGACGAAAAGCGCCACCCTGTTCGGATATCGCTGGTAAGCGGCACCGTAGGTGCGTGACCCTTCACTCATGGCTCCCTCGACGCCGGCGTCAGGGAACATCAGGTTGGCAGGAGTGGGAACACTCTGCCAGAATATGGGATCAAGACGCTTCTTCGAGACCTCACCGAAAAAGACCGGGTTAAACGGATCTTCCTGCATCAGCGATGCATAGTAGGGGGTGATCCTCAGCGGCTCCTTGCCCTCCTGCCTGAGAGTGGCTATTGTGCGCCTTATCTCCGCCTCCTGGTGGGTATTGAGTTTTATGACCCTCTTCAGCTGGTCGACTGACCGTATCGAGTTCTTCCTCTGCCATGACGGATCATTCCACTGCTCCTCCGTCACATCCTTCCATAAGTCTATACTGCTGTGCTTCCTGGGTTGATATAAAAAGTCTTTGCAGATGTTCATCAGCTCCTCCCTTTTAGAAATGAATATTTAATTATCCCACACCCGGAATAACAAATATAGCATTTTTTTCGGATTTCCATCCGGTAAAGGGAATACCCATCCCTCCCGGGCTCTCCGCCCCGGCAAAGGAATATGGTGTTAACATGAGTTCCGTCACGACGCAATTCGTGTCCGGGTTTTCGACTTTCTAATCCTTCAGCCTTACCACCACCCCGTCCATGGAGTTGGCTAGCACGCTGCCCCCCTTCAGCGGCACCACGCTGTTGATAAGACATGAGGAGATCCTGTGACTCCAGATCAGTTTGCCGTCCGCCCTCGAGGCAGCGTGTATTACCCCCTTGTCAGAGGGGATATAGATGATCCCGTCCCGTTCCGTGATCACCCCCGGAGCGATATCATAACCTATATTAAAATCAGAGACCCAGACCACCTGCCCTTCCGGGGCGCGGGCATCCACCGCGATGATGCTGCCGTTCATCGTCTTCGCAAGAATGAGGGTGCTGTCGGTTGTGACCCCCATCGACTCCCTTACCATACTGTTGCCCAGATCGGAATGCCATATCACCTTGCCCGTCAGGGCGTCAAGACAGGCCATCTTCCTGTCGGGAGCCACAACAAACACCTTCCCTCCGGTAGCAACGGGAACACATGCGGCAGGCGACAGCATCCTGTTGGTGTAACCGTTGTACCAGTCCCATTTTATTTTGCCGGTTTCAATGTCGACGGCATACAAGCGGTTATTCCATGTGCCGAAGATCAGCATCCCCTTGTAGATGACCGGAATAGTTTCCACAAACCCGTCGATCATGCTATTGCTCCACAGCAGCTTCCCGTCTGTGACATCCAGTGCATAACACTTGCCTGACGATCCGGTTATGAAGACCTTCCCGCCTCCTGTCACCGGCGATGCCACCATCGGCTGCCCCGAGTCGAAGCTCCATAGCACCCTCCCTGTTTTGTGATCGAGGGCGCGCACCATTCCGTCAGCCGATGCTGCGATCACCCTTTTGCCATCTGTTGCCGGGGTGCTGTAGATCTTGGCTCCGGTGCCAAGCACCCATCGCACCCTGCCTCTTTTTATGTCAAGAGCCTTAATCTCGCCGCCGGTGTTAGTGGTGATTGCCAGTCGCCCTGCCGGCACGGTTCCGGCGCCGATGTCACTCTTCTCCTGGACGCGCCATACCTCTCTGACCGCCGGGTATCTGGCGTTCATCGAATAGTCAGGCCTCGGCCATACCGTTGTGTCAGACAGGAAGTCGTGTCTTTTCAGCTCCATCGAAGCCCAGGGCTCCATGGTTGCTTCTCCCGGACGGCGCACGGCGGCCGTCAGCAAACTGTCGCCCCGGATGGTCATGATGTTGTATCCTCCCGTAGTTTGCCCGGCGCGCAGGTTCGAGCGCCCCATAAGGGCCGGTATACCCTCGAACTCCATCACCCTGTTCGAGTGACCGTGGCCGCACAGTGCCAGCCGCGTGTCCAACCTCCTGAGCCTGTCGGTGAGCTCATACCAGTTATTGAGACCGCTGTCAAGAGGGTAGTGGTTGACGGAGATAACCTTTAGCTCCCTGTTCGCCGGAACATTGAGAACGGAATCGAGCCATACGATGTTCTCACGTGGTATCTGACCGGGACCCATCCTCATGTTGGGGCCGGAGTTGGTGCCCACCATGAGCCATCCGTTGTGCCTGAAGACAAAGGCCTCAGCGCCGAAAACCCTCCGGAAGCTGTTGGCACCGCTCTCTGACCACTTCGTGTCATGATTGCCGGGTATGATATACCATGGTTTATTCAGACCATCAAGTATCTCCTTCGCCAGCAGCAGCTCGCTGTCAGAACCGAACTCCGTCACATCGCCCGATATGATAACAAACGCCAGCGAGTCAATTGCATTGATGTCATTCACGGTACGTTGCAGATCCTCATCAGCCCCCGTACCTCCTATATGCGTATCGGTAACCAGTGCAAAACTGAACCTGCCATCCTGCCCCTGCACCGTGGCAGGGATCAGAAATATTACCAGCGTCAGGAAGAGTATGCTCTTTTTCATAATGGCAGAATTTCTTTTTATCAGGCAATATAACATGAAATCTCAAAATAGATTACCTTGTGGTTGGAATCTAAGAAACGAACAAAATGTGTTTTTCAGCAGGTGCCAGTTTTGCCGGGGGGGCGGTGATATCTGCAATAGGGGTGGTGACTATTGTAAAAAACAATGATCCCTCGCGCCGGATGTTTGCCGGCATACCGCTTATCTTTGGTGTACAGCAGATATCCGAGGGCCTGGTGTGGGTTGCACTGCAGTCACCTGGCCATGACCTGATGCTCACCATCGCCTCCTATGCCTTCCTGTTTGCGGCAGTGATCCTGTGGCCCGTCTACCTGCCGCTTTCGGTAATGCTGATGGAGAAGGTCAAGTTAAGAAGGCAGATCATCTTTTTCCTGCTTATTACCGGACTGGTGACCTCTCTCTATTATGGCATAGGGCTCCTCTTCCATGATGTCAGTCCGCAGATAAGCAGCCATCACATTAAATATGTCAATGACTTTCCCCGGCCACCGGCTAATACTGTATTCATCACCTATCTCTTCGCAACGCTGGCTCCGCTGTTTGTATCAGGTGTCAGAAAAATGTGGATTATGGGTCTCCTCATGTTCATCTCCTGCCTGATAACAGGAATCTTCTTCAGGGAGTACCTCACTTCGGTATGGTGCTTCTTTGCTGCACTGATCAGCGGAGTGATACTGTGGATTGTAAGCGGGGAAGGGAAAATTATGAAATCCTGAAGGAGGCGGAACTCACCCGATCAGGTATATTTCCTATGAACTGACGGCCATGGTCTTCCCTGCCTGCCGGGGGTTTATTCTCTGCCGCACAGCCCTTGCTTCCCGTATCGATTCCTAAATTTATTTGCATTGTCCCTTTAAATTGCCTAACTTTTAGGAAAATATCGCACCGCCGGATGCATATTCCTGTCAGGATACTGTTCACAGGACTGGTGCTTATCATCTCTTCCCTTTCAGGCTATTCAGGTTTGCACGCGGAAGAAAGAAACGGGTCCTCATCGCCCTACAGCGGTACGGAAAATCTTAAAGGTCTTTCAGACAGTGTTGTCGTTTACTGGGATGAGCGCGGAATGCCCCATATATATGCTCATAATGAGCATGACCTCTATATGGCAACAGGTTATGTGACAGCCCGCGAGAGGCTGTGGCAGATGGACCTGGTGCGCCGAAGCGCAGCGGGCCGCCTCTCCGAGATCTTCGGAAAGTCTTTTATTCAGGCGGATATATTCTCCAGGTGTCTCCGGATCCGGCAGAAGGCGGAACTAATCGTGTCAAAACAAGAGCCTCAGATCCTGGAATGCCTCCAGGCATATGCCGACGGTGTAAACGCATGGATCGGCTCATGCGAAAGGCACCTGCCGGTGGAGTTCAAACTGCTCTCCTACAAGCCGGAACCATGGACCCTGACAGACATAGCCAGCATCATCGGACTGATGGGGTGGAATCTCGATTGCCGTAACCTCACGGCTGAACTTTTTGTTTATCAGCTGATTAATCGGGTGGGAATTGAAAAGGCATCCACCCTGGTACCCGACTGGCAGGCAACGGATGCCGTTGTCTATCCCGACTTTGAATTAAGTGATACCGTCATTGCAGGCATAGAAGCGATGATCTCTTCAGTCAGCGGCCTTACGGCTCTTGGAGTCTCAGCCTTATCCTCGAGCAACAACTGGGCTGTCTCGGGAAACAGGAGCGAGACCGGTCTGCCGCTCCTCTCCAACGACATGCACCTCAGCCTGTCATCACCTGGTATATGGATTCAGATGCACCAGGTTATCCCCGGAGAGCTTAACGTAACCGGTGTGGTTATCCCGGGAGAACCGTTCGTCATAGCCGGGCATAACACCGACATAGCCTGGGGAATGACAAACTTCCGGGTCGATGCAGTGGATCTCTTTGCTGAGAAGATCCACCCTGAGAACCCGGACCTCTACCTCTTTAACGGCGAATGGAAGGAGATCAGCAAAGTGAGAGAAATAATCAGCGTCAGGGGAGGTAAAAGCGATACGGTTACACTCAGATTCACTCACAGGGGCCCGATCATTTCGAGCTGCATCAATGTCGGAAGCCTCTCCCCGAAAATGCAATGGCTGGGGTATGATTACCTGGAAGGACTGCGCGATCATAGGAAATCAGCCATCAGCATGAGATGGACCGGGTATGATGACAGCGATGAGGTGTGCGCAGTGTATCTCATGAACCGGGCTGAGAACTGGAACGACTTCAGAAAGGGAGTAAGCATGTTCAGATCGATCTCCCAGAACAGCATATATGCAGATAAAAATGGAAATATCGGGATGTGCAGCGGAGGAGGCATTCCGGTCAGGGATGGCAGCGCCATAATCATTCGCAGCGGCGAGACCGATGCATACGACTGGAAAGGGTATGTGCCGTTTGAAAAGATGCCGTCTCTCTATAACCCCGCGACAGGGGATGTCTCATCGGCAAACAACAAGAGCACCGGAGATGACTATCCATGGTTCATCAGCAACAGTTTCGAGCTGCCCTACCGCATCAACCGTATCAGGGAGATGCTGGATGAGAAAGAGAAGCTGGGCATGGATGACTTCCGCAGGATGGTTACTGACCAGCATTCAGACCTGGCACGACTGATGACACCGGTCATACTCAGCATCAGGGAGCAGTCAGACCTCCTTTCACCTTCCGCCATCTCTCTGCTTGATACCCTGGCTGCATGGGACTATGAGATGAATCCCTCCCTGATTGCCCCCACATTGCTTGAGTTCTTCAGGATCAGCTTCAGGCGCAATCTCCTTGCTGATGAGCTTGGAGATCTCTATGAAAGGATATGGGACATATCCTCAGAGTACTATGTTTACCGTATCCTGAAGGAGGGACCCGACGAATGGGTTGATGACATCACCACCGAAGGGAAGGAGACCCTTGAAGACATAGTGCTGAGAAGCTTCACTGACGCCATCGCCTCACTTGAGAAAAAGTACGGCAACAACCCGGATCACTGGCAGTGGGGAAGGATACATACTGTCACTTTCACCCACCCACTGGGTTCCGTCAAAATCCTCGGTTCGATCCTGAGCCTGAATTCCAGGAAATATCCCGTTGGGGGCAGCGATCATACGGTCTGTCCCTATTTTACCTATAAACCTGACTTTGATGCCGTGAACGGTGCATCGGTGAGGCATATCTACAATACGGCCGACTGGGATGAGTCTCTCTCTGTCATACCGGGCGGCAACTCGGGCGTCCCCACGAGCGAGTTCTACCTGTCACAGGCAGATGCTTTTGTGCAGGGCAGGTTCTACAAGGACCATTTTACAGACCAGGCTGTTCTCTCTTCGGCAAAATACACCTTGATACTAAAGCCCGGCTTGTAGTCGCAGCATTACTCCCTTCCCGTGTACCCGGGAATTGATAATTCATTTAACTTTGTATAAGGAGACACTGGAAATCCTGTCATAAGTATTGAGCAGCCCTGAACGATAAACTTACCGCAAATAGACGACCATGAAATATCTCAACCTCCTCTTCTTTGCTTCGATGATAGTCATGAACTATCTGGCAAACGCCCTTCCCCTCAATGGAAAAACCACCGGGGAACTCTCCGATGCTTATCCAAACCTCTTTGTACCGGCCGGGGTCACCTTTTCGATATGGGGTGTCATATACATAATGCTGGTCATCTTCTGCGTGGTGCAGTTCACCACCTCGCAGCAGGCTGTCATATCTAGAATGGGATGGATCTTCGGCATCTCCTGCATCTTCAATGCACTCTGGATTGTGGCATGGCATTACGGACGGCTCCCGATGTCACTGATACTGATGCTCGGACTGCTGGTCTCTCTAATCTGGATCAACATCTTCATTAAGGATATGCCTTACGGTTTCTTCAAGGCGGCCTTTGGTATTTACCTTGGCTGGATATGCATAGCCACCATCGCCAACGTCACGGCTCTGCTGGTCAATTACGGCTGGGGAGGATTCGGCATCGCCGGCGAGACCTGGACAATAATCATGATCATAATCGGAGCAACGCTGGTTGCCCTTACAATATGGAGGCTTGACAACCCCTTTATCGGGATTGCTGTGGTATGGGCCTTTGCAGGGATAATGATAAAGCGGCAGACCGATTACCGCACCATCTTCATAACGGCAGCGGTGGCGCTGGTCGTGGTTGCAGCAGTGCTGCTCCTGACCTTCTTCCGCAAACGTCTCTCGGGACTTGCGTAGGAGGATACTTAACAGAATACAATCCGCACTCTGAGATCGAAACAATAATGGCTGGCAAGATGTTTCTTATCTAACTTTGGCAATCATTTAACAGCGAACGATCATGAAAATAAATCTCAATTCAGAAATACCATCACCCGAGGTGCAGATGGAAGGTGCCAATAAGGTCAGGATGAAGATCCTCATCGGTCCTGATGACGGATCAGGTAACATAATCATGCGACATTTCTTTGTCGCCCCGGGAGGCAACACCCCCTTTCATAACCACAACTATGAGCATGTCATCAAGGTTGAAAGGGGTCGCGGCGTAGCTGTTGATGAGCATGGCAATGAACATGTGGTGCAGGAGGGCCAGAGTCTCTTCGTCAGGCCTGGCGACCTCCACCAGTTCAGGAACCCTTACGACGGCGACTTCGAATTTCTCTGTATAATCCCTAACCCCGCAAAACTGTAACCCGATGATATCACACGAGATTGACTACAAAATACTTGGCGACGACATACAGTTCATTGAGATCGAACTAGATCAGAATGAGACCGTCATTGCCGAGGCAGGCACCATGGTCTACATGGAGCAGGGAATAACCTTCGAGACCAGGATGGGCGACGGTTCGGAAGTGAACCAGAGCCTGTCAGGCAAGCTCTTTCAGGCTGGGTCAAGGCTGCTTGCGGGAGAGTCGCTCTTCCTGACTCACTTCACCAACAGGGGGAGCAGCAGGAGCAGGGTGGCATTCGCAGCACCCTATCCCGGCACAATCATCCCTGTCGATCTGAGTAAGCTCAATAACAAGCTTATAGTGCAGAAGGACGGGTTCCTCTGCGCTGCCTTCGGCACAAAGCTGACCATCACCCTCAACAGGAAGCTGGGGGCCGGACTCCTCGGCGGAGAAGGATTTATACTTCAGAAGCTGGAGGGCGACGGCAAGGCCTTCGTCCATGCCGGCGGAACCGTCATCGAGAGACAGCTTAACAATGAGACACTTCGCATTGATACCGGCTGTATCGTCGCCTATGAGCCGTCGCTCGATTTTGACATCGAGACCACCGGCAGCCTGAAGTCTATGGTCTTCGGCGGCGAGGGACTCTTCCTTGCGACCATGCGCGGCACCGGCAAGGTATGGCTGCAGTCGATGCCCATTCGAAAACTGATCCGCGCCCTGGCTCCGATGGGTGGCAACAGGGGCAAGGAGGCGCAGGGCCTGCTCGGTAACCTGTTCCAGTAGGAGTATGTAAAGTCGAAAGTCCGGTAGGATTTGCGATTTGCGATTTTCGATTTGACTGCCGTCCCGACGCACTACGTGGTCGGGATTGATCCTCCTTCAGGGTCGGAGTCTCAAACTGCTGACTGATTCACAACAACCTGCAGGTTCTGTTGTAGCATACACTCTCCGTCTCTCCTCTCTTCTGAAGAGAGTTGACCGGCAGGTTCCGCCAGTCGATAGGCTCCCTGGTAGTGTAAAGGTGAAACAGATCCTCGCTGAGGAGCACGTTGATGTTGAAGAAATCCGACTGGTACGGACGGCGGAATTCAGCGGGAGCGACCTCCCCTCCGGTAAGAAGGGCAAAACGCGTCAGGGCAGTCTCTGCCAGGCTGACAGACGACGGAACGGGATGGTCAAACCATGAGGCGTACACCTTCTGAAAATCGTCAGCCCTCGACTCAACCCACTTTCCATCTTCACGGAACGTTCTTACATAATCAGCCAGGGCAACCATAATCTCTCCCCATGACTCATCAGTCTCGTAAAGCATGGTGACCGCCATGAGCAGCGCCCCGGCATCGGACAGGAAGCTCTGGCGCTGCAGCCTGCCCTCAAAATATGAATGGCCGAGAGACGAGCCGTCCCAGAATGTCTCAAGAATCCGCCACACCAGGGTAACAGCACTGGCCTCCAGGTCGGGTCGCCCGAGATGCCTTCCGGCCTGTATCATGGCTGAAGCCGTCAGGGCATTAATGCCGCTCAGTATCTTGTCGTCGCGCGACGGCTGGCTGCGCTTTCTCCTTATCTCAAGCAGCTTATCCTCGATGGCGTCGATCCGGTCATTGTTCTTTCTGACAAGGTGATTGAGCCCCTCGAAGTTACCACTGCTGCTTATCTCATAGACCTCCCGAAAACGTATGAGTTCTGAGGGTTCCAGCACGCTCTCAAGCTCACTTTCACTCCAGAGATATGTCATTCCCTCCTTATGGTCGGTATCGGCATTGAAAGCCGAGGTAAATAATCCGTCATGCTCAAAAGTCTCCACGAGGCTCCTGAGAATTTTTTCAGCCATAGTTCTGTAATGATCTTTTCCTGTGACTTTATATCCCAGAGAGTAGCTCCATAGCGCCATCGCCTGGTCATAGAGCATCTTCTCAAAATGAGGTATCGTCCATTCCCGGTCGACGCAGTAACGGTAGATCCCTCCCTGCAGGTGGTCATTCAGTCCTCGCAGCATCATGGCGTCAAGGGTAGTGGTGACCATTTCGCTTACCATACCGGCCTTGCTGGTTATTTCGGCTGCTTCGCCCTTGCTGGTTATTTCGGCTGCTTCACCCTTGCTGGTTGCTTCGGCTGCCCCGCCATCGCCGGAAACTTCGGTTGCCCCACCCTTGCTGGTTGCTTCGGCTGCTTCGCCCTCTCCGGATGTGGTTTCAGCAGTCTTTCCCTCATCAATAACTGCCAGATGGTAAAGCATGAAGAGGAGGGAGGAGTGAGGCGGGAACTTCTGTCCTCCGCCGAAACCTCCGGATTCGCTGTCATAGTACTCTGACAGGCTCTCGGTAAGCTTCCCTGCATCGGCATGCGGAGACTCCTCCTCTGTGGCGGCGAAGGGTCTGATGCTGTCGGCGTTTGATTGCAGATAATCAATAACTGCCTTTGCTATGTCCAGGAAAGAGGCCCTGTTGCCGGCGCTCTTCACGGGAGCATAGGTGAGTGCGTGGACCGGCCTGAGGTCAGCTGTCAGGAAGACGTTCAGTGGCCAACCCCCGCTTCCGGTCAGTGCCTGGATGAAGTGCATCATCGACTGGTCGATGTCAGGCCGCTGTTCGCGGTCGATCTTGATGCTTATGAAACTGACATTGAGGTAATCAGCTGTCTCCTTGTCGGAGAAGGCCTCGGCTGCCATCACGTGGCACCAGTGGCAGGTGGAATATCCGATCGATACAAGCAGTGGCTTATTCTCTGCAACGGCGTGATCGAGCGTCTCCCTGTTCCACTCCTGCCACCATATCGGGTTGTCTGAATGCTGCTTTAGATAAGGCGACAGTGATCTGTCAAGGTTGTTACGTTTAAATGTATCCGTCATAATTTTGTTACCTCTCAGTTAAACAATCCTGTCAGACAAATGTTTGCAGAAATGGTTTCATGGGGCAGGCAATAAGAAACTCCACTACGTACCCGGAAGGGGGAGTATTTGAAATATCAGCGAGACATAACTACCGTGTGGATATGCATGTCAGCGCTCGGTATACCCCAAATTCTGTGTATTGCGACTGTTCGCAGCCGGGCCGGAGGTATTACAGAATTTACCAGATTTTTGATTTTCCAGAGCTTTGGATCTTCAGATTGAGACCCGCAGGGTCAAAACCCCGCACACGAACTTGTCCCGAAGAAGTCGGGAGTATCGGGGTCTTCAGATCTTTAGACTTTAGACTTTGGACTTTCGACTTTCCGGCTTACAGATACTTCGCGTATTCCTCGATCTTCGTCTTCAGCCTCTTCTCCAGGAACTCGTTTCCTCCCTGGAGGGCCTCGAGTACCTGTTTCGAGTCATAATAAAATTCCGTGATATGACTCTTGCCCCAGCCTCGCGGCGGCTTCTGCAGGTTGGTGATCCTGTCGGCCAGTTTTACAGCCCAAACCTCTTTCCTGCATTGCCGGATCTTCGCCAGGCTGTCGGTCAGCCTGTAATCCTTAAGCAACTTTGGATCATCGGTAAGTGCCCATACGGCGTCGGCGATATCCGTGCCGAACCGCTCCTCCAGCTCAGCCCTGGTGGTCGCAGTATCCTCGATGGTGTCATGCAGCAGCGCTGTCTGGATTGCAAATTCCAGGTCAAAGCCGGGCGTGTGGGTCGCCGCAGCGAACAGCTCCATGGACACGTTACTTAGATGGACCACGTAGGAATTTTTTGTTCCCTTAACTTTCTGCGGCCCGTGTTTCTCAGCCGCAAACTTGATTGCTTCCTGGTAGAGTGTCTGAATATCAGTCATATAAAAATCAGCCATTTGATCCGATGAAGATAATGAAAATAAATTGTAGTTTTTCCTAAATCGGATCTACTTTCTTCTTCATGATTTTATAGTGTCCCTCTCAGGCCTCTTAGGAAAGACCTCACCTGAACCTCTTCCGGGATGAATTCACCAGGCAAGAGGCATAGTGAATGGTAATATACCTAATGGTAATATACAAAGAAGTATATTACATGTATGTATAACTAAAGAAATCAGTCTATTGACAATATTCTGAAAGGCAAGACTGCATTGGTTTCGAGGTAGCTTCTTCCTTCCGGTAGTCTTCCCACCGGAACAAAATTGAAGGGTCTATGTTATTTTAATATGAGCGGTACGATTCTATATGACGGCGAATGCGCCCTATGCAACAGTCAGGTGAAGTTTATCAGAAAACGCAGCAGGGGAGACCTGTTTCGGTTTGTTTCGCTTCAGTCGGAAGAGGGGAGGAGAATGCTGCGCTCGGCAGGGTTGCCTGAGAATGAACTTGATACTGTTGTCTATGTGAAGGAGGGGAAGGATCTGACACGCTCCTCGGCGGTGCTTGGAATACTCAGCGACCTTGGCGGCGGGTGGAGGCTGACCCGCGTCCTGGGTATCATCCCTTCAGCCATCCGGGATTTCTTCTACAGTCTGTTCGCCCGCAACAGACACCGCTTCAACACCTCTGCCGCCATCGTCTCTCAGACAAATCCTGACCCCGCTCACAGTTGTTACAGCTGCCTCTCACCCTTGAGGCAGCAGCAGCGAACGCGGTATTATTTGTATCTTGCATAAAATACCAGCACCATGATACTAAGCACCTGCGGACTCAAATGCGATGAATGCGAATTCTACAACAAAACATGCACCGGATGCCGCAATGTCAAAGGCTCCACCTTCTGGGCCGTTGAGATGATGCCCTCAAAAGTATGTCCTCTCTATGACTGCGCGGTGAACAAGCGCGGCTACAACGACTGCGGTGACTGTTCCGAACTGCCATGCGCCACCTTCCTGCAGATGAAGGATCCCTCGACCACAGACGAGGTGCACCTGCAGATGATAGGAGTGAGGGTAGGCCTGCTTAAGGCAGGAAAAGCCTGACCACGACCTGTTTGCCCCGGCTATATTGAGCAGATCAACGGCAGATACATTATTTGACTTCCGGCTTCCGTCCCGACACTCCCGACTTCATCGGGACAGGTCCTTGTGCAGGACTTCGCATTCGTCGGAGCCTCAAATTGGTGACAGCGGACTTTCAGGCTCTTTAACTTACAAATAAGCTTTTACTGGAATACTCCGGGTCACACGTAAGGTTTACATTCAGCTTCCTCAACCCGGCTTCATCACCCGGCGTGGGGATATGGGTGAGATGCACCTCACAGTCGCGCAGCAGCTGGAGCTTCTCCAGGGCTGCCTGGGCGGCAGGATTGAACAGCGCGCTTATGCCCAGCAGTATCAGGGTCTCGTCTACGTCGAGGCTGAGGATCTTGCCGTTAAGAATGTCTTTTTTCAGGTAGGTGACCGAGTCAATAAGGGTCTTGGGCAGCAGGAGCAGCATGTCAGGCAACCCCGCCAGGTGCTTTGTGGCATTCAGAACCAGGCTCGCTGCGGAATGCATCAGGGGAGAGTTCTTCCCGGTGATGATCGTGCCGTCATGCAACTCAATTGCCGCCCCGCAGAAGAAACCCGCATTGCCCTTGCCACTTTTCTCGGCCTCCTGCGCTGCCTTACGGGCAGGGAGCACCACCCTCCGGTCCTCACCCCTGGCATGCACTTTCCCCATTACCATCACGGCCTGGTCGAGGGTCTCCTTGTCAACCAGCCCGAGTGCATACTCCACAGCACACCTGAAGTAACGGCGTATGATCTCCTGGTGTGCCGCCTCCTGTATGATGCCATCATTCACAATCCCCGAACTGGCGCGGTTGACCCCCATGTCGGTAGGCGACTGGTACATCGATTCCCCGCCGGTGATCTTCTCAAGGATCCTCTTAAGAAGGTGAAACGCCTCTATGTCACGATTGTAATTGACGATCTTCACACCGTATGCCTTCAGATGATCCTCATCGATCAGAACCTCATCCTTCAGGTCGACGGTGGCAGCCTCGTAGGCGATATTCACCTTGTGATCTATCGGAAGATCCCATATCGGGAAGGTCTCGAACTTCGCATATCCGGCCTTGATCCCGTTCCTGTATTCATGGTACAGGTTGCACAGGCAGGTCGCCAGCTTGCCGCTTCCCGGCCCCGGGCCGGTTACTATCACAATGGGGTGGGTGGTCCTGATGTATGCGTTCGCCCCGTATCCCTCGTCGCTCACAATCTGGTCAACATCGGTCGGGATATCCCTTCGTGGGATAATGCAGGTAGACCTTGACACCCCTGTGCTCCAGCTTGTTCTTGAAGGCCTTGGCGGGCGACTGGTTCCTGTAGCGGGTGATGACAACGGCGGTCACCTCAATGCCCCACTCCCTGAAGTCATCAATGGTCTTAAGCGCATCAACGTCGTAGGTTATCCCGAAGTCGGCCCTGATCTTCTTCCTCTCGATATCACCGGCATGGATGCACAGGATCACATCGATCTTGTCCTTCAGCATCTGGAGGAGACGCATCTTGACGTTCGGATCGAACCCGGGAAGAACCCTCGCCGCATGGAAATCATACAACAGCTTGCCCCCGAACTCGAGGTACAGCTTGTTGTTGAAACGGTTCACCCTCTCAAGGATGGCAGCAGTCTGCTCCCTGAGATATCTCTCATTGTCAAATCCGACACGATTGGTCTCTGTCATTCAGGTTTCATTGAATTATTCCGACAAGAATTACGATCAGTTTCCAATATTAGATAAATTTTTCAGTCCGGGAAATTCATTAAGGGATAAATTAATTTCCTGCAGTGTAAATTATGGTTTAGCTTTGATTACAGAATAGCATCGGGCTGCCGATACAGGATTCAAACGGATTAAACAATAAACCATGAAAAAGAGAAGAACCTTATACCTGTTCCATATACCCGTCTGGCTGACAGCGATTTTTGTGGCATGGTATTTCAGTTCGGACAGCTTTCCGGGAATGCAATCTTCGTATGTCTTCTTCTCCACCCTGATCCTCTCTGTATGGATGCTGGGCAGCTTCTACCTGTTTTACTCATGGCTGGTGCCGAAACTCATGGCTGAAGGAACAAAGAAGCTTTTCTGGCTCTACGCAGTCACTTTGGTGCTGATATTAATTCCTTTACTGGCGATGGCTTTGCTCCTGGCAACTAAAACCAGCGCCCTGAGCCTGGCGGAGCTTCTCTCTGTTGAAGGAATCCTGCCGTACCTGGGAAGCGTGACCACAACATTCGTATGCGGCGGGCTTGGCGCACTGTACCGCATATTTCTGGAGAGGTATCTGCCGGCTTAGAACTCAAGCACCACAGGCTTATTTACAATCTCTCCTGAACCGTTAGATAATGAGGCATTTATAAAAATCGAATCGCCGTGTGTCTCAATACCATATGATTCGTGGATATGGCCAAAGATATGGTACCGGGGTTTGATGGATAAAACTCTTTCCCTCAGCACCTGGCAGCCCGCATTCTTATTTTCTGTTTTGGAAAAGTCCCTGAAGCCTCTTGGAGGGGCATGCGTGACAAGGATATTAATATTATCCGGGATTAAATTCCAGATTTGCTCTGCTCCCGGTTTATCCGGATAGGTGAAGGCACCTATGCCTCCGTAATTCAGAGAGAAGGGCGAGCCGAAAATTGAATATCCGTTAATCTGTATTGAGGTATTCTCAAGGTAGGAAATATTATGACTGCGGGCCAGTTCAAGAAATTCCGGCTTCTTTTTCCGGATGAACCTGTCATGATTTCCTGCAACAAG
The DNA here is from genome assembly GCA_963802145.1 of uncultured Rikenellaceae bacterium. Classification (GTDB taxonomy): domain Bacteria; phylum Bacteroidota; class Bacteroidia; order Bacteroidales; family VadinHA17; genus SR-FBR-E99. Next base: position 603,684 of record CAWDHN010000012.1, read on the forward strand.
AATTTTGTACTGAAAATTCAAACCGGCAAACCACCTGATGAAATCGGCAACTTCTTCCGTGTTGCTCTTTCGGGTGATATCTCCGCAATGAATGATAATATCACCCTGAGGAACATCAACCGCACGGTGATTGCCATGAGTATCGGACAAAGCAACGATGATCATGCGGCAAATCTATCGGTTTGTCCTGAAATAAATCCGCGAAAAAATAAAAAGTATGAACAGTACCCTCTTTAATGTTCACAACTCTCAGCACAGACGCCTGCATCAGAACATTCCAAACCGGTCTTATCGCCTCAGGCTATGAAAATAAACTTGACTTTAGTTAAATCATGGTTTAAATTTGCTTTGGTATAACAGTACACTTTATTGACCAGGTTCTTTTTTTAATACTGCGACAGATGCCTTGTTTGAAATGTATTCCGGAAGACACCTGCGCTCAGGAAACAGCTAAAAAATTCCGTTTTGCGCAAATAAAACATCACTAACTAACATTTCACGGCTATGAGAAAACTGGTTGCACTTTTTTTGGTGGTGATACCACTGTCGCTCTCTTCCCAGGGACTTGACTATGATATTCTCAAGGCGATTCATGACCCTGACCCTCTGCCATCGGACGATTTCTTCAGGTTTGTTTCGAATGCCAATTTCTATGTCTATTGCGGCACTCCGGTCACACTGGCAATTGTAGGGCTGGCCACTGACAATGACGACATGCTGATGGATGCCGCCTTCATGGCCGCCGGAACGGCTGTCAGTTACGGTATTACATTAGGACTGAAATATACCGTCAAGCGCGAGAGGCCCTTTGTCGCATACCCTGATGACTTTGCGGATAAGTCGGGCCACGATTACTCTGACAGCTGGTCTTTCCCTTCCGGGCATTCCACAACGGGGTTTGCCACTGCTACATCACTGTGTCTCGAGTATCCCAGGTGGTATGTCATTGCACCATCCTGCCTCTATGCTGGTACCCTCGCCTATTCCAGGATGCACCTGGGGGTTCATTATCCCTCAGACGTGCTGACAGGGGCCCTGATAGGCTCCGGATGCGCAGTACTGTCACATTACGTGAATAAAAAGCTGACCAGCAACGCGAAAAGACGTTAAGGTAGATTGATCATTGACTGGCGTCCCGGGGCAGCGAACCCCCGCGTATCACCGGACCTCAAGCCTGAGCACCAGGTTCTCTATATCCTTCCTTCTTGCAAGAACATCCATCCATTCTTCCGGGATTGTCTCATGACCATACAGCAGACCTGCCAGTCCTCCGGTGACTGCCGCGGTGGTGTCGGTATCGCGGCCGAGGTTGACAGCCTTAAGCACCGCGGCGCTGTAGTTTTTTGTCTTCATGAGACACCATATGGCGGCCTCGAGCGTGTCCACCACATATCCTGAGCTCCTGATCTTTTCTTCGGGAAGGTCATGGATGTTGCCTTTGAGGATCCTGCTGAAGTGCCCCGTTTCCACGTCGCTGATTCTGAACGATCCCAGCTGGCCGGCGGTGACAGTCCGTAGCGACTTGTAGGCCTCGGATTTATCCATGCCGGTTGCGATGTACCTGGCAAACTCAAGCAGGATGAAGCATGAGATGACTGACCGTATATGCCTGTGGGTCAGTCCTGACACCTGCCTGGTGAGGCGGTATCGTTCCTCCACCGGCATCTCTGCGATATGGAACAGCAGGGGCATTATCCGCATCAGCGAGCCGTTGCCGTTTGACCAGTCGCCGTCGTCGCCGGCCATCTCCGGATCCACCCCGGATTGTATCCGTGAAATCGCCCGCCATGTAATGCCTCCGATGTCAAATATCTTCCCGTGGGCGCTCCAGAAGCCCTTGCGGTGCCATCTGACAAAATTCTGCCCGATGGTGTGGAGGTCAAACCCTTCCGTCAGAGCCTCGGCCAGGCAGAAGGTCAGGGAGCTGTCGTCCGAAAATGTCCCGGGAGGCTGCTGGTGCGTCCCGTAGCCTCTCATACCTATTACCGGATCTTTGCGGAGCTCCTCCCTCGACCTGAACTCCACGGGAACACCCAGGGCATCGCCAACGGCAACACCAAACAGTACGTCCTTGTAAATATTTCTCTCGCTCATCCGTACGGGACTCAACTTTTCTCAGGGAGGTTAAGTCCTCTAAAGATATAAAATTCCCGTATACAACAGAATTTTTCCTGCATGACACAGCTCCGCGTTTGTTCAATTGCTCATCACCTCTGCCTGTCACCCCGGACCCTGAGCAAATAATATCTTACATTTGTGATACAGCACCAGCTGTTATCCCCGATGAAGACCGTCACGGTAAAAGAGCTAAGCCAGGAATTGACCTATCGCACGCCAAAGGAGCTGCGCGATCTCTGTCTCCGCCTGTCGAGGTTCAAGAAGGAGAACAAGGAACTCCTGACTTACCTGCTGTTCGAATCATCCGACGAGCTCTCATACGTAAAGAGTGTCAAAAAGGAGATGGACGGGGAGTTCGAGGATATCAACAGGTCAAGCTATTACTTTATCAGGAAGAGTGTCAGGAAGATCCTGAAGAACACCAGGAAGTACATCAGGTACTCGCAGAAGAAACAGACAGAGGTCGAACTGTTGCTCTACTTCTGCACCAGGCTGAAGAGGCTCTCACCGCCCATAGAGAGGAACACAGCCCTGATGAATCTCTACAACAGGCAGATAGATACCATCGTTAAAAAGGTATCCCTCCTGCACGAGGACCTCCGGTACGACTACGGCATCGAGCTAAGCGAACTTAAGAAGTAACGTTACCCTATAGTTATCTTATTCTTAATCAATATTGAACATGAAGGAAATACTTAAGATTTTGCTGAGAATAGTATTACTGCTTGTAGTACTTCTTCTCGTTACCCGGATGTTTAAAAGAGCTGACGGGGAAGGGATCCTCTCCCCGGCAAAAGCTGTTTATTCGCAGGGAAATGCTCCGGACAGCACAAGGCAGGAGATAATCGGTCAGTTGAATAAGTTTCAGGAAGGCTACTCTCAGCGGGATACCAGCCGGGTAGGGGCTTTCATGGAGTCACTCTATTCCAAAGAAAATCTGCTGATACTGGGTACGGGTCCCCGTGAAGTTTTCAGAGGTTATGACGATGCGGCTTACCTGGTAAGGTCCGACTGGGAATCGTGGGGCGACTGCAGGTTCATGGTTGACAGTGCAAACATTTCAGCGGAGGGAGACATTGCATGGTTTGCGACAAAGGGCTATGTGAAATTTGACCTTTCAGGGCTTCTTGTGCTGCCCCTGCGCCTTACGGGTGTCATGGTCAGGGAGGATCAGGTGTGGAAATTCAGCCAGCAGCAGTTCCAGTTTGATATCGACTTCAGCTTCAGCCTGCTGGCGATACTGATCCTATCTGTCTGGATTCTCGTCAGCCTGGTGACCCTGGTGATTGCATCTGTCAGAGCCGTAAAAGCACGGACGTCAGATAACGCATCATGATTGTCTGTTAATTATGGCTGATTTGCCATAATTAAAGATATGAGGTAGGTACTTATAGAATATTTTGGCGAAATAATCCGAAGGAAAACCGATATTTATCCTACGGTAGTAATCACTTTAAACAGGTATCATGGGATCGAAGAAATCTATCAACCGCAGGAAATTCATCACCTCGGCTGCTGCCACTGCTGCAACCATCACGGTGGTTCCAAGGTATGTACTGGGCGGACCCGGACACGTCGCCCCCTCCGATAAAATTACAATAGCCAACATAGGCTGCGGCACCCAGGGCCTGCGGGAGATGCCGTCACTGCTGCAAAATCCTGATATACAGGTTGTGGCTGTCTGTGACGTGAATAAACTTACCACCGACTACCTCGACTGGTCGCCGGAAGGCATCAGGAGCTCGATACGCAGCACACTTGCCGACCCCGGCTGGGGCGCGGCCTACCAGGGCATCCCCGGAGGACGCGACATAGGGAAGGAATATGTCGAAACATACTATGGCAAAAACAAACCTTCAGGCAGCTGGTCGGGCTGCAGATCGTATGAGGATTACCGTGAGCTGCTTGATAAGGAAACGGGCATCGATGCCGTCAAGATCATGACCCCCGATCATCATCATGCATACCTCGCCATCGCAGCCATGAAGAAGGGCAAGCATGTGATAACACATAAACCCATCGGTAACCGCATGTACGAAGCAAGGCTTGCCATTGAGACCGCAAAAAGCACGGGGGTGAAGACTCATCTCCTGGCATGGAGTGAAAGGCCGCAGTACGACCTGATTCTGAAATGGATCAATGACGGGGTGATCGGCAACCTGAAGGAAATCCATAACTGGTCATACCGGCCTGTATGGGAACAGTGGCCATCACGGCCCACAGAAGCCAGGCCCGTCCCTGATGGCTTCAACTGGGAGCTGTGGCTGGGACCTGTACCCGATATGCCCTTTCATCCTTTCTACACCCACAACCGGTTCCGCGGGTGGTATGATTTTGGAGGAGGGAGCATAGCTGACATGGGACACTACAGCCTCTTCCCGTTGTTTATGACCTTCGGGATCGATACACCTCCCGTAAGTGCAAAAGCATACGGCACAACACACAGGTACGTCGACGGCAATACCTATAAATGGGTTAAGAATGACGTTTCATTTCCATTGTCGTGCATGGTCCAGCTGGAATTCCCGAAACAGAAAACCCTTCCCGCCTTCGACCTTTTCTGGTACGACGGAGGGATGAAGCCCTTTATCCCCGAAGAACTCAGGGAGGACAGGCGTGATATGCCCGAGGAGGGGATGATGTTCGTGGGCGACAGGGGGAAAATCCTGGCCGGATTTCGCGGTGAGGATCCCGAAATCATTCCCTCGCGGCTCATGAAAGCCTACCAGGGAGAGAAGGTGCTGCCGGCAAAAGAAGAGGCACGTCGACCTGAAACCTGGCTGACAGCGATAAAAGAGGGGAAGGAATCACCCGGCAGCTTCAGATATGCAGGACCGGTCACCGAAGCCATCAACCTGGCCGCTGTCGCTCTGCGAGCCGGAAAAAAGGTCGAATATGATTCCGAAAATATGAAGATCACCAATGATGAAGCAGCCAACAGGTACCTGACGCGCGAATTCAGGAAAGGCTGGGAACTCTAAACCATAAGGAACTATGAAGAACACACAAAAGAACTTCTCAAGAAGGGGTTTCATTGAAAAAACAGCCCTGCTGGGTGCGGCAGGACTGGTAGTACCGGCAATGGGCCTTGGGGCTGAACCGGCAAACGGCCTGCGGTCTGAGCCGGCACAGGGTCAGCGGTCTGGCACGGCACCTGGACCACTGTCGCATCCGACTGTAACCCCTCGCATGACGCACGATGATATTTCACTGGCCCAATGGGCGCTGGTGGAGGAGATCAGGGCGGGGAAATGGAAGAACCTCGATTTCCCGAAAGTTGCCAGGGAGGATTTTGGACTGAACGGGATTGAGTTTGTCAATACGCTGTTTGAGGTGCCGACCGTGGACTATCTCAATCAACTGAAAAAGAACGCAGACACCCATGGCATAACCATGGTACTGATTATGGTCGATGCCGAGGGAGACGGCTGCGAGCCCACTCCCGCACTGAGGAAACAGTTCGTTGTCAATCACAGAAAATGGATCGACATAGCTCATTACCTGGGCTGCAAAGCCATCCGGACCAACTGCAGGGGGCCGAAGGATGTCGATAAGGATGAGGCCCTGAAGTGGGCGGCGGAATCATATAACATGCTGCTCGATTATGCAGTACCGGCCGGTATCAGCGTATGCATAGAAAATCACGGGGGTGTATCCAATGACGCCGACTGGATGGTGGCGCTCCTGAACGAGGTGAATAACCTCTATTTCGGCTCCTATCCCGACTGGCGGAGTCCGTCAGCCGATTTCGACAACGTGGATTATCTGCGGAAGATGCTACCCTGGGCGGTGGGGATGTCATACCGCAACCAGCCCACCGAGGAGCTGACGGCAAAAATGATCAATCTGAGTCATGACGGGGGCTACAGAGGCTGGTATGGTATCGAGTCAACCGGGAGGGATGCCATCAGGCAGGGAAGGGACCTGCTGAAAAAGTACCTGAAGATCTGACCCCGGCTCAGGGAGGATTATTTTGAGCCATGCACTTGCGAGATCACTCTGACCCCGCACAGGAAGTACTTTACCGATTTCGGCGCAGCCGTTGTCATTCGGCGGCAGAGGTTTGATTATTTATTTTTCAGAACCCTGTCCGCTGCCAGTTTTCCGGTAAGGATAGACATCGGGACGCCTCCGGGACTATAAACCCATTGTCCTGCCTGGTAGACTGAGGGTATGGGTGTCAGAACCGCACCCTCTGCGAGCTGTATCTTATTTATGACCGGCATCTCTTTCCGGAATGCCCATCCCGTAAGGCCGCCTTCGGAACTGCCTGCCCTGTTTTCGATGCTAAGGGGGGTGAAGGAAAAGCGCTCGATGACCTTGTCTTTCAGCATCGGGTAAACAGAACCTGATAATACCCTGAGAACACGATCTTCAAGCTCCCTGGTAAACTCCTCGAGCCACCCGGCCTCCCTGACCATTTTAAACAGGTCATATTCAGCAAGGATGCTGATTATAACGCCTGTCTTACCCGGAGGAGCCATTGACGGATCCTTCAGTCCGGGAATGGAAATCTCGTATGTGTTTAAGCTGGTGAATCTGTCGAGCCAGGCCAGGATCTGCTGTTTATCCAGAGTTGCAAAATTACGCAGGAGATCATCCAGTTCCGAGCGGTGTGTCTCGCCTAATCCTTGCCTCAAAGGAGTATAGAAAAAGTGTCCGTGGGCAATCTTTGCGAAACTTTCAGGGGGCTCGTCCACCTCCACAAACAGTGTATACACAGAATCGCCTCCCCTGCTGCCCAGCATCTTCGCTTTTGTCTCCCCGATCCTTGTATCGGTTTCCGGCGAAAGGCCTTCTGTATCGGTTCTCCTGTAGAGCGTTTTCAGATCGGCTGCCCAGACAAGGTTTTTGTAATAATAGCGGGTACCTTTCTCGTCTGTCACGAAATGCTCCCCTGGAAACACCCCGGTTATCTTTGTTTCTGTCTTTATCTCACCCCCAAGCTCAAGTAATTTGTTTTTCAGCACTTCCGCCAGCCTGCCAACCCCACCCCTGGGATAGAAATAGTCGAGGTACAGTGAAAAGTAACTCAATGCAAAGAATGAAGGAGTGTTTTTGAAAAAATGCTGGGAGATCATGTCTCTCAGCGAGTTATCTTTAATGATTGTCTCCAGGTAATCCTCAACCGGGGCATCCATGCGGTTTATCTTCCTGACAGTCATAAGGAACCTGGGATACCAGGGCAGCAGTTTCTTGAAAATGAAGCCGGGGTCGCGCTTAAGGTCTTTGAAAAATGGATTCTCTATGCCGTAGAGCACATCCATGTGTTTGATCACTTTGCGGATGACCTTTAACAACTCATCAATCTCACCGGCACTCTCAGGGTAGAATTTTTTCAGTAGCTCACTGTATTCTGACAGGTTGGCGAGGGTCTCGATATGTATAATCTGATCTTCAATACCCAGGGAGACCGGGCTTTTTACCACATCGAGCCGGATATTCAGATCCTTCAGCATCGGATAGATAATCCCTGCGTCGAGCAGTGCCCTTACGCCGGCATCAAAATGAAATCCGTTCCGCACAAAGGTATTGACCAGGCCTCCGCACTCCCTGTTTTTTTCAACAAGCACGACTTTCCTGCCTGACCGTGCCAGGTAGGTCGTTGCAGTCAGCCCGGCAACACCGCCGCCAACAACAACTGTATCGTAATTATGATCAGTCATGCACTCCTTGTTGAACGACTTCGGCAGACGAATAGCGGGATGGTTTTTCACCGGCCCGGTCATTCAGCCCCGCCATCTTCAGGGTTGTTTCCCAGAGTTCGTAGGCAACCTCTCTGTCGCGCGCTGGCGGTGCCGGTTCTTCTTCCGTTGTCAGGTTAAAGAATTTCCCGCTCACGTTTTCCATCTCTTTTGAGACCCCGAGCCAGTACAGCGCTTCGGCTGATATTTCAGGTGATTTCAGCGTCTTATCCAGGAAGTTTCTTTTGTACCACCTGTAGACCGGCCCGTTTTCCTGTCCCGTGTCCGTTTTGACAGCCCCCGGGTGCATTGTGTTTATTGTCACGCCCGTCTCGCTGAAGTATTCATTGAAAACGATCATGGAAAGGAGCTGGGCCAGCTTGGCCGAGCCGTAGCTTTTCAATCCCGTGTAGCGGCGTTTTTCCCAGTTAAGGTCATCAAGCCTCAGTCCCCATGCCGCAAAGCGATGCCCCTCCGAACCAACCATGATGATCCTTGCTTTTTCCTGTGCTTTGAGCTTTTCCCTCAGAATGAAGTTAATGATAAAGGATGCGAGGTAGTGAACCGCGAAGACCTTTTCAATCCCGTCCGGAGTCAACTCCCTCTTCGTCAGGTAGGTGCCTGCATTGTGTATCAGAACGTCAATCGGGGTGTCGAGCTCTGCCAGTTCGCCGGCAACCCGGAAAATATCCTTCAGGCTGCTTAAATCTGCAATCCTGTAATCGCATTTAACGCTAAACTCATTTTCGACTTCACTGCAAAGAGCTTTTGATTTCTCCTCATTGCGATTGATAAACAGCAGATTTGCCCCATGGGAGGCATATTTTATGGCAGTATGGTAGCCGATGCCCGAAGTGGCTCCGGTTATGACAACAAGCCTGTTATGAAAATCTTCAGGGCAGATTTTGGGTGCGGATCGATTATTTCTGATCATCGCAGATATGTTCGACCACTCATATTCCCTGAAATATTTGGCAAACTTTTTATTTTTCATACATACCAGGTACCTGATTAGCTACTATAAACCCGAGCTGATTATTAAAATATGGCCTAAGCTTCATTTTAGAAATACATTCCAAGGGCAAATACATAATCCTGGTTACGCAGCGGAACCGGTTCTGCTCCTGTGGCGTTAGGCATTTGCAGAGTGTTCCACCCGACTGTCATGCGGGCATCAAAGAAAAAATCCTGTTTGAGAAGTTTGAAGTCCGTCCCGAATCCATACACGAACGAATAGTCGAAGGTATCGAGTCCTGCCATATCTCCTGATTCAGGTATTACTACGGCAGGTCCGCCCGCGTTGATTGTAGTGGTAATGTTGTAATCTCCGTCGAGCAATAGTGACAATGCGATCCCGGTGCTGCCATAAACCGAAAAATCCCCGATTTTGAAAAACCGGTATTTGACGCTCATTGGCATCTCGAAATAGTTCAGATTATATTCAGATACTGTATTTATGTTAAAAGGCAGGTTAATGGTAACATCCTGCGTCGATCCTTTCTGTGCATACAACAGCTCCTGCTGAAGGCCTACAGATTCGGTAATCGGAATATAAAGGAGTACTCCTCCTGCAAATCCGCTCCTGTTTCCGGTTTCAACAGTATAGGTATCGTCGGCAGGACTTATACCATATTGAAGAGCCAGACTGTAGCCGGCTTTCACTCCGAAACGCAATCCTGTCTGGGCATTTGCAGATCCGAGAGACAGTAATGCCAGAGCCAATAAGATGCAAGTAGTCTTTTTCATAGTTTAAACTGTTAGTTTTTATATGGATAAAACATAAATTCATCCTATATGTTCAACCGAACTTTTTAATCATAAACCGCCTGTAGGCTTTTCCGAACCTGGGGATATTGTCGAAGATATCTCCCCAGAGATCATAATAGTCGCGCTGTTCGATGATTTTCCCTTCGGCATTCAGCTTCAGGCGGCTGGCGCCGTACATCACGGAGTTGGGATACTTTTTGAAACTGAGGGTCATCTCCCACTCAAGGAATACGATATCTCCATCCTTGGTGGCATTTACGATCTTCATCTTCAGGTCTTTAGAGCGCTGTGTCAGACGTTCGGTCATTGCCTTGAACTCCTTCATTCCCCGGATTTCCTGAATGGAATCCCTGAACAGGATATTATCGTCGTAATAGGGGATGATGTGCGACCAGTCGGGCTTGCCTTCCGTGTTGTAAGTTTTTGACCATAATTCTTTTACAACGTCAATGTTGTCGAGCCTGTATTCGGGCACTTTTTCTTCGGCTTCACTGAAATCATTCATATGGTGGGTAATTTTGGGGTCAAATTTAACAGAAGTACCGGATTTTTCACTTTGAATATGCAATCCGGCATACTTCTTTCGCCGGTTGGGGCATGAAATTCAATATATCCTGCCATTTAAAGGTCACGACTGTTGGTTGCTGTGATTTTGAAATCAAGCTACTTCATTCTTCGGTCAGGGAACCCGGGACACATGCCATCAGTTGCCTCCCGGAATTAATCCCTTATGCAGCGCACTGAGAACCCATTCTGTTTGGTATAGCCGTTTCTGCTGATAAACTCATAATTACTCTGGATAGCCCGGTAATAGGCTGTTGATGACAGCACCCCTGTTGAAGTCCACCAGAAGGCTGATCCCCCGATTGTGCTGAACGGGCCATAGTAATCACGATAGCCTGATGGCAGGGCAGTAAAGCCGGTAGCATTTCTTTTCTCCGGGAAATCGGTGTTACCGGCTGATCCTATAACGGAACTGTAGTCCCAGTACATGGTTGAAGAGACCGCCTTTGCTATTTTATAGCCGGTTAAACTTCCGTCATAATTATAACCACTGGCAATAAGATAATTTTCAAGTATCGTCCATTCCTCATGAGAAGGGAGATGCCACCCTTCAGGGCAGATATTGCGGGCATCAGTTGCTGCATACCATGTATATAACCTGCCAAAGACAGCCACATTATCCTCATTGGCTGCAGGAGCCCACTGGTATTTCGGATCAGTATGTCCCCTCAGATCCAGGTCAGCAGGATTTGATGTGCCTATTAAATCACCGTTGCGGTACCTGGTTGTTTTAAGATTTTCTACCATCCAGGTCTGCGCATCAATAGTTAAAATACTGTATGTATTCCCGTCAATATCATCAACTGTGGTTGAGAATACCCTGTCTTCTCCAAGAGCGGTGCCTTCTGAATTTGTCGCTTTCAGCCTGTAGTGGTACGACTGCCCGGACTTTAACATGCTAATTTTTGCGTCAACATCGACATTTACATCTCCGGTTACCGGATTCTGTCCGGAAAAAACCTCTTTACCGTAGGAGGTTGTTTCCCCGTACTGAATGCTGACATTCGTCGGCAAATTACCTGGCTTCACGGTTACAGTCAGTGACAGAGTAGTATTGGTTATGGCTGGAACGGACGCAGTAACAATTACAGGAGGAGCACCCGTTACCGGAGGGTCATCAGGCGGAGGGTTATCCGGATTGCATGAATGAACAGAAAGTAGCAAGAAGATGAAGGCAAAATACCAGATTATAGTTTTCATAAGCCATAAATTTGACGGGATAATCCTGATCCGGTTAATATGAAAGTGCGGGTCATTACTACCCGGTAAATCATCATTTGTCTGTCAGGAAATCAAAGGCTCCTTTACGGAGATTTATCCCATATTCGAGATAAGCCTTCAGGCATGCCAGGAAGTTCGCCCATCCCTCCGAGTTACCCTGGAGCCATTTCAATCCGGCTTCATCACACTGTCTGCTTTTCTCGGAAACACGCACAACAGTCGATCCGTCGCCCCGGGGGGTCAGGTTTATCTCCACCAGCAGGTCAAGCCCGTCAACTTCCCAGTAAAACGAAACGTATTTGTCCTTCTCAACTCCGGTCACCCTGATGGGAAATTCCATTTCAAATTCAGGAAATTTCCACATGATCACCTTCCCTGCTTCCATGGGTCCGCTGCCCCTGGAGATAAAATAACAGGACATTTTTGAGGGATCAACAATTGCATCAAACACTTCGTGCGGAGATTTCCGGATCTGAATTGCCGCTTCAATTTCAAGAGTCCGGTTTTCCATTGAATTTTGATTTTAACATGTCATTTAATCATCTGCGAAAAGACCAAAGGTAAAGATCAGAATTAATTCTTCGAAATCATATGTTGCAGAACACTGATCCTTTCAGCATCGGGTGCTGTTCTGCCTGATTTTTCGAAACAATCGTTGCCACCATTTGTTATTAATAATATAATCACATCGGTAAATACAGATTTCGCCATGAAACAGGAAACCGGGAAGCAGGTAATAACAGTCAGCACCACCGTCAGTGCCCCGCCGGAGCGGGTATGGGACCTGTTCACCGGGCCCCTGCATATCATTCACTGGAACAATGCTTCCGACGACTGGCAGACAAGCTATGCCGGGAGCGACCTCAGACCTGGCGGCGCATTCCTTTACAGGATGGAAGCCAGGGACGGCTCTGAGGGATTTGACTTCACCGGCAGGTTCAGTGAGGTTATCCCGGGAAAGTCATTGGCCTACACTCTTGATGACGAAAGAAATGTGCATATCAGCTTCAGCATGACGGCAGGAGGTACGCTGGTTGCCGAGTCATTTGAAACAGAGGATCAGAACAGTGCCGACCTTCAGAGATCCGGCTGGCAGGCTATACTGGAAAACTTCAGGAAGTATGTTGAAGAGTATGGTAAAAAGGAGATGCTCCATTTTGAGGTCACAATAGAAAATACTCCCCAGAACATATTCAGGATCATGCTGGAAAGTGAAGCATACAGTAAATGGACCAGCCCGTTCAATCCCACATCCAGGTTCTCCGGTTCATGGGAAAAGGGAGAGAAGATAATGTTCCTCGGGACAGACACCGAAGGCAGAACCGGGGGTATGGTTTGCAGGATCAGGGAGAACATCCCGGGGAAATTCCTGAGTATCGAGAGCCTCCGGGAAGTGGTCGACGGCAAAGAGGTTACCGGCGAAGCAAAGGGCAACGTCTGGCAGGGGGCTCTTGAGAACTACACCCTGAAACCAGTGGGCAAGCAAGACACTGTTGTGCGTAGACACTGACGTGCCAGCTGATTTCAAAGCGTATGTCACCGAAGCATGGCCAAAGGCACTTGAAAAGCTGAAAACACTCTGTGAATAATACGGAAAATTGCCCGGCCGGCCGGTCACCGTTATATCTAATTCAAAAGAATTAACCGGACTATTTCAAATAGTTAACCATTTCCTCCTTCGCCTTACGGGCGGAGACGCCAGAGACGGCTTCATTGCCTTTCGTGCAGCAAAACTCCCCGGACACGCATCCTCAGAAGGTGGGGAAATCATATAATTGTATCAGGAATGCGCAAAGGAGAAATGCTGCTGCATCATAATCCAGCGGCCGTCCTTCCTGATCAGCACGCCCGTCCATCTCGTGTTCTCCCAGCTGGCTGGCTCTCCCTTCCACTCGTTAATATCATCAAGGATACAATAGAACCACGCAGCATCACCTTCAGGCGAGAAGCTGATGGTAAGATCCCTGATATCATAACGAATGGCCTTGAAATCGGGACTCCCCCAGAAAGTCTCGTTCTCCCTGAACTGGTCAATACCCCTGGTGATTCTATTACCGGGGCTCACCTCCAGGTATCCCGGGTCGTTAATGACACTGTAGAGCAGGTCGAAGTCCTTCTCCTTTGCCCAGCCGATGCAGGCATGTATCGCCTGGCTGACCGCCAGGGAGTCGGCGCTGCGGTCACTCTCTTTACTGCTGCTGTCATGGCACGAGGAGACAACCAATAGAGAACCCAGGGTTACAGCAAGCGCCGCGGTTAATGGGATCATTCTTTTCATAGCATTCATTTTCTGTTCTCAGAGCCAAGTTATGCAAACTTTTAATAAATAACACATTGCCCCGCTCCTTAATGATCACACATTCATCCGATTACTTATCCCTTTCAGCCGGTCATCACCCTATTTTTACCGAGGTCATCGTCAGCGACCCGGCGACGGGTTTATCATTGAAAAGCTCCACCGGTTCATTGGGTTCCCTAAGCGCGAGAGCATATAGCAGCGGCAGGAAATGCTCGGGAGTGGGAATTGCAAGACTGAAGGCCCTGCCCTGCGAACCGTAGTTTATCAGCGGACTGTGGTCGCCGCTTATGATGTGGCTCTTCATCGCTCCGTCCGCCTCTGCAGCCCAGTCATAGGCGTATCCCGGGGTGCTGAGATGCTCCCATGACACCAGACCGAGGTTGTGTACCATATTGCCGCTGCCGATTATCAGGATCCCCTTCCTTCTCAGCGGTGCAAGTTCCCTGGCAAGATCATAATGCTGCTGCGGCGACGACCGGTAGTCGAGGCTCAGTTCCACCACGGGCAGATCAGCATCGGGATACATTCGTCGTATGACGCTCCAGGCGCCGTGATCGAGACCCCAGTTACTGTCGAGCTCAACGACCCTGCCGCGGACCGTCTCCCTCGTGGTTTTTGCCAGCTCAGGACTACCCGGGGCAGGGTACTGCACCTCATATAGCTCGCGCGGAAATCCCCCGAAATCGTGTATGGTCTCAGGCTTTTGCATTGCAGTCACCTTTGTGCCAGCCGACTGCCAGTGAGCGGAGACGCACAGTATTGCCGAGGGCCGTGGAAGTTTCATCCCGATGTCACGCCAGCCTGCCGCAAACTCATTCTCCTCTATGGCGTTCATCGGACTTCCGTGCCCGACGAACAATACGGGCATCTTCGCTGACCGTTCACCGTCATCCCGGGTGTTCAGCCCCTTGTCATGCATTTTTGAAAGCAGTGTAGCCATCCTGGTGTTTTAAACTTCAACAATGAAAGTAACCAAAAGTTGAATCCTGCTTCTGAAAGCGCCCCCGGTTCCGCGGCGCTAAGCCCGGATCTCCTGGCTCCTGACAGTCAGGGACTGCCAGCGGCTTCAACCTGGTGACAACGGGCAGCCAGGGCCTGCAATTTCCGGCTGTTCTACTTCAGCGTAACGTCGAGGTAAACCGAGTGCCGGCCGTAGGTGTCATAGAATGGCTTGAACAGAACACCGTCAATGGTGAACTCCAGCTTCGAGGGATCACCTGTGATTGACTTGCTGATGTCCCGTGCATCCAGAGTCACCTTGCGCCATTCGGTCAGTGGTTCCGACTCCTGGGCTGCCAGCAGCACCGGCCCGTAAAAGAGGCTCGCAATGTTCTGCTGATCCATCACCGGCTCGAGGTAAAACCGGAACGGCATGCGCAACTCAACCCTGTCCCCGTCTTTCCATTTACGGGTTATGGCAAGATAGCTGCCGGGCACTGCATCAACCTTTAAATCCTTTCCGTTTATCTTCACGAAGAAACCCTTCGTCGCCCAGTGCGGCACACGTACATTAAGGTTAAACCTGCCCTTGCCCTCAATGGTTAACAGCGTATGGTCTTCCTTTGGATAAGCCGTTGTCTGCGTAACAGTTATGTTCCTGTCCGTCCAGTTCAATGTTGAAGGCACAAAAAGGTTAACATACAATGCCTGGTTGTCTGCACTTTTGAAATAGATTGAGTTCTGCAGTTTCGTGTTACTCTCAAGCGCCGTACCGTTACAACAGGCAAAGCCTTTCATGTCAGCATTGTCAAACTCTTTTTCAGAACCCGGCCTCAGAGGCACGTGATAGGTGTTTGCCGGGGTGTGCTCTGCAACAGAGGCGAGGATGTGATTGTAGAGCGCACGCTCGTAATAATCCATTAACTCTGCACGCTGGTCAAAGAGGAACAGGCCACTGGTCAGTTTGAGCATGTTGTAGGTGGCACAGGTCTCATTCTGTCCGCCGGGGGAGAAGCCATTCTCATACAACGATGCCGGCTGGGCGGTGAAGCACTCCGGGTTATTCGGATTGCTTGCCCCGGCAACACCGCCGATGCTGTACATGTAATCATGGGTAGCCATATCCCAGAAATTTTCAGCTATGCGATAGTAATCCGGAGTATCGGTGTCGCGATAAATTTCAAGCGCCCCGATGATCTGGGGTATGTGCTGGTTGGCATGCAACCCGCGGAACATATCCACATTCCTGGCCAGCCCGTGAGAATGGTCAGCGTCGCCATAAAACAGTCTGATGTTGTCAAATAATCGTGCAACCTCCAGGTAACGCGGCTCGCCGGTTATCCGCGACAGTCTTGCCATAGCCTCGTTCATCCCCCCGAACTCACCGGCAATGTACCTGTTCCACATGCTTATGAGCGTCTCCTGCGGCAGCAGACTAAGGCGGGCATATACCCAGTCGCCCATTCCTTTAACAATCTCCAGTGCTTTTTCATTGCCACTGACTTCATAGATGTCCATCAACCCGGCCAGTATCTTGTGCAGGGTATAGTATGGTGCCCATATCTGGGCGTCAGACCCTCCGTAGGTTGCCCCCTTCTCCAGCATGATGAACTGGTCAGGCGGATAGGCGCTGATAAATCCCTTACCCCAGTTATGGTAATCCGTCCTGATACCTCCTTCACTCAGATCTGAATCATAACCTCTTTTCCCCTGACCCGGCGGCACAGCTGCCGGATCCGACACATGTTCACCTCCTGCTTCTAACGGCTGCCCTGACATTTCAGACAGTTCATACAGGGTGTTCACCATATATTCCATCTTAGCCGCAAAACCAGCTCGGAGCGATGCATCATACCCGGTGCTGGCATACGCCTGGGCTAAAGCGCTGAGATAATGCCCCGTGGCATGGCCGCGCACCTTGGTTTCCTGGCTGTCCCACACCCCCATTGGTTCTGCTCCCGCAGGCTGTTCCTGCCCATAGGCATTCCGGAACATGTAAAGAAAATTGTCAGGGTTGGTGGCGGCG
The DNA here is from genome assembly GCA_963802145.1 of uncultured Rikenellaceae bacterium. Classification (GTDB taxonomy): domain Bacteria; phylum Bacteroidota; class Bacteroidia; order Bacteroidales; family VadinHA17; genus SR-FBR-E99. Next base: position 620,302 of record CAWDHN010000012.1, read on the forward strand.
AGGCCGGTTATGAACTTGTCACGGTTCTCAATAAACTTCGTGTTATGGTTATGGACATCAGTGTTTAATATAACCTGATCAAGATCAAACGCTTCCAGTGTACTATCCGGCGCAGGAGGCGCTTCTGCTTCCCTGACTGTCACAATCGCCTTTGGCTGTATGTCAGTCCCGGGTATCCGGCCTGTTACCGTGTAGGTGCCTGGGGTAAGCACCTGGCTGTTATCCTCGGGTGCCGGCCAGATCACTCTCACATCCGGCCCTGAAAAACCGTTGCTGTATACCCCTTTTACATAGCGCGGCAATGATGGAAGATGTCCCGCCACGGTCTCAACCCGTATATCCTGCACGCTCTTCAGGTATGCATTATACAACTGAGGAGTTGTTTCGGATTCCTCTCTCCTGTCCGGGGTTTGATCACTGCTTTGTGCCGATACTAAATCAGTACCCAGAGCAAAAAAACTCACTATTATTAATCCAACGAGCGGCTTGAATGGTTTCATCCTGGTATATGATATAAAATGTCAACGTGTTTATTCCTTCTGTATTTACCGGTATATGTTGTTCGGAAAAAATGTTCTTTCAGATCAATCCGTCGATGGCCGCCCTGATCTCGCTGTCTGTGGCCTCCTTACCGTATCCGCTGATGACTTTTCTTATCACTCTTTGCTCATCGAGGATGAAAAACACCGGGACACTCTTAACCCCGTAAGCCTTTGTCACCTCCTCCTCGGATAACAGGAAGAGGTGGGTAAGGTCATTGGCAGCCACGTACCTCCGTATACCCTCCAGATTGTTACTCCATGTCTCGATGCTCACCAGGCTGAGGTCTCTCGCGCCATATTCGCCGGCCAGCTGCCTCAGGAAGGGCAGCGACATATGACACGGTCCGCAACCTATGCCGGTGAACTGTATCAAGACCACCTTCGACTTAAGATCCTTCAGCCCTACCAGCTTTTCATCCGTATCTCTCAGGGTCCAGTCCGGCGCAGTCATTCCGGTCATGGTGCTTTTATCCGGCCGCGGCTCCCTCCTGAGTTGTACTATCTCAAACCCCTCAGGGAAATAATCGGTGGCAGTGAAAAAGGTGTCACGACTGGTGTTGAAACGGGCCCCGTGACACTCCTCAAAGAACGTGGTGTGATGCCACCTGCTCCTCATCCTGTAAGGCATGCCGTCATCCTTCCGGAACCAGATATCAAACTGCGAGATCTCATCTTCAGGGATATATTCGTTCTTTATGACTATTGGCCTGATGTGAAAATAGACGTGCTTGTCATATATCTTCAGGCCAAAATAGAGGGAGTCGCCATAGTCCCCGAAAACGGTTGAGATGCTGTCTGTGGTCGTCAGCGAATATTTTATTATCTCATTGATCTTTGTATAGAAGGGGTAATAGACAAGCCTGAATGGATACGGGTCGTTCCTGAAACTGTCGATTTTCACATAGCGTTCCTCGAAGTTGACGGTTCCTCTTGAAAGACCGTCATAGTAGTCGGTCATGACGGTTGTGTCCTCACCCTTGAACTGCAGGGATCCGGAACCCACGAGGGTGTCATCACGATTAATGAATATCTTCACAAACTGTGTCCTTGGTTCCGAGAACTTCAATGTATCACCCGGTGCACTGGCCGTTACTGTGGAGAAGTATGCCGCCGACCTGATTTTTTCCAGGTTGCCGGAAACCTCAGCCAGGAACTCCTTCTCACTGTACTGCTTTTTGCACCCGCCGGCCAGGAGCACTGCACAGAGTAATATGAGTTTTCCTGCTTTAAGGACCTGTATCAGATTTATCATACTGTAAATTGTTTTCACATCCCCTGAGGTCGACCTGTACAGCAGGACGAGCCCCGGGAACCCGTTGGCGCCTTGCCCGTTGCTGCAACTGCCTCAGGTTACTTCACATAGTTGACCAGCTCCTCCTTTGCCTTGCGGGCGGAGGCGCCGGAGACGGCGTCAGTGCCTTTCTCAATGTTACCCACCCTGAGCATTATCACCGGGGTGAATCCTTCGGGTACCTGCAATGCCTCGCGCCGGCTTCTGGCAGCTGCAATGGGTCCGCCGTAGATCCTCGCCCCGAGACCCATGGCCGTTGCGGCGATGAACATGTTCTGTGTCGTCAGCCCGCAGTCGAAGTCGGGTGTGGTGCCCGCCTGCGATTCCTTGCCTGAGATTATTATGATCACATTACCCGGCTCTATGTTGGAGATGATCTCTTTCATGAGGACTTCGTTCTTCAGCACCGTGAAGTGCCATGGCTGGCCGTTTCTTGAGCTGGGGGCTTTGATACCGCACTGCAATATCATGTCTATCTGCTGGTCTGTGACGGGCACCGTGGTGTAGTTTCGTGGTGACCATGCAGAGAGCAGGAGGTCGGTGACGGGGTTGCCTGCCGGCTGTGACAGGGCGGTGCCGCAGGTCACGACGAGAATTACAAGTATGAGCGATGCTGATCTGGTTTTCATGACAGAGTTGTTTAAAAGGTTTGTTATTTAAATCAAGGCTGAAGATAGTCAAAAATGTACTGCACGGCAACGGCTGTAATCCTTCTCTGAAGAATGCGTCAATGCGTAAAAAGCGGGAGGACTATAAAAAAAGTATGAAAATATTTGGTTAATAGAATTAACTAGTTTATATTTGTACCAACTTAAACTCATTAACTATTATATTATGGAAAAAGAGAACTTAACACCGGAAGAGAGCTTTGTAATAATAAACAAGGCAATCGCCAACTTCAAAATGAACTATAGGGAGAATTCGCAGGTATTTCTCCTTTGGGGCTGGATTTTAACATTAGCCAGTATTTCAAATTTCATCATCTTAAAGTTGTTAATCAGCCTGGAAGCATGGGAACACACGGGGTTCCTGATTCTTGGAAACTGGGTTGTGTTTATTCTGATTGGATCCGTAATGTTGTATTTTATAGTCCGGAAAGAGAAAAAGGAAAAGAAAGTACACAGCCAGGTAGACAGGTTTATAAATAAACTATGGTGGGTAACCGCTGCTTCATTTGTTACAGCAATAATATTATGTTTCAGACTGGAAATAGAACCACCGTCGCTAATGTTGTTGGTTGCAGGTATTGCAACTACAACCACCGGGCTGGTTATCAGGTTTAAACCGTTAATCTTTGGAGGAATGTCATTTTTTATATTCAGTTTTGCTTCAACATTTGTAACAAATGAGTACCTGGCATTGGTTGTCAGTGCAGCTTTAATATGCGGTTATCTGATTCCGGGATACTTATTGAAAGCGGCAAAAGAGTAAGACCATGTACAACGATTTAGATCCACTGTTGCACTCGCAACTGCGGCTGGCAATTATTTCGATGCTGGTGGCTTCCGACAAAGTGGAGTTTACTTATATACAGAGCGAAACCAAGGCTGCCGCAGGCAATATCAGCATCCAGATAAAGAAACTGGAAGATGCCGGGTATATTAAAGTTGAAAAATCCTTTAAAAACAATTACCCGAACACTATGCTGTCAATCACAGACAAAGGAGTAAAGGCATTTGAATCCTATGTAAACAGCCTTAAAAACTATCTTAACCCGAAAAAGTAATTATTTTCAATTCATAGTCTGCAATTCTGGTTTTCTGCCACTGTTTAATAATTCCTCTGGTTTTATCCGTTGGAAATGGATATCATGCCCGAAAGGGAGGAGCCATGGAGGTGAAAAGCCTGACAATCGTTAAGCAAACTGTTGGATTAAGCGACGCTGCCCTTCCGGGATGAAATAATTTGTAGATTTACACTTCTTACCGGATAATCTCACCATGAAAACAGCAGTTGTCACCGGCGGCACCAGGGGGATCGGCGCCGCACTCGTCAGGTCATTCCTCCGCGAGGGATGGAACGTGGCCTATTCCGGAACATCGAATGAGACGATAGATAAGTCGCTCGGCACCCTTCAGGGGCAGTTCCCGGAAGGCCGATATGCCGCCTTCCGGTGCGATGTGGCTGTTGAGGATGACCTTACCGGGCTCTGGGACGGGGCCGTCACTGCCTTCGGCACGATTGACATATGGGTTAACAACGCCGGCACCTCCAGTGACCAGACCCCATTTCACAAGCTCCCGACAGAGGTTTTCACCAGGATCATCGACACCAACGTCAAGGGGTTGATGCTTGCAACTCATGTCGCCTATAACAGGATGCTGAAGCAGGGCTCCGGGGCCATCTACAACATGGAGGGACTGGGGAGCGACGGCCGGCGGATAACAGGACTGACGCCCTACGGCAGTTCGAAGAGGGCTGTCAGGTATTTCACCGATGCCTTTGCGGCTGAAGTCAGGGGAGGCCCCGTCATTGTCGGCACCATCAGTCCCGGCATGGTGCTGACCGACCTGACCATGGGGCAGATAAGGAAGGATCCTGAGCACTCCAGGCAGCTGATCAGGATCTTCAACATCCTGTCGAACGAGGCTGACACCGTGGCTCCCTTCCTGATGCGTAAGATGATTGAAAACACGAAGCACGGCGCGAAGATCTCGTGGCTCACCAACTGGAAGGTCATGAAGCGGTTTCTCCTCGCCCCCTTCTCACGCAGGGATATAGTCAGCCGATATCTTTAACTGACAGCCTCATTCCAGTCTCTGTCGGTAAAACCGCAATGCTGTACCAGTTTGTCCGGGAACTCAGGTTCGATATTTATATTCAGGCGTTGGGATAATGAACAGATATCCCGGAAACCGTCTGTTGCCCGGGCGTTGTCAACAATAAAAGCGCCGTTTACGCTCTTTACTCTGAGGCCGTTTTGCTGAATTATTTTTTTGGAAACCAGGGGAAGAACGAACTGGTTTTCTGAATGTATTCGCGGTATTGCGGCTTCGACTCGTTTAAAGTCTTTTCGAGCAGGGCGACGCCTGACACCCTGATAATCAGTAAGGTCATTACAACGGAACCGATTATCTGCCAGTAACTCCCGGCGGCGATACTGAAAAGTGCATAGGCCCACCATACTGCTGTATCGCCAAAATAATTGGGATGGCGGGTATACTTCCAGAAACCTCTGTTCAATACTTTTCCCTTATTTCCGGGATCTCTCTTGAAACGTGACAACTGAAAATCGCCTCCCGCCTCAAAGGTAAAGCCGACCAGCCATATAAAAATCCCGAAGTAATCGAGCAGATTAAGGTTTCCTGAATGGTCACCAATGCTGATCCCCAGCAGGGGCAATGAAACAATCATGATCAAAACGCCCTGTAGCAGGAACGTCTGAAAATAACTGAACCACCAGTATCGCTCTGCGCCATATTTACGCCTGAATTCCTGGTACCTGAAATCCTCTCCTTTGCCGATATTCCTTATGGCAAGATAACCGGCAAGCCTGAGTCCCCATACTGTAACCAGAACCAGGATCAATGTTTTCCTGGGATTCAGTTCACCCGAACCAAAGACGTAAAACGCATTGACTGCGACAAAACCGATACCCCAGAAAATATCTACTATACTCACATTTTTTATTATGATGCTCCATATCCATAACAGGGTCACCAGGACCCAGATGATCAGGGAAGCTTGTAAGAACAGAGTCATCATTTGTGAAGTATTAACTGTTAAACAGTAAGGAGATGGCAATTGCTCCGTTACCTGCGTGCATGCCGATAACCGGAGAAATATTTACAACTGAAACCGGCTTAAGTCCGGTCATCGCAACCATCTTTGCCTCGGCCTCCCGGGCGCCTTCCGGATTATGAGCATGCAGTATCATATAGTTCCACATGGTCTTCCCGGCGCTAATCTTTTGTATGTGCCTGTAAATCTTATTCAGACTTGACTCCTGGCTGAAGGTTTTTCCAAACAGGAGCGATTTTCCATTTTCATCCATCGAGATAACAGGGTTTAAGCCAAGCGCACTGGCAATAATCCCTTTTGGTTTTGACACCCGGCCTCCCCTGATCATCGACTTTAAATCGCGAACACTTACGAATATTTTTGATTGGATGATATCCTTTTCAATTGATTCAATAATTGTCTCCATTGATATGCCGGCCTCAATGTTTTGTGCAGTTTTCAATACAAGTAACCCCAGTGCTCCTGACAGGTTTTTCGAATCGATTACCTTAACCTTTTTGTTGAATTCTTTCGAAATACGTTCGCCGGCTTTTACGCTGTTGGCATAGGTTCCGCTGAACTGACCGGTAAGATGGATTGCAATTATGGCATCATAGTGCGAAGCCAGGTGTGAGTACAGATTTGTGAAAGCCTGTTCGTTTATCTGTGATGTTTTGGGGAATTCGGCATGTGTTTCAAGCAGATCGTAGAACTGATCAGGTTGAATTGTAACCTTATCCAGGTAATGATTGTCGCCAAAATTCAGGTTGATTGGTACCACATGTATCTGGTAATAATCAATTAATTCCTTTGGCAGGTCACAGGTAGAATCTGTGACAAGTGCAATGTTCCATTTCCGGTTTACGGCCGCCTCCTGCTGGCGTACCATATCATCAACCTTCTGAAAAGTGATGGTTCCAACGTTCTTCAACTGGTGAAAAAGCTCTGCCGGATAATTGGTATGGACATGAATCCGGCACATGCTTTCCGATCCTGCAACAACTACAGAGTTGCCTTTCTGTCCTAATATATTTCGCAGTTCTGAAAAGCTGATGCTCACATTTTTGATAATTGCTTCTGTGCAAAACCGGTGTGTAATTTCCTCACTGCTTATTTCTTCGGTATGAATAAGTGAAAGCTTTTCGTCCGCTTCTGTAACGAGGTTGCGGATGTTCCGGGTTTTAATGAAATCAATGATGCCCTGGATAAACAGGACAAAGCCTTTTGCTCCTGCATCCACGAACCCCGATTTATTTAAAGCTTTGAGTTTTGATGTGGTTTCTGCCAGCGATTTTTCAAGCACTGCAATTGAATCGATAATCACATTTTTAAAATCGTGAATGGCCTCTTTTTTGGCGTTAAGGAAGTCTGACCACTCCTTGATGACAGTCAGCATTGTACCCTCGACAGGATTGGCTACCGCCTCGTAGATGTAGGGTATTGACCTGGTGACGCTGTCCGCGAATTCCGGAAGGGTAATAACCGGTTTATTCAGGGTCTCCCTGCTCAGACCATGCAGGAACTGGGCGAAAATAACCCCCGAGTTTCCCCTGGCACCCATTAGTGCGGCATCTGCAATGTTACTTACTGTGGTCTTGTACGATTTATGAGGTTTGATATTGTCAATAACAGAACGAACTGTGGATGCGAGGTTGGTGCCGGTATCCTTATCATTTACCGGGAAAACATTTATCCTGTTGATTTCTGCCTGATGTTGCAGTATTTCATTTCCTCCTGCAATAAATGCATAGTAGAGGAATTTCCCGTTTATATGAGGCGCATCTGTATTATACATCGCTTATTGGATCAACCATTTTACAATTTTAAAACCGGAGAAACTGACTGCAGCGGAAAGGACAGATCCCCATATAATATCGATTATTACGATGGGTATGGGCCAGCCCTTGAGTGTAGCCAGGTTTGTCAGATCGTATGTGGCATATGTAAAAAAGCCAAACAAGGCTCCCATTAAAATGGCATTATATACTGAGTCTTTGTTAACTGACGGCCAGATAGCGAAGATTGATATCCCCACCACGTAAAGAAGATAGAATATGATAGCTGCAGTCCAGTTGACATTATCCGTTAAAAAACCACCCAGGTACTTTTGATAGAGGTTTTTGGCTACAACGCCCAGCCATAACATATCTATAATCAAAAAGACTATGAATGTGAGCAGATAACCTATAACGACGATTTTAATATTCATCTCATTCACCTGTTAAAAGATTAAGCATTTTCCCATGTTCACTAAACCGAAATTTACTGAACAGCAAATCGTATAAACTTTTGTATCATGTAAGATAAAC
>CAWDHN010000013.1:0-27906 GCA_963802145.1 uncultured Rikenellaceae bacterium
GAACCAGCCCCTTTGTTCCTTCCCTGAGGATAACCTTTGTCATGCCCCTGCTGATCCTCTCCATACCCTCCGAAGCCAGGGCCCTCTCTGCCAGATTATGGTCGAGAAACGGTACTCTCGCTTCAAGTGAAAAAAACATCGAGTTGCGGTCTTCCCATTTAAGCAGATGCTCAAGCTTGTATTCAAAATCGTAGAACAGTGCCTCTGTGATGTTTGCCGACCTGTACAGCTCATCTGCATCGGACTTGCGGAATCCCTGCCCTCTAAAACTGTCGCTTATATAGCCCTTCGTTCCGGTCATCGCCCTTACTCTCAATGACTCCGGAAGCAAGAGATAGATCATGCTCCTGATACCGTAAAGGCTCCGGTGATTCCTGACATAATGATACCACTCCCCGGCAAGGCGACGCATCTTCATGCTCCTGAGCAGATCCTTGTAATAAAAGCCGAAGAAATAATGATAGCCGGCGAGCAGTTCGTCAGCGCCCTGGCCGTCGAGTGTAACCACCACCTTCCCTTTTGCCAGCTGCATGACTTTGTACTGTGCATAGACGCCTGTTTCAGGAACAGGCTCAGCATGCATTCTTACAAAATCATAGATCTCAGATGCAAATGATTCGGCATCGGGAGTGGTCATATGCATCTTTCTGACCAGGGGAGCATATTCCCGGATGAACTCCGATTCATCCCCATGCTGCCCCTTTGAATAGACCGCAGAGAAGGTATTCAGATCGCTTATCTCGCGGCTCTTCAGAAGGAGTGAGACGATACTTGAAGAATCGATTCCCCCCGCTCCAGGCACACTCCCACGGCACATCGCTGCGAAGCCTCGGTGGGACCGACGCTGAGAGCAGATGCCATGACTCATCGGGGCCGCTTATGGGCTTAGCCCTGCCCACCTACGCCTCAGGTCGTACCGCTTTCGGTCGCAACGATGCTGCACCTGAACCGCGGGCACTCCGCCTCCGAATATGTCCGTGCGGAAGCTTGCGTCTGTCCCTGAGAAGGTGTTCCCTGTCTGGTCCGTGCGGTTGAACAGCAGGTAATCGCGTCGTTCCGGTCATCGGGAACCGTTGACCTGTCAGCGCTGCAGCGGCGGGGGTATCTCCGAGGCAAATATCAGCCTGCGGTCGTCATGATAAAGTAGAGTGGGCTTGATACGTTTACCTGTCCCTCGCTGCGACCGACGTTCGCTGGCTCCTGTCATAATGGCAATTGCCCACGTCCCGTTCAACCGTGAAGGCACTCCCTGCCGCCACTGCTGCCATGCTGAGAGGAGAACCTCGGTATCAGAGTTGGTTTTGAACCTGTGTCCAAGCGATTTCAGCTCGTCACGCAGCTCTATGTAATTGAATATTTCGCCGTTAAAGACAATAAAGTACCTACCGTCATCCGAGACCATGGGCTGATGCCCCCCGGGCGTGAGATCTATTATGCTCAGCCTTACGAACCCGAGCCCTGCATTGCCTTCGACGAAGACCCCTTCATCATCAGGCCCCCTGTGTTTTTGCAGGGTCATCATCTTCCTCACGGCCTGTTCTGCAACCGGCTCTCCGTCAAGATTTATTATTCCGCAAATTCCGCACATCAGCCTTTCACCTCGTTATAAACGGTTACGATCCGTTTTGCAACCGTGACTGAATCAAGGCCTGCCTCAATTATCCTTGACCTCCCCGCAGAGGCTCCTCTCAACATCCTGAACTCTATCGCCTTGTTAACAGCCTGTGCAATAGCCTCCATTTCACAGGGAACAACATAGCATCCCTCAGCATCACCTGTCACCTGCAGGGCATCACCGGTATCAGTCGACACCACCGGGCAATTGCATGCCATTGCCTCCTTAATCACATTCGCCGACCCCTCATGGAATGATGTCAGCAACAGAGTATCCGCTGAGTTGTAGAATGCAGGCATCAGGTTGTGCGCCACCCCGGTTACAGCATGCAACTCCGTGTCATCCCTGCCCATGTGGGCTACAGCGCTCTGTGCCATGATGAAATTCTTTTCCTTCCTGCCGGGATCAGATACAAAAATCAGATGCCTCTTCGCCGGACTCCATCCTGTAACCCCGAGAGCCGCAGTCCTGTCACCGGGAGTGAACAGCCCGGTATCGACGCCATTTGGTATGACCGACACAGAGGTCCGGCGAAGGCAGGGATGAAGCATCCCTTCTGATTTCACGATAGTGTGGTTGTAAAAGCGGTTCGACAAAACAACGTTAATTTGCTTCATGAGCTTGCTGGCGACGGTCAAACTTCCATCCTCTCTTCTTGAGCCAAGCAGGTCATCGCCCATAAACGAGACAACCAACTTGTTTCCGCGCCGGGCCAGCAGGGCTACAATGCCGCATAACCCGTAATGGGCATGGATACAATCATAGGCCCTGTTTTTCAGGTGTTTTCTCAACCGGAAAATTGCGGCCATATATGCCCCGGTGCCTTTCCCGCCTATTGCGAAAAGCTCCGCTTCAACACCCTCCGCCACCAGCGATCTTACCTGTGCGGCAACAACAGGACTGATCCTTTCGGGCGATTGCCCGCTACAGACGTACAGTACCTTCATGCCTGTCAATAAGAAATTGGAGCCGCAGGTTGTAACACTCGTTACGGGCGAAATCGCCCTCCTGGAAGAGCCATGATCCGTCAGCCCTGATATACCTCCCGGGCTTGTTATTGACCATCATCTGGTAATCATCACTCTGCCCGAAAATGCATTGCATTTCATTGACAAGGAATCCCCTGTCTGTCTCAAAAAGGTCTATTGCCTGGCTGTAGAAACGGTTGCTTTCGGTGATCTCCATGACAAAGTCAAACAGCCTGATGGGAGGATTGTCGTAGTTCTTCAGCAACGCCCCGCTGGCCTTATCCCCGGCCTTCAGTTTCTTGTGGGCAAAGTAACTGTCGCCTATCCTCACCACTCTCCATTCATAATCGTGCTCCACATACTCCTGGAAGATGACGAACCCTTTCTGGGCAGAAGCAGCCCTGATCTGATAGATGTTCAGTTTCCCCGGTATGTCAGCCGGGTTTTTCAGGTAGTGCAACCCGCGAATGGAACAACCCTCCCTTGTCCGTGTTGGGACCGCTCCTCTGTGGCGCTCCCTTGCCCCTGAAGGTGTCATCGGTATATTTCACCGCCTCCCGGGCACTCCTCAGTATCCTTACTCCGCTCCCCGATGCTCCTATGCTGGTTTTGGCCACCAGCGGATACTGACTCCGCGAGACATGGGCAAGAGCCTCATCGCGGTTATAAAACACTAACGTGGAGGGATGGGGAATCCCCTTCGCCTGCAGCCAGTAGGAGAGCAGCTTCTTGTTCTCATAGATGAATATCTCCTCGGGAGAGGGGAAGAGACATTATCCGTAAACACCTGACAAAATAAATATCCTTTCGTCATAAAGCTGCTTAAAGAGAGCGGTCAGCCCTCCCGGCTTTGCCAGCAAGAGATCAAACGGCTCGCTCCGTACAGCCTCCAGCCAGTCGTGACCGGTGAGATCAACAACCCTGTATGCGACTTTCCCGCTGAACTCCTCACATGCCCTTATCCAGCCGCTGTGATCAGAATCCATCTCATTCCTTAAAATGACTGCTCTCAGTTTCATTGCATTGATTTATTCGCCGGGATTCAGGTACAATATTTACAAACTCCTGCTTAATGCAGAAGAGAGGCTGATAACTTTACTCCGGAGCTCAATGCCTGCCTGCTCACTGCTGAGCATCCCGGAATCGAAATACTCCCCCGGAATAATTATCCGTTCCCATAGTTGCCTGTTATTTTCCCACGAGGCCTTTACTGCATAGGGATCGCTGCCGTGACGCTGCCTCTTCAGGCGCTTGCCGGCATAGCTCAACGCAATCCGTGCCTTCCCTGTAAAGCTGATCAGATCTTCAGGGGCATAACCCTTGTCCGTCGGTATCCTCCCGAAAGCCGGCCATGAATTTTTTATAATATGAGCATACAAAACCTGCCCCTTGTATCTTCTGAACGGATTGTGATCGAAGAATCCCGAATGTATCCCGGCCAGCCTGCTCCTGAAGATGGTCCGAAGAAAATCAATGTCAAGGAAAGGTGTCCTGTTTCTTATATAATTGAACTGGTTAACCATCTCGGCACCGAAATACTTTCTGAAGATCTCCCCGAAGACAAAGAGATAGAACCTCTGGTTCCTGGTAAGTCCGCTGTATAAAGGGTTATAGCAGGGCAGTGAGATAATGTCCGACTTCAGCGATTCCCAGTCAGACCTGAAACTGTCACGGTTAAGCACCATGAACTCGCTGGACTCTTCTATTGCCTTAAATGCCTTTCCGGGATCCTGCTCAGTGAAAAGGGTAATGAGGTTGGAAGAGATGACTGACCCGGCAATATGCGGAGCCCTGAATATCTCACTCCCGAAGTTTCCCGTGACTATGATATCATGTCCCTCCGACAACCTTCTCGCGGCAAAGAGGTAATGCGCACGGGCAAATGTTGCGGTTGCCGATGAATTCATAACAAAATCACGCCCGCAACCGTAGCTTTCCCTTTCAACATAATCGCGGTTGAGAGTGATGTTGATGAATGGTATTCCGGCTGCTGCCGAGAGCCCGGAGGCAATCCCGACATCATCCGCCCCTTCCGCTCCGAATGAGTATGCGGAAAACTTCCGTTTCAGGGCAAGGCCGGCAGCAACAAGGGTCCTGCCGTCAAAGCCTCCCGTCAGGGAAGAGGCATATCCCTCCCCGGGAAGATAGTGCCGTACACTCTCAAGAAATGACTCCGCCGTCTCCTCAACAGCCCCTTTCCAGGGTAGCGGATCCTTTTCGAACAGATCCTCTATAGCCGTATGTTTGTGAACGATCACCCTGCCCTCACTGACAGAGAGGAACGAATTTGACGGCAGCAGGCTGATCCCATTAAACAGAGTGCTGTTAAAGAGGGGATAACCGAACAGGACTGTCTCAAGGACAAACCTGGTGCACGGACCTTCGTTGCCTGTATGGCTGCCTAGTGTGAAGGCGTTGTCAGAGAGGACAACGCTCTCTCCGGTAACGCAGTAGTAGACCGGCAGAATGCTGAAGAGCGAATTGCCGGCATACAGCCCGCCTGTCTCTTTTGTCCGGAGCAGGAAATAATAATGCCCCCTGATCGTGTTTACCACATCAACGGGTGATGCAATTCTCTCCTTTGCCTCCGCCAGGGTACAAGCCAGCACCGGGTCTCCCCACGCTACAAACTCAAGGCTTTCATTCTCCCATTGCATTGCACGGGGAGGCTTCCTGAGAAATAGACTCCCGGTATCTTTTACGATCCTCTCTGTGGGTATTTCCAGAATAAAGTTTATCATCCTTTCACGGGGATATGAACCACCGGTGTTACTCAGTCAGGCGAAGGTAGTCCCTTGCCAGCTCCCCCATCGTTTTGACCGTAACCCTCTTGCTGTCGCGATAAGCGGCAATAAGCTCCAGCACGGAAGGCATCACCCTGTCAAGATACCACTGGTCCACTGACGGATGGAACCAGAAATGGCATATCAGCTTATGCCTGGCCGCTTTCTTAAGGAACTGTTCAATGACCCTGATATGGAATTCCGGCGACCAGCCGTACTGGTCCCTTCCCAGTCCCAGCGAACTCGGGATAGCCACCAGCCCGAACTCGTCACGGTAACAAAGATCGAGGTGATACTTCATCGGTAGGCGGTAGCATGTGAATCCCCTTTCCTTCAGGCTCTCATAGTTACCGAAGGTGCCCCCCGGGAAGACCATGCTGCTCAGTTTCACATCCTTCACTGCTGCGGCCCTGATGCACCCGTCAAGCTCTGCATCAGCCAGCTCCTTCGTGCAGTGAGCATAGGTGAAGTCGGCGTGCGAGAAGGAGTGACACCCTATCTCATGCCCCACCCCAGATTGCAATATCATGTCAACCAGATCGGATGCATACCAGGCGGGATCACGCCAGAGATCAGTGCACGGATCGTGGCCGTACCAGTCGCCTTCACTGTAATCCCAGTTCCGGTTACTGAAGAAACGGGGTCTTGGCATCTCCGGATGTGCTCTGCCGTCATCTCCGCGCCGGCACTCATGCAACAACAGGTGCCCTACGGTAGCCCATGTAACCGGCAGGTTATGCTTTTCAAGCATTGCAAGCAGGAGGGGAACGTTTTTTCTCTCCAGCATCCCCTTTTCAACTGCCTCAGCGCCTCTTGTCCGTGAAAACCTGAACGCCCATGCCATCTCAAAATCAGCCGAGAGGACAACCGTTCCCGCAGTGAAGGGCGACCGCGCCCTGCGGTTGATCCTCGGCTTCAGTCCGGTGACATACAGAAACCTGGTGAGCCTGCCCCTGGAGCCGCCGGAAAGGAATGACCGTATAAGTGAGTAAAGTCCCATGTTGCCTGTTGAACGCAAAAAACGTAAGTGCAGCCTGATGACAGGTAAAATCCGGATTTCAGCCGGGTGACAGGTTAAATCTGAGTCTCAGCCGGCCTGCCCGCTGATGTTGTCAATTATTCCGAAGAACCGGGAGATCAGTACTCTCCTCAGAGAACATGCCGAGGTGTTTATAATAGCCCGGAGGCTTCTCTGCTGCCGGGCCGGGCAACCGGGCTGACCCGAGCAGACAGTCGTACAGGGCATCTTCATTGCCGTAACCATACACGAGTGATGATCCAGGGAAGACTGTCTCCCTTACCCCTCCTGTATCAGTTGTTATTACCGGCAGTCCTGCCTGCATAGCCTCGAGAATCGCATTGGACACCCCTTCGCCCCGGGAGGAGTGTATATAGAGGTCCGACACGAAAAGCAGATCCCTTATATTGGTGGTTCTGCCCGTAAATATCACATTCTCTTCAAGGCTGGATGCCCTTACCGCTTCCTCAACCTCTTTTCTCAGCGGCCCCTCTCCGACGATAACATACAGGAAATCCTCGTGCGCCCTGTATCTTGCCAGGGCCTTTATGACGGTGAAATAATCCTTGAACGGAACAAAATTGGCCACGGAGATAAAAACCCTCGCTCTCCTGCTGCCGTAACCGGGGATTATACGTTCCCGTAAGCTCTCTCTTTCAGCTGCGGTAAGGCTGTTGACAAAACGGCTCTCAACCCCATTGTATAGCACAAACCGCCGGGGACCGGCACTGAGGTGGTTGGCCTTCAGTCCGGCAACAGAGTTAGCAATCAACCAGGGCGACAGCCGGCAGACGATGGAGCGGAAGAGATTACCGGGCGTGAACAGCCGTATCCCGTGCCTGATGGAGCCGTTAATGAAGACATATCGGTGTTTACGATAAATGAGCAGGTTGTAAAAGGAGCTCTTTGCGTCCCATGACATGACAATTTCAGGCCTGAAACCAGCCACCACCGAAGTGAAATCCGAAAAACTGCGATATACCTTTACCAGGCTGATATCCAGCCCGTACTCTACGAAATAGTTGCTCTCCCCGTCGGTTCTCTTGGCAATGAAGATAAGGTCATAACCGCTGTCAAGCAGCGCCCTGGCCATTATCGCCATCTGTCTCTCCTTCCCCCTCTTGCAAGAGAATCGGTTGAAAAGGCAATCTTCCTGTTCATCGGTTTACATCCACATCCCTGTAAGACGAGGATGGCTTTACCCAATCAGGCAGTATCAGGTCATTGATCCCGAGAAGATCCGCCAGTTCAAAATACTGAGGCAGGAACCTTCCCTCATGCCATGTAAGCGATTCGTCCCAGTAACCGTTTGAGAACTCCGGATAGTCACCGAAGCAGTAGCTCATCTCCACGATAGCCGGCTTCCTCTTCTCATCATAGATGAAATCATAGGCCATCGACTGAAAGCCGTAGGTCCGGGAGACCGCAAACGCGATCTTCACGAATTCCATATCAATCTTCTCCCGGTCAATAGACCACCGGTTGCTGCCAGATGCACGGAAATCGCCGGGCCGGTTATACCTGATGAAGGCATAGGCTCTTGAGCCCGTAATCTGTACCCGTGTGTCGTAATCGTTTCCCGGATAGTACTTCTGAAAGTAGAAATAGTTGCGCTGCCTCACCCAGTAAGGATTGAGCCTCCTCGACAGATACCTCAGGTAGAAGCTCTTGAGCAGGTCTCTCCCCGTCTTGTAAATATTGTAGTTATAGGTCTTCAGGGTATTGCGCAGGCCGTGGAAATCGGCCGGAAAGCCTCTTAAAAAGGACTTCCTGAGATATTTAAGGGCCTGGCCTCGTGTCTTCAGCAGCCTTACATTCATTGACCCCGATCCGGCCTTCAGCTTAAATACGACAGGCCACTCCGTGTTTGACCTTAACCAGGCTTCCGCCTCATCCATATGCCAGAAGGCATGGTAGCTGCAACACGGGAAACCCCCGGCCTCAAGCATCATCGACTGCTTGATCTTGTCATCATAATGCCAGCAGGTATTCCAGTCGGGAAAGCATTTCTTGCGGTAAAAGCGCTCTATGACCGGGATGATCGTCGGTGCATGCTGATGATGGTAATCGGTGTGGGCCCACCGGTAGATGAAAAAGTCGACCCGCCTGACCTGTTCAATGAAATCGGGACTGCTGCTGTCGAGATCCAGGTATTCAATGTTATTGGCCTTAAGTATCTGCCGGTAAACGTCGCTGATATAATCCGGCTTGTGCGGCCAGGTATTGTGTATGCCTGCAATCATAACCTTGATTTTATATTGTCAATAAGCAACTGCTCCAGTGAACGGCACCTCAGAACGTTCAGCAGTGACCTGTGCCTTTCGCTGCTGCTTACAAAACGTCTCAGAAAAGGTATCTTAAGCAGTAGTTTATCAGCTCTGGTCGGGTAAAGAACCCGGTACGCCAGTCCCGCTCCGGTGGTCCTTGCATATTCACTCCAGCTCTTCCCGAGCTCCGCGTCGTTCATTATTATGGCTGACAACCGGTCAATCTCCGAATGGATCTCCGACTCTTCTCCGGGTGACGGCATGACGACTCCGGATCCATCCCTGCACTGTATTACCGGGACGAGCTTCATTGTAACCGTTTCATCTATCGTCAGCCGGCAGAGCACACCTCTATGCCACGACTCCGGCTCACCCGGGTAGGGAAAGAAGAAGTTGCCGAGACTGTATACCAGGGGCTTGCCGTTGTGGATCTCATAACCGCTGATGACGTGGGTGTGATGCCCGATAACGGCATCGGCTCCTGCATCGGCGAGGAAATGAAAATCCTTTTTCAGGCCGGGACGCGGAAGGGGGTAATACTCATTGCCACCGTGATAGACAACAATGACGTAATCAGTCATTCCCCTCATCCGTCTGATGTCATTGAACGCATCTGCCGGATCATAGCCGTTGGCTCCGGTGAGGCCCCTCTCCCGCACACTGAACTCATGCTCGCAGTAATTCAGGAAGCCGATCCTGGTTCCGTTGATCTCCTTAATCACTGAAGCCGTTACCGGATCACCCCCCCTGATTATCCCCGCAACACTTATACCGTTCTCCGTGCATATCTGAACCGTCTCATCTATACCCTCCTCCCCGTAGTCAAAAATGTGATTGTTGGCCATGCACACCAGCCCTGCCCCTGCCTGCCTGAGCAGCTCAACAGACTCAGGCTCCGCCCTGACCGAGGGGCCCGACTTGGCAACAGACCTGCGCGAGGCAGTCAGCGGACATTCAAGGTTGGTGATATGCAGGTCGCAACCGCCAAGGAGATGTGACACCTCACTGAAATGATCTTCAGAGAGGTCCGCTTTGTTTGTAAGGGGTGCAAAATCACCCGAAAAAATCAGGTTAACCACAATACTGATATTTTGTTTTTTACTCCCATCAGGTAATTAAACCGGCAGCCCTGGCCGGCTAACGGCATGCCGGAGACCCCGTTGCGGAACAGGCTAAGCCTGCATCGCCTCATACTCCTGCATGACCCTCTCCACTATTGCCTGCTTTGACAGATGTGCGGCACCGTACGCAGCTATAGCCTCCCTGTCAGAGTGCCATCCGGCCTTTCTGAGCCGCCACTCTTCAGGACTGATTTCAGGGGGACCGTCACAGATAAGTCCCCAGCCGGTCTCCTCAATCAAAGATGACGCATCTCCCACTTCAGGCGAGATGGCCACAGGCAGGCCGCACAGGATGTACTCTGCAAACTTGGTCGGTGATGCGACCCTGTTCATGATATCCCTGTCACGGAACAGCGTCGCAAGGTCGGCCGCGTTCAGATAGGTGTGCACCTTCCTGTTGTCAGCCGACACAATCCTTATCCGGTCGCCCCGGATACCATATTCAGCTGCATACCTTTCAGCAATTGAGGTGTCATTGGTCAGGAGAAGCAGCACTGCATTCTCTTCAAGGATGGAGATCCGGGAAAAGAACTCGAACAGCAGTTCAGGCTTATGCCAGGGCATCTCGAGTCCCCCGGAATAGACCACCAGAAAACTGTTCTCCAGCCCCAGGCTGCTTCTCATGCTCTCTCTCAGTGACCCGGAATAAAAGAAGTACCAGCTGTCTGCATTGCCCGGATAACTGACGAACCTGCCGCTCCCCGCCGTATCTTGCAGCTGCTTCATATGATAATCGGCAAGTGCGCTGCTGACACAGAAGACCCTGTCAGCCACCTCCGTCATCCGGCGGTCATTCTCCTGCAGCTTCCTGTAGACCTTTAATGCAGCCTGATCCTCTTCTTTCCGGTTGTAAAGATACTCCTCGGCAGCTGCAGCCCGGGAATCATAAATGATCCTGACCCTGCCGCCGGTTAATGACTTCAGGGCCGCAATTGACCTGTGAAAGGCCGCCGACCGGATCTGAATGATGACACTCTTCCGTGAGAAGAGCGCCGGGGCAACCAGGGCAAGCATCATAAGCGTGTTCAGCAACCGGGTTACCGGCAGCTTCTCGGGCAGGGTAAACAGGAATGCAAGCCTGCCTTCGTACAACTCCCTTATTCCCCTCCTGTCAGCCCTAACCCTGCTGAAGGAAAACCTCCTGACAGGATTGATCTTTACAACCGTCCAGTCAAGGCCCTTATCCCTGAATATGTTTACCCACCCTATGACCTGGGTCCTGAAGACCGTGTCAAAGTCGAGGGGGGCAAAATAATAGAACCGGGTTTTCTTCATCTTACATGTTCATGCAAACGGATTTGCTCCGTTGTTTTCTCCTCTCGAGAAAAACCATCCGTTGAACCATAGCAGGGCCCTCAACCCCGCAAAGGGCATTCGCCCGTCTGTCTCCCGTCCTGCCAGCAGCTTTGCGAAGTGCTTCAGGTACCCTCTTATTATGTTGAAGATCACGCTGATATAATAGAGTATGAACCTGGGTGGGCTGAGATGAAGGAACCTGAAGACAAGCGACCCCTGAAGGTCATAATAGGCGAGCCTCGGATTTTTACCCCTGCCGCCGATGCTGATGCTCCCCATGTGCCACAGCCTGGCATCAGGTGTGTAGACCAGTTTGTAGCCTGCCTTCACGGCCCTCAGTGCCAGGTCAGCCTGCTCGGCATTGAACCAGAAGTACCTTGAGTAGCCTCCGATCCTTTTGTACAGTTCATTGGGAAATAACCAGAATATGTCGTCAATCATATCCATCTCACGCTCCATGTCCCATTGCCCCTTGTCTTCCACATCCTCCGCAAGGCGTCTCATCCGCAGATTCTTCCTGTCGGTGAACTCATACCCGATATGCTGTATGACACCGGGCCTGTCGTAGTGGTAAACCTTGCCGGTGACAATGCAGCGATGCCCGTATTTCTCTGAACACTCAATCATCCGGCTTATAGAATCCGAAGCTATCACAGCATCGTTATTCATCACCAGGAAGAAATCGAAGCCTCTCTCAGATGCCAGTTTCATCCCATAATTCATTCCACCAACATAACCCAGGTTTTCTTCCAGGTGTACCAAATCACATCTATCCGAACTGATGTTCATTAATCTTTCATAATCATCCTGGCTGTATGATCCGTTTTCAATCAGTAACACCCTGAAATCAGGATAATCCGATTTCAATATTGATTCAACACACTGAGCAGTCATCTCCCATTGATTGAAGTTCAGGAGAACAACTGCCACATTTCCCCTATCCATTATATTTTCTTTTCAATTCCCGGTATGTCTCTTTCACTCTTCTTCGGATTCCTCCTTCAAAGCACTGCAGCACATTAATCCCGGGATTTTCATTCGCTTCAACAATTATCGGTCCTTCTTCAGTAATTGCAATGTCCCATCCGATAATAAAAGCCCGGTCAAAGAGAGAGTGGGCTTTGCAGCATAAGGCAACAGACTCTTTCAAAAACGGAAGTTCATAACCCTCAAAAACAACCTCCGAATCAGGGTGTTGAAAAATCACTCCCTCCCGCAGATCCGATTGACTTGTTATACCAAACCTGCCCAGCCGGTTATTGAATGGATCAATGGCAACATAGACAGAGCCATGCTGCCAGGAATCAGTCTCAGAACTGCCGGTGGCAAAGGCCTGGTATCCTCCCAGAAATTGAATTCCGCTTATGGTGCTGATGGTATAGAGTCTGGTCGTGTTGAGAGCTGTACCGTTTACCGATCGGATTGCAGTGTGGGGTAAAATTTTTTTCTGGACTATCCATCTGCCCCTTGAGGTTATCTCCTCAATAACAGCCATGCCTGATCTGCCGTCCGAAAGAACTATTGCCCCGCTGTTCACTGAAAACCCGATGACCCCGTACCCGCTTTCCATCATGGTGTTCTTCAGAAAATAATCTCCGTCTTCCAGTGCGGTAAAGGCCCCGGCCTCAATCATCGAATGGAAATTGCCGTTAAATATTAAGAACAGATTGTCTATAGTATTGAAACCTCCTGCCCTGAGAATGGCTGAACAATAAAACTTATCCTTGATCAGGATATCCTCAGACCCTGATGTCTCTCCGAAGGAATGACTACCGACAAGCTCGCAATACAGATGCCTGTATCTGGAGAAAGTTCTTTTACCCATGAATCCTGCGATGTCTGTTCCCTTTGCATTTAACCCCTGGGAGTAATAATGGAAGTTGAACTCCCCCTCCCTCAATATCCAGCGAAGATGATCAGTCAACATAAGCATGCGACTTTTAGTATCCTTCACATCATGGTACTTTTTAGCCCCTGCTGACAGATAAAACATAATGCCTGCCATTATACCGGCCCACTTTTTAATTATCATTGAGTGTTTCTTATTACCCTGTATGAAAATACGTTCCTCAGGAACATGTCGGTAATCCAGAAATAGATCGGTATTAATACCGTGTAATAAGTAAGTCCAAATATCTGGTTGGTCGTGAAATGCGATACAAGCAAACCAATGAAACCAGCAAGGATTACAGCAATCATGTTTCTGTACTGGAAGGGAATCCCGTGATCTCTGACTGCAGCACCGGTAATTCTTATGAAATCATACCATAAATAGATGAAGAGAGCCAGGCCTGCCAGGCCAACTTCTACAATATGACCGAAGATCCCCACATCGACATCCCCCCTGTTCTCAGTGAAGCCCCATCCAGTTATTGGATTTTGCCTGATGAGTTCAATCTGGGGCGGAAGACGAACTGAAAACTTGGTTTCCATCGATTCGGGCAGATAAGATCCCCCTCTGTCTATCTCAAATACAGTCATAATCCTCTTAAGCGAACCGCCAAAAATCTCTTTAGAGATGGAGGACTCTGAGAACAGGACAAAGAAGAGCAGGAGGAACATGCCTGAGAGAACAATCATTGCTTTGATCTTTTTTGACCGCCAGATGGTAAAAAGTGCTATTAGTCCGAAGATAATGAACCATGATCGGGTGGCTGAAATAATTACCACCGCAAATGCAGTAATCGCCGTCAGCAGAAGGAATATAGAATGCCTCCTGTCAATCTGTGCAAGAGCAAGACTGACAATATAACCCAGTAAAACAGCATGCCAGCCGTATGGAGCAAACCTGATGTTAGCCTCCGGGTCAAGCCCTGCCATCAACTCGAAATCGCGCACCGGAGATGCCGAATAGATCAGGTAATAAATATATCCACCCCCGGTGAAAAGAAAATAGACCGCATCGATAAAAACAAGAAAAACAACCGGTAAGATCAGGAACAGAAACTTGTATGCTTCTGATGGCTTTCTGATAAGTGCAGGCAGGACAAAAATAAATCCCCAGAAAACTGTCACTTTCAGGTCATCAAAGATAATTCCCGGGTTGGTACCGTAAAAAATTGCAATCAGAAGCAGAATTGCAAAGTATACGAAAAGTAACTGAAAATGAGACCTGAAGATTGAGAGGAAGCGGGGAGAGACATAAAGTGCTTTCAGAAATGAGATTATGAAAAAAATCTGGATGAAAGAAAAAGAGAACCCTGCACCAAGGCTGAACAGTGGAATCCCTACTGCAGCATCGCGGGTATTTTCCGCAAATAATCCCCATGGACCTGAATAAAGGATGAAAAAGAGTGCAAGCCACCAGTAATCCTCTTTTGATAAAATAAAGAGAATCAGCAGGGTCATCGATGCAATGTACCTGAACGGCACCGGGAGTATGTAGTAGATCAATATCAGCAGGAAGAACAGCCCATACAGATACAGGGCACCCTTCAGGGGGTAATCAGGGATCTTTAGTATGTCACGACTGGCTTTCAACATCTACCTGATCAGTTTCAGCCTGAGCCTTATCCAGGCGCTGAATGAAGTGATATTCACCATACACCATAGGGCTGAAAGGAACCTCAGCCATAAGTCGCTGTCCTTTCCGTTCACAATACCTGCCATTGATGCAAAGAGGACGGCCTTTTCAGCAGGAGGAACAGCCTTGTGCTCTGCACAATAATGACTGATTGCATCATACCTGATCCGGGGCATCCTTTTTCGAAGGAAATTACCTTTCCTGCTTACACCGTCAGCATGAACCCTGTATGATGCATATATCTCATCCGCTATAAATATCCTGTATTGTGATGCAATCCTCAG
This sequence comes from uncultured Rikenellaceae bacterium, assembly GCA_963802145.1. GTDB lineage: Bacteria > Bacteroidota > Bacteroidia > Bacteroidales > VadinHA17 > SR-FBR-E99. The sequence continues at coordinate 14,876 of CAWDHN010000013.1, forward strand.
CCAGTACCAGTAATCGACAGAGTACCAAAGCTTTCGGGTTGACACCTCATCTGAGAGCCTGGTCATAACATCCTTCCTGATGCATACGGTGGGAGTATTGATCATGTTGTATTCCAGGAGATCGAAGAAACCCGGGACCCTCCTAATCCTGAGAAGTTGTTCCTCCAGCTGGCTGGTGTCAGCCGGAGTGAGGCCCTGCTCATTCACCATATCCACTCTTCCGGAAATCATTGCGAACTCAGGGTGCTCTTCCAGAAACCTGACCTGTTTGTGTAGCTTCGAATTGTCCGTCCAGAAATCGTCACCCTCACATATGGCTATATACTTTCCACTGCATGCTGCAAGAGTACGGGCAAAATTTCCTGTTATACCAAGATTGGTCTCAGACCCGAGAACCCTAATCACGCCAGGATGCATCCTTTCAAAATAGAGGCATGTCTTCCTGGTGCTGTCAGTTGAATGATCCTCCCCGATAATCAGCTCATAGATGTAAGGTAACTCCTGGGCCATGATCCCCTCAATAGCCCGGGCAATGTAAGGCCCGTGATTATAGGTGATCATGCAGACACTGATCATGGGCCCGTGGTTCAACGCAACATCACTGGTTTCTGACATATAATTTCCTGAAACCCCAAAGTTCCTCAAACAGTGCCCTGTTAAAGAAGAATTGAAAGGAGAAGAAAACGGTCATTACAGTAATGCTCCCTGAAATCAGGCATAGCCACAATGACGATGAAAGAGAATAGACAATCTGACCCGCCAGGGCCGCTGCAATACCTCCGAGGATAAGCTGCCGCAAATCAACCATCTGCTTCAGTAATCCATAACCGGTATATTTTCTGATAAAGACAGTGTTGACGAACAATGAAAGGGTAGATACGACCACCTCGCCGGCCACAATATGAATCACGCTGTATCGCGACATGATTACAATGTTTGCTATACGCATACCATTCTTTATCAGTTCGGAAATAAACCCCTGTCTTATCCTGCCACACGCTGTCAGGGCCTGCACATTGATCATATGTATGGGATACAGAATGCCTGCGAGGCAGAGGAGTTTAAGCAACGGGATCATCGGGGCCCATTTCTCCGTAAGGAAAATAATGGTGAATGGCCTTGCTGTAATGAAAAGGGTTATCATCAGAGGTATGATAAAGAAGAGTGAGCTTCTGATGAATTTCTTCATGGCAGCAGTCAGTTGTAACACATCATCCTGCAGCTTGGACAGAACCGGAAAGGAGACAGCACCTATTGCCGATACCAGGTTCTGTGATGCCAGCATCTGAAACTGCTGAGCCTTCGTGTAGTATCCCACCTGGGCCACTGGAAACAACCTCCCTATGGTGAGTGTGTAAATATTGTCAAAAAGTGTCCGTAACAGGTTAGAAGCCAGTGCCCAGGCACCAAATGAAAACATCTTCATGAATGAGGTGGCAGAGTATGTAAATCCTGGTTTCCACCTGGTGGTGATCCAGTATCCGACAGTTGAAAAAAGCCTGCCGGCAATCTGCTGTATCACAAGACTCCATACTCCATAACCGTTAAGAGCCGACAATATCCCAAGAATGCCTGACCCCAGTGTGGAAGCAAGTGATATCCGGGTCTTTCTTTTAAAATCCACAGCCCTGGTTAACTGGGCTACCTGTATAATGTTAAATGAGTTTATTATCAATATAATAGACAGAACTCTCGTCAGATCCACCAATTGTGGCTGATTGTAAAACCGGCTTATGCCCGGGGCAGCAAACCAGAATATGGCATACACCAGAAGGCTGGTAACCAGATTAGTGTAGAAAACAGTATTTGCATCCTCTGCACTTACCTCCTTCTTCTGGATATAAGAAATCGAAAAACCCCCGTCAATAAAGACCTGACCGATAGCAAAGAACACAGCTACCATACCCACAAGGCCGTAATCAGCAGGTGTAAGTATGCGTGCCAGGACCAATCCTACTATCAGCCGTAAACCCTGAAGTCCGAATTGCTCTGCCATACTCCAGGATATCCCCTTAACGGTTTTTTCCTTCAGGCCGTCCAATCTTTCTCTTTAAGACTCTTTATAAACTTCGCAGGAGCTCCTCCGACCAGTGTAAATGATTCCACATCCTTTGTAACGGCTGAATTGGGTGCAATTATGGCGTGATGACTTATCGTGATTCCCGGATAAATGGTACTTTGCACACCGACATATACATTGTTTTCAATGACAATCGGGGCCGTGGGCCGGTATCTCTTGTCCTTGTCAGAAAGGCGATTGCCCCGTAACGCCTGCATCGCGCTTGAGTGGGTCCAGAACTGGTTGTAGCCCACATGCACATAATCACCAATGGTGATGTTGTCACTGAAGTCGAGCACGGTGTTGTGCCCTATGAAAGACTCTCTCCCTACCCTGATGGTCCCTACGCCATGCCCGGTAATAATCACCCTTCCCTCAACCACGCTGTTGTCATTCACCTCCATCCGTTCCAGCACCGCCCCCGCACCAATGGTTACATTATTGCCCAGCCTGACACCTCTCCCGAAGACAACGTCATCACCGATATTGCATCCCGATCCGATCACCGTATCTCTTGAGAACATGACCCTTCTCCCCATCCTGTTTCCCCGGGAATATTTTCTCCGCATGCGGATATTCCACAGAAGAGTCTTCATGAAACCCGGAACTGCCTTGATCATCTTCCTTTTATTTTATTTAAAACCCTGTAAAGAACCGGCCTGCGATGCAGGTAAGGAACCGGTACCGTCATATCGGAGAAGCCTTTTTTAAACCCGAAGATACCGGGGAGCCTCTCACTGTCTGCATAGCAGAGGTCATAATACCTGCAGCCGCTAACCCTGCTGTAGCGGATAGCCTCCCACTGCAGCATCTCTTCCCTGGCCAAGGCCGGCCGCATGCCTGTCGGTCGCCCCGAGCCAGTAAATGGCGTAGTCCTTGTCATGGATCAGCCCGAGGGCACCAACCGGCCTTCCCCCGGCATAGGCAACAAACGGAATGAAACACAGATCCTCTTCACCTCCAGCCAGTTCCGACAGGAACTCCCTTCCCATGGGCGTCAGGCCATTATGGCGGGCGCTGTCATCATACAGCCTTAAGAAGTCATCCATGATCGCCTTCCCGTGAACCACGCTGACATCTGATTTCATGGCTTTCCTGATCATGTTCCGCCTCTTGGAGTCGACCGACTCGCTCCATATTGCACTCTCATCCCTGGCGAGGTCAACAATCATTGTGCTGAATGACCTGGTTGCTTTCGGATAACGGCATTCAAACTCCTTCACAGCCGGGAGGGCAAAGCATTCAAGCCTGCCGCCGGCCATAACGGGTATCTCTGATACACTTCCCCCGGCACCTGTTGCCGTCAGCCATCCTCCGTAAGGGATGTAATGGAACTGCCCTGAAAAGAGCCCTGTCAGCATGCCCGCTCTCACTTCGTGTACCGGGAAAACAGCCAGTAACCTGTCGCCGTCAGACAGTCCGAAATAGTAAAAGTCCGTTTTGTGATACCTGCTCACCAGGCGGTTCCATCGCGGCCAGTGCGTGGGTGAGGAGAATGTGTCCCTCAGGAACTCCTTCACTTGCTGATCATCCCCGTCAGTGAGCCGCTGAACTTTCATCTGTGCCGAATCCGTTTATGGCATCAATGACATATGACACCTCATCGTCAGTGAGGTCGGCATGCAACGGCAACGTTATGAACCTGTTGTGCTCGACCTCGATGAAGGGGCACCGCGGCGGGTACAGACTGAAGAGAGGCTGCATGCTCAAGGGCGTATAGTGACAGCCCGTGGCGATACCCTTTGACTTGAGGTGAAGTATCATCTCATTCCTCCTGTCATGCCTGATGCCGAACATCTGGTATGGATAGCTCTCGGGCTCAAAAGGAAGAAGGGGCTCAATGCCCTTTTTCCACCCAATACCGTCAAGATAATGCCTTATTATCTCAGACCGCCTCCTGTTGAACCCCGGCAGCTTCTTTAGCTGCGCCAGCCCTATCGAGGCGGCCAGGTCATTCATGTTGTACTTGTACCCCAGCACGTTCAGCTCATAGTACCAGTGCATGGCATCGCTGTCCTCCGCGGTGTACCTGCCGGCGCTCTTCCAGTTATCCTTGTCGATACCAACCCAGCGCATGGCCCTGACATCCCTGAACAGCTCCGGATCGTCGGTAACCATCATCCCTCCGTCACCTGTGGTCATGAGCTTCTTCTCCTCAAAGGAGAAACAGCCTATGTCACCCCATGTTCCGAGCATCCGGCCCCTGTAAATGCCGCCGGCGGTGTGGGCACAGTCCTCCACTATCTTCATCCCCCTGGCCCGCGCCCATGATATAACCCCCTCCATCTCCACCGGGTGACCGGCGTAATGGACCGGCATGATGGCAACACAGTCGCTGTCATACTTTCTTTCGGCATCCGCAAGGTCCATTCCCAGTGTCAAGGGATCTGAAATCGACAAAGACTGGTATGAGACGGTTATAGAGCACCGCCGAGGCCGTTGAAGAGAATGTAAGTGATGGCACCATCACCTTCTTTCCCTCCGGGAACCGGAAGCAGGCCAACGCCAGATGCAGGGCTGCAGTGGCGGAGTTGACAGCGACAGCCATCCCGGCACCCGTGAACTTCTCCCACTCCGCCTCAAACTCAGAGACCTTCGGCCCGAGGCCCACCCACGCCCGTTCAAAGGCCTCCCTGATTGCCTCAAGCTCCTCCCAGCCCAGGGAAGGCTTGAATAACCGTATGTTCATGGAACGATTTTCACTCATCTCATTCGGTAAGTTATGTTAACCCGGTTTATACATACGCTCAGCCGCGAAGGAATCCCCTATTCCCGCGCCGGCAAATGTCAGAATATTCCCTGAAGGTCATGTTCCGGCTGTCCTTTGCTGACACCACCGGCTCGCCCTCGAGCGGCCACTCAATGGCTAGGTCCGTGTCACTCCACAGTATCCCTGATTCATTATCGGGGGAATACCTGTTGTCGACCTTGTAAACCACCTCGCTGAGGTCACTCATGGTGCAGAAACCATGGCCGAAACCCTTTGGGATATAGAGCATCTTCCTGTTCTCCTCCGATAAAACAACTCCTCTCCACCGTCCGAAGTCGGGCGACCCCGGCCTCAGGTCAACGGCCACATCGAAGACTCTGCCCCTGATGCACCGCACCAGCTTCGTCTCGGCATAAGGCTCACGCTGAAAATGAAGTCCTCTTATCACCCCTTTTCTTACCGACCGGGAATGGTTCTCCTGAACCCACTCCCTGTGCAGGCCGGCCCTGGCAAACTCATCTGCATCATATACACGCATGAAAAAACCCCTCTCATCAGTGAAAGGAGAGAGGGTGATCTCAAACAGGCCGGCTATGTCAAGCTCACGGAATTCCATCTCTTTGTGTACTCCTCAATCTGTTCAACGCATAGCGTGTAGGGATCCCTGCTCCCGGAGCTCCTGTACCACTCTGCAGTCATCTTCACCGCCTCATCAAGGGTCAGCAGAGGCTTCCAGCCCAGGTAAGTAACCGATTTGGAAATATCGAGCATCAGGATGCCGGCCTCGTGAAATTTCTTCTGCTCTCCTGAGATGTCCATTGCTCCGGAGCCCCAGTGCCTGATGAAAGTGCTTACCAGTTCGCCCACGCTCACGGCTCCTCCATTGTCAGGCCCGAAGTTCCATGCTCCGGCATACCTGTACGGATCTTCTGCCATCCTGCGGCAGAGCAACAGGTAACCCCCCAGCGGCTCGAGCACATGCTGCCATGGCCTGACTGAATCGGGATTCCTGACCTGGATGGGAAGGCCCTTCTCAAAGGCTCTTATACAGTCAGGCACTATTCTGTCTGCGGAACGGTCTCCTCCTCCTATGACGTTTCCTGCCCTTGCCGTCGATAATGACAGCTTCCGTCCGGCACCGTCATTCTTTGCGAAGTATGACCTTCGGTACGACTGACATGCTATCTCCGCGCCGGCCTTGCTTGCACTGTACGGGTCATATCCTCCGAGCGGATCCTGCTCATTGTAGCCCCTCGGCTCCTCCCTGTTCTCGTATACCTTGTCCGAAGTGACAACGACCACCTGGCTGACTGAACCGCTGTTGCGGCAAGCCTCCAGGAGATTTACCGTCCCCATGAAATTGGTTTCAAATGTCGAAACCGGATCATTGTAACTGGGCAATACAAGCGACTGCGCAGCAAGGTGGAAGACAATCTCAGGGTTCTCGGCCTCGAAAATCCTCTCTACCTCTGCCCTGTTCCTTATGTCCGCCCTGTAATCCCTGATCCTCCCCTTCATATCTGCCAGGTTAAACAGGTCGTTGTCGTTTGCCGGATCAAGGGCAATGCCGGCAGTATCGGCACCCATGAGGTTCAGCCAGATGGTAAGCCAGGAACCCTTGAAGCCTGTGTGACCGGTGACCAGTACCTTTTTGCCCCGGTAAAAACTCTCCGTCAATCCCATAGTTTCCATACCGGATTCTCCTTCCACATCTTCTCAAGCAACTGGTTATCCCTGTAGGTGTCCATGCACTGCCAGAAGCCCTTGTGGCGGTAGACCGCAAGCTGCTTCTCCTCCGTCAGCATTCTCATCGGTATACGCTCAAGGTCGGCCGACGGGTCGTCAGGTATCATATCGAGGAACTCCCGCCTGAAGACAAAATAACCCCCGTTGATCGGTTCACGGTGCTCCTGATGGTCCGACTTTTCATTGAAACTCACCACCCGCTCTCCGGCAGTGACAAGATCACCGAAACGCGACGGCGGAAAGACCCCGGTCACTGTGCCCTTCAGCCCGTGCGACAGGTGGAATTCATACAAACTGCGAAGATCGGTATCCGATACGGCATCGCCGTAGGTTACCATGAAGTTATCCCCGTCGATGAACCTGGCTGCGCTCTTAACCCTGTACCCTGTCATGGTCTCCGCCCCCGTCTCAACCAGTGTCACCTTCCAGTCTTCCCTTATGGTGTCATTGTGATGGCGTACCTTCCCTCCGCTTCCGAGATCGACCGTGATATCTGAGTTGTAGGCGAAGTAATTCAGGAAGTATTCCCTGATTATGTTGCCCTTATATCCGAGTGCCAGGATGAAATCATTGAACCCGTGGTGGGCGTAATGTTTCATGATGTGCCAGAGTATAGGCCTTCCGCCTATCTCAACCATGGGTTTCGGCTTGTACTCGGTCTCCTCACGGAGACGTGTACCCATGCCGCCGCATAAGATAATTACCTTCATCTCTGTTATGCTGAATTTGCTGTTTGATATACCTTTCCCCCTGGATTAACATGATTATATGTAATCCTCCGGTCCGTCAGTCACACTGCGGATAGCGTCCAACGTACTGTATGTGTGATTCTTAGGCCGAGAACGGCCAAAAAGATTTTACCAATAATTACAAAGATAAAAAAGAACGCTTCACTTATTATGTCAATAACTTAGAGGTTATCAACATACCATTCAACGGCTCGTTTCAGCCCTTCTGGGAAGAGCACCAGCGGCTTGTAGCCCAGCAGCCTCACCGCCTTGCCCACGCTGGCCATGCTGTGGGGTATGTCGCCCGCCCTGGCCGGACCGTGCTGTGGCTCAACCTTACCGATCTTCGGATTGATCTCCGCGAGAAAACCCCTGAGCATGGCGGTCATCTCATTCAGGTTCACCGAGTCGCCGCAGGCCACATTGTATGCCTGGTTCAGCGCTGCCGGATTCTCAACCGTGGCTGCAAGATTGTTGGCCATCACCACATTGTCTATGTAGGTGAAATCGCGCGAGTTGCTGCCGTCACCGTTGATGACGGGCGACTCATACTTCATGAACAGCTGGGTGAATTTCGGGATTACGGCGGCATATGGCCCCTCGGGATCCTGCCTCCTGCCATAGACGTTGAAGTAACGCAGCCCGATGGTCTCCATTCCGTAAAGGCTGCCGAAGATGCGTGCATACTCCTCGTTGACCATCTTGGTGATGGCATATGGCGAAAGCACCTTCCCGGTGCGCTCCTCAACCTTGGGCAGCTCGGTGGAGTCGCCGTAGACTGATGAGCTCGAGGCATATACAAATCGCTTTGATGCCGGCATCGCGGGTTGCGATGATCATGTTCAGAAAACCGTTTATATTGACTGCGTTGGTTGTGGCCGGATCAGCAATGCTCCTCGGCACACTGCCCAGCGCTGCCTGGTGCAGAACGACGTCCACTCCCTTCACCGCTTTCCTGCACACCTCCTGGTCCCTGATGTCGCCGTCGATGAGCTTGAAGTGCGGATTGCCCTTCAGCTCCTTGATGTTCTCCTTCTTTCCGGTTGCGAAGTTATCGAGGCAGACCACCTCATTGTCGCGCTCCAGCAGGTCGTGGCACAGTGATGACCCTATAAACCCCGCTCCGCCGGTCACCAGCACACGCTTTCCCGTAATTAAATTCATTCTGCTAAATTTCCCCAAATGTACTAAAAAGTCTGAAGACTGTTGCCTTCACTATTGCCCACTGGCGATTGCCGATTGCCGAATGAGGACTGAAGATCCACACCTTGATCCGATTACTTAAACACGATCGATACCCTGACCTCCTCCTCAACGATCTTGCCGCCGCGGACCGCCGGTTGCCACTTCGGTCCCTCGCGCAGCAGCCTGAAAGCCTCCCGGGTGAAGAGATCACCGGCAGTTCTCTCTGCCTTCATGTTATAGATGGTACTGTCGGTCCTGACCCTGAAGTTAACCACTATCACCTGCCGTTCCCGGGGTTCAACCTCTTCAGGATACCTGATATTGCGGGCCACCCACTCACTGAACTTCTCCCGGCCACCCACCGGCGATGCCTCTCTGTCGGGCATGACGGCGCCCTGCACACCGGCCTCCTGTCCGGCTGCGGCCGGCCTGGCAGCAGCTTTTTCTTTTGCAGTATCATCTGCTTTCACCGCGGCCTTCTGCATCATCGGTATGGCCTCAACAATAACCTCCTCTGCCATTTCCTCCTCCGCAACTGCCATAACAACTACTACTTCCGAAATCTCATTTTTCTCTGGTGCACTAATCATCTCATCTACCATCTCTTCATCCGGTTCCGCCACAGCAGCCATTACATCCTTGTCAGCCATCTCTGCCTGGCGGGCAGATTTACTCTCTGCAGCACGTCTGGCGGCCACCGAACCTGCGGAGGTTTCACTAAGGTCAAATGAGATCTCCTGCTTGTGTATCGGCTCGGCCATTGCAATCAGTGCGGTGTCAGCTTTGGACTTCTCAACCCCGTCTCCGGGGGCGGTCTCTCCCTTTGCCCCTTCAGCCATGGCAGTCAGTGTGCTGTCGGCCCTGGCCTTCTCAGTGCGTGCGAGACCGGGCATCCCTGCGGTTCTATCCCTGAAGATCGATATGTACAGCGCCGAGGCCACCAGCAGTATCACCACCGCAGCAGCGGCCGGCAGCCAGATCATCCGCGGTTTCCTGAGCCTCCGATCCATCCTGGACTTCAGGTCACGAAGATCCTCCTCAGCCTCCTCCCTGCTCAGTCTCCCCAGCCCTTCCGACGCCTCCTCCTCAAAAGCATCCTTCGGTATGATCAACCTCTTATCTTTCTCTTTCTCGTTCATTACTCTCTTATCTTTCGACTTTCGACTTTCGACTTTACGGACTTTATGGACTTTAGCCTTTCTCCATACATATTTTGAGATTCCGTTTACCGTTCTGTATAAACGACTTTACCTTGCCCTCCTCCATCCCCAGCCGCGTGGCAATCTCCCTGTACCCGCACCCCTCATAATAGAAGAGCCTGATACATTTCTTCTGCTCATCCCTCAGCCTTCCGATACACTCCTCCAGCCTCTTCACATCCATCTCCCCGTCGTTTTCCATAGGATGCATCTCCGCCTCCCTTTCCATAAAAAATGTCGGGTCGCTCAGCATCGTCTCCAGGTGGGCCGACTCGCTCTTCCTGCTCCGCAGCAGCATCAGGCAGTGGTTCTTCGTCACCACGTAAAGCCATGTCTTGAAGTTCAGTATCTCCTGTTCCGGCATCGCCGTCACCAGCTTCTCGAAGATATTCATCACCTCATCCTTCGCCGCCTCCCTATCCTCCAGGTACTTCAGGCATACCCCGTACACCAGGTGCATGTGCCTCTCATACAGCCTCCCCAGGACCCCGATGTCGCCACCCTCCCTGTATCGCCTCAGGAGCTCCTCGTCGCTCTCATCCGTTGATTTTTTCCTCAGAAATACCGGCGGCATCCAAATCCTTGTTCAGCTGTTAGTAATCATTCATAAAGATACGATTTCCTGATTTTGAGAACCACTTACTCCGGCCAGGTGGCTCAGTTTGGTCCGGAATAACTACTCATACCCCCAAACCAGGTGGATGCGATCAGTCCGGAATAATCATTTTATAGCTCCTTTTATGGAATTGTCCCTTCCTCTGCATCCTTATCACAGAAACTCAAATTACATAATCATGAAAACAATCGTATCAATTATCGCATTCATGCTTCTCACCTCAATGGGGCAGGAAGCACAGGTCACCATAAAAGGAAAGGTGACCAGCCTCAACGGTGACCCCTTGAGCGGCGTCACGGTAATGGTTAAGGAGACCAGCAACAGCACCACAACCTCTCCTGACGGGAAATATTCCATCACCGCCTCCCCCGGGGCAAAAACGCTGCTCTTTTCCCTTAAGGGGATGAAGTCAAAGGAGGAACCCATCATCGGCCGCACCGTCATCAACATCGTGATGGAACCTCTGAAACCGGAAAAGAAGGATGAAAAGGCACCGGTTGTCGTCCAGGTTCAGGACTGCGAGGAGTACGTAATAACGGAAATGGCCGATGCCGTCTCAAGCGAACACCGTGCGGGATACCCCTCTGCAAGCTATGCAAAGTCCTCATGGCACCAGCCGCAGCCCTACACGGAACAGAACACCGAATCTTACGCCGGCCTGGCCGAGAACGGCTACAAGGACCCGCTCAGGGATCCCTACTCCACCTTCTCCATCGATGTCGACAACGCCTCGTACTCAAACGTGCGGCGCTTCATCAACCTCGGGCAGGAGGTGCCGGCCGACGCTGTGCGCATTGAGGAGATGATCAACTACTTTAAATACGACTACCCGAAAGCCACCGGCGAACATCCCTTCTCAGTCTACACCGAGGCCGGCATCTGCCCCTGGAACAAGGGCCATTATCTCCTCCATGTGGGACTCCGTGGAAAGGACATAGACAAGGACGAGCTGCCGCCCTCAAACCTCGTCTTCCTCATTGATGTATCAGGGTCAATGGATCAACCCAACAAGCTGCCGCTGCTCAAGTCGGCATTCGGACTCCTTGTAAGTGAACTGAGGGCAGAGGACCGAGTGGCAATGGTCGTCTATGCAGGTGCAGCCGGTGTTGTTCTCGAATCCACCCCCGGCAACAATAAGGAGGCCATCATGCAGGCGCTCGACAAGTTGCAGGCAGGAGGCTCCACCGCTGGCGGTGCGGGACTCACCCTGGCCTACAAAATAGCTGAAAAGAACTTTATCAAAGGGGGAAACAACCGTATCATACTCGCCACCGACGGCGACTTCAACGTAGGCGTGTCGGATAATACCTCAATGGAAAAACTGGTGGAGGAGAAGCGGGGACTGGGAGTTTATATGACGGTCCTGGGATTCGGGATGGGAAACATCAAGGACGACAAGATGGAGATCATCGCCGACAAGGGCAACGGGAACTATGCCTATATCGATAACATCCAGGAAGCACGGCGCGTGCTGGTTCAGGAGTTCGGCGGCACGCTCTTCACCATCGCAAAGGATGTCAAGTTCCAGATCGAGTTCAACCCGGCCTATGTCAAGGCATACCGTCTTGTGGGATACGAGAACAGGATGCTCGCAGATAAGGATTTCAATGACGACACGAAGGATGCCGGCGAGATGGGAGCGGGGCATACGGTCACGGCTCTATATGAGATCATTCCGGCTGATTCTGACGAAACAGGACTGCCAACCGTCGATCCGCTGCGTTACCAGGGCATGGGCCGTGGATTACTCCGGTGATTCCGGCGAAGGACTACCTCAGGCAGGCTGGCGTAGGCGACAAGTGCCCGAAAGCGGTATGCAGCCATCCCGCAGGGATGTTCCCCGGGAGCTCTGCAACATCAAGCTGCGCTACAAGGACCCTGAAGAACTCTCAAGCAAGATGTTCAGCAGGACGGTCGGTACCGACATAAAAAAAGTCGGTGAAACCACCGACCGTTACCGCTTCTCTGCTGCCGTGGCAGCCTTCGGAATGATTCTGCGCGACAGCAAGTATCGCGGCACCGTCACCAATGAGGAGGTCGTCAACCTCGCCTCCGGTGCCCGCGGCTCAGACCCCGACGGCTACCGCGCCGAGTTCATCCGCCTGGTACAAAGTGCCAGATAAAAATCGCCAGAGTTGGCACACGCTGTAGACTGGGTTACACTGTCCTTAATACAAGTAAGCAGTGTAACTCAGTTTTTCATGTCTTACCCTGTTTCGACTTTATGGACTTTACGACTTTACGACTCTAGACCTATTCGAGATCGTCCGCGTAAGTCTTCTTGCGATAGAACTTGGAGATGTCAAAAATGACATCTTTTTTTTCGTTCTCCTTTGTGAGTATCGTGACAACGTCATACGGATTTCCGTTGTTGTCAACAACCATCTGGCTCAGTATGTTGGCATCCTTGAATGTGCGGTCGATATAAAGGTACTCCGCCCTTACCGATCCCACTACAACCGCCTTCTGGAACGACGATCCGTCGCGTCCCTGTGACGAATCAATGTATGATGCTGCGCATCCGGCCATCATCACCGCCAGCACCACTGTCATCAAAACTGTAATTCCCTTTTTCATGTCTTGGTTTTAATATCTCGTTTTCAGTTCTACAATACTTCAAGCCCTACGGGCTATGGTTTTTGATTTTTCTTCTTGTCTACCACACTTGAAGCCCTACGGGCTATGGCCTTTTTTTCCCACCTCTCTACAATACTTCAAGCCCTACGGGCTATGGTCTTTATTTATTCCTCCTGCCTACAATACTTTAAGCCCTACGGGCTATGGTTTT